>JAGWTR010000005.1 GCA_028868855.1 Burkholderiales bacterium | reverse complement strand
GGTATTCCCCTCGGTGCTCTTGCACCATGCGCACAGCACGCTCACGGACCTCAGGTGAGAACTTGTTTGACTTCTTCATGGATCCATCTTCTCAAAGGTTGGAGCCTCCTCAAAACCCGGGGCGATTCATTGTAAAGCATGGCCCCGATGCCAGCGCCGACTGAGTTCTTTGATCAGGGGGAAGGGCGGGCGTGTCCTGCTTTGCCAAACGAATGAATTAAGCCGGGCTTGAATGAATGCTTAGGCGCTGCGATCCAGGATCTGCTTGAGCACCACCGCCTCATTGTGTAACTGATCCCGAGCCGCATAAACAAGGGTGATGTCTTTTTGGCGCGAAATCGCTTGAAGCTCTGACAATGCAGGATTTCCTTTCAGCTCAGCGCGATACTTTTTTTTGAACTCCAGCCATTTCTCTGGGTCATGCCCGAACCACTGGCGAAGTTCGGTCGATGGCGCGACCTCTTTGAGCCAAAGGTCGATCTTGGCTTTGGCCTTGGTTAATCCACGCGGCCAGAGTCGATCGACAAGAATCCGCTCACCGTCAGTTTGGGTCGCCAGGTCATAAGCTCGTTTCAACATGATCGTCATGATTCTCTCCATGCGACACCCAACGTTTGGCAGGGGAGGGTCAGGCGTCGGCAGTCGTGCAATGTGCCTCGGCGCTTCGCTGGCGAGCCTGGACTTCAAAATGGTTGTGCCAGTAGGGGCTACGACCGTGAAGGAGTTGCCATAGGCTTGATGCCCCATAGGCAATGAAGAATAGCAGCCCCCATCGTTCGTATTGCTCAACGTGAACGCGCTCGTGCGGGCCAATGCGTTGAAGCTCTTCACGGGTGACGGCGAGGAGCGACTCATATCTGACGGAAATTCCTACTTTTGTAGGAGATATCGCCCATTTCCCAACATGGAAGTTGAGTTCGCCAGTCCCTGAGCCAAGTTCTGGCGTGCTGGCTCTCTTAGGATTAACTGCGATTCTTTTTGTCAGCCGTTTGGCACGTGCATGACCCGCATAGTGATGTCTGGACGATGTCGAACGTCGCTTCAGATTTGAGTCGATCATGGGAAAGCCTTGAGGTAAGCCGGAGCGTCCAGGCGAACTGCTGCCGGCCACTTCGACGAGCCTTTGCATCAGGGTAGGATTTCATCCCATCCTTTGTCCTAGTGATGAACCCAGGCCGACTCGACCTTCGAGATGCGGCATAGCTACTTTGCAGATTGCCATCATCTTGGGGCCGTGATGCGCACACCACCTTGAGGTTCGGTTACCGACCCACAATGGAAAAACGCCTCAAACATCGCTGCTTGAAGCGTCTCTTATGCGCCCTTGGCATGTGCCGGTCGACGTGGCGCTGCCGTGTGCGACGCAAAACGAGTTGGACGAGAACGATGCCCACACCCTCATCCGCAACGGTGTGAGCTGCGTGGCCGAAGGTGCGAACATGCCCTCGACCATCGAAGCAGCCAAGCTGTTCGAAGCCGCTGGCGTGCTGTACGCGCCGGGCAAGGCCAGCAACGCGGGTGGTGTGGCCACGTCCGGTCTGGAAATGAGCCAGAACGCGATGCGCATTTCATGGCCCCGTGAAGAAGTCGATGCCCGTTTGCAGGTCATCATGAGCAGCATCCACAGCGCCTGCTTGCAACATGGCCAACGCGCCGATGGCACCATCAGCTACGTCAATGGCGCCAACGTCGCGGGCTTCGTCAAGGTGGCCGACGCCATGTTGGCGCAAGGTGTGATCTGAGGCAGGCCGCCGTGGTGAGCCGGAAAACCTTGCGCACGGGTCCGGCATTGCTTTCTCCCGGTCGAACTTGAACGCACACTGACAGTCTTGCTTAGCTGCGAAAGTGCCAATGAAGCCGCGGCCAGATCAAACACTCACCGGCGCTGCGCAGGATCACCTGGATCCGGCGCGCCCGGTCTTTCTTAACCTGATGCGCATTCAGATGCCCGTCGGTGCACTGACCTCCATCGGCCATCGGATCAGCGGCGTCCTCCTTGCGACGAGTGTTCCCGCGGTCGTTTACCTGCTCGGACTGTCGCTGCGCGATGCCGTCGGTTTCGCTCAGGTGATTGCGCTCTTCGAGCAGTTTCCGGTGAAGGCGCTGACGGTGATCATCGTCTGGGCGCTCGCCCAGCACATCCTCTCCGGCGGGCGCCATCTGCTGAGTGATTTCGACATCGGTTCGCCGATGCGGGTAGCGCGTCGCAGTGCCTGGTTCGTGAACGTGGCCGGCATCGTCGTGGCAGTGCTCGCGGCCGGGGTCATATGGTGAGCATTCGGTTGACGGGCATGAAGGCTTGGTGGGTGCAACGCGTGAGTGCGCTCTACATGCTGCTGTTCGTCCTGTTTCTGCTCTATTCCTTCGAGCGGCAGCCCCTGCAAGCCTTTCCTCAATGGCACGCCTGGCTGGCTCGACCGAGCACCTCGGTTGCCTTCCTGGTGTTCTTTGCGGCGCTACTTGGCCACATGTGGGTCGGCCTGCGGGATGTACTACTCGACTACGCCAAACCCGCACGGCTCTGCGGTTGGCTGCTCGCCGCGGTGGCCCTCAGTCTGCTGGGCCTGGGCATCTGGCTACTGTGGATCCTGGTGCGACTACAAGTCTGAAGCCCAAGCGCTATTCGCATGGTCAACGAACAATCGGAGTTCCCATGAAGCTTTCGATCTCACGCTATGACCCGGAACGCGACGATAAGCCCTACCTACAGGACTATGAAATCGAGCTCGTCCCGACTGACCACATGCTTCTGGATGTGCTGCTGCGGATCAAGGCGCAGGACAACACCCTGTCGTTTCGGAAGTCGTGCCGCGAAGGCGTCTGCGGCTCCGACGCCATGAACATCAATGGCAGGAACGGCTTGGCGTGCATCACGCGCACGAGCCAGTTGCGTGAGCCGGTGGTCATTCATCCGCTGCCGGGCTTTCCGATCATTCGCGATCTCATCGTCGACATGACGCGATTCTTCAAGCAGTACCACTCGATCAAGCCGTATCTGGACAATCCTGAGCCGCCACCCGAAAAAGAACGCCTGCAGTCCCCGGCCGAGCGTGACAAGCTGAACGGCGCATATGAGTGCATCCTGTGCGGCTGCTGCAGTGGCCAATGCCCATCGTATTGGTGGAACCCGGACAAATTCGTCGGCCCCGCCGGCCTGATTCAGGCCTATCGTTTCATCTTCGACAGCCGGGACCGTGCAACCAAGGAGCGGCTCGACGACCTGAACAATGATCCCTACAGGCTCTTCCGCTGTCGCACGATCATGAATTGCGCCGAGGTTTGTCCGAAAGGCCTGGAGCCGGTACACGCAATTGAGCGCATCCGATTGAAGATCGCCGGAGCGACCGACCATGCTGGCGGCCTTGATGTCCATCCGCCGATCTCGCCACGATAGGGGATCATTGCGCCAGTGGCGCCTCAACTTCTTTCTTGGCACCGTCCTCAGAAGTTTCTTCAGGCGGCTCGATCTTCCTTAGCCAGGACTGAGCACAGTCCACCGTCGTGCCCACAGCGCCATATTCGCTGATCAGGCCGTCGCCCTCGACCTTCCAGATGCGGCCGTGTTCACTGTGTTCACCGCGCAGGATCACAACGCGAACCCTTTTGCCCACGTTCGGCCCTTTGGTGCCCAGGGCGCCTTCGATGATCTCGGCGTGGTCGCCCGCTTGAATGGGTTTCATGAGAGCTCTCTTGTGCCTTGTCAGGCCTTCCTCACGAATTCCGACTTCAGACCCATCGCGCCAATTCCGTCGATCTTGCAGTCGATGTCATGGTCGCCTTCGGCCAGGCGGATGTTCTTCACTTTGGTGCCGACCTTGACCACGAGCGAAGATCCCTTGATCTTCAGGTCCTTGATCACGGTGACGGTGTCGCCGTCCTTGAGCTCATTGCCGTTGGCGTCGCGGATCACGCGGGTGTCATCGGGGGCCGATGCGTCAGCAGAGGTTGCAGACCATTCATGACCGCACTCGGGGCAGACGAACTGGCTGCCGTCTTCGTAGGTGAAGGCGGACTGGCACTGAGGGCAGGCGGGCAAGGTGCTCATGAGGATGTGGCGTTGAGAGAGCAGGGGTGAGATGAGAGTTCGGTTTCCGAACCCACCAAGCAAAAAGCCCCGTACTTTCGTACAGGGCTTCGCTTATTTGGCTCCTCGACCTGGGCTCGAACCAGGGACCTACGGATTAACAGTCCGGCGCTCTACCAACTGAGCTATCGAGGAATAGACCGATTGTTTGCGTTGCAGCGATCAATCGAGAACGAAACTATAGCAGTTTTTTAAGCCATTTTGCAAGCCGGGCTGGCTTTTTGCACGCCAATTCAGAAGTAGGTCTGCAGTGATGCCGTCACGGTGCGTGGTGCCATCGGGAACAGGTAAACGTGCCCGAACTGGTTGGGGGCTTCGCGCCACACGCGGGTGTCCAAGAGGTTGTAGACGCCCAGCCGCCACGTCAGCGAGTTCTGCTGCAACGCTTGCGTGTAGCGCAGTGCTGCGTCCACCCGCGTCCAGGCTGGGATGTCAATGGAGTTGTCGTCCAGCACCATGCGGCGTCCTTCGTGGATGACGTCGCCTTGTAGCGTCAGCCCTGTCACTGCGGGGACTTTGTAGCTGGCCGATAACTTGACGGTGTGGTCGGGCACATTGACGGGTTTCTTGCCATTAAGGGCCGGGTTGATGGCGCTGTGGCGGCGCTCGGCGTCCAGCAGCATCGCGCTGGCGTCAAGTGTCCAGGCGCCCATCTGTGTCTCCACCTGGCCTTCAAAGCCGCGGTGGCGGGCGTTCCCGTCCATCACTAGCAAATTGGGCGCGCTATCCACTGAGGTCTGCGGGCGTGTCGTCTGGAACCAGTTCAAGCCCCATTGATATTGGGCCACTTGCCCCTTGAGTCCGGCTTCAAGCTGGCGACTCTTCTGCGCAGGTAAGGCCTGGCCACTGTTGGCGTACCCCAGGTTGGGGACGTCCTTGGATTCAACGCCTTCACCCCAGCTGGCATAGGCCTGGTGTTTTGGCGCAAAGGTGTAGCCCAGAGCGGCCCACGGCGTGGTGAAGCGCTGGTCAATGCTTTGAGGGTTGCTGCCGTCATTGAGCGCGCTGTCGCGTCGCAACTGAGTGTGGCGCAGGCCCAGCCAGGCGTTCCAGAGTGGCGACAGGGCGATTTGGTCGCTGAGGGAGACCTCCGCGTTCCGCGAATGGCGGCTGGTCTGGGGTGTGCCAAGCGACGGGTCAGGTGCGAATTGGATCGACTCGTCGTAGACATTGCCCGTGCCAATCAGGTTGAACGCCGAATTCGGCAGGCTGGTGCGATGAACGCTGCGCTGCAGGCCTGCGCGCAGTTGATGCTGGACGCTGCCGGTCATCAAGCGCCCTTGGAGGGTCAGGTCGGCCACCTGGGTCACGCGCACTTCGCCCTCGCTGCGGAAATCGTAGACGTCATAGTCGCCATTCGCACAGAATCGGTCGATCAGAGCGGCACACCCATAAGGAAACACCGTGCGGTCCTGGCTGGTCAGGCGTTGGCTGCCCAGGGTGCTGACCAAGGTCCAGTCGGATGTCAGCGTTTGTGTCCAGCGGGCGGTGCCGGTGGTGGCGTTCATCACCACGGGCAGGCTCCAAGGCTGGTGGTTGAGGTTGGTGTTGGGGTCGATGCTTTTGGCGGAGGGCAGGGTGTCGCCCAATAAGCTGAAGCCGGTGACGCTGGGCTGGCTGCGGTGGCTGTGTTCGATTTCAAGCTCGAACAAGGTGCCGGGGCGGGCGCGCAGGTCGGCCGCTAGGGCGATCAGGTGCCGCTCGCCTTGCGCGTGTTCGGCGCTGGGGTTCAGGTGCTCGTTGGCCGCGTTGATGCGCAGCCCCAAGGCCTTGCTCTCGCCGAAGCGGTCCGACAAGTCGACCGAGGTCAATACGCTGCGGCCCCCCGTCAGGCCCAGCGTGGCCGAGCGAACGCGCCCTTCCGGGCGTTTGACGACAAAGTTGACCAGTCCGCCCGGCGAGCTCACGCCAGCCTGCATTCCGCTGGTGCCCTTGAGCACTTCGACCGCGGCTTTGTTGTCCAGCGGGATGCTGGTTTCAGCGTTGATGGGCAGGCCTTCGCGGCGAAAGTTGTAGGCGTTGTCCAGGACAAAGCCGCGCACGGACAGGAAGTCCCAGTAACCCTGGGCGTTGTAGGAGTCGCTGATGCTGGCGTCCCGGCTCGTCAGGTCGGCCAGCCGTTGCACACCGCTGTTCTTGAGGGCGGTGTCGGTGTAGCGCTGTGCCTGCATGGGCAACTGCCAGGCGGGCGTGTCGCCAAAGCCGGTGATGTCGGCTTGGCCACTGCGTGGGCTGGGTGCCGTGACGGTGACGGTGGGCAGGCTGCCGGTTTGTGAAGGGTACTGGGCCAGCGCAGCGCCGCAAGTGGTCCAGCTCAGGAGGGCGATCAGCGTGGGGCAGACGCCGCTGGGGTGATGCAGACGGAACAACGGTGCTTGGCTCATGCTGAACGCTTCAAATCAAGCCCAGTCGCTGGTGCAGCAGGGCGCTGGTGGTGGTGTATTGCAGGTGTTGCGGTTGGTCCGGCCGCAGGGCCGCGGCGGCCGCATGGGCTGCCAAGGTGGCTTCGTGGAAGCCGCACACCAGCAGGCGTATTTTGCCGGGGTAGGTGTTGATGTCACCCACCGCATAGATGCCAGGGATCGAGCTTTCAAAGGTGTCGGGAGAGACGGATACCTGCTTGCGCTCCAGCGTCATGCCCCAGCCCGTCAAGGGGCCCAGCTTGGGACTGAGGCCCTGGCGGATCAGCAGTTGATCCAGCGGCAAGGTGCGGGTTTGCTCGTCAGGGCCCAGCACTTGAAGCGCTGTCACGCGGCCGTTTTCAAGGCTGGCGCCACTGGGCATGCCCAGTGCCAGTTGCACGCGGCCCTGGGCCATCAGCTCTCGCACCTGGGCTTCCAGCGCGGGTTCGGCCTGAAATTGATCGCGGCGATGCAGCAGGGTCAGGAGCGCGGGGCGGGCGTCCGTCGGGACTTGGTCCAGCGCGATGATGGCTGACAAGGCTTCGTCGCCACCGCCCGCCACGATCACGGCCTGGTTGGCCCAGCTTGCCGTGGTGTTATCAAGGGCGTGTGGGGCGGGCAGGTAATGATGGACATTGCTCGGCACATGGGTGGCGTCGTTCAGGCCCGGCACGTTCAAGGTTCGTGGGACAAAAGCGCCTGCACCCGCCGCGATGAACACGGCCTTGCAGCGAACGTTCAGGCCGTGCACGGTGGCGACCGCAAAGCCGCCGTCTGCCCGCTGAGACACGCTGGCGACTTGATCGCTCAGGTGCAGATTATTGATGCGACCACTGTCGTCCGCAGGCAGAAAAGGCCGCGCCTGCGCCAGCAGTTGTTGGGCCAGTTCGCGGCCTGTGCACAGGGGCACACCGGGGATGTCGTAGATGGGCTTGTCGGGGTACAGCGCTACGCACTGGCCCCCGATTTCGGGCAACACGTCGATCACGTGAGTACTCAAGCCCAGCAGGCCGAGTTGAAACGCCTGGAACAGGCCGACGGGGCCAGCCCCGATGACGACGGTGTCGGTGTCGATCACCGGCAAGCTCAGCGGATCAGCTGATCCAGCTTGTCGGTTTTGTCTTTCCATTCATCGGCTTCCGGCAGCGCTGCTTTGCGTTTGGTGATGCTGGGCCAGCCTTTGGCGAGATCGGCGTTGAGCTTGATGAAGTGCTGCTGGTTGCCCGGCACGTCTTCTTCGGGGACGATGGCGTTGACGGGACATTCGGGAATACACACCGCGCAATCAATGCATTCATCGGGATCGATGGCAAGAAAGTTGGGGCCTTCGCGGAAGCAGTCCACCGGGCACACATCCACGCAATCGGTGTATTTGCACTTGATGCAGGCTTCAGTGACGACGTGGGTCATGACGTTCTCTTGTTAGGTTGGGTCGAATTGGTGATTTTACGGCTGCGCGGTGGCATTTCCGCAAATGGGCAGGTGCGTCAAGGGTTCATCGGGCAGTTCAGTGGCGCCTGCGCCGACGATCACCAGCGTGGGGCGCCCGGAATGAGTGGTGCTGGCTTGATCCAGATCAGCAACCGTGTGAACACTGTGGCGCATGTCAGGCCAGCCGGCGCGCGAAACCACGCTCACCGGGGTGTTTTCCGGCCAGCCCGCTTCAAGCAGTCCTTGTTGCAAGGGGGCCAGTTGGCGTCCAGCCATGTAGAACACTTCGGTGTCGGAGCGCTGGCCAGGGCCCATGCCGCACCGCAACTCGCCGGTGCGGGTCATGGCAGTGGTGAAGCTGACGCTGCGGCCTGTGCCGCGGCGGGTCAAGGGGCGTTGTGTGGCGGCTGCGGCGGCCAGGGCGGAGGTCACGCCGGGCACGACTTCGCTGCTCACCCCGGATTTGCGCAGGGCGTGCAGTTCTTCTTCAAGTCGGCCGAACAGGCTGGGGTCGCCCCCTTTGAGTCGGGCGACCAGGCCCTGCGCACCGTGGGTGCGGCCCACCGCGTAAGCGTGTTCGACCAGCAAGTGGTTGATGCGCGTCTGGCCATTGAAGTCGCTGCCGGGTTGGCCTGAAAAGCCCCGCTTGCCCACGTCCACCCAAAGCGCTTGCGGTGCCAACTCTTGCAATGAGGCGTCAGACAAGGCGTCAAACAGGACGACCTGAGCTTGGGCCAGCAAGCGCGAGCCCCTCAGCGTAATCAGGTCAGCTTCGCCCGGCCCCGCGCCGATGAATACGACGCGGGCGGGAGTGGTTGCTTTTGGATCTGACATGTTCACGCTGCTTTGACCAGCAGCGCGCCGCTGGTGCGGTTGGTGGTGGGGTCGACCACGATCAGGGCCCCGCCCACGCGGTTGTCCAGGTAGGGCTCAATCGGCAGGGCTTGCTGAGTTTGAATTTGAACACGACCTATTTCGTTCACGGCCAGTTCATGCGCATCCTGGTCTTCCAGTGTGTGGATGTCCATGCGGCTGTCGATCGCTGTGATGCGTGCCTGCACCCAGCGGTTGCCGTGGCGCACCCAGTACTTTCTGCCCACGATGGCTGGTTCCGCGTCCAGCCAGGCAAGTGTCGCCGTGAAGGTGTCCGACGCTTTGATCGCGCCCGGCGTTGCCAGCCAGTCGCCGCGTGAGATGTCGACTTGGCGGTCCAGCACGATGCCAGCCGATTGGCCCGCCTCACATTGGTCGACCACTTCGGCGTTGTAGCGCACCTCGGCCACCACGGCAGTTTCGCCACTGGGGAAGGCTTGCACAGCGTCGCCTGCCTTGACCGTGCCGTGGGCAATGCGGCCCCAGAAGGTGCGGGGCTGGTGGCCCGTGCCTTCGCCTTCGCGGGTCACGTATTGCACGGGCTGCAGCAGTGCGCCGTCATGGCGTTCGTCCGAGGCGGGCAGTTCCTCAAGCACGTGCAGCAGGGTCGGGCCCTGATACCAGGGCCAGTTGGCGCTGGGCGTGGTGACGTTGTCGCCGCGCAGGGCCGACACGGGGATCACGCCCTTGATGGCGATGCCGGCCTGTGCGGCAAATGCGCGAAGCGAGGCTTCGACGTTTTCAAACGCGACTTGTGTGTCTTCATCAATGGCGTCGAGCTTGTTGATGGCGAACACGATGTTGGGCACGCGCAGCAGGTGGGCCAGCAGGCTGTGACGGCGGGTTTGCGCCAGCAGGGGCACCGGGGATGCCTTCCAGTCGATCTTGGTGATGTCCACCAGCACCACGGCGGCGTCAGAACCGGCGGCAGCGGTCACCATGTTGCGGGTGTATTGCTCGTGGCCGGGGGCGTCGGCAATGATGAACTTGCGCGTCTTGGTGGCGAAGTAGCGATAGGCCACGTCGATGGTGATGCCTTGTTCGCGCTCGGCTTCCAGGCCATCGGTCAGCAGCGACAGGTCGATGGGGGCACCGGCAGCGCGCTTTTCCAACGCGTCGAGCTGGTCGGCCAGGATGGCGCGGCTGTCAAACAGCAGGCGGCCAATCAGGGTGCTCTTGCCATCGTCCACGCTACCGGCGGTCAGAAAGCGCAGGGCCTTGTGTTGGTTGTCGGTCATGGGGGTGCTCATCAGAAATAACCTTCCTTCTTGCGGCGTTCCATCGACGCTTCGGACGTGCGATCGTCCATGCGGGTGGCGCCACGTTCGCTCACGGTCACGTGCAGCGTTTCAGCGACGATGTCGGCGGCGTTGGTGGCGTCGCTTTCGACCGGACAGGTGCACGTCATGTCGCCCACGGTGCGAAAGCGCACCTCCACGGTTTCAACGGTTTCGCCAGGCAGGGCCGGCGTCACGTCGGTCAGCGGCACCAGCAGGCCCTTGCGACGAATGACTTGGCGCGAATGCTTGAAGTAGAGGTTGGGCAGCGGGATGTTTTCGCGGGCAATGTAGAGCCACACGTCCAGTTCGGTCCAGTTGCTGATCGGGAAGGCGCGGAAGTGCTCGCCTGGTTTGATGCGGGTGTTGAACAGGTTCCACAGTTCGGGGCGCTGCTCTTTGGGTTGCCATTGGCCAAAGCTGTCGCGGTGGCTGAAGATGCGTTCCTTGGCACGCGCCTTTTCCTCGTCGCGACGGGCGCCGCCCATCAGGCAGTCAAAGCGGCCGTCTTCGATGGCTTCAAGCAGAGTCACCGTCTGGTGGCCGTTGCGCGATTCCAGGGGGTACGCCAGGCGCACGGTGCCACGTTTGATGGAGTCTTCCATGTGCGCCACGATCAGACGCTCACCCATTTCGGCCACACGTTTTTCGCGGAACTCAATGACCTCGGGGAAGTTGTGGCCGGTGTCCACATGCAGCAGAGGGAAGGGCAGCTTGCCCTCGAAACTGCCATCGGCCTTTTTCATCTTGAAGGCTTTTTCGGCCAGGTGCAACACCACGCATGAGTCCTTGCCGCTGGAAAACAGCAGGGCCGGGCGCTCAAAGGTGGCGGCGACTTCGCGCAGGATGAAGATGGCTTCTTCTTCCAGGGCATCCAGGTGGCGGTGGTCAACCTCCGCCAGCAATTGGTTCACATTCACAGGAGCGTTCATTTATCAGAACCTTACTTTTTCGATCCGATCATCGACACGGCGGGCGTGTCCTGTGTGGCTGAGTCCTCGTGGACATGCAGGCCGCATTCTTTTGCTTTTTCGTCTTCCCACCACCAGCGGCCGGCGCGGAAGTCCTCACCCACGGCGATGGCGCGGGTGCAGGGTGCGCAGCCAATGCTGGGCATGAACTCGTCGTGCAAGGGGTTGTAGGGTACGTTGTTGACGGACACGTAGTGCCACACATCGCCCCAGGTCCAGTCGGCCAGGGGGTTGAATTTGACACGGCCTTTGTCGTCGAGTTCGTGCTCAGGCACGTCGGCGCGGTTGCTGGATTGCTCGCGGCGCAGGCCGGTGACCCAGGCGCTACGGTCCGCCAGCATGCGGCCCAGCGGCTCTAGCTTGCGAATGCCACAGCAGGCCTTGCGCAACTCGATGCTTTGGTACATGGCCGTGTCGCCGTTTTTGCGCACGAATTCGATGGCCGCTTCCGCAACGGGCCGGTACACCTCGACCTTCAAGCCGTAGGTTGACTCGATGGTGCCGATCAGGGCCACGGTCTCAGCATGCAGCATGCCGGTTTCCAGCGTGCCAATGGCGATGGGCAGCTTGTGTTTGCCGATCAGGTCGGTGACGACCATGTCCTCAACCCCCAGGCTGGTGGCTTGGACAATGCTGCCGGGATGGGCCTGGGCCGCATCGCGCAGGTACTGGAGCGTGCGGGTCAGCTTGGCCTCGAAATCGGTGCTGGGCCGGGCGTACAGGTCGATGGCGCTCATGGTGTCTGGGTTTGCCGGGCAAACCATGGGGCGGTCTGGGCCACGTCGCCTTGGTAGAAGGCCGGGAAGAAGTTCAGCGCGCGCTGGGCGTCGGCCACGTCCTGGTCGGCGCGCAGAGCCGCTTCGGAAAACCCGGTGCGGGCCAGCATGGGCACCATGTCGACCAGCACTTCGCCGGTGGCGCGCAGGGCGCCCTTGTAGCGATAGCGGGAGCGCAACAGGTGGGCTTGGCTGTAAGCGCGGCCGTCCACCCATGTGGGGAAGTGCAGCGCCACCAATGCGAGGCGCGGCAGGTCTTCGGCCAGGGCGGCGATGTCGCTGTCGTTGGTGACATGAACGCCCACGGGCAGGCCCTCGGGCCAAGTGCCGCGCACCGCGTGCCACTGCGCGAGAGACAGCAGCAGCTTGGCGGCCGGCACCGGGTGCGAGATGGGGCCGTCCTCGCCTTGGAGTTTGCGCCAGGGGTCTTGGCGCAGGTCAATGAATTGGAGCGTGGTATGGGTCATGGCAGGATTTCCGGACGGGCGGCCGCTCAGGCGGCTTTGGCCGTTGAGCGGCGCATGGCGTTGGCGGCGGTCTTGAAGGGATCCAGGCCGACGCGGCGCACGGTCTGGAGGAACTTCTCGTTGGAATTGCGCTGACCGCGGTAGGTCTCGATCAGGGCCTCGACCACGTCGGCGACTTCGTCGGCGGCAAACGACGGACCGATGACCTTGCCCGGGGTGGCATCGGGCGAGCCATGAGAGCCATCGGCACCGCCCAGGGTGACCTGATACCACTCGCTGCCGTCCTTGTCGACGCCCAGGATGCCGATGTGGCCGCTGTGGTGGTGACCGCATGAGTTGATGCAGCCGCTGATGTGCAAGTCGATGTCGCCGATGTCGTAGAGCTCGTCGAGGTCTTGGTAGCGCTCGATCAAGGCGTTGGCAATCGGGATGGAGCGTGCATTGGCCAGGGCGCAAAAGTCGCCACCGGGACAGGCGATCATGTCGCTGAGCAGACCGATGTTGGGCGTGGCAAAGGAGGCGGCCTTGGCGGCCTGCCACAGATCGAACAGGTCGACCTCGCGCACCCAGGGCAGCAGCAAGTTCTGGTCATAGCGCACGCGCAACTCGCCGCAACTGAAGCGGTCGGCCAGGTCGGCGGCCAGGTCCATCTGCTCGTCCGTGGCATCGCCCGGGGCCTGTCCCACGCGCTTGAGCGAGAGGGTCACGGCGCGGTAGCCCGGCACTTTGTGCTCACCGGTGTTGCGTTCGAGCCATTTGGTGAAGGCCACCGGCGCGTCGGCCGCAACCGCCCAGGGTTGGCCGGCCACGGGCTGCACACTGGCGGGCTGCACGAAGCAGGCGGCGACGCGATCGAACTCGGCCTGAGGAATGAGGTGGGCGGTGCCCCCTTCGTCCTGGGTCAGGATGGCCTGGAATTCTTCCTCGACCTCCTTGGCGAACTGTTCGCCGCCCAGGGCCTTGACCAGAATCTTGATGCGGGCCTTGAAGGAATTGTCGCGCCGGCCATGGCCGTTGTAGACGCGCATGATGGCCTCGATGTAGACGAGGATCTGCTGCCAGGGCAGGAACTCGCGCACCCGGGTGCCGATGATCGGTGTGCGGCCCATGCCACCCCCGACCAGCACTCGGAAACCGATTTCGCCGGCCTCGTTCTTGTGGAGTTGCAGGCCCACGTCGTACCAGCCGGAGGCCACGCGGTCTTCCACGGCGCCGGTGACGGCGATCTTGAACTTGCGTGGCAGGAAGGCAAACTCAGGGTGCAGGCTCGACCACTGCCGCATGATTTCGCAGTAGGGGCGAGGATCGACGATTTCGTCCTGGGCAATGCCGGCCAGCGAGTCGGTCGAGATGTTGCGGATGCAGTTGCCCGAGGTCTGGATGCCGTGCATGTGGGCTTCTGCCAGGCGTTCCATTACGTCGGCGGCGCGGGGTAGCGGTATCCAATTGAACTGGCAGTTGTGGCGCGTGGTGAAATGCGCGTAGCCCTTATCGAACTCACGGGCGATCTGCGCCAGGGTGCGCAACTGATGGCTGGAGAGCTCGCCGTACGGCACCGCGATGCGGGTCATGGGTGCGTGGCGCTGGATGTACCAGCCGTTTTGCAGGCGCAAGGCGCGAAACTCGTCGTCGCCGAGTTTTCCGGCCAGATTGCGCTCCAACTGGTCGCGGAACTGCGCCGCGCGCTGGCGGACGAACTGCTTGTCAAATTCGGTGTACTGATACATGGCGTCAACCTGGAGATGAACCTGATCTCAATGTGTCAAAAAATAAAGGTTGTGATGCGGGGGGGGCTGGCGGCCCTCAGGAGGCCAGCAGAACTTTTTTTGCCGCAAAAACCAGCGAAGCACACAGCGCAAAGCGCGTGATTGTGTCAGGCAAATGCTTGGTGAGCTTGGCGCCGACCCAAATCCCGGGCATTGATCCGATCAATAACTCAATCAGCAAAGTCCAGTGCACATTGCCTAGAGTGGCATGACCAATGCCCGCCACCAACGTCAAGGGAACCGCGTGTGCGATGTCGGTGCCGACCAGTTTTCTCATTTCCAGTCGCGGGTAGAGCAAGAGGATCAGGGTGGCGCCCACAGCCCCCGCGCCGATGGAGCTGAGTGACACCAGCACTCCGAGGATCAGGCCGCACAACACCGTCAAAGCGGGCTGGCGTGCCGGGGTGATCCAGCGCTCCAGCCAATGCCCCACGCGGGACCACACCGGACGCAGCGCCACCGTCACGGCGGTGAGCAGCAGCGCCACACCCAATGCCACGGTCAAGGCATCGTCGGTCCGCTTGTTGATGCCCACCAGGTGCATGTAGGACAGCGTGGCGATCGAGGCCGGGATGCTGCCCGCCAGCAATAGTTTGGCGATGCGGTAGTCGACGTGGCGTTCGCGGTGGTGCGCCACAGATCCCGAAACCTTGGTCAGCGACGCAAACCACAAATCCGTGCCAATGGCCACGGCTTTGTCCAGGTGAAAGACAGAAATCAGCAATGGCGTCATCAAGGACCCACCACCTACCCCGGTCAGCCCCACAATCAGGCCCACGCCCGCTCCGGCGGTCATGGCGGTCCAGTCCAGCATGGTTAACTATTTCAGTTTTGGTTTGTGAGCCTCAACTGTAGAAAGCTTCTATATAAATGAGAAGAACATTTTCAGATTGTGTTTATTCCTTTGGGGCATATAGGGCCGGTCTGGTTGTGGCGCTGCTTGCGTTGGTCCTGTCGGGGTGCGCCAGTGCGCCGCCGCCAGCGCCTCCCGTGACACCTGCCCCAACCCCGGTAGTCAAAGCCGCCCCGCGTCTACCCAGAATCGGTCTGGCCTTGGGTGGCGGCGCGGCGCGAGGGTTTGCCCATATCGGCGTCCTGCAGGTGCTCGAAGAGCAAGGTATCAAACCTGATCTGGTGGTGGGTACTTCGGCGGGCAGTCTGGTGGCCGCGCTTTACGCCGCAGGCAAAACGCCCGTGGACATGGGTGCGTTGGCGATGAATATGGATGAATCGACCATCACGGACTGGATGTTCCCTCGCCGCTCCCTCATGAAGGGTGAGGCCCTGGCTAAATATGTGCGCAGCTTCACAGGTGGGCGTCAAATCGAACAAATGCGGCTGCCCTTGGGTATCGTGGCCACCGACTTGAACTCGGGGCAACCCATTTTGTTCAGGCGCGGCGACCCCGGCACTGCCGTGCGTGCGTCCAGTTCCGTGCCGGGCGTCTTCGAGCCCGTCCGGATCGCCGGACACGAGTACGTGGATGGGGGCTTGGTCTCACCCGTCCCTGTGAAGTACGCGCGGCAGATGGGGGCCGAGGTGGTCATCGCCGTGGACATCTCGGCAATCCCGGAAGGCCAGCCGACCAAGGGTGCGGTGGACATCCTCCTGCAGACCTTCAACATCATGGGTCACAGCATCAGTCAGTATGAACTGGAGGATGCTGATGTTGTGATGCGCCCCAAGCTGGCCGGCGTGGGTGGTGGTGATTTTGGCGCGCGGCGCCTGTCGATCATGGCCGGCCGCGAGGCCGCGCTGACCGTGTTGCAACAAATCAAGGAAAAGATCGCGGCGAAAACACGCTGAGTCAAACTGGTGAGGTAACCCAGTGAAATCAAGCTAGTGAGCCGCGGAAAAAGGCTCGCCCGTCAGTTTCAGCCCCGCCTTGAGACCTCGCTTGGAGAACCAGCCGGTGTTCATTTCGAGCACGAAGCGCACCGGTTTGGTCGAGCAATGGGGGGTGAGCGTCTGAGGCTTCATTTCGTCCAGATTGACGATGTTGCCGTCGTCGGCCACGAAAGCCACGGACAAGGGGATCAGCGTGTTCTTCATCCAGAAGCACTGCTGGCCGGCGCGTTCAAAAATGAACAGCATGCCGTCGTTGGCACCCATGCTGGTGCGGTGCATCAGGCCGATTTCGTGCTGCTGAGGCGTCGTGGCCACTTCGGCCTTGATGTTGTGAAAGCTGGCGCCCAGCATGATGGTCGGCAAGTGCTGCGGACCCTCGGGTGTCCCTTGAGCGTGTAGCTGGGCCGTACCCACAGACAAGGCGGTCAGCAACAGGCCGGTGACCAGTTGCCGTACTGCTGGCTTCATCGCCGCCCAGTGGTCCCGTTCTTGAAAAACCATTTCATTCATCGCATTGATTCCTGTTCAGGGGGCGCTGTCCCCCCACGTGATCGCATCACCGGGCACCGACTAGAATTGCGCTCGGTCATGAAGGGCAACTGCCCGGCGTGATTATTGGCAAGTCCCGCGGTTTTGACGCAGAGACTTTGCGGCTTGTTTCCTGATGACCACAGTGCCAGAGATTCTCTCCGACGTCGCCCCATCCCAGACCGCCTCGCTCAGTGCGGCGCAAATTGGCGGACTGGACGACCCTCAATTGCTGGCCCAGTGCGAAGTCGAACTGCGCCAGCCCGACGGCGCACGTCGCATCGGCCTTGGCTTGGCGGGAATGTACTGCGCGGCTTGCGCAATCGCCATCGAAGATGCCTTGATGCGCGTCGATGGCGTGCGTGAAGTTCAAGTCCAGGCCTCAACGCAGCGCGCGCGCATTTTGCTGGACGCCGAGCGCGTCAGCCTCTCGCAATTGGTGCTTGCTGTGCAGCGTGCGGGCTACCGCGCTTGGCCGGATGCCGCTGCCCGCGCTGGCAATGAACGACTTAAAGAGCGTCGTCAATTGTTATGGCGCTTGGTTGTGGCCGCATTTTGCATGATGCAGGTGATGATGATCACCACCGCCCAGTATGTGGCCGGCCCCACAGAAATCCCCGTCGATCTGTGGCGGCTCATGAACTGGGCCTGCTGGGTACTGACCTTGCCCGTGATGCTGTTTTCATGTGGCCCCTTCATTCGTGGCGCCTGGCGTGCCGCGCTCCAGGGCAGGGTGGCCATGGACACCCCCGTCGCCCTGGGCATCGTGGCCATGTTCGCCGTCAGCATGGGCGTCACGTTTGGGGCACAGGGCGCCTTTGGGCATGAAGCCTATTTCGATTCTTTGACCATGTTCGTGACCTTCTTGCTCACGGGGCGCTGGCTGGAGAGCCGTGCGCGGGAAAAAGCCACCCAGTCGCTGGAGTCGCTGTACACCCGCCTGCCCGAGGCAGTTGATCGGGCGGTCGAAGGCACCATGCGAGACAGTGTGGACCACGCGGAAACAGAATCCGTGCCCATTTCAGCCTTGCGACATGGCGATCTTGTTCGTGTGGCGGTGGGGCAGGCCTTTCCCGCCGATGGTCAGATCGTATCGGGTCGCTCTGATGTCGACGAAGCCATGCTCACCGGTGAGTCGCACGCCGTGGCGCGCCAAAGCGGGCAGCTCGTGGTGGCCGGTAGCCTCAACCTGACTGCGCCGATCTGGATCGCCATCGAACGCCTGGGGCCAGACACCCGCTACCAGCAGATCGTCTCCCTGGTTCACCAGGCTTTGACGGAAAAACCTGGCTGGATGCGGGCGGCAGACCGCTTTGCCGGCCCCTTTTTGTGGACCGTGTTGGCACTGGCTGCGTTGGGCGCGCTGGCCTGGCAGTGGATCGACCCGTCCCGGTCCGTCTGGGTCGCCGTGTCCGTGCTCGTGGTGACCTGTCCGTGCGCCTTGTCGCTGGCGGCCCCATCGGCCTTACTGGCGGCGGCCGGCGCCATGGCCCGCCAGGGCGTTTTGGTGCGACGCCTGGACGCCCTGGAAACTCTGGCGGTGGTGGATCAGGTCTTTTTTGACAAGACGGGCACCCTCACTGAAGGTGAGCTGCATTTGCAGGGCGTGGTCACACTCACCCAGGAGGGCATGACCCCGACGAGTCACGTGAGGCCACAAGCCCAAGAATCGGCGTGGCCCCTGTTTCAGCGCGCGGCCACCCTGGCCCGGCAGTCCCAACATCCACTCTCGCGCTCTTTGGCTCATGCCTTGGTGGACGCAAGTGGGCTGTCCTCGGTCGATCAAGCCGCTGAGCCCTGGCAAGACGTTCGAGAAGAGGCCGGCAAGGGGCTACAAGCCCTGGACGACCAGCGACGGTGCTGGCGTCTGGGCTCGGCGGACTGGGCACTGGGGCATCGCGCCTCGGGGCTGAGTGAGCAGGCCGCCCAGGCCCGAGTCTGGTTGGTTCAACTCGATTTGCAAGGGGAGCCGCTCCCGGCCCAGGCCCTGGGCTTTGTGTTTGATGAAGCCTACCGATCCGAAGCGCGACCCAGCCTGGCTCAACTGCGCGCGCTGGGGTTGAGGTCGGCGCTATTGTCTGGAGACCGAGCCGACCGCGTTGATGCGGCTGTGCGCTACCTCGGCGGCCCCGAACTCATCAGCGTGGCCCAAGCACAAGCCACCCCAGAAAACAAGCTGATAGCCATTTCGAAGGTTCAAAGCGCGGGTCACCGTGTTGTCGTGGTGGGCGATGGCATCAACGATGCGCCGGTCCTGGCCAAGGCGGATGTGTCTGTCGCGCTGGACCAGGGTTCGGCGTTAGCTCAATCGCAGGCAGATGTGCTGATTCTGGGTGGGCGCTTGTCCGGTTTGCCGCAGGCGATCTTGATCAGTCGTCGGGCCGCGCGCATTATTCGCCAGAACCTGCTGTGGGCGGCGCTCTACAACCTGGTGTGCATTCCGCTGGCCCTGATGGGCTTGCTTCCACCTTGGTTGGCGGGGCTTGGGATGGCCTTGAGTTCACTGGGTGTTCTGGTGAACTCCCTTAGACTAACCACCCCGTCATCGACCGGGGCCTGACCTGGGTCATCATGGAAATCCTCTACGTCCTACTACCGGTCTCGGTCGTGCTGGTGCTGGTCATCCTGGGCGTGCTCGCCTGGGCCATTTTTGGTGGCCAGTTTGAGGGCCTTGAGCAGGAAGGCTTGAGAATCCTGCACGAAGGCAACAACGAGACGGGAACTGAGGTAAAAAATCTTGACCTGCCTCAAGATTAGCTAATGGTTTGCACTGACAATTGCACCCGTAACAAAAGGAGAAAAAAGTAATGGCACTCACCCGCTCTGCCACTTACAACGACACGGTAGTCAGGCAGTTCGCCATTGCCGCCGTTATCTGGGGCGTTGTCGGCATGACCGTCGGCGTCTTCATTGCGTCGCAACTGGCTTGGCCCGACCTCAGTTTTGGCATTCCATGGCTGTCCTATGGTCGCCTGCGTCCCCTACACACCAATGCAGTGATTTTTGCCTTTGGTGGTTGTGCCTTGATGGGTACTTCGTACCATGTGGTGCAACGAACCTGCCAGACCCGGCTTTTTGCCGGCCCTCTGGCTGCCTTCACCTTCTGGGGTTGGCAATTGGTGATCTTGCTGGCGGTCATCTCTCTGCCTCTGGGTTTCACCACAGGCAAGGAATACGCCGAGCTTGAATGGCCCATCGATATCCTGATCACTTTGGTCTGGGTCGCTTATGCGACCGTGTTTTTCGGCACCATCGGCCAGCGCAAAGTTCGCCACATCTACGTGGCCAACTGGTTCTATGGCGCCTTCATCCTGGCCGTGGCCTTGCTTCACGTTGTCAATAGCGCTGAAATCCCGGTCAGTCTGACCAAGAGCTATTCTGCCTATGCCGGCGTACAAGACGCCATGGTGCAATGGTGGTACGGGCACAATGCCGTTGGCTTTTTCCTGACCGCGGGCTTTCTGGGCATGATGTATTACTACATCCCCAAGCAGGCTGGTCGTCCGGTTTACTCCTACCGGTTGTCGATCGTCCACTTCTGGGCGCTGATCTTCACCTACATGTGGGCGGGTCCTCACCACCTGCACTACACCGCCTTGCCTGACTGGACGCAATCCGTGGGTATGGTGTTCTCGCTGATTCTGCTGGCGCCCAGCTGGGGCGGCATGATCAACGGCATCATGACCTTGTCCGGCGCTTGGCACAAATTGCGCGACGACCCCATCCTGAAGTTCCTGATCGTGGCGCTGTCGTTCTACGGCATGAGCACCTTCGAGGGGCCCATGATGTCCATCAAGACCGTGAACGCGCTGTCGCACTACACCGACTGGACCATTGGCCACGTGCACTCCGGTGCCTTGGGCTGGGTGGGCCTGATCACCATGGGTAGCCTGTACTACCTGATTCCGCGTATGTTTGGTCGCACGACCATGTACAGCGTGCCCGCCATTGCCATCCATTTCTGGGCCGCAACCATTGGCATCGTTCTGTACATTGCCGCCATGTGGATTGCCGGCGTGATGCAGGGCCTGATGTGGCGTGCGGTCAACCCGGATGGCACCCTCGTCTACACCTTCGTTGAAAGCGTGAAGGCAACCTATCCGTTCTACGTGATTCGTGTGGCCGGTGGGCTGCTGTATCTGGGCGGCATGATCCTGATGCTGTGGAACACCGTGATGACGATTCGCGCCGGTCGAGTGGTCGACGCGCCCATCCCCGCGCAACTGGCCCACGCCTGAGGAAAGCAACAACATGGCTGACAACAAGCAAACGCCGCCGCTCTTCTCGCACGAGCGCATTGAGACCAGCAACTTTTTGCTGATCACCCTGACCCTGATCGTCCTGACTTTTGGCGCTCTGGTTGAAATCGTGCCGCTGTTTTTCCAACGCAGCACGACCCAGGCGGTGGATGGCCTCAAGCCTTACACCGCGCTGCAACTTGCCGGGCGTGACATCTACCTGCGCGAAGGCTGCTACGGCTGCCACTCGCAGATGATTCGACCCTTCCGTGCCGAAACACTGCGCTACGGGCACTATTCGATGGCCGGTGAGTTCGTGTATGACCACCCTTTCCAATGGGGCTCCAAGCGCACAGGTCCTGATCTGCAGCGCGTTGGTGGCAAGTACAGCGACGAGTGGCACCGTGCCCACCTGCACAACCCCCGTGATGTCGTGCCCGAGTCGAACATGCCCGCCTACCCCTGGTTGGCACAAGCAGAGGTCGACTCGGCTGGCATGGCACCCCGCATGAAAGCCCTGCGCGTGGTTGGCGTGCCGTACAGCGACGCTGAAATCGCGGCGGCGGCTGGCGAGGTCAAGGGCAAGACTGAAATCGAAGCCCTGATTGCCTACCTGCAAGTGCTGGGTACGGCCATCAAATAACAGGAGCGATGCGCATGGACTTGGACATCAACTTGATGCGAGCCACATTCACCGTAGTGAGCCTGTGCATATTCGTGGGCATCGTGTTTTGGGCCTATGGCCGCAACAGACATGCTGAATTTGAGGAGGCAGCTCAACTGCCCCTCGCAGACGATTGATCGGAATCTCAAATATGAGCGACTTCATTTCCAGTGGATGGTCGTGGTATGTCATCGCCATTGTGGTGGGTGGCCTGCTGTTTTGTGTCGCGGTACTCCTGGGTGCCAGTCGGCACAAAGTGATTCGTGATGCCAAGGGCAATATTGACGCAACCACCGGACACGTGTGGGACGGCGATTTGCGTGAACTCAACAACCCGCTGCCGCGCTGGTGGTTGATCCTGTTCATCCTGACCTTGGTGTTTGCCGTGGTGTATCTGGCCTTGTACCCAGGTTTGGGTGACAACAAAGGCAAGCTGGGTTGGACGGCGGTTGGGCAGCTTCAGGGCGAAATCGACAAAGCCAGTGTTGAACAAGACAAGATCTTTGCGAAATTCAAAACGGCTTCTGTCGAAGATTTGGCTCGCGACCCGCAGGCACATGCCATTGGTGAGCGTCTGTTCCTGAACAACTGCGCGGCCTGCCACGGATCGGACGCGCACGGTGCGAAGGGTTTTCCCAATCTGACCGACAACGACTGGCTCTACGGCGGCACCCCCGACAAAATCGTCGAGACCATCACTCATGGCCGTCAAGGGCAGATGCCCATCATGGCCCCGTCGGTAGGTAGCCCGCAAGAAGTTCGCGAGGTCGCCAACTACGTGTTGAGCCTCTCGGGCAGTGGCCACAACTCCATCATGGCCGAACTGGGGCGCGACAAGTTCAAGCAAGTCTGCGCAGCCTGCCACGGTGCGGACGGCAAGGGCAACCAGGCTCTGGGCGCCCCGAACCTGACGGACAAAATCTGGCTGCATGGCTGGGGTGAAGAAGCCATCATCAACATGGTATCTAAAGGAAAGCTCAACATCATGCCGGCCCAGGAAAAGCGCCTGTCCGCCGATCAGATCAAGATTCTTGCGTCTTACGTGTGGGGTCTTTCGCATGCCGTGCAAACGGCCGATGCCAAGTAAGGAAGAATCAAGCGGCTGATGTTTAGCCATTTACCATGAGTGATACCCCACGCAACCCCAAGACGTCGCCCCAACGAATCATTCCTATTCGAGCGGAGACAAATTCCGTGGGGGGGGCTGGCTCTCACGAAGAGTCGGTGTCGCTCTATCAAAAGACCGACAAGATCTACCCGCGTGAAGTTAAAGGGCTCTACGCGAAGTGGCGCTGGGTTTTTGTGTGGCTGACGCAGATCGTTTTCTACGGCATGCCGTGGCTGATATGGAACGACCGCCAGGCTGTGCTGTTTGATCTGGAGGCACGTCGTTTCTACCTGTTCAATCTGGTGCTCTATCCGCAGGACTTCATTTACTTGACGGTCCTGCTGGTGATCTCCGCCTACGGATTGTTCCTGTTCACCGCCGTGGCAGGCCGCGTGTGGTGTGGGTTTGCCTGTCCCCAGACGGTCTACACGGAAGTGTTCCTGTGGATTGAGCGCAAGTTTGAAGGTGACCGTGTCCGGCGCATGAAGCTGGACAAGGCGCCCATGTCGCTTGAAAAGCTGGGCCGCAAGGGGGGCAAGCAGCTTGCCTGGATCGTGCTATCGCTCTGGACAGGGTTCACCTTCGTGGGCTATTTCAGTCCCATCCGGACCTTGTTCCATGACGTCATCAGTTTCGGTTTGGGGCCATGGGAAGCCTTCTGGATGCTGTTCTACGGCTTTGCCACCTACGGCAATGCTGGTTACCTGCGTGAGCAGGTGTGCAAATATATGTGCCCGTACGCGCGCTTTCAAAGCGCCATGTTTGACCTCGATACGCTGATCATCAGTTACGACACCAAACGCGGCGAGCCACGTGGCTCACGTCAGCGCAATGTGGACGCCAGATCCGTGGGCAAGGGCGATTGCATTGATTGCACCCTGTGCGTGCAGGTCTGCCCCACCGGGATTGACATCCGCGAGGGCCTGCAATACGAATGCATAGGCTGTGCGGCCTGCATTGACGTGTGCAACACCGTCATGGACAAGATGGGTTCGCCGCGAGGTTTGATCCGCTATGCCACCCTCAATGCCTTGGATCATGGCTGGAATTCTGCGCAGATACTGGCGCGAGTCAAGCGGCCACGGGTCTTGATTTACGCGACTGTCTTGTTGCTTATCGTAGGCGCCTTTGTGACCGGCCTATACAACCGCAGTCCTTTTAAGGTCGACGTGGTCCGTGACCGTGGGGCACTGGCGCGCATGGTTGATGACGGTTACATCGAAAACGTCTATCGTGTGCAATTGATGAACACCACCGAATCTACCCAGCGATACCGGGTGGGTGTTGAGCAACTGCCTCAGGCTCAGGTCGCTGGCGGTGATGAGTTGGTGCTGGGCCCCGCCGAGGCGCGTTGGGTGCCGATCGCTGTGAAGGTGCCCCCTGAGGACGCAGCGCGGATGGGTTCGGGCGCACACGTTATCACTCTAGTGGTGGAGCAGTTGCGTCAAGGTTCGCAGCCGCAAATTGACGTGCGCGAAAAGTCAACGTTCATGGTGCCGCGCTGAGCGCGCGCCCTTCAGGAGTTACCCCATGCCTCAAGTACCCAATTTCTCATCGGCCAGCGTAAAGAGGTCTGCGGTCTCGGCTGAGGCCAGCAGTGGCCCATGGTGGCGGTTTCCCATCGTATGGATGGTGGTTGGCGGGCCGCTGGCGGTGGTTGTGGCCTCATTGTTCACCGCCTTCCTGGCCGTCAAGAATGTGGATCCAGTGCTGGACATCAGCAAAATCGACCCCAAGACGGGGCATGCTCCCGCCATGGTTGGACGTAACCATTCTGCGGAAGTTGCTACCCGGCCTGCGGATCAATGACTATCGGATGGGGGCGTGTCGCCCGATGGAAGGGTTTTTGCTAGAACGCTTCTGTGTCGACAAGAGGACGATACCCGCCAAATATCTTCACCAAGGAAGGGCTCTGCATGACTCAGCGTTTTTTGCATGTGACTCAGATCTTGTGGCCGGCCTTCATGGTGGCTGGGGTCTTGGAGATGGTGGTGTTCTCTTGGGTAGACCCTTCCAATTTGTACATCGGCAACTGGCAGCCCGATCCCTACACGGCCTACAGTTTGGCATTCTTCGTGTTCTGGGTCTTGGTGGCTCTGGCGTCCAGCATCAGTCATTGGCTGATGGGCACGGTGCAAGCCGATTCGTCCGATCATCTCCTGCCACACCACCACGCTTGAACACGCTGGTCGGCTCTACGCGCCGAACGCGGTTGACGGACTAGGGCATGGTGTACAGCCTGATGGTCACGGCTTTGTTGATGGGGCTGAGTGGCATTCCTCATTGCACCGCCATGTGCGGGGCGGCATGTGCAGCGGTGTTGCGCAAGCCTGTGCCCCTTTCGGCACTGCTAGGGCGATGGATCGGGTACGCATCCCTTGGCGCGGTCGCGGCCGCCAGCGGCTCGCTGGCCGCGCAGTGGTCGCGCCAATCCGCGGTGTTGCAACCCCTGTGGGTGTTGGCGCAGGTGGCCGCCTTGGTATTGGGCCTGTACCTGGCCGGCAGAGGGCGTATGCCGGTCGCCTTGGATCAATGGGGGCAAGGCCTGTACCGCCGCATTCAGTTACGCACGGCATCGTCCTCCTGGGTTAAAAAAGTGCCTGGCACGGCCATGCTGGCACCTCTGGTGGCTGGCGTGGCGTGGGCTGCCCTGCCATGCGGCTTGTTGTATGGCGCGGTGATGGTGGCGGCCTTGGCCAACGGTCCGCTGGAAGGTGCCTTGGTCATGACCGCGTTTGCGTTGCCGAGCGCCTTTGGATTGTGGGCGGCACCCTGGCTCCTGCGACGAATGACATCAACTGAGTCAGATGCGGCGACGTTCACGGCAGTGCCGGTGCCTATGATTTGGCTGAAGAGATCGTCATCTCAGGCCGGAGCCGAGACGAATGGGCAAGTAATGTCGCCCGTGCCGGGGCGGCCTCGTTGGTCTCCGCGTTGGAATGATTCGCAATGGGCCATCAGGCTGGCAGGGCTGATGCTCGCCTGCATGTCGGCATGGGCGATATACCACCGCCTGCTGGATCAATGGCGTGCCTGGTGCGCCTGATCACATCGGTAAACCGTTGATCATGCGCAACGCCCATCGAATCAATGACGCCATAGTCCGTCAATCGGCCATGTAAACCCGCTTTTACGGGACTCAAACATGCGATCGCCAAAAGAGGGCGCTTAGAATTGTTTCATGCGCTGCCGACATCCATGGCAGCGCGCTAACGGAAACGCCAAACGCGGAGACCAACATCATGTTCAAGCACATCAAAGTGCCCGAAGGTGGGCAGAAAATTTCGGTCAACCCGGATTTCTCGCTCAATGTTCCCCACCAGCCCATCATTCCCTACATCGAAGGCGATGGCACCGGCTTTGACATCACCCCCGTGATGATCAAGGTGGTCGATGCCGCGGTGAAGAAGGCCTATGGCGGTGAGCGTCAGATCCACTGGATGGAGATCTACGCGGGCGAAAAGTCCACCCGGATCTATGGCCCCGACGTCTGGCTGCCCGAAGAGACGCTGCAAGTGCTCAAGGACTATGTGGTCTCCATCAAGGGTCCGCTGACGACGCCCGTGGGTGGCGGCATTCGCTCGTTGAACGTGGCTCTGCGCCAAGAGCTTGACCTGTACGTCTGTCTGCGCCCCGTGACCTATTTCAAGGGCGTGCCTTCTCCGGTGAAAGAACCCCAGAAGATCGACATGGTGATCTTCCGTGAGAACTCCGAAGACATCTACGCCGGCATCGAATTCGAAGCAGAAAGCGACAAAGCTAAGAAGCTGATTGCCTTCTTGCAAACCGAATTTGGCGTCAAGAAGATCCGTTTCCCGGAAACTTCGGGCATTGGCATCAAGCCCGTGTCGCGCGAAGGCACGGAGCGCCTCGTGCGCAAGGCCCTGCAATACGCCATTGACAATGATAAGCCCAGCGTGACCATCGTCCACAAGGGCAACATCATGAAGTACACCGAGGGTGGCTTCCGTGATTGGGCCTATGCGCTGGCACAACGCGAATTCGGCGCCGAACTGATCGATGGCGGCCCATGGTGCAAGTTCAAGAACCCCAAGACGGGCAAGGAAATCATCGTCAAGGACGCGATCGCTGACGCCTTCTTGCAGCAGATTCTGTTGCGCCCGGCCGAGTACAGCGTGATCGCCACGCTGAACCTCAACGGTGACTACATCTCCGACGCGCTGGCGGCGCAGGTCGGCGGGATTGGCATCGCCCCCGGGGCTAACTTGTCCGATTCGGTGGCCATGTTCGAAGCCACACACGGCACCGCGCCGAAGTACGCCGGCAAGGACTACGTGAACCCAGGTTCCGAAATCCTGTCGGCCGAAATGATGTTGCGTCACATGGGTTGGGCCGAAGCCGCCGACCTGATCATCAGCTCGATGAACAAGGCCATTCAAAGCAAGAAGGTCACCTATGACTTCGCGCGCTTGATGGACGGTGCGACCCAGGTGTCGTGCTCCGGCTTCGGTCAGGTGATGATCGACCACATGTGATCGTGTGCTCAAGGACGTCTTCGGACGTCCTGTTTTTAAGCTCAGATGCCAGAACGTGGTTCCCTTGATTGAATAGTTGGATCATCAACAAAAAACCCACCGTGAGGTGGGTTTTTTTCTGCCGGGCTCACCTTAATGAGATATGTGACTCCCCGATTCCCCAGAAAAATCTCTGAAATGCATCTCGCTCAGCGCATCAGGGGGCGTCTGTTCTGCCATGGCAGAGTCGACCGGCTGAATGTTCTGAGCGAGCATGCCCTTGGGACCGGCGACAAGTTCGTAGTGAACTCGTGAGCCCTGCTTGAGCGTGCGAAAACCATCCATTTGAATGGCGGAAAAGTGGGCGAAAACATCACCCCCCCCTTGTTCGGGCTCGATGAAGCCAAACCCTTTGGCGTCGTTGAACCATTTGACAGTGCCGATGGCCATACTGTCCCTCCTGCTAGTTAGTTTGGTCGCATTTTCTAGCTCGAAATCGCCAGTGTCAAGAACCTGTTGGCGAGGCTGTTTGGGATTGACAGGTGTCATATTTTGCGCTGCGAGAAAGCCACTGACTGTCCGTTGCGCCGCCCGCAGGTGCCTCCGTTCAGAACCACGCTGGTTAGAAGCTGGTGCTTTGAATAGTCGCGAAAGGCCCTTCAATTTCCTCCCCTTGAAGTAGGGTGGATTAGCTCAACATAGGAAGACACGAACCGAAAGGCTCTCGTAGAATGATTTCATGACCAAACCGTTACAACCCCGCTCATCTGAGCCGCCCAAAGGGCCTGGCGAGGGTGGAGAAGGCTTGGCAGTTGCCGAAGAAGAGATTGTTAGTGTTGAGCCTCCCAAACTCTACCGGGTGGTGATGCTCAATGATGATTTCACGCCAATGGAGTTCGTTATCGAGGTTTTGCAGGAATATTTCAAGCATGACATAGAGGCAGCGACGCAAATCATGCTCAAAATCCACCACGAAGGTCGTGGTGTGTGTGGTGTCTACACAAGGGACATCGCGGCCACCAAGGTCGAACTCGTTCTTGCCGCCGCCCGTAGAGCCGGGCACCCCCTGCAGTGCATTCTGGAGACCGCATGATTGCGCAAGAGTTGGAAGTGAGTCTGCACATGGCCTTCGTCGAGGCTCGTCAGCAACGCCACGAGTTCATCACCGTGGAACACCTGCTGCTGGCCTTGATCGACAACCCCTCTGCTTCCGAGGTGTTGAAAGCCTGCGCCGCGAACCTGGAAGAGTTGCGCAAGAACCTTGATCAGTTCGTGCGCGACAACACCCCGACGGTGGGCGGCACTGATGAAGTCGATACGCAGCCGACGCTGGGTTTTCAGCGCGTCATCCAGCGCGCCATCATGCATGTCCAGTCATCGGGCAGTGGCAAGAAGGAGGTTACGGGTGCCAACGTGCTCGTCGCCATCTTTGGTGAAAAGGATTCGCACGCGGTGTACTACCTCCACCAGCAAGGGGTGACTCGCCTGGATGTGGTCAATTTCATTGCCCACGGCATTCGCAAGACCGACCCTCCCGAGCCACTCAAGTCCTCCCCGGAATCCGGCCCGGCTGAGAGCGACAAGGAGGAAAGCGAGCCCAAGGCCTCGCCACTGGAGCAGTACACGCAGAACATCAATCAACTGGCCCGTGACGGCAAGATCGACCCCTTGATCGGGCGCGATCAGGAAGTTGAGCGAGTCATCCAGGTGCTGTGCCGCCGCCGCAAGAACAACCCGTTGCTGGTGGGTGAAGCCGGCGTTGGCAAGACGGCGATTGCCGAGGGCTTGGCTTGGCGCATCACGCAGAAGGACGTGCCCGAGGTGCTGGCCGATGCCGAGGTGTATTCGCTTGACATGGGCGCTTTGCTGGCCGGGACCAAGTACCGCGGCGATTTCGAGCAACGGCTCAAGGCCGTCATCAAGCAACTCAAGGAGCAGCCTGGCGCGATTTTGTTCATCGATGAGATCCACACCCTGATTGGTGCGGGCGCGGCTTCGGGGGGGACGCTGGATGCCAGCAACCTGCTCAAGCCGGCCCTCAGTTCGGGGCAACTCAAGTGCATTGGCGCGACCACGTTTGCCGAATTCCGTGGCATCTTCGAGAAGGATGCCGCCTTGTCGCGTCGATTCCAGAAGGTCGAGGTGGTCGAGCCCTCCGTCGAGCAGACCATTGAAATTCTCAAAGGCCTGAAGTCGCGTTTCGAAGAGCATCACAGCGTCAAGTACGCATTGGGCGCTCTGCAAGCGGCGGCTGAATTGTCGGCCAAATTCATCAATGACCGGCACCTGCCTGACAAGGCCATCGACGTGATTGACGAGGCGGGTGCTGCGCAGCGCATCCTGCCCAAGAGCAAGCAGAAAAAGACCATCACGCGTGCCGAGGTTGAAGAGATCGTGGCCAAAATCGCGCGTGTTCCGTCCACCAGCGTGTCCAACGATGACCGCTCCAAACTCAAGAGCCTGGACCGCGACCTCAAGAGTGTGGTGTTCGGGCAGGACTTGGCCATTGATGCCTTGTCTGCGGCCATCAAAATGGCGCGTTCCGGCTTGGGTCGACCTGACAAGCCGATTGGTTCATTCCTGTTCAGCGGCCCAACCGGGGTGGGCAAAACCGAGGTGGCCAAACAACTGGCTTACATCCTCGGGATTGAGTTGATCCGCTTTGACATGTCCGAGTACATGGAGCGTCATGCGGTCAGCCGCCTGATTGGGGCGCCTCCGGGCTATGTTGGTTTTGATCAGGGTGGTTTGTTGACCGAGGCCATCTCCAAGAAGCCGCATTGCGTGCTCCTGCTGGATGAAATTGAGAAGGCTCATCCCGATGTTTTCAACATACTGTTGCAGGTGATGGACCATGGCACTTTGACGGACAGCAATGGGCGCAAGGCGGACTTCCGTAACGTGATGATCATCATGACGACCAACGCAGGTGCTGAGACGCTGCAAAAGTCGACCATCGGATTCACCACGCAGCGCCAGGCGGGCGACGAAATGGGCGACATCAAGCGTTTGTTCACGCCGGAGTTCCGTAACCGCCTGGATGCCATCGTGGGCTTCAAGCCGCTGGACGAGGAAATTATCCTGCGTGTGGTTGACAAGTTCCTGCTGCAGCTCGAAAGCCAGTTGGCTGAGAAGAAGGTCGAGGTCACCTTCACTGATGCCTTGCGGCACCACCTGGGCAAGAAGGGTTTCGATCCGCTCATGGGCGCCCGTCCGATGCAGAGACTTATTCAGGACACGATCCGTCGTGCCTTGGCAGATGAGTTGCTGTTCGGTCGCTTGGTCGATGGTGGGCGTCTGACGGTGGATGTGGTCGAAAATGCTGAAGGCGAGACGGAAGTCAAGCTGGACATCCACCCGTCCAAGAAGAGCGATCGACCCAAGACGGAAGCTGCCACGACCGAGTGAGAGTGGTTCCGGGCCTTGCCTAAGGCGCACCATTCAAACAAGGGCTCAGCTTCGCTGGGCCCTTGTTCCTTCAGTGGTGTTAACGCGGAAAGACGGGCAGACGCGCTACGCCCTGGGCGCTTAGGCGCAACACCTCGCCACGCGGATGGGTTGGGGAGTCGAAATCCCAGTCACTCAAGACGTGCCGTGTGCCCGCTGGTGCCTCTGGCGCGCCAATTGGATGGCTTTTGGGGTGGTGGGTGTGTCCATGCACGAGCACATCGGCTTGGGCCGCTCTCATCCAGGCCACGGCCGTTGCCTCGTCCACATCGGCCCATATGGCCGGAGCTTGCTGGTGCTGATGTTTTGCGCTGCCTTCGCGCATCTGTCGTGCCACGAGCAAGCGCTTGTGCAATGGTTGTGCCAGAAATGTCTGGCGCCAGGAGGGCTGGCGCACTTCAGTTCGGAAGCGCAGGTACGCCTCATCAGTCAAACACAACTCATCGCCGTGGATGAGCAGCGTGCGATGGCCGAATGCGTTCAGGATGGTTGGATCGTTCAAGAGATGGGCATGGCAGGCACCGACCATTTCTTGCCCAAGCAGAAAGTCGCGGTTGCCGACCATGATTCCCAGGTAAAGGCGCTTTCCTGCATCGGCAAGGGCTGCGGTGCAGTCGGCTTCGAAACCTGTGTGGCGCATGTCGTCGCCAACCCATGCCTCGAACAGATCGCCCAGAATCAGCACGGCATCGGCCGGTGTTTCGCGCAGGTAGCGGGCCAGGGCCTGCGCCGTGCGCGGCAGTCCCGCGTGCAGGTGCAGGTCAGAGACAAAATCAATGCACCGCCACGAGGGCGGTGCATTGAGCGTCTGTGCAGCAGGAAAGGGGAGGGTGCCCCCAGTCACGTCAGACTTCTACAGCGCTGGTGATGAGCACGTCTTCCAGGGGCACGTCAGCGTGGCCGCCTTTGTTGCCGGTCTTGACCTTTTCGATTTGGTCCACCACCTCGGTGCCGGCCACGACCTTTCCGAACACGGCATAGCCCCAGCCACTGCCTGATTCCGACTTGAAGTTCAGGAAGTCGTTGTTGGTGGTGTTGATGAAGAACTGAGCACTGGCCGAGTGAGGGTCGCTGGTACGGGCCATGGCCACGGTGTAGTGCTCGTTCTTGAGGCCGTTGTTGGCTTCATTTTTGATGACGGCCGATGTTGGTTTTTGCTTGAGGCCCGGTTCAAAGCCGCCGCCTTGCACCATGAAGCCCTTGATGACGCGGTGAAACACCGTGCCGTTGTAGTGTCCGCTGCGCACGTAGCCCAGGAAATTTTCGACGGTGACGGGTGCCTTGGCGTCGTCCAGTTCAAGACGGATCACACCAGCGGTGGTTTGCAGTTCGACGGTTTTGGTCATGTTTATTTCTCCAAGGTGGCTTGTTTGATCACGACAGGGCGCACGGGCACATCGCCATACGGCCCCTTCTGAGTTGTTGAAACTTTGCGGATTTTGTCGACCACGTCCATGCCCTGAACCACCTTGCCAAATACCGCATAGCCATTGCCATCCGGTGAGTTGGAGGCGTCCAGGAAGGCATTGTCCTTGACGTTGATGAAGAACTGAGCGGTGGCTGAGTCGGGCGCGTTGGTACGGGCCATGGCGACGGTGCCGCGCGTGTTACTCAAGCCGTTATGACTTTCCAGGCCAATGGGCGCTCGCGTGGGCTTTTCTTTCATGTCTGGGGTCATGCCGCCGCCCTGGATCATGAAGTTCTCAATGACGCGGTGAAACACCGTGCCGCTGTAGTGCCCCGCCTTGACGTACTGAACAAAGTTCTCTACTGTTTTTGGCGCCTTGGCGGCGTCGAGCTGGACAACGATGTCACCTTCGCTGGTGGAGAATTTGACGGTCTGGGCTACGGCATGGTTCAGCGGGGCCAGGGTGAAGGCAGCAGCCAGCAGACTGGCGTTGACGAATTTAGGTAGGCGAATCATCCAATCACTCCTTCGAAGAATATTTTCCAGAGGCCATTTTCCTTGCCCCAATATTGACGTTTGACGGCCCCGGTTCGTTGACCGTCAGAGACTTCGCCGAAGGTCACCACCAGGACATCGCCCTTGTCACGCCAACCGAGGATGGCCATGTCCTTGAGTTGCAGCGAGCGACCGCGTTGCGTTTTGACTTCTCGTTCCAACAGCTCTCGCCATTGATTGATGTTGCGATCTCCGTTGGCGAACTGGGGCGAGTAGAACGACATCAGGCGCGAAAGGTCTCCGCTGGCACGTGCCACACGCCAGCCCTCAATGAGGTTGCGCATGTTGTGGCGTGAGGATTCGACCGATTTGGTCGGGACCCATTCCAGCGCCTTGGCAATGACGACTGGGGTGCTGCGGGGTTGCACCTGTTCCAGAATGGACTCAAGCTCGGGGTTGGCAAGGACCACGCAGCCATCCGTGCTGTTGGGGCTGCGGGCATAGCTGTCGCTGGGGACGCCGTGAAGCCAGATGCCCGAGCCAGTTCGGCCCAGGCGGCGGTCATATTCGTTGGGGTAGTTCAGTGGCAGAGCGCCCGAGCCATAGAAGTTTGTCAACTGCTTGGCGCCAAGTCGGCTGGTGATGTAGTACACGCCCAGCGGAGTGCGTTGGTCGCCTTGGACGGTTTTTTCCGCACCGAGTCGCCCGATCGATACGTAATGACTGGCCACCATGTGCAGTCCGGCGGGGCCGTTTTCGAACAGATAGAGGCGAGAGCGGCTGGCGTCCACCGCGATGGCATTTTTCGTGGTGGGTGGAAGCTCTATGAACTGTGTGGGGATGGTGTTTTCGGGCGGTGGCGCGCGCAAGGCGTGCAGTCGGCGTTCGGCTTCCATGCGCAATTGGTCCAGTCGCTGCGGAGCGAGGTTGGCCAAGTTGGTTGGTGCGCTGCCCATGACCTTCAGGGGCGCCGCCTGGGAGAGTAGCAGGTCGCCATAGACCAGTTGCGCCAACTGAAAGTTGGGCACGTCTTGGACCAGCGAGTGCGCATTGTCCAGCGCATGCTTGACTTGGCCGGCGCCAATCAGGCGGTAAATTTCCAGCAGGCGCACTTCTGCAGACATGCTTTGATGCTGGTTCGGTGTTGCAACCGGGGCTGGTGGGGGGGCCCCGGGGCGACGTTTGGCCCAAGCCGAACCTTGCAAGGCGACCATGCCGATGAACACTGTCACGCAGGCCGTCGCCTGCCACCGCCTACCTGTCTTGTTTCGTGGCGGGCGGTTGATCAATCGATTCATCACGAACCAGTACTTTCCTTCACGATCACCCATTGTCCACCTACATGCACCAGGTCAACCCGTTTGCCACTACTGATACTCAGACTGTCAGCCTTGTAGTCCTGATGGAAGCGGGCTGTGGCTTTGTTGCCGTTGACGGTCACGCTCACATTGGAGAGTTTGACGGAGATGTTGCGCTTGCCCATGATACGGTCTCGGCGCTCCTGCTCCCAGATCTTGCGTGATTTGCCGCTGTCAAAATCGGTGCTGTAGGCTTCGAAATACCGCTTGAGATCTTTCTTGCTCCAGGCCGCTGCCCATGCGTGCAGCGCCGTCTCAACTTCGCGCACACCGGCTTCGGGTTTCGCTTCGGCCGCGGCCAAGGCTGGTGCGGCATTGGGAGTCGGCGTCGAGGCCGGGGCTGGCGTTGCTGCCGGCTTGGGTGCGGGTGTCGGAGTCGGTGCTGGCGCGGGGGCTTGCACGGGTGGCTTGGCGACCGGGGTGGGCGCAGGGGTAGGAGCGGGTGCAGCGCTCGCCATGGCGACGCTATTTCGCTCTTTGGGGAACAAGTCGCGGATCATCGCCAACTTTGGGGCCACGGCGGAGCGGGTGTCGATTTGCAATGCCTTGGAGTAGGCCTGACTGGCCAGTTTGGCATAGACATCGCCCAGGTTTTCGTAGGCGGTGGCGTAACTTGGGTTGGTGCGGATGGCCATTTCCAGCGCATTGCGGGACTTGTCGTATTGCCCCTGCTGGGCATAGAGCACGGCCAAATTATTGAAGGGTTCCGGCAGTTCCGGGTAGTCTTCGGTCAGCTTGGTGAATGCGGTGATGGCTTCGGGGGTGCGGCCGGCCTGAGACAGGCTGATGGCGCGCAAGAAGCGCATCATGGGATCACGGGGTTTGCTGGCCAGGACTTGATCGGCCTTTTGCAAGGCTTCGGTGTTCTTTCCGGCCGCCAGAAGCTTCTGGACATCACCGACTTCATCGGCGCGCACCGCCAGAGTAGTCATGGTCAGGGCGGCGACAGCGAGGCACTTCGCGGCCAGAACTGTCAAACGAAATCCAGCTTTCGGCGCAACAACTTGCATGGGTGATGTCAATCCGTTGAGTGTGGTTTGGTGAGGCTTGTTAGCTTGCGATTTTCGCCGAGAATACCAGCCAGCAACGGTTCATTAAACCCGTTAAGCATGCTTATTCCGAGGCGGGCCGCTATACTCTATCGATTGTATCTGAGCGCTTCGAGTTTGATGGGTCTGCATGCACGCCCGCCGTATTTGTCGCTGTGCCGCAAGTGCCGCTCGACCCCGTGTCGCTCGACACCGGAGGCGGTCTTGGGCAGTTGATCGCTACATTTTTACCCATGAGTTTGCGCCTATTCAATAGCCTGTCACGGCAGGTCGAATCGTTCGTTCCGCTGGTTCGCGGCAAAGTCAGCCTCTATGTGTGCGGCATGACCATCTACGACCTGTGCCATGTCGGACACGCCCGCATGATGATGTCGTTTGATGTGGTGCAGCGCTGGCTGCGCGCCTCCGGGTTTGACGTGACCTATGTGCGCAACATCACCGACATCGACGACAAGATCATCCGTCGAGCCGTTGAGCGGGGCATCACCATCCGCCAGTTGACCGATGAAATGACCGCCGCGATGCATCAGGACGTCGCCGCGTTGGGCATTGAACTGCCCACGCATGAGCCCAGGGCTACCGACTATGTGTCCCAGATGGTGGACATGATCGGCAGGCTGGAAGGGCGGGGCCTGGCTTATCGCGCCTCCAATGGTGATGTGAACTACGCCGTGCGCAAGTTTGAAGGCTATGGCAAGTTGTCCGGCAAGTCGCTGGATCAATTGCGGGCCGGGGAGCGAGTGGCTGTGGATGACGGCAAGCGCGATCCGCTCGATTTTGTCTTGTGGAAAGCTGCCAAGCTGGAAGAACCGGCGGACGCCAAGTATGAGTCGGTTTTTGGCGTGGGGCGTCCCGGCTGGCACATTGAATGCTCTGCCATGAGTTGCGCCTTGCTGGGCGAGCACTTTGACATTCATGGCGGCGGTTTGGACTTGCAGTTTCCCCACCATGAAAATGAGATCGCGCAAAGCGAAGGGGCGAGCGGCAAGCCTTTTGTGAATTACTGGATGCACAACGGTTTCTTGAACGTGGACAACGAGAAGATGTCCAAGTCGGTGGGCAACTTCTTCACGATCCGTGACGTACTGAAAAGCTACGACGGCGAAACCGTGCGGTTTTTCATGCTTCGTGCGCACTACCGAAGCCCTTTTAATTACAGCGATGCAGGGCTGGACGATGCTCGCCATGGCCTTCGTCGCATGTATACCGCGTTGGATACCGTGAACGTCGGTGCGACGCAGGCGGTCAATTGGTTGCACCCGCAAGCGGCGCGTTTTAAGGCGGCAATGGACGAGGACTTCAACACGCCGATCGCGGTGTCCGTCTTGTTTGACCTGGCCGCCGAGGTGAATCGTTCGGGGTCTCTGGAGGCGGCGAGTCTGCTCAAGAGCCTGGGGGGAATCCTGGGTTTGCTGCAGCAATCACCCAAGGCTTATTTGCAAGCTGGCGGCGCGCAGGACGCTGAGGTTGATGTTGCCGCCATTGAGGCGCTCATCGACGCGCGCTCGGTGGCCAAGAAAGCGCGCAATTTTGCCGAGTCCGACCGCATTCGTGATGAGTTGGCCAAGCAAGGTATCGTCTTGAAAGACGGTGCGCTGGGCACCACGTGGGTGAAGGCCTGATGGTGTTGCCCACACCTTCTTCGAGCGGGGTTGATGCGGGGGCGACGGTCGTGGCCTTGGTGACGCCTGCTTACTGGCAAGATGCATGCAAGCATCTGGCCAAGCGCGATCGAGTGATGCGTAAATTGGTGGCCAGTCATGGTCATGCCTGCTTGCAAAGTCGCGGCGACGCTTTCACGACGCTGGCGCGATCCATTGTGGGACAACAAATTTCGGTCAAAGCGGCGCAGTCGGTATGGAACCGCCTGATGGCCTTGCTGGGACACGATCAGGCCGAGTTTCGCGGCCCTCTGGCGGTGCCCACGGTCTTGTCCATGAAGCCGGAGCAGTTGCGCACGGCTGGCTTGTCTTTGCGCAAGGCAGAATACCTGCAAGACTTGGCTCGGCATTTTGAGGATGGGCACGTTCATGTGAACCATTGGGCGCGCATGGATGACGAGGCCATCATCGAAGAGTTGGTGGACATTCGTGGCATTGGCCGTTGGACGGCCGAAATGTTTTTGATTTTTCACCTGATGCGGCCCAATGTGCTGCCGCTGGACGACGCAGGGCTGATCAAAGGGATCAGCATGAGTTATTTCAGTGGTGAGCCGGTGTCGCGTGCCGAGGCGCGCGACATTGCCGAGGCTTGGGCACCCTACCGCACGGTGGGTACGTGGTACCTGTGGCGCAGCCTGGAGCCGCTGCCCGTGGAATACTGACAGCCTGCTGTCTGACTGAGGAAGACTTGTCATGAGCAAACGACACTTTTTGGAATTCGAGCAGCCCATCTCTGAGCTCGAAAGCAAGATCGAAGAGCTGCGCTATGTGCAAAGCGAATCGGCCGTCGACATCTCGGAAGAGATCGACCGCCTGAGCAAGAAAAGCCTGCAGCTGACCAAGGATGTCTATTCGCACCTGACGCCGTGGCAGGTCACGCAAATTGCGCGGCATCCGCAGCGGCCCTATACCTTGGATTACGTCAACGACCTGTTCACTGATTTCCAGGAATTGCATGGCGACCGCCATTACGCCGATGACCTGTCCATTGTGGGTGGGCTGGCGCGTTTCAATGGTCAGGCCTGTATGGTGCTGGGCCATCAAAAAGGCCGGGACACCAAAGAGCGTGCCATGCGCAACTTTGGCATGTCGCGCCCCGAGGGCTACCGCAAGGCCCTGCGCCTGATGAAGGTGGCCGAGAAGTTTGGCCTGCCCGTGTTCACCTTCGTTGATACGCCCGGCGCCTATCCAGGCATCGGTGCCGAAGAGCGCAATCAGTCTGAAGCGATTGGCCGCAACATTTTTGAAATGGCGCGGCTGGAAGTGCCCATCATCACCACGATCATCGGCGAGGGTGGTTCCGGCGGGGCCCTGGCCATCAGCGTGGCCGATCAGGTGTTGATGATGCAGTACTCGGTCTACTCGGTGATTTCTCCGGAAGGCTGCGCCTCGATTCTGTGGAAAACGTCTGACCGTGCGTCTGATGCTGCCGAGGCTTTGGGGATCACGGCCCATCGTCTGAAGGCGCTGGGTCTGATCGACAAGATCATCAGCGAGCCCGTGGGTGGTGCGCACCGTGATCACAAACAGGCAGCGGCCAATTTGAAGCGGGCGATCAATGATGCCTTCCGTCAGGTCAGCGACCTGAAGGTGAAGGACTTGCTGCAGCAGCGCTATGACCGCTTGCAAAGCTACGGCCGTTACAACGACACCAAGGAGCATTGAGCTGCTGGATAACGCCTCGGGTCTGGGTGCGCCTGTCGCGGGCGCTTGCCTGGCCGTGGCCTACAGCGGCGGGCGTGATTCAACGGCGCTCTTGCATGCCACGTCGGTAGCGGCGGCGGCCTTGCCCGGCGCAAGTGTCGTGGCATTGCATATTCACCATGGCTTGAGCGCTCATGCTGATCAATGGCTGGCCCATGCGCAGGCGCAATGCGCGGCCTGGGCGGCCCAGGGTCTGCCGGTCAGTCTGACGTGGCGCAAGCTCAGCCTCACCCCTGAAGAGGGTGACAGTGTTGAAGCGGTGGCGCGCGATGCACGCTACAAGGCCTTGAAGGCCATGGCCGATGAGGCTGGCGCTGACACGGTGCTGCTGGCTCACCATCGGCGCGATCAGGCTGAGACGTTTTTGCTGCAGGCCCTGCGCGGTGCGGGTGTGGCCGGTTTGTCGGGCATGCCCCAGGAAGCGCAACGCCATGGCATCCGTTGGGTGCGGCCTTGGTTGCATCACCCGCGTGAGGCCATTGAGGCTTATGTTCGCCAGCACGGCTTGATGTTTGTCGAGGATGACAGCAACGTCAACCCGCGTTTTGCCCGCAATCGAATGCGGCTGGCGGTATGGCCGGCGTTGGCCTCTGCGTTTGAACAGGCGGAGGCGTCCCTGGCCCAAGCGGCGGGGCGGGCGGCCGATGCGCGATCCTGTTTGGACGATTGGCTGGCTCAGTCCTTGGTGCCCTTGTATGCGACCGATTCTGACGATGTGCCTGCCGGGGCCTTGGATGCACACGCCTTGCTGCGGACACCGCTGGCGCACCAGCGTGAGTTGCTGCGGCATTGGTTCACGATGCAAACGGGGCGTTTCTTGCCGGCCAGTTCGGTGGCTCGCATGACGCAGGAGATGCCGGCCCTGATCGATACTGGCCGGTCGATTCAATGGCGTTGTGGTGCGTTTGACGTGGGGCTGTATCGGGGGCTGCTGTCTTGGCGTCCGGCAAGTCTGGCGGTGGCGCCGGTGCTTGACGTGGTGTTGAGCATCACAGCGACTGGCGTTTATCCTGTGCCCGAATGGGGCGGCACCTTGGTGGTGTCGCCGGTGCTCGCAGACGGGGTGGCTTTGTCGCAACTGGGGCAGGTCACGCTGCGATCCCGCCAGGGTGGCGAAAACTTTCAGCTGGGACCCAAGCGTCCGGCGCGCTCGCTCAGAAAGCAGTTTCAGGCCGAGGCGGTGCCGGAGTGGGAGCGTGCTGGCCCGCTCATCGTTGCGTGCGACCGATTGATCTATGTGCGGGGGTTGGGCTTGGATGCGCGTGCGTGGGGGCATTCCGATGAGCCCTTGGTGACCCTCACTTGGGTGGATGATCTGACAATCTAGCCACGCTTCACGCCTGTGTTTGCTTGCGGCGAGTGTGGGTCGGGCTAAAATCATGGGTTTGGTTCTGCGACCTTTTTTCTTCCAAAATCTGACATGGCACTGATTGTTCACAAATACGGCGGCACGTCGATGGGCTCGACCGAGCGCATTCGCAACGTGGCCAAACGCGTGGCGAAGTGGGTGCGCGCCGGCCACCAACTGGTGGTCGTGCCCTCGGCCATGAGCGGCGACACGAACCGCCTGCTTGGCCTGGCCAAGGAAATCTCCGAGCGCCCCAGCCCCCGCGAACTGGACATGATCGCCTCGACCGGCGAGCAGGTGTCGGTGGGGCTCTTGTCCATCGCTTTGCAAGCCGAAGGCCTGGAGGCCGTCAGCTATGCGGGGTGGCAGGTGCCGGTCAAGACCGATTCGTCCTTTACCAAAGCGCGCATCGAAAGCATTGACGATGCCCGTGTGCGCGCCGATCTGGCTGCGGGCAAAGTGGTGGTGGTCACCGGTTTTCAGGGCGTTGACCCCGAAGGTCACATCACGACACTGGGCCGAGGCGGCTCGGATACCTCGGCGGTGGCCATTGCGGCGGCCATGAAGGCGGCCGAATGCCTGATCTACACCGATGTGGATGGCGTCTACACCACCGATCCCCGTGTGGTGCCCGATGCACGGCGCCTTAAGAGCATCAGCTTTGAGGAAATGCTGGAAATGGCCAGCCTGGGCTCCAAGGTGCTGCAGATCCGTTCGGTGGAGTTCGCCGGCAAATACCGTGTGCCTTTGCGCGTGCTCTCCAGCTTCACGCCCTGGGATATTCCACTCGACGAAGAAGCCTCGTCGGGCACCCTGATCAGCTTTGAGGAAGACGAAAAAATGGAACAAGCCGTTGTCTCGGGCATCGCCTTCACGCGCGATGAAGCCAAAATCACCGTGGTCGGTGTGCCAGATACCCCGGGCATTGCCTACCAGATCCTGGGCAAGGTGGCCGAGGCCAACATTGACATCGACGTGATCATTCAGAACGTGTCTCACGATGGCAAAACCGACTTCTCGTTCACCGTGAACCGCAACGACTATGCGCGCACGCTTGAGTTGCTGGAAGCCAAGGTGGTGCCCGCTCTGGGGGCGCAAAAGGTCGTGGGCGACCCCAAGATCTGCAAGGTTTCCATCGTGGGCATTGGCATGCGCAGCCATTCGGGTATCGCAAGCACCATGTTCCGTTGCCTGGCTGAAGAAAACATCAACATCCAGATGATCACGACCAGCGAGATCAAGACCTCGGTGGTGCTGGACGAGAAGTACATGGAACTGGCCGTGCGTGCCCTGCACAAGGCGTTCGGGCTGGAAGAGCCTCGCGGCTGATTTCAACCGTTGTTTTAAGCGCGGTGGGGATGTTTTGGCGGTTTTGCCGCTACAATCTTCGCTGGTGCTGGAGACGTGACCGAGTGGCCGAAGGTGCTCCCCTGCTAAGGGAGTATGCGCCAAAAGCGCATCAAGGGTTCGAATCCCTTCGTCTCCGCCAAAAAGCTAGTGAATGCGGGGCCTTGTGCCCCGTTTTTCATTTCTGGGGCATGGCAACCACTGGCCAATTACTCCCCGGCCACCTTCAGCATGATTTTGCCGATGTGCCGCGACGACTCCATCAGTTCGTGCGCTTGGGCCACTTCGGCCAGGTCGAAGACCTCATGAATCACCGTTCGGACTTGCCCAGACTCCAGCAGGGGCCAGACCTGTTGGCTCAATTGGCTCGCGATGTGTGCCTTCTCGTCAGCGGTGCGCGGGCGCAATGTTGAGCCGGTGAAGGTCAGGCGCTTCATCACCAGGGTCGCGCAATTGATCTGTGCCTTCACGCCGTGGAGAAACGCAATCTGGACCAGTCGACCGTCTTCGGCCAAGGCCTCTAGATTGCGGGGCACGTAGTCGCCACCGACCATGTCCAGGATCACGTCGACACCTCGGCCGTTGCTTAATTGCGCCACGCGTTCGACGAAATCCTCTTCTTTGTAATTGATGGCTGCATCGGCGCCGAGACGCGTACAGGCATCGGCTTTTTCTTGATTGCCTACGGTGGTGAAGATGGTTGCCCCCCTGGCGTGTGCGAGCTGGATGGCGGTCAGTCCAATGCCGGAGGAGCCACCATGCACCAGCAAGGATTCGCCCGCTCGCAGAGCGCCGCGCTCGAATACGTTGCTCCAGACGGTGAAGTGGTTTTCGGGCAGGGCGGCGGCTTCCAGCAGCGACAGGCCCTTGGGCACTGGAAGCGCCTGGCCTTGCGGGGCGGTGGCGTATTGCGCATAGCCTCCGCCGTTGGTCAGCGCGCACACCCGGTCGCCCAGGCGCCACCGGGTCACCTGCTCACCCACTGCAGCAACCTCGCCCGAGACTTCAAGTCCGAGAAGCGGTGAGGCGCCCGCCGGTGGGGGGTAGCTGCCTTGCCGCTGCGCGATGTCGGGTCGGTTGACACCCGCGAATGCCACGCGGATGAGGACATCCTGAGGGCCGCATTGGGGCACTGCTGACTCGCTCAACATCAGCACGGAAGGCGGACCGCCGGCTCCGTGGGTGACGCAAGCCATGTTTGTTCTCACCGGCATGATGAGCTCCTCAATCTCGGTTGACGAAAATGGATCTACGCAAGAATAACGCGGTGCGCTCAGGCCCCCGTGGCTCACAGTGCTGCGGGATACCCGGTGATGCGTGCGATCTCTTGGTACAGCGGCTTGAGCTGTTTGTACATGCGCTGATACACGCAGTCGTAGAGTTCCTGATAGATGCGAGCGTGCTGGGGATGCCGACACTAATTTTCAGTCTGTGCTCAATTCCACCCGGATTGAACTGGCCAAACACTACCTAGAAAATGCCACGCTGACACTGACGGAGATCGCGTTTCTGCTGGGATATCAAGAGCAAAGCTCATTCAGCCACGCCTTCAGGGAATGGACCGGCATCAATCCGGCGGCCTGGCGCCAGCAGCGGGCTGAGGCGGCAACTTCCCTGCGTCCTGAGTAGCCAGCCACGTCAATTCGGCGCCTTGCTCGCGGACGGACTGGTGAGGTGGCTGGCGAACCAGTCGCGCGCGGCCTCGGCCACTTGCTCCAAGGTGCCGGCCTCCTCGAACAAATGCGTGGCCCGTGGCACCACCTCCAGCCGCTTCTCGCAATTGAGCAGCCGATACGCTTGCGTGTTCAAGCGAAGCACTTCGGGATCGGCCCCCCCGACAATCAGCAAGGTGGGCGCGCGCACACGCTCAAGTTCGGTCGAGGCCAGGTCGGGTCGACCGCCGCGCGACACCACGGCAGACACATCTTTCGGCCGTTCGGCGGCGGTGACGAGTGCCGCTGCGGCTCCCGTGCTGGCGCCGAACAGACCGATTGGCAGCGCAGCGATCCGGTCATCTTGCAGGCGTGCCCAGTCGATGGCCTGAGCGAGTCGGTGCGCCATCAGCGGGATGTTGAAAACGTTGGTCCGATCCTCGGCTTCAGCCTCGGTCAGCAGATCAAACAGCAGGGTGCCGAGCCTTCGCCAATGTAAAGACTGGGCCACGAAACGATTGCGCGGGCTCAGACGGCTGCTGCCACTGCCGTGGGCAAATATGACAAGACCACACGCATTGCCGGGCAGGATGAGTTCACCGGCTAGTGCCAGTGGTCCGATGGTGATGTGTTCATGGAGCATCAGGATTCCCTTCATTGCGCGACGTTCTGGTGTGCTTTTTGATGAAAAATCTTCGCACCGGGGCCCGTCTGGGGCTTGCGCTCACGCAAGGTTTCGAGCGGCCGCTTGGCTGCGTGGCGATGAACTGCTAGGCTGCCCGACAGGGTGCAGCTTTGGCGCTCGCGCATGGCGAGCAAGGAGATGAGTCATGGACCTGACCTCGACCGTTTTTGCCCATCACGGTGACATTCCGGTGCGCTACACCTGCGAGGGCCAGGATATCTCGCCGCCATTGAGCTGGAGCGGTGTCCCGCCCCACACCAAGAGCCTGACCTTGATCGTCGACGACCCGGATGCGCCGGATCCGGCTGCGCCGAAAACAACCTGGGTGCACTGGGTGCTGATCGACATCCCCCCTGGCATCACCGGACTGGCCGAAGGCGGCCAGCCGCTCCCCACTGGCACGCGAGAGGGGCTGAACGATTGGAATCGCACCCGGTACGGCGGTCCGTGCCCCCCGATTGGCCGCCACCGCTACTTCTTCAAGCTGTACGCACTGGACACCACGCTGGTGGACCTCCACATGCCGACCAAGGCGGATCTGGAACACGCGATGAAGCAGCACGTGCTTGCCACAGCGGAGCTGATGGGGACGTACAAAAAGGCGCAGCAAAAAGGGGCGTTGGATTGAGCAAGCGCGCCTTGCCCTTGTCCAAGGTCTACGGTTTGTTGGAGCCGGGACCGGTGGTGCTGCTTTCGACGGCGCATAAAGGCCACGCCAACGTCATGACCATGTCGTGGCACACGATGATGGAGTTCGAGCCGCCACTGGTGGGGTGTGTCGTCAGTAGTCGCGATTTCAGCTTCGATGCGCTCAAGGCGACACGCGAATGCGTGCTCAACATTCCGACGGTGGAGTTGGCGGCACAGGTCGTCCGTTGCGGCAACACTTCGGGTCGGCGGGTGGACAAGTTCAAAGTTTGTGGTTTGACGCCGGTGCCAGCTGCCCTGGTTGGGGCACCCTTGATTGCTGAGTGCCACGCCAACCTGGAATGCCGGGTGGTCGACGGGCGCCTCGTGAACCGCTACAACTTCTTTGTGCTTGAGGTGCTCAAGGCGTGGATCGACCCGGCCTTCAAGGACCCGCGCACTCTTCATCACCGGGGGAAGGGCGCTTTCATGGTGGCTGGCGAGACAATCAAGTTGCCGTCGAAGATGAAGTGATTACCCAGCGCCCCGGCGATATTTTTCGCTCCATTCCCCGCGGCGTTCGTGGTTTAGCAGAAGTATTTCATGCGGACGTTTAGAGTGTGAGGAACATCGCCACGACGGCCACCGCCATGGTGCCGGTGCACAGCCACCCCACCGCCTTGAGTCGGGGTTTGAGCACGAGCGGTCCCATGATGTCCGAGCGTGACGCCATCAGCATGGTGACGACCATGATTGGCACCGAAATCACGCCGTTGATGACCGCGCTCCAGTACAGGGCCTTGATCGGGTCGATGGGGGTGAAGCCGATGGCCACGCCGGTGAGGGTCGACAGCACGATGACGCTGTAGAACTTCCTGGCGGCCGATGGCTTGAGTTCGAGGCTACTTTCCCATTTGAATGCGCCGGCCATGGCGTAAGCCGCTGAACCGGCGAGTACCGGCACGGCCAACAGGCCGGTGCCAATGATGCCCAGGCTGAACAGCATGAAGGCAAACTCGCCGGCGATCGGGCGCAAAGCACTGGCCGCTTGCGCGGAGGTCTGAATGTCGGTGATGCCGTTCAAGTTCAGCGTGACTGCCGTGGTCAGCACGATGAAGAAAGCCACGAGATTGGAAAAGGCCATGCCGATGGAGGTGTCCACCTTGATGCGATGCAATGCGGCATCGGCCTGCTCCAGCGCGCCCTTGAGGGGCAACTCACCCGGGTGGGTTCTCTGCTCCTCGACCTCTTGAGAGGCCTGCCAGAAGAACAGGTAAGGGCTGATGGTGGTGCCGAACACGGCCACAACGGTGGTGATGTATTCCGACTTCATTGACAAGTGCGGTGCGAACGTTTGCATCAAGACCTCGGCCCACGGGACGTGAACCACGAACACCGTGCCGACATAGGCCAGCAGGGCCAGCGTCAGCCACTTGAGGATGTGGACATAGCGCGTGTAGGGAACAAGCACCTGCAGAGCAGCCGAGAACACGCCAAAGAAAATCACGTACACATGGGCGTTGCCCCCGACAATGAGGCGCAGCGCCTCTCCCATGGCGGCGATGTCGGCCGCAATATTGATCGTGTTGGCCAACACCAGCAGGCCAACAATCCCGTAAAGCAGCCACGCGGGGTAATGCGTGCGCATGTTGCTGGACAAGCCGTGGCCGCTCACGCGCCCGATGCGCGCGCTGATGAGCTGAATCGCGACCATCAGCGGGTAGGTTAGCCAGATGGTCCACAGCATCGAAAAACCGAACTGGGCGCCCGCCTGAGAATAAGCCGCGATGCCGCTGGGATCATCGTCGGCCGCGCCGGTCACCAAGCCAGGCCCAAGGCTCTTTATCCACGATGTGTCTTGCATGGTCACCCTTGTCGAATCACTGGGGATAATTGTCCGTCACGTAAGACCCTGAAAGGCAGGTGGCGCTGCCTGGTGATAACCTCGGTAAACCACCTTCGGATGAGATGACCATGCAGTTTCCCGAGTTCTTCGAGGCCGCTCCTCGCATCACTGTGCGTGACCCACTCGCCGCGTTTCTTGGTGCGCCGCCGGACGGGATCATCGAATATTGCTACGCCGACGTCGTGAAGCTGGCGGGACATTCGTGCCCGACCGTTGCGTCGGCCTACCTGATGACGCGCGCAGCCCTGGCAGCGCTGTACCCCGATGCGCTGCCGGCGCGTGGCGGCATTCGGGTCGAGGTGCGCAAGGACCGGCTTGAGGGGGTGACGGGTGTGGTGGCCAACGTCGTGAGCTTCCTGACTGGCGCGGCCGACGACACCGGTTTCAAGGGCATCGGCGGCCGGTTTGATCGGCGTCGGTTGATTGCCTTCGACGTGGACATGCCAGCCCAGATTCGCTTCACACGGGTCGACACAGCCCAGGCCGTCAGTGTGTCGGCCCGAATCGATCGCGTGCCGGCCGACCCACGGCTTGCGGGGCTGATGCCGCGCTGCCTTGATGGCACCGCCACGGCCGAGGACGTGACGCTCTGCCAGTTTCTGTGGCAAGGCCGTGTTCGCACGCTGCTCCTTGAGCACGCCGACGACGCGCAGACGATTGTGGTGTCACGCTGATGCATACCCGCAAAAGCATGATCTGGCGCAGTGCCGAGGCTTGGACAGCGCTGGAGAATTCATACCCTCAAACCTCTGTGAGAGATCGAGAATGCCCACATTGAAAAACCAGCCTCTGCGCCGTGCCATCGGTGTCCTGGCATTGCTTTCCTGCATTGGCGCGTCATGGCCAACCCAGGCGGCCGCGCCTGAGGACAGGCCTGTCCGTGTCACCAAGGACATGCTCGGCGCAGGCATCGTGTCGAGCGGCGTGACACTGCCCCCCATGCCGCCAGTGACCGGCAATCGGCGCAAGCCCGTGCCATCCTGGGGCAAGCCCCTGCCTTACCCGATCGTGATCGCCGACCGGCGCAATAACCGGCTCATTGAGGTCACGCCGGACAAGCGCATCGTCTGGGAGTTCGCATCGCCGAACCTGGATGTTTACCGTGGCAACGAGGACGTCAACTTCTCGCACGATGGCACGCGTCTGGCGGTGAGTGAAGAGGACAACTACGACGTGCACATCGTCGATTACTACACGCGCGCCATCACGTGGACCTTTGGTCAACCCAATGTGCCGGGTAAGGGGCAGCGACTGAACTACCCCGATGACGCCCACCTGATGGAGGACGGGAGCTTCCTGACGGCCGACATCCGCAACTGTCGCGTACTGATCATCGACCCCAAGACCAGCAAGATCACCACCGAATGGGGCCGCAGCGGTAATTGTCGACACGACCCTCCGCGCACTCTCCATTCGCCCAATGGCGCTACGCCGCTGCCCAATGGTGACATCCTGGTGTCCGAGATTCGCGGCTCCTGGATCTCGCGCATCACGCGCGAAGGCAAGCTGCTGTGGACTGTGCAGGCGCCGGGCGTGAGTTATCCCTCCGATGCTTTCATGACCAAGGACGGACAGGTGATCGTGGCTGATTTTGCCGAGCCCGGTGGCGTGGTGATTTTTGACCCACTCACCGGCAAGGTGAGCTGGGAGTACCGCGTCAAGTCCGGCGAGGGCATGCTCACCAAGTCCTCATTGGCGCGTGAGTTGCCCGACACGGGCGACATCATCGTCGCCGACGACCTGCGTGAGCGCGTGATCGTGATTGATCGGGCCACCAAGCAGATCATTTGGCAGTATGGCGAGACTGACAAGAAGGGCCACGCTCAGGGCTATCTGAACTACCCCGATGGTTTCGACCTGGATGTGTACCGCGACTGGCGCCCCAAGAGCGCGGGGGCTCACTGATGCGGACTAGGGCACGCTGGTTGATTTGTGCCATGGCACTGGCAACCGTGGTGTCTGCGCATGCGCAAGATGCCATGGGCGCAGGCAGCGTCAACCTGGAAGACCTGACCTGGACCGAACTGCGCGAACAGGTGCGCACCGGCTCGACCACCATCCTTGTCCCGATCGGTGGCACGGAGCAAAACGGGCCGTACATGGCGCTGGGCAAGCACAACGTTCGTGCGCGCCTCTTGGCCGAACGCATCGCCCGCACACTGGGGCATGCGCTGGTGGCGCCGGTGGTGGCTTATGTGCCGGAAGGCAGGATCGATCCGCCAACGGCGCACATGCGTTTTCCTGGCACGATCACGGTGCCTGAGCCGGTGTTCGAGGCGATGCTGGAGTCGGCTGCTCAGGGTTTCAAACAACATGGGTTCAAGCGCATTGTTTTTTTGGGCGAACACGGCGGTTACCAGCAGTCGCTCAAGCGGGTCGAGGCGAAACTGAACCGGCAGTGGGCTGCCACGTCGGTGCGCGCTCATGCGATTGAGGCGTATTACCGTGCCGCGCAGGTGGATTTCGCCGCCGAACTTCAGCGGCGTGGCTACACGCGTGAAGAAATAGGCACCCATGCCGGGTTGCTGGACACCTCTCTTTCTATGGCGCTGGCGCCAAATCTGGTGCGCGCAGAGCGGCTTCATGTCGCCAGCAAGCCCACCTTGGCCGAGGGCGCATACGGCGACCCGCGTCGTGCCAGCCCTGAGCTGGGTCGCTTGGGCATCGACATCATCGTCAGGGAAACAGTGCAGGCGATTCGGCAGGTTGCCGGGGCGCCATAGCCTGACCTGCGCTCAAGGTTGTGGATGATGCGCCTGCAGTTCATGCGCAATGCGCTCTTCCAGTTCGCGTAAGCCGAAGCTGGTCAGATCGATGTCGACGGCGCTGCGCAGGGCCTTCTTGGCTGCCGGGCTCAACTGCCCCTTCAGTTCGCCGAGGAAGGGGCTCGACGCGTACAGTGTGACTTGCTTGCACTCGCCGTTGTTGAGCCCTTCATCCAAGCGTTGCGCCAGGGTGTGTGCGAATTGCAGGTGTTGCTTGCGTTGAGGGCTCATGCGCGGCTCAAAGCTCACGCCGCCAGGGCGGGTATCGGATGATCCATGGCCCACACGGTCATCCCCCAGCTGACTCGACTTGAGCCGACTTTCGACGTGTTCGAAGGTGTTCAGCGGCACCAGCGGGTCGTGGTCCGACTCGCGGCTGAAGAGCCGGGCCATGGACGCGTTGGCAATGAGGATCCATTCCTTTTTCATGATGTGTTTCCTTGTTGAGGTGCAAGACCGCCAAACGAGTGTCCGGCTGAGACGGACGAGATGGATTGATGCTCGTCAACCCAAGAATCGCCGTGGAGGGCAACCATGAAGGGGCTCGCTTTCCGAGCAGCAAGGGGTGACCATGGGTGTTCTGGATGACCCGGCCGATGCTTTGCTGGCTGTGCAGGAATCGCTGGTTCGGCGCTTGGCGGGCCATTTGCAATCGGACGAAGGCGGTCCGGTGGAACTGCTGCAAACCCACATCAGCCATGTGTTGCTCACTCCACGCCATGCCTACAAGATCAAGAAAGCGGCGGATCTCGGTTTTGTGGATTTCCGCGCCTTGAGTTCGCGGCGATGGGCTTGCGAAGAAGAGTTGCGGCTCAACCGCCGCACGGCGCCGCAACTCTATCAGGACGTGGTCGGCATCGGGGATGAGGGCCAACTGTTGCCATTGGCCCTGGAACCCAAGCACGATGGCGCACCCAGAGCGAAGGAGTATGCGGTTCGGATGCGGCGCTTCGCACCCGGTGCGCGCTTGGACGAGTTGCTGGCCGCCGGGCGCCTGACGCCCGGGCTGGCGGACGAGCTGGCAGATGCCATCGTGGATTTCCACGCCCGCATTGCGGTGGTCAGGGAAGGGGGCTTTGGCACGCCTGATGACGTGCGTCGCGCCAGCGGTGAAAACGTGGCGCAGTTGATCAACCTGGCCAGAGACCCCGACGAGCGCGCGGTCATTCAGCGTTACTCGCAATGGAATGACCGAGAGGAGGCGCGGCTGGGGGCGCTGTTCTCGGCGCGTCATGATGGTGGATTCGTGCGTGACGGGCATGGCGACTTGCACCTGGCCAATGTCTGCCTGGTCGACAGCCGGGTCACCTTGTTTGACTGCCTGGAATTCAACCGCCATCTGCGCTGCGTGGACGTGATCAACGACCTGGCTTTCCTGATCATGGATCTGCACGCACGTGGAGCCTCGGTGTTGGCCTGGCGCGTGCTGAACCGCTATCTGGAGGCCACCGGGGATTACGCCGCCGTGCCTTTGCTGCGCTATTACGTCGGCTACCGCGCCGCCGTGCGGCTGAAGGTGGCGCGCCTGACTGACCACGCAGTGAGCGGCGGGGCCGCGCCGGGCGATGACCCTGGACGGTGCTATGTCGACCTGTTGCGAGTAATGACCAAACCGTTCAAGCGGGGCATCATCATCTCGCATGGTCTGGCCGCAAGCGGCAAGACGGCGCTGACGCAGCACCTCATTGAGCAGTGGGGGGCGATCCGCCTGCGATCGGACGTTGAGCGCAAGCGCCTGCATGGCTTGAGCGCACTCGATCGGCCCGACGCCAGCCGGGTCGCCCAGCTTTACGCGCCTGAGGCGTCAGAGAAAACCTACGCCGAGCTGGCCAAGCTGGCCGAGGGCATTGCACGTGCGGGCTATTTCGCCGTGGTCGACGCGACCTTCCTCAAGCACGCGCAACGCGAGCGGTTCAGGGAGGTCGCAGATCGCGCCGACATCCCGTTTGCCATCGTCCATTGCGAAGCGCCTGAGGCCCTCTTGCGTGAACGCATGGAGCTGCGCCGGGCTGCTGCGGACGACGCTTCCGATGCCGACCTGCGCGTGTTGAATCGGCAAATTTCCGAGCAGGAAGCCTTGTTGCCGACCGAATGTGCGCAGGCCATGTTCTGCGACGCGTCACTGCCGCTGTCTCATTGGGCTTGTCCGCAGGCCTGGCAGCCATTGGCTGACAAGATCAATGGCTGGCCCGATGTTTAGGCGGACCTCTCGCGGCGCTCGGTGCCGATCTCGGTTTGAATGGCCTTGGCCAACACAGACAGCGCCCCGGACAGCGCCACGATGATGTCGTCCATGGCGACAAGTCCGACCAGCGCCCCTAAGTCGTCCACAATCACCAGGCGCCTCACGCCTTCCGTGCTCATTTGAGCCATGCCCTCGAACAAGGTGTCGTCCATGTGGGCGGTCACCAGCCGGCCTAGGGTGATGTCGCCAATGGTCACCATTTCGGGGTCCACCTCCTGCGCCAAAATTTCGACGACGAGATCCCGGTCGGTGACAAGCCCCACTGGGATGGCATCTTCTCGTTTCGAGCTCATCAGCACCAGCGCGCCAACGTGCCGTTCGCGCATCATCTGCGCGGCGGCGCTCACCGGGGTCTCGGGCAGGGCGATGGCCACAGTGCGGTTGGCGATGGACAACAGGTTCATGGCAATCTCCTTTGAAGCGAGCAGCGTAAGCCTCGCGCCATGTGGGCCTTCCTGGATTGACGCAGCGCAATGCTCGGTGTGAGTCACTTCCTATAGTCGGGTCGTATGACTAACGGAGGTCAGCCATGAGCAAGATCCTGGTCGTCACTTATTCCTACACGGGAACGTCCCGTCTCCTGGGGAAGATGCTATGCGGCATGCAGTCATGGCCGATGGCCGAGGTGCGGGAATCCCAGCCGCGCAGCGGGTGGACGGGCACGTGGCGATGTCTGATGGACTCGTTCTTTCGGCGCCGGCCGGCAATCAGCGAGATCGGTCCGACTTTGCGCGAATACGACGCCGTCGTGCTGATATCTCCGATTTGGGCCTATCGCCTGGCCGGGCCGATCCGAACCTTTGTGACCTCGAATCGCGATCAACTGAGGGACGTGGCGGTGATTTCGGTGATGGGGGGGAGCGGCGCGCCCAATGCGGTGGCCGAAATCGGGCACCTGTTGGGTCGCTCCCCCTTAATGAGCACGGCGTTCACGTCACATGAGGTCGAGGACGGCAGTTGTGCCGGTCGGCTGCAGGCCTTTGGCCAGGCGGTTCAGACCGCCGAGGACAGCTCACTGGTCATGCGCCCGGCGACCTGGTCGCCTCGGGCCGCTTGAGTGGGCCTTCCCCATGAGTCCCGACACCTCTGTTTCAAATGGTGCCTTGCCCGAGGGCGTCATCGCGCTGATACCGATGCGCAATGTGGTGCTCTTTCCGCATGTGCTGGTGCCGATCAGCGTCGGGCGCCTGAAGTCGGTGGCCGCGCTGAAGTACGCGATCCAGGCCAGGGCGCCTCTGGGTATCGTGCTTCAGAAGGATCCTGAAACCGATGACCCGGGGCGCGAGGATTTGTGCGACATCGGGACGCTGTCCAAGGTGGTTCGCCACATTGGCGCTGGCGAAAATGTCGACCATGCCGTGGTTCAGGGCTTGCAGCGCTTTCGCATCCTTGAGCTGCTGGACGGCTATCCCTTCCTCGCCGCTCGCATCGAGCGCATCGCTGCGTCGGAACGCGTGTCAACACCGGCCGAAGCGCTGGCCGTACAGTTGCGCGAGCGTGTCACCGAGATTTTGTCGATGTTGCCCGGCGTTCCGGCTGAACTGGGCCATGCCCTGCAGGTGACGGAAGACCCCGCACAACTGGCCGACATTGCTGCCAGCCTGCTCGATGCGGAAGTCGTGCAGAAGCAGCAGTTGCTGGAAACGCTGGATGTCGAGCTGCGGTTGCAGAAGTTGCTGGAGATCGTTTCGCACCGCATTGAGGTGCTGCGCTTGTCCAGAGAGATTGGTGAGCGCACCAAGGAGCAGCTTGACGACCGCCAGCGAAAATACCTGCTGCGTGAGCAGCTCAAGGCCATCCAGAAAGAGCTTGGCGAGGACGCCGAAAGCGCGCAGGAGGTCGAGCGCCTGGACGAGGCGATCAGTGAAGCGGGCATGCCGGTCGACATTGAGGAGCAAACGCGCAAGGGGCTTAAACGCCTGCAGCACATGGCGGAGGCGTCGGGTGAATATTCGATGCTGCGCACCTACCTTGAATGGATGACCGAGCTGCCTTGGACGCTGGCCGAGGAAGCGCCGATCGACCTGAGTGCCGCCCGACAAACCCTGGAAGCGGATCACTTCGGGCTGGAGCGCATCAAACAGCGCATCGTCGAGTTCCTGGCGGTGCGCAAGCTCAATCCAAACGGCCGCGCGCCCATCCTGTGTTTCGTCGGCCCGCCAGGCGTTGGCAAGACCTCCTTGGGGCAGAGCATCGCGAGGGCGCTGCAGCGGCCGTTTGTGCGCGTCTCGCTGGGCGGCGTGCATGACGAGGCCGAGATCCGCGGGCATCGCCGCACTTACATCGGCGCCATGCCGGGCGTGATCGTGCAGCAGATCAGAAAGGCCGGCGCACGCAACTGCGTGATGATGCTCGACGAGGTCGACAAGGTCTCGGCCAGCGCGCACGGCGACCCCTCCGCAGCGCTGCTGGAAGTGCTGGACCCGGAGCAGAACGCGACCTTCCGAGACAACTATCTTGGCGTGCCCTTCGACCTGAGCCGCGTGGTGTTCATCGCGACCGCCAATGTCATCGACAACGTGCCGGCACCGGTGCGTGACCGCATGGAAGTCATTGAATTGCCGGGCTACACGCAGGAAGAAAAGCTGCAGATTGCGCAGCGCTACCTGCTGAAGCGCCAGCTTGAGCACAACGGCCTGCGCGACGACCAGTGCGAATTGACGCTGGATGCCTTGCGCGTGATGGTGGCCGAGCACACCCGTGAAGCCGGTGTTCGGCAGCTTGAACGCGAGATCGGTCGTGTGATGCGCCACTCAGCGATGCAGATCGCCGAAGGCACCAGCAACCATGTGCGCGTTGATGCGCCAGACCTGGAGCCCATTCTGGGTCCGGCGCGCTTCGAGCACGAAACGGCCTTGCGCAGCGGCCTGCCCGGTGTGGCCACAGGGCTGGCCTGGACGCCGGTGGGCGGCGATATTCTGTTCATCGAGGCGACGCGCGTGACCGGCACAGGCCGCTTGATCCTCACTGGGCAGCTTGGCGACGTGATGAAGGAGAGTGCTCAAGCCGCGCTGACCTTGGTCAAGTCCCGTGCCAGCGAACTGGGCATTGCTGCGGCGATGTTCGAGGCCATTGATGTGCATGTGCACGTGCCGGCAGGGGCAATCCCCAAGGATGGGCCGAGCGCCGGTGTGGCCATGTTTGTCGCGCTCGCTTCACTGTTCACTCACCGCGCGGTGCGCCCCGAGGTGGCCATGACTGGCGAGATCAGCCTGCGGGGCTTGGTGCTGCCCGTGGGCGGTGTCAAGGACAAGGTGCTGGCCGCGCAACGCGCCGGATTACACACCGTGCTGCTGCCCGCGCGCAATCAGAAAGACCTGCGTGACGTGCCGCAAAGCGTGCGCGATGCCTTGCATTTTGAATGGATCAAGACCGTGGATGAAGCCGTGCAGGCCGCGCTTGGCAAGGTGGGGGAGCGGCATCCCCACGCCGATTTCAGGCTCATGTGAGTGTGGTTTTCAACAGGAGTACATCGTCATGAGGCACCCATCGACACCTGCAGAAAAGAAGAAGGCAAGGAAGCCGGCGCCCAGCGTTGCGCCTGAGTCTGAGATCAGTTCGCCGCTGATCTTTGAGCGGCCTGATGGCTACTATTGGCAGGACACCGATGGGAATCAGGAGTTCGGCCCCTTTGAGAGCTACGAGCTGGCTCAGGTCGATCGGGACGCTGCCAATGAGCAGGCTTTGTCGCCCGGCCTGGAGCTGCAGGAGGCTGAGCGCGATATCGGCATTGCTGACTGGATCGACCCAGAAACCGGCGAGCCTGCTGAGGGAGGATCGCCGCCACATCTCCAGGAAGAATGATGGCGCATCGATTTGACGTCTGCAATGGCGATGCGGACGGCCTGTGCGCTGCGTTGCAGTGGCGGCTGTACGAGCCAGCGCCAGCCACTTTGCTGACCGGGATGAAGCGCGACATTGAGTTGCTTGAGCGCGTACAGGCGAGCGCTGGCGACGAGGTCAATGTGTTCGACTTGTCCATGCACCGCAATCGTGCGGCCCTCTTGAATTTGATCCAGGCTGGCGTGCATGTGCGCTATTTTGATCACCATGAGGTGAGTGACATCCCGTCTCATGCCTTGCTTGAAGCCCATGTCGATTGCGCGGGCAATGTCTGCACGAGTCTGCTCGTCGATCGCCGAATCGGCGGGGCCTTTCACGCATGGGCCCTGGTCGGAGCCTATGGCGACAACCTCGCGCCCATTGCCGATCGGTTGGCCATGGATTGGGGCTTTGGCGCTCAGGACAGTGCCGAACTGCGCCGACTTGGCGAGGCGATCAATTACAACGCCTATGGTGACGACGAGCATGACGTTCGCATCGCCCCGGCGCGCTTGTATGCCGTCATGGCGCGCTACCAGGATCCGAGAGACATGCTGGCGCATGACAGCATCGCCGATGAAATTGATGCGCAGCGTCGCACCGACCTGCGTCAGGCATTGGCCTATCCACCGCACTGGCAAGATGGCAGCGGCAGCGTGTACGTTCTGCCTGATGAGCCGTGGAGCCGCCGGGTTATCGGTAGTCTGGCGAACGAGCTGAGCAACGCCAATCCGAAAATTGCCCATGCCGTGCTCAGGCCGCACCGAAGTGGGGGCTATGTGGTCAGCGTTCGGGCGCCGCTCGCTATGCCTTCAGGTACCCATGGCTTGTGCCGCCACTTCGGTGGGAGAGGTCGTGCACGAGCTGGCGGCATCGACCGTCTGGAGGCCACCGATCTGGCGCGCTTTGTCACAGCGTTCGCCGCCACGTGTTGGGGTGCGCCGGACCATGGAGGTGCGCCATCATGCTGATCTTCTCGCTTGATCAGAATACCGATTTCGCGCAGGCCCTGTCCGCCGAACTCGACCAACCCATCGCGCCGCACGAGGAGAGAATTTTCCCCGACGGTGAACGCAAGCTCAGGCCGTTGGTCGACCCGCGAGGCGCCGATGTCTATGTGATTCAAAGCCTGCATGGGGGTTCGATTGAAAGTCCCCACGATAAGTTGTGCAGCCTGCTGATGTTCATTGCCACGCTGCGAGAGCACGGCACCGGGCAGGTGACCGCCGTGGTGCCCTATCTGGCTTATGCGCGCAAGGATCGGCAGACCAAGCCGTACGACCCTGTGAGCCTGCGCTACGTGGCGCAGATGTTCGAGGCGGTCGGCACCGACCAGGTCATCGTGCTGGAGGTGCACAACGTGGCGGCCTTTCAGAATGCGTTTCGCTGCATGACGCAACACATCCCTGTGCATCGGGCTTTCCATGCGGTGGCGAAGGAGGCTGCTGCGAAAGGGCCGATTGCCGTGGCCTCGCCAGACCCCGGTGGCGTCAAGCGAGCCCAGTTGTGGCGTGAGTTTCTTGAAGAGCAGTTGGCGCGCCCGGTCGGATTCGCGATGGTTGACAAGCGGCGCAGCGCTGGCGTACTGAGCAGCATGAACCTTGTGGCGGGCGATGTTGAGGGGGCAACGGTGCTGTTGCTTGATGACCTGATTGCCAGCGGGGACACCATGCTGCGTGCCGCCACGGCCTTGCATGAAGCGGGCGCACGCAGCGTGATCGCTTGCGCGGCGCATGGCTTGTTCATCGACCCGGCGTCGAGTGTGCTGCTCGACGACCGCATTGCGCAGGTGGTGATCAGCGATTCGGTGCCCCCGTTTCGCGTGCCCGATGGCAGCGGATTGCGCAAAAAAATGCACGTTGCCTCAAGCGCACCCTTGTTCGCAGATGCGCTCAGGCAGAGCCATGGGGCATGGCGACGCTGAGGGGATGTTGCAGCGCTTGGTGCGTCCGATCGAGATAGTGCTGGGCGCGAGGCAGCCATTTGCTGGGGATGCAGGTGGCGGGGTCGATCAGGTGCGCTGCACACAGGCGGGCTCTCAGCAGCGCGCGGCTGGCGGTGTAAAACCGCACCAATGCAGCCGGTGCCGGGTCGTTGAGCGCTGCGCCGTAGCGCGACAACAAGTGCGCGGTAATCCACGGCGCGCCGGCGAGTTCGCATTCGAGACCGAGAAACACCAGCTCGTCGAGCGGATCGACCTGTCGCAGCGACGCATTGAACTCCAATGCATCGATGATGACCGGCCTGGGCAACAGGCACACATGCTCGGGTCTCAGGTCGCCATGGCCGTCGAGCAGTCGACCCTGCAGCACACGTTCTCGCAGGGACTGAGCGTGTTCAGCAATGGCCTGGTCGAAGGCGTCGAGTGTCGCCATCGCGCCAGTGAGCTCAAAGTCTGGCCGCAGTAGTACGTCGCGATTGAGCACCTGCTCGCTCGCAAAGTGCGCCACATAGTCATCGGCGCTCAATGTCGCCCGGGGTGTCTCCTGGTAGAAGCGCGCCAGTACCTGGATCAGAGCGTCGATGTGGCTTGACGTGACCGTTCCAGCAGCGATCATGCGGTCGAGCATGCGCTCGGCGGGCAGGCGTCGCATCAGCACCAGCCAGTCGACGGTGTGACCGCCAAGCATCGCCTCGGCGTCGGGTGCGAACGCGAAGTGGCCGTTGGTCCATTGCAGCGCCAGCAGGCCCAGGTAGACGTCGGGAGCGAGTCGGCGGTTCAGCCGCACTTCCTCGCGGGCGTTGAGTTCGCGCGCCTTCAAGGTCGAGAAATCGCACCAGGCGGTGCGCATCGGCTTCTTGAGCTTGAGCGCCCGATCGCCGGCCAGGACCACCCAGGACATGTGCGTCTCGATCATCTCGATCGGGCCGCTGGTGCCGGGATGGGCCGCGCGCGAACCCAGAAAGAGCACCTTCTCATGTGTGTCAGGTTCCATGCGTGGTGCCGATGGGTGCTTGATGTCGACCGGTCGCCCCTGGACACAGGGTGGCTCGGATCGTTCATTCTTCGCAGCGGCTGAGTGCGCGCCGTTGATATTTCTCAACCGCGTCGATGGTCTTGGGCCTGATCGTGTCCGTTCCTGGTGCGGTGCATGGACGGAGATGGCCCATGAGGCATGAGCTTTTCGAGGACCGAGTGGATGCTGGCCAAAAGCTGGCTGCAGTCCTGCGGGAGCGCGGTCTTCAAGACGCGGTGGTGCTGGCCTTGCCGCGCGGCGGTGTTCCGGTGGCGGTAGAGGTTGCCCATGCGCTCAATGCACCGCTTGATTTGTTGCTGGTGCGCAAGATCGGTGCGCGCGGCAACCCCGAACTCGCTGTGGCCGCCGTGGCCGACGCGCAGGAGCCGGTGATTGAGGTGGAAGAGACAACACTCACCATGACCGGGACGTCGCTTGAAGATGTGCAGCGGGCGGTGCCACAGCAACTTGAGGAAATTGAGCGCCGGCGTCGCGTTTATCTGAAGGGCAGGGCGCCCGTGCCTGTGAAGGGCAAGACCGTGGTGTTGGTCGATGATGGCATTGCCACCGGCACCACCATGCGTGCCGCCCTTCGTGCACTGCGCCAACGGCAGCCCGCCCGCGTGATTGTTGCGGTGCCGGTTGCGCCCGCTGAGGAGGTGGAGCGCTTCTTGCGTGACGAAGTGGGGGAGTTGATCTGTCTGGCGAAACTGCAATCGTTTGGTGCGGTTGGCGCGCACTACCGAAATTTCGATCAGACGACCGACGAAGAGGTGATCGCGCTGATGAATTCGTGAAATGAATGAATCGATGCATCAGCGGAGCTGACGCCAACGTCTCGATCGATGGTGGTCAGCACATGGGCTAAATGGCCAATGACTACAGTGCGATCACGCGCCGGATCTTGCCGCTGCGCTCTGGCCTGCACGGCTCGGCGTTGCGACATTCGATGCTCACGCCGGTCACACCTTGCTGCTCAAGGTAGGCGGCGAGCACTTGGCGAGCGCGTTGCAAGGCAGCGTTGCCGGCCTCGCCACACAGGCTGGTGCGCAGCAGCAAGTCGCACGCTCCTTGCTGTACGAGTTGAAAGTCAAAGAGCCCGGCGTCATCTTCCAGCACTGTGGTCACGGCCAGCGGCAGCACCCGGATGGATGGCGCACCGGGCAGGCCGAGCCGCAGCGTGTCGTCGGCGCGGCCCTGCACTTCGATCACAGGCAGTCTGGAGCCACACTTGCAAGCCTGGGATTGCACAGCAATGCTGTCGCCCAGGTCGTAGCGGATCAAGGGCTGCACATGGTTTGCCAGGTTGGTCAGCAAGGTGGTGGCGCCGTGTTGGTCGAGCGGGACTGGTTCGCCATGCTCGTCCACGGGTTCGAGGATCACCCAGTCGCTGTTGAGGTGCAGCATGCCGCAACGGCACTCGGAGGCCATTGCCAGGAATTCTGATGCGCCATAGCTGTTGCTCACCGGGCATCCGAAGGTCTGTTGAACGAAGTTGCGCATCACCGGGGAAAGCGTCTCGCCGCCGGTCCATATTTCCTGCGGTGCGATGTGCAGGCGACCTGCGAGGTGCTCCTCGGCGAGCAGCACCGCCGCGCTCGGATAGGTGCTGAGGATGGTAGGCGCCAGTGCGTTCAGTTCGGCCACCAACTGGTCAGTGGGCTGCAGGAAGGAAACGCTGTGCAAGTTTCGCGACAACACGGGGTTCAGGCGTCGTAGTCGCTCAACCGACACGGTGCTGGCGAAGTGGCCCCCAGTTGCACCGACGAAGACGCTGCGCTCCCACAGGAAGAATGGGTCGATCAACCTCTGCAGCGGCCGCAGCGGCGGTCGGCGTATGGCCTCAAGCGCGTCATACACGGCCATTGCCCGTGCATCTTGGATGAAGATGCCGGGCTCACCACTGCTGCCTGAGCTCTCCCAGACCACATAGCGGCCCAGGAATGGATCACCGATGCGCGTGCGGTCGGCCATGAAGGAGCGCAGTTCATCAAGGTGAATCTCTGGATCAGTGACCCAATCACCGAAGCGGTGCATTAGGTCGGACTTGTGCATGATTGGCAGATCCTGCAGGCGCACCTGGGCAGGGTCCTGATCCTTCAGCAGTGGCTGGTACAAGCGCGATCCCCGCTTGGCGGTGGCCAGTAGATCGGCCAGGCGTTGCTTGCGGCGTCGGGCCAGCCCGGCGTCGCTGGCATGCCGGGCCACGACCACGTCAGAGGCAGTGGTACTTGAAAGCCATTGGTCAAAGGGCGGCAGCATGGGGCGGCTGCTCAATGCGCGCGCTTCATGGGCGTTTGGCGGTGATCGCGTTGATCAAGTCGATGTCGTCCTTCAAGGGAGTCTTGGCGGCTGAGCGGCCCCACATGTTCAGCTCTCCGAATTGCAGCATCGGTAGGCCGGCGGCGCGCAAGGTGTCGGCAAGTTCGGCTGACACGAGCCACCATTCGCCGATTTCCACCTCGCTGCTGATCAGTTCTGGCCGGCCGACCAAGCCACTCTCGACGAGCTGGCTGACGGCCTGCCCGCATCGGCAAAAGACGTGGTCCTTGAGGTACTGGGTCGTCGATGGCATGAGAGCATCCTCCAAATCTCAACGATGGCACCGCCGCGACGTGTCTTGTTTGCGCTTGATCAATCAGCGTTGAGCGTGCTTCTTTCAGGGTACAACAGATGGCGTGTGCATCGCGTCATTCTGCAGGGTCGCCGATCACCGGCTTGGAGACGACTCGAACGACGAGGCCGCCCAGCGCCGGGGAACGTTCGACCTGCAGCTCAAGGCCGTGCACGGCCGCAATGCGTCGCACGATCGACCAGCCCAGTCCGCTGCCGCTCTCAGGGCTGCCCGGCACTCTGAAAAATCGCTCGCCAAGCCGCAGAAGGTCCGCTTCGGTCAGGCCCGGACCGCTGTCTTCGACGCTGAGTACGACGCGCCCGTCACGCCGCTGAAGGCCCACGTTCACTCGCGCCGATGGCGGGCTGTACCGCACTGCGTTGTCGACCAGATTGCGCACCAGCACGGCCAGCAGCGTCTCGTTGCCCGGAACGTGAACGGCTTCGGTCGCCTCGAATTCGAGCGTCTGATGCTTACCAATGGCCTTGGGCGCCACCTCGGCCACGACCTGCTTGGTCAGTGCGCTCAGATCGACGCGCTGCATGGCCGGTGTCGCAACGGCTTCCAGCCTGGACAGGGTCAACAGTTGCTCGACCAATCTCGTGGCGCGGTCGCAGCCATCCAAGGTGCTTTGCAGCGCGTGCCGACGCAAGGCGAGGTCGGATTCACCCATCGCCACCTGCGCCTGGGCGCGGATCGCCGCGATGGGCGTGCGCAACTCGTGCGCGGCATCAGCCGTGAAGCGGCGTTCGGACTCCAGCAGTGTGCCGATGCGTTCGAACAACCCATTGAGCGCATTGACCATGGGCGCCATCTCCGAGCTGGTGCCCTCAATGGCGATCGGGTGCAGTGCCTGCGGTTGGCGCTCGGCCAATGTGCGCCCCAGTCGGCGCATGGGCGCCACGCCCAGGTAGACCGCCCACCACACCGCCAGCGCCAGCAGCGGCAATGCCACGACGATCGGCCACAGGGTGCTGCGCAGCACCGCCCACAGGATGGCGGTTCGTGAGCTGGTTTGCTCGCCCACATACACCTGCACTTCGTGATCGGCGGCATGGGTGGCGAAGACCCGCCAGGCCACCCCGTCCATCTGAACGGTTTCGAACCCCCTCCAAAATGGTTTGTCGGGTTTGATCATGGGCACGCTTGGTGCGTTGGCCGAACGCAGTGCCAGTTGGCCCTTGTGGAAAATTTGGTACGCCACCTTGGGGGCGTAGCGGTGGAAGGTTGGGGCGTCGGTGTCGTGGTGGTCATCCTCAAAATCACCCTGTTGCTGCACCACCAGCAGAGCGGCAGCCTGCGCCAGGTGGCTGTCGAGCAATTCTTCGAGTTCATGGCGTGCATCAAACCAGGTCATCGCTGCCGTGGTCATCCAGACGCAGGCCACAACCCCCAGCACCAGCACGAGCAGCCGACCTTGCAATGATCGTGGCAGCTTGATCATGAGTCTGACGTGTTGGCTTGCAGCATGTAGCCAACGCCCCGCACGGTCTGGATCAGCGTTGTGCCGAGCTTGCGGCGCAGGTGGTGGATGTGCACCTCGACCGCGTTGCTGTCGACCTCTTGACCCCAGCTGTAGAGATGCTGTTCGAGTTGTTCGCGCGACAGGATGCGGCCTGCGTTGAGCATCAGTGCGTGCAGCAGGTCGAACTCTCGTGCGGACAGCGTGACGGGCTCGCCCGACTGTTGCACCGAACGGGCCGCCGGGTCGAGCACCACGTCCTGGGCCGTCAGGCATTCTTGCGGCTGCCCATGGGCGCGGCGCACCAGGGCGCGCAGGCGCGCCGCGAGCTCGTTCAGGTCGACCGGCTTGATCACATAGTCGTCGGCGCCCACATCCAGCCCGCGGATTCGATCGGGCACCGCATCGCGGGCGGTCAGCACCAGCACAGGCAGGGAGAGGCCGTCGCGGCGGATGGCCTCCAAGACGTTCATGCCATCTTTCAGCGGCAAGCCAAGGTCAAGCACCGCGGCGGCATATGGCTGGGCGCGCAACTCGCGCTCGGCAGCTTGGCCGTCGCGCACCCAATCCACCAGGAAACCGAGCTGACGCAGGCCGGCTTTCAGGCCGTCCCCCAGCAGGGGATCGTCTTCAGCGAGCAGGATGCGCATATCGAGTGCGTTTAATCGTCATCATGGGGGTGATTCTGACTCACGGCGGAGGCGTCGGCAGGTGGGGCATTGGGCGCCTCGTTCCACTGCCAGACCCAAAATGCCACAACGCCGGCCAACACCGCCACCGCGAGGAGGCCGTGGTTGCGTTTGGCCAAGTCCGGTCCTGGGCCTTGTGTGCGGCCGGTGAGCATGGGTAAGGCCTGGTTTTTACGGCGCAGCACGCTCAACAGGGCAATCAGGCCGATGTGCGCCAGCACCACCGTGAGCATGGTGTTGCCGAAAAATTCATGCACCTCTTCAAGCCAATCACCGCCCCATTCGTCCCAGACGGCGTAGCCGCTGAGCGTCAAGGGAATGACCAGGCTCAGGATGAGCGCCACGGCCAAGGCCATCAACAGGTTCTGCCCCGAGCGCCAAGCCGGTTGCAAGGTGGTCAGGGAGCGCACCGAGGAGAGTGATTTCAGCCAGCTTGGCAGACCCTGCAACTTGCGCATCAGCACCGACAGCCTGGCCTGGCGCGGCCCGAACAGGCCCCACAGCACCCGGGTCACCATCAGGCCGGCCAGGGTGTAGCCCAGCGTGACGTGCACCATGCGCCAGCGCTCGCCATCGGCGGTCAGGTAGGCGCCGGTAAAGCTCACTGCCATGAGCCAGTGGAGCATGCGCGTGGTGGCATCGGTCACACGGCGGCTAGTGGGGGTGGTCGCCTGGATTTGCTCGGCGGGCGCAGGGGAAGGGGATAGGGTATTGCTGGTCATGGCGTTCTTACCTGGGGATTCGGACACGGTCTTCGTCGTAGTCGCCTTTTTCGGCGCCGGTGTGGCAGGCCATGCAGTTGGCTGCGCTCTTGATGGCGGGCCGCTTCCACGTGGAGGCCGGCACCTCATCGTGCTTGTGGATGAACCACGCCGACCGGGTGATGCGATCTTGTGGCGGCTCTTCGCGGACGCGCCGGTAGTTGCCAGCGTTTGCAGTGAGCCAGGTCGACAGTTGCTTGACCGTGGCTGGGTCCAGCGAAGCGTCAGTACCGTAGTGCTTGGGCAGGTTGTTCATCAAGCGTTGCCACGATGCGGCCGGCAACATGCCGGGCGGGTAGGCCAAGTGGCACGACGAGCATTCCTGCTGGTACTTGGGCAGCAGCGGTGCGCGCGTGGCGCGTTCATCGTCATCGGCCATGGAGGCTTGGGTCAAGAGCAGGGCGGCCATCAGGCCGAACAAGCCCTGGCGGAGGCGAAGGCGAGGTTGATGTGACATGGACGGTACTCCGGAACAAGTGATCGAAAAACGGGCCATCAAGGCTTGAGCGTGAGCAACCAACTCAGCACGTCCGCCTTCTCGGCAGGGGTGCACTGGCGACTCGCGACATCGTTGCAGTTGCGGCGGAACCATTTCTCGACCTTGGTCGGGTCGGTGAAACGTTCAGGATTGAAGGCAGGCGCCAGCGCACCGATTTTCTTGCCGGTGGAGGCGTGCTTGCCGGCCTGTGTGGGCACCGAGTTGTGGCAGGAGGCGCAACTCCATTGCCCACCTTGCTTGCTCGTGAAAAACTGTTGACCACGGGCAGGCTCGGCAGGTTGACCGCTCTGTGCGGTGTAACCGGACAGCAGCTCTTTCGGCGTTGCTGCGTAGGCTGCTGGGGCGAAGGCCGCACCGGCTAGACAGACTGCCGCAGCCAGGGATCTAAGCGCAAAGTGATGGATGGATGAGATGGGCATGGCGACTCCTTGGTTTTCATGATGCTGCGCAGACCTTAGGAATTCCTTAACAAGAGGGCGGGACGCAGGGGGACCGGTGAATGCCCCTAAGATTCAAAGCGATGACTCACCACCGGGAATTGATCCATGCATGACGGCCTGAGTGACAGCGAAGCGAGCCGGCGCCTGGCCCAAGAGGGGCCCAACGAACTGCCGACCTCGTTACCGCGCGGTGTGCTGAGGTTGTTGCGCGACATCGTGCTGGAGCCCATGTTCCTGCTGCTGGTGGCCTGCGGGGGCATCTACATGCTGCTGGGCGATCGCAGCGAAGCACTCATGCTGCTGGGCTTTGTTTTTGTCGTCATGGGCATCACCTTTGTCCAGCAGCGCCGCACCGAACGCTCGCTGGAGGCTCTGCGCGACCTGTCCAGTCCGCGTGCGCTGGTCATGCGCGACGGGCAGCCCCGCCGCATCGCTGGGCGCGAGGTGGTGTGCGGTGACATCGTGCTGCTGGCTGAGGGCGATCGCGTCCCGGCTGACCTGCATCTGGTGGAAGCCTCGAATCTGGCCGTGGACGAATCTCTGCTGACTGGCGAGTCTGCGCCTGTGAGCAAGCAGGCCGCCCCCATGCCGGACCAGACCGGCGCGGTGCCGGGTGCAGGCGACCCTGCCAAGGTGTTCTCCGGAACGCTCGTCACACAAGGCACGGCGCGCGGCTGCGTCATGGCCACCGGCGAGCGCAGTGCACTGGGGCGCATTGGCAAGTCATTGGCCAGCATCGGCGGTGAAAGCACGCCCATTCAGCAAGAAACCGCCCGCATCGTGAAGCGGGTCGCGGTAGCAGGGCTTGCGCTGGCGAGTGTTCTGGCACTGGCCTACTGGGCGACGACAGGCGACTGGTTGCATGGGCTGCTTGCTGGCCTGACGCTGGCGATGGGCATCCTGCCTGAAGAATTGCCGGTTGTGCTGACGATCTTCCTGGGGTTGGGCGCGTGGCGCCTGGCCCGAGAGAAAGTGTTGGCCAGGAGCACCCCGGCCATCGAACTGCTGGGCGCCACCACGGTGTTGTGCGTCGACAAAACCGGAACGCTGACGGCCAACCGCATGGCGGTGCGCCGACTGTGGACCGAGTCAGCCATGTACGACAGCGTACAGGCCGGCACCAACCCGCTGCAAGAGGCGCTGCATGAGGTCTTGGAATATGCCGTGCTGGCCAGTCACCGGCAGGCCTTCGATCCGATGGAAACGGCCATTGGCGACGCCGGACAGCGCCTGCTGGCCGATACCGAGCACCTGCACGCCGACTGGACCCTGGTCGATGACTACCCCTTGTCACCAGAGATGCTGGCCATGTCGCGCGTCTGGCAGTCACCGGACCGGGGCGAGCGGATGATTGCGGCCAAGGGCGCGCCAGAAGCCATCGTCGATCTGTGTCACCTTGACGCCGCGCACAGCGCCAGGATCGCCGCGCAGGTCGCGACCATGGCTGGCGACGGGCTGCGTGTTCTTGGCGTGGCACGGGCCACCTTTGATGCCCATGTGCTGCCGGGCAACCAGCATGACTTCGAGTTCGAGTTCATGGGCCTGGTGGCGCTGCAAGACCCGGTGCGGCCCGATGTGCCGCAGGCCATTGCTGAATGTCGTGCGGCAGGTATTCGGGTGGTGATGATCACTGGCGACCACCCGGCGACGGCGATTTCCGTGGCGCGACAGGCGGGCTTGTCCACCAACGGACAGTTCGTGACAGGGGTCGAGCTGCCCGCCTTGAGCGACGATGAGCTGTGCACTCGGCTGGCCGACACCAACATCTTCTGTCGCGTGCAGCCCGAACAAAAACTGCGCCTGGTCCAGGCCTTTCGAGCCCGAGGCGACATCGTGGCCATGACCGGCGACGGCGTCAACGATGCACCCGCCCTGAAAGCGGCGCACATTGGCGTGGCCATGGGCGCACGGGGTACGGACGTGGCGCGCGAGGCGGCCGCTCTGGTGTTGCTGAACGACGATTTCTCGTCCCTGGTGACCGCGGTGCGCTATGGGCGCCGGGTGTTTGCCAATCTGCGCAAGGCCATCGTTTTTCTGGTCGCCGTGCACATACCCATCGTCGGGCTGTCGATCATGCCGGTGATGCTGGGTTGGCCGATGTTGTTGATGCCGGTGCACATCCTGTTCCTGCAACTGGTCATCGACCCGGCCTGTTCGGTCGTTTTCGAGGACGAAGCCCTGGAGCCTGACGCGATGAAGGCCAGGCCACGTGACCCGGGCATGCATTTGTTCAATGCCGAGGTTCTCATTCGAGGCGCCTGGCAGGGGGGCGGCTTGCTGGCCATGCTGCTGGCGGTGTATGTCGGGGTGCGACTCACCATGAGCTCGGATGACCTGGCACGGGCCTTGACCTTCATGGTCCTGGTGGTGTCCAGCCTGGGGCTGATCCACGTGAATCGGTCCTGGGGCCGCACATCCTGGCGCAGCCTGTGGGCTTCCAATCGTTATTTCGGCTGGATTGTCCTGGGGGCGCTCGCCTTGCTGGGGGCAGCGTTGGGCATTCCAGAGCTGAGTCGCCTGTTCGCGTTCGCGCGGCCAACTCCTGTCATGCTGTGGGCCGGTGCAGGCGCCGTCCTCGTCAATCTGCTGTGGTTTGAGGGTGTCAAATGGGGGCTTGGTCGGCGCGATGCTTGAGCGCGCGCCATGAAAAACGCCCCTTGCGGGGCGTTGGCTTACTTGGCTTGCAGGCTTCGCCGCATGGTTGCTGGCTGGCTGGGGAAGGAGTGCCGCAAGATGCGCCACAGAACCTGCCCGAACTGCTTGACCATCGAGCCCGTGTTGTAGTGCTGGCCGTAGCGGGCGCAGATCTCGCGCACCTGCACCGCCATTTCGGCATAGCGGTTGGCCGGCACATCGGGAAAGAGGTGGTGTTCGATCTGGTGGCTCAGGTTGCCCGTCAGCACATTCAGCAGGAATCCTCCGCTCAGATTGGAGGATGCGGCAACCTGACGCACATACCAGGCGGCACGGGAGTCGTTCTTCAGCACGCTCTTGGGAAAAGTGACCACGTCGGTGGTGAAGTGGCCGCAGAAAATCACCGTGTAGGTCCACAGGCTGCGGATCACGTTGGCCACGGCATTTCCGGCCAGCACCGTCAAGAAGCCAGGGCCTGCCAGGATCGGAAAAACGAGGTAGTCCTTGACGACTTGACGGCGGATTTTCAGCAGGGCGGGGTGGGCGATGCGCCCCATTTCCTGTCTGGTGATGCGGCCGGTGAGCCAGCGTCCCAGACGCAGTTCCTGGATGGCCACGCCCCATTCGAAGAGGAGGGCAAAAATCAGCGCATACAGCGGCTGACCCAGGCGAGCGGGGTGCCACTTTTGTTCGGGGAACAGCCGTAGCACGCCATAGCCCAGATCCTCGTCCATACCGTGGATGTTGGTGTAGGTGTGATGACGGAAGTTGTGCGTCTTGCGCCAGTTTTCGCTGGAGCCGGCGATGTCCCATTCGAAGTTCTTGCCATTGAAGCGTGGGTCGCCCATCCACTCGTACTGGCCGTGGATCACGTTGTGCCCCAACTCCATGTTGTCCAGGATCTTGGACAGGCCCAGGATCACCGCCCCGGCGGCGGCTGTCAGGAACACCCAGGCCTCAGGCAGGAAGAAGGCCGCCATCAGCATGATCCGGCCCAGCGCCTCAGAATAACGAACGGCCGCATGGATGTTGCGGATGTAGCGCGCATCGCGCGCGCCCAGGTCGGCCACCGTGCGGGCACGCAGGGCGTCGACTTCGGCGCCAAAACGCTCCACCTCATCGGAGCTTAGGGTACGGCTTAAAGGCTTGCTCATGGGGTCATTACTTTCAAAGATCAAGCGAGAGATCGGTGCGGGCGCGGCTCATGCAGATGCGCACATCCATGTCGGGCTGGGCGTCTTGTTCGCCCGTTTGCATGTCCAGCGTGGTGCCACTGGTGCGGGTGCACACGCAGGTGTGGCACACGCCCATGCGGCAACCCACTTTGGGCTTGAGTCCCTGGGCCTCCAGGGCGTCCAGGATCGACAGATTGGTGGGGATTTCCAGATCACGCCCACTGCGGGCAAGGTGCACATGCACGGTGGCCGTCTCGGCATCGGCCACGCTCAGGGGCGCCGATGGCGTGAAACCCTCGGCCAGGAAGCTGCGCACCTTGCCTGCGGTCAACGCGCGGGCGGCATCGACAAAACCCGCCGGGCCACAGGCATAAGTCTGCTGGCTGGACAGATCGCCCACGATGCGGACCAATTGCTCATGGCTGATCAGGCCAGCCTCCTCACCGGCTAGCAACTGCGCCTCTTTCTCCAACACGAACTGCAGCTTGAAGCGCGGGAACTTGACGGCCAGCTGTCGCAATTCGCGGGCAAAGCACAACTCGGCGCGGGTCTTGGCCCAGTAGATGACGGTCAGGTCCACCGGCATGCCTTGCTTGGCGAGGCTGCGCGTCAGGCTCATCAGCGGGGTGATGCCACTGCCCGCCGCCAGAAATAACCACGGCCCTTGAGGCTGCGCCGGCAGCGTCATCGCGCCAAAAGCGGGGCCCAGTTCCAGCACGTCGCCGACACGAAGGTGCTGGCACAGGTGAGTACTCAGCGTGCCGTGCGCCACCCGCTTGACGGTGATGGCCACGCGGCCGTCGCGGCGAGGGACGTCGATCAGGCTGTAGCTGCGCGTGGTGCGCCGGCCATTGACCTCGGCGGTGACATTCAGGTGCTGACCTGGCACAAAACCCGTGCAATGGCCATTGGGCTTGAGGACCAGGGTCACCGTGTCCAGCGCCTCCACGCGGCGCTCAACCACGCGGGCCAGCGGGCGGTCCCAGGACCAGGCAGGGTTGAGCTTGCCGACCCAGAAGTCGAACACGCCAGGATCAACAAAGGGTGTGACGATCCGGCGGAGAAGGCCTGGAGAGTAGGGGGCGGGGCCGCGGGCGGGCGCTACAGAAACAGACACAGGCGGAGGACTCCGGTTGTAGGATGCTGAGAATTATACGCAGGAGAAGACATTTGTCTATACACTTGTACAGTAAGTGGCGGCGATATCATGTTGGCACGCTTGAATGACATCCATGAGTAATTCGCTGAGCCCCAAGGCCACCCTGGTTTCCCCCGACGATGCTCGCGCATCGGCGCCTGTCATGGGGCGCAAGCCGGTGATTTCTCGTGAAGACATCGTTGCCGCTGCCTTGAAGCTGGTGGGGCCACATCGCAGCGTGTCCAACCTGAGCCTGCGTGAGGTCGCCCGTGAGGCGGGGATTGCGCCCAATAGTTTTTACCGCCAGTTCCGCGACATGGACGAGCTGGCGGTGGCCTTGATTGACCTGGCGGGCCGTTCGCTGCGCGAGGTCATTGGTGAGGCGCGCAAGCGGGCCCGCACCGATCGCAGCGTGGTGCGCGGTTCGGTCGAAGCCTTCATGGAGCAACTGCGCAGCGATGACCAATTGCTGCCCATCTTGCTGCGCGAGGGCACTGTGGGATCCGACGCGTTCAAACAGGCGGTTGACCGCCAGTTGAACTACTTTGAAGAAGAGCTGCGGCTGGACCTGATCCGCTTGGCCAAGCTCAACAAGACCGGTTTGTACGAGCCGGCGCTGACGGCCAAGGCGATCACTCGCCTGGTGTTTGCCATGGGTGCCACCGCCATGGACCTGCCACCCGACAAGCTGCCGGCCCTGACCGAGCAATTGACGCTGATGGTTCGCATGATCGTCACCGGCACGCAGACGCTGGCGATCACAGGGGGGCCGGAGCGCTGAACTCGATGGCATGATTCCGCTGTTCACTGAAGGCGACCATGGCAGACACCAGCCCCTCCATTTCCCCCTCGCGCACGCTCGTCGTCAACGACGATCTGCACACCGTACGCAACCGCACTTTCGAGGAGATCGCCATTGGCGACACGGCCTCGATTGAACGCACCCTGACCGCCCAGGACCTCCAGCTCTTTGCCGTGTTGTCCGGTGACGCCAACCCGCAGCATCTGGACGCCGACTTTGCCGCGTCCACGCGCTTTCACGGCGTTATCGCCCACGGCATGCTGGGCGGAGCGCTGATCTCCGCCGTGATCGGCATGCGTCTGCCGGGGCCGGGTACGGTCTATGTGGGCCAGACGCTCAAGTTTCTGGCGCCCGTGCGCATTGGCGACACGCTGACCATCCGGGTCACCGTGACCGCACGCGACGAAGCCAAGGGGCGCGTCAAGCTCGCCTGCGCCAGTGTCAACCAGGATGGCGTGACCGTCATCACGGGCGAGGCCGACGTCATCGCTCCGACCGAACGTGTCGAACGCCCGCGCACCACGCTGCCTGATGTGCGCATCACCGCCGGCGATGGTGGGCTGCACCGGCTGCTCGACCATGTGATCCCAATGGGGGCCATCCGCATGGCGGTGGTTCATCCCTGCGATGCCCTGAGCCTGTCTGCGGCGCTTGATGCGCGGGCGGCCGGTCTGATTGAGCCCGTGCTCATTGCCCCGCGCGCCAAGCTCGAAGCCATGGCACTCCAGGCGGGGCTCGACATCTCTGGCATTCGCATTGAGGATGTGCCGCACAGCCACGCCGCCGCCGCGCGTGCCGTCGAATTGGCAACTCAAGGCAGTGTGGATGCCTTGATGAAGGGCAGTCTGCACACCGACGAATTGATGGGCGCGGTGGTGGCATCGGGCGTCGGGCTGCGCACCAAGCGTCGCATCAGCCATTGCTTTCTGATGCAGACGCCGGCCTACCCGCGTCCCTTCATCATCACTGATGCGGCCATCAACATCGCGCCCACGCTGGAGGACAAGGCCGACATCGTGCGCAACGCGATAGAGCTTGCACACGCCATTGGCGTCGATCAGCCGCGCGTGGCCATCCTGGCGGCAGTTGAAACCGTCAACGCGAACATGCCCGCGACCCTGGATGCGGCCGCGCTGTGCAAGATGGCCGACCGTCGTCAGATCACCGGTGGTGTGCTGGACGGTCCGCTGGCTTTTGACAACGCCGTGTCGGCCGCAGCCGCCCGCATCAAGGGCATCGTCTCCGAGGTGGCCGGTCAGGCCGACGTGCTCGTGGTGCCTGATCTTGAAAGCGGCAACATACTCGCCAAGCAGCTTGAGTACCTAGGTGGCGCGGCCAGCGCCGGCATCGTGCTCGGCGCCAGGGTGCCGATCGTGCTGACGAGTCGCTCCGACACGCGTGAGTCCCGCATTGCCTCGTGTGCCGTCGCGATCCTGCTGGTCCACCACTATCGGATGGCGCCCCCATGAGCGATCTCATCCTCGTTCTCAACTGTGGTTCCTCAAGCATCAAGTTCGCCTTGTTCGACGCCAGCACCCAGCCTCTGCCGCGCAAGCCCCTTTGGAACGGCAAGGTTGAGGGCATCACAGGTCCCGCGCCTACTTTTGGCGAAACAGGCGCCGTGCCTGGGCCGATCGTGCTGGGGGGCGAGCGCCCCTACCACGCCGCGCTGGCGCACATTCGCGAACGCGTGCTGGCGCGCCTGGGCGATCACCGCATCGCCGCCGTAGCGCACCGCGTGGTGCATGGTGGATCGAAATATTTCGATCCGGTGCGCCTCGACGCCAAGGTGCTGGCTGATCTCAAGGACTACATCCCGCTGGCGCCGTTGCACCAACCGTTTGCCTTGGAAGCCATTGAGGCGCTCCTCTTGTCAAACCCAGAACTGCCTCAAGTCGCTTGTTTCGACACGGCCTTCCACCACACCATGCCGCAGGTCGAACAGATGCTGCCATTGCCGTATGCCGTGTGGGAGCGCGGCATCCGACGTTACGGTTTTCATGGCTTGTCTTACGAGTTCATGTCGATTGCGCTGGCCGAACGCCACGGCGAGGCCGCGCGCGGGCGCACCATCGTGGCCCACCTGGGCAGTGGCGCCAGCCTGTGCGCCATGCAAGGGCTGCAAAGCATCGCAACCACGATGGGTTTTTCCGCGTTGGATGGGCTGATGATGGGCACGCGCTGCGGATCGCTTGACCCCGGCGCCGTGATCTACCTGATGGAGATCGAAAAGCTCACGCTCGATCAGGTGGGCCATCTGCTGTACCACGAGTCGGGCTTGCTCGGCGTGTCAGGTGTGTCCTCGGACCCCCGCAAACTGCTGGAACAAGAGGCCGGCAATGAGCGCGTGCAGGCCGCGCTGGCACTGTATGTGCGGCGCATCGTGCGTGAAATCGGCGCACTGGCCGCCGTGCTGGGCGGGCTTGAGCTGCTGGTTTTCACCGCCGGCATTGGCGAGCACAATGCCGAGATTCGCGAGCGCGTCTGCCGTCAATTGGCCTTCCTCGGTGTGGCGCTGGACGACTCCGCCAATGCCGAGCACGCGCCCACTATCTCCACCCCAACAAGCCGCGTGACGGTCGGGGTTGAACCCACCAACGAGGAATGGGTGGCGGCACATTGCGCCACGCGATGCCTCTGAGTTTTCTTTGCAATACACCACTTGGTCATGAATTTCACCGAACTTGCCGACGATCCAGAACACGCGCAACACAGCCCGGCCGAGCGCGCGGCGGCGGCATCCCGCAGTACCTGGGTCAGCGTCGCCGTCAACATTGTGTTGACCATCGCCCAGATCACGGCCGGCGTCCTGTCCAAATCGCAAGGCCTGGTGGCCGACGGCATCCATTCGCTGTCCGACCTGGTGGCTGACTTCGTGGTGCTGTTTGCCAGCCACCACAGCAAGAAAGACGCCGACGAGGACCATCCCTATGGCCATCAACGATTCGAAACCGCCGCCTCGCTGGTGCTGGGTGCATTGCTGCTGGCCGTTGGTGTGGGCATGCTGTGGTCGGCCGTCCTCAAGCTGCAAGCACCCGAGACCGTTCAACAGGTCCATGTCATTGCCTTGTGGGTGGCCGGCGGGGCCCTCGTCGCCAAAGAGCTCCTGTTCCGCTACATGCTGTCGGTGGCCAAGAGCGTCAAGTCGGGCATGTTGGTGGCCAACGCCTGGCATGCACGATCGGATGCAGCGTCTTCGTTGGTCGTGGGCATCGGCATCATCGGCAACCTGGCCGGCTACCAGATCCTGGACCCGATTGCCGCGCTGATCGTCGGCTTCATGGTGGCCAAGATGGGCTGGGAATTTGGCTGGGATGCGTTGCATGACCTGATGGACCGCTCGGTGGACGACGCAGAGGTCCAGGCCATTCGCCGCACATTGCTTGAAACACCCGGCGTCAGCGATGTTCACGACGTGCGCACACGCAAGATGGGTGACATGATCGTCGTCGACGCGCACATTGAGGTCGATGCATCGATCACGGTCGAGGCCGGCCACGACATCGCCGTTGAGGCCAGGCAGCGTGTGTTGCAACGACACCGCGTGCTCAATCTCATGACCCATGTCGACCCCTGGAAGCGGCCCGACCTGGACCACCCGAACCAGCCGACCGCTCAGGTGCCGTGATCGAGGTCTGGACAAGCTTGCGTGGGGCGACGCTTGAGTGCCGCCTCTCGCATCACGCCTTGGCGAGTTTTTTCAGGGCGTTGGCCACACCCGCCCCATAGGCCGGGTCGGCCTTGCTGCAATGGCTGATGTGGCGCTGTTGAACGTCCTTGGACGCACCTCCGACCGAGCGCGCTGTGTTGTCGAACAGCACTTGCTGTTGAGTCGGCGTCATCAGGCGAAATAGATTGCCCGGCTGCGAGTAATAGTCTTCATCGACGCGGTGGTTCCAGTGGTCGGCCGCTCCTTCGAGTGACAGCGGCGGCTCTGAAAAATCGGCTTGTTCCAGCCATTCGCCTGTGCTGTTGGGCTCATAAGACGTCGCCGCGCCGTGGTTGCCGTCCACCCGCGTTGCACCGTCGCGGTGATAGCTGTGGAAGGGGCACTTGGGCGCATTCACCGGGATCTGGTGGTGATTCACGCCCAAGCGGTAGCGCTGCGCATCGCCATAGGAAAACAGGCGCGATTGCAGCATCCGGTCTGGCGAGAAACTGATGCCCGGCACCACGTTGGCCGGGCTGAAAGCCGCCTGCTCGACATCGGCGAAGTAGTTCTCGGGGTTGCGGTTCAACTCCAGCACGCCCACTTCAATCAGCGGGAAATCGCCATGAGGCCAGACCTTGGTCAGATCGAAGGGGTTGAGGTGGTAGGTGGCCGCATCCTTCTCCGGCATGATCTGCACGAACAACTTCCAGCGCGGGAATTCCTGGCGTTCGATGGCCTCAAACAGGTCGCGTTGAGCGCTTTCCCGATCGCGGCCGACCAGTGCCTCCGCTTGGGCATCCGTCAGGTTCTGAATGCCTTGCTGAGTAGGCAGGTGGAATTTCACCCAGAAGCGCTCGTTCTGTGCATTGATGAAGCTGAAGGTGTGGCTGCCAAAGCCGTGCATGTGTCGATACGAACTCGGGATGCCCCGATCGCTCATCACGATGGTGATCTGGTGCAGTGCCTCGGGCAACAAGGTCCAGAAGTCCCAGTTGTTCTGTGCGCTGCGCAGATTGGTCTTGGGATCCCGTTTGACCGCGTGATTGAGGTCCGGGAATTTGAGCGGATCGCGAAAGAAGAACACCGGCGTGTTGTTGCCCACCAGGTCCCAGTTGCCTTCGTCCGTGTAGAACTTCATCGCGAACCCACGGATGTCGCGTTCAGCGTCGGCCGCTCCACGCTCGCCAGCCACGGTGGAAAAGCGCATGAAGAGGTCCGTCTTCTTGCCGATGGTCGCGAAGATCTTGGCCTTGGTGTAGCGCGTGATGTCGTGGGTCACGGAGAAGGTGCCAAACGCGCCCGAACCCTTGGCGTGCATGCGGCGCTCGGGAATCACCTCGCGGGCAAAGTGGGCGAGCTTTTCCAGATGCCAGACGTCTTGCAGCAGTACCGGGCCACGCGGGCCGGCGGTCATGGTGTTCTGGTTGTCGACGACCGGCGTGCCTGCCGCCGTGGTTAGCTTTTTCATCATCGGCTCCTTCGTGGGTTGGAGGTCCTCGAAAACGTCGGCAGTGAGGGCGTTCGCGGTCGCCAGCTTCCCTGCGTTGCGAGGAGCTTGATGGTGTCAAGCCGTGAGTCATTCGTCAACAGACCCTTGTTGGTGCATAAGATCTATGTATAATATATCTTGTACTCCGACTGCGCCATTGAGCTGACCAGGACCCCATCATGCCGACCCTTGACCTCTGCACCGAAGAAGAAGTCGCCAATCTGGTTTACAGCTTCTACGACAAGGTGCGTGAAGACGCCTTACTGGGGCCATTCTTCAACGCCCACGTCAAGAACTGGGATTCCCATTTACTCAAGATGGTCGACTTCTGGTCATCGGCGTTGCGAGGGACGGCACGGTTCCGTGGCACGCCCATGCCAACGCATGCGGCCTTGCCTGGGGTGTCTGCCAGCATGTTCCAGCACTGGTTGCAGCTGTTTCGTGAAACCACGGCAACCTTGGGTAATTCACCCATGCAGGCTCGGGCCAACCTTCTGGCGCAGCGCATCGCTGAGAGCTTGTGGTACGGCTATCAGCTGCATCGTCAACCGGTGCAGATCCCTCAGGGCATTGATTGTGAGTAAGCGAGGAAATGACGATGAAAGTTGAGCAGATCAGAGTCGATATCCATGGCGAATCGAGTCGCCAAGACGTGGTCATGGCTGTGTTGCACGGGAGGCTGTGATGGACAGTGCGTTATTGAGCCTGCTGGGCGCCTTTGTGCTGTCGATCATTGGCCTGTTTGTTTTCATCTGGTCGATGCGTCAAGGTTTATTGGTCGAAAATCCGACTGGGGCGACGGTCATTTTTGCGCGCGGAGAAATCGGTCAGGTGGACGACCCTGCGTTGGCCAAATCGGCGCATATCTCAATGCAGGATGCTGCCGCGCACGAAAGGCGTTTGCCGGTTCAACGCGCCGATTCCGGTGAGTTGAACGACCGCATCGCCTCTGATCGCTCCAGCGCCTTTGCGGTATTCATGTTCATCGCGTTTGCCTGCTTCTGGCTGTTGATTGGCTCTTTGGCAGGCTTGGCGTCATCCCTTAAATTGCATGAGCCAGATTGGCTGGTCAGCGAAGCCTGGATGACCTTTGGGCGGCTCAGAACCATTCACCTCAACGCGGTGATTTATGGCTGGGCCTCCAATGGGTGTCTGGCAGTGATTGTTTGGCTACTACCCAGGCTGCTGCGCACCCGATTGATGGGCGCCCCCTGGGTCATGCTGGGCGGTAGTCTCATCAATATGGGGATCGCCGCAGGCATCGGCGCGATCGCCATCGGCTGGACCGATGGGATGGAGTACCTGGAGATTCCCTGGCAGATCGCCATCTTCATTCTGGCGGGCTTCGCCATGATCATCGTTGCGGTTCTGTTCACCTTGGTCAACCGCAAGGTCGAACACCTGTATGTCAGTGTCTGGTACATGGTTTCGGCCCTGTTGTGGATCGCGCTGCTGTTTCTGGTGGCCAAGTTGCCGGGCGTGCACACGGGTGTTCAACAGGCGACGACCAACTGGTGGTACGGCCACAATGCCTTGGGACTGTGGTTCACGCCGGTAAGCGTTGGGGCCATCTATTACTTCCTGCCCAAGATCATCGGGCGCCCCGTGCGCTCTTACAACCTGTCCTTGCTGGGTTTTTGGACCTTGGCGTTCTTTTACGGGCAGGTTGGCGGTCATCACCTGATCGGCGGACCCGTCCCTGGTTGGCTCACCACCTTGTCGGTCGTGCAAAGCGTGATGATGGTCATCCCCGTTATGGCCTTCACCATCAATATGGCGGGCACACTCCAAGGCCAGATGTCCCTGGCACGTTACTCCCCCACCTTGCGGTTCATGATGTTTGGCGGTTTGATGTACATGGCCTCTTCATTGCAGGGATCGATGGAGGCCTTGCGAAGCGTCAATGCCATCACCCATTTCACCCATTTCACGGTGGCGCATGCGCACTTGGGCATGTATGCATTTGTCTCCATGGTGCTGTTTGGCGCCATCTATTTCATGGTGCCGCGCGTCCTGGAATGGGAGTGGCCGTATCCACGATTGATCACCTTGCATTTCTGGTTGGTCGGTGTGGGCATCGCGATTTACTTCATCGGCTTGAGCACAGGGGGCTGGCTTCAGGGCACGGCAATGCTCGACGCCTCACGGCCGTTCATGGATTCCGTTGCAGTGACCTTGCCGTACCTGAAAGCCCGAAGCCTCGGCGGCGCATTGATGACCGTGGGGCACTTTGTGTTCGTGGGTCATTTCTTGGCGATGGCGCTGCGCTTTGGCCCCAACCGTGCTGGCGCTGCACTGTTCGCGCACCCAATACCGGAGGCAGCTCATGCACAATGAAATCAAGCTGGCCACGGGTGCGATGGCGGCCCTGGGGGTCGCCACGGCAGCGCTGGTCGTCATGCCCTACATCCAGGTGCGGGACCTCAAGCCCCTGCCCGGGCTCAAGCCTTACACGGAACAACAGTTGCGCGGCCGCGCGGTGTACATCGCCAACGGCTGCGTCTATTGCCACAGCCAGCAACCACGCGACCGCCACCTAGGGCCCGATTTCGCGCGCGGCTGGGGCCGTGTCTCTGTCCCGGCCGACTACTACTACGACAAGCCCCACCTCCTGGGCAGCATGCGCACCGGGCCTGACCTGTTCAACATTGGCGTTCGCCAGCCCAGCAAGGACTGGCATCTGGGGCACCTGTATCAGCCGCGCGCCTACGTGCCGGGGTCGATCATGCCGTCCTATCCGTTCCTGTTCACCGTCAAGGAGTCCGCAGAGGAGGGTGACCAGGTGGTGTCGCTGCCACCGGGACAGACGCCGGTCGGCAAAGTCGTGGTGGCCACGCCAGAGGTGCTCGATCTGGTCAAGTACCTGCAGGGGATGGATCACACCTATCCCGTGCTCCCACCCGCTTCCAAACTTTAGGCAATGCAGGAGGTCAGTCGATGTTGAATGAATCAGAGTCGCCGCCTTTGGCCCAGCGGCGTGAGCAAGCCGATCCGTCCGAGCGCCATCAGCCGGTGCCACTCACGGTGGCGGCGATCACCTTGGCGCTTGTCCTGTTTGGTGTGGGATACCTCCTCCATTCGGAGGCGTTTGGCAACGCCCAATTGGGCGACCGCCGAACCGTGGCGGATCTGTCCGGGCCTGTCGCCCAGGCCGGCGGCAATCTGGATGGCAAGGCACTTTTCAGCGCCAACTGCGCCGCGTGTCACCAAGCCACCGGCAAGGGCTTGCCGGGGGTCTTTCCACCCCTGGATGGCTCGGAGTGGGTCAATGGCAATGAACGCACGGTTGTCAACATTCTCTTGCACGGGATCAATGGTGAGATTGCCGTGATCGGCAATACTTACAAGGGTTCCATGCCTTCGTTCCAGCATCTGGGCGATGCCGAGTTGGCGGCCATCGTCAGCTATGTGCGGGGAGCATGGTCCAACAAGGCTGTCCCGCTGAACGCGCAGCTATTCGCCCAAGAGCGCAAGAGCAGTGCACGCAAGGTACCCTTCGCGGGTGGCGAGGAGCTCAAGGCCTTGACGGCACACTCGCCCTGACTGGAGAAAATTCCGATGCGCCTGACGACGATGACCGACTATTCGCTGCGCTTGCTGATGTACGTGGCACAGCGGCCTGAGCGCCTTTGCACGATCTCCGAGGTCGCGCAGGCCTATCGCATTTCCGAGGCGCATTTGATGAAAATCACGCACCAACTGGCCCTTGGAGGCTGGATCGAAACGGTGCGCGGCAAAGGTGGCGGCATGCGTCTGGCGCACGAACCCGTCCAGATCAAGCTGGGCGATGTAGTGCGGAGCGTCGAAACCGATTTCGAATTGGTCGAATGCTTTTCAACCGGAAACACTTGCACATTGACGGGGCAATGCAATTTGACCGGCATCATTGCCGGGGCCCTGCAAAAGTTCATGCTGCACCTGGATGGCTACACACTGGCGGACCTGCTGCCTCCGCCTGCTTGCGCAATGACTTCGGTGGGTGACTCAAAGATGGCCGTGAGCAGACGCAAGCGCACTCCGGTGTCCTGATGCTGCGCACCGCACTGGCCAGCATGGGCCTGGCAATCCTGGCCTATGGTGCGGCCCAGTGGCTGACCCACGATTTTCAGGTCTGGACCGCTGAAGGTGCGCGCCGACTGGCTGTGGAATTGCACCCGGTGCCAGCGCCTTCTGCGGCCTTGGTCGGACCGGGCCTTGATGGCCTGCCGTTGAACAAGGTGTTGGCCGATGGCCAGACCATCACCATCGTCGATCTGATCTACACCAACTGTCAGAGCGTGTGTGCGGCGTTGGGTTCCGGTTTTCAACAGCTTCAATCCCGGTTGAAGGATGACGGCTTGGTCGGCAAGCAGGGCAGGGTGCGCCTGATGTCGATCAGTTTTGATGCGGGGCGCGACACCCGTGCAGCGCTGCAAAGCTATGCAGAACGCCAACACGCGGATGCCCGCCTGTGGCGCTTTGCGGCAGTTCCCGACCCGGTCGAATTGAAACACTTGCTGGATCGATTCCAGGTTCTTGTCATCCCGGACGGGATGGGCGGGTATGAACACAATGCCGCTTTGCTGGTCATGGATGCTCAGGGTCGATTGGTGCGCATTTTTGACTACAGCGAGTTAGACGAGGCCCTGGCCTTTGCTCGGTCATTGCTGCCAGCTGGGTCAAACCGATGAGCCTTCGGCACGGCCTTGTCAGGCACCAGGGCCTTCTTGGCCTGCTGCTATTGACCTTGTTGGTCGTGCCATTCGTGAGGCACGCCCTTGAGTCCAGCATGGCCCGGCACATGCTGATTGAGTTTCCGAGCGTCATGCTGGCGGGTGGCTTGCTGATCACCGCATGCCCAACCAAGTGGCGCATGCGCCTGAGGATTTGGAACGAACTGGGTATCACCGGCTTGCTCGCCAGCGCGCTGGTTCTGGCCGTTTTGATGATCCCCCGGGTCCTGGACCTGGCGCTGGTCGATGAGCGCATCGAACACCTCAAACTAGCGGCGCTGATCCTGTCCGGGGCAACCCTGAGGTCCTCTTGGTCAGCGGCGGGCATTGTTGTTCAAGGCTTTTTTTTGGGCAACGTCCTACCCATGATGGCCATCGTCGGGCTGCTCTATCAGGACTCGACGCTGCGCCTGTGCAACGCTTATCGGCTCGACGACCAGCAAAACCTTGGCGTTGGCCTGGTCTGCTTGGCCGTGGGTGTGGCCCTGGTCTGGCTGGGCACGCTGGCACGTCGTTTGATGTTGTCCGAGCCTGCCCTTGCGCATGGCCAGGGCGACTGCACTCCATCTCGTTTTTAGGCATGATGCGCAGAATGACCTTGGCCAAAGGCTGGCGCCGCGTGACCCATACTGAGGCAATGCTGCCGCTTTGAGACTCGCGGCCCGATTGAAGGAGGTGCACCATGACGCTGAGTGACGAACTGATCAAGCTGGCTGAATTGAATCAACGTGGCGTGCTCACTGATGAGGAGTTCGCGCGTGCCAAGACACGCCTGCTTGAGGGCGCACTGTTCGCTGAAACCACGCCGACGATGGCGGCCATCAACGCCTTGCGGCGCAGCCGCACGGATCGTTGGGTGGCGGGTGTGTGCGGCGGTCTTGCGCGCTCCACCGGCATCGAGTCGTGGGTCTGGCGCCTGCTGATGACCGTGCTCTTTTTGTGGGGTGGGGCTGGCATGCTGCTGTACATCCTGCTGTGGATCTTTGTTCCCAACGAATGAACTCCGGAGCCGACGCGGGCCCAGAGCCGCAAACGCTTTGGCCTACACTTAGTCGCGCTTTGCTTGCACGACTATTTTTATGCCGCGTCATCATTCTCACCACCTCAACGACCACCCCGACCATCAAAACGATGGTTCCTGCTGCGGCGTGACCGAGCCTCCCACGCTGACGATTTTCAGCCCGGCTGGCGTGGTCGCGGTGCCTGCGACGGTCAAGCGCGCGGCCAAACGGCTCAAAGCCCTGGGCTTCGTTCCCACCATCGATGACACCGCTCTGGCCAAACACCAGCGCTTTGCCGGTGACGATGACACCCGCCTGCAAGCATTGCACCGAATTGCCGAGGCGGCCCCTCATGTGGCCCTGGCCACCCGCGGCGGCTACGGACTGACCCGCCTGCTGGACCGCATCGACTGGGCCGTGATGGCCCGCAGCGTCGAACAAGGCACGGCCTGGGTTGGCCACAGCGACATGACTGCCTTGCACCTGGCCGCTTTGGCCCACAAGGCCACCGGACCCGCCAAAGTGGATGAGGGTGCCTCGGCGGGCTTCTGGGCTGGCCCCATGGCCTGCGATGACTTTGGTCGTGACGATTCGCCCGAAGGTGGAGATGACGTCACCCAGGACGTGTTTGTCGAGGCCGTGACCGGCGTGCTTGAGGCCGTCGGCTTTCGCACCGAAGCGGGTTTTGACGGCCTGCAGGTCAAGGGCCGTCTGTGGGGCGGTAACCTGACGGTGGCGCAGTGCCTGCTGGGCACCGAGCACTTCCCCAAGATCAAGGACGGCGTGCTGTTCCTGGAAGACGTCAACGAACACCCCTATCGCATTGAGCGCGCCTTGCTGCAACTGCATCAAGCCGGCGTGCTGGACAAGCAAAAAGCCATCGTTCTGGGTGCCTTCACCGATTTTCGCAAGTCGCCGCTGGACCGGGGCTACACGCTCAAGACCGTCATCGCCTACCTGCGCTCCCTCACCCAAACCCCTATCCTGACCGGCCTGCCGTTTGGCCATGTGCCCACCAAACTGTGCCTGCCCGTCGGGCGCACGGTGAACCTGCTGGTGCAGGGTCGTGATGTGTTCGTGATGTGGTGAGGCGCGTGCGCATGTCCGGTGTTTCTTTGAGGTGTGGCGTGGCGGGCTTTCTGGCCGCGCTGCTTGCTCTCGTCTTGAGCGCCTGCAATAACAGCCCATACCCGGACGGCGCGGCCGACGCCAACACCCTCTACACAGCCTTCAATGAGCGCTCGCCGCGATACCTGGACCCAACCTCGTCCTACTCCAGCAACGAGACGCCCTTCACCTATCAAATCTACGAGCCGCTCTATGCTTATCACTACCTCAAGCGCCCGTATGAACTGATTCCCAAGACGGCTCAATCGGTGGTCAAGCCCCGTTTTATTGACAAGGCGGGTCGCCCTTTGCCGGACGACGCGTCGGCTGATCTGATCAGTGAAAGCGTCTACGACATCCCCATCAAGCACGGCATCTTGTTTGCGCCGCATCCCGCGTTTGCCCAGGACGCTCAGGGGCATTACGTCTATCACCACCTGAGCCGAGAGCAGGTTGGTGAAAAGCGCTCCCCCCGCGAGTTTGCTCAACAAGGCAGCCGCGAACTGACCGCAGACGATTACGTCTACGCCATCAAACGCCACGCCACCACCCGCACCGCCGCGCCGGTGTTCGGCATTTTTGCTGAGTACGTGGTCGGCCTGGCGGACTACGGCAAGCTAATCCGCATCGAAGATAAAAAACTGCGCGCCGATTTGAGCCCCACCGAGCGCGACAAGCCCTTCCTGGACTTTCGTCGCTGGCCATTGGCCGGTGTGCAGGCGCTGGACAAATACACGCTGCGCATCCGCATCATGGGCAAGTACCCGCAATGGAAGTACTGGATGGCGATGACCTTCCTGGCTCCCATTCCCTGGGAAGCCGATGCCTTCTATGCCCAGCCGGGCATGGCCGGCAACGGCCTGTCGCTGAACACCTGGCCTGTGGGCACGGGCCCTTACATGATGTGGGAGGTGGTGCAGGATCGCCGCCACGTCCTCAAGCGCAACCCCAACTATCGAGGCGCGCCCTATCCCTGCGACGGCAACCCGGGCGACAAGGAGGCAGGCCTGCTGGCCGACTGTGGCAAGACCACGCCCTTTGTCGACACCGTGGTCTTCAACATGGAAAAAGAAGCGGTGCCGCAAGACGCCAAGTTCCGTCAGGGCTATCTGGACGTGCCCGAGCTGGACCAGATGAGCTACGGCACCGCCTACAAGATCCAGATGGAAGACTCCCCCAAGGTGAACAAGGAGTTCACCGAGAAGGGCATCTTGTTGCCGCGCAACGTCGATCTGTCCAGCAGCTACATGGGCTTCAACTGGCTTGATCCGGTGGTCGGGCAGGGCGACACGCCGCAGCAGCGCCTGCGCAACCGAAAATTGCGCCAGGCCTTGTCCATCGCCATCGACTGGGATGAGTTCAACCGCATCTTCCCCAAGGCAGCCGGCGAAGTCGCTCAAGGGCCCTTGCCTGGGGGCGTGTTCGGCTCTCGACATGGCTCCCTGCAAGGTCTCAATCCCGTCACTCACAAAATTGTGAACGGGCAAATCGTTCGGCGCGGTATTGAGGAGGCTCGCCAGTTGCTGGCTGAGGCTGGCTATCCGGACGGACGCGACGCGCTATCGGGCAAGCCCCTGGTCTTAAACTACGACTACGGGAGGCCGGCCACCCCCGAAGCCAAGGCCTCACTGGACTGGACCAGCAAGCAGTTCGCCAAGCTGGGCATTCAGCTGGAAATCCGTGCCACGGACTACAACCAGTTTCAGGACAAGGTGCGGCGCGGCAAGCACCAGATCTTCAGCTGGGGCTGGCTGGCCGACTACCCGGACGCCGAGAATTTCCTTTTCCTGCTGTACGGACCCAATGCCAAGTCGCTGCACGATGGAGAAAACGCCGCCAATTATCAGAACCCCGATTACGACCGGCTCTATGCTCGCCTGCGCTTCATGGATGATGGTCCCGAGAAGCAGCAAGTGATCGACCAGATGGTCCGCATCCTGCAGGAAGACGCGCCCTGGTCCTGGGGATACTTTCCGTATGCCTCGGGCGCCTATCAGCGCTGGGTGCACAACGGCAAGCCCAGCATCATGGTGCGGGATCAGGCCCAGTACTACCGCATCGACACCGCCGATCGCAGCCGCTCCCTGCGCAACTGGAACCGCCCCGTCTACTGGCCGCTGGCGGCCTTGCTGGCGGCCTTGATCGGCATGGTATGGCTGGCCGTGCGCAGTTTTCAGGTGCGCGAGCGTCAGGTGGCGCTGCCCGCATCGCATGAGGCTGCTCAACGCGATCACAAGGAGGCCTGATGCTGCTCTACCTCTTGCGTCGTCTGGCCTATGGCCTGGTCATCCTGGTCGGCGTGAACCTGATCACCTTCGTGCTGTTCTTCACCGTCAACACGCCCGACGACATGGCGCGCCTGAACATCGGCGGCAAGCGCGTCACGCCCGATCAAATTGAAAAGTGGAAAGTCGAGCGCGGTTACGACAAACCCATGCTCTGGAATGAGAAGGCCCCAGGCGGTGAGCGCCTGACCAACACCGTCTTCTGGGACCGCTCCGTCTCCCTGTTCCTGTTTGACTTTGGCCGTGCCGACAACGACAGCGCTGGCGACATCGGCCACCAGATCAAGCAGCGCATGGGCGTGAGCCTGCAACTCACCGTGCCGATCTTCATCCTGGGCCTGCTGTCCAGCACGGTGTTTGCGCTGTGGCTGGTCTTGTTTCGCAACACCCGCATCGACTTTTGGGGCGTCGTGCTCTGCGTCGTCATGCTGTCCATTTCCAGTCTGTTTTACATCATCGTGGGGCAGTACCTGTTTTCGCGCCAGGCCAGGTTGGTGCCCATTTCCGGTTTTGCACCCGGCCTGGATGCGCTGCGCTTTTTGGTCTTGCCCATTGCCTTGGCCTTACTGGCCCAACTGGGTGGCAGCGCACGCCTGTTTCGGGCCCTGTTTCTCGAAGAGGTTGGCAAGGACTATGTGCGCACAGCCCGAGCCAAGGGCCTGAGCGAAAGCCGGGTGCTGGGTCGACATGTGCTGCGCAATGCCATGCTGCCCATCATCACCAGCTCCGGCGGGTCCTTGCCCTATTTGTTCATGGGCGGGTTGGTCACTGAAAGCTTCTTTGGCATACCGGGCCTGGGGGCCTACACAATCGACGCCATCAACAGCCAGGACTTCGCCATCGTGCGCGTCATGGTGTTCCTGGGTTCGCTTCTGTACATCCTGTCCAACATGCTGATCGACGTGGCCTACACCTGGGCCGATCCGCGTGTGCGCTTGCAATAAGGACTGAAGGGCATGAACGCGTCATTCAAGATTGTGTGGCTGTGGACGGATGTGACCCTGTGGCTCATGTTCGCCATTGGCTCCCTGTACGTCTGGAGCGTGCGCCGCAACGAGGCCTTGAGCGGCACCTGGCGGCGCGTGTTCGCCAACCCCGCAGCCATGGCGTCCGCCGTGGTGCTGCTGGCCATGTTGACGGTGGCGGCACTCGACAGCCTGCACTTTCGGCGGGCCTTGCCGGATCGGGCGGGCGCCACCCAGGGGTTTGACACCCGCACGGAATCGGTGCTGGACGTGCTCGTGGCCCGGCTGCCCGCCAGCCGCGAAAACAGTTACTCCATGCCCCTGGCCACGCATGGTTTCGCCAAAGAAACCTTGGCCGCCAATGCCGCATCCAAGGCGCCCGCTGAGTCCGCTGCCAGTGCGGCCGCAGCCCAAGCCACACCTCAGCCCGCAGCCCTGCCCAAGCGCGCCTTCCCACGACTCCAGCACGGCGGAGCCAACCTCAAGGACACCGACAAGGACTGGCTGGGCGATGTCATGTCCCTGGCCGCACAAGGTCTGGCTGGCGGCCTGGCATCCGCAGGCGTTCTCTGGTTGCTGACCCGTCGGCAAATGCGGCGCAACGCCGATCTGCCCTGGCGCGCGGCGTTGGTGACGATGGCCATCTTCATGGCGCTGGCGGGTTTGGCGGTGGCGTGGTCCGCTCATTACCACGTGCTGGGCACCGACCGCACTGGCAATGACGTGCTGTATCAGTCCCTCAAGAGCGTGCGCACGGCCTTTGTCATCGGCAGTCTGGCCACGATTGCCACCTTGCCCCTGGCCATGGCCTTTGGCATCACGGCGGGCTACTTCAAGGGCTGGGCCGACGACCTCATCCAGTACCTCTACACCGTCTTGTCCTCGGTGCCCAACATCCTGCTGATCGCCGCGTGCGTCCTGATGATGCAGGTCTATCTGGACAAGCATCCCGAACTGTTTGAAACCGGCCTGGAGCGCGCCGACCTCAAAATCTTCCTGCTGTGCGTCATCCTCGGTGTGACCGGCTGGGCCGGCTTGTGCCGCCTGCTGCGCGCCGAAACCATGAAGCTGCGCGAACTCGAATACGTGCAGGCCGCCACCGCTTTTGGTGTGAGCCACTGGCGCATCATGCTGCGCCACATCATGCCCAATGTCATGCACCTGGTGCTGATCACCACGGTGCTTGAATTTTCGGGCCTGATCCTCTATGAGGCCGTGTTGTCCTACGTCGGCGTCGGCGTCGACCCGTCCATGAACAGCTTCGGAGGCATGATCAATCAGGCCCGTGTCGAAATGTCGCGCGACCCCGTGGTGTGGTGGTCCTTCATGGCGGCCTTTGTGTTCATGGTGGGCATCGTGCTGGCCGCCAATCTATTTGCAGACGCCGTGCGCGATGCGTTTGACCCGCGCGCTCGCGTGCAACGCCCTCGGTTATTCAAGCCGCCAGTGGCTGATCAAGCCACCTGAAGGACACCCTATGCTGCAACTCGATGATGTGCAAGTGGTGCTGGATTCTGATGCCGGATGGGTCAGGGCGCTTGATGGTTTGACGCTCACCATGCAGCGCGGTGAAACGTACGCCTTGGTGGGTGAATCAGGCTGTGGCAAGAGTATGACGGCACTGGCCTTGATGCGCTTGCTGCCCGAGAACGGCCAGATCTCGCGCGGCGCGATTCGCTTCAAGGGCGACAATCTGTTGGCCCTGCCAGAGTCGAGCATGCGCAGCGTGCGGGGCGGGCGCATCGGCATGATTTTTCAGGAGCCCGCGACCAGTCTGAACCCTGTCATGCGGGTGGGCGATCAGATCATCGAAGCGATCGAGGCGCACACCCCCTTGCGTGGCGACCAGGCACGCCGCAAGGCCATCGAGTGGCTGGCCCGCGTGGGCATCCCATCGCCAGAGGTGCACGTTGATCGCTACCCCTTCGAGATCAGTGGCGGTCAGAAACAGCGCGTCATGATCGCCATGGCGCTGGCCGCCGAACCCGACTTTCTGATCGCGGACGAGCCGACCACGGCCCTGGACGTGACGATCCAGAAACAGGTGCTGGACCTGCTCAAGCAATTGCAGACTGAGCGCCAGGTGGGCCTCCTGCTCATCACCCACGACCTGGCCGTGGTGGCCGACATGGCTCACCGTGTCGCCCTGATGTACGCCGGTCAGATCGTCGAAGAGGCGCCAGCGGCGGAGTTCTTCAGCCAGCCACATCACCCCTACGCGCACATGCTGCTGCAAGCCCTGCCAGACGCGCAGCGTCGTGGGCAGGCCTTGACATCGATCGCTGGCAGCGTGCCGCCCTTGTGGACGGCCTTCCAGGGCTGTCGCTTTGCGGACCGCTGTGACCGGGTCCAGAGTCGGTGTCGTGAATACGCGCCGGACCTGGCTCGACCCTGCGCAGTCTCGCTGGCCCAGGCCGGCCCCACCAGCGAGGCCCTTGGCACGCCATCCAAGGTGCGTTGTTGGTTTCCCTTGATGGAGGCCGAACCTTTGCCCCCTAGCCGGTTGGCGCGGCGGGGTGCGGACGCGGCGCCCGATGCGGTGACTGGGGCTTCAGTGCTGTCAGTGCGGGACCTGCGGGTTCAATTTGTCCAGAGCGGAGGATGGTTCCGACCCGAGACCGTCTTCAATGCCGTCGATGGCATCAGTTTTGAAGTGGGGCTTGGGCAGACTCTGGCCCTAGTGGGCGAATCCGGTTGCGGAAAGACCACCACGGGCCGGGCCATCGTGCAGTTGCTGCGCCGCCAACCGCAGGTCCGTGTCCAGGGGCAGGCCTGGTTGATGTCCGCCCAGGACGCGATCCCGACTCAGCAACCATCGAACGACTTGTTCACGCTGGAGGGCGAGGCCCTGTTGGATGCCCGTCGTGCAGTTCAGATGGTGTTCCAGGACCCATACGCGTCCTTGAACCCCCGCATGCGTGTCGCCGATATCCTGGAAGAAGGGCTGCGCTCCTTGAGGCCGCATTGGAGCGCCAGTCAGCGCCAGCAGCGTACGCGCCACCTGGTTGACCAGGTGGGCCTGAGGCCCGAGGCCTTGGGCCGATTCCCGCACGAGTTTTCAGGCGGGCAGCGTCAACGCATCGCGATTGCTCGGGCGCTGGCGGTTGAGCCGAGGGTGCTGGTGTGTGACGAGCCAATCTCGGCGCTGGATGTCTCCGTGCAGGCCCAGATCCTCAACTTGCTGCGCGACTTGCAGCGCGAGCTGGGGTTGTCGCTGTTGTTCATCACCCACAACATGGGCGTGGTGGCGTATCTCGCCCACCACATCGCGGTGATGAAAGGCGGATGCTTTGTCGAAAGCGGCCCCGCCGCACAGGTCCTCGGCTCGCCGCAGCACGACTACACCCGCACCTTGTTGGCGGCGGTGCCCAAGCGGCCGATCTGAGTCAGTTCACTCTAAGGTGCCCGTTGAGCCGCCCATGACGTGGCTGAACCCAGCGTCGACATAGGTGATTTCCGCCGTGACGCCGGCGGCCAGATTCGACAGCATGAAAGCGGCCACATTGCCCACGTCGTCAATCGTCACGTTGCGGCGCAGGGGGGCGCCGGATTCGACCAGGTCGAAAATTTTGGTGAACCCCTTGATGCCGGCGGCGGCCAGGGTCTTGATCGGCCCGGCTGAAATGCCATTGACGCGGATACCCTTGGGCCCCAGGCTGGCCGCCATGTAGCGCACGCTGGCTTCCAGCGAGGCCTTGGCCAGACCCATGGTGTTGTAGGACGGGACAATGCGGTTGGCTCCCAGGTAGCTCATGGTGAGCAACGCTGCATCGCTATTCAGGTAGGGCAGGGCTGCTTTGGCCATGGCGGGGAAGCTGTAGGCCGAGATGTCATGCGCGATGCGGAAGCCTTCGCGCGACAGGCCTTCCAGGAAATCACCGGCAATGGCCTCACGCGGTGCAAAGCCGATGGAGTGCACGAAGCCGTCGAATTTTGGCCACGTCTTGGCCAAGTCAGCAAACATCGCGTTGATCTGATCGTCGTTGCTGACGTCGCAGTCAAAAATCAGCTCGGTCTCAAACTCCTTGGCGAACTCGGCGGTGCGGTCCTTGAAACGTTCGCCCACATAGCTGAACGCCAGCTCGGCGCCTTCGCGCTTGCAGGCCTTGGCGATGCCGTAGGCAATCGAACGATTGGACAGCAGTCCAGTGATCAGCAGGCGCTTGCCGGCAAGAAATCCCATGAGTTCTCCAGTGACAGTACAAAACCAGGGGGGGATTTTGTCATGCCACGACACAAAATGGGAATTTGCGGGTGTCAGTCTTGCTCATCGACTCACCTGAGGCTAGAATACCGGCTTCGCTGATTACGTTGGGTGGGCAGGAAGTTCCAGCCCATTTTTTTTGCTTGTCACTTTTTGATCGATGATAAATCGGTCCTACATCGCGTACCTAGTTGAATGAGTTGGGCTAAGGCTGTTGAAAGCACCGTGACCGGATTGGGTTACGAGTTGGTGGACTGTGAACGCAGCCCGCAGGGATTGCTGCGTGTGTACATTGATCGACTGCCCAATGGGGTCTATGACCTCCCCGGTGAGTTTGTCACCGTCGAGGACTGTGAGAAGGTCACGCGCCAACTGCAGTACGCGCTGGAAGTCGTGAACGTTGATTACGGCCGACTGGAAGTTTCATCTCCAGGTCTGGACAGGCCGCTCAAGACCCCTGCACATTTCGAGCGTTTTGTCGGTGTTGAAATCGAGATCTCGCTCAAGGTGCCCTTTCAGGGGCGGAAAAAATACTCTGGCGTGCTTGAGTCGGTTGAGATGCCCGAAGGCGAGGTCCCTCCAGAGGGTGGGGCTTGGCAGTTGATTTTCAAGCAAGGCGAAGGCAAAAACGCTGTAGAGCAAGCATTGGGTTTCACGCTCGATGAGGTCCGCGACGCACGACTCGTGCCTGTGGTGGATTTCAAGGGGCGAGGTCGTCGGGTGGCAACCCCGGTGGCCGATGAAGTTGCCGTGGAAGAGGCGCAAGAACTCGGAGGTCCGAAAAAATGAACCGCGAATTGTTGGTGTTGGTTGATGCCATTTCACGTGAAAAAAGCGTGGAACGGGACATCGTCTTTGGTGCTGTTGAGTCAGCATTGGCCTCGGCCACAAAAAAGCTGTACAGCGGCGAGGTCGACATCCGTGTCGCCGTCGATCGTGAAGATGGCAATTACGAAACCTTCCGTCGCTGGCACGTTGTCCCCAGCGAGGCGGGCCTGCAGTTGCCCGACGCTGAAATCCTGTTGTTTGAAGCCCAGGAACAAATCCCGGACATTGAGGTTGACGACTACATTGAAGAGTCGATCGAATCGGTGCCCATTGGTCGCATTGGCGCGCAAGCTGCCAAGCAGGTCATCCTGCAAAAGATCCGTGATGCTGAACGCGAGCAACTCCTCAACGACTTCCTGTCGCGTGGCGACAAGATTTTCGTGGGCTCCGTCAAGCGCATGGACAAGGGCGACGTGATCGTTGAGTCCGGTCGCGTTGAAGGTCGCCTCAAGCGCAGCGAAATGATTCCCAAGGAAAACCTGCGCGCCGCCGACCGCGTGCGGGCCTACATCTTGGGCATTGATTCCGCCGTGCGTGGCCCGCAGATCATGCTGTCGCGCAGCGCGCCTGATTTCATGATTGAGCTCTTCCGCCAGGAAGTGCCCGAAATCGAGCAAGGGCTGCTCGAAATCAAGAGTTGCGCCCGTGATGCCGGATCGCGCGCCAAGATCGCTGTGGTGTCGCACGACAAGCGCGTCGACCCGATTGGCACCTGTGTTGGCGTGCGTGGTTCGCGCGTCACCGCCGTGACCAATGAGCTGGCGGGTGAGCGCGTCGACATCGTCCTGTGGTCCGAAGATCCGGCCCAGTTCGTGATTGGCGCCCTGGCGCCAGCCAACGTGCAGTCCATTTTCGTGGACGAAGAAAAACACGCCATGGACGTGGTCGTGGACGAGGAAAACCTTGCCATCGCCATTGGTCGTGGCGGCCAGAACGTGCGTCTGGCGTCCGACCTGACGGGTTGGCGCATCAACATCATGACGGCGGAAGAGTCAGCTCAGAAGCAGTCCGTTGAAACCGATGTCATCCGCAAACTTTTCGTTGACAAACTCGACGTCGACGAGGAGGTGGCCGATATCCTGATCGCCGAAGGTTTCACCAGCCTCGAAGAAGTGGCTTATGTGCCGCTGCAGGAGATGCTGGAAATAGAATCCTTCGACGAAGACACGGTCAACGAGTTGCGCACCCGAGCCAAAGACTCACTGTTGACCATGGAAATCGCCAGGGAAGAAGAAGTCGAGATGTTGTCAGAAAATCTCAAGGGTCTGGATGGCTTGACCCCTGAGTTGATTGCCAAGCTGGCGGAAGCCGGCATCCACACTCGTGACGACCTGGCCGATTTGGCCATGGACGAACTGACTGACATAACGGGCGTGGGTGAAGAACAAGCGCGTGCCCTGATCCTCAAGGCCCGGGAACACTGGTTCGCCTGAACTTCCGCCGCCTTCGATCTCATTCAAGTACGCTTACGCAAGGATTAACACAATGGCCGTGACTACCGTCGCACAACTCGCCACGGAGCTCAATCGCCCGGCTGCGACACTGCTGGAGCAGCTGCATTCAGCGGGCGTGCCGAAAGCTTCGCACGACGACGTGCTTACGGAGGCCGACAAAGAGCGCCTGCTGGACCATCTTCGCCATGCCCACGGCTCGGCCGGGGCCGATCGCAAGAAGATCACGCTGACACGCAAGTCGACCTCCGAGATCAAGCAGGCGGACGCGTCGGGCAAGGCCCGCACGATCCAGGTCGAGGTGCGCAAGAAGCGGGTGTTCGTCAAGCGGGACGAGACCGCCGGCGAAGAAACCGCTCCTGAGGTCGACGAAGTCGACTTGCAGCGTCGCGAGGAAGAAGCGCGCCAAGAAGTCGAAGCCTTGCGCTTGCAGGAGGAGGCGGCCCTGGCCGAACAGCGTCGTCAGCGAGAAGAGCAAGAGCGTATTGAACTTGCTGAACGCGTGGAGGCGCAAGCGCGTGCCAAAGCCGAGTCCGAGAGTCATGTTGTTGACCAGGCTGCGCAAGCGGCGCGCGAGTCAATGGAGCGTCGGGCCGCACAGGAAGCTGCGACACGTGCCGAATCTGCCGCTCTCACGGCATCATCCAAAGCCAAGAGTCGCAAAAAGACTGTGGCCGACGTCGTCGAGTTGGCTGCGCCGGTTGCGGAACTGGCTGACACCCCCGCCGCACCTGTGTCTGCTGAGATTGTGCCGCAGGCCACCTCTGCTGAAGCTATTGCCAGTGCCGCAGTAGAAACGCCTTCAGCAGCGACGCCAGTGCCTGCTGAAGCGCCTGCCAAGCCGTCCGGCGTTCGGGTGGTCAAGGCCGCCACGATTGAAGCGGAAGAAAAGCTGCGCTTGTCCGAGCTGACTCGTCGTCGCAAGGCCGCTGAAGATGAAGCCGCGGCGATTCGCGCGATGATGTCCGCGCCTCGCAAGGTCATGACCGCCGCGAAGAAGGTGGAGGAGCCCAAGCCGGCAGAAGCCATCAAGGGCACCATTCACAAGCCCAAGGGCACTCCGGGCGCTGCCGCACCTGGAGCTGCCAAGCCTGACGATAAGAAATCAGTCAAGTCTGAAAAACTATCGTCCAGCTGGGCTGATGACGCCAAGAAGCGCGCCGCCACGCCTGCCGGCAAGGGTCGACCTGGCGGTGGCCAGACTCCTGGTTGGCGCGCGCCGGCTGGTCGTGGTGGTCGCCGTGGTGACAACCGCAGCAGCGAGCATGCATCGACTTTTGTGGCGCCGAGCGAACCTCAAGTCATTGAGGTTCACGTCCCCGAAACCATCAGTGTGGCCGACTTGGCTCACAAGATGTCGGTCAAGGCCTCAGAGGTCATCAAGCATCTGATGAAGCTCGGCCAGATGGTTACCATCAACCAGCAGCTCGACCAGGAAACGGCCATGATCCTCGTCGAGGAACTGGGCCACACGGCTGTGGCGGCCAAGCTGGACGATCCGGACGCCTTCCTTGAGGAAGAGCACGCCGCACAGACCGGTGAGTTGCTGTCCCGCGCGCCAGTGGTCACCGTCATGGGTCACGTCGACCATGGCAAGACCTCGCTGCTGGATTACATCCGCACCAGTCGTGTTGCTGCGGGCGAAGCAGGTGGCATCACGCAGCACATTGGCGCCTATCACGTCAATACGCCGCGCGGAATGATCACCTTCCTCGACACCCCGGGTCACGAAGCATTCACGGCCATGCGTGCTCGTGGCGCCAAGGCCACCGACCTTGTCATCCTGGTGGTGGCAGCGGACGACGGCGTCATGCCCCAGACCAAGGAAGCGATTCATCACGCCAAAGCTGCGGGCGTGCCCATCGTCGTGGCGATCAACAAAATCGACAAACCCGATTCCAATCTCGAACGCGTCAAGCAAGAGTTGGTGGGTGAGGAAGTCGTGCCGGAAGAGTATGGCGGAGATGCGCCATTCGTGGGCGTTTCGGCCAAAACGGGTCAAGGTATTGACGCGCTGCTGGAGCAAGTTTTGCTGCAGGCCGAAGTGCTGGAGCTCAAGGCGCCGATTGCTGCCCTGGCCAAGGGGCTGGTGATCGAAGCCCGTTTGGACAAGGGTCGCGGTCCGGTGGCTACCGTGCTGGTGCAGACCGGTACGCTCAAGCGTGGTGATGTCGTCTTGGCTGGCGCCAGCTATGGCCGTGTTCGTGCCATGCTGGACGAAAATGGCAAGCCCTCGGCAGAGGCCGGTCCTTCCATTCCCGTGGAAATCCAGGGCTTGACGGAGGTGCCATTGGCTGGTGACGAGTTCATGGTGCTGTCGGATGAACGCCGTGCACGCGAAATCGCCACCTTCCGCCAAGGTCGTTACCGCGACGTCAAGCTGTCCAAGCAGCAAGCAGCCAAGCTCGAAAACATGTTCGAAAACATGGGTCAGGGCGAAGTGCAGAGCCTGCCGCTCATCATCAAGGCCGATGTGCAGGGGTCGCAAGAAGCCCTGGCAGCCTCGCTGCTCAAGCTGTCGACGCCTGAGATCAAGGTGCAGATCGTACACGCCGCCGTGGGTGGGATTAGTGAGTCCGATGTCAACCTGGCCATCGCTTCGAAGGCAGTCCTCATCGGTTTCAACACCCGTGCGGATGCTGGTGCTCGCAAGCTCGCCGAGCACAACGGTGTGGACCTCCGCTACTACAACATCATTTACGACGCCGTGGATGAAGTGAAAGCGGCCATGTCTGGCATGTTGGCTCCCGAATTGCGCGAAGAAGTCATCGGTGCTGCCGAGATTCGCCAGGTCTTCATCGCCTCCAAGATTGGGACGATTGCCGGCTGTATGGTGGTTTCGGGCGTCGTGCGTCGCAGTGCCCGTCTGCGTCTGTTGCGTGAAAATGTGGTCATCTACACAGGTGAACTCGAAGGCCTCAAGCGCTTCAAGGACGACGTCAAGGAAGTCAAGGAAGGCTTCGAGTGCGGCCTCAATATCAAGGGTTACAACGACATCAAGGAAGGCGATGTCCTGGAATTCTTCGAAATCAAGGAAGTTGCTCGCACGCTGTAAGGCATCACTGTGCCTTCGGGCCTGCTCACGACCCCGCCTTCACCGGCGGGGTTCGTGCTTGAGGGCTCACGTTTCAGGAGTTCACCATGCGCCATAAAAAATCCGCTCCCAACCGTGGCCACCGCGTGGCCGACCAGATCCAGCGCGATGTGGCTGAGCTCATCCGCGACCTCAAAGACCCTCGCATCGGGATGGTCACGATCAATCACGTCGATGTGACGCCGGATTACGCGCACGCCAAAGTGTTCTTCTCGCTGCTGGTCGGCACGCCCGCTGACAGCGAGTTGGCCTTGAACGAAGCTGCGGGATTCATCCGCAATGGCCTGTTCAAGCGCCTGCAGATCCACACCGTGCCGACACTGCATTTCCACTTTGATCGCACCACCGAGCGCGCCGCCGAGCTGAGCGCCTTGATCACCAAGGCGGTCAAGGACAAAGCCAAGGATGCTGATGATGGTCAGGGCGACGCGACCACCGGCAGCAATGTAGACCAGGCCAGACCAGAATGAACCACCGGCAGCGTCAACCGCGTCGCGCCTTGCATGGCGTGATCTTGCTGGACAAGCCCTTGGGCCTGTCCAGCAATGACGCCTTGCAGAAAGTGCGGCGCCTGATGCGCGCCGAAAAGGCAGGCCATACCGGCACGCTGGACCCCCTCGCTACAGGGCTGTTGCCCTTGTGCTTTGGTGCCGCCACCAAGTTTTCTCAGGTGTCGCTGGACGCCGATAAGGCCTACCGTGCGACGCTCAAGCTGGGTCAGACCACGACCACCGGCGACGGTGAGGGCCAGATTGTGAAAGAGCGACCAGTGCAGGTCGATGCTGCCGCCATCGAAGCAGCCTGCCGGGCCCTGACCGGGCCGATTGAACAGGTGCCGCCCATGCACTCGGCGCTCAAGCATGAGGGGCGCGCCTTGTACGAGTACGCCCGCGCCGGCATCGAGATTGAGCGTGCTGCCCGCAAGGTCACTATTCATGCCATTGACATCGTTGAGTGGCAAGGTGACAAACTGGTGCTTGATGTGCGTTGCAGCAAGGGCACCTACATCCGCACACTGGCTCAGGACATTGGCGAGCTGCTTGGCAGTGGCGCCTACCTCCAGGGTCTGCGCCGTACCGGCAGCGGAGGCGTCACCCTGGAGGGTTCTGTCACCCTGGCCGACCTGCAGGCCATGACCGAAGCTGAGCGTGACCATCATTTACTTCCGGCCGATGTGCTCTTGTCCGACTGGCCCGAAGTGGTCCTGGACGAAAGCGAAGCCGGCCGTTTTCTAACCGGTTTGCGTCGCCGCGTGAGCCGGGCTGACGCGCCTCAGGTGCGGGTTTATGGACCCAATCCTGCGGCGCCCAGTGGCCAATTGCCAAGGGTGTTGCTGGGTAGCGCGCACATCAAGGCCGGCGAATTGATCCCGACCCGTTTACTCAGCCCTGTTGAAGTACAGGGCTTGTCGACCCCGATTCTTTGATTTCAGACCAGTGAGCCTCGCATGAGCAAACAAATTCGCAATATCGCCATCATCGCCCACGTCGACCATGGCAAGACGACCATGGTCGACCAACTGCTGCGTCAGTCTGGCACCTTTGCCGAGCACGAAAAAGTGGTCGATACCGTGATGGACAACAATGCCATCGAACGTGAGCGCGGCATCACCATCCTGGCCAAGAACTGCGCCGTGAGCTGGGAAGGCACGCACATCAATATCGTCGACACCCCGGGTCACGCGGACTTCGGTGGTGAAGTCGAACGCGCGCTGTCCATGGTCGACGGCGTGGTGCTGCTGATCGATGCGCAAGAAGGCCCCATGCCTCAGACGCGTTTCGTGACCAAGAAGGCGCTGGCCCTGGGCCTCAAGCCCATCGTGGTGGTCAACAAAGTGGACAAGCCCGGTGCCAAGCCCGAGCAAGTGATCAATCAGGCCTTCGACCTGTTCGACAAGCTGGGTGCCACTGACGAACAACTCGACTTCCCTGTGGTGTACGCCTCGGGCATCAACGGCTGGACCTCGCTGGAAGAGGGCGAACCCGGTGCTCAGTGGGGCCCCGACATGTCGGCCCTCTTCAACACGGTGCTTAAGCATGTGCCGGCGCAGCAGGGGGATCCCTCAGCACCGCTACAACTGCAAATTTCGGCACTCGACTTCTCGACCTTCGTGGGCCGCATCGGCGTGGGCCGCATCAGCCAGGGCACGATCAAACCTGGCATGGAGGTCGCTGTGATGGAAGGCATTGATGGCGGGACCATCAAGGGCCGCATCAACCAAGTGCTGACCTTCCAGGGGCTGGACCGCGTGCAGGTGACCGAAGCCGGTCCTGGCGACATCGTGTTGATCAACGGCATCGAAAACCTGAACATCGGCGTGACGGTCACCGACGTGGCCAACCCTCAGCCTCTGCCCATGCTGAAGGTTGACGAGCCGACGCTGACCATGAACTTCTGCGTGAACAACTCGCCGCTGGCCGGTCGTGAAGGCAAGTATGTGACCAGCCGCCAGATCTGGGATCGCCTGCAAAAAGAATTGCAATCGAACGTGGCCTTGCGTGTTTCGGAAACCGACGAAGACGGTATTTTTGAAGTCATGGGTCGTGGCGAATTGCACTTGACCATCCTGCTGGAAAACATGCGCCGTGAAGGCTATGAGCTGGCCGTAGGCAAGCCGCGTGTCGTGTTCAAGGAGATCAACGGCGAAAAGTGCGAACCTATCGAGTTGGTGACCGCTGACGTGGAAGAAACGCACCAAGGTGGCGTGATGCAGGCCCTGGGTCTGCGCAAGGGCGAATTGGTGAACATGGAGCCGGACGGCCGTGGCCGCGTGCGCCTGGAGTACCGCATTCCGGCGCGTGGCTTGATCGGCTTCAGCAACGAGTTTCTGAATTTGACCCGTGGTTCTGGCTTGATTTCCAACATCTTTGACGGCTACGAGCCGCACAAGGGTGACATTGCGGGCCGTAAGAACGGCGTGCTGATCAGCCAGGACGACGGCGAAATCGTGACTTACGCGCTGGGTAAGCTGGATGACCGAGGTCGCATGTTTGTCAAGGCCGGCGATCCGGTGTACGAGGGCATGATCGTGGGCATCCACAGCCGCGAAAACGATCTGGTCGTGAACGCCGTGCGTGCCAAGCAGCTGACCAACTTCCGCGTGTCCGGCAAGGAAGATGCGATCAAGATCACGCCCCCGATCGACCTGACGCTGGAATATGGCGTCGAGTTCATTGAAGATGACGAGCTGGTTGAAATCACCCCCAAGTCGATTCGTGTGCGTAAGCGCTTCCTCAAGGAGCAAGATCGCAAGCGTAACCGTAGCGCTTGATTGCTAGCGTGCATACCTGAAGTGGTGCTTCAAGGGCCGCGTCTCTCTGACGTGGCCCTTTTTCCTGTGCGCGACGCAAAGTCTGAATTGTTTTTATGAATCAAGTGGTTAGCCCTTGGCGCCTGTGCGTCGCTCCTATGCTCGATTGGACGGATCGGCACTGTCGTTACTTCCATCGCCAGCTGAGCCGTCATGCGCGCCTGTACACCGAGATGGTGACCACGGGTGCGCTGCTGCATGGCCATGTGCCGCGTCATCTGGACTTCAACCAGGAAGAGCACCCGGTGGCCTTGCAGCTGGGCGGAAGCGAGCCGGCAGACCTGGCTGTGTGCGCCAAACTGGCTCAGCAGTGGGGCTACGACGAGGTGAACCTCAACTGTGGGTGCCCGAGCGAACGCGTGCAAAGGGGGGCGTTTGGGGCCTGTCTGATGGCGGAGTCCTCGTTGGTGGCCGATGGCGTCAAGGCCATGCTGGACGCCACGGGCGGCGGGGCCGGTATGCCGATCACGGTCAAGCACCGCATCGGGGTGGACCAGATCGAAAGTTATGATTTCGTGCGGGACTTTGTGGGCACCTTGGCAGACGCCGGCTGTGAAGTTTTTCTGGTGCATGCGCGCAATGCCTGGCTCAAGGGCCTGAGTCCGAAGGAAAACCGCGAGATTCCGCCTTTGCGGTATGACTTCGTGCACCAACTCAAAAGCGACTTTCCGCACTTGACCATTGTGCTCAATGGTGGGGTGGCCGACAACGTCCAGGTGGCCGAGCAGTTGCGGCCCAATGCGGTGCTGGAGGGCGTGACGCTCGACGGTGTGATGGTGGGGCGTGCGGCCTACCATCAACCCTGGATGATGGCCGACTGGGATGCCTTGTTCTTCGGTGACACGTCATGGGGCCCTGATCGGCATCGCGACGATCTGGAGGCGGCCATGGTGGCGTATTGCGAGCGTGAGATCGTCCGCACGCAAGATCTGGGGGTTGCGGCGGTGCGCTGGCCCAACGTGATGCGCCACGTTCTGGGGCTGTACAACGGCCTTCCCGGCGCGCGACGCTGGCGGCAGGTCTGGTCCGACCATCAGCTCAAGGCCTTGCCGCCGGCCGAGGTCATGAGACTGGCCCACCAACGGCCCTGATCCAGGCGCCCTTGTTCGGCCATGAAAAAAAGGACACCCTCAGGTGTCCTTTTCGGCGAGCGAGTCAGGTGATTAAACGCGCTTCTTGTACTCGTGGGTGCGGGTGTCGATTTCGATCTTGTCGCCGGAATCAACGAACAGGGGCACGGGAATTTCGAAGCCAGTGCCAACAACGCGCGCGGGCTTCATGACCTTGCCGGAGGTGTCGCCCTTGACGGCGGGTTCGGTTTCGATTTCGCGCACGATGGTGGTGGGCAGTTCGACCGAGATGGCCTTGCCGTCGTAGAACACCACTTCAGCTTCCATGCCGTCTTGCAGGTAGTTGACGGCGTCGCCCATGTTTTCAGCTTCGATTTCGAACTGGTTGTACTCAGCATCCATGAAGGCGTACATCGGGTCGGCGAAGTAGGAGTAGGTGCACTCCTTCTTGTCGAGGATGACCTGGTCCATCTTGTCATCGGCCTTGAAGACGACTTCAGCGCCAAAGCCGCTGAGCAGGCTCTTCATTTTGATGCGGACCGTGGCGGCGCCGCGGCCACCGCGGCTGTATTCAGTCTTGAGCACGACCATCGGGTCCTTGCCCTGCATGATGACGTTGCCAGCGCGGATTTCTTGAGCGAGTTTCATGGTGGATTCCCGAGAGGGTCGAATATAGAAGCAAAGCCTTGGATTTTAACGTGTGCTGGAGACGAAACGACAGAGTAGGGTTGTCAGATCGGGAATTTCAGCCAGTCTCCCGCAGGAAAATTGGCTGGATGTGCCCCAACGTTGATCTTTCGCAAGCGCCTGCAAGAGGGCGCCCGGACCTGCCGCGTCGCCGCCAGGCAAGGCATTCCAGGTGCGCCACAGCTGGCGCACGCGATCGGCCAGATCTGGCGCCCAGCCAGCCATCCACTGGTCCATGAAGGCATCCAGCTTGCCGGCGTGCACGCCGTCTTGCTGAGGGTAGATGTGCCACACATGGGGCCGACCCGCCCAGAGCGCCCGAACAGCCGAGTCCTCGCCGCGCACAAAATTCAAGTCGCAGGCCCATAGGAGGCGGTCAAAGTCGGGTTGGCTCAGGTGGGGTAGATAGTGCAGGGACAGGTGTGGGGAGTTCCGTGCGCGTTGTGTTTGCCATTGCCGGGCCAGTCGGGTCGCGGGGCCGGGTGTCAAGACCAGGCGCGTGGGTAGCCCGTCGCTCACCAAGGCGTCCAGCAAAGTGCCCACCGGGGCGTGGTCATAGCAAAAAATCGACCACAGCCGCTCATTCGAGCTTAGCGGAGCCAGGCCTTGGTGTGCCAGCCAGTCTGCCTGCGCGACGGGTTCGTTCACGAAGGCGTCTCGCGCCTGCAGCAACCCTGGCTCGCGTAGCAGGCCTCCTGTTTTGTCGGTGAACCCCGGGTAAAAGAACCATTTTGACAAGCCTGCGCCGGGCCCGCTGAACACTGGGGAGCGCAGGCCGTGGTTGCGCTCCACCCAGTCCTCGGCGCTGAGGTATTCCAGGTTGATCCACACGGGGGGTGTTGCACGCTGCATGCGCGCCACGAAAGCGTCGGGTGGATTGCAGCCAAAGGCTTCAATCACCACGTCGCCGGGAACGAGCTCTTTGCCGGGATCGCCAACGTCCAGGGCCTCGGCCTCGGGCCAAGGGCGCACGTCGATCAAGGGCATTGCTGGTTGTGATGGCGCCATCCAACTCAAGGCGCTGGCGTCGTCCACCCACAGGCGCACGGAGTGTCCCCGGCCCGCCAGGTCAGAGCACAGGCGCCAGCACACTCCGATGTCACCAAAGTTGTCGACGACTTGACAAAAAACGTCCCATTGCATGGGCCTGATTATCCCGAGTTGTCCGCGACAATTCTGCTCATGCCTGTGCCCGCTGATCACGACCCAGATTCCCAGACGTTGCCCGTCGGCGACCGTGCGCTCATCTGGGAGCGCCTGTTGCTGGAGGTGGCCGCCTTGCCAAGTCTGCCTGGGGTCTATCGATATTTCGACGCCCAAGGTGATGTGCTCTATGTGGGCAAAGCTCGTGACCTCAAGAAACGGGTGTCGAGCTACTTCCAGAAAAACCACGGCGGCACGCGCATCGGGCAAATGGTTTCGCGCATCGCCCGGATGGAAACCACCGTGGTGCGTAGCGAAGCTGAAGCCTTGCTGCTGGAAAACAACCTCATCAAGACGCTCAATCCGCGGTTCAACATCCTGTTTCGCGATGACAAGAGCTACCCCTATCTCAAGATTAGCTCACACGCTTTTCCGCGCCTGTCCTACTACCGTGGTGCGATCGATCGCAAGCACCACTATTTTGGGCCGTATCCCAATGCCTGGGCGGTGAAGGAGTCCATCCACTTATTGCAGAAAGTCTTTTTGCTGCGCACTTGCGAAGATTCGTTCTTCAAGCATCGCACGCGGCCTTGCTTGCTGTATCAGATCAAGCGATGCAGTGGGCCTTGCGTGAATCTGATCAGCGGTGAGGACTACCAGCGCAGCGTCATGCAGGCCGAGAAATTCTTGCTCGGCGAGCAAGATGCCGTGCTGGAGAGCCTGCAGGCGCAGATGATGGCCCACGCCGAACAAATGGAGTACGAGCAGGCCGCCGAGATTCGCAACCAGATCAGCGCCCTGTCAGCGGTGCTGCACCAGCAGTCCATCGAAACCGTGGTCGATAAGGACGTCGATATCCTGGCCGTGAAGGTGCAGGGTGGTCGCGCTTGCGTCAACCTCGCCATGGTGCGCGGCGGTCGGCACCTGGGTGATCGGGCGCACTTTCCAGTGCATGTGCAGGACCATGTCCTGGCCCCCGATGAGGCCGCGGCTGTGGCCGATAGGGCCACCTCGGCCGATCTCTCGCATGCCACGGAGGTCAGTGTGCTGGAGGCATTTCTGGCGCAGCACTACCTCGGTGGGGTTGTGCCTTCTCTGTTGGTGCTCAGTCACTCCGTGGAGCCAGCCTTGATGGAAGCACTGGGCGAGCACGCGGGACACAAGATCTACGTGCAGATCCAGCCGCGCGATGAGCGTCGGGCCTGGTTGGACATGGCCATCACGGGAGCTGAACTGGCGCTGGCTCGACTGCTCAGCGAAGAGGGGTCGCAACACGCTCGCACGCGTGCTTTGGTGGATGCCCTCGATCTGGCCTTGGAGCAGCCTCCGGGCGAAACCGACCCGCTGGCCCGCTTGCGCATTGAATGCTTTGACATCAGTCACACCGCCGGCGAGGCCACGCAGGCATCTTGTGTGGTCTATGAGCAGCACCGCATGCAGTCATCGCAGTACCGGCGCTACAACATCAAGGACATCACCCCGGGCGACGATTACGCCGCCATGAAGCAGGTGCTGGAGCGTCGCTATGGCGGGGCCAAGCCCGAACACATTCCGCACGTCGTCCTGATTGATGGCGGCAAAGGGCAGGTGTCTATGGCCCGCGAGGTGTTCGAGAGCCTGGGCCTGGACCTGTCCATCATCGTGGGGGTGGAGAAAGGTGAGGGTCGCAAGGTGGGCCTGGAAGAACTCGTGTTTGCCGATGGTCGCCCTAAGCTGCAACTGGCACCGACCTCGGCCGCCTTGATGCTGGTGGCCCAGATCCGCGATGAGGCACATCGCTTTGCCATCACTGGTATGCGCGCAAAGCGTGCAAGTGTGCGCACAGGTGGCAGCCGACTGGAGGAAATCCCTGGTGTTGGGCCTAAGCGGCGTGCCAAACTGCTGCAACGGTTTGGTGGAGTGCGTGGTGTGGCTTCGGCCAGCGTTGAGGAACTCGCCTCCGTGGATGGCGTTTCAAAGGAACTGGCCGAGGAGATCTATCGTGCTATGCGTTGACCTGAGTAAAAAGGCACTGAGGGGCGGCACTGTGGTCCTTGCCGCGATGGCCGCAGCTTGGTTGCCCGGTTGCGCCACCCGGTCTGATGACCATAAAGAGGCCGGTGGTGCGACCAATGCGACTTCGGGCGTTGCGTCGCCTCCAGCTGGCGGAGCCAAGCCTCGGTCCAGTCCATCCGCCAGGCTGGCGGCCCCTGCCAGTCCTCGCAACTGGGCTGATGCACGCCTTCAGGCTGCGCGCCGCTTGGTGGCGGCCAACCCTGACATCACGTACACCGGTCGTCCGCCCGATCTGCTGATGGCCATTCCAGTCATGACGGTGGATCTCAATGGAGATGGCAGCATTCGACACATTGAGGTCATGCGCTACCCCAGTCAGGCGCGCGAAACGGTCGACATCGCCATCAATGCCATCCGGCGCGCGGCACCTTTTGGTGATGTGTCCCGCTTGCCAAAACCCTGGCGTTTTAACGAGACCTTTCTGTTCAACAACGAGCACAAGTTCAAGCCGATGACCCTGGACCGGCTGTGACCCCTGAGGTTCACGGCACAATGTCCCCATGTTCCTGACCTTGCCCACCTTGCTCACATGGGCGCGGATCCTTGCGATTCCGCTGATCGTGGGTGCGTTTTACCTGCCACTGCCACAGCCGCAGATCAATCTGCTGTCGAGCGTGCTGTTCATCATCGTCGCCCTAACGGACTGGGCCGACGGCTGGCTGGCGCGTCGCCTTAATCAGACCTCAGCTTTTGGCGCCTTTCTTGATCCGGTGGCCGATAAGTTCCTGGTGTGCGCCTCTTTGCTGATCCTCCTGGACCAGCACCGCGTCGATGTCTGGGTGGCACTGGTCATCATTGGGCGGGAAATCGCGATCACATCCTTGCGTGAATGGATGGCGCAGATTGGCGCCTCGCGCAGTGTGGCGGTCCACATGCTGGGCAAGCTCAAAACGGCCGCTCAGATGGTGGCGATCGCCTTGTTGCTCTACGACGGTGAAATTGCTGGCGTCATCAACGCACGGGTGTGGGGAACTTGGCTGATTTATGTTGCCTGCGCGCTCACCATCTGGTCCATGTCGTACTACCTGCAAAAATCCCTCCCGGCGATTCGTGCCAAGGTGCGCTAACCGGGAGCACGGAGCAAGCCGAAATACCGACCGTGTGTCAAGGGAACATACACGCGCTACAGAGCCCTGGAGCGGGCCGGGATTGCGCATAGAATGATTTCTCTGTCCATCCGCAGCAGGCATGTCAGCGCTGCTCCAGCGTCCCAGCGTTGTGAGTCCGCCCGTTTTGTGGAACTCGTTTTTTGGCGCCTTCGAGAGGGGATTTTTCGTGAACAAGTCCGAGCTGATTGAACACATTGCCAAGCAAGCTGATATTTCCAAAGCGGCGGCAACTCGTGCATTGGATGCCTTGATCGGAGGGGTCCATACCACGCTGAAAAAGGGTGGCACAGTGTCGCTGGTAGGCTTTGGGACGTTCGCGGTCTCGACGCGCGCGGCGCGCACGGGGCGTAATCCGCGCACGGGTGACGCGATCAAGATCAAGAAGGCCAAGGTGCCTAAATTTCGTCCAGGCAAGGCCCTTAAGGACGCAGTGAACTAAAATACCCACCAAAATCTCTATTGGGTGCTTAGCTCAGTTGGCAGAGCGGCGCCTTTACACGGCGTAGGTCGGCGGTTCGACCCCGTCAGCACCCACCACCAATGGCGGTCCAAAGGCGAACAGGGGTTCGCCTTTGTGTTGTTTGCCCCTGGTTTTTGAACTCCTTGATCCCGGCCTTTGTCGGCTCCACTCCATGTTTGATTTCGTTCGTAAGCACAATCGCATTCTGCAAGGCATTTTGGTGCTACTGATCCTGCCGTCGTTTGTCGTTTTTGGCATCCAGGGCTATTCGAAGTTCATGAACGATGACGGCGTTGTCGCCAAGGTGGCCGGTCAGAAGATCACGCAGGCTGAATGGGATCAGGCCCATCGTCGGATGGTTGAGCGTGCACGTGCTCAGCAACCTGATGCCGATCCGAGCTTGTTCGACAAACCGCAATACAAACAACTGGCGCTTGATTCGCTGGTGCGCGAATATGTGATGAGCGCGGCGGCGCGTGACCAGAACTTGCGGGTGCCGGATGCTCGTCTGGTGCGTTTGTTTGCCACGGATGAGCAGTTCGCCTTCTTGCGCAACCCCGATGGTTCGCTCAACAAGGAAATCCTGCAGACGCAGGGCATGAGTGCTGCTCAGTTTGCCGATCGCCTGCGTCTGGACCTGTCGGTGAATCAGGTGTTGGGCGGTGTGATTGGTACGGGGGTGAGTTCGAAACTGGCCAATCGACTCGCGGTTGACGCGCTGTTCCAGGTGCGCGACGTGCAATGGATGAAATTCGAGCCGAAGCAGTACGTGGCTCAACTCAATCCCACAGTCGATCAACTCAAGGCGTTTTACAGCGATCCTGCGCATTCCAAAGAGTTCATGGTGCCTGAAAAGGCCGATGTTCAGTACGTCCAACTCGACCTGGATACGCTCAAGAAGCGTGTGTCGGTCAACGAAGAAGAGCTGCGCCGCTCCTACCAGGAAAATCTGAGTCACTACAGCACGCCCGAGGAACGCCGGGCAAGCCATATTTTGATCAAGGCCGAGAAGAGCGCCACGGCGGCTCAAAAGCAAGCGGCCCGGGCCAAGGCCGAGCAACTGCTGGTACAAGTCAAGAAGAATCCGGCTTTGTTCGGAGAACTGGCCAAAAAGAATTCGGATGATCCCGGTTCGGCGGCCAATGGTGGTGATTTGGACTACTTTGGTCGGGGCGCCATGGTTAAGCCTTTTGAAGATGCCGCGTTCAGCCGCAAAGAGGGCGAGATCAGCGGCGTGGTCGAAAGTGATTTCGGCTTTCACATCATCATGGTGACTGGCATTCGCGGTGGTACGGCGCAAGCTTTCGAGACCGTGCGTCCTCAAATCGAGGAAGAAGCACGCAAGCAACTGGCCCAGAGGCAATATGCGGAGGTCGCCGAGAAGTTCACCAATGGTGTCTACGAACAATCTGACAGCCTCAAGCCGGTTGCCGATGAACTCAAGTTGCCGCTGCAGACAGTCTCCGACGTGCTGCATAACCCTGGTGCCAAGGACCAAGGTGTGTTGAGCAACCGTCGCCTGCTCGATGCCCTGTTTGATGAGTCCAGCCGCGCCAAGGGTCGCAATACCGAGGCCATTGAAGTGGGGCCCAATAAACTGGTGTCGGCCCGCATCGTGAAATACACGCCTGCCAACAAGCCTGCGTTCGAGCAAGTTCAAGCACAGGTTCGTGAGCGTTGGGTAGCGGCTGAGTCGATCAAGGCAGCACACCAGGACGCCGAGCAGAAGTTGGCTTTGTGGAAGCAGTCGCCCGAGAAAGCCAAATTGCCGGCGCCCGTGCAGATGTCTCGTCGCCTCATGTTCGCGCAGCCGCCGGCTGTGCTTGACGCCGCCTTGCGTATGTCGGACAAGCAGTTGCCGAATTGGGCCGTGGTTGATCTGGGGGCGGACGGCGCTGCGCTGATCAAGGTCAACAAAGTGCTGCCCTTGCAGATTGCACCGCAAGAAGTGCAAGAGACTGAAAATCAGTTTGCAGGATACTGGGGTCGGGCCGAAGCCGAGGCCTACTACCAGTCACTCAAGCGCAAGTACAAGGTTGAGTTCGTCAACGAGGGCAAGATCATTGAAGACAAAGCCGCTGATGCGCAAAAAATGGCTAGCGCTCCATGAGGTTTTTTTGAGTTATAATTGAAATCTTTCCAGTGGTGGCTGTAGCTCAGTTGGTAGAGTCCAGGATTGTGATTCCTGTTGTCGTGGGTTCGAGCCCCATCAGCCACCCCACCTAATTTTTCGCGCACAAGGCCTTGATTCCAATAGGAGTCAAGGCTTTTTTGCTTTAAGGCTAAAACCAGTTGCAACACGGCCGCTTACACAACCCTTGTGGAGCCTACGCGTAGGCCGAGCTGCCGATGAGCACTGAGCGCAAGTATCAGGAAATGCTGCTGACCCGGCCGTATTGATTCAGGGGCAATTGCAGCGTCATGTGGTGGCTGCTGAGTTGAAACCCTTTGCGCAGGTAGAGGCGGTGCGCGTCAAAGCGGGTGTATCCGGTGTCCAGGTGCAGGGCCGTACAGTTTTGCGCGGTGCCATGGGCGATCAGCCAGTCGATCAGCATGTTGGCATGGCCGTGCTGTCGGGCCTCATGGACGGTGCTCAGATCATCAATGTACAAAATCCTGCCCCAGGCCAGGAACTCGTTGATGCGAAAACCCGCCACGCAGGGGATGCGGCCATCAATCTTCAAGGCCACGATCTGGTAGCCCTGCAGCGCCTGCCGGTGGACCTGTTCCATGAATGCCGTCAAGGAGGGGAGGTGGGGTCGCAAGGCCAGAAAGGCGGGAAAGCACAGTTGCAAGTCCTGATCTTGGGTGACCAAAAATGGGCGTTCTTGCGGGCGTTCGTGCATGGAATGAAAAAATAGTCTGATGTGATGCTGATTCTGCCCTGTCGGCATGGGTTACCGTGCTCGGATGTCGAGTCGTACATTGGGTTTCATGCTGGCGGGCGCTGGCGCCATCGCGTTTTCGGGTAAGGCCATCGTCGCCAAGCTGATGTACCGCTATGGGGTGGATGCGTTCACGGTGGTGGGCTTGCGCATGGCCTTGGCGCTGCCATTTTTTGCGGCCATGGCATGGTGGTCGTCGCGCCGATCCGGTGGGCGGGCGCCGGCGCGACTCACGGGGCGCGATGGGTGGCAAATCGCCGCGCTGGGGTTTTGCGGTTATTACCTGGCCAGCACACTTGATTTTTTGGGGCTGCAGTACATCAGCGCCAGTCTGGAGCGGGCGATTCTTTACCTCAACCCGACCATGGTCTTGCTGCTAGGGGTGATGCTTCGCGGCGAGCGTCCACGTCCGGCGCAACTGGGTGCCGTGCTGTTGGCGTATGCGGGCGTGGCGGTGGTGTGGTTGCATGACTGGGACGCGGTTTCTGCACCGCTGGCGGTCGCCGCCTCGGCGGGGCTGAACCCAGTGCGTGCTGTGGCTGTGGGCAGCGTGTTGGTGTTGGGCAGCGCCATCTCTTACGCCGTGTACCTGATGGGCAGCAGCTCACTGGTTGGCCGCTTGGGGTCCGCACGTTTGGTGGGGCTGGCGTCGATCTTTGCTTGCGGACTGGCCTTGGCCCAATGGGCGGTGGTGTCGGCCATTGGGCATTCGGCGATGACGTGGCTGCCCAGTGCCCCTCCTCCTGCGCACGCGGCGCTTGCCCACGCTCAGGGGGTCGGGGCGGCGTTCGGCGGCATTCCCTGGCAGGTTTGGGCCTTGTCGCTGCTCAATGCCGTGTTGTGCACTGTGTTGCCGGTGTGGCTGGTGATGAGGGGTGTGCAGTTGCTGGGCGCATCGATCGCCTCACAGGTGGGGATGGTCGGGCCTTTGTCGACGATCTGGATGGCGGCTTGGTTCCTGGACGAGCCCATCACTGGCCGGCTGACGCTGGGTACCGGCGCCATTTTGTTGGGGATCGTCTGGCTGGCCCAAGTCGGCAGGTCTCAACTTCCGAGCGGCGCCAAATCCAGGGCTTGACGCAGGCAGACCGCTTGCGCGGCGATGGCAGCGGCAAGGGGCTGTTGTTCGCGCATGATCGCTTCAATGTATTGAGCGGTGGTTGGTGCGTCAAAGCCATTGGGCAGTTCAGGCAATTCCGTCAGCACACCGTCGACGGGCGCGCGCGACAGGTGTTCATCGCGCTGTCCATCAATGAACACGTCAAAGCGCGGTTGACGGCGTGGGTCGGCCACGGGTTCGCCTTCGGTGCCACGCATCAGCAGCGCGTTGGCTCGGGCATGTGCCAGATACGCGGTGAGCGACAAGGCGTATTCGGGGTGGGTGTGGTTGACGACGCGCATGGTGCGCCGCCCGGGTGCCGCCACGATTGGGTCCAGCAGTTTGGCCACGGTGTGGCCTGGGTTGCGCAGGCCGATGGCCCAACGCACGTCCAGCAGTCGTGCCAATGGCGGGCACAGGGTGGCCGTGTCCATGTAGGCAGGGCGGCCGGCATGCCAGCTGGCTTGCACGTCGTTGATCGTCTTTGCGGTGGGCAGGCCCAAGGCATCAAACACTTGGGCGGTGGTGACTCGGGTGGGGTCGTGCCGTGGGCCGTGCACCAGGACCGCGATGCCTTGCCGGGCCAGTTGCAAGGCCAGCAGCGGTGTGAGATTGGGTAGTTTTCGAGCACCGTTGTACGAGGGCAGAACGACCACGCCCGACTGTGCGCCGGCGATCATCAGGGTGCGTTCGAGCGTGGCGCGAACAAACCCATCGAGTTCTTCTACGGTTTCGCCTTTGATGCGCATGGCCAGGCAGAAGGCGCCAATTTCGAGGTCGCTGGCGTGGCCATCAAGCACCTGGCTCATCAGGTCGTAAGCTTGTTCACTGGACAAGGGGCGGGCGCCATCCTTGCCTCGGCCAATGACTTTGATGTATGCGGAAATGCTCATGGTGCGCAGAGGAAGTGAAGCGCAGATTATCGCGGGCTCACGATGCAGATGCCACGGGCAGGGGATGCAGCTTGATGAGTTTCCTCAACTCCGGGATGCAGGAGCCGCAGTTGGTGCCGCACTTGAGTTGGCCTTGCAGGCTGGTCAGCCGTTCATCGGGGTTGCCGAGGCACTGGCCGAGTGCTTCAACGATGGCGGGTTCGGTCACGCTGAAGCAGGTGCAAACTTGTCGACCTTTGCTGTGAACGCTCACAGGGGGCGTGCTGCCGGGCGATAGCAGGGCGCGTCCATAGGCGTCGGCGGCCAGCTCGTCTTGCAGCAAGGGCCGGATCCACGCTTCGGCGCTGATGTCGCCGGCCAGCACAAAGGCTTCCAGCTTGAGGCCGTCCGGGGTGCGTGCCATGTGCATGGCGCGGCGTTGCCCGCGTTTGCGGTCTTGGTAGCGCAGCACGTCGGTGCCATCGATGCCGAGCAGCAGTTCAATGCGGTGGATGACGGCGTCGCTGGCGGGTTCCAGCGCGGCGGCGCGGAACAGCACACCGACTTTGTGCGGCGCGGTCGGATCGCGACCTTCGTTGCCAAACGGCACGCAACTGGTGAACGTAAATGCCGACATCAAAGGCTTGAGCGCTTCACGCACGGCCAAGGCCTGGTCTTGCGGCATCCAGGCCAGGGCCAGCAGGCGCCAGGGCAGCTCGGCCTTGGTGATCTTGACCGCCGTGTGCTTGAGCTCGGGTTGCTTGGACTTGGGGCAGAAGGTGGGTACCGTCAAGGCGTTGACCCCCGTGCAGGCATGGCCTGACGAGTCATGCCCGCTGAGGTATTCCTCGCCCCAGTGCATGGCGATGAAGGCCTGCATGGGAGAGATTTCGGCGCTGGCCTGCGCCGTGATGGTGAGCGATCCGCGTCGCGACGCCACTTGCACCAGGTCGCCGGTGACCAATCCCAGTCGTGTCATGTCCTGGGGGCTGAGGTCGACGGTGGGTTCGCTGACGTGGCCAAACAGGCGGCCCAGCGTGCCGGTGCGGCTCATGCCATGCCATTGATCACGCAGGCGGCCCGTGTTGAGCGAGTAGGCGTAGCGCGCATCGCGTGCCTCGGCCACGGGGGTGTAGCGGATGGCGGCAAAGCTGGCTTTTCCGTTGGGCGTGGGGAAGCGGCCATCTTCGTACAGTCGGGCCTTGCCGTGCGTGGCGCCTTCAGGCATGGGCCATTGTTGGGGGCCTGCGCTGTCCAGAATTTGGTAGCTCAGGCCGGTGATGTCCAGATCGCGGCCACGGGTGGATTCACGGTGCTCGTTCCAGATGGATTCAGGCGTGTCGTAGGGGAAGAGGGTGGTGACGCCGTTGATGTAGCGGTCACTGTGGTCGGGCAGGCGTGCTTCCAGGCGGCGCCCCAGATCGGCAAAGATGTCCCAGTCGTGGCGGGCTTCTCCTGCGGGTGGGATGGCGGCGTGCACGCGGCTGATGCGGCGTTCGCTGTTGGTCACGGTGCCGTCCTTTTCACCCCAGGTGGTGGCGGGCAGCAGCAGGTCGGCGTAGGCGCAGGTGGCTGTGGTGGCAAAAGCCTCTTGCACGACGATGAATTCGGCTTTTTCCAGCGCCTTGCGCACGGTGGCTTGGTCGGGCAGGGACTGGGCCGGGTTGGTGCAGGCAATCCAGAGGGCTTTGATCTCGCCTTTGGCGGCGGCTTCAAACATTTCGACGGCGGTTTTGCCGGGCGCGACGGGCACGTCGGGCAGACCCCACAGTTGTGCGATTTCAGCCCGGTGTTGTGGGTTGTCAAGGTCGCGGTGGGCGCTGAGTAGATTGGACATGCCGCCCACTTCGCGTCCGCCCATGGCGTTGGGTTGACCTGTCAATGAGAACGGCCCGGCGCCGGGTTTGCCGATCTGGCCGGTGGCCAGGTGCAGGTTGATGAGGGCCGCGTTTTTGTCGGTGCCGCTGCTGCTCTGGTTCAAGCCTTGGCAGTACAGCGACAAGGTGGGCGTGGACGCGCCAAACCAGCGTGCGGCCTGAATGATGTCTTCTTGCGAAATGCCGCAGGCCGAGGCGACGGCGGCGGGGGTGAAGTCCCGCACGATGGTTTGCAGGGCCTCAAAGCCCTGGGTGTGGCGCTCGACATAGGCCATGTCGACCATGCCTTCATTGAGCATGACATGCAGCATGCCGTGAAACAGGGCCACGTCGGTGCCCGGCAGAATGGGCAGGAACAGATCGGCCATTTCGGCCGTTTCCGTTTTGCGTGGGTCGGCCACGATCAGGCGCAGCGCAGGGTTGCCGCGTTTGGCGTCTTCAATACGGCGAAACAGAATGGGGTGGGCGTAGGCGGTGTTGGCGCCGACGATGAACAGGGTGTTGGCGTGCTGGAAGTCGTCGTAGCAGGAGGGCGGGGCGTCGGCACCCAGCGTGGCTTTGTAGCCCGCCACGGCACTGCTCATGCACAGGCGAGAGTTGGTGTCGACGTTGTTGCTACCGATCAAGCCTTTGACCAGCTTGTTCATGACGTAATAGTCTTCGGTCAGCAATTGACCCGAGCCGTAAAACCCGACCGCGTCAGGGCCGTGCTGGCGGATGATCGCCGCGAAACGATCAGCGGCTTCGCTGAGAGCTTCGTTCCAGCTGACGACCGCAGGGGCAGCGCCTCGGGTGGCGCGCCGCATGGGCTTGTGCAGACGCGTTTGCTGTTGCACAGAGCTGGCCGCGGTCAAATGCAAGGTGCTGCCCTTGGTGCACAGGCGGCCAAAGTTGGCCGGGTGCTTGGGGTCACCCTGCACGTTAATGATGCGTCCTTGCACGGACTCGATCAGCACACCACAGCCCGTGCCGCAGTAGGGGCAGGTGGCGCGCGTTTGGATGGCGCCGAGGGATGTCATGCAAGGGCCTTGGGGTCGTCCAGGGCGAGGCTGTTGAGTTCCTCCAGGTCCAGAAACACCTGGCCGGCTTCAACCTTGACGCTGAACTTGGGCGTGCAGCCTTCGTCCGGCGCATTGGCGCAGCCGTTGTCCAGGCCGATGGTCCAGTTGTGCAGCGGGCAGGCGACGCTGTGGCCGAACACAATGCCTTGTGAGAGCGGACCGCCTTTGTGCGGGCAGCGATCCAGGAGGGCAAAAACCTGATCGTCGGCCGCGCGGAACACGGCCACTTCGCAGCCCTTGTCGCGGCTCACGCGGCGCGCGCCGAGCTTGGGGATGTCTTCAACGGTGCAAACGGGCTTCCATTGGCTCATGGTGGGTCAACTTCTTTTGATGGTTCTCAGCGGGCGCCACCGCTTGCTTAGGCAGGGGTGGCATTAAATGTCAACGGCGCGTTGGGTTCAGTTCATTACTCCGGTAAGGGTTCGAACTGCCGGGTATCGACCTTGGCTTCCTTGAAGTCAAACCAGGGATCGGGCTCGCCATCGAGCGAGAACTGGAGTTTGGCCCACAGCGCCTTGCGGCCCTCGTGGTCATCCAGGATTTTCTTTTTGACGTAGTCCAGCCCTACGCGGTTGACGTAGTGCACCGTGCGCTCCAGATACCAGCCTTCTTCACGGTATAGCTGGCAAAAGGCGCCGGTGTATTCCAGCACTTCTTCAGACGTCTTGAGCTTGGTGAAGAAATGAGCCACCTCGGTCTTAATGCCACCGTTGCCGGCGATGTACATCTCCCAACCTGAGTCGACGCCGATGATGCCCACGTCCTTGATGCCGGCCTCGGCACAGTTGCGCGGGCAGCCGCTGACCGCGAACTTGACCTTGTGCGGGGCGTACATGCGCCACATGGCACGCTCAAGGTCCTTGCCCATCTGGGTGCTGTCCTGGGTTCCAAAGCGACACCACTCACTGCCTACGCAGGTCTTGACCGTGCGCAAGGCCTTTGCGTAGGCGTGTCCGCAGGGCATGTCCAAGTCTTTCCAGACGTTCACCAGGTCTTCCTTCTTCACGCCCAGCAGGTCGATGCGTTGTCCACCGGTCACCTTGATGGTGGGGATGGCGTACTTGTCGGCCACGTCGGCGATGCGGCGCAGTTCGGAGGAGGTGGTCTCACCGGCCCACATGCGCGGAATGACCGAGTAGGTGCCATCCTTTTGGATGTTGGCGTGGCTGCGTTCGTTGATGAAGCGCGATTGCGGATCGTCCTGCGCTTCCTTGGGCCAGGAGCTGATCAGGTAGTAGTTGATGGCCGGGCGGCAACTGGCACAACCATTGGGTGTGCGCCAGCCCAGCTGTTTGTAGACGCCGTCAATGCTGAGCAGCTTTTGGCTGATGATGCCTTCGCGCACGTCCTCATGGCTCAGGTCGGTGCAGCCGCACATGGCCTTTTTCTTGGGTGTGGCCGAGTAGTCGCCACCGGCCGTGACCATGATCAGCTGTTCGACCAAGCCCGTGCACGAACCGCATGAGGCACTGGCCTTGGTGTGTTTGCGCACTTCGTCCAGCGTGAACAGGCCCTTTTCCTTGATGGCCTTGCAAATGCTGCCTTTGGTCACGCCGTTGCATCCGCAGACTTCATCGGTGTCGGCCATGGCGGCGGCCTTGCTGTGGCCTTCATGGCCTGCATCGCCGATGTTGGACTCGCCAAACATCAGCTTGTCACGCTTGTCGTTGATGCAGCTGCCTTCTCGGATCAGCTTGAAGTAGTAGCTGCCGTCGACCGTGTCGCCATACAGGCACGCTCCGATCAGCTTGTTGTCCCTGAGCACCAGTTTTTTATAGACACCAGCGAAGGGGTCGGACAGCACGACCTCCTCGGTCCCATCGCCCCCCATGAAATCCCCGGCTGAAAACAGATCGATGCCGGTGACCTTGAGTTTGGTCGACACCTGAGAGCCGGTATAGCGACCGATACCATACAAGGCCAGGTGATTGGCGCAGACCTTGCCCTGTTCGAACAGCGGGGCCACCAGGCCATAGGCAATGCCTCGGTGCGCCGCGCATTCGCCCACCGAGTACACGCGTGGGTCGGTGACGGTCTGCATCGTGTCGGTGACCACGATGCCGCGGTTGCAGTGGATGCCGATTTTTTCAGCCAGCGCGGTGTTGGGGCGGATGCCAGCGGCCATCACCACCAGATCTGCCGGCACCTCCGTGCCGTCCTTGAACTTGACGGACTTGACGCGCCCATCATCACCGCCAACCAGCTCCTGAGTCTGGGCGCCGATCAGGAACTTCAAGCCGCGCTCTTCCAGCGACTTCTGCAGCATCTTGCCCGCCACGTCGTCCAGTTGGCGCTCCATCAGCCAGGGCGCGATGTGCACCACGGTGACACTCATGCCGCGCAACATCAGGCCATTGGCCGCTTCCAGGCCCAACAAGCCGCCGCCAATCACCACTGCATGCTTGTGCGTCGCCGCCGCCGCGATCATCTCGTTGGTGTCCGCGATGTCCCGGTAGGCGATCACGCCTTTGAGGTCCTTGCCTGGTACCGGCAGAATGAAGGGGGTGGAGCCCGTCGCCAGCAGCAGCCGGTCATATTCGGCCTGGGTACCATCTTCGGCCGTCACGATGCGCTTGGTGCGGTCAATGCTGACCACCTTTTTATTCAAGTGCAGCGTGATGTGCTTTTCTTCGTACCAGCTGACTGGATTGAGGATGATCTCGTCAACCGTCTGCTCCCCGGCAAGGACGGGTGACAGCAGAATCCGGTTGTAGTTGGGATGCGGTTCCGCGCCGAACACGGTGATCTCGTACAGATCAGGCGCGACCTTGATCAATTCTTCCAGGGTGCGGACACCGGCCATGCCATTGCCCACCATCACCAGTTTCATCTTCTTCATTGCACAAGCTCCGCAGCAGGGAATCAAATTCGTCGTACCCGTTACTTAGCAATATCAGGGCCAGCTTGTTTTGGTGCCGCACCACGCTGGGTTGCTGCCACCGTGTGGGCTGCCACGCACCTCAGGCGGGCAGAGTTCTTGCTGCAATCGACGCGACGCACTGCTCATGTGCACCAATGATGTGCTTTGCCATGTCACCCAAGAGCCCAACGAGAGTCCACAATGAGTTTTGATGTCGAGGTAGGTCATGCCAGCCAACGCGGCCCGCGTGAGAAATTGGAAGATTTCGCGGCTGTGGCGCGTCCTGCGCCCCACGAGGAAGCATGGGGGGTGATGGCGGCGATTGCCGATGGCGTGTCAAGCGGTGGCCTGGGCCGTGAAGCCGCCCAGACGTCCGTGTTGGCTTTGCTGGCTGACTACTACGCGACGCCCGCCACATGGGATACCACCGTGGCGCTTGACCGCGTCATCGGCGCGCAGAACGCCTGGTTACTTGATCACAACCGGCGCCGTCAGGGCATGAAAGCCGATGTTGGCGGCGGCGCGGCCATGACCACACTGACCACCTTGGTGCTGCGTGGACATGGCTTCACCTTGGGGCATGTCGGGGACACCCGGGCCTACCTGATCAGAAATGGCGAATGCAGCCAACTCACGCAAGACCACACGCTAGGGCCGCTCGAATTTCAGCATGGTCTGACACGTGCCGTGGGGTTGGACGATGCCGTGCGCGTGGACTACATCGAAGGGGATGTGCAGATCGGTGATGTGTTTGTGCTGACCACCGACGGCGTGCACGGTGCGCTCAGACCCCAGCAATTGCAGGCGTTGGCCGAACAAGGAGCCTCGCAGGAGGCCTGCGACGCCTTGGTGAGCAAAGCGCTCAATGGCGGCGGGCGCGATAACGCGACGGCGATGGTCATTCGCATTAAAGGCCTACAAGCGGCGCTTCTGGAGGACGCTGAAAGGCGTGGCCGCTTGCTGCCCGTTCCACAGCGGTTGCAGGAAGGTGACGTGCTTGACGGCCTGCGAGTGGAAGTCTTGGTTTTCAGCAATGGCGTGCATCGCCTGTACCGGGTCAAGGATGTGCTCACCGGCCAGGTTCTTGCGCTCAAAACGCTGCATGAAGCCCGTGCCAGCGACCCCGAAGAGCGCGCCATGTTGGCGCACGAAGCCTGGTTGGGGGCTCGTGTCACCGAACGAGATGCCAAAGGCCTGATCAAGGTCGTGGAGCCCCGTGCACCAACGGCGTTCTACACCTTGTTTGAATGGCACAGCGGCACCTCGCTGGCGGATCTCCTGGTCAAACAGCACCGATTTGACGTGCGCGAGGTGGTGGAGGGCGCCCTGGTGGTGGCACGCGCCTTGGGCCGGCTGCACCAGCATGGCGTCGTCCACCGCGACATCAAGCCCGATAACGTGCATCTCGGTGACGATGGGCAGTGGCGAGTGCTGGACCTGGGCGTGGCTTTGTCGGGCAAGGAGCCACCAGCCCTGCGCCAGTTGCACGCGGGCACACCCAGCTACATGAACCCGGAGCAGTGGGGCGACGACCCCCATGAGGCCTGTGCCGATGCCCAAAGCGACCTGTTTGCACTGGGCGTGACCCTGTACCAGTGGCTGACGGGGCGCTTGCCCTATGGCGACATCGAGCCCTATCAAACGGGTCGCCATCGGCGTGACCCGGTGGCCCCTTCGCGCCTGCGTCCAGATGTGCCGATCTGGCTGGACCACATTGTGTTGAAAGCGGTCGCCCTGGACCGCAAACAGCGCTTCGAGACCGCCGAAGAGTTGCTGCTGGCCCTGGAGCGCGGCGCTTCACGCCCGTTGCCGGCGCCGCAGGCCACGCCCCTCATGAGCCGAGATCCAGTCGTCTTGTGGAGGATCGCCTTTGTCGTGTCAGTGCTGGTCAATGTGCTGCTGATTTATTGGCTGGCCTTCTTGCCCAGGGCTTGAGCAGCCACCAGCCCTTAGGCAACGCGGCGCCGACCTGTTCTGGTGCTGGCGCTGCTCAGGGCCCGTCCTGGAGTCCCCAGAGTCCGCGCACGTCCGCCTTTTTCAGCCCAGGTGCGGGTCCAGCGAAGCTGCATGACACGCATCATCACCAGCACGCACACGGCCAAGCCCGCAAACAAATAAAAGCCCCCGGCATACGTGCCCAGATTCTGTTTGGACAAGCCCATGGCGTTGGGCACCAGGCCGCCGCCCAGTGCGCCAATTTCGCCAATCATGGAGCCCGCCACTGCCGTGCTCAGCGGCCAGCGCAAAGGCACCAGTTGAAACAGCGCGCCATTGCCAGCGCCGAGGGCTGAAAAGCACAACATAAGCAGTAAGGTCGTTGCGATCAGCGACTGCGTACTCAAGCCGCACAGCACCAGACTCACGATCACGATCACCAACACGGCGGTCAAGGTGTTGATGCCGCCCCAGCGGTCCGAGATCCAGCCACCAAATACGCGCAGCGTGGCACCCATGAAGGCGGCCAGCATCGTCAACTGTCCAGCCTGGACCTTGCTCACCCCGAATTGATCGTAGTAGTAGGACGGCAAAAAGGTGGTCAACCCAATGAAGCCGCCGAAAGTGATGCCATAAATCAGGCTGAACGACCACCCGTCTTTTTCAAAAAGGCAGGCAATGTGCTCACGAAAGCTGGCGTGGGCGTTGACGTCAGAAGGCTCCTTGGCAAAGACGATCATGACCAGCATGGGGATCGATATCGCGACGGCGGCCAGGCCGTAAACGGTTTGCCAGCCAAACTTGAGCGCCAGGGGCGGTGCCAGCAACACCGACACCGCCGTGCCCACATTGCCGGCGCCGACCAGTCCCATGGCCAAGCCCTTGTGCTGGGGCGGGAAGGAGCCCGATCCCAGCGACAAAGCCACCCCAAAGCTGGCCCCGGCAATGCCCAGCAACACGCCCATGGCCAGCAGGCTGTTGAAGCTGTCGACCACAAAGTAGCCAAACAGCATGGCCATGGCAATCATGCCCATCTCGACCAGGGTCGCATTTTTGCGGCCGATGTACTGGGCCAGGATGCCCAGTGGAAATCGCATCAAGGCCCCAGCGAAGATCGGGATGGACAGCATCAAGCCCTTTTGTGCGGGGCTCAGGTGGTAGGCCTCCGTGATGAACGGAGCCATTGCCCCATTGAGCACCCAGATGCAACACGAAAACGAAAAATACAAAAAGGCGGCGAACAATGTTGGGGCGTGCCCCGCCTTGAGAAACGGTTTGGAGGTGCTCATGATGGTGCTTGGCGTGAGTCGCTGCCCCCGATCAGGGCGCGGCAATATTGATATGCACCAAACAAAGCTAGAACTGTGCCACCGCATCGGGCCGCGCGGCCCACAATGCAATGCGACAATTGAACCCCTAGATCAGGAGACTTCATGAGCATCAAGTCAGACCGCTGGATTCGCCAGATGGCCCAGGAGACCGGCATGATCGAGCCCTTTGAGCCTGGGCAGGTCAGGACGTCGGCCGATGGGCAGCGCATCGTCAGCTATGGCACCAGCAGCTATGGCTACGACATTCGCTGTGCCAACGAATTCAAGATATTCACCAACGTATATTCCACCGTGGTGGACCCGAAGAATTTCGACGACAGAAGCTTTGTCGATTTCAAGGGCGATGTCTGCATCATCCCGCCCAATAGTTTCGTGCTGGCGCGGACCGTGGAATATTTCCGCATCCCGCGCAGTGTGCTGACCATCTGTCTGGGCAAGAGCACCTACGCCCGCTGCGGCATCATCGTGAATGTGACCCCGTTCGAGCCTGAATGGGAGGGTTACGTGACGCTGGAGTTCAGCAACACCACGCCTCTACCGGCCAAAATCTATGCGGGGGAAGGGTGTGCACAAGTGCTGTTTTTTGAAAGCGATGAAGTGTGCGAGACCAGTTACCGTGACCGTGGTGGCAAATACCAAGGGCAAATCGGTGTAACGTTACCCAAGACTTGACAAGTCTTGCCGATATTCAGGCATGTCCCCCCATTTCCAGGATGTGAATCTGATTACGTTCGGTTACGATCGATCCGTCGGCGTTGAGTGCTTCAGTGCACGCCAGACCACGATCTGCAAAAAACAATGAATGCAAGAGGTGGTGCAGCTTGGCTGCGCATCCGCATGGAAATCCGCAAGGGTTTCGGGGAGGGCGTGGGTGCTTGTCAACGCCAAGTGTTGTACCTATTTCCGGGCCTACCCCCATGCGCCGTCCTCTTCAGTCTCCCGCGTTGATCAACGCTTTCCTGGACAGTCTTCGACCTGAGCAACGCGATACCGTTCAGGCCATTCAGCAGGTTGTCCTGGCGGCCGCGCCGAATCTTCGTCAGGAGGTCAAGTGGGGCAACCTTTGTTTCGTCAACGACCGAGACAACGTGATGGCCATCGTGCCGCACAAGGCCAATGCGCACTTTCAAATCTTCAACGGCGTCGTGTTGTTGAGCGACTTTCCCGAGCTTGAAGGCGCCGGCAAAGGCATGCGCCACATCAAGACACGGTATCGTCAGCCGATCAACGACGAACTCGTGCGTGAACTGACGCTGGGCTGTCTTCGGGCCTGGGGCAGGCCGTGATGGGGTCTTGGCGCATCCGGTAGGCACCATGGTGGTGGATTTCGTAAAATCAATTTTTACACCGTGACCATCCATGCACCTGATCAACGCTGACCTTCACTGCCACTCCAATGTGTCCGACGGCACGTTGGCGCCGGAGGCCTTGGCCGAGAGGGCCAAGCGCAATGGTGTTGAATTGTGGGCATTGACCGATCACGATGAAGTCGGTGGGCAGGACCGCGCTCGATTCGCCGCCGCAACGGTCGGGCTGAGCTACCTGACGGGCGCTGAAATCTCGGTCAGCTTTGCCGACAAAACCGTGCACATCGTTGGCCTGGGTTTTGATGCGGACAACGTTGCCTTGCAACAAGGCTTGATCGACACGCGGGGAGGCCGCGAGCGCCGCGCGCGCGACATGGCCGATGGACTGGCTCTTGCGGGCATTCCCGATGCCTTTGCGGGTGCCTTGCGTTACGTCGGAAATCCTGACTTGATATCGCGCACGCACTTTGCCCGATACCTCGTCGAGATCGGCGTGTGCGGGAGCGCGCATGAGGTGTTTCGTCACTACCTGACCGATGGAAAACCTGGTTTTGTGGAGCACCGCTGGGCCAAGTTGTCTGATGCTGTGAGCTGGGTGACGCAGGCAGGCGGCATCGCTGTCATTGCCCATCCGGGACGCTATGGTTTCACGCCCAATGAGGAATACGCCTTGTTCAGTGAGTTCAAGGCACATGGCGGCTTGGGTGTTGAAGTGGTCACGGGTAGCCACACCGTGGCCGAGTATGGCAAGTACGCCGACATGGCTCAAGAGTTTGATCTGTTGGCGTCGCGCGGTTCGGACTTTCATGATCCGATTGAAAGCCGTACCGATCTGGGCGCTTTGCCTGATCTGCCGGGTCCATTGAATCCTGTGTGGCAGGCCTTGGAACACCGCATTCTTCACCCTTGATCGAACCGATGTAAGCGCGGGCGTGTACGCTTGCGGGCATGGCTCAATACTTTGAAGTGCATCCCGAGCATCCGCAAGCGCGTTTGCTCAAGCAAGCTGCCGATATTCTGCACAAGGGCGGCATTGTCGCGCTCCCGACGGATTCCAGCTATGCCCTGGTCTGCCATCTTGACGACAAGTCGGCGGTTGATCGCCTGCGCCGCATTCGCGGAGTGGACGAACGCCATCTGCTGACCTTGCTGTGCCGCGATCTGTCCGAACTGGCCACCTACGCGCGGGTCGACAACCAGCAGTACCGCATGCTCAAGATGGGCACTCCTGGTCCGTACACCTTCATTTTGGAGGCCACCAAGGAGGTGCCACGCAGGGTGTCGCACCCGTCGCGGCGCACCATCGGTCTGCGCGTCCCGGAACATGCCGTCGCCCAGGCCCTGTTGGCGGAGTTGGGCCAACCGCTGTTGGCCACGACCCTGATCATGCCCGGCGACGAGGTGGCACTGAACGACGCCGACGATATTCGGGAGCGTCTGGGCAAACTGATTGACGCCGTGGTCGACTCCGGCGCCTGTTCCATGGAATTCACCACCGTGATCGACCTCAGTGCCGGCGAGCCTCAAGTGGTCCGTCAAGGCTGTGGTGAATTGGCCCGCCTCGGACTGGGCTAGGGCTTGGGCTTGGGCTTGGAGACCGAGGGCGCTTGCAAAGCCTGGCCCAGCCAGGCGGCATCAAAGCCCAGGTTCCAGCGACCTTTAACCGACATGAGCGGGACGCCGGGCGAGCCCTGGGCCTCGAACACCTTCAAACAAGCGGAGTCCAGCTCCACATTGCATTCGTGCCAAGGCACCTGGTGGGCGTCCAGCCAGCGACGTGCACGGGCGCAGTAAGGGCAGGTGCTGGTGGTGTACATGACGATGTCACCGGCTTGTGCGTACTGCTGGACTGCCGCTGCGTTGCGCTCTTGCTGCCACCACTGCCACCCTTCGCTGGCCCCCATGACCGCTGCGATCAAGCCCGCGAGTGCCCACCATTGGCGGCGCGTTTGCTTGGGCGGCAGGGTGCTCATGACGTGATGACGGGTGTGCTCACTGGGGCGACGTTGGCGCTGACTTTTGCCCCAGTTTGCTCTCCTGACCCGCCAGCAGCTTGCGGATGTTGGCCGCATGGCGCCAGATCAGCAGCCCGCTCATCAAAGTCACGCCCAGCGTCATGGGACCGAACCCCCAGCCCCAGAGATGGATCAGGGGGGCGGCGATCGAGGCCGTCAACGCGGCCAGTGATGAATAGCGGAACACGATGGCCATGAGCAGCCACACTGCCAGCACTGAGGCGCCCAGCGACGGGTGGAACGCAAGCAACAAGCCCGCAGCCGTGGCCACGCCTTTGCCGCCTTCAAATCGAAAGAACACTGGCCACAAATGCCCCAGAAAGGCCGCCAGGCCGATGACCGTCACGGCCAGCTCGTCCATCCCCCATTGGCGAGCGATCCACACGGGTACATACCCCTTGAGTGCGTCAAACAGCAGCGTCAGCACGGCAGCCGCCTTGTTGCCTGAGCGCAGCACATTGGTGGCGCCGGGGTTGCCCGAGCCATAAGTGCGGGGGTCGCTCAGGCCGAACAAGCGGCTGACAATCACCGCAAACGACAGCGAGCCAATCAAATAGGCCAGTACCGCGCCAACAACCGTGGTGAGCCGGGGATCAGAAAAAAGCGAATCCATGGATTTTCCGAAAAGGTGCCGCATGCACGCGGCTAGGACAACAGGGCGCCAGTGTAGTGCGAGCCCACTCAGGCGACGCCGTGGAGGCCGTGGGTTTGTCCCATGCTGTCTTGCTTGGCAGGGTATCGACAATCCGAGGGTTTTTCTGACACTGGTTTTGCGATCATGATCTCCTATCAAAGTTCCAAGTACTGGCGCCAGTCCTGGTTGGTTGCACTCATCGGCGGCCTTGCTGTTGGCGCGCTGGTGTGGTGGTGGCAGGGGCATTCGGAGGATGAGGCGGTCACGACAGCTTCGTCGCAGGCCGCCAGCGGGCGGGCGACAGCGGCCCCGTCCAGCCTGACGGCGCCTTCTGGGGGCACTGCCGGCCCAACGGGTGTGTTCGCTGCGGAAGATGACCGCCCCTCGGACTACACGGCGGAGGATTGGGCCGCATTGAAGGTGGCCATGTCCAGGGTTCCCAATGGCAAGGCTGAGATGGCGCGGATCGTGAGTTACCTGCGTTTTCAGCGCACCTTCGAGCGTTGGCAAGCGCTGGACGAAACGCGAGATGCTCAGCAGCGCCATCAACTGGCCGAAAGTCTGTTGGCACGGATTCCCGAACATCTGGCCAAGGCTGACATCATGATGTCAGAGGCCTTATTGATGAGCACCGTCCTGATGGCGGACCTGGTGCCCGATGAGGGGCGCCGTGAGCAGCGCCTGGAAGCGTGGCGCCAGACTCTGGAGGCAGCGGTGCCGTCATCCGATGACGAACAACGTGAACGCCAAGCGCAGCAGTTGACCGAATACAAGAGGCGCCAGGCGGCCCTGGTTGATGAATGGCATGCCAAGCCGGCGGCCAGTCGCGATCAGGCCAAATTGGAGGACGACCTGGAAGAGGCGCGGCGCGCCGTGTACAGCGACAAACCCTGATGGTGGAAGGGCAGGGCGGCGAGGTCGATAGAATCCCCAGTTCATGACGCCATTGCCTGATTCATCTCAACAGAAAATCGCCTGGGGCCTGCTGGCAGCGGCACTGCTGGTGCTGCTGTGGGCGCACGCGGCGGTGTTGGCTCCTTTTGTGCTCAGCCTGGTCCTCGCGTATGGCCTCAAGCCGGCCACAGACGGGCTGATCAGACGCCGCATCCCTCGCGCCTTGGCCGTGACTTTGTGCGTATTGCTGGCGGTGTTGATGGTGCTGACCTTGCTGGTGTTGCTGGTCCCCATCGTCTCGCAACTGGTGCCCATGCTGCAGACCCAGCTCCCGGAGTTGTTGTCGCGGGTGTGGACGGCCGTGGCGCCTCGTTTGTTGCGGTTGGGCATTGAGTTGCCCACCAGCCTGGACGAGGTCAAGGCAATCGGGGTTCAGTGGGCCAACGGCCACGCCGCCCAGTGGGCTGGCACCGTGCTGAGTTCTGTGTTGATCGGCGGGAGTGGCCTGTTGACCGCGCTGGGTTTTCTGGTGATGGTTCCCATGTTGGCGTTTTACTGGTTGATGGATTGGGATGGCATTGCTGCTCGGACCTGGGCGCTGCTGCCTCCGCGTTGGCGCCCGGCGGTCAGTGATGTCTTGACTGAATGCGACCAGGTGATGGGCCAATACCTGCGCGGCCAGGTCATCGTGATGTTGATTCTTGCGGTCTATTACAGCGTTGGCCTTGGACTGGCGGGGTTCCGGCTGGCCCTCCCCATCGGCGTTTTCACCGGTCTGGCGGTTTGTATTCCTTACTTGGGTTTTGGCCTTGGGCTGATCCTGGCCTTGCTGGCGGGCGTCTTGCAGTTCAGCCAGGAGTCGGCAGATCTGGCTTACCCCCTCATCGCGGTGGCCGTGGTGTATGGCCTGGGGCAGGTCCTGGAGAGCTTCTTCCTGACCCCTCGCCTGGTGGGGCAGCGCATTGGCCTGCACCCCATTGCCGTCATCCTGGTGCTGCTGCTGTTTGGCCATTGGCTTGGTTTTGTGGGGGTCTTGATTGCACTGCCGACCAGCGCCTTGTTCATGGTGCTCGGCCAGCGCGTACTGCGCCGTTATCGCCGGAGTGCGGCCTATCTGGGGACGGCCTCGGTCGCACCCGGTTCTGATCAGGGGTGATGGTGCTGGACATGTCAGGTCGACTGCCCATGCGACAGATGCCACTTGATCTTGGCCCCCTGACCACGCCGGGCTTGGACGAGTTCATCGTGGGTGACAACGCGCAGGTGCTGGAGTGGCTTCAGGCGTGGCCGCCCACCGAGGCGACGCGTGCGCCGGTCACGTATTTCTGGGGGCCGTCGGGCAGCGGCAAGACCCATTTGCTGCGTGCGCTACTGCCGCGTGCGTTGGCCTGTGGTCAGGGGGTGATTTGGGTGAATGCCCAGGGCTGCCAGATGTGGGATGCCGATGACCCCGCTGCGCCCACCCTGGCCCTGATTGACGACTGCGAGCGGCTTGACGGCCATTTGCAGCACCTGGCCTTCAACCTCTTCATCACAGCTGCCGGCGGCGTGGGCACGCACGATGCCGATGCGGGCCCCCTGTCCATCGTGGCCGCCGGTGCAATGCCCCCCGTGGACTTGCCGGTGCGCGATGACCTGCGCACCCGCTTGGGCTGGGGGCTGATCTTTGCCCTGTCGCCCCTGAGCGAAGAGGGCGTGCGTGAAGCCCTGCATGCCGAAGCCGCGCGGCGTGGCATGGCCCTGGGCGAAGGCGTGGTTTCGTACCTATTGAGCCGTTACAGCCGTGACCTGACTTTTTTGATGAGCGTACTTGGCCGCCTGGACCGCTTTGCCCTGGCGGAACACCGAACCGTGAGCGTGCCTCTGCTCAAGCAGATGCTGGCACTGGAGACTGCATGAACCTGTGTTTGTTTGACTTGGACCACACCCTGTTGCCGATCGACTCGGACCACGAGTTTGGTGAATTCCTGATCCGTACCGGCCTGGCCGATCCGGTGGACTATCGCCGCCGCAACGACGCCTTCTATCAACAGTATGTTGACGGCACCTTGCAACTGCACGAGTACATCCAGTTCAGCACCAGTGTCTGGCGCCTGCTCGATGACGCCCGGCAGCGCGACTTGCAAGCGCGCTTCATGGCCGAGGTCGTCCAGCCGGCCATTCACCCCCAAGCCCTGCAACTGGTGCGTCAACATGAAGCCCAGGGCGACTTGGTGGCCATCATCACCGCGACCAATGAATTCGTGACCCGCCCGATTGCCGATGCGTTCGACGTGTCGGAATTGCTGGCCGTGCGTCTGATCCGGGACGAACAGGGGCGCGTGACCGGCGAAATTGACGGCGTTCCCTCCTTCCGGGAGGGAAAAGTCACGCGTGTGGAACAATGGCTGGCTGAACGCGGCCGCACTTTGGCCGATTTCGAGCGAGTGAGCTTCTACAGCGATTCGCCCAACGACCTGCCATTGATGGAACTGGCCAGCGATCCCGTTGCCACCAACCCCAGTCCGGCCCTTGAGGCCGTGGCCCGTGAGCGCGGCTGGCGCATTCTTCGACTGTTTTCATGATTAAAAGCTTTATCGACAAGATTCTGGGTAAAGGCCCCGCCAAGTCCCGTGCGGCACCTGCAGGCGGGCGCAAGGCGCGCATCCCGGTCGGAAAACGAGTCGACGTTCCGGCTCAGGAACACGGCATTGACCCCAAGCTGGTGGACGATCGCGCCGTCAAGGTCGTGCAGACCTTGCAACATGCGGGCTTTGAGGCCTACATCGTGGGCGGCGCAGTGCGCGACCTGTTGGTGGGCCTGCGCCCCAAGGACTTCGACGTGGCCACCAACGCCACGCCGGAACAGGTCAAGGGCTTGTTCCGACGCGCCTTCATCATCGGGCGGCGCTTTCGGATCGTTCATGTGGTGTTTGGCCGAGGTCGCGATAACGAAGTGATCGAGGTGTCGACCTTCCGCGCCTATCTGGATGCCAATGCGGCCGAGCAGGTGGCTGGCAACGAAAAGACCTCCCGGTCTGAACTGGCCGGCAAGTCCCACGTGGTGGACGGCGAAGGCCGCGTGTTGCGCGACAACGTCTGGGGCCCGCAGGACCAGGACGCCGCGCGTCGCGACTTCACGGTCAACGCCATGTACTACGACCCCAGCACCGGGGTGGTGGTGGACTACCACGGCGGTATCAAGGACATGAAAAAGCGCGTGCTGCGCATGATCGGCGTGCCCGACGTGCGTTACCGCGAAGACCCGGTACGCATCGTCCGCCTGGTGCGTTTTGCCGCCAAGCTCGGCTTTGACATCGAAGCCAAGACCCGCGAGCCTTTGCTGGCCATGTCCGAGCTGTTGGCCAATATCCCGCAGTCGCGCCTGTTTGACGAGATGATCAAGCTGCTCCAGACCGGCCATGCCCAAGCCTCGCTGGATCAGTTGCGCAAGCTGGGCCTGGACCAGGGCATGTTCCCCATCCTGGACGCCGTGTTTGACGAAGCCCGCCGCCACCCCGGCCGCGAACAGTTCGTCAAACTGGCCCTGAGCGACACCGATCGCCGTGTCTCGGAAGGCAAGCCTGTGGCGCCCAGCTTCCTGCTGGCCTGTCTGCTGTGGCATGACGTGCTGGACCACTGGAAGCGTCAGCTGGCCAAGGGGGAGCCGGCCTTCGCCGCGCTGCAAACCGCTACCGATGCGGTGTTTGACGCCCGCATTGGCGACATCTCGGGGCGGGGCAAGCTGGCTGCCGACATGCGCGAGATCTGGACCATGCAGCCGCGCTTTGACAGACGCACCGGCAATGGCCCGCTTACCCTGGTCGAGCAGCCGCGTTTTCGGGCCGGGTTTGACTTCCTGCGTCTGCGTGCGCAGTGCGGCGAAGCCGAGCCACACCTGGCCAGTTGGTGGGAGGAATTCTCGCTGGCCGACGACGAGGAGCGGCGCGAACTGCTGGAAGGCGCCCGACAACAGGAGGCCGCCAAGCGTTCGTCCAAAGCTGGTCAAACAGGCCATGGCGGCCAAGTCGGAGTCGGTGGCGTAGAAATGGGCGTCGGCCCTGCAGCTAAGAAGCGTCGCAGACGGCGTCGCAAGCCCGGTGAGGGGCAGGGCGGCTCGGTCAGCGAAGGTGCTGGTGGTCACGATGGCCGCGACGCTTCGGGCGACTGAACCTCCGCGCTTTCGGGCCTTCATTGGCCTGGGGGCCAACCTTGGGCCGGCCCGGGAGCAATTGCAAGCGGCGTTGGCCCGCATGGCCGCGTTGCCCTGGACGAGGCTGGAGGCAGCCTCGTCTTTTTACGTCACCAAGCCCGTGGGCGCGCAAGGCCCGGATTACCTCAACGCCGTGGCGTCGCTGGATACCGCGCTGGGGCCTCACGAGTTGCTGCGGGCCCTGTTGGGCATCGAATTGCGGCTCGGGCGTGAGCGTCCTTGGCCGAATGCTCCCCGCACCATCGACCTGGATCTGCTGTGGATGGACGGTGCCAGGCGGCGCTCAGAGGCGCTGACCTTGCCTCATCCGCGCCTGTTCGAGCGCGCTTTTGTGCTGGAGCCACTGGCCGAGTTGCTGGGCCATTTGGTGCCTAAAACCACCGATCCGGTCTTGCCCAGTCTGGCGCAGCGCAGGAAATTGGCGCTTGATCAGGGTATTGCTCTGGAATAAGATCAAAATTCGCAGTAGAATCTCTGGCTTTGTTGGTGGGTCAATTGTTGCGGGGTTGCATTTACTTCGCGATTGATGTCATGCAAGCAGGCGGTACAACCCTTTGGGCCAGACCCGTTTCCTCCGGAGAAATTGGTTTCGGGCCCTGCCCCGGGTGGTTTGTCGCTTACAAGCATGCTCAGTGCAACTTCAGCACCCTTGACCCTTGAATGCATTCATCCTGAAAGTGACCTGTACATGACGACCATCCGTGTCAAAGAAAACGAGCCGTTTGATGTGGCTCTGCGCCGTTTCAAGCGCACCATTGAAAAGCTCGGTTTGCTGACCGACCTGCGCGCCCGTGAGTTTTACGAAAAGCCCACCGCTGAACGCAAGCGCAAGAAGGCTGCCGCCGTCAAGCGTCACTACAAGCGCGTGCGCAGCATGCAGCTGCCCAAGAAGTTGTACTGATCGCTTCTTGCTGATCGTCGCTGATCAACAAGCCCGCGCGGGGACGCCCATGCGGGCTTTGTCATTTCTGAGATTCTGAATTTCTGGAGCCAGCCATGAGCCTGAAAGACCAAATCACCGAGGACATGAAGTCCGCCATGCGTGCCAAGGAAGTCGACCGCTTGGGCACCATCCGCATGCTGCTGGCCGCCCTCAAGCAAAAGGAAGTGGACGAGCGCATCACGCTCGATGACGCGGCGGTCGTCGCCATCGTGGACAAGCAAATCAAGCAGCGCAAGGATGCCCACCAGCAGTTCCACGCCGCGGGCCGCATGGACCTGGCGGACAAAGAGGCTGCCGAGATCGTGGTGCTGGAAGCCTATTTGCCCCAGCGCCTGAGCGCTGATGAGATCACTGCGGCCGTCAAGGCCATCGTGGCCGAGTTGGGCGCCGCTGGCCCCGGGGACATGGGTAAAGTCATGGGGGCGGTCAAGCAACGTCTGGCAGGCAAGGCCGACATGGGCCTGGTGTCCGCAGCGGTCAAGGCCGCGCTGGCAGGCTGACGCGCCTGACGCATTGATTGACTCGGGAGAGCTTTATGTCCGCAAATTTGCCCATTCAGTCCGTCAGTGAAGATGTGTGTGTGGCCCCACAACTGACGCCCGAGGCGATGGCGGCTGTGGCCGCCGCCGGTTTCAAGAGCGTGGTCAACAACCGCCCTGACTTTGAGGGTGGCCCCGACCAGCCCACCAGCGCCGCCATTGAAGCGGCGGCCAAGGCGGCGGGTCTTCAATACGCTTACCTGCCTGTGCAAGGGGGCTACCAGTCACCCGAGGAGATCGCCCGTTTTGCCGAGCTGCTGGACACGCTGCCACGCCCGCTGCTGGCGTTTTGCCGCAGCGGTGCCCGCTCGGGGCGCCTGTATGGTCAGGCCGTCGCCCGAAGCTGAAGGTTCAGTGCCCCGCGATCTTCATCTTTTCGATCAGGATGGATCCCACCGTTTTGTTGCCGTACGTGTACTGGTCGGCTCCCACGGCCACGATCTGTTTGAACATCTCGCCCAGGTGTCCGGCGATGGTGATCTCTTGCACCGGATAGGCGATGCGTCCGTTTTCCACCCAGTAACCTGCCGCGCCGCGCGAATAGTCGCCCGTCACGTAGTTGACGCCCTGGCCCATCAGCTCGGTCACGAGCAGGCCGCGGTGCAGCTTTTTGAGCATGGCCTTGAGGTTGTCCTTGGGCTCCGTCAGGCGACTGTGCAGTGTCAGGTTCTGTGAGCCGCCAGCGTGGCCGGTGGTCTTCATGCCCAACTTGCGTGCCGAATAGCTCGACAGGAAGTAGGTCTGCACCACGCCGTTCTTGACCACATTGCGCTTGCGTGTGAGCACGCCTTCATCGTCGAAGGGCGCGCTGCCTTTGCCCTTGAGGATGTGCGGGTCTTCAATGACGTTGATGTGTTTGGGCAGCACCTGTTGGCCCAGGCTGTCCAGCAAAAACGTGGACTTGCGGTACAGCGCACCGCCGCTGGTGGCTTGTACATATGCGCCCAGCAGGCCGGCGGCCAGGGGTGATTCAAACAGGACGGGCACTTCGCAGGTGGGGATCTTGCGGGCCTTCAGGCGGGCCAGGGCGCGTTCGGCGGCGTAGCGGCCCACGGCCTCGGGGCTGGCCAAATCGCGGGCATCGCGCTCGGAGGAGTACCAGAAGTCGCGCTGCATGTCGTTGCCGCGGCCCGCGATGGGTGACACCGACAGGGAGTGGCGCGAGCTGGGGTAGCCGCCGCGAAAGCCGCGTGTGTTGCCGGCAAAAAAGTGCGACTGTTGAGCCGACACACTGCCGCCCTCGGAGTTGGTGATGCGCGGGTCGACCGACAGGGCGGCCGCTTCGCAGCGCTGTGCAAGTTCGGCGGCCTGGCTTGCGTCAATCGACCAGGGGTGGAACAGGTCCAGGTCGCGTTTGGCGGCGCGGCCCAGGGCCAGGTCTTCGACGTCGGGTAGGCCGGCCGCAGGGTCTTCAGCGGTGTAGCGTGCGATGTCATAGGCGGCGCGCACGGTTTGCTCCAGCGCAGCGGGCGAGAAATCTGAGGTGCTGGCATTGCCACGGCGCTGACCGACATAAACCGTCACGCCAATGGCCTTGTCGCGGTTGCGCTCGACATTTTCCAGCTTGCCCTTGCGCACCGACACCGACAAGCCCATGCCTTCGGAGACTTCGGCGGCCGCATCGGTGGCTCCCAGCTTGCGGGCCAGGTCCAGCGTGTCCTCGATCAATTGCTCGAACTGTGGCCGCGTATAGGAAAAACCAGAGGCGGTCGCCGCTTGGGCAGCGTTTGAGGAGTGGGTGGGCTTGGTGGATTTATTGGCGGCCATGGATGGGCTTGGTGACAGGTGATCGACGGGTGAGGCGTGCGAACTCGTATCATAGCGACCAGATGAGCGAGCACATGAATCAAGATCATTCCAACCCCCATGATGACGACGACCTCGATGGCGTCGACGAAAACGGTTACCACCGTCCCAGCAAATCCCAGCGCAAGCGCGACAGCCACGATTTGCAGGACTTGGGCGAGGTCCTGGTGACCATGCCCAAAGACCGCTTGACCGACATCGACATGCCCGAGTCCTTGCAGGATGCGATTGAGGCCTTCAAGCGCACCAAGTCGTTTGAAGGCAAACGCAGGCAGATGCAGTACATCGGTAAGCTGCTGCGCGGCTGCGATCCTGAGCCATTCCAGGAGGCCGTGGCCTCGTTCAAGTTGGGCCATGCCCGCAACGCCTTGTCATTGCATGAAGCCGAACGCTGGCGCGCCGAATTGGTGCACGACGACCAGGCGCTGACGCGTTGGGTGGCGCAATTCCCGGATTCGGACGTGCAGAAAATGCGTGCGCTGATCCGCAATGCCCGCAAGGATGCGGCAGCGGCACCGGAGGCCCGCAGTGGACGTGGTTTCAGGGACTTGTTCCAGTACGTCAAGCAGGCCCTGGAAGCCCAGGAGAAGGCCGAGCGCGATGCGCAGCCTGCCCAGCACAACGAGGACGATGAATGAGTGCGCAGGTCGGCACGGGGCTGGAGGCTGTCCGGATTGGCGTGGTGTCGATTTCCGACCGAGCCAGCAGCGGGGTCTATGTGGACAAAGGCCTGCCAGCCTTGCAAGGCTGGTTGGGTCTGGCCGTGCGCAACCCCATCACCTGGGTGACGCGGCTGATCCCTGATGAGCGCGACGGCATTGCCAGCACCTTGCGGGAATTGGTCGATGTTGAGGGCTGCCATCTGGTGCTGACCACCGGCGGCACCGGCCCGGCGCCGCGCGATGTGACGCCCGAGGCAACGCTGGATGTGGCGGACCGCGAAATGCCCGGTTTTGGCGAGCAGATGCGTCAGATCAGCCTGCGTTTCGTGCCCACGGCCATTTTGTCGCGACAAACGGCGGTGATTCGCCAGCAATCTTTGATCCTGAACCTGCCCGGGCAACCCAAGTCGATTGCGGAAACGCTGGAAGGTTTGAAGGACGTGGAGGGTCGATCGATCGTGCCGGGCATCTTTGCCGCCGTGCCGTATTGCGTCGACCTGATCGGCGGGCCGTACATCGAAACCGATGCCACGGTGTGCGCGGCCTTTCGGCCCAAGTCCGCCGTGCGGGTCGTGCAGGTCTGATTACTTCATCAAGCGGTTGAGCCCTTCGGCGTCAAAGTCCTCGGTGGTCTGGGCGTCCTGGGGCATGCAGCACTTGGCGGCCTCGGTGGGGGCGTCCTGGGCCAGCTTTTCAATGGTGCGCCACAGCAGAGTGATCTGGTGCTCGTGCACGGCGGCGTGGTCGATCAGTCCGCGCATGGCCTGCGACAGTGGGTCGTCGCCTTCGGTCACGCCGTAGGCAGAAAACCCCAGGCGGGCTGCCAGGGCCTCGCGCTCGGCCTGCTTGGCATCGAGCACATCAGCCTTGGCCACGATGATGCGGGCCGGGTTGCCGACGGCGGTGGCGCCAGCCGGCACAGGTTTGGTGACCACAGCATTGGAGCCGACACGGGCGCCATCACCCACCGCGAAGCCACCCAGCACTTGGGCGTTGGCTCCCACGATCACGCCTTTGCCCAGGGTGGGGTGGCGCTTGGCCCCCTTGCTGAGTGAGGTGCCGCCCAGGGTCACGCCTTGATAGATGGTGCAGCCGTCGCCGATTTCGGCGGTTTCGCCCACCACGACACCCATGCCGTGGTCAATGAACACGCGTCGACCAATGTGGGCCCCGGGGTGGATTTCGATGCCCGTGAAAAAACGGTTCTGGTGCGAGATGAAGCGCCCCAGCCACTTCAGGCCATGTGTCCAGCACCAATGGGCCCAGCGGTGCATGATCAGTGCGTGCAGGCCGGGATAGCAGGTCAGCACTTCCCAGGCCGTGCGGGCTGCTGGGTCGCGTTCCAGAATGCAGTGGATGTCTTCTCGCAGATGTGAAAAGAGCATGAGGGTCTTTGTTGTTCGAGTGGGCTTGACAGTTTAGCCGCGCTCAGTTGGCGTCAGATGCTGGTTTGGCGGGATGCCTGGGCGTGCTGTCCAGCATGGCCTTGGCCACGCCGCGCAGGATGTGGATTTCTTCCTGGCGCAATTGCGCGCGGTTGAACAATTGGTTCAGACGGGGCATGAGCTTCTTGGGCGCGGCCGGGTCCAGGAAACCCAGGTACACCAGGGCCTGTTCCCAGTGGCGTAACACGCCTTGCACAGCGGCCCCATCGGCCAGATCGGGGTCGGGCGTGCGGGCCTGCACCCCAAAGCCGCCCAGTGCCTGACGCCATTCGTAGGACAGCAGTTGCACCGCTTGCGACAAGTTCAGCGAGCCGTACAAGGGATTGGTGGGGATGCTCATGACGGCGTGGCAGCGGTAGGCGTCTTCATTGGACAGGCCATAGCGCTCACTGCCAAAAACCAGACCCAGGCGATGGGTCACGCCAGCGCTGGATTGCGCCGCCAGGGCCGCAAAGCCTTCACGCGGGGTGAGGGTGGGCGGCCCGAAGTCGCGTGGAGTCATGGCCGTGCCAATGGCGTAGGTCACGCCATCCAATGCGGCCTCCACGGTGTCGACGACGCGGGCGCGTACCAGGATGTCGGCGGCGCCGCTGGCCAGGGCCACGGTTTCTTCCTGAATCAGTACATCGGCAAAACGAGGTCGAACCAGTACCAGGTCGGAAAACCCCATGACCTTCATGGCCCGCGCGGTGGCGCCCACATTGCCGGGGTGGCTGGTCCCCACGAGGATGAAGCGGGTGGGGTCGGTGGGAGTGTGGGGTGCAGTCATGGCTTCAAGAATGTGCACTAAGCCCTTCATTCGATTGATGAAAGCGCTTAAAAAAGGGGGTGCAAAGACGGCGTCGTGTCATTACAATAGGCGATTGTCTCTCGTTCTTTGATCACCGCTGCGCGTCTTTCTGCCTTGCGCCTGCCCCATTCAAGGTTGATGGGGTCGGTTGGGCCTCCCCTATTTGTTCCCAAGGTCTGCCCATGTCTCAAGCCCTGCACCCCATGCTCAACATCGCCATCAAGGCTGCCCGTTTGGCAGGGGCGATCATCAATCGGGCCTCGCTGGATGTGGAGCGGTTGACCATCACGGCCAAGTCCCACAACGACTTCGTCACTGAAGTCGATCAGGCCGCAGAAAACGTGATCATCTCCACGCTGCTGGAGGCCTATCCCGGTCACGGCATCCAGGCCGAAGAATCGGGCAGCGAGCATGGCGCCAAGGACAGCGACTACGTCTGGATCATCGATCCGCTGGACGGCACCACCAACTTCATCCACGGCTTCCCGGTCTATGCCATCTCGATCGCCTTGAGCTTTCGGGGCCAGATCCAGCAAGCCGTTGTTTACGACCCTTGCCGTAATGACATGTTCTACGCGTCCAAGGGCCGTGGTGCGTTTCTCAATGACCGCCGCCTGCGTGTGTCCAAGCGCACCCGTTTGCTGGAATGCCTGATCGGCACGGGCTTCCCCTTCCGCAAGGGCGATAACTTCCAGCGCTACCTCAAGATGTTCGAAGAAGTCATGGCAGCTTGCGCGGGCGTGCGTCGCCCGGGCGCGGCCTCGCTGGACCTGTGCTACGTGGCCGCGGGCTACTACGATGGTTTTTTTGAAACCGGTTTGAGCCCCTGGGATGTCGCCGCGGGCGCCCTGATCATCACTGAAGCCGGTGGCCTGATCGGTAACTTCACCGGCGAGTCCGACTTCTTGAACCGCCGCGAAGTGCTGGCCGGCAGCCCGCGAATTTATGGTCAGTTGGTCAAGATCCTGGCGCCGTACAGCACCATTCCCGAGCAGTTGGCTGCCGAAGCGGCTGCGCAAGCCGGTGAGGGCGCTGTTGATGGCGATGCGGTGATCAATGCCCTGAAATCATCGGCGCAAACCGCTGGCGATGGCGAGGCCGCTACACCCGCCCGCACCCGCATCAAGGCGACGCCCAAGACTTTCGATCGCCTGCGCGAGGAAGGTGGCTCAGGCACGCGCCGCAGTGGTCGCGACGACTCGCCGTTCTAATTTTTGCGCACCTGATCGAACCGAGGGGCTGTGGCGGGCGGCTGATGCGGCAAAATCCACCCATGAGCGAAGGCGTAGCCCCCATCACCGACACCGCCGAAGCGACCCGATTCGAGGATCTGTTCAGAGATCCTGCTTATCCGCAAGACCACGCGCTGGCGTTCGCCTTGGGGCAAAAGCAGGGCCCGATCGACGTGCTGCGCGGCTTGTTCAGCGGCAGCGCTGCTCTGGTAAAGCTGCGCTTGTGGTGCTTTCTGGAGCTGGCGGCGCAGCCCCAGGGGCGTCTGTCGCGAGACGATGTCAACCAGATATTCCATGCAGTCCTGCCCGACCCGCTTGATGCGGCGCTCAAGCGCCTGCGCGACTTGGGCTTGCTGGTCTGGGACGCTACCGCACAGGACTACCACCTGTCCGCCCTGGCGCAGCAGACGCAGGCCTTGCTGGCGTCCCTGACGGCCGCACCGCACGACGACGACGAGCTGTCCGGCCTGCTGTCGCAAGTCGCGGGTTCGCAGCAACTGGGGGTGGTCGATGCCAGTCAGTTGCAGCACCTGCATGCTCAGTTGGCGCGGCTGCACGACGATTTCGCGGAGGCCATCGCCAGCGGGTCCGAAGCCCGATTGCGCCAAGCCCAGCCCCGCTTCGATCGTGCGCTGGTGCTCGTTGATAAAGCCGGGCAAGCCCTGTCGGCCATCATCCACGACCATCACGACAACCCGCGCCTGGAGCGCGCGGCCCGGGCCTTGGGACAGGACCAGGCCCGGCTGTTGTCCATGGCCAGTCAATTCACGCGGGCGCTGCAGCAGGCTGATCGCCAGCGCGTGACGCTGGGTAGCACGGGTCTGACCACCTCCGATGTGCGCCACTGGCTGCAACACCACGTGGCGCTGCATGAGCTGATGGGCGAGGCGCTGTCGGTGGGCGTTCGCCCCGTTTTTGTCAGCCAACACGACTTGCTGGATGTGGCCGAGAGCGAGTTGGCCCGCGATCGGCCTGACCCGCATCGCAGCACGGACCTGCCACCGCCCGCGCAGGCCGACACGGGCACACTCGACATCCTTGGCTTGCCGGCCGAACTGGGCCAGCTGATCGCCTTGCTCGACGAGTGGGCCCCTGCGGAATCAGGCCCGCGCCGCTTGAGCGACGCCATCCTGGGTGGGCGTTTTGCGCATGCTGCCTACCGCCTGCAGCTCATGCCCTTGATTGGCGACGCGCAGGCCATGACCCTCAAGAGCCAGACCGGCGACCTGGCTCGCGCGCCGTGGCAATTGACGCTCACGCCTGGCCTGCTCCCCACCCATGACCCTGATGTGGCCTTGATCAGCGAGGGCCACCTGCGCCCCTTGTCGCTGCTGGCCCAGACCGAAACCGCCCCCGAGCTCACCTCCGAATGAATCCATCCCTGGACGATGCCGCCTTTCTGGCGGCCGAACTGCTGGCGCGCCGCTGGCTGCCCCGCCAGCATCCCAAGGTCAAACGTGCCTTGATCGACGCGGACCTGTGGCAGGCTGTGCAAGAGCGCTTGGCCCAGGTCGGCCTGCGCCTGGTGGACAACATCCATGCCGACCACGTCACCGTGGCGCTGCTGCGCCCGGCCGAAAGCGCCGTCTTTGGCGAGACGGGGCTGAACAGCCACAACAACATCGACCTGCCACGTGATGCCGTCTCGCTGCTGATCGTGTTGTGGTCCCTGATCGTCCTGCCCAAACGGGAGCGCCAGGCCGCACGCGCCGCCAGCGTCGAGTCCGACGGGCAGAACGAGATGTTCAACATCGACCGGCCCTTGCCAACCGCCGCCAGCGTCAGCCCGGTCGTGTCGTACAAGTCATTGCTGGCCGACTTTGGTGCGCAGCTGGGCAAAAAAACGCGCCTTGACGTCAACCTCAAGCGCCTGGCCAATCAGGGTTTCATCGTGCACCGGGGCGATGACATCGTCGAGGGGCCACTGCTCGACCTGCTGCTGGACTACGACACGCTGGCACCACGCATCCTCGATGGGGCTTTGAGCGAGGTGCTGGTGCGGACCCGTGCCCAAGCCCAGCCCCAGGACAACGCCCCACTCAACGAATCCAGCGACGACTGACCGCCCATGTTTCATCTGCAAAGCCTCGAACTGCTGCACTGGGACTATTGCCAGCGACTGACCCTGCCGCTGGACGGCGCCATCGTCACCGTGGCCGGTCCGAATGGTTCGGGCAAGACCACGCTGCTGGATGCCATGCGCACCTTGCTGGGGCTGGATTGCTCAGGTGGGCGCAGCTACAAGACCTATGCGCGCCATGCCAACGCCGATAGCGCCTGGCTGCGAGCCACCGTCGACAACCGCCCACGCACCCGGCAGGCGTCCAACCGACCGTTTGCGCGCTGCCTACTGTATGCGGACACGGTCACGCTGGCCTGCCGCATCGAGCGCAACGGCGGCGATTGGCAGCGCCGCTACATCATGGTCGAAGGCGACGTCACCATCGAGACCCTGATCGAGCGTGTCGATAAGGACTGGCTGGGCATTGAGCACTGGCGCAAGCGCCTGGAAGGCGCTGGCCTGAGCCGCGCCATTGCCCGCGTGCTCGCTTTGGAGCAGGGCCAGACCGACCGTCTGTGCGAGTACTCGCCCAAGGACTTGCTGCGCCTGGTCTTTGATGTGTTTGGCGACCAGGAGGTGCTGGACCGCTATGAAGAGGCGCGCAACCACCAACGGCAACTTGGCCAGGAAGTGGACGCGGCCGAGCGTGAGTTGGCGCATGGCAAGGCTCAGCGCGCCGAGCTTGAAGCGCGCGTCAACCTCTATCAACAGTACCAGTTCAAGCTGCGTGAGCGCGAAACCCTGGCCACCGAGGTGACCCCCGTGCTGAGCTGGTTCGAGGAGCGTCAACACCTCACTACCAAGTTGCGCGAGGTGCACCGCCAACGCCAGCACCATGCGCAGGAGGCGCGCCACCGCGCCGAGCTTAAGGCCGAGTTGCTGGCTTTGCTGGACGAGCAGGCCCAGGCGGCGACCCAGGTCGAGCTGCTTGATGAGGAGCGCGAAGCGGCCAAGCGCACTTTGGATGCGGCCCGTGAAGCCGAGCGTCCGCTGGAGGCCTTGGTCAAGCACGCCAAAGAGTTGGAGGCGCTGGCCGCCATCGAAGGTGATGCCGTCCAGCTCGGTGAGCGGGTAGGGCAGCTGGAAGCCCAGAAGCAAGCCCTGGCCGCCGACTGGCAGCGCCTGAGCGACCAGCGTCAGGACGCCGAGCGGGCCCTGTCCAATCTCAAGGGGCAGCAACACGCGCCGCCACCCCCGGACGTGCAGCGCTTCAAGCGCAGCCTGACCGAGGCCGGCATTGCCCACCATGTGATGGCCGATGTCATCGAGATCACTGATGAGCGCTGGCGTGCTGCCGCCGAGGGCGTGTTGCGCGGTGCCCGCTGGGTGATCGTGCTGCAGCGTGCGGATGACGAATCACACGCACTGGCTTTGGCTGAGCGCGAGCGCTATCGTCACTATGTCGTGGCCGATGCAGAGTTGGCTGCGGCCCAGGCCCCCGCCAACAGCTTGCTGGCCGTGTTGCGATTCAACGCCTTGGCCCCCTCCTGGTTGCTGCGTCAGTTGTCGCACATTCAGTGTGTCGACAGCACCGAGCAGGGCGTCAAGTTGGGCGGTGAATGGATCACACCCCAGGCCTATCACCGTGACGGGCGCGGCGGGCGCAGCGTCTGGGTCGACCCAGGCGACCACCAGTTCGGGGCGGCCGCGCTGGCCTCACGGCGCCAGTCCATCGAGCAACGCCTGGCCCAGCTGGACGACAAGCTGACCAAGGTGGCGCAAGAACAGGCCACCGTGCAACGCCAGCTCAAGGATGCGCAGCAAGCCGCCCAAGGCCACAAGGCCGTGCAGGAGCTGGCCAACCGGAGCGAGGAGATCGCGCAGGCGCGTCACGCCTTGCCCGAGCTCACGCGTGCACGGGCGGACGCGGGCCTGCGCTGGCAGGAGTTGGAGTCTCAGCACAAGACAGCGGTGGTGGCTGAGATCACGGCGCAGAACAGCTATCAGCAGACCCAGCAGCGACTGCATCAAAGCGAACAGCGCGCCGATCATCAGCATCGCGAATGGATGGAGCGCCACGACGACCTGCGCAGTCGTGCTGCCGCGTCTCGTCAGCTCAAGCAACGTTTCCCGGCCCGCTGGATTGCATCGGAGCAGATTGAGGCCTTGCAAAAGCGCTATGGCAACGCCACCCAGGCCCGCCTGCGCAACGAGGCCCTCGAACAGGAACTGGCGCAAGGCCATTGGGAAACGGACGCCAGCGTGGAAGAAAAGCTCACCCTGATGAGCGCCGCCGTGCAGCGCCAGGACGAGCAGCTCAGCCAGCGCAAGGCCAGCAACGAATCGGCGCGCGTGGCTGTGGACAACGCGCGTGCCCGCTACATCGATGTGCTGCGCGCCACTGTGCGCCGCTACCGAAAGAACATCGTCGAGCTGGGCCAGTTGGCGGGCGTCGACGTGCACGCCGACCTGCCTCACCTGGACAATGACGACACCGTGTTGCGCCAGGCCGAGTTGAAGGTCAACTTCAACTTTGATGGCAAGGGCAGCATTGGTTTGAACGATGGCGAAGCCTCGGGCGGTCAACAGGTTATCAAGTCGCTGATCCTGCTGGTGGGCCTGATGAAGGACGATGAAACCCCAGGAGGCTTTGTCTTCATCGACGAACCTTTTGCCCACCTGGATGTGCGCAACATCCAACTGGTCGGCCACTTCCTGAAGTCCACGCGTGCGCAGTACGTGCTGACCACGCCGATCACACACAATGTCGAGGTGTTTGAGCCCGCTGACATCACCCTGGTTACGGCCAAGAAGGTCAAGGGTGCGCGTTGGGCGCCCCCCATCGGGGTGCTCAAACGCCGTCCGCCGCCTGAGTTCCACGCATGAGCCAGGGGCCGGTGCTGATCACGCTCCAAGGGCGAACCCTGCGCGAACGGCACCTGCAGCCTGGCGCGATGCGGTGTCTGGCCTTGCCCTTGCTGGGCGTGCTGCAGCGGGAGCTGCTCAGACAATGGGCGCGCTCGGACGGCCTCACGCGTCAATGGCGCGACCTGTTGAAGCTGGGTGGCCCCAGTCAGATCGAAGCCTCAGAGCAGCTGGCCGAACTGCTGCTGAATCACGGCTGGTTGAGTGTGAAGGAGCGTTTTGACAAGGGCAGCTGGCATCTGCAATCCATCACCTGGCTGGGCCTGCCTGCGCTCAAAAGCGTGCTGGGCTTGAGCTCCCAGCAGGAGCGCCAGACCCAGCGCCACACGATGCTGTCGTCATTGGCCGATTGGGCTCAGGCCCACCCCATGGTGCAGGCGGCCGTCCAGTCCTTGGTCGGGGGAGCCACCTTGCCCGTGGCCAAGCTGCAGGAGCGCATCGCGCTGTTGCACGCCCTGGTGCGCTGGCAGGCTGATCAGCGCACCGGCACCCGGCGCGATTTTGCCCTGGATGCCCGCGACGACACTAAGTCGCTTAGCGAAGCGGAGTGGAGCTGGCTGGACACCCATGTGGACCTGCCCGCCCTGGGCATCGAACGCTTCATGCCGCAACTGTGGCTGGCTGGCGCGCTGCGCCTGAGCTGGGCCGCCGATCGGTACTGCGATCTGCACGAGTTGCATTGTGTCGGGCTGGCCGCGCATGACTTGCTCAAGGTGACGCAGGCCAGCAGCCCTCGGCATTACTGGCTGATCGAGAACCGCGGCAGCTTCGAGCGGCAAGCCGCCCAGCGCGACGACGGCGTTGCGCTGATCTGGCTGCCAGGGCGCCCATCGAGCAGCTGGATGTCAGCGGTTGGCGCCTTGCTGGACCACGCCCCGGCCCCAGCGCGCATCAGCACCGATCCTGACCCGGCCGGCGTTGAAATTGCCTTGACCGCGGCCAGCCTTTGGGACGAGCGCGCCGTGCCCTGGCAAGCGCACCTGATGGGCATCGAGCAACTCAAAACCGCGCGCAAGACGCGCCCCCTCAGCGAAGACCACGACCCGATGGTGTTGACGCGACTGGCGCAGCGCACCGACATGCCTGATGCGCTCCGGGAGTTGTGCGAGTACATGCGTCGAGAGAACGTCAAGGCTGAACAGGAGGGGTGGTTGTAGTCGCACCTCTCGCCTGTCCACCTTCAATGGTAAGGTGCGCGCCTCGGGTGTGAAGCCCGGCACTCGTGGTTGAGTGCCTCAGGCGTTCCTGAAACGGCGCTTTTGTGGCAGCAGGTGATTGATGGGGTTGAGCAACGTGGATAAATTGACTGGAAATCAACAGCCTGCGAATGCTGATTTCTCTGCTCATACGCCCATGATGCAGCAGTACCTGCGCATCAAAGCCGAGCACCCCGATACCCTGGTGTTTTACCGCATGGGCGACTTTTACGAGGTGTTCTTTGACGACGCCCGCAAAGCCAATCGCCTGATCGACCTCACGCTGACCGTGCGCGGTCAGTCAGCGGGCGAACCCGTCGTCATGGCCGGTGTGCCCGTCAGTGCCCTTGATGCCTACCTCGCCAAATTGATCAAACAGGGCGAATCGGTGGCCATTTGCGAGCAGGTTGGCGAGGTTGGTGTTGGCAAGGGCCCCGTCGAGCGCAAGGTGGTGCGCGTGGTCACGCCCGGCACCCTGACCGACACCGAACTGCTGTCCGAGCGCGCCGACGCCTTGCTGGTGGCCGTGGTGCTTGAAAAGCGTGGCCGAGCCGATGCTCCGGGCCGATGCGGTCTGGCCTGGCTGGGGCTGTCCAGTGGCAACCTGGGGCTGAGCGAGTGTGCCGAGCGCGAGCTGCCCGGCTGGCTGGCCCGCCTGCAACCGGCCGAACTGCTGTACGACCGGGATCGCACCCCGGCCGGGCTGCAATCCAGCTTGAGTCAGACACGCTCCACCTTGACCTCGCGGCCTAGCTGGCAGTTCGACAGCGCCCTGGGTGAGCGCAAGTTGTGCGAGCAGTTGCGCGTGGCTACCCTGCAGTCCTTCAATGCGCAGGATCTGACCCTGGCGCATTCGGCCGCCGCTGCCTTGCTCAGTTACGCCGAACACACGCAGGGCAGGGCGCTGGCCCACGTGGCCCACCTGGACGTGGCCCGCGCCAGCGACCTGCTGGAACTGCCGCCCGCCACCCTGCGCAACCTGGAGCTGACGCAAACCCTGCGCGGCGAAGACTCGCCCACCTTGCTGTCCTTGCTGGACACCTGCCGCACCGGCATGGGCAGCCGCACCTTGCGCCACTGGTTGACTCATCCACAGCGTGATCGCGGCACGGCGCGCGAACGTCACGACGCCGTCGCTTGCCTATTGCAGCCTGCCGTGCCCGAGCAAGGCTTTGAACCCCTGCGGGGGGCCCTGCGCAAGCTCAGTGATGTCGAGCGCATCACCGCCCGCGTGGCCCTGCGCCAGGTGCGCCCCCGCGAACTGGCCGGTTTGCGTGACACCTTGCTGGTGCTGCCCGAGTTGCGCCAGTGCGTGGCTGGGGCGTCACTGTCAGGCATCAGTAAGCCTCTGCCCGCACTGTTGCAACGCCTGCACGCCGCTTTGCAACCGGACCCGCTCATTGCTGAACGACTGGTGCGCACCCTGGCCGAAACCCCCGCCGTGCTGCTGCGCGATGGCGGCGTGATCGCCACCGGCTTTGACGCCGACCTGGACGAGTTGCGCGCCATCTCCCAGAACTGCGACGCCTTCCTGCTGGACCTCGAAGCGCGCGAACGCACCCGCACCGGCATCGGCAACCTGCGCGTGCAGTACAACAAGGTGCACGGCTTCTACATCGAGGTTACGCAAGGCCAGGTCGACAAGGTGCCCCTGGATTACCAGCGCCGTCAGACCCTGAAAAATGCCGAGCGCTTCATCACACCCGAGTTGAAGGCCTTTGAAGACAAAGCCTTGTCCGCACAAGAGCGCTCGCTGGCCCGCGAAAAATGGCTGTTCGACCAGCTGCTGGACAGCCTGCAACCGCACCTGGGGGCTTTGAGTGCGCTGGCGCGGGCGCTGGCCTCCTTGGACGCGCTGGCCGCCCTGGCCGAACGTGCCGCCACCTTGGGCTGGACCCGCCCCGAATTCGTCAACCACCCGTGCTTTGACATCCACCAAGGCCGTCACCCCGTGGTCGAGGCGCGCCTGATGGAAACCAGCGGCGCCGCCTTCATTCCCAACGATTGCCGACTGGACGCCAACCACCGCATGCTGGTCATCACCGGCCCCAACATGGGCGGAAAATCCACCTTCATGCGCCAGGTGGCCCTGATTGCCTTGCTCGCTGCCATGGGCTCTTATGTGCCCGCCGCGAGTTGCCGACTTGGCCCGGTCGATGCCATCCACACCCGCATTGGCGCGGCTGATGATTTGGCCAACGCCCAGTCCACCTTCATGATGGAGATGATCGAGGCCGCTGCCATCGTGCATGGTGCCACCGAGCATTCGCTGGTGCTGATGGACGAAATTGGCCGGGGCACCTCCACCTTCGACGGCCTGGCCCTGGCCGGGGCCATCGCCAGCCATCTACACGACAAGAACAAGGCCTTCACGCTGTTCGCCACGCACTATTTTGAGCTGACCGCGCTGCCCGAAAAGCACCCGCGTGCCTTGAACGTGCACGTCGGCGTGGCCGAATCCGGCGACGACATTGTCTTCCTGCACGAACTGCAACCGGGCCCCGCCAGCCGCAGCTACGGCGTGCAGGTGGCGCGCCTGGCCGGCATGCCGCACACGCTGATTCGTCAGGCGCGGGCCACCCTGGAGGCGCTCGAAGCCCAGCAGCGCCATGCCGACGATCAGATCGACCTGTTTGCCGCGTCGGCCGCTGCGGAACTCATGATCGGCGCCAAGGATGCGCTGGCCTCGCCGATGGGTGAGGGCATGACCCCTGCCGAAGCAGGCACTTTGACGCTGCTGGCGAGCATTGATCCTGATACGCTCACTCCACGCGAAGCGCTGGATGCTTTGTATCGACTCAAATCAACAATTTCATCATGACCTACTGTGTAGCCATGCGGTTGAACGCCGGATTGGTGTTCCTGTCTGACACCCGCACCAACGCGGGCATGGATCAGATCAGCACCTTCCGCAAAATGGCCGTGTACGAAGTGCCGGGCGAACGTGTTCTGGTCTTGCTGTCGGCGGGCAACCTGGCCATTTCGCAAGGAGTCAAGGCCTTGCTCAGTACTGAATTCATCGAAGCGCCGGATGGCCAGCACATCACGATCTGGAACGCGCACACCCTGTTCGACTGCGCCCGCATTGTCGGCAGTGCGGTGCGCAAGGTCTATGAGCGCGACGCCGAGGCACTCAAAGCTCATGGCATCGACTTCAACGTCAACCTGATCATTGGCGGGCAGGTCAAAGGCGAGCCGCCACGCCTGTTCAGCGTCTATGCGGCCGGCAATTTTGTCGAAGCCGGGTTGGACGGCGTGTGCTATTTCCAGATCGGCGAGTCCAAGTACGGCAAGCCTGTGATCGACCGCGTCGTCACGCCCGCCACGCCGCTGCAAGAGGCTGCCAAATGTGCCTTGATCTCGATGGACTCGACCTTGAAGTCCAACCTGTCGGTGGGCTTGCCGTTGGACTTGATGGTCTACGAGGCCGACAGTCTGAAGGTCGATGAGCTCATCACCATTGATGAGAACAATGCCTACTTTCGCATGATCCGCACCTCGTGGGGGCAACGCCTGCGCCAGGTATTCGATTCAATCCCCAACCCGACCTGGAACGGCGATCAAGCCGACCTGTCCCTCAATGGATCGCCGCCGCAGCCCCAGGCCATGAACGCGCTCACGAAGATTTCGGCGCCCGAGGCCTGACTATTTTTCACGCAAGGCGCGCATTCATGCGCTGCTCAAGGCCCCGTCGGCCGACAGACCTGACACACTGATCCAGTGTCTGGCGACAGGAGCGTCCATGAGTAGAACCCGTCAACTCATTGAGCTGGAACTGGCGCGCGGCGCCCACAACTATCTGCCCATCGAACTGGTGCTGCAGCGCGCCAAGGGCAGTTTTTTGTGGGACGTGGAAGGGCGCCGTTACATCGACATGATGGGCGCCTATTCAACCGCGTCGCTGGGGCACAGCCATCCTGCCATTCTCCGTGCCTTGATCAAGCAGGCGCGCACGCTGGACGTGACCAGCCGAGCCTTCTACAACGACCAGTTGCCGCCTTGGCTGGAACAACTCTCCGGCCTGACCGGCATGGACAAGGCCTTGCCCATGAATTCTGGCGCCGAGGCCGTTGAAACCGCCCTGAAACTGGCCCGAAAATGGGGCGAACGGGTCAAAGGCATTCCGTCCAATCAATGCGAAATCATCGGCTGCGAGGGTAACTTCCATGGCCGCACGCTGGCGCTGATCAGCCTGTCCACCGAGCCTCAGTACCGCGAGAATTTCGGTCCCCTCCTGCCCGGTTTCAAGACCGTGCCCTTTGGCGATGCTCGGGCGCTGAAAAAAGCCATCACGCCACGCACCGCCGCCTTCATTGTCGAGCCGATCCAGGGCGAGGCTGGCATCCGCCTGCCCCCTGAGGGCTACCTCGCTCAGGCCCAGGCCCTGTGTCGTCAGCACAATGTGTTGTTCATCGTCGATGAGGTTCAGTGCGGGCTGGCGCGCACCGGGCGGCTGTTTTGCTTCGAGCACGATGGCCTTCGGCCCGACCTGATCATCTTGGGCAAGGCGCTGGGGGGCGGGGTCTATCCCGTCTCGGCAGTGGTGGGCAATGCGGCCGTGCTGGGGGTGTTTCGCCCAGGCGACCACGGCTCGACCTTCGGTGGCAACGCCATCGCCGCCGCCGTGAGCCGCAAGGCGCTGCAACTCTTGAGCGACCCTGAACTCATTGAAAGGACTGATCGCCTCGGCCAATGGGCCTTGCACACCCTGAAAGACGCCCTGGATGGAAACCCCATCGTGCGTGACATCCGTGGCAAGGGTCTGCTCATTGGCGTGGAAGTGGCCCCAGAGATTGGGGCGCGACGCCTGGTGGAGGAGCTAAAGCAACGTGGCGTGTTGACCAAGGACAGCCACGAGGTCGTCATCCGCCTGGCACCGCCCTTGACCATCAAAAAGAAGCATTTGCGGCGGGCTTTGGAGGCCGTGGTCGAGGTGGTGAAGTCGCATGCCTGAAAATAGCGCCCATGCTGCGAATCACCGAACTCCGATTGCCCCTTGACCACCCTGAACAAGCCCTGCGTCCTGCCATCGTGGCACGCTTGGGCGTGGCTGATGCCGACCTGATCAATTTCACCCTGTTCAAGCGCAGCTACGACGCGCGCAAGAAGACGGCCATCGTCCTGATCTACACGGTCGATTGCGAGGTGCGTGACGAGGCGGCCGTGTTGGCCCGGTTTGCCGGCGATCCGCATGTCAAACCTTCGCCGGACACCCGCTATCAGTTCGTGGGCCACGCGCCGGCCGATTTTTTCGCGCAGCAAGCCCCACGCCCGGTGGTGGTCGGCTTTGGGCCCTGCGGCATTTTCGCGGCCCTCATCCTGGCCCAGATGGGCCTGCGTCCCATTGTGTTGGAGCGCGGCAAGGAAGTGCGCGAACGCACCAAGGACACCTGGAACCTGTGGCGTCAGGGCGTGCTCGACCCCGAGTCCAATGTGCAGTTTGGCGAGGGCGGGGCGGGCACCTTCTCCGACGGCAAGCTGTGGAGCCAGATCAGCGACCCGCGCCACCTCACGCGCAAAGTTCTCACCGAATTCGTCAAGGCGGGTGCGCCAGACGAAATCCTGGTCGTCAGCAAGCCCCACATCGGCACCTTCCGGCTGGTCAGCATGGTCGAGAAAATGCGCGCCGACATCCAAGCCCTGGGCGGAGAGATTCGCTTTGAGCAGCGCGTCACCGACGTGCTGATCGAAGGCAGCGGGGAGGGGCGCCACATTCGAGGCGTCACCCTGGTCTCGGGCGAGCAACTACGCACCGACCATGTGGTACTGGCTTTGGGCCACAGCGCGCGCGACACCTTCACCATGCTGCACGAGCGCGGCGTTTATATGGAAGCCAAACCCTTCTCCATGGGCTTTCGCATCGAGCACCCACAAAGCCTCATCGACAAGGCCCGCTTTGGCCCCAACGCCGGCAACCCCATCCTGGGCGCGGCCGATTACAAGCTGGTGCACCACGCGCGCAATGGCCGCTCGGTCTACAGCTTCTGCATGTGCCCCGGTGGCACCGTGGTGGCGGCCACGTCCGAGCCCAATCGCGTGGTCACCAACGGCATGAGCCAGTATTCGCGCAACGAACGCAACGCCAATGCGGGCATCGTGGTGGGCCTGGCGCCGCAGGACTATGCGCAGGACAAAAATGCCACCGGCCCGGTCAATCCGCTTGATGGCCTGGCGTTTCAACGCCAGTGGGAATCGCGGGCCTTCGATCTGGGCGGGGGCGGCTATCAGGCCCCGGGGCAACTGGTGGGCGATTTCATCAAGGGCCAGACATCCCGTGCACTGGGCGGCGTGATGCCGTCCTACAAACCCGGTGTGCATCTGACCGATCTGGGTCAACCCGGCCACAGCAGCTTGCCCGACTACGCCATTGAGGCCATCCGTGAAGCACTGCCGGCCTTCGAGCGCCAGATCAAGGGCTTTTCCATGCCCGACGCGGTGCTCACCGGGGTGGAAACGCGCACGTCTTCCCCCCTGCGCATCACGCGTGGCCGGGACTATCAGAGCCTGAACGTCAAGGGCCTGTACCCGGCGGGCGAGGGCGCGGGCTACGCGGGCGGAATCATGTCGGCCAGCGTGGACGGTATTGAGGTCGCCGAGGCCTTGGGGCGGGCCATGCTGACAGGGTAATTCCGGGTGTTGTTATCGGGTTCTCGTTCGAATTCTTGTCCTCCATCAAACTACATCTAGTGTTTGATGGATATCGTGCACACCACATTTAGTGTTTTGCCCCTCGGGGTGCATGGAGAGCCCAATGGAAACGACAGTTGCCACCTTGCCGCGCGAGGTCATCAAACGCAGCGGCCAGCGCGCCATTTTTGACGCGGACAAGATCCGTTCGGCGTTGGTGCGAGCAGGCGCAGCCACCAGTGAATTCGGTGCAGACGAAGCCGCCTTGCTGGCTGCACAAGTCGGCAAGGTCCTGATCCACCGTTTTCGCGGGCTCGCACCCAGCATCGAGCAGATACAGGACGTGGTCGAGCAAACTCTGATTGCCGCAAACCACCTGAAAACCGCACGTGCCTACATCGTCTACCGTGAGCGCCACGCCACGCTGCGTGCCGACCACCAGACCCTGGTGAACGTCGAATCGTCCATCAACGAATACCTCTCGCGCGCCGACTGGCGTGTCAATGCCAACGCCAACCAGGGATACTCGTTGGGGGGGCTCATTCTCAACGTCTCGGGCAAGGTCACGGCCAATTACTGGTTGTCGCACGTCTACACGCCCGAGATCGGCCAAGCGCACCGCAGCGGTGACGTGCACATCCACGACCTGGACATGCTCAGCGGCTACTGCGCCGGCTGGTCGCTGCGCACCCTGCTGCACGAGGGCCTGAATGGCGTGCCGGGCAAGGTCGAGTCCGGGCCCCCCAAACACATGTCATCTGCCGTGGGCCAGATCGTCAACTTCCTGGGCACCTTGCAAAACGAATGGGCTGGCGCGCAGGCGTTCTCGTCGTTTGATACCTATATGGCACCCTTCGTGCGCAAGGACGCGATGGACTATGCCGCCGTGCGCCAGTGCATCCAGGAGATGGTCTACAACCTCAACGTACCCTCGCGCTGGGGCACCCAGACGCCGTTCACCAACCTCACATTCGACTGGACCTGCCCCGAAGACCTGCGCGAACAGGTGCCAGTGATCGCCGGGCAGGAAATGCCGTTTTGCTACGGCGAGCTGCAGGCCGAGATGGACCTCATCAACCGCGCCTACATCGAGGTGATGACGGCGGGCGATGCCAAGGGCCGCGTTTTCACCTTCCCGATCCCGACCTACAACATCACCTCCGACTTCCCCTGGGAGTCTGAAAACGCACGGCTGCTGTTCGAGATGACGGCCAAATACGGCTTGCCGTACTTCCAGAACTTCATCAACTCCGAGCTGGAGCCCAATATGGTCCGCTCGATGTGCTGCCGCCTGCAACTGGACCTGCGCGAACTGCTCAAGCGCGGCAATGGCCTGTTTGGCAGCGCCGAGCAAACCGGCAGCCTGGGTGTGGTCACCGTTAACTGCGCGCGGCTGGGCTATCTGCACCAGGGGGACGAGCCGGCGCTGCTGGCCGCCCTGGATCGCCTGCTTGAACTGGGCAAGCAAAGTCTGGAGACCAAGCGCAAGCTGATCCAGCGCCTGATGGACCAAGGGCTGTTCCCCTACACCAAGCGCTACCTGGGCACCTTGCGCAACCACTTCTCGACCCTGGGCGTGAACGGCATCAACGAAATGGTGCGCAACTTCACTGCCGACGCCCATGACATCACCAGCGATTGGGGTCACGCCTTTGCCGTGCGCTTCCTAGACCATGTGCGCGATCGCATCGTCGCCTTCCAGGAAGAAACCGGCCACCTCTATAACCTCGAAGCCACGCCCGCCGAAGGCACCACTTATCGCTTCGCCAAAGAAGACAGCAAGCGCTGGCCGGACATCCTGCAGGCGGGCACCGACACCCAGCCCTACTACACCAACTCCTCGCAATTGCCCGTGGGCTGGACCGATGACCCGTTCGAAGCGCTGGAACGCCAGGAGGCCTTGCAGTCGAAATACACCGGCGGCACCGTGCTGCACCTGTACATGGGCGAGCGCCTGTCCAGCGGCGAAGCTTGCCGGGATCTGGTCAAGCGTGCGCTCACACGATTCCGCCTGCCCTATATCACCGTCACGCCCACCTTCTCGATCTGCCCGACGCACGGCTATTTGGCCGGCGAGCACCACTTCTGCCCGGTGTGCGACGAGGAGCGTCTGGCGCGCAAACGCGGCGCACTGGCGGCCTGAATTTTTTGCCTGCATTTCAACCCGAAGTTCACCCCGAAGGAGATCGATCCATGAACAACCATTCCCCGACCGAACACGCCGCCGTGAGCGACGCTCAGATCCAGCTCACCGACGATGAGCGTCAACCTTGCGAGGTCTGGACCCGCGTGATGGGCTACCACCGACCCGTGGCCAGCTTCAACATTGGCAAGAAGGGCGAGCACGAGGAGCGCCGCTTCTTTGCTGAACAACGCTGTGCTCACTGAAACGAGGCCGGCCCCAGGCCGGGAGAGCAGCGGCGCGGGTGCCGAGCACCTTCGCATCGGCGGTCTCACGCCGTTGACCAGCATCGACTTTCCCGGCCGCTTGGCGGCTGTTCTCTTCTGTCAGGGCTGCCCCTGGCGGTGCACTTACTGCCACAACCCTGAATTGTTGGATGCCAATGCGGCTGCGACCATGTCGTGGGCGCACGTCCAGGATTTTTTAAACCGTCGGCGCGGCCTGCTCGACGGCGTGGTGTTTTCGGGCGGTGAACCCACGCTCCAGGCCGCCTTGCCCGCCGCCCTGGCTGCGGTGCGCTCCCTCGGCTTCGAGACGGCTTTGCACACGGGCGGCATGTACCCCCAGCGACTGGCGAAACTGCTGCCCTTGCTGGACTGGGTTGGGCTGGACATCAAGGCGCCACTGCATCGGCACGACGCCATCACCGGCGCTCCGGGGAGCGGGTCGAAGGTGCGCGAATCTTTGGGCCATCTGCTGGACAGCGGCGTGGCCCATGAGTGCCGCACCACCTGGCATCCGGGTCTGTTCGACGTGGCTGAACTGCTGGCGTTGGCCGATGAACTGTGTGCACTGGGCGTGCGGCGCTGGGCCTTGCAGGAATGTCGAACCTCGGGTGGCGCACCATGGGCGCTCACGTCGGGCCAGACCGAATCACTGTCGGCGCGGTTTGCGTATTTCACCCTGCGAAGGGCCTGACAGACGAGCCTGCGCGGGCGCAGCGTTTTGCCCGCGTCCAGCCTGTCCCAGCATCTATAATGCCGCTTTACCACCGCAGCGTTTGGCCTAATCCGCCAACGCTACAGCGCAATGACCAAGTTCGTCTTCGTCACGGGCGGTGTGGTGTCCTCGCTTGGCAAGGGCATCTCAGCCGCATCTTTGGCCGCCATTCTCGAATCGCGTGGCCTCTCCGTGACCCTCATCAAGCTCGATCCGTACATCAACGTTGATCCGGGCACCATGTCGCCGTTCCAGCATGGCGAGGTCTTCGTCACGGACGATGGCGCCGAAACCGACCTCGATCTGGGCCACTACGAGCGTTTCATCACCACCCGGATGAAGCGCACCAACAACTTCACCACCGGCCAGATCTACAAAAGCGTTCTTGAAAAAGAACGCCGTGGCGATTATCTGGGCAAGACCGTCCAGGTCATCCCGCACATCACCAACGAGATCCAGGACTTCATCCGCCGTGGCGCGGGCTTTGGCCTGCCTGATGCCGTGGACGTGGCCATTGTTGAAATTGGCGGCACCGTGGGCGACATCGAGTCCTTGCCCTTCCTGGAGGCCGTGCGTCAGATGAGCCTCAAGATGGGCCCCGGCAACACGGCCTTCGTGCACCTGACCTACGTGCCCTTCATCGCCGCCGCTGGGGAGTTGAAGACCAAGCCCACCCAGCACACTGTGCAGAAAATGCGCGAAATCGGCATCCAGCCCGATGCCTTGCTGTGCCGTGCCGACCGTCGAATTCCGGCCGATGAAGCCGAGAAAATCTCGCTCTTCACGAACGTGCCTGAATCCGGCGTGATCTCCGTATGGGACGCCGACAGCATCTACAAGGTGCCGCGCATGCTGCATGAGCAGCACCTGGATGACCTGATCTGCGCCAAGCTGCAATTGACCACCAAGCCCGCCGACCTGTCGCGCTGGGACACCCTGGTCCATGAGGTCGAGCACCCCAAGCACGACGTCACCATCGCCATGTGCGGCAAGTACACCGACCTGTCGGACTCGTACAAATCGCTCAACGAAGCGCTGCGCCACGCCGGCATCCACAACCATGCCCGGGTCAACATTGAATATGTTGATTCTGAAACGCTCACGCCCGAAACGGCCAGCACCCTGGCCAAGTACGACGGCATCCTGGTACCCGGTGGCTTTGGTAAGCGTGGCGTCGAAGGCAAGATCATCGCGGCCCAATACGCCCGCGAACACGGCATCCCCTACCTGGGCATCTGCCTGGGCATGCAGGTGGCCACCATCGAATACGCCCGCCACAAGGCCGGCTTGACGGGCGCCAACAGCACCGAGTTCGACCCCACCACGCCGCATCCCGTCATCGCCCTGATCGACGAGTGGCTGGATGCCGACGGCACCGTGCAAAAACGCGATGCCCAATCCGACCTGGGCGGCACCATGCGCCTGGGCGCGCAAAGCTCGGACGTCAAACCCGACACCCTTGCGTACGAGATTTACGGCCCGGTCGTGACCGAACGCCACCGCCACCGCTACGAGGCCAACGAGCGCTACCTTGATCGCTTGCGCGACGCCGGCCTGGTCATCTCGGCCATCACCCAGCGCGAAAAGTTGACCGAAATGGTCGAGCTGCCCAAGTCGCTTCACCCCTGGTACGTTGGCGTGCAGTTCCACCCCGAGTTCAAGTCGACGCCCTGGGACGGCCACCCGCTGTTCATCAGCTACATCAGGGCGGCCTTGGACCACCATAAGGACGCAGCATGAAACTTTGCGGCTTTGACGTTGGGCTGAACCACCCCTTCTTCCTGATCGCTGGCCCCTGCGTGGTCGAATCTGAGCAGTTGCAGATGGACACCGCTGGCACGCTCAAGGAAGTGTGCGGCGAACTGGGCATCCCTTTTATCTTCAAGTCGAGCTACGACAAGGCGAACCGTTCCTCGGGCACGTCATTTCGAGGCCCAGGCATGGACAAGGGGCTGGAGATCCTGGCCAAGGTTAAGCGCGAGCTCAACGTGCCCATCCTGACCGATGTGCACTCTGAGGCCGAGATCGCAGCGGTGGCCGCCGTGGTCGATGTGTTGCAAACGCCGGCCTTCCTGTGCCGCCAGACCGATTTCATCCACGCGGTTGCTCAGTGCGGCAAGCCGGTGAACATCAAGAAGGGCCAGTTCCTGGCGCCTGGCGACATGAAGAACGTCATCGACAAGGCCCGTGCTGCGGCGCGTGACAAAGGCCTGAACGAGGATAATTTCATGGCCTGCGAGCGCGGCGTGAGCTTCGGCTACAACAACCTCGTGTCCGACATGCGCTCGCTGGCCATCATGCGCGAAACCGGTGCGCCGGTCGTGTTTGATGCCACCCACTCCGTGCAATTGCCGGGAGGGCAGGGCACCAGTTCAGGTGGGCAACGCGAGTTCGTGCCCGTGCTGTCGCGCGCGGCCGTGGCCGTGGGCATCTCGGGCGTGTTCATGGAAACCCATCCAGACCCGTCCAAGGCGCTGTCCGACGGGCCCAACGCGGTGCCACTCAAGCACATGAAGGCGCTGTTGAGCACGCTGGTCGAGTTGGACCGCATCACCAAGAAGAACGGTTTCCTGGAATCGAACTTCTCCTGAGTTGGCCGGTCGGACTTCAACCCCCACAAGTTTTTTTCTTTTTCTTTTCTTTCAATCTGCTTGAGGAAACCCAGATGAGTGCCATCGTTGACATCATCGGCCGCGAGATCATCGACAGCCGCGGAAACCCCACCGTCGAATGCGACGTGCTGCTGGAAAGCGGCGTCATGGGCCGTGCGGCCGTGCCGTCGGGCGCCTCCACCGGTTCGCGCGAAGCCATCGAGCTGCGCGACGGCGACAAGAGCCGTTATCTGGGCAAGGGCGTGTTGAAGGCTGTTGAGCACATCAACACTGAAATCGCCGAAGCCGTGCTGGGCCTGGACGCATCCGAGCAAGCCTTCCTGGACAAGACCCTGATCGACCTCGACGGCACCGACAACAAGGGCCGCCTGGGCGCCAACGCCATGCTGGCCGTGTCGATGGCCGTGGCCCGCGCCGCTGCCGAAGAAGCCGGCCTGCCCCTGTACCGCTACTTCGGCGGCATGGGCGCGGTGCAGTTGCCCGTCCCGATGATGAACGTCATCAATGGCGGCGCACACGCCAACAACAACCTGGACATCCAGGAGTTCATGATCCTGCCCGTGGGCGCGCCCACCTTCCGTGAAGCCCTGCGTTACGGCGCCGAAGTCTTCCACGCGCTCAAGAAGATCTTGCACGACAAGCACATCAGCACCGCTGTGGGCGACGAAGGCGGTTTCGCACCTTCCGTGGCAAGCCACGAAGAAGCCATCCAGCTGATCCTGCAAGCCATCGAAGCCGCCGGTTACACCGCTGGCGAACAGATCATGCTGGGCCTGGACTGCGCTGCTTCCGAGTTCTTCAAGGACGGCAGGTACCACCTCGAAGGCGAAGGCCTGAGCCTGACCGCCGAGCAGTGGACCGACATGCTGGCCACCTGGGTCGACAAGTACCCCATCATCTCGATCGAAGACGCCATGGGCGAAGGCGACTGGGACGGCTGGAAGCACCTGACCGAGCGTCTGGGCAAGAAGGTTCAGCTGGTGGGTGACGACCTGTTCGTGACCAACACCAAGATCCTCAAGGAAGGCATCGAGAAAGACATCGCCAACTCGATCCTCATCAAGATCAACCAGATCGGCACCCTGACCGAAACGTTTGCCGCCATTGAAATGGCCAAGCGCGCCGGCTACACCGCCGTGATCTCGCACCGCTCGGGCGAAACCGAAGACAACACGATCTCCGACATCGCCGTGGGCACCAATGCTGGCCAGATCAAGACCGGTTCGATGAGCCGCTCCGACCGCATGAGCAAGTACAACCAGCTCCTGCGCATCGAAGAAGACCTGGGCGGCGTGGCCGTGTACCCAGGCCGCAGCGCGTTCTACAACCTGCGCTGACTCCGGTAAAACGAGGCCCTCGGGCCTCGTTTTCACATCGGATACTTGCCTGATAATCCTGCCTCATGCGCATTGCCACCCTCGTCCTCCTGGCCCTTCTGGCCGTGGTACATGCCGAACTGTGGTTCGGCAAGGGTGGTGTGCCGCGCGTCATGACCTTGCGCGCTCAGGTGCAGCGTCAGCAGGCGCTTAATAAGCAGGCGCAGGCGTCCAACGAACAGCTTGCCGCCGAAGTTCGTGACCTGCAGGAAGGCCTGGAAATGGTCGAAGAAAAAGCCCGCACCGAACTGGGCATGGTCAAGCCTGACGAAATCTACGTTCAGCTGACTTCGACCAGACTGCCGCCGACTACACCTCCGCCTGTAGCCGCCTCCGCGACTCCCTGATGGTCGATGCGGACGTGGTGGCGTTCAGCCTATCCTGGGTTGATCCCTGGCTGGCGCCTTGGTGGGTCGCATGGGGTGTGGCTGTCAGCCGAATGGAGGCCTTCGCCTTCGTGTTGTCCGTGGCCATGGTGGGATTCAATCTTCGAGTCAATCCGCTCGGTTGGCCCTTGGCCATCATCAGCTCGGTCTTGTACGGCATCCTGTTTGCGCGCAGCCGACTCTACGGCGAGGCCTCGTTGCAACTCGTGTTCGTTGCCCTGTCCGTCTGGGGATGGTGGCAATGGCTGAATGGCGTCGACGAGCACTCGCAATCCCTGGACGTTCGGTCACTGAGCCCTGAAGGGCGCGCAGTTGCCCTGGGCGCGACCCTGTTGCTGTGGCCCATCCTGGGTTGGTTTTTGCAGCACGTCACCGATTCTGATGTGCCATATTGGGACGCCTTGCCTACCGCTGGCAGCTTGGTCGGGCAATGGCTACTAGGCCGTAAGTTGATTGAAAACTGGCCATGCTGGCTTCTGGTCAATCTGATCAGCATGGCGCTGTTCGCGCACAAACAGCTGTGGCTCACGGTGATTCTGTACGGCGTTTTTGCCGTGCTGTCGATCTGGGGCTGGCAGCATTGGCGCGGTCGCACCATGAACAAGTCTGGTCTGGCCACAAGGTCAAGCGCAGTATGAGCGGACGCATTCTTGCGCTGACTGGGGCGGAAAGCACCGGCAAAACCACGCTGGCACGTGAGCTGGCTCGGGTGCTGGCGGGTCGCGGTCTGGACGCCGTGATGGTGCCTGAAGCGCTGCGGGATTTCTGCGACCAGCACGGACGCACGCCGACGGCGGCAGAGCAGGCGGCCATCGCGGCCGAACAGACTCGGCGCATTCAAGAGGCGGCCATTCGACATGCCCTGGTGCTGGCCGACACCACCGCACTGATGACCGCCGTCTACAGCGAGCTCATCTTTCAGGACCTCAGTTTGTACGAGCAGGCCGAGCGCGACCATGCCCAGGTCAGCATGACCTTGCTGATGTCGCTGGACCTGGTGTGGACCCCCGATGGCCTGCAGCGCGACGGCCCGCATGTGCGAGAACCCGTGGACACCCTGATCCGCGCGTCCTTGGCCCGCATGCAGCACCCCTACGCGGTGGTGGCCGGGCAGGGCATTGCCCGCATTCAACACGGCTTGAGCGCCATTGAGCACCTGCTGGACACCCCCCAGCGTCAGCAGCGAGCGGCGCTGTCACCTCGGTGGCGCTGGTTCTGCGAGAACTGTGACGACGGTGACTGCGAGCAGCACTGGCTGGCGGGCGGACGTTAAGGGCCAGCCTTACTGCAACCGCGATGTCCCGGGGACGAGATCCTTGTCGTCGGTGAACAGTTCGCTGGCGTCCACGGCATCGAAGCCGTAGTGCTCGCCACAGAAATCACAGCCCACATCAATCTGGGCTTGCTCGGTCAAGATGCTCTCGACCTCGTCGCGGCCGAGGTTGCGCAGCATCGACGCGACCCGTTCGCGGGAGCAGGTGCATTGGAAATGGGGTCCGTTTGCGCCTTCCATGGGCTCAAAACGCACCAGATTTTCTTCCCAGAACAGGCGTCGCATGATGGTATCGGCGTCCAGCGTCAGAAGTTCCTCGCGGGTGAGGGTTGCGGCCAGGTGGGCGATGCGGTTATAGGACTCGTTGAGCATGATGTCGTCGTCCTCTGCTCCTTGTCCCGCCAGGTTGCCGATGCCCTCCATCGGTAGACGCTGGATCAGCAGGCCGGCCGCCATGTCGTCATTGGCGGCCAGGATCAGCTTGGTGTCCAGTTGCTCGGATTGCCGCATGTAGTGCTCCAGCACGGCGCTGAGTTGCTGCAAGGGCTGCTTGTGTTCGTCATGCAAGGACACCACACCCTGGTAGGGCTGGCGGCCAGGCAGGCGGTCCTTCGGGTCGAGCGTGATGGCGCAGCGACCCTCGCCCCCCACGTTGACCATCACCTCAAGCGGCAGGTGGCCGGAATCGGTCGACGGCAACTCCCCCACCACCTTGGCTGTGGTGCGAAAACCAAGGTTTGGCTGCACTTCTGCCACGGCGAGCTTGACCGGGCCGTCGCCAAAAATCTGCAGGATCAAGGCCCCGTCGAACTTGATGTTGGACTGCATCAACACGCCTGCAGCGGCCATCTCTCCGAGCAACTGCCGGATAGGGGCCTCATAGGGGGCGTCGGCGCTGCGTCGGCGCAGCACTTCCTGCCAAGCATCGGTCAGGCGCACCAGCATGCCTCGCACGGGTAGGCCCTCGAACAAGAATTTATGCAGTTCGCTCATGTCAGTCCACCCGCACCAGGTCGGTTTTGAATTCGGCAGCCTTTTGCACATAAAGGGCGGTGCCCATTTGCATGCGAGCCCGCTCCACCTCGGTCAGGGGCCGTGCCACCTTGGCCGGACTGCCCAGGATCAGCATGCCTTCGGCATCAAACACCTTGCCCTCGGTCACCAGCGCGCCCGCGCCGACCAGGCAGTTTTTGCCGATCACCGCACCGTTGAGCACCACGGCCTGAATCCCGATCAAGGCGCCATCACCTATCGTGCAGCCGTGCAACATGGCCTGGTGCCCTATGGTGACATCGGCTCCCACCGTCAAGGGAAAACCGATGTCCGTGTGCAGCACGGACGATTCCTGGACATTGGAGCGTTCGCCAATACGGATGAGTTCGTTGTCACCGCGCAATGTCACGTGAGACCAGACGCTCGCGCCTTCCGCCAGTTGCACCTGTCCGATCACATCGGCCGACTCGGCCACATAGGCCGAGGCATGAATCTGTGGGCATTTTTCCTTGATGCGATAGAGGGGCATGGTGTTTGAATCTCAGCGAGAACGGGCAAGACCTTGATTCTAGGCCGCTCAGGCCGGTAAGGCATCGGTCATGGGTTGACCTGCGGGTGGAGGTGTGGGTCGGCGGAGTCGTCCTATGATGCGGGCGATCCATTGCGCAGGAGCAAGCATGAAAATCATTGGCGACAAGCCCGGGCTCGATCACCATGACGAAAACGATCAGTCCGCGTTCGAGGACGTCACGGACAGCACAGAAAAAACGGCGGGTGCCCCCGCTTGCCATTGCTGCAGCCGTGATCCGGCAGGGGTGACGCCGTGATCATTGTCCTCTCGCCGGCCAAAAGCCTGGACTACGAGACTGCGCCCACGACGGACCGCCACACCTTGCCCGTGTTTGCGAGCGAGGCCGCGCAGCTCATTGACATTTTGCGCCCGTACACGCCGACCCAGATCGCATCGCTGATGGATCTCAGCGATGCCTTGTCCACCTTGAATGTGGCGCGCTATGGGGCATGGAGCCCTGAGTTCACGCCCCGTAACAGCAAACAAGCCATGTTGGCCTTCAATGGTGATGTCTACGAAGGTCTGGATGCGTCCAGTTTCAAGGAGCGCGACCTGGACTGGGCGCACGACCATCTGATCATGCTCAGCGGGCTCTACGGTGTGCTGAGGCCGCTGGACTGGATGCAACCGTACCGGTTGGAAATGGGCACTCGCCTGCCCACTCCCCGAGGCAAAGACTTGTACGCCTGGTGGGGCGACACCCTGGCTTTGCATCTGAACGAACGTCTGGCCGAGCAGGGTGACGATGTCGTCATCAATCTGGCCTCGCAGGAATATTTCAAAGCAGTCAAACGCAAGGCCCTCAAGGCGCGGGTGGTGGAGTGTGTGTTTGAGGACTGGAAGTCGGGCGCCTGGAAGATCATCAGCTTTCATGCCAAGCGTGCACGGGGCTTGATGGCGCGGCACGCAATTGTCAATCGAGCCAAATCAGGGCGCGACCTGCAGGATTTTGCGGCGGAAGGCTATGCCTTTGTCGCCGAGGTTTCCAGGCCGGATCGCCTGGTATTCCGGCGTCGCCTGGAATCGTAGGGCGCGCAAAGTTTTGGCCGAATAAATCAACGCCAAAAATTTTTGGTTTTTTGTGCGCCCTGTGTCAACCTGGTGTTTTGCCCCTGCGTTGAGGTAATACAGACCTGGGGTCCTGGGCCTGCCCACTAATTTATTCCTTTGGAGTTTTTACATGAACAAGCTGATTGCCGCTTTGGTTGCTTCGATGTTTGCTGCTGCTGCTTTTGCTGCCGCTCCTGCTGCCCAAGCGTCGGCTCCTGCTGAGGCAACTGCTTCCGCTGCTGCTCCCGCCAAGCACAAGGCTGCCAAGAAGGCCAAGCACAAGGCTGCCAAGAAGGCATCCGCTGCCGCTTCTGAAGCTGCTTCGAAGTAATTTCTTCGGATGGTTGTGCTGCCTCGACAGAGGCGGCGCACCTCATTAAAAAACCCGGCATTGCCGGGTTTTTTGTTATTCACCGAGGTATCTCAGCGCGTTCGAGCGCGGGGCGCCTGAGAAGAGCCACGATTACCCACCCCTGGGCCGCGCTTTTCGGCTGGCCGGCCATTGCCTTGTCCTCGTGGCGCAGCCGCACGTCCGCCACCTCCTCCAGAGCGACCGCCGCCGCCGGAGCCGCTGCGGCCACTGCCCGAAGTACCATGCAGGACGCGACGGCCCAACACAATCGGCTCGGCCTTGGCGTTCGGGTCGGGCTCAAAACCTGGAATGACTTCCCGGGGGATGGCGCGCTTGATCAGTTTTTCGATGTCGGCCAGAAAGCCTTCTTCGTCGATGCAGACCAGCGAAATGGCTTCGCCTTCTGCGCCAGCGCGACCCGTGCGACCAATGCGGTGCACATAGTCTTCCGGCACGTTGGGCAGTTCGTAGTTGATCACATGGGGCAGTTGATCAATGTCGATGCCGCGTGCCGCGATGTCGGTGGCCACCAGCACTTGCAAGTCGCCCGATTTGAATTCGGACAAAGCGCGGGTGCGGGCCGCCTGGCTTTTGTTGCCATGGATGGCCATGGCGGTGATGTCCTGCTTCTCAAGGTACTCGACCAGGCGGTTGGCGCCATGCTTCATGCGCGTGAACACCAGCACTTGATGCCAGTTCTGCGACTTGATCAGGTGAGTGAGCAGTTCCTTCTTCTGTTCCCGGTCGACCGGATGAATCTTTTGGGTGATCGTCTCGGCCGTGGTGTTGCGGCGAGCCACTTCAATCACCTGGGGGGCGTTGAGCAGTTTGTCGGCCAAGGCCTTAATCTCATCAGAGAATGTGGCTGAGAACAGCAGACTTTGTTTCTTGGGCGGCACGATGGCGAGCACACGGCGGATGTCGTGGACAAAGCCCATGTCCAGCATGCGGTCGGCTTCGTCCAGGACAAAGTACTCGACATGGCCGAGGTCGAGCACGCCTTGCTGGTGCAAGTCCAGCAGGCGGCCGGGCGTGGCGACCAGGATGTCGACGCCACGACGCAGGGCATCGATCTGGGGTTTCATGCCCACACCGCCAAAGATGACCATGGAGCGCAGCGTCAGGTACTTGCCATAAACGCGTACGCTTTCTTCGACCTGTGCGGCCAATTCGCGGGTGGGTGTCAGGATGAGCGCGCGGATGTGGCGCTTGACTCCGGGGGACACGGGCTTCTGGCTGGCCGCCAGTTTGTGCAGGAGCGGTAAGGTGAAGCCGGCGGTTTTACCCGTGCCGGTCTGCGCTCCTGCCAGCAAGTCCCCCCCACTGAGCACAGCCGGAATGGCCTGTGCCTGAATCGGGGTTGGAACGGTATATCCAGCTTCGGTAATTGCTTTGAGCAACGGCTCGGCCAACCCCAAATTTTCAAACAACATAACGACGGGCCCAATGAATGGTTCTAATGGTTCTGCGGCGACTGCTCCCGCCATTCCGAACCTGGAACAGGCGGGTCAAGCGTTAGGTGTGGCTTGGCGAACTTTCCATTATCGCACTTCCACAGTTTCGATGCGATGGCATGGCCAAACCACAGGCCAGATTTTTGAATCCGACGCGGTGGACGGCTGGTCATTTTTTGCGTCTCGCTGCCTCTAGAATTACTCAATGAGTTCAATGGTTCTTGCCCGCAAATATCGTCCCCACAGTTTCGAGGCCATGGTTGGCCAGGGGCATGTGGTTCAGGCCCTGAGCAATGCGCTCACGCAACAGCGTCTGCACCATGCCTATCTGTTCACCGGCACGCGTGGTGTGGGCAAGACCACGGTGTCGCGCATCCTGGCCAAGTCGCTCAATTGCGTGGGACTTGATGGCTCCGGCGGCATCACGGCGCGCCCTTGCGGCCAGTGTCAGCCTTGTCGCGACATTGATTCTGGCCGTTTCGTGGACTATGTGGAGCTTGATGCGGCGTCGAACCGCGGCGTCGAAGAGATCTCGCAGCTGCTCGATCAGGCAGTTTACAAGCCGGTGGTAGGACGCTTCAAGGTCTACATGATCGACGAGGTGCACATGCTGAGCAACCATGCCTTCAACGCGATGTTGAAGACGCTGGAAGAGCCGCCCGATTACCTGAAGTTCGTGCTGGCCACCACCGATCCGCAGAAGGTGCCGGTCACGGTGCTGTCACGTTGTTTGCAGTTCAATTTGCGGCCCATGGCTGTGCAGACCGCTCAGGACTACTTGCAGCAAGTGCTGGTCGCCGAAGGCATCACCGCTGAACCGGGCGCTCTGAGCCTGTTGGCGCGCGCGGGGCGCGGCTCCATGCGAGATGCGATGTCGCTCACGGACCAGGCCATTGCGTTTGGCGGCGGGGCGGTGCTCGAAGCCACCGTGCGCCAGATGCTGGGCGCGGTCGATCGCCAGCATGTGCAGCGCATCATCGAAGCTGTGTCGGCCTCTGATGGGGCCAGCCTGGTGGCTGCGGTGGACACCCTGCGCGAGTTGGGTCTGTCTGCCTCGGGTACGTTGGAAGAGTTGGCCACCGCGTTACAGCGAATGGCGCTGATCCAGGCGGTTCCGCAAGCTGCCGACCCGTCAGACCCAGATGGCGCGCTGTGGCAGTCGCTCGCCGGGTTGTTGGCGCCGGACGAGACGCAGCTGTTTTACAGCCTGGCCTTGCAAGGGCGGGCCGAGTTGGCCCTGGCGCCTGATGAATACAGCGGTTTGCTGATGCTGCTGCTGAGGCTGTTGGCCTTCAAGCCGCGAGCGGCGGTGGAGGGTGGTGGGGCTTCTCCCCGCCCAAAAGCTGAGGGCTCGGGGACCGCCAGACAGGTCGCCGAGCTTTCCAGTGCGCGCATCATGACGCCCCAGCCGGTGGTCGCGTTCGCGCCTGCCGCCTCGCCAACGGCTTTGCCCTTGCGGGCACCGCCGACTGCGGTTCAAGCCATGGCCGGTCGGGCTCCTGCTGCACAGCCCGCCGCATCGCAGGCGGTGGCGGTGCCTCCCTGGGAGGAATTGCCCGTTGAAGCCTATGAGCGGGAGGTGCCTGCATCATCGATGGCCGAGCCTGAACCCCCTCAAGCGTCGCTGGCCCGCCCTCGGGCACCCATTGCTCAGTGGCCCCATGACCCCCTGGCCGACCGTTGGGCCGAGGTGGTCGCTCAGCTCGTATCACGCAACGCCGTCACGGCCCTGGTGCGCGAGATGGCCATGCAGGCCCAGTGCGTGGCCTGTGTGGAGGAGGGTGGCACCAGCCGGTGGCGCCTGCGTGTTGACCGCGAAAGTCTGCGTGGCGATATGCACCGTGAGCGCCTGGCTCAAGCATTGGCTGAGCTGTTGGGACACAACAGCGCCACCATCGAGTTCGATCTGGACGGCGGTATTGCTACGAATACCCCGGCCCAGCGCGATCAGGCCGTGCGCGAGCGTCACCAGCGCGCTGCCGAGGACCTGATCCAGTCGGACCCGTTGGTGACCTCAGTACTTGCGCAGTATCCGGGGGCGCGCATCGTGGCCGGATCGATCCGGCCTTTGTGACGCGCCTGCGTTCCCGGCGACAATCACGGTTTGCAAAATAAAGGAGTTCCGATGATCAAAGGACAACTCGCTGGCTTGATGAAGCAAGCCCAGCAAATGCAAGACAACCTCAAGAAGGCCCAGGACCAGCTGGCCCTGATTGATGTGGAAGGCGAATCCGGCTCAGGCTTGGTCAAGGTGCTGATGACCTGCAAGAACGAGGTCAAGCGCGTCACGATCGACCCCAGCCTGCTGGCCGACGACAAGGATATGCTGGAAGATCTGGTGGCTGCCGCTTTCAATGACGCGGTACGCCGTGCTGAAGCCACGTCCCAGGAAAAAATGAGCAAGCTCACCGCCGGTATGCCCATGCCTCCCGGCATGAAGCTGCCTTTCTGATCAGGCATTTGTGGCCGATCCGGCATTAGAGGCATTGATCGATGCCCTGCGCTGTCTGCCCGGCGTGGGGCAGAAGTCCGCGCAGCGCATGGCCTTCCATTTGCTGCAGCACGACCGTGCTGGCGCCTTGAAGCTGTCGCAAGCGCTGGCCAGTTCGATTCATGAGATCGGGCATTGCGAGCGTTGCAACACCTTCAGCCGCGATCCGGTGTGCAGTGTGTGCCTGGACGAAACACGTGATCAAACGCTACTGTGCGTGGTTGAAAGCCCCGCCGATCAGGCGGCGCTGGAACGCACGGGCAGTTATCGGGGTTTGTATTTTGTTCTGCTCGGGCGACTCAGCCCCCTTGATGGCGTTGGTGTGCGTGATATTGGTCTGTCAGCTTTGCTGCAGCGGGCTGCCGATGGCTTGGTGAGCGAGGTGATCCTGGCCACGAATTTCAACGTTGAGGGCGAGGCCACTGCTCATGTCATTGGCGAGGCCCTGCGCCAGCGTGGGTTGAAGGTGACACGCTTGGCGCGTGGTGTGCCGGTCGGCAGCGAATTGGAGTACGTGGACTTGGGTACCATTGCCCACGCGTTCATGGATCGCCGTTGATCCACGCTTAGTTTGACAACACAGGTCCAAGTGACCGAGGAGACATCCCGATGACCATTGCAAATTGGTGTGTGCTGGCCGCTTGCGCCTTGCCTCCACTGACCGTAGGCCTGGCCAAAGCCAGCACCGCCCGTCGGTCCCGCAAGAATGGCGGCTACGACAACAACAATCCGCGCAGCTGGGCTAATCAGTTGACTGGCTGGCAGCAGCGTGCCAATGCGGCGCAGGCCAATGGTTTTGAAGCGTTGCCGCTGTTCATCGCGGCGGTGGTGCTGGCGCAGCAGGCCCATGCTGATCAAGGGCGTATTGACACCCTGGCCTTGGCATTCATAGCCATTCGCGTCGCATACGTGGCGATCTACCTGATGAACTGGGGTGCCGTTCGCAGCCTGGTCTGGACTGCCGGTTTCGGCGTTTGCGTGGCCATCCTGGCGATGGCCTGAACGATCATAGCGGGGAGGTCAGCGAGCGCTGGCCACCCGCATTCGGCTGGATCGAGTCGGCGCGCTGCGCCCTTTGCTGCGAACCACCGTACGCGAGGCGCTCGCCAGCCTGGTTGTCGCCTGGCTTGCGTGCCGTGCCTGGGCATGAACCGTTGGGCGGCCATTGCGTGCAACCCTTGTGGATTGTTTTCCGCCGGCCGGCACGAACAGCACCACCGTCTGACCTCGTTTGAATTTGGCCGACGCGGGGACGCGATTCCATTGTGCGACCTGGGCAACGGGTACCTTGTAGCGACGGGCCAGGCTGTTCACAGAGTCGTTCTTGCCAGCGCGCAAGCTCAGTCGACGCATGGGGGGCAGGTCTGGTGCCAGTGCCATCATGGCGTTGTCGGCGACGGATTCCGAAACGTCTTGCTCCCGGTGCTGACTGCGGGGCACCAGCAAGGTGGAGCCTGCCTTGACCAACATCTTGGGCGGGATGCGGTTGATTTCTCGCAGACTGGCTTCGCTCATGCCCGACTGACGTGCAGCGTCGGCCGATCGCATGGTGCGGGGCACGACCCATGCCGTCCAGGTGGCGAGCAAACCCTTGTGTTGGCTGAGGTTGTGCACGAACTGGCTGGCATTGTCATAAGGCAGCAGGACCTGAGGTGTGCCTGCAGCCAGGATGACCGGTTTGTTCATGGAAGGGTTGAGGGCCTTGAAGTCCTCGATGGGCAGCCCCGCCAGGCGGGCGGCCAGCGGCACGTCCATGTCGCGCTGAATGGGCACGCTGACAAAGTAAGGATGGTTTTCAATGGGCGGCAAACTCAGCCCAAAGGTGTCGGGGTGGAGCACGATATTGCGCACGGCATGCAGCTTGGGCACGTAGTTGCGCGTTTCGGGCGGCATGTTCAGGCTCAGGTAGTCTGTGGGTAGGCCGGCTTTGAGGTTGCGATTGATGGCCTTTTGCACATTGCCTTCTCCCCAGTTATAGGCGGCCAGGGCCAGGTGCCAGTCACCGAATTGCTTGTTCAGCCGTTGCAGGTAGTCCAGTGCCGCGCGCGTGGAGGCCAGTACGTCGCGGCGGTCATCCCGGAAAATGTTCTGCCGGAGTTCAAAGTCCTTGCCGGTGGCGGGCATGAATTGCCAGATGCCCGAGGCGCGCGCCGATGAGTTGGCTTGCGGATTGAACGCGCTTTCGATGAAGGGCAGCAAGGCCAGTTCGGTCGGCATGTGGCGACGTTCGATCTCTTCAACCACATGGAAGAGGTATCGGCTAGAGCGCTCGGTCATGCGTTTCACATAGTCCGGGCGAGTCGCATACCAACGCTCGTGGTCGGCCACCAGTGGGCTGTCCAGATCTGGCAAGCCAAAGCCGCGACGAACGCGTCCCCATAGATCCTGGGTGGCGTTGAGGTCGTCCAGATTGAGTGCGATGTCAGGGCGCAGGGGGTCTGTGGGCATGCCCGCAGCGTCACGACCTTCTTCATCGGTGTTCTCTTCAGGCTTGGCCTGCGGGGCGCTCAGGTAGCGAGCCGCCGGGGACAGCGTGGATTGCGCCACGCTCTGGTTGATTCCTTCAGGGGTGGTGGGCTTTTTCAGCGCGATTGCCGAGCTTGTCGATGCCGTATTTGACGGGGACATGGATGCGCAACCACTTGAAAGGACTGTGGCCACCAGGGCGGAGCAAAGTGCGATGAGGCGCACCGCAGGAGTTTGAATGCTCATGTTTGAAAGGAATCTTTCCATTGGCGCAGGGCTGTGAAGACCGCCAAAGCGGTGCTGTCGAGCGCGCCGTGTTGTTGGGCGCTGTGGACCACCTGGGGTTGGTCGCAACGCAGGTAGGGGTTGACCGCCAGCTCAGTGCTGATGGTGCTTGGTAGGGTGGCTTGGCCTTGAGCCCTGAGCTTGCGGCAGGTTTGTTCGTGCACAGCGATGGCGTTGTTGTCAGGTTCTACAGCGCGGGCAAAACGCAGATTGGCCAATGTGTATTCATGGGTGCAGCACACGGCGGTATTGCCCGGCAGTGCGCTGAACCGAGTCAGGGCGGAGAACAATTGCTGGGCCGTGCCGTCATAAATTCGGCCGCAGCCTGCGGAGAAAAGCGTGTCGCCACAAAACAGCAGTGGCGGTTGATCTGACTTGATGGCGTCGAAACGCACCAGATAACTCACGTGGTCAGCAGTGTGGCCGGGGGTGTCCCACACGTCAACCCTCAGACCTTGAAAATCAATGTAAACACCGTCGCCAACGCGAACATCAATGCCACTGATATGGCCCATGGCGGGGCCGTAGACTAGTCCGCGCAGATGTGGCCGCAGTCGGTCTAGTCCGCCAACATGATCGAGGTGACGGTGGGTCACTAGAATGGCAGCCAGTTCCAGCCCTTCGTGCTGCAATGTTTCCAGCACCGGAGACGCGTCCCCCGGATCCACGACGAGGGCCTTGTGACCATCGTGAAGCATCCAGATGTAGTTGTCAGTGAAGGCGGGTAGGGCAAGCAGATTCATGACTAAAGTTGCACCGATTATAGAGTTGCACCCCTGGTTGGCTTTGCCGGCTGGCCAGGCTTTGCTGGAGTGGGAGCAGGCCCAGATGGACCGGTTTGTGGCCAACATTTTTGGCTTTCATTCCCTGCAGTTGGGCTTGCCTGAACTGGACGGCTTGCGCGATAACCGCATGCCCCATCGCTGGCTCGCTTTGGACACCGCTTATCAGGGATGGGCGCCGCCAGAAGATAAGCTGTCAATGCAGGACCAGGGGGCACCTTTGAGCCTGCGCTGCGATTTTGAGTCGCTGCCTTTTCCTAGCAACAGCCTGGATCTGGTGGTCTTGCCCCATGCCTTGGAGTTGGCCCGTGATCCGCATCACACCTTGCGTGAGGTCGAACGGGTGCTGGTGCCTGACGGGCGCGTGGTGATTGCCGGCTTCAACCCGGCCAGTTTATGGGGGCTGTGGCAGCGCATGGGGCATTGGGGCGTGGACCGGGCGCTGGTCCTGCCTCAGGGGGAGTTCATCGCCCACTGGCGTTTGCGAGATTGGCTGCGTTTGCTGGATATGGAGGTTGAGTCGGCCTGCTTTGGTGGCTATCGACCCATGGTGCGCAGCCAGGCTTGGTGGGATCGACTCAAGTGGATGGACCATGCCGGTGAGCGCTGGTGGCCGGTCTTGGGCGCGGCTTATTTCGTGGTGGCCGTGAAACGGGCACGTGGCATGCGACTGGTGGGCAAGGTGCGCAAGGTGCGCAAGCCGCACCAGGCGGCCCCGGCGGTGCTGACCAATCGGCAGCACCGCCAATCAGAATTTCACAAGGATACAAACGGATGAGCAGTTCAGCAGAGGCCGCTGTGGTTGTCTACACCGATGGCGCCTGCAAGGGCAACCCTGGCCCAGGCGGCTGGGGCGTGTGGATGGTCAGTGGGACGCATGAAAAAGAGATGTGGGGTGGCGAGCCCCTGACCACCAACAACCGAATGGAGTTGATGGCGGTGATCCAGGCCCTGAGTGTGCTCAAGCGCCGCTGCAAGGTGATCGTCTACACCGACAGTCAGTATGTTCGCAAGGGCATCACCGAATGGATCGAGGGCTGGAAGAAGCGGGGCTGGAAGACGGCCGACAACAAGCCCGTGAAAAACGCTGACTTGTGGCGAACGCTGGAGCAGGCGGCTGCCGAGCACCAGGTGGACTGGCGTTGGGTGCGCGGCCATGCCGGTGATCCTGGCAACGAGCGCGCTGACGGCTTGGCCAACCGCGGCGCCGCTGAGGTGGGTTGAGTTACAGGATCAGCACCATGGTGAGCTTGTCAAAGTAGCGCACCTGACCGGGGCCGTCGATCAGCTTGATGACGTGTGGCACCACGCCACACGCTTGGAAGCCCGCGCGTTGATAGAGGCGGATGGCCGCGTTGCTGGAGGTGCTCACGCGCAAGGTGATCTGCTCCAGGCCAATGGCGCGACGCGCTTCGGCAATGCAGGCCGTCATCAGTTGATCGCCCACCCCCAAGCCCATGTGGGAGGGGCGCACATTCATGCTGTTGAGTTCGGCGCTGTGTCGCAGTTTTTGCAAGGATTGGCGCTCCATGCCGACCATGCCGACCAGCGCCTGACCATCCCAGGCGCCCAACAGGAAGGTGCCACCTAGGGGCTCACTTAACCCCAAGCGGCTGATGTAGCCTTCTGGGGGACGGGCATGTTCGCTTTCGATGTCGTTGTCAAAGGCGTCGGGGTGCAGCCTGAGGCTTTCATCACGCAAGTTTTTGTAGGCACCCAGATCCGCCGGGCCAATGCGGCCAATGCGAAAAGTGGGTGGGTCAGGCCTGTTCATGCAGTGCCTCCAGGGTATTGATGTTGGTGAAATCAGCGGGCGCCGCAAAGGATACGCCAACCCAGGCGCAGGACTGAATCCACCGACCAACACGCCGCTCGCCGCTGCTCAACGCCGCTTCAAGCGATGGTTTACAGCGCGTGTGGATGAGGGCGCAGACCCAGTGATGGTGGGTGTCGCCTTGTGGCGTGGTGGTCACGGGGACGGCGATGTCGGCCCCTTGCGCCACGGCCGATTGGTGCAGTCGTTCGACGAGATCTTTTGGGATGTGGGGTGCGTCGCATGAGGCGACCATCAGCCAGGGTGTGCGGGATCGACGCAAGCCTGTCAGGATGCCCGCCAAGGGGCCCAGCGACCCGGCAATGTCGGGATCGTCAGGCCAGACCTCGGCCATGGGCTGGACACCGCGCAGCAAGTCGGCGTATTGAGGCAGGTGCCGGTTGGCATTGAGGTTTACCGCGCAGAGCTGTTTGGACAAGGCGTCGAGCACCCAGTCGGCCAGAGGGCGCCCTTGATATGGCTGCAAACCTTTGTCGACACCGCCCATGCGACGGCCTTCGCCTCCGCACAAGACCCAGCCGGTCACGTCATCGTTGCGCAAATCAGCCACCGATGTAGCTCATTTCGATGCGTTGCTGCGGAGTCTTGCCTTCGGCGCGCAGTTGCGAGTAGCGGTCGCTGCGGCCTTGCCAGAGCTGGCGCAGTCCGGCTGCGATTTGGTCATCGGGATGGTTGCCACGCAGCAGGCTGCGCAGGTCGTGGCCTTGGCTGCCAAACAGGCAGGTGAACAGGCGGCCGTCGGTCGACAGGCGCAGGCGGTTGCAGTCGCCGCAAAAGGCGTGGGTGACGCTGGAGATGAACCCCACCGTGCCTTGCCCATCGACGTAGGCCCAGCGCTGGGCAGTTTCACTCACTTGATGGGCTTCTACGGCCACTAGAGGGAATTCATGGTTGATGCGTTGGCGAACCTGATCGGAGGGGAGGACCTGGTCCATGCGCCATCCGTTGGTGGTGCCCACGTCCATGAATTCAATGAAGCGCAACTCAATGCCCGTGCCGCGAAAATGTCTCGCCAAGGGCAGAATTTGGTCGTCATTGACACCACGTTGAACGACCATGTTGACCTTGATCGGGCCCAAACCCACCGCCTGCGCGGCCTCAATGCCCGCCAGCACATCGGACACGGGGAAGTCGGCATCGTTCATGCGCCTGAAGACGGTGTCGTCCAGGGCGTCCAGGCTGACGGTGACACGCTTGAGTCCGGCGTCTTTCAGTGCTCGTGCCTTGAGGGCAAGCACCGATCCATTGGTGGTCAGAGCCAGTTCAGGCGCCTGACCATCGGGCATTTTCAATTGCTTGAGTTCCTCGACCAGGCGTTCGAGGTGTCTGCGCAGCAAGGGCTCGCCGCCAGTCAGCCGCAATTTACGAACGCCCAGGCCCACAAATATCCGGGCGCTGCGGGTGATCTCCTCAAAGGAGAGCAGTTCGGGTTTGGGCAGGAAGTCGTGGTCTTTGCCGAACACATGGCGAGGCATGCAGTAACTGCAGCGAAAGTTGCAGCGGTCAGTGACAGAGATCCGCAGGTCGTGAAGCGGACGGTTCAGACGGTCCAGCGGCCCTGCCGCGTGGGCGCTTGTTTCCGTCGGCGGGGCGGGCAACTCAATAGGCCATGCCGCCGGGGCAGCGCGCAGTCTTTGGCGCAACTGTTGCAATGGAACCAGCGTTGACTCACTCATAGTGCCATTGTGCTGCAAGCGTGATGGCTGCGCAGCGACGTACCCTCAATCAGGGAGGGGCGCTGCCTTGTTCGCCGGAGGCCCTCTTGTCACCAGTCGAGGTGGTGACCATGGTGGCGGTGGCGACCGTCGGCGCGCGCCGAGCCCCGTCGAAGCGCTTTTGCCAATAGGAAAGGCCCATGTCTTCAACCCGCACCTGAGTGCCCGTGCGTGGCGAGTGGATGAATTTGTTGTCGCCGATATAGATGCCGACGTGGGAGAAGGTATGGCGCATGGTGTTGAAAAACACCAGATCACCAGGTTTGAGTTCCGCTTGTTTGACGGGGATCAAGTCGGGTGAATTGGCTTGCTCTGAAGCTCGGCGCGGCAGGATCAGGCCAATGCTGTTTTCAAACACGTGGCGGGTGAAGCCGCTGCAGTCAAAGCCGGTTTCTGAAGATTGGCCGCCCCGTTTATAGGGCACGCCCAGGAAGTTCATGGCCGAAAAGACCAGGTCGGAGGCGACGTCGGTGGCTTTGTCTCGCACCTGTTGGGCGAGTTCAACCATAGGCTTTGGATTGAGTAAGCCCTTGTCGGACATGAATCGGCTGATGGGGTCGATGCTTTCGCTCCCAGCCGAGGCGGCTGGGCTCGGTGCCGGGCTCACGGTTTGAGCCTGCACCACCGTGATCGAACATGCAAAAAGCATGTTGAGCACCAGGAAACAGCGAAAGACAAAAAGCATGGAACCTAGGCTAGGGGAGCCGGCGTTGCCCGTCAACCCAAAAAACTCGTAGAAACATGAGGTTATCACCGATTTTTCAAGAAATTGGCAATTCGCCGCCCAGGGCTTCCACCAGATCGGGGATCAGTTTGCTCAATTCGCCGGTGGCGATGGCGGCGTCCGCGTCGAAGGCTTCATCCTTGTTGTCGGGCTTGCGGCCATCAAACACCACGTCCAGAAAGCTGAGCTTCTTGATCTGCATGGTGTCGGTCAGCAGGAAGGAAACACGGCTTTCCCAGGTCATGGCCAGTTTGGTGGGCACCTTGCCGCTGGTGATGTGCTGGCGCACCTCTTCGGTGTCGAGTAAATGACGGCTGTAGCGGACCACCGATTTCATCTCGTCGGTGGATTTGAGTTCGCATTCGCGGTCCACGGTGAAGGTGGCCGGCGGCTCGCCGCTGACCAGCCATTCAGACATCATCACGGCGGGCGAGTTGGTCGTTTGCAGGTGGTTGACAACCAGTCCGTCGATGGCCTTGACCACATGAGCGACCACTTCGTCAGCTTTGGTCTGGCTGCTGGCGTCCACCATCATCAGGCTTTGTTTGGGGGCGATCCACACGTTGATGGAAGACTGCTTGGTGAAGGCCATGGGCAACAACTCCAGCAGGGCCTGTTCCTTGATCTCTTTGGTTTGCTTCTTGCCAGGTTTGCGGCCGGTGGTGTCTTCGATGTGTTTGGCCAGCTCTTCGGTGCGGCGTTTGACCACGGCTCCAGGCACCACTTTCTGCTCAATCATGAGCTTGAGCAGGTGGTGTCCGGCCACCGATTCGATCAGGGGAGCGTGTGGGGTGCCGCGGGGAGCAACCCACCCGAAGGACATGGGCTGGGTGGCGCCGCATTCCACGAAGCGCGCCTTATTGAGGCCATCTTCCATCTGCTTCAAATCGGCGGACCATTGCGGTCCGATGCGGTACACCGTCAGGTTCTTGAACACAGGGGGTCTTTCTTGAGTTGGTGGACTAGTGTGGGGGCGGACGCGGATTATCCCCTCGCACGGTGGGGCTCGATACACAGGATGGTGTGCAAAATCGACTGTTAAAATGAGCCCGCCCATCAGGGAGTAGCTTCACCTCGCAATGAGGTGGCTTGCATCAACATACTTGGCTCCGCAGAGCCATGGTGCCGGCGGCTCACGCTTAGCAAGACTTTTGGCCGTACCTTGCTTCACGCCGGTGGGCGACGTGTGGTCAATCGTTTGTCACCGGCTGAGGATTTGCTTCGTGGAAGCTCTCTTGATTTCAACGGGCGTCGTCGCACTGGCCGAAATTGGCGACAAAACGCAGTTGCTGGCGTTCATCCTGGCCGCGCGTTTTAAAAAGCCTGTGCCCATCGTCCTGGGGATTTTGTGCGCGACGCTGGTCAATCACGGTTTGGCCGGTGCCTTGGGTTCCTGGATCACCACGGTGGTCCATCCCCAAGCCATGCGCTGGGTGCTGGGGCTGTCGTTCATTGGCATGGCAATCTGGACTTTGATTCCCGACAAGATCGAAGAGGAAGAAACGCAGGTGGCCAAACGCTTGGGCGTTTTTGGGGCGACCCTGGTGACCTTTTTCCTTGCCGAGATGGGCGACAAGACCCAGCTGGCAACGGTCGCCCTGGCAGCGCACTATGCCTCCCCTGTGATGGTCGTGGCGGGGACGACGCTGGGCATGTTGATTGCTGATGTACCAGCGGTTTTCGTGGGCAATAAATTCGCCGCCAAAATCCCCATGAAACTGGTGCATTCTGTGGCCGCTGCTATCTTTGCGGTGATGGGTGTATTAACCTTGCTGAAGCTCGACAAGCTCTTCAATTGAGGATATTTTCAACGGGCGAAATTAAGGGGCGGCTGTGATCGAAAAATCGATGGCGGTGTTGGTGGCTGTGGTCTGTCTGGCCTTGCTGGTCAGGCTGCTGCTGGGCAGCCAGCGGCGTCACAGGGTGGATCAGGCGGTGCTTCGCTGGGGGCACGCTGGTCGCCGATTGGCGCTGTGGTGCTGTCGGTGGCCGTCGAACCGCAAGGCCAAGGCACAGGCGGCGCGAGAGGCGCAAGAGGCGATCGACCGAGCCCGCAGCCGGGGCGTCTGGAAGGACAACGTCTTCACCCCGGAGTCGTTTCGCCAAGCCCGCAAGAAAGATCGCACGCGGGATTGATCAGGCAGCGGCTCGGGTGTTCAGGTAGCGATGACGGCTGCCCGGCGGGCAATGCGCACGCCCACCAATCCTGCCGAGGCAATGCCCAGCAGCAGGGCAAAAGCGGCGCCATAGAACACGCCGTTGGCTTGGTCGTGGTCCAGCAGGGCGCCGAACAGGGGGGCTGCCAGGGCAAATCCGATGTCCAGCCCGGAATACACCGTGCCATACACCCGCCCTGTGGCGCCCGGTGGCGCGGCGCGTTTGATGAGCATGTCGCGCGACGGGCCGGCCAAACCTGTGCCGAAGCCCGCGAACGCCGCGGCCCCAGCCGCCAGAAAAGGAGGCAACCATCCTGTGGCCGTGAGCCACAGCAGCAACGCGGCCAAGGCCATGGCGGCCGCAATGGTGCGCTCCAAGCGCTCAACCCTGGCCACCAGGAATCCACCCAGCACCATGCCGGCCGCGCCGCACAACATGTAGCCTGTCACTACAAAGGCGGTGGCCGAGATCGGCAGGCCGTACATGCGGCCCAAGGCCGGGCTGGCAAAGCTCTGGATGGCGCTCAAGGCGGCGGTGGTCCAAAAGAAAAACGAGAAGCACAGCCAAACCGAGGGCAGCTTCAGGAAGGCCATGGGATGTTCGGCGACTTGAGCGGATTGGCCGGCATGGGCGGTGGTGCCATGGGCTCGGTGGCGATCGTCGATGGCGTCCCGTTTGAAGGTCATCAACATCAAGACGCTCAAGCCCAGCAGTGCGCAGGCGAGGTAGGCGGCGTGCCAGTTGCCCAGGATCGAGCTGAGGCTAATCAAAAAGACTGGGGCCAGGGCCCAACCCAGGTTGCCGGCAATGCCGTGCACTGAAAAGGCATGACCCAGGCGAGCAATGGACACGCGCTTGTTCAGGATCGTGAAGTCCGCCGGGTGAAACGAGGCATTGCCCAGACCGGCCAGGCTCGCCGCCAGCATCAGGCCTGCATAGCTGTGGGCTGAGGCTGCGGCCAGCGAGGCGGCCACCAAGCAGGCCAGGGCGGCGAAGAGCACGGGCCGTGCGCCAATGCGGTCGACGAGGAAACCTGCCAGCGCCTGCCCGATGCCCGAGATCGCAAAGAACACGGAAACGAGCAGACCCAGTTCGGAATAGTTCAGGCCAAAGTCCCGGATGAAGAGGGGGAACAGTGGCGGCAGCAGCATGTGGTGAAAGTGCGAGGTGCCGTGGGCCAGCCCGATCAGGCCGATGGTGGTGACGTCGTCACTTCCGGACGGGCTGGAGGTGGGCTGGGCGCCGCTGTTGGACATGACTGGAGGCGGGTTAGGCCGCGCTGAGTTGCTCAATGGCTTCGCTCACTTCGAGCCAACGCGCTTCGAGGGCCTCGACTTCGTCGCTGACGACCTTGAGGCGCTTGCCTTTGTCGGAGCGCTCGCTGGAGAGAAGGGTGGTGCTGCCGAGGTCCTGGGTCAGTTGATCTCGCTCGACGGTGGCTACATTCATGCGTTGCTCGATGCCCTTGAGTTCGCTCTTGAGGGGCTTGACCTGCTCTTGAAGCTTCTGCCTGGCCTGTTGCTGGGCCTTGCGCTCATCACCGGCCTGGACTTTGGGCTGTTCCTTGATGGGTTGTTGTTTGGCCTCTTTTTTGTTCTGATCGCGGGCCTTTTTGGCGGCTTGGGCGACCTGTTTGCTTTGCTCTTGCAGCCAGCGCTGGTAATCGTCAAGATCGCCGTCAAAGGGTTCGACCCCGCCATGGGTGACCAACCAGAATTCGTCGCACACCTCGCGCAACAAGGCGCGGTCGTGACTGACCAGCATGACGGTGCCTTCAAAGCCGTTCAAGGCCATGCTGAGGGCTTCGCGGGTGGTGAGATCCAGGTGGTTGGTTGGTTCGTCCAGCAGCAGAAGGTTGGGGCGCTGCCAAACGACCAGGGCCAGCACCAAGCGGGCTTTTTCGCCACCGCTCATCAGGCCGACGGGCTGGTTGACCATGTCGCCGGTGAAGCGGAAGCTGCCCAGAAAGTCGCGCAGTTCTTGCTCGCGCCCTTGGGGGCCGAGGGTGCGTGCCAGGCGAACCATGTGCTCCAGCGGGCCTTCGTCCAGACGCAGCACGTCCAGCTCTTGCTGGGCAAAGTAGCCAATGCTCAGGCCCTTGCCTTCGGTAACAGTGCCCGAAATGGGTGGCTGCATGTGGGCCAGGGTCTTGACCAGTGTGGATTTACCTTGGCCGTTGGCCCCCAGGATGCCGATGCGTTGACCGGGCATGACGGAGCGGTTGATGTCATGCACGATGACGGTGTCTTTGCCTTCTTCCGAGCGGTAGCCGCAGACCAGGTCGGACATGGCCAACATGGGGTTGGGCAGGCTTTGCGGCTCGCGGAACTCAAAGTCGAAATCAGCGGCGCTGAGCACAGGCGCGATCTTCTCCATGCGCTCCAGCGCCTTGACGCGGCTTTGCGCCTGCTTGGCCTTGGAGGCCTTGGCCTTGAAGCGCGCGATGAACTTGCTCAGGTGGGCGATGCGGTCTTGTTGCTTAGAGAAAGCAGCTGTTTGCTGGCTCATGCGTTCAGCGCGCATGAATTCAAAGGCCGTGTAGCCGCCGGTGTAGCGGGTCAGCTTGGCGTCATCCAGGTGCAGGGTGACCTTGGTGATGGCGTCGAGGAATTCGCGGTCGTGGCTGATGACGATCATCGTGCCTTCGTAGCGCTGCAACCAGGCTTCCAGCCAGACCAGGGCGTCCAGGTCCAAGTGATTGGTCGGTTCGTCGAGCAACAGCAACTTGGAGGGGCACATCAGCGCCCGGGCCAGTTGCAGGCGCATGCGCCAGCCGCCGGAGAAGCTGTTGACCGGAGCGTCGAGTTGCTCCACAGGAAAGCCCAGGCCCAGCAGTAGCGCTTGCGCACGGGCCGGGGCATCAAAAGCGCCCGCCTCGGCCAAGTGCGCATGGGCCTCGGCCATGGCGTTGCCGTCGTCTTCGTCTTCGGCTTTGGCCAGATCGGCGCGGGCCTGCATCAGGCGGGCGTCGCCTTGCAGCACGTAGTCGGTGGCCGAGTCGTCGGTTTCGGGCATGTTTTGCGCGACTTCGGCCATGCCGCCAGGGACGAGCCAGGCAGCGGGGATTTCAACGTCGCCGCCATCGGGCTGCAGACGCCCGGCCAGCAGAGAAAACAGCGAGGACTTGCCCGCACCATTGCGTCCGATCAGACCGACCTTCTCGCCAGGGTGGAGGGTGGCGCTGGCCTGTTGCAGGACCACTTTGGTGCCGCGCAGCAGGGTGATGTTCTTGATGACAATCATGGAAAACGGTAACTCGGGAATAGGCCGGGGCGGCGCGGCAGTGTATCAAGCGCGCTTTTTTCTTCGGGCCAGCAGTCAATGTCGGACAGGCTCCGTCATTCAAACTTGATTGTCATGAGTAGATCGCCAGGAGGTTGTCTGCCGAGTTCCTGAAGTGATTTTTCGGTCAGCCCGGGTGCTTTGCACGAGCCTTTCTCCCACAGACGCTCCGCGATAGGCGAGCCAATGGCTGCAACTACCGTATCAAAGACGAAATAGTTTCGAACTTCAGGGCTTTGCTCCATGACTGCCTTGAGCCCCTCGGCCATCAGCGAAACAGAGTCGCTGAACGAAAACTGATTGTCGGGTGCGTAGTGGCAGTGCTGAGCTTCAAATAGCCAGTCATGCACGATGTACGCCGGAGCGTAGCCCCAGGGCGAGTAGCCTTTGATCCCCCAAAGAAACCTCGGGATAGAACCCCCATCCGTGTACATCGGACCTGGGCGAACAATGGAGCCATCTTTTCGGATGAACGTGAACGGGTGGACTTGGCTCGGAAGAAACAGGAAATAGTCGTTCTTGACCCACCGGACATCCAGTTCCCCGACAAACTTTCCATTTGGGGTGTCTCGATAGGCCTGTGACGCGCAGCCGGACAAGACCGACAAGGCCGACAACACGATAAGAAGTGGCTTGTAAGCGCGCATATCGCTCCTCCGTGAGTTCGAGTGCTTTAGCTTGTCTCGCTGTCTCGCCTTGGCTCCGCGAGCGACTTGAGTCCTTTGCGTTCATGCCACTGCGCCAGCGACATGCTCGGATAGTGGTCGAAGCACGGGTCATTCGGGTGACCTTCCACTCGGACCCACGGTGCCTTGGAATCAAGCAAGCAGTGCACGTTCTCTGGCGGGGTCGGAAGTGGGGTGTCGATGGCGCTGGCGTGCGGGTGCACCAGTTCGGGCCATGTTGGATCCCAGAGCCACAGCGCACTTCCACAGTGCCGGCAGAAGTAGCGACGAGCCGAGCTCAGGTGGGTACCAATTCCTTCGTCGTCTGGCAGATGCGCGCGGTAGATTCGAAGCTCCCGCTTGCCTTGCACTTTCATGCTCCTGGTTATCGCGCCCAGGTTGATGGCATAGCCGCCGGCGCCTGCGGTCTTGCGGCAGATCGAACAATAGCAACGCATGAAGGGCACCGGCTCTGGCGATTCGACCGTGAACCTGACCTTCGCGCAGTGGCAGGAGCCGTGAAGTTGCATTCGGTTCTCCCGACTGGGCAGAGGTGGGTGCCTGACGGATCGGGCTTATCAGGCCAACGTCGTTTCTCGCCGGGTCTGCGATAACCTTAACTTCGCGGAGCATGCGCGCGCATGACACCTTTGTAAAGAGACCTGACGGCCTAACGCCACCAAAAGAAGGCCGAAGGCATGGCCAGTGTCGGTGATTCACGCGTCATGGTGCTGCCAGGGGTAGTCCATTTGACGAGCTGTTGCTTTGGCAAGCTCAAGCCCTGCGAGCCTGCCGACAAGAAAGAGGCACATATCAATGCCGGCCGATATGCCAGCCGATGTGACCAACTTGCCTTGCTCGACCCAGCGTGCGTTATTGACGACCTCAAGCTGAGGGAAGCTCGCGGTGCTCCTTGTCGACCACGCCGCCAGGAATGATGAGAACGTCAATATCGGGTTGCGTCTTGAACGTGTACTCAGGCACTATGGATAAACCTGCTCTAGCTTGAACAGGATCAGTGGCTTGCGCGATCGAAAACACCTTGAAGGGTTCGTTATCACCTGGCGTAAGCTTTTTGCTTACCCTGCTGGCCGTTGTGAACACCTCAAAGGGACCAGCAAAGTCAAGCACCTCGACTTCCGGGTAAAGGTAGGTGCCGACGTTGCGAGTCATGGGGTTTTTGTATGCGGGGATGGTTTTGATTCTTGAGCCAGCCATACGATGACCAGGATCCAGCCGATGACAGGTATCAGTCCGATCAACTGCATCCATCCGCTTTTGTCGACTCGCCCTCTATAAGACCGAGCTATTCAGCCAAACAGCCGCGGTTGAGGTGCTTGTTGCGAGACGGGAACAACGTCGATGGTCTTTCCTGATTCTGAATCAACGTAGCGATGGTCAATGCGACTGCTGCTCATCTTTTCCCCTGTTCGATTCGTGTTTTTGCGTAGGGGCTAACGCCCTAGTTAACGCTTGGGATCTGGTTAGGCCTCACAGCCACCGACGCACCTGAGATGTGTAGTTGGAGTATGCCGCTCCGAATTTCGCGGAGAGAACTCTCTCCTCAGGCGTAATTTGGAAGCGGCCAATGTAGAGAACAAAGACGACCGGCCCAGAGAGTGCCCAAGCCGATGAGAGGAACACAGCCCAGCCAACAACAACCAACAGAAGGCCAAGATACATCGGATTGCGCGTGAAGCGATAGATGCCCGATGTGACCAGCGAAGACGCGTTTTCAGGCCTCAAAGGATTGACGGTTGTCTTTGCACGCCTGAACTGCATATTGCCAGCGAAGCTGACCGCGCCGCCCAGGACGGCAACCGCAATGGCGCTGATGGCGCGAACGAGGAACGAAAGCTCAAGCGATGGCCCTGACCGCGAGACAAACCACATTGCAGTGCCGATGAGCAGCGCTACGAGGGGCGGGGGAATCTTCAGCTCAAGGACACGCATGTGATGTTTGATGCTGCAAATTGTCCGAGTTGAACGCCTGGTTAGGCCCAGCCACCATACTTGCAGATGCTTAAAACAGCTGCACCTGAAATCACTAAAAGAGTGAGTGCAATACCTGCGGTACGCCCAAACGGACTGTCACTCGTAAAAGAAAGCGCATAGCCATGCAGGACGCGCCCTACCACCAGTGCTGTACCAAGAGCGTGCAATTGCCATTGCGGCAAACCGCCCAATTCAAGAAAGCCGATAAGTAAGAGCGCCAGCGGAACGTACTCGGCAAAATTTGCGTGACCTCGTATGCGCCGGAACATGGCTGGATTGCCGCCGTCACCAAGACTTGGGTTTCCTCGGCCCACTCTTCCGGCGATCACTCGAACGCTCAGAACGACGAACCAAATTGCCAGGATGCCGCCGTAGAGTAACGTTATTTTCATTAAGAGATCCTTGCTGCATGGCGTGGTACTGCCATGGGTAGTCCATTTGACGAGTTGTTGCTTTGGAAAGCAAGGCCTGCGAGCACACTAAACCGCCCCTGCCGCAAACGGAAAGATCACGCAGACCGACGAGTTGCCACCGCTGGTTTCCAGCCAGACCACTTCCAGATCCGGAAACGCCCGCTCAAAATTTTCGCGCTCGTTGCCAATCTCCAAGACCAGCACGGCCTCCGGCGACAGATACCGACCAGGATGGGCTTCCAAAGTGGCCAGCAAGGTCCGTGTGAAATCCATCCCATCATCCCCGGACGCCAAGGCCAGTTCAGGCTCGGCCAAATACTCGGCGGGCAAAGCGCGCATCGACTGGGCGTTCACATACGGCGGGTTGCACAAGATCAAGTCATACGGCCCTCGTGCCTGTGCCAAGCCATCGCTTTGGATCAGGGTGATGCGGTCGGCCAAGCCATGTCGGTCCACATTGATGCGTGCCACGGCCAGGGCGTCCGCGCTGATGTCCACGGCGTCCACGGTCACCTCGGGGTAGGCCATGGCCGCGATCACGGCCAGGCTGCCATTGCCGGTGCACAGGTCCAACACGCGGTGGGTGCGCTCGCTCAGCCAATGGTCAATGCTGCCGTCGGCGATCACTTCGGCAATGAACGACCTGGGCACGATGGTGCGTTCGTCCACGTAAAAGGGCACGCCTTGCAGCCAGGCTTCGTTGGTCAGGTAGGCGGCCGGCTTGCGGGTTTCAATGCGCTGAGTAATGAGGGCGTCAACCTCGGCCTGGCGGTCTGCTTCAACAGGCTGGTCGGCCACGCCATCCAGATCGTCGAGGGGCAGGCCCAACTTCCACAGCACCAGCCAGGCGGCTTCGTCAAAGGCGTTGAGGGTGCCGTGCCCAAATGAAACACCCGCCTGGGTGAGGCGGGCGCTGGCGGTTTCGATCAGTTCAATGACGGTGGTCACGACAACAGTCTTTCCAAGGTTTGGCGGTAGATGTTTTTCAGGGGCTCGATGTCGGCCACGGCCACGTGCTCGTCGATCTTGTGGATGCTGGCGTTGACGGGACCAAACTCGACCACTTGCGGGCAGATCTGCGCAATGAAGCGGCCGTCAGACGTGCCGCCGGTGGTGGACAGCTCGGTGGTGAGGCCGGTGACGTCCTTGATCGCGCCGGCGATGGCTTCGATCAGGCTGCCCGGCCGGGTCAGGAAAGGGCGGCCGCCCAAGGTCCAGTCGATCTCAAATTCAAGACCGTGCTGGGCCAACACGGCTTGCAGGCGTTCTTTCAAGCCCTCGGGCGTGGATTCGGTCGAGAAGCGGAAATTGAAATCAATCACCAACTCGCCAGGGATGACGTTGTTGGCGCCGGTGCCCGCATGGATGTTGGACATCTGCCAGCTGGTGGGCGGGAAGTGCTCGTTGCCGGCGTCCCAGATGATGGCAGCCAGTTCGGCCAGGGCCGGGGCGGCCAGGTGGATGGGGTTCTTGGCCAGTTGCGGGTAGGCGATGTGGCCTTGCACGCCCTTGATGCGCAGCTTGCCTGAGAGCGAGCCACGTCGGCCATTCTTGATCATGTCGCCCACCGACTTCACCGAGGTGGGCTCGCCCACGATGCAACAGTCCAGGCGCTCGCCGCGCTGGGTGAGCCATTCGCAGACCTTGACGGTGCCGTCCACCGAAGGGCCTTCTTCATCGCTGGTGAGCAAGAAGGCGACGCTGCCGGTGTGTTGCGGGTGGGTGGCGACGAATTCTTCGGTGGCTACCAACATGGCCGCCAGCGAGGTTTTCATGTCGGCGGCGCCGCGTCCGTAGAGCATTCCATTGCGGTGGCTGGGGACGAACGGGGGGGTTGTCCATTGGTCCAGCGGACCGGTGGGGACCACATCGGTGTGTCCGGCAAACACCAGGGTGGGCGCGCCGCTGGCATGGCCGCGACCGCGCTTGATGGCCCAAAGGTTGGCCACGGGGGCAACGCTCGGGCCAAAGGTCAGGGTGTGGCATTCAAAGCCCAACACTTGCAGGCGTTCGGCGACGACTTGCTGGCATCCGCCATCGTCGGGGGTGACCGACGGGCGGGCAATGAGCGCCTCGGTCAGGCGCAATGTGGGGGTCATGGTCGGGCGGCCTTGAGGCGAATCAGAAGCGGGTTGAGCCAAAGGCGGTGTTGCCGAATTTGGAGCCACGCGCATCGTTGTTAACGTCCAGGGTGATCTCGGTGAACGAGGGTCCGTGGTCAACTTCTTCGGCCTTGGCCGTGAGCTTGGTCGAGGCGCTTTGATCGTTTTGCAGGCGCCACATCAGGTTGGTGGGCGAGTCGGCATTGGCCAGGCCTTCGTCGCGCGTAACTTGGCCTTCGTTGATCAGTCGCGCGATGTCCTGCTCAAAGGTTTGCGAGCCTTCGGCCATGGACTTTTCCATCGCTTCCTTGACGCCAGGGAAGTCGCCTTTTTCGATCAACTCGGAAACCAGCTTGGTGTTGAGCAGCACTTCGACCGTGGGCACGCGACCGCCGGCGGTAGAGCGCAGAAGCCGTTGCGACACGATGGCCTTGAGGCCCGATGCCAAGTCACTCAACAGCGCTGGACGTGATTCCGGGCTGTAAAAAGAAAGAATGCGGCCCAGGGCGTGATAGCTGTTGTTGGCATGCAGGGTGGACAGGACCAGGTGACCCGACAGCGCATAAGAGATGGCCGCCGTCATGGTTTCCCGATCACGAATTTCACCGATCAGGATGCAGTCTGGCGCCTGTCGCAAGGCGTTGCGCAAACCCACTTGCAGCGATACTGTGTCACGCCCCACCTCGCGTTGGTTGACCACCGATTTTTTATTAGAGAACAAAAATTCCAGCGGATCTTCAATGGTGAGGATGTGTCCGGTCATGCGCTGGTTGCGCAATTCAAGCATGGATGCCAGGGTGGTGCTTTTGCCTGTGCCGGTGGCGCCCGAGACGATGATCAGGCCACGCTTTTCCATCACCATTGACGATAGGACGCTAGGCAGGTTCAGCGTCTCCAGTGCAGGAATGTCAGATGGGATGTAGCGGAACACGGCTGCGATCGACCCGCGTTGCTTGAACGCGCTGAGCCGGAAGATGGCCACGCCCGGGATGGTCAGGCCGACGTTGAGTTCGCCGTTTTCATCCAGCTCTTCCATTTGCGTGGGCGAGAGCATTTCCGCCAGCAATTGACGCGGCTGCGATGGCTTGAGCGGCTGATCAGTCAGTTGCAGGATCTGCCCGTTGATCTTGATGAGGATGGGGGTGGCGGCCGAGAGGAAAACGTCTGATGCCTTCTTCTCAGCCATCAGGCGCAGCACTCGTTCCAGATTGCCTTCACTCATCAAGATCTCCTTGGGGGTCGATTGGGTTTAAGCGCGCAGCAGGTCGTTGATGCTGGTCTTGGAGCGCGTTTGCGCATCCACGCGTTTGACGATCACAGCGCAATACAGCGAGTACTTGCCGTCGGCGCTGGGCAGGTTGCCGCTGACCACCACCGAGCCGGCGGGGATGCGCCCATAGCTCACTTCGCCAGTGGCGCGGTCGTAAATCTTGGTGCTCTGGCCGAGGTACACGCCCATGGAGATGACGGAGTTTTCTTCCACAATCACGCCTTCGACCACTTCGGAGCGGGCACCGATGAAGCAGTTGTCTTCGATGATGGTGGGGTTGGCCTGCAGGGGCTCGAGCACGCCACCGATGCCGACGCCGCCGGACAGGTGCACGTTCTTGCCGATCTGGGCGCAGGAGCCGACGGTGGCCCAGGTGTCGACCATGGCGCCTTCATCGACGTAAGCGCCGATGTTGACGTAGGACGGCATCAGGATCACGTTCTTGGCCTGGAAGCTGCCACGGCGGGCCACGGCGGGCGGCACCACGCGCACGCCGGAGGCGGCCAGTTGCTCGGCGCTCCAGCCGGTGTACTTGGTGGGGACCTTGTCGTAGAACTGCAGGTCGCCTTGGCCCATGGGCACGTTGTCGTTCAGGCGGAAGCTCAGCAGCACAGCCTTCTTGACCCACTGGTGGGTTTCCCACTGGCCGTTGATCTTCTCGGCCACGCGCAGCTTGCCGCTGTCGAGCTGGTCGATGATGTGGTTGACGGCGTCACGCACTTCGGCCGGGGCGGCGGCGGCGGACAGGGAGGTGCGCTGTTCCCAGGCGTTGTCGATGACGGTTTGGAGGGGTGTTTGCAGGGCTTGGGTCATGGGGCAACAGTCAAATAAATGAAAATCAGAACGATTGGATGAAGGCCTGGATGCGCTGCGCCGCTTCGACGCACTCGTCCACAGCGGCGACCAGGGCCATGCGCACACGGCCCGCGCCTGGGTTGACGCCATTGGCTTGGCGGGCGAGGTAGCTGCCAGGCAATACCGTCACATTGTATTGAGTGAGCAATTCTCTGGTGAACCATTCGTCACTGCCTTGCCCAATGTGCTTGGGCACTCCGGCCCAGAGGTAAAAACCCGCGTCGGGCAGGGCCACGTCCATGCAGGAGGCCAAAATAGGCGTGACGCGTTCAAATTTTTGACGGTACAGCGCCCGGTTTTCAATGACGTGCGCTTCATCGTCCCAGGCGGCGACGCTGGCGCGCTGCACGGTAGGGATCATGGCACTGCCGTGGTAGGTGCGGTAGAGCAAGAAGGCCTTCATCAACTCGGCATCCCCGGCCACGAAGCCCGAACGCATCCCCGGCACGTTGGAGCGTTTGGACAGACTGGTCAGCGAGATCAGGTTGCGGAAATCGCCTCGGCCGAGCTTGGCGGCGGCTTCCAGGCCGCCCAAGGGGGCAGCGTCGGCGCCTTCGCGGAAATAGATCTCGGAGTAGCACTCGTCGGCGGCAATCACAAAGCCGTGCCGGTCGCTCAGGTCGAACAGGCGCGCCCATTCGTCCAGTGGCATGACGGCGCCGGTGGGATTGCCCGGCGAGCAGACATAAAGCAGTTGCGTGGTGGCCCAGGTTGATTCGGGAATGCTGGACCAGTCCGGCGCGAAGTTGCGGGCCGGGTCCGAGTTGGCAAACACGATGCGGGCACCGGCCAGCAGGGCTGCGCCCTCGTAGATTTGATAAAAAGGATTGGGGCAGACCACGACGGGGCCGCCTTGATCCAGGTGCTGGGTCGGATCGACCACCACCTGCGCCAAGGCAAACAGGGCTTCGCGCGAGCCGTTGACGGGCAGGATCTGGGTCGCCGGGTTCAGGCTCAAACCATAGCGACGCTGCACCCAGCGGGCGCAGGCCTCACGCAGGGCGGGCTCGCCTGCGGTGGCTGGGTAGCTGGCCAAGCCGTCCAGCGCGTCGCTCAAAGCTTGTTTGATGAAATCGGGCGTGGGGTGCTTGGGCTCACCAATTCCCAGGCCGATGTGACGCAGGGCAGGGTTGGGGGTGACGCCCTGGTTGAGTGCACGTAGGCGCTCGAACGGATAGGGCTGGAGTTTGGACAGCAGCGGGTTCATGGAGGCCGATTATCCCTGCGTGGCGACTTGTGCGTAGCACGGCATGGTGTGAAAGCTGTTCAATGCTTCTTGGCAGACTCAGCCATCAGGCTGCGGTCACGCCCTTCGTGCTTGGCCCGGTAGAGGGCATGGTCAGCCACGGTAGTCAGCCAGGAAGGTGTGTTCATCAAAAGGTGGCGCGTGTCACCCCAGGCTATCGGCAGGATGGGCCGATCTCTTGATGCATGACTTCACTTTTGGGCTGCGGACGGCGGCAGGTAGCGCTCATCGGTGTAGGTCAGGAGCCAATGCGGCTTGAAAGCCACGAAAATGGCCGTGAACATCCCCGTGGCAAAGGCCTCACCCCAGGCGAGCAGCCAGTGCGCCAGCAGCCAGTCCTCGGTGCTTGATTCGGCCGGCACGCGGCCCGCCAGTGCGGCCAGGACGGCGGACAGCGTCATGGCCAGGACGGTGCCAAAGAAGCCGCGCCCCAGAATGAAGACGAACAAATGCCGAGGCATGTAGCGACGCATTGACAGCCCCAGCGCCAAGGACAGGGTGGCCGGCAACATGCCCATCCACACCGTCTGGGCCACGATGGCATCAACCTGGCCTGACAAGAGATCCCAGGCATGAGACCAATCCAGCGACTGGCCATGGACGCGCCCCAGGACATCGATCAAGGCGGCGCCCAGGACGATGGGCAGCAGGCTCACAATGGCCAGCGGCCAGCCGAACATCAACACTAAAAGGCACGCCCCGGAAATGTGCAGAGGCAGGTTCGTGGGCAGCAGGTTTTTGGTCCACCACACCCAGGGCAGGATCAGCATGGCCGTCAGCCACGGGTTTTGCAGCCCCTGGTGACGTAGCGTCTGCCAGGGCCTGAACAGCAGGGCCACGGCCAGGGCGGCCAGTGCCATGGCCCATTCGAGGGTCATGGTCAGCCCAGCATGCCCGTTTCAGGCGAGTGTTGCGGCAGATCGACCTTGGGCTGGGGTTTCCAGCCCTTTTTGCGGTGCTCGACCACCACATTGGTGTAGATGCCGCCGCGCACATACCACTTGGCAGTGATGCGGATAAAACGCGGCTGAACGGCCTTGACGATGTCGTCCAGGATGTCGTTGGTGACTTTTTCGTGGAAGGCGCCGTCGTTGCGGTAGCTCCACATGTACATCTTCAAGCTTTTCAGCTCAACGCAGAGCTTGTCGGCGATGCAGTCGATGGTGAAGTGTGCGAAATCGGGTTGGCCGGTCAGCGGGCAGAAGCAGGTGAATTCGGGCACCTGAAACTGGATCACATAATCGCGCTGCGGGGCTGGGTTGGGGAAGACATCCAGCTGGCGCAACGGGGCTGACGGCGGTGTGGCCGGCTTGACGCGTTGCCCCACGGACAAGGCCTCGGCGGTCTTGGATTTGGCGGGACGCTGGCGGACCGGTGCGGCCGAGCTGGAGACGGGGGCTTTCTTGGCCATGATGGACTGCGGTAAGGCGAGATCAGGAGAATCGCCAATGCTATCATCCTTGACCCGCTTAAGCATGCAATATGGCGTGTTTATTCTTGTAAATCAATGACTTAGTCTCCTGGTCCTGCCCAAGCATGCGCCTGAATTCAATCAAGCTGTCTGGCTTCAAGTCATTTGCCGAGCCGACCCATTTTCAACTGCCGGGCCAGTTGGTGGGCGTGGTGGGGCCCAATGGGTGCGGCAAGTCCAACATCATGGACGCGGTGCGATGGGTGCTGGGGGAATCGAAAGCGTCCGAACTGCGCGGCGAGTCCATGCAGGACGTGATTTTCAATGGCTCGGGCAACCGCAAACCGGCCAGCCGCTCAAGCGTTGAGCTGATCTTCAGCAACGAAGACGCTCGCGCGGGCGGCCAGTGGAACCAGTTTGCCGAGATCGCCGTCAAACGCGTGCTGACCCGCGACGGGACGTCCAGCTACTTCATCAATAACCAGCCGGTACGCCGCCGCGACGTGCAGGACGTGTTTCTGGGCACGGGCCTGGGGCCCCGCGCTTACGCCATCATCGGGCAGGGCACGATCAGCCGGATCATCGAATCCAAGCCCGAAGAGTTGCGCTTGTTTCTCGAAGAAGCTGCAGGCGTGTCCAAGTACAAGGAGCGCCGCCGCGAAACCGAGCACCGCCTGAAGGACACCCGCGAAAACCTCACCCGCGTGGACGACATCCTGCGCGAGTTGAACAACAACCTGGACAAGCTGGAACGCCAGGCCGAGGTCGCGACCAAGTACAACAGCTTGCAGGAGCAGGGCACGACCAAGCTGCACCAGTTGTGGTTCCTCAAGCACCGCGATGCATCGACCGAAGAGTCGCGCATCAAGCAGTCCATTTTGGAATCGACCAATGCCCTGGAAGGCCGCATGGCCGAGCTGCGCCATGTCGAGGCCGAGCTGGAGCACGTGCGCCAGGCGCATTACCAATCCAGCGACGAGCTGCACGCCGCGCAAGGCGCCCTGGCCGAGGCCAACCTTGAGGTGAGCCGCCTGGAAGAGCGTATTCGCTACGTGGTGGAGGGTCGCCACAAGGTCGAGCAGCGCCTGGCTGAATTGAAGGGCCAGAACGACCAGTGGGGGGAGCGCAAAGCCTCGGCAGAAGAAGAGCTTGAAACCCTGGCGGAGCGCATGGCAGCGGCCGAAGAGCAGGCTGAAATCCTCGCCGCGCAGGCTGAAGAGCTCACGGCCAATGTGCCCATGTTTGAAGACAGCGTGCGCGTCGCGAGCCAGCGTGCCAACGAACAGCGGGGCGCCGCCGGGCAGGTGCAGCAGCAGATTCAATTGCTGGCGGCCGAGTCGCGCAACATTGATGACCAGTCGCGCCAGCTCAACCTGCGGCGCGAACGCATGGTGGCTGAAAAACAAACCCTGGTCGCGCCCGATGAATTGCGTCTGACTGATTTGCAGCGCCAGCTCGAAGCAGGCCAGGAGAATCTGGCCGTGGCCGAGGCGCAGCTGGGCGAGTTGACCGACACCGTGCCCGCGCTGGACGACGCCCGAAAGGCGCACCAAACGCACGCCAATGAGCAATCTGCCAAGCAAGCCGAACTAACCGCCCGTCTGGAGGCGCTGCGCGCCTTGCAGGAAAAGGTGCAGACCGAAGGCAAGCTCAAACCCTGGCTGGCCAAGCATGGCCTGGAGGGCTTGCAGGGCTTGTGGACTCGAATCCACATTGAAAGCGGCTGGGAAAACGCGCTCGAATCCTCGCTGCGTGAGCGGCTGTCCGCCCTGGAGGTGGGGCGCGTCGAAACCGTGCGTGCTTTCGAGAACGATGCGCCACCGGCCAAGCTGGCCTTCTACAGTCTGCCTTCGGGCCAGATCGCCAATGCGCACCAGACCCTGCCACGCCTGTCCGAGATGCTGCGCCTGAACGATGCAGGCCTGAAAGCCTTGCTGAACGACTGGCTCGAAGGTGTTTACACGGCGGGCTCGATGGAAGAGGCGCTGGCCAATCGCGGCAAGCTCACGCATGGCGAGGTCATCATGACCCGGGGCGGACATGCGGTCAGCCAGTTCGCCGTCACTTTTTATGCCCCTGATTCCGAGCAGGCCGGCATGCTCGCGCGTGCCCAGGAAATCGAGAACCTTGAAAAACAGGTGCGCGCCCAGGCCTTCATGTCTGACGACGCCCGTGCCGCTCTGATTCGCGCCGAAGCGGCTTATTCCGATGCCGCCCAACGTCTGGCGACGGCCCGCCGCGACACCAGCGAGTTGCAACAGCGCACCCACCAGTTGCAGGTCGAGGTGATGGGTCTGGCCCAGAAGGCCCAGCAAACCAATGCCCGCCGCGAACAGATTGCCGGTGAGCTGGGCGAAATAGACGGGCAGCTGGACGAGCTGAACGAACGCCGCGCCACCGGCGAGGCCCGTTTTGAAGAACTGGACTTGGCCCTGGCCGATGCGCAAGAGCGCCATGCCCAACTCGAAGAGGCCGTGATCGATGCCGAGCGCAAGCTCAATCAGGCGCGTGAGCAGTCGCGCACACTCGAGCGCCAGGCGCAGGAAGCGCAATTCAGTGCCCGCACCATGTCGGCACGCCGTGGCGAGCTGCAGCGCAGCATCGAAACAGCCATGCAGCAGATCCAGGCCAATGAAACCTCGGCGGTGGCCTTGCACGAAGAGCATGCGCGTCTGTCAGAAACCGCCTCCGGCACCGGCCTGGACGAGGCACTGGCCGTCAAGCTCGACAAGGAAAGTCTGCTGGGGCAGACGCGCAGTCGCTACGACGACTTGTCCGCCCAGTTGCGCCGAGCCGACGAACAGCGCCTGGAATTCGAACGCAGCCTACAACCTTTGCGCGACCAGATCACCAAGCTGCAACTCGAAGAACAAGCCGCTTCGTTGGGCGGGGCCCAGTTCATGGAACAGCTGGTGGCTGCCGAGGTCAATCTTGAGGTGCTGGCCCAGCAGATCGAGCAAGACGGCGTCAAGCTCTACGGCCTGAACACCGAGATCGAGCGCATCCAGCGCGACATCGCTGCGCTGGGCGCCGTCAACCTGGCCGCGCTGGACGAGTTGACGGCCGCCCGTGAACGCAAGGGCTTCCTGGACTCGCAAACCGCCGACTTGCAAGACGCCATCCAGACCCTGGAAGACGCCATCCACAAGATCGACCTGGAAACCCGTGACCTGCTCATGGGCACCTTCAACATTGTCAATGAGCATTTCGGGCGCATGTTCCCGACTTTGTTTGGCGGTGGGACGGCCAAACTGGTCATGACGGGAGACGAGATTCTCGACGCCGGCGTACAGGTCATGGCCCACCCTCCAGGCAAGAAAAACAGCACCATTCACCTCTTGTCGGGGGGCGAAAAAGCACTCACCGCCATTGCCCTGGTGTTTGCCATCTTCCAGCTCAACCCGGCCCCGTTCTGTCTGCTGGACGAAGTTGACGCTCCGCTGGACGATGCCAACACCGAACGCTATGCCAAGCTGGTCAAGAGCATGTCCAGCGGCACCCAGTTCTTGTTCATCTCGCACAACAAGATCGCCATGGAAATGGCCGAACAGTTGATCGGAGTGACCATGCAGGAGCAGGGCGTCTCACGCATCGTGGCCGTGGATATGGAAGCGGCCTTCTCACTGGCGCAGGCCGCCTGAGCGAAAACAAACAACATTCATGAGAAATTCCCTGACCCTGTATCTGGCCCTTTTGGGCGGTTTGGTGTTGGCCGTGGTCGTGGCCCACGGCGCCTGGACGGCGCGCAAAGCTGCCGCCCGACAACCCAAGCGCGCCGCGCTGGAGCCTGGCGGCGAGCACCGCATCGATCCCTCGGATGCCGACACGCAACCGGTGGACATCGGCGACACCGTTCCTAATGGGCTGGCCGATGACGCTGCGCCCTTGGCAGCAGACGCCGGCGCGATTTCCCTGCCACCCGTCAAACGCAGTCAGGCCCGGCTTGACGCGCTGATTGATGCCATCGCGACCCTCACGCTCGACAGCCCTGTCAGTGGCGACCATGCCATGGCGCACCTGCCCACCACCCGCCGTGCTGGCAGCAAGCCATTCATGATCGAAGGCCTGCGCGTCGATTGCGGCGAGTGGGAGCAACCGCAGTCTGGCGTCATTTACAGCGAGCTCCAGGCTGGTGTATTGCTGGCCAACCGAACCGGTGGCTTGAACGAAATTGAATACTCCGAGTTCGTCCAGAAGATTCAGGCTTGTGCCGATGCCATGGGTGCCTCGGTAGAGTTCCCGGACATGCTCGATGTGGTGGCCCGTGCCAAGGAGTTGGACCACTTTGCCAGCGAATATGACGCGCAACTGGCGATGCGCCTGCTGGCCCGTGGCAGCGAGTGGTCGCTGGGCTATGTACAGCAGCAGGCCGCCCGCCACGGCTTCGTGCCAGGGGCCTTGTCGGGTCGCTTTGTGTTGCCATCTAATGAAGAGGGCGCGCCGCCCATTTTGACGCTCAACTTCGATGCCCAGGCCGCGTTTGCCGAAGACGGCGAACAAGCCACCTTGCGCGAGTTGATCCTGGCCTTTGATGTACCCCAGACGGCGGCAGAACTCGCCCCGTTCAAGGCCTGGTGTGCCGCAGGGGAGGCCCTGTCACTGGGATTGGACGCCACGATGGCCGACGACCAAGGTCAGCCGTTCTCGCCAGCGGCTTTCGCGTCCATCGAAGGCGAACTGCAACGCCTGTACGAGGCCTTGGCGGCGCGTGACCTGGCGGCAGGTTCAGCGGCGGCGCGGCGTCTGTTCAGCTGAACGACGCAGGGCAGGGCAAGGCCATGGATCAAGACCACTTGTTTGGCGATTCACCCGCCGGTGCTCAAGCGCCAACCGATAGCAGCGAGCTCGTTCAGCGCCTGGCACAGTTGCGGGAACAACTACAGCACCACGCCCATCTGTACTACACGCTGGACGCACCCCAGATCCCCGACGCTGAATACGACCGCCTGTTCAAGCAATTGCAAGCCCTTGAAGAGGCGCATCCTGAATTGCGCACCGCCGACTCGCCCACCCAGCGCGTCCTGGGCAAGGTGCTGGATGGCTTTGCTGCCGTGCGCCATGCCATGCCCATGCTGTCGATACGCACCGAGACCGACACCGAGGCCTCGGGTGCGCTGGCCTTTGATGCCCGTGTGCGTCGCGAACTCGGCCTGAGCGAAACCGACCCAGCCATTGAATATGCCGCCGAGTTGAAATTCGACGGCCTGGCCATCAACCTGCGCTACGAGCACGGCGTGCTGGCCTGTGCTGCCACGCGAGGCGACGGCGAAGTGGGTGAAGACGTCACCCAAAACATCCGGACCATCGGCCAGATCCCGCTGCGCCTGCATGGGGCCGAGCCCGTCGTGCTGGAAGTGCGCGGCGAGGTCTACATGCGCCGCGACGACTTCGAATCGCTGAACGAGCGCCAGCGTGAACGCGGTGACAAAACCTTCGTCAACCCGCGCAATGCCGCTGCGGGCGCCGTGCGTCAGCTTGACCCGGCCATTGCCGCCCAACGCCCCTTGAGTTTCTTTGCCTATGGACTGGGCGAAGTGCGAGGCTGGGACGTGCCCGCCACCCACAGCGCGCTGCTGGACGCCTTGCAACGCATGGGCTTGCCAGTCTGCGCGGAGCGCACCGTGGCCCAGGGTGCCGAAGGCCCGACCGGCTTGGTGGCTTTTCACCGAGCCATGGGCGCCCGGCGGGACCAGTTGCCCTTTGACATTGACGGCGTCGTCTACAAGGTCAATAGCCGTGAACTGCAGCAGCGCCTGGGCTTTGTCACCCGTGAGCCACGTTGGGCCGTGGCCCACAAATACCCCGCTCAAGAGCAACTGACCCAGGTCGAGTCCATCGACATCCAGGTGGGACGCACAGGCAAGCTCACGCCCGTGGCGCGCCTCAAGCGGGTGTTCGTGGGCGGCGTCACGGTCACCAACGCCACCTTGCACAACCTGTTTGAAATGCGACGCAAACGCGTGCGAGTAGGCGACACCGTCATCGTGCGACGTGCTGGTGATGTCATTCCTGAGGTGGTTGGCGTGGTTCCTGTCGAGGGTAGCGCAGCACGCACCCCCTATGTGCCCAACTTCCACATGCCCAGGCAGTGCCCCGTGTGCGCTAGCGCCGTGGTGCGTGAACCTGGCGAGGTCAACCACCGCTGCACTGGCGGTTTGTTTTGCGCAGCACAACGCAAACAAGCCCTGCTGCACTTTGCCCAGCGTCGCGCCGTCGAGGTCGAAGGTCTGGGCGAAAAACTGGTCGATCAATTGGTCGATGGTGCTCTGGTGCGCACCTTGCCTGAGTTGTACAAGCTCGGCGTGGCCAAACTGGCGGCTCTGGACCGCATGGCCGACAAGAGCGCTCAGAACATTGTCGCCGCGCTGGAAAAAAGCAAGCACACCACGCTGCCGCGCTTTTTATACGGCCTGGGCATTCGTCATGTGGGCGAGGCCACAGCCAAGGATCTAGCTCGGCACTTTGGGCAGATCGACCGCATCATGGACGCCACCGAAGAGCAGCTTTTGGCCGTTAACGACGTGGGGCCCATCGTCGCGAAAAGTATTCGGACCTTTTTTGATCAGCCGCACAATCGCGAAGTGGTTGAACAGTTGCGCTCGGTGGGCATCACCTGGGTTGAACACGAGCCGGTCCAGGTCGCGCAATCCTCCTTGCCCCAGGCCGGCAAGACCTTCGTGCTGACGGGCACGTTGCCCAGCCTGAGTCGCGAAGAGGCCAAGGCCATGATCGAAGCGGCGGGTGGCAAGGTGGTCGGCTCGGTGTCCAAGAAAACGCACTATGTGGTCGCCGGCGACGAGGCCGGCAGCAAGCTCGACAAGGCGCGAGAATTGGGCGTCAGCGTGATCGACGAAGACGAGTTGCGTGCCTTGCTGCACGCTGAACCAAGGAGCGACCATGGCGGTGCATGAGATCCTGAAAATGGGCGATCCGCGTTTGCTGCGGGTGGCCAAGCCAGTGCAGCAATTCGACACACCCGAGCTGCACGCCCTGGTGGCTGACCTGTTCGACACCATGGCGGCGGCAGCAGGGGTGGGCTTGGCCGCACCGCAAATTGGTGTTGACCTGGCGGTGGTGATCTTTGGTGTTGCCCGCTCCGGGCGCTACCCGGACGCGCCCTCGGTGCCAGAAACCGTGCTGATCAACCCGCAGATCACACCCTTGTCCGCCGATGAAGAGGAGGGTTGGGAAGGGTGTCTGTCTGTTCCTGGGCTGCGCGCGGTGGTGCCGCGTTTTGCGCGCATTCGCTACACTGGTTTTGACCCGTATGGCCAGCCCATTGACCGTGAGGTTGATGGCTTTCATGCGCGGGTGGTGCAACATGAATGTGACCACCTGATCGGCAAGCTCTACCCCATGAGGGTGCGAGATTTCACACGCTTTGGCTTCACTGCTGTGCTGTTTCCCGGCCTGGATGCCAACACCGACGACTGAGTACTACCCCTTGTGCGAGGCCCATGACAGCGGCGCACAATCCCAGGCATGAGCCACACCATCAGGTCGGCCTTCATTCTGTTGCTGCTGGTGCTGGACCCCTTCGGCACCCTGCCAATTTTCATCTCCGTGATGCGTGGTGTGGCGCCGCAACGTCGTGTGTGGGTGGCCTTGCGCGAAGCCTGCATCGCCTTTGGCGTGTTGCTGGCCTTCATGCTGGGAGGCGGCACGTTTTTGCAACTCATGCGCTTATCCGAACGTTCGCTGGAAGTGGCCGGTGGCGTGATCTTGCTGTTGCTGTCCATTCGCATCATCTTTGCCTCAGGGCAGCGCCTGTTTGACGACGGTGGCCATGACCAGCCCGTTGGCAAGGAGCCATTTCTGTTTCCCATCGCCGTGCCCTTGCTGGCGGGCCCGTCGGCCATGGCCACTGTGTTGCTGCTGGCTTCGCGCCAGCCCGCACAACTGATGGAGTGGGTGGTGGCGCTGCTGGCCGCCGTGGCCGTGTGCGCCGTGGTGCTGCTGGCCAGTCAGCCCTTGCATCGCTGGTTGGGCGACTCGGTGGTGTCTGCCATTGAAAAACTCATGGGCCTGGTGCTGTGCGCCATCGCCGTCGAAATGATCCTGGCGGGCATCAAACGCTACTTCGGGGGCGCCTGACCCTGGCCATGGGCTGACTCTGGGGCAACGACCTCAGTCGCCCTGCGGTTTGGCAGTGTTCAGCGCCTCCAGGGCATGCAGGCCAGCATCGTCATCAAACAACATTGGCTCCAAGACCTCAGGCTGAGGGCTTTTGCTTCAGCATGGTCATGGCCGTCCCGATCAAGGCGGAGACTTCGCTCATATTGCCCGGCACGATCATGGTGTTGTTCTTCTGAGCCAATTGTGCGTAGGCTTCCAAGGCCTTCTCAGCGACCTTCAAATTGACGGCATCCTGCCCACCGGGCTCTCGGATGGCTGCGGCGATTTTGCGGATGGCGTCGGACGTCGCATCGGCCACCGCCGTGATGGCGGCGGCTTGGCCTCGTGCCTTGTTGATCTCGGCCTGCATGCCGCCTTCGGACTGGGCGATGTGCGCGGCGCGCTCGCCATTGGCCAGGTTGATCTGCTCGGTCTGTTTGCCTTCGGATTCGGCGATGCGGGCGCGCTTGTCGCGCTCGGCGGTGATTTGCTGCTGCATGGAGCGCAGGATTTCCGCAGGCGGGGCCAAGTCCTTGATTTCATAGCGCAAAACTTTGACGCCCCAATTGAGCGCTGCTTCGTCCAGCGCCGACACCACGGCGGTGTTGATCAGGGCACGTTCTTCAAAGGTCTTGTCCAGCTCCATGCGGCCGATCACCGAGCGCAAGGTGGTCTGGGCCAACTGGGTGATGGCCACCACATAGTTGGACGCGCCATAGCTGGCCCGCATCGGGTCGGTCACCTGGAAGTACAAAATGCCGTCAACTTGCAACTGCGTATTGTCCCGGGTGATGCAGACCTGGCTGGGCACATCCAGGGGAATTTCCTTGAGCGAGTGACGATAGGCCACGACGTCGACAAAGGGCAGCACCATGTTCAGGCCTGGCGTGAGCGTGGCGTGATATTTGCCCAGTCGCTCCAGCACCCAGGCGTTTTGCTGGGGAACGACCTTGACCGATTTGACGATGAAGATCACGGCCAGGATGAGAATGATGATGGCGATTTGCATGAGGCGGATTCCTTGTTCAGATTTTTTCGAGGATGAGGCGATTGCCTTCCACCGCACTGATGCGATGGGTTCCCGGTTGAGGCGGGACGTGTCCGCGACACCTCGCGTCCCACTGCGCGCCTCGGTAGGTGACTCGGGTGCTGCCATCAGGATTCCACTGGGGCACGTCCACCGTCTGGCCGACGTCCAGGTGCAGATCGGGGTTGGCGGTCCCGTCGCGCAGGGCGTGGTCCTTGCTGCGCTGGCGTTTGAGGTGCCAAGTCAACACGGCCAAGCCACCCACGATGCCTGCCGCCACGATCTGGAATGTTGCATTGGCCCCAAAAGTGGCGCACAAAGCCCCCGCTGCTGCGCCCAAGGCCAACATCAGCAGGTAAAAGGTGCCGGTCAACAACTCCAGACCGACGATGATGCCGGCTGCAACCCACCAAAGGCTTGCGTCACTCATGAAATGGTTTCCTTTTCATTTGAGTGTAAGACGTCCTACACTTCGCGCTCTTGAGTTTTCCGGGTTTTTGCCAAGAAGGGCTAACCATGCTGCGTTTTCATTTTCCTGTCGTCATCATCGACGAAGACTTCCGCTCCGAGAACACCTCGGGTCTGGGTATCCGCGCCCTGGCCGCCGCCATAGAAAAAGAAGGCTTTGAGGTGCTGGGTGTGACCAGCTATGGTGATCTTTCCCAATTTGCACAACAACAAAGCCGGGCCAGCGCCTTCATCCTGTCCATCGACGATGAAGAATTTGGCGCCGGCTCCAAAGCCGAGATCGATACAGCCCTCAAGGCCCTGCGAGCTTTTGTCAGCGAAATCCGCTTCAAGAACGCCGAGATCCCGATCTACCTGTACGGCGAGACGCGCACCTCCGAGCACATCCCCAACGACATCCTGCGCGAACTGCACGGCTTCATCCACATGTTCGAGGACACGCCCGAGTTCGTGGCGCGTCACATCATCCGCGAGGCCAAGAGCTATCTGGACTCCCTGGCGCCGCCGTTCTTCAAGGCGTTGATGGACTATGCGCAAGACGGTTCGTATTCCTGGCACTGCCCGGGACACTCTGGCGGCGTGGCGTTTCTGAAAAGCCCTGTGGGGCAGATGTTCCACCAGTTTTTTGGCGAGAACATGCTGCGTGCCGACGTCTGCAACGCTGTCGAAGAGCTCGGCCAGTTGCTGGACCACACCGGCCCGGTCTACGAGAGCGAGAAGAACGCGGCGCGCATCTTCAATGCTGACCACTGCTTCTTCGTCACCAACGGCACGTCCACGTCCAACAAGATGGTGTGGCACCACACCGTGGCGCCGGGCGATGTGGTCGTGGTTGACCGCAACTGCCATAAATCCATCTTGCACTCGATCATCATGACCGGGGCCATCCCCGTGTTCCTGACGCCCACGCGCAATCACTACGGCCTCATCGGCCCGATTTCGAAAAGCGAATTCGAGCCGGCCAACATCCGCAAGAAAATCGCCAAGAACCCGCTACTCAAGGGCGTGGATCTCAAGACCGTCAAACCCCGCATCCTGACGATCACGCAGAGCACCTATGACGGCGTGCTTTACAACACCGAAACCATCAAGGGAATGCTTGATGGCTGGATCGACACCCTGCACTTTGATGAGGCCTGGTTGCCGCATGCGGCCTTCCACAAGTTCTATGGCGAATTCCATGCCATGGGCAAAGGACGCGTACGCCCCAAAGAGGCGATGGTCTATGCCACCCAGTCCACTCACAAGCTGTTGGCGGGCATCAGCCAGGCCTCGCAGGTGCTGGTGCAGGACGCGCAGAAGCAGAAGCTCGACACGAACCTCTTCAATGAGGCCTACCTGATGCACACCTCCACCAGCCCGCAGTACGCGATCATCGCGTCCTGCGATGTGGCGGCCGCCATGATGGAGCCCCCCGGTGGCACGGCATTGGTGGAAGAAAGCATCCGCGAAGCGCTGGACTTCCGCCGTGCCATGCGCAAGGTGGACAAGGAGTACGGTAAGGATTGGTGGTTCAAGGTCTGGGGGCCGGACAAGATTTCCACCGGCGACATCAAACACGACGAATGGGTGCTCAAGGCCGGCGACAAGTGGCACGGCTTTGGCGACTTGGCCGAAGGCTTCAACATGCTGGACCCGATCAAGTCCACCATCATCAACCCGGGCCTGGACGTGTCGGGCAAATTCGCCAAGACGGGCATCCCGGCTGCCATCGTCACCAAGTACCTGGCTGAGCATGGTGTGGTGGTCGAGAAGACCGGCCTGTACTCCTTCTTCATCATGTTCACCATCGGCATCACCAAGGGCCGCTGGAACACCATGTTGACTGCATTGCAGCAGTTCAAGGACGACTACGACAAGAACCAGCCGATGTGGCGCGTGCTGCCCGAGTTCAGCAAGAAGTATCCGCGTTACGAGCGCATGGGCCTCCAAGACCTGTGCCAGAGCATTCACGAGATGTATGCCAAAGGTGATATCGCCCGCCTGACCACCGAGATGTATCTGTCAGATCTGCACCCGGCCATGAAGCCCAGCGATGCCTATGCCTACATTGCCCGGCGTCAGACCGAGCGCGTCGACATCGACGAATTGGAAGGGCGCATCACCACTGCGCTGTTGACACCCTACCCACCGGGCATTCCGCTGCTGGTTCCTGGTGAGCGCTTCAACAAAAAAATCTGCGACTTCCTGAAGTTCGTGCGTGAGTTCAACGCGGCCTTCCCAGGCTTCTCGACCGATGTGCACGGCCTGGTTGGCGAGGATCTGCCGGGCGGTGGCAAGCGCTACTACGTGGACTGTGTTGCGGCTGAGTGATCCGCGCGTCGCTCAGTCTTCCAGGTCGGGTTCGAAAAACACCCAGCGCACGCTGGGGAAAGCCTGCTTGAACCCGCGCTCGACACGGTTGATGGCTTCGATCAGGCCAGCTTCGCTTCCGGTCAGGTGCATGCCGGCCTTGATCGACACCATGATGTCGCCACCCAGCTGTTGCGTGAGCAGGTTGTAGAGCTGGGCCACTTCAGGCTGGCTGGTCAGATGGCTGCGCATCTGGGCCAGCACTTCGGGCTCGGCGCTTTGACCGACCAGCAATGCCTTGACTTCCACGCCCACGGCGATGGCCACCAGCACCAGCAAGATGCCAATGGCGATCGAACCCACGGCATCCCACATGGGGTTGCCGGTGGCGATGGATAACAGGATGAAGGCCAGCGCCAATGTCAAACCGCCCAGCGCGGCAAGGTCTTCACCCACAATGACCAGCAACTCGCTTTGGCGGGTGCTGCGAAACCATTGCCACAAACTCTTGTTGCCCAGGTCCTTACGGATCTCGCGCAAGGCGCCCCATAGGGAGACGCCTTCAGCCATCACGCCAAAGGCCAGAATGCCCACGGCCACCCAAGCGTATTGCAAGGGCTCGGTGCTGTGCAGCTTGTGCACGCCTTCGTAGATGGAGAACAGTCCGCCCATGCTGAACAGCATCAGCGCTACGATGAAGCTCCAGAAGTACGATGCCTTGCCATGACCCAAGGGGTGATCCGGTGTCGGGGGCATTTTGGCCTCCTTCATGCCCCACAGCAGCAAGGCCTGATTGCCACAATCGGCGTAGGAGTGGATCGCTTCGGCCAACATGGACGATGAACCGGTGAAGGCAGCCCCTGCGGTTTTGGACACGGCAATGGCGAAATTGGCGCCGAGGGCAAACAGGATGGATTTGAGCGAATCGGCGTTGGCAGACATAAGGGCCGTGGTTCCTGGTCATGCTTGGCGCTTGATCACTTGAAGATGTTCTTCACGCGGTCTGTCCAGGATTTGCTGTTGGGCGAGTGCTTTTCGCCGCCCTTGCGGAAGGACTCATCCAGCTCCTTGAGCAGTTTGCGCTGGTGCTCGGTCAGTTTGACTGGTGTCTCGACCACGACGTGGCAGTACAGATCACCGGGATAGCTGGCGCGAATGCCCTTGATGCCCTTGCCGCGCAGGCGGAAGGTCTTGCCGTGCTGCGTGCCTTCAGGGATTTCGATCTCAGCCTTGCCACCTAGCGTGGGCACTTCGATGTTTCCACCCAGCGCCGCGCTGGTCAGGGGAATGGGCACGGAGCAGTGCAGGTCATCACCGTCACGCTCAAAAATATCGTGCTGCTTGATGCGGATCTCAATGTACAGATCGCCGGAGGGGCCGCCATTGGTGCCCGGCTCGCCGTTGCCCGCCGAGCGGATGCGCATGCCTTCGTTGATGCCGCCCGGAATCTTGACTTCCAGCGTTTTGGTTTTCTTGATGCGCCCCTGGCCACTGCAGGCTGTGCAGGGCTCGGGAATGACTTTGCCCGTGCCGTGACAGTGAGGGCAGGTTTGCTGAACGCTGAAAAACCCCTGGCGCATGTGGACTGTGCCGGCGCCGTTACAGGTCGGGCAGGTCTTGGCGCTCGTGCCGGGTTTGGCTCCTGTGCCGCTGCAGGTGGTGCAGTCCTCCCAACTGGGGATGCGGATCTGGGTGTCCTTGCCTGTCGCGGCTTCTTCCAGCGTGATCTCCATGGCGTACGACAAGTCGCTGCCACGGTAAACCTGTGGTCCGCCGCTGCGACGTGCGCCTCCGCCTTGACCACCTTGCCCGAAGATGTCGCCGAAGATGTCGCCAAACGCTTCGGCAAAACCGCCAAAACCTTCACCGCCCGGGCCGCCGCGCCCACCCATGTTCGGGTCGACTCCGGCATGGCCGAACTGGTCGTAGGCCGCACGCTTCTTGGCGTCCGAGAGCATTTCATAGGCCTCCTTGGCCTCCTTGAACTTCTCTTCGGCTTCTTTCGACTTCTCACCCTGATTGCGGTCAGGGTGATGCTTCATGGCCAGCTTGCGGTAGGCCTTTTTGATGTCTTCTTCGGAGGCGCCTTTGGCGAGTCCCAAGACTTCGTAGTAATCGCGTTTCGCCATGATGCTTTCAGGCTGGGAGTAACAATAAGGGGCACAGGGGCGCGAGAGGGTCTCTCACACGGCCTGTGCCCCAAAGGTTGCGGCAAACGCCGCCCTTAGTCTTTCTTGACTTCCTTGAACTCGGCGTCTACGACATTGTCGTCGGCGGGCTTGCCCTCGGCGGCTGCCTCGGCACCGCCCTGGGCTGCGCCGCCACCGGCGGCCGCCTGCGAGGCTTGCATGTCGGCGTACATCTTCTCGCCCAGCTTCTGGCTGGCCGTCATCAAGGTGTTGGTCTTGGCCTCGATATCGGCCTTGTCGTCGCCCTTGATGGCCTCTTCGACTTCCTTGATGGCGGCTTCGATCTTGTCCTTTTCATCGGCCTCGAGCTTGTCGCCGTACTCAGTCAGGGACTTGCGTACGCTGTGAACCATGGCGTCGCCTTGGTTCTTGGCTTGAACCAGTTCCACCTTCTTGTGGTCGTCGGCGGCGTTGAGTTCGGCGTCTTTCACCATCTTCTGGATCTCATCTTCGGTCAGGCCCGAGTTCGCCTTGATGGTGATCTTGTTTTCCTTGCCGGTGCCCTTGTCCTTGGCGCCCACGTGCAGGATGCCGTTGGCATCGATGTCAAAGGAGACTTCGATCTGAGGTGTGCCACGCGGTGCGGGCGGGATGCCTTCGAGGTTGAACTCGCCCAGCATCTTGTTGCCCGAGGCCAGTTCACGCTCACCCTGGAAGACCTTGATGGTCACCGCAGGCTGGCTGTCTTCGGCCGTTGAGAAGGTTTGCGCAAACTTGGTCGGGATGGTCGTGTTCTTGGCGATCATCTTGGTCATGACGCCGCCCATGGTTTCAATGCCCAGGGACAGCGGGGTGACGTCCAGCAGCAGCACGTCGGTGCGGTCGCCGGCCAGCACCTGGCCTTGGATGGCGGCACCCACCGCCACGGCCTCATCGGGGTTGACGTCCTTGCGGGGATCCTTGCCGAAGAATTCCTTGACCTTCTCTTGCACCTTGGGCATGCGGGTCATGCCGCCAACCAGGATCACGTCCTGAATGTCGGCCACGCTCACGCCAGCGTCCTTGATGGCCATGCGGCAAGGCGCGATGGTACGTTCAATCAACTCTTCAACCAGCGACTCCAGCTTGGCACGGGTCAGCTTGACGTTCAGGTGCTTCGGGCCGGTCGCGTCAGCGGTGATGTAGGGCAGGTTGACGTCGGTTTGAGCGGAGTTTGACAGCTCGATCTTGGCCTTTTCAGCGGCTTCCTTCAGGCGTTGCAGGGCCAGCACGTCCTTGGTCAGGTCCACGCCCTGGTCCTTCTTGAACTCGGCCACGATGAAGTCGATGATGCGCTGGTCGAAGTCTTCGCCGCCCAGGAAGGTATCGCCGTTGGTCGACAGCACTTCGAACTGCTTTTCGCCGTCCACGTCGGCGATTTCGATGATGGACACGTCAAACGTGCCGCCACCCAGGTCATACACGGCAATCTTGCGGTCGCCCGTGCTGGTCTTGTCCAGGCCGAAGGCCAGGGCCGCAGCGGTGGGCTCGTTGATGATGCGCTTGACGTCCAGGCCGGCGATGCGGCCAGCGTCCTTGGTGGCCTGGCGCTGTGCGTCGTTGAAATAGGCGGGCACCGTGATCACGGCTTCGGTCACTTCTTCGCCCAGATAGTCCTCGGCGGTTTTCTTCATCTTGCGCAAGATGTCAGCGCTGATCTGCTGCGGGGCCATTTTCTTGCCGCGCACTTCTACCCACGCGTCGCCGTTGTCGGCCGCCGCGATGGTGTAAGGCATCAACTCGATGTCTTTTTGGACTTCTTTTTCAGTGAATTTGCGACCAATCAGGCGTTTGACCGCATACAGCGTGTTGCGCGGATTGGTGACGGCCTGGCGCTTGGCCGAGGCGCCGACCAGGACTTCGCCATCTTCCTGATACGCAATGATCGACGGCGTGGTGCGGGCACCTTCGCTGTTTTCGATCACTCTAGGAGTGTTGCCTTCCATGACGGACACGCACGAGTTCGTGGTGCCCAAGTCAATGCCGATGATCTTGCCCATGTTTGTAGCTCCTTGGAAACTGAGAAATTTGCTTGAGAATCAGATAGGTACTTCTGGCGGCTTTTCAAGCCCGGTGACTGCTTATTTAGGCGCAGCCACAGTGACCAGGGCAGGGCGCAGCACTCGGTCCGAGATCAGGTAACCTTTTTGCAGCACGCCGACCACGGTGTTGGCCTCCTGCTCGGCGGGCACCATGCTGATGGCCTGGTGCTGATGCGGGTCGAACTTTTCGCCGGCGGCCGGGTTGATTTCCATGACCTTGTTGCGTTCCAGGGCCGAGCCCAGCTGGCGCAGCGTGGCTTGCACGCCATCCATGACGGTGGCCATGGGGGTGTCGGGCTTGGCAATTTGGGTGGCGATGGCCGCTTCCAGGCTGTCTTTGACGGGCAGCAGGCTGTCGGCAAAGGCCTCGACCGCGAATTTTCGTGCCTTGGCAATTTCTTCCTCGGCGCGGCGGCGGATGTTTTCCGTCTCGGCCTTGGCGCGCAGATAGGCGTCAGACACCTCAGTGTGCTTTGCCTGCAACTCTGCCAGTTGCTGCTCAATGCTGCCTTGCGCGGTTTCGCCGTCGCTGGGTGCATCAGGGTAGTCGGGGTTGCCGGCGGTCGAAGGCGTGTCGCTCATGGTGTTTTTTAGTGTGAAGTCATCAAAACCCTGCTGATATCGGGGCGGGGTTGGGGCTTTCAAGGCCCTTGCGGATAAAAAATCAGTCGTCGGCTTTGGCGCTCCAGCGAGTCCAGTCGGCCAGTTGGCGACGGTCGCGCTTGGTCGGGCGGCCTTCGTCGATGCTCAACGCCGGTTCGGGTTGCAGGCGGCGCTGTTCTGCAAAGCGTTCCCGCCGCGCCACGCTTTCGGCGGTTTCCTGGTACAGGGCCTGGGCCACGCTGGCTGGGCCTCGCGTGGGGCTGATGGCCTGCACGACCACGGTGCGAATCAGGGCGCCCTGGCGAACATCTACCCGGTCGCCCACTTTCAGCTCTCGCGAGGGCTTGGCCGTCACTTCATCGACCTGGACTCGGCCTTTGTCGATGTCATCAGCGGCCAGGCTGCGCGTTTTGTAAAAACGGGCAGCCCAGAGCCATTTGTCCACGCGCAGTTTGTCGGTCATGACGCAAGTATTTTTCGGGTTTGCCAGTGTACCCAGGCTGACGAGGCAGGGTTTTGCGCCGACAATGGCGGAATCGATGCCCACGGTCGGCGTCAGGAGAGGACATCAATTGGCAAAACCCAACTATCAATTTGAAAAGCGCCAGCGCGAACTCGCTAAGAAGAAAAAGAAAGAAGAAAAAATTCAGCAGCGCCGTAGTGGGGCTGCTGATGGTTCCGCGCCGGATGCCGAACAAGAAGGCGGCGACCGCGCTGAGGACGCTCCAGAAGGCGGCGAGTCCGGCAATGATGCCGACGCTGCGCCTCAGGCTGAAGCATCCGCCTGAGTTGAGCGCCCCGACTCCTTGGCAATGGCCCGCGTGAGGATGCGGGCCGGGTCCAGGGCGTCGCGCAAGGCGGCCTCCACTGGGCAGGGGCAACCCGTGATCCACGACGCCAGCAATTCGCTCCCCAGTGCGGCCCAGATGATGCCGCGCGAGCCCAATCCCGCATTGACATAAACCCCGCCGTGTTCGTCGCGCAGACGCGGCACGAAGCGTGGCTGGTCCACTCTTGTCGATTTGGTGCCGGGAGCGCCTGTGGTGCGGCCCGCCGGCTCGATCGCTTGTGCCAGGGGCCAAGCACCGACATAGGGCATCCGGTCCGGTGTGCTGGCGCGCCAGCCGACACGCCCTTCCAGGGCGTGCGGCAACTGTGTCACCTCCGGCAGGCAGCCCAGATGCATCGCGTGCTTGAGGTTGTGCCAGTGGTCATCCTCGCGCATGGCTGGGTCGGCGTCGTCGCGCTGGCTGGTGGCGCCGCACAGCAAGCGCCCACGATGCGCGGGCAGCACATAGCCGGCTCCTGAGACCGGAATGCGCGGAGCGCGGCACCCAGGGGTGGACTCCAGTGGCACGGTGGTGATTTGGCCGCGTGAACCAGACAGGGGCAGCTTGGCGGCTTGCGCCACGGACCGCATCAGCTCAACCGCACCCTGTGCGTTGGCCAGCACGACCACGGGGGCCTCGGCAATAGTGCGTCCCTGATCATCCAGCGCGCCCCACAAAGGCGCGTCCTCGGAGCCTTGCTTGTGCAGATGCTGAACCGATTGCTCCCACAGGCATTGAATGTCCGAGTGCCGACGGGCTTCGTCCAGTAAAAGCTGGGCATAGCCAGCCGGGTCCAACCAGCCGCCTTGTGGAAATAACCAGCCGCCATGGGGCAGGCCAATGCCACTGGCTTGGGCTGCTTCGGCCTGGTCCAGCCAACGCGCGTAGTCCGTCGGCAGGTTCAGGTGCTGGACCAGTGCGAGCGCTTCGTCGGTGCTGGTCTTGGTGTCCAGGCGCATCATGCCGTCGCAGGCGCCTGCCAGGCGTCCTTGTTGCACCCAGGGGGCGATCAGGTTTGCCGTGTGCAAGGCGGCTGCACGATGGGTGCGTGCGTGGATGCCGTCTTCCCCATGCACGATGCTGTGAAACGCTCCGGAGGGGTTGCCGGAGCCGGCTTGCGCGGGCGCTTGGTGGGCATCAATCAGCGTGCAGCGCCAGCCTTGTCGAGCCAGGGCCCAGGCCGTGGCACACCCGGCCAGGCCGGCGCCGATGATCAGGGCATGTCGCCGCTCCGGCGCGGGCATGTTGGGCCAGAGCCCTCCGGGCAGCGGGGAGGGGCGGTGTCGGGGCTCAAATCGAGCGGTGAGCAAGTCAGGATGGCCTGCGAGGCCCGGCACCGGATCAACCACGAATCCGGCCAGACTCAGTCCGTCTAGGACCCCGGGCGTCGAACTGCAGGCAACGGCTGAGGCTCCGGGCGCTGCGATTCGGCTCAGGCGAGACAGGAGCTCTTTGTCCAATAAGGGTGGCTGGCTTTGCAGTCGACTGTCATCAAGGAAAAAAGCATCAATCTGCGCCACGATCTGCGGCATCAACTCGGTGAGTTCACCAAAACACAGCAGCAAGGTCACGCCACTGGCGGGGCCTTCCTCAAAGTTGAGGGTGTGCAGGCCCGGCACTTGTACGGGCCAGGCGTCCACCAGCCGTTGTGCCAGACGGGGGTGGTCTGACGAGGGATTTTCCCCATGATCAGCCTGCACCTGCTGGAGGGTTTGCCTCGGCAGCGGATGTGGTTCGATGGCGATGAACACCAGGCGCTGGCAGCGCTTCGGATCGGCCTTCCAAGCCGCCCAGGTGTCCAGGAAGTTGTGACCCAGGCCAAATCCGACTTGCAGGATGACAAAGCTGTCGCGCCCCATCCAGCGGCCTGGTAAGCGGTTGCCGGCGAGCAAGGGGTGGTGGGATTGAGTCATGGCGATGTCACTGGGCCAGCCAGCCGCCATCGACGTTCCACGCTGCGCCGCGCACGTTACTGGCCGCCGACGAGCACAGGAACACCGCCAGATCGCCCAATTGCGTAGGGGTCACGAATTGAAGCGATGGCTGTTTTTCACCCAACAGACCGCGCTGCGCATCGTCCAAGCTGATGCCTTCGCGTTCGGCCTTGGCATCAATCTGTTTTTGTACCAGGGGCGTCAGCACCCAGCCTGGGCAGATGGCGTTGACAGTGACACCGGTGGTGGCGGTTTCAAGCGCCACAGACTTCGTCAGGCCCACCAGCCCATGCTTGGCCGCCACATACGCCGACTTGCCCGCCGAGGCCACCAAGCCATGGGCGGATGCCAGGTTGATGATTCGGCCCCAGTTCTTGGCCCGCATGCCCGGCACGGCCAGGCGCATGGTGTGAAAGGCCGAACTCAGGTTGATGGCGAGGATGGCGTCCCATTTTTCAGGCGGAAAGTTCTCAACATTGGCCACATGCTGGATGCCGGCGTTGTTGACCAGGATGTCCACACCGCCAAATTCCGCCATGGCATAGGCCATCATGGCTTCGATCTCGGCAGGCTTGCTCATGTCGGCACCGTGGTAGCCCACGCGGATGCCATGAGCCTTGCTGGCGGCCAGGACTTCGGACGTGGGCCCGGTGACATCCCCAAAGCCGTTCAGAATCACGTTGGCGCCCTGGGCGGCCAGTTGTTGCGCAATGCCCAGACCAATGCCACTGGTCGAGCCCGTGACGAGGGCAGTTTTTCCATTCAACATTTCAGGTCTCCTGTCTGGAAGAAGAAAGACAATACCGTTTGAACCCATTATCACTGTCGAAGGCAGCTCAATGACCACTTTGGCCCCCTACAAGACCTCCGTCCCAACCTTGCACCACGCGGTGTGTCCGGGTGGCAGCAAGACGGATGCTCAGACGCATCGCATGGCTTACTGGTCGTGGGGTGATGAATCCAACCCTCGCATCCTGGTGTGCGTGCACGGTTTGAGCCGTCAGGGTCGGGATTTCGACACACTGGCCCAGGCCTTGAGCAGCCAGTATCGCGTGATCTGCCCAGATGTGGTTGGACGAGGCCAGTCCGACTGGTTGGCAGATCCGGCTGGCTATCAAGTCTTCTCCTACGTGTCTGACATGGTCGCGCTCATGCAACAGTTGCGCGCGCAACTCAAGGCTGACGGTCCCTTAACGGTGGACTGGGTCGGCACCTCAATGGGCGGTCTGATTGGCTTGGGGCTCTCCACATTGCCACCCGAGGTCTCGGGCGTGGTTTTGCGCAAGCTGGTGCTCAACGATGTGGGTCCGCGCCTGAGTCACGAAGCCCTGATGCGCATTGGCGAGTACCTGGGGCAGCCCAAGCGCTTTGCCAATGAACAAGAGGCCGCCGATTACCTGTGGAGCATTTCCACCAGCTTTGGCCCGCACACGCCACAGCAATGGCTGGCCTTGTCCATCCCCCTGCTGCGCCCGGCACCCGACGGCCATGGCCTGATCCTGCATTACGACCCCGCCATCGCCGAGCCGTTCAAAACCATGTCGGCTGAGGCGGCCACCAGTGGCGAAGCCATGCTCTGGCAGGTTTACGACGCCTTGAGGTGTCAGGTGCTGCTGTTGCGCGGCAAGCAATCGGACCTGCTGGACATCGAAACCGCTCGCAGCATGACCGAGCGTGGCCCTAAGGCGCGCTTGGTCGAGTTCGACGGCGTGGGCCACGCCCCCACACTGATCGCCGACGACCAGGTCGCTACGATCAAGGACTTCTTGCTGGCATGAAAACCGGGAGTCTTGAGGCGCCGCACGCGACCATCGTTGACCTGGTCGACCTGGCCTTGCCGATGGATGGCGGCGATGTGCCGCGTGGCGCCTCGTCCGGCGCGGACAGCCAGCAAGCCCTGTTGCGCGCTCGTGCCTTCGCCGAGCCGCTGCTGGCTGAACAGTTCTTTGAAACGGGCGAGCAAGCCCTGGTTCATGCTGATGGCGTGTCCATGATCCTGCATGGCATCGGCGCGCCACCATCCCTGCGGGCCGTGGCCTATCTGGTCTACGCCAGCGAATACCTGACCCGGCCCGACGATGTCATCGCCCGTGCTTTTGGTGCCGATGCAGCGGCCTTGGTGGCCCACACACGCAAGCTGGTGCAAGTGCAGCGCAACGCGCGCGACACCTTGGGCGACGATGTCGACGGGCCGCTGGGCGTTGAGCAGGTCGAACGCATTCGCAAGATGCTGTTGGCCTTCTCGCGTGACCTGCGGGTGGTGTTGCTGCGCTTGGCCTCGCGTCTGCAGTCCCTGCGCTACTACGCCGAAAGCAAACAGCCTTGCCCCAAGGCCCTGGCGCGCGAGTCCATGCAGGTCTTTGCGCCCCTCGCCAATCGCCTGGGCATCTGGCAGATCAAGTGGGAATTGGAGGACTTGTCTTTCCGCTTCCTGACGCCCGATACCTATCGCTCGATCGCGCGGTCCCTGGACGAAAAGCGCCTGGAGCGTGAGCGCAATGTGGAGCAGTCCCGATTGACGCTGGCCGAGGCATTGCGCGAGGCGGGCATCAAGGCGCAGGTGCAAGGGCGCCCCAAGCACCTCTACAGCATCTGGAAAAAAATGCAGGGCAAAGACCTGCCCATTGAGCGTGTGTTCGATGTGCGAGCCTTGCGTGTCATCGTCGACGACGTCCCTGCCTGCTACGCCGCCTTGAGTCGGGCACACGAACTGTGGCGTGCCATGCCCGACGAGTTTTCGGACTACATTGCGCGGCCAAAATCGAACGGCTACCAGTCGCTGCATACCGTGGTGCTTGACGCGCAGGACAAGCCCATCGAGATCCAGATCCGAACCCAGGCCATGCACGACCACGCTGAAAGTGGCGTGGCGGCACACTGGGCCTACAAGGAGGCCGGCACCAAGGGTTACGCAGGCGTGCAGGCTGCTGGCGATTTCGAAAGCCGTGTGGCCGAAGCGCGCAAGACCGTGTTGCGTCAACTGCTGGCGTGGGAGCGCGATCTGGCCGCCGCCGACGAACACCAGAGCGGGGGTGGGGCCGGGCACGGCTTCTTCGCTGACCGCATCTACGTGTTCACCCCGGACGGAAAAATCATCGACCTGCCGACAGGTGCTACGCCGGTGGACTTCGCTTACGCATTGCACACTGATTTAGGACATCGCTGCCGGGGAGCTCGGGTGGACGGCGCCATGGTGACTTTGAACACGCCCTTGAAAAGTGGTCAGACGGTCGAAGTGGTGTCGACCAAAGAGGGCGGGCCGTCGCTGGACTGGTTGAACCCCGAACTTGCTTACCTGCGCAGCCAACGCGCGCGGACCAAGGTGCGCGCCTGGTTCAATGCCCTGGCGCAGCAGGCCACCATCGCGCGAGGACGTGAAGCGGTCGAGCGCCTTTTGCAGCGCGAAGGCAAAACCGCCATCAAGCTGGAAGACTTGGCCAATGACCTGGGTTTTCGCAACGCCGATGCCTTGTTTGACGTGGTGGGCAAGGACGAGTTCTCCTTGCGCAACATTGAGCAGTTACTGCGCCCGGCCGTGCCGGAGCAAAACGCTGATCAACTGATCGCCCAGAAAATCGTTTCCCGCAGTGAAGGCGACCTGGCCAACAGCGGGCATGGGCGCGGCGTACTGGTGGTGGGCATGGACTCCTTGCTGACGCAATTGGCGCGCTGCTGCAAGCCAGCCCCGCCCGATGCCATTGGCGGCTATGTGACGCGGGGCAAAGGCGTGGCCGTGCATCGCGCCGATTGCAGCAATTTCCGGCAGATGGCGGGCCTGCATGCCGAGCGCGTCATCCCGGTAACGTGGGGACGCCATGCCGCTGGCAAGGACGCCCACTACGCGGTGGATTTGCTGATCGAGGCCCATGATCGATCCGGCTTGCTGCGCGATGTATGCGATGCGCTGGCACAGGGGCAGACCCATGTGATGGCGATGAAAAGTCAGAGCCAGCGTGACCACGTCACGGTCACACTGACCGTGCAAACGGCCGACACGGCCAAATTGGGCTCCGTGTTGGCGCGGGTCGCACAAGTCAACGGAGTGTTGCGTGCGAGCAGAAAATGAGCAAAACAGTGCTATAGTATTGGTCTTGCAGGCGCGTAGCTCAGCTGGTTAGAGCACCACCTTGACATGGTGGGGGTCGTTGGTTCGAGTCCAATCGCGCCTACCAAGAGATTTTGGCTCTTGGAAAAATGCAGGGATTGATCCCCCTGTCTGCAAAATACAAAAACCGCCGCTCAGGCGGTTTTTTATTGTCCGCATTTTTTCTGGCCCTCTCTACAGCTGAAATGCAATCGCACGCACCAGGCCCTCCATCACATCGCGGCCCCATGCCGGCTGGTGGGGCATGTACGCCTGGGCATGCTGCATCTGCTGATTCATCCACGCACTGAGCCATCGGATCTCGGCCTGGCCATAAAAAGCGGTCATCAGCTCATAGTTCAGGAACAGGCTGCGGCCATCCAGGTTGACTGATCCACACAGCGCCAGTTGATCATCGATGATCACCGCTTTGGCGTGAACCATGGTGGGGTGCAGCAGCACGGTGGCCCCTGCATCGGCCAGCGTGCGCAAGGCCCGTTCACGCGCCCAATCGGCAAGCCGGTGATTTGATCGTCTCGGAATCAGCAAAGTCAACTGGACCCCGCGTCGGCACGCCAGGCACCATGCCGCCAGCAGTGCGTCGTCCGGGACAAAGTAGGGGCTTACCAGCATGATGCGCACCTTGGCCTGATACGCGCTCGCCAGCAGGAGCGAATACACCGTGTCGTCGGCATGGTCTGGTCCGCTGGGAACCCATTGCGCGGCAACCCCCTCTATGCGATCGTGAACAGTCGGCATGCGTGTGCGCGAAGGCGAGACTTTTCCGCTGGCGGCATGCCAGTCACCTTCGAACAATGCCTGCGCCTGCAGCGCCAGCGGGCCTTTGACCACAAAACTCAAATCCACCCAGGCGGGATGACCTGGCTGGTCGATGAAGTATTCAAGCGCCTGATTGCGCCCGCCACTCCAAACCTGCTGCCCATCAATGACTGCGAGCTTGCGGTGGTTGCGAAGGTTGGTGCGCCCGCGTTTTGGATTGCGCAGCAAGGGCATGAACCAGCGCACCGTGACGTCGCTATCGCTCAAGGCCTTCAGGTGCCTGCGGGATGTTTTGAGGCCGCCGACACCATCGATCATCAGTCGTACCCGGATGCCGCGGTGGGCCGCACCCATCAGTGCCTCGCATAAGGCGTCGCCCACCTCGTCGGTCCCCAGAATGAAGGTGCAAAGATCAATGCGACTTTGGGCCTCACGAATCGAAGCCAGCAGCGCATGCTGCGATGCTGCGCCATCGGCGTGAAACACCACGGACTCATTGCGAGTCGAGGGCGGAACATCCACGGCCGACAACAACTGCATGGCCCAATCAGGTCCGTCGTGCCTGGCCCGCAGTGGTGCCGCGGCATGCGGTCTAGGTCTCACCCGGATGACCTTGCGGCTGCCAAACAGCAGGAACATCGGAATGCCAATGTAGGGCAGGGTGGCGATAAGCAATACCCACGCCATGGCGGCCGAGGGATGTCGGCGCTGGTGGCCAATGCGGGTCACCTGCACATACAGGAGCAGGCCTGCCAGCACAAAAATGGCATGCTCCAACGCCGTGATGTTCAAGGCCTGCCTCAGCATGACCAGAACTCGCGCTTCAGCGCACCCGAGCTCGCAGCCATTGAACTTCTTCGATCAGGTCCACCACCAGCGCGGCGAGTTCCGCGTTGGCATCGAAGTCTCGCTCAATGGCTAGCAGGCGGCGGGCCCGCACCAACTCCGCGCTGGTGAAGCGCTGTTCATTGGCGGGGACAGACTCCTGCCCCAGCAGGCCTGATTGGACGCGAACGACCAACCAGGCCGGCTCAACAGCGCAGGCCTTGGCCAGTTCGTCCAGTGACAACTGGGCTTCGTCGATGAGTTCGGCAATCACAATGTCGTCAGGGGTCATGGTTCAACGTTCCATTGATTGGCGAGGATCGAAGGCCATGTCTCGCGCCATGCTTTCGTACAACTGGCGTGCCTTCTCGCTGTTTGCTGGCGGCAACACCAGCTTGAGTTCCAGGTAAAGATCGCCTGGCGGAGTGGCGGGAATGCCGCGTCCTTTCAGGCGCAATTTGTGGCCATTCTGAGAATTGGCGGGCACCGTGACTTGTACCTTCCCAGAGGGTGTCGGCACCTCAATGACACCGCCCAAGACGGCCTCCCAAGGCGTGACAGGCACGGACTCGTAAACATCGTGCTCGACCACGCGATAGCGCGAATCCGGCCTGAAATGCACTTCCAGGTAAAGGTCGCCAGCGGGCCCTCCACCAGGACCTGGCTGGCCCTGTTTCGCCAGCCTGATCAGCTGTCCATCCTTGACGCCCTTGGGAATTTTCACCCTCAATATGCGCTCGCCGGTCACGACATGCCCAGTTTCATTCAGCCGGGGAGCGTGCAGGGAAATCGTTTGGGTGACGCCCTCATAGGCATCGGCCAAGTCGATGATGATCTTGGCGTGATGGTCTTGGCCTTGAGTCTGCGCCCGGCTCCCGCCACCGTTTTGGTGCTTCTCGGCCCCCCCGAACAGGCTTGAGAAAAAATCACTGAACCCCTCGGTCGAGCGACGGTGCGGCCTGGTGTTCGAAAACTCGAAGCCCGCATCCCAATTAGGATTCGGCTGAAAGCCATCGCCGGCTTGCCTGTGCTCACCCAGGGAATCGTAGGCCGCGCGCTTTTCCGGGTCGGACAACACCTCGTTGGCTTCGTTGAGCTGGCTCATGAGCTTGGAGGCATTGGCCTCCTTGCTGATGTCCGGGTGATATTTTCGGGCCAGCTTGCGATAGGCCTTCTTGATGTCATCGGTGCTGGCTTGCTTGCCAACCCCCAGGATCGCGTAGTAGTCCTTGAATTCCATCTGATCGTGCTCCCTGTTGAACAACGACATGCTGGTGACCGAGAATACCCCAGTGGGGCGGCCCGGAGGTGCTAAAGTGGCACCCGTCAGCTTTCGCCAACCCTGTAAGCCGACCTGCATGAAACCGCCCACGAGGCGGTTTTTTTTTGGCTGGTCGTGCGACTGCAATTTGCTTTTGCCATTCCCCAAGACCTGCGCCTAGAATGGGCCATTCCTAGGAAGGCATCCAAGTACATGAGCACCTCACGTCGCCAGCAAAGCACCACAAGTGCCAAAAGCCAGCCCACGAACGAGACACCAGGGGTTGACGCAGAAGCCCCGACACCCGCCGGCGTGCGCGCCATCAAGAAGTACCCCAACCGCCGCTTGTATGACACACAGACCAGCAGTTACATCACGCTGGTCGATATCAAAGCCATGGTGCTGGCTTGCGAGAATTTTTTGGTCTTGGATGCCAAGACGGGTGAAGACCTGACGCGCAGCATCCTTTTGCAAATCATTCTTGAAGAGGAGGCCGGGGGTGTCCCCATGTTCTCGGCCCAGGCCCTGGCGCAGATCATTCGTTTCTATGGCAACACCATGCAAGGACTGATGGGCAACTACCTGGAAAAGAACATCCAGTCCTTCATTGATCTGCAATCAAGCCTGACCGAAGGCTCGGTGGTTAACTTGCAGGCGCCGTTGATGCAGAACTTCATGGGCGGCTACATGGAGCAGTCGCGCCAGATGTTCACGCAGATGCAAGAACAAATGAGCAAGCAGGCCGAAACACTGATTGGCAATTTCGGTGGTGGCCTGGCCTCAACGTTGACGCCCAAGAAGTAAGGGGCGCAAGGCCAGCCAGACATTGCCCAGGATGATGGGATGCGCCTTGGCCACCGGATGAGTTGCGTCGGGTTGAAACCAATCCCGGGCGTCAGGTCGGTCGGCCACATCTTTTAAGAAAAACGGCACCAGGGCAACGTTCTCCGATTTGGCGATCGTGGGATACAGACCGGCAAAGTCTTGCGTGTAGCGCTTGCCGTAATTGGGTGGCATTTGCATTCCGACCAACAGCACCTTCGCGCGCGCCGCTTTACAGGCACGCACCAAGGTCGTGAGGTTGCTCTGCGTGGCCGACAGTGCCAGCCCGCGCAGCGCGTCATTGGCGCCCAATTCAATCACCACATGCGTGGGATGGTGCTGGCGCAGCAAAGCGGGTAGGCGAGTCAACCCGCCGGAGGTTGTTTCACCACTGATGCTGGCATTGATGACCTGAGCGTTGATTTTTTCGTCGTGCAGCTTTTGCTCCAGCAAGGCCACCCAACCCGTGCCGCGCGGCAAACCGTATTCGGCCGACAAGCTATCGCCCAGCACCAGAATGCTCCACCGCGGCGCTGCAGAGGCCCCTGTTGAGCACAGGCCCAAAAACAGGCTGAACAGCGCCAGGCAGACGCGTCGCTTAAAGTCCGTTGACATCAACATTCCTGCGGCCATTGAAAACATGATTCAGAACTCCGAGTCCGCCATCGTTGTGCAAGTTCACAACCTGGGTAAATCGGTGGAAGACTCCTCGGGTACCTTGGATATTCTGCACAAGATCGACTTCACCTTGCGAGCGGGCGAAACTGTGGCCATTGTGGGTGCTTCAGGTTCGGGCAAAAGCACCTTGTTGTCACTGCTCGCAGGACTGGATGTGCCGACCCAGGGCCGGGTCGAGTTATGCGGGTGCGACTTGTTTGCCATGACTGAAGACGCCCGCGCCGGGCACCGCGCCGAGCATGTGGGCTTTGTGTTTCAGAGCTTTCAATTGCTCTCGCACCTCACCGCGCTGGAAAACGTCATGCTGCCCCTTGAGTTGCGAGGCACCAGGAATGCCCGCACGCAAGCGTCTGCCATGCTGGAGCGCGTGGGCTTGGCCAAGCGCCTGTCGCATCGACCGGCCACTTTGTCGGGCGGGGAGCAGCAGCGCGTGGCATTGGCGCGTGCCTTTGTTGTGCGTCCGCAGGTGTTGATGGCGGACGAGCCCACGGGCAGCCTGGACCACGCCACGGGCCAGGCCATCATGGAGCTGATGTTCGACCTCAACCGCGAAGCCGGTACCACCTTGATCCTGGTGACCCACGACCCCCAAATCGCGACCCGTTGCGGCCGTATTCTGCACATTGAGGCCGGTCACCTGACAGAACAAGCCTGATTTTTGGCCCCACAGGGTAGGATGCCGCCCATGAGTTCTAAACTGCTATTTGGCTTCCACGCCGTGACGGTGCGCCTGAAGGTCGCGCCCAAATCCATCCGCGAGTTGTACATCGACGCGACCCGTCGCGATCAGCGCATGCGCCAATTCATCGCCAAGGCCGAAGAGTCCGGTCTACACCTGATCGAAAGCGATGATGACCGGCTGCAAAAGTTGTGTGGCACGCATCGCCACCAAGGCGTGGTTGCCAAGGTCGACAACATTCAGCAGACCAATTCGCTGGACGACCTGCTCGACTCCTTGACCGAGCCAGCGCTGCTGCTGGTGCTCGACGGCATCACCGATCCGCACAATCTGGGCGCCTGCTTGCGAGTGGCCGACGGCGCTGGCGTGCATGCCGTCATCGCCCCCAAGGATCACGCGGTCGGTGTCAATGCCACGGTGTCCAAGGTGGCGAGCGGGGCGGCAGAGATCATGCCTTATTTCATGGTGACCAATCTGGCGCGCACCCTGGGCGAACTCAAGGAGCGCAACATCTGGGTCATCGGTACATCGGATGACGCTCCACGTGACCTATACGCGGCCGACATGCGTCAGCCCACCGCGATTGTTCTCGGCGCTGAAGGCAGCGGCATGCGCCAACTCACCCGCAAGAACTGCGACGAGTTGGTCAGCATCCCGATGATGGGGGCGGTCGAAAGCCTGAACGTGTCGGTGGCCAGCGGCGTATGCCTGTACGAGGCGAGGCGCCAGAGGTCGAGCTGAACTTCGATTAATAGGCAGGGTATCTCGACAACAGTTTGTCGCGCCGTTGTTGTTGGGCTCGTTGAACCTGCCAGGCTTTCCTGCTGACAGCCCAGGCCACCAGCATCCAGCCAAGGCCAAGCCAGTGCAGGTGGCCATATCCCCAATGGGTCAGCACCAGTCCCCCGCCTGTGGCGCCCAAGGCCTGGCCCAGGTAGATGGCTGAGGTGTTGAGGGACATCAGCGCGGGCGTCAATCGAGGCGACAAGCCACCCAGGCGGGCTTGCTGCCCTGAGTTGGTGGCAAATCCACTCAAGGCCCAGGGCAGCAACACCACGGCCAAGGTGGCCACACTGCTCGCCAGGGGCCAGATCGTCAGACTCAATGCCATCAACCCCAAGGTCGCGGTCACTGCACGAGCCGCCCCAACACGGTCCACAAACCTATTAAGGAGCAGATTGCCGGTCAATGCCAAGGCGCCAAACCAGGCAAACAAGAGGCTGATCTGCTCAGGGCTGGCGCCAAAACCAATCTTGAAATAGGGCGCTGCATAGGCAAGGACGGTGAACTGTCCGGTGCTTTGCAAGGCGGTGACGGCCACCAGGGCCATCATCAAGGGTGACGACAACACCTTGCGCCACGATCGCAACGACAAAGCCGGTGGCCGTATGCCGGCCGGTACAATGCGATTCACTGCCCAGGCTGAGATCAGCGAGCCTGCTGCCACGCCCCCCATGGCCACTCGCCAGCCAAGATGGTCGCCCACCCAGGAGGCCAGAGGCATGCCGACCACCGAGGCGATGGACCAGCCCATGAACACGAAGGTAATGGCGCGTCCCCGGTGCGCGGGCGTGCTCATGAAGCCCATCGTCGCCGCAGCCTGCGGGGTGAACAATGCAGCCGACATGACCGTCAAGGCACGCAGGGGCAAAAGCCATTCGTAATTTGGGGCCAGGGCGCAAAGCGCATGGCCCAAGCCAAACCACAGCATGGCGACCGTCAGCAACTTGCGCCGGTCTCTACTGCCGACCAGGCCCGCCAGGATTGGTGCCCCCAACCCGATCACCAAGGACGCGATGGCGATCAATCGACCACCATGTTGCACACTGATGTTCAGCGAGTGGGTGAGGTCATTGAGCGTGCCACCGACCACCATCACGCCACAGCCGATGACGAAATTGCCCAGCAGCAAAGCCCAGCGGACAGCCGCCATGCCCGGTCTGGGCAGCGTGCGCTCAACTTCCATGGCGCGGACTTAATGCTTGGCGCGCAGCGCCTCTGGATTGACGATGTTCGTCGGTGCGTCGTTGATGAAGTTCAACAGGTTGTCAAATGCCGCGCTGAAATAATGCTCGTAGTTGTCTTGCTCGACATACCCGATGTGCGGTGTGCACACGGCGTTTTCCAGGCGCAGCAAGGGGTGACCTTGCAGGATGGGTTCACTTTCGAACACGTCGATGGCCGCCATGCCCGGGCGCCCGCGATTCAGTGAGGCAACTAGCGCATTTTCCTCCAGCAGTTCGGCGCGCGCCGTGTTGACGAACAAGGCGGTGGGCTTCATGCGGCTGAGGTCTTCGAGTTTGATGATGCCGCGGCTTGCATCACTCAAGCGCAAATGCACGCTGAGCACATCACTGGCCTCGAAGAAAGCCTCCTTGCTGGGGGCAGGAATGCAGCCGTCGGCCTGCGCGCGGGCACGCGATTCTTCGCTACCCCACACCGTCACGTGCATGCCAAAAGCCTTGCCGTAGCCCGCCACCAACTGCCCCACTCGGCCATAACCCCAGATGCCCAAGGTCTTGCCGCTGAGTACCATTCCCAGACCAAAATTGGTGGGCATGGACAGGGCCTTTAGTCCGGATTGCTGCCAGGCGCCGTGCTTGAGGTTGCCGATATATTGCGGCAACCGGCGCATGGCGGCCATGACCAAAGCCCAAGTCAGCTCCGCCGGGGCGACCGGGTTGCCCCGACCTTCGGCCACGGCAATGCCCAGGCGGGTGCAAGCCTCAATGTCGATGTGGGGGCCCACCGGTCCGGTTTGGCAGATCAGGCGCAGCTTGGGCAACTTCTCCAGCAACGCTTTTGGGAACTGAGTCCGTTCGCGGATCAGCACCAAGGCTTCAGCGTCGCGCAATCGCACGGATAGCTGGCCCGTCCCCTTGACGGTATTGGTGTAGACCTTGGCAGAAAGCCCGTCCAGTTTGGACGCGCATTTTAGTTTGCGTACCGCGTCTTGATAATCGTCCAGGATGATGATGTTCATGGGGCTGCCAGCGTTTCAGCCCTCTATTTTGCTATGGCTTGCTCTGATTGCACCACTCTTGTGACATCTGTTCACCAACTTGTCGTGCGAGCCTGCTTGGGCTCACTTGTATGGCTGGAAATCCGGACGGGAAAGTGATTGTTGAGGGCTTCAATGCGCGCATTGGCGACGGTTTGTCCCCGATGGGTCGAAATTGTCCGGAAAACATCTGGGCGCAGGTGCCACAACTCACGCAAGGAGCGCGCCTGACCAATGGCGTCGCGCACCTGAGTGGCGCGCACTGACTGCAGATCCCACATGGCGGCGCAAAACTCTGCCTTGCCCTTGTTCAATCCGGTCAGTACGGGCGCCCTGTCGGCGCTTTCGTCCATGTCCCACAGCCAGGCCCAGAATCCAGTCACCCAGCGTTTCCATTGCGGGCCGGAGCGGCTGAACAGGGAAGGGGGGCAGACCTCGGTGCGTCGCAGGGATGAGGGCGTCGGCAAGAGCCCAGAATCTTCCGCGCTGTGGTGGAGGGCTTCAGGCGCCAATCCGGTGCGCTCAGGCGCGCTGTTGGCGGGATGCTTTGCGCTGTCGGAAACGAAGAAAAATGAAGCCATGATCCCCTCACGTGCTGCAAGCCGATGACACCTCTTGTGAGGTATCGGCAGTACCGCGCAAACATTGAGGGCTGGAACGGGCTGGCATTCGTGCTTAATGTCACGCCCGGCTTGGCTCAAATCTGAAGGGCCTACTTTCCTGAAGGGCCTACTTTCATGGCCCCCAGGTTCGAAATGACAGGTCCGTGACAGTGCCTTGGGTTATACTCTAAAGGTTTACCCGAAACCACCCCCGCCTAGCAAAACTCACACCGTTTTCCTTTTTGGATATCGGCTCTTCCAGAGCAGAGCTGGGCGCGCACAACAACGGAGAATAACCCCGTGCTGCCCGTACTGCCCCAAGCTCTTCTGGTCCTCGCAGACGGCACGGTCTTTTCTGGCACTTCGATCGGTTCCACCGGTCACACAGTCGGCGAAGTGGTGTTCAACACCTCGCTCACCGGCTATCAGGAAATCCTCACCGACCCGAGTTACTGCCAGCAGATCGTCACCCTGACGTATCCGCACATTGGCAACTATGGCGTCAACCCTGAGGATGTCGAAGCCAAAAAAGTCCATGCCGCCGGTCTGATCATCAAGGATCTGCCGATCCTGGTTTCCAACTTCCGTCAGACCCAGACGCTCTCCCAGTACCTGCAAGATCAAGGAACCGTGGCCATTGCCGGTATCGATACCCGCAAACTGACCCGCATTCTGCGTACCAAGGGAGCTCAGAACGGGTGCATCATCGCCTTGCCTGCTGGCCAGTCCATCACCGACGGCGTGATCGCCGACGCCCTTGTCAAGGCCAAGGCAGCGCCGAACATGGCTGGATTGGATCTGGCCAAAGTCGTCAGCGCCACCGAACCCTATGTCTGGACAGAAACCGAGTGGAAACTCGGCATGGGGGTTGGGCAACAGACCGCCCCCCGATTCCATGTGGTCGCCTACGACTTCGGTGTGAAGTTCAACATCCTGCGCATGTTGGCCGAGCGGGGCTGCAAGGTCACCGTGGTGCCTGCCCAGACGTCGGCTGCCGAGGTCTTGAAGTACAAGCCCGATGGCATCTTCCTGTCCAACGGCCCTGGTGATCCGGAGCCCTGCGACTACGCCATCACGGCCGTGCGAGCGCTGATTGAAACCGGCATCCCCACCTTCGGCATCTGCCTGGGGCACCAGATCATGGCGCTGGCCGCCGGGGCCAAGACCTTCAAGATGAAGTTCGGCCACCATGGCGCCAACCACCCCGTCAAGGATCTGGACACCGGCCGCGTCAGCATCACCAGCCAGAACCATGGTTTCGCGGTGGACGAAAAGACGCTCCCGCCCAACCTGCGCGCCACGCATGTGTCCTTGTTTGACGGCACGCTGCAAGGGTTGGCCCGTACCGACAAACCCGCTTTCTGCTTCCAGGGTCACCCGGAAGCCTCGCCCGGACCGCATGACATCAGCTATCTGTTCGACCGTTTCACTGCGCTGATGGAGAAGAACAATGCCTAAGCGCACCGACCTCAAAAGCATCCTCATCATTGGCGCCGGCCCGATCATCATCGGTCAGGCTTGCGAATTCGACTACTCCGGCGCGCAGGCCTGCAAGGCCCTGCGCGAAGAGGGCTACAAAGTCATCCTGGTCAACAGCAACCCTGCGACCATCATGACCGACCCCAATACGGCCGACGTCACCTACATCGAGCCCATCACCTGGCAGGTGGTCGAACGCATCATCGCCAAGGAACGCCCCGATGCGATCCTGCCGACCATGGGTGGCCAGACCGCGCTGAATTGCGCGCTCGACCTGCACAAGCACGGTGTGCTGGACAAGTACAAGGTCGAGATGATCGGTGCCAACGAGCACGCGATCGAAAAGGCCGAAGACCGCCTCAAGTTCAAGGAAGCCATGACCAGCATCGGCCTGGACTCGGCCAAGTCGGGCATCGCGCACACCTTGGACGAGGCTTGGGCGGTGCAAAAGCACATCGCGACGCTGACCGGCGGGCCCGGCTTTCCCACGGTCATCCGCCCCAGTTTCACGCTGGGTGGCACGGGCGGTGGCATTGCTTACAACCCCGAAGAATTCGAAGAAATCTGCAAGCGCGGCCTTGATCTGTCCCCGACCAATGAGTTGTTGATCGAAGAATCCCTGATCGGCTGGAAAGAGTACGAAATGGAAGTGGTCCGCGACAAGGCGGACAACTGCATCATCGTCTGCTCGATCGAAAACCTCGACCCGATGGGCATCCACACGGGTGACTCGATCACCGTGGCCCCGGCACAGACGCTGACCGACAAGGAATACCAGCTGCTGCGCAACGCCTCCATCGCCATCCTGCGCGAAATTGGCGTGGAAACCGGCGGCTCGAACGTGCAGTTCTCGATCAACCCCGACAACGGCCGGATGGTCGTGATCGAAATGAACCCCCGCGTGTCGCGCTCTAGCGCACTGGCCTCCAAGGCCACAGGCTTCCCGATCGCTAAGATTGCCGCCAAGCTGGCTGTGGGTTACACGCTGGACGAACTGCGTAACGACATCACCGGTGGTGCCACCCCGGCGAGCTTCGAGCCCAGCATCGACTACGTGGTCACCAAGATCCCGCGCTTTGCCTTTGAAAAATTCCCTGCCGCCGATTCGCGCCTGACCACCCAGATGAAGTCCGTGGGTGAGGTGATGGCCATGGGCCGCACCTTCCAAGAGAGCTTCCAGAAAGCCCTGCGCGGCCTGGAAACCGGCATCGACGGCCTGACCGAACGCAGCACCGACCGCGACGAGATCATCGAAGAGATCGGCAACGCCGGCCCCGAGCGCATCCTGTTCCTGGGTGACGCTTTCCGCCTGGGCATGAGCCTGGAAGAAGTCTTTGAAGAAACCAAGGTCGACCGGTGGTTCCTGGCTCAGATCGAGGATCTCATCAAGACCGAAGCCGACGTCAAGGCTCGCACGCTGGAAACCTTGAGCGCTGCAGAACTGCGCTACCTCAAGCAAAAAGGCTTCTCGGACCGACGCCTGGCCAAGCTGATGGGCACGAACCAGCACGATGTGCGTCGCGCCCGCATCTCTCTAGGGGTGCGCCCTGTCTACAAGCGCGTGGACACCTGCGCTGCCGAGTTCGCCACGCAAACAGCCTACCTGTACTCCACGTACGAAGCCGAAGGCGGCGAATGCGAAGCCGAACCCACCATTCGCAAGAAGATCATGGTGCTGGGCGGTGGCCCCAACCGAATCGGTCAGGGCATCGAGTTTGACTACTGCTGCGTGCACGCCGCACTGGCCATGCGCGAAGACGGTTACGAGACCATCATGGTCAACTGCAACCCCGAAACCGTCTCGACCGACTACGACACCTCTGATCGCTTGTACTTCGAGCCGGTCACGCTCGAAGACGTGCTCGAAATCGTCGATAAAGAAAAGCCAGTCGGCGTGATCGTGCAGTACGGCGGCCAAACACCGTTGAAGCTGGCGCTCGACCTCGAAGCCAACGGCGTGCCCATCATCGGCACCTCGCCCGACAGCATCGACATCGCCGAAGACCGCGAGCGCTTCCAGGCCTTGCTGCACACGCTGGGCTTGAAGCAGCCGCCCAACCGCACAGCCCGCACCGAAGAGGCTGCGCTGATGTTGGCACAAGAGATTGGCTACCCGTTGGTCGTGCGCCCCAGCTATGTGTTGGGCGGTCGCGCCATGGAAATCGTGCACGGCGATAAGGATCTGGAGCGTTACATGCGTGAAGCGGTGCGCGTCTCCGAGAAGTCGCCCGTGCTGCTAGACCGCTTCCTGGACGATGCGGTGGAAGTCGACATGGACTGCATCAGCGATGGGGCCGATGTGATGATCGGCGCCATCATGGAGCACATTGAGCAAGCCGGCGTCCACTCGGGTGACTCGGCCTGCTCGCTGCCGCCATACACGCTGAGTAAGCCCTTGCAGACAGAACTGCGCCGCCAGACCGCCCTGATGGCCAAGGCCCTCAAGGTGGTGGGTTTGATGAACGTGCAGTTCGCCATCCAGGGCGACGTGACCGGCAGCCTGGACAAGGCCACCGTCTACGTGCTGGAAGTTAACCCACGGGCTTCGCGAACGGTGCCTTTCGTGTCCAAGGCCACCGGCCAGGCCCTGGCAAAAATCGCGGCGCGCTGCATGGCTGGCCAGAAACTCAAGGACCAGACTGGCGACGACGGCAAGGCACCGCGGGAGGTGATTCCGCCTTACTTCAGCGTCAAGGAAGCCGTCTTCCCGTTCAACAAGTTCCCGGGTGTGGACCCGGTGCTTGGCCCGGAAATGCGCTCGACCGGCGAAGTCATGGGCGTGGGCGTCACCTTCGGCGAAGCCATGCTCAAGAGCCAGTTGGGCGCAGGCTCGCGCTTGCCAACCAAAGGCACGGTGTGCATCTCGGTCAAGAACAGCGACAAAGAGCGCGCTGTGGATGTGGCCCGTGATCTGCAGGCCCTGGGTTTCACCCTGGTGGCCACCAAGGGCACGGCTGCAGCCATCGCTGAGGCGGGCATCACTGTGAAGGCTGTCAACAAGGTCAAGGACGGACGCCCCAACATCACGGACATGATCAAGGGCGGCGAGATCCAGTTGGTCTTCACCACGGTGGATGAAACCCGCATGGCGATCGCCGACTCGCGCAGCATCCGTACGGCTGCTTTGGCCAACCGGGTGACGTACTACACGACCATGGCGGGCTGCGAAGCCGCCGTTGAGGCACTCAAGCACCAGGACGACCTGGTGGTGTATTCACTGCAGGAATTGCACGCCAAACTGCACTAAACTGCAAGGCTTGCCTGGGGCGCCTCGACCGGCTGCCCAGGCTGCACAAACAATCACGTGGGCCGCGCTCTGCATCCATCGCCATGATGGTTTCAGAGTTGCGGCTCCGTTTATTTATAGAGTCAAATCATGTCGACCATTCCCGTGACCAAGCGCGGTGCTGAAAAGCTCAAAGAAGAATTGCAACGATTGAAGCACGTTGAGCGACCTGCCGTGGTGTTGGCCATCGCTGAAGCCAGAGCTCAGGGCGATTTGTCTGAAAACGCCGAGTACGATGCGGCCAAGGACAAGCAGGGCTTCATTGAAGGCCGCATCAAAGAAATTGAGGGCAAGCTTTCTGCCGCTCAAATCATCGATCCCGCGACACTGGATGCCGGTGGTCGCGTGGTGTTTGGCAGCACAGTCGACCTCGAAGAGGAGGAGTCAGGCGATGCGGTCACCTATCAAATCGTGGGTGATGACGAGGCCGACATCAAGCTGGGTCTGGTGTCTATCAGCTCCCCCATTGCGCGCGCCCTGATCGGCAAGGAGGCTGGCGATGTGGCTGCAGTGCAAGCGCCCGGCGGCGTTAAGCACTATGAAGTCATCGAGGTTCGCTACCAGTAATGCAGCGACTACAAACCTTGCTGGCCGCCATCTGGGTCGGCATTCTGGTGGCTGTGGGCGCGATCGCCGCGCCCAGTCTCTTTGCCATGCTGGATCGCACCGTGGCCGGATTGGCTGCGGGGCGCATCTTCGCCGTAGAGGCTCAGGTCAGCATGGTGCTGGCCATGCTGTTGTTTTTCATGGAACGTCGCCGCGCCCGTGATCAGGCGCAGCAACCCGGCACCTCGGTCATGTCGACCGAATTGCTGTTGGTGCTGGGGGCCTTGTTTGCCACGGTGCTCGGCCACTTTGCCTTGCAGCCCATGATTGAGGCCGCCAAGGCCGGGCAGGGCAGGTGGTCGTTTGGAGCCTTGCATGCCGCCTCCTCAAGCATGTTTGTGCTCAAGGGGGCGCTGGTGCTGGCGCTGGCCTGGCGGCTCACTAGCCGCCGTTGAGGGTGGGGCCGTTAGCCGGGTTTCTTGGTGCTCGGCACGCGTTTTTTGGCGCGTTTGATCAAACCCCCAGCGGTGACGCGCTGATTGCCCATCACGGTCACCTTCTTGATCTCCGGGCGACGTGTTCCGCTCTTGGAGAACTTCAAGATCTTGACCACGCGGGAGCCGTTGTCTCCACTACCGGTTTCCTGGGCTTCTTTTTCAGGCACAGGGCGCCACAAAATCAGCAACTTTCCGATGTGCTGGATCGGTGCGGCGCTCAGTTGGTCGCACAAAGCTGCGAAGATCGCATTACGCGTCTCGCGGTCGTCTCCGAGTACACGCACTTTAATCAGGCCATGGGCCGTCAGTGCGTGGTCGGTCTCTTTGACGACATTGGTTGTCAGGCCTTCATTCCCGATCATGACGACGGGATCAAGGTGGTGTGCGTCCGCCCTCAGGGCGCGACGCTCGGCGGTGGTCAATTCAATAGCAGGCATCCCTCTATTATCGAGCCATGAAAGTCAAAACGAAAAGTAAAAAGGTCAATAAGGCCTGGTTGAACGACCATATCCACGATCCTTACGTCAGATTGGCCCAAAAAGAGGGCTATCGAGCCCGCGCGGCCTACAAACTCAAGGAAATTGACGAAACGCTGGGCTTGATCAAACCCGGCCAGTTGGTGGTCGACCTTGGCGCTGCGCCCGGGGCCTGGAGCCAGTACCTTAGGCGCAAGTTCGCGCCCAAGGATGCGGGTGCTGGCGGCGCAGCGGTGGGTGAGCTCAACGGCACCATCATCGCGCTGGACCTGCTCGATTTTGAACCCATCGAGGGCGTGAAGATCATCAAGGGGGACTTCCGCGAGGATAGCGTCGCCGAACAACTCAATGCGCTGGTGGGTGGTCGCCCTGTTGACGTTGTGGTTTCAGACATGGCGCCCAACCTCAGCGGCATCGATTCATCCGACGCGGCGCGCATTGCCCACCTGGTAGAGCTGGCCCTTGAGTTTTCGATGACCCACCTCAAGCCCGAGGGCGCGCTGGTCTGCAAGGTTTTTCACGGCAGTGGCTACAGCCAACTCGTGGAGTTGTTCAAGGCGTCTTTTCGCGTGACCAAACCCATCAAGCCAAAAGCGTCGCGAGACAAGTCGTCCGAAACGTTTTTGGTGGGCATAGGGCCCAAAAATCGATGATTTTTTTGATATAGGTCCGTGATGCCCCCATATCCTTGGATGGCGCCCGGATTGCTTCGTGCAGAGGGGGGCTTGACTCGCTTAGAATCGTCCCCATGTAGTGCTATGACTGCGTGCTCAGTGGCTTGAATGCGTGGGTTTTGAATCTGTTTCGGTTTTTGGGTTGCATCCTGCGCCAGCCGACACAAATGGTGTTTGGAAGAAGGAGCCGCGGTGAACAATCAATGGTTCTCGAAAATTGCTGTCTGGCTGGTGGTCGCCCTGGTGCTGTTCACCGTGTTCAAGCAGTTCGACCGTGCCACGACGGCCGGTAATCAAATCGGATATTCGGATTTCCTTGAAGAGGTCCGTGCCAAGCGAATCAAGAGTGTCACGTTGCAAGAAGGTGGCGGTGGTACCGAAATCATTGCGGTCACCAACGACGACAAGCGTCTGCGCAGCACGGCAACCTATCTCGACCGTGGCTTGGTGGGCGACCTGATCAACAACGGTGTCAAGTTCGACGTCAAGCCCCGTGAAGAGCCGTCGCTCATCATGAGTTTGCTGGTGTCCTGGGGCCCGATGCTGTTGCTGATTGGCGTGTGGGTCTATTTCATGCGACAGATGCAAGGCGGCGGTAAGGGCGGAGCGTTCAGCTTCGGCAAGAGCCGCGCCCGCATGTTGGACGATTCCAACAATACCGTCACCTTTGCGGACGTGGCCGGCTGCGACGAGGCCAAAGAAGAAGTCAAGGAGTTGGTCGACTTCCTGCGTGACCCGCAGAAGTTCCAGAAACTGGGTGGCCGCATTCCTCGTGGCGTGCTGCTGGTCGGCCCTCCGGGCACCGGCAAGACCCTGTTGGCCAAGAGCATTGCAGGCGAAGCCAAAGTTCCATTTTTTACCATTTCGGGGTCGGATTTCGTTGAAATGTTCGTCGGTGTGGGCGCATCTCGCGTCCGCGACATGTTTGAGCAGGCCAAGAAGAATTCCCCTTGCATCATCTTCATCGATGAAATTGACGCCGTGGGTCGCCATCGTGGAGCGGGCCTGGGCGGGGGCAATGATGAGCGTGAGCAAACCCTCAACCAGATGCTGGTGGAGATGGACGGCTTCGAGACCAATCTTGGTGTGATCGTGATTGCCGCGACGAACCGTCCCGACATCCTGGACCCCGCCTTGCTGCGTCCGGGCCGTTTCGACCGTCAGGTCTACGTGACCTTGCCGGACGTGCGTGGGCGCGAGCAAATCTTGAACGTGCATGTGCGCAAGGTCCCTGTTGGGCAAGACGTCCGCTGTGACATCCTGGCACGCGGCACCCCGGGGTTTTCCGGGGCTGACTTGGCCAACTTGGTCAACGAGGCGGCCTTGTTCGCTGCGCGTCGCAATGGCCGTGTGGTGGAGATGCAGGACTTCGAGAAGGCCAAGGACAAGATCATGATGGGCCCGGAGCGCAAGTCGCTGATCATGCCGGAGGAAGAGCGCAAGAACACCGCCTACCATGAGGCAGGTCACGCCTTGGTGGCTCGCCTGCTGCCCAAGACGGACCCTGTGCACAAGGTCACCATCATCCCGCGCGGTCGCGCGCTGGGGGTGACCATGCAATTGCCGGAAACCGACCGCTACAGCATGGACAAGGAACGCATGCTGGACACCATCTCGGTGCTGTTCGGTGGGCGCATTGCCGAAGAAGTGTTCATGAACCAGATGACCACGGGTGCCAGCAATGACTTTGAGCGTGCCACGGCGATTGCCCGAGACATGGTCATGCGCTATGGCATGACAGACGAACTGGGCCCCATGGTATATGCCGACAATGAAGGCGAAGTGTTCCTGGGGCGTTCGGTCACCAAGACCACAAACATGTCTGAACAGACCATGCAAACGGTGGATCATGTGATCCGGCGCATCATCGACGAGCAATACGGCGTGGCCCGCAAACTCATCGAGGATAACCAGGACAAGATGCACGCCATGGCCAAGGCGCTGCTGGAATGGGAAACCATTGACGCCGAACAGATCGAGGAAATCATGTCGGGTCGTGAGCCTCGTCCACCCAAGGATTGGTTGCCCAAGGTCTCTACGCCGGGCGGAACGCCCAAACCCCCGGTGAGTCCGGACGGTGCGCCGGCTGCTGCTTGATTCGGCGCGTATTTTGACCAGACCAAACGGGGCTTCGGCCCCGTTGTCGTTGCTGCGGAAACACCATGCTTTGGCAAACCACCCGATTCCAGATTGATCTGAGCCGGCCCAGGGTGATGGGCATCGTCAATGTCACGCCCGATTCTTTTTCCGACGGTGGTCAGCATGCCGATGCGTTGTCGGCTTTGCGCCATTGCGAGCAGTTGCTGCGCGAAGGCGCGGACATTCTGGACATCGGCGGCGAATCGACCCGTCCTGGCGCACCGACCCTGAGCGCGCAGGAAGAATGGACTCGGCTGGAACGCGTGCTCATTGAGGCCGTCAAGCTCGGCGTGCCCGTGTCGGTCGACACCTCCAAAAGCGAAGTGATGCAACGTGCCTTGGACGCTGGCGTGGACATCTTGAACGACATTCAGGCCTTGCAATCGCCGGGGTGCGAGGCCTTGGTCATATCGCATGGGCTCTGTGGCGTCTGCCTGATGCACATGCAAGGAGCGGATCCGGCCACCATGCAGAGGCGCCCCGTGTATCGCGATGTGTTGCAGGAGGTGCGCGATTTTTTGCAAGAGCGTGTGCAGCGTCTGGCTCACCAGGGCGTGGCGCTCGGGCGGCTGTGCCTGGACCCCGGATACGGGTTTGGCAAAACGCCCGACCACAACCTGGAATTGCTGCGCCGGCAACATGAGTTGCTTGACCTGGGCCTGCCATTATTGGTGGGGTGGTCCCGCAAGTCCACCCTGGGGTACATCACCGGCCGGGATGTGGGAGATCGGCTCGGAGCCAGTCTCGCGGCGGCTTTGGCCAGCGTTCAACGCGGAGCCAACATCGTGCGAGTGCACGATGTTGCGCCCACCGTGGATGCCCTCAAGGTGTGGGCTGCGGCGGGCCTGTTGAAACCTGCGCAGAGCCCGGCATCCCCCTAAATTTTGGATGCGGTCAGTCCACATTCCACGCGACAATCAAGCATTACCCACATTGCACAGCCCATGAGCAGACAATATTTTGGTACTGACGGCATCCGCGGTACGGTTGGTCAAGCGCCCATTACCCCTGACTTTGTATTGCGGCTGGGTCATGCCGTCGGGCAGGTCCTGCGCCGAACCTCTGCGCGTCCGACCGTCCTGATCGGCAAGGACACCCGCATTTCGGGCTACATGTTGGAATCGGCCCTGGAAGCTGGCTTTGCGTCGGCCGGGGTTGATGTGCTGCTGACCGGGCCGTTACCCACACCCGGCGTGGCCTATCTGACGCGTGCGCTGCGCCTGGACCTGGGGGTGGTTATTAGCGCCTCTCACAACCCATTTGCGGACAACGGCATCAAGTTTTTCTCGGCGCATGGTGAGAAATTGCCCGACGAGTGGGAACGGGACGTTGAAGTGGCGTTGGCGCAAGCTCCGACGTGGGTTGATTCACCCAGTCTGGGCAAGGCGCGGCGCCTGGAAGACGCACGAGGCCGGTACATCGAATTTTGCAAGAGCACCCTTTCGTCAAGCATGGCGCTCCATGGCCTTAAAGGCTTGAAACTGGTGGTCGACTCGGCTCATGGGGCGGCCTATCACGTGGCGCCAGCGGTGTTCCATGAGCTTGGCGCCGAAGTGATCTCGATCGGGTGCTCTCCCAATGGGCTCAACATCAATGAGGGCGTTGGTGCAACTCACCCTCAGGCGCTGGTGCAGGCCGTCAAGGACCACCAGGCCGACTATGGCATTGCGCTGGATGGTGACGCTGATCGCCTGCAGCTGGTGGACAGCACTGGGCGTTTGTTCAACGGTGACGAGCTGCTCTACGTGATGGTGGCCGATCGCCTGGCGCAAGGTCTGGAAGTGCCCGGCGCGGTCGGTACGTTGATGACCAACATGGCGGTGGAGCTGGCCTTGCAGGAGCTTGGCGTGGGGTTTGTGCGAGCCAAAGTGGGCGATCGCCATGTGCTGGAGGAGCTTGTGTCGCGGGGATGGCAACTGGGCGGAGAGGGGTCGGGCCACCTGATTGCTCTGGATTGCCACACCACGGGTGACGGCATCGTCAGCGCCTTGCAGGTCTTGCAGGCTGTGGTGCGCAGCGGACGCACGCTGGCGCAGTGGCTTGAGCATGTGACCTTGTTCCCGCAACGGCTCATCAATGTGCGGCTCAAACCTGGGCAAGACTGGAAAAACAGCCAGGCTCTGGCAGCCGCTCAAGAGTCGGTGTCGCAGCAACTGGCGGGCCGTGGTCGTGTGCTGATCCGCCCTTCGGGCACCGAGCCCTTGCTGCGCGTCATGGTCGAAGCGCAGGATGGTGCCCTGGCGAACCGCTGTGCAGAGCAGTTGGCTGAGACGGTCAAGGAGTGAGCACTGGCTGGATGTGGCTTACTTATTGACGGCAGGCATTAGCAAGCGGTCGATCTCGTGAATCACGCCATTGGTGGCGTTGATGTCCGCTTTGGTGACCAAGCCGTCATCGACGGTCACGAAGTCCCCCGCCTTGGACACCGCCAGTTTGGCGCCATTCAACGTGGTCAAGCCAGTGTTGGTGCCAAGGTCGGCGGCTTTGAGGCCGCCAGGAATCATGTGGTAGGTCAGCACCGACTTCAGCAGTACTGGGTCCTTGGATAGCTTGTCCAGGGTGGCTGCTGGCACAGCCTTGAAGGCTTCATCCGTGGGCGCGAACACCGTCACGGGGCCAGCGGCTTCCAGGGCTGCACTTAGGCCGGCTTGCTGAACCAGCTTGGTAAAGGTTGATAGCTCAGGCGCTTGAGCGGTAGCGACGATCAAGGTCGTCGTGGTCGCGGTCTTGGCCAGCGTCGGTTCAGCGGTGGCGCACGCCGTGAGGCTCATCAAAGCGGCCAGCACCGCGACCGCCCGCAGGCTGAATTTGCAGGGAACATTCTGGATGTGGCTAGCGTGCATACGGGTCTCCGAATCAGTCTTGCCCACGGACCATCCGGGGCGCCCTGGCACCATAAAATTGTCTTATGACATTGCGGTGAATAAAATATGACAGCGATGTCATGTGGGCATGAGCCGCACGCGCCATGAGATTTATGACAGCGCTGGCCTGACTGTCATAGACCGGTCACAATCCACTTCTAAAGTTCGTCTTGTTGACAACTGTCTGTCACATGTCTTTCGAAAGGTGAACCCATGAAATTCAAGATGATCCGTACTGCTGTGGCTCTGGCTTTGTCGTTGTCGGCTGGCTGGGTGTTGGCTGACGATGTGACTGGTGCTGGCGCGACCTTTCCCGCACCTGTCTATGCAAAATGGGCCGATGCATTCAACAAGGCCACCGGCGTGCGCATCAACTACCAGTCGGTCGGCTCTGGCGCTGGCATCAAGCAGATCAAGGCCAAGACAGTGGACTTCGGTGCCTCCGACATGCCTTTGAAGGACGAAGACCTTGCCAAGGACGGCTTGGTGCAATTCCCGACCGTGATCGGTGGCGTGGTGCCTGTGGTCAATATCAAGGGCATTCAAGCTGGGCAAATCAAGATGACCGGCGAAGTGTTGGGTAACATCTATTTGGGCAAGATCACCCGTTGGAACGACCCTGCTCTCACGGCGTTAAATCCTGGTGTGCCTTTGCCCGATGCCGCCATTGCCCCTGTGCGCCGCGCTGACGGCTCGGGTACCAGCTTCATCTTCACGAACTACCTCTCCAAGGTGAACGCCGAATGGAAGGCCAAGGTGGGCGAGGGTACGGCAGTGAACTGGCCTGCCGGTGCAGGTGGCAAGGGCAACGAGGGGGTGTCTGCTTTCGTGCAGCGTCTGCCCAACTCGATTGGCTATGTCGAATACGCCTACGCCAAGCAAAACAAGATGTCCCACGTGTCATTGAAGAATGCTGCGGGCAATTTTGTGCAACCTGACGACCAGACCTTCAAGGCTGCTGCCGCCAGCGCCGAGTGGAACAAGTCTTTCTATCAGGTCCTGACGAATCAGTCCGGCAAGGATGCCTGGCCCCTGAGCGGCGCCACGTTCATCTTGATGCACAAGAGTCAGGAAAAGCCTGCTCAAGGCGCCGCTTCCCTGAAGTTCTTTGAGTGGGCCTACATCAACGGGGACAAGACCGCTGCGGAGCTGGAGTACGTGCCGCTGCCCATGTCCGTGAAGGACTTGGTTCGCAAGCAGTGGGCCACCGTGGTTGATGCCGCTGGCAAGCCTGTTGCGTACAAGTAAAAGTCTTTTGTGAAAATCCGCCGGATGCCTCCCCAGAGGTGTCCGGCGTTTTGTTGAATCGAAGAAAATGCAGTTCTCGCCGGATAAAGGCAAACCATGACCGCAATCGTGCACGCCGACCTTGATGCCACCGATCAGGCCCCGTCCCGGGATCGAGTAACGTCCATGAACTCTTCCAATCGACGCGTCACCTTGCCCTGGGCCGACTGGGTGTTCGCTTTGCTGGCGCGCGGCGCGGCTTTGCTGACCTTGGCTTTGTTGCTGGGCATCATCGGCTCGCTGATTGTTGGTGCCTGGCCGGCCATTCGAGAATACGGCCTGAGTTTTTTGTGGCACACCGAATGGGACCCCGTGCAGGACAAGTACGGTGGCCTGGTCATGATTTATGGCACGCTGATGACCTCCATCATCGCTTTGTTGATCGCGGTGCCTGTGAGTTTTGGCATTGCCTTGTTCCTGACGGAGTTGTCCCCCAGTTGGCTCAAGCGGCCCTTGGGCATTGCGGTGGAGTTGCTGGCCGCGGTGCCGTCCATCGTTTACGGCATGTGGGGCCTGCTGGTGTTCGGCCCGATATTGGCCACTTATGTGCAGCAGCCTTTACAGGCGCTGACGGCGGGCGTGCCTGCGCTTGCTTCGCTGTTCTCCGGGCCTCCGGTGGGCATCGGTATTTTGTCGGCTGGCATCATTCTGGCCATCATGATCATTCCGTTCATCGCATCGGTGATGCGTGATGTGTTTGAGGTGACACCTCCCATGTTGAAGGAGTCCGCTTACGGTCTGGGCGCGACCACGTGGGAAGTGGTGTCCAAGGTGGTGCTGCCCCACACCAAGACAGGGGTGGTCGGTGCGATCATGCTTGGGTTGGGACGAGCCTTGGGCGAGACCATGGCCGTGACCTTTGTCATCGGTAATATGAACCAACTCAATTCCCCGTCCGTCTTTGAGGCCGCCAACAGCATCACCTCGGCCCTGGCAAATGAGTTCGCGGAAGCGGGCGAAGGGCTGCACCAGGCGTCTCTTATCTATCTGGGACTGGTCTTGTTCTTCATCACCTTTGTCGTGCTGACATTCTCAAAGGTGCTATTGGCCCGCCTGAAAAAATCTGAAGGGGCCCGCGCATGAGTTCGTCTGAACTGTACGCCTTGCGCCGCAGGCGCCATGCCAGTCGCAAGCGCACCAATGCCATTGCCTTGATGCTGTCGCTGTGCGCCATGGCTTTTGGTTTGGTCTGGCTGGTCTGGATCCTGGTTGAAACGGTTCGTCTGGGCATTGGCGGGTTGGCCCTGGCCACGTTCACCGAAATGACGCCGCCGCCGCAAGAGGCCGGAGGATTGGCCAACGCCATCATGGGATCTTTGATGATGGTGGGATTGGCTACCGCGATCGGCACCCCCGTGGGCGTCATGGCCGGTGTGTATCTGGCGGAATATGGTCAGAAGGGCTGGCTGGGTAGCGTCACCCGTTTCATCAACGACATCCTCCTGTCGGCTCCGTCCATCGTGGTCGGCTTGTTCATCTATTCGACGGTGGTTGTCCGCAGCAAATCATTCTCTGGTTGGGCCGGTGTACTGGCTTTGGCTTTGATCGTGGTACCGGTGGTGATCCGGACCACGGAAAACATGCTGTCGCTGGTTCCGAGTGCTTTGCGCGAAGCGGCTTACGCGCTGGGGACACCCAAGTGGCGCGTGATCTCGTCGATCACCTTGAAATCTGCCCGCACTGGTGTCGTCACGGGCATTTTGTTGGCGGTGGCCCGGATCTCGGGTGAAACCGCACCCTTGCTGTTCACGGCGCTGTCCAACCAATTCTGGTCGGCGGATCTGGGTAGCCCGATGGCCAGTTTGCCCGTCACGATTTTCAAGTTCGCCATGAGCCCCTATGAAAACTGGCAGAAGCTGGCATGGGCAGGCGTGTTCCTCATCACCGCGGGTGTGCTGGTGCTCAATATTGTGGCCCGCACCCTGTTTCGCCAGCGCTGAGGCGCTGCGCGCATCGAGTTACAGAAAGATCCCGACATGGACGCCAAGGTTCAAAACCAAATCCCGTTGAAGTCCAAATTGTCTGTGCGCAATCTGAACTTCTATTACGGCAAGTTCCACGCACTCAAGAATGTCAACCTGGAATTGCCAGAAAAGAAGGTCACGGCCTTCATTGGCCCATCCGGCTGTGGCAAGTCCACACTGTTGCGCACCTTCAACCGCATGTTCGAGCTGTATCCCGATCAGCGCGCCGAAGGCCAGATCCTTCTCGATGGTGAGGACATCTTGACCAGCAAGGACGATGTGTCCCTGATCCGAGCCAAGGTCGGCATGGTGTTTCAGAAACCCACACCATTCCCGATGTCGATCTACGAAAACATCGCCTTTGGGGTGCGCTTGTTTGAAAACCTGTCGCGGGTTGAAATGGATGAACGTGTCGAGTGGGCATTGAAGAAGGCCGCTTTGTGGAGCGAGGTCAAGGATAAGTTGAATCAGAGTGGATCTGGTCTGTCTGGCGGTCAGCAGCAGCGTCTGTGCATTGCACGCGGCATTGCCATCAAGCCTGAAGTGCTGCTCCTGGACGAGCCTTGCTCGGCGCTCGACCCTATCTCGACCGGCAAGGTTGAAGAGCTCATTCACGAACTCAAGGATGACTACACGGTGTTGATCGTGACCCACAACATGCAGCAGGCCGCACGTTGCTCTGACAACACCGCCTACATGTATCTCGGGGAGCTGATTGAATATGGCCCCACCACTGATATTTTCATGAAGCCCAAGAAAAAAGAGACTGAGGATTACATCACCGGTCGCTTCGGCTGATGGCCATAGTCGCCATCACCTCAAACTGAATAATTCAATGGAGAACCTTCCTCATGTCTGAAAAGCATTTGTCCAGCCAGTTTGATATGGAGCTCAGCGGCATTTCGACCCGCGTGCTCGAAATGGGCGGTCTGGTGGAGTCCCAGGTGGTGCAGGCCATCTACGCCTTGACGCATTTCAGTGGTGAAACTGCCAGCCAGGTCCTGATTGGGGAAGAACGTGTCAACCAGATGGAGATGGATATTGATGCGGACCTCTCCACCATCATCGCGCGGCGCCAGCCCACCGCGCGCGACCTGCGCTTGCTGATCGCAATTTCCAAGACGATCGGCAACCTGGAGCGTGTCGGCGATGAGGCCGCTCGAATTGCACGCACGGTGCAGCGGTTGATCAACGCAGGCGTGTCGAGCCGTTTACGTCTGCCGGTCGCCGATGTGTCGTTCGAGTCTGATCTGGCCACAGCCTCCCTGCGCAAGGCGCTGGACGCTTTTGCGCGACTGGACACGCAAACCGCGCTGGAGGTGATCAAAGCTGACAACGAGATCGACGCCGAGTTCGATGGCCTGATGCGCAAGCTCATCACCTACATGATGGAAGACCCACGCACCATTTCGGCATCCATTGACCTGGTGTTCGTGGCCAAGGCCATCGAGCGCGTGGGTGACCACGCCAAGAACCTGGCTGAACAGGTCATCTACATCGTCATGGGCACCGACGTGCGTCACAACACGCCAGACGCCGTCGAGTCCATCATTAAGTAAGCCCTCATTAAGGAGTATCCATGAGCCGAGTTCTGGTGGTTGAAGACGAGCCGGCGATCGCTGAATTGATCGCTTTAAACCTGCGTCATTCCGGATTTGACGTGGTGGTGGCAACCACTGGTGATGCCGCCCAGGTCGAGATTGACCGCGTGCTGCCTAACTTGGTCTTGCTTGACTGGATGTTGCCCGGGCAGTCGGGCCTGTCGTTGGCCAAACGCTGGCGCAGTGAGGCGCGCACGCGCGAGTTGCCCATCATCATGCTCACCGCACGTGCCCAGGAGGTGGACAAGGTGGCAGGCCTGGATGCGGGCGCCGACGACTACCTGACCAAGCCGTTTTCGACGCATGAATTGATGGCGCGGGTGCGTGCGGTATTGCGCCGAAAGGCGCCTCAGGCGCTGGATTCCGCGGTGGAGGTAACCGGGTTGCGGCTGGACCCCGCCACGCGCCGTGTTTCGCGTGAAGACCAAGAGGTCAAGATTGGCCCGACTGAATTCAAGCTGCTGCATTTCTTCATGACCCACCCCGAGCGAGTGCACAGCCGTGCCCAGCTGCTGGACAAGGTGTGGGGCGATCATGTGTTCATTGAAGAGCGCACAGTGGATGTTCATGTCAAGCGTCTGCGAGAGGCACTGTCCCCTGTCGGGCGCTCGCAGTTGATTGAAACCGTTCGAGGCGCGGGCTATCGCTTGACCCAGCAGTTGACCAACGTCGCGTAAGGTTGCCGGGGTGGTCGATACGAGTAAATCATGGTTGTTGTCCCGTGTTAGCACACGATTGGCCACAGCCATGGCCGGTGCAGGCTTGGGGTGGTGGATTGGTGCGCGGATCGGACATCCGGCGCCTGCGGCGCTGCTCGGTGCCGCAGTGGCTGTCCTGAGCTTGTCGGTGCTCGACACCCTCAAGGGGCATCAGCTGCTGGATTGGTTGCGCACGCCTGAGGCTGAGGCACCGAAATTACCGGGACTATGGGGGGAGGTCGCACATCGAATTCAGCGGGTGCTGCGCCAGCGTGATCTGCTTCTCGCCGACGAGCGGAGGCGTCTGGATCAGTTGCTCTCAGGCATTCAGGCCTCACCCAATGGCGTGCTCCTGCTTAACGACAGTGACCACATCACCTGGATCAGCAAGGTGGCTGCGGACCATTTCGGGCTTGATCCGAATCGGGATTTGATGCAGCGCGTCACCAACCTGATCCGTCAACCGGCTTTTGTGCAATACATGCAAGCGGGCGATTTCCGCGAGCCGGTGAAATGCCCCATGCCCAGAGGGGGCCATGGGTATTTGTCGGTGCAGGCGAGTCGGTACGGAGAAGGTCTCAAGCTGATCCTGTCCCAGGACATCACCGAGCGCGAGCGGGCCGACACAATGCGACGCGACTTCGTGGCCAATGTCTCGCATGAAATTCGAACTCCGCTGACGGTGCTCAGCGGTTTCATTGAAACGCTGGCGTCCTTGCCCTTGACCGAGGCCGAGCGTCAGCGCGTGATCACCTTGATGGGGCAACAAGCTGAGCGGATGCAGGGGCTGGTCGCCGACTTGTTGACTTTGGCCCAGATTGAAGGCAGCCCTCGTCCAACTTCGGATCGATGGATCAAGGTCGGTGACCTGATGCAGCGGCTGGAAAACGATGGCCTTGGTCTGTCGTGCGGCCGCCATTCCATGACGTTCGCGGTCGATGACCTTGGCGGAAAAACCGAAATCGCGGGGGTGGAAAGTGAATGGTTAAGCGCCATGGGCAATCTGGTGTCCAACGCGGTGCGCTATACCCCTGATGGCGCGTCCATCGATGTACGGTGGGTGACGATGCCAGAAGGCGGTGCTGAGTTCAGCGTCCGCGATGGTGGCATTGGCATTGCGCCAGAACATATTCCGCGCCTGACAGAGCGCTTCTACCGAGTTGATGGCAGTCGGTCCCGGGAAACGGGTGGGACAGGCTTGGGGCTGTCCATCGTCAAGCATGTGGTGCAGCGCCACGGCGGTGAATTGCGCATCGCCAGTGTGCCGGGCAAAGGGTCCACCTTCACACTGAGCGTGCCAGCGGCACGTGTTCGGGTGGTTTGAGCCCTCGGCAGTTCAATCTGCAGGCGTGCGACGACGATAGATGGCGATTGATTCAGAATTATGGGTGCGCTGGCTTTCGCGCGCCACACGGCGCCAGCCAGATACATCCGGGGCGGTTTCTCTGGCGGACAGGCTGATGATCAGGACGGAACAGGTTGTTGGCAGCAGCGGTGTGGGCGTCAAGCCGTCCACACGGTAGCCGCCAAAGTACTCCAGCGCAGTGAGGAGGCCCACCGATGCTCCGGGCGCGGCAACGCAACTGCCACGCGTTATGTGGGGTTCGATGCGGTTCATGAGCAAGCGGTAGCTGCGAGCCTGGTCAAACGGCGGCAATAGCAGCGTCATCAGCAACAACCAGCACAAGGCCACCCCACCTGCCGGAAGGACGAGGCTTTTCCACAAGGCATGAGTCTGGCGCGCGGTGCGCCATCGGACAAGGGCCAACCACAAAGCCGTGCCCACCGATGCGCTGATGAGCGCAGTCCATGAAAAATGGGCGGTGTACCCGGGAACGAGTTTGGCGATGTTGCCGGCCATTTTGATGGGCACTCCGGTGTACATGGCCCCATAAGCCAGCCAGATGAGCAGTGCGCCGGCGGTGAAGAAAAACACCGAGAACCAATCAAGTGCCGATCCCAGGCTGCGTTGCAAGATGGGCAGGGCAAATGCGGCCAGCACCGCCAAGGCGGGCAGGGCTTGTAGCAGCGCCCGGTCATTGGCGCCCATGGCAATGCTCGCACCCAATCCGACCAGTGCGGAAAACAGTGGCACAGCAATGTGGCGTCGGGCTATCTGACGCCGCCAGTGCCAGACAGTCAATCCGGCCAGAGATAATGCGGGCCATGTGAACCAGATGATCAAACGCAAAATCGGGCCCATCCCAGGCCAGCCTTCCAAGCGGACCCGCCAACCGGACAGGCCCATGGCGGACAGGCCAGAAGCCAGGGCCGCTGCCAGCAAGCCGCTGATGGCCACCCACTTCAGGTGTGACCGCATACACGGGTCATTTGATAGTGAGCAGATCAGCAGGCCGGCGGCGGCCAACTCTAGTGCCACGGTGGGGCTGCCGCTGGCTGCCATCATGGGCAAGCACAGCAGGGTGGCCAGTCGGCCGTGTAGCGGGTGGTGCGCTCCAGCGGCCATGCCATACAGAAAGAGCGCACCGCCTGTGAGTTGGAGCAATTCCGGTGTGGTTTCGTGCCCTAGTTGCAACAGACCCAGGCTGGCGATCAGGGCGAGCACCGCACCGTCGGCCACTGCGCGGGCGTAGTCAGCGGGGCGGGCTTCTCCACCAAATGCGAGCGGAAGAGGCTGCGCGGCATCAGTTCGTGCCAGATGGTAGGTGGCATACCACGTCAAGGCCAGCACGGCTACCAGCAACACGGCAAACGGGATGCGAGCGGCCAGCGCTGGATCAATCCAGGGGTCCAGCATCGCAATAAAGGCCCCACCGAGCCAGTAGGGCAAGATGCCCCCACCTATCGGGGTGACTCCGCCGACGTTGGGGTGCAGCCATGAGGCTTGGCCCAGCGCGAGACTCCACATGTGACCAAAGGAGGCAATGTCGGCATTTTTCCAGGGGTCGCGCCCAAATAACCCTGGCAGCACATAGGCGGCGCAAAACAGCAGCAACGCCCAGCGCGGCATGCGCTTGACGGCTTTCTGGGTCACCAATGCAGGGGTGACGGATTGTCCCTGGGACGAAGATCTCATGTTGGCGTGGTGCGGGGCTGGCAGGGCAATAGACAGAACAGGACGCGGAGCAAACATGCAAAAGGGCAGCCGAAGCTGCCCTTTGAGTCATTGAGTCAGCAGGCGTGCTGCAAGCACATCCTAGCCAAACAATTACTTCTTGAGGTGAGCAAACTTGTTGCGGAACTTCTCGACGCGACCGCCCAGCGAGTCCACACTCTTTTGAGTGCCTGTGTAAAAGGGGTGCGATTCACTCGAGGTTTCCAGCTTGAACAATGGCAGTTCACGGCCGTCTTCCATCTTCATCATTTCACGCGCGGGAGCGCACGAACGGGTCACGAACTTGAATCCATTGGATTGGTCTACGAAGACCATGTCGCGGTAGTTGGGGTGAATGCCGTCTTTCATCTTTCAAACCTTTTGCTGTGGGGTGATCGGTAGCCACGCATGCACCATGCATTCGCACTTGCCGACAGCCGGAAAACCGAAAATTATAACTCAACCGCCACGACGCATCAAATCGAAGAATTCGTGGTTGTTTTTGGTGGACTTCATCTTGTCGAGGATGAACTCCATCGCCTCAATTTCGTCCATGGGGTAGAGCAGCTTGCGCAATATCCAGCTCTTTTGCAGGATGTCTGGCTTGAGCAGCAGCTCCTCGCGCCGGGTGCCCGACTTGTTCAACAGGATGGACGGGTAGACGCGCTTTTCGGACATGCGACGATCCAGGTGGATTTCGCAGTTGCCGGTGCCCTTGAACTCTTCGTAGATCACTTCGTCCATGCGGCTGCCGGTATCGACCAGGGCTGTGCCGATGATGGTGAGCGAACCGCCTTCTTCGATGTTGCGCGCCGCGCCAAAGAAACGCTTGGGGCGCTGCAGGGCGTTGGAGTCCACACCACCGGATAGCACCTTGCCGGAGGACGGCAGGACGTTGTTGTAGGCGCGGGCCAAGCGGGTGATCGAGTCCAGCAGGATGATCACGTCTTTCTTGAGTTCGACCAGGCGTTTTGCGCGTTCGATCACCATTTCGGCGACCTGAACGTGGCGCTGTGCGGGCTCGTCAAAGGTGGAACTGATGACTTCGCCGCGCACGGTGCGTTGCATTTCGGTCACTTCTTCCGGGCGTTCATCGACCAGCAGGACGATCACGTGCACGTCCGGGTAGTTGGCGGTGAGGGCATGGGCCAGATTTTTCATCATGACCGTCTTGCCGCTCTTGGGCGGTGCCACGAGCAGCGCGCGCTGACCTTTACCCAGGGGCGCGATCAGGTCGACGATGCGGCTCGTGATGTTCTCGTCGGTTTTGATGTCGCGCTCAAGCCGGAACTGCTCTGTGGGGAACAGTGGCGTGAGGTTCTCGAACATGATCTTGTTCTTGTTCACCTCGGGCGACAAGCCGTTCACGCGGTCAACCTTCACCAGGGCGAAGTAACGCTCGCCGTCTTTGGGCACGCGCACTTCACCTTCGACCATGTCGCCGGTGTGCAGGTTGAAGCGGCGCACCTGGCTGGGCGACAGGTAGATGTCGTCCGTGCTGGCCAGAAAGCTCATGTCGAGGGCGCGCAGGAAGCCGAAGCCGTCGGGCAGCACTTCGAGGACGCCGTCTCCGAAGACTTGCTCGCCCGCCTTGGCGCGCTTTTTCATGATGGCGAACATCAACTCTTGCTTGCGCATGCGAGAGACGTTCTCGAGCTCAAGGGCTTCTGCCATCGCCACCAGTTCGGTGATGTGCAAAGCCTTCAGTTCAGAAAGATGCATTTGTTGAACCCTGTCGAAACCCATCAAGTTGTCGCATCACAAGATGTCGCTGCGCAACCGGTGGGGGTCAAATCGTGGGTGAATCGGGGGGTGGGTAGACAAAATGGCCAGCAAAGGCCAAACGTTTTTGTCAGGGGGGCACAGGCCGGGTGATGCGGCCGCTTAATCCGAGAGACGGAAGGAGCGGCTGGCCTGTGACACCCGCCAGACAGTCAGTAACCATCTGGCTTGACGAGAACCAGCTGCCAGAATAACAGCTGATGGGCTCATTATAGAAAAGAAAACGAGAAAGAAGACGGCCTGAAATTAAAGATTGGCATCCACAAAGGCGATCAACTGCGCTTTAGACAAGGCGCCAACCTTGGTGGCTGCGAGCTGGCCGTCCTTGAAGACCATCAGGGTAGGGATGCCACGGATGCCAAATTTGGCGGGCACTTCACGGTTTTGATCAACGTTCATCTTGGCCACGTTGAGGCGGCCGTCGTAATCCTTGGCCACTTCGTCCAGGATGGGGGCGATCATCTTGCAGGGGCCGCACCATTCAGCCCAGTAATCGACCAGAACCGGGAGGGGGGCTTGCAGAACGTCGGCTTCGAACGATGCGTCGGAGATGTGTTTGATCAGATCGCTGCTCATGGAACTATCCTTGGTGAATCTGGCATGGCCTGCAACTTGAAAATGCCGCCAGAACTGTTGCAAAGATTCTGACACAGAAGATGTGGTGCCTGAGCCAGCCTTCAAGAGACCTTCCGCTATGACCGCCATAGGCATTTCCGAAAACGAATATCTACAGCCCACTTCCTGGCCCTGGGCACAGGGCCGTTCAGCCCATGATTGCTGGGACGATTGGGCGGTTGAAGTGGCCGCGTGGTGCGTCCGGCACGACCTTGACGCTCGGGACGTGGTGGTGTTGCTGCCGGTGGGGGCCTTGCTGCCGGTGGCCCGCCAGGCTTGGGCGCGTGCCGTGGGCGGCTGGTTGCCTCGCATTGAAACGGTGCCGACCTTGGCTGATGCGCTGGTGTGGTCTTCCCCGGGGCCTGAACGCAAGGATACCGATGCCGCCGTCAGCATGGGTGCGGGGCCGGCGCCAACACTGGATGTGGTGCTGGATCGTTTGCTGGTGACGCAAGCCCTCACGGCGCAGGACTGGGGAAGGCAATGGGCGCAGCGAGATCGCCAGGCGTTTGATCATGCAGTGGCTCAGGTGGTTGACAGCGCGCATTTGTGGGTGCGGGTGGCTCAGTCTCGCCCCCCTGACACGCGCCCGTTGTACTGGGATTGCTGTCGCGACGCATTGGGAATATCGAACCCGGGAGGCGCCACTGGCCCAGGCGGGCGCGAGCGTCTGCTGCTGGCCTGGGCGCTGGGGTGGGCCTCCAGCAGTGACGACGGTCGGTGGCCCACGGATGCTTTATTCATTCATCAGGCGGCGGCCTGGGTGGGTGTGACGGCGGGGGAGGCGGTCGTGCCGGGGAGTGAGTCGTCGGTGATGCTCGCGGTGTTGCAGCATGCCGCTCGCTGTGGCGCACCGGTGCTGTGGATGACTGCTGAAGCGGGGCGGGTGTTGGCCACGCAAGTGGTGGGTACCGCCCCCGCCTTGGCGGTCTGCCTGGACTTTGAAGAGGAGGCGCAGCGGGCCACTGCTCAAGTATTGGCGGCCGTGAGCCGGGCTCGTGAAAGGGGCGCTGATCCGGTGGCCCTGATCGCGATTGATCGCAGTTTGGTGCGACGGATTCGTGCGTTGCTAGAAGGCGCTGGCGCGACCGTGTCGGACGAGACAGGGTGGAAGCTCTCCACCACGCGCGCCGGGGCCGCAGTGACGCGGCTGTTGCAGGCATCTCGCCCTGACGCTTCGACAGATGACTTGCTGGACTGGCTGAAGTCGGGTTGGGTGCAATGGCCGGAATACGGGTCTCCGTCTGAGCTGGATTCGGCCATTGCGGTTCTGGAAACCTGGTGCCGACGACATGGCCTGCTGGCGGCTTGGACGCTGGTTCGGCCGGACGTTGAGGTGGCCACGCTGCAGTTGCCCATGCAGTCGGAGTCGGCTTCTGAGTTGCTGCCTGGCGGGCGCCAGGCCATGCCCGAGTCGGCCCGCCAGTTGTGGGTCCTGGCTCGGCAAACGGTACAGGTGTTGAGCCCGCTGTGGGCATCGCGCCGCTTGCCTTTGTCGACTTTGCTCGGCCATGTGGCCGAGGCCTTGCAGCGCTGCGGTGCCTGGAGCGTTTTGATGCAAGACGACGCGGGCAGTGCAACGCTGGAGGCTTTGCGATTGCAGGCATCAAGCCCGGGTGATGCGCCGGCGTGGTCGGCCTTGTCTGGCATTTTGAGCATGGATGGCCGAGGCTTGAGTCGGTGGGTAGCCCAGGTGCTGGAGGAGTCCTCCTTCAAAATGGACTCGGCAGCCAGCGGCGATGCCCGGGTGGATGTGGTTGTCACGCCGATGACGCGGGCGGTGCTTCGGCCTTTCAGTGCGGTGGTCATGCCAGGTGCCGACGAAGGTCAGTTGGGGGCGATGAATGGCGTTCCGGGGTGGGTTCATGGACCGTTGTGCGAACAGATGGGGCTGCCTACCAAGACCACCTTGCGTGATGCGCAGTGGGCTTCGTTTGTCTTGTTGATGGCGCAACCCCAGATCGCTTGCCTGTGCCGCAAGGCCGATGGGCGAGAGCCGCTGGAGCCCAGCCCCTGGTTTGAACGCTGGAGTCTGCACACGGGGCTGCGCTTGACGTCTTTGGTCGACGATCGGCCCGAACTCACGTTGCTCGCCACGCCGGTCAAGCCGCCACAGCCGCGTTTGCTAAATGGTGATGAGGGGTGCGCCGGTCCTGAGGGACTGCGACTGCCGCTGCCTGAGCAGATCACGGCCACCTCGTATGAGGCGTTGCGCCAGTGTCCCTACCGCTTCTATGCCCAGTATGTGCTGGGCTTGCGGGCGTTGGATGAATTGGACGAGGGCCTGGATCGGTCCGACTTCGGCATTTGGCTGCATGGGGTGTTGCAGCAGTTTCATGCGCAGCGCGTTCAAGGGCCTACTCAGCCGGCCAAGTCAGAGGACCTGGCGTTGTGGCAGATGAGCACTGACTTGGTGACCACCCAGTTGGGCTTTGACCGAGACAATCGACGCCCTTATTTCATGCCCTATGCGGCCACGCTTGACGCCTTGGGTGCGCACTATGTGGACTGGCTGCATGAACATGAGCGTGCAACTGAGTCCGGCGACGCCGGCTGGCGTTTTGCGCAGGCCGAACGGACGGTGCAGTGGCCGCTTGAGGTGAGCGATGGCATCACCGTTCGCCTGCATGGTCAGATCGACCGGCTGGACCGCCGAGGGCAGGGGGCTGATGCCGCATGGTGCGTGATCGATTACAAGACCGGGTCGAAGGACGGCCTCAAGCAAATAGTCAAGCAAGCATTGGAAGACACCCAGTTGGCCTTTTATGCGGCGCTGGCACAGCACGCGCCAGCCAGTATTGACTCGTTAGATCCAACCCCACTGATATTCAACTTGGAAGCCATGTATCTGCACCTGGATGAAAAGGGCGTGACAGCGGTGGAGCATCCTGAGGTGCTGAGGTCGGCCGAGGCCGTGATCGACGGTGTGCGGCACGACTTGCTGCGCATCGTCAACGGTGCCGCCTTGCCTGCGCTGGGCGAAGGCAAGGCGTGCGAATACTGCGATGTGCGCGGCTTGTGTCGACGAGATCATTGGACAGTGACGGAGACGCAGCCATGACTCAAGCGGCTTATTACATCAATGGTGCCTTGGTGCCAAACGAGCGCTTCTATCAGGTGGCCTGCAATCCGCAACGCAGCGTGGTGATTGAGGCTTGTGCGGGTGCTGGCAAGACCTGGATGCTGGTGTCGCGCATTGTGCGTGCCCTGCTGGATGGCGTGGCGCCGTCGCAGATTCTCGCCATCACTTTCACGCGCAAGGCCGCTGGAGAAATGCGTGAACGCCTGCATCAATGGTTGCGCGAGTTTGCGCAGGCGGGCGATGAACAGAGGCGTGAGCAACTGGTGCTGCGCGGCCTCACGCCTGAACAGGCCGCGCAAGCCTCACAACCCCTGGCCGATCTGTATCGCCAATGGCTGGAAGACGGGCGCGGGGTGGAGATTCACACCATCCATGGCTGGTTTTCAAGACTGGTGCGCGCCGCGCCGTTGGACGCCTTGGCCGAGATGGGGCTGCCGCCCGAGCTGAATCTGGTGGAGGACACCAGCGAGCTGTGGCCCGAACTGTGGGGGCGGTTTTTGCGCCGTCTCGACGCCGAGTCAGACTGCAGCGAAGCCGAGTCCTTGCGGACTTTGGTGCGGGAAGTCGGGCGATTCAATGCGGAAGCCTGGCTGCAAGCGGCCTTGTCAAATCGCCTTGAAATCACGCTGGCCGATCAGGCCGGTCACCTGACGGGCAGTGTGGCGTCGGTGGGGGAATGGTCCGCCAACTGGGCGGGCGTGAGCGACCCGCTGGACGCCTTGTTGAAGCCCTCCGTGCGCGATCAACTCTGGGCCCTGGCCAAGGCGCTGGCCAGCAGCACGGGCAAGTTGGCGCGCACCGCCGGTGTCGAGATGGAACTGGCCTTGGGGCATTCCAGCGTTCAGGCGCAGTTCGAAAGTTTACGCGAGGCCTTGCTGACGGCCGACGATGCCCCGCGCAAGAAGCTGGGCGATGCCCCAGAACTGGCCTGGGCCCAGTCGTGGTTGGTGGACTTGTGCCAGGCCCGGGTGCAGGCCCAGGCCTATTCCATGCACCAGGCCATGTGCCTGCTGGCCCGCGCGTTGTTTGAGGAATACGCCAGCCTTAAGGCGCAGCAAGGCAAGGTCGACATGGTTGATCTGGAATTGGCCGCCTCGTATTTGCTGAGTGACTCCTCCGTGGCGGGCTGGATCCAGGAGCGTCTGGACACCCAAGTGCGCCAGTTGCTCATGGACGAATTTCAAGACACCAGCCCTTTGCAATGGCAGACACTCAAGTCCTGGCTGGGCGGTTATGCAGGCGCAGGCGGTGGCGCCAGTGGTCAGCACGCCATGCGCGTTTTTTTGGTGGGCGACCCCAAGCAAAGCATCTATCGATTCCGGCGTGCCGACCCGCGTGTTTTTGAAGCGGCCAAACTGTTTGTGCTTGATGGCCTGCACGGCGATTTGCTGGCCTGCGACCACACCTACCGCAACGCGCCGGGCGTGATCGATGCGCTCAACAAAGTCATGGGCCGGGCGGTGGAGGAGGGCGCCTTTCCAGGCTTTCGGACGCACACCACGGCCTCTGGCGCGGCGGCGCGGGTGTCGATCCTGCCCGATGTATTGCGTGTGCCCGCGGCACGGCGTGGCAAGGACGAGGTCGCGCCCGCCGAAGCCTGGCGCGACACCCTGACAGAGCCCCGAGAATCACCCGAGACTTCGCTCAAGCAGGCCGAGGCCGAGCATGTCGCCCGCGCCATTGCCGAAATGGTTCGTGAGCAGGGCGTCCAGCCCGAAGACATCTTTGTGCTCAGCCGCAAGCGCGCCACGTTGGGCTGGGTGGCCGAGGCGCTTCAAGCGCACGGCATCCCGCATGTCGCCCCCGAAGACACCCGCCTAATCGACACCCCGGAGGTGCGCGATGTGCTGGCCCTGGTCGAGGTTTTGGTGTCTCCTCAACTCGATCTGGCCTTGGCCCATGCGTTGCGCAGTCCAGTATTTGGGCTGAGCGATGACGCGTTGATGCAATTGGCGGCACGTGCCCGCCAGCTTGAGCGATCGTGGTGGGATGCCTTGATGGACTGGCCGGATGCAGACCCAGCCATGAGCGAAGTGGCTCGGCACTTGAGTGACTGGCAAACATTGGCGCGCAATGCGCCGCCGCACGACCTGCTGGAAGCCATTCTGACCCAGGCCCAGGTTCGACAACGCCTGGTGGCCAGTGTGCCGACGTCCCAACGGGCGCAGGCAATGCTGCACGTGGATGCCCTCTTGGCCCAGTGCCTGGACATGGATGGCGGACGAGATGCCACGCCCTACCGTTGGGTGAGGGCGCTCAAACGTCTGCCCTTGAGCTTGCCTGGTCGGGTGCACCCCGGGGCGGTTCAATTGCTGACCATCCACGGTGCCAAGGGGCTGGAAGCTCGGGTGGTGTTCATCGTGGACGCTGACGCCTCGGAGGGGCGGACCAACAGCCACACGGTGATGGTCGACTGGCCCGAAAGCGAAGCCCGGCCGCTGAGCTGTGCCTTTATCCGCTCAGAAGCCAATCCGCCGCCGAGCCTGGCAACGGCCATGGAACACGAGCGTGCTGCGCAGCGCCGTGAGGAACTCAACGCCTTGTATGTGGCCTTGACGCGTGCTCGTGAGCAACTGGTGTTCAGCCGCACCGAGCCGCGCGCGGCCAATCGCCACGGCAGTTGGTGGCAGCGCTTGAGGGATGCGCAGGCGATGGGTGAAGACGAGCCGTGGTCGCCCAAGCACCTTGGCACGGGGGATGTTGTCGCTTCGCCTATGGCGCAGCTGCGCGTTTTGCCGACCTTGCCGCTGGCGACATCGAATGCCACGGCTGAACCGGCCATGGACTCTGCGCCAAGCCTGGCCGATGACGATGCTGCCGCGCTCGGCCAAGTTGTTCACAAAGCCCTGGAATGGTTGACCGCGCTGGCGGTGCCACAACGCCAGCCGTCTCGCGTCAGGCAAACGGTGCTCGCCGCCTGTCAGGCCGTGTCTGCGTCGATCAGTCTGGTCGATCGAGCCGAGACCTTGGTGAATGGTTTGTTGAACAACGTCGAATTGGCGCCCTGGCTGGACCCCGATGGTCTGGTCTGGGCTGGCAATGAAGTTGGCTTGATCCACGAAGGGCGCACGCTGCGCATTGATCGGCTGATCGCCCGCAAGGCAACCTCTGGCGCCGGTGGGCATGAGTGGTGGGTGCTCGATTACAAGCTTCAGCACCGTCCGCAAGACCTTCCCAGTTACCAGGCCCAGATGCGTCAGTACATTGACGCAGTGTCGGCGCTGCAGCCTGGCGAGCGTGTGCGCGGGGCTTTCATCACGGGAGATGGGCGGCTGCTTGAGTTTGCATGGTAAAAAAAGGCTGCGTTATGCCCCGTAGAACGGGGTTTGAAAATCAGCTTTATTAGGGTTCAATCGGGTCCACAGGGGATTGATCTGATCCCAAATGAAATTCCACTATGGCCCCGGTCACGCCACCATCAATGCCGACGCCGCCCCACTTGGGGCGCTTTGAGTTGCATCAAATGCTCGGCCGCAGTTTGGCGGCCAGCAGTTGGCTGGCCATTGATCCCCGTCTGGAGAAGGAAGTTCTGCTGTGTGTTCCGCGCGTTCAGCCGCACGACTCCCAGGCATTGAATGACTGGACGCAGAACGTTCAGGCGGCAGCACGACTGGTTCACCCCCGCCTGGCACCGGTGCAAGAGGTCGTCTCCAAGGACAACTGGCCCGTCGTCAGTTATCGGCGGGACACCCACGTCACCCTGGCGGAGCGTTTGTCGGCAGGGTCCCCTCCGACCGTGGACGAAATCGCAGCCTGGATGGTAGATGTGCTGGACGGGCTGGCCTACGCCCACGAGGCGGGGGTTGCCCATCGCGATCTGGGCGTTCATACGGTGTTGATCGACACCAATGGCCGCGCCAGCGTCGCTGGCTTGGGCGTCGGTTTGATGGCGTATGTGCCGGGCACGCCCCAGGGCGGAACGGTGCGACAGCAGCAACGCGAGGCTGCCGAGCGCGATGTGTTGATGGCAGGGTTGCTCATGCACCAACTGCTGGCAGGACAACCCGCACTGGACGATCCTGACCTGGGCCGCGCGGCCCAGCGAGTGGGGCGGGAAATCGTGCGTTTGCCCTGGTCAGCCGCGCAACCCGTGCCCGACACGCTGAGGGCGATCGTCAACCGGGCCACCGACCGCCAGCAGCGTCAGCGATACCTCAACGCACGCACCCTGCTGGCCGCCTTGCAGGGCTGGATTACGGCCAGTGAGCAAGAGTCGGGCGGGCCGCTGGTCTTGTTGCTGGACCGACTCGATACCGTCGGCATCTTGCCCCACCGACCGCAGGCCGAGCGCTCGCTCAACCAACTCCTGAACCAGGAAACCCTTCGTGTCGACGATATTGTTGACGTCATCGTCAAAGACCCCGGGCTGGTGTGGGAGTTGTTGCGCAGTGTCAATACCGCACGGTTTCAAAACGGTGCGAGCGATGACCACGTCAGCACCATCACCCGCGCGATCGTATTGCTGGGGCATCAAAACTTGCGCAAGGTCGCGGGCAGCTTGCGCCCATGGCCGGGCGTACTGGCAGCGGCGACAGCCCACGCCACGGGCATCCCTGCCGATGGCTCGCAATCGGCACTTGAAGCTGAACTGCGTCGTGCCTGCCTTGCCGGTCACATGGCGCGTTTGCTCGCGCCCTTTGCCATCAATGATGAGGAAGCCCTGGTGTCAGCCATGTCCCAGTGTCTGGGCCCGCTGCTGGTGCGTTACCACTTTCCGGACGAGGCGCGGCAGATCGACCGCTTGATGCAGCCTGGCCCGCCACCGGCCCCCGACAGCCCACCCGCGCCGGGCATGACCATGGCGGCTGCCGCAGCGGCCGTGCTGGGCATTGACATGACCGAGTTGTCGGTCGCGGTGATGCGCCATTGGGGCCTGGACGAAAAACTTCAACAGGCGGCCCGCCCATTGAACAAAACTTTGCCGGTTCGTCGCCCGGATGACGCCTTGGAGATGATGCGTGCCGTGGCGAGTCTGGCCAATGAGTTGGTGGCGGCGGTGAGCGTCGGGTCGGCGCGGCGTCAGGCGCTGCTGCAACAGTGCTTCGCCCGCTACGCAAGAGCCCTGAATGTGACCTTGCAGGAATGCCAGGAGGCGCTTGAAACGTCCCTGCGCCTGATTGACTTCCCGGCTTCGGCTGACTCTTTCAGCTTTTAAGCTCCGCCTTTGAGGGCCACGGCGCAGTCGGTGACCAGATCCGGGCCTTTGTAGATCAGGCCGGTGTAGATCTGGACCAGGTCTGCGCCTGCGTCGCGCTTGGATCGCGCATCGGCGGCGCTCATCACGCCCCCCACCCCAATGATCGGATAGCGCGAGCCCAGCGCCGCACGCAGCTGACGGATGACCTGATTGCTGGACTCCAGCACCGGCGCACCGCTCAGGCCGCCGACTTCCTCGGCGTGCTTGAGGCCTTTGACGGCCTCTCGGGAAATGGTGGTGTTGGTGGCGATGACGCCATCAATGCCATTCTTTTGCAGCGTGGCAGCGATCACGCCGACCTGGGTTTCATCCAGATCAGGCGCAATCTTCACGAACATGGGCACCGTGCGGCCGTGACGCTTGATGAGTTCCTGGCGGCGCGTCTGCAGTTGGCCCAACAGCGCGTCCAGCGCCTCGTCGCTTTGCAGCGCGCGCAGGTTCTTGGTATTGGGCGAGGAGATGTTGACCGTCACGTAGTCGGCGTGGGGGTACACGCCTTCCAGGCAGATCAGGTAATCGTCCACCGCATGTTCAATGGGCGTGGCGGCGTTCTTGCCGATGTTCAGCCCCAAAATGCCACCTTGCTGGCGAAACCGCGCGCGCTTGACGTTGGCCAGAAAGGCATCCAGGCCCTCATTGTTGAAGCCCAGGCGGTTGATCAGCGCATTGGCCTCCGGCAGGCGGAACATGCGCGGCTTGGGGTTGCCGGCTTGTGCCTTGGGGGTGACGGTGCCGACCTCGACAAACCCAAACCCCATGGCGCCCAAACCATCAATACAGCGACCGTTCTTGTCCAGACCCGCGGCCATGCCAATGCGGTTGGGAAATTTCAGGCCGGCAACCTCTACGGGGTCATCCACTCGACGGACTCCCCAGGCGCATGCCAGAGGGGTGTTCTGAAAGCGGGCCAGGGCACCCATCGTCAACTCGTGGGCGACCTCCGGGTCAAGATTGAACAAGACGGCGCGGGACAGGGCGTAGGGGATCAAGGACATGGCCAGAAAAAACGGCAAAAACCAGCAAAACGCGAGAGTGCGAAGAGGCTATTGTCGCCCAAGCCCCGTGCAGGCCAGCGTCAGCCCCTGGCTATGGCAAACTGCCCCCCCCCTTGGTGATTCGCTTGAACTTTATTTGCAAGGCACACGCTTGGACAAGATCCTGATGCAATTGGCCGCCGAACTCAAGGTTCGGCCTGCTCAAGTCAACGCAGCGGTGGCGCTGCTCGATGGGGGCGCCACGGTGCCCTTCATTGCCCGTTACCGCAAGGAGGCCACCGACGGCCTGGACGACACGCAATTGCGTGACCTTGAGGCTCGGCTGACCTACCTGCGCGAGCTGGAAGAGCGCCGCATGGCAGTCATCAAGAGCATTGACGAACAAGGCAAGCTCACACCTGAGTTGCGCGCAGCCATTGAGCAGGCGGCCACCAAACAGGATCTGGAAGACCTCTACCTGCCCTACAAGCAAAAGCGCCGCACCAAGGCCATGATTGCCCGCGAAGCCGGTATTGAGCCCTTGGCCGACAAGCTGTTTGCCGACCCGACGCTGGACCCCAAAGCGCAGGCCGAGGTCTTCATCAACGCCGAAGGCGGTTTTGCCGATGTGCTGGCTGTTCTGGACGGCGTGCGCGACATCTTGTCCGAACGCTGGGCCGAAGACGCCACACTGGTGGGCAAGCTGCGCGAGTGGCTGTGGGAGGAGGGCCTGTTCAAGTCGAAATTGATGGACGGCAAGGACGAGCAAAACCCCGATGTCTCCAAGTTCCGCGACTATTTTGACTACGACGAGCCCATCCGCACCGTGCCATCGCACCGTGCCTTGGCGGTGTTCCGTGGCCGCACGCTCGAATTCCTGGACGCCAAGCTGGTGCTGGACGAAGAAATCGTGCCCGGCCAGCCCAGCATCGCCGAAGGCCGCATTGCGCGCCACCTGGGCTGGAGCCACAGCAAGCGCCTGTCCGACGACCTGATCCGCAAGACGATTGCCTGGACCTGGAAGGTCAAGCTCAGCCTGAGCCTGGAGCGCGACCTGTTCTCGCGCCTGCGGGAAGAGGCCGAGAAAACCGCCATCAAGGTGTTCGCTGAAAACCTGCGCGACCTGTTGCTGGCCGCCCCAGCAGGCAAGCGCGTCGTCATGGGCCTGGACCCTGGCATTCGCACCGGTGTGAAGGTGGCCGTGGTCAGTGACACCGGTAAGGTGCTCGATACCTCCACGGTCTACCCGCACGAACCGCGCAAGGACTGGGAAGGCTCCATTCACACGCTGGGCCGCCTGTGCGCCACGCATGGCGTTAACCTGATTGCCATTGGCAATGGCACGGCCAGCCGCGAAACTGACAAGCTGGCCGCCGACCTGATCAAGCGCATCCAGCAACTGGCGCCGGGCACGGTGATCGACAAGGTCGTGGTGTCCGAAGCCGGTGCGTCAGTCTATTCGGCCTCTGAGTTCGCCAGCAAGGAATTGCCCGACCTCGACGTGAGCCTGCGTGGCGCCGTGTCCATCGCCCGCCGCTTGCAAGACCCACTGGCCGAACTGGTCAAGATCGACCCCAAGAGCATCGGCGTGGGCCAGTACCAACATGACGTGAACCAGAGCGAAATGGCCCGCACTCTGGGCACTGTGGTTGAAGACTGCGTGAACTCGGTGGGCGTGGACCTGAATACCGCCTCGGCGCCACTGCTGTCGCGCGTGTCGGGCCTGAGCAGCACCGTGGCCAACAGCATCGTGCGCTGGCGCGATGCCAACGGTGCCTTCAAGAACCGCAAGCAGTTGATGGACGTGGCCGGCCTGGGCGCCAAAACCTTTGAGCAGGCCGCAGGCTTCCTGCGCATCCGCGATGGCGATAACCCCCTGGACATGTCGGGCGTACACCCCGAGACCTATCCCGTCATCGAGAGAATGATGAAGGCCACGGGCAAACCCATCATGGAATTGGTGGGTCGCTCGGACGTGATCCGTACGCTGCGCCCTGAAGCATTTGCCGATGACAAGTTCGGCATCGTCACGGTCAAGGACATTCTGGCCGAGTTGGAAAAGCCCGGCCGCGACCCGCGTCCCGACTTCAAGGTGGCGCGCTTCAACGACGGCGTGGACGACATCAAGGATCTGCAGGAAGGCATGGTCTTGGAAGGCACCGTTAGCAACGTGGCGCAGTTCGGCGCGTTTGTTGACCTGGGCGTGCACCAGGATGGCCTGATCCACGTCAGCCAGTTGTCCAACAAGTTCGTGACCGACGCACGCGAAGTGGTCAAGACCGGCGACATCGTCAAGGTCAAGGTGCTCGAAGTGGACCTGGCCCGCAAACGCATTTCGCTGACCATGAAGTTGGACGCCGCCATGCCCGCCAAAGGCGCGGCCGGCCAGGGCGACAACAACTACCGGCCTGCGGCGCGCAACGAGCGCTCGGCGCCGCCGCGTGGCGGGGCGTCACAGAGTGGTGGGCAGGGGCCGTCGTCGGGACAGTCGGCCATGGCGGCCGCATTCGCCAAGCTACAGACCAAGCGCTGATCGAGTCAAGGCCACAGCACGGCGCTCATGGCGCCGCGTGTTCGGTGTGGCTCAACCCAGCATGCGCCCGCTCTCTTGGTAGCGGGTGTGCCAGGCAAACGCCTCGTGCAGCACATGGGGGGTGTGGCCACCCAAGCGACAGGCGGTGCTGAAATAGTCCTGCAGCGCCCCCCGGTAGTGCGGGTCGGCGCAGTTGCGAATGATGGTCACGGCGCGTTCGCGCGGTGCCAGGCCACGCAGATCGGCCAGGCCATGCTCGGTCACGATGATGTCCACATCGTGTTCGGTGTGGTCCACGTGCGAAACCATGGGCACCACGCTGGAGATCGCGCCGTTCTTGGCGATGGATTTGGTGACGAACACCGACAGGTGGGCATTGCGGGCAAAGTCGCCCGAGCCGCCAATGCCGTTCATCATGTGCGTGCCGCCCACGTGGGTGGAGTTGATGTTGCCGTAGAGATCGACTTCCAGGGCCGTGTTGATGGTGATCAGGCCCAGGCGTCGGATCACTTCGGGGTGGTTGCTGATCTCTTGCGGGCGCAGCACCAGGCGTGATTTGTAGTCGTTGATGTGCTTGAGTACATGCTCGTACTTGGCCTTGGACAGGGTGATGGACGAGGCCGAGGCAAAGGTCATGCGGCCGCTGTCCAGCAACTCGATCGAGCTGTCCTGCAGCACCTCGGAGTACATCTTGAGGTCTTTGAACGGCGAGTCGATCAGACCATGCAACACCGCATTGGAAATGGTCCCGATGCCCGATTGCAGCGGCTGCAAGGCGGGTGACAGGCGACCCGCTTTCACCTCGCTGCGCAAGAACTCGTCCAGGTGACCCGCGATGGCTTGGGTCTCGCCATCGGGTGGCAGCACGTTGGATGGGCTGTCGGCCTTTTCCGTGATCACGATGGCGACAATTTTTGACGGGTCGATGGCGATGTAGGGCACCCCAATGCGCTGCTCGGGCGAGATCAACGGAATGGGTTGACGATGAGGCCGGTAGGTCGGAATGAAGATGTCGTGCAGGCCTTCCAGTTGCGTTGGCATCTTCAGGTTGATCTCCACGATCACCTTTTTGGCCAGAATGGCAAAACTGGCCGAATTGCCCACCGAGGTGGTCGGCACGATGGCGCCGGTTTCGGTGATGGCCGTGGCCTCAATGACTGCAATGTCGATCGGGGCGAGCTGGCCGCTGCGCAGTTGTTCCACGGTTTCGGACAGGTGCTGATCCAGGAACATCACCTCGCCAGCATTGATCTTGCGGCGCAGGGTCGCGTCCACCTGGAAGGGCAGCCGGCGTGAGATGGCATTGGCTTCGGCCAGCACCTTGTCGGTGTCATTGCCCAGCGAAGCGCCGGTCATCAGCGTGATCTGCAGCGGTTCCTGGCGGGCCCGATCGGCCAGCGCCAGCGGGACGGCTTTGCAGTCACCGGCGCGGGTGAAGCCGCTCATGCCGACGGTCATCCCATCATTGAAGAAGGTGGCGGCGTCCTGGGCCGACATGACTTTGTCACGCAGGCGGGCCATTCGAATACGGTCTTGATACATGCGGTCTCCACGCTGTCAGCGAGCTTTGCCGTGAGGTCGATTCGATGTCGACGAACGTTATTTGTTGGGCAGTATAGAAATCGGCGTGTATTCTTGGTGCGACTTATATTCATGTAATAAAGTCGATAAATTCATGCATGAAGGCGTCGAACCATGGACCTGCGCGCGCTCCGGTATTTCGTTGAAACAGTTCGCCAGCACAGCTTCACGCTGGCGGCCGGGCAGCTGTGCGTGACGCAGTCCACCGTCAGCAAGATGGTGCGTCAACTGGAGGACGAGGTCGGGCAGGCGCTGCTCATCCGCGAGGGGCGCAGCGTGCGGCTGACCGATGTTGGCCAGATCGTGTTTGACCGAGGGCAGGAGGCGTTGGCGGTGGTGCAGCGCCTGAGCCGGGATGTGGCCGACTTGTCAGACCTTGCGCGAGGTGAGTTGACAGTGGGCATCCCGCCCATGGTCAACGTGTTCTTCCCGCCACTCATCAAGCGTTTCAAGGAGCGCCATCCGCAGATCACGCTGAATGTGGTGGAGGCGGGCGGGCAGGTCATCGAGCAACGGGTTCTCAGCGGCGAACTGGAGGTGGGTGTCACCGTGTTGCCAGCTGCTGCGGATGCCCGGCTGGCATCGTTCGAGCTGGGGCGGTATCCGATCTGCCTGGTCGGCACGACGCAGTCGCTTTGGGCAAAGGACAAACGACCCTCGCTGAAGGCGCTGCATCAGCAGCCGGTGCTCATGTTCAGTGACGACTATTCGCTGACTCGCCGGTTGCGCAGCGCCTTTGATGCGGAGGGGGTTGTCCCGCAGGTCATTGCCCAAAGTGGCCAGTGGGATTTTTTACTGTCCATGGCCGTGGCCGGCCTGGGCACGGCCTTGTTGCCCCAACCCTTGCTAGCCCTCTTGCAATTTTCAGAGGATGTGGTGATCCGTCAGGTCCATGCCCCTGGGCTGGAGTGGACGGTTGGGCAGATATGGATGGCGGATCGCTACCTGTCGCATGCGGCGCGGGCCTGGCTGAACGTCTGCTCGGAGGGCTGAGTTGCTCAGTCCAGGGTCGGTTGGCCCTGCCATGCCGCGTTCGCCCGACCTGAGGCTGCGGTATTCTCGGGGCATGAAAGCCCTGCATATACATGCGGGCCCTGCAGCCCTTCGGCACCTTCAACAGCAGGGTCTACGACCTCGCGATGTTCGCCTCATTCCGGCGGCTGCCGGCGGACCCAAGGGGCTCATCCTGTCGCACTTGGATCGGCATGTGTTCGGCCAGTGGCTCCCACAATCAAATCGGACGGTGCACCTGGTCGGCGCCTCCATCGGTGCCTGGCGCATGGCCACGGCCACCATGCCCAATCCGGCTCAGGCCTTTGCCCGCCTGGCCCACGACTACATCCACCAGTATTACGAGCCCGAAGCGGGCCGCAAGATGCCCTCGCCCGAGCGCGTCAGCGAGGCCTTTGCCCAGGGCCTGAAGAATTTCTTCGGGTCTGACGTGGCGCAACTCCTGAAGCACCCTTGGTGGCACCTGCATGTGGTGACTTCGCGCGGGCGGCAAATCCTTAGATCCGGCTCGCCCATTCGCACCCCCTTGGGGTTTGCAGGCATGGCGCTGGGCAATGCGCTGTCACGCAAATGCGTAGGAGGCTTCCTTGAGCGCACGGTGTTTTCGACTGCCGGCGAGACCTTGCCTGTGGCCTTGCGAGACCTGCCCACGGCGCATCTGGCCTTGACCGAAGAGAACTTCATGGCCTCGATGCAGGCGTCCTGCAGCATCCCGTTTTGGCTGGATGCCGTGCGCAACATCCCTGGCGCCGTCCCGGGTGCCCACTGGGATGGCGGCATGGTGGACTATCACTTTCACTGGAATTACGCCTCGATGGCCAAGGGCCTGGTGCTGTACCCCCACTTTCAACAGGCCATCATTCCTGGATGGCTGGACAAGTCATTCCAGCGGCGTCACCGCCCGACGTCGGGCTTGAGCAACCTTGTGTTGCTGGCGCCCAATCCGCAATGGGTGGCTCGATTGCCGGGTGGCAAGTTGCCCGACCGCACCGACTTCACGCAAATTGACTACTCGGACCGCGTGCGCAAATGGCAGGGCGCCGTCAGCGAAAGCGAACGGCTGGCCGGTGACTGGGATGATTGGTTGAACCGGGGCTGTCCTGCCAACGAGGTCCTGCCACTGTGATGGCTACACTCAATCCATGGATCCGACCATCAGCTTGCTGTTGATCGCCGCCTTGATTGCGGTGAGTGCCTTTTTTTCGACCGCCGAACTGGCCGTGGCCGCCTCGCGTCGCGTGCGCCTGAGACAACTGCTCGACCAGGGTGAGGGGCGCGCCCAGCAGGTCATGGACGTGCAGGACCACCCAGGTGATTACTTCACCGTGATCCAGATCGGTCAGAACAGCGTGGCCATCCTGGGCGGCATCATCGGCGAGGGAGCCTTCTCGCCGTTCTTTCAGGGGGTGTTGCGCGCCTTACAGATGCCGGCCGATCGGACTGAAACCGTGGGCCTGCTGCTGTCCTTTGTGCTGGTTACCAGCCTGTTCATTCTTTTGTCCGACCTGTTCCCCAAGCGCCTGGGCATGGTCGCACCCGAACGCGTCGCCGTCAGCGTGGTCGGCCCGATGCGGATTTTCCTGGCCGTGTTTCGGCCCATTGTGTGGTTCTTCAGTCGCCTGACCGACGGTTTGTTCAAGCTGTTTGGCTTGCCTGAGCGTCGCGACGACGCCATCACCTCGGGGGACATTCGCGCCATGGCCGAAGCCGGGGCGCAGGCGGGTGTGCTGGCCGCGCGCGAGCATCAGGTCATCGAAAATGTGTTCGAGCTGGATACGCGCACCGTGACCAGCGCCATGACCGGGCGCGAGCGCATCGTCCATTTCCTGCTCGATGACAGCGAGACCCTGATTCGCGCCCGCATCGATCAGTATCCCCACTCAACCTATCTGGTCTGCGATGGCGACATCGACCATGTGGTCGGCTATGTGGAATCCAAACACCTGCTCAGCCGCGTGCTCAATGCCCAGCCCATTTCACTGAAAGTCGATGGCCTGATCAACAAGACCTTGGTCGTGCCAGACAGGTTGACGCTGTCCGAGGTCCTGACCCAGTTCCGTCAGGCCAGCGAAGACCTGGCCGTCATCGTCAATGAATACAGCCTGGTGGTGGGCATCATCACCATCAACGACGTGATGAGCACAGTGATGGGCGGGCTGGTCACTTCGATGGATGAAGAGCAGATCGTGCAGCGCGACACCAACTCATGGTTGATCGACGGCATCACGCCGATCCCCGATGTGTTGCAAGCCTTGGGGCTGGACGAACTGCCCCTGCAGGAAGACTACGAAACCCTGGCCGGTTTTTTGATGGTGATGCTGCGCCGCATCCCCAAGCGGACCGATGCGGTGGAGTGGGGTGGCTATCGCTTCGAGGTGATGGATGTCGATAGCTACAAGATCGACCAGGTGATGGTCACGCGGGTGGCCAGCCTCAACCCCGACAAAGCCGCACCGGATCACATCGAGGCAGACAGCAGCTCAACGTAATCTTGTTCCGTGGCGATGCGCGGATTGGTCTTGTGGCAGTGGTCCAGCAGGGCGCCCGCCACAATGCGGTCAAACCAGTCGCGCTGCACGCCGAGTTCGCTCAAGCCCTTGGCCAAGCCCAGGCGGGCGTTCAGATCACGGATGGCGTCGGGGATGTCACCAGCGCTGCGCAGGCCCATGGCGCGGGCCATGCGCTCCAGACGCCGCTCTTTTTGAATGGACGGCGCACTGGCATTGAAGCGCACCACCGCCGGCAGAAACATTGCGTTGAGCGTGCCATGGTGCAGTTTGGGGTTCACGCCGCCCAGGCTGTGGCTCAGGCTGTGCACCGCGCCCAGGCCCTTTTGGAAGGCCATGGCGCCTTGCATGGAGGCGCTCATCATGTTCAGGCGGGCCTCGCGGTCGCTGCCGTCTTTCGTGGCGCGCTCGATGTGGGCCCAGGCGCGCTCCAGGCCGTCCAGCGCGATGCCGTCGGCAGGTGGGTTGAAGGCCGGTGCCATGAAGGTTTCCATGCAGTGGGCGATGGCGTCCATGCCCGTGGCGGCGGTCAGCGAGGGCGGAAGGCCCAGCGTCAGCTCGGGGTCGCAGATGGCGGCCTTGGGCATCAGGTGCCACGAGTGGAAACCCAGCTTGCGGCCGTCGTCCACGATCACGATGGCGCCGCGCGCCACTTCGCTGCCGGTGCCGGCGGTGGTGGGCACGGCGATCAAGGGCGCGGCCTGCGCCGTGATCTTGGGCGAGCCACCTTCGATGGTGGCGTAGGTCTTCAGCGGCCCGGGGTGCGTGGCCATGATGGCCAGGCCCTTGGCCAGGTCGATGCTGGAGCCACCGCCCACGGCGATCAGGCCATCACACTGGTTGGCCTGCCAGACCTCATGCGCCGCGCGCACGGCCGCCTCGGTGGGGTTGGGCGGGGTCTGGTCGAACACGGTCACGGGCAGGTCCTTGACCGCATCCAGCGCCTTTTGCAAGACACCCGCCGCGCGCACACCCGCGTCGGTCACGATCATGGGGCGCCGCATGCCCACACGCTCGCACTCGGTCGCCAGCAGCTGGATCGCGCCGAACTCAAACTGGATCTGGGTGAGGTACAGGATGGTGGCCATGGGGATGAGTCTCTCGCGCTGTTCCTGTTCGTTTCGCTCAGGCGGAAGACTTTAGCGCGTTTAGACTCCCGGCCATGCGAAGTACATGCAATTGCCCTGACACGGAAAACACCCTCTCTTGTTCCTCTGCTTGGGGCCGCCCTGGGCTGGTGTCCTTGTGCATGCTTTTGCTGGTCGCGGCATGGGTGGCTTTGTCTGCGCACTCGCACACGGCCTTGCACCACGACATGGCCGAGCAATTCGTCTGGGCGCACGCCTTGCAGTTGGGCTACCCCAAGCACCCGCCGCTGCCTACCTGGCTGTTCATGCTGGCGCAAACCGTGTTGCCCGCCAAGCCCGCCACGCTCTATGGCTTGTCTGCCTTGTGCATCGGCCTGACGGGCATCTTCACCTATCTGGCTGCCCGCGAGTTGATGCCTGCAACCCTGGCCTTGTGCGTTGCGGGCCTTTGGGGCCTGCAGCAGCCTTTTGGCTGGCGCGCATGGATCTACAACCACAACACCGTGCTGGTGATGACCATCGCGATGACGGTGTACTTCGCCGCGCGGGCAGCAAGGCGCAACGAGCAGGCCAGCTGGGCGGCAGCGGGTCTGGCAGCAGGCTTGGCCATGTCTACCAAATTGCAGGCGGTGGTGCCCCTGGTGGGGGTGTTGTGGGCCTTGTGGCGCAGCGGCAGTCTGGAATCGCTGGCTTCACGCAAGGGCGTGGCCATGGCCATCGTGATGGGGGCCCTGGTGTGCACGCCACCGCTGTGGTGGATGGCAACGGGCCACACCAACGCGCTGGCATACGCCACGCACCAGCTTGGCAGCGGTGCAGGGGAGAGCGAGTCGATGCGCATGGGTCAGTTCGTGGTCTCCGAGTTGCGCATGCTGGCGCCGGCGCTGGTGGTCTTGCTGATCTGGGTGGGGCGCGCTCATGGGCTACGCGGCGTACAGGCCGATGCCAACAAGCCCGCCGCCAGCCGCGCGCCGTTGCGTGCCTGGGTGGAGGGCTTGCTGTTCGTGCCATTGGTTTTTGTGCTGGCCATGGATATTTGGGGCGGCTCCAAATTGCACGCGCAGTGGGGAGTTCAGACCTTCCAGTTCGCATCCCTGGCGCTGGTGGCCTGGTTTGGCGCTTATTTCGACATGGTGCCCGTGCGCGCCCTGGTGCTGACGGTCGCACTCGTTCAGGGCATCTCGTTTCTGGTGGCCGCGTCGCCGGCTGGTGAGCGCCTGCATGCGCCGGGTGCGGCGCAGGGCTATCCGGCGCGTGAGCTCGCTGACCGTGTTGGGGCGGATTGGCAACATGCTGCGCCTGCTTGTGCCTTGCGTTACCTGGATGCCCCGTTTTTTGAAGGCGGGCAAGTGTCTGCATTCGGGCAAGGCTTCCCAGCCGTCCTGCAAGAGGGCTCTCTTCGTGACAGCCCCTGGATCGATGAAGCCGACATGCAAGCCAAGGGCAGCGTGGTCATGCGCCACCTGGCCCAGGATTTGCCGCCGGATGTCATCCACACGCCCGACATGGTTCTGATCCCGCCAAGCTGGGTCAAAGGCGTCGTGCCCGTCGTCTGGGGCATCCGCTTACCCAAGGGGGAATGCTTGCCTGCTCGGGGCGGCAGGTGACAGACTGAGGAATTGTTCACGACATGGCTGTGGCCGCTCCCCCGGATATTGGGGGAGTCGGCAATTTTCTGAGGGCCTTTGTGGTGCAAAGGCGCCGGTCTGGCATACCATACGCACCCAACGATAAAACGAACGTTTGAAACGTTCGTACTGTGTGTACCTTGGAGACCCGTTGACCATGCCTCAGGCCTCGACACGTTTGTCGCCTGCCGATACAAAGACGCGCATCCTGGACGCGGCGGAAGCCCTGTTCGTGAACGGCGGGTTCGAGTCCATGTCGATGCGGCAGATCACCACGGCGGCGGGGGTCAATCTGGCCGCAGTCAACTACCATTTTGGCAGCAAGGACGCCCTGATCCAGGCCGTGCTGGCCCGGCAACTCGATCCCCTCAATGCCCAACGCGTGGCCATGCTGGAATGGTTTGAGGCCAATCTGGGTGATGACCTGACTTGCGAGCATGTGCTGGTGGCGATGTTTCTCCCCGCTGTGCGGATTTTTCGGGGCGACGGCCCGACGGCCGAGCGCTATCTGCATTTTTTGGGGCGGGCCTACACCGACCCATCGTCTTTGGTGCGAGATTTCATCAACAACCACTATGTCGAGACGCTGGGGCGATTTTTCGTGGCCTTTCAGCGCACCTTGCCTGATCTGAGTCGCGGCGAACTGGGCTTTCGCCTGCACTTCGCCATGGGTGCCTTGTCGGGCATTCTGGCCGGGGGCAACACCCAACGCTTGATCCGCGATTTCACGCGAGGCGAGGGCGACGACGAGTCCCTCATCCTGACGCGGTTGGCGTCCCTGATGGTGGCCGCTTTGAAGGCGCCGCTGCCCGATGCCGAACACAACACCTTATTTGGGCACATTCTGAAGATACCGGGGTTTCCTGGCCAGCCCCCTTCTTCTATGCCCGCAACGCAGCCTGATCGGGTTGCGAGTTCTCCCTCCTCTTGATTCCACCCAAACCGCGTCGGTTACGCAAGCCGGCCCCGATTTTTTATAAAAAGAGATCAGCATGAAAGACGGATACATCGACTTTGCCAATTCCGCCATGGGCGCCAAACTCGTCAACGCCCTGGGCCTGCCCAAGCCCTTGCCGCTGGAGCGCTACAAGGAAGGTCAGCCGGTCATCAAAGGCCCTGTGCTGATTGGCGGCCTGGGCGAAACGCCCATGCTGGCCGAGTTGGCCAAGGCGTTCAAGTCCATCGGCGCGCAGACGCTGGCCCATGCCAAGCTGCCGCAATGGGTGTCCGTGGCCAATAAAGAGGGCCTGACCACTGGCCGTTGGGGCAGCGACGCCAAGCCCGGTGAAAAGGTCAAGGCGCTGGTGTTCGACGCCACTGGCATGGACGACAGCACCCAGTCTGACGCGCTGTACTGGTTCTTCCACGATGCCGCCCGTTCGGTATTGCCATGTGGTCGTGTGGTCATCATTGGCCGCCAGCCTGAGTTGTGCAAGAGCCCGCGCCAGGCCACCGTTCAGCGCTCGCTGGAAGGCTTGAGCCGCTCGTTGGGCAAGGAGCTGAAAAAAGGCATCAACGCCCAGTTGGTCTATGTGGCCGAAGGTGCCGAAGCCAACATCGAGTCGACCTTGCGCTTCCTGCTCTCGCCCCGCTCGGCCTACGTGTCGGCCCAGGTGATCCGAATCGGTCAGCCCGTTGGCCCGCAAGCGGCCCCGTCCGATTGGAGCAAGCCGCTGGCCGGCAAGAAGGCGCTGGTGACCGGTGCCTCACGCGGCATCGGCGCGGCCATTGCCGAAGTGATGGCCCGTGAAGGTGCCCAGGTGATCTGTCTGGACGTGCCTCAGGCGCAGGCCGGTCTGGACGAAGTCGCCAAGAAACTGGGCGGCACCGCCATTGCTCTGGACATCGGCGCCCCCGATGCCGGACAAAAACTGGTGGACGAGGCCAAGGCCCAGGGTGGCTGGGACATCATCGTCCACAACGCCGGCATCACGCGCGACAAGACCATCGCCAACATGAAAGAGCCCCTGTGGCAGATGGTGGTCAACGTCAATCTGTCCACGCAAGAGCGCATCAATGATGCGTTGGTCGAGTCGGGGGCGCTCAAGGCGGGTGGACGCATCATCTGTGTGTCCTCCATCTCCGGCCTGGCTGGCAACATGGGCCAGACCAATTACGCAGTCTCCAAGGCTGGTGTCGTGGGCATGGTGCAAAGCACGGCACCGATTTTTGCCGAGCGCGGCATCACCATCAACGCTGTGGCGCCGGGCTTCATAGAAACCCAGATGACCGCCGCCATCCCGTTTGCCATCCGCGAAGCTGGCCGCCGCATGAATTCGATGAGCCAGGGCGGCCAACCGGTCGACGTGGCCGAGGCCATCGCCTGGTATGCCAGCCCGGCCTCCAGCGGCGTCACCGCCAACGTGATCCGGGTGTGCGGCCAAAGCCTGATCGGTGCTTGAACGGTCATGAAAATCATCGAAGTTAAAAAGCTGACCAACCCAGTGTCGATGTATGTGCGGGCAATGCAGTCCAGCGGCAAGCGACCCGGGGTGATCGAGGCGCTATCCGAGGTCACCTATGTGCGACCCAGCGTGGTGCTAGAAGAAGGGCCACTGGCCAGTTATTCAAGGGTGTGCGGCTTCAGTCGAGCGCATGGTGTGCCCATCACCTACCCGCAAATGCTGACCTTTCCCTTGTCGATGATTTTTTTCGGCTCCAAGTACTACCCCTGGCCCGCCATGGGCACGGTGCACCTGGGCAATAACGTCAGGCAACTGCAGCGCCTGAATGTGGGCGATGAACTGCGCATTGAGTTGAGCACCGGCCCCTTGATGGCGCACGAAAAAGGCCAGGTCTTCACCTTGGGCATGCGCGCTTTGCGCAAGGATGAATTGGTGTGGGAAGGCACGCAATTCCTGCTGCGCATGGGGGTGCGCCAACCCAGGGGGGACGCGTTTGCCACGGCACTGGGCGAGGACACGGCGCTGTTCCATCAGGCGGACTTCTTCGCGGCCGGCGGTATTGGTCGCCGCTACGGGCACGTCTCCGGCGACATCAACCCGATTCACCTCTCCAGCATTACCGCCAAGATGTTTGGCTTCAAGCGTGCTATTGCCCACGGCATGTGGACCAAGGCCCGTGCGTTGGCCACCTTGATGCCGCGCGAGCCCGTCGAGCAGGCTGAGGCGATCGTCGAATTCAAGACGCCTTTGTTCCTACCCGCTCGCGCTTCATTGTGGTCCGCGCGCAATGAGTCGGGGGCGCTGTTCGAGGTGCGCAACTCCAAGGGCGACAAGCCGCATCTGCGTGGCCGTCTCACGTACTGATCTTCTCTTCTTTAAACATTGTCCTGTTTCCAATCAAGGAATCCTTTATGAACACCATTCGTCGCGTCGCCATCATCGGTGGCAACCGCATTCCGTTTGCACGCTCCAATACGGTCTATTCCAACGTGTCCAACCAGGAAATGCTGACCGCCACGCTGCAAGGTTTGGTCGACCGCTTCAACCTGCATGGCGAGCGTCTGGGCGAAGTCGCCGGCGGTGCCGTGATGAAGCACTCGCGTGATTTCAACCTGGTGCGCGAGTCAGTGCTGTCAACTACCTTGTCGCCCGAAACCCCCGCCTATGACCTGCAGCAGGCCTGCGGTACGGGCCTGGAGGCCATCATGCTGGTGGCCAACAAGATCGCGTTGGGGCACATTGAGTGCGGCATTGGCGGCGGTGTGGACACCACCTCTGACGCGCCCATCGGCATCAACGAAAAGATGCGCAATATCCTGCTGGAAGCCAATCGTGCCAAGACCACCGGGCAGCGTTTGTCGATCATTTCCAAAATTCGCCCCAGCATGCTGGTCAAGCCCAACATCCCCAAGAACGGCGAGCCCCGCACTGGACTGTCGATGGGTGAGCACGCCGAGTTGATGGCCCGCGAATGGGGCATCGCCCGCGAAGATCAGGACCAGATGACCTTCAACAGTCACAAGAATCTGGCCCGCGCCTACGACGAAGGATTTTTCGCTGACCTGCTGACACCGTTCAAGGGCGTCAACAAGGACAACAATCTGCGCCCTGATCTGACCATTGAGAAGCTGCGCACGCTCAAGCCTTGCTTTGACGCGAAGGTCGCGCCGGGGCAGGGCACCCTGACCCCTGGCAATTCGACGCCCCTGACCGACGGCGCCTCCGCAGTGCTGCTGGGCAGTGAAGAATGGGCCAAGGCGCACAACCTGCCCGTGCTGGCCTACATCACCTTCGCTGAAGTGGCGGCCGTCGACTTCTTCAACAAGAAAGAAGGCCTGCTGATGGCCCCGGCCTACGCTGTGCCTCGGATGCTCAAACGCGCGGGCATCACCTTGCAGGATTTCGATTTCTATGAGATCCACGAAGCCTTTGCCGCCCAGGTGCTGTGCACCCTCAAGGCTTGGGAAGATCCCAAGTACTGCAAGGAGCGCCTGGGCCTGGACCAAGCTCTGGGTTCGATCGACCGCAGCAAGTTCAACGTCAACGGAAGTTCGCTGGCCGCTGGTCACCCGTTTGCCGCCACGGGCGGACGCCTCGTGGCCACATTGGCCAAGCTGCTGGCGCAAAAAGGCTCTGGGCGCGGGTTGATTTCGATCTGCGCGGCTGGTGGCCAGGGCGTGGTCGCCATTTTGGAGCGTTAACCAGATCCAAGTTGATAGACTTGCTTAGGCAAACGGGCAAAAGAGGAGACACCAGATGACACAACCATCCGTGGCCGCCGTGGCGGCCCACAATTCGATCGTCAATCCTGACGGCACCACCAACCGCATTTGGTTGTCCTCGTATGTCAAGGGCGTGGCCCATGACATCGACTTGCACAAGTACAAGTCGCTCAACGACTACTTTGACGAGTGCATCAGGAAGTTCCGTGATCGTCCGGGCTTCGTGAGCATCGGCACGGAGATGAGCTACGACCGGCTGGATCGACTGGTCAACGCGTTTGCGGGCTGGTTGCAAAGTCAGGGTGTCAAGAAGGGCGACCGCGTGGCAATCATGCTGCCCAACACCTTCCAGTACCCGGTGGCCCTGTTTGCCGTGCTGCGCATTGGCGCCGTGGTGGTCAACGTGAACCCGCTCTACACGCCGCGCGAATTGAACCATCAACTCAAGGACAGTGGCGCCGAGACCATCGTCGTGATGGAAAATTTCGCCAAGACGCTGCAAGACGCGATGGCCGGCACCCAAATCAAGCGCATCGTGCTGACCCAGATCGGTGACCTGTTGTCGGACGGCATGCTCAATGTCAAGGGCCGCGCCTTGAATTTTGTCATTCGCAAGGTTCAAAAGATGGTGCCCGCGTACTCGCTGCCCGGGACGCTATGGATGCGCGATGCGCTCAAGGTCGGTGCCAAGGTTCAGGTCAAGCGGCCCGAGATCAAGCAGGACGATCTGGCATTTTTGCAATACACCGGTGGCACCACCGGCGTGGCCAAGGGCGCCATGCTGACGCATCTGAACGTGTTGGCCAATTGCCAGCAGGCGCTGGCCTTTGCCGAAGGTCAGTTGACGGGCGACGCTGAAACGGTGGTCACGCCTTTGCCGCTGTATCACATCTTCTCGCTGACGGTGAATTGCCTGATCTTCATGGCACTGGGTGGGCGCAACATCCTGATCGCCAACCCGCGTGACACCAAGCGCGTGATGATGATTCTCAAGAAAGAGAACTTCAGCGGCATCACCTGCGTGAACACGCTGTACGCATCCTTCCTGGACGACCCCGATTTTCGCAAGCGCGACTTCTCCAACCTCAAGCTCGCCGTGGCTGGCGGCATGGCTTTGCAGCGCAGCATTGCCGAGCGCTGGCATGAAGTCACCGGCAACAACATCGTCGAGGGCTATGGCCTGACCGAATGCTCACCCATCGTGACGCAGGCGCCAGTCGACATCAACAACCCGGGGCCGGTGTTCAGTGGGTCGATTGGCGTGCCCGTGCCATCTACCGAAGTGCGCATGCGCCGCGATGATGGCTCCTGGGCTGACATCGGCGAGCCGGGTGAGCTGTGCGTGCGTGGCCCGCAGGTCATGAAGGGCTATTGGCAGCGCCCTGAAGACACTGCCAAGACCATTGACAGCGAAGGCTGGCTGGCCACGGGCGACATCGCCGTGTTCGACGAAAAAGGCTTCATCAAGATCGTCGATCGCAAGAAGGACATGATCCTGGTGTCGGGCTTCAACGTCTATCCCAACGAGATCGAAGACGTGTTGGCCTCGCACCCCGATGTCAAGGAAGTCGCGGCCATTGGGGTGCCCGATGAAGTGGCGGGTGAGCGCGTCAAGGTCATCATCGTGCCTCGCACGCCTGGCCTGACCAAGGAGTCGGTGATCGAGCACTGCCGCAAGAACCTGACCGGCTACAAGATCCCGCGCGTGGTTGAGTTCCGCGACACCGAGTTGCCAAAATCACCCGTGGGCAAGATCCTGCGGCGCGAGTTGCGCGACGGCAAGTGAGGCGCGACAGTCGGCCCGTGCATGTGCTGAGGTGCGGCGACTGGGCCGGCATGGAGGCCGGTGCGCGAGCGGTACGCACCGCCGTGTTCATCGAAGAACAAGGCATTCCCGAAGCCGAAGAGTGGGATTCGGACGATGCCCAGGCAGTGCACGCGGTGGTGTCCAATCTGGCGGGGATGCCGCTGGCGACCGGGCGCTTGATCACCGCTGGCTTGCCCCTTGGCGAGGGCAAGATCGGTCGCATGGCGGTTTTGCAAAGCAGCCGGGGCCTGGGCTTGGGTGATCAAGTGCTGCAAGGATTGATCAGCGCTGCCCGAGAGCGGGGTGTGAGTCACCTGACGTTGCACGCACAGACCAGCGCGCAAGCGTTTTATCAGCGGGCCGGCTTTGGGGCCCAGGGTCCAGTTTTCGATGAGGTGGGCATTCCCCACATCGTCATGGCACTCACGCTCTGACGGAGCGGGTTCCGATCGTTTTGATCAGGCTGCTGGAGGGTATCTTGCTGCTGGCCACGACAGGCAGCGCATGGTTGTCATGCTCGGACACCTTGCCGCTTTCAAACCGTTCTGCAGGTACCGCTGAGTGCCGAGGCGGCCAGTTCTCCAGGGTGACGCGGCGCAGCAGCGCGACCTCGGAGCGTCCCGAATAAGTGCGCTCCAGAACATGCGTCTGCAGACGTTTGTTGACGCGTTCGGTGATGATCAAGGTTGAGCAGCGGGTCCCGTAGCGGCCGTCCGCCGAGCGGACCATGGCGGGCGACAGCAAACGCTCCCAGTCCAGGGAGATTCCCGTCGACGGCAGTTTGTCGTCCGAGGCTGGACGTGGATCGGTCAAGGCCGCGAACAGGCGCGCCTCCAGACCCTGCAAATCCCTCGAATCCGTCAAGGCCTCCTGCAGCCGATCCTTGAGCGCCTGCACCTTGGGCCATGGGGTGTTCAAGTCGGCGTTGGACAAGCCGTACAGCCCCCGCTGCAGGCGTTGCGGGTATCGATGTGTGTTGTTCACCCAAAATGCCTCACCATCGGAAAAATCCAAGGCCAGCAGATTGAAGCCGTTGTAGCCGGTCATGGCCAATTGGGGCCACAGTTGGTCCATGGACTGATTTCCGCGCAGCCACAAGGGCACGATCTCGCCGCGTGTGGGCGCATTGGGGTCCATCTGCTCCGGCGCACGAACATTGGTGAGAACACCCATCCGACCCTGGGCCGTGAGCCCCAACCATGTGCCGCCAGCGTGCAAATCACGGCCGCCGAGGATGGCGGGGCCGCCGTGCTCCGGGTCCCACCACTCCAGGCGTGCCGAGGACCGGTCGAAGAATTCTTCACGGTTTCCGGCCAGCACCAGGGGGAAACGGCTGCTTTGATCCAGCGCCAGAGCGACCAAACACATCAGACGGGCTCCTTCTCAAGCGTTCTCATCGGCTCTCAAACATCTCAAGGTGACGAGGACCGAGTTGGCCAGCAGGCAATCCTTTGGCGGCTTGATCGATCATCTCGGCCAGTTCATCACTCACACCATGCTGGTGTTCATAGCTTTCCATCCAGGTCTGATGCCCGTCTGGCGAGTCGGCACGCGTCCACAATCGCGCTTGAAGGTCATCGTCCGACCGCAGCAGGGCGGCTTGCATGAGGCGCACTGCAGCGCGCAAGGTTTCAGCGTGTGCGGCATCGACCTTGTAGTAGACGAACAAGGCGCGTCCCATGGTTACCAAGAACTCCATCAAGACTGAATGCGTTGAAGATTACTGCAGCGACGCTGCACAGGAAACCCGACGCTTGAATCGGCGCTATGAATGTGCGGCTGATTGCCGTTAAGAATTTGCCAAAATCCGGCGCTCGGCCATTCGATGCAGTGATCTCACTCGTTTGATTCGCCCATGGGAACCTCATAGGGCAGGGTGCCCAGTACCAAGGTGGGGCCCTGCGGCGAGGCTAAATTCCAGCCCTCATTCAATGCCTGCCATTTCAATTCCACCAAGGCGCTGAACGCACCACTGGGTTGACCATCAGGCCCAGGCATGGCTGCGGCATTGACCACCAGGCCAGCAGGCTGGGCCGGATCGGAGGTGGAGAACACTTCTTGCCCGGCCTGCATCGGCACATCGGCGTGCAGCAAGAAGGTGCGGCGCTTGATCGTGCCGCGGTACTGGCTGCGGGCCACAATTTCCTGGCCGGGATAGCAGCCTTTCTTGAAATTGACGCCGCCGACCACGTCGAAGTTCACCATCTGTGGCACGAACTGATCCACGGTGGCCGGCTCGATGCGCACCACGCCACTCATCACATCAAGCCATTGCCAATTGGGCAGGCTCAAGGTGGGCAAGGCCGAGGTCAAGGCGTGCACTTGATCAGATGGACCCACCCACAGCCACCGCCGCGCACCCAATACCTCCGGCAGACTCACCACCTGGCCACCGCTGATGCCGTGCGACTGCACCTGCCAGTCAGCCGTGGTCGCGGTGGCCACGTCACCCAGCCATTGTCGCGCCGAGTCGCCGCACAGGCCAACCACCGCGAGCGAGCCTGAGGCATCGGTCAGGCGGGCCTTGGCCCGCATCACGAACATGGACAGGCGCTTGAGCACTGCGGGCAGGATCCCGGCGTCCGTCAGCAGTTGGAGAGACTCAGTCTGCGGTTTGAGGATCAGGAAGCTGGCCAACATGCGGCCCTTGGGAGAGCAAAAGGCCGCCAAACGGGCTTCGGCGGGCTGTTGTCCGGACACATCCTGGCTCAGTTGGCCATGCAAGAAGCTGGCCGCGTCAGGCCCCTCCGCAGAAATCACGCCAATATGGCGAAGGATGACGGCACCGTCAAAGAAAGAGGGATCAGGAAAATGAAAGGATTGCATAGGGTTCATTATCATCATGGTCGTCAATTCCTGGATAGGCACACGGATGATTCCTCGGTTTTTGCAACACCATGGTCGCGCCAGTCATGGCCTGCTCGGCCTGCTTTTGGTCGCCTTCATCGCTTTGGGGGCGGCCATCGCGTGGTGGATCAATCAGCCGCTGAACTTGCGCGCTACCGAGGTCGAGTTGTCCGTAGAAGCGGGCGAGACGCCCCGCGAAATTGCGCACGCCTGGGTCACTGCGGGGGTCGATGCGTCGCCGTGGATGCTGTATGAGTGGTTTCGCTGGTCCGGCCAGTCCCGCCTGATCCGGGCGGGTAGTTATGTGCTGGACTCGGGCAGTACGCCGCGCAGTCTGCTGAGCATGATGGTGCGCGGGGACGAGCGTTTATCCGTGGTGCGCCTGATTGAAGGCTGGACCTTCAAGCGCTTTAGGGTTGAACTGGCCCAGGCCGACGGCTTGCGACCCGGCATTGCGGCCCTGAGCGATGCGCAGATCATGGCCGAACTGGGGGACCCCGGCTTGTCGCCTGAGGGGCAATTCTTCCCGGACACCTATTCATATGCCAAGGGCAGCACCGACCTGGCCGTGCTGAAACGGGCGCATCGGGCCATGCAGCGCCATCTGAACGAGGTCTGGTTGCAGCGTGCATCGAGCAGCCCATTGAAATCTCCGACCGACCTGCTGACCCTGGCCTCCATCGTGGAAAAGGAAACCGGCCGCGAAGCCGATCGCGCGATGATTGCCGGCGTGTTCAGCAACCGACTGCGCATTGGCATGCCCTTGCAAACCGACCCCACCGTCATCTACGGCCTGGGCGATCAGTTTGATGGCAATCTGCGGCGCAGCCATTTGCAGACGGACACTCCTTACAACACCTACACTCGCGCGGGTCTGCCACCGTCGCCCATTGCCATGCCAGGCAAGGCGGCCTTGATGGCGGCGGCGCGTCCTGCCGACACACAGGCTTTGTATTTCGTGGCACGCGGCGATGGCAGCAGTGCATTTAGCCGCACGCTGACTGAGCATAATCGCGCGGTCAATCAGTATCAAAAAAACCAAGGCAAGTGACCATGAGCCAGCCGTCGAACACCGCCCCGGGGCGGTTCATCACCTTTGAAGGCATCGACGGTGCCGGCAAGACCAGCCACCTTGATGCGATGGAGGCCCAGTTGCGGCAAGGCGCTCGGGAGGTTCTTCGCACCCGCGAACCCGGAGGCACGCCCCTGGCCGAAAAGCTACGCCAGTGCATCTTGCACGATCCCATGGACGCCCTGACCGAGTCCCTGTTGGTGTTTGCCGCTCGTCGCGACCACGTGGTCCAAGTGATCGAGCCGGCCTTGGCGCGCGGTGCCTGGGTGCTGTCGGATCGCTTCACCGATGCCACATTTGCTTATCAGGGGGGTGGTCGTGGATTTGACCTGGGCGTGCTCGAAACCCTGGAAACCTGGGTGCAAGGCCAGCGCCAGCCCGACCTGACATTCCTATTTGACCTGCCGCCCGAAGTGGCGGCCGTGCGCCTGTCCAGCGCGCGCCATCCGGATCGGTTCGAGGCGCAGGACACGGCTTTTTTTGAACGCGTCCGTGCTGGGTATCAGGCCAGAAGGCAGGCCCAACCTCAGCGCTTTGCGATGATCGACGCCAGTTGCACCCCCGCCGAGGTGGCGCGACAGGTCAACGCAGCCCTGCACCTCAGGGGCTGGCTGTGAGTGATGACGTGATGCAATTGCCCTGGCTGCAGCAGCCTTTGCTCGACGCACTGGCCCAGGCGCAGGGCCATGCCACGCTGGTGCACGGCCCTCAAGGCGTCGGGCAGTTTGAATTTTCGATGGCTTTGGCTCAGTCTTGGCTGTGCGAGGCCCAAGTCGCCGGCGCAACGCTGCGACCCGCCTGTGGCGTGTGTGGCAGCTGCCACCTGATTTCAGCCCGATCTCACCCGGATTTGATCGTCGTTTTGCCCGAAGCCCTTCAGGCCTCCTTGGGTTGGAGCGCCTCGGGTGACGACCAAGGTGAGGGGGGCTCTGAAAAATCGAGCAAGACCCGCAAACCCAGTCAGGAAATCAAGGTCGAGGCCGTCCGCGCTGTGGTGCAGTTTTCACAGAACACAGCATCACGGGGACGTGCCAAGGTGGTGGTCGTGCACCCGGCCGAGCGCATGAACATGGTGGCGAGCAACACCTTGCTCAAAACGCTGGAAGAGCCCCCGGGCATGGTCCGCTTTGTAATCAGTGCGGCGTCGATGGATGAACTCTTGCCCACGGTGCGTAGCCGCTGCCAAGCTTGGCGCCTGCCCATGCCGGCCGCCGCGGCCGCCACAAGCTGGTTGCGCGATCAGATCACCGGGCTGAGCGAAGCCGATGCCAGCGTGCTGCTGCAAGCGGCCGGTGGACAGCCCCTGACGGCGCGCGATCGGCACTCCCTGGGCCTGGATGCCACCCGCTGGCCACAGATCCCGCATGATGTGTCACAAGGGCAGGTGGGGGCCATGACCGGGTGGCCCTTGCCGCTGGTGGTCGAGACCTTGCAAAAGCTGTGTCACGACCTGGCCTGCCTGGCCACGGGTGCCGCGCCGCGATATTTCCCGCCAGCCAGTTTGCCCGACAGTGCCGACCTGAATCGCCTAACTGCCTGGGCGGCCGAGTTGCGCAAAGTGAGTCGTCAAGCAGAACATCCCTGGAACCTGGGCCTGAAGGTGGAATCCCTGCTGTTGCAAGCCCGCACCGTGTTGCGACCACGCTGAGCTGTGCAGATTTAGAGGATCGTGCCGGAAAAGAGCGGCAATCCTGCGGGTAAATTCACGCTTGCCGTTTTACGACGACGCTACACTTTGACCACGATGAGCGATTTCCAGACTACGGCCTTGCCCTCAGCCTTTGCAGGTACAGGGCCTGGGCGAACTTCAACCAGCGGTGCCGCCACGGGTGCGGTGCCCGCCGCAGGCGTGGCACGCCCCAGCGTGATTCAGTTGGTGTTCCGCGAAAAAGGGGCGCTGTATGCCGCCTACATTCCGGCCTTTACCGACGGTGGCTTGTTCGTGCCCACCAACCGTGACTACAAGCTGGGTGACGACATCTACCTGCTCCTGTCCCTGCCCGACGACGCTCAACGCTATCCGGTGGCCGGCAAGATTGCATGGATCACGCCGGCCAATGCCTCGGGTGGTCGCACTCAAGGCGTGGGTGTCCGATTCCCCTCGGATGAAAAAACCCGTCTGTTGCGCATCAAGATCGAGCAGTCCCTGGGCACCTCTTTGTCCTCCAATAAGCCGACTCAAACACTTTGAGGCAAGATCGAGGGTTCCCTGAGCCCTCCGGTTGCCCTCATGTTTGTTGATTCGCACTGCCACCTCAATTTCCCGCAATACGCTGAACAGATGGACCAGGTCCGTGCCGAGATGGCACAGGCCCGGGTTGATCGGGCCTTGTGCATCAGCACCACGCTGGAAGAATTTCCGCAGGTCCACGCGCTCGCGATGCGTTTTGACAACTTCTGGGCCACCGTGGGCGTGCACCCCGACAACGAGGGCGTGCAAGAGCCGACGCTGGCCGATCTGGTCGAGCGATCCCGCCTACCCAGGGTGGTTGGCATTGGCGAGACCGGTCTGGATTACTACCGTCTCGGCGAGCGCTCAGTGGCCGACATGCATTGGCAGCGCGAACGCTTTCGCACCCACATCCAGGCTGGGTTGGACACCGATCTGCCCTTGATCATCCACACTCGGCAGGCCAGTGATGACACCCTCTCCATCCTGCGCGAATCCGGTCAGCACAAGTCACGTGGCGTTTTTCATTGCTTCACTGAAAGCATGGCGGTGGCGCGCGCAGCCCTGGATCTGGGCTTCTACATTTCGTTCTCGGGCATCCTGACTTTCAAGAATGCCGGCGAACTGCGCGACGTGGCGCGCTTTGTACCGCTCGACCGTTGCCTGATCGAAACCGACAGCCCCTATTTGGCGCCCGCACCGCATCGCGGCAAAACCAATTCGCCGGCTTATGTGGCCCTTGTGGCGCAGCAGGTGTCCGAGCTCAAAGGGGTTAACACTGAGGAAATAGGGCGAGTGACCTCACTGAACTTCGAGCAATTGTTTGCAATCCCGCCAACTACACAAGTTGTGAGTTGAGCCATGGGTCGAACCCTTGTCAGACAATTTCTGACAAGCGGTTTGGTATTGCGGTGACTATCACCCACTGACCGTGAAGCCTACAGTGACCTCATTGAAACGGCACTTGTTCACACTGGAGTCAGTATGCAAAACACAGGTCTTTACGCCAACCCCTTCGCCCTGATGATGGACCCGCAAGCGGTCATTGCCGCGATGGAGCGTTCCGAGCGCTTGAATCATTTGCAAAGTCGCATTTGCCGTCCGCTGGACAAACCCCTGATCCCGCTGGTCGGCGACGCCAATGCCTTTGACCAGGAAATCGATGCCACCCCGGACATCGAAGCCGACATGATTGACGGCCCCGCTGACTGATCGGGCCGATTGACCCGGCCAGCGCCTATTGCTCGCCGCCGACCGCCAGCCAGCGCTGTTCCATGCGACGTCCTGCGCGCGACAAGCCCAGGCACATGACGGCGTAGACCAGGCCGATGAAGAGGTAGCCTTCGAAGTAATACGGGCGCCACAGCGGATCGCCTCCAAGGCTGAGTGAGAGTGCGCCAGTCAGTTCGTGCAAGCTGACAACCATCACCAGTGACGTGTCCTTGAGCAGTCCAATGGCATGGCTCACCAAGGCCGGGAGCACGGCGCGCAAGGCCTGTGGCAGCACCACCAGATGCTGCGTTTGCCATGCGGACAAACCCAGCACTGTGGCCGCGTCAAATTGCTCGGGACCCACCGTTTGCAAACCACCGCGCACGATCTCGGCCAGATAGGCCGATGAGAATAGCGTCAGCGCGGCCATCACGCGCCACAACAGGCTGAGGTCATATTGCGCCGGGATGATGGCGGGCAACATGAACGCTGCCATGAACAAGACCATCACCAGTGGCACACCACGGCTCACTTCGATGAAGCTTGCGCACGCCATGCGCACCAGGCGCCAATGCGATCGACGGCCCAAGGCCAGTGCGATGCCCAGCGGCAGCGACAACAACATCGTGGACCACGCCAGCAGCAGCGTCAAAGGCAGGCCGCCCCATTGATCGGACGACACTGTTGGCAAGAAGCCCACCACATCTCCATGCAGCAGCCATCCCACCAACAGCGACAGGCCTGCGCCCGCCCAGGCCACACGCCGCATCGTCAAGGTCCAGGGGCGCCACAGCAGCGCTGCGGCAGCGCCCAGCATCACAAGCAAGGCCAGCAAGGGTCGCCATTGATGTTCATAGGGGTAGCGGCCAAACAGCAAGGGGCGGATTTTTTCAGCGATCACGCCCCAGCACGCGCCAGAGCGCTCCAGTGCGCGGCACGCCAGTTCATCCGGGCGAAAAACAGCCTTGATCACGGCCCAGTCCACCACCAGGCAGGCCGCCCACAGCAGCACCAGCCAGAACAGCAACGACGCCAGCCGGGCAGGAACGAGCGAGCGCATCAGGTGCCGCCCTTGAGCGCATGTCGCGCGTTGAACCAGTTCATCAACCCCGCCGTCAGCAGCGATAGCAGCAGGTACACCGACATCATCACCACGATGCACTCAAGGGCGCGCCCCGTCTGATTCAAGGCCGTGTTGCCCACAGAGACCAGGTCCGGATAGCCCACGGCCACCGCCAAGGACGAGTTCTTGACGAGATTCAGGTACTGATTGGTCAGGGCCGGCACCATGGTGCGCAGGGCCTGCGGCAGCACCACTTGCAGCACCACCTGATGGGGTCGAGCGCCCAGCGTCTGCGCGACCTCCCCCAACGATTTTGGCACCGACTCCAGGCCGGCGCGCACGACTTCGGCCACAAAGGCTGCGGTGTAAATGCTCAAGGCCATGAACACGGCCAGGTATTCGGGCGTCACGGCCGCGCCACCGCTAACGTTGAAGCCGTCTTGCGCAGGCACGCTCCACAGCCAGCCGTCGGCGCCATGCGCCGGCCAGGGAAAACTCAAGCCGCCCTTGCTGAGCAGCACGCCGTTGGCCAGATGCCAAGCCGCGCTGGAGTCGGGCAACCAGTCGACCAACACGAAGTACCACATCATCAACTGCACCAGCAAGGGTACATTGCGCACGGTGTCGATGTAGAGGGCACCGAACGTCTGCAAGGCCGGCACCTTGGATCGACGCCCCAACGCGATCAAGGTGCCCAGCGCCGTGGCCAGCAACAAGGCGGGCACGGACACCCGCAGCGTGTTGCCTAAGCCGACCAGCAGGGCACGCCACAAGGGTTGCGTGGCATCGAACACCAGCAGGCCGGTTTCACCAATGTCAAAACCCGCCGGTTGCGCCAGGAATTCAAACATCAAGCGGCCCCAAGCGTGGTCAACGGATGGGCGGGGCGTACATCAGACCGCCTTGATTCCACAAGCGATTGGCGCCCCGCGGCAGCTTCAAAGGTGATGCCGAGCCCACGTTGCGCTCGAAAACCTCGCCATAGTTGCCCACCGCCTTGACGATGCTGTAAGACCAGGCCTTGTTCAGGCCCAGTAGCTTGCCCATGTCTTCGCCAGTGCCTACAAAGCGTTGAATGGCCGGGTCGTTGCTGTTGCGCTGCCCGTCGATGTTGGCCTGCGTCAACCCCAATTCTTCAGCTTCCAGCATGGCAAACACAGACCATTTGACGATGGCAAACCAGTCGTCGTCGCCTCGCCGGACCAAAGGCCCCAAAGGTTCTTTCGAGATCAACTCCGGCAGGATCAGGTAGTCATCGGGCTTGGGTGCTTCCTTGTTGCGAACGCTGGCCAGGCCCGATGCGTCGGTGGTGTAGGCCTGGCAACGTCCTGCAAAGAAAGCCTTGAAGGCAGCCTCGAAAGTGTCAAACACCACGGGCTTGAGCGGCACCCCGTGCGCGCGAGAAAAATCCGACAGGTTTTTCTCGGTGGTGGTGCCCGCTTGAACGCACACCTGGGCATTGCGCAACTGCTTGGCGCTGGTGATCTTGAGCTTCTTGGCGATCAGGAAGCCTTGACCGTCGTAGTAGGTGACGGCGGCGAAGTTGAAGCCGAGGGAGGCGTCCCGCGTGAGGGTCCACGAGGTGTTGCGCGACAGGACGTCAACCTGGCCAGATTGCAAAGAGGCAAAGCGCTGTTGTGCATTGAGCGGCACGAACTTGACCTTGTTGCCATCGCCCAGAACGGCTGCCGCGATAGCCCGACACACATCCACGTCAAGGCCCGTCCACTGGCCCTTGCTGTCCGGCGCCGAAAATCCGGCGACGCCGGTGCTGACTCCGCACTGCACGTTGCCGCGTTGACGGATGGCATCCAGTGTTTTGCCAGCCCAAGCTGAGTGGGAGCCGGTCAGGAGCAGGGCGGCCAAGCACAAAGAATGCGAGAGGCCGGAGTTCAAGTTCAACAGTTGCATGCCGCAAGGATAAGCGACTAAAGCATGATCAAGGTGCCGTTTTGGCCCGGCAGTTGATGGGCAAATAAGCCGGAGGGATATCTGTTTTGTCGACGCCCTTGAGGGTCATTTTGTCCGGGGCGTTGGCGTGACCGCATACCCAGGTCACAGGCACGATCTGGGCGTCTTCGATCACTGCAGGCCTCAGCGTCAGGACTTTGCCTTTGATGGCCCCATTGACCTGGTTGCCAAAGGTGATGTGGATGGCGCCATCCTGCACGGTCACGTTGCTGACGCGATCGCTGACAATCTTGTCGGCGCTGGGTAACGCTGCGGCGGCGTTGTCCGCAGGAAGTTGCTTGGTCAAGCCCCATGACGCAGCTATCGGTGGCTTGGCAATGTTTGCCAGGGTCACGCCTTCGGCGATTTGGTCCCTGATGATCTTGCCCTGGTAGCTGGGCATGGCGATCAAGGCAAGGATAGCCATGATGGCGATGACCACCATCAATTCGATCAGAGTGAAGCCGGCTGGTCGTGTATTCATGGTCGGCAGCCTTGGATATATATGGGCTGCCACGTTGCTACCCGTTTGCCTGGAATGTATCGTGAAAAGTGGCGCTGCCATGTGGAGTGCGTCTGTCGAAGGACCAAGTTGGAGACCGCGGATTCACATCCGAAGTGCAACACCTGTTTTAGAAGTTGGGGAGCTGGGATACTGCGGCTTCCTCTCTCCGGCCAGACAGGGGTTGCCACATGGGATATCACCAACTCACCCAAGAAGAACGATACTTCATTTCCACG
>JAGWTR010000011.1 GCA_028868855.1 Burkholderiales bacterium | reverse complement strand
TCGCGGATTCACATCCGAAGTGCAACACCTGTTTTAGAAGTTGGGGAGCTGGGATACTGCGGCTTCCTCTCTCCGGCCAGACAGGGGTTGCCACATGGGATATCACCAACTCACCCAAGAAGAACGATACTTCATTTCCACGCGAATGCGAAGCGGTGTGAGCCTGCGTGCAATTGCCAAAGAGATGGGGCGAAGTGCTTCGACGCTCAGTCGTGAAGTGGCGCGCAACGCCACCCGTTACGACGGTTTTTACCGCCCATCGAAGGCGCAGGTTTACGCGATCGGCAGGCGTCGGCGATGCCGCCGTCGCAGTCGCTACACGGCGGCTGATTGGGTGTGGATAGACACGTTGCTGTGGATGAAGTGGAGCCCGGAGCAGATTGCCAGGACGCTGGGTTTGATGGGTGAGCTGAGCATCTGCCACGAGACGATCTACCGGCGAATTCGCAGAGACCGCGTCAAGGGTGGACACCTTTGGTTGTACACGCGAATCATGTCCAAGTTCGCCCGCAAGCGCTACCGGGGCAGAAGCACCAGAGGCATTCTGGCTGGCAAGCGGCACATCAGTGCCAGGCCCAAAGAAGTGGAGGGGCGCCAGCGTTTGGGGCACTGGGAGGGCGACACCGTGATGGGCAGCGACAAGCGCCATTGCGTGCTGACCTTGGTGGAGCGCAAGAGTGGCTTTGCGATCGTCAAAAAGCTCAGCACGCGCTCGATGCTGGAGACCACGCAAGCGGCGCTGATGGCCCTGGCCGAACACGGCAAGCGTATCAAGACGATCACATTTGACAACGGCACGGAGTTCCATGATTACGCCACGCTTGAGCAGATTCACCCGGTTAAATGTTATTTTGCGACGCCGTATCATTCTTGGGAACGTGGCTCCAACGAGAACTTCAACGGCTTGCTGAGACAATATTTCCCAAAGGGCATGTGCATGAGCACGGTAACTCAGGCTGATTGCGATGAGGTTGCGAGAAAGCTCAATATGAGGCCGAGAAAGAGGTTAGGATTTCAAACCCCTCACTCGGTGTATTATGGCGTCTCAAGGGGTGTTGCACTTGCTGTGTGAAACTACGCTGGGGCGCGGAGTAGAGGGCGTAGAGAACACGTAAACCGTACCATGTATTTGAATTTGGCTGGGATTGATTGCCGGAGATTTTGCCTGATGTGTCTCGACCTTGAACGCCCTTAGCCAAGTAAGCGATCTGTAGGCAACTTCGGTGTATGGTGCCAAACGAGCCTGGCACACGCCAGTGCTATTAGAGATAACGACAGCCAAATTGCAGCGCTAGCTCGCGGGCCGAAGATTGCATTCAGTAGGCCAGACATAGCAGTCCAAAGACCTCGGCCGCTGAAGGAGAAATCTCCCACCCATGTAAGGTAGGCAAGCCATGCTGTGACGCCCGCGATCGCGAGGCATGCTAGGACCACCAATCTGGCGTTTCTTATTGCCATGTGCTGACTCCGAAAGAAAGAGCCTAACGCCCGCGGTAAGGGGCGATTATGCGAAGCATAATTGTCCCCTTGACCAATATGTTAGGCCGACGGCAGATGCAACGATGGTTGGGTTACTCATGATTTTAACGGGTGTTGCACTTGATGTGTGAATGCGCGGTTCATTCACAGTTCCAATGTTAGCGAATACGGTTCTCAATTATTTGATCTGGTTCGCGTATGAGCGGTTGCGCAGTTCCACCAGGCGCCACACACTTGAAGTGAAGTTCAGTCGAACCAAGTTGAGCGGGACGCGCTGGCGTTGTTGTTACCTGCAAAGTTTTGACTTCAAGTCCCTTTGACCTGCAGAAATCATTGGCTTCACGATACACCTCTGCTTTATTGCTAAGAGAAACGCCGAGTCCTGGTGTCCCATCCTTCTTGCCGATGAGATATGAATCTTGATCCATTGGGATGATGCCAGTGCTTGCGCAACCAGAGAGCAATACGACGAGCAAGGTAATGTTGAGTTCAGATGTGCGTTTCATTTTGAATGCCATTTTTATTGCAGCGACGCCCCTAAAAAGCCTAACGCCCAGGTTAACCGGCAAAAATGCGGAGCATTTTTGTCCGCGTTGAACCTACAGTTAGGCTGGTGACAGATGCGGAGGCGGGCGAACTACTCATGGTTTTGTGTTGATAAAGTTGATTACCAAAACCTGTACCATGGCTTTTTGACAGCAACCGGCGTGGACCTGGGCGTTCTCTGTGGAGACCCCGCTATTGGAAAAGGTGCTGTCTTGGTGCCCTCTACAAAACCAAATACCGCAATCGCAGCGCCGTTTTCAATTGGTAAGACATCAACGCACTCATGCACAAGTGACGCCACAGCGACGGCTGCACCAAGTGCGGCCGGTTGAAAGCCTAGCGGAGCCGTTTCGCAATACTTGAGGAAGAAGGGGGCAAGACGATCATGAGACTCTCGGAAATCGAGTGTGGAGAACTTGGCTGACAAGTAATCGCGATTGAGATCGTTCTCGCCAATTTGCCGTCCCAACTGCTGCAACGTTGTGAGCATCACGTTCATTAGCTTGGGGCCGTGAATGTTCGCCTCATCAGAAAGAACAGAAGTTCCAGGTTCGATCGCTTTGTCAAATCCAAAGCTTCGATACATGAGCGATCCGGCCATTCTTGAAACTCCGGAGATCAGCGTTTCGGCATGAAGACGCCCATCCACAGCGAGTACCTTCTTCGCCGTCGTATTGAAGAACTCTGCTGCGGCGACAATCTCTTTGAGGTTTTGGTCGTTCATGTGGAATGGAGTCCCATCGAATGGCAATGGCCGGTGTTGGTGAAAAGCCTAACTTTAATTTAGACCTCACGTGCTTTGCACGTAACGTCTTGTATGTACCTTACGAATGAGGCCGAACCTGCTGAAGACATCAGGCTGCAAGTGCATGATCGAAAAGGGATTTGTGCGGTTCTTGGCATGCGCCCTCCCAGGTTATGCGTCAATTGTTACGATGCACTATACGCTGAGCTTGGGAGTCAACACCAAGTCAACGAAGGCCCGCCATATCTGATTCAATGGTGAACGTTCGGCAATGGGCCCACGCCTTGATCACAGAGCAGGCCGCTTTGAAAGCCTTGTCGCACCATCCCCCATTAGGAGGTGTTGCCAAGGCCTGCAACAAACGCAATGATGCTGTATGGATATACAGCCATTAAGGTTCGCCAAACAACCAGGCAACTCCACCGCCCCCTTGCCGCCACTCAAGGCCACACGCCTACTCGACCAAGTGCGCGAGCGTGTTCGGTACCTGCACTACAGCATCCGAACCGAAGACGCCTACGTGTACTGGGTGCACGGGTTCATCATGTTCCACGGGCGCAAGCACCCTCGGGATCTGGGCGCCGCCGAAGTCGAGGCTTACCTGTCGCACCTGGCCAATGAACGCCGCGTGGCCGCATCGACCCACAAGCAAGCCCTGTCGGCCTTGCTGTTTTTGTACCAGCAGGTGCTAGGACAAGAGATCCCGTGGCTGAAGGAGATCGGCCGACCCAAATCCGAGCGACGCTTGCCGGTCGTTCTGTCTGCGCCTGAAGTCGCTCGGGTGCTGGGGGCACTGCCTCCCCAGTTCCGCCTGATCGGGCAATTGCTCTACGGAACGGGCATGCGGCTGATGGAAGGTCTGCGCCTACGCGTCAAGGACATCGATTTTGAGCACCACACCATCGTGGTGCGTGAAGGCAAAGGCGGCAAGGACCGCGCCGTGATGCTGCCGGATCGCCTGACGCAGCCTCTGCGTGAGCAGCTCCAACGCGCGCGGGTGCTGTGGATGCATGATCGTGATCGGAACCTTGACGGCGTGCACATGCCGGGCGCGTTGGGTGCAAAGTTTCCCAAGGCCGGCCAGACCTGGGGTTGGCAATGGGTCTTTCCGGTGGAGGACTTGTCGGTCGATCCGCGCACCGGGGTCGAGCGCCGCCACCATGTCCAGGACCAGGCCTTTCAGCGCGCGTTCAAGAAGGCCGTCATTTTGACTGGAATGACCAAGCCGGCCACCCCGCACACCCTGAGGCATTCGTTTGCCACGCACCTGTTGCAGGCGCGCTATGACATCCGCACGGTGCAAGAATTACTCGGTCATAGCGATGTGAGCACCACCATGATTTACACGCACGTTCTCAAGGTTGGTGGGCATGGGGTGCTCAGCCCTTTGGATGCTTTGTGAATCCGCGCCGATACTATGGACCATGACTAAGTCTTTAAGCAAAATGACTGGCCGTTTTGATCGGCTGGACAGCCTGCGCGGTATTGCGTTGGTGTGGATGGCAGTTTTCCATTTCTGTTTTGATTTGAGCCACAACGGCTTGTTGGTGGCCGATTTCTACAACGACGTGCTGTGGACCACGCAGCGCACCTGCATCCTGTCCTTGTTTTTGCTGTGTGCCGGGGCAGGGCAGGCCGTGGCGACTGCGCAGGGCCAATCGTGGCCCCGGTTCTGGCGGCGTTGGGCGCAGATCATGGCTTGCGCGGCCCTGGTGACGGTCGGCAGCTTTTGGATGTTCCCGACAAGTTTTATTTACTTTGGGGTACTGCATGGCATGGCCGTGATGCTTGTTCTGGCGCGCCTGAGCGCTCCGCTGGGGCGCTGGTTATGGCCGCTGGGGGCCTTGGCCATTGCAGCGCCTTTTTGGGTTCAGCACCCCTTCTTTGATCACCGCGGAACCAACTGGGTAGGGTTGGTGACGCACAAGCCCATCACCGAAGACTATGTGCCCATCCTTCCTTGGCTGGGCGTGATGTGGTGGGGGCTGGCTGGCACGCAATGGCTGTTGAGCCACCACCCGGCGTGGCTGCAAAGCAAGCCGCGAAGCAGCGACAATGAGGGTTGGATGCCAGCGAGCCGTGTTCGAACGCGACGCGCATTGGCTGGTTTGGGCCGTTGGAGCCTGAGCTTTTACATGCTGCACCAGCCGATATTGATCGGGCCTTTGTCAGCCTGGATGTGGCTGACCGGGCGTCCTGTCCCATGACCCCATTTGCCTTGATTTGCGAGACGACCCATGACCCAAGATGAACTGAAGACCCTGGTGGGCCGCGCGGCCCTGGACTATGTGCAGCACGGCAGCGTGGTGGGCGTGGGGACAGGCTCCACCGTCGATAAATTCATCGATGCGCTGGGTGCGGCCCTGGCGGCCGATCCTCAGCGGGTGGCTGGTGCTGTGTCGAGTTCCGTGCGCAGCACTGAGCGTTTGATGGCCTTGGGCGTCAAGGTATTGCCTGCAGAGTCGGTCACTGGCCTGGCGGTCTACGTTGATGGCGCCGATGAAATCAATCGCCAGGGGCACATGATCAAGGGCGGCGGCGCCGCTTTGACGCGCGAGAAAATCGTGGCCGACTTGGCCGAACGCTTTGTCTGCATTGCCGACGAATCAAAACTGGTGCAAACCTTGGGTCACTTTCCGCTGCCGGTGGAGGTGGTTCCCATGGCCACCGCTCAGGTCATGCGGCGTTTTACCGCCTTGGGTGGTAGCCCAAAACTTCGCGAAGGCGTGATGACCGACAACGGCAACGTCATCGTGGACGTGTCCAAGCTGAATATCACCGACCCAGCGCAAATGGAGTCAGACGTGAACCAGTGGCCTGGCGTGGTGACCGTGGGGATCTTTGCCCGCAACAAAGCCTCCGTATGCCTGTTGGGTACCCCCGCCGGTGTCAAGACCTTGACGTTTTAAATCCGGCGAAGCGCGCCCTGCTCAAAATTTGAAGCCGGGCGGTGTTTTGGGTGATGGCTGGGCTTCGGGTCCGGGGGCTCCCGTGGGCGACGTGGTGCCTGAATCCTGCGGCGAGGTGGTACCGGCAGCGGTTTCAGAGGCTGCTGGCGTGGTCAGAGGCGACGCAGCAGGTTGGCGGTAGCTAGAGGGCAAGGCGGACTGTGCCGGGTAACCGGCGGCGTCCAGGTAAGTGGTCCACTCTGAGGGAGAAAAGCCGAGCAGTTTTTTGCTGCCCACCTTGAGGATGGGCATTTGATTGCTGCTTTCAAGGCGCATCAATTCCTTGATGTCTTCGTCCGTCTGCACGGATTTTTCAACAAAGGGGATGCCACGACTTTGCAAGGTTTGGCGCCCCGTGTCGCACGGCACGCACTTGGCCGATGTGTACAGCACGACCGGGTAGCGGGCCGCGATGCGTTTGAGTTCAAACGGAAGGTTGTCGGTGGCGGCCGTTGAGCTTGCATTGGCCTTGATCGCGACGGCAGGACGGTCAACCGGCGGTCGGTCGGTGTAGGTGACGCGGCCATCCGGTCCCACGACTTTGTACAGCGCCCAGGCAGGCGTGGAGCCCAGCAGGATCAAGGGAATGCAAACGCCCAAAACCTGGCGCACGCTGGACGGAAATGACAGATGACGGCTCATGGGCGGTTCGCCTTTGCTGGTCTGGTGATTCGAATCAACTCATGCCCTGATGGCGCAGGAGGGCGTCAATATTTGGTTCGCGGCCACGGAAGGCTTTGAAGTTCTCCATCGCCGAGCGACTGCCGCCCGCTTCAAGGATCGCCTCTCGGTAACGCAGGCCCACATCAACGCTGAGCACATTGCCTGCGTCGGTGGCGGCCTCTTCAAAAGCGGCATAGGCGTCAGCGGACAGCACTTCAGCCCATTTATAACTGTAATAGCCTGCGGCATAGCCGCCAGCAAAGATGTGTGAAAAGCTGTGCTGAAAGCGATTGAATGAGGGCGGAATGTTCACCGCCACCTCCCGGCGCACCTCGTCGACGACGGCTTGAACGCGCTGGGCATTGCCAACTTCGGCGTGCAGACGCATGTCAAACAGCGAGAACTCGATCTGGCGCAGGGTCGCCAGACCGCTCTGGAAATTCTTGGCTGCCAGCATCTTGTCGAACAGGGTGCGGGGCAATGAGGCGCCGGTGTCGACGTGGTGGGTCAGTTGCTGGACCACGTCCCATTCCCAGCAGAAGTTTTCCATGAACTGGCTGGGTAGTTCGACCGCGTCCCATTCGACGCCACTGATGCCGGAGACGCCGATGTCGTCCACCTGAGTGAGCATGTGGTGCAGGCCGTGGCCAAATTCGTGGAAAAGGGTGGTGACGTCGTCGTGGGTCAACAAGGCCGGTTTGCCGCCCACCCCCATGGCGAAATTGCACACCAGGTGCGCGATGGGGGTTTGCGTCTGATGGTTGTCCGGTCGCTTCCAGCGGCCGCGCACGTCGTCCATCCAGGCGCCGGGGCGTTTGCCGGAGCGGGCGTAAGGGTCGAGGTAGAACTGGCCGACCAGATGACCAGCGCGCTCGATGCGGAAAAAGCGCACCGACTCGTGCCAGACGGGGGCAACGTCGGGCTGGATGCGCACGTCAAACAGGGTCTCAATCAGGGTGAACAGGCCTTTGAGTACCGTGGGCTCGGTGAAGTACTGTTTGACTTCCTGGTCGCTGAAGGCGTAGCGGGCTTCCTTGAGCTTTTCGCTGGCAAAGGCGGTGTCCCAGGCTTGCAGGTCGGTCAAGGCCAGTTCGACGCGCGCGAAGTCGCGCAACTCGGCCATGTCTTTTTCGGCAAAGGGACGCGCGCGTTGGGCCAGGTCCCGCAAGAAGTCGATGACTTGCCTGGGGCTTTCGGCCATCTTGGGCACGAGCGAGACGTCAGCAAAGGTGGCATAGCCCAGCAGGGCGGCCTCTTCGTGGCGCAGCGCCACGATTTGCTGCATCAGCGGGGTGTTGTTTCGCTCGGCCGGGCCGGTTTCGCTGGCGCGGGTCACGTAGGCGCGGTAGAGCGTCTCGCGCAAGGGGCGATGCGTGGCGTACTGCATGACCGGCAAGTAGCAGGGCATGTGCAGGGTCAGCTTGTGGCCATCCTTGCCCTCGGCCTGCGCGGCGGCGCGGGTGGCCTCGACCACATCGGCAGGCACACCAGCCAGTTCGTCAGCGGTGGCGTAGTAGGCGTAAGCGTCGGTGGCGTCCATGACGTGTTCGGAGAACGCTTGCGACAGGGCGGCTTGCTGCTCCTGAATCTCGGCAAAGCGTTTCTTGGCGTCTCCTTGCAACTCTGCCCCCCCCAGCACGAAGCCGCGCAAGGCCAGGTCTAGGGCGCGGCGGCGCGGTGGGCTCAGTTGCTGGCCGGCAGCGGACTGGTCCAGTGACTTGTATTTGGCGTAGAGACGTTCGTCGCACCCCAGGCGGGTGTAGAACTCGGTGATGCGCGGCAGGTTATCGTTGTACGTGGCGCGCAACTCGGGTGTGTCGGCGACGGCGTTGAGGTGGCTGACGGCGCCCCAGGCGCGGCCCAGGCGTTCGGTGGACACGTCCAGCAGCAACGACAGGGTGTCGTAGTCGGGTGGCACAGCCGGGGCGGTGACTTTTTCAAGCGCAGCTTCGGCCTCGGCCAGCAAAACATCCAGCGCCGGAGACACATGCTCGGGTTTGATCTGGTCAAACAGGGGCAGGCCGGAAGTGTCAAGCAGTGGATTGGTACTCATGGTGCCTTAGCTGGGGGCTGATGGGGGTTGTTCAAGACGACGCCAACGAAGGCGTTATCGCACCAATGCGTCGCGCTCGGCCGCTTCGATGGTGTTAACCAGCAACATGGTAATGGTCATGGGGCCAACGCCGCCGGGCACGGGGGTGATGTGGCCCGCCACGTCCTTGACGCCAGCAAAGTCGACATCGCCGCAGAGTTTGCCTTCGTCGTCGCGGTTCATGCCCACGTCGATCACCACGGCACCGGGTTTGACCATGTCAGCCGTCAGCACATTGCGCTTGCCCACTGCGGCCACGATCACGTCGGCCTGGCGGGTGTGGAAAGCGAGGTCGGCTGTGCCGCTGTGGGTGACGGTGACGGTGGCGTTGGCCTGCAGCAGCATCATGGCCATGGGCTTGCCGACGATGTTGGAGCGGCCGATCACGACGGCGTGCTTGCCTCGCAGGTCCTTCAGGCCGATGGACTCAAGCATCTTCATGCAGCCGTAGGGCGTGCAGGGATTGAAGCCGCCCGCCTCTCCACCAATTCGGCCCACCATCAGGGCGCCAGCGCTGGCAACGTGGAAGCCGTCGACGTCCTTGATGGGCGAGATGGCTTCGATGACCTTGTGGTCGTCAATGTGCTTGGGCAGGGGCAGTTGCACCAGGATGCCATGGATGCTGGGGTCCTTGTTCAGGGCGTCGACCCGGGCCAGCAGTTCGGTTTCGGTCATGGTGGCTGGGTATTTTTCGAGGACGGAATGCAGTCCGGCATCCTGGCAGGCCTTGACCTTGTTGCGCACATAGACTTGGCTGGCGGGGTTCTCGCCCACCAGGATCACGGCCAGTCCGGGGGTGATGCCCTGTTCGGTCAGCTTGGCGGCGCGGATGGCCACTTCGGCGCGGAGTTGTTTGGACAGGGCGTTGCCGTCGATCAGTTGTGCGGTCATGGTCGTGTCAATGAATCAAAGTCAAAAGGACAAAAGGCCGCACGGATGGCGGCCTTGGTTCAGGCGTGGGGCAGCAAGCCCCGCAGACCTTACTTGGCGGGTACGGCCCCGGTAGGCTGGCTGCTGGCACCCAGGGCGATCTTGAGCAGATCGGCCACGGTGTTGGCGTTGAGCTTTTCCATCACGTTGGCACGATGGGCTTCCACCGTTTTGATGCTGATGCCCAGGTCATCGGCAATCTGCTTGTTCAGGCGGCCGGCGACGATGCGCTCAAGTACTTGAGCTTCGCGGGTGGTCAGGCGTGACAACAGGGCATCACGGCTGGCCGCTTCTTGCGAGCTGGAAAATGCCACACGGGCTTCTTCGAGCATGCGTTCAACCAGCGAGACCAGGGCATCTTCCTTGAAGGGCTTTTCGATGAAGTCCATCGCGCCTTTCTTCATGGTGTTGACGGCCATGGGCACGTCGCCGTGGCCGGTGATGAAGACGATGGGCAGCGGCGACTTGCGCTCAAGCAGCTGGTCTTGTAACTCCAGGCCGCTCATGCCGTCCATGCGGATGTCGGCGATCAAGCAGGCCACTTCGCGCGGATCAAACCGGGCCAGAAAGGATTCGGCCGAATCAAAACACCGCACTCGGTAGTCCTTGCCTTCGAGAAGCCATTGCAGCGAATCGCGCACGGCCTCGTCGTCGTCAACCACGTACACAGTGCCTTTTTTGGGGATCAGACTCATGGGGTTTCGGCAAGCAAGTCGTTGGAGGGAGAGGCGCCGGTGTCGGAAAAATCATCCGTGCCACTGCTATCGACCGGGAGGGTGAAAGTGAACCTGCACCCCAGGACCGTGTCGCCATTGTAGATGTTCTCGGCACCGATGCGACCGTGGTGAGATTCGATGATGGACCGGCACAGACTCAGTCCAATCCCCAGACCCTCGGCCTTGGACGAGTGGAAGGCCTCGAACAGGCGACTGAGCATCTCGTCTTTCATGCCCGGGCCGGCATCCGTCACGGTGAATTCGATAACCTGGCCCTGGTCCTCAATCTTGCGCTGCTGCACACGCAGGTCGACATGGCGACGCGACTGCGGCATCTGCGCTGAATCAATGGCTTCAGCGGCATTTTTGAGCAGATTGAGCAGCACCTGCTCGATCAAAATCGGGTCAACGGACAGCATGGGCAGGCGCGACCCGATGGTGCTGTTGAGGGTGACCCGACGCCGGCGCATTTCAAAGCCCGCCAGGTCCAGCACGGCTTCGACGATGTCACGGGCTCGGGCCGGCTGACGCTGCGGCTCGCTGCGTTTAACGAACTGGCGAATCCGGTGGATGATCTGGCCGGCACGCTGGGCCTGGCGCGCGGTTTTTTCCAGCGCGCCGACCAGGGTTTCGTTGTCGATGTTGCCGCTCTGGACGCGGCTGACCATGCCGCTGCAGTAATTGGAAATGGCCGCCAGCGGCTGGTTAAGCTCATGTGCAACGGTCGAGGCCATTTCGCCCATGGTGATCATGCGGCTGGTGAACTGGGCTTTTTCGGCCTGGCGGGCAGAGGCTTCCTCGGCCTGTCGGCGTGCCGTGATGTCGGTGGCAATCAGCATCTGCGCCAGGTGGCCGTCGGTCCACTGAATGTAGCGGGCGCGAACATCAAACCATTTCTGCGTCGACTCCATGTAGATCTCGCGGGCGTCCACGCCAGCGTCGGTCAGCTCTTGGGTTGGCAGCCCGCCAAAGTTATCCACGGACTCGTCGGCATCAGTGAGGTCTGCCGGGTCGAATTTCCCGCCGGTCAACTCGGAGTGGGCCCCGGGATTGGCGCCAAACCACAGGCGGTAGGAGCGGTTGGCGAACAGCAGCTCGCTGCGGTGTACGGACATGACGGACACCGCCGCATCCAGGCCCTCCAGCACGGTGGTGAAGCGTTCGTGGGCGGCGGTGAGTTGGTCGCGCACGCGCTTGGCCTCGGTGATGTTGGTGACCGAGGTCATCCAGCCGGTCTGGTCGCCTTGCGCGTCGATCAGGGGCGAGACATACATGCGGGCGTCGAACTGACTGCCATCGCGGCGCCGCATGACCACTTCGACCCCGCCCATGGGGCTGCGGCCCAGCAACTCTTGCTGGAACATGCGGTTGAATTCATCCAGCCGCTCCTTGGGCCAGTAGGGATAGGGCGGCACGCAGCCGAGCAACTCTTCTTCCGCAAACCCCGTCATGGCACAAAACGCCGGGTTGACGTAGGTGATGCGACCCTCCAGATCGATGGTGCGCATGCCGGTCAGCATGGAGTTTTCCATGGCGCGGCGGAAGTTGGTTTCCTGCACCAGGGTTTTCTGAATCTCGGTGCGTCGGCGCATGTGCCTCAACGTGCCCACCAGCATCCAGACGGTCAGCGCCGACAGCGCCACGACCATCCAAAACAGAGTATTGCCAATCAGATTGCTGGAGGTTCGAAAACCCATGCCGCGCAAGATCAGGCCATTGCCCACTGGCGTGACAACCACTTCGTGGACGAAGGTCGGACGGGCCGAGCCTTCCGCGTCGGTGTTGACCGTGCTGGTCAGGACTTCGCCGCTGGGGCGCACCAGGCTCATCGCATGGCGGGTGGCAATTTCGCGCGGCACCATGTAGCGCATGAGGGCTTCGACTGAATACTCGGCCGAGAGGGTGCCAATGAAGCCGGTGCTGTTGATCAGGGGCACCTGGATTTGAATTACCCGGACCGCCATGGCATTGACATAGGGTTGTGAGTAAACGGGCTGGCTGCGTTCACGTGCCATGCGAAAGGCGCTTTGCGGCGCCTGCGGATCCTTGAGCGGGTCGTATGGTGACGACATGGCGTAGGGGTCCAGACTCAGCCCTTGGGGGGCGGGCAAGTAAAGATTCATCGCCGAGTGGGCCACTTTGACGGATTCGTCGGCCTGTGACCACGCCACGCCGATGACTTCAGGGCGTGCCCTCACGAAGTCGCTGGCCTGTTGCAGAAACTGTTCCGGGTTGACCGTCTTGGTGCTGATCTCGCGGGCCAGGCGCAGCAACTGCTCCTGGCTTTCGATCATCCGCAGGCGGATCTGTTGCTGAACCACCTCCGTATCGCGTTTGACCGACTCCTGCTCGCGCTCCAGTTCTTCATTGCGCAGGTACCAGAAGGCCGAGATGATGGCGGCTAAAAACAACAGTACCGACACCAAAGGCCCCAGCGTGGCGTAGCGGTCTTGCTGATTGGGCGATTGCTTTCGCCACCATTGCCAGAAGAATCGACTGGAGCCACCGACAGCGGGGCCCGGTGGCGAAGACGGCGAGGAGATTTGAGAGGACACGGACATGCCGGGATTATCCGTGCGGACGTCAAAAAACATTCACGCCACGAAGACGCCTGTAGTTCCCGCGCATATCCTGCGTTAAGGATTACCTAAAACCTCCCCACGGATAAGGGGATGGTTGATACTGATGCCTGGCCAATCCCACCGGAACTTCTGGAGCCTCGCCTATGTCCGCTGCCGATCCGCTACCGTCCGCTTCGATGGACCTGGACCCCGAAGAAACACGCGAATGGCTGGATGCCTTGTCTGGCGTCATCGACACCGAAGGACGCGCGCGGGCACATGACCTGCTAGAGAAATTACTCGATCACGCGCGACAGGCCGGCATCGATCTGCCGTTCTCGGCCAACACCGCGTATGTGAACACGATCAGCGTGCAAGACGAGGCACAGTTCCCCGGCAACATGGAAGTTGAAGAACGCCTGCGAGCCTTCATGCGCTGGAACGCATTGGCGATGGTGGTGCGTGCCAACCGGCATCACCCCGACGATGGCGGCGACCTGGGCGGGCACATCTCGTCATTTGCCTCGCTGGCGACCATGCTCGGTTGTGGCTTCAACCACTTCTGGCACGCCGAACACGAAGGTCACGGTGGCGATCTGCTGTACTTACAAGGGCATTCGGCGCCAGGCATCTATGCCCGCGCTTTCATGGAAGGGCGCATCACCGAAGACCAGTTGATCAACTTCCGCCAGGAGGTGGGCGGCAAGGGCCTGTCCAGCTATCCTCACCCCAAGCTGATGCCCGAGTTCTGGCAATTCCCCACCGTGTCGATGGGCTTGGGTCCGATCATGGGAATCTACCAGGCGCGCTTTCTGAAGTATCTGCATGCCCGGGGCATTGCCGACACGTCCAAGCGCAAGGTCTGGGTGTTCTGCGGCGATGGTGAGATGGACGAGCCCGAATCCCTGGGCGCCATTGGCTTGGCCGCGCGCGAAAAACTCGACAACCTGATCTTCGTCGTCAACTGCAATCTGCAACGCCTGGATGGACCGGTGCGCGGTAATGGCAAGATCGTTCAGGAACTGGAAGGCGAATTCCGCGGTTCGGGCTGGAACGTGATCAAGCTGCTGTGGGGCGGCTATTGGGATCCGCTGCTGGCGCGTGACAAGGACGGCATCATCCGCCAGATCATGATGGACATGGTCGATGGTGACTACCAGGCATGCAAGGCCAACGATGGCGCGTTTGTGCGGCAGGCCTTTTTCGGGCGCCATCCCAAGGCGCTGGAGATGGTGTCGCGCATGAGCGACGACGACATCTGGCGCCTCAACCGGGGGGGCCACGATCCGCAAAAGGTCTATGCCGCCTACCACTCGGCCGTCAACCATACTGGCCGGCCCTCAGTACTGTTGATCAAGACCGTCAAGGGTTTTGGCATGGGCAAGAGCGGTGAAGGCAAGAACACCGCGCACCAAACCAAGAAGCTGACGGACGAGGACATCAAGATTTTCCGCGATCGGTTCAATATACCGATCACCGACGAAGACCTGCCCCAGGTGCCGTTCTACAAGCCGGCCGAACACACCCCTGAGATGCAGTACCTGCACGCACGTCGTCAGGCCCTGGGCGGCTACCTGCCCAAGCGCCGAGTCAAGGCGGACGAGCAATTGACGGTGCCGGATTTGGCCGCGTTCCAGACGGTGCTGGACGCGACCGCCGAAGGCCGCGAGATCTCGACCACGCAGGCCTTTGTTCGCTGCCTGACGCCTTTGCTGCGCGATGCCAGCCTGGGGCCCCGTGTGGTGCCCATCTTGGTGGATGAGGCACGCACCTTCGGCATGGAGGGCCTGTTCCGCCAGATCGGCATCTACGCCCCTGAAGGTCAGAAGTACACCCCGGTCGACAAGGACCAGGTCATGTATTACCGGGAGGACAAGGCCGGCCAGATCCTCCAAGAAGGCATCAATGAAGCGGGCGGCATGAGTTCGTGGATGGCGGCGGCGACGTCGTACTCCACAAGCAACCGCATCATGATCCCGTTCTACATCTACTACTCGATGTTTGGTTTTCAGCGCTTTGGCGACCTGGCCTGGGCGGCGGGCGACATGCAGGCGCGCGGCTTCCTGCTGGGCGGCACCTCCGGACGCACCACGCTGAATGGCGAAGGCTTGCAGCACGAGGACGGGCACAGCCAATTGCTGGCATCGACCATCCCCAACTGCCTGAGCTATGACCCCAGCTTCGCGCACGAGGTCGCCGTGATCGTGCAGAACGGTCTCAAGCGCATGGTCGAGCAGCAGGAAAACGTTTTCTACTACCTGACGCTGCTGAACGAAAACTATGCCCAGCCGGGTTTGCGCGCAGGCACCGAGGACGAAATCATCAAAGGCATGTATTTGCTGCAAGAGGCGGCCAGCGGGCAGATCAAGGGCGACTCTGGGGGGCAAGCTCGGGTGAACCTGCTTGGCTCGGGCTCGATCTTGCGGGAATCGGTGGCGGCGCGTGATCTGCTGCAAAACGACTGGGGCGTGGCCGCCAATGTGTGGAGCTGCCCCAGCTTCAATCAACTGGCCCGAGAGGGTCAGGACGCCGAACGCTGGAACCTGCTGCACCCGACAGAGGCGCCACGCGTGCCCTTTGTGGCACAACAGCTGGCACCGCATGCTGGCCCGGTCGTGGCTTCCACGGACTACGTCAAGGCTTTTGCCGAACAGATCCGCGCCTACATACCCAAGGGACGCCGCTACAAAGTGCTGGGCACCGATGGCTTTGGCCGTAGCGACTTCCGCTCCCGTTTGCGCGAGCACTTCGAGATCGATCGGCACTACATCGTCGTGTCCGCCCTTAAGGCCCTGGCCGAGGAGGGCGCCGTGCCTGCCGCCAAGGTGGCCGAAGCGATCACACGGTACAAGATCGACGTCGACAAGATCAATCCGCTCTACGCTTGATGCGGCAAGAGGCAGCACTGAATGGCACTCATCGAACTCACGATTCCCGACATTGGTGACGTCTCGGACGCCGCCGTCATTGAAATCCTGGTCAAGCCCGGCGACATCCTCAAACCGGAGCAGAGCCTGATCACCATTGAATCCGACAAGGCATCGATGGAGGTGCCCGCCTCCCAAGGAGGGGTGATCAAGGAAGTCAAGGTCAAGCTGGGCGACAAGGTCAGCCAGGGTTCGGTGATTGGTGTGCTGGAAGTGCAAGAAGGCAGTGCGCCAGCCAAGGTCGAGCCGACTGCAGCAGCGCCGCTCGTGGCGCCCACCGCGTCGGCAGTGCAAGCGGTGGCCGCGCCCAGCAGTAGTCCCACGGCTCTCGCCTCAGCCCCCCGCGTGGCGCCCACCGTCGCCTTGCCAGCTGCGGAACCCGCCGTAGCGCAGACTGTGGCCCACGCCTCGCCCTCGGTGCGGCGGTATGCGAGGGAACTGGGTGTGCCCATCGCGGATGTGAATGGCTCCGGCCCCAAAGGCCGCATCACCGCGGCGGACGTTCAAGCCTTTGTCAAGAGCCTGGTGGCGCAAACGGCGGGCACTGCTGCGGGTAGCGCCTCGTCGGGGGCGACCGGGGCAGGGGCGGGTAGCGCCGACCTGGGTGGCATGACGCTGCTGCCCTGGCCCAAGGTGGACTTCGCCAAATTCGGCCCCATTGAACGCCAACCGCTGTCGCGCATCAAAAAACTGTCGGGCGCCAATCTGCACCGCAACTGGGTGCGCATTCCGCACGTCACCAACAACGAAGACGCCGACATCACCGAGCTGGAGGCCTTTCGCGTCAAGCTCAACGAAGAGCACGCCAAGACCGGCCCCAAGTTCACGCTGCTGGCCTTCTTGCTCAAGGCCTGCGCGGTGGCGCTCAAGCGATTTCCGCAGTTCAACGCCTCGCTGGATGGCGATGACCTGGTGCTCAAGCAGTATGTGCACATCGGCTTTGCAGCGGACACGCCCAATGGCCTGATGGTGCCGGTGATCCGCGACGTCGACACCAAAGGCTTGGCGCAACTGGCCACAGAAACGTCGGCACTGGCGGCCAAGGCACGCGAAGGCAAGCTCTTGCCCGGCGATATGCAGGGCGGCACGTTCTCGATCTCGTCCTTGGGCGGATTTGGCGGCACCACCTTCACGCCCATCATCAATGCGCCCGAAGTGGCCATTCTGGGCGTGTGTCGTGCGGCCATGAAACCGATCTGGAATGGCTCGGGGTTTGACCCGCGCCTGATTTTGCCCCTGAGCTTGAGCTATGACCACCGTGTCATCGATGGCGCGTCGGCCGCACGGTTCAACGCTTTCCTGGCCGCTTTACTGGCCGATTTCCGTCGCGCATTGGTCTGACACCATGGCATTGATTGACATCCTCGTTCCCGACCTGGGCGACATCGCCGACGCCGGCGTCATTGAAATCTTGGTCAAGGCCGGTGACTTGGTCAAAGCCGAGCAAAGCCTGATCACGCTTGAGTCTGACAAGGCCTCCATGGAAGTGCCTTCGCCGCAGGCGGGCCGTGTGGGCGAGGTCAAGATCAAGCTGGGCGATCGCGTCAGCCGGGGCGGGGTCATCCTGACCATGGAGGTGACGCCAACACCGCAGCAGTTGGCACCTACTGCAGCACCGGCGCAGGCATCCTCCACACCACGGGATGCGTCTGCAGCAGTTGCGGCGCCCCTCGGCCCTGACGTTGACTGCGACGTGCTCGTTCTCGGTGGCGGGCCGGGCGGCTACAGCGCCGCGTTTCGGGCCGCTGACCTGGGCCTGGCGGTGATTCTGGTGGAGCGCTATGCGGAGCTCGGCGGCGTGTGTCTGAACGTGGGTTGCATCCCGTCCAAGGCCTTGCTGCATGTGGCCGCCGTGATGGACGAGGTCAAGCATTTCGGCGCTCTGGGCGTGAGCTTTGGTGAGCCGCAACTGGATTTGGGCAAGCTGCGCGCACACAAGTCCAGCGTGACCGCCAAGCTCACCACGGGCCTGGGCGGCATGGCCAAGGCCCGCAAGGTGAGGGTGGTGCGTGGCTACGGCAGCTTTGCCGATGCCCACCACATCAAGGTCGAGTTGACCAGCGGGGCAGGGCAAGACAAAACCGGCGAGACGTCCAGCATCAGCTTCAAGCGCTGCATCATCGCGGCGGGGTCGCAGGCCATGCGATTGCCCTTCTTGCCCGACGATGCTCGGGTGGTCGATTCCACGGGTGCGCTGGCGTTGTCCAGCGTCCCCAAGAAGATGCTGGTCATTGGCGGCGGCATCATCGGCCTGGAAATGGGCACGGTGTACTCAACACTCGGCAGCTGCATCGACGTTGTCGAAATGAGCGACACCCTGATGCCTGGGGCTGATCGGGATCTGGTCAAGGTCTGGGAAAAACACAACGCCAAGCGCTTTGGGCGCATCATGCTGAGCACCAAGACGGTGGCGGCTCAGGCCACGCCGGAGGGCATCCGCGTGAATTTCGAAGCGGCCAATCCCGGGCTTGAAGCGCCCGATGCACAGACCTATGATTTAGTGCTGCAAGCGGTTGGGCGCAGCCCCAATGGCCGCAAGATCGCGGCCGAGGCGGCTGGCGTGTCGTTCAATGAACGCGGCTTCATCCCGGTGGACTTGCAGCAGCGCACCAACGTGCCGCACATCTTCGCCATTGGCGACATCGTCGGTCAGCCCATGCTGGCACACAAGGCCGTGCACGAAGGCCATGTGGCCGCCGAGGTCGTGGCCGGTGAATTACTCAATGACATGGCCTTGGCCAGATCGGCGTTTGACGCCAGGGTGATCCCCAGCGTGGCCTATACCGACCCGGAAATCGCCTGGGTGGGCGTGACCGAGGACCAGGCCAGGATGGAGGGCCGGGCGATCAAGAAAGGTCTGTTCCCGTGGGCTGCATCGGGGCGGGCTCTGGCCAATGGACGATCAGAAGGCTTCACCAAATTGCTCTTTGATGCGGACACCCACTGCATCGTGGGCGGAGGGATCGTGGGCACACACGCCGGCGACCTGATTGGTGAGGTGGCGCTGGCCATCGAAATGGGCGCCGACGAAGTCGACATCGGAAAAACCATCCATCCACACCCGACACTGGGCGAGAGCGTGGGCTTGGCCGCTGAAGCGGCACACGGCAGTTGCACGGATTTGATGCCGCCACGTCAACGGCGCTGAGCGCGTTTTTAGCGTCGAGCTGGCTGGCACGCCCATCCGTCCGGTTACCATGATGAAATGCCCCGTCGGGGCCAAACCAACGAGGAGCCCACCATGGCCAAGGGTCAACAACGCAGCGGGCGTGAAGCCAAGAAACCCAAGCAGGACAAAAGCCCTGCCAAACCAGTGTCCCCTGGTGCGGTCATGCCCACGGTCACCACCGTCGTGCCAGTGCGCGGTAAGTTGAAAAAACAGGCCTGAAACAAAAGTCCAGCCCTGGACTTTTGAAGACATGTTATCTAGAATTGGACCATGAGCAGCACGCTTCAGTCCAATTCCAAAGCCAACACACCGCCTGCATCATCAGTGCAGCAGATGGGCGCGGCTGGACTTCGGGCGTTTGCGCGCATTGCGCAGGCCTGGGGTCTGAGCATTGACGAGCAGTTGTGCCTGCTCGGTGAGCCGCCTCGTTCGACCTATTTTTCGTGGCGCAAGTCACCCGACGCGGCGCGCGTTCCACGCGACACACTGGAGCGGCTGTCCAACCTGCTTGGCATCTACAAATCCCTTCAAATCCTGTTGCCCGACGCGCACGCTGCGGACAACTGGGTGCGTCAACCCAACACCGCCGTGATATTTGGTGGGCAGTCGGCACTGGACCGCATGTTGGCCGGCAACGTCAGTGACCTCAACCTGGTGCGCCGCTACCTCGACTCGGTGCGCGGCGGCGGTTGGTCTTGAGCGCGTGACGGACGCCAAAGCGTTGGGCCCCAGCGTGCGGCGCCTTCGATGGCAGCCGGCTTACCGGATCGTGCCGACGCGCTACCCCACCATCTACCTGTTCGATCGGGTGGCCGACCCCGAGGACTTTGACGCTCTGTACGCGCTTGAAGCCCTGACCAACGAGCGCATCCGTGACGAAGTGGGGCAGGTCGAGCTGGTGCCGCCAAATGAGCGACTTGTCGGGCCCGGATCGGGACCCATCATGGCGGCCTTCACCCACCTCAACCCCGAGGGCAGCCGGTTTTCAGACGGGAGCTTCGGCGTGTTCTACGCCGCGCATGACCGGGCCACGGCGGTGGCCGAAACTCAATACCATCACGCTCGATTTTTGTCAGGCACGCGGCAAGGCGCCATGCAATTGCCCATGCGCTTGTACAGCGTGCGCATCAGCGCTCAACTGCACGATTTGCGCCCCGACGGGGCCGTCAGCTCGGAGGTCTACGCCTCAGACAGCTATACCGCATCGCAAACGCTGGGTCGTCACTTGCGACAGCAGGATTCCAGCGGGGTGGTGTATCGCAGCGTTCGACACCCGGGCGGTGAATGCGTTGGTTTGTTCAAGCCCAAAGGGGCGTCGCTGTGCATGCATGCAGCTCAGCTGCTTTATGTGTGGAACGGCCATGCTTTCGTCGATGTGTATGAAAAACTCGACACATGAAGTGCACTGGCCAATCTCGGCTTGCCGGCCTTGTCAGCAACCCGAGGTCACCATGCGACTGAGGACAGGCGGGGTCCCCAGTTTGCTCGATTCGGCGTAGGTGAACGAGCACTGCGTGGCATCGGGTCCGCCCGTGAGTTGAACCGTCAGGGCGCCTTTGGCTTGCGCGACGACGTAATTTTCATGGGCCAAGGCGGCCTCGGTCGGAGTGCCTTGGCCGGGAACCAGGCCGGCTGCGGTCACGATGCCCGACAAGGTGGCCGTGGGGTAGCGCTGGGCCATGTCCACATTGCCATTTTCGGTGCAGACCTTGCCTGCCCCCGACTCGGAGATGACGCCCATGACCGCACCCGGTGCTCCCACGCAGTCTGCCTGAGCATCGTTTTTGCTGGACATGATCACGCTGTGGGTGATGGCCGCGCCAGCCGCCATGGCGCCACGCGCCTCTTTGAGCTTGTCGATGCGGGCATCGCGTTGCATGTGGCTGAGGTGCGGCAGCGCGACCGTGGAGAAAATGCCAAAAATGACCACAACGACGGCCAACTCGATCATCGTCAGGCCCGATTGGCGGGTGTTCAAGGTGAGCTTCATGGTGCGCCTTTTGCGGTAATTCAGAGAGGGGCCTGGAATATCCGGCGGCCCACTACACACCCGGTTTCGGCCAATTCCTGAATTACTTGAGCGCCGCGTCAGCTTTGCTCTGCGGCGCAGACAAGATTGCGGCCCTGATGCTTGGCACGATAGAGCGCCTGGTCGGCCTCTGAAATCAAGGCATCGGGTGACGCCAACGCCCCATCGGCTTTGCTGCACGCCACGCCCACGCTGACAGTGAGCACAGGCGCGGTGTCCGATTTTTCATGGGGCATGGCCAAGCCCTCAACTGCCTTGCGTATCCGTTCAGCCGCCTGGACGGCAACGGCCAGCGAGGTTTGGGGGAGCACGGCGATGAACTCCTCTCCGCCAAAGCGCGCGACCATGTCACCGGGTCGGCGCAAGCTGGCCTGAAGCGCGGCCGCCACCTGCCTCAGGCATTTGTCACCGGCGGGGTGGCCGTAGTGATCGTTGTAGGCCTTGAAGTGATCGACATCGATCATGATGATGGCCACCTCGCCACCGTCACCCCTGGCCCGCGACCAGGCATCCTGTAGGTATTCCTGAAAATGGCGGCGATTGAAGAGCTCGGTCAGCACATCCACCCGCGATAACTCTTGAAGCTTCAGGTTGATCTCGCTGAGCCTGCCAACCAGTTCGCGCTCCCGCAGGGTCAACAAAAAACGGCGGCGCTCATCACGCTCCAGGGCGTAATTGGCCGTCAGGCTGAAAATGGCAGTGCCGGCCACCATCGACATGATCGGCAGCAACAAACGCTCGGAAAAGATCGGCAACAGGACAATGCCGACCACGTGCATGCAAAAAATCACCAGCGAGAAGACCATGGCATACCAAAAGCGCAGCCGCTGAACAATGTTGCCGTAGACGATGACCACCGTGAACCCGACATGATAAAAAACGCTCATCGGGCTGTGCGTGATCGACAGGACATAGGCCAGCGTTGCTGCTGCGAGCAGTCCGCTGATCAAAACGAGCGCATCCAAGACCCATAGGGCGCGCACCGTGGGAAGATGCCAGATCAAAACGAGCGAGCTGATGCAGATGGGCGTGAAGACCCCTAGCCGCAAGACCGCCGCCAGCTGAAACACGTCCCTGAGCATCAAATAATCGACGATCAGGAAGCCGTTGAACACCAGCAGGGCAATCAGACTGCTGACGATGAAGTGCCGCCGTCGCTGCGCACCATTGGCGGTCAGGAACTCATGCTCAAGCCCGCCGGGAAATTTCATCCAGGGAAAACCGCCGTCGAGCAAGCGCTGGATCAGCGCCATGCGTGTGGTCTGGGTCATGCTGATGGCGCTCCTTCACCCGACGGCCAGACACGATTTCTCCCACAGGCCTTGGCTTTGTAGAGTGCCGCGTCGGCCATGGCGATGAGCTGATTTCTGGTGGAGCCTTCATCCATCGGTCGCATGCAGGCCACGCCAATGCTGGCGGTGACGAATGAACCGGCTGGTGAACCCAAATGCGCAATGCGCTTGTCTTCCAGGGCCGCACGGATTCGCTCTGCGGCTTGTACGGCAGTCGCCAGCGACGTGCCGGTCAGGACAGCAATGAATTCTTCGCCGCCAAAGCGCGCCACCAAATCCATCGGGCGGCGCAGACCGCGCTTGAGCGTTGCCGCCACCTGGCGCAGACACTCGTCGCCTACAGGGTGTCCATAGTGGTCGTTGTAGGCCTTGAAGTGATCAACATCCAGCATCATCAGGGACACTTCGCTGCCGTCCACCTTGGCTCGGGTCCAGACCTTCTCCAGGAAGTCGTCAAAGTGGCGTCGATTGGCCACCTGGGTGAGCAAGTCAGATCGGGAAATGGTGTCCAAGCGCTCGTTGGCCTGTTCCAGAGCGCTCATCAAGGTCTGCTCCCTCAGCCGTAGCAGCCAGTTCAAGCGCTCGTCACGCTCCAGGCAATAGCAGCCAAACAGAGTGAACGTGGTGGTGGAGAGCAGGGTCAAGCCTGCGGGGATCATCACCACCATGGGCGCACCTGGAATGAACCAGACCGCCCACACAAAACCCAGGAAAACCACGGTGTCGATCGACAGGGCCAGCCAGAACCTCATCTGAGCCACTGAGTTGGCGAACATGATGACGAGTGCCAGTGCCGTGAGGTAGGGGGCCGCCAGGACATCCTTGCTGACGACACACAAGTAGATGTTGTTGACGGCTCCCAGCAGCGCTGCACCAGTGACCAATAACTCACTCACGAACGGCGAGGCATATTTCTTCAGGATGTACAGCCCCACCAGGCAGATGGGGACGAACAAACCCATCCGCAGCGCCACGGCTTGTCCGAACATGTCCGGGATCATCAATTTATCGCCGACCAAATTGATCAGGGATAAAAAGATCACCAAATAGGCCGCCGTGGAGATGACCCGCATACGCTCGGGCGCGGTTTCGTGCTGAAAACGCTGCTCAAGTGGCGGCGCAAAGCGCAGCAGGGGGAATCCCAGTTCGAGCAAGGCGTCGATTTGCCCAGAGGATTGGGGCGAAACCGGTCCGAGTTCCTGCGGCGTCAAGTCCACCATGCCGAAGGCCGAGGCCGCATCAAAAGGAGGCGTTGGCTGCTTGAAACCGGCGGACATGAAAGCTGCTTGGGGGAGGCCAGGTGTGGTTTGTAATGTGCTCTGCACAGATTACATCGACACAACTGGGTTTTTCCGCTGCCCTGGAGGCAGACACGTGCAGCCCTACCGAGAATGGCGTTTCATTCGCCGGGTTTGTCAGTTGATCAGGCCTGGATCGATCTGGTCGAGGGTGCCAAATAGATTGACGAACAGATCATCGTCGGTCAGTTCGCGAATTTTCAGGCCCTTGAGCGGCTCTCGAAATGGCATGGCAGTGACCGTGGGCAAGACTGGCTGCCCGGACAAGTCATTCCCTGACATGACGCCGGAGTTCTGCACAGGAGCAGGGCCAATGTGGGTGAGGGAATGTGTTCGCATGATGCTTATCAGCATAGTCAAGTGCCCCCTGCGCAGCGGTCGAAAATGGCACTGTTCGCCAAGGCTGTTTGTTCAATGGTCGGCGTTCAGCTGAAAAGAAACACCCGCAGGACAGCCATTGGCGATCGCCCCTACACTAGCCTTGAAGATGGCATGAACACATCGCAGGAGTTGATATTGAGCGAAACGACCCCCTCAGCATTGACGTTTGGTTTGAGTCCTGACGGCCGTAAATTGGTGGCAACGTTTATACCGGTCGAGGGCCGACCCTCGCTGGACATCACCGCCATCAAAGGCATGCTGGCGCAGCAAGGCCTGTCAGCGCTGCTTCTGGATGAAGCGGCCTTGGGTCGGCTTGTTGAACAGTACCGCACGTTCACTGAGTCCTTCGCGCTGGAAGTGGGCGAGCGACAAGATGGGCGGGCCATTGTTGACCTGGCTCAGGACCGCATGACGGCCTATTTGACGGTGACGCCCCCACGTGGTGGTCAGGCCGTGTCTCTGGCGCAGGTGCATGAGGCTTTGCGTGCCAAAGGTGTCGTCAGCGGGATCCTGAACGGCGAAATCACGGAGGTCCTGGCACAAGGTCACACCGAGGACCACATCGTTGCCCGTGGCCTGGACCCTGTTCCTGGTGTTGATGCCCGCTTTGAAAGCCTGCTGCCTGAGGTGAAGGAAAGGCATCCGAAGGTCGATGAGCGCGGTATCGCCGATTACCGAGACCTGGGGCAACTCATCTTCGTCAAGCAGGGCGACCCGCTCATGCGCCGCGTTCCGGCCACTGCGGGAGAGGCTGGCCACGATGTGACGGGGCAAATACTGGCCCCGAAAGCGGGAAAGAACACGCCGTTTTCGGCCCGACTGCAAGGCGCCGCGCCGGATCCTGGCGATGTCAATCTGTTGCGAGCCGCGACCACAGGGCAGCCAGTGCAGGGTGCCAATGGCGTTTCAGTGGACTCGACCCTCAATTTGCCTCAGGTTGATATTTCCAGTGGCCACCTTCATTTTGAAGGCACGGTCAATGTCCAGGGCGACGTCAAGGACGGGATGAAAATCCACGCGTCGGGCGATGTATTCGTGGGTGGCGCCGTGGAGGCCGCAGAAATCGAAGCCGGCGGAAATGTCGTCATCAAAGGCGGCGTGATTGGCCGCAGTGAGTTCAGTGGGTCTTCCGACAACGCGTCCGTCTTCAGCGCAAAGATTCGCAGCAAAGGCTCGATCAACGCCCTCTATACCGAGAATGCCTGCCTGGAAGCCGACGCTGATATTTTCATTGATCAGTTTTCCATGCACAGCGAATTGACGGCCTTGAATCAGATCATCGTGGGCAAACCAGGCTCAAAAAGAGGCAGTGTCATGGGCGGTCACGCCCGCGCAACGGCGCTGGTCAAGGCTGCGGAATTTGGCTCCATCGCGAGCGTCAAGACCACCGTGCAAGCAGGCTTCAATCCCTATATTCAGGAACGACTGAAAGAAATCAAGAGCGCGATGGCGGCCAATGAAAAAGAGCAGGAAGACCTGAGAAAAATCATTGTCCACGTCCAACAACATCCTGAAAAGGACAAAGGTGGTTTGCTGCAGAAAGTGAAGAACACGCTGGCGACACTGCGATCTGCCATGGATCAATTGGAAGACGAGAAATCTGACGTCAATGCCACGGTCACCTTGGCGACTAACGCGCACGTCATCGTGGGGCAGGCCATTCACGGGGGCACCACCATCCAGATCGGACACAAGGTGTGGAGAACCACTGAACAGCGGGGCAGCGGCATTTTTCGCCTAGTGGATGGCGAGATTGAATTTGGGTCCGCCAAATGACCCAGCTTTCGAGCTGGTCCTTCCCGATAGAAGGGATGAGCTGCGCCTCATGTGTGGGCCGCGTGGAGCGTTCCCTGTCCGCCGTGCCCGCCGTGCAAGAGGTGAGCGTCAACCTGGCCACCGAATCGGCCTCTGTGCGCGCAGCCCCCTCGGTCACGCTGGAAGCCTTGATCGCCGCAGTTGAAAGGGCCGGCTACCACGCCGGACAACAGAGCGTTGAATTGAACATTGGCGGCATGACCTGCGCCACCTGCTCAGGGCGGGTCGAAAAGGCCTTGCTGCGCGTGCCTGGTGTTGTCAGCGCCGAGGTCAATCTGGCGACCGAGACGGCCTCGGTGAAAGTGGCGGCCAAGGAGGTCGATCTGACCAGCCTGATCACGGCGGTGGAAGCCGCGGGCTACCAGGCCAGTCCGGTCCACACGACCAAAACGAGCAACGCCACCGCCCATGGCAGCTCGGCGCCCTGGTGGCCTGTGGCGGTGGCTGCGGCCTTGTCCGCGCCATTGGTTCTGCCGATGCTGGGCCTGTTGTTCGGCCAACACTGGATGATCAACGGCTGGCTGCAGCTGGCCTTGACCACGCCTGTGCAGTTCTGGCTGGGCGCGCGCTTTTATGTGGCGGCCTTCAAGGCCGTGCGCGCCGGGGCAGGCAATATGGACCTGCTGGTGGCGCTGGGCACCTCTGCCGGCTACGGCCTGAGTGTGTACCAGTTGCTGACGCAGGGGGCCGACGACATGCCGCACCTGTACTTCGAAGCCTCGGCCGTGGTGATCACGCTGGTCTTGCTGGGCAAGTGGCTGGAGGCACGTGCCAAACGGCAAACCACCGAAGCCATCCGCGCCCTGAATGCCTTGCGGCCCGACACCGCCCGCGTGAGGCGCGACGGGCAGGTCCATGAAGTTCCAGCCAGCCAAGTGCGTGTCGGCGATGAAGTCCTTGTGCGACCCGGCGAGCGCATTGCGGTGGACGGAGTGGTCATCGAAGGTGCCAGCGAAGCCGACGAATCACTCATCACCGGCGAAAGCCTTCCCGTGGCCAAGCATGAGGGCGACGCCGTCACTGGCGGGGCGGTCAACGGTGAAGGCCTGTTGGTGGTGCGCACCACCGCGATTGGCGCCGAATCCACGCTGTCGCGCATCGTTCGGCTGGTGGAGTCGGCGCAGGCCAAAAAAGCGCCCATTCAACGTCTGGTAGACCGTGTCAGCGGGGTGTTCGTCCCGGTGGTGATCGGGTTGGCCTTGCTCACGCTGCTGGGCTGGGGCTTGGGCAAGGGGGCTTGGGAGGCGGGCATCCTCAATGCCGTGGCGGTGCTGGTGATTGCCTGCCCATGTGCGCTGGGCCTGGCCACCCCAACGGCCATCATGGTCGGTACGGGGGCTGCTGCGCGACGGGGCATTTTGATCAAGGACGCCCAGGCCCTGGAACTGGCGCACGAGGTGAGGGTGGTGGCCTTTGACAAGACCGGCACCTTGACCGAAGGCAAACCGCGTCTGGTCCTTGCACAGGCTATCGGTGGCGACCGAGCCAACTTGCTGGCCGCCAGCGCCTCCATCCAGGCTGGCAGTGAACACCCCTTGGCGCGGGCAGTGTTGCAGGCGGCTCAAGTTGAGAGTGTTCAGTGGCCGGTTGCCAGCCAGGTTCGCGCGGTGGCAGGACGAGGCATGGCCGCCACGGTGCAAGGTGCCGATTTGCGGCTGGGCAGCTCGCGCTTCATGAATGATTTGCAGGTTGATTTGGGCCCTTTGCAGGCACATGCGCAGGCGCTTGAACACGAAGGGCGCACTGTGTCCTGGCTGGCCGATGTGACACACACGCCCACGCTGATCGGGCTGCTGGCCTTTGGCGACACCGTCAAGCCATCGGCGATCACGGCGGTGGCTCAGCTCAAGGCCATGGGCATCAAGACCGTGATGGTGACGGGTGACAACCTGGGCAGTGGGCAGGCCGTGGGGGCCGAACTGGGCCTGGACGACGTTCGCGCCAATGTGCTGCCCGAGAACAAGTCCACCATCATCACGCAGTTGAAGGTCGGCGGTTTGCGTGTCGCCATGGTGGGGGATGGCATCAACGATGCACCGGCTTTGGCGGCGGCCGATGTGGGCATTGCCATGTCCACAGGCACCGATGTGGCCATGCACGCGGCGGGCATCACCCTCATGCGTGGCGACCCAGCGCTGGTAGCCGATGCCATCGACATCTCCCGGCGCACTTACGCCAAGATTCGACAGAACCTGTTCTGGGCCTTTGCGTACAACGTCATCGGCATTCCGCTGGCCGCCATGGGCATGCTCAACCCGGTCATCGCCGGTGCTGCCATGGCCTTCAGCAGCGTCAGCGTGGTGAGCAATGCCTTGATGTTGAGGCGATGGAAGCGCCGCTCCGTCTGACGCCATTAACCCTGGGTGCGCCGGATGGTCGCAACTCCGGCAAAATACGCCCATGAAAGACCACTACGCCACACTGGGGCTTGGCAGCGCTGCGACCCTGGCCGATGTAAAAAAGGCGTTTCGCCAGCTCGCGTCCGCGCACCACCCGGACCGAAACACCTCAAAAGACGCGCCACAGCGTTTCAGGGCCGTGCAAGAGGCCTACGAGGTACTCTCCGACGCTGACAAACGCCAGGCCTACGACGACAACCGTCGCCGTAACCTGCTCGACAGCCCGATCGACACCGCGCGCGATATCTGGCAAAACTACTTCCGCGCTTTACTTTGAGGCCTCCTTCGTTCATGAGCGTTTCCCCCTTCTTTCTTCAGTTGCATTCGGCCTACCAGGCTGAAATGGACGATTTGTCTTTTGATTCGGAAGGGCGCGACGTGCTGCGCCAGCGTTTGGTGGACAAGCGCAAAGAGTTGAGTTTTTTGCTGCAAATGATCGAGGTCAGTCCCGAGATGGTGGCGGTGGTTTTTCACCAGGGCTTTCGCTTTCCCCTGCCCGCCGTGATGGATCACCTGCTCAGTCACGACGCCGATGAATTACCAGAATGGGACACCTTGGCCGATGCCGCGCAGCTGACGCCTTGGGCGCAAGATCTGATGCAGGTGATCCTGAGCGAGCCGATGGGGCCATGGTTCATGACGGTCGCGGCCAGCCTGGAATACATGCGAGGCAAGCTCGATGCAGCGCCAGCCACGCCCGCCGATGAGGCTGTCGACGACGATGACGGCGATGACCAGGCGCGCTTCGACGAGCATGAGGACGATGAAACCCGCGCCCGCGATGAAGCCGGTGCCGACTGGATGGTTGAACAAGGTTTTGACCGCAAAGACTGATCAATAGAGAAGCGATCCCTGATGAACCACCTTGCACTCATTGAGAAAACCCAGAGCCTGATTGCCGCGGGCGACATCGTCGGCGCGGAATCCGCCCTGGTCGAACTGGCCGACACCGAGGGTGACCACGCATTGATGGTCGTGCTGGAGCAACTGCCGCCCAAGGACATCCTGGCGGTGATTCGCGAGTACGACCCGTCCAAGGAATCCATCATCAACCTGATGATCACCCCTGAGCAATTCGCGCGCGCCGTGGTGATCGAGAAACGCTACAAGGACCTGAGCCGCACACACCTGCGCGGCATGGTCAACTCGATCATCTTCCGTGACGAGGCCAACCCTCTTGAGTTCTTGACCGCCCTGGGCGATCTGGACGGCGGCAGTGAAGCGCTGGCCGACTATTTTTCCGAGAAATGGAGCCGCATCGAGGCCTTCGCCCGCACCGGCCGCTTCGACGCGGTGGACGACGATGGGCAGCGCCTGACGGAAACGGAACTGCTGGCCTCGGCTTACGCCAAACCAGTTGTTGACCAGGATGAGGTGGCCGACCAGGACTGGATGGAACTGGCCTGGCTATTGCGTTACCAGTGCCCCGACATCTTCACCGAAATGCTGATCGTGTTGCGCGCCAAATCAAGCTTGTTCGATGCGGGCCTGGAGGAATTCACCGAAGCAGAGGAGGGCGACCACAAGGTGGAAACCGGCGATACCGACCGCGGCAGAATCACTCCCGCCGCGCTGGAATCGGAAGAGGAATCGGCGATCTGAATGTCTACGCACCCATCCGTCCAGAGCGCTGACATTTCGCTTTACGATGCACGCCCTTTCTTTGAAAAGGCGCTGCAGTTCGGCGTTCAACACGGCATCCTCGACCAGCCAAAACTGGACACCATTTGCAACGACGCCCCCAAAGGCATGGTGCAGATCGCCAGCTACTTTGGCAGCGAGTTTCTGCTGGCGGACCTGGACAAAGCCAAGAGCCGCATGGTCAATCTGGTCAGTCTTTTTCTGGAGGACACCTCCGGGGGTGACTTGCGCCGAGCGGCCGAGTGCTTGCGTGACCAGTCATTTTTGTCGTGCTCCAAGGGCGGCTCGACCATGCTCAAGCACTTGATTGCCATGCCGCAAACCTGCCACTTCGGCATGAATGAGCGCAAGGGTTTCACCGACGAGCACATCCCACAACTGGCCAAGTGGACGCTGAAAAGCCTGCAGGACTACCGCCACGAACTGGCTCAACGCACCCACGCGGCACAGGTGATGGACGCCGCCATCTGGCTGGCCGACGAACTCGGCACGGATGACTCGGAGCTGGAGGCGGCGGGAGCGGATGCCGAAGCGGTCATACGCACCGCGCTGTTGACCTTGGCCATCAAGCGCACCGAGATGCCCAATTGGTCTGCGTTCGAGAAGATGATTGCGGCCTTGCGGCAAAGCAAGACTGCATTGACCATGGGGATCCCGGCAGACCTGCCTGGCCACCTCAGAAATGCAGTCGAGCAGGCCCGCCAATCCGTCCTGTTGGACCTGCCGAAGATCCGCGATGCCAGCTTGACCACCCGAAAATTATTCAATCAATCGCCCGTGTTCATGGGCCGGTATTTCTGGGTGGAAGATGGATTGAGCGAGGTGGTGCACCATGACCGATCAGCCTCGGCGGCCTGGAAAAAGGCCACGGCAGGGCATAGTGATGAAGGTTCGTTGCTCACCTTGTTTTTGTGTGTGGCCACCAGCAGCACGCCTAAAACGCTGCTGACCGAGCGAAGCGCGGCCACGCTGGTGCGCAAAATTCGCAAATCGGGCCTCCAAGCAGACTTGGCTCGACAGTACATCATGGACCATGCTCCCGTGCATCACCAGGGCGACTACGTTCAGCTATGGCAATCCTTCGTGGAGGAAGCGCTGCCCACGCTGAAAAGCGACATGGACCATGACTTGAAGGACGCGCTGGCCTTGCTGCGACGCGAATGTGTCGTTCAAGCAGCGCAGGCTTGCGTCGTCTGACCGGGGCTGGCTGCGACTCAGCCGGGCGAGACAGGGTGTTTGAGAGACGAGGCGGCGCCAGCCTTAGCTTGCAGGGTTGGCAACCTAAGCTTGTTTCTACAGCGTTGGTGACAAGCCCGCTCAAGAGATCGCCTTCACCTACCAGGGTTCTTTGCTCTCGGTGTTGAAGGATTCAGAGCTGACACCTGAGCTGCTGGAGTTTCGCAACGCATTGCAGCAAATCAAGTCCTTGGAGCTCTTGTCGCCGCAATTGCTGCGCAAGCGCGCACGCACGACCGACAAGGGCATTGGCACGGGTGGCGAGAAGTTGTCTGCCTTTCTGGACACCTTGCCCCAAGCTGCTAAGGCTGGCTTGATTGATCAACTCCAACGCTTTTACCCGAACCTGGTCGACTTCAAGGTCTCGTCGCTCAAGTCCGGCTGGAAGAAGCTGACCGTGGTGGAGCAGTTCTCCCAGCAAAAGCTAGAGACGGATGCGGCCCACATGAACGATGGTTTGCTGCGAATCCTGGCGGTTTTGACGCAAGCCGCTTCAGAACACTCATTGATCTTGCTGGACGAGATCGAAAACGGCATCAACCAAGAGGTCATCGAAACCTTGGTGGACACCTTGGTGGCGTCGCCGCATCAACTCTTGGTGACCACACACAGCCCCTTGATCTTGAACTACCTGGAAGACGAGGTGGCGCGTGGCGCCGTTCAGTTCATCTACAAGGCGCCGCTGGGCGAGACCCGCGTGCGCCCATTTTTCATGATCCCGCGCATCAACGACAAGTTGCGCACCATGGGGCCAGGCGATGCTTTTGTGGACACCGATCTGAAGCAACTGACACAAGAATGCCTGCAGCTGGACATCAAAGACGGCATCCTCACGGTGGATGAGGTATGAGGCTATTGCTCAGTGGTGAGGGCCCGACCGACCTGGGTGTGTGCAACAACGCGCTGGGGCGGTGCGATGGCGCTGATTTCAAACATGGGGCCATGACCAAGCTGATCATTCAGCTCCTGGAGCCCTTGCTTGGCTACTCATTGGCTGATTTCCCCGACAGCTTTGCCTATGTCAGTGAGACGGCGCTGTGTGAAGAGACCAAGGCAACACCACGGCGCCTTCAACCAACCAGGGGCAAGAAGAAGGGCGCCGGGACGCAGCGCGGGCTGGCAATAAAACAGTGTTCCAAACGATTGACATGGTGGGGTTACTTTAAGCGTTCGCGTCAAAAACATATCTCTGCCTGAGATTCCGAGCAATTGAATCCGGTTAAATGTGTTTTTAATCAGCTATTTAAAAGTTCGGGCCGGATCAATAAAAACTATTATCAGTACGTTATCAGGGGAAATGCCATGCAAAGCAATGGATCCATGAACCGGGTTTATCGTGTGGTCTGGAATGCGGCCACCAGAGTTTGGCAGGCCGTGTGCGAAAGCGCCAAAGGCCGCGGTAAAACCAAATCCGTCAAGCCCCGAGCCGTGAAATTGGTCAGCCTTGTTGCAGGGACATTCGCGGGTACGTTTATATTGGCGCCCCTGTCAGCCTTCGCTGTCGATCTCCCTACCGGCGGGCAGATCGTTGCCGGCAGTGGTTCGATCAGCCAGTCCGGCAACACCCTGACCGTCACCCAAACCACAGGCCGTATGGCTGCCGATTGGCAGAGTTTCTCCATCGGGCAGGGCAACACGGTCAATTTCGTCCAGCCTTCGGCGTCTGCCGTGGCCCTCAACCGCGTGTTCGGCGCCGACGTTTCCGTGATTCAGGGCGCCTTGAACGCCAATGGCCAGGTTTTCTTGGTCAACCCCAACGGCGTGCTGTTCACGCACACCGCGCAGGTCAACGCTGGCGCGCTGGTAGCGTCCACCCTCAACCTCAGCACCGATGATTTTCTAGCCGGCAACTACCGCTTTAGTGGCAACAGCACCGCTGGCGTCAAGAACCAAGGCAGCATCAACGTTGGGACTGATGGCATTGGCGGAACGGTGGCTTTGATCGCCGCCCACATCGAAAACACCGGCAGCATCAATGCCCCACAAGGCAACGTGTTGATGGGCGCAGGCAACACGGTGCGCCTTGACCTCGGCGGCCCAGTCAAGATTGAAATTGAAGCCGGCGCGCTGAACGCTCTGATCGAGCAAGGCGGTGCGATTCGCGCCGACGGTGGCTTGGTCTACCTCACGGCCAAGGCCGCGGGCGATCTGGCCGGTAGCGCCATTAATCACACAGGCATCACTGAAGCGCGCACGCTCGCCACGGGCAAACAGGGCGAAATCTATTTGATGGGTGACATGACCAAAGGCACGGCCAACGTGGCCGGCACGCTCGATGCGTCGGCGCCAGTGGGCGGGTCAGGCGGTTTCATCGAAACCAGCGCGCGCACGGTCAAGGTGGTTGATGCGGCGCAAATCAAGGCCAAGCAATGGCTGATCGACCCTTACGACTTCACCATCGCTGCAACGGGTGGGGACATCACCGGCAGCGCGCTGTCCACCGCGCTGGGCAGCGCCAACGTCACCATCCAGACCACCAGTGGTGGCGTCAGCTGCACCAACGCCACCTGCGGCACCGGCAATGCATCTGGCAATGGCGACATCTTCGTCAACGACGCCGTCACCTGGAACGCCGCCACCAAGCTCACGCTCTCGGCTTGGCGCAACATCAATATCAACGCCAACGTCACCGCGCAAAACGCTGGCGGCCAGGTGCAGCTCGAATACGGCCAAGGCGCGGTAGCAGCGGGTAACACCGCCAGCTATAGCTTTGGTGGCGGCCAGATCAACCTGCAAGCGGGCAACAACTTCTTCACCAAGCTGGGCAGCGATGGCGGTGTGACCGGTTGGAAAGTCATCACCAGCTTAGGCAGCGCTGGCTCCACCACCGGCACTGACTTGCAAGGCATGAGCGGCGGCCTCGCTGGCAACTACGTGCTGGGCGCCGACGTTGATGCCAGCGCCACCAGTGGCTGGAATAGCAATGGCAGTGGTGGCTACTATGGCTTTGCGCCCATTGGCACCACCACCACCAATTTCACCGGCCGCTTCGACGGCCTCGGCCACACCATCAGTAACCTGACCATCAATCGCCCTGCCACTGATTACGTGGGCCTGTTCGGCTATGCGCAAAATGCCACTTTGAGCAATGTCGGGCTGGTGGGCGGCAGTGTGACGGGGCAAGGTTATGTCGGCGGGTTGGTGGGGTTTCTGTACGCCAACAATGGTGCCGCCAGCATTAGCAACAGCTATGCCACGGGCAGCGTGAACGGTTCTTCCAGCTTCGGCGGCGGACTGGTGGGGAGGTTGCATGGAGCCAATGGCCGCATCGCCAGCATCAGCAACAGCTACGCCACGGGCAACGTGAACGGTTTTTCCGGCTTCGGCGGCGGTCTGGTCGGGCAGAGTTTTGCCGATAGTGGCACTGCCAGCATCAACAACAGCTATGCCTCGGGCAACGTGTCGGGCTCGAGTGACGTCGGCGGACTGGTGGGGAGGTTGCATGGAACCAATGGCGGCACCGCCAGCATCAGCAACAGCTACGCAACGGGTAGCGTGAATGGGGGTTTGGGCTACGCCGGCGGTCTGGTTGGGGTGCAGTTCGGCTCCGGCGGCGGCACCGCCAGCATCAGCAACAGCTACGCCACGGGCAGCGTGTCTGGCACTCCATCCGTCGGCGGTCTGGCGGGGTGGATGTACGCCAATGCCAGCACCGTCAGCATCAACAACAGTTTCTGGGACATTGACACAACCGGTCAGCTCAACGGTTATGGCACCAACAATGGCGGAACCTTCAGCGCGACCGGCATTCACAGCCTCACCGGCACCGTCGCCGCTTATACCCAAGCCACCTACAGCGGCTTCGACTTCGCCAATACCTGGTTCATGGTCGACGGCTACACCCGGCCCTTCCTGCGCATGGAGTACCGCACCACCATCACCAATGCGCACCAGTTGCAGTTAATGAGCATGAACTTGGGTGCCAGCTACACCCTCGCCAAAAATATCGACCTTGCCTCGACGTTGGCCAACAAGAGCGCGATGTGGAAGTGCACCGCAGCCGACTGCACGACCTTCCAGGGGAGTTTCGTGCCCATCGGCAACGATGTCACTCCGTTCACCGGCAACTTCAACGGCCTCGACCACACCATCAGCAACCTCACCATCAATCGCCCCACCACCAATTACGTCGGCTTGTTTGGCTATGCACAAAACACCATCCTGGGAAATATCGAACTGGTGGGCGGTAGTGTGACGGGGCAAAACTACGTCGGTGGGCTGGTGGGGTATCTGTACGCTAATAACGGCGCCGCCAATATTAGCAACAGCTACGCCACGGGGGGCGTGAACGGTGCTTCCGGCTACGTCGGCGGTCTGGCGGGGTCGCTGGATGGCAACAACGGTACCGCCAGCATCAGCAACAGCTACGCCACGGGCAGCGTATCGGGTTCGAGTGACGTCGGCGGACTGGCGGGGCGGTTGAATGGTAGCAATGGCGGCACCGCCAGCATCAACAACAGTTACGCCACCGGGCACGTGACTGGCAGTAGCACTGTCGGCGGGTTGGTGGGAGGCAACACTGGCACGGTTACCGACAGTTTCTGGAATACAGCCACATCCGCGCAAGCCGACCAATTCGATGGCCGCGGCACCGGCCTCACGACTGCCCAGATGATGCAGCTGTCCAGCTTCAGCAACTGGAATATTGCCAAAACCGGCGGCAGTGTCGCCGTTTGGCGCATTTACGAAGACCATACCGCGCCCCTTTTGACCGCTTTCCTGACGCCCCTGACGCTCAACGATGCACCGGACTCCTACATGACCTACAGCGGCGTGATTCAGAGCGGTGGCACGTCAGCGCTCATCTCCCACGTGTTCGGCTCTGCCGCCAGCGGAACTGATGCGAAGTTTTACAACGGCTACTATTCCGACCAGCAAGGTTATGACATCAACGGCGGGAATCTGACGATCAACAAGGCCCACCTCACGGTCACAGCCGACAACCAGAGCCGTCTCTACGGCGCGACCAACCCGAGCTTGACGCAAACGATTGGTGGCTTCGTGAATGGCGAGGATGCGACCAGCGCCGGCATTGCCGGCAGCGCCATGGGCAGCAGCGTGGCCACCGCGACCACCGGGGTCGGTCCTGCGGTGATTGCCGGCAGCACCGGCACATTGAGTGCAGCCAACTACGACTTTGCGGCAGCCAATGGCGTGCTGACGATCACGCCCGTTGCACTGACCGTGAAGGCCAACAACGCCAGCCGAACCTACGACGGCACGGCGTACTCGGGCGGCAATGGCGTGACCTACAACGGCTTTGTCAATAGCGAGACGTCGAGCGTGCTTGGCGGCAGTCTGGGCTACACCGGCGCCAGCCAAGGTGCAACCAACGCTGGCAGCTACGTCATCACCCCGGGTGGGCTGGCCAGCGTCAACTACACCGTCACATTCACCAATGGCAGCCTGGTGATCAGCCAGCGCCCGATCACCGTCACCGCCGATGCCAAGAGCAAGGTTTATGGCAACACCGATCCTGTGTTCACCTACGCCCTCACCAGCGGCAACTTGGTGGGTAGCGACAGCCTCAGCGGTGGACTCGGCCGCACTGCGGGCCAGAGCGTCAACACCTACGCCATTAACCAAGGCACGGTGACTGGCGACAACAACCCCAACTACCAGATCGCCTACGTCGGCGCTAATCTCACCATTAGTGACGTGCCCACAGGCGTCGGTACCCCGGTCGGAGACCAGACGCCCCAGAAAGCCGCGATGACGGCGGCATCGAAGGGTGGCGCCGGTAGTCGCAGGACAAGTGGTAGCGGCACCGGCGATGGCACCACCACGGGCGGCAGTGTCAACGGCGGCTTGGCCTTGGTGGACGTCCCCGACGACACCTTGCCGCCTAACTGGAACACCAGCAGTCGCGACGCCAGCAGCTTCATGACTGTCTTTGTCGTGCGCGGCGGCATCAACATGGGCAACGACAATGCCAATACCAATACCAATACCAATACCAATACCAATACCAATACCAATACCAAGAAACGCTAAGCCGACTATTCAGGATATTGTGAGGATGATCCTCAAGACTAAAACCTTTTGTCCCATCCGCTTGGCGCCGGCCCTCGCCCTGACGCTGACGCTGACTGCCTTCTCCGTCCTCGCCCAGCAAGCCCCCGACGTTGGCCAGTTGCTGCAGCAAGACCGTCCAGCCCCCTCGCTGCCCAAGGCCGGCCCGACACTCCAGATCGTCCCGCCAGCGACCGCTGCCAGCCTTCCCGGCGGTGCGACGGTCACCCTCAAGGCTGTGCGTTTCACCGGCAATACCCTCATCAGCAGGGAGCAGCTCAGCGCCGTGCTAGGCCAAGTCGCTGGCAAGCTCTATGACCTCGCTGGCCTGCAAACCCTGGCGCTGAAGATTTCCGAACACTACCGCGCCGCCGGCTATCCCTTCGCCCCCGCTTTTATTCCCGAGCAGAAGTTCGCCGACGGGGTGCTCCAGATCGCCATCGTTGAAGGTCGCTACGGCAAGGTCAGCGTCACCGGCGATCCCCGGCTTGCCCTTGCTGCCCAAGGCTTTCTGACGGATCTTGTGCCCGGATCGGTCATCGAATCCTCCAATCTGGAACGCACCACGCTGATTCTTTCTGACCAGCCAGGCCTGCAGACCGCGCCCCTGATCCGTCCCGGCCAGGAAGTTGGTACCGGCGATCTGGTGGTGGAGGTTTTGCCCACCCCCGCCCTCAAGGGCGAACTGGGGCTGGATAACCACGGCAACCGCTACACCGGCGAATACCAGGCACGCGCCAGCCTGCAATGGGACAGCCCTCTTATGCTTGGCGATCAGATCACCGTGCACGGCAACGTCAGCGACGAAGGCCAATGGTTGGGCGACCTGAGCTACAACCTGCCCCTGGGCGCCTCCGGCCTACGCGGCAACGTTGGCTACGCCCACACTCATTACGAGCTGGCCAAACAGTTCGCCAGCCTGGATGCCACCGGCACGGCGGACATGACAACTGTTGGCCTGTCTTACCAACTGATCCGCTCGCAACAGATCAACGTCTCTGTGGTTGGCGCCTACCAACACAAGAAGCTCGATGACCGGCAGGGGACCACCAACACGCGCAGTGACAAGAAGAGCGATGCGATCCACCTCACCCTGCAATTTGATCGCCGCGACGGCTTTGGGGGCGGCGGCATCACATACGGCAGCCTCGGCTACACCAGAGGCGAGCTTGATCTGGACGCCTCCCTCAAAGCCGCAGACGCGGCCAGCGCCAAGACGCAGGACAGTTTCGATAAATGGAATCTGGATATCGTCCGCACCCAGGCCACGCCGGTGAGCAATCTCACGCTGTTTGGCCGCGTATCGGCGCAATGGGCGGGCAAGAACCTGGATTCTTCGGAGGATTTTGGCCTGGGCGGCCCCAATGGCGTCAGAGCCTACCCCACGGACGAGGGATTTGGCGACGAAGGCTGGCTCATGCAGATCGAAACGCGTTACCAAATGGGCAGCGTTGCCCCGTATGCTTTTTACGACGTCGGTCGCACCAAGATCAACAAGAACCTTTGGGCAGCAGGCAATAACAAGCGCGAACTCTCCGGCTACGGCCTGGGCCTGCGTTTCACCGAACGGGAATGGAGTGTGGATGCAAGTTTGGCCTGGCGCGACCTGGGCGGGCAGCCGACGTCCGACACCGCTGATCGCTACCAGCGTCTTTGGATGACGGTGAGTCGGCGGTTCCGATAACCATCTATTCGGCTAAGCTCCGACACGCAAAAAGATGAGGGGTGCCGCTCACTGGTGAAATGCGCGAAACCGCGCCAACACTAGCGCTCCGGGTAAAAAAAATCCCAACCGATAAGGGTTGGGATTTCAAATTATGGTGGTGGAAGGCTGACCATGTGCCGACTGGCCTTCGGAGCTTATGAGCACTGGTGCGGATTGCTGAGGGTCAAGCACCGAGCAGACGGCGAGCAAGCCCCGCCGCGTCAGAATAGTTGTCGTGCCGATAGAACTCAACAATGAGCGGGCGGCGAAGAAGGAATTCAGTGGCTCGATACGGACAAGCATTCAAAGACAGAGCGGTGGCCAGGTTGTTGCCGCCTGAGAGCGCAGCATTGGAGGTGGTCTCGCAGGAGATCGGCATCGCGATGGATACGCTGGAGCGTTGGCATACGGAAGCCCTGTCCATGCCCGCCCGAGGGCGGGCATGGACAGCCGCAGCTCGGCTCGATGCGGTGATCACCACGGCATCCATGAACGAGGCAGGCAAGAGTGCTTGGTGCCGAGAGCACGGCGTGTATCCGGCTGATCTGGCCCTGTGGCGAGCCAGTTGCACCACAGCCTTATCCGAACCCGAGGAAGCTCGCGCCAGTCCTCAGGCGACCCGCCAAGACCGCAAGCGCATCAAAGAACTCGAGCGCGACCTCAAGCGCAAGAATGCGGCACTGGCAGAGACAGCCGCCTTGCTGGTACTGTCAAAAAAACTCGAGGCGATCTTCCACAAGGGCGAGGACGAATGATCGCTCACTTTTACTTCGTCGGATGGTTAGGGCGCTGCATCAGATTCCACCGTCCGCACAAGTTGACATAATATACATTGTAGCAAGTACAGAACTGACGGGCATGACCACAGATGGCCAGAACCTTTCCGCCTATTGGCAGAAACAAAAGCGTCAGGTAGGCTTGAATCCCTGAGCAAATTTCAAGGAGATCGACATGAGTGTTGCAAAAATCATCGAAGTCAGTTCCACCAGCGCCAAAAGTTTCCAAGATGCCATTGAAAATGGTTTGGCAAGGGCTTCTGATTCGCTTCAGGACGTCACCGGTGCTTGGATTCAGGACCAGCAGGTCGTCGTCAAGCAAGGCAAGATCGTCGAATACCAGGTGAGGATGAAGGTCACCTTCGTGCTGGGAAGCGCTTCCAAGGCCGCCAAACGTCAGGGCAAGTCAAAATAGGAACCATCACCCCAATCCGACAGGGCCGCCCCCAAGGGGCGGCCAAGATCAACGGACCCCACCCATGGCATTTTCCGACAACCTCCGACAACTCCCATCCGTCGCGCATCTGGCCGGACTGGACCTCCTTGATGCCAGCGGCACGACAGCCGTGGCTCACATTGCAAACAAACCCGGCCAGGCGGGTTCCCTGGCTGTGTATGCCGCGCTGGCCGCCAAGCACGGTGGCATCATCACTGTGGCCGCAGCCCAAGAAGGCTTGGACATCTATGCCGAGCACACGGCCGACGCTCGCGCCAACCCTGGCAAACATCCCAGCATCGATCGGCTGCTCAAGATCATTGAGACCGATCATGCCCTCATGGTCAAGCTGATCACAGCCTGAAAGGCCTCTACGCAAGGCGAGTACGATTTGGGGAGAATCGCGACTTTCCATGCTGACCAATACCGACACCCCTATCACTCCCGGCCCCCCACTGCTGCGCGTCCGCCGCGTGGCGATTGACACGTACCGCGAAAACGTCGCCTATCTGCACCGCGACTGCGCAATCTACCGGGCTGAGGGTTTCCAAGCCCTGTCCAAGGTCGAGGTGCGAGCCAACGGACGCCGCATCCTGGCCAGCCTCAATGTGGTCGATGACACCTGCATTGTCGGTCGCGATGAATTGGGACTGTCAGAGGACGCCTTCGCGCAACTGGGCGTGGAAGACGGACACCCGACACATGTCAGCCAGGCCGAGCCGCCCTCCTCCATCCCGGCACTGCACCGCAAGATCGACGGGGAGCGACTGACTCGTGAAGACTTCCGGGCCATCGTGCGCGACATTGCCGAGCACCGCTACTCAAAGATAGAACTGACCGCCTTCGTGGTGGCCTCCAACAAAGGCGAACTGGACCGTGACGAGGTGTACTACCTGACCGATGCCATGGCGACCGTCGGGCGTCGCCTGGACTGGCGAGAGCACCCAGTGGTGGACAAACATTGCATCGGCGGCATTCCGGGCAACCGCACGTCCATGCTGTTGGTGCCGATCGTCGCGGCGCACGGCATGCTGTGTCCCAAGACGTCATCACGCGCGATCACCTCGCCTGCCGGCACAGCCGACACCATGGAGGTGCTGGCCAATGTCGAGCCGCCCTTTGAACGACTCCAGGAAATTGTGCGCGAACACCGCGGCTGCCTGGCCTGGGGTGGCAGCAGTGATCTCTCGCCCGCCGACGACGTGCTCATCGCGGTAGAGCGCCCGCTGTCGATCGACTCACCTGGGCAAATGGTGGCCTCCATCCTGTCCAAGAAGATTGCAGCGGGCTCGACCCACCTGGTACTGGACATCCCCGTGGGCCCGACAGCCAAGGTGCGCTCCATGCCCGAGGCACAGCGCCTGCGCAAGCTCTTCGAGTTTGTGGCCTCGCGTTTGGGGCTGACCCTGGACGTGGTGATCACCGATGGTCGTCAGCCAGTGGGCAACGGCATTGGCCCCGTCCTGGAGGCACGTGACGTGATGCGTGTGCTGACATGCGATCCGCAAGCCCCATCCGATCTGCGCCAGAAGGCTTTGCGCCTGGCCGGGCGCATGCTGGAATTCGACCCCGATGTGCGTGGCGGTGACGGTTATGCAATTGCCCGCGATATTCTGGATTCGGGTCGAGCGATGGCCAAGATGTCGGCCATCATCAAGGCTCAGGGCGCCAAGCCCTTTGACCCTGCCGCACCAGCGCTGGCCCCCTTGAGCTTTGAGGTCAAGGCCACACGAGACGCTGTCGTGACTGGCATCGACAACCTGCAATTGGCCCGCATCGCCCGGCTGGCTGGTGCCCCCAAGGTGCAAGGTGGGGGTGTGGATCTGCTGCGCAAGCTAGGCGACCCCGTCAAGGCCGAAGAGCCGCTGTATCGGGTGTATGCCGCATTCCCCACCGATCTGGACTTCGCGCGCCAGGCGTGTGCGCGCTCGACGGGTTTCAACCTTGGTACCGTCGACGAAGTGCCACAGGTCTTCGTGGAGTTCTGATGAACACGCTCTTGCTGCATTTTGACGATGAACGCGCGCCCGCCGAGCGGCTGGCCAGCGCTTGTGCCCTGCCCTGCGCGTGCATAGAACGCCATCGCTTTCCCGATGACGAACTGCGCCTGCGTCTTCCGGTCGACGCCAACTCGGCGCTGCCCGAACAAGTGGTTTTGTACCGCAGCCTAGACAGGCCCAATGACAAGCTGATCGAATTGATGCTGGTGGCGCGCCAAGCACGTGAACTGGGCGCGCGCCGGGTTCTGCTGGTGGCCCCGTATCTGGCCTACATGCGCCAGGACATCGCATTTCATCCAGGCGAAGTGGTGAGCCAACGGGTGATTGGACGCTTTCTGGCCGAGCTGTTTGAGGCGCTGATCACGGTGGACCCGCACCTGCACCGCGTCGCATCCTTGGCCGAAGCGGTGCCGCTGGCACACGCCATCAGCCTGTCCGGTGCCCCCATGCTTGCGCGGTTGATTGCCCAGCGCCATGAGCGCCCCTTGCTGATCGGGCCCGATGCTGAATCGGCGCAGTGGATCGAGGCCGCCGCCAAAGAGCACAATTTTGACCACGGCGTCTGCAGCAAGGTTCGCCATGGCGACCGCCAGGTCGAGATTGCGCTGCCCCCACTTGACGTCAAAGGTCGTGCCGTGGTGGTGTTGGACGACGTGGCCAGCTCGGGCCACACGCTTGCCGCTGCCGCCCGACTGCTCCTGGCCGCTGGGGCCGCCTCAGTCGATGTGGGAGTCAGCCGGGATAAGGCCAGAAATAGCACATAAGCGATATGCGGATTAAAATCTGTCTAGTTAGTACAAAAACAGATAAGACGTAGATCGAACCCGTGCCTTACAAGCGCTGACCTTCCAGGCCCTGCTCCGCCGCTGCCCTTGCCCTTTGCGCTGCTTCCTGGAACAAGGCCTCTTTCAACCACGGCTCCCGAGCGCGCTTCAAATCAAGGTGGTAGCTACCGAAGCGTTTGATGGAGGTGGTCATGTAGGGACTGAGGTACTCGACGTCAGCCGGGTCGCCGTGCTCATTGGCATCGTGCAGCCCTTGAATGACGCGCATCATGTCCACTGTGTTTTGCAGGATAACTGCCGAGGCAACCAGGTCGATGTAGCGCAGCCGCTTTTGCTGCTCGTTTGGATCGTTCTCGGTGATGACATCACCACCGAAGTTCAACCACTTGGTGAAGGCATGGTACGACTCGATTTTGTTTGTCGTGGCGCTTACCTCTTGGCGCATCTCTTTGCTGGAGATCCATTTCAGCAGGTAGATGGTCCGCAGCACCCGGCCGAGCTCTCGGGCTGCGGCGAACAGCCGGTTGTGGCGGCCTTCATGGCTGAGCTTGCGCAGCAAGATGGGCGATGCGATCCGGCCAGCCTGGATCGAGATGGCCACTTGCATCAGATCCTGCCAGTGGTCCTGAATGATCTTCCAGTTCACCGTCTCGCTGAAGAGCCGGTCGATGTGCTTGTAGCGAACGCCCTTGTGCGGACGGTAAAAGTGCAAGCTCTTCCAATTGCGGATGCGCGGCATCAACTGAATGCCAAGCAAATGCGTGAAGGCAAATACCGTCTCCGATTGCCCATGGGTGTCTGAGTACACGGTGTCGGCCTCGACCGACAAACCGGCCTTCATCAGGCCCTCGATGACATAGATGGCCTCCAGCACGCCTGGCGGGATGAAATGGCGGAACACGGCGATGTAGTTGTCGGCGACGTGCCGATAGGCAACCGCGCCCATTCGTTTATAGCGAAAGTGCATGCCGACCAGCAGATTCTGGTCGTAGAAATCGTACTGCGTGCCATCGGCAGCCACCTTCTTGCCGTCTCCCCAAAGTTTGGGCAAATCGAGGCGCAGGTACAACTCGGTCAGGTCGCGGCAGGCATTGTCCAGTTGGTCCAGGCTGATGTGGCGCTGGTTGGCGTATGACAACTGGTGCGGCGTCACACCGTTGGAAAGATGTCGAGCCGCCTGTGTGGGCCCCAGATTGCAGCCCATCGCAAACACGGTCAGAAGGTAGCGTTCTCGGGCCTGCTTCAACTTTGGATCATCACCCGAGAGTGAGCCGAAGTGACGGGTAAAGCCTGTCCAATGCTCGATGTTGGCCAGGATGTCCAGCAAATTGCGTGTGGGGTTGCGGCTTTCAATGGTGGCCTGCAAGGCAACGGCCGAGGCGGGCACGTCCCTGGCCATGACTTTGCGCAAAGTGGGTTCGCCATTGCTGCCAATGACGACATCCCCCGCATGCTCTGGGAAGGCTTGATCGACGCGCTGCGCGGTTTCCTCCAAAAGGGCCTTCAGGTCCCCGACGAAGGCTTGCGCCGTGGTGGCCAGGTCCAGCCTGTCGCAATACTCTGCGAGCCGTTCTTTGCACTGCTCCCATGTCAAGAGCTGCTGCCGGTAGTCGGCGAACGCCTCTGAGCCTTCGATGCAGATGTCCCCGCAGCGCAAATCGCTGCTCAGGTGGCTAAAAACGCATACCTCCAGAAACCTGCGGTTGGTCGGATTTCCCAGGCCGTGTGACCGACGAACAAGCTTTCGCCACCGCTCCGACGCGAACGACAGATCCACGTCGTCTTCGACCCATTCGGCCTTCTTCTGCTCGTTGGCCAGCACGACAGCGAGCGCATTGAGCAGCCGCTTGTCCTGGGTTGCGGCCTCGAACTGCAACGCATTGGCCATCCGAAACATGGCGTGGCGCCAGGTGCTGAATGGCTTCCAGATCAAGGGAAGATGGTTGTTCCCGCTCCAGACGCGGATGGCCTCGCAATCGGCCCGCAGTTCGTCCACGGTTCCATCGGGGGCCAACAACTGCCGCACCATCTGGCCGGTCGTGGCGCAGTCGTATTCCTGCGCCAAAATGTCCAGCACGTCTTCCAGCGTGGCAACCAAGGTATCGCTCAGTTCTCGCTGACGCGCTTGAATGGTTTGAAGCTGTTCGCGCGCACGCTTGTGCACGGCGCCAATGCGCCGGATGAACATTTCTGCCACGTCATCTCGGGCGCGAATGCGCATTTGGCGAATCAGCGCCAGGATGAAAGCGTGTCGCTTTGGCGGAGTGAAGTCCTTCAGATCGCCCGCGTCCAGAACGGCTGCACGCTCCGCCATGTGCTTGAGCTTGATTGCGGGGACCGGGCTGAGCAAGTCGTCACACGCTGGCAGACCATCCAGCCACCTCACCTGGTCCAGAAGCATGTCCAGATGTTGGCGGGACGTCTTCTTTGCGGCTTGTTTGAGCTGGTTGTAGAGGGTGCGACGCAAAGGTAAATCCGTCACCAGCAATTTGTCCAGCCATCCCCGCTGGACATCGCTCAGTTGCGCTTCAATCTGCACATGGAGCGCGGTTTGAGCGTCGGCGTGGACCTGCTCTGCAATGTCGTCCAAGGTGCGAAAGACGGGCAGTTCGTGGCCTTGCCGAATCAGGTCCTCAATGACGCAGTTGATGATGTCCACCCTCGTCTCAACGACGGCCGCTGCCTTGAGGGCCAAGGCAACGGCCATGGGGCGCGTTTGGGCATCGGTGTAGGGCTCGACCCCCAGCAGTTCGCGGATGACCTTGTGGTGACGATACAAGGCCGTCGGATTGGCGTAGGAGATGGTCCGGATGGGGGCCATGCCCAAGGATGCGGACACATGTTCAATGATGTCCTCGGGTATCGATTCGACCGGCGGGAAATGCCTGAGGAAGTGGAAGCACTTGAGCTGGACCAGCAGGGCCAGGCGACTTTCCGTGCCGCGTGCGAATTTCGTGGCCCACTCGATCTCGTCTTGGCGAGGCGTGAACGAGTTCTGCACGTCTTTGAGCGTCAGTACCCTGGGGAAGCGTGGATAGGCGGTTCTTTCAATCGAGGCCATCGTCAAGCTGCACAAGCGCCTTGCTGTCGCGCGGCGGCAGCCACGGGTTGAGGAATGTGAACTCTAGCGCCAAACCAGCACGGGCACGGCGCTGCTCCTGAGCATGGTGGTCGTGGTACTGCCCACGATCAAATGCCGGATGCGCGTGTGGCCGTAGGCGCCCATCACCACCAAGTGCAACTGATGGGTGGCGACATAGCGGGACAACGTCTCTTCTACCTCGCCGCTTTCGATGGCTGTCTGCACGGTCCATCCAGCGTCGGTTAGAGCTCGGCTGGCCCGGCTCATCTCGCTGCGCATGCCCTCCGTGTCGGCGCCGACATGCACAAGGTGGCAGGCCAGTCCCCTGAGCAGAGAACTGCTGGCCAAAGCCTCAACCATATTGCTGGCGGCGGCACTTCCGTCGTAGGCCACGGCAAAACTACCGGGCGCGACAAAGGCGGTCTGCGGGATCACGAGCACCGGCCGCTTCACCGACCGAATCACGCGCTCGACGTGGTGATCCAGGTGGCGCTTGGTCGTCCATGCCTTGTGCTCATGCGTGCCCAACACGATCAGACTGGTGTCCGATTCCAGGTCCATGAGCGTGTCCACCAACTCGCCATGGCGCTGACGGGCATCAACCTGCACAGAACCTTGCATGGTGGCGCGTGCACGGGCCCCTTCCAGCAGCTGACGCCCCTGCTCTTGGGCCAAGACGCTTCTGCGTTCGTCGAGCTGGCTCAGCTCCTGCAACAAGTTCTCCTGGGCGCCCAGTCCGATCTGCCCACTGAAATCCAATTGGGGAGCCTTCTCGGGATGGCGATCTATGACATGCAGGAAGGTCAAAGGGCATTTCAGGACCGCCGCAGCCCACGTTGCGCCATCGCACACGGCCATGGGACTGCCTTGCTCATCGACACAAGCCAATATGGTGTTCATGTTCGTTCTCCAATTTCTGACGTTCAATGACCGATGGGCAACTCGGCGCCTGCCTTGTCGTGAAGTCCGAAGCGGTCCACCATCGTGGTGCTGGCGTCGTTGAGGCCAATGACCTCGACCTGCGCGCCTTCGCGTCGGAACTTGAGCACCACTTTGTCGAGTGCACTCACGGCTGTGATGTCCCAGAAATGCGCCATGCTCACATCAATGCGAACCTGCTTGACCACCTCCTTGAAGTCAAAGCCGTTCACAAAGCTTTCGGCTGATGCGAAGAACACCTGGCCTGTGACCGTGTAGACCCGCGTTTGCCCGTCATCTTGCTGGCGGGAGGCCACACGCATCATTCGCCCCACTTTGTTTGCAAAGAAGATGCCACTGAGCAGCACGCCCACAAACACGCCCTTTGCCAGGTCATGCGTGGCCACCGTCACCGCCACCGTGGCGATCATCACGATGGACGAACTGGGAGGGTGCCCACGCAGCTTGAGGATGGAATCCCAACTGAAGGTGCCGATGCTGACCATGATCATCACGGCGACCAGGGCGGCCATTGGGATCTGTTTGACCCATGGGCCCAGGAAGACCACAAGGATCAACAGAAACAGACCGGACAAAAGGGTTGAAAGCCGACCACGCCCTCCGGATTTCACGTTGATCACGGATTGGCCAATCATGGCGCAACCGGCCATGCCCCCGATGAAGCCCGTGGCCAGATTGGCCACGCCTTGGCCCACGCATTCGCGGCTCTTGTTGCTGGTGGTGTCGGTCAGATCGTCCACGATGGAGGCCGTCATCATGGACTCCAGCAAGCCGACCACCGCCAGTGTGAGCGAGTACGGGGCAATGATCCTGAGGGTGTCAAGGGTCAAAGGCACGTCTGGCAACAGGAAGATCGGCAGGCTGTCGGGCAGTTGGCCCATGTCGCCCACCGTTCGTACATCCAAGCCCACGATCATCGACACGGCCGTGAGGACCACGATGCACACCAGTGGGGAGGGCACGGCCTTGGTGATGTAGGGAAGGCCGTAGATGATGCCCAGGCCCGCTGCCGTCATGGCGTAGACGTGCCATGACACATTGGTCAGCTCAGGCAACTGAGCCAGGAAGATCAGGATGGCCAGGGCATTGACAAAGCCCGTGACCACAGAGCGCGACACAAAGCGCATGAGCACGCCCAGCTTCAATACCCCGGCGATCACTTGAATCACCCCGGTGAGCAGGGTGGCCGCCAGCAAGTATTGCAGGCCGTGATCCTTGACAAGCGAGACGATGACCAAGGCCATGGCCCCGGTCGCGGCCGAGATCATGGCGGGTCGCCCGCCAGCAATGGCAATCACAACCGCCATGCTGAACGAGGCATACAGGCCTACTTTGGGGTCTACCCCGGCGATGATGGAAAAGGCGATGGCCTCAGGAATGAGGGCCAGGGCGACGACAAGTCCGGACAGCACATCGCCCCGGAGATTGCCCAGCCATTGTTGGCGAACAGATAGCGTCATGGTGATGCGTAGGCGTAGACGGCCACTGGCCAGGAGAAGGCCCAGTGGCGGTCGATCATGGAATGGCGCGTTGCGCCATGGATAGGTGTTCAAACCCACTGCTCCCGAGAGCAGCGTCACGCAGGGGTGATGTCCAAATGCCTTACGGCGGTGCTACCGCCCGGAAGTGCCCAAGCGCCAAGGCGCCAACCGGAGAGCACTCCAGCGTCAACAGGGCAGATTGGCAAGGCAGCAGCATGAGCTTGATTGTACGAGATGCCCGCAGATCACGAGCGCTGTCTGGCTCGACCTTTATCATCTTCCCCTTTGGGATCGAGGTCCATCGGCATGACGGAAGAATCTCAATGGATGCGGGCCTTGGGCCTGTTTGCGGTCACTGCGGTGGTGGAAATACTCGGCTGTTACCTTCCCCTGCTGTGGCTGCAGCACCGGGTCGGCGCCTGGGTGCTGCTGCCCGCAGGTGTCAGCCTGATTGCTTTCGTGTGGCTGCTGACCCTGCATCCCGCTGCGGCGGGGCGCGTGTACGCGGCTTACGGAGGTGTCTACGTGGCCGTCGCCGTGCTTTGGCTATGGCTGGTTGACGGCATTCGCCCGGATCGATGGGATCTGATCGGCAGTGCCATCACGTTGATGGGTATGGCCATCATTTTGTTTGCTCCGCGCGGCAGCGCTTGACCTGAACCCACATGACACGCTCAAAAAAATCCTCGATCCTGTCCGCAGCCACGCTCAAAGCCTTCCTGCAAAGCCAAAGCGCTGGCGGCATCTTGTTGATGGGCGCTGCGGCCTTGGCGATGGTGGTCGCGAACACCGCCTGGTCAGGTGTTTACTTCAGTGTGCTGGAACGGCATGTGGCTGGCCTGAGCGTTCTTCACTGGGTCAACGACGGGCTCATGGCCATTTTCTTCCTGCTGGTTGGGCTGGAGATCAAACGGGAATTCCTGGATGGCGAGCTCTCCACCTGGGATCAGCGCATCCTGCCGGGCCTGGCTGCACTGGGCGGCATTGTGGTGCCCGCGCTCATCTACCTGGGGTTTAACCTCGATGTGGCGCAAACAGCCCGCGGCTGGGCTGTGCCCACCGCCACTGACATTGCTTTTGCGCTGGGCGTCTTGGCGATCTTGGGATCGCGCATTCCGCCATCGCTCAAGGTGTTTCTGGCGGCACTCGCCATCATTGATGACCTGGTGGCGGTGCTCGTCATCGCGTTCTTCTACACCGCGCAGATCAATACCCTGTTTCTCGGATTGGCCGGTGTGACCTTGGTCGCGCTGATCCTGTGCAATCGCTCGAGCATTCGCAGTCTCGCGGTGTACCTGATCGTTGGTGCGCTGCTCTGGTTCTTGGTCCTTCGATCTGGTATGCATGCGACGCTGGCCGGTGTGGCGTTGGCGATGGTGGTGCCTATGCGCTCAGAATCTTCACGGGTCGGTTTTTCCCCACTTCATCGACTTGAGCATGGCATCGCACCTTGGACGGTATTTGCCGTGGTGCCCCTCTTTGGTTTCGCCAATGCTGGTGTGTCCTTCCACGGCATGACGCTGGAAACGCTCGCCCATCCCGTGACCCTGGGTGTTGCTGCAGGTCTGTTCTTCGGCAAGCAAGCTGGCGTGATGGGTATCGTGGCTTTGGCGCGCATGGTCGGCATCGCCAAACTACCGGAGGGGGCTTCATGGGGTCAGATGTATGGCGTCTCCCTGCTTTGCGGCATCGGGTTCACCATGAGCCTGTTCATCGGTCTGCTAGCCTTTGACACACCTGAATTGCAGGAGGCGACGAAGCTGGGTGTGCTGATCGGATCACTAATGTCTGGGACCGCAGGGTGGTTGGTTCTTCGCTTTTTGCCTGTCACACCCAATCGCTAGAGATGACCGTGATGCGCAGCACTCCGATTCGCTGGGTAAGAGGGTCGGCCGTGATTCCTGAAATTCCCGCAAGAATGCATCTAATCTGTTGGTTTGCCTACTATTTCCGATGTGCTCAGTCAAATGGATTCAGGCCGCGCCGCGCTTTGCCCGTGAGGGCCTAGGTGCCTGAGAGGGTTTGAACTGCTCGACCAGGCTGCGCAAGGTATCGGCCTCGGCTTTGAACTGCGAGGCTCGCTGCTGGGCCTCTTGAAGCTGCTCGCCTTGGCCTTCCACCGTTGCAGTCAGGTGCTTGACCGCTGCCTGCGCTGCCTCTAATTCTGCGCTGACCCGGGCATTTGTTGTGACGAGTTCCAGCGCCTTGATCTGCCCCAGCCTCTCGACTTCTGCAAGCTTGACCCGCGCGCTCTCCAATTGCTTTTGCGCGGCATCGCGCCCAGTACGCGCCTGGTCGATATCAAGCAGCGCTCGCCGTTCCGCCCCGATAGCCCGTTCATTGGCGGAATCAATCGTTGAGCGCCCCTTCTCCAACTCCGCGCTGAAATCCGAGCGGATGCGATCGTGCTGGCTTTGCAGTTCATCAACTTGGCGTTGCAGCACCTCGGTGCGCGCGGCGGTGGCCGCATGCAACCGGCGCTCACTTTCCAGTTCAATGCTGCGGGCCTGAAGTTGCGAGGTCACCGTATCCACCTCGCCTTGCAGCTCGTGCGCCCGCGCCTCAGCCCTGCTGGCCCGATCTCGCTCAATCGCCAGATCGGCCAGTGCTTTATCAGTCTCGGCTCGGGCTTCCACCCTCAGGCTGGCCAATTCCGTCCTGGCCATGTCAGTGGCCTGGCCCCAAAGAGTGTGGACAGCTTCGGCTGCCGCCAGCTTGAGGGCTTCCGGCAGATCTGGATGGTCAATCTGTACCCGTGCCTTTTCGCGCAGTTCCTCCCAAAACTTTGCCAGCGCGTCGGCGGGCGCACTCATGGAGCCTTTGCGCACGTACTGGTAGAGCTTGCTCGCGGTCGGGGTGATCCCGTGCCGAAAGAACAGCAGCGCACAGACCTCTCGGTACAGCGCCTTGGTTTCACTGAACCGCTCCTTGAGGGATTCAATCTCGGACTGGATGGTGGCGCCTTCACTCATGATTAATAATACAACGTATTACATTGATATCAATGATATTTAATTTAATCTATGGACATAATTAATCTTATGTCCATAGAATGGCGGCAGACGCCACTTTGAAATCGCTGACACTTGGACGCCATCGCCCCAATCGACCAAACCCCGATTTCGCCGCACCTTGACGGCCAGGACGGACGCAATCGCGCGCAGACCCGGGGGCAAGTAGAGGCCAACGACGATCGTTCGGCGGTTCTCGCCTGGCTGGCCAGGTACGTCGATACGCCCGCGACGTTGGCCAGTTACCGAAAAGAGGCAGAGCGGCTGCTGCTGTGGTGTGTGCACCAGCGCGGCCTGGCCATGTCCTCGCTGACCCACGAGGACATGCTTCTGTACGAACGCTTCCTTGCCGACCCTCAACCAGCCGAACGCTGGGTCATCAGCGTGCGTCAACGACCAGCTCGCAATTCGCCGCACTGGCGTCCGTTTGCAGGGCCGCTGTCAAGCGTCAGTCAGCGCCATGCGCTGTCGATCATCAACGCGCTGTTTTCCTGGTTGGTGGAAGCCGGTTATTTGGCCGGCAACCCCCTGTCGCTAGGCCGCCGCAAGCGCCAAGCTGGCCCGCGGCAAACAAGCCGTTTTTTGCCCCATGAACATTGGCAAGAAGTCAAAAAAACGATCTTGGAAATGCCCAGGGTCACCGGACGGGAAATGGCGCATGCAGCCCGCTGCCGATGGCTGTTTTCGTTGCTCTACATCGGCGGCCTGCGTGTCTCCGAGGTCACCTCCAGCACCATGGGCGGGTTCTACAGTCAGCGGGATCGAGCCGGCGTGGAACGCTGGTGGCTTGAGGTCACAGGCAAAGGCAGGAAGACGCGGATCGTTCCAGCCACGGCCGAGTTGATGGCTGAACTCTTGGCTTACCGCAAATCCAATGGCCTGGCGGCATTGCCCCTCAACACCGAAAACCGTCCCCTGGTGCTGCCCATCATCGGCCAAGGAAAGCCGCTGGCGCGCAGCGCCCTCCATGAGATCGTCAAGGGCGTCATGCGGGAGACCGCCCGCCGCCTGATCGCCCAAGGTGACGAGTGGAGTGCCGTCGCCTTGCAGATCCAGGAGGCCTCTACCCACTGGCTCAGGCACACCGCTGGAACCCACATGACCGATGCAGGGCTGGACGTTAAAACGGTGCGCGACAACTTCGGGCACGCGACCATCAGCACTACCAGCATCTACGTCCACACTGAAGACAACGCCCGTCACGATGCCACCCAGAGCGTGCACAAAATCGATTGGGCGTTACCTGGCAATGGCGCGTGACGCCGCGCCCAACTAAGGTCTGGCGCTGAGCCAAGCCGAGACCAGCTAGCACGATCACAGCAGTCTGAACGCTTGCGCGTTCGGCGATCACGGCGAAAGCCAATGGCGCGCATGCTTTGCCAATGAACGATGGCCCTGCAACCAATGTTAGCCGTCGCATCGCTGCAAATCCCCCTAATTTCACAATTAGCGTGGATTCATATGCCCATGGATTAAGGGGCGTCATATTCTGCCGACAATGCAGAATGCGCATAACTACTGCCCCCAATGGAGTTGGCCTAAGGGTTGGCGCCTCCGCAATTTTCTGGCTTGCACGAACAATGTGCATCGCACTATTGGCGAGCGTAGCCCTCACGGCGACATTAGCTCAGGCTGCGTCTACTGCGATCGTTGACGTTGATGAGTCGAGTTCAGAGCTTCAACTGACCCCTCGGTTGCAGATTTTTGAAGATTTACAAGGTCGCCTTAAGTTGGAAGATCTGCTGGCAAAGCAATCCGCCTGGACTGAGCATCACGCCAATGCGCTGAATTTAGGATTTTCGAAGTCAACCTGGTGGGCGCGCGTGGCTTTACGCAATGTCACCGGAAAGACCCTGGTACGTATCCTCGATTCGGGTACCGCTTTGGAAGATTTCCTTGATTTTTACGTCGTACGCAAGGGTGACATCATTGATCAAAGAGTCATCACCGGCGACCGGCGCCCCTTCAACACCCGCCCGGTTCTAACCCGCGTACCAAGCCTTCAAATACAGCTTGCACCGGGAGAGCAAGTAGATATCTACATCAGGCTAGCCACCCATGACGGCCTGCACGAGACAGTCAATCTAATACTGTGGCAACAACCAGCTTACGCGACACACACCCAGACCGAAACGCTTGCCTTTGGACTCTACTACGGTGCATTGCTAACAGTTCTGCTCTACAACCTTTTCCTGTATGCGTCGACGCGTCAGCGGGCCATTGGCGCGTATGTGGCGTACGTGAGTGCCTTTCTTTTGTGGAGCTTTACGTTTCGGGGCTATTCCTTTCAATACTTGTGGCCCGGCTCCCCAGTGTTCAATAACCAGTTACTGCCGATCGCGGCGGCAGCTTGTTATTGCATGTTTGGCATCTTCGTGATGGAGTACTTAGAGACGAGCCGAAATTTGCCTGGCTGGCTGCATCGCACATTGCTCGGGTCAACCTGGGGCAATGTATTGTTCATCACGCCCGCGCTCTTCAATGTGTATGGGATGTCGTTTGCTGCGAGCATCCCCGTTGGCGTGACATTGATGGTCGCATCTTTGACAGCCGGTTTCATGCTGATCAAACGCGGGTCTCGTCCAGCACGCTACTTCATGATCGCGTTTACGCTGTTGGCATTGGGTGTGATGTTGTACTACGCACAGTTGGTGGGTGCTCTGCCGTCAAATGTGATCACCGAAAACTTCCTGCAAATTGGCTCGGCGTTAGAAGTGCTTTTACTAGCGTTCGGTCTTGCGGACCAGATGAACACCCTCAAATCCGACAAGCTTCGCGCCGAACGCAAAGCGCTTGCGGTGCAGACTGTCTTGAACGATGAGTTGGAAGCCTTAGTGCAGCAAAGAACTGCGGCCTTGGAGGCCGCCAGTCAGCGCCTTGCAGACATGGCGATCACGGATGAGTTGACGAGCGCCTACAACCGTCGTCACTTCAACACAACCTTCGATGCCGAAATGGCCCGACATTCGCGGCATCGCCTGCCCATTGCCTTTTGCATTCTGGACATCGATAACTTCAAACTCTACAACGATACGTATGGTCACCAGGCTGGTGATACCGTGCTGCAACAAGTGAGCTCAGCCATGCGAAGCAGGCTGCGGCGATCTGGCGATATTTTCTTCAGATTGGGTGGGGAAGAATTCGGCATCTTGCTCAGCGTAGAAGAGCCCCTTGGGAAAGCACAGCCTTTCGTGGAGAGCTTGCGAGACGAAATCGAAGCGATGGGGCTACTCCATGAAGGCAACCCATATGGAGTGGTGACCGCAAGCTTCGGCTTGGTGCTCCTAACGCGGGACGCGGAAGAGATCGGAGGCCATGACGTCTATGCCCTTGCTGACAAGCTGCTCTATCAAGCAAAGCACGCTGGGCGAAACTGTGTAATGGTGCAATCCTTGTAAAAATTCTGAGCATAAAGAGTCAGCGTCCAATCAAAAAGCCCGCTCTCTACTGAAAGAAAGCGGGCTCATCTCACCGAATTCACTTGCAGTTGTTGGGTGCTGCCTTTCCATCAAGACGATCAAGCGCCCAATTCACGGGGGCAGTAGATCCCAGGGCCATGAGCAGGTGATCCCCCGCCGTGCGGTTGTATTGCACCGTCAAGCCTCTGCTGCAGTAGCTGGCGACCAAATTGTCGACATCCGCGATGGGCATGATCTCGTCGTTGGTGCCTTCGTAGACATAAAGAGGGACATTGGGAGTACGGCTACCCAAGCTGTTGTCATCAATGATGGCCGAGATTTCTGGCAGTTTCAGGAAGTCCAGATCCTTGAAATACTTCGCTCCCTTCTGGAACGCGTATTTGGTCAGCATTTCGCTCTGCCCTTGGAACATGCCCAACAGACAACGATTGCCCATGTCTTTGACCATGGCCTTGCCAGCGGCAGTGAAATACTTGTCGGGGTTGATCTCAGGATAGGCACGAGCCAAACCAACCACTGCGCCAAAATACACACCTGAGAACAAGCCACCATCGACCTTGCGAGCCACGTTGCCGACATTCACTGGCAAGCCGCCCATCGCAGCGCCCACGATGTTGAGTTCTGGCGCATATTCCGGGGCCACTTCAGCAGCCCAACCTGTAGCATGACCACCGCCCGAGAAGCCCGCCAGGGCTACCTTTGCGCTGTCGTTCAGGCCAGCAAGCTTGAAGTTGATGGCTGCACGAACGCCGTCAAGTACGCCATGTGCCGTGTTCAAACCGGCGATCCACTGGTTATCGAGGCCCTCGTAGTCAGACATGACCACGACAACACCCTTCTTCAGCGCAGGCTTCACATTGCTAGCCTCAAACAACTTGCCCTGAACCGTCAGATAGGAGGGCGTGCAGGTCTGGGTCAGACTGTCATAGAAGGACTGATAGGAAAGGATTTGACGGCCAATGGCAGGAACATTTTTGGGGATCAGCACTGTGGTGATGGCGCCAACACTCTTGCCATTCGTATCGGTCGTGACGTACATGAGCTGGTAAGACTTAGACACCTCGGCAGAGTAATCTTTGGCAGTCACCACGCGATAGCGTAGTACGTCACCAGGAGCCTTGCCAGCGAGCTGTGCCGCGCTCGGGGCTTTGTAGAATGCATCCGTCAAGGGCGATGCCGTCGTGGCGGGCAGATAGAACTGCTGGGCCATGACATTGCCGGCGGAGAGCATCAAGCCAGCGGTAAGCGAAATGGCCGACGCGATGCGTGTCAACTGAGTAGTTTTGGAGGTCATGTCAAATCCTATGATTGTTAAAATGATTCAGCGGGGCGCCCAAGTGGCGAGAAGCCGTGAATGGAATTGTTCTTGGCGAGCTCTACGCGGTTGTGTCGCGACGTGCAGCCCCATTGCTCTCACGCGCGAAATTCAGGGTTAACGCGATCACTTAGATGAGTGCTGATATCGCGAGCAATCCCTAGTTCATCTCGGGAAGCGCCTAATTCCCGTGGATATGTCGCCCGGATAAGATGGATCCATGCTCATCAAGCCCCAACTTCCCAATGACTACGACGGCTACACCGTCAGCATTGGGTACGTACGCGCACTCTTGGAGTACGTGGAACACTGCGGTCATGCAGCAGAGAAGATCTGCACGTCGAAGCAGTTGTCTGAAATTCGTGAGACACCGTCGAGCTCTCGTTTCCCAGTTAGTGACTGGCACGCCTTGATGGCTACTGCCGAGTCGTTGTTGGCCGATCCTTGCCTGGCCCTCACGATGTCAGAGCACCTGAAGCCCTGGAACATCGGATTGGTTGGCTTCATGACCATGACCAGCAGTACATTGCAGGAAGTGGGCAAGGTATCGTGTCGATACCACCATCTCTTGAATGATCTTGAATCAGTTCAAGGCGCGCTTCATGGCGATCAGTTCACTCTCAGCATTCATCAAGTGACGCCGTTGACTGATCCTCGCATTACCTTGCTGACCACGGGTGCGTGGGCATGGCAAGCTCGCCTGTTGACGGGCAAGCCGAACCTTGTATTCGACGTCAATTTTGTTTTCTCATCTCCAGGCCGGGAGGAACAATTTGCCCGGGTGTTTGGCGGCAAGACTAGATTCAACCAATCGAACAATGCGCTGATGGGCCCGCTGAGCTATCTCAATTTGCCTGTTGTCCAGCAAGAACCCAGCCTCAACCGGATCTTGCATCAGCAGGCCGAGCAACAAGTTGACCAGCATGCGATGAGCTCGGGGAGCTTCCTGGCGAGACTAGAAAATCTACTTGCTTTACAGATGGGCGAAAAGGAAGTCTCACTGGTTGCCCTCGCCGATGCACTGGACATGGCTCCTCGCACTTTGCAGAGTCGGCTTGAGACCGTGGGCTTGACTTTCCGTGATGTTGTGGATCGTGTTCGAAAAAACTTGGCATTGAAATACTTGAATGACTCTCGGCTATCGCTGTTTCAAATCGCGCTGATGCTAGGATTTGCTAATCAAACTAGCTTCCATCACGCTTTCAAACGATGGACTGGTCAACCACCAGGTGAATTCAGGCGGATTCGATAAAGTTCGTGATGCGGTCTTTTGTGCTGCCGGCAGCTTCCTGGCAACGAATCGTGCTGACTGTACTGCTTGCTTGCTGCGGTTGGTTGGCGGTCGCCGAAGTCAAGGCCAATCCCTTACAGGTGGACTTCCAAGATATCGATCTGAAAGTCAAACTGGCCCAAAACGCTCAAATTTTGGAAGACGCCACTGGTAGCCGAACATTGGCAGAAGTCCAAGACGATCAGCGTTGGAACAATTTCCATGCAGATGCCTTGAACTTTGCATTCAGTCAATCTTCTTGGTGGATCCGCGTTCGCCTGCACAACGCGCAATCCCATAAGGCATCACGTGTTTTGGAAGTTGGTTCGGCCTTGCAGGACCAGATTGATGTGTATGTGGTTCGTGCCAAGAGCGCGCGCGTTGAAATTCTCTCCACGGGTGACAGGCGTAATTTTGAGTCTAGGCCTGTTGCGACAAGGGTGCCCAGTTTGCCGCTGCATTTCGAACCAGAAGAACAAGTTGATGTGTATTTCAAAATGGATACACATGATGGCCTGCACGAAATCGTGGCACCCATGCTTTGGGCTGTCAATACATACACGGCCAGTATGCAGCTTGAAAACTTACTGTATGGCTTGTATTACGGTGCACTGCTCACGGGCCTGCTTTACCACTTGTTCCTATTCCTCTCGACTCGCCAACTGAACTTCGGTCTGTATGTCCTTTATGTCAGTGTATTTTTGTTGTGGAGTCTGACTTTTAAAGGGTATTCATTTCAATACTTTTGGCCTGATTCTCCTAATTTCAACAATCAAATTCTTGCCATTTCAGCGAGTGGTTCGTACTGTTTTTTTGCACTGTTCATGATGGCGCACCACAATACGGAACATCTCCTACCAAGTTGGATGACTAGGCTGATGATGGCCGCGATTGTGCTCAATGCACTGAGCATGATTCCCGCCCTTTTTGACAAATATGCGTTGGCATTCGAGTTGAACATCCCAGCTGGCATCTTTCTGATGCTCTCCACCCACCTGGTTAATTTCTTGATGTTGAAACGTGGGTCAAGGCCCGCCAAATATCAAATGCTGTCATTTTCCGCTTTGTCGCTGGGCGTATTGCTTTACTACTCTCTGTTATTAGGCATCGTGCCCTCAAATGCGATCAGTGAAAATGGTTTGTTGTTTGGTTCAGGTGCACAAATCTTGCTTCTTGCGTTTGCGCTGGCCGATCAAATGAACCAACTTAAAGATGGAAAGTTGCGGGCTGAGCGCGAGGCTTTGGCTGCACAGGCTGCCTTGAATTTGGAGTTGGAGGGCCTTGTAAAACGACGCACTAAAGCGCTGGAGGCTGCCAATCAAAAGTTCATGGATGTCGATCGGCACTAGCAACAACTCGACCACGATGCCAAGAGACGCTCTCTGCACCTTCTATCAAAATGCTGTTTTTTTCCAATTGCGCTTGCAAGCAGGACAACACCGTGACGCATTGCTCGCACCTTGCTGATTGACCTAGGTGAACCCCACTTGCATCTCGTTACATCCAAAATAGAGTTGGCATGTTGCCGCTTTGGAAACGTCTTGTTAAATCGGAATGATGGTGCACTCAGGTCTTTCAGAAGCGGATGAATGTGGGGATCTAGGCTCTCCCGTTCATGAAGACCGTCGGCAAACGAATGCACATACAAAGTCTTTTCGAGCCACTGCCAATGTGGCTACCGCAGGGATCGCTGACCTCAGCTATTTCCTTCAATTTCCATCGCAACTAGAGCGGCAATTCCTTGCCGACACAGCTTCTGAACGCTCCAAGCTTCTAATTCGGCGCAGCCCGGTAGTGATGCTGACTTTCGTGGGAATGCTAAATGCGGACTGGTTTATGGTCCCAGATCGGTTTCAAACTGCGTTGGTTATCAGGACGTTGGCGTTCATCCCGCTTTTCCTGCTGACCATGCACCTTTTTGTTCGACTGTCTGCGACGTCATTGCGCGATTGGCTCTTGACTGGATCAGGCGCACTGACGGCGTTGTTCAATCTGCTGGTCATCGCCCCAAGCATCTCACCCCTTGCATTCTCTTACCTGGCCACCCTAGCCCTTACGGTCGTGTGCTGGGACTCCATTCTTCGGCCAGGCTTTCTTCCTGCGCTTGCCCATTCCATCATGGTGATGGCAGGCTTCTGCTTTGCGACATTTGTAATGCCAGACCACGGTGGTGTACTTGCCATCCCAATTCTCGTCCTGCTAGTTTCCTCCATGGTCTTTAGCCTATATGGCAACTACACCTTAGAAAGGTCCGAGCGCGCTGCTTATTTGCAGCGACTCAATCAAAATTTGCTTCGAACAAAGCTTGGCATGGTGAATGATCGACTTAGCCGCCAAGCTCACCTTGACCCCTTGACGGGAATACCCAATCGCCGACATTTCGACGACTCTCTGGCCAAGATCGTGCACTCGCAAAGCGAGCGGCCACAGTTGCTCCCAGATGAGATCAGCGTAATCTTGCTTGATGTGGACTTCTTTAAGCCATACAACGATAACTACGGTCACCCGGCAGGAGACCGCTGCTTGCAAGCCCTCGCGCAGGCCCTTTTCCAAAGCGTTCGCCAACCTAAGGACCTAGTAGCGCGAGTCGGAGGCGAAGAGTTCGCCGTGGTTCTAAGCAATGCTACCAACCATTACGGGATCGAGGTAAGCGAGCGCATCCATAACGCTTTGAAGGCACTGTCCATGCCTCACGCTTTCAGACCTGATGCAGTCAACTTTGTTTCGATCAGTATGGGCCTGGCCACAGGTACCCCAGTCGATCAAGATTCCATGATGAAACTCATCAGCGAAGCTGACCAAGCTTTATATCGAGCCAAATCCTTAGGGCGCAATCGCATGTGCAACGGGAGCATGCCCAGTGACACATGAAGGATCTTTGTCCTCGGATTCAAAAGATGCAGAAAGGTCTCTGAAAAACTTGCGTTTTCCAATTAACTTGGAAGTACGGTTTGCCAAGTCTATTAGGGCAGAACGCATCCGCCACTTCATTATCAGCGCCTTTGTCGCGCTGATCATTTATAATATATTCGCCGTGTCGGACTGGTTCATTCTGCCGGACATGCGTTTTCCTGGATTGATCATTCGGCTGGCAATAATATCGCCGATAGAATTTGGAATATTTTGCCTGTTATATCGCAAAAGGACATGGTTTGTAAATCAGCCTCTTTGGAAAGCTGAAGGACTGATTATCGGCTCTGGCCTGCTAGCCGTTGTTGGCCTTGCTTTTATCATTAGCCTAAGCGACAGCCCCCTTCACACGCTGGCGCATGCAGGCTTTGCCCCCATGCTGGTGTATGGAAATGTGGTGCAAAAGCTCCGCTTCAGATCGGCGCTTGTATGGTCAGCAGCAGTCCTATTGATTCATTGTATTTTGCTTGCTTCAGGCACAAACTCGCCACAGGCCGCAGTGCTGCCAATCTTGCAACTAAATCTTGCTACGGCCTTTTTCTCGCTGGTCTCCAACTATGAAATTGAATATGGCGAGCGCAAGCGATTTTTGATGAATGAGTCTGAGAAGAAGCTGATAGACGCGCTGGATCAGAGCAACAAGGAATTGGACGCATTATCCAGGTGCGATGCACTCACTGGTTGTGCCAATCGGCGTCATGCTTTGGAATACTTAAATCAACATTCAACAAAAGCCAATGCGTCCATGTCAGCAATCCTGATAGACGTTGATCATTTCAAGGCCTATAACGACCATTATGGGCATCCAGCCGGGGATACATGTCTACGCAAAGTTGCCACCACTCTGGAAAAAGTGATCAACTCAGACACTGGGCTGGTAGTTCGTTGGGGGGGCGAGGAATTTTTGATCATGCTTCCTGAACTCAGTTTGCACCAGTCTCAGATTATTGCAGAAAATATACGTGCAGCGATACAGGCTCTGTCCATTCCTCATGCTGGATCCCAATGCGCGAAAATTATTACTGTGAGTGTCGGAGTCGCTTGCGCCAGTGTAGAGAGTCTTCCTGAAACGTATTTGGACCGACTTCAGGAACAGGCTGACAAAGAATTATATAAAGCCAAAGCTGCCGGCCGAAACCGCATTAGCCCCCAACTCAATGTCATAGCGTCCTGCCACGCGAAGTCATCTCAATAATTTATAAAATCGCGGCAGCATTCAATCCATATTGAATTGAGGAATTAGTATTTTTACGAATCCTTAATTCGCCACAAGAATAAACAGTCCACAGTTCTTCATGTTGCCGTGTGTGGGATCGCTGTGGGCATCTTGTTCTGAGTGGCCTTGAACCGCCTCAGCATGCATCGGGCATCCAGACGGCATGGCATTCGCCGCTGTTGAAGCCGAGCCCCTGAGCGTCATTTCGATGCCATCAGCTCGCCTGCCCATCCCCTCAAGTGGAGCAGGATGATCATGATCAGGACTAGAACTCGGCGCATGATCTGTTGATAGCTGCGGAGCTACCCATTGGCTGAGGCACACCGCTGGAACCTACATGACCGATGCGGGGTTGGACGTCAAAACGGTGCGCGACAACTTCGGGCACGCGAGCATTAGCACCACCAGCATCTACGTCCGCACTGAAGACAATGCCCGTCACGATGTAAGCGGTAACTCGGCAACGTCCTTGTCAGACGAGACGGGTTACCGCCGTGTTTTGGGCTTCGAGCTGGCGATGCATTCTACGAGATTGAGCGCGCATAGCAGCACGTATTTCTCCGCCTCGCTTTTGATGTCCAGCAAGCCTTGGTCGCGCAGATGCCTGGGAATGGGCATGACGCCGCGCCCCACGAAGGTCTGGTTCTGGAGCGGCAAAGAGCCAGGCCGTAAGCGAGCAGGATCATGTTGGATTTTTCGAGTGATTGCTTGCAAACATCTTATATTTCAACAATAATAGAATCATGGAAGAACAAGATATTGTGAAGTCCTTGGCGGCCCTCGCCCAACCTGTCAGGTTGAGGGTGTTTCGCTCACTCGTCGTGGCGGGCCCTGCAGGGATGACCCCTTCGGCGTTGAGTGAGGCCCTGGACGTGCTCAGCACATCGCTGTCCTTCCACCTCAAAGAGCTGCTGAATGCGGCTTTGGTGACCCAGGAGCGCGATGGCCGAAACCTCATCTACCGCGCTGCGTTCGACCGCATGGACAGTCTGCTGGCGTACCTGACAGAGAACTGCTGCCAAGGTGAACCCTGCACGCAAGCAACCGACTCTATATGCTGCTGAAAAGGAGCCCCCCATGAAGAGATTTCACGTCCACGTTCATGTGAGCGATCTTGATCAAAGCATCGGGTTTTATTCGAAGATGTTCGGTGTCGAGCCTGCTCGAACGGAGTCGGACTATGCGAAGTGGATGCTGGACGACCCTCCGGTGAACTTCGCGATCTCGGCGCGAGGCGGCCAGATTGGCGTTGACCACCTTGGCATCCAAACCGACACGGCCGAGGAGCTGGCACTTCTCAAGGATCGAGCCCACAGCGCTGAACTGACGCTGGTTGATACGGGCGAATCGACGTGCTGCTACGCGCGCAGCGAAAAGCACTGGATCACCGACCCGCAGGGCGTGGCCTGGGAGCATTTCCACACACTGAGCAACATTCCCGTGTACCGGGAAGAGCCTGGCGCAACGACGCCAGCGCAATCCAACGACCACGCATCTGCGCCCACGGGCTGTTGCCCGCCAGCTGGTCGTGGCAAGCCGATCGGCATCCCGGTCAAGTCAACTTCATCCTGTTGCTAAGAGGTCAAGATGAGCGACAAGCAGTACAACGTGCTCTTCGTGTGCACTGGAAATTCCGCCCGATCCATCCTGGCTGAGGGCCTGCTCAACGAGCTTGGGCGCGGCAGATTCCACGCCTATTCAGCAGGAAGTCACCCCAAGGGCACCGTTCATCCGCTGGCCATCCAAACCCTGCAGCACTGGAATTTGCCCACCGAGGGCTACCGCAGCAAAAGCTGGGATGAATTTGCCGCACCAGGCGCACCTTTGCTGGACTTCGTGTTCACCGTCTGTGACAACGCGGCTGGTGAGGTCTGCCCAGTTTGGCCAGGTCAGCCCATGACGGCCCACTGGGGTGTTGCTGATCCCGCTGCTGTCGAGGGTTCCGAAGACAAGCAGCGTGCCGCCTTCATGGATGTTGCCCATGTCTTGAAGCGGCGCATCGAGCTGATGCTGTCGCTGCCCGACCAGAGCCTTGGCTCGCTGTCAATCCAAAGCCAACTCAATGCGATCGGCAAGATCTGATCGCGCTCATTCAATCAATTTCCCGCGTGGCCCTATGACGACCAACGTCCTGATCCTCTGTACCCACAATTCCGCGCGCAGCGTGCTGAGCGAGGGCATGCTCAACCACTGGGCACAAAAGCTCGGGCGGGATGTTCGCGCCTACAGCGCGGGCAGCGCCCCCAGTGGGCGCCTCAACCCCTTTGCCCTGGAAGCCCTCAACAACTCCGGCGTGGACACCAGCGGCTACCGCAGCAAGAGCTGGGACGAGTTCGTGGCCGATGGCGCCCCCGAAATCCACATCGTGATCACCGTGTGCGACAGCGCAGCATCGGAGACCTGTCCTTACTGGCCTGGTAGCCCGGTCAAGGTGCATTGGGGCTATGCCGATCCCTCCAACGCCTTGGGGGGCGATGAGGGCAAGCGGCTGGCTTTCGAGTTAACGCGCCAAGCCATCGGCTACAGGATGCTTCAGTTGTTGGCCTTGCCTTTGGACACCATGGACCAGAACGCCTTGCAGCAAGCCCTGACCAGCATTTCCCAGCATTGAGGATCGCATGAATACGGCAACTCTGAATGTACGCAAGGCGAGCCCCGCGCCGATGAGCGTGTTCGAACGCTACCTGACCGTGTGGGTCTTCCTGTGCATCGTCGTGGGCATTGCGCTGGGCCAACTGCTGCCTGATCTATTCCAGGCCATCGGACACATGGAAGTGGCCAAGGTCAACTTGCCGGTGGGCCTGCTGATCTGGGTGATGATCATCCCGATGCTGCTGAAAGTGGACTTCGCCAGCTTGTCCCAGGTGAGCCAGCATTGGAAAGGCATTGGCGTCACGCTCTTCGTGAATTGGGCCGTCAAGCCGTTCTCGATGGCACTGCTGGGCTGGGTTTTCGTGCGGCATCTGTTTGCGCCTTACCTGCCTGCGGATCAGATAGACAGCTACATCGCGGGGCTGATCTTGCTGGCAGCCGCGCCCTGTACGGCGATGGTGTTCGTGTGGAGCCGCCTGACTGGGGGCCATCCCTTATTCACTTTGTCGCAAGTGGCCCTGAACGATGCCATCATGGTTTTCGCGTTCGCGCCCATCGTGGCCTTGCTGTTGGGCATGTCGTCGATCATCGTGCCTTGGGACACCTTGATCACCTCGGTGGTTCTGTACATCGTGATTCCGGTGATCCTGGCGCAAATGCTGCGCAAGGTACTCATGGCGCGTGGCCCTGCCGCGTTTGATGCTGCGCTGGCCAAGATCGGGCCCTGGTCCATCACCGCGCTGCTGGCCACTCTCGTGCTCCTGTTCGCATTCCAGGGCAAGGCCATCATCCAGGAGCCGCTGGTCATCGCGTTGCTGGCAGTGCCCATCCTGATTCAAGTCTTCTTCAACTCCGCGCTGGCCTACTGGCTCAATCGCCGCCTGGGCGAATCGCACGATGTGGCTTGCCCATCGGCATTGATTGGGGCCAGCAACTTTTTTGAACTGGCCGTGGCCGCAGCCATCAGTCTGTTTGGCTTTGAATCGGGTGCTGCGTTGGCCACCGTGGTCGGCGTGCTGATTGAAGTGCCAGTGATGCTGTTGGTGGTCCGCGTGGTCAACCAGAGCAAAGGGTGGTATGAGCAGGGAGCCCGGGGATGAGTTTGCCAAACATCGATCCATCGCTGTTCACAAAGCCGTCCAACGAAGCGCTGCAAGGTGCTGCCAGCTCGACGCATGCACCGCGCTTCTTATTGTTGTACGGGTCATTGCGTGAAAGGTCCTACAGCAAGCTGCTGACCTTGGAAGCTGCGCGCTTGTTGGAAGCCATGGGTGCTGAGGCCCGGATTTTTGACCCGACAGATCTGCCTTTGCCGGAGTCGGTTCCAGAGACTCATCCGAAGGTTCAAGAGTTGAGGGCACTGGCCCAGTGGGCCGAGGGCATGGTCTGGTGCTCACCAGAGCGGCATGGGGCCATGACCGGCATCATGAAAGCACAGATCGACTGGATTCCGCTGAGTGTTGGATCAGTTCGGCCGACTCAAGGCAAGACACTCGCGGTGATGGAGGTGTCTGGCGGTTCGCAATCGTTCAATGCGGTCAATCAGATGCGCATCCTGGGCCGCTGGATGCGGATGATCACCATCCCCAACCAGTCTTCCGTGGCCAAGGCCTTCATGGAGTTTGACGACGCAGGCCGCATGAAGCCATCGGCGTACTACGAACGTGTCGTCGATGTCATGGAGGAGTTGGTGAAATTCACATTGCTCACTCGGGATGTGGCCGGCCACCTGGTGGATCGCTATAGCGAACGGCGAGAGTCCGCTGAAGCGTTGAGCAAAAGGGTTGATTTGTCATCCATCTGAGATTGCTTGGGCTTTGTCAAAGCGTCTCGGCCTTTGCAGCGCATAGATCTCATAAGAAGTGATTTCTTTATGAGTATTTTGCTTATGTGCTATTTCTGGCCTTATCCCGGCTGACTCCCGATGTGGCAGTCACCCATGCCCTCTTCGCCGACGACGCGATGGCGTTGATCCGCGCAGCAGGCATCGCTCAGGTCTGGAGCACGGACTGCATTGCCCACTCCAGCAATGCCATCAACATGGCACCGCTGCTGGCGCAGGCGCTCAAGCCATTGCTGGGCTGAGGCTCATCGGTTGCCGACGGGCATTTAGCCCACCCACTGACGCGCATTGCGGAACATGCGCAACCAGGGGCTGTGAGTGCTCTTGTCCTGGCTGGTCCAGCTCATCTGCACATTTCGGAAGACCCGCTCGGGGTGCGGCATCATGGCCGTGAAACGACCATCCGCCGTGGTCACCGCCGTCAAACCACCCGGGGAGCCATTGGGGTTGAAGGGATAGGCCTGCGTTGGCGAGCCGGTGTTGTCGACGAAACGCAGTGCTTGGTGCACCTTGGCTGCGTCACCACGCTGCGAGAAGTTGGCAAAACCTTCGCCGTGCGACACCGCGATTGGCAGACGGCTACCGGCCATGCCCGCAAAGAACAGCGACGGACTGTCCAGCACCTCAACCAGGCTCAAACGCGCCTCAAAGCGGGTGCTCTGGTTGTGCGTGAACTTGGGCCAGTCCTGCGCGCCCGGAATGATTGGGCTCAGTGCCGCCAGCATCTGGCACCCATTGCAGATGCCCAGCGCAAAGGTGTCCGTGCGGCCAAAAAAGCCTGCAAACTGTTCAGCCAACTGGGGGTTGAACATGATTGAACGGGCCCAACCTTCGCCAGCCCCGAGTGTGTCGCCATAGCTGAAACCGCCGCAGGCAATGAACCCCTGGAACTGGTCCAGACGCGCACGACCCGCCTGCAGATCACTCATGTGCACGTCGAAGGTGTCAAACCCCCCTTGCGCCATGGCATAGGACATCTCCACCTGCGAGTTGACGCCTTGCTCGCGCAGGATCGCGACCTTGGGGCGCGACTTGTTGATGAAGGGCGCCGCCACGTCTTCCTTGGGATCGAAACTCAGGCTCACGTGCATGCCAGGGTCATTGGCCAAGCCAATCGCCGCGTGTTCACTGTCCGCGCACGCGGGGTTGTCTCGCAACTGGGCAATGCGCCAGCTCACCTCATCCCAGGTCTTGTGCAGTTGCTCCAGCGGTGCGCTGAAGATGGCCTTGGCATCGCGCCACACCTGCACCGCATCCTTGGCGGAGCCCGACAGAATGGGCTTGCCGACCACGTGGCTGTGCTTGCTCAGACCGTGCTCGCGCAGGGTTTGCAGCACCGCATCGCGGTCGGTGGTGCGCACCTGCAGCACCACGCCCAGCTCTTCGTTGAACAAGGCCTTGAGCGTCAGCTCGTTGCGGCGCTCACCCACCTGGCCGGCCCAGTTTTTGGAATCCCCCGCATCGGCACGGCTGTCACTGATGCCATCGCCTTCGGTGACAAGCAGGTCCACGTTCAGGCTGACGCCCGTGTGGCCGGCAAAGGCCATTTCGCAAACGGTCGCCCACAAGCCCCCATCACCACGGTCATGGTAGGCCAACAGCTTGCCTTGGGCGCGCAGGGCGTTCACAGCGGCCACGGTCTGCTTGAGCATCTCGGGGTTGTTGAGGTCAGGCACCTCGTTGCCGAACTGGTTCAGCACCTGGGCTAGCATGGAGCCGGCCATGCGGTTGCGGCCTTCACCCAGGTCGATCAGGATCAGGCTGGTGTCCAGCGGCTGACCGTTCTCGGTGGTGATCAATTGCGGCGTCAGCGTGGGGCGCACGTCGTCAATCGACGCAAACGCCGTCACGATCAGCGACACCGGCGCGGTCACCTGCTTGGTTTGGCCTTGGTCGGACCACTTGGTGCGCATGGACAGCGAATCCTTGCCCACAGGGATGGACACGCCCAGGGCCGGGCACAGCTCCATGCCCACGGCACGCACCGTGTCATACAGCGCGGCGTCTTCACCCGGCTCGCCACAGGCAGCCATCCAGTTGGCCGACAGCTTCACCTTGCTCAACTCGATGGGCGCGGCCAGCAAATTGGTGATGGCTTCAGCCACGGCCATGCGGCCCGAGGCTGGCGCGTTGACCGCCGCCAACGGCGTGCGTTCGCCCATGGCCATGGCTTCGCCGGCAAAGCCCTTGAAGTCCGCCAGGGTCACGGCCACGTCGGCCACGGGCACCTGCCACGGGCCGACCATCTGATCGCGGTGGCTCAGACCGCCCACCGTGCGGTCGCCAATGGTGATCAGGAAACGCTTGCTGGCCACCGTCGGGTGACGCAGCACGTCCAGAGCCACCTGGTCCAGCGCCACCCCGGTCAGGTCAATCTGGTCACCATCGAGCGCCACGCGGGTCACGTCGCGGTGCATCTTGGGCGGCTTACCCAGCAGCACGTCCATGGGCATGTCGATCGGGCGATCGGCGCCAGGGTCGGCTGCCGTGGTGTCTTCCAGAATCAGCTGACACTCGTCGGTGGTCACGCCGACCACACCGTAGGGGCAACGTTCGCGCTCGCACATGGCCTGGAAAATCGGCAGGTTTTCAGGGGCAATGGCCAGCACATAACGCTCCTGGCTCTCGTTGCACCAGATCTCCTTGGGGGCCAGGCCGGATTCTTCCAGCGGCACCTTGCTCAAGTCGAAGCGTGCGCCCCTGCCTGCGCCGTCCACCAACTCAGGGAAGGCGTTAGAGATGCCACCGGCTCCCACGTCATGAATGGCCAGGATAGGGTTGCCCGCGCCCAGACCCCAGCAGTGATTGATGACCTCTTGCGCCCGTCGCTGAATTTCAGGGTTGCCGCGCTGCACGGAGTCAAAGTCCAGATCGGCGGCGTTGGTGCCTGCTGCCATCGAACTGGCCGCACTGCCGCCCATGCCAATGCGCATGCCCGGACCGCTCAACTGGATCAGCAAGGTACCCGCAGGGAACTGCACCTTGTGGGTCTGCGTGGACGCAATCGTGCCCAGGCCACCGGCAATCATGATGGGCTTGTGATAACCCCGGCGTCTGGCCTGATCGCCCTGTCCGACGGTTTGCTCGTAAACGCGGAAGTAGCCCGCCAGATTGGGACGGCCAAACTCGTTGTTGAACGCGGCACCGCCCAGGGGGCCCTCGATCATGATCTGCAAGGGGCTGGCCACGTGTTCGGGCTTGCCAACTGGGTGCTGCTCCCAGGGCTCATTGGTGCCGGGCAGGTGCAGGTTGGACACCGAAAAACCGGTCAGGCCGGCCTTGGGCCGGGAGCCGCGCCCCGTGGCGCCCTCGTCACGAATTTCGCCACCCGCGCCGGTCGATGCGCCGGGGTACGGCGAAATGGCCGTGGGGTGGTTGTGCGTCTCCACTTTCATCAGCACGTGGGCCAGTTCCTCACGCGCCTGGTATGGCGGCGCATTGGTGAAGCCCTCGGGCATCCAGCGCTCAATCACATGCCCCTCCATCACGGAGGCATTGTCGGAGTAAGCCACCACCGTGTGCTGGGGATTGAGCTTCTCGGTGTTGCGGATCATGCCGAACATCGACAGGTCTTGCGCTTGCCCATTGATGGTGAACTGGGCGTTAAAAATCTTGTGGCGACAGTGTTCGCTGTTGGCCTGAGCGAACATCATCAACTCGACATCGGTCGGGTTGCGCTTCAATCCCGTGAACGCGTTGACGAGGTACTCGATTTCATCATCCGACAAGGCCAGGCCAAAGGTCTTGTTGGCCGCTTCCAGCGCGGCGCGGCCCTGACCCAGCACGTCCACGTGCTCCATGGGTTGCCCAGGTTTTTCGTCAAACAAATGGCGAGCCTCGTCGCGGCTCAGGAGCACGCTTTCGGTCATGCGGTCGTGCAGCAGCGCGGCCGCCACCGCCAGTTCCTCAGGCGACAAAAATTTGTTGCCGCCCGTGATTGATCCCAGCAGGCCCGATTTGAGCGTCAGCCGGTATTCGGTGACGCGTTCGACCCGTCGAATTTTCGATCCGCAGTTGTGCGCAATGTCCGTGGCTTTGGACGCCCAGGGCGACACCGTGCCCAAGCGCGGCGCCACCACGATCAAATCGCCCTCAGCCGGACCCGCGTATGGATCCCCATAGGTGAGCAAGCCGGTCAGCTTGTCCAACTCGCTGGAGGACAAGGCATGGTCAGAGGCCACCCAGTGGACATGCCTTGCATGCACCCCGGTGATGCGGGCATTGACCCCCTGCAACTTGGGCAACAAGGCCTGAACTTGATGGGAGGCCAGAGCGTTGCCGCCCTCGAAATGGATCAGGTGTTGGGTGTGATCAGTCACGGCGTGAGGGCCCTCGTTGGGCTGGCATGCGAGGAAACCCGACATTTTAAACGGCTGGCGGCCCCTGGCGGTTCTTTTCTGAAGCCCTTGTGGCCCAAGTGCCGTCTTAAATCGGGATAATCTCAGCCCCATGAGCATCACCATCAAGACAGGCGCCGACATCGACGGCATGCGCCTGGCCGGGCGCCTCGCCGGAGAAGTCCTCGACTACCTCACACCCTTCGTCAAACCAGGCGTCACCACTGAAGAGTTGGACAAACTAGCCCATGACTACATGGTCAATGTCCAGGGCTGCATTCCGGCCCCGCTCAACTACGCACCGGGAGGCCACAAGCCCTACCCCAAATCCATTTGCGCCTCGGTCAATCATCAAATCTGCCACGGCATCCCCAATGACCGCCCCCTGAAAAATGGTGACATCGTCAACCTGGACATCACCACCATCAAGGACGGCTGGCATGGCGACAGCAGCCGCATGTTCATTGCCGGCGAGGGCTCCATTGCCGCCAAGCGCCTGTGCAAGATCACCTATGAGGCCATGTGGCACGGCATTGCCAAGGTCAAACCGGGCGCCCGCCTGGGCGACATCGGCCACGCCATCCAGACCTTCGTCGAGAACCAGGGCTTCTCCGTGGTGCGCGAATACTGCGGCCACGGCATCGGCCGCGGCTTTCATGAAGAGCCCCAAGTGCTGCACTACGGCCGCCCCGGCACGCTTGAAGAGATCAAGCCGGGGATGATCTTCACCATCGAGCCCATGGTCAACGCCGGCAAGCGCGACATCAAGGCCCTGGGCGATGGCTGGACCATCGTCACCAAGGATCACTCCCTGTCGGCACAATGGGAACACACCATCTTGGTGACCGAGACTGGCTACGAGGTATTGACCTTGTCGGCAGGTTCTCCACCACTGCCCGACTTCATGCTGGCTGACAAAACTGCGTCTGCCTGATGCCGGAGTTGGACATCGGCGCGCTTCGCGCGCAATTCCGCAACGCCAAGGCCAAACTGTTAAGCCAGTTCGCCCAAAGCCGGCCGACCACCTCATCGGCCACACACCTGCTGCACAACCTGGCCAAGCTCGTAGACCGGGCCTTGGTGGACCTGTGGGAACACCATGCCATGCCCTGTGGCGCGGCCCTGGTCGGCGTGGGCGGATATGGGCGCGGTGAGATGTTCCCCTACTCCGACATCGACGTGCTTGTGCTGGTGCCCGTGTCGCCGTCTATCGCCGGCGATGAAGGCCTGGGCTCCAGCGTGGAAAACTTCATCACTGCGTGCTGGGACGTCGGGCTGGAGATCGGCTCCAGCGTGCGCAGCGTTGAAGAGTGTGGCGAAGAAGCCCAGCGCGACATCACCGTGCAAACGTCCCTCCTGGAGGCGCGATTTCTGTGCGGCTCCAAGGCCCGCTTTGAAGAGCTTTACGACGCCACATTCAAGCACCTGGACGTGCCCGCATTTTTTCGCGCCAAGACCCTGGAACTGCGCCAGCGCCACACCAAATACGAAGACACCCCCTACGCGCTGGAACCCAACTGCAAGGAAAGCCCTGGAGGCCTGCGAGACCTGCAAGTGGTGCTGTGGGTGGCCCGCGCCGCCGGTCTGGGCAAGAACTGGCACGAAATGGTCGCCAAGGGCCTCTTGACGCCGTTTGAGGCTCGCCAACTTCACCGCAACGAAGGTCTGATCAAACTGATCCGCGCCCGCCTGCACCTCATCGCCGGTCGTCGTGAAGATCGCCTGGTGTTTGACCTGCAAACCTCGGTCGCGGAAAGTTTTGGCTACACCAACACCCCGGCCCTGCGCGCCAGCGAAGCCCTGATGCGCCGCTACTATTGGGCGGCCAAGGCGGTCACGCAACTCAACCAGATCCTGATGCTCAACATTGAAGAGCGCATCCACGGCTCGCAAGACGCCCCCATGCGACCGATCAATGACAAGTTCCTCGACCGTGGCGGTTTGCTGGAAGTGGCCAGCGACGACCTCTACGAACGCGACCAGCACGCCATCCTGGAAACCTTCCTGACGCTACAAGGGGACAACACCCTTAAAGGCTTGTCGGCCCGCACCCTGCGCGCCCTCTACAACGCCCGCGACTTGATGGATGGCAACTTCCGCAGCGACCCGGTCAACCGAAAAACCTTCATGGACATCCTGAAGGCGCCGCAAGGGCAGACCCGGGTCCTGCGCCTGCTGAACCAGACCTCGGTGCTGGGGCGCTACCTGTGGGTATTCCGCCGCATCGTGGGCCAGATGCAGCATGACCTGTTCCACGTCTACACGGTGGACCAGCACATCCTGATGGTGGTGCGCAATGTGCGCCGTTTCTTCATCCCGGAACATGCTCACGAATACCCCTTCTGCACCCAGCTTGCTGCGGAATGGGACAAGCCCTGGTTGCTCTACATTGCCGCGCTTTTTCACGACGTGGCCAAGGGCCGTGGCGGCGACCACTCCGTTCTGGGCGTCAAAGAGGTGCGCAAATTCTGCAAAGACCATGCAGTGTCCAGCGAAGACAGCAAACTCATCGAATTCGTGGTCGGCGAACACCTGACCATGTCGCGCGTCGCCCAGAAAGAAGACCTGAGCGATCCCGACGTGATCGAAGTTTTTGCCAATCGCATGGGCAGCGAGCGCAACCTCACGGCACTGTATCTGCTCACCGTGGCCGACATTCGAGGCACCAGCCCCAAGGTCTGGAACGCCTGGAAAGGCAAGCTGCTGGAAGACCTCTACAGGCTGACCTTGCGCGCCCTGGGCGGAGCGCGGCCACACATGGACGCCGAAATCGAGACCCGCAAACAGCTTGCGCGTCAATCGCTGGCCTTGTACCAACTGCCCGAAGGCATCGAACAAAATCTGTGGCGAACGCTAGACACCAGCTACTTCGCGCGCCACGATGCGCCGGACATTGCATGGCATACGCGCTCGCTGTGGGAGAAGGTTGACACCGCAAAGCCGATCGTGCGTGCCCGCCCCTCATCGGCTGGCGAAGGCTTGCAGGTGCTCGTGTATTCGCCCGACCGCGCGGACCTGTTCGCCCGCATTTGCGGCTACTTTGATCGCGCCGGCTTCAGCATTCAAGACGCCAAGATCCACACCTCACGCACCCAGTACGCCTTGGACACGTTTCAGATCATGTCGGCGCCGAATTCGCCGCATGAAGGCGTGCACTATCGAGATTTGATTGCGCTGGTGGAGACCCAGCTGGTCGATGCCGCAGCCTCCGACCAGCCCTTGCACGAACCCAGCCGTGGCCGTCTGTCGCGCCGAGTCAAATCCTTCCCCGTTCAACCCCGCGTCAGATTACGCCCCGACGAACGCGCGCAACGCTGGTTGCTGAGCGTCTCGGCCAGCGATCGCTCCGGCCTGCTCTATGTCATTGCACGCGTACTGGCAGGCAATCAAGTCAATGTGCAACTGGCCAAGGTGACCACCCTGGGTGAGCGCGTTGAAGACACCTTTTTGGTGACCGGCCCCGGCCTGCATCAAGACAAATCTCAGCTGCGACTGGAAACCGAACTGCTTGAAGCCATCACCCTTCAATCTTGAGCAGGACAGCCCAATCAAGCGGGCTCTTTGGGGTCCAGCAGAATTTCGAGTTGGGTGATCTGGTCGCGCAGCAGTAGCCGACGCTTTTTGAGCCGCCTCAACGTCAACTCATCCGCAGGGGCTTGCACACAGGCCAAGTCGATCAAGCTGTCCAGATCAGCGTGCTCCATGCGCAACTCAATCAACTGACGATGGGGAAAATGCAGGTTTTCTTGCATTGTGAACGCAAAAGAAATCGGTGACTGGTGCCTAAACAAGGGATGATCCGAGGACTTGACACCCCTCAGGCCCCATCAATTAGGGATTATAGTTTTCCCCATGATACCCACACCGTCCAATTATCGGCTCGTGGCTGCCACCGGCATCCATCGCGGCGATCGACCCTACCAGCAAGACCAGGTCGAAATTTTCCCGCACCTCCGGGTGTCTGGATGCCTGATGGCCGTTGTGGCCGACGGCATGGGCGGCAAAAGTGGTGGCCGCAAAGCCGCTGACCAAGTGCTGCTCACAGCACGCCAGGTTTTTGACCGCTACGTGCCGGCCAAGGACGAGGCCAGCAAGAACCTGCAGCAATTGGTCGACGAGGCTCACCTCATGATCAAGCTCACCGCCATCGCCTTCGAGGAAGAACCTCACAGCACGGTGGCGGCCTTCATCGTCAACCCGGATCTGTCAGCCACGCTTGTCCACGCGGGCGACTCGCGCATCTATCACTTCCGGGGGCCTGAACTGGTGCACCGCACCTTGGACCACTCCTACGTGCAAAGGCTGGTCAGCGAAGGCCAGATCACCGAAGACGAGGCCAACGTGCACCCGCAGTCCAACCTCTTGACGGGGTGCTTGGGCACGCAACAAGACCCGCCCACCACCATCGAGCACATCCATCAACTTCAGGTGGGCGACGCCCTGCTGGCCTGCAGCGATGGCTTGTGGCATTACTTCACCCCGAAGGAACTGGGCGCCATCGTCCACACCTTGCCGCCGCGCGAAGCGGCTGAAATGCTGGTGGGCAAGGCACGGCACCGGGCGCGCGCCGGTGGGGACAATTTGTCGTTGGCGCTGGTGCGCGTTGAAGCGGCCAACTGAGCCCGTTGACCCGGCGTCAGTGGCGCTGACAACCTCACGTCAACGACGTATCCACATTGCGCTTTTCCTCGCGCAGGTATTCCCTGGACTGCATTTCGTTCAGACGCGACACCGTGCGCGGGAATTCATGCGCCAGCGGGCCTTCGGTGTAGAGCTGCTCCGGTGGCACATCAGCCGAGATCACCAGCTTGACGCGCCGGTCATACAGCACGTCCACCAGCCAGGTGAAGCGCCGGGCCTCCGAGGCCATGCGCACCGGCATGTGCGGCACCCCACTGAGCATCACGGTGTGAAAGCGCGTGGCCAGTTCCAAATAGTCATTTTGTGAGCGTGGCCCGCCACACAGGGTCTGGAAGTCAAACCACACGGCCCCGCCCGCGCGCCGTCGGGCTTTGAGCACGCGGTGTTCGATGTTCAGTGTCGGGTCTTCGTCGGCAGATTCCGCCAGCTGGTTGAAGATCTCGGTCATCTGCTCATCGACCTGCGGTGTCTGGGGCGTCAGGTACAGGTTGGCCAATTCCAGCGTGCGCTGGCGGTAGTCCATCCCGTTGTCTACATTGACCACTTCCAACTGGCTCTTGAGCAACTCGATGGCCGGCAGGATGCGGTCGCGGTGTAGGCCATTGGGGTACAGCTCATCGGGGTGAAAGTTGGACGTGGTGATGATACTCATGCGGTTGCGGAACATCGCATCCAGCAGGCGATGCAGGATCATCGCGTCCGTCACATCGGCCACGTGGAATTCGTCAAAGCAGACGATGCGATGACGACGCCCCATGCGCCGGGCCAGGATTTCCAAGGGGTCGGCCTGGCCTTTCAGCTGCAACAACTGCCGGTGCACCTCGCGCATGAATTCATGGAAATGCAACCGTGTCTTGCGCTCCAGCGGCAAGGCCTGAAAAAAAGCATCCATGATGAAACTCTTGCCCCGCCCCACCCCGCCGTACAAATACACGCCCTTGGGCAACGGGGGGTAGCGCAGCATCTTTGTCACCGCATTGCCGCGCCTGGACTTGTAGGCGGCCCATTCGTCCTGGCAGCGCTGCAAGGCGGCGATGCCTCGCAGTTGTGCATCGTCGGGGCGGTAGCCCCGCTCGCTCAAGGTCTGGTGATACAGCTCGGTGACAGAGATGGGGGAGCGCGGCACGGCGTCAGAGATTCAAGGTGCGTTTGTCGACCGCCAAAGCGGCTTCCTTGGTGGCCTCGCTCAAGGTCGGGTGGGCGTGGCAAATGCGGGCGATGTCTTCGGCACTGGCCTTGAACTCCATGGCCACCACGGCCTCCGATATCAACTCGCTGGCCTGCGGACCGATGATGTGCACGCCCAGGATCTCGTCGGTTTTCTCGTCGGCCAGGAACTTCACGAAGCCGGCGGTGTCGCCCAGAGCACGGGCACGACCATTGGCAATGAAGGGGAAGGAGCCAGCCTTGTAGGGCCGTCCTTCCGCCTTAAGCGCCTGCTCGGTTTTGCCGACCCAGGCGATCTCCGGGTGTGTGTAGATCACCCAGGGAATCGTGTTGAAATTAACGTGCCCGTGCTGACCGGCAATACGCTCGGCCACGGCCACGCCCTCTTCTTCTGCTTTGTGCGCCAGCATGGGGCCACGCACCACGTCACCGACCGCCCACACATTGGGCAGGTTGGTCTGGCAGTGGTCGTTGACCACAATGGCGCCACGTTCGTCCAGCTTCAAACCCACGGCCTCGGTGTTGAGCCCGGTGGTGTTGGGCGCGCGTCCGATGGAGACAATGAGCTTGTCCACTTCGAGTTTTTGTTCAGCGCCGGCGGCATCGGTATAGCTCACGCTGACCGATGCGGCCTTGCCCTTCTTGTTCGCCTTGACCTCGCCAATCTTGACACCCAGGTGCACCTTCAGGCCCTGCTTGGTAAAGAGCTTGAGCGCCTCCTTGGCCACTTGCTCGTCCACCGCACCCAGGAAGGTCGGCAGAGCCTCCAGCACCGTGACTTCAGCCCCCAGGCGGCGCCACACCGAACCCAGCTCAAGCCCCACCACCCCCGAGCCGATCACCCCCAGCTTGGCCGGTGTCTGGCCAATGGCCAAAGCGCCTTCGTTGGACAGGATCTGCGCCTCATCAAATGGCGCCCCCGGCAACTGACGAGCGTTGGAGCCTGTAGCGATGATGACGTGCTTGGCCGTCAAGGTGTCGGGCTTGTCACCCGCCACAGCAATCTCGTAGGAGCCGTCCGCCGCTTTGACAAACGAACCGCGTCCATGGAAAAAGCTGACCTTGTTCTTCTTGAGCAAAAACAGGATGCCGTCGTTGTTCTGTTTGACGACGGTGTCCTTGCGGCCAATCATCTTGGCCACGTCAATGCTCAGCCCATCGGCCGTGATGCCATGGTCGGCAAAACTGTGCTTGGCATGGTCGTAATGCTCAGACGACTGCAGCAGCGCCTTGGACGGAATGCAGCCCACGTTGGTGCAGGTGCCACCGGGCGCGGGACCACCCTTGGCGTTTTTCCACTCGTCGATACAGGCCACCTTGAAGCCCAGTTGCGAGGCACGAATGGCCCCGATATAGCCCCCCGGGCCCGCCCCGATGACGACGACGTCAAATTGATTGGACATGTTTGACCTCTTAGATATCGAACAGCAGACGAGCTGGATCTTCCAGCGCTTCTTTCATGGCCACCAAGCCCAGCACGGCTTCACGGCCGTCGATGATGCGGTGGTCGTAGGACATGGCCAGGTAGTTCATCGGACGGATCACGATCTGTCCGTTCTCGACCACGGCACGGTCCTTGGTAGCGTGCACGCCCAGGATGGCCGATTGCGGCGGGTTGATGATGGGGGTGGACAGCATCGAGCCGAACACGCCGCCGTTCGAGATCGAGAAAGTGCCGCCAGTCAGGTCTTCCAGGCTCAGCTTGCCGTCACGCGCCTTCACGCCGAATTCGGCGATCTTCTTTTCGATCTCGGCAAAGGTCATCTGGTCAACATTGCGCAGCACCGGCACCACCAGGCCACGTGGCGATCCCACGGCCACGCCAATGTCGAAGTAGCCGTGATAGACGATGTCATTGCCGTCGATCGACGCATTGATCACCGGGTATTTCTTCAAGGCATGCACGGCCGCCTTGACGAAGAAACTCATGAAGCCCAGCTTGACGCCGTGCTCCTTCTCGAATTTCTCCTGGAACTTCTTGCGCATCTCCATCACCGGGGCCATGTTCACTTCATTGAACGTGGTCAGGATGGCATTGGTGGCTTGTGATTGCAGCAGGCGTTCGGCGACGCGGGCACGCAAGCGGCTCATGGGCACGCGTTGCTCGGGTCGGTCTGACAAATTGGGCAGCGCAGGCACCTGCACTGCTGGCAAGGCCGTGGTGGGCACGCCCGTCGGGATGGCGCCTGTCGGCGCAGGCGCTGGCTTGGCTGCACCGACTGCGACAGCTTGCAACACATCACCCTTGGTGACCCGCCCATCCTTGCCTGTGCCCGCCACTTGCGAGGTGTTCAGATTGTTGTCGGCCAGCAGCTTGGCGGCTGCAGGCATGGCGACATCGGACTTGGCGCCGCCAGCAGCGGGCGCAGCAGCGCCGGCCGCTGGTGCTGGGGCCGCCACAGCAGTGGTGGGTAGAGCCGAGACCGCCTGGGGGCTGACAGCTGCTGAGCCTTCGGTGTCGATCCTGGCGATGACCTCTTCGCTGGCGACCGTGTCGCCATCGTTGCGAACCAGTTGAACCATCACGCCTGCCGCAGGCGCGGGAACTTCGAGCACGACCTTATCGGTCTCGATTTCAATCAGGATTTCATCGGCCGCGACCGCTTCGCCGGCTTTTTTCTTCCAGGTCAACAAGGTGGCCTCAGCCACGGATTCAGACAGTTGGGGGACTTTGACGTCAATGATTGCCATGTGTATTTCTCCAGACGCGGGACCGGCCTGCGGCACGCAGTACCCGCAATGACTTTATTTGGTGAGAACGAAGCCTTTGAGCTTGGCAAAGGCCTGATCGAGCAGCGCCTTGAGCTGCTCCTGATGCAGGTGCGCGTACCCCACGGCAGGTGAAGCCGAAGGTGGTCGGCCGGCATAGCCCAGCTTCTGGCCTTCCGCCATGTTTTCGTGGATGTAGTGCTGCACGAAGAACCAGGCCCCCTGGTTCTGCGGTTCGTCCTGGCACCAGACCAGATCGGTCAGGTTTGGATATTTTTTGAGCTCGGTCGCGAAGGCTTTGTGCGGGAAGGGATAGAGCTGCTCGACGCGAATGATGGCCACGTCGTTGGTGTTCTTCTCGGCACGCTTCTTGACCAGGTCGTAGTAGACCTTACCCGAGCAGGCGATCAAACGTTTGACCTTGCTGTTGTCCAAGGTTGCATCGGTGTCCGGCAGCACCGTGTGGAATTCACCGCGCGTGAACTCGGTCAAGGGCGAGGTCGCGTCCTTCATGCGCAGCAAGGACTTGGGCGTCATGATGACCAAGGGCTTGCGGAACATGCGCACCATTTGCCGACGCAATAGGTGGAAGATCTGACTGGCCGAGGTCGGCTGGCAGATCTGCATATTGTTGTCGGCGGCTAATTGCATGAAGCGTTCCAGGCGCGCCGAACTGTGCTCGGGGCCTTGTCCTTCATAACCATGCGGCAGCATCAAAGTCAGGCCATTGGCGCGGCCCCACTTGACTTCGCCCGAGGCAATGAACTGGTCGATCACCACTTGCGCGCCGTTGGCAAAGTCGCCGAACTGCGCTTCCCAGATCACCAGGGTGTTGGGGTCCGCACTGGCGTAACCGTACTCAAAGCCCAGCACCGCCTCTTCCGACAAGATGGAGTCGATGACCACATACGGGGCCTGGTTGTCGGCCACGTGCTGCAGGGGAATGTAGGTCCCGGTGTCCCACTTCTCGCGGTTCTGGTCGTGCAACACCGAGTGGCGGTGTGTGAAGGTGCCGCGTCCGCAGTCCTCGCCAGACAGGCGCACCGGGTAGCCGCTGGCCACCAGCGAGGCAAAGGCCATGTGCTCGCCCATGCCCCAGTCCACATTGATATCGCCACGGCCCATGGCGGCGCGATCGTCAATCACCTTCTGCACCAAGGGGTGCGGCTTGAAATTGGCCGGCACCGTGGTGATGCGCTCGGCCAGTCGGCGGAACTCAGCCAATGGCAATGCAGTGTCGGCGGCATCTGTCCACTTCTTGCCCAGGTAGGGGCTCCAGTCCACCGCGTACTTGCTCTTGAAATTGGTCAACACCGGGTCGACCGTGTGCTTGCCTGCATCCATGGCCGCGCGGTAGTCCTTGACCATCTGGTCGGGCATGTCGGCCGTCAAGGTGCCCTGAGCCACCAGCCTGTCGCCGTAGACCTTGCGGGTACCGGGATGCTGGCCAATCTTCTTGTACATCAGCGGCTGTGTCATCGAGGGCGTGTCTTGCTCGTTGTGCCCCAGCTTGCGGAAGCAGACGATGTCCACCACCACGTCCTTGTTGAACTCCTGCCGATAGTCCAGCGCCAACTGGGTGCACAGCACCACGGCTTCTGGATCGTCGCCATTGACGTGCAACACCGGCGCCTCGATCATTTTGACCACATCGGTGCAGTACAAGGTCGAGCGGCTGTCGCGCGGGTCGGAGGTGGTGAAACCGATCTGGTTGTTGATGACGATGTGCAGCGTACCGCCCGTGTAGTAGCCACGGGTTTGCGCCAGCGCCAGCGTCTCCATCACCACGCCTTGACCGGCGAAGGCCGCATCGCCGTGCACTTGCACGGGCAACACCTGGTCGCCGTCTTTGTCACCCCGGCGATCCTGCCTGGCCTTGACCGACCCTTCGATCACCGGGTTGACGATTTCGAGGTGCGACGGATTGAAGGACAAGGACAAGTGGACCGGGCCGCCTTCGGTGCTGACGTCGCTGGAAAAGCCCTGGTGGTACTTGACGTCACCAGAGGGCAAATTCTCGGGCGCGGTGTGCTCGAACTCGGAGAACAGCTCCGCCGGCTGCTTGCCCAGTGTATTGACCAGGACGTTCAGGCGGCCCCGGTGGGCCATGCCGATGATGACCTCCTGCACACCCGCTTCACCGCCGCGCCGGATCACCTCGTCCATGCACGCGATGAAGCTTTCGCCGCCTTCCAGCGAGAAGCGCTTCTGCCCGACGTACTTCGTGTGCAGAAAGCGCTCCAGGCCTTCCGCTGCCGTGAGTCGACCCAGAATGTGCTTTTTCTTCTCGACGCTATACGTGGGCTTGGCCCGAATGCTTTCGAGTTTTTCCTGCCACCAGCGTTTTTCTACCGGACCGGTGATGTGCATGAACTCCGCACCGATCGAGCCGCAATAAGTTTCGCGCAAAGCCTGCAGGATGTCCCGCAGAGTCATCTGATCGGCCTTGGTGAAGTAGGTGTTCGTGGCACTGAACGTGATGTCCATGTCGGACTCGGTCAGGTCGTAGAACGCAGGTTCCAACTCGGGAATCTTGGGGCGCTCCTGGCGCTTGAGGGGATCAAGGTCGGCCCAGCGGGAGCCGAGGAAACGATAGGCAGCAATCAGGGACTGGACATGAACTTGCTTGCGGGCCACGGCCAGATCAGCACTGCTGGTCTTGACCATGAAGGCATTGGCCTTGGCACGTTGGGCGAATGATTCAACCACGGGTGCGTGGGCCACATCGCGGTGATCGCTGCCATCCGTGGCGGGCACGTTGGACAAGGCGTCGAAGTACGACCGCCAGTTGTCAGGCACGGAGCCGGGGTTGTCGAGGTAGGCCTCGTACAATTCTTCAACGTAAGGGGCATTGCCCCCGAACAGGTAGGAGTTCGACCTGAACTGCTGCATCATTTCGCTCACCTCGCTCCCAGGTCTGCTGGGATATGGCTGGTAAATAAACCTTCCGCGACACGGCTTGACCGGTTGGCGGATTGCGACCCGCCTTGCTGACTTCAAAAACCAACAAGGGCGACGGGAAGGGCCTGAAAAAACCTCTGCCACTGTAGCACCGAAGACTTTGGACACAAAGGTGGCATGGGCAATAAAAAGCCGGGCATTGCCCGGCTTTTCCATCAATGCACCACGTCGACGATCAGCCGAAATTCTTGACGGCGAAGTCCCAGTTGGCCAGCGAGTTCAGGAAGACTTCCACGAACTTGGGACGTGCGTTGCGGTAGTCGATGTAGTAGGCGTGCTCCCACACATCGACAGTCAGCAAGGCGGTGTCGCCCGTCGTCAGCGGGGTGCCAGCGGGGCCCATGTTGACAATGTCGACGCTGCCGTCGGCCTTCTTGACCAGCCAGGTCCAGCCCGAACCGAAGTTACCCACGGCCGACTTGGTGAAGGCTTCTTTGAAGGCATCGACGCTGCCAAATTTGGCGTTGATGGCGTCAAGCAACTTGCCGGTGGGCGCACCGCCGCCATTGGGCTTGAGGCAGTTCCAGAAGAAGGTATGGTTCCACACCTGAGCGGCGTTGTTGTAGATGCCACCACTGGACTTCTTGATGATGTCTTCCAGCGACAGGTTTTCAAACTCGGTGCCGGGGATCAGGTTGTTCAGATTGGTGACATAAGCCTGATGGTGCTTGCCGTAGTGATACTCAAAGGTTTCCTTCGAGATGTGAGGCACCAGTGCGTCTTGGGCAAAAGGCAATGGAGGAAGCGTGTGTGCCATGGTGTCTGGTCCTGTTGTGTTGTTAAAAGACTTTGGGCTGAATATATGTGAACAACTTTTGATTGTAGGCAAGACCCCAGTCATTTCAGCGGCATTGCCATAAAAGCCGGACGGCTGGCGAGGCTGCTCAGCCCGGCTGACCGGACGATCCGTCACTGATTTGCGACACCTCGACGCGCAAGCGCCCATCGGCCAGGACAGCATCCAGAGTCTGCCCCAAGCGGGCCTGCGCTGCGTGTGTCACTGGCCGGCCTTGATCGTCGCTGAGCCAGGCGTAGCCTCGTTCCAGCACGCGCTGCGGGTCCAGGCCATGCAAGCGGCGCTCCAGACCCTCGATCGTCTGGCGCGCATGGATCACCTCTTGCCCGCAAGCCCTGATCAAGCGGGCCTGAACCAGCGGCAAAGCCTGCGATGCCAGCCCCAGCCGACGCTGGCATGCCGACAACGTCCGGTGTTCCAGCAGGGCCAGAACCTGGCGCTGGCGACTCAGCGCCTGAGCCGGTCGACTCAAGCGCATGGCGGCCTGGTCCAAACCTTGTGCCTGCGCGTCCAGGCGCTGACGCAGACGATGGCTCAGCATCTGGCCCAGTGCGTCCAGATCACTCAAAGCCTGCGCTTGCGATTGCGCCACCAGTTCAGCAGCGGCTGTCGGTGTGGGCGCACGCAAATCGGCCGCGAAGTCACTCAGGGTGATGTCGGTTTCATGCCCGACCCCACTGATGACCGGTATCGGGCACTGGGCGATGGCCCGCACCACCCGTTCGTCGTTGAAAGCCCACAGGTCCTCCAGCGAACCCCCACCTCGACAGACCAGAACCGCGTCAAACGCCCCCACCAAGCGATGCGCGAGCACCACTTGCGCCAAGGCGGCCACGATTTGCGCCGGGGCCTCGCTGCCCTGCACCGCACAAGGGGCGACCACGACCTCCACCTGAGGCACGCGCCGCCCCAGCGTGGTCAACACATCACGCAAAGCGGCAGCGGCCAACGAGGTGACCACGGCCACACGGCGCGGAAAGCGCCCGATGGGGCGTTTGCGAGCGGCATCGAACAAGCCCTCGGCCTCCAGTTTGGCCTTGAGGCGCAGGAACTGCTCATAGAGCGCCCCCGCACCGGCCCGCTGCATACCCTCCACGACCATCTGCAACTCGCCCCGGGCCTCATAGACCGAAAGGTTGCCGCGCACCTCGACCAACATCCCCTCGGTCGGGTTGAAATCGACCTGACTCAAGGCACGCCGAAACACGGCACAGCGCAGGCTGGCTCCACCATGTTCGTCCTTGAGCGTGAAATACCCGTGCCCGCTGGCCGCGCGCGTGAAGCCACCGATCTCGCCCCGAACGACACAGTTCGCGAAGCGCGCGGCCAAGGTATCGCCAATCGCATTGACCAGGGCGGAGACGCCCCACACCCGCGCCGTCGATCCCATCATGGACTTCCCCTGGTCAAGCCCGGCAATTCAAACACGGCGCACCCCTCGCATCCCCAGCAAATACGGGCCTTGCGAAGTCCACAAGCGCACTGGATGGGGCCTGGAGGGACCATGCTGCCGTCACGAAGCCTTAACAATGTCATAAGCTATTGATTTATATGAATATTTGCCTGCTCAAAAAAGCAGCAATCTAATGAAAGCCCGCTATTTTCGGGCTTGCGGGCGATCGAACACGACCTTACCCACAAAGTTATCCACAGGTTCAGTGGATGAGTCGGCCCTGCCGAGTCAGTTGAGGAGCCCGGGCAAACGCCAATTCGCCACCGTTGAAACCGCCGGATTCGGCGCCATAATCTCCCGCTTAGCCTGTCCACGACCCGCTCGCCCGGCCTTGTTGCCTGACGTTGCTGGCGGGCCCCTCATGACCCTGGGAGTCTTCGTTGCTGTCGATCTTACAAGCTGCCGGCTGGCCCATATGGCCCCTCGTTCTGTGCTCCGTTGTGGGCTTGGCCCTGATCATTGAGCGTTTTTTGAGCCTGAGGTCCACCCGCGTGGCGCCGCAACGACTGGTTGACGAAGTGATGGCGGTGACCCGAGCCAGCCTCCCCAACGCCGACACGGTCAACAAACTGGCCGAGAACTCGACCCTGGGTCTGGTGCTGGCCCAGGGCCTGCGCGCAGCAGTGGCAGAACCCCGCATCAGCGAAGTCAATCTGCGTGGCACCTTTGAAACTGCGGGCCGTCAGGCCGTGCACGACCTGGAACGAAACCTCAACGCCTTGGGCACCATCGCCACGGCCGCACCGCTGTTGGGTCTGCTGGGGACCGTGGTGGGGATGATCGAGATCTTCGGGGTTTCTGGCGCCAGCGCCAACTCAAGCGGGGCCAACCCGATGGAACTGGCCCACGGCATTTCCGTGGCGCTGTACAACACCGCCTTTGGCTTGATTGTGGCGATTCCGTCTCTGGCTTTTTACCGCCACTTCCGCGCTCGTGTGGACGAGTACACGCTGGCACTGGAACAAGCCTCCGAGCGCATGGTGCCGCACATCCTGCGCCTGACGTCCTCCGCACGTCGTTGAGGAGCGCTCGCACCATGCCGATGAACTTCCGCATCCGCCACCGCGAAGAGCCGGAGATCAACCTCATCCCCTTCATTGATGTGCTGCTGGTTGTCTTGATCTTCGTGATGATGACCACCACGTACTCAAAGGTCACCGAACTGAAAATCAACCTGCCCGTGGCCAACGCGCAGCCAACCAAACCGCGGCTCAAGGAAATCGTCGTCGTGGTGTCGGCCGATGGTCGCTATGCGGTTGACAGCCACCCGATCGAAGGCCGCAGCGTTGACTTGCTGGCTGCCGCGCTAACGGCCAGCGCAGGCACTCACCGCGACTCGGTGATCGTCGTGACGGCCGATGCCTCGGCCACCCACCAGAGCGTCATCAACGTGATGGATGCAGCCCGTCGGGCAGGGCTGTCGCAGCTGACCTTTGCCACGCAAAGCCAGACCGAAGGCGGTGCAGGGCCCTCGTCCGGCGCTGCCAACCAACCTTGAGCACTGCCGACCTGTCGTTGCGGTGTGTTGATGCCTTCCCTCGCTAAACGGATCGTTCAAAGCTGGGCCTCGCGCGGGCTGCTGGCCTGGACTTTGCGCCCCCTTGGCGCCTTGATGGGGCTGCTGGTCTGCCTGAGACGCATGGCCTACCAAACAGGCCTGCTGCAAGCGCAATCGCCCGGCCTGCCGGTCGTGGTGGTCGGTAACCGCGTGGTGGGCGGTGCAGGAAAAACCCCAACAACCATCGCCATCGTCCAGCACCTGCAAAACCAAGGCTGGCGCCCAGGTGTGCTGTCACGCGGCTACCGACGTGCAAAAAGTGCTTCTCAGTCGACCCTGATCGACACCAACTCAGCCCCCGGCTTGAACGCCGCCGACGTCGGCGATGAACCCTTGCTGATCTGGCGGCGCACCCAGGCCCCCGCCATGGTCGGCCCTGATCGCGTGGCGGCAGGCCGGTCACTGCGCCAGCAGCACCCCGACGTCAACATCCTCGTATGCGACGATGGTCTGCAGCACCTGCGACTTGAGCGCCAGGTCGAGATCGTGGTGTTTGACGAACGCGGCGCCGGCAATGGCTGGCTCTTGCCCGCTGGCCCCTTGCGCGAACCCATCGCACCGCCGCCGCCCCGATCGCTGGTGGCCGCGCCCATCGTTTTGTACAACGCCGCCGCCGTATCGACCCCTTTGGCCGGTTACCTGGGGCGCCGCAGTATGTCGCCTTTGAAAACCTTGGTTCAGTGGTGGTCTGGACTGCCTTATGAAGCCGGACAGGCCCCGCCCCGGCAAGGCGCCTGGGCCATCGCGGGCATCTCCCATCCCCCGAAGTTTTTTGATCAACTCCGGGCCATGGGGTTTGACTGCCACGCGGTGGCCCGCGGCGACCACGATCCCTACACCACCCTGCCCTGGCCTGAAGGCGTCGCCCACGTCATCGTCACTGAAAAAGACGCGGTCAAACTGTCACCCGAGCGGCTGTCCCGCGAACGCCCGGGCACACAGGTCTGGGTGGCCGCACTAGACTTCAACCCTGAAGTAGGCTTCTGGCGCGCGTTTGACGCCGCACTGGCCCGCTTGCAAACATCTCCCCCCAACACCTAACCGAGGGACGCTCCCGATGGACACCCGACTCATCGAATTGCTGGTCTGCCCGCTGTGCAAAGGCCCCCTGCACCGCCTGCCGCAAGGCCAGAGCCTGATTTGCACCGCTGACCACCTGGCTTACCCCATCCGCGACGGCATCCCCGTCATGCTGGAAAGCGAAGCCCAGCCCTGGGAGGAGCATGACGACCCCATCCCCAATGCCGCGCTGCTGACCGGTGCGGCATCGGCCCCACAAGACGCTGGAGCCCCTTGAGATGGCATTTTCGGTGCTGATCCCGGCGCGTCTGGCCTCCAGCCGGTTGCCCAACAAGCCGCTGGCCGACATCGCGGGCCTGCCCATGGTGGTGCGCGTGGCGCAACGCGCTGCGCTGAGCGCGGCCCACCAAGTGGTGGTGGCCGCCGACGCACCTGAGATTGTCGCGGCCTGCCTGGCTCACGGCGTGCGTTGCGTGCTGACCCGCACCGATCACCCCACCGGCAGTGACCGGCTCGCCGAAGCCTGCATGCTCCTGGGCCTGGACGGCGACGACGCGGTCGTCAACGTGCAGGGCGACGAGCCCCTGATCGACCCGGCCCTGATCAACGCCTGCGCCGACCAGCTGGACCAGCGCCCCGACTGCGTGGTCAGCACCGCCGCCCACGTGATTGACGACGCCAGCCAGTTCGCCAACCCCAATGTGGTCAAGGTCGTGATTGACGCCCTGGGGCGAGCACTGTATTTTTCTCGGGCACCCATTCCCTGGTGGCGCGATGCACCCACACCTGGCACACCGTCAGGGGGGGCTTGCGCACCCTTGCGCCACATCGGCATCTACGGCTATCGAGCTGGTTTTTTGCGGCGCTATCCGCAACTTCCGCCCAGCCCCCTGGAAGCGATCGAATCCCTGGAACAGTTGCGCGTGCTGTGGCATGGCGAACGCATCGCGGTGCACATCGCCGAGCAAGCGCCCGGCCCAGGCGTCGACACCCCGGAGGACCTGGCCCGACTGCGCGCCTTGCTGGGGGATTCATTGGGGGCGTGAGCGCAGGTCCGCATGCTATCCTGCGCGGCTTGAAAAGCTGGTTGACGCTTGTCGTTCTCCAGCATTACCGGATACCGAGGAGAACCATGAGACTCATCCTGTTGGGCGCGCCTGGCGCCGGAAAAGGCACGCAAGCCACCTTTCTGTGCCAAAAGTACGGCATCCCGCAAATCTCGACTGGCGACATGCTGCGCGCTGCGGTCAAGGCGGGCAGCGACCTGGGTCTGGCCGCCAAAAAAGTCATGGACGCTGGAGGCCTGGTGAGCGACGAGATCATCATCGGGCTGGTCAAGGAACGCATCACCCAGCCGGACTGCGCCAAGGGCTTCCTGTTTGACGGCTTTCCCCGCACCATTCCTCAGGCTGACGCCATGAAGCTGGCCGGCGTGAATCTGGACATCGTGCTGGAAATCGACGTGCCCGACTCATCAATCATTGAGCGCATGAGCGGCCGCCGTGTCCACCCAGCCTCGGGCCGCACCTACCACGTCGTGTTCAATCCGCCCAAGGTGGCCGGCAAGGACGACGCCACTGGCGAAGACCTGATCCAACGCGACGACGACAAGGAAGAGACCGTGCGCAAGCGCCTGGAGGTCTACCACCAGCAGACCCGCCCCTTGGTGGACTACTATTCACAATGGGCCGCCACCGGCGACAAGGCAGCCCCCCGTTATGCCAAGATCAGCGGCGTTGGCACGGTCGACGAAATCACCGGCCGCGCCCTGCAAGCCCTGGGAGCCTGAGCCGAGTCCATTCAAGCGGCGCCTCACGCACGCTTGACCCACGGCCCCTTCGCCCTTAGCGTCGGGGCCGTTGTCTTTTCCCCTGAAGTCCTTTCGTGATCCCACCGTCATTCATTCAAGACCTGCTGGCCCGCACCGACATCGTCGAGGTGGTGGGCCGCTACGTCACCTTGAAAAAGGCCGGGATCAACTTCAAGGGACTGTGCCCCTTTCATGGCGAGAAGTCGCCCAGCTTCATCGTCAGTCCCAGCCGCCAAACCTACCACTGCTTTGGCTGCGGCGTGCACGGTAACGCCGTAGGCTTCCTGATGGAAAATGCCGGCCTGGGTTTTGTCGAAGCGGTCAAGGATCTCGCCCAGATCCAGGGTGTGCCGGTACCCGACGACGACAGCCGCCCTGAAGATCGTGAAAAGGCCCGCCTGCACAAGGAAAAGCAGACCACCCTCACCGAGGTGCTGGCGCGCGCCGCCCAGCACTGGCGCCATCAACTCAAGGCCACCCCACGCGCGGTGGCCTACCTCAAGGGGCGCGGTTTAACGGGCGAAATCGCTGCGCGCTTCGGCATGGGTTATGCGCCCGACAACTGGCGCGGCCTGGCCAGCGTCTACCCCAAGTACGACGACCCCTTGCTGGTCGAGGCCGGCTTGGTCATCACTCCCGACGCCGACGCCGACACGCACGATGGCCAAGCCAAGCGCTACGACCGTTTTCGCGACCGGATCATGTTCCCGATCCGCAACCCGCAGGGCGAAGTCATCGGCTTCGGCGGACGCGTGCTGGACAAGGGCGAGCCGAAATACCTCAACTCGCCCGAAACCCCCATCTTCATCAAAGGCCGCGAACTCTATGGCCTGTTTGAAGGCCGCAGCGCCCTGCGCACCAAAGGCTATGCCCTCGTCACCGAAGGCTATATGGACGTGGTGGCGCTGGCCCAGTGGGGCTTTGGCAACGCCGTCGCCACCCTGGGCACTGCCTGCTCAGCCGAACACGTGCAAAAGTTGTTCCGCTTCACCGAACAGGTCGTGTTCAGCTTCGACGGTGACGCCGCCGGGCGTCGCGCGGCCGGGCGTGCCCTGGAAGCAGCCCTGCCCTTTGCCAGCGATACGCGCCGCATCAGCTTCCTGTTCTTGCCGGCCGAACACGACCCGGACTCCTACATCCGCGAATTCGGCCCCGAGGCTTTCGAGGAATGTGTGCAGCAAGCCGTCCCCCTGTCACGCCAACTGCTGGAACACGCCAAGGTTGACTGCGACCTTGGCAGCGCCGAAGGCCGCGCGCGCCTGCTGGCCCAGGCCCTGCCTCTGATTGCACAGTTGCCCGACGGCGCCCTGCGCGGCCAGATTGCCGATGACCTGGCCGCCCTCGCGCGCACCGCCCCGGAAGAAGTGCGTCGCCGGCTTGATGGCAACCCCAACCATCACAGTGGCAAGCAACACCACCACGACGCAGCCCCCTGGGATGGCCAGAGCGGCGGCCCTCCCCCCGATTTCCACGGCGGCCAGTCCTACAACCCCGGCAGCGATGACGGCTCCGGCTACAGGGGCGGTGGTCATGGCAGCGCAAGCGGCCCCTACAGCGAGAAAAGTGGCGGCAAGCGCGCCTGGAAAAAACCCTGGGATGGCAACAGCCGCTGGCAGCGCAAAGGCAGCCCGGTGGATCACCGCCCGCCCCCACAAGCGGCCCGCCCGCTGGAGCGCATCGTTTGGCTGCTGGTGGCCCGCAGCGACTTCTGGGAGCACCTGCCCCACTCGGCCCACGACCTCCTGTGCGATCAAGCCGGCGTCTACGGAAACTTCTTTCGCTGGCTGGACCGCCTCGTCCACGACCAGGGCGCCGTCAGCGCCCAGGAATTGATTGACCGCATGCGAAACGCCATGCTCAGCGATGAGTCAGCGCCAGCGTCCGAAGATCCCCAGGACGAGGACCCAGGCTTTGTCGCCCTGGCTGAACGCATCACCAATTTCCACGACGTCCTGACCGGTCAAGAGTCACTGGCGGACCTGCTGGGGTTGATCAAACCCCTGGAGTTGCAGGCACTCAACGACGAGCTTGAACTCCTGACCCAATCGGGCGAGCTGTCCGACACCGCCGAGGCCCGCAAATTACACCTGATCCGTCAATCCCTGGCACTCAAGCTTGAAATCAGCCGCATGCGCCCCATTTCCAACACATAAGTTCCGCCAATAACCCCTCTGTGCAGTCGTGCCGCGCAAAACCCTGCGCGACTGTTTTTTGACGTTGCCCCCGCCTTAGCGGATAATGGAGGGTTCGACCAGCCCCCAGCACATCTTTCGAGGATCCGCATGACGGCGAAGAAGACCGCGAAGACCGAGACCGCGAATACCACCAAGGCCACCAAGGCCGCCAAGGCCACCTCAGCCACGACTGCTGACGCGACGAAAAAAGTCGCCAAGACATCGGTGGTTAAGGCCAGCGCTGCCCAAGCGGCAAGCGCCGAAAGTGTCAGCGAGCCCAAAAAACGCGGGCGCAAGCCCAAGGCCGCCGCTGAGGTCGCACCAGCCGCCGACAGCAAGAATGCCAAGAAAGCCGCCTTTGAAGACGAGGACATCGGCGACATCGAAGCCGAACTCGAAGGCGAGCCCGTCGTTGAAACCGCCGACGAGGGCTCCGAAGACAAGCCCAAGGCCAAGCCTCTGCGCATGAAGGTTTCGCGCGCCAAGGAGCGCGCCTTGATGCGCGAATTCGGCATCGACGAAACCGCGCTGTCTGAAGAGGAAGTGGCCAAGCGCCGTCAGGAACTCAAAACCCTGATCAAAATGGGCAAGACCCGTGGTTTCCTGACGCACCAGGAAATCAACGACCACTTGCCTGAAAAGCTGATCGAGGCCGAAATCCTCGAGGCCATCATCTCCATGTTGAATGACATGGGCGTGGCCGTTTACGAGCAAGCCCCTGACGCGGCCACACTGCTGCTGGCCAGCGCCACCACCAGCACCGCCACCGAAGAAGAAGCCGAAGAAGAAGCCGAAGCCGCGCTGTCCACAGTCGACTCCGAGTTCGGCCGCACCACCGACCCGGTCCGCATGTACATGCGCGAAATGGGCACCGTGGAGCTGCTGACCCGCGAAGGCGAAATCGAAATCGCCAAGCGCATTGAAGGTGGTCTGCAAGCCATGATGCTGGCCATCTCGGCCTCGCCCACCACCATCGCTGAGATCCTGTCCCTGTCGGACAAGATCCGCAGCGGAGAAATGAAGATCTCTGAAGTGGTCGACGGCTTTGTCTCAGCTGGCGAAGCCGACGACTACGTGGCCGAGGAAGACTTCGACGAATTCGATGAAGAAGACGACGATGATGGACAAGGCGGCTCCAAGGCCCTGACCAAGAAGCTTGAAGAGCTGAAGAACCAGGCCCTCGAACGCTTTGATGCCATGCGCACCAACTTCGAAAAAATGGCCAAGGCCTTCGAAAAGGACGGCTACAAGTCGGCGCCTTATAACAAGGCGCAAGAGGGCATCAGCCAAGGCTTGATGACCATCCGCTTCACCGTCAAGACGATTGAACGCCTGTGCGACGTGCTGCGCTCGCAGGTTGACGACGTGCGCCGCTACGAGCGCGAACTGCGCAAGATCGTGGTGGACAAATGTGGCCTGCCGCAAGAGCATTTCATCAAGACCTTCCCGCCCAACATTCTCAACCTGAAGTGGGCCGAAAAAGAAATCGCCACCGGCAAGGCCTACAGCGCCGTCATGAGTCGCAGCCTGCCTGCCATTCAAGAGCTGCAACAAAAGTTGATCGACCTGCAAGCCAAAGCCGTGGTGCCCATTGAAGACCTCAAGGGCATCAACAAGCGCATGAACGAAGGCGAAAAAGCCTCGCGCGATGCCAAGAAGGAAATGATCGAGGCCAACCTGCGCCTGGTCATCTCGATTGCCAAGAAGTACACCAACCGTGGTCTGCAGTTCCTGGACCTGATCCAGGAAGGCAACATCGGCTTGATGAAGGCGGTCGACAAGTTCGAATACCGTCGCGGCTACAAGTTCTCGACCTACGCGACGTGGTGGATCCGCCAAGCCATCACGCGCTCGATCGCTGATCAGGCCCGCACCATCCGCATCCCGGTTCACATGATCGAAACGATCAACAAGATGAACCGCATCTCGCGCCAGCACTTGCAAGAGTTCGGGTTCGAGCCCGATGCGCCCACGCTGGCCGCCAAAATGGAAATGCCGGAGGACAAGGTCCGCAAGATCATGAAGATCGCCAAAGAGCCGATCTCCATGGAAACGCCGATCGGGGACGATGACGATTCACATCTGGGCGACTTCATCGAGGACACCAACAACACGGCGCCCATCGAAGCGGCCATGCAGGCTGGTTTGCGCGACGTGGTCAAAGACATCCTCGACAGCCTCACCCCGCGCGAAGCCAAGGTGCTGCGCATGCGTTTCGGCATTGAGATGTCCACCGACCACACCCTCGAAGAAGTGGGCAAACAATTTGACGTCACGCGCGAGCGCATCCGTCAGATCGAAGCCAAGGCCATTCGCAAGCTCAAGCACCCCAGCCGGTCCGACAAGCTGCGCACCTACCTGGACAACCTCTGACGACCTGAGCTCGGCAGATCCAAGGTCAAGACAAATGCCCGGTTCTGCCGGGCATTTGTTCTTCCAGAGGCGATCCGCCACGCTAACTGGCCTCAAAAAACCGTGTACTTGCGCGCACTAAATCACGCAATTTTCCGCCAACATATCGGATTATGGGAATCACCAAGGAACGCGCCATCATGTTTGCCGACCTGCGCGGCAGCACGGCGCTGTATTTGCGGCTGGGCAACACCGAAGCGGCCACCGTCGTCACGCACAGCCTGGCCATGCTCGGGCAAATCGTGGCCAAGGGCGGCGGCCGCGTGGTCAAGACCTTGGGTGACGGCGTGATGGCCGTGTTTGACGATGCCGAGCGTTCGGTCGAGGCGGCCGCCAATGCGCAGGAATCGCTGGAACGCCTGGCCCCCATCCCTCGGGACGGCCTGCCTAGCAAAACCACCGCGCTGAAAATGAAGGTGGCCCTGGCCTGGGGCGAGATCGTCGAAGTAGACGGCGACTGCTTTGGTGATGCGGTCAACGTGGCCGCGCGCCTCATCGACCTGGCCGGCGACAACGAAACCCTGGCCACCGGCCCCTTGATCCGTGAACTGCCTTCGGATCAACAGGAACGCTTTCGCAGCATTGATCGCCTGCACCTGCGTGGCCGCAAGGAACCCGTGCCCGTGCTGCGCATGGAAAGCCGCCGCTTTGGCGACACCGAATCAACCATGATGATGGGTGCGGCCATCACCGACATGCCCGATGGCCTGCGCCTGACCTGTCAGGGCACTGAACGTATTTTCTCGACCGCCAGCATGCCCCTGACCCTGGGCCGCAGCCCACAAGCCTCCTTCTGCGTCAGCGATGCGCGGGTCTCGCGCTCGCACGTACGCATCGAGTCACACAGCGGCCACATTTATCTCAGCGACCTCAGCTACAACGGCACCCACGTCAAGTTCGACCACGATGACCAGGTCCTCACCTTGCGCCGGGGCACCTGCACCTTGCATGGCAGTGGCGTCATCTGCATGGGGTCTCCCCCAACAGACCCCACCGCCACGCAAATTCATTTTGAAGTATTGAGCTTTTCTGACACGCTACCCCAGTATTGATGCCTAGAAAAGCGCCGGTGTTCATGAGTTAGAGTGCCTTCTTGCAGTCCCCCCTCTGACGACCGCATGACCCTCATCGCAGCACCCCCCGACGAAAGCGAACGACAGGCGCTTCTTCACACCAGCAAACTCCTGGATGCAGAAGTCACTCCGGCGTTCGACGCCTTGACGCGGTTGGTGGCCAGCCAGCTGGATTGCCCGATGGCCATGATCAACCTGATCGATGCCCATCGGGTTTGGGCCATGGCCAAGGTCGGCATCGACCTGCGCCAACTGTCTCGCGACGACTCATTTTGCGGCGCCACCATTCGCCAGAACACACCCCTGGTCGTGACCGACACCGCACAGGACAAACGCTTCAAGGCGACCCCCCTCGTGACTGGCGAGACGAAGGTGCGCTTTTACATCGGCGTGCCATTGATGGTGCAAGGTCATGCGCTGGGCACGGTCTGCGCCATGGACACCCAGCCCCGAACACTGTCCGACGCCAGCACGCAGGTGCTCAAGGACCTGGCCCTGGCCGCCAGCGCACTGGTCGAATCCCACATCAACGCCCAGCGCTTTCGCAAACAGGAGGCGCGCGTGCGCACAGCCACCCTGGCCAGCAGCGATTGGCTGTGGGAGACCGACGACCAAGGCGTCATTCAATGGGTGTCGGCCAGCTTCGCACAACACACCAGCCTGAGCCCATCATCCGAGGTCGGACTGACGTTTCGCGATCTCTACATGTCCCGGGACGACGAAACGCGCGTCTCCTGGGACCGATTCGTTTCAGCTCGATCCAAGCGTCAGCCCTTTTATGGCGCCATCGCCGATCGCATCACGCCACGCGGACAGATCACCGTCAGCATCAGCGGCACCCCGGTGTTCAACCGCGCGGGGCGCTTCATGGGTTATCGCGGTGCCAGCCGCAACATCACTCAGCAGATCGCCGAGGAAAACCGCAGTCGAGAAGCCGACCTGCTGCTGCGCCAAGCCATTGAGTCGTTCAATGCCGGCGTCATGATCAGTGCTCCGGATGGACGCATCCGGCTGTGCAACACCAGCTGGCGTCAGCGCTTCGGCATCGACGCCACCAACGATACGACACGTTGGCCCGACCTGCTGCGCAAGCGAATCGCCGCAGGCTTGTATCCTGATGCCATTGGCCGAGAAGCCGAGTTCTTCCAATGGCGCATGAACATGGTGGAACTGAGCGAGCCGCAAGAAATTCGCGTGGCCAACACCTGGGTTTTGTCCAAGGACCACCGCTTGCCCGATGGCAGCGTCGTGCATTTCTCAATGGACATCAGCGAGACCAAGCGTCATGCGGCCGCGCTGGCAGTGCAAACCCAGGCACTGACTGCCTCTGAAGAACGTTTGAGCGCCGTGCTGGGCTCGCTGCCTGACCTGTGGTTTGTCCTTGACGCCCAAGGCCGCCATGTGGCCGGCCACGAAGAACACCCACTGCTGTTCAACGACATCAAGGGCAAAACGCAGCGATCCGATGCCTCGAAGGCCCTGGCCAATGCCCAAGCCACCGGGGAGCCCCAGCGCCTGGACTACAGCCTGAGCGTGGGCGGGAAGCTGCGCCACTTTGAAGCCCGTCTGGCGCCCATGCCCGACAAGCACACCCTGTTCCTGACGCGTGACATGACCGAGCGCATTGAGGCGGCAGAACAACTGCGCGTCAGCGAAGAGCTGTATCGATCAGTGGCTGCCACCATCAGTGATGGCCTGATCGTGGTGGATCTGGATGGCCGCGTGGCCGCCATCAACCCCGCAGCCTGCCGCATCTATGGCGTGCAACCGCATGAACTAACCCGCCTCACGGCCACCGATGCGCTGCCCTATGAAATTCTCAGCGATGACCTGAGCCAACCGCTGCCCCGAGCGCAGTGGCCGATCATCGAAGCGATCCAAACCAGAGTGCCCATTGAGGAGCGGCTCCATCCGGTGCGCCACCGCGATGGCAGCGTGTTCTGGATACGGATATCGTGCCACCCACTGAGCATCTCCGCCGAGGCACAGCCTTTTGCCGTGGTGGCAACCTTTCGCGACATCACCCACGAACGCCTCGCCTCCCAGGCTCTGGCGCTGAGCGAAGAGCGCTGGAAGTTCGCGCTGGACGGCGCAGGCGACGGCGTCTGGGACTGGGATCCCACGACCAATCGCGTGTTCTATTCCCCCCGATGGAAGGCGATGCTGGGCCATGAAGATGCAGAAATCAGCGACAGCATGGACGAGTTCGCCCTGCGCATCCACCCGACGGACCGCCGACTGGTGAGCAAGGCTCTGGCGGGCTTCTTGCGGCATGAGCAGGGGCTGTTTCAGGCCGAGTTCCGCATGCGCCACAAGCAAGGTCACGACATCTGGATTCTGTCCCGGGGCAAGATCGTCAGTCGAGACTCACAGGGCCAGCCGCTGCGCGTCGTCGGCACCCACTCGGACATCACCCCCATCAAGCACGCTGCACAGATCCTGCGCGAAAAACAGTCGGCCGAGGCTGCCAGCGCGGCCAAGAGCGAGTTTCTCTCACGCATGAGCCACGAAATCCGCACGCCACTCAATGCCGTCAACGGTTTTGGGCAATTGCTCAAGCTCCAGCTAAAGGCCATGCCGGGCGCGACACAACACCTCAACTACGTCGACCAGATTCTGCATGGCAGCGAGCATTTGATGGGTCTGATCAACGACGTCCTGGATCTGCAAAAGGTCGAAGCCGGCATCCTCACCCTCAAGATGGAACCGCTGGCGCTGCATGACAAAGTCCAACAATGCATGGACATGCTAAGCCCCCTGGCACAGCAGCACGACATCACACTCAAGGCGGATATTGACCCACACCACCATGTTCAGGCAGACGGCCAGCGATTGCGCCAAATTCTGATGAACATTGGCTCAAACGCGATCAAATACAACCAGCCAGGCGGATCGGTCCGCTTGTACACCGAACAGCGTCCGGGTGGGTCGATGGCACTGGTGATCAAGGACACTGGCCCCGGCATGAGTAGGCAGCAATTGGGCCGTTTGTTTCAACCTTTTGAGCGACTGGGGCGTGAGACCACGTCCATTGAAGGTTCGGGCTTGGGCCTTATCATCACGCGGTCGCTCATTGAGGCCATGGGGGGATCCATGGAAATCCAAAGTCAACCGGGTTCTGGCACCCGGGTCGATGTTGTTTTATCGCCCGCCAGCACCTCAAATCCGAATGACGCGGGGCAGCAGCCCGCTGATTTACCTGCATTGAAGAAAACACAAGACGTGGGCACACACCGCGAACCGACCCTGCCGCTTCATGTCCTCTATGTTGAGGACAACCGCATCAACGCCATGTTGTTTGAAGAGGCCCTTCGGCCCTACTCACAGCTGAGCCTGGACATTGCCGAAGACGGCCAGATGGCGTTGGACATGGCGCGAGACAAAAACCCGGACGTTCTGGTGCTGGACGCTCACCTACCGGGCATGTCCGGCTTTGATGTACTGAAGGCCTTGCGCACCGACCTACCTCATTTGGCATCCACCCCCGCCTACATGTGCTCGGCAGATGCCATGCCAGATGACCTGGCCCGCGCCAAAGCCGCTGGCTTCGTGGGCTATTGGACCAAGCCCATCGACATCGGACACGTGACCACGGTTCTGTGTGAACTGGCTGACAAAGGCGACAGTCTCGCTCCATGAGTTTTCTCGCACCCTTCTCTATTGAACCAGGCTTTAAACACGGGCAACCACCGCGCACCGCAGTGCTGCTGGTCAACCTGGGCACCCCTGAAGCGCCCACCGCTTCAGCGCTACGCCGCTACCTTGCTCAGTTTTTGAGTGACCGTCGGGTGGTCGAGATTCCACGTTTGCTGTGGCTGCCCATCCTGCACGGCATCATTCTGCGTGTGCGGCCAGCCAAATCGGCCGCCAAATACGCCAGCGTCTGGATGCCGCAGGGCTCGCCCTTGCGCGTTTGGACGGAGAAACAGACGACGCTGCTGCAAGGGTTTCTGGGCGAGAAGGGCCATCGACTCCTTGTCAAACACGCCATGCGCTATGGCCAACCCAGCATTGCATCACAACTGGATGCGCTCAAAGCGGAAGGCGCCACACGCATCCTGATCGTGCCGCTTTACCCGCAGTACTGCGCTGCGACCACGGCCAGCGTGATGGACGATGTCTTTGCCTGGGGGCAACGCACCCGCAAGCTGCCAGAGCTGCGCAACATCGGCCATTTTCACAATGACTCAGGTTACATCGAGGCCCTGACCTCCTGCGTACGCGAGCACTGGGGGCGAAATGGCCGATCTGGCAAGCTGGTGATGAGCTTCCATGGCATGCCCCAGCGCACCTTGCTCCAGGGCGATCCCTATCACTGCGAGTGCCTCGCCACAGGACGCCTGCTGGCCGAGCGACTGGGTTTAAAACCCGACGACTATGTGGTGACCTTCCAAAGCCGTTTTGGCAAGGCCAAATGGCTGGAGCCCTACACCGAACCCACGCTGCGCGCCCTGGCCAAGGCGGGCACGAAGCGTGTCGATGTGATCTGCCCCGGTTTTGTGGCCGACTGCATCGAAACGCTCGAAGAAATCGCCATCGAAGGCAAGCAGGCCTTCCTGGGAGATGGCGGGCAGGAGTTTCACTACATCCCCTGCCTGAACGAGCGGCTGGACTGGATCCGCGCCCTCACCGCTTTGGTTGAGCAGCACTTGCAAGGCTGGCCGACACGGGCCGATCAGACGCCCGCCGCTGTTACCCAGCTGGACGCGCAACGTCGCCGCGCACTGGATGCAGGGGCCGCGCAGTAGCGTCTCTGGCAGGCCTATTGCGAACAAAGTGTTCGACGCGCAAGAGAGGAAGAAATTCAGGGTGCTGAATCAGGCTCCGGCTCTAACTCAGCGCCTGGGTCTTGGGGCAGCAATATCTGCGCTTGCGCCTCAGGCATGGTCTCCACCTGCTTAAGCGCACGCCCCATGACCCTCGTTCGGGTCTCGACCGATGAAATCGTGTTGCTGGCCTCGTCGAGCTTCTTGCGAGTCTTGGCGAGAACGTCGCCAAACTTCATGAATTCGGTCTTGACCGCCCCCAGCACTTGCCAGACTTCCGATGAGCGCTTTTCCAGCGCCAGTGTTCTGAAGCCCATCTGCAGACTGTTGAGCAGCGCCAGCAAGGTCGTCGGACCCGCCAGCATCACACGGTGTTCGCGCTGCAGGGCCTCGAACAAACCGGGGCGGCGCAAGGCCTCGGCGTAGAGCCCTTCGGTGGGCACGAACAAGATGGCAAAGTCCGCCGTGAACGGCGGAGCCAGGTATTTCTCGCTAATGGTTCGGGCCTCCTGGCGCAGGCGCTGCTCGATGGCCTTGGCCGCCACATCGACTGCGGCCACATCGGCGCGGTCTTGCGCATCGAGCAGGCGCTCATAGTCTTCACGCGGAAATTTAGCATCCAGAGGCAGCCACAAGGGCGCCGAATCCGGCGCACCGCGCCCCGGCAGGCGAATGGCAAATTCCACCCGTGCGCCACTGCCCGGCACCGTCTCCACGTTGACCGCATATTGCTCGGGCGTGAATACCTGCTCCAGCAAACCGGCCAGTTGGACCTCGCCAAAAATACCGCGCGTCTTGACGTTGTTGAGCACGCGATTGAGCGAGCCCACATCGCTGGCCAGACGCTGCATTTCGCCCAGCCCGCGATGGACCAACTCCAGCCGCTCGGCGACCTGCTTGAAGCTCTCGCCCAGCCGCGCTTCCAGCGTGGCATGGAGCTTTTCGTCCACGGTCTGGCGCATTTGTTCGAGCTTCTTTTCGTTGTCCTGTTGCAAGGCCAGCAAGCGCGTTTCAACCGTGGTGCGCACCTCGATCAATCGGCGTTCATTGGCATCCGACAACTGCCGTAGCTGTTCGCTCAAAGTGTCAGAGAACCGTTTGAAAGCGGATTCCTGGGCCTCTCGGGTGGCGTGGGCTTGCTCGGCCAGCGTGGTGGTGGTCTGGCGCAAGGTATCGCTCAAGGCCTGCTGCATCTGGGCCAGTTGCACCCGAAAACTGTCGAGTTGTTCGTTCTGCGTGCGAATGACATCGCCTTGTTGCGCTAGCAGGGTTTGCTGGAAGTTGGCCAGGGTCGACCCCAACTCCTGGCGGGTGCCCGCGGCGCTGCGTGCCACCTCGTCGCGCAGGTTTCGATCGACCTGATCGGTGCGGGTGCGCACCTCGTTCTTGAGTTCGTCGCCAATGCCCTGCATGAGCGTCACAAGGCCATCGTCCCGACGCCGCAGGGCCAGCCCCAGCAGGCACAGCAACAGCACAAGATTCAGGGCGAGCAATATCCAGGCGATCCAGTTCATGGCGGGATTGTCTCAGACGCCCACGGTGCCCTCGATCAGCGCCAGCAGCTTACGCACGGAGTGAACTGCGGCCTGCCAAATTAAGCAGGCCCCACGGCCACGCTCATGGGGTGGTCAGATGCGACAGGTGCACATGGGCCCCTGTCTTGGTGCGGACCTCTTCAAGGGTCACGCCTGGCGCCAGTTCCACGCAGGTGAAACCACCCTCGCCGACATCCAGCACGCACAGGTCAGTGATGATGCGGTCAACCACGCCCAAGCCGGTCAAGGGCAGCGTGCAGTTCTGCAACAGCTTGTGCTCGCCATTTTTTGCGCTGTGCTCCATCAACACCACCACACGTGCCACACCGGCCACCAGGTCCATGGCACCGCCCATGCCTTTGACCATCTTGCCCGGAATCATCCAGTTGGCCAGGTCGCCATGCTCGCTGACCTGCATGGCCCCCAGGATGGACAGGTTGATCTTGCCGCCGCGAATCATGGCAAAGCTGTCGTGGGATCCAAAAATAGAAGAACCGGGAATGCAGGTCACCGTCTGTTTTCCAGCGTTGATGAGGTCGGCATCGACCTCATCTTCCGTGGGGAACGGGCCGATGCCCAGCATGCCATTCTCGGACTGAAGCCAGACCTCGATGTCGGGGCGCACATGGTTGGCCACCAGCGTGGGCAAGCCAATGCCCAGATTGACATAGAAGCCGTCTTGCAACTCTTGGGCGGCGCGTGCCGCCATCTGTTCATGCGTCCAGGCCATGGTCAAGCTCCTGCCTTTTCAGTGAGGGTGCGCTTTTCAATCCGTTTCTCGGGATGGGGGTTGTGCACGATGCGGTGCACGTAGATGCCTGGCAAATGCACCTCATCCGGGTCGATGTCGCCGACTTCCACGATGTGCTCCACCTCGACGACGGTGAGCTTGCCTGCCATCGCAACGGCCGGGTTGAAGTTGCGCGCCGTGCGGCGAAAAATCAGGTTGCCCGACTTGTCAGCCTTGTAGGCCTTGACCAGAGACACCTGCGGCAAGAGCGCACGCTCCATCACGTAGGTTTCTCCATCGAACTCGCGCGTTTCCTTGCCTTCGGCCACCAGCGTACCCACACCCGTCTTGGTAAAAAAGGCCGGGATGCCCGCCCCGCCCGCACGAAGCTTTTCAGCCAGGGTGCCCTGAGGCGTGAATTCAAGTTCCAGCTCACCGCTGAGGTACTGGCGCTCGAACTCCTTGTTCTCGCCCACGTAGCTTGAAATCATCCGCTTGATCTGACGCGTGTTGAGCAACTTGCCCAGGCCGAATCCATCGACCCCGGCGTTGTTTGAGATCACCGTCAAATCCTTGACGCCCGACGCCTGCAAGGCATCGATCAGCGCTTCGGGAATGCCGCAAAGGCCGAAGCCTCCCACGGCCATCAATTGCCCGTCTTTGACGACTCCGGCCAGTGCGCTGGCGGCGTCGGGATAGACCTTGTTCATCCAATCACTCCTTGTGCATGGGTTGACTCAGTACAGCACCGCTGACCCAGCTTCGCTGCACTGCAACATTGGCAGCGTACACCGGGACGCCCTCAAAAATCCAGAGAAATGGCTTGGAAAATGGACTTAGGCGGGCAATGCCGGCGGCGTGTCGCTGCCAGGCAGGCCCTGTGCGCCACCCACAATGGCTCGCAAATAAGGGGGCAAGGGCACGGGCCGTCCTTCGGGTTGACTCACCCAGACCAAGGTGGCCCCACCGGCCGCGCAGATTTCGCCATCACCGTCGTCGCGCTCCATGGTCACATAGGTGTCGAAACTGGTGCGGCCGGGGCTGGCCACATACAACTTGACCCGCAACTGTGCCGGGAATTCGAGTTCACGGTAGAAATTGCAAAAGGTATTGGCAATCACCGGCCCGTCGGTCCCGTGGTTCACAGGCCCCCCGATGGACGTGATCCACGAGACGCGCACCTGCTCCATGTAGCGAAAGTACACGGTGTTGTTGACGTGCCCCAAGGCGTCCATGTCGCCCCAGTAGACAGGCAAGGACACCTCGTGCACGAGGATCTTGTGTTCAGGAATATCCAGTCGCATGTCGCACCAAGCTCAAGCGGCAGCAATGCCATCGTCGGCAGAAATGATCGCGCCATTGATGAAATCACTTTGCGGCGCACACAAGGTCACGATCAACGCATCCAAGTTGTGGGGCTGACCCACCCGTTTGCGCGGCAGCATGTTGATCAATTTCTGCCCAGCTTCACTGTTGAGGTGATGCTTGTTGATCTCGGTTTCGATATACCCAGGGCAAATGGCATTGGTGGTGATGCCAAAACGCCCCCACTCTGCAGCCATCACCTTGGTCATGTGAACCACGGCCGCCTTGCTCATGCAATACACCCCAATCATGGGCACGGTGCGCAAGCCCGCTGCCGATGCGATGTTGACGATCCGCCCGCCGGTGAACGTGCCTGGCGCCGACCCCGTGGCGCGCGCCAACATCCGCTTGGCCACTTCCTGAGCCGTGAAAAAAGCACCGCGCGTGTTGGTGTTGAAGACATGGTCATAACTCTCGGCCGTCACGTCCTGCAAACGTTCGGTGGTGCTCACGCCAGAGTTGTTGATCAAGATGTCGATGGCCCCCACCTCTGTTTCAGCATGGGCGACCGCCGCCCGGATGCTGTTGAGGTCCGTCACATCCATGCCCACCACATGGGCATCACCCCCAGCGGCTTCAATTTCCGAACGCAAGGTTTTGAGCAACTCCACGCGGCGGCCAGCCAGCACCACCGCCGCGCCGGCCTGGGCCAGAGTCAGGGCGAACTGGGTACCCAGCCCACTGGAGGCGCCAGTGATCAGGGCCACGCGGCCCGCCAAGTCAATGTTGTAGCTCATTGTTGTCTTTCCTCTACAAGTCTCGGGACAGATTGGATCGTTTTCGATGAGGACAACCTTAGCATGTAGCGCACCAGATCCCACCGCGCAAACAGCGCCGGACATCGGGTGTTTTCATCTCCTTGGCAGGACTTTCGAGCGGCCCATGTCTTTTTGACAAAATGGTGGCGCATCACGTTTTAGAATCATGGACTTGGTTCAAAGCACAACAACATTCATCCGCCCAGCATAAGGAAGCACGATGACGCCCCAGGAAATCCTTGCCCAATACGGCCCACGCGAATCGATGGAGTACGACGTTGTCGTGATCGGTGCCGGCCCAGGCGGCTTGGCCACCGCCATCCGCCTCAAGCAATTGGCGGCCGAAAAAGGCAAGGAGGTTTCCGTCTGCGTGCTCGAAAAAGGCTCTGAGCCTGGCGCTCACATTCTGTCGGGCGCCGTCATGGACCCTCGCGCCATCACCGAACTTTTCCCCAACTGGAAGGATTTGGGCGCCCCGCTGAACCAGCCCGTCACGCGCGACGACGTGCTCTTCCTGACGGAAACCGGTGCCATGCGCACCCCCGACTTCCTGATTCCCAACAACTTCCACAACGAAGGCAACTACATCGTCGCCCTGGGCAATGTGGTCAAGTGGCTGGCCGAACAGGCCGAAGGCCTGGGCGTCGAAATATTCCCGGGTTTTGCCGCCGCCGAAGTGCTCTATAACGACGATGGCTCGGTCAAGGGCGTGGCCACCGGCAATCTGGGCATCAACAAGGCGGGCGAACCCACCGACAACTTCCAACTCGGCATGGAGTTGCTGGCCAAGTACACCATCTTTGCTGAAGGCGCGCGCGGCCATCTGGGCAAGCAACTGATCAGCAAGTTCAAGCTCGATGCAGGCAAGGATCCGCAAAGCTACGCACTGGGCATCAAAGAACTGTGGGAAATCGACCCCGCCAAGCACAAGCCGGGCCTGGTGATTCATACCGCCGGCTGGCCGATGGACGCGCAAACCTACGGCGGTGGGTTCATGTACCACCTGGAAGACAACAAGGTCACACTGGGCTTCGTCACCGGCCTGGACTACCAGAATCCGTACCTCAGCCCCTTCGAGGAAATGCAGCGCTGGAAGACCCACCCCAGCATCAAGCAATACCTGGAAGGCGCCAAGCGCATCAGCTATGGGGCGCGGGCCATCACGGCCGGCGGCATCCTGAGCTTGCCCAAGACCGTGTTTCCCGGCGGTGCGCTGGTTGGCTGCGATGCGGGTTACCTGAATGCGGCACGCATCAAAGGTAGCCACGCCGCGATCAAGTCGGGCATGCTGGCCGCCGAAGCCGCGTTTGACGCTGTGGTTGCCGGTCGCCAGTACGACGAACTGAGCGCCTACCCTGCCGCGTTTGAAAAGAGCTGGCTGAGGGACGACCTCGACACCTCGCGCAACTTCAAGCAGTGGTTCAAGAAGGGCCTGTATGTCGGCTCGATCATGACTGGTATCGAACAGTGGCTGCTGCCCCGCCTGGGCTTCAAGGCCGCACCGTGGACCATCCACAACGCCATCCCCGATTACGCCAAGCTCAAGCCGGCCGCCCAGTGCGCGCAGATCGCTTACCCCAAGCCTGACGGCAAGATCACCTTTGATCGCCTGAGCTCGGTGTTCGTGTCCAACACCAACCACGAAGAGCATCAACCGGCGCACTTGACCCTGAAAGACGCCTCGGTGCCGGTGGCGATCAACCTAGCCAAGTACGCTGGCCCGGAGTCGCGCTACTGCCCGGCTGGCGTGTATGAATTCGTGAAAAACGAAGACAACACAGATCGCTTGCAAATCAATGCCCAGAATTGTGTGCATTGCAAAACCTGTGACATCAAGGACCCCACCCAGAATATCGTCTGGGTCACGCCTGAAGGCGGCGGCGGTCCGAACTACGCCGGCATGTAAGTCGGCCAGGAACCTCTCATGACTTCAGTCGTAATCAGTGGCACCGGGCTGTTTCGGCCCGAGCACACCGTCACCAACGAAGAGTTGGTCACCTCCTTCAATACCTACATTGACCAGGAAAACGCCAAGCACGCCGACGCCATCGCCGCCGGTGAACGCCCCGCGCTGGCTCACTCCAGCGTTGAGTTCATTGAGAAGGCATCGGGCATCAAGCAGCGCTATGTGATGGACAAGTCTGGCGTGCTGGACCCCAAGCGCATGTTCCCGCGCCTGACCCCTCGCGGCGATGACGAACTGTCCTTGATGGCCGAGATCGCCGTGCACGCCTCGCGCCAGGCCCTGGCCCAGGCCGGCAAGGAAGGCAAGGATGTCGATGCCGTGATCTGTGCGGCCTCGAACATGCAACGCGCCTACCCCGCCATGGCCGTCGAGGTCCAGCAGGCCCTGGGTGCGGGCGGCTATGGTTTCGACATGAACGTGGCCTGCTCCTCAGCCACCTTCGGCATCGAGCAGGCGGTCAATGCCGTGCGTTCGGGCAGTGCCCGCTGCGTGCTGGTCGTCAACCCGGAGATCACCTCGGGCCACCAGGAATGGCGCGACCGCGACTGCCACTTCATCTTCGGCGATGCCTGCACGGCCGTGGTGGTGGAGCGAGCCGACACCGCCACCAGTGGCGACCAGTGGGAAGTATTGGGCACCAAACTGGCCACCCAGTTCTCCAACAACATTCGCAACAATTTCGGTTACCTGAACCGTTGCGAGGACACGGACCCCAATGCCCGAGACAAAACCTTCCAGCAAGAAGGTCGCAAGGTGTTCAAGGAAGTCATCCCGTTGGCAGCGGCCCACATCGAGAACCACCTCAAGGATCTGGGTATCCAGCCTACCCAGGTACGCCGCTTCTGGCTGCACCAAGCCAACCTGAGCATGAACCAGTTGGTGATCAAGCGGCTGATTGGCGGAGAAGCCACGTCCGACATCGCACCCTTGATCCTGGACGAATTCGCCAATACGTCGTCGGCAGGTTCGGTGATCGCCTTCCACGCCCACCACGCCGACCTGACACGCGGCGATATCGGCGTCATCTGCTCATTCGGCGCAGGCTATTCGGTTGGCAGCGTCGTGATGCGCAAGCGCTGAAAACGCATTGAAGCAGCGCCTCAAGGGCCTTCGCTGCCCTTGGGCTCTGCTTGCGGCCATCCCCCCTCATCGGCTGGCAATTCAATCACCTGTCCGACAGGCAAGGTCAAGGCATCACCTCCCCGGGCCGCTCGCTCGGCCCTGAGTTGGGCCCGCCGCTCGGAAAAGAAATCACGCAACAGCTTCGAGGCCGGCTCGGCCAGCAAGCCCCCCACGATTTGGGTGTGGTGGTTTAGTTGCTTGAGTGCGAACAGGTCCAGCACGGACCCGGCTACGCCAGTTTTTGGGTCTTTTGCCGCAAAAAACACCCGCTTGAAACGCGCATGCATCAACGCCATGGCGCACATGGCGCAAGGCTCTAGCGTGACATACAGTTCGCACTCCGGCAGGCGGTAATTCTCCAGCAATTGCGCGGCGTGGCGCAGGGCCACGATCTCAGCATGCGCGGTTGGGTCGTGCGTGGTGATGGGTCGGTTGTAGCCGGTGGCGATCACCTGCCCCTCCCGCATGATCACCGCGCCCACAGGCACCTCCCCTGCCAGCCAGGCGTTCTGAGCCTGGTCTAGCGCGATGCGCATGGCGTGCTCGTCTGACGGCGTGAAGCCTTCGACCAAAGGGCCAGCAGTCACGGCTTGGCGTCACCGTTTTGATCGATCTTGCGATCGACCTCTTGGTCAATCGCTGGTGTGCGGCTCTGCATCAGGCGATTGACATCGTCCTGCATTTTCTGCTCAAGCTGGCGCCGTTGCTGCGGCGTATCCACCGCCGGATGCCCCCCCGCTGCATCGCCCAGACCGCCAGAGGCGGACGAGGCATTCGCCGTCGGCGCATGACTTCCCATGGTGGCCAGCCTTTGTTTGGCCACCAAACCCACCACCGCCAGTGCGATCAACAAACCGATCAGTCCCCAAGCTCCACGCATCAAGTGCTCCTTTTGACCCCTTCAGTTCAACACATGACCCAGGTCATTCCCACTCGATCATTTCCGGCGCCTTGAGAGCCCCATAAACACTAGGTTTTTGATGTTCCAAGATTTATTTCTACCGTCTTTTTGACCGACGCTGGAAGGCGGTGATTGCAACGATGGTTGCCGGCCAAGCGACAGCCATTACGCGATTTATAGTGTACACGGCGAGCCTGTAGAACGTTGAGTCGCCGCGCGCCGCTTCAATCTAGCAAATGTTCACGATCTGGCGCAGATGCCAATGCCCCAGCTCGGACACACGGCTGAACGCAGGCCTGGCCAATTGTTCTCCAGCCAGATCACGTCGATGAGCCGCACCGCATCGCCTCGGGTGCTCACACTCGCGGGCAAATCAGCCAGACAGCCATCGCCCAGCCGACCACTGCCGTAAGCACGGCCACGGTCATCCAAGTCCCTCAAGCGCCCCTGAATGTCCGTGTGCGTGGCATCGCCTTCCGCATCACGCTGCCACTGCTTTTGCGCTGCGGACGATTCCTCGCGCACTTTGTTGAGATCGGCTTCCCAAAGCGCCCTGCATTGCGCCATGGCATCCGGGTCGTCCAACCTGGGCGGGGCGGCATAACGGCCATTGCCCACATCGAACATCAAACCAGCCAGCGCCCCCAGGTCATTCGACAGCTGTTGCCGGTGCGTCTGGTTAAGCCGAACCAAACCTTCTCGCATGGACAGGTAAAGGTCCCACCGCCCGAGCTTGACATTGGCCCCCGTCACGGCGTTGTTGCCTCGAACGATGGCGGTGTTGACGGGGGAGACCAGCGTGGGGTGGATGAAGTACAGCAGGTTGGCCACAGCAGTCACAAGCGTCGAGCAGTCGCGCGAAGGCTTTCTGGTTGGCCGCGTTTTCGTAGATGTCGGGAATGCGCAGCTTGGGCTTCCACAGGAACGCGTGATCAGCGCCCTTGAAGATCTGGCGCTACTCCGCCAGACTTTGATGATCGCCCGTCGCATGCGTCTTGGGCGCACTGACCATTTTCGTCAGTTCCTTGGCTTCATCAACAAGCACTGCCTGGCGACCGGCGACCGCAGCCTTCACTGCGGTGGGGGACTTTCTGGGCTTCAAGTTGGTGCTCAAGAGTTCCTCATACCTTGGTCGAACGCAAGCGCAGGGCATTGCCGATCACCGAGACCGAACTGAGCGCCATCGCCGCGCTGGCCACGATGGGGCTGAGCAAGATGCCCAGGAAGGGATACAGCACGCCAGCGGCGAGCGGCACGCCCAGGAAGTTGTAGATGAAGGCAAAAAACAGGTTCTGACGAATGTTGCGCATCGTGGCCTGGCTCAACTCACGCGCCTTGGCAATGCCGCGCAAGTCGCCCTTGACCAGCACGATGCGCGCGCTGCTCATGGCCACATCGGTGCCGGTGCCCATGGCGATCCCGACATTGGCCTGGGCGAGTGCCGGCGCATCGTTCACGCCATCACCGGCCATGGCCACAATGCGCCCCTGGTCCTGCAAGGCCTTGACGTGCTTGTACTTGTCTTCGGGCATCACGCCCGCCTTGACGTCATCCAGCCCCAGGAGCTTGCCCACAGCAGCGGCGGTCACCGGGTTGTCGCCCGTGAGCATGACGATGCGAACGCCCGAGGCTTTGAGCATCGCAATCGCTTGTGCCGTGGAGGCCTTGATGGCGTCTGCCACGCCCACGTAACCTGCCAGCTTCGAGCCTGAGGCCAGGTACATCACGGTCTGCCCCTGAAGGCGCAAGGCTTCCACCTCCTTGTCGACGGATGAAGTGTCCACCTGCGCAGAGGCCAGCAAACGCGCATTGCCCAACAACACCGTCTGGCCGTCGATGACCCCGCGCACGCCTTGACCGGTCACCGCATCAAAGCCAGAGACCGCTGCCAGCGCCACGCCATCGGCTTGTGCACGGCCCACGATGGCCGTGGCCAGTGGGTGCTCGCTGAGCTTTTCCAGGCTCGCCGCCCAGGCCAGCACCCGCTGTTTATCGAACCCGTTGGCGGCCACCACGGTCTGAACCGTTGGCTTGCCCTCCGTCAAGGTGCCGGTCTTGTCCACCACCAAGGTGTCGATCTTTTCCATCAACTCCAGGGCTTCGGCATCCTTTATGAGCACGCCCTCTTTGGCGCCGCGGCCCACACCCACGATGATGGGCACGGGCGTGGCCAGACCCAATGCGCATGGGCAGGCAATGATCAGCACCGACACCGCGACCACCAGCGCATTGGCCAGCGCGGGGGCTGGCCCGAACGTAGCCCAGACCAGCGCCGCCACCAGGGCGATGCCCAGCACCGACAGCACGAACCAGCCCGACACCTGATCGGCCAGCTTCTGGATGGGTGCCCGTGAGCGCCCTGCTTCGGCCACCATCTGGACAATGCGTGCCAGCAACGTCTCGGACCCGACACGCTCCGCGCGCATGGTGAACGAGCCCGTCTGGTTGACCGTGGCCCCGGTGACCTTGCTTCCAGGCACCTTCTCAGCCGGGATGGGCTCGCCCGTGATCATGGACTCGTCGATGCTGGACTTGCCATCCAGCACCACTCCGTCTACCGGCACCTTGCTGCCCGGCTTGACACGCAAGGTGTCCCCCACCACGACTTGCTCCAACGGCACCTCAGCTTCCGTGCCATCGGCAGCGATGCGGATGGCCGTGTTGGCCGCCAGGCCCAACAGATCCTTGATGGCTGAGTTGGTGCGCGAACGGGCCCGCAACTCCAGCACTTGCCCCAGCAGGACCAGGGTCACGATCACGGCAGCGGCCTCGAAGTACAGCGGCAGGCCGTGCTCGGTCAGAAAGGCTGGCGGCAGCGAATCGGGCAGCAAGATCGCATAGACGCTGAACAGGTAGGCTGCGCCGATGCCGATCGCAATCAGGCTGAACATATTGAGCTGCCAGGTCACGAACGAGCGCCACCCGCGAGCAAAGAAGGGCCAACCGGCCCACAGCACCACCGGCGTGGCCAGCAAGGCTTGCACGCATTGCGACCAACTGACCTTGAGCAGGTGCGGCCAGCCAAGCTGGGTGGCCAAGCCATCGACCACCTCGTCAAGCCAGGCAGCCAGGTTAAAGGGGAAGAACTCGTGCATCGCCATCATCAGCAAAGGCACGGTCAGGACCAGTGAGAACCAGAAACGCTGCGTCATCGAGCGCAATTCGGGGTTGTCTTCTTCGCCCACGCTGGGGAGCAAGGGCTCCAGGTTCATGCCGCAGATCGGGCAATTGCCGGGACGGCCCTGGCGAATCTGAGGATGCATCGGGCAGGTGTAGACCGTGCCTGGTGCCACTGCCGCAACCGGGCCACTGGTCGATGCAGATGGCGCTGGCGCATGATGGTGCGCGTGATTTTGCGCATGGGTGTGCGCGACGCTCGATTTTGGCTCGATATAGCGCTGGGGCTCCTTGCTGAATTTGCCCAGGCAGTTGCTGCTGCAAAAGTAATACGGTCTGCCAGCGTATTCCTGCTTGTGCGGTGATGCCGTCGTGACGGGCATGCCGCACACCGGATCGGTCAGCGCTTGTTCTGCCGTCGCAGGCGCAGTGGATGTCGCAGCAGTGTGATCGTGATCGCACCCTTCGTGCATCGATCCGTGCTGATGCTCACCGTGCTCACCATGTTGGTGGCCCTCGTGGTCGTGCCCCGCATCACCCCCGTGGTGATGGTGCGCATGGAGATCTGAGGGCGCTTTGCTGGTGGGTTGCTCGGACGTCATCGTGACTCCAGTTCTTTTTGTTGTTGCTCAGATCGAAGGCCGACAGAAAGCGCGGCGTCACCGCCGCATAGTCACGCCAAGTCGAGCCAAAGGCGCGTTCGGAGTCCTTCTCCTCCGTCAGAGACAGGCGCACGTACATCACAGTGAGCACCGGGAACATCAAAACGGTCAGTACGGTAGGCCACTGAAGCAGGAAGCCAAACATGATCAATTCGAACGCCACGTATTGCGGGTGGCGGATGCGCGCGTAAGGCCCAGTACTGGCCATGGAACCACGGCGCTGCGCGTGGTAGAGCACCCGCCAAGCGGCCGACAACAACCAGAATCCACCACCAATGAAGGCCAGGCTCAACATGTGAACCCCGTCTGTGTGTGGATCCCCATGCTGGCCGGTGAGCGTCCACCACAGGTGGCCCGCGTCATGCGACAGCAAGTTGACGTTGGGATAGCGGTCCTGCAGCCACCCCGACAGCAGATAGATCGTCAGCGGAAAGCCGTACATCTCGACAAACGGCGCGACGATGAAGGCTGAGAACGCGCTGAAGCTGCGCCAGTCTCGCTTGGTTTTGGGCTTGAAGAAGCTGAAGGCGAAAGCGATGAAAATGGCCGAATTGAGGGCCACCAGTCCCCAGAGGCCGTAAGCAGGTATGTTGTCATGCGTCATGGCCGATCTCCGGTGCTGTCGTGCTGATGCGGTCCGCTGTGGCCATGGCCGTGTCCATGGTGCATGAACACATGCATCAACGGGCAAGCCAAAAAAGGGGGCCGGTTCGCAGTCGTGTTTGTGGTCCACGGGACTCACCAACTTTTTTTGTTTGGGTCAGACGGGGCGTTGCTGGGCCCGTGGTGGTGCCCACCATGCCCGCCATGGCCATGGAAGACGTGCATCAAAGGGCATGCGAGCAGCAACAGGTAGGGCCAACTACCCACCACGTGTTGCCAGTGCTCCCGCAGAACATAGAACGCCGCAATCAACACCAGCATCGCAATGGCGACGCCCACAGGGCTTTTGAGGAAGGATGGATTCGAGCCTGTTGGCCCGTTGCCATGGTCCTGCTGATGGTTCATATCGGCTCCAGACCTTCAGATGGTTGACGAGATCACAAGCGACGGCGTTGCGGCAGGCGACCCACCACAACACCCTGTCGGCTTTATTTGCTCGCGGCGTCCTGCATCGGCTTGGCACCCATCTTGGAGCCCATGCCCATGCCTTGGCCACCCATCATTCCCATATTGCCGTTCTTGTCCATGCGCTCTTGCATCTCTTTCATGTGCTTGTCCATGAGCTTTTGGCGTTTGGCGGGGTCCTTGGTGGCTTGGATCTTCTTCATCTCCTTTTGATGCCTTTCGTGCATCTCGTGCATGTCATCCATGCCCCCCATCCCGGCTGGTTTGGATGCCATCTCCGCGACAGGCGCAGGGGCGGACGTGACGGCCGCACCCTGCGGATGGTGCGCCTTGTGGTCCTCTTCCTTGGTCTGGGCGGATGCGCTGCCAAGGGCAGCCAAAGCCAACATCAGGGCGGATAACAGTTTCGTGGGGGTAAGCATGTTCTATTCCTTGTTCGTTAGCTTGAGAATGGCAGAGCAAGAGAGCGATCCGGGGGTTTCGCCATATGCCTTCGGGGTCTTTCGGGGTCAGTAGTAGCTTATGCCGAAGTACCGTCTTGAGGATTACCGCCACATTACGATTTCGTCATGTGGCGATCGCAGATCGCACTTGAAAATCAAATCCTGATCGACGTCAATGCTTGTGGTCCTCATGGCCTGCGGCGTGGGCAGCCAAAGGCGTGAAGCGCGCCTGCTGTTCTTCCTGTCCGGCCAGCTTGATCTTCACCACGGCCTTCATATCCGGTTCCGACACATAAACCGCATGCCCCATGAGCTTGTTGTCGCCATCGGGTGTCAGCGCCGCATTGACCTTGGTTTTGCCTGATAGCAAGGTGACCGAGCCGGTCGCGCCAGCCGTCGGGATCTTGGTGCCCGCATGGTCGGTCACATAAACCACGATGGCGTTGTCTTTGGCAGCCTTGCTGTCCTTGACCACCACCAGTTCATAGTGGCTGCTGCCCGCCATGCGCAACTGGCCACCATGGGGCGCAGTCAGCGTGTCCAGGTAAGCGTCATCATGTGCATGAGCCAACGGTGCCAGCGCAACGCCTAATGTCAGGCTTGCAGCCAGGGCAAGGGTTTTGATCGCTTTCATGTGAATTTCCTTCTCTTGCTTGGTTAAAAGTGCGTTGGCGTCAACGCGGTCAATAGCTTTCGCCTGAATGGGCACTCAGCAGATGCGCCAGAGGCTTGCGCCCCCAGAGCCAGAACATCAAAGGGGTGAGCACGGTGTCCAGCACGGTCGAGCTGATCAGACCGCCAAAGATCACCACAGCCACCGGATGCAGCACCTCCTTGCCCGGCGCGTTGGCCGACATCAGGAGAGGCACCAGGGCAAAGGCCGCCACCAGGGCCGTCATCAGCACAGGCGTCAAGCGCTCCAGCGAGCCGCGCACGATCATCGACTGGCCGAACTGCTCGCCTTCCAGCGCGCACAAATTGATGTAGTGACTGATCTTGAGGATGCCGTTGCGTGTGGCGATGCCTGTGAGCGTGATGAAGCCCACCAGTGCGGCCACCGACAAGGCCTGCCCCGATATCCACAGGGCCACCACGCTGCCCACGAGCGCCAGCGGGATGTTGCCCATGATGATGGCCGTGAGCACCACCGAGCGGTAGCGGCTGTAGAGCACCATGAAGATCAACACCAGTGAGATGGCCGCCAGCAGCGCCATGAGTTGGGCCGCTTGCTCCTGGGCCTGGAATTGGCCCTCTAGCGCTGTGAAATACCCCTCTGGCAATGGCTTGGCCGCGATCTCGGCGCGGATGGCCTTCACCACCTCGACCAGATCACGCCCATCGGTGTTGGCCGAGATGACGATGCGCCGACGTGCGTTCTCACGGCTGATCTGGTTGGGGCCATCTGCATCCTCGATTTGCGCCAGTTGGGACAGGGGCACCCGCCCGGTGGGCGTTTCGATCAGCAAGTTGGCCAGGCCCGTCGCACCGCGCTGGCTGTCCGGCAGGCGCACCAGCAGGTCGAAGCGCCGGTTGCCTTCCACGATCTGCGTGATGCGTTCGCCCTCGATCATCTCCTGCAAGGAACGCAGCAAGGTCCCCGGCGCCACACCCAGGCGCGCAGCCTGGTCGTAATCGATGCGGATCTTGACTTGCGGGATCAGCACCTGCTTTTCGATCTGCAGGTCGGTGATGCCAGGGATGCGACCCAGCCTGGTCTGCACATCGCCCGCCAGACCACGCAAGGTGTCCAGATCGTCACCATAAATCTTCAATGCGATCTGGGCGCGCACGCCGGACAAGAGGTGATCCAGCCGATGGGAGATGGGTTGTCCCACATTGCTCACAGCAGGCAACACCGCCAGTCGGGTGCGCAGGTCCGCGATGATTTCTTCACGCGAGCGGGTCGATGGCTTGAGGTCCACGTCCATCTCAGAGTAGTGCACGCCCTCGGCGTGTTCGTCCAGCTCAGCACGGCCTGTGCGTCTGCCAACCTGGGTCACTTCCGGCACGCTGGCCATAATCTGCTCGGCCATGGTGCCAATGCGGCTGGACTCAGCCAAAGAGGTGCCCGGGTTGAGCAACAGGTTGACCGTGAGCGTGCCCTCATTGAACGGTGGCAAGAATGCACGCGGCATCCAGGCCATGGAAGCAGCAGCCACGGTGACCGCCACGCCCGCGATCAGCAGCAGCACGCGGCTGTGCTGAAAGGACCAGTTCAGCAAGCGCGTGTCACCCCGCTTGATCCAGCGCACCAAGGGGCTGTCGCCATGACCCTCCAGCTTGAGCTTGGGCAACAGGTAGTAAGCCATCACGGGCGTAAGCGTGACCGACACGAGCATGCTGGCCAGGATGGACACGATGTAGGCCAGGCCCAAGGGCGTGAACAACCGCCCCTCGATGCCCGGCAGCACAAACAGCGGAACGAACACCAGCACGATGATCAGCGTGGCATACACGATGGCCGAACGCACTTCCAGCGTGGCATGGGCAATGACCTCAATCACTGGGCTTGGGGTGGGCAAGGCCTGGTTGAGACGCAAGCGGCGCAGCACGTTCTCCACGCCCACCACGGCATCGTCCACCAACTCTCCAATAGCGATGGCCAGGCCGCCCAGGGTCATGGTGTTGATCGACAGGCCCATGTAATGGAAGACCAATGCGGTCACCAGGAGCGACAGCGGGATGGCCATCAGCGAGATCACCGTGGTGCGCACATTGAGCAGAAACAAGAACAGCACAACGGCCACCAGGATGGCGCCATCGCGCAAGGCCTCCTCGACGTTGTTCACCGAGTGCTCAATGAAGTCCGCCTGCTTGAACAGAAATTGCGGTGCAGCCAGCCCATGCGGGCGGGCCTTGGCCAGATCGCCCATGGCCTTTTCCACTTCACGGGTGACGGTCACACTGTCGGCACTGGGCTGCTTTTGCACGGACAGGATGACGGCGGGCTTGCCGTTGTAGCTGGCATCACCTCGTTTGGTGGCTGCCGCCACTTTCACGTCCGCCAGTTGCTTGAGCAAGATGGCTTGGCCATTGCGCACCGTGACCACGAGGTTTTGCAAATCCTCCAGGCGACTGGTTCGGCCGATCTGGCGGATCAGATACTCACGGCCGTTGGCCTCCAGGAAACCGCCACTGGTGTTGGCGCCAAAGTCCTGCAAGGCAGTGGCCAGCTTTTCTCGCTCCACCCCCAGGGCCATCAGTTGCTCAGGCTTGAGCTCGACCCGGTACTGCCGCACCTCGCCGCCAATGGGGATGACCTGGGCCACGCCAGGGATGGTCAGCAAGCGGGGCCGCAGCACCCAGTCGGCATACTCGCGCACCTGCATCGGGCTGACCTGCGCAGGGTCAGCTGGCAAGGCAATCAGCATGATCTCGCCCATGATGGAAGAGATCGGGCCCAACTGCGGCACGATGCCAGGCGGCAACTGGTCACGCACCAGGTTCAGTCGCTCACTGACCTGCTGGCGATTGCGGTAGATGTCGGTGCCCCAGTCGAACTCGACGTTGACCACGGACAAGCCAATGCCGGAGACCGAGCGCACCCGGGTCACGCCAGGCATGCCGTTCATGCTCGACTCGACCGGCAGCGTCACCAACTGCTCGACCTCTTCAGGGGCCATGCCCCCGGCTTCGGTCATCAGGGTGACCGTGGGCTTGTTGAGGTCCGGGAAGACATCCACGGGCATCTGACGCACGGTCAGTACACCGTAGAGCACCAGGAGCATGGAGACGACCAGAACGATCAGTCGCTGCTTGAGGCTGCTGTGAATGAGGATATCGAACATGGTGGCCCTTTGCTGGGTTGACGCTCAGCGCACTTGGGCCAGCAAGCTGGCGCCTTGGGTCACGATGCGATCGTGCTCGCCCAGGCCGGACGTCACAACCACGGTGCGTGCGTCCAGCGGCTGGGTGCGCACGACCTTGGGGGCAAAGCGCTCAGGCCCCTGGTGCAACCAGATCACCGTATCGCCTACCTGATTTCGGCTCAGTGCCGATTGAGGCACCGCCACGCCCTGCACGGTTTGTGCGGTCTTGGCCGTGACCTTGAGGGTCTGGCCGATGGCCACGGGTGCATTGGCCTGGGTCACGCGAAACAGCAAGGGCATGGCCTGGTCGCGCAACTGCCGCCCCCCGCCCATGAACTGCAAGGCCAGCATCCCGCCCGGGATGGCGGCACTGGCCTGGCTCAGCCCTTGGGTGAGCGCCGCGTCGTAGGCCAAGGCCTCGACCACCAGGCGTGTGGGGTTGACCACCTCAAAGAGCACGTCCTTGGCGTCCACCACCTGGCCGATGACCACGCTGGATGCCGCCACTGTGCCACTGACAGGTGCCAGCAAGGCCTCCGGTGCACTCACGCTGGCACCGATGGCAGCACGGCGCTTCTTGAGGGCATCGCGCTCGTACCTGGCAGCCTCGATGTCCTTTTGCGGAACCGCGCCCTCCAGTTGCTCATAGCGTGCCAGCTTTCGTTCGGCCACGGCGTATTGCACTTCCAGATCGGCCAGCGCGGACTGCTGATTGCCCCGCTCCAGACTGCTGGTGGCAGGCCACAGATAAGCGAGCACCTGACCCTTGACCACAGGTTGACCCAACACAGGCAAGCCTTGAGGACCGGGCTCGATGCGACCGCCCTGCGTGGCCTGAACACGGCCGCCCGCATTCGGGTCTGCCAGCACGCGGCCGTTCAACTCGACGGCCACGGCATGGCTTTGGACCTGCGCCAAAATCGTTTGAAGGCCCAACCGATGCTGCACGGCCTTGGGCACCCACAGGCTCCCGTCAGGCTGGCGCTGAGGTGCGCTGACATCCAATGAGGACACCATGCCAGCAACGGCCACGGCCTTTGGCTTGGCATCCCCGTGGTCTTCATCGCCATGGGCGTGTGCAGTCGGCACAAGCAGTGCTGCGGCCATGACGGCCAGGGCTTGAGTGAATGGGATCTTCATATGCTCAGCTTTCAATCGATGAGGTGCCTGCGCGGAGACGGCGCCATGCCCATCCAGCGATGACCAGCACCAAGGCCAAGCCAGTGGCCCAGCCTCCCAACTTGCGCCACACAGGGGCGGATGCCGACACTGCAGCCTTTGGCGCCTCGTACTGCAGCGAGGCTTCAAGCAAATCTGCCCCATCATCGGTCTGCACCGACACCGTCAGCGGGTAACGCCCCGGCTTGGCAAAGGCCTGTCCACCAACGGTGTAGACACCTGGCTCAACCTGCTTGGCCACAGCCTTGAACGCGCCGCTTTCCACCTCGACGGAGGCACCGCCGACGGGCGCGTTGGTGGCAAAGCGGTCCAGGTACAAGGTCAACACCGGCGGGGCGGCAGGATGATCGTGCTCGGGTTCACCAGGCGCCTGAGCACCAGTCAACACCATCACCAGCTCAAAATCATCAGTCTGAGCCACAGCGCGTGGCGCCTGCCCCACCTGAACCGGCGCGGCGACAGGCTCGCCATGGTCTTCGCCACCATGGGCCAACGCAGAGAGCGCACCACATGCGAGCACGCTGGCAATCAATGTTCTTTTCAAGGCAATACCCCTTGGGCTTGAAGAAGTCGAGACTGCGCCAGGG
>JAGWTR010000010.1 GCA_028868855.1 Burkholderiales bacterium | reverse complement strand
GCCTTGGCTTCGCCACCGAAGGCCTTGGACAGCACCGTCGTGATCGCTGCCGTCAGCGTCGTCTTGCCGTGGTCCACGTGGCCAATGGTGCCCACGTTGACGTGCGGCTTGGTCCGTTCGAATTTACCTTTTGCCATTTCAATCTCCTAGAAAGCAAAGAACAGTGTCCCGTGTGGGGTTTAAGGTTTCCGGCGGAAGGGTTGGTCGCTCACCACGGGCAGTGAGCGTCTTGCCACCGAAGACCGGCTAAAAATTACCGCGTCAGAATCACTTGCCGCGGGCGGTGATGATCGCGTCGGCCACGTTCTTAGGCGCTTCAGAGTAGTGCTTGAACTCCATGGAGTACGTGGCACGACCTTGAGTGGCCGAACGCAGCGAGGTCGAGTAGCCGAACATTTCCGACAGGGGAACCTCGGCCTTGATGACCTTGCCGCCGCCGACCATGTCGTCCATGCCTTGAACCATGCCGCGACGCGAGGACAGATCGCCCATCACGGTGCCGGCATAGTCTTCAGGCGTTTCGACTTCAACGGCCATCATGGGCTCGAGGATCACGGGCGAAGCCTTGCGGCAACCGTCCTTGAAACCCAGCGAAGCGGCCATCTTGAACGCGTTTTCGTTCGAGTCCACATCGTGGTACGAACCAAATGTCAGCGTGACCTTGATGTCGACCACGGGGTAACCCGCCAGCACGCCGTTGTTCAGCGAATCGATCACGCCCTTTTCAACGGCCGGGATGAACTCGCGAGGCACCACGCCGCCCTTGATGGCATCGACGAATTCGAAGCCCTTGCCGGACTCTTGCGGCTCGACGGTCAGCACGACGTGGCCGTATTGGCCCTTACCACCGGACTGACGAACGAACTTGCCTTCGACGTCGGTGACCTTCTTGCGAATGGTTTCGCGGTAGGCCACTTGCGGTTTGCCGACGTTGGCTTCCACGCCGAATTCGCGCTTCATGCGATCGACGATGATTTCCAGGTGCAACTCGCCCATGCCGGCGATGATGGTCTGGCCCGTTTCTTCGTCGGTCTTGACGCGGAACGAAGGATCTTCAGCGGCAAGGCGCGACAGGGCAACGCCCATCTTTTCCTGGTCGGCCTTGGTCTTGGGTTCGACGGCCTGTGCAATCACGGGCTCGGGGAAGACCATCTTTTCCAGCGTGATGATGGAGTCCGGATCGCACAGGGTTTCGCCCGTGGTCACATCCTTCAAGCCCACGCATGCGGCGATATCGCCGGCCACGATTTCCTTGATTTCTTCACGCTGATTGGCGTGCATCTGCAGGATCCGGCCGATGCGCTCTTTCTTGCCCTTGATGGGGTTGTACACGGTGTCGCCGGAGTTCAGCACACCAGAGTACACGCGCACGAAGGTCAACTGGCCGACGTAGGGGTCGGTCATCAACTTGAACGCCAAGGCGGAGAACTTCTCGGCGTCATCAGGCTTGCGGCTGGTGGGCTGCTCGTCGTCGTCCAGGCCATCCACGGGTGGGATGTCAATGGGCGAAGGCAGGTAGTCAATGACCGCATCGAGCATGCGCTGCACGCCCTTGTTCTTGAAGGCGGTGCCGCACAGCATGGGCTGAATTTCGCACGCGATGGTGCGCGTGCGCAGGCCCAGCTTGATTTCAGCTTCGGACAAGTCACCTTCTTCAAGGTACTTGTTCATCAGATCTTCACTGGACTCGGCGGCGGCCTCGACCATGCCTTCACGCCACTTCTTGGCATCGGCAAGCAACTCGGCGGGGATCTCTTCGTAGTTGAACTTCATCCCTTGAGACGCTTCGTCCCAAATGATGGCCTTCATCTTGAGCAGGTCGATCACACCGGTGAAATTTTCTTCGGCGCCGATGGGCAGAACCACGGGCACCGGGTTGGCCTTCAGACGCAGCCTGAGTTGGTCGTAGACCTTGTAGAAGTTGGCGCCGGTGCGGTCCATCTTGTTAACGAAGGACAGGCGGGGCACGCCGTACTTGTTGGCCTGGCGCCAGACGGTTTCAGACTGGGGCTGAACGCCGCCCACGGCACAGTACACCATGCAGGCACCGTCGAGCACGCGCATCGAGCGTTCGACTTCAATGGTGAAGTCCACGTGCCCGGGGGTGTCAATGATGTTGATGCGGTGCTCAGGCAGGGACAGGTCCATGCCTTTCCAGAAGCAGGTCGTCGCGGCAGACGTGATGGTGATGCCGCGCTCTTGTTCTTGCTCCATCCAGTCCATCGTGGCGGCACCTTCGTGCACTTCACCGATTTTGTGGTTGACGCCCGTGTAGAACAGGATGCGTTCGGTCGTCGTGGTCTTGCCAGCGTCGATGTGAGCCGAAATACCAATGTTGCGGTAGCGCTCAATCGGGGTCTTGCGGGACATGGTGTGACTCCAAAAATCACGCTGCCTGCAACCAGTGCAGGCAGCCTTTGCATTGCTGCGGGTGGATCAGAAGCGGAAGTGCGAGAAAGCCTTGTTAGCTTCAGCCATGCGGTGAACTTCATCACGCTTCTTCATGGCGCCGCCACGACCTTCGGACGCTTCGAGCAGTTCGTTGGCCAGACGTTGGGCCATCGACTTTTCGGAACGCTTGCGCGACGACTCTTTCAACCAGCGCATGGCGAGGGCCACACGGCGGGAGGGGCGAACTTCAACGGGAACCTGGTAGTTCGCACCACCCACACGGCGAGACTTGACCTCGACCATGGGCTTGATGTTGTTAAGAGCGATGTTGAAAATTTCCAGCGGGTCCTTGCCGGCCTTCTTTTCGACTTGCTCAAGCGCACCGTAGATGATGCGTTCAGCGACGGCCTTCTTGCCCGATTCCATGATGACGTTCATGAACTTGGACAGGTCGACACTTCCGAATTTGGGATCGGGGAGGATGTCACGCTTGGGTACTTCACGACGACGAGGCATTTCGTTTCCTTTCAATGCTTCAGTTGATGCGGGTTTTCGGCCTGCATCTCGGAGCGCTGTTCAAAGCTCTCCACTTACTCGGCAGACTTCGGGCCAATCCCGAAACCACCGCCACCCCGGCCTGACTCCAGCTTGCCGTCACCGTGTGACGTGGGCATGAAGGCGACCGGACAATTCCTTGGCGCTTACTTAGCGGCCTTGGTGTTCTTGGGGCGCTTGGCGCCGTACTTGGAACGCGACTGCTTGCGGTCTTTCACGCCTTGCAGGTCAAGCGAGCCACGCACGATGTGGTAGCGCACACCGGGCAAGTCCTTGACACGACCGCCGCGAACCAGCACGACGCTGTGTTCTTGCAGGTTGTGGCCTTCACCGCCGATGTAGGAGATCACCTCGAAACCGTTGGTCAGGCGCACCTTGGCAACCTTACGCAGAGCGGAGTTAGGCTTCTTAGGCGTGGTGGTGTACACGCGAGTGCACACGCCACGACGCTGCGGGCAATTTTGCATCGCAGGCGATTTGGATTTCGTCACCTCGACCTTGCGGCCATGGCGAACGAGCTGATTGATCGTTGGCATTTCTAGGTTCCCGTTGAAAAAATTCACCTGTGAAGGCTCGTTGACAACATCCACAGGCAAGCACAAAACGGCCCTCGCCTGGGTATTTCCCCGCAGCGACGACCGAAAAGCCTTCTATTGTAGAACCGACCGAGGGCCAAAGGCAAGAAGAAGTTACGCATCACCCTCGTACACTGGGCGCCTGCAAGCCCTCGACAAGGAACTGAGATGATTGTGCGGATCGAAATTGACGACTACGACGCAGGTACTTACGAATACCGGGTCACCGACCACGGGGAAGCGCTGTTTGGCGATGCCGGCCTGCCGTCGGTCGTCGAAAGCATCGTTTCGGCCGTCGAAGGCCTGGCGCCCAGTGTCATGGCGGTCGAAATATGGTACCGAAGCATCGTGTCGGGCACCTACCCGCTGAGCGTGGTGGCCATGAGCCCCCACCAGATCGCCGAACATGCGGTCAATACGACGACGGCCATCGAAGAGGTGATGTGATGGCCTACGATGCTCAGAACATCTTTGCCAAAATATTGCGGGGTGAAATTCCGTGCCTCAAGCTGTACGAGGACGAGCACACCCTGGCGTTCATGGACATCATGCCGCAGGCCGACGGACACGCGCTGGTGATTCCGAAAGAGGCGGCCGAAACCTTGTTTGACCTATCGGATCAGGCCGCGGCCGCCTGCGTTCAGACCGCCCGCAAGGTGGCACAAGCCGTGAAAAAGGCCATGGACGCCCCCGGCATCGTGGTGCTCCAACTCAATGGGGTGGCCGCCGGCCAGACCGTGGCTCACTGCCATTTTCATGTCATCCCCAGCTCGCTGGCGGCACTGACCAAAGGCCACGGCGCCCACATGGAAAAACCCGAGAAGCTGGCGGAGCTCGCCGAGAAAATCAGGGCCGCCTTCTAAACAGCACCGGCCATGAAAAAGCGCCCGGGGCTTTGCAACCCCGGGCGCTGTTCAGCAAGATGCTGATTGGTAGGGCGACTTATTCAGCCACGCTGTCACCACCCTCGGCGGGGGCAATTTCCTCTTCCAGTTGCGAAAGTTCGAGCGCCGCGCGCTCTTGCGCTTCCTGCATCGAAATAGCGCGGCGTTCGGAGTCGTCCATCTCTTCCTTGGCCTTGCGGGCTTGGTGGAAGGCCAGGCCGGTACCGGCAGGGATCAGGCGACCCACGATGACGTTTTCCTTCAAACCGCGCAGCTCGTCGCGCTTGCCCATGATGGCAGCCTCGGTCAGCACGCGGGTCGTTTCCTGGAAGGAAGCGGCCGAGATGAAGGAGTCGGTCGACAACGAGGCCTTGGTGATGCCCAGCAACACATCGTTGTAGGTGACGGTGGCCTTCTCTTCCGAACGCAAGCGATCGTTGGTGTCCAGCAACTCGGAACGCTCCACTTGCTCGCCAGGAATGTAGGTCGAGTCGCCAGCGTTGACGATCTGCACGCGACGCAGCATCTGGCGAACGATCACCTGGATGTGCTTGTCGTTAATCTTCACGCCTTGCAAGCGATAGACGTCCTGCACTTCGTCAACGATGTAGCGAGCCAGCTCTTCGATGCCCAGCAGGCGCAGGATGTCCTGCGGATCGGCGGGACCGTCGACAATGGATTCGCCCTTGTTGACCACTTGGCCTTCGTGCACCAGGATGTTCTTTTCCTTGAGCACGAGTTCTTCGTGGACACCGCCATCGGGGTCAGTGATCTGCAAGCGGACCTTGCCTTTGGTTTCCTTGCCGAAGGACACCGTGCCGGTGATTTCAGCCAGGGTGCCCTTGTCCTTGGGGGTGCGGGCTTCGAACAACTCGGCCACGCGCGGCAGACCGCCGGTGATGTCGCGGGTCTTCTGGCCTTCCATCGGGATGCGCGCCAGCACTTCGCCGGGGGCGAGGTCCTGACCGTCGCGGATCTGGATCAACGAGCCGACCGGGAAACCGATGGTCACGGCGTGGTCGGTGCCCGGGATCTTCACTTCGTTGCCAGACACGTCGAGCAGTTTGACCTGCGGGCGGATGACCTTGGCGGCGCCGCGGCGCTTGGGATCGATCACGACCAGGGTCGACAAGCCGGTGACTTCGTCCACCTGCTTGGCCACGGTCACGCCTTCTTCGACGTTCTCGAAACGGGCCTTGCCGGCGAACTCGGTGATGATCGGGCGGGTCAGCGGGTCCCAGTTGGCCAGGATCAGGCCGACCTTGACTTGCTGGTCAGGCTTGATGCTGAGCAGGGCACCGTATGGCACCTTGTGACGCTCACGCTCACGACCGTGCTGGTCGGAGATGATGATTTCGCCGGAACGCGAAATCACCACCAATTCGCCCTTGCCATTGGTCACGTAGCGCATCGTGGCATTGAAGCCGATGATGCCGTCAGACTTGGCGTCAACGCTTGAGGCCACGGCAGCACGCGAAGCGGCACCACCGATGTGGAAGGTGCGCATGGTCAGCTGCGTGCCGGGTTCACCGATGGATTGCGCAGCAATCACGCCGACGGCTTCACCCGTGTTGACCAGGCCGCCACGGCCCAGGTCGCGGCCATAGCACTTGGCGCACAGGCCGAAGCGTGTGGCACAGGTCAGTGGGGTGCGGACCTTGACTTCGTCGACGCCAGCGGCTTCGAGCACGTCCAGCACATCTTCATCCAGCATCGTGCCTGCGGGCAGGAGCAGGAGCTGGTTTTCAGGGTGCAGGACTTCGGTGGCATTGACACGACCCAGGATGCGGTCGCGCAAGGATTCGATGACTTCACCACCTTCAACCAGAGCCCGGGTGTTGATGCCCTGATCGGTGCCGCAGTCGACGGTGGTGACCACCAAGTCTTGCGTCACGTCGACCAGACGACGGGTCAGGTAACCCGAGTTCGCGGTCTTCAAGGCCGTGTCGGCCAGACCCTTACGGGCACCGTGGGTGGAGATGAAGTACTGCAACACATTGAGGCCTTCACGGAAGTTCGCCGTGATGGGGGTTTCAATGATCGAGCCATCAGGTTTGGCCATCAGACCCCGCATGCCGGACAACTGACGGATCTGCGCAGCGGAACCGCGCGCACCCGAGTCGGCCATCATGTAGATGGAGTTGAAGGATTCCTGGTCGACTTCCTTGCCGTGGCGGTCCTGCACCTTTTGGCTGGACAGCTGCTTCATCATGACCTTGCCGACTTCGTCGCCGGTCTTGCCCCAGATGTCGACGACCTTGTTGTAGCGCTCGCCAGAGGTCACCAGGCCCGAGATGTATTGCTGCTGGATCTCTTTGACTTCTTTTTCGGCACGCTCGATCAGGCCTGGCTTTTCCTTGGGCACCAACATGTCGTCGATGGCGATCGAAATGCCGGCGCGGGTGGCCAGACGGAAGCCGTTTTGCAACAGCTTGTCGGCGAAGACGACCGTTTCCTTCAGACCGCACTTGCGGAACGAAGTATTGATCAGGCGCGAGATCTCTTTCTTCTTCAAGGCCTTGTTGATGTTCGAGAACGGCAGACCCTTGGGCAGGATCTCGGACAGCAAGGCGCGGCCCACGGTGGTGTCCACCAGCTTGGTCTCAGGCGTGAACTCGCCCGTTTCCTTGTCCTTGGTCCACTCGGTCAGACGCACGGCGATCCTGGCGGTGATCTCGACCACGCCGTTGTCCAGCGCGCGCTGCACTTCGATGATGTCGGAGAAGATCAGGCCTTCGCCATGTCCGTTGATGCGCTCGCGAGTGGCGTAGTACAGACCCAGCACCACGTCTTGCGACGGGACGATGGAGGGCTCGCCGTTGGCCGGGAACAAGATGTTGTTCGAAGCCAGCATCAGCGTGCGGGCCTCCATCTGCGCCTCGATGGACAGCGGCACGTGAACGGCCATCTGGTCACCGTCGAAGTCGGCGTTGAAGGCCGCGCAAACGAGGGGGTGCAGTTGGATGGCCTTGCCTTCAATCAGCACGGGCTCAAAGGCCTGGATGCCCAAACGGTGCAGCGTCGGCGCACGGTTCAGCATCACGGGGTGCTCTTTGATGACCTCTTCCAAGATGTCCCAAACCACGGGCGTGCCGGATTCGACTTCCTTCTTGGCCGCCTTGATGGTGGTGGCAATGCCCATGGCTTCCAGGCGCGAGAAGATGAAGGGCTTGAACAACTCAAGCGCCATCAACTTCGGCAGACCGCACTGGTGCAGCTTCAGGGTCGGGCCCACGGTGATCACGGAACGACCGGAGTAGTCGACGCGTTTGCCCAGCAAGTTCTGACGGAAACGACCGCCCTTGCCCTTGATCATGTCGGCCAGCGACTTCAGGGCGCGCTTGTTGGCGCCCGTCATGGCCTTGCCACGGCGACCGTTGTCCAGCAGCGAGTCCACGGACTCCTGCAGCATGCGCTTTTCGTTGCGCACGATGATTTCCGGAGCCTTCAACTCCAACAGACGCGCCAGGCGGTTGTTGCGGTTGATGACGCGGCGGTACAGGTCGTTCAAGTCGGAGGTCGCAAAACGGCCGCCGTCCAGCGGCACCAGCGGACGCAGGTCCGGGGGCAGCACAGGCAGCACTTCCAGCACCATCCAGTTGGGCTTGATGCCCGACTTCTTGAAGGCTTCCATGACCTTCAGGCGCTTGGAGTTCTTCTTGATCTTCAGCTCGGAGCCGGTCTGGTCGTTGCGGATCTTGTCGATCTCGACGTCCAGGTCCATCTCGGCCAAGAGCTTCTGGATGCCTTCGGCGCCCATCAGCGCGATGAACTCGTCACCGTACTCGATGCGCTTGGCGTCGTAGTCGTCCTCGGACATGATGCTGAATTTCTTCAGCGGGGTCATGCCGGGGTCGACCACCACATAGGCTTCAAAGTACAGCACGCGCTCGATGTCGCGCAGGGTCATGTCCAGGACCAGGCCCAGACGCGAGGGCAGCGACTTCAGGAACCAGATGTGCGCGCAAGGGGCCGCCAGGTCGATGTGACCCATGCGGTCACGGCGAACCTTGGTCTGCGTGACTTCAACGCCGCACTTTTCACAGATGACACCGCGGTGCTTCAGGCGCTTGTACTTGCCGCACAAGCACTCGTAGTCCTTGATGGGGCCAAAGATCTTGGCGCAGAACAGGCCATCACGCTCGGGCTTGAACGTCCGATAGTTGATGGTTTCGGGCTTCTTGACTTCACCGAAGGACCAGCTGCGGATTTTCTCCGGCGAAGCCAGGCCGATCTTGATGGCATCGAAATGCTCATCAGGGGTGAATTGCTTGAAGAGGTCGAGTAAACCTTTCATGGTCTTCTATTCCTTTTCGTTCAGTTGCGTTCAAGTTCAATGTCGATGCCCAAGGAGCGGATTTCCTTGACCAGAACGTTGAACGACTCGGGCATGCCCGCTTCAATGGCGTGCTCGCCCTTGACGATGTTTTCGTAGACCTTGGTGCGGCCATTGACGTCGTCGGACTTGACGGTGAGCATTTCCTGCAGCACGTAAGCAGCGCCATACGCTTCCAGCGCCCACACTTCCATTTCACCGAAGCGCTGACCACCGAATTGCGCCTTGCCGCCCAGCGGTTGCTGCGTGACCAGGGAGTACGGACCGGTGGAGCGGGCGTGCATCTTGTCGTCGACCAAGTGGTGCAACTTCAGGACGTGCATGTAGCCAATGGTGACGGGGCGTTCAAACGCCTCGCCGGTGCGGCCGTCATACAGTTGCGCTTGCGTGCGGGTCGGCGTCAGGCCCTTGGCCTTGGCGATATCGGCCGGGTAGGCCAGTTGCAGCATCGTTCGGATTTCGGCTTCCTTGCACCCATCGAACACCGGCGTGGCGAACGGAACACCCTTGGTCAGGTTACCCGCCATTTCACGCACTTCGGCGTCAGACAGTTGCGACAGGTCTTCCGTCTTGCCGCCCGACTGGTTGTACAACTCGTCGAGGAACTTGCGCAGCTCAGCGGTGGCCGCTTCCTTCTGGAGCATGTCACCGATGCGTTGGCCAATGCCCTTGCCCGCCCAGCCCAGGTGCACTTCCAGCACCTGACCGACGTTCATCCGCGAAGGCACGCCCAGCGGATTCAAGCAGATGTCACACGGCGTGCCATCGGCCATGTAAGGCATGTCTTCAATCGGCAAGATGCGTGACACCACGCCCTTGTTACCGTGACGACCGGCCATCTTGTCACCAGGCTGCAAGCGACGCTTGACGGCCAGGTGAACCTTGACCATCTTCAAGACGCCCGCAGGCAGCTCGTCGCCCTGGGTCAACTTCTTGCGCTTTTCTTCAAAGTGCAGGTCGAAGCTGTGGCGGGTCTGTTCCAGCGAGTTCTTGATCGATTCCAACTGGTTGGCCACGTCGCCGTCTTCGGGGCGGATGTCAAACCAGTGGAATTTTTCAACCCCATTTAGGTAGTCATCGCTCAGCGACGTGCCCTTGGCCAGCTTGTTCGGGCCGCCATTGGCGATCTTGCCGATCAGCAGCTTACGGATCCGGTCAAAGGCGTCGGCTTCCACAATGCGCAGCTGGTCGTTCAGATCCAGGCGGAAACGCTTCAGCTCATCATCAATGATCTGTTGGGCGCGCTTGTCACGCACGATGCCTTCACGGGTGAAGACCTGCACGTCGATGACGGTGCCCATGGTTCCCTGGTCCACGCGCAGCGAGGTGTCCTTCACGTCGGACGCCTTTTCGCCGAAGATCGCGCGCAGCAGCTTTTCTTCAGGCGTCAGCGTGGTCTCACCCTTGGGCGTGACCTTGCCGACCAGCACGTCGCCAGGGCCGACTTCCGAGCCCACGTACACAATGCCCGACTCGTCCAGACGAGCCAGTTGGTTCTCGGACAGGTTGGGGATGTCGCGGGTGATTTCTTCGGAACCCAGCTTGGTGTCACGTGCCATGACCGTCAACTCCTCGATGTGGATCGAGGTGTAGCGGTCTTCGGCGACCACGCGTTCGGAGATCAGGATCGAGTCTTCGAAGTTGTAGCCGTTCCAGGGCATGAACGCGACCAGCATGTTCTGACCCAGGGCCAGCTCGCCGATGTCGGTGGAGGCCCCGTCGGCGATGATGTCCTCGGCCGCCACATGGTCGCCACGGCGAACGATGGGTCGCTGATGGATGTTGGTGTTCTGGTTGGAACGCTGATACTTGATCAGGTTGTAGATGTCCACACCGACTTCACCAGCCACGGTTTCGTTGTCGTTCACGCGAATCACGATGCGGTTCGTGTCGACGTAATCCACAATGCCACCGCGACGGGCGGCCACGACCGTGCCCGAGTCCTTGGCGGCCACGCGCTCGACGCCCGTGCCGACCAAGGCCTTCTCAGGACGCAACACCGGCACCGCTTGACGCTGCATGTTGGCGCCCATCAAGGCGCGGTTCGCATCGTCGTGCTCCAGGAAGGGCACGAGCGAAGCGGCCACCGACACGATCTGCGTCGGCGCCACGTCCATGTACTGGATGCGCTCAGGGGTGGTCAGCACGGACTCACCGTGCTCACGCGCCGACACCAGCTCATCCGTCAGCGTGCCATCGGCCCCCAGGGATGCATTGGCCTGGGCGATGATGTACTTGCCTTCTTCGATGGCCGACAGGTAATCGATCTGCATCGTCACCTTGCTGTCAATCACGCGGCGGTACGGCGTTTCCAGGAAGCCGTAGTCGTTCAACTGCGCATACAAAGCCAGCGAGTTGATCAGACCGATGTTCGGGCCTTCAGGCGTTTCGATCGGGCACACACGGCCATAGTGGGTCGGGTGCACGTCACGCACTTCAAAGCCAGCACGTTCGCGGGTCAGACCGCCCGGGCCCAGGGCCGAGACGCGACGCTTGTGCGTGATCTCGGACAAGGGGTTGGTCTGGTCCATGAACTGCGACAGCTGCGAGGCACCGAAGAATTCCTTCAGCGCCGCCGAAATCGGCTTGGAGTTGATCAGGTCATGCGGCATCAGGGCTTCGGTTTCAGCCTGGCCCAGACGCTCCTTCACGGCCTTTTCGATACGAGCCAGGCCCGAGCGGTACTGGTTCTCGGCCAGCTCGCCCACGCAACGCACGCGGCGATTGCCCAAGTGGTCGATGTCATCGACTTCGCCACGGCCATTGCGCAACTCAACCAGGATCTTCACGACCGACAGGATGTCGTCGTTGGACAGGGTCATCGCGCCTTCGGAGCCGTCGCGGCCCACACGGGCGTTGAACTTCATGCGGCCCACGCGCGACAGATCGTAGGTGTCGGCGTTGTAGAACAGGCGGCCGAACAACGCCTGCACGGCGTCTTCAGTCGGCGGCTCGCCAGGCCGCATCATGCGGTAGATGGCCACGCGCGCAGCCAGCTCGTCGACGGTTTCGTCGGTGGCCAGCGTTTGCGAGATGTAGGCGCCTTGGTCCAGTTCGTTGGTGAACAGTACATCCAGGTCGAGAATGCCGGCCGTGCGCAGCTTCTTGAGCAGCAGCTCGGTCAGCTCTTCATTGGCCTTGGCGATGATCTCGCCCGTGTCTGGGTCGATCTGGTTCTTGGCCAGCACACGACCCAGCAGGAAGTCTTCGGGCACGCTGATGTGCGTGGTGCCCGATTGCTCCAACTGGCGGGTATGACGCGCCGTGATGCGCTTGTCCTTTTCGACCACGACACTGCCCGACTGGTCCGTGATGTCAAAGCGAGCCACTTCACCTTTCAGACGATCCGGCACATAGGCCATCTGCGCACCGGTGTCCATCAGCTTGAACTGGTCGTTCTGGAAGAACGTGGACAGTATCTTCTCATTGCTCATGCCGATGGCCTTGAGCAAGGTCGTCACGGGCATCTTGCGGCGACGGTCGACACGGAAGTACAGCAGATCCTTGGGGTCGAACTCGAAATCGAGCCAGGAACCGCGGTAGGGAATGATCCGGGCGCTGAACAGCAGCTTGCCCGAACTGTGGGTCTTTCCCTTGTCGTGCTCGAAGAACACGCCAGGCGAACGGTGCAACTGAGACACGATGACGCGCTCGGTGCCGTTGATGATGAAGGAGCCATAGTCGGTCATCAGGGGCACTTCGCCCATGTAGACCTCTTGCTCCTTGATTTCCTTGACCACCTTGGACTGGGACGTGGACGTCTCACGGTCATAAATGATCATCTGAAGCTTCGCACGCACGGCGGCGGCGAAGGTCAAGCCCCGTTGCTGGCACTCGCGGACGTCGAACGTCGGCTTGGCGATGTTGAATTCGATGAACTTCATCTCCACGAAACCATTGTGAGAAACAATGGGGAACGCGGACAAGAACGCGGCTTGCAAGCCCTCGGGCTTGCGCTTTTGTGGCGGGACATCCTTTTGCAGGAATGCCACGTAAGAATCCTTCTGCATCGTCAGCAGATAAGGCACGTTCAATACGCTGCCACGCTTGCCGAAGCTCTTGCGAACTCGCTTGCGCTCGGTGTAGCTGTAGGGGGTTGCTTGCGCCATAAACTCTCCGTTACGGGCCCCTCTAGCGGGCACCCGGTGCGAAACCAAGCCTCACCCGGCCTAGGTGCGGCTCATTGTTCGGCGACTGGCCATTCAGATCTTGCGTCTGAGGCTTGGTGGTTGGCCACTACCAACCGCTGGCAGACAACCAGGGCATTGCACCCCGGCTCGACCAAACCGGTTCTCTGCAGTCGTTTCAGAGAACACTCGAAAAAGCCCATCAGCTTAACGCCAAAAGCTCTTTCGAGTACCCTCAAGGGCCCAAACCCTTGAAGCGAGAAAGGCTGGCGGCCTTTTCAGATCCGCCAGCCTGTCCGCAAACCAAGGATTACTTGACTTCGGCCTTGGCGCCAGCTTCCACCAGCTTCTTGACAGCGGCTTCGGCATCAGCCTTGGGCACAGCTTCCTTGACGTTCTTGGGAGCGCCGTCGACCAAGTCCTTGGCTTCCTTCAGGCCCAGGCCCGTCAGTTCACGCACGGCCTTGATGGTGCCGACCTTGTTGGCGCCAGCTTCGAGCAGCACGACGTTGAATTCGGTCTTCTCTTCAGCGGCAGCAGCAGCAGCGCCGCCGCCGCCAGCAGCAGGAGCTGCCATGGCAGCTGCGGACACGCCAAACTTCTCTTCAATGGCCTTGACCAGGTCATTGAGTTCCATGACGGACATGCTGTCCAGGGCGGTGATGAATGCGTCTTTATCGAAAGCCATTTTGGGTTCCTAAAATCGGTTGAATGTGTTGAATACGGTTGAGCGGCGATCAGGCTGCAGGAGCTTCTGCGGCTGGTGCTTCAGCAGCAGGCGCTGCGCCAGCACCCTTTTGCTCGGCCACAGCGCCCAGCACGCGTGCGAAACGCGACACTGGCGATTGCAGCAAGCCGCAGATCTGGGCCAGCAGCACTTCCTTGCTGGGAATCGAAGCCAGGGCCTTCACGGCGTCGGCGCTGAGCGCCTTGCCTGCGTAAGCACCAGCCTTGATGACCAGCTTGTCGTTGCCCTTGGCAAAGTCGGCGATCACTTTGGCAGCTGCCACGGCGTCTTCGGAGAAGCCGTAGATCAGCGGGCCGCTCATGCTCTCGGCAGCCACCTCGAAGGACGTGCCGGCAACAGCGCGGCGAGCCAGGGTGTTCTTCAGCACGTGAAGATACACACCTTGCGCGCGCGCGGTCTTGCGCAATGCGTCCAACTGGGCCACCGTGAGTCCGCGGTACTCAGCCAGTGCCAGGGTCTGTGCTTTGGCCGCTTGGGCTTGCACTTCCGAGACAACGGCTGCTTTTTCGTTGCGATTGAGACTCAAGGTCCACTCCTTAAAACATGCCCTGGCAAAGGTTTTGACCACAAGGCCCACCCCACCCGGGCACACCCGGTTCAGCGACCTTCTGCCTCCGAAACCCTGATCACCATGGCTGGCGGTCAGAATCCTTCAACAGCGGGTACGCCATCTGCGTAGGCTGGCGGTTTAAGCGGCGTTCACGGTACTGCTGTGAACGCCGCGCCTACGGTCTTTGATAGCCTGAGACCCCTGTGGCCATGCCACCGAGCCCCAGCCCACCAATTCGTTTCAAGTGTCCGCGCCAGACACGCGCGGGACTTGGTCAACCCACTACCGAAGCAGCGGTTGACGGTGTTTTGTTGGGTCAGCCGACGTTGATCGAACCGACGTCCACTCGCACGCCCACGCCCATGGTGGACGAGACAGCGACCTTGCGCAGGTACACACCCTTGCTGGAAGCAGGCTTGAGCTTGGTCAGTGCATCCAACAGTGCAGCCAGGTTGCCCTTGAGCTTGTCGGCGTCGAACGAACGACGACCGATGGTGCCGTGCACAATGCCGCCCTTGTCGACGCGGAATTGGACTTGACCGGCCTTGGCGTTTTTCACGGCCGTGGCGACGTCAGGCGTGACGGTGCCCACCTTGGGGTTAGGCATCAGGCCGCGAGGGCCCAGAACCGTACCCAGGGTACCGACAATGCGCATCGTGTCCGGCGAGGCAATGACCACGTCGAAGTTGATGTTGCCGCCCTTGATTTGCTCGGCCAGGTCTTCCATGCCCACGATGTCGGCGCCAGCGGCCTTGGCTTCTTCAGCCTTGGCACCCTGAGCAAACACCGCGACGCGCTTGGTCTTGCCGGTGCCGTTGGGCATCACGACAGCGCCACGCACCACTTGGTCGGACTTCTTGGCGTCCACGCCCAGTTGCACGGCCACGTCGATGGATTCGTCGAACTTGGCGATGGCGGTGTCCTTGAGGATGCTCAGGGCATCATCAATGGCGTACAGCTTGTTGCTGTCGATTTTGCCGGCGTAGGACTTTTGACGTTTGGTCAGCTTAGCCATGTTATGCACCCTCCACGATCACGCCCATCGAGCGGGCGGAACCAGCAATGGTACGAACCGCGGCGTCCAGATCGGCAGCGGTCAGGTCTTTTTGCTTGGTCTTGGCGATTTCTTCGATCTGCGCGCGCGTCAGCTTGCCGACCTTGTCGACTTGCGGACGTGCCGAACCCTTGTCGAGCTTCAGCGCCTTCTTGATCAGCACGGTGGCTGGCGGCGTCTTCAGGACAAAGGTAAAGGACTTGTCGGCGAAGGCGGTGATCACCACCGGCAACACCAGACCGGGTTCCATGGCACTGGTCTGGGCGTTGAACGCCTTGCAGAATTCCATGATGTTCAGACCGCGCTGACCCAGCGCCGGACCGATTGGAGGCGAAGGGTTTGCCTTGCCTGCCGGGATTTGCAGCTTGATGAAGCCGATAATCTTCTTGGCCATTTGTTTCTCCTAAAACCACCCCGACGGCCTCGTCTTGATGGTTGAGTGCAAACGCCCGCAATGTCAGCATGTGCCGCACCCAGGCTCCTCGTGCCGTCGTCTCGTCGCCGGCTAGAACGGAAGGTGATCGCCGTGTGGTTGCCCACCGCAGCAGCCCCACCTTCAGGGCGTCAAATCTTTTCGATCTGATCGAAGTCCAACTCCACCGGGGTGGCACGGCCGAAAATCGTGACCGACACGCGCAGCTTGGACTTTTCGTAGTTGACGTCTTCGATGGCGCCATTGAAGTCCGTGAACGGGCCCTCCTTGACGCGCACAACCTCGCCGACTTCCCACTCGACCTTGGGACGGGGCTTTTCAATGCCTTCCTGCATCTGGTTGACGATCTTCATGACCTCGTCTTCCGAAATGGGTGAGGGACGGTTTTTGGCGCCACCAACAAAGCCGGTGACCTTGGAGGTGTTTTTCACCAAGTGCCAGGAGTCGTCGCTCATGACCATTTCAACCAGCACGTAGCCGGGGAAGAAGCGTCTCTCGGTGACCGTTTTCTTGCCGTTCTTGACCTCAACAACTTCTTCGGTGGGCACCAAAATGCGCCCAAAAGAAGTTTGCATGCCAGCGCGATCGATGCGCTCGCGAAGGTTACGTTCGACGGCTTTTTCCATGCCCGAATAGGCATGCACCACATACCAGCGCAGCGCAGGGGCCACGGTGGCGGGGATGGTTTGAACGTCGCTCATGAGTCAACCTCGCTTGATGGTGGGGATCAGTGTTTCCAACCCAGGATCAGGCCGTAGAGCACCCATTCCAGCGTTTTGTCGGTCAGCCAAAGGAACAAGGCCATGACCACCACGAAGGCGAACACATAGGCTGTCATCTGGGTGGCTTCCGGGCGCGTCGGCCACACGACTTTGCGCAACTCTTTGACGGAGTCCTGACCAAAGGCGATCAGCTCACGCCCTTGGGCAGACGTCAGGAAAACGCCCACGGCCATGGCCAGCAAGACCAGCAAGGCAATGACGCGCAACCATAGATCCTGCTTGCCCAAAAGGTAAAACGCGGCCACAGCGCCCACAACCAGCAGGCCAGCAGTGATCAGCCGTGCTTTATCGGCGCTGGTATTGACGGTTTCGATTTGCGGATTGGCCATGAGCATCTAGGGTTGAGGCAGCAAAGCCCGCCGGCTTCTCGGTTCTTGCGAACCTCGCCTGCGGGCTGTAGGGACAGCAGTTTGATCGGGCTAATCTGTTCAGTAGGTGGCAGGGGCAGTAGGAATCGAACCTACAACCTTCGGTTTTGGAGACCGACGCTCTGCCAATTGAGCTATACCCCTACAACTGAAGGTTGAACAGTTTACGCCAGAATCTTGGCCACGACGCCAGCGCCGACGGTGCGACCGCCTTCACGGATGGCGAAGCGCAGGCCTTCTTCCATGGCGATCGGGTTGATCAGCTTGACGGTGATCGACACGTTGTCGCCAGGCATGACCATTTCCTTGTCGGCGGGCAGCTCGATCGAGCCAGTCACGTCGGTGGTGCGGAAATAGAACTGCGGACGGTAGTTGTTGAAGAAAGGAGTGTGGCGACCGCCTTCGTCCTTGCTCAGCACATAGATCTCGCCGGTGAAGTGCGTGTGCGGCTTGATGGAGCCGGGCTTGCACAGCACTTGGCCGCGCTGCACGTCTTCACGCTTGGTGCCGCGCAGCAAGATGCCGACGTTGTCGCCCGCTTGACCTTGGTCCAGCAGCTTGCGGAACATTTCCACGCCGGTGCAGGTGGTCTTTTGCGTGTCGGTGATGCCGACGATTTCGATTTCTTCGCCGACCTTGACAATGCCGCGCTCGATACGGCCGGTCACCACGGTGCCGCGACCCGAGATCGAGAACACGTCTTCCACAGGCATCAGGAACGTGCCGTCGATGGCGCGCTCAGGCGTGGGGATGTAGGTGTCCAGGGCTTCGGCCAGCTTCATGATGGCTTGCTCGCCCAGCTCGCCCTTGTCGCCTTCCAGTGCCAGCTTGGCCGAACCCTTGATGATGGGGGTGTCGTCGCCAGGGAAGTCGTACTTGGACAGCAGCTCGCGCACTTCCATTTCGACCAGTTCCAGCAGCTCGGCGTCGTCCACCATGTCGGCCTTGTTCAGGAAGACAATGATGTAAGGCACGCCCACTTGGCGCGACAGCAGGATGTGTTCACGCGTTTGGGGCATCGGGCCGTCAGCGGCGGAGACCACCAAAATGGCTCCGTCCATCTGGGCCGCGCCGGTGATCATGTTCTTGACGTAGTCGGCGTGGCCGGGGCAGTCAACGTGCGCGTAGTGACGATTCTTGGTTTCGTACTCAACGTGCGCGGTGTTGATGGTGATGCCGCGGGCCTTTTCTTCAGGCGCTGCGTCAATCTGGTCGTACGCCTTGGCTTCGCCACCGAAGGCCTTGGACAGCACCGTCGTGATCGCTGCCGTCAGCGTCGTCTTGCCGTGGTCCACGTGGCCAATGGTGCCCACGTTGACGTGCGGCTTGGTCCGTTCGAATTTACCTTTTGCCATTTTGCGCGCTCCAGCGATCTAGAAATGAGCTGAGGGAAAGAGATGAAAGTGGTGCCCATGGGCAGGATCGAACTGCCGACCTCCCCCTTACCAAGGGGGTGCTCTACCACTGAGCCACATGGGCATCGACACTGGTCTGGGCGCAAGCATTGCGCACACCCACACCAGTGCCGACCACGACCCACCTGATTTCAGGAGGATCACGAGTCTAGCACGCCGAACATGACAGAACCGCGACTTGGAGCGGGAGACGGGGATCGAACCCGCATCATTAGCTTGGAAGGCTAAGGTTCTACCATTGAACTACTCCCGCTCAGGAGTGATTCTGATTGCGTGTATGGTTTGCCTGGTGGAGGAGACAGGATTCGAACCTGTGTACGCGTAAGCGGGCAGATTTACAGTCTGCTGCCTTTAACCACTCGGCCACCCCTCCAAGGCAAGCCCGCAAATATAGCACAGCTTTTTCAAAAAACACAGGGTAGGCGCCAATTCAGCGCCTCACCCCGGTCGCCCCAGAAGTTTTGAGCGGCGCTGAAGTGGCCATTTCCCAGGAACGGCAAGGGACCTCGGGAGGCCGACAAAGGCGAGGGGTGGTTGCTTTGCAACACGAGGTGAGGACTGAGGCGGCCTTCGTTGTGCGCATCAATGAGCGTTCGTTTGCGCTGGGCGTGCGCGCCCCACAGCATGAAAACTTTGGGCCCCGGGTCGGCGGCCACGGCATTGATGATGGCGTCGGTGAGGACTTCCCAGCCCCAGGCGGCGTGACTGGCTGGTGCGCCGTCCTCGACGGTTAAGGTGGTGTTGAGCAGCAGCACGCCTTGCTGCGCCCAGGCGTTCAGGCAGCCCTGGGTCGGCGGGGTGATCGACAGGTCGCGCTGGAGTTCCTTGTAGATGTTGCGCAGGCTGGGCGGCACCTTCACGCCCGACAGCACGGAAAAGGCCAACCCATGGGCTTGCCCAGGGCCGTGATAGGGGTCTTGCCCCAGGATGACCACACGCACCCGGTCACGGCGCGTCAGGCGCAGGGCGGCGAATACGTCGCCCGGGTAGACGATGACGCCAGCACGGCGGCGTTGTTCGATGCGCTCGATCAGGGCTTGGCCTGCAGCACTGTGCCGGAAGGCCTCGGTGAGGTCTCGCCAATCAGGCGGGACGGCGTCGAACTGGGCCGTCAGCGAGGTGGTGAGGCCATTGGCGGGGGTCATCAAGCGAACAATTCGGCCAGGGCAGCCCCCGGGTCGGGTGCGCGCATGAAGGCCTCGCCGACCAGGAAGGCGTGGACATTGGCGGCGCGCATGCGCTGCACATCGGCGCGGCCCAGGATGCCCGATTCGGTGACCAACAGGCGGTCGGCCGGGACGCGGGGCAGCAGCCCCAGGGTGGTGTCGAGGGTGACCTCGAAAGTGCGCAGGTTGCGGTTGTTGATACCCAGCAGCGGGGTCTTGAGTTGCAGGGCGCGGTCGAGCTCGGCGCCGTCGTGGACCTCGACCAAGACCGCCATGCCCAGTTCGTGGGCGCAGGCTTCCAGCTCGGCCATTTGCGCATCGCTGAGACAGGCTGCGATCAGCAAGATGCAGTCGGCACCCATGGCAGCCGCTTCAAAGACCTGGTAGTCGCTGACCATGAAGTCCTTGCGCAAGACCGGCAAGGTGCAGGCGGCGCGGGCCTGCTGCAGGTAGCTGGCCTGTCCTTGAAAAAACTGGGCATCGGTCAGGACGCTCAGGCAGGCTGCGCCATGTTGCGCATAACTGGCCGCGATCTCGGCGGGCACGAAGTGTTCGCGCAGCACGCCCTTGCTGGGGCTGGCTTTTTTGACCTCGGCGATGACTCCGGCGTGGCCCGCTCGAATCTTGGCGATCAGGGCTGCGATGAAGTCGCGCATGTCCACCTGAGCACGGTGACGGTCCTCGGCTTGCGTGCGCAGGGCGGTCAAAGAAATGCGCCTGGACGCCGCCGCAATCTCTTCGTGTTTGACGGCAACGATTTGCTTGAGGATGTCTGACATGGGAGGCCCGTGATCAATATCAACTGGATTATCCGCGTTTGTCGCTACACCGTGAAAGGCAACCGTTTTGTCGGACACGAACCGCTGAGGAATGCGCTCGACGCCGCCGATAAGAGTGAATGCACCCCTCAGGGAAAGAATTTGCTTTGACCAAGGCCGCCTTTTACCGCTGCTGGATCAGTCTGCTGTCCCTCCTTTTATCGGGACTGCTGGCGGGGCCCGTGCGCGCGGAGGTCGTGGTCCTGGATGACGCGTTCACCAGCTTGGTCATGGGGCGGCATGTGAGGGTGCTGGAGGACAAGACCGCCCAACTGGGCTTGACCGACATCCTGCGAAAGCCCGCCCAGTCGCCCGAATGGAGTGACCGCCACCGCGAAGACCTCAACTTTGCCTATAGCAACTCTGCGTTCTGGTTGCGCGGCGAATTGGTCAACCGCGCCAGCCATCGGAGCGAGTGGCTGCTGAGCCTGCGCTACCCCTTGCTCGACTATGTCGACCTCTACGTGGTGTGGCCGGATGGGCGTGTTCAGCACCATGCCAGCGGCGATCGCCGCCCCTTTGCCAGCCGGCCGGTGAGGGACCGCAATTTCTATTTTCCGCTGACCCTGCGGCCCGGCGAGCAGGTGCAGGTGTTTGCGCGCGTCCAGAGCCAGGGCTCGCTGCAAGCCCCGCTGGAGATCAGCACGACCCACCACCAGGAGCAGCGGGCCCAAAACGAACAACTCCTGCTGGGCCTTTACAGCGGCGCCTTGCTGGCCATGCTGCTGTACAACCTGCTGCTGTATGCGTCGCTGAGAGACCGCGCCTACCTCTACTACGTGGTCTACATTGTGCTGTTTGGCATCGCACAGTCCACGCTCAGCGGCCTCGCCTACGAATACCTGTGGCCGAACTCTCCCAACTGGGGCAACCAGGCCACGCCCGTGTTCATGGGGCTGGCGGGCTGGTCTCTGGTCTTGTTCAGCCGCCAGTTCCTCGACACCCGGCGGCATGCGGCCCACATCGACGCCGTGATGCGTGTCTTGCAATGGCTGTTCGTGGCCATCGTGCCTGCCACCTTCGTGATGTCCTATGCGTGGTCAGTCAAATTGGCCACCCTCTTGACCCTCGTGGCCCCGCTGCTGATGCTGATCCTTACGGCGATCTTGTTGCGACAGGGGGTGCGTCAGGCCTATTACTTCCTGTGGGCGTTTGGCGGGCTGTTGCTGGGCTTCATGCTGAACTCACTCAACCGGTTCGGCCTCATGGAAAGCAGTCTGCTGACCGATTACGGCATGCAAATCGGCTCGCTGCTGGAGATCACCTTGCTGTCGTTCGCCCTGGCCCATCGCCTGAAGCTGTCCCAGCAAGCCAATATGCGCCTGCAGCGCGCGCATGCGGCGGAGCTGGAGGCCAGCGTCCTGGCACGCACCCGAGATCTGGACAACGCCATGGCAGAACTGACCCGCGCCAATGCGCGCCTGCAGGATTTGTCGGTGCGGGACTCGCTGACAGGCCTGCACAACCGCCAGTTCCTGGCCGAGCGCTTACCCGAGATGTGGCGCTTCGCGCAGCGCTGGCACCAACCCCTGTCGGTGCTGATGATCGACATTGATCACTTCAAGCAGGTCAACGACCAACACGGCCACGCGGCGGGCGACGAGGCCTTGCGGCAGGTGGCAGCGGTGCTGTCCGAGATCATTCGCCGCCCGGGTGACCATGCGGTGCGTTACGGTGGCGAGGAGTTTCTGGTGATACTGCCGCAGACGGATCTGGCCGGGGCGGCCCACATGGCGGAGTCGATCCGACTGGGGGTTCAGTCACTGGACGTGCATTACGCAGACCAAGCCATTGTGCTGACGGTGAGCATTGGCGTGGCCTGCACCATCCCGGCCGCCCACAGCCTGCCAGAAACCTTGCTCAATGCTGCCGATGAGTTGCTCTATGAGGCCAAACACGGGGGGCGCAATCGCTGCGCCTTGCAGCCACAAGCCCTGGAAGAACTCACGATGTCGCCAGGGTCTGTGTTGTCTGAATGAAGTGAAGCAGGGACTCGCCGGCCCCGCCATTGGCCAGGACTTCACGCGCGCGGTGCACGCCGTCGGCCAGTGAGTCCGCGACGTTGGCAGCGTAGATCGCCGCGCCGGCGTTCAGGAGCACGATGTCGCGAGCGGGCCCGGGCTCGTTGTCGAAGACGCGCCGCATGATGGCCACCGACATCTCGCGGTTCTGCGCCTTGAGCCTGGAGCCGTCGTGTTCGGCCATGCCAAATTGCTCCGGGTTGACCGTGTACTCGCGCACCTCGCCGTTTTTCAGTTCGGCCACCTGGGTGTCGCCCGCCAGGGTGATCTCGTCGAGACCATCGCTGCCATGCACCACCAGCACGTGGTCCGAGCCCAGGCGCTGTAACACGCGCGCCAGGATGCCGACCAGGTCGGCGTGAAACACGCCCATGAGCTGGTTGGGTGCGCCAGCCGGATTGGTCAGCGGCCCCAAGATGTTGAAGAGGGTTCGGATGCCCAGTTCTTTGCGCACAGGCGCGGCGTATTTCATGGCGCCGTGGTGGTTGGGCGCGAACATGAAGCCCACCCCGGTTTGATCCAGGCAGGTGGCGACCCGTTCGGGGCTCAGGTTGATGGCGGCGCCCAGCGCTTCGAGCACGTCGGCACTGCCGGTGCTGGAGGACACGCTGCGCCCGCCGTGCTTGGCGATGCGGGCCCCCGCCGCTGCGGCCACAAACATGGAGGCCGTGGAGATGTTGAAGGTGTGGGCGCCATCGCCACCGGTGCCGCACAGGTCGACCAAATGACGGTGATCGGGCACCTGCACGGGGGTGGCGAATTCGCGCATCACCTGCGCGGCGGCGGTGACCTCGCCGACGGTTTCCTTCTTGACGCGCAGGCCGGTGATGAAGGCGGCCATGACCACGGGCGACATTTCCCCGGTCATGATGCGGCGCATCAGGCCGAGCATTTCGTCATGGAAGATCTCGCGGTGCTCGATGACACGCTGCAGGGCCTGGCTGTCGGTGAGGGTGCTCATGCTGACGTCCTTGTCCTTACATTAGTAGGAAGTTTTTCAGCATCGCGTGACCGTGTTCGGTCAGGATGGATTCCGGGTGGAACTGCACGCCTTCGAGCGGCGCAAAACTCCGATTTGTTTGCGGGCCTTTGTGGCGCACGCCCATGATTTCGCCGTCTTCGGAGGTGGAGGTGATTTCCAGACAGTCCGGCAAGGTGGCGCGTTCGATGGCCAGCGAGTGGTAGCGGATCACCGTGAACTGTTCGGGCAGGCCCAGGTAGACGCCCTTGCGGTCGGTGGTGATGACACTGGTCTTTCCGTGCATTTGCGTCGCGGCCCGGATCACGTGGCCGCCCAGCGCCGCGCCGATGGCCTGGTGGCCCAGGCACACGCCGAGGATGGGCAGCTGGCCGGTGAAGCGCTGCAAGGCGGACACGCAGATGCCCGCCTCGGCCGGTGAGCAAGGGCCCGGCGACAAGACCAAGCGATCGGGCTTGAGGGCGGCAATTTCATCAAGGGTGATTTCGTCGTTGCGTGCGACGCGCACGTCTTCACCGAGCTCGGCAAAGTACTGCACGAGGTTGTAGGTGAAGCTGTCGTAGTTGTCGATCATCAGCAGCATCGTGCTTCTCCTTCACAAACCTTGTTCGACCAGCTCGGCCGCATAAAGCATGGCGCGCGCCTTGGCTTCGGTTTCTCTCCATTCGAGCTCAGGCACCGAGTCGGCCACGATGCCGGCGGCGGCCTGTACGTAGAGCACTTGATCTTTGACGATGCCGGTGCGGATGGCGATGGCCACGTCCATGTCGCCGCCAAAACTGAGGTAGCCCACCGCGCCGCCGTAGATGCCGCGCTGCACGGGCTCCAGCTCGTCAATGATTTCCATGGCGCGGATCTTGGGCGCGCCGGTGAGCGTGCCAGCCGGGAAGGTGGCCTTGAGCACGTCCAGCGCGCTCATGCCGTCCTTGAGGTGGCCTTCGACGTTGCTGACGATGTGCATGACGTGCGAGTAGCGCTCGACCACGAAGGCGTCGGTCACCTTGACGCTGCCGGTCTTGGCGATGCGGCCGATGTCGTTGCGCGCCAGGTCGATCAGCATGACGTGCTCGGCGCGCTCTTTGGGGTCGGCCAGCAGCTCGACTTCGAGCGCCTTGTCGAGCTCGGGCGTGCTGCCGCGCGGGCGCGTGCCGGCCAGCGGACGGATGGTAATGACCTGGCCTTCGGGCTTGTGCTCCTGGCGCACCAGGATTTCGGGCGAGGCGCCGACGACGTGGAAGTCCCCCATGTCGTAGTAGTACATGTAGGGGCTGGGGTTGACGCAGCGCAGTGCGCGGTAGAGGCTGAGTGGATGGGCGGTGAACTTTTTGCGCAGGCGCTGGCCGATTTGCACCTGCATCATGTCGCCCGCGGCGATGTATTCCTTGGACTTGAGCACGGCGGCGAGGTAGTCGTCCTTGGCGAATTCGCGCTCAACGGGGTGCGCCTCGGAGGGCGAGATGGGTGGCGCGGCCACCGGCTCGCTCAACTGGGCGGTGAGGGCCTGCAGGCGTTCGCTGGCGCGGGCATAGGCCTCGGGCTGCGCCGGGTCGGCGTAGACGATCAGGTAGAGGCGGTCGGCCAGGTTGTCGATGACGGCGAGTTCTTCGCACTGCAGCAGCAGCAGGTCGGGGGTGTCGATGCCGCCAGCTTTGTGCACCTTGGCCAGGCGCGGCTCGATGTAGCGCACGGTGTCGTAGCCAAAATAGCCGGCCAGGCCGCCACAGAAACGGGGCAGGCCCTGCGGAATGGCCGCGTTGAAGCGCTTTTGATAGTCCGCGATGAAGTCCAGCGGGTTGCCTTCGAAGGTTTCGACCACGCGGCCGTCGGTGACGACTTCGACGTGGCGGCGCGTGGCCCGCACCAGGGTGCGCGCAGGCAGGCCGACGAAGGAATAACGACCAAAACGCTCGCCGCCTACCACGGATTCGAGCAAAAAGGTGTGCGGCAGGCCGCGCGTGAGCTTGAGGTAGAGCGACAGCGGGGTATCCAGATCGGCCAGGGCGTGGGCGACCAGGGGGATGCGGTTGTGGCCTTGAGCGGCCAGGGCGTTGAATTCGGATTCGGTGATCATGGGGGGGCCCTCCAAGCCCGGCGGCGACCGCCACTCATTCAGGTGGTCGGCTTGTCTGATCAGGTCGGGAAGCCCCTGTTGTCTGATGCGGCGCTGGCAAGAGACAATCGCATCTAGAGGCGGCGCGAGCGACGCCAGGGCCAAGCCCTTCGGTCATGCGACCCCTTGGTCAGTTTGCTTGAGATGAACATGGAACCAGTTTAGCAGGGGCAGTCTGTCGCTGTGGTGGCTGAACCGACGGAAGAACGCGATGTTGTTGAAGTACTTGAATGCCCACCACCTGCCCACCGCCGCGCTGGTGAGCCTGGCCTTGGGCCTTTTGCCGGGCAGCTTCAGCAGCGCACAGGCCCAGAGCGCCGACATCGCGGGGGTGCGCTATCCGTCCACCCTCAATGTGGAAGGGACGCCATTGGTGCTCAACGGCAGCGGCATCAGCTACAACGCCGTCGCCAAGGTCTACACGGTGGCTTTGTACCTGCCCCGAAAATCAGACAACACCGAGACGGTCCTGAGTCAGGAAGGCCCCAAACAGTTGCGTTTCGTGATGCTGAAAAGCACCCGTGTCGATGAGTTGGGCCGGATCATCACCTCCGGTATTGAAAGCAATAACCCGCGGGAGGATTTCTTTCGCCTGATTCCGGCCATTCAGCGCATGGGTGAGCAGTTCTCGCACATTCAGCGCCTGTCGGCAGGCGACAGCTTTGTCATCGAATGGGTGCCCAAGCGGGGCACGGTGTTCACGGTGAATGAGCAACCGGTCGGTCTGCCCATCGCGGATCCCGGCTTTTTCACCTCGGTGCTGCGCGTGTGGCTGGGCAAGGCGCCCCGATCACCCGACCTGAAGACCGCCTTGCTGGACTACCACGCACCAGTGCTCAACGTGCTGGATTGATGCCCTTGGGGTCGACTGCATAGGCGGCCCAGTCCAGCGCGTCCAGTCGCGTGATGTGGGCCAGGGCGGGCACCTCGACAATCGGGTGGCCGTGGTTATAGCCATAGGTGACCAAGATGATGGGGCAGCCGGCTGCGCGAGCGGCTTGCGCGTCGTTGCTGGAGTCACCCACCATCACCGTGTGTTGGGGCCGCGTGCCCAGGGCCTCGCAGGTTTTGAGCAGGGGCAGCGGGTCCGGTTTTTTGCGCTCGAAGGCATCGCCGCCAAAGACGTGCTGGAAATGCGCGCGCAGGCCTTTGCGTTCGAGGAGTTGCTCGGCAAAGGCGGTAGGCTTGTTGGTGAGGCAGGCCAGGGCTAGGCCAGCGGCACGCAGTTGTTGCAGGCCTTCGAACACGCCGGGGTAGACCTCGGCGTGTTGGCCATTGAGGCGCGTGTAGTGCTGCTGGTAGTGCTGCCAAGCCTGCGGCACGTGTTGCACCACTTCGGCATCGTCATCGGGCAGGCCCCAGGCGTGGGCCAGGGTGCGGCGCAACAGGTCGTCAGTGCCTTTGCCGACGGTCATCTCGATGAAGGCACGGTCCACGCGGGCGATTTCGATGGGGTTGCAACCCAGGTCGGCCAGGGTGTGGTGCAAAACGGCATGGAAGTCACCCAGGGTGTCGACCATGGTGCCGTCGAGGTCGATGATGGCGGCTTGGAGGGGCATGTGGTTCGACTTAATAGAGTCCGTAAACATGGAATAGAGTCCGTAAAATTTCGGCCATTCTGCGTGAACTCCAGAAAATAGAGTCCGTAAAAATCCATGGTTGATTTAAGGACATTGATCTCTTGTGCCAAGACAATGCAGCCCAGGTCGTCTAAGTGCTCATCGTTTCGTGCTTAGCCGCTCTGGTGAAGCATCCAGCACCGCTGTCAGTTGAGGTGTGTCGCCTGGCAAGTCCCATAACTTGTGCTTGAAGTTGACCTCGACACACGGGATGTCAAGCCTGAGGTCCAAACTCTGAATTTTTCGCCGCAACACTTTCCGGGACATCTTAGTCATTGGCTTTTCCAGATGTTCAGGTACAAACCAGAAAGTGAAACCGGTCAGAACACAAACACCCACTGCAGCTAAAAGAATATGCTTTTCGCTAAGCAAGGTGACCACGAAAGCAATAGCCGCCACGGTCAAAACGGACACCCATCGCATCGTGCGATAGGCCTGTCGACCCGCATGAAAGCCTCGCTGATAGATGTGCATGCGCCGATCTCGCTCAATCTCGGCCAATCGCGCTATTTCCTTTTGAAGTGCAACATGCTGCGCAAGCAAGGCTTCTTCGTCTAACTCCTTTTGAGTAAGTGCAGAAGCGGCTTCATTTGCTTGCCTTTCCCGCAATGCATTTGCCTCATTAACTAGACGGTGCGCTGCTTGAATCTCCGAGGCATGGGCCGCTTTCACGCCTTCAAGTTCTTTTTTACTCTCAGCTCTCACCAAGGCCGCCGCATATTCACCAGCACTAATCTTGACCTCTTCGAGAATGTACGGCAACCGCTCAGGAGTTATATCGGCTGGATCACCCCGTGTCGCACGCATCAGTGCACGAGAGCCTTCACGGTCTTCAAGCAATGCCGCAACATCGTCCGCCTCCTTTTTGCCGCTCAACTCCAGCGCAAGGTTGTAGGCTCTTGCTTTGACATCTGCACGCGGCCTCACCGCCGAAGAACAATGCGCCAACAGTCGTGCCTTTGACATGGCGCCATTGGTGCTACCACCACGTAGCCAAAGGTAACCCGCAAACTGCTTATCTGACATTGCCACTGGCGCCCACCTCTCGATGTGAACCTGGCTATGCCGCGTCAGACCTTTGAGCCACGCCCTCCAAGCATTGTTAGCGATGTTGACGAGCGCAGTGTTTCGACTCAACAAAAGGGATTGCGCGTCACAAATGCGGGGACACGGGTCGGTAACATCGCGGATAGATAACATCGCCCACACAGACTTTCTGTCGTACTCACGCGAATCCGCATTGCGCCAGTTTTGCATGCGACTTGTCATCTCTGCCTCAATATCACCGCACGTCGCTGGGGACCTACGATGAAGGTTCGCCTCGGGATCGCGATGCACAGCAATACCAAGGCGCTCACTTGCACGTGATCCAACGTTGTTAATCAGTGCACTTAACAAATCCGGCCTAGCTGTCGTTCCCCAGTTGGCACCAATCTGGTTGATCCCCGAACGCAGATAGGCCAATTGAGCGGCGACAACTGCCTCTGCTTCCATCACACAGTGGTCAAGTACGGCAACTGTCGCGCCGCTTGCATTGATCGATTTGAGCAACTCTTGACCATAATCTTCATAGCCCGTGTTTACACCAAGCATATCCAGCAACAATGGCGAATCCAGGTAAACGGTGAGGCCCTCCAACGAGGATTTTTGACCGGCGGGTTCACTAAAGCATGCCAAGGCTTCGGCCGCCATGTTGGCAAAGGCAATGTCAGAGACACGATCAAATGCAGATACATTTTTGTCTCGGAGATCCAGGAGATATTGAGAGACAAGGTAGTCAAGGTGGAGCGCCACCTTTTCTCGTGGATCAGCATCCCCTTCCGTCTTTTTCAATACGAGCGTAGTTGCACTCTTCTTTGCGGCAATTGACATCTCTCGGCGCGAAAGCAAACGCATGGAATCCGCATGAAGCAGTCGATCTAAAAACTCCGCCTGTAAGCTCTCGTCCTCACAGCCCGCTAATAGAGGATCTGTCCTGCAAAAGTCAATGAACGACTTCAAAACACCATCAATCTCCCCTTCTGTTACCGCTGACACCGCCGTGTCGTCAGCGATCTGATCAAGCTGAGAATACCTATAAACAGTGTTTGATGCATAGCCTGACAGCGGAATCAGAACACCCTCTTTTTCAAGGTGCTCCGCAAGCCCCAATGCTGCGAGCCTCGGAATGAAAATCCCAAATCGGTCCGCAACGGCTCCAGAGAACTTGGCAGCATCGAAGGTTTCGCCAGAAAACGGTCTGCAGGCTTCCACAAAAAAAGGTGTCAGTGCTTGCGTTAGGCCCACCTGAGACTTGGTCAGACGATCAGCTAATGCGCAATACGCTAAAAGCGCACTTTTGGGTTTGGTATTCGCTTCCATCGTCCCCTCTGCAATCAACTCAGTGTGAGCGACAAGTCTAGCTATTTAACCTAGGTTATTTTGGCCGGTTTACTTCGCTTTGGGCGCTTCGGCGTCTTGCTACTCAACGCATTTGCCGCCTCATCCATTACGTAGACAGACTGCAGCATATGGCTTAACGAATCCAGCATGATTTGAATGTCATCTCGATCCGGGATGAACTCGCGATGAGATGCGGCATTTCCAGCATCGACAACGGCAGTCAAAGATATGAACTGTTGCGTTGTGATGCTCCCCCGACTCCTCAGAGCCTCGAGCTTTTCATCAAAGGAGTTCAAATCTGTTCCGAGCAAGTTTGCGCTGACCACATCAATCACGGCGCGAATGCCCATTGCAGGTAACGACAGCAGTTGAGCATCCAGGGCAATGTAGACCTCGCCCATGAGTTTCTGTGCGTGGGGCGGTAGTTTGCTCACCCAGCCTGGAATTGACACGGGCGGCCTAGCGCTTACTACCGACTGGCATTCGGTTAATAAATCGACCTGGCTCAACCCGAACAAACCGTTACCGGGGGAATTGATGCGATCAGCCTGCCAGACCCGCATTTCATGCACACAATCTGCAAACGACTCAAAGTGCCGCACCTCTTCACACACGGTGACGGATTGGTACATCGTGTCGGCGGTCGTGAAGCAATAAGGCGTGTGCGAACACTCGCGCATGTATGTGTGGACACGAGATAGGAACGGCAGTTCTACATTCAGCACGTCTGACAAGTGCTTGAGCGTAATGGGCCCTTCCAGTGCGACCCGATAGTGCTCTTGGAACGCCGACCACAGACGTTCAGCGACATTCAAGATGCGGCGTGCCGCGTCGTTCTGCTCGAGTTGAACGATGGCTGTCAAGCTGACGCGGTAGCGCTCCTGTTCTCCCGCACGCTCCAGGAGGATGTAGCCCTCCCGAGCCAATCGCTCAAAGGCCAACCTGTTCTCGATGTGTTCATTGCGATAGCGCTTTGCATCGACGAAGTCTCCTTGAACCTCGCAAGCGTCCAACATGTTGCGCAGCAGATCGGCATCGATCTGATCAAGTACATGAAGCGTTGTCACTTTAGCGGTCATGCCGTGTCCGTGTCATACCAACCGTGCTTGAGTCGGGTCGTATGCAAGTTCGGTTATGGATCCGTCCCGAATTCGCTGAACCGCCTCATCAATAACATGTAGAGGCACAAGGAACCACTCCTTAGGTCTCACTGGCTGGCCGAACCTGTCTTCGATGGTTAGGTCGATTTGGGCTGCTCCGAACAGCCTGTGAAACACGCCCTCCAACTTCACCCGGTTGATGTTGTGGAGCTTGTAAGTTGCCACGACCTCGACGCCTGCTAGAAGGTATGTTGCGTCCTTCTCAGCCCCCGAAATGCGAGCCTCCACTGATCCACCCGTAACACCAATTTTGTGGATCAACTCGCGGTGCTCAGCCACGAAAGGGTAAGTCGACTTGCTTCGAAGCACGTAGATCGTGCCGCTTTCTACATCCCCGTCTTCGGGCGCAGACCCGAACAGCGGGCCTGCGTCGGGGTCAGAGATCAGCCTGGCAGCCTCATCCCGATGCAGTGAACGCTGGAGGGAGCGCATCAACACACTGGCCTCGGTACCGTTGTCAAACACCACTCTCAGGCGGCTGTCGCGGCGCCCGTACTCGGTGGTGAATTCCTCGCCCTCTTCGGCGATGTAGGCAATCTGCCCACCAATGATGAAGTAGGCCCCTTGCACGATGTCGTCCAATGCCTTCTCTTTGGATTGGAACGTGCGTGCTTGGCGAATGCCAGCCTGAAGCTCTTCGCGCACGGTATCGAACAGATGCTTGAACTGATCGAAGTCCTCGCACTTGGTGCGGTTGGCAACTTCCTCGGCTGCGCGCTTTTCAGCGACCGAGCGAACGTGCTTCAAGACTGTGATGTCGTCCTCATCGACGCGAGGGGTATCCACGCCAAGCTCTGCCAGCAAGGCATCTTCATCCAAGTCATCGAAACTTTTTGATGCCGCCGTCGCATTCAACAGCCCTGGCGAGTCAAGCTCAGCCAGCAGGGACGGGGCCTCCGGGAGCTTCCTGATCTGCTCAAGGCGTACTGCGTAGAGCCGCTCAAAAATGTCATGCCCGTCACCATGTTGCGGTGCCCTCCCATGCGTTTGATGAAATCGCAGGATGTCCTCGAACCCGGCAATGATGCGTTCCTCACGCGGAGTACGGGCGGATGTCTTGATGGACGTAACCTCAACGCCCAAGGCATCCAGCAGTTCGTCATCGTCCATATCAGCCATTGCTGGAGTCTCCTTGAGCCTGCGCAGCCTTGGCTTGGGCGCGATAACGAGCCAGTGCGGCCACGCCTTCAGCCATACGCTTTTCCCACGCATCAGCAGAATTGATTTCCGGCAGGCGCCCCCGCTCTTGCTTGAAAAGTAGTGCGCGCTTGGCCAACTCGCGTGCCTCGTCCTCCGGGATGCTGACCTTCTTCGCTGCGATGCTGGCTTGCACTTGGCGCAGCGAAGCTTCATTCATGGCCTTGGCCAAAACGGCATAGGCCGCTTCAAACGGGTTGATGCGGTCGATCAGGTCGATGTCCAAGTCACGAACGTTGACAAACTTTCGAACACCGTCGATCAGGGCAGTGTTGCCCTGTGCTGTGCTGCCATTCGCATCAGCCTCAGCGAGTGCCAGCTTGGCCTGCTGCGTGACGTTCATGGCGGCAATGGCGTGTTGGCGAATCGCTTCCTGATCGGCATCACTCAGTTCAGGATAGCGCTCTCGCACGATCTTACCCATGCGCAACTGGGTTAGCTCTTCTGGCAGCGTGTTCTCCTGGTCAAACAATCCCCGCTCCAGCGTTGTCTTGTCTTGCAAGAAACTTGTGACAACCTCGTTCAAATCTTCCTTGCAGATGCGCGTGGCTTCTGGTGTTCCTGGCTTGGCCAGGCCGTTGATTTCAACGTGGTACTGGCCCGTGGCTTCGTTCACACCAACGTTGCGTCCCCCAGGTTGATACCCTTCGCCACCGTTGTAGACAAAGCCCTCTTGCGGGCCTGCATCCTTCGGCGTGAACTCATACCGTGGTGCCAACACTTGCTCCATCAACAGGCTGGCGGAGATCGCCTTGAGCATGTCGTTCACGGCTTCAGCCACCGCACCTTGATCTGCCGTGGGCTCCGCGATCAGGTTGGTGAACCGTGAGCGCTCTTTGCCTTTGGCATCGCGAGTGGCGCGTCCAATGATCTGGACAATCTCAGTCAAGCTGCTGCGATAACCAACGGTGAGCGCATGCTCACACCATATCCAGTCGAACCCTTCCTTGGCCATGCCCAGCGCGATGATGATGTCCACATGGTCGCGGTCATCCTTGTGTGCTGGGTCCTTCAAGGCATTCAGCACCTGAGAGCGACGCGACTGGTCGCTGTCATCAACTAGATCAGCAACCTTCAGCACGCGCCCATCGGGTGCCTCAACCTGGTGAAAGCCGGTGGTCGGATCGACGCCTTTCCATTCGCCCAGGCCATGCATGATCTCGTCGACTTCTCGCTGTTTGTCCTTCAGGCTCTCGCGCGCATTCACGTTCGGAATGTGAACGATGGTTTTCAGCGCTGGGTCCAGCACCTTGTGTATGGCGTCGACATAGGGGCCCGTGTAGAAGAAATAACCGATGTCCAGGGACTTCAGCCAGTGGTAGCCGTTGAGCTGCTCGTAGTAGGTGTAGGTGACCGTTTCAAATTTGCTTTCGTCAGCCGGGGCAAGCACTGCTTCACTGTCGCCACGGAAATACGAACCGGTCATCGCAACCAAGTGAACCTTGTCACGCGTAATGAAGGCGCCCAGTTGAGCCCCCAGCTTGTTGTCTGGGTTGCTGGAAACGTGGTGGAACTCGTCGACCGCGATCAATCGATTGTCAAATGCCTGGATGCCCAGTTCATCGACCGCAAATCGGAAGGTAGCGTGGGTGCACACCAAGGCCTGATCACCGCTCGCCAGGAACTGGCGCACCGCACCCACCTTGGACTTGGCTGTGCGCGGCTCATCGCCGCCAGGGGCATTGCAAAGATTCCACTGCGGAGCCACATGCCAATCCCAATAGAAACCGGATTGGCTCAGCGGCTCATCGACAAAGCTACCACCAATGGAGCGCTCTGGCACGACCACGATGGCTTGCTTCAGCCGCTGGTTGTTGAGCTTGTCCAACGCGATGAACATCAACGCACGAGACTTGCCTGATGCTGGCGGCGACTTGATCAGCAAGTACTGCTCGCCTCGCTTGGCATATGCCCGCTCTTGCATGGCGCGCATGCCCAGCTCGTTAGCCCTGGCGGACGCGCCCGTGCGCGCCGTGGTGATAGACACCGACGGAACGGTGTAGTTGTTCGTCGGGTTTGTGGATTGGTCGCTCATGATGCTTTTTTCCTCCCATTCGCAGTCCTAGCTCCGGCCTTAGCCTTTTCTGCAGCGGTCATTTTGGTGTAGAGCTCAAAGAGTTTCTCGAGTCGCTCTGTGTCGTTTTTGAAACGGCGACCTATGTAGATGCGCTCTAGCACCTCGTCGTTTCGTTCATGTGCGTGACGCAGATTTTCCGGCATGCTGTTTGGGTCATATAAATCAGCGATGGTGGCTGGAAAATGAGCTTCACGTGCAAGCAGAATATCCTCCGCGCAACAAGTGAGGTCAGCTTTGGCCTGCTCGGTGAGAAGCGGGAGTGGAAATGTGTTCCAGCTTAAATTGGACGAATAACTCAGGCCGTTACCCAGTCGACCCGATAGCGCCCTCGCCCAAACGAAATGCAACTTCGAGTTGAAAATCGAAAAATCCCGGAGCGAGGGTGAGAAAATCGCATGGGCCTTGTGAGTAACAATCAAACTATCAGTAAAGATCCCAGATGGGATGTACTCGCGTGACTCAGCAGAAACCTGTGGCACCAACATCCCAAAATGGGTAGGTGTATTTCTGTAGCGAAACTGATGAGGCCTGTCAACCAGAGAATTGGCAACCTCACCCGCGCCCTCACGAAATTTCCGAACAAGCTCAATGCGTTCGCTAATTGGCGGAATGACGCTAGCTGCGTTTAAGTCTTCGTCGTCGATCCAGAGGCACCAGCGAGTACTGCCATCGAAGAATTCAGATGTGCCGCTCACCCTACGCCAGAATTTTTCTGATGCAGGCCACCGAAGCTCCATTTCTTCCTTTTCTGAGGTGCTCAACATCAAATGCCCACCATCTGCAGCCTGGTTCCCCGTGTTGATTCTCGATAGGGTAGATAGTGGTGAAGCTCGCCCCTCCACGATGAGGTCGGCCCCATCAACTAGATATGGACTTATATTTTCGACCTCACGCTTACCTGCTTCGAAGAAGATAAACCGCTTACGGCGATTGGATCCTTTTGAAAGACCAAGGATCGTGCAATAGACGCCAGCGTTGTTCGCGGCATTGTTTGACCATTTGAACGGCTCATAGCAAAAATCAATCTTTGCACCCGATTCAAGAACAAACGGCCAGAATATTGGCACATGAATCCCTTGATTTATCGAGCTGGTGGTTACAAATGCGACCCTCTCAAAATCACCAATGCATTCAACCGCCTTAGCAAAGAAGGCGCAAATGTAATCTAGGTTTTTATGGTTATAGCGCCCATTGGCCACGTCATGCATTTCTTGCTTTTGCGCATCATCTTGCTTCTTCCCCCCCAGATAGGGAGGGTTGCCGCAAACGTACGTTTCTCCGCCCTCGTTCTCGAAATCAATTTGCGCTTGATCTAACAGCGTCCCAAACAAATCATCCGCTTGTATTTTTACGCCTGTTCCTACTGGTGGGCAAATACTCAACCAATCGAATCGTAGTGCATTGCCGCAAACGATCCAGTTCTGAGCATCCAGCGGAAGAAACTCGGCCAAAGCATCCTTCTGCCCACGATAGAGCACGTCGCACTGAAACTCAGCAATGATCAGCGCCAGGCGAGCAATTTCCGCTGGAAAGTCGCGCAACTCAATGCCGCGAAAATTTGTCAGTGGAATCACGCTGCTCAAGTGAGGCTCGCCCCGTCTGCGGTTGATCTCTGCCTCGATCTCCCGCATCTGCTTATAGGCAATCACCAAAAAATTACCCGATCCGCAGGCTGGATCAAACACCCGAATACGGGCCATCCGCTTTCGGAGGTTGAGCAACTTGCGCTCATTGTCACCAGCCTCATCCAGAGCTGATCTGAGGTCATCCAAGAACAGCGGGTTCAGGACCTTGAGTATGTTGGGCACGCTCGTGTAGTGCATGCCAAGGGAGCCGCGCTCTTCGTCGTCTGCCACAGCCTGGATCATGCTGCCGAAGATGTCGGGATTGATCTCACGCCAGTTCAAGGCGCCCGCGTGCAGCAGGTAGGTTCGCGCCATGCGTGTGAAGCGGGGCACTTCGGTGCTGCCCGAGAACAGGCCACCGTTGACGTACGGGAAGGCGTTTGCCCATGCGGGTAGCCTCGGCTCAGCAGACGCGCGGTCGCTGACCTTGATGTTCATGGCCCGGAAGATTTCTGACAGCACCTCGTGTGTATTGCTGCCATCTCGGTCGCTCATCCGGTCGACCGTTTGAGTCAATAAGCCGGTGTCACTGAAGATGCTGGTGTCTTCTGCAAAGAAGCAGAACACCAGACGCGCCATGAAGTGGTTCATGTCGCTGCGACGTTCGTCCTTGGCCCAATCAGGGTTCTCACGCAAAAGGTCAACGTAAAGCTTGTTCAGCCGAGCGGTGGCCCGAACGTCGATGGGGTTGTCTTTGATCTCCTTGATGGTGGAGATGCCTGCCAGTGGCAACAAGAAGCCGAAGTGGTTCGGAAAGTCTGTGTAGTCACAGGCGATCGTCTCGCCACTGGTCAGCTCTTCCGCCTCCAGTGCCTGCCCGTCGGTGGCCAAGATGAACTTGGCTTTAGCCTTCGTTGTGGCCGCGCTGGCGCGCAAGGCTGTGAGCGTCTTGCCAACGTTGCCAGCTTCGCAAACTGCGATGTGGATGTTGTTGCGCAGCAGTACGCCGCCAGGCAGGTCTGAGGCGTTGTTGTTGCCCGTGCGCAAGCGCTTGAGCGTGGTTTCTTTGTTGCCAAAGGCTGCAAGAAAGGCGTACGGAAACTCAGTCGCGTCGAAGGGGTGAAGGGCCAGGTCAGAGATGGCCTGTTCGATTTCTACAGCATTCATGGGATATGGCCTGTTCAGGCTCCAGGCCAGAGCCGAGCGAAGTCAAACGAGAGTTGGCGATGGTGCCGGATGGAAAGCAAATACGCAGTCAGCTTGGCCTCATCCACGGCATACAAAATCAGATAGTCACTGTGCAGGTACACGCGCAAGGCATCGGCCGCGCCTGGCGGAAGCTGAGCTAGTTGCGTCAGTGCCTCGGCAGACTGGGGTGGTTGATCCAGGTAGCGCTTGCCAATGCGCGGGAAGCGCGCCAGGTTGGGGACAACGGTGACGCGCAGGCCTGCCAGCAGGTCGTCGTAGGCAAAGGCTGCATCGGCCTCTTCCAGAAAGGTCTGGATAGACGCCAGCTGCGCCAGAAAGCTGGCCGTAAGCTCGACCTTGTAAAGCCGCTCAGCCACGTTGCTTGGACTTTGGCTTGCTGGTGGTCGATGCCTTAGTGGCTCGGGCAGCCTGCAGGCCCGCCAAGGCGGTATCGGCGTCATGAGTGCGGCCGGCCAGCACATCGGCCAGGCCACGGCGCGCATCGTCGATCAGCAGCAGGTGGATGCGCTCGCGCTCCAGGCGGTGGTAGTAGTCCAGACGATCTGCGTCGATCAAGGCTACGTAGCTCTCGCCGTTCTTGGTGATGATTTTTTCGGCGCCCGCCTTGGCTTGGTCGGCCAGTTCAGACAGGTTGGCGCGTGCATGGGTAAACGGCACCACATCGCTGGCAGAAAAGCCCATGGTTGGCCCCTTCGGTGAATAACAGAATTCTGTGCAGTTTACGCGAAGGCTGGGGCCTTAGGCAGGGTGATCCGCCGGGGAGCTCCTTACGTGTTGGCTTCTTTGACACTGTAGGCCGATATGCCGCGTCTGTTCATCGCAGAGGCAGGCCACTCCGCGAGTAGTGTTCATAAAACGCGCCAAACCACTTGATAAAAATTAGCCCAGCGAGCCGATAGAAAGCGACGCAAAGAGGTTGACGTTCTAAGGGCACTGGGATAGCGGCGGACGTGCTTCGACATATCACCGCAGGACCAGACAATCTCGTTCGCACGGGAGAACTTCGCAGCACGGCTGCCCATATCAGGCAGCCCCAGCCCTCGGTCTACGACGGAGAATCTTGACTCAAGTTCTTCATGGCTATGCACATGCCACATCAGGTCCTCAGCATACAAAACAGGTAGAGTCCAAAGCAACCGTTCGATTTGCCGGGCTCGATCATGATCTGACTTGATCTCAGCACTGCGGCGGCCACAGGCAAACAGCGCCAAGCTGTCCAAATAGCTCAACTCATGAAGTCGCAAGGCATTAACCAAATCAAGCGACGGTCGCAATGAATCGCAAGGCGCCTGAGCCAAGTCCGTCAGCGTAGTCATCCAGTGCTTGCCAAACCTTGAACGTATACGGCTCCACGTTCGCTCAGAGCAGTCACGCCGCAGCAACGTCCATACCGGATGGTGTAAATCAAAGGTAGCCCCGACAGCTTGCCTCTGCAGTCGAGTGACCAGTGCCTGACTTGGAACCTGCGCCCCCTTGGTGTATTGGTACCACCTGGACTGGTGCTCAAGGCCGTCAGCATCCTTCCAGAAGGAACCCAAGTCAAGGTGTTTAGCCAGCGCCTTGATGGCCTGGCAGCCAGTCAGATGCTTCAGTTCTTCCAGCCAAACATGAATTCTTAGCGAGTCAATTTCGTTCGGATTCATGACGCGAAAATTTTAATCCGCCAAAACACGACGTTGAAAACCAAGGCGCAACTCCTCGTAGGTGACAGCGAAAACACCTCGCTATGAATTCATGCGAAACACCTTCGCCGCCATTTGACACGTATTGGACAGAAAAGCTAACGGTCCCTAGCATTCCACGGGCAACAACCTTGCGCATTTTTGCAAAGAGATCGTCTGTCATGGCACGCCCGCTTCACTTCCCAAACGCCTTCCGCGCGATACGGACCAGGCTTGGTTTACTGCAAAAGACAGTGGCTTTGGAACTGCGCGTTGATCCTGCCGTGCTGTGCTCAATCGAGAAGGGAGCGCGAGCACCGCTGGATGACACGGTATTGGCAGAGGCCGCCAGGCTGTTCCGGCTTACCAACGTTGAACTCGCTGAGCTGTGCTGGGCAGCGCGCCATGATCGAATGGTCAGCACCCTGAGCAACAGAGGAGCAACGGACGAAGAAGTCGAGCTCATCTCTGCTGCGCTGTTCGCCTCCCACCATCTGCGGTCAGAGCAACTGGATGGCCTCATCTACAGCATGAGGCGAGTTGGGGAGAGCGCGCAACTGGTCTCTTCGCTCACTTCGCCACAGGGCGGGCTGGAGGTCAGCATGACTTAAAAGAAAAAGCGGGCCACGAAGGGCCCGCCTTGGGAAGATCCGGTCAAAGACCAAATCAGTTAGCACTCGTATTGTCTGACCGGATTGTCCCAACGTCAACGGGACGTGTAGCCCTTCCCCACTGGCCACAAACATCAACTTGCATCGCGCTGTCAATTTTCTGACGGCCGCGAGGGAAGACTTTGCCCTCGATGCAAGCCTTTTGACGACCAAGCGACCTCCGATGGCCATGGGTTGAAGCCAATTTTTCAGCTCATGGATCCCCGTTGATCGCCAGGCTTGAGAAACAAGCATCATGAGTTGGACTGCATATGACTTTGCGCCAGGCGACTTCGTTCGTCGCCGTGGCCCGCCACCCCCTCAAACGGGTCGCATGACCATCAAGAAGCTGACCGCGCTGATCAAAGCAGGTTATGGGCAGGGGCACTTTCAAAGATACAAGCCGTGGCTGCGCGTCACCAAGCGGGATTACTCGCCCAACAGCAATATCGGGCACCTTCCTGCCGCATCCCTTGCGCGCGCGCATCACTACCGTGCTCGCGCAGAGCGCACCACCATTCAACTCGCCAAATGGCTTGGCGCTGTCGACGCCCGGGAAGCATTTCCTGCTTGGCCATGGCCACATCGGCACCCCGGCGACGGGCTTGAAGGCTTTGGAAATGCGCCAATCCAGCCAGGCTTGCTAGCAATCGCCAAAGACGCTGACATCAATCATGGCACCTACGTTGGCACTGATCTGCCGTATGTCGCCACCATCGATATCATGACCACCTGGCGACTGCGACAGAGCGGCTTTCGACTGCTCGCGCTGGAAAACAAGCCCGAAGAAATCGCACATGATCCGGATCCACTTCTTCGGGCAAAGGAGCGATTGGAGCTAACCCGGCGCTATTGCAAACAGGCGGACATCACCCGCGTCCTCGTTCACGCTGAGAAGTTGCCAAAGGAGCTGGCTGTCAACTTGGACTTGATTGAGCCGACAACCACCTCACCTGCCCAAGCGGCAATACGTGCCTCCCAAACATACCAGGCATTGATCGAACTGTTGTCGATCAAGGGATACGCCGAGGCCCCAACTGACTTGATGTACTCGATGGCGTCGCGTCTGTGCATTCCAGTCGAAACACTTTGGCCCATGTTCGACCTGGCGCTTTGGCACCAAGACATCGACCATGACTTGACCATGCCATTCAAGTCCTGGACACCACTCATTCCTGGTGGCCGAGCCTACAAACAAGTCATCTTGAACAGCTGGTTGGGAGGGGGGCAATGATCATCCCCTTCAAACCCAACGACATCATCGCCAACACGCCCCTCAGCAAGGCGCTACCTGGCAATACCAGAGTCCTTGCATTCGATGAACTGATCAACAAATTATGGTTGATTGGACTGCCTGCGTTCAAGACAGCCGATGGCAAAAGCCGCCACATCCAAGACTACCTGAAAGGCCCTTACGACGTTCCACTTGATGAGTACTGCGATCTTAAAGACGAAGGGTTGATCTACGTGCTCAATATTCAATCAGCGCAGGCCATGCCTGATTCGGCCAGGCTATTAGCGGCGACCAGCGATAGAGAGCGCGAGTCCATTAAAAGGGACTTCTGGTATCGCGACAGGCGTTACACCGGGATCAAGGCCATTGTGTGTTTGGGTGATACCGCAGCGTTGAAACCCACTCATGAAGTCCTGATGGATCGAACCTTGCCAAAGCAAGTCAATGAGCAAGCCACCGCACATGGACTTTCTGTCAAAGCGATCTATCACTACCTACACCTCTTTTGGGCAGGTGGCTCCCACAAGAATGCCCTTTCAACAAGATTCACATACTGCGGCAATCCAGGGGAGGCCAAGCCACAACGCTGTCATCTCGGCAGGAAGCCCAACCTCTTTCATGACGGGCTCATCCCCACTGATGGATACCCACTGACAGACGACTGCAAGGAAAAGCTCAAGTGGGGATTCAGGCTCGTCAAACACGGCACGCCCGAACATGACGCCTACCTGATGACGATGGCAGTTCATTGGGCCGAACACGTCGTAGATCCCAGCACGGGAGAGATCAAGGCTGAACTCTTTGAGACCTATCTTCGTCCAACCTTTGAGCAGTTCTCACGATGGGGAGAGCTGCTCAATGGCACCACAGTCACCGCCATCCTATTGGGGCCAAAGAGAAATCGGCAGCGCACCGAAGCCAAAGGCGGATCTGAGCAAGATCAGGTCGCAGGCATAGGTCAAATGGCGGGCTTTGACGCCACATCAGATGACGTCTACCTCACACGCCTCAATAGCAGAATCAAGCGGCTGCCACCGATGACCAGAATGATCCTCAAAGAGGTACGACTCGGTTTGATCTATGGACTGTATTGCGGATGGGAGCCGCCATCACCTGCTACTGCACTGCAAACCATCTTGCACGGGGCAAGTCCAGACAAAGCCGCATGGGCTGCGCGGTTTGGTGTTGAGATGCCAGAAGGCGCCATGCCTGCCATGTTGGCACGAACGCATATTGCAGACAACGGAGAGCTCAAAGCCGAAAAGGCGACTGAAGCAGAACAACAGTTTGGCTTTGGCATAGACGTCACACCGACCGATAGTGGCGACCGCAAAGGTGGCGTTGAATCACAGCACCGATCCGACCATGCGCAGGTGGACCACAAAGTTCCAGGATCCACGTTTGGTCACCGCCCAAAGCGCGGCGACGTCCTTCCCGTCACTCAGGCTTTGTGGAACTACTACGAGTACATGCGTGAGCTGATCTTGCACATCATCTGGCACAACACGATTGAAGAGGTGCCAGAGCTGGCGCCGGACGACATGCTTCTGGCTGTGCCACCCATACCCCCAACGCGCATCAACATTTTCAATTGGCTGACTCAGCGAGGCATGAACAAGTCCTTGCCGATTAACTATGACGCCATGAAAGCCTTTTGTCTACCCGATGTGGACGCAGTCATTCGCAAGAATGGCATCTACATCGAAGCAAAGGTCAACCGGACGAAGCAGGCCCTACCCCGTTTGCGATACACAAGTGACGAGCTGGTGAAGACTGGCCTCATGTCCCAAGTCAAGCGGACAGGGTCACCCATCCACACCCGCATCAAGATGGATACATCGGACCTCTCTCGGGTATGGCTTCCGACTAAAGCCGGGCTCATCGAGGTCTTTCACTCTGCGCGTGACACAACGATCAACACAAAATTGACGCTCACAGAATGGATCGCAATTCTTGAGGATCGAGGAACTCGCCGTTCGCTGATGCAGGGCCAGATAGATCAACACGACGTCAACACACTTGTTCGTCGACAAACGGTCACAGACAACGCGAAGGCAGACCTTCAAGCTGAGATAAAGCACCGCGGCAAAGGCCTCACTAAAGCCGAGGTGAAGCGGGGCCTGCTGGTCAATCGCAGTGATGAGATCGAATACCTTCAGGCGCAAGAGCGCATGCTGGCACAAGCACCAGAGCAGCCACCATCACAAAGCTCAGAGGAGTTTCTTGAAGAAGATGATTCAGGTCTTTCGGCCGCAGAACTGCTGATGGAATCCATACATCAAAAGAAGGCGGCCACATGAACCAGCCGCTGCCCAAACACCCAGAACTTCTACTGGGGCCAAACCCCTTACTGGAGCCGCTACCTCCGCCAATCGCGTTCACGGACTTGCCGCAAGCATTGGCACGCAATCCCTTTGCCGACATTCAAGTCATGGCATATCCACTGGCCTATCGCGAGAACCTGATCGAAAGCATTGATCAGTTCTTTGTCTCCACCAGCGCCATTTTGGAAATCGCTGCAGGGCTTCAAATACTCATCCGTCGGGCGCTGGCTGTCAGAAATCCTCTCATCAAGACAGAGCGCGTGCGCATCAACAGGCTGGCAGTGCTGGACGACGAAAACATCAATGGCCTCAAATTGATGCCGGCAATGGATGGTGCTGGCATGCTTGTCTCGGGCATGACAGCGACGGGCAAATCGACCATCATCAAGCGCATGTTGGAGCTTATCGTTCCTGACCAAGTCATCATGCATGGCAATTCAACAGCCTGCGAGTGGCACCGCGTAACACAGTGCTACTACCTCTATGTCGACCAGTCATCCAACGGTACGCGAGGTGGCCTGCTCAAGCGAATTTTGGAAGCGCTGGACGCAGCAGTTGGGACGAGTCACTTCGCTGAATACAAAAGGTCAACAAACCTCGACTCCCTGTTGGTGGTGGTCTGCAAGCTGCTCAGCCTTCATCGCGTGGCCGTCTTGATCATTGACGAAAACCAGCAAAGCAACCTGGCAGATAGCCCATGGGCACTTGAATTTGTCTTGTTCTACCACTCACTGATGAACTTGGGCATCTCGGTGGTGTTGATTGGTAACCCGCTCGCATTTGCACACCTGCATATGCTCAGTCAGGTCATGCGCCGTTTTGCCGTCGGCGGCATCCATGAACTTGTTCCCGCCTTGGCTTCTGACAGATGGTGGAAGCGAGACTACATTGCCGGGATACGCACATGCAGCTTGGTCGAAGAATGGCAAGTTGACGATCAATGGCGTGATGCGTTTGAACTCACGCATTCTGGCGGTCTAACCGGGCTCCATAAGGCGCTCTTCAAAGAGATACAGCGTTCAGCTCTACGGCGTGGAGGCGAGCGGGCATGCGTAATTCAGACGGACTTCACTGCAGCGCTCAAGTCACCTCGCTTTCTTGAAGTCAACCGCGTGGCTCAAGCTGTCAATGTGGCGCAAAGCGATGACCTCATCCCCTATACCGACATACCGCAGATCAGGCGCAGCAAGCCACCAAAGAACGTGTCAAAGGAATCCACCACAGCAACCCCACCCACGCCGCTGGCGACTGAAACAACCGCTAGTCTCACCAGGATGCTCAGGGCCTTTCAAGCTGGCCAGACCAAGGATCTCAACAAAGTGAAAAAGCGTGTTGAAGCCTTGCAGTCACTCAGTCCTGATGATGCTCGAATGCTGGGCGTCAGTGATGAGCTGATTCGAAGCATGAAGGAAGCTATTCCGGGTAGTGATGATCCGCCGCCAAAGCGCAAGGCAAAGGGCGCTGTCAAATAGGCACAGGTGTAAAGCGATGCAATTGCTGTCCGCGCCGTTACCTGGCGAGACGATTTACAGCTGGTGTGCCACGCAGCACGCCAGCAACTCGAACATTTCGGCCGCGCGATCTGCAGCGCACTTGCTTGGCGGCAGTCATGCCATGAGACAGCATGATTTGCCTGCCTCATTGGGCCGCCTTCCCATACTGGATCGCGGTGATGAATCGTCGATCATCAACCTGCTTCGCAAGCACACCATCGGCGCGTTTTATTGGCCATTCCTTGGCGTGCCTCAGCGACACAAAGTCATCGCTGCCATTTCTGATGAATCCGACATCCATTGGCGACGCACACTTTGTGCATCGTCAAGAAGCCGCCCAACGGATCATCCATTGAGATGGTGCGCGCAATGCGCCTTCGATGACGCCCACACGGAGGGCCGAGCCTATTGGCATGTCGCCCACCAATTGCCAACTTGCTATGCATGCGTGACGCACCAGACCAGGCTTCACATCGCACGCAGTACGCCAAAGTCTTGGCAGCTCCCTCCGCAAAATGGCACCATTGATCAACGGCCGCCCGATGCCACTGCGACGGCCCTGTTGGCGGCCAGTCTGAGCCAATCCATTTGCGACTTGGACAACATCGACGTCTCTGGCCTGCGTCATGCCGCGCTGATGCAACTGCGTGACATGGGCGTCATCGTGTCCCTGCATTCGGTTCAACACGATCGGGTCTTTCGGTGGTTCGCACAAACAAGTGCATCGGCCTGGTGCCAGGAGCACGCACATGGATTGAATCATCTTGCCGATGGACATTGGATTCCAGCATTACTTTGGCGTCGCCGCATGAGCCATCCCGTGCTGTGGGCTGTGCTCTGGCTGGCTCTCGAATGGTCATCACCCATAGATGCCTGCGTCGCCTTTCGAGACGCAGCCAATGGACAAGTGCAATTGCCTGGTGGGCAACTGTCACTCTTGGCCTTTGACGAACAAGTGATGGTGAATGCACCGCCAAATGTGCGCGGTGCATTCATGGTCAGCCAAAGCTATGGGGAGGTGATGGCGCGCTTACAGGTCTCTCGTGGTGACGTCGTGCGGTGGCTCGAGTCGGATCCATCGCTGCGTCAGGAATGGCGCCAGTTGCTGCGCGAAGGCAAACAGCTTGAATGTGAATCAATACTTCGCGCCGCAGTTCTAAGCGATATCCACATCACGCGCGCAGTCCTTCAGCACAAGTGCGACGCAGCATATCGTTGGATGAGAGAACATGCCCCCCATAAGCTGTACGCCATGCTGCAGTCGATACCCGCCCGATTGGCAGTGCAGCCAACCCTATTTGATTGATCACATCAAGCGAATGGAATGAAACAGCCCATCACAGCGTTGCTATTAAATTGCTCCCGTTGCCATGCAACCAAGGTACGCACACAGGATTGCCTTTTCTCCAATGGCAGTAGGCCAGATGCGGCGGTTGATGGGCAATGCACTCGTTCGAACTGTAGAGTTCGAACGCAAGAAAACCTCACAAATTGAAAGCGGTGCCACTGTCATGAAGGCCATTAACAAGTACGCCAAAAAGCAGCGCGATTTCGGCATCGTCCGAAAGAACGGCAGGATTGCTCTCCCTCCAGACTTCAGTAAGTTCAGACTCGGTCAACGCGTGTACTTCCACTTGCAAAAGGAGGGGGTTGTCTTTGCTGCAACACCGAAGCGAACATTCAATGGACGCCTGTTGTCCAGCCGAATTCGGCGAGGCCTTCGTACCTTGGCCATGTACGGACCGAGGACAACTGCTTCTGCGGCTCGGCGCTGATCAGAGATCACTTGTCGGCCGGATCCTGCCGTTCGCCAATGACGGCCTCCGGGAAGAAAGTTCGTGTCCACGCCTTCGAGGCGACACGTGTCCTGATTGACAAACTTTGCCAATTGCCAACAATGGCGGCATGCGCACCAAGACCCCAACCATGAACGTCTCTCTCACCGATGCCCTGCGCGATGTGGTTGATGAGCGTCTTCGCTCTGGTCTGTATGGAAACGCCAGCGAGCACGTACGGAACCTGATCCGGCGCGATGAAGAGACGGTCAAGCATCTTCGTGAGCTCTATCAGGTCGGTATCGACAGCGGCGAATCGGTTCCGATGTCCTGTGGGGACTGGGCAGCGCTTCGCACGTTGGCGAGTTCGCCTGCCACCGGGCAGGCGTGAAGCCGATACAGGCCAAACAGGGAAAACGTAAATCGGCTCAGGGCAAATGGGATCCACCAAATGACATTTTCTTGGTGTGCCACGCCTACAGTCAGTGAACAGACGCCAGCAACTGCTTAAGGTGAGGCTGCGCAACAGCTAGCAGCAACGCCTCCAAGGTGGCAGGCTGAAGTCCTTGAGCCTGTGCAGCGTCCACGATACTTGCTCCTGAAATGAGATCTTGCACCGCAGCCGCTACTGAATGATCCACCACGACGCCGCCTATGTCGGGCTGGCAGTTTGATTTCTTGACTTGTTCCGTGACATCAACGCCGTCCAGCGAACTATGCGCAATCAGCGACACGGCCTCATCTGTTGATTCAAAGAGACTGGCCAATGCCAAGGCATAGTACGGCGTTGCATAAGCAACGTCCTCACTAATAACCGTACGGTCAAGGCTGTTCATTCTGCTGACCATATTTGGCCGATAGAGTTGCGGGAAGAAATGCTGCAGCCACGGGCCATCAACTTTGGAAAGTACCAGCGGTGTTATCCGGAGGGGTTCTCGTCTCTCGTTGGGACAGACCCGTTCCATCCTTTGTCGAATAACGTGGATCAACGTCTTTGTCGATGCAGGATAGGCGTTGCTCGCCAACGTGGCACAAATTTCTTCGTACCGCCTGATCACCGGGTTGCGCAAAGCATCCGCCACCACTTTTTCATCAAAGGGGGTGCTTTGATGGATCACATGCTCGGGCAGCGACGTCCATTTCGTATCGTTGGCCACATGCAGCCCCACTTCGTGCTTGCTGCAAAAGACGACTCCTCTGAACTGATGTGATTTCCTCCAATACGAGAAGCCCCAGTAAGGGATATCTTCTTTGACACATTGAGGGCAAAGCTGTATCTGAACGGAAGACCGCCCAAAGGCGCGAACATGCGCCATCCGTTCTGGCACGTCTTGATCGCATCCATGAGCCACACATTCGTGAGCGGGTCGCACGGCACGTTGAAACGGCGCCAACGTATGTTCTGTATAGAAGGCGCCCGGCGTCATCTCCGTAAGCTTGGCGAGCACTTCTACAAAGGGCCGCTCCATGGCGGCATCACTTGAAACTTCAACGGCACTCGCAACAAGGGCGCAAATTGCCTCCGGCGTATTAAGCCTATTGAACAGGCTGGCGCGAGCCAGATAGCCCCTAGCAAGCTCATCCGGCATGATGCTCGGCAAATTCACATGTCTCTCCTCAACGCCACAATTTCACGAAGGCTTGTTCACCTGATGGCGTGAAACTCACCACCCGTGAGTCCCTTGTCCGGCGAGCCCACTTGCGCGCCAATAGCCCATCCAGTAGTGCGGTGCCCAGCGCACCGCCAAGGTGATGCTGGCGCTCCCCCCAGTCCCGACACGCACAGCAAAGCGCACGTCGCTGTCTTCGGGCCTGGTCAACGTCCACACCAATGTTGTAAAACCAGGCTTCGCCCTTGCGAGTCAAGGTCAGCCCTGCCTCGCTCACATCGAACACCCTCTTCTTGAGTAAGCCCTCGTAAGCCACCACGGCCATTTCACCGGCGAGATGGCCGTAGCAAACCCGAGCTTTGCTCAATGCCTGATCGCCTTCTCTGGCATGCCCGCCGACCGCACCGGTGCGCATGGCCACCCCCGTGAGGGACGCGAGCAACTGAGCGACATCTTGATCGGCAAGCCGAAAGTAGCGATTGCGCCCTTGGCAATCGACAGCCACCAGGCCGCCATCAACCAACTTTGCTAGGTGAGAACTGACCGTCTGTTTGGTCACACCCGCAACGCTAGCCAGCTCGGTTGCAGTCTGCACGCGATCCACCAAGAGCGTGCTCAGGACTGCTGCACGAGCGCGCTCACCGATCAGTGCGGCAACACCAGCAATGTTTGGCATGTCATTCATAGTTCGATATTAGCCGAACTATGAATGACAATTTCACCATTGCCATTCGCAAGGCACACCCATTGCGAAATTCATCGCTGTGCAGTGCAGGCGTACGCACGACCAGGAGGGTGTCTCATGGGTCTCAATCGCTGCATTGCCTGCGCAAGCTCCGCGACCACACTATCGGCGCCTTTGACTGGCCTTTCCTTGGTGAGGCGCAACGACACAAGGTGATCAATGCCATTACAAATGAATCTGACATCCACTGGCGACGAACTCTCTGTGCTTCGTCAAGAAGTCGGCCAACTGATCATCCGCTGAGGTGGTGCGCACTATGCGCCTCTGATGACACCCAAGCCGAAGGCCGGGCCTATTGGCATGTGGCACACCAATTGCCAACTAGCTATGCCATGCCTGCATCAAGCACCACATCGCCGATATTTATCAGCCGATATTCATCAAACGCGCCCAAAGCCAAACAAACCTAGCAATCGCTTCCACACACTTGCTCGCGGAGCGTTCGTGAATGCAACGCCTGCGTTCGGCGACGAAGCAGCGGTTGGGGTGCAAACCTCCCATGTGTCGGCGATAGCGCGCTCCTCGCGCGCACGGGCAGCGTTGGCAAATTCAATCTGCGACAGCAGGGCGATCTGGTCTCGTTGCTTAACCCGCTTTATCTGATGAGCCGTCATAGAACCGGCCCAACGCACCTGATTCCGGCGAATGACGTAATGAGACTTGCACGCATAGTCCCAGTTGCCCACAGAAGGCCAGAGCGAAACAGTGTCGCCATCGCGGTTCAACTGCCATTCCGCTGGTGAAAGCGGGAGGACGACCTCTTCGCCACATCCGCAGCAGCAGTTATGAGAACACGTTCGAAAGCGTTCGCTGATGTAAAGCACGCCGTCTTCGAGGTGGTCTGGTATGAACTCAACGAAGCTCGGCTTCAGGTGCGTCTGCCTCATCCGGCAACTCCGACGCTGACGGCCGCCATTACCTTTCCAGAGTCGGTCCAATTTAGGGCCGGATCTGAGCCTTGGCTAGGAGCGACAAGCTCGCCCCGGGTCAGCGACTGCGTCGCCACGGTGAACGTCGCTTGATGCGACCGCGCACGGTCTTCGTAGAAGCCAAATAGTTGCTTCCACTTGATTACCGCGTACTGGGCGTTCAGCGCATTCAGGTCTGCCACTTGGATGTTCTGGCGGTAAAGCGCGTCCGACTCGTCGTCGTCCATCGGGATGGCGCCACCGACGTGGTCGTTCTTGAACGGCGTTACGGTCGTGACTCGGCAGGTTCCGTCAAGCTGTTGCGATTCGGCATCCATGACGACGTCCATGCCGACATCGACAAACGGGATGCCCTGCGCCGCCAAGTAGCCGCAAATGGCTTTGCGCGCCCTGCCCTTATCGACGCACACGAAGACAAAATCGAAGCCCGCCAGCTCGGCCACATTCGACTCGTCAAGAAAATAGGGATGAGGCACCAGACCCTTGCGCATAGGGCTGTAGCGCTCAACGAAGTAGTCAACTTTCTTCATGTGCCGACGAAGCTCCTGCTCGGTCGCGGCGCCCGGCGCACGGAAGGCGTTGTGCTGTTTGAAGTCATCTCCGTCAAACGGGTGAATCTCCCACACGGGCGTCTTCACAACTTGGTCGAAGACATAGCCGCCGGTACCACCGAGTCCAACGATTGCGACCTTGCGTAGCTTCAGCCGGGCCGACGTGGCCACGATTTCAGCTCGCACGCTGGCCGTGTCGGCGTAGCGGAAGACCGAGTCTGGCTCCGAAGGCGGGATCACGCGACGTGTGCGGGCGTCAGCATTCGGGTCAAGTACTTTTGCCTGGCTTTGAATGAGCGTCACGTAGTGCGTAACCTTCTCAAAGTGGTCGGGATAGCCTGTCTGGCTGTACTCATCCGGCTTGTTCGAGAAGCGGTGCTGCGACTCGCAGCCCTCAAAGACCGTGAACGGCGTCGGCTGCGCGTTGGCAACAAGCTCCGCCAGCATCAGCGTGCCGTCGCTGCGGCAAGGAAATGAGCCCGTCCACCACACCTGATGATCGTCACCGGCAGCCGTCGGCGGCAGGATCGTGCCCGCGTTTTCCACGTACTTGCAGACAAGGGTGGCGTGGTCGATGGTGCAGTTCGATGTGACGTAGGGGACGGAGTGCACCAGCAAATGCTGCTGGCGCACTTCCACCTCGTACCCCAGCCCTTGCAGGGCAGCGTAGCCCGAGTCAGGAGCGGTTGGTTTTGCGGACACGGAATTCCATCCCATTGTGAACAGTGGTGGACTGGCCCGGAGCCAGCGTGCCGTCGTGGCCGTGGAAGTTGGCGAACGCCACCGTGTACAGAATGTCGAACGGGCCTTCAGGAAACGCGATGTGCACAACATCCTCGTAGCTGATGTGCTCGTGGTGGTATGTGCGCGGCTTGCCGTTAACGAAGATCTCGTGCCATACCGGATGTGGATGGGGCTGGCCGTGATCACCGTGCGTGTGGTGTTCGTGGCTCTGTTGCTCTGTACTCATCACTGCCCTCCTTGGGCTCAACCTTGGATGGCTTTGATTTTTCACCTAGCCCCAACAAATGTCAAATGATGATTTACACAATCACGTTTGCATTGCAAACCTGTTTGCAAAAAAAACATGTGCATGTAGACTCGCGCCCACGATGAATGAAGCTGATGCAGATGTGCTGTACAAAGCAGTGGGAGACCGAATCCGCGCCGCGCGTGAAAGTCAACCGCAAAAGCTTAGCCAGGCAGCTCTGGCAAATAAGCTTGAAGTGAGTCGCGCATCGATCGTCAATATTGAGGCCGGTCGCCAACATGCACCATTGTTCCTTCTGTGGCAAATCGCGCACCAGCTCGATACCGAGTTAGCAGCATTGATACCTCGGAAAGCTGAGCTGGTTGCTGCATCGCCAAAAGCCAAGTTAAATGAGCAGATGCTCAAGCAGATCAAAGAAAAAGCGGCCGGTGACGAAGGCCTGGAGCAAGACCTGACAAGCTTCATTGCTCAGGCCGTTCTTCAGTTGACGAACTCTGCAAATACCCCTGACCGCCCAAAAAGGAAATCATGAAGAACCAGACCCAGCAGATTGAGCAAAAGGCAGCGCAGATCCTTCGGGCAAGTGATGCTTATCGAGCTCCTATTCCGCTGGAATCTGTCGTCAATCAACTGGGCCTGATCGCCCAGGCCAGAGGGCTTGCAGACGCCTCAGGCGTGTTGGTCGTTGAAAATGGACGTGGGGTGATTGGGTACAACTCTGCGCACTCATCAGTGCGTCAGCGCTTCACCATAGCGCATGAAATTGGACATTACGTACTTCATGTAAAGAGCCAACAGCCGCGCCTATTCATTGATAAGTCTGTGTTCCGTCGAGATGATGAATCGTCGACAGGCAATGATCACGAAGAAGTAGAGGCGAACCAGTTTGCAGCGGCTTTACTCATGCCTTCGGAACTCGTTCGCAACGAGATAAAAAAACATGCCTTCGATCTAGATGACGAGGACGATGTTGGCAACCTTGCGAAGCGCTTTAATGTCAGCACTGCCGCCATGTCATTCCGGTTAGAGAATCTGGGACTTCTTCGTTCTTAGAACGTCACGATTAGCTGCAACTGGAGTTTAGGTTGGTCGTAGCTATCGACACTGCGACCTTACGCTGATAAAGCTTTTTCAGTTACGTCTACTACAAGGACCGTGAACCTTTCAACGTATTGAAGAGTTTGAAAAACCCCTCTTGGCAATCGCTATAGCTGGAGTTAAGGTTTGGATAAAAGTGAGCGTCGTAGAGGTTGAAGGCTTGCCCTAGTGTCATCGTCTGATGCTCCGTGAGCGATACGCGCCTCAAGTTCACAGAAATTGGAATTGCACTCTGGTACGCCCATGCCCGGGCCCCGCCCACATCAGCGGTGTCATTGGGGAAAAACCTTTGTCGACGTGGAGGCTCTAGAACACAGAGGTGTTGAAGTCCCATTAGGCATATCACAACCGTGTCGATATGCGGAAAATCGCTTAGTCCCGGTAAAGGACCATTAGATTCGGTTGACCTGCATAGGCCATGTGGGCCAATGAGGCATGTCAACACATCCGCAATCTCATCCGGATCGTTGCAGCACAGTAGCATCACGTTGTGTGCGCCATTGCCGCGTGGAAGCTGCGCCGACGCGGAGGTCATCAAGCGCGTGATGGCTGGCATGCAGTTCGCCTCGAATTCTGCGCCTTGACTAACAAGATCATGGGTCCATGGTTGTGGCAAGAACGACTTAAGTAGTCGTCTTGGACGATTCATCGGCTCTGGGGTTAAGGACTTCACTTCGACGTTGAACTCGACGCCATCCGCAGAGAAGGCAAAATCGAAGTTCTTAGGCTTGCCCTGTTTGCTGGCCTCAGAAGGTATCTGATAACGAAACGTCTCAGGATAGAGTGCTAGAAAGTGACTCGCGACCGCTAGCTCACAGGCATCGTTGATATAACTGCCAAGATCTTCCTTGGATAGGGCTGCGTTCATCCTCTTGCACACCCGGTGGGCCTCAAAGCCCCTTGATCTCAAAGCAGATAGCAGTGTGCTGAGTTGTTCCGAATATTGATTGATCACCGCAGGTACTTGAGTGGATGCAGTGTTCTGTAGACTGGATGCCAACTGCATTAACGAGGCAGCCCAGCGCTCATCCTGGGACTCGCGTCTGCGCGATGTTTTGTTTGGTTGCGTAGCGCTAAAAGATGAGTTCCGATTCATGTTCAGGGCGCCTTGGGAGGGGCTGCTGCATGGGTGCGCCCCATCTTCCCATGGAACACCTTGCCACAAGGGCATTACCGAGAGCAGGCCTCGATAAAGGGGCTTCAGCACTTGCCCGATTTACAGCCATTACAGCCATCTGCATTGAGGAGCCGCAACCGCTGCGGTACTGTCGATTAGACAGTTACGACCGAAACCACCCAAGTATCGAAATAGTCCTATTCAGGCGGATTCTTCACTACAGCACGCTCACAGGTGTCGTCGAAGCCGTTGTCGACCCTCTACTCTGCCTTCTTGGGCGGCGCATCTGCACATTCACTCGACCATTGCTCGACTTTCATCATTGTCAGTTGCTCACCAACCGTGTCGAGACGCAAGCATTCCTTGCCGCGCTTGTAATACAAGATGCAGCGCGATGAATCCATTGAACAGCTGTCCACTTCTTTGAATCCTCGCTTGACGAGTTGCTTTTCAACGCCCTCGTAAACGTAATCATCGTTAGCATGCATGGACACAGGCATCCACTTGTCCTTGATCAGGCTCTTTCGCGCACTGGTGAAAAGCTGCCCCTCGTGGAGGTGAGCCGCCGCCCCGGCAGCAGAAGCGATCGCCAACAGTATCGGCAGTGCCCATCGGTTGCGGCTCATTTCGTTTCGCCTCCAAAGCTCTTGTAGAACTCGATGAACTTTTCGTACTTCATGTACGGTTGGTTGTAGCGGTTTGCTAACCCAGGCCCCTGCGGCAAGGCTGCCCATTTTCTCGACGCCATTGGCATGGCGCCAGGCACATCGCCATCCTTGATCTTGTCCAGCGCCCCCATGCTATCAAGCATGTCAACGGCAATCAGATCTTGCGTTTCCGGCTTGAAGTCGGTTAGGCCCATGGCGTTGGTGCCATGGTCCTTCCATGTATCTATGGTGATTTGGTACATGCCCGATGCCGTTGTCGAACCACCGTAGCCAGCGCCAGGGTGCGTCGAGAAGTCCGTGAAACGCCATGGATCGTTCCTCTTCCCTTTGATCGCACCGTACTTGAAGTCATAGCCGCCACCTTCGGCTTCGGCGATGGCCCGAAGAAATGCCTTGACGTTTTTATCCTCAAGGCTCTTCTTGTTCCGAGCCAGACGCTCAGCCTGGGCCGTCTTGACCCGAATGGCTTTGGCCTCAGCGCTTTCCTTCTGTGTTGTCTTGTGTGAACCCCGGTGGCGCAACACTTTGCCTGTCGGTGACGTAACGGTTTGCGCTGCTTCAGACATAGATGTCCACCATCTCGGACTCGGCTGTGGCCGACAGCAAATGCGTGCACCCGTCATCATCCGTGGTCCCAAACTCCAGCTCGCCAGAGGCACGCTTGATCGCGTACTGCGCATGGCTCAACGGCTGGCCAGTCGCATCGTCGATCAGCACGAGCTTGTCGTCGTACTGCAGCATCAGCTTTGAGATCAGTCCGGCTGCCTCTGCACCGGCCTTCTGTGCTTCGCTGGCTGCTTGTGGGTTAGAACTTCCGCCATCTGATGCCGTTGACACGAACTGGCTTGAAATCAGGATTGCTCCGCACGCACATCGATCGCCGTGTCTGGCCGCAGGCTTGCCATCAATGATCATGGTCGGATCGCCGGTCACGATCACCGTCGAGCCGTGATTGCGCTTGGGGCACGTGACCTGATCACCCACACGAGCAATCGCCTTTCCGTGCGTGTCGGTCATCACTGACCCTTCGATGACAACGCCACCGTGGTCGGTCTGGTCGCCTACGACAATGAATGGTCTTTGGCCCATTTCACCCTCCTTGAATTTTGGGTGAAATGTAGCATTGAGGCGGGCGCCAGAACTGCCCCCAAAGGGCGGATGGGCTTGAGCTTTCACTGCAGCCAGACTGGTTACTGACTCTATTTAGCCAAGATTTCACCAATCGCCGCCAGACCGGCCGGCTTTACGGACTTTTCGCCTTATGACGAGGCTTCTCTGACCCGAGCCGCACAGGGAAACTTGCCAAGTTCTGTTACTGACTCTATTAAGTCAAACCAGCATGTGGTTCGTTTGAATAGAGTTCTGAACGGAAGAATAGAGTTCAGAAGAATCCCTTGGGTTCAAAGGCTATTGACCATCGACGCCAAAGGCGAGCAGTGCATCAAAGACTGGGCGTTAGATCCTGTGAGCGACCGGTTTCGATTTGTGTCACGAGCCGACCCCAAGCGGACTGCTGAACCTGATGGATTCCGCCCAGTCGGCTTGCAAAAACCGAACAAAACATATACATTTCGAATATGTTTTGTGTGTTCTATGGTTATGGGCATCGTAAAAATTTCTGACTCAATGCACGAGAACCTGCGTGTGGCTGGCAACGCTCTCAGCAGGTCCATCAATGCGCAGGCCGAGCACTGGATGCGTGTCGGCATGTTGACCGAGATGCACCCCGAGTTGAACCACCAGGACATCTGCCAGTTGCTCATCCGAGCGGAGTTGTCTGGCGGGCTGGACCTGAGCGTGGCGCTTGCCTCCCAGATCAGCCCCCCTGCTGCGTCTTCGAAGGGCAAGCGCTGATGGCAAGAGGCGTCCCCATTCACGCGCCCGCAGAGATCGCCATGGCGCGGCGCGCGGCCCAGTTGGCGGCGGAGGTGCTCCGCATGATCGAGCCCCACGTCGTTCCAGGGGCGAGCACGGAGAGCCTTGATCGCCTGTGCCATGACCACATCGTCCATGTTCAGGGGGCCACGCCAGCCAACCTGGGTTATCACGGCTATCCCAAGACCATCCTCACATCGGTCAACCAGGTCGTCTGTCACGGCATTCCTTCGCCCGACAAGATTCTGAAGAAAGGCGACATCGTCAACATCGATGTAGCGGTCATCAAGGATGGCTGGTTTGGCGACACCAGTCGCATGTTCTTTGTCGGCGCGCCCAGTGTGTTGGGGCGCCGCCTGGTGACGACCGCCTATGAAGCCTTGTTGGCCGGGATCAAGCAGGTCCGACCGGGGGCCAGGCTGGGCGACATCGGCCATGCCATCCAGTCGGTCGCCCACCGCGAGCGCTTCAGCGTGGTGCACGAGTACTGCGGGCATGGCATCGGGCAGATCTACCACGATGAGCCTCAGGTGCTGCACTATGGGCGGCGTGGGGAGGGGCTCGAACTCAAGCCGGGGATGATCTTCACCATCGAGCCCATGCTCAATGCAGGCGGACGCGAAACACGAGAACTGGCCGACGGGTGGACCGTGGTCACGAAGGACCGATCCCTGTCCGCTCAATGGGAGCACATGGTCGCCGTGACGCCCGAAGGATGTGAAATGCTCACGGCCTGGCCGGCAGGCACAGATGTCCATGGGGCGGCCTGACACTCCCTGTCGCCATAGAGGTCACGCACGTCCGCTCCCGGCCATCACCGGACATGCACGCAGCACCCAGCGGCCGACTGATCAAGTTCTGTTTGCTGTCATTCAGTTGTGGGCTTTAGCCCAGCTGGCAGAACCTATGGCCAGTGATGCACACAGGACATCAAAGCGTGGCCACCTTTACTTTCTCATTCATGATTCGACATGAAATCAGCTCTTGCGGTTGTGCGGAGGCTAGACGGCGCGGAAGTTATCGCCATCGACCCGGACGTGGGTGCCTGGCGCTGGCTCGGTGTTTTGGGTAAAGGTCCGCACACTGCCGTCATCCATGCGAACGCGCACTTCGTATACCGTGTTGGCGCGCTGCGTTTTCTCGACCTCATTGCCCACATAGCCACCACCTAAGGCGCCTAGAACGGTCATGGCCGCATTGCCCTGGCCTTTGCCCATCTGGTTGCCAACAGCACCACCCAGCACGCCTCCGGCTACGGCGCCCAGCCCGGTGCCTTGCCCTCTTTGTTGAACAGCGTGGACACTTTCGATCACCCCACAGCTTGCGCACACGGCGGCCGCCTGCGTTGATCTGTCATATCGGGATGGGCTGCGATACTCATTGGCCGCAGCATGTGAGGGCACATGTTTGTGAACAACTTGTTCAGGGGCATCCTGATTGGCTCGAGCATCGCTTGCCACTGCCGCGGAAGCCGCTGTTGCCGCCTGCTGCGCTGACAAGTCAGCAGCCGATGGCGCCGGGTTGCGCAGCAGCATGCCAGCACTCAGCCCCAGCGCAACCAAGGCCAGGCCACCACCGGCCAGAAGTGCATTGCGGCCAGTTGTTGACGATGTACGAATGGATGTGTTTTCTTCAGTCATTCAAAATCCCCTAATCTGATCAATTGGTTGGTATGTGTGATTTGAAATGTTGATAGAGACTGGTCATGTTGCATTCCGGCGGGTTGCCCGCGTCTTGCTGCTTGCTTGAATCAATCGAGGAGCCATCAGCACCAGATGCATCAGTATTGGCTGCAACATCAGCAAAGCGGAATCAGCCAAGGGGCCGGGCGCGAGTAGGCCTCGTCCTACGACATCACACCTGAGGATTCACCTTCAGGGCCCGCGTGTAGGACATGTCCTGCAAAGGTCCACGGCGCATGCCGATACCCGGCGAGTAAATTCAAGCGCACACTCGGGGATCCAGAGAACGTATGCACGCCATGCCACACCCACTCAAGACTTACATCGTTGAAGACAGTCAGGTCATCCGCGACAACCTCATCGCCACGCTGCAGGAGCTCGTGTCCATCGAGATCGTGGGAACGGCTGAAGATGAAGCCACCGCTGTGCAATGGCTCACCGAGCCCGAGCATGTGTTCGAGCTGGTCATCGTGGACATCTTCTTAAAAAGCGGCTCCGGACTAGGCGTGCTCGAAGCCTTGCGCCATGTTCACAAGGGCCGCAAACTGGTCGTGTTGAGCAACTACGCCACGCAGGACATACGCCGCAAATGCCTTGAGTTAGGCGCCGATCAGGTGTTCGACAAGTCCAACGACATCGACTCGCTGATCCTTTACTGCAACAACATGGCCGCAGCCGAACCTGGCACCATGGCCAACGGTGTTTTGATTTGACAGGCCGTTATTGGATCAGGCCGTTTTTCAGTGCGTAATAGGTCAAGTCGCTGTTGGATGCGAGTGCCATTTTCTCCATCACCCGGGTTCTGTAGGTGCTGATGGTCTTGATACTCAGCGACATGCTCTCGGCCATGTGGCCTACGGTCTCGCCTTTTGCCAGCCGCAAGAACACCTGCAGTTCACGCTCTGACAGCAGTTCATGTGGTGGCTTGTCACTGTCGCCGCTCAACCCATCGGCCAGTCGCTCGGCCACACCCGCCGAGATGTACTTGCGGCCACGGTATACGGTGCGAATCGCCCTGACGATCTCTTGCGGATCGCAGTCCTTGTTCAAATAACCGCTGGCGCCTTGACGCAGCAAGGTGGTGGCGTAATGTTCTTCCGCAAACCCGCTCAAGATCAACACGGGCAAATCAGGCGCTCGGGCTTTAATGGCCGCCAGTGCGTCTACGCCGCTTTGATCAGGCATGGAAATGTCCATGACCATCACATCAATCTCGCCCTGGCGAACGATGTCGATTGCTTCGCGGCCATTGGCTGCCTCGGCGGCCACAAAAAAATCTACCTGATCGGCAAAGAACTGCCGCAGTCCGGCACGGACAATGGCGTGGTCATCAACAATGGCAATGCGAATCATGGTTTGGCGCTCTGGAATGGGGCTATGCAATGAATGCCTGGGCGGTCTTCAAACGTACGCCGATTGTGGTCCCTTTCGCATGCATTGCCACCGTGTTGATGCTATTCATCAGCGAATGGGCCTATTTCCAGTCAACCAGCCAGCTTGATGCTCTGGTGTCGATGGGGACCGTGCAAACCTGTATCCAGAATCTGCAGCACCTTCCCAGCACCAACAAGGCGAAGCTGGATGACATCAATAAGCTGACTGCCGCTCTGCTATTGCATGAAACGACCAAGGTCGATGCCAGCAAAGCCAAGCTTTATCAAACATTGATGACCGCCCGCATTGGCATGGCCGTGCTGAGCGCCATCAGCCTGCTGGCGCTGGTCCTCTATCTGAGACAAGCCTTCTCTCACAAGCAGCGCCTGGTAAAGCAGCAAGGCCTCATCCAGATGGACCATGATCGGCTTGAGATCGAGGTTGCTCACCGGACCTCACAGCTCACCGAACTGACCCACCACCTGCAAACGGCACGCGAGGACGAGCGCAACCGGCTGGCTCGAAATCTTCACGATGAGCTGGGTGCGCTGCTGACATCAGCCAAGCTCGATGCCGCCCGAATCAAGTCAAGACTGGCTGGCACAGCCCCCGAGGCGTTAGAGCGCCTGGCCCATCTGGTCGATACACTCAACAGCAGCATCGCATTGGGGCGGCGCATCATTGAAGACCTGCGCCCTTCCACGCTGGGCAATCTGGGCCTTGTGCCCACGCTTGAAATCCTGGCGCGCGAGTTCTCTGAACGCTCTGGCTTGGCGACGCACTGCGAACTGGCATCTGTTCAACTGGACGCCACGGCCGAGTTGATGATCTATCGCCTGATGCAAGAGGCAATCACCAACATCACCAAATATGCCAAGGCTCAACACGTTTGGTTGAGCTTGTCTGCAGCCGATGGTCAGGTGCAGGCATCTGTGCGCGACGACGGCGTTGGTTTTGACACCACCGTGCCGCCCACCTCAGCCTATGGGCTGGTGGGCATGCGTTACCGCGTTGAGGCCGAAGGTGGCACGCTGCGCGTGGTGTCAGCACCAGGCGAAGGCACCTTTATTCAGGTCACGCTGCCACAAGCCACTGCGCTGTAGGACCACGCCGACAAGCGAAGCCGGTGCGCACCGATGGTGTCAACGCCGGATCCAGCTGATCATGAGTTCTACACACTGATACCGGGAAAAGCTCATGAACTTGGGAACCATACTGCTAATTGTGCTGATCTTGATGTTGGTTGGCGCCATCCCTACCTGGCCACACAGCCGCAATTGGGGCTATCTCCCAAGCGGTGGATTGGGCCTGGTCGTGACTGTGATCGTCGTGCTTCTACTCCTGGGCCGACTGTGATCGCTGGCGACTCCCTATTTATTTGATCGGAAAATCATGAATTCGAATTTAATCAAGACTTCCATGGCGGCCGTGTTGGCCATCACTTTGACCGCTTGTGCCGACATGTCCAACCGGGATAGGAACACGGCGACAGGTGCCATCCTGGGTGGGGCCGCTGGCGCCATCCTGACAGGTGGCAGTGGTGTTGGCACCGTCGGTGGTGCTGCAGTGGGTGGTGTGATCGGCAATCAGGTTGGCACGGGCCACAGGTAATCGCGTCCGTCCCACTCCAGCATCAAAAAAAGCGCCTCTCGGGCGCTTTTTCGTTGCGGCGCTTTGCCTGTCCCGCAAAGCGCATCAGCAGGCGGTTAAGCCTTTTTGCCGGCAACAAGCAAAAGCACGCCACCAGCCACGATTGCGCCGATACCAGCCCACATTGGTATCGTCACGTTGTGCTGCTCGTTGACCACCAACTCTATGGGGCCGATCTTTGCGGCCTGCGTTGGCTTGGTGTAGGTAAAACTGCCGTATACCAGCGCCGCGAGTCCTGCGGCCAGTAGCAAGATGCCGAACAACTTGATTGCATTCATGATCATTCCTTGGTTGAAGTTGGTGCCAATCTCGGGTGAGTGCCCAGAGGTGACCGGTCCACACGTGGAGCCTGAATTTCATTGTGCGTGCAAGGGTGTTGTTGCGATGTCGGGCAAGGCCGAGATGCGTGTAGGACAAGGCCGCGACGTCGCAGTACCCGCACCCCTGCTGAACTACCATGACTGATGACCGATCCAATTTCGAACGACCCAGGCGCCCCCCATTTGACCGATGTGCCATCCATACATGAGGGGTCTGCGCAACCTCACTATCGACGAGAGTCAGACTTCGTCCGCTTGCATGTGCCCGTCAATGGGGCCAACGTTTCATTGCTCGTCCTTGCCGTGCTGGCCTCACTGACCGCCTTGCATGTGGCGCGTGCGGTCTTCATTCCCTTGCTGCTGGGCTTGATGGTCAGCTATGCACTCAGTCCGCTTGTTGACTGGATGGAGCGACGTCGAATCCCCCGCGCACTGGGCGCTGCACTGCTGATCGGCGCCATTGTTGGCGCAGGATGCTGGACGGCGTACTCGCTGAGCGACGATGCCACCGTACTTATCGAGTCGATGCCGGGCGCGATGGAGAAGGTTCACGACACGGTGCGTGCTCAACGAGGGCACACGGAGTCCGCCATAGACAAAGTTCAGCGGGCTGCCGCGCAGCTAGAACAGGCCGCGCAAGAAGGTGGCCCGGCTCGCACCACTGCGCCGCGCGGCGTCACACGCGTGAGCATTGAGCGAGCGCAATTCAACATCAAGGACTACTTGTTGTCAGGAACCCTGGGTATCGCCGAATCCATTGGACGGGGTCTGATGATCGTCTTCATCGCTTACTTCCTGATGGCTTCAGGCAGCAGCTTTCGCCGAAAAATGGTGACGATCGCTGGCCCGACATTTGCTCAAAAGCGGATCACCGTTCAGGTGCTCGACGAAATCACAGAGCAAATCCATCGATACCTTCTTGTTCAGGTCTTCACCAGTACCGTCGTGGGGGTAGCGATTTGGCTGGCGTTCATGTCCATGGGGCTTCAACATGCGGCCGTCTGGGGCGTCGGAGCTTTCATACTGAACTTCATACCCTACATGGGCACCATCGTTCTTGCGGTCGGGGCGGCCCTCGTGGCCTTTGTTCAGTTTGGATCGGTGAACATGGCCAGTTTGATCGCAGGTGTCGCCCTGCTAACTCACATTTTGTCGGGCAATCTGCTCACGCCTTGGTTGACAAGCAGGACGAGTCGCATCAACGCAGTCACCGCATTTGTCGGGGTGCTGGCCTTCGGGTGGCTTTGGGGCCCTTGGGGCCTGTTCCTTGGCGTGCCCTTGCTCACAACAATCAAGGCAGTCTGTGATCGCGTAGACAACCTCACATCCATAGGTGAGTTGCTTGGTACCTGACGCATAGAAACACGCAAGAAAGCCAAGCGATCTCTTGCACCATGAGTGCCACCACGCACGATGTCGTGGGCTTTACGAGCTAGGCCCTCACGTAGTGCAGCGGCAGCAATTCAACATCAATACCGCGCTGCCTGAGCCAGCGCGCCCAGTGATGCGCCATCCCATATGCGACCACCAGGGCGATGTCGCGGTTGTCGAACCAGCGCTCAAACTGCAAGCGACTCAGTCTGTGGCTGCCCCGGCGCCGCTAGTTCGTGTAGGCCTCACACACCTGAAAGACCCATTCCGCAATATCCACGCCCACGACCACGCCAGTGCAGTGTTCGGAAAAAGTCCGCATTGGGTCGGTTCCAGCCGGTCACGACGCTGGACTGAGTGACTGCCAAGCGGTGAACTCACTGGTCATGAGTGACCGGATCCGCACTGGATCGAACTTACCGATTTGCTCGCGAGGCAAGTGACTCCATCCACGCGCGCAAACCCAACAGCCCTCGCAAGAGCGCCGGAGCGTGCCCATCCGCATCCACGCAAAAGTTAGGTTCGATTTCGATTACGGACTCTATTCCGTCACACCAGCGCGCATGACCTGCCCGTGTGCCTTCAGATCATCTGAGCGATGATTCGTTCGATGTTGCGCTCGGCCATGGCCGCCGTCGACAAAGCCGGGTTGGCGATCAGCGAATCGGGGAACAGTGACGAGTCCGTCACGTACATCCCGGGGTAGCCTTTGACCTCGCCAATGTCGCTCGTGGCAAGGCCAATGGGGCAGCCGCCCAGTGGGTGGTAGGTCGAATCGTCACCGACCGTCTTGCCTGCGAACCAGCCCTTGATGTAGTTTGCACCATTGACCGTGTTGATGCGGTCATACACGGTGTGGGCGCTGGTGGTGGGCTCGTCCTTGGCCGTGACGCCCCATTGCAGCACTGACTTGTCCGACTGCGCGTCGTAAGTGAAATGCCCCAGCTCGGGCGTTTGCGTCATGGTGATGTGCGCGGTGGAGAAGGTGTCGATACCCAGCGGTATGGCGATGTTCATCGAGTACACCTGCTGGTTGCGGTGGTCGCGCGCATCAATGCCCGTCACGGGCAGCACCGAGGTCTTGGCGCCGGTCGAGGTGTGCACATTGCGGACCATGAAGATCTCGCCATTGGAGCTCCAGCGCGTGCCGACGTGTTCATTGAGGTTGGGCAAGGTGCCGGTGGCCCGGGCCTTGACCAGCAATTGCGTGGTGCCAATGCTGCCGCCGCCCAGGAACAAGCGGTCACAGCTGATCGTGCGGGTGGCCAGCACCGTGCCCGTCACGTCGATCTGCTTGGTGGCCACCACGTAGCGCCCATCGGCCGCGCGAGTGATCGACGTCACCTCGGTCAAGGGCCGGATGTTGACCAAACCGGTGCCCAGTGCATCGGCGATGTAGGTTTTGTCCAGGCTGTTCTTGCCGTAGTTGTTGCCAAAACCGCCTTCGTTGCCCAAGGCGGACTTGGGTACGGTGCCCGCTTCTTCCTTTTCCATGTAGGCCATGTCGTAGCCCGAATCGAGCGTGCGCCACGGGATGCCGGCCTTGGCGGCTTGGGCGCAGGCCACGCGGGCGTACTTGTGATACGCGCTGGCCTGGTAGTAGGCCGGGCGGATCTGGTTGCCCTTGAGCCCGGCCAAGGCGCGGGGATAGTAGGTTTTGTACATCTCGTCGACCGAGATGCTGGTGGGCAAGATGCGTTGCAGGGTTTCGCGGTAGGGCGTGATCAACATGGCCAGGTTGACGAGGGAGCCACCGCCCACGCCACGGCCCAGGTAGACGTTCATGTTGGGCGAGGACACGACGTCAAGGATGCCAGCAGCCACGGGCACCTTCAGCAGGCTACTGATCGGGATGACGCCACCGATGGTCGAGAACACCGCCGTGATGCGGTCCTTGAACCACATGGCCCGGTCATCAGGGGAAAAGGGCTTGCAAAAGATCTTGCCGTCCTTGCCGGGCGTGTTCCAAAGCCGGCCCATCTCTAGCATGGTGACTTGCTGGCCTTTTTGCGCCAGGCGCAATGCAGTCACGGAGCCGCCATAGCCGGTGCCGACCACGAGGTTAGGAACGTACTCGTCGCTTTGCGCGGCATAGGCGTCCTCGGTCATCAGCATGGCCAGGGTGGCAGCGGTGGGGGCACCCATGCTCAATGCGCGCAGGGGCAGGCCAACGCTGCTCAGGCCCAGCTGGGCGCCCACAGCTAGGACGCTTTGGCCCCATTGGCGTCGGCTCAGTGTCTTGTCGTTGGTCATGGTTTATCTCTCGTTCCCTTAAGCGACGGGACGATATAGGGCTGGGCCAAAAAAAACCGCGCCCTGGTGTCCAGGGCGCGGGCTGACTGCGGGTGTGCCTGACTTCTTAGTTCAAGACACTGGCTGGCACCACGGGCAACACGATGCTGGAGGGGTGATCCGCGTCGTTGTAGATGGTGCTGACATTGCCGTTGACATTGGCCTGCTGAGGCAGCGGCCACACGCCTTGCGCCTGATTGCTGGCGCTGATGGCAATGCGCAGCTTGTGACCGGCACGCACCAGCGCGGCGTTGGGGAACACCTCCACCGGAACGAGGACAGGCTGCCCCGCAACGAGCGGCTGGGCAGAAGCCTCGGTGAACGAATGCCAGGGCTGGATCATGACGCCATTGATGTAGCGCGAGCGGCTGGTGTCGACAGCGCGGTAACGGGCTGACATCAGACCGGTGCTGATGGGCGTGGCCACGCCTGATGCGTCAACGTCATCCACACGCACGGCGATGGCGGCATCGGTATTGGTCGATGACATCCAGACATCGGCCTGGATGGGGCCGTTGATGTAGAGGTCGGAGGTCAGCGTCGGGGTTTGATAGACCAGCGCCTTCTGGCTGGTTTCGACCGTCGCGCTGTTGGTGTAGCAGGCCTTGGACACCAGGCCCGCAATGCCCAAGGACCATTGCACGTAGCTGCTGGAGCAGTCGCTGGCGTCGTTGATGGTCACGCTGGCTTTGACGGTGCTGTTATTGCGGGCAATGCTCACCACAGCGGCCTTGGGTTCAGCAATGGTGTGCGTTGCCTCACCAGCGCTTGGGGCCTGCGCGCTCAGGCTCATGTCGCCGCGCAGGTACATGCGCTGGGCAGTGGCCTGGGGATGTGGCCAGTCCGTCGTGCTGGCGTACCGTTTGGTGCTGCCGGTGCCGTAGCCCTGCACGAACTGGGTGACGTTGGGCAGCGAGGCTGCGCCGGTGGCCCAGCCCTTGAGATACTGGTCAAACCACTGCAACAGCAACGACTTGCTCTTGGGAGCGCCTGTTGATGCTGCGTCGTTGGCCCCACTGATGGCGGCCATCACCGATTGAACGTGGGCGCCAGGCACCACCACCAGTTTGGTGTTGACCTTGTTTTTCAGCTGTTCATACAGCAGCGGTTCATCGCGCTGAAAGATGTCATTGGTACCACCCACAATGAAGGTGGGCACCTGAATTTGGGCCGCGCGCTCCAGGGGCGAGCGGACCGCCCAGAAATCGCCATCGTCGGAGGCAATGCCCTTCGCGCCGGCCATGCCACCGTTCACCGTGGGCAGGTACCAGCTGTCGATGGCCGCCACGTGCTGCTTGTCAGCAGCGGCGATCACTGCGGCCAATTTTGGGTTGGCGATCTCCGCAAGGACGTTCAAGGCCCCCACGCTCAGGGACTGTGTCAAGGGCAGCCAGATGCTGAGGAATTTTGCGTTCAGCAGTCCACCCGTTCCGACCACGCCACGATAGGCATCGCCCATGGGGACCACCGCAAATGCCGCCTTCACCGCAGGGTTGCGCTGTTCGGCGGTGAACATGGTGCTGATGCCGAGATAGGACGTGCCCGCCAAGCCCAGGTTGCCGTTGAACCAAGGTTGCCTGGTCACCCAGGTGACGGCTTCTCCATAGGCCTGTTGCTCGGCGGCGCCCAGCAATTGCGTCTCGCCGCTGGACATGCCGGTGCCCAGGGCATCGACGGCCACGGTGATGTAGCCGCGTCGGATCATGAAGTCGTCTTTGCCACCGACCAGCAAGGTGGTGTCGGAGGTGGCAATGGTGCCCAGAATCTGGCCCACGTCATTGCGATAGGCGGTCTGCGTCAGGATGACCGGGAAGGTGCCGGGCACTGCTTTGCCATTGGCATCGGCGGGAACGGATACCCGCACGGACAGCTTCTGACCGGTGCTGGTGGTGATGTACTGCAGCGGCAAGGTGATCGCACCGGCGTAGTCCTCGCCACGCGAATACGTTTGCCAGGTCTTGTTGGCATTGGCCGTGATCGCGGGATTGTCCTGGCTGGTGCTGCCTCGCGTGCCCAGGGTGGTGGTTTGTGCGCTCGCGCTGCTCGTGAATCCTGCCAGGAGGCAGATCGCCAAGGCGCTGAGGACGAAGGGGCGTGCTTTGTTGGCTGACGGCTGCATGGAAACCCTTATGAAGAATGACGGGACACGACGCCCTGCGCCGCTGATGTGACATTCTTCACGAATGGCTGCCTTGGCAACAATGGGGACTATCCCCCGGCAGCAGGCTCCAGTGGTGCGTGGTGCGAGCGCTTCACGTAGGCGTCGAATTCAGCCACCGGGACGGGTTTGCTGAAAAAATAGCCCTGAAACAAAAGGCAACCGATGGACAGCAGGAAGGCGCGCTGGCCTTCGGTTTCAACGCCCTCGGCGATCACCTCCAGGCCAAGGTTCTGACCCAGGCTGACCACGGTGCTGGCAATGGCGGCATCGTGGGGGTTGGTCAAGAGGTCGCGCACAAAAGTCTGGTCGATCTTGAGTTGATCCAGCGGCAGGCGCTTGAGGTAGGACAGCGACGAAAAGCCGGTGCCGAAATCGTCCAGGGAAAAGCTCACGCCTCGTTCTTTGAGCCCCTTCATTTTGGCAATGATGTCGTCGACGTCATTGACCAGCATGCTCTCGGTGAGTTCGAGTTTGAGGAGGTGGGGGTCGACGCCGCATCGCTCAACAATGTTGAGCACCAGGGCCACAAAGTCAGGCTGCCGGAACTGCCGGGCACTCACGTTCACGGCCAGCTTGAGCGCGGCCGTGTCCGGGTGTCGGGCCCAGATGGCGAGCTGGGTGCAGGCTTCCTTGAGGACCCATTCGCCCAGCGGCAGAATCAGCCCGGTTTGCTCGGCCAGCGGTATGAAATCGCCGGGCGGCACCATGCCGTGGCGAGGGTGCTTCCAGCGCACCAGAGCTTCGGCCCCGATCACTTGGCCCTTGCCATTCACCTGGGGCTGATAGTGCAGCACGAACTGGTTTTCGATCAGGGCGTTGCGCAAATCGGCTTCCAGCGCATTGCGCGCGGTCACGTCGGCCTGGATCACCATCAGGGCCATATAGAGCGTCGCGATGCTGAACAGATCGTTGCCCCAGGCATTGAGCGAGCGGATGTCGGCGGGCCAGACATAGGCGGTGCTCAGGCCGAACGTCGTCGCATCGAACACAACGTAAGCGATCAAGAACGCGACGCTTGTTCCATGGCGCAGCACTGGGTGCCTGCCGCGCAACAGCAAGAAAGCGCAGGCGCCCAAGGCAGGCAGCAGGTTGTGCGTCGAGCGATGGGTGTTGGCTGACGGAACATCCAGCACCAGGCAAATGCCGCAGAGCGTGATGAACAACGTCGCCATCAGCAGCAAGCCTGCTTCCTGGGTTTTCTGACGTCGGGTGAGCACGATGCTGGCAATGCCGGTGATGACCAGCCAGATTTCCATGGGGACGCTGGCCCACAGCCCCCGCCATGCGAAAAGCACCGCCCAACCCCCCCCCGCAGCGATCAGGAAGGCGCTGCCGAACAGCACCATCAGGTCAATGCGACGCTGGTGTTTGGCGCTGGGACTGCGCCAGGTGGGACGGCTCGGCTTGTCGGGCGGGCCAGGAATAGACATGGTGACGTGAACGAATACTTCGGAGGCAATGGCAGTGATATCGGCGGCTGCGCGTCAGTCTTGAGCGCGAAGGCCGGCCGTGTGACCGTAGGCAACACCGACGTTTGGTCGTCACGAAGTCCTGACTGGCGCCGCTCGTATAGTGAGCTCCTGGCTGAGATGGCCGCATCGGAGTGTAAGGCGTGAGTGACCCCATCCAAGAACTGGCTCAAGGCCTGGAACGGTTCGCGCTGGAGCGCGACTGGAAGCAGTTTCATTCACCCAAAAATCTGGCCTCGGCGCTCGCGGTGGAAGCCAGCGAGTTGCTTGAACACTTCCAATGGCTGACCGAAGACCAGAGCCGCCACCTCACGCCCGTGAAGAAACAGGCCGTGGCCCACGAGATGGCCGATGTGCTGCTGTACTTGGTGCAGCTGTCATCGGCACTGGGCATCGATCTGATGAAGGCGGCGCAGGCCAAGATGGCCATCAACGCGCAGAAGTACCCGGTTGAACAGGCCAAGGGCAGCAGCAAGAAATACGACGCCTTGTGATCAAGGCCTCAGCCTGGAAGCAAGGCCTTGGCCATGCTGCGCAACGCGGCGGCGTCCAACGTCTTGGTCCCCGGTTGGGATTCGCAGATCACCGCCAGCCGATCCAGGATGCCTGCCGCAAAGCGGTGCGCCGCCGCCAGGGTTTCGTCGTCAGTGTCGTAGGTGTCATAGGCTTCGACGGCGACCCCACTGTCAGATGCAATGGCCTTCACATTGATCTTGGCGACAGCGGATGGGGTGGGTTTGGTGCTCATGGCAATCGCTCCGGTGAGTGGAATTTCCAAGCACTTTACCGCGCGGCGACCTCGGCGCAGAGCGGGGCGTCGCGAGCAGGTTTGCTTACAACTCTTCGCCGGACACCCCCTAACCATTGGGGGGTTTCGTGCGCCGGATGTGACTAGAGTCGGAGCACCACAGCCCGAAGCCCTCGCGGGAACCCCAGTCATGGCCAAGCCGCCAAAAAATCCCAGCGTACGACCGCCCTTGCCGATCCCGCTGGCGCCGTCACACACCACCAATCTGTTTGATGCGAGTAAGCCAGGGCAAGCGGTGGTGCGCCCCAACGATCTGCTGGCGCTTCGCCTGCAGCTGATCAACCTGAAGGTGCTGGCCTCGGCCAGCAGCGATGCGCCGCCGCGCCTGGAGCGGGCCAGCGACAGCGGTGATGCCTTCATCGTCCTGCATTTTCCGCCGCAGTCGGTCGCCGAACAGGCCTTCTTTGAGACCGTGGTGGCCTCTGGTTCACCCGATGTGCCGCCGACCGCACCGCCCCCGCAGCCCGATGTGAACCCACCACTGGGCAACCCGCCGGTGCGCGCCAGAATGGCCAACGAAAGCCGGCTGGTGTTCGCGGTGCCCAAAGGCTTCAGCGTGCCCTATCGGCTGGCCGACGTGCTTGACGCCTGCCAGCAACTGGCGCTGCAAGTGCCCGCGAATGCTTTGCCACGGACCACGCCGCCCGTCATCATCGTCAAGCCGTGGCCCCTGCCCTTTAAGCTGCCCACCGCCCAGCAACTGGCGAAGATGCCCTGGGCGCAGCGTGTGCGGCTGAGCAGCGCGGTGGCACGGCAGTTGAACCAATGGAAGGTGTCCGCCATCGGCTCGGGCGCAGCCATCCAGCCGGGCCCCGGCTCGGGCAAAAAGATCCCCGCGCCGCATTCGCAAGGCCCGCGCCCGCAAGCCCCCACCGCCACACAAACCGCCATCGAACTGCCCTGGCGCCTGATCCTGTCGCCGCATGCCGGGGAGCGCTGGCACCACGCGAGCACCCCGGTCACCTCGGCGCTGACCGACCGCACCGAGCTGTGGCACACGCGCTTAGTGGCCCCGGCCGCCGACGGCGCCGTGATCGAGCCACCGCAGCCCGACGCAAACCGCACCGTGCGCGCCGTCTGGGCGCTCACCGGCGAGGGCTCCAGCAAAGCGATGCAAGGCCAATTCCCGGTTACCGCCGATTTGCCGAGCACGGCCGGGGCGGCCGTTCCCTTCCTGACAACGCTGAGCGACTTCGATCGCTTCCAGATCGTTCACCTGTCCTCAAATTTCTCGGAACACAGTTACACGCCACCGCCGGTGGACGACAAGCTGCTGCTGCTCAGCAGCCTGGGCGCCTGGTTTGACGCGCGGGGCGCCTTCGACCCGCCAGGGCTGGCGCTGGAAGAGTGGAATCACCGCACGACCATGGGGCGCGATCATTACGTGCGCGTCGTCTACAAGGGTTTTCTGTTCCCCTTTGGTCACCGCGTGGCGCTCATCAAGGTCACCGAGCGCAAGTTCCACAACGGCGCGATCGACAAAGACGGCAAGCCGGTGATCGAGTTCAAGCCCGGCAACCCAGCCTACCTGCGCCAGCGCATGTTCATCATCGTGCGCGAGCGCGAGCGCCTCTATGGCCACGACGGCGACGAGTCACTGGTGAGTCCCGACAGCACGCGGGTGTTCAAGAACCAGTGGCCTTTCAAGAGCGTGAAGATCCTGACCACGGTCACGCCGAACCTTGACGCTCCACAGTCCGCCGCCAGTGCCATTGGCGCCAATGGGCAGAGCCTGTTCTGGCCCTGCGTCAATGGGCAGCCCTTCGGTTTTCGCTGTGTGGCCACCGACCAGGACGACCGGCGCGTCGAGTTCGAGCAGCCGTTGATCTTCATGGACAACACCTTCGCCAGCCCGCGCCAGCTGAAGTACCCCGCACGGCCACCGTCCAGGACCAACACCTTGCAGCCTGCCTTCGCTGAGGCCGAGGGCTATGCCAAGCGGGCGTTCGATGAATGGAACACCCTCGATGTCGCACGGGCCGGGCGACGCAGCGCCGCGCTCAAGCGGCAGCGCGTGACGCTCGCGCCCAGCCAGAAGGCGGGCGACACCGCCGTCGAGGTTGAAACGCTGGAGCTCGGCGCCGAGTACCAGGCCCGCAACAATGGCTTGCGGAGCTACTCCAACAAATTGTCGAGGCCCGTGTTTTACCCTCGGGTGATGTCCGCCGATGTGCGCGTGGCCGCGCTGGCCCACCTCACGGGCTCAGGCGGCAGCAACCGCATCCAGTGGAACGCGCATTACCTGGCGCAGGGCTTCGACGCCAGCAACAAAGGCGAGGTGTTTGCCGACATCGCCGCCTTGCCCGGCATGGCCCAGCTCGATTTCTCCAAGCAGGGCGATCGCTCGGGCGGCTTCGTGATGCCCAACATCAAGCCCAGCGCCTTGTCGCGCCTGACGGGACCGGTCACCGGCTCGGTGAGCGACTTCGTGCAGGGCCAGCTCAAGCCGGCCAGCGCCTTCCCGAGTTCGCTCAGTGACCTGCCGCTGCCGCTGCTGTTTGGCTGCATCCCGCTGGGCGCGGTCATTGAGGCCGTGGCCGACCTGAGCGGCAGTCCTCAGCGCGTGCCGAAGTTCGCCTCAGAGGCCGCATCGCAAGTTGAATCGCTGGTCAACGCCTTGATGCGCGCGTTTGATTTTGTGCGCAACATTGGCAGCCAGGGCGGCTCGCTGGCTCAGGCGGCCAAGACCGTCGTGCTGAGCACGCTGCAAGACCTGCTGGACCAGGCACAAAGCCTGGCCGCCGCGCAAGTCACGCCAGTGATCAGTGCGATCCAGGATGTGCAGGCGCTGCTGCAAGATGCCAGCAGCGGCAGCCTGAGCGACCAGCTCAAAGCGCTGTTGCCGAGCACGCCCAATGGCGACCTGCCCGGCATCGACAGCCTGCCCAACCTTGGCAACCTGGGCGCAACGATCGATGCACTGTTGCCAAAGGTCGCGCTGATTGGCAGCAAGGTGGACAGCGCCACACTGCCCTCGGGCTTCAAACAGTCGGTCAAGAACCTCGTGGCCCAAGCCACGGCCGTGTTGACCGACCTGAAGACGCTGGCGCAACTGATCCCCCAAGGCAAGGCCCTGTTCGCCGCGCTGGATGCGGTGGTCGGCCACCCCGAAAGCCTCGGCGACCTGTTCACCCACCCAGACCAGTTGGGCGCCAAACTCACTGACATCCAAAATGCGATCGCACCGATTCGCACCACCTTGGCGGACTTCCGACTGCTCGACGGGGCTGCGCGCAAGACCTTGCTGGCGGCACTGGACGGCGTCACCGAAGTGCTGGGCCTGGCCGCCGATCTGACCAAGCTCCTGCAAATGCTGACCGGTGACGAGCTAACGGTGCATTTCGACTGGAGCCCCGAGATCAACAGCTGGGGCTTCAAGACCGAGCCCGACGGCAGCGTCAAGCCCGAGAACCAGCTCTTTCGCGCCAACGACCGACACGGCTTTGTCGTCGCGGTCGAGGCCAAGGTCAAAAAGAGCGGCGGCACGCCCAAGATCAGCGTGGTGTGCGGGCTGAAGCACTTCGACCTCGTGCTGATCGCGCCGGCCAGCTTTCTGGAGCTGAACTTCGAGAAGATCGAATTCAGCGTGGACACCAGCGCCAAGATGAATGTGGACGTGCTGCTGCATGACATCAAGTTCGTCGGCCCCCTGAGCTTTGTGGAAACGCTGCGCTCCTTGATTCCGCTGGACGGCTTCTCGGACCCACCGCACCTGGACATCACGCCGCAGGGCATTGATGCCGGCTTTTCGGTGTCGCTGCCCAACATCGCGGTCGGCATGTTCTCGCTGACCAATCTCAGCCTGGGCGCGGGCTTCACGGTGCCTTTCATCGGCCAGCCGCTGTCGGTGCGCTTCAATTTCTGCACCCGCGAGCAGCCGTTCAACCTCACGGTGTCGCTGTTCGGCGGGGGCGGATTCTTTGGCGTCACCATTGACCCCAGCGGGGTGCAGATCCTGGAGGCGGCCTTCGAGTTTGGCGCCAGCATTTCGGTGGACTTCGGCGTGGCCAGCGGCGGCGTGCACGTGATGGCCGGCGTGTACTTCCGCATGGAGAAAACCGCCGCCTCGCTGACCGGCTATTTCCGCCTTGGCGGCCATGTCAGCGTGCTGGGGCTGATCTCGGCATCGCTGGAGCTGTACCTGGAGTTGCGCTACGAGTTCGACAGCGGCAAAGTTTCCGGCAAGGCACAACTGACGATCGAGGTCTCGGTCTTCATGTTTTCGGCCAGCGTCACCGTCACCTGCGAGCGCAAGTTCTCCGGCTCCAACGGCGACCCGAGTTTCCGCCAGTTGATGGGCTTGCAGCCCGCACTCGACCTGGTGCAGGAACTCACACTGATCGACGACACGCCCGGACAGGCCACCGACTACGCCTGGCGCGACTACGTCGAGGCCTTCGCCTGAGCCACGCTCATTTTTGACACGCACGGCATACACGGATCACACGAGGCATTCATGGCCCAACAACAAATCATCTGGACAGCGCTGCCTTTTGGCCGCATTGAAGAAGGTCCGCTCAAGGGGCGCTTGCGCGTGTCGGTGGTGGTGTCTCCGCGACTTCGCCCCGACAAGGCGAACGAACAAACACTCGATGCCTACCAGGATTTTCGGGACTGGCCCAGCACCTTGTCGCACTTGAAGTTCGCGCTTGATGTGAACGGGGCCGTGCTGCCGCTTGAGCCGCTGCCTGCCCCCGACCTCAGCCCCTGGACGCGACAAAGCCTGTGGAACACCCTGCTGCCGCCGAGCACACCGGTGGCGGGTTTCGTGTTCAAGGACATGAGTCAGGTCAACCTGCGCTCCTACCCGATCCGCAATGTGCTGGGCTTCACCCGCAAGCACTATGGCGATCTGGCCCAGCAATCGAGCGACGAGCACCCGACGCTGCTGCCCTGGCGCCATGCCGACCCGGCCCTCAAGGGCCTGCTCAGTAGCCTGGGTACCGCGACCCAGACCGTGGTGCTGGGCGACCGCACGATCGAAATCGCCGACCCGAACGGCTTCAATCGCTTCTTTGACGACGACAACAAGGAAGGCGTGGAGGCGCGCCTGTCGCGCCAGGTGTTTGGCCCCACGAGTCGATACGAGGCCGCGGTGGTGGGCCTGGATGGCCAACAGCCCGCGGGCAGCTTCCCGATTCGCGTGTTGCCGCCCGACTGGCACGACCCCGCACTGAACGGGCCCGATGCGGCCCTGATGAGTCAGTTCCGCACCGCCGATGAATACACCTTCTACCAGGCGACGCGCTTTTACCGCCGCCAAGCGCCAACGGCCGCCGACCTGGCCAAACGCCGGCCCGACCTGAAAGGCGTGAACGCCCCCATCAAGCCCCCTGAGTTCGACTTCCACCAGATCGTGGCCTCCCTGGCCGACCATCCCGATCTGCTGCGCGCCCTCGGCCTGATCCTTGACTTCGCCTTGCCGGCCGACAACCCGATCGACGCGGGCTTGCGTGGACAGCCCACCGTTGAGGGCACCTTGGCTGCCTTTGTGCGCTGGGGCGTGCCCCACCCGCAGGGCGCGTCCGACCCCGACAGCCGCCCACGCACGGCCTTCAGGGCCAGCCCGGAACGCTTCAACACGCGCGCCCGCACGCATGACCATGCCGACGGACTGCTGCGCTTGGCAGGCACCGTCGACCCGACCTTGCCAAGCACGCTGAACACCCTCAAAGACGAGCGCAGCGAGTTCGACGTCTACCAGGTGGACCCCGATGGCGCGGCCTTGAAGACGACGGATTTTTTGGTCACCGCACAAAACCTGGTGGTGCGTCACCTCACGCCAGGCACCGACGGGCAGGTCACCTACACCACGGGCGACAAGCAGCCAGTGGCGGCCTTGCGCTCGGGCGGTCTGGGCGTCTTGCGCCACGGCCGCGCCGCGCAGGTCGCGTTCACCGCGGCGGCCACCGCGCTCAAGAACAAGACCATCGAGACCACGCCTGCCGCGTCGAACAATATTGTGCTGTTCATCGAAGATGTCCTGCGTGGCTACCGCGTTGATGCGCGGCACGACCAATGGCGCTCACTGTGTTGGCGCGAAGGCGACTACCGCCTCATCAAGCAAGCCGACACCCCTGTGCCGCTGCAAGCCGACGAGGGCTACGTGAAAAGCGCCTCGACCACGGGCGACGGCGGGGACGACCATTACCTGCACGAAACCCTCTTTCGCTGGACCGGCTGGAGCCTGGCAGCCCCGCGCCCCGGCCTCACCATCAAACCCGATGCCGCCACGGACAGCGGTTTGCAGGGCGAGCAAGTGGGCGGCGTCGATGAACAGGCCGAACGGGGCAATGGCCTGGCCGTGAACTTCAAGGCCCGCAAGGGCACCCTGCCACGCCTGCGGTTTGGCTTTGATTACCGCTTTCGAGCCCGCATCGTCGACCTGGCCGGCAACAGCCTGCGCGCCGATGACCCCGGCCTGGGCGACCTGGAACAGGCGACCGAACCCGTGAGCTACCTGCGCTTCGAGCCGGTGGACCCACCCGCGCTGGTACACCGGCACCGCGTGAGCGAAGGCGAGTCGCTGGAACGCATGGTGATCCGCAGCAACTACAACGCCGACACCAGCGCCTACCTGAGCAGCACCGACTTCGTCACCGAGACGGCCAAACCGGCCAGCGCCGACTTTGAATACGCGGACGTCAACGAGCGCCATCTGGTGCCCCCGAAATCGTCGCAATTGCAATGCGAACAGCATGGCCTGTTCGACGCCAATTTCGACCTCGGCACCCCCGCCGCGATCAAACAGGCCTATGCCACCGCCGCACGCGAAGCCGGCACGCTGCTGGACAGCACCCCAAGCGCGCAGCTTGAGCTGGTCACTCCCGCCAGCGTCAAGGACGTTGCCACCAGCACCACGCTGCCGCTGCACTTGCCCAAGGCCGACAACCCCACCGGCGATCGCCTCGTTGGTGGGCAGTACATCATTCACCGAGAAGCGCTGATCGACACGCCCTACCTGCCCGATGGCGCGGCGGCCGGTGTGTCGATCCGCGCCGAGGCCGGCCACGCCATTCCGGGCATCGCCCCGGCGGTGGCGCTGCCGCTGATGCTCGGGCCCGGCGCGGCGGTGGTGCCTGGCCCGAATCAGCAGCCAGTGCTGTTGGTGACCTATCGCAACGACTGGCCTGACAGCCAAGGGTTGCGCCTGGTGTTTGCCGAACGCCTCGCCACACTGGATGACGGCCCCTGCGGCGAAACCTACGCTGACGATGGGCTGCCGAAATGGGACCCCATGGCCCGCACGCTGACGCTGTTCCTGCCCAAAGGCCGCATCGCACGGCTGCGCTATGCCAGCTTCGTGCACCCGCATTTCGCCAGCCACCTGGGCATCCCGCAATGGACCGACACCGCCGGACAGCGCCAAGCGGTGCTGCAGTCGGCGCTGCTGGGCCTGCACTGGATGGTCACACCCTATCGATCGCTGGTGATGGTGCACGCCACGCAACAGCCGGTGTGCTCGCCCAGGCTGCAAAAGCTCCAAGCTCGGCGCACCGCCGGTGCTCACACGGCGGACCTGGATGGCTGGGTGCAACTGCACGGGCCCAGCTCGGGCAAGTTCGAAGTGCAGGCGCAATGGGCGGAGTGGCACGACGACCCGGCCCGCGATCGCCCTGAGTTGGTGACGCTGCACGGTCAGCTTGGCGAGATCCCCCTGTCCGAAAACCATGTGAACCAGTTTGGTCTGGCCGCTGCGGCCGCGGCCAACAACGTCAACTCACCCAACCCGAACAACCCCTCGCCAGCGACGCCGCGCAGCCCGGGCAACCGCCAAGACTTTGGCGACACGCGATTCCGGCTGGTCACCTACCACCTGGTGGCGACGACCCGCTTTCGCGAATACCTGCCGCCCTCGCTCTTTGCCCAGACCGACAAGGTTACACGCGTTGGCCCGCCCACCCTCGAAACGCTGGCGCTGGTGGGCGGCGCCACGGACTACGGCGCGCCGATGCTGTTCAACGTGGCCGGCGCCGTGCCCAGCGGCACCATCGTGCCCAACACCGCGCCACCCGCATCGCCGCAAGTGGTCTACGCGGTCCCGACCTTCCAGTGGCGGCAGGTGCTCGGTGCCCAGTTGCCCAGGCAAACCAGCACACGCTTTGGCAACGGGCTGCGGGTCTACCTGGAGCGGCCATGGTTCAGCTCGGGCGACGGCGAGTTGCTGGGCGTGGTGCTGCTGCCCGATGGCGCCGCCTTCCAAGGCATGCGCGATGCCTTGCAGCCTTACGTCACGCAATGGGGCCTGGACCCCTTGTTCGACTCGGCCCTGCCCAAGCCCAACATCACGGCGCACGATTTCCCGCGCGCCGTGGCCAGCGAAACCGTGGGCCTGGTCGAGTTGCAGGACCCGGCCGACACCGCCACACCCAAGTTTACTCAGCCCGTGGTCGTGGTGGGCCACCGCGTCGAATGGGACGACAGCCGCAAGCTCTGGTTTGTCGACATCGAATTGAACCCTGGCCTGAGCTACATGCCCTTTGTGCGCCTGGCGCTGGTGCGCTACCAACCGCAGTCGCTGCCCTTTGCCAAGATCTCGCGCGTGGTGCAGGCTGAATTTGCGCAAGTGCTGCCGCGCCGCTCGGCCGAGTTGAGCGTGCAAGACCATCGCGTGTCGGTGAGCCTGCATGGCCCGGTGCCGGACCATGGCCCGATGCGCTTGCGCTTCACGCCCGATGCAGACGGCCCCTACAGCAATGTCTCCGTGATGCCGCCGTTGGGCAGCGCGCTGGAAAGCGGTCGCAACCGCGTCGAGCTGGTCTTGCAAACGCGCGACCCTGCCATCGACAGCGACCTGGCCTGGAGTGACGTGAGCACGCTGGCATCGAGTCTGGCGGTGCCCCCCGGCGGCAAGATCGACACCAATGGCCCGTCCATCTTCAAAACCCATGCGGTGTCGCTGACCGAAACGCAGACCACGCGCACGGGGCGCCTGGGCAACCCGATCAGCTTTGCGACCCAGGTGCCACGCATCGACACGGCGACCAAGACTTCGCTGGGGGGTGGCGTCATCACCCTCCCGCCCGGTTTGTTCGACCCGGTGATCTGGCAGGCTGGTGCGCCCTTGCCCGAGGTCGGTGGCCGCCCGGCACGACTGGTGCTGCGCGAATTCGAACGCTACTACACCGACCGCACCGTGCCCGAACAACACGGTGGGTCACAGTGGCGCCGCCGCGTGGTCGAAGAGCGGCTGGTGTATGCGGAGTTCTTCCCCTTGAACTAGGGGCGCAGCCGCCTTCCCTCAAGCCTGCTTCACAGCGGGCTAATCTTGCGGAAGTGCGGCGGCAGCTGGTCCACCGATTTGATCTGGTACTGGGGCTTGCTCTGCAGTTGCTGACGCAGGCCTTTCAGGGTGGCCACAGGCGCATCGGTGGCGATGAGGTTGGCCAGCCAAGTTGGCACCAGCCCCCCGATGTTGACCTGGGTTTCAAACTCGACACGCGTCCAGCCATCCTTGAGGGGCGTCAGTCGAAAGCTGTTGTTCAGCGAGGTCATGCGAACGTAGTCGTCTTGCGGCGGGTAGCCCTCGACATTCACCGAGTGGATGAACACCACCTGATCTTCCAACTGGCTCACCGAGGTCTGGAACAGCACATCACGATCCGAGGCGGGCCAGATGCCTTTGAATTGGGCATAGACCTGCCCTGCAGGGGCGCTGTCGGGATGCCCGGCTTTTTTGCACTGATAGATCCAGCTGGACAGATTCGGGACATCGGCCAGCAGGGCCAGCACGGTGAGCTGGGGGTACTGAACCTCGGTCACGCCGCGAAAGGCCTTGACGGCCGTGCCCTCGACCGAGCGCACCCAGGTGCTGATGTCGTCGCGGGCCCGGCCTTGCCGTACGGGCTCCCAGGCGCTCGCGGCGTGGGCGAACCCGCCCAGGAGACTCAAGAACAGGCACAGCAGGGGTAAACGGATCAGGCGCATGGTGTTGTCCAGTTGGCTTGTAGGACACCCATCGTAAGGCCTGTTGATCGCGTCGCGTTACTTAACCCCCGCAACGACCCACTTGCCCACCGCAGCCCTGGAACAGGGCGCTGGCACGGCCACCGGATCGACAGAAGGCCACCATGGGGTGTGGCAGGTCGGCGCAAGTGCGTTGGTATTCGTCCAGTTGTGCCTGGCTGATCATCAGGTTGGGCACCGGAAAGTGCACATAACGCAGGCCCAAGGCTTCGGCGGCGGCCTGGATCTGAGCACTGCTGGGCTGGTCTGGGCCGCCCTCACCGTCCGGGCGGTTGTTGATGATGCTGCGGTAGCCCTGACGGGCCAGTACCGCCACATCGGCCACCGAAATCTGGCCGCACACCGTGAACTCAGGGCACAGGGACGTGGTGGGAACGCTCAAGGTCATCATGGTCTCCAGTGGAATCAAAATCAAGCCAAGCCGCAGATCCGGCTGTGCAACACCTGCATCACGGCGACGGCATCGGCGCTGATCATGCGGTAGTAAATGTGTTTGCCGTCGCGCCGCGTGTCCACCAGCCCCTCTTGCCTGAGCACCCCAAGTTGCTGGGACAAGGTGGGCTGACGGATGCCAAGATCGGCCTCCAGCTCACTGACACAGAACTCACCCTGGGCGAGGCGGCACAGCAAAATCAGGCGATCGGTGTGGGCCAGCACCTTGAGCAAGGCGCAGGCCTTTTCAGCCGAAGCTTGCAAGGCCTCAAGGTGGGTGGATGGCAAGTCAATCGCGGGCATGGCAATCATTATGTTGACACATATATTGTTTGTCAATAGAGTGAACACCTTGCCATCCCGGCGAAGGTTTTGAATGTTTCACAAGGAGCCCGACCATGTCTGAGCAAACCGTTCTTGTCTCGCTGACGCAGCAGCACGATTACCAGTTCCGCGTCGAGTTTGGCGACGAGGTTCCGGGGCTGCTTTGCGACGAGCCGACCCCCTTGGGCCAAGGCCGGGGGCCCTCGCCGGTGCAGCTGCTGGCGGCGGCGGTGGGCAATTGCCTGTCGGACTCGCTGTTGTTTGCCTTGCGCAAGTTCAAGCAGGCGCCCGAGCCGATCCGCTGCGAGGTGCAGGCCGAGGTGGGGCGCAATGCCGAAGGCCGCGTGCGGGTGCTGTCCATGACGGCGCGCCTGCAACTGGGCGTGGCCGCCGGGGCGCTGGAGCACCTGGATCGGGTGCTGGCTCAGTTCGAGGCGTTTTGCACCGTCACCCAAAGCGTGGGGCAAGGCATCCCGATCAAGGTCGAGGTGCGCGATGCCACGGGCACCGTGCTTAAGTAAGGCAGGGCGTTTGCGCCGGGTGATTGAGTTTCTTGTATTGTCCACCCCATGACAACGATCACCCTACACACCGCATCGTGCGGATTCGAATCGGCCCGCCAAGTGGGCGTGCTGCCGCAAGGGCACCGGGGGCAACGGCTTCACGGGCACAGCTTCGTGGCCAAGATCCGTGCGGATTTGCCGCTCGGCTGGGCCCCCTTTGCGGGAGGCGAGGTGCAGGCTTTGGGGCAAAAACTGGACGCCTGCACCCGCGTGCTGGATTACCGCCTGTTGAACGAGGTGCTGGCCTCGCCCACCGATGAAAACATCGCCCGCTGGTTGCGCGATCAGCTCGATGTGCCTGGCCTGGAGCAGGTGGGCATTCAAAGCACGGCGGACCAAGGCGTGGACCTGGATCGGCACGACCACGCCCATGTCTGGCGGCGCTATCGATTTCAGTCGGCCCATCAGCTGCCCAATGTGCCCTTGGGGCACAAGTGCGGGCGCCTGCATGGCCATGGTTTCGAGGTGATCCTGCACGCCAATCAAGACGCTGGCGGGCGCGACATCAGCATCGACTACGACCACCTGGACGAGGTCTGGACGCCCTTCCACTACCAGTTCCACCAGAAGTACCTCAATGACATCGAGGGCCTGAGCAACCCGACCAGCGAGGTCATCGCGGGCTGGTTGTGGCAGCGCCTGAAGGGCGTGTTGCCCGAGCTGTCCTGGGTGACGGTCTACGAGACCGGCTCGTGTGGCGCCAACTTCAATGGGAGCGACTACCGCATCTGGAAGGAGATGACGCTGGACAGCGCGCTGCTGCTCAAGCGCGCGCCTGAGTCCGACCCGCTCAGCCATGTCCATGGCCACACCTACACCTTGCGCCTGCACCTGTCGGCGCCGCTCGATGCGGTGATGGGCTGGACGGTGGACTTTGGCGATGTGAAGGACTTGTTCACCCCGATCTTCAAAAGGCTGGACCACCAGCCCTTGCAGGAAATCGCGGACCTGGCCGACTGCGACACCGCCAGCGTGGCGCACTGGATCTTGCAGCAGGCCCGCGCGGTCTTGCCGCAGGTGGACCGGGTGGACCTGTACGAGACACGCGGCTGCGGCGCACTGGCGGTGCTCGGGCGTGAAGGGCCGGCCCTGCCGATCTAGCCTGCCTTCAAGGGCCCCAGCGCTTGCTGGCACTCGGGTCCCGAAAACTCGGCCTGCAAGGCGTCCAGCAAGACCCGGGTGCGCGCGGGCATGAGCCGTCGCCCGGGGAACACCGCCCAAGCGGGCGTGGCGGGCAGCTTCCAGTCGAGCAGCAAAGGGACCAGCTCGCCACTGCGCACATAGGGCGCGGCAAAGTGGTCGCTCAACACGGTGATGCCGGCGCCCGCACGCGCCAGGCGCATCAGCAGCTCCGGCGAATTGGCCGTGGCGCGGCCCGGCGGGAGGCCCTGCCAGCGTTGCTCGCCCCGGCGAAACACCCAAGGCGCGGGCTCGCCGCTGCGCTGCAGCAGGTGCAGCGCGTCGTGCTCGATCAGCGCCTCGGGTTCGGACGGCACCCCCCGGTGTGTCAGGTAGTGGGGCGAGGCGTAGACCCCGGCTGAAAACACCGCCAGCCGACGCGCCGCCAGCGAGGCGTCGTCCGCCAGCTCGCCCATGCGGATGGCCAGGTCGAAGTTCTCGCCGATCAGGTCGACCCGGCGCGGCGACAGGTCCACTTCCAGCTCAATGGCCGGATGGCGAGCGATGAAGTCGGCCAACAGCGACCCCAGCACCAGGTTGGCGAAATCCGAGGGCATGGACAGGCGCAGGCGCCCGCTGGGCTCGATCTGGCGGTGCTGGGCCAGCGCGGCCGCTGCGTCCACCTCGATGACCACCTGACGGGCATGCTCAAGCACCCCGTGACCAAAATCGGTGACCGTGAGCTTGCGGGTGGTGCGCAGCAGCAGGCGCTCACCCAGTTGCGTCTCCAGCCCCGAGATGCGCCGCGACACGGTCGATTTGGGCAGCCCCAGGCGTTCGGCGGCGCGGCTGAAACTGCCCTCGCCCACCACGCGGGCAAACAGCAACAGGTCATTGGGTTCAATGTGCATCGGCTTCAAGGGCGCCACCATTGTTCTTCAGGTGGAACAATGTTATCGATTTTCGCGACTTCCGGATTTCTGGCGGGATAAATAAACTGAGTCCATCGAAACCGAACCTGACACCGGAGTCTCCATGAACATCCTCCAGATCAATTCCAGCTCACGCGCTGACGCCTCACATTCCAGCCGCCTGGCCACGTCCATTGTCGAGCGCCTGCGCGGGGCCCAAGCCGCCGCCCAGCTGACCGTGCGCGACTTGGGTCGTGCGCCCTTGCGCGAACTCGACGAAGCCGCCCTGCAAGCCCTGTTCACCCCGGCCGAGCAGCGCAGCCCCGAACAGGCCGCCCGAGTCGCCATTGATGATGCGCTGATCGCTGAAATCCAGGCCGCCGACGTGGTGGTGCTGGGCGTGCCGATGTACAACTTCGGGGTGCCCGCACAATTGAAGAACTGGATTGACGCGATCTCGCGCGCCAAGGTCACTTTTCAATACACCGACAAGGGTCCCGAAGGCCTGCTCAAGAACAAGAAGGTCTATGTGGCCCTGACCCGTGGTGGCCAGTACCGCAACACGCCGGCCGACAGCCAGGTTCCCTACCTGACGACGGTGTTCAACTTCTTGGGCATGAGCGACGTGCAATTTGTGTACGCCGAAGGCCTGGCCATGGGCGCCGACGCCGAACAAGCGGCTTTCGCCTCGGCCCAGGCCCAGATCGAAGCGGCCCTGCCCGCCTGAGGCAGCCTCTCACGCAAGGAGTTCACCATGACCACCGCCACCGTTGTTGCGCATCCCCGTGGAGTGGAGCGCCTGATCACCGGTCAAGCCACCTCGGACGGGGCGGGGGTCAAACTAACCCGGGTGCTGACGCAGCCACTGCAGCGCCGGCTGGACCCCTTCCTGATGCTCGATGCCTTTGGCACCGACAACCCGCAGGACTACATCGGCGGCTTTCCCGACCACCCGCACCGGGGCTTTGAGACCATCACCTACATGATCGCCGGGCGCATGCGCCACCGCGACAGCGCCGGTCACGAAGGCCTGCTGCAAAACGGGGGGGTGCAGTGGATGACCGCCGGACGCGGCGTGATCCACTCCGAACTGCCGGAACAGGAAGAAGGGCGCATGGAAGGCTTTCAGCTTTGGCTGAACTTGCCCGGGCAGGACAAGATGATGGCGCCCTGGTATCGCGACATCCAGAGCGGTGACATCCCCGAGTTCAGCACGCCGCAAGGCGTGACGGTGCGCGTGATCGCAGGCGCCAGCCATGGTGTGAGCGGCGCGGTCCAGCGCCAGGCCACTCAGCCGCTGTACCTGGACCTGCACCTGCCGGCGGGCGCGAGTTTTGCGCAAGCCTTGCCGCCCGAGCACAACGCCTTTGTCTACGTGTACCGGGGTGAACTGCGGGTGGGTGACACGCAGGTGCCTGCGCAACGCATGGCGATTTTGCAGAACGGCGCCGATCATGATGGCGTGCTGCTGCGCAGCGAGACGCCGACCCGCGCCCTGCTGATCGCAGGCAAGCCGCTGAAGGAGCCGATTGCACAGTACGGCCCCTTCGTGATGAACCGCCAGGACGAAATCTTTCAGGCCGTGGAAGACTTCCGAGCCGGGCGATTCGCTGCACCCTAATATTGCATCATGGGCGCGCTGGCGCCCGGCGCCGGCTGCATGTCCGGTTGGGCCTGATGCATGCGGGCCTTTCGATGATGGCGGGCCTTCTTCTTGCCAGCGCTGGTGGCCTCGGTGGGCAGCGGCGCTTTGGCCTGTTTTGCTTGCAATTCTTGCGCGTGTTGCTCAATGGCGGAAATTTTTTCCGGGTCGGTGGACTCGGTGACGCCCGTGGGTTCGGCCTGCGCATAAGCACTGAAGGCGCCCAACAGGACGAGCAGGGCCAGGGAAAGCTTGTTCATATCATCTCCTGAAGTGTCACAAAGACCGTGGCAAGCATCGTGCCCGCGCCCCTGAACCTTCGGTATCCCTAACTTGGCGGGTCGGGCAGCAGGTCGGCAACATCGCCCATGATCAGCACGGAAACAGCCTGCAGCCGCGCCCGCGTTTCAATGATGAGGGCCTGCGGGTAATAAAGGCCCAACGTGCAGACGATGAGCCCCCAATGCCGGGCCGTGAGTTTCAAATGCGGCACCACGGGCACCTGGCTTTCAAACCGCAGTTGGCGGTGCCCCGTTTGGGACCACAGGCGGTTTTGCAGTTGAACGCTCAGGTAAGGATACGGCAGGGCCATCATGAGCGCCGTGCCGATGAACAGCACCGGCCCCACCACCATCAGTGTGGACAGGACATGGCTCTGACTCAGGCGCGAAAATCGCCCCAGATCGCGGATGTCAAACCCGGTCTGGCTGGACAGCGCCACCGCCAGAGGCAGCACCAGGCCGAACACCGCCAGGATGGCGATGAGGGCCGTGCGCGTCCACACCGTGGAGTCTGCATTGAACGCCAAGGGCTGCTCGTTGCGCAAGGGCCCGAACACGGCATGGCGATGCTGGTGACATTTGTAGCGGTAGTACAGGAAAGGCAGGCCAATGCACAGGCCGGCGGTTCCCGCCAGACCCAGCCAGCAGGCCCGTTCGATCTGGCCGGCCTGCGCCGCCAACACCGCCCACACGGCCACGATGCCCGAGACGGTGTAGACCAGCGTGGGCGCGCCCATGGACTTGTAGGCGTCGGCGGGGCTGGCATTGAGCCCCATGCGCTGGCCGCGCCAGCTGGTGTGCATGAGCTGGAACTGCAAGAAGCCCTGTAGCAGCAAGGGGGTGAGGGCCGCCGTCAGGATTTGCAGAGCGGCCGCGCCGACCACGGCGTAATCCCCCGTCTTGGAAATGCCGTAGTACACCGCGTTGAGCACGATGGTGGCGATCACATTGCCCGCAAACAATTGCGCGGCATTGGCGTGATAGCCCAGGGGGTGGCCCGCAATGAGGGTGTGGCTGTAGAAATATTTGAACTTGCTGACCATGGCCCACGGGTAGTAGAGCCCCAGGGTGAGCAAGAGCAGCAGCGTGTTGCGGGTCCACAACCGGCGGTATTGCGGGCCCGTGCCGGTGAAGGTGACCGGGTAGCGAACGAAAGTCGGTGGGGTAGGGGGCTGCTGCATCGGCTTATTTCACCATGCCCGGCGTGCGAGTTGGTCGGTAAGATCGTTCATCCCATCGAACGCTGAAGGATCGACTTTGAAACTGCATCTCTGGCAGCCTGTCGCTGCACTGTGTGTGCTCCTGCAATCGAGCCTGGCGCTCGCCGATGCGCCGGACTTGCTCACGCGCACGGTGCACCACGCCACCACCTACACGCTCAAGGACGACGGTTCGAGCACGCAACAGCGCGAATGGGCCATGACCGTGCTCAAGCCGCAGGCCGTGGCGCAGGCCCGACAAACCTCGCTGGACTACAGCACCCGCCTTGAAAAGGTCGAGCTGATCGAGGCCTACACCCGCAAGCGCGATGGGCGGCGCATCGATGCGCCGCCAGCCAATGTCCAGGTAAAGGCCGAGGATGGAAGCGATCGCAGCACCCTGAGCGTGACCTTCCCCGACGTGGCGGTGGGGGACACGGTGGTCCTGTCCTACCGACGGGTCGGCGCCGAGCCCATGTTCCCCGGGCAGTTCTCGGTCATGGACACCTTCGATCGGGCCACCGCCTATGACGACGTGCGCATCAAGGTGGATGCACCGGCCGCCCTCTGGACGCAGTACCGGGTCACCGATCTGCGCGAGGTGCAGAACGTCGAGAAAGACGGCCGCAAGGTCATCGAATGGGCCTGGGACAACAAGCAGCCGGTGCCGAGCCAGCGCAAGGATTTCTCGGTCGTCGACCGAGATCAGGATCCAGGCCTGAGCTTCTCGACCTTTCGCAGTTATGCCGACCTCGCCAAGGCCTACCGCACGCAGGCCCAGGCCAAGGCGGTGGTGAGCGAGCGCGTGCAAAAGCTGGCCGATGACCTCACCAAGGGCCTCAGGACCCCGCGCGAGATGGCCGCCGCCTTATCGCGGTGGGTGAGTGACACCCTGGGCCACGTGGGCCCCTGCCTTGGTCTGGGCAATGTGGTGCCGCACGATCCCGAGTACGTGCTGGACAACTATGTGGGCGATTGCAAAGACCACGCCACGCTCTTGCAGGCCCTGCTGGCCGCCAAGGGGATTGCGAGCACGCAGGCGCTGATCAATGCGGGCAATGCCTATCGCCTGCCCAAAGTGCCGGTGGCGTCCGCGCTCGATCACGTCATCAACTACATCCCCAGCCTGGACCTGTATGTGGACACGACCTCGGACGACACGCCCTTTGGCATGCTGCCCGTGGCCGATGCCGACAAGCCGGTGCTGCGGGTCGACGGCTACCAGGACGGCGCACGCACGCCGGTTCCGCCGGTGGGCAGCAATCAGCAGCGCATGAAAACCATGGTCACGGTGCGTGCCGATGGCTCGGCCACGGGCGAAGTGAAGGTGGCCTTGAAGGGCCTGTACGCGGTGAACTCGCGCGCCAGTTTGCGGGCGGTGCCCAAGGAGGTCGAGGACCAGATGGTCACCATCTTCTTTCGCGGCATCGATCGGCAGGGCCAGGGGGTCTTCACCAAGGAAGATCCCAAAGAGGTGCGTGACACCTTCGGCTATCGCGCCAACTTCACGGTGAAGAAACTCTTCCCGTTGCCGGGCGGCGGCGCCTTCAAGGTCGAGCCTTTGCTCTACAACGAAAGCCCGATCGTCAACTTCGTGAACGAGGCCGACAAGGCCCCGGAGGAAACGGCGGACACCCTGTGCGGTGGTGGCCGCTCGGAAGAGGACTACACCTTCCAGTTCCCCAAGGGCGTCAAGGTGGTGTCGATCCCCAAGGAGGTCACCCTCCAGCATGATGTGCTGTCCTATCGCGCCCGTTATGTGCTCAAGGGCCAGCGCTTGACGGTCCAGCGCGTGTTCGACGACCGCACGCCCGGCAATGTCTGCTCCCCCGAAGCCGTCAAGGCCTACCAGCAGTTTGTGCGCCAGGTCGCCACCGACATCAATGCGCCGGTGGTGCTCAAGCAAGCCCCATCCGTCAGGCAAAAAAAAACGGGTCCATGAAGGACCCGCTGAAAGCTAAGCACTGGCGTGCCGCTAGTGGAGGACAAGCAAGAAACGGTTCAACTCAATGCATGTGCAGGGCGCCCGTGGCCTTGCCTTTGCCGGCACGTGCTGGGGGGTTGCACAGGCCACAGACATAGTGGCGCGAGATTTCATGGGGGTGGCTGACGAAGTGGCCGCCGCACTTGGAACACTTGGTCATCGTCAGCATGCCGTTGTCGATGAACTTGACCAGGCGCCAGGCGCGCGTCACGGACAGCAGCGCTTCCAGGCCCTGGCTCTGCGTCTGCTCCAGGTAGAGCTGGTAGGCCTTGATGACGGCATCGATCTCGTCCATCTCCGAGGCCTTGTTCATGTACTCGTGGATGTTCAGGAACAGCGACGAGTGGATGTTGGGCTGCCAGGTCATGAACCAGTCGGTCGAGAACGGCAGTTGACCCTTCGATGGCGAGCGGCCTGCGACTTCCTTGTACAGGCGCAGCAGGCGCTCATACGACAGATCGGTCTCGGACTCCAACACCTGCAGGCGGGCGCCCAGGTTGATCAGGGTCACGGCACGGTCGATCTGCTTGGCTTCGGTCAACAGGCTTTTGGCGCGCATGGTCAGGTCTCTTTAATGAATAGGGTGTCGGGATGAGCGGGCTGCGTCGAACGCGGCGATCAGGCGGCTTCTTGATGGCGCCCGGCCATCAGGATGTTGGCGTGCAGGCGGCCCGCACCGTCATTGGCGTTGCTCTTGCCGTGGCTGGTCAGCAGAGTCCAGACCAAGTCATCATCGACACGCATGCGGCACAGCAGGGTGTTGCCAGAGGCAATCTTCAGAACCTGGGCGGGCGACAACATCTTGATCAGGTCGGCGGCCGATTCCGACAGCCCCAGACGGAACAGGGCTTGTTCGCGGTCGGCACGGATCAGGCTTTGCGCCAGCATCAGGTACGACAGATTGGTTTCGCGAATTTCCATCAGGATTTGGTCGGCGTTCATGTGTGTCTCCAGGTGTCTAGGGGCGGTCGGCGTGTTGTCGGTGTCGCGTTGATTTCGTCTCACCATGGAATGAATTCTGGGGGCCAGTCCAAAATTTCTTGATAGGGGAGTGGCTGTAAGACAGGTCGGTGTGCACCTGCTTGTTTTGTAAGAAGTTCCCTTACAAAAGCCGCATAACCAGGGTAAATACCAGCCAAAAAAAAGCCCGGGAATACCGGGCTTTACGAGGATTCGCAAGGCGCCTCACGTGTTGCTGGCGGCAATCACTTCGCTCATGTCGGTCAGGCCCTGCAAGACTTTTTCGATGCCGTCTTGTCGCAGGGTTTGCATGCCGCCGTTCAGGGCGGACTGCAGGATGTCCGCCGCAGCGGCGCGGTGGCGGATCTGCTGGCGGATGGGGTCGTCGGCCACCAGCAATTCGTGCAAGCCCAGGCGGCCCTTGTAGCCGCGCTGGTTGCAGGCCACGCAGCCTTGCTTGTGCCGCAGGCGCAGGCGCCCTTGTTCGTCACCAAAACGGTGGCGCCAGTCGGCCAGCAAGGTGTCGGGCTGGATCGAGCTGGCATCGCGCGCGCTGTGCAGGTATTCGTGCAGCAAGCCGTCGATGGCGTCGCTGCTGGCCAACTCCGGTCGGCTGCACTGCGGGCACAGGCGGCGCACCAGGCGCTGCGCCAACACGGCCAACAAGGAGTCCGAGAAGTTGAAGGGGTCCAGCCCGATCTCCAGCAGGCGCGCGATGCTCTCGGCCGCCGAGTTGGTGTGCAGCGTCGAGAACACCAGGTGCCCGGTGAGTGAGGCCTCAATGGCGATGCGAGCGGTCTCTTCATCGCGCATCTCGCCAATCATGATCACGTCGGGGTCGGCGCGCAGGAAGGTGCGCATGGCCGCCGCAAAGGTCCAGCCGATGCGGGGGTTGACCTGCACCTGGCACAGGCCGGCCTGGGTGATTTCAATCGGGTCTTCGGCGGTCCAGATCTTGCGCTCGCCATCGTTCAATTCGCGCAGCACCGAATGCAGCGAGGTGGTCTTGCCGCAGCCGGTGGGCCCGCAGATCAGGATCAGGCCATAGGGTTTGGCGAAGCTCTGGCGCAGCGCCACCAGGTTGTGCTCGTTGAGGCCGATGGCCGCCAGCGGCAGTGGCTTGGCGCCGGCCAGCAGGCGCAGCACCACGTCTTCCTGGCCGTGCGCGGTAGGCACGGTGACCACGCGCAACTCCATGGCCGTGCCGCCAAAGCGTGCAAAGTCGACCTTGCCATCCTGCGGCTTGCGGTGCTCGGCGATGTCCAGATCGGACATGATCTTGATGCGCGCCACCAGCGCATGGCGGTAGCGTGGCGGCAACTCCAGATAAGGCACCAGCGTGCCGTCCACCCGAAAGCGAATGCGCACGGTGTCATGCTGCAAGGCCGATTCGATGTGGATGTCCGAGGCATGACGCTGCACGGCGTCTTCGATCATCTTGTTGACCAGCCGCACCAGGGCGTTGCTGGACTCGGTGATCACTTCGCTGCTGTCCTTGACCAGCAGTTCCGGAACGTCTTGCGCCAACGCTTGTGCCAGCGCGTTGATGTCGGCGCCATGTTCAGCATCGGTCTGGCAGCGCAACTCATCGTAGGCACGCGTGATGGCGGACTCCACCGTGCCTGGCGCGGCCATCACCGGCAACACCCGCCGATTGGTCAAGAAGCTCAACTCATCGAGCACGGCGCGCTGCCACGGGTCGTCCATCGCCACCACCAAGGTGCTGTGGCGCAGCAGCAGCGGCAACACTCCCGCACGCAGCGCCATCTCGCGCGACACCAAGGCCAGGGCCTCGCGTTCAGGGGACAAGGTGCTGCAGTCCACCACCGGCATGCTCATGGTGGCGGCCAGTGCCACTTGCAGGTCACTCTCGGTGATGGCGTTCAAGCGGAGCAAGATCTGGCCCAGCGGGCGGTGCGCATGGGCTTGCGCCTCGATGCGTTGCTGCACCAGCGCATCGTGCAGGTTTTCGGGCGTGATGACGCCGTTGTGCACCAACACTTCGCCGAGTTTGTAGTCGTGCACCAGGTGTGGCTCGCTCATCGCGGCCTGCCAAATGGGCTCGTGCTCACTCAGCACCAGCGGCTGGTTCTGAGGCGTGCGAAAGGCCAGCGGCTGGCGTCGGGAAGGCATTTGCGGGGCGATGACTTGCTCTTGTTCCAGCGAGGCTTCCATGCGGTTCATGTCCGGTGAGGGGGCTCTACAAGAGCGTGGTGGCTGGCGGAGGCCGGGATTGCCTTTCTCTTTCGGCCTGCGCAGGGCTTTATGCAGCGCGAAATGGGCAATGTTGAGGCGGATGTCACGCCCGAGGCGCCCTTCTTCGCCCGATCTGCTCCAGCAGCTCAAGCGCGGTGGGGTTGGTGTCGAAATTCCAAGAACCCCTGTTGGCGGAGATCCGGGATGACACACAAAACCACCTCGCAAACCCTGCGTGCTGAATTGATGGCCCCCGAGCCCATCAAGCGGGTTCATGCGCTGCATGCGCTGGAGCTGGAATTGGACGGGGCGCCCCAGGCTGCCCTGGCCCAGGAGCTCGAAGAATTTGCCGCACGCGGCATCCCCTACTACGCGCCGGACGATCCCCACTATTGCGAATGGGTGGGCAAAGCCGTGGGTTATTGGGAAAAATTGCACGAAACGCACACAGCGCCGCGCATGACCGCGCGCGCGCGCCGGGCGATCTGACACCGTGGCGCGCAAGGTCTGACAATGGCGCCATGCCGACCCTGCGACCTCTACTGCCCCAAGCCGATGGCGACCTCGCGAGGGCCGCTTCGGCCCCTGTGTCGCGCGGACAAGCCGCCAACCCGCAAAAATATGCCGTTGACGTGCGCCCCAGTGCCATCGATGGACTGGGCGCTTTTGCGCTCGAAGCCATTGCGGCCCAGCGCAAGATTGGCGAGATCCGGGGGGAGTCGGTCAGCACGGCCGAGGCCTTCAAGCGCGCCAAGGCCGCCGAACGCCGCACCGGCCGCATCTTCATGGTCGCCGTCTCGCACAGCCGTGCCGTGGACGCCACCGAGTCCACCGACCCGCTGCGCTTTGCCAACCATTCCTGCGCGCCCAACATGGTGCTCAAGATCCAGCAAGGTCGTGTGGCCTTCTATGCGCTGCGCGACATCAAGGTGGGCGAGGAACTCACGGCCGGCTACGGCCCGACCCACCACGCAGGCCGCTTGCAATGCCGCTGCGGCGCACCCGGCTGCGTGGGCCAGTTGTAGGCCGATTGACCAAGCCCTGAGGTCGGGGCCGCCAGGCACCTCCCACGCGCGGGAGGACAAAGCGGCATCAATTCACGCGACCCGGGGTCGACCCCGCACTTACCTGCAGAGGCTCTTGAGCGCTGCCGAGCAATACTCAGGCTCGTCAGGAGTTTTGACATGAGTGCCCCCGCCCGAGTAGCCAGTGGACTGGACAGCGACGCACCCGAGGCGGTGATGAGTCGCAGGGTTCACCATGCGCGCGTGCGCATGTTGTTCGCGCACATGCCGCAGTCCTTCGTGGCGCAAGCCATCTTCGCCCTGCTGCTGAGCTGGCTCTTGATCCCGGTCATTGGTGGTCAGCACATAGGGCGCTGGCTCGCCGCCTTGGGCCTGCTCCTCGCGACGGCGTCGGTGCATGCCTGGCGGTTTGTGCACAGTCAGGACCATACCTTGCCCCAGTGGTACCGGGTCTATCTCGGGCTGTTGCTGCTCGATGGTTTGGCCTGGGGCGCCTTGGGCTGGTACCTCACCCCCCTGGGTCGGCTGGACCTGTTGGCCCTGGCCATGGCCTGCCTGCTCGGAGTGGCCGCGCTGGGCGTCTTCATGCTGAATCCCGATGCCCGCGCGGCACGGACCTTCATCGTGCCCTTGCTGCTGCCCAACGCGCTGTTTGACCTGAGCCGCCTCGATTCCTTTGGCGTGTTCGGCGGGGTCTCCGTGCTGGGGTTTGTGGTGTTGCTGTGGCTGGAGTCCCACCGTGCCCAGCGGCGCCTCGAAGAGCTGATGGTCCTTCGCTACGAAAGTGCCCACGCCCTGGAAGTCACCAAGGCCCACAGCGAGGCCAAGAGTCGATTCCTGGCCACCATGAGCCACGAACTGCGCACGCCTTTGCACGGCATCATGGGGCTGGCGCGCCTGTTGCGTGAGCAGGAAGCGCGCCCCCAATCCCGACAGCGCTTGAGCCTGATCGAGCGCTCTGGCGAGCACCTGCTGTCCGTGATCAATGACGTGCTGGACACCTCCAAGATCGAGTCTGATCGCGTGCAAGTGGATCACCATGCCTTCGACCTCGGCGCGGCCATCGCTGACGTGGTGGCCGTGTCCTCGGTCAACGCCAGCTTCAAAGGGCTGACGCTGACGCTGGAGAACACCTTGACGGATGGCGGTGGTGAAGGCCCCGTGGTGCTGGGCGATGCGGCCCGCTTGCGTCAGGTCCTGCACAACCTGCTGGGCAACGCCATCAAGTTCACGGAACAGGGCGGCGTGATCCTGCGGGTCTCGGGCCAGCCTGGCAGCGACATGGTGACCCTGGCCGTGCAAGATTCAGGCATCGGCATTGCGGCAGCCGAATTGCCCTTCATTTTCGAGGCCTTCCACCAAGTTGACAACGCCACACAACGCCGCCACAGCGGGACGGGACTGGGCCTGACCATCGCGCAAAAGCTGTGTCGCGCCATGGGCGGCGACCTCAGCTGCACCAGCACGCCGGGCCAGGGCTCGGTGTTCGTGGCCACCTTGAAATTGCCCCGGGTGGCCGAGTCCACGGGCATGCTCACAGACTCCGGTGCGGCCAGCGCGGCGGACAAGGACGGGCTGCTGAATGCGCTGGAGGACACCACGGCATCTGAGGGGCCCCGTCTGGTGCTGGTGATCGAAGACAACCCCGTCAACGCCATCGTGGCCGATGCCGCGCTTCAGCAGCTTGGCCTGTCGACGTTCGTCGCCGAGGGGGGACACCGCGCCCTGGCCTGGTTGCGGGACCATCAACCCGATCTGATCCTGATGGACTGCCAGATGCCCGGCATGGACGGCTTTGAAACCACGCAGCGCATCCGCGCCATGGAACGCGAGCGGGGCCTGCTGCGCGCGCCCATCGTGGCCCTGACCGCCAATGCCCTGCCGCAGGAACGCAGCCGCTGCCTTGAGGCCGGCATGGACGATCATCTGTGCAAGCCTTTTCGCACCGACGATCTGGAACGGGTCTTGATGCGCCACCTGCGCCACCGCCCGCGTTTGTCACACGCTGTAAATCCGCCGAAAGTCGACATCCCCGGCGTGGCATGATCACCGTGACCCATCCCCCCGATCGACTTTCCTAACCGGGCCTGCATGGCGGGCCAGCAGCCATGACTATCCGTGTACGCGCCACCTCGGCGTTGGCCCTGAGCGGGATTTTTTTGTGCCTTTCGCAGCCGGCACTGGCCAAGCAAAGGATGTGTGTGTTCGACATCCTGGGCACCGCCGGCGACGCCTTCAGTTCCGCGAAAGACTACGCGCTGGAGATGCAAAAGTACGGCGCCGACCTGGAGCTCAAGGCCTATGTTGACGAGCGCGTGGCCGTTGAAGACTTCCGCACCGGCCAGTGCGATGCCGTCATGGCCACCGCCCTGCGCACACGCAACTTCAACACACTGACCGCCGCACTGGATTCGGTGGGGGTCTCGACCATCGTGCGCAACAGCAAGGTCGACATGGCCGCCAGCTACGAAGTCGTGCGCAAAGCCATTCAGACCTTTGCCTCGCCCAAGGCCGGGGCGCTGATGGTGCAGGGTCAGTATGAAGTGGGCGGCATCGTGCCCCTGGGCGCCGCGTACGCCTTCGTGAACGATCGCAAAATCAGCACCCTGGAGGCCGCCAGTGGCAAACGCATTGCGGCCTTTGACTACGACAAGGCCCAGGCGCAGCTGATTCAGCGTGTGGGCGCCCGCCCGGTGGCCGCTGATGTGACCAACTTCGGGACCATGTTCAACAATGGCAATGTGGACGTGATCATCGCGCCCTCACTGGCCTACAAGCCCCTGGAGCTGTACAAGGGCATTGGCCGCAAAGGCGCGGTCTCGCGCTTTCCGATGACCATCCTGACCTACCAGATGATCTTCAAGCATGACCGCTTCCCGTCGGGCTTTGGCCAGAAGTCGCGCGAAGCGTGGTCAGGCCGTTTCGATACCGTGCTGGCCCTGACCAAGCGCGCCGATCAGGCCATCCCGGCCGAATTCTGGATGGACCCCTCTCCGGCCGATACCGACCGCTACCAGGTGTTGATGCGCGATGGCCGCATCGACATGGCGGACAAGGGGTTCTATGACAAGAAGGGACTCAAGATCATCAAGCGCATTCGCTGCGACGTGAACCCCAGCGCGGCCGATTGCTCCGAGGCCACCGAGAACTGGTGAGCGCAGGGCGCCTGCCAAAGGCGTCCGCCATGAAAAAAGCCCGTGATGCTGTCACGGGCTTTTTTGTGAGCTGAACTCAACGAAACGTCGGCGCGAGGCCGACCGCTTGATCAGCCCAGGGCCGCCAGGTCGGTGTTGACCTTGGCCAGGATGTCGTCGGTGATCAGGCCACCGGAGAACTTGGCCACCATCGACAGGGCAAAGCCCTTGCCCATGGCAATTTGCGGGTGGGTGGAAATGCCGGGCATGTGCTTTTCCAAGATGGCCTTGGTGGTGTCATTGTCCAGCAGGTCGCCGAGTTTGGATTCGATCGAGAAGCTCATGGTGGTGTCTCTCAACAAGATGTTGTAAGTAAAAGGGAAGCGCGCCATAGCACAGCACACCCCTCAAGCATACCTTGTTCAAACACGCGTTTGGCGGCGCGCACTGACACGCCATGTTGCATAGCACAAAAATCTGGCCGATCCCGCCCTTTTCGGGGGCCTGTTATGTGCTAACCGGGCCGACTTATCCCCAAAAAAGATCGAGCGGGCCTGCGACCATGCACGGTGGGCGTGCATGCCTCGCAGATGCAGCAACTTCGTTGTAAGTGCTTGATATTGTTGGAAAATATGAACGCCAGCCAAAGTGTTGCTGCCTGGTGAATACCCTGTGCCGACCGGGCCCTGTCCAGGGTGTGCATAGGTTTCCCACAAAGTTATCCACAGATCCACCCAGCAAGGGTGACATAAACAAATCAAACACTTAGGACGCTTTGTTGCGGCCCGACTTTGACAATTATCGGCAAACTGCCACGGCCAAGCCGAGGCGGCGCCGAATTTCCAAAGGCTGGGCCAGAGCATGAAACAATGGGCACATCACGGCTGCATTGGCTCGCCAGGCTGACGCTCCTTGTAGGATTTTGAGCAACTAGGTTAAACCCGGAGTTCCATCGTTCGAAAAATCAGTTATCCCCATTCCTGGGCATCCACCTGACCCAATTCAGGGCGCCAAAGCGGTCACGCTGGCAGGATGAGACAATTGATCTAACTCATTGATTCATATGGAAACCGTCGCATTGCCTCATCTTGGGGCAATTTAAGCCAAACGTTGCTGTGACAAGCATTTAGCGCGCATTTTCAACGGTTGCCCACAAAGTTATCCACAGACCCCGTGGATAAGGGGAAAGACTCACGAAATCAGGCACTTACGTGCTGGAGTTCACACCTTGTAAGAAGTTCGGAGACAAGCGCCCTTGCCCCGCCCTCGCCACCCCCCCCTCCCCGCCGCCCCGACCGCCCCCGCCACGTCGGCGCAGCGCCAGCGTGTGCGGGTGGTGGTCGAGGCGCCACAGCACAGCGGCCTGTGGGGCGCGCTCGACTACCTCAGCGAGGTGGCCTTGCTGCCGGGCGAACTGGTGCGCGTGCCGCTGGGGCGCCGGGTGGTGACGGGCGTGGTGTGGGACGCGGACGACGCGCAGGCCGACTGGGATGCCGCCGCCCTCAAAGACGTGGCCGAGGTGCTGTCCGGTCTGCCGCCTCTGCCCGCCGCTTGGCGCAAGCTGGTGGCGTTCGCGGCGTCCTACTACCAGCGCAGCCTGGGTGAGATGGCGCTGATGGTGCTGCCGCCCGAGTTGCGCCAGCTCGATGCCCTGCAATGGCTGCGCCGACGCAAGCGCCTAGACAAGGCCCTGGCCGAACCCCCGCCCGCCGCCACCGCGCCGGTGTTGCCTGAACTGACCGAACAACAGGCGGCCGCCTTGGCGCGCTTGGCCGGTCCGGCCGAGCAGCCCTTCTTGCTGTGGGGCAGCACCGGCAGCGGCAAGACCGAGGTCTACCTGCGCCAGGCGCAGCGGACCCTGGAGGCGGGCCGGCAGGTGCTGATGATGGTGCCCGAGATCAACCTGACGCCGCAACTGGAGGCCCGCGTGGCCGAGCGCTTTGCTGGGCGGCGCATCGTCTCGCTGCACAGCGGCTTGACCCCGGCGCAGCGCCTGCGCCACTGGCTGATGGCCCATCTGGGCGAGGCCGATGTGGTGCTGGGCACGCGCCTGTCGGTGTTCACGCCCCTGCCGCGTCTGGGCTTGATCGTGGTCGACGAAGAACACGACCCCAGCTATAAGCAGCAAGATGGCGCGCGTTACTCCGCCCGCGATCTGGCCGTCTACCGTGCGCGGCTCGAATCGGTGCCGGTGATCCTGGGCTCGGCCACGCCCAGCCTGGAGAGCTGGTTCAATGCCCTGCCCGTGGCCGAGGGCGGCACGGGCCGCTACCAGCGCCTGGCGATGCCCGCCCGCGTGGGCGACGGCATCATGCCCACCGTGCGGGTGCTGGACATGTCGCGCGTGCTCAAGCCCACCATGGGCCAAGAGCCTCCGCCCGTGGCACTGGACCTGCTCAGGGCCATTGAAGAGCGCACCGCGCGGGGCGAGCAAAGCCTGGTCTTGCTGAACCGACGCGGCTATGCACCCGTGCTGCAATGCACCGACTGCGGTTGGAAAAGCGGCTGCCCACATTGCAGCGCCTGGCGCGTCTTTCACAAGCAGGACCGCACCCTGCGCTGCCACCACTGCGGCTTCACCGAGCGCGTGCCGCGCGCCTGCCCCGAGTGCGGCAACACCGACATCCAGCCGGTGGGCCGGGGCACCGAACGCCTGGAAGAGCAACTGGCGGCCGCCCTGCCGCAATCGCGCGTGGGCCGCATTGATGCCGATGTGACGCGCCTCAAAGGGGCCCTGGAGGCGCAACTGGCCAGCGTGCACGCGGGCGAGGTCGATGTGCTGGTGGGCACGCAGATGGTGGCCAAGGGACACGATTTTCGGCGCATCACCCTGGTGGCCGCGGTCAACCCCGACGCGGCCTTGTTCGCCAGCGACTTTCGTGCCGCCGAGCGCCAGTTCGCCTTGCTGCTGCAAGCGGCGGGCCGCGCCGGGCGTGATGCCGACGTGGCCGGGCGCAGCGAGATGTGGGTGCAGACCTGGCACCCCACGCATCCGCTGTACCAGTCACTGCGCGACTACGATTACGCGGCCTTTGCGGCACGCCAGCTAGAAGAACGCAAGATGGCGGGCCTGCCGCCCTATGCCAGCCTGGCCATGCTGCGCGCCGAGGGCAAGACGCAGGAAGCGGCCCAGACCTTTCTGCGTGAGGCCATCGAGGCCGTCCAGCCCCTGGCCGACGCGCTGGGGGGCATCACCCTGTACCCGGCGGTGCCAACCCCGGTGCAGCGCGTGGCCAACATCGAGCGGGCCCAGTTGATGATCGAGTCCCCCAAGCGCGCCGCCTTGCAGCGCTTCATGGCCGAGTGCCAGCGCGTGTGGCTGGACGTGGCGCAACAAAACCGCCGCAACGGACTGGTCCGTTGGGCGGTCGATGTCGACCCGCTATCGATCTGAGGTGGACTCAGCCCAGCAGGGCCTCCATGCCTTCGCACAGCTCGGTCAGCGGCGGCATCTCGTCCATCAGCGTCTCGGGGTCCAAGCCCAGCTTGACACAGACGGCGGCGGGCAAGGTGGCCTGCAATTCCTCAGGGGTGAGGCCGTTGTGCTCGGCACGCGCGCGCCAAGCGGCCAGATTCAGCACCCCGGCCACCGGATCAAACGCCGAGTGCGCCAGCGGGTCAGGGAAGCTTTGAATGGCCTCGCTGAAGGCGAGCGGGAATTTCCATTGCCGCGCCAGTTCGGCGCCCACCTGCGCAAAACTGTAGCCAAACGAGGTGCGCTCCATGTCAAGGCGGCGCGGGTCCAGCGGACCGGCCAGCTTGTCCAGGTGCAGCATCTGTTCGGGCATGCCGGCATGCATCACCAATTGGCCAATGGCGTGCATCAAGCCCACGGTGAAGCACAAGTCCACATTTTGATTGGTGGTTTTGGCCAGCCAGCGGGCAGCGCCTGCGGCGTGCAGGCTGTAACGCCAGAATTTGTTCAGGTCCATGCCCGGCATGGACTTGTAGCCGCCCGTCAGCCCCGAGCTGATCACCAGGGTGCGCACGGTGACAAAACCCAATATGGCCACCGCTTCATGGACCGTGCCGATGCGGCGCGAGACATGGTAGTACGCCGAATTGCTCAGGCGCAGCAAACGCGCCGACAGCACCGGATCGGTCGTGATCTTGCGCACGATGTCGTCAATGGACACGTCTTCGTTGTTGAAGCTTTCGATCAGCTCGTGAACGATCTTGGGAACGGCCGGCAGGGCCTGAGATTGTTTGAAAAGTGCGTCGAGCTGCATGCGCCAGCCTCCATGTCGATTGAAACTCTTGGAGCCACCCGCGCGCTCGAAGGCAGCTTCACCTTGCATATCGGCCCCGATGACCGTGACTTGAGCATCGCCGAGGCTGCCATCGTGCACTTGTCGGCATCGGCTGGCAAGGCGATGATGTCACCAACCGAGGAGTGGACAACATGCGGGTGACGAGACAAAGAGAGCCAAGGGCGCGCAGCAGGATGGCGCTGACCCTGCTGATCACGCTGGCGGCGGCTCAGACGATCAATGCCTGGGCGCAAACCGGCTTGCCGCAGCGCAACCTGTTGGTGGAGTGGCGCATGAGCTCGACCAGTCAGCAGCAGGGCGACATGGCGGGCGTGCGCCAGGGGGAAGTGGTGGTGGACAGCCGCCGGGGCATGATGGGTCGCGCCACGGTGACGGTGTCGTCCAGCACGCGCTCACGCAGCGAATCATCACACCAGCAGATCCAGGTGCTCAACGGTGGGCAAGCACGCTTGTACGTGGGCACCAGCACCCCGGTGGCCTTGTGGCAGTTTTCAACGGGGGTGCCGCCAGGGGGGTTCGGCAGCGGTGGGCCTGCGAGCTGGCAGGCGTGGTCCACCACCACCCTGGTCGACACGGGGCGGGGTTTGAGCGTGCGCCCACGCTGGACGAGCGGCTCAGACCAGGTCACGGTCGAGCTGCAAGCCCGCGTGGCGCAAGAATCGCCCAATGCGCCGCCGGGACAGACCGAATCCTCAGAGGTGATGACGACCCTGCAGATGCCTCTGCGCGAATGGACGGCCGTGGCCAAACGCGGCGGCCAGACGCAGCGGCGCTGGCGCGGAACGCTGTCCACCGAGGACATCACCCTGGACGACGCCGAGGTGCTGGAATTGCGCGTGTCCGTGCCTTGAACGCCCACCAGCTTCGCTGATCACACAGGCCGCTCAAGGTTGAGCGCAGGGTGTCGAAATAGGATTACCCGCGACTCCTCACCTGTCCACATGACGGCGTCCCCTCATCCAGAGGTCACATCAGACCCAAGCAGATCCCGCAAAGGCGGGACGAGGGTGGGTGCTGCGCTGCTCAAGCTCGTGCTGGGGCCGGATCCAGATCGGCAGATGAATCTGAAGATCACGCTGGGCGGTCAGTTGGGCTATGTGGCCACCCTGCTGCTCGACCTCTATGGCATGCAGGTCGGGCTGGTCGATCCCCGCCATGGCTGGCCCATGCTGGCGCTGATTGTCAGCGCCATGCTGCTCTTCTACCTCTTTTTGCGCCTGGGTTGGTCGAAACATCTGCGCGACCCAGCCATGACAATGCCGCAGATGCTGGGGGCCATCGTGCTGTCGGCGATGGGTTATTCGATTTCGCAAGAAGCGCACCCCGTCTTGCTGGTGCCCGTGTGCGTGACGGTGGCCTACAGCGTCTTCGCCCTGCGGGGCCGCGCGGTCGTGGTGGTGCAGGGGTTCACGATGCTGGTGTTTGCGCTGACCAGCGCCTACAAGTGCGCCACCGAACCGCTGTACTACCGGCCGGATACCGAGCTGCACATGCTTGGCCTGTTGCTGGCGATCGTGGTCATGCTGACCTGGTCAGGCAGCCAGATCGCCGATTTGCGTGCGCGCCAACGCCGCCAGCGCGAAGAACTGGCGCAGATGCTGACCCGCATCGAGGAACTCGCCACGCACGACACGCTCACCGGCCTGTACAACCGCCGTCACATGAACTCGCTGCTGGCCCACCATGTCGAGCGTGCGCAACGACATGGCATTGCCCTGACCCTGGCCATCCTCGACCTGGATCACTTCAAACAGGTGAATGACACCCACGGGCACGGCGTCGGCGACGAGGTGTTGAAAACCTTTGCCCGCGCGGCCCAAGCCCACCTGGGCGGCAACGACACCGTGGCCCGCTGGGGCGGTGAGGAGTTCTTGCTGCTGAGCACGGCCAGCCCGCAGGAAGTGCTGGACCGGCTTGAGCAGCTCCGCCTTGATTTGACGGACATCCCCGCAGCGGCCGAGGTACCGACGCTGCGCGTGAGCTACTCGGCTGGCCTGGCGCTCTATCAAAATCACGAGCTCATCGGCCACACCATTGAACGCGCCGATCAGGCCCTGTACGAGGCCAAAGCGGCGGGCCGCGCGCAAAGTCGCCTGGCGCCGGCCAGCGTGGCAGCCGCCGCTCAATCCCCCCAGAGCAGCAGCACGTCAGTGCACCCGTCCCCGTCAGCCAGCGAGACGCCCATCGCCAAGCGCAACCGTTCCCCACTGGATGTGTTGAACGACAAGGACGCGCCCTTGGCCGACGCCGCCCCTGCACGACTGGGCTGGTTACTCGGCCACGATCCCAAACAGCGGCTCTGGGTGGCCCGCTCATTGCTCTCCGCTCTACCCTACGTCTTTGGCGTGTTCAGCCTGGCCTACTCCACGCAAACCGGCCACCTGACACCCGCCGCGGCGTTGACCATGGCGCTGGGTCTGATCCTCACCCCGACACTGCTGTACGGGGCCATTCGCAGCGGCTGGACACAGCGGCTGGCCGACCCGGCGATCACCATGGCGCAGGTCTTGGTCGCTGGCACCTGGACACTGGCGATGTATGCCGTCGGCGGCCCGGTGCGCGGCGCGCTGTTGATCACGACCGTGCTGATCCTGACGGTCGCGGCCTGCAACATGAGCCCGCGCAAAGGCTGGCTGGCCTGCCTTTATCTGCTGGTGATCCAGACCATCCTCACGTTCGTGCTGCCGATGGTGCAGCCCGAGGGGTTCCTTGCCGTGGTCGAGAGGTTCAACTGGATCATGATGGTGTTGAATCTGCCCGCCGTCATGATGATGGGCGTGCAGCTGGGCAAACTTCGTTCGCGACTGAAGCAGCAGCGTGAGCAGCTGAAGGAAGCCGTGGCCCGCCTCAGTGAACTGGCCACGTACGACGAATTGACCGGCCTGAGCAACCGCACCTACATGACCGAAATGCTGGCGCACTATGCGCGCCGACACGCCCAGTGCGGTGAGGAGTTCACACTGGCCTTGATCGACCTGGACCACTTCAAGCGCGTCAACGACTGCTACGGCCACAACGTCGGCGACGAGGTGCTGAAGGCCTTTGCCCACCAGGCGGGCGAAACCTTGCGTCACATCGATGTGATCTCACGCTGGGGCGGTGAGGAGTTCCTCATCCTGTGTCCGCAGACCACGCCAGAGCAGGCGCTGATCGGCCTGGAGCGACTGCGTCAGGTGTTCTCCGTGGTCGAAGTGTCCCACAGCGTGCCGAACCTGCGGGCCTCGTTTTCAGCGGGCCTGTCCGCGCCCCTTGAGGGCGAGTCGATCGAAAGCACGCTGGCGCGCGTTGACGCCGCCCTTTACGACGCCAAACATGGCGGGCGCAATCGCACCTGCCTGCGTCAGGTCGGGGGTTTGGCTGGCACACTGATCTCTGCGCAGTGAATTGGAGCCTAGCGTGATGGCCAATGCAGCCGACCTGTTGACCGAGATGACCCGATCCCTGCTGGACAAGGTCCAGCGTTCTGGCTTTCCACCACTGCACCAGCAGCCGGTGGCACAGGCCCGCCAGTCCTACCGCGCCGGCGTGGGCGCCATGGAGGGGCGGCGCGAGGACGTTGCGCGCGTCGCCGATTTCACCATCCCGGGCCCGGCCGGCGCCATCCCGGCCCGTCTTTGGGCCCCCAGCACCGACACCGGTCTGCCCGTGTTCTTGTACCTGCACGGGGGCGGCTTCGTGGTGGGCGGCATCGACACCTGTGAACACATGTGCCGCCGCATCGCCGTGCAAAGCGGCGCCGCCGTGGTCGCCATTGATTACCGCCTGGCGCCTGAGCACCGCTTCCCCGCTGCGCTGGACGACAGCTTCGCGGCTTTTGAATGGCTGGTGCAGCACGGTGCCAGCGTGGGCGTGGACGGCCATCGCATCGCGGTGGGTGGCGACAGCGCGGGGGGCACCCTGGCGGCCAGCGTGGCCTTGATGGCGCGGGATGCTGGCCTGCCCCTGGCCTTGCAGGTCTTGTTCTACCCCTCGGTGCAGACCTCGTCCGTCACCGAATCGCACAAGGCTTTTTCAAAGAACCTGATGCTCGATGCCGACCTGATGCGCTGGTTCGAAGCCCAGGCCCGAGGGGCCGGATTCAAATCCGACTGGCGCCGCGAACCGCTGCATGCCGCCAGCCACCAGGGTCTGGCACCGGCCTTCATCGGTCTGGCCGAATGCGATCCGCTGGTCGATGAGGGCCGTCAGTACGGCGACGTGTTGCGCGACGCGGGCGTGCCCGTGACCGTGCAAGTGTGGCTCGGCGTGGTGCACGACTTCATCAACATGCCGCGCTTCGTCCCGGAAGCGCTGGATGCCCACACGGCCATCGCGCAAGCCGTGAGACAAGCGTTCGCCCAGCCCAGCGCTTAACGCGTCAGCAAGGCGCCGGTCGCCTCGCCCGCCGGCTGCAAGGGCCCGAGCGGGTTGGACTGGTACTCGGTCTGCTTGATCTGCGGTTCGCCGCCGTAGCTGCGCAGCAGCACCACGCCATCGCGCATGACCACCAGCCCTTGAAACCGCCAGCCAGTGATCTCCGTCGTGCGCCGGAAGTTGAGGAAGTCGGGCAAGAACGCCCCCTCGCGCCGCCGCGCCTGGCGGCCCATGCTGAACTGGTAGGCGCGGCAAGCCTGGCGCGCCTCAATGCAATCGCGAACGCCGGTGTCGAGCATCGGCAGGGGAATGCTGGGGTTGGGCGCCAGCAACGTGATCACTTCAGGGTAGGGAATCTGGCGCACATTGGCGCTGGCCTGCAGGTCAAAGCCAAGCTCGCGCAACTCGGCCGCCGTCGTGTGGTAAGGCTCAATGCGCTCCAGCGCGGCACGCGCCTCCTCGAAACTCTTAAAGCCCGAGTGCACCTCGGAACTGCCGCGAGGCAACAAATTGGCGCAACCTCCCAGTGCTTGGGATAGGGCCACCACCAGGGCCACGGCAATGGCGCTGCCAAGCGGGCGCCTCTCACGACGGATGGTCTTCATGTGAAATCCTGTTCATTGGCCTGGTGCGTCGCAGGCCCCAGCAGACGGAATGCCACCAGGGCGACCACGGACAGCAAGGCCGACAGCGCGAATGCCAAGCTGGGGGTGTGCGCCCACAAGGCACCGGCCACAAGCGAGGCCGGCAGGTAGAGCGCGCCGGTCACGGAGTTGTAGACGCCCATGGCCGTGGCCCGCCGTTGCGGCTCGATGTCGGCGATGAAGGCCTTGCTCTGCGATTCTTCGATGGCATAGAAGACCCCATAGAGCGCGAACACCGCGATGATCTCCGCGCGGCCGCTGGCCCAGATGAGCCAGAGATTGAGCAAGCCATAGACGCCATAACCCAGCATGACGATGTGGCGACGTCCGATCCGGTCCCCGAGCTTGCCCACCAGTGGCGCGGCGATCACGCAGATGGTGTTGAACCAGGCATAGAGCAGCACGATGTCTGTCACGCTGAAGCCCACGTTGTGTGCCTTCAGCAGCAGAAAACCCAGACTGAAGTAGGCCAGGGCGAAGATCCCGGCCGGGATCAGGAAGCGCTTGAAGTCGGCGCTGAGCAGGCGCCAGTTCTGGCCGAGGCTTTCGCGCTCATGACGCACGCCGGGCTGATCCTCGATGAGCGCGAGCACGCCGATCGCGAGGGCCGCCGGGACGAAGGCCACCCAGAACAACACCCGATAGCTGCTGGCCGATTCGCCCATCCTGGACAACAAGGCATAGGCGAGCAAGGGGCCCAGCACCGCGCCGGCCTTGTCGAGTGCCTTGTGAACACCGAAGGAGAAGCCGCGCGTGTCCTGCGTGGCAATGGATGACAACCAGGCATCGCGCGGTGGCCCGCGAAAGCCCTTGCCGAGCCGCTCGATGACGCGAAACAGACTCAAGCCGACGATCGAACTGGACGCCAGCAGGATGATCTTGGCGAGCGTTGAGAACGCGTATCCAGCGATGGTGAACACCTTGCGCTGGCCGCTTCGGTCGGACAGCCAACCGGCAAGGTAGTTCAAGGAAGAGGCCGACAGGTCGGCGAGCCCCTCGATCAGACCGAGCAAGACACTTGAGGCACCCGCGATCGTGGTGAAGAAGATCGCAAACACCGAGAAGATCATCTCCGAGCTGAGGTCGGTCAGGAAGCTGACCAGCCCAAGCTTGAGGATGTCCGGATGAAGGCGGGGGCTGGGCTTGCTCATGCGTTCAACTCGACGAGACGCCAGCTCAGCGCGGCCACAGCACCCACACCGACAGCGGCTGCTTGGTGCGCCCGGCTTGGGTCAAGGCCACCTCGCCCCAGCCCCAGAAGAAATCGGCCCGCACCGCGCCGGTGATGGCGCCACCGGTGTCCTGTGCCACCACCAAACGCTGCAGGGGCTGTGGCGCCACCGGCGTGGCGCTCCAGGTCTGCGGCACGGTGCTGTCGATCCACATCGGCGTGCCCAAGGGCACCGCGTCGCGGTCGACGGCGACCGAACGCTCGGGGATCAGCGGCACCCCCTGCGCCCCGGCGGGCCCGAGGTCCGGATTGGGCAAGGGCTCTTCCTTGAAAAACACCATGCGTGGGTTGGCACGCATCATCTCCGGCACGCGCTGCGGGTTTTGCGCGGCCCAGTTCTTGATGGCTGGCCAGGACGCCTGCTCCAGCGGGAAGGCACCCTGGTCCACCAGCCAGCGCGCCACCGATTGATAGGGCTGGTCGTTGTGGCCCCCAAAGGCCAGGCGCACAGTGCGCGGCTGGCCCTGCGGCGTTGGCTCATCCAGCAGGCGCAGGCGGCCCGAGCCCTGCACCTGGATCAGCAAGACGTCCAGCGGGTCGTCCAGGTAGACCAGTTCGCGCCCGGCCATCGCCGATCGCGCTTCGGGCAAGTTGTCCAGCTCGGCGCGTGTGTAATGGGGCTTGCGCACCCCCAGGTCGGCCGGCGCGCGGTACAGGGGATACTGAAAGCGCGCATCGGCTTGGCGGCGGCCTTCCAGCAAAGGTTCGAAGTAACCGGTCAGCAAGCCACTGGTTTGTCCCTCCAGGCTGCTCACGCGCCAGGCCTCCAGGTGGCTCTCCAGCCACTGCCGCACAAAATCGTCGCCCACGGTGGGGCCCCACTGCGGGCCCAGATCGCGCACCTCGGCGCAGATTCGGGTCCAGGTCGAGAGCGGCTTTTGACAGCTTTGCCACAGCGCCGGCCAGGCCGCACTGACGCGGTCTCGGCCCCAACCGGGCAGGTCTGAGAATTGCGCGGGCGCCCAGCGGGCCTTGGGTCGCAACAGGCCACCCAGGCCATCGGGCTGGGGCAGCACGGTGCCCGCAGGAACGGGCGGCATCGCGAGCCCCGACGGCGCGGTCGATGCGGAACGCGGCGCACTGGGCCAGGGCGACGACGACAAGATGCCGCACCCACTCAGCGTCCCTACAATCAGGATCGCGGCGGCCCACCGTCTGGCGTGGGCGGAATGACGGAAAGAAAACAGGCAAACCATGTGGCTGATTGTGCTGGAAGCTGGCGGGGCCTTGGCGCTCTTCTTGTTCATCATGTGGTGGACGATGTTCTCAGGCCGCACCAAGGGTGAGTTGCCGGGGTTCAGTGGGATGGCGAACGAGGCGGCAGCAGAAAACTCAAAGGGCGCTGGCGCAAACGACGCCGCAGTGCCGCCTGAAGGCGGGCGCGGTCCTTGACCCGCACGCCACGCGAGCGCATGGCCACGCGCAGGGCCAGCCCAAAGCTGACACCCACGTTCAGCAAGCCGGTCAGGGGCAAGGCGGCAAAGCACCACCAGAACTTCGGATCATGCAGCAACTGCGGCCCCAGCGTGCCCAGCGCGGCGGCCAGTTGACCGGTGGACAAGGTCACGTGCCGCACGTCCAGCGGCGCGGCAAAGAAGCCCGCGACCACGGGCACCAGGCCCAGCAGCAAGCCCAGCGACATGTTCGAGCCCAGGCCCGAAATATTCTGGCGCCACCACAGCGCCCAGCGCTGCGCGCGCTCGGCGCCAAAGGCAGCACGGATGCGCGGGTTCCAGCGCAAGGCGCTGTCCAGCTTGTTCAACACGAACCAGTTCTCCAGCCAACCGGCAAACAAGCTGGAGGCAAACAGCAGCACGCCCGTGAAGGCCGCGTACCACAGCGACGGCCCCCACAAGGTCAGCGTGTCCAGCACGTGGTGGGCGGTGTGGACATCGATCAGGGGGCGCTTGAGCAGCCACCAAGCCAGGCCCTGAATGGCCAGCACCACCGGCGCCACCAACAACAAATTGCCCAGGATGCCGGCCATCTGCGAGCGGATCAAATGCGCCACTTCGTCAACAAAACCCTCCACAGCCTCGTCGCTGCGGGTGTCGGCCAGTTTGGCCGCCATGGCCGGTGCCGTCATGGCCGGCTGCTTGGTGGCGACGGTCCAGTGCAATAGCTGCACGATGACAAAACTGACGGCGTAATTGCCCCCGGCCGTCAAGCCACTCCAGAACGGCGACAGCCCCAGCGCCAGGATGGCGAATTTGAGGAAGGTGGTGATCGCCAGCACGGCCCCGCCACCAGCGGCACGCCAGAACATGGTGGCGTATTCCGCGCCCGTGCGGGTGATGTAGTGCTCGCCGGTTTCGGCGCTGCGCTCGGCCACCTTGCGTGCCAGCATCGAGTAGTGCTGCGTGAACAAGGCCCGCACACTGCGTCGACTGACGCTGACCCGCACCAGGTCCACCATCAGCGCATGCACATCGGGGGCTGGCGTGGGTGACAGCACGCAGCTCAACAATTGCTCAATGCGCCGACAGCGCTCGGTCAACTGGTCGATCTGGAACACGATGTCGATGGACACCCCGTACGCTTCCAGGTGATCGTGGACGCTGAGAGCCCCTTTGGCACAAGTGTCCAGCAAGGCACGAAAGTATTGCCCCTCGCGCAGCAAAGCAGCCAGGGCCGCTTCAGGGTCGGGCGCGTTGACGGCGGCCAGGGCCAGATCGTGCACCCGTTCGGCCACCAGCGCCAGTTGCCGAAAGGCCTGTCGCGCCGAAGCCTGATCGGGCCTCTCGGCGTTGGACTCGTCCGGATCAAAGTCCTGGTCGACGCGCATGCCCATGCGGGCGCGCATCTCGCGTGAAAACCCCGCCGCCCGCACCTGGCTGGACAGGAACATGATGGCGTCATAAAAGGGTTCACGCCAACCCAGCGGCGACAGGCTGACGCCGGCAAAAGCCGGATGCAGCAGGCCCGACAGATCGACCAGCATGGCGTCGTCCAGTTGGCCCAGCCAGCGCGCGTCGTCGGGGTCGTCAAACAACAGCGAGAACAAGGTGGCCAGGTCGCTGGTGGCCGGGCTCAGCGGCAGCATGCGGCTACGCACGCGCTCGCCCAACTCCTGCATGAACGATGAGCGCGCGGTGAAACCAAAGTCGGCCAGCAAGGCGGCCACATCGATGTCGCGCCAGAAGGCCGACAACAAAGCCACCACATTGGCGCGGCGCTCGGGCACTTGTTCAAGTTGGCGCACCACATACTGCAAGCCCGAGACGGGCTCGCCCGCGCGGATCCAGTCCATCAGCTGCACCATCCACAAATGGCGCTCAGCCAGGGGCAGGTCGCCGCTGGCCGAGTCCAGCAACTGACTGATGTCCACGCCGGCCCCGGGGCGGGGCCACCAGCGGCGCGCCGGCGTGCGGATCCTGTCCAGATTCAAGCGGCGCGACCTCAATGCAAGGACTGTGACCGTGCCAGCGTGAAGGGCTCGACGGTCACCTCAAAGGGGTGCGCATCCTCGGTCATGCAAAAGAACGTGCCTTGCATCAAGCCATGCGGCGTGTTGAGTTGCGCCCAGCTGGCGTACTCAAACCGTTCGCCGGGCTTGAGCAGCGGCTGATTGCCGACCACGCCCAGGCCACGCACTTCTTCGACATGCTCCGTCGCATCGGTGATGACCCAGTGGCGCGCGATCAACTGCGCGGCCACATCGCCCGTGTTGACGATGGTGACGGTGTAGGCAAAAGCGTATTCCTGCTGCGCCGGGTTGCTTTGTTCTTCGAGGAACTGGGGCACCACGGTGCATTTGAATTGGGGATGACTCATGGGGTCCATTCTAAGAAGGCATGAGTTGCTGTACAACCCGGCCATGACCGACGAGTATCAAATCGAGATCCCGCCTTCGTTTGTGGCGCTCTACACCGACGCGCGCCATCGCTTGACCGTGCCGCTGGCCACCGTGAGGGCACAGTATGAGGTCTGCGAGGACCTGGCCAACCACCTGGTCGACCATTGCCATGGCGTGCACCGGGACATCGGGGTGGCGCACAACGAGGTGCTGGTGCGCATTCATCGGGGCTTGTTGTCGCCCGACTCGGGGGTCTCGCCCGATGAAGCCGTCTGGGTGGTGACCCGGTTGGCCGAGCTGTTAGGCTGGGCGCCTATTGCTTTTGATTGATTGACCAGCCATGTCCAAAATCCCCGCCTGCCCCCAATGCACCCTGGAGAACACCTACATCGACGGTGACAACCATGTGTGCGCCGACTGCGGCCACGAATGGCCCACCGTGGTCAGCGCCAGCGCCGATGACGACGCCGAGGCCGTCATCAAGGACGCCAATGGCAATGTGCTCGCCGATGGCGATGCCGTGGTGCTGATCAAGGACTTGAAGGTCAAGGGCTCGTCCACCACGCTCAAGCAGGGCACCAAGGTCAAGAGCATCCGCCTGGTGGGCGGCGACCATGAGGTCGATTGCAAAATGGAGGCGGGCAACTTCATGCTCAAGGCCTGCTACCTCAAGAAGGTTTGATCAAGGTCGGATCAAACCGTCGGTTCCGACCCTAGAATCGGCCGCATGTCTTCACACCTGACGCGACCCCGCTGGACCGCATGGATGGCCGCTCTGGCCATTTTGCTCGCCGCGCTCGCGCCCACGGTGTCACGCTGGCTGGCAACGGCCCATCCGGCCCCGCTGGCGATGATGGAAGTCTGCGTCAGCCGGGCCGGTGCCCCCTCGATGTTGGTGCTCAAGCCCACCTCCAATCAGCCCAGCCACGCCCTCACGATGGATCAATGCCCGCTGTGCACCATGCAGGCGGATCAGGCTGGCTTGCCCCCCACCTACTGGGCGGCCCCGCTGGCCATGGGCCTCAGCGACACCGCCCCCTCGCTATTCCTGAGGGCGCCCCACCCACTGCAGGTCTGGGCCGCCGCGCTGGCCCGCGCACCACCCACCGCTCGATTGGTCTGAGCCCAAGGCTCCTTGTCTGCGACCGCTGATCGCTGATCAGCCGCGTCCGCGTGGTCCGTTCGCCTCGAACCGACCCGCACCCTGTCATCCATCGAGTTTTTCCATGCATTCCACCACTTCCCTGCGCCCCACACCGATCTCGCTGGCCTTGACGGCCGCCCTGACTTCCCTTCTTGGCACGGGGCCGGCCCTGGCCGCCGACGCCCCCACGGCTGAGCTGCCCCCTGTGACGGTCTCGGCCGGCCGAGGCGCGACCCTTCGCGGGCTGGACGTCAGCACCACGGTGATCACGCACGAGCAGGTTCAGCAAGCGCCTGAAACGACCATCGAACAGATCGTCAACCGCATCCCGGGGGCGTTCAGCCTCCAGCAACCGGCCGGTCAACTGCACCCCACCGCACAGGTGTTCAGCATCCGCGGTTTTGGCACGACCACCAACGTCAACACCTTGCTGATGGTCGATGGCGTGCCCGTCAACGACCCCTACTTCCGCACCATCGACTGGGGCCAGATTCCCAAGGATTCGATCGAGCGCATCGAAGTCATCCGAGGCGGCGGCGCCACCAGCTTGTGGGGCAACCTCGCCATGGGCGGGATCATCAACATCGTGACCCGTGAGCCCAAGCTCGGTGAAAAGCGCGTCAGCCTCAGCTATGGCAGCTTCAACACCGTCACCGCCGATGCCGCCGCCACCTTGCTGGCCAATGACACACTGAAGGTCGGCCTGAATGTCGGCGTGACCCGAAGCGATGGCTACCAGCAGACGCCGGCCGAGTTCGGCAACCCGCGCATGAGTGCCACCCAGTCCGAAACCGACAACCTGCTGCTGTCGGCGGTCCTCACGCCCACGGCCGGCTCCCGGTACTACCTGAAGGGGTTTGCGCACCAGTCCCGCGAACAAGGCTTGACCTGGGACGTCACCCGCAACACCTGGAGCAGCTACCGCCTGTTGGGGGGCGGCAGCACCCAGCTTGATGCCACCAGCAGCGTGAATTTCACCGGCTGGGTCGCATCTGGCGAAATGGACACAACCAACGCCGGCCAGTCCCCCGCTTACAACAACACCACCCCGACGCTGGCCGTTCCATACGTCTCGCAAATCGAGCAGGCCAAGTACCGCAGCCTGGGCGCATCGGCGTTCTACAAGACCCGATGGGGCGTCATTGACGACGTGTGGATCGGGATCGATGCCCGCACCATCGGGGCCACGGACGACCTGAACCTCTACAACGCCAGCGCCCCCACCGCCGTCATCAACGCACGCGGGCAGCACCGCCTCCAGGGGCTGTTCGCCCAAGGGAAATACCGCGCCGAGCGCGTTCCGCTGGAAGTCACCCTGGGCCTGCGCGAGGACTTCTGGCAGGCGACGAACGCCAGCGTGAACGGGGTGATTCTGAGCGGGCCCTCGACCTTGTCCAACCCGGTCGCCAATACCTCGTTCAACCGCTTCGACCCTCGGCTGGGCGCGAAATACTTCCTCACGGACGACCTCAATGTGCGCGCCGCGCTGTACCGGAATTTCGCAGCGCCTGGCATGAACCAGATGTACCGGAGCTTTGTCAGCGGCACCAGTTACACCGCGACCAGCCCGACCCTGCGGCCTCAGACCAACACCGGCCAGGAAATAGGCCTGGACTTCAAGCGGTCCGGCATCGACGTGGCGGTCACGCTGTTCGACAACAAACTGGACAACTTCATCGACTACGCACCTATGTGCACCACCGTGGCCACGTGCGACCCGCTGATCACAGGAACCGGCTTGGCTGCGGGTAGCGTGGCCCGACTCAATCAGTACGTCAACGCGGGCACCGCGGTGTTGCGCGGGGTTGAACTGCTGGGCAAATTCCAGCTCAGCCCGGCCGTGCAACTCGATGGCGGCTTGACACGGACCCAGGCCTACCTGAGCAGCTCGCGCTTCACTCAGCCAGCCGCCACCCCGCCCGTTCCGACCCACAAACAGCTCGGTCAGGTCCCGACCTGGATGGCCACGCTGGGCGCCAGCTGGCAAGCCACGTCGGCTTTCTCAGTCAGCGCCAAGCTCAAATCCTTCCCGTCCTACTGGAACAATACCGCCCACACCCAGCGCAACGAAAGCGCCACCTTGCTGGACTTGGGCGCGAGCTACCAACTCAGCAAGACCCTGGCCCTCTGGACCAGCGTGCAGAACGTGGCAGACCGGCGGTACTACGATCAGGGCTTGACGGCCACGACGATGGAAGGCTCGACCGCCAGCACCAGCAGCATCCCGGCGCTGGGCATGCCCAGGGCGCTCACCGTCGGGCTGCGCGCGGCCTTCTGATCATGACCACCCCTGTCACCCTGGAGCACCCCATGAACATGCGCCCCTCCTTCGCATGGCAGCACTTGTGCCAGAGCCTGCTTCGGGCGCTGGGGAAGGTTGTGCTCCTGCCCGCCCTGCTCGCAGGCCAAGCGGCGTGGGCCGCTGATCCCTACGCAGCGATGTCGCCGTTCAAATGCGAAGACACCAGCCTGGCTTGTGCCACCGCCGCCACGCCCGCTTGGGACAGCGATGGCCGACTGTGGTTGGCGTGGGTCGCCAATGGCGCCGTGTCGGTGGCGCGGTCCACGGACCAGGGGCGCAGTTTTGCCGCCCCAGTCGTGATCGGCCGCCATGGCGGGGCCGCCGACATCGGGCCGGACGCCCGGCCGCAGATCGTGGTTGACGCGCGCAATCGCATCATGGTGGTCTATGGGGTCTTCAAGGATGATCGGTGGAACGGGCGGCTTCTGGTGTCCCGTTCCGACGATGGTGGTCAGCACTTCTCCACCCCCCAACCCCTCATGGAACAGACGGCGGGCCAGCGCTTTGCGGCCATGACGTTGGCCCCGGACGGCCGCGTGTTCATCGCCTGGATCGACAAGCGGCTGGTGGCGGCCGCGGCGCAAAAGGGCAAAAAAATGCCCGGCGCCGCCATCGCCTATGCCTGGTCGAACGACGCAGGCGCCAGTTTCACGCCATCGCGCCTGGCCTATTCGGAAAGCTGCGAATGCTGCCGCATCGCCGTGGCCATGCGCGACCATGGCCAGCCCGTGCTCGTCTTTCGGGCGGTGTTGGATCAGAAGGTGCGTGACCATGTGGCGGTGACGTTCGACGGGCGCGAAACACCGGGACCCATGCGCCGGGTCGCCGACGACCAATGGGCCACCGACGCCTGCCCCCACCACGGCCCAGCCTTGGCCGTGGGGGCCGATGCCACCTACCATGTGGCCTGGTACACGCAGGGACAGGCGCGCCGTGGCGTCTTCTACGCCCGCTCGACGGACGAAGGGAAAACCTTCTCCAGCCCCATGCGCCTGGGCCAGGAAAAACACCAAGCCGGTCGCCCCAGCCTGCTGGCCCAAGGCAGCACGGTCTGGATGGCCTGGAAAGAGTTTGACGGCCAGGAAACTTCGGCCTACGTCCGTTCGTCACGCGATGCTGGCCTCACCTGGTCAGCGCCCGTCGCCGTGGCGCGCAGCGTTGGCTACTCCGACCATCCGATCCTCATCGCACAACAGCACAAAGCCTACCTCTCGTGGCTGCGCCACGATGAAGGCTACCGCCTGATCGAACTGGAGACTCCATGAAGCGCCGCCAGATCCTCGGCCTGCCTGCCCTGTTCTTGCTGGGCCAGGCCCATGGCGCCGAGATCACCACGCTGGAACACGGCGGCTGGGCCGCGACGGCCCAATCCCTCGCAGGCCGCCCGGCCATCGTCCACCTCTGGGGGCTCAGTTGCGCCCCCTGCGTGCGCGAACTGCCGCGCTGGGCCACTTTCGTCCAGCAGAACCCGTCCGCGCAAATGCTGTTCATTCAGTTCGAACCGGCCTCAGTTCAGCAGGTCCGGGCCGCGCTGCGTCGGGTCCACTTGGAGGGCGCCCGGCACATGATGGTGGGGCGATTTCCCGATGAACGCCTGCAGTTTGAGGTCGACCCCGACTGGGGCGGCGAGTTGCCCAGAACCCTGCTCATCGCCGCCGACGGCAAGCGCCAGGCCTTCAGCGGCACGGCCGACTTTGCCAAGTTGAAGCGATGGCTATAGACTGCTAAGCTGCGTCAACATACCGGATGTTGATTCACGCCAAACGATATTCGTTTGGCCAACGCCACCCCAACCATCAGGGCACTGCAGCATGAGAATTGCGATCAGAAACGCTGGCCACGGTTTGGCCCAACTCTCGCAAATGCTCGTGCTGCTGGTGGCGATGCTCATCACCTCATGGGCGACCCCAGCGAAGGCGCTGCCACTGTTCAACCGCCAGACGGGCCAGAATTGCGTGGCCTGTCACGCCGGCGGGCAATTTCCGGAACTGACCCCCTATGGCCGCCTGTTCAAGATGACAGGCTACACGCTGGGGGAGCGGGTAAAAGTCCCGCTGGCGGCGATGGTGGTGGCCAGCCTCTCAAAGGTGGCGAACACCTCCAAGAGCGACAACCCGGACACCGACTTCCAAAAGGACAACAAGCTGATCTTCGCGACCGCCAGCCTGTTCCTTGGCGGCAAAATCACGGACAACGTGGGCGCCTTCGTGCAGATCACCTACGACCCCTACGCCACCCGAACAGACGACGGCCAGTTCCACGGTCACACCAATGCCGACAACATCGACATTCGCTACGCCGACCGCTTCGTGGACAGCACGCGCGACCTCATCGTTGGCCTCAGCCTCAACAACAACCCATCCGTGTCCGACCCCTGGAACACTGCCCCAGCCTGGATGCAGTATGTGCCGGTGCCCAGCCCCACGAGCAGCCAGTTCATCGACGGCGCCACGCCGTATCCCGGCTACGCGGCGGGCGGCAATTTAGCCGGCATCACCGCCTACACCTACTGGAATCGCACCCTCTATGCCGAGCTTGGCGGCTACCAGACCTCCCGAGGACTGCTGTCGTTCATGAGCGCGGGTCTTGATGGCAACGCGAGCAAGACCAAGCTCGACGGCACCAACCCTTACTGGCGCCTGGCCGTGAACCACGAATGGGGTGCCCACAGCCTGATGATCGGCACGGCCGGCATGACCAGCAAGATCTACGACGATCCGTTGGACACCTCCGACCCGGCCACGCTTCATCACGTCAGAGACTGGAGCATCGACGCGCAATACCAGTACCTGCTGGACCCGCACGCGGTGACCGGACAGTTGGTGTACTCGCACCGTCGGGAGCGCTACCCCGACGCACAGGCCGACCAAGCGGCGGCCTTCGTCGATGCAGCGGGCAACGCGCTGGCCAATACGAACGCGGCGGACACCAGCAAGCTGCTGCGTGCCAAGTTGACCTACGTTTACCAAGCGCGCTATGGCGGCAGCCTTGGGTTCTTCAACCTCACAGGCAGCACCAACACGGCCAACCAGACCACGGGATTCGACCCGGGCACGCTGGCCCTCACGCTGGACCCCAACACCTCGCGTGTCAACGCCAACCTGTCAGGCAACCCCGGCACCCGCGGCTGGACCTACGAAGCCTTCGTGACGCCGATTCAGTATGTGCGCGTGGGGGCTCAATACACCGCCTACAGTCGCTTCAACGGCGCGTCCAGCAACTACGACGGATTTGGTCGCAACGCCCGGGACAACAACTCGCTGTTCTTGTACCTCTGGGCGGCGTACTGACATGGGCCAGGAGACCAACATGAAAAGCGTGTATTTCGTCGGTGCCATCGCGGCCGCCGCGTTGGCAGCGGGTTGTGCGAACCCAAGTCGGTCGCGCGACCTGGCCAATCCGAGTGTTCCGGCGCTTGTGATGGCCCAGCAAGTCTGCTCGAACTGCCACGGGGTCACCGGCAATGCCGTGTCGCCCAACTTCCCCAACCTGGCGGGCCAGCCGGAGGCCTACATCGTGTCGCAACTGAGTGGCTTCAAGAACCACGGGCGACGCGACCCGGCCGGCTTCGAATACATGTGGGGCCTGAGCCGCAGCCTCACTGAGGAGCAGATCCAGGGTCTGGCCAGCTATTACGCCAGCCAGACTCCGGCGCGGCAGCCAATCGAGGGCGACGCCTCTCGAATTGCGGCGGGCAAAGCGATCTTCGAAGGCGGCGCGCCGGCTTGCGGCGCTTGCCACGGCAGTGAAGGGCAAGGCATGGCGACCTTTCCGCGCATCGCAGGCCAGCACGCGGACTATGTCGTCAAGCAGATGCTCGTGTTTCAACGCACCGATGAACGCCCTGAGGGCAGCGTGATGAAAACCGTCACTCACGGACTTTCGCACGACGACATTAAAAACGTGGCCGCCTTCGTGCAATCGTTGCCGAAGCGATAGCCCCAACCCGAGGGGCGCCCCTAATTGGTCAGCGACAAGGTGTAAGTGCCTTTGACCGACCCCGTCCCGCCGCCGTATCTGCGAACGAGAACATAGGCGACCGTGGCCACGGTCTCGGTGTTCGAAATCGTCGCCGTGTCGGACTCACCGACCCCGCCTTGCGTGCTAAAGGCCACCAGTCGTCCGCTGGCGTTGAAGACATACAGGTCACAGTCGGACAGCGCATTGGAGATCAAGGTGGCCGTGACCTGGCCGCCGGCGGGCACGGTGACCTTGTAATAGTCCAGGTCGGTCGTGGTGGCCATGAAGCCCTTGACGGTCGCTGGAATGGCCCCGATCACCTGCGCAGTGCCCATGCTGTTGTTGGGCTCGACTTCCGTCACCACCGTGCTCCGGCCCACGGCCGCTGCATCGACCGCTGCCGTGGCATCGACGATGCCTGCACCACATTCTGAGCACGTCGCCGGGAAGGCGCGCGCGCTGGACTGGAGTCGGGTCAATACCTCGTCCGGCGTGAGGGCCGGGTTCATCGACAACATCAAGGCCACCACCCCGCTCACGTGTGAGGTGGCCATGGACGTGCCCAGGTAGCTGGCGTACGAGTCAGCCCCTGGCGACGTGGTCCCCGCGTTCAGCGTCGACAGGATGCCGTCGCTGCCATCGCCCCCCGGGGCGGCAATCGACACCACCGCGCCGAAGTTCGAATAGGAGGCCTTGCCGCCCCCCTTGCCCGTTGCCGCCACGGTGATGGCCCCAGCGCAACTGGCGGGCGAAGACTGGCTGGCATCGGCATTGCCGTTGCCTGCGGCCACGACCACCACCGTCCCGCGTGAGCGCGCATAGTTGATGGCGTTTTGCGAGGTCGTGTCACACGCGCCTGAGCCAGACAACGACAGGTTGATGACGCGGGCGGGGGTCGGGTTGGCGGGCACATTCGTGACCGTGCCTCCCGAGGCCCAGACGATGCCGTCCGCGATGTCGGAGGTGTAGCCCCCGCAGCGACCCAGGACCCGCACCGGCAATACCTTGGCCTCATAGGCGACCCCGGCCACACCGCTGCCATTGTTGGTCACGGCGGCGATGGTGCCCGAGACGTGGGTGCCATGCCAGCTGCTGTTGCTGGCCAGCGAGCCGCTGAAGCACAGACCGGCCGTGGTGGCGTCACCCGGGTCGCTCGCATCGGCGTCGCGCCCGTTGCCATCGTTGGACACCATCGTGTCCACGATGAAGTCGTATCCCGGCAAGAGGTTGGCCGCCAGATCGGCGTGTGGCCTCACGCCAGTGTCCAGCACCGCCACCACGACGCCCCTGCCGGTGGACTTGTTCCAGGCGGTGGGCAGGTTCACCCCTGCGGTGGCATCAAAGAAATCCCACTGCTGGGCATACAGCGCATCAGACGGCGTCATCATCGGATGCAAGATCCGATCCGGTTCGGCGTACTCGACATTCGAGTCGCCGGCCTTCAAATCCTTGGCCAAGATCCTGACTTGGTCCAGCGGCAGGCGCCGGTTCAGTTTCAGGATGTCCGAGCCCAAGGCCGAGCGGCGCAAGTGCGACACCTGCACCCCCTGGCGGTTTCCGGCAATGCGGGCGCCGTTCAACGTGGCAACGCTGGGCACTGATGCGGGTGAGGTCGCATTTTTGTACTTGACGATGAGCCGGTCCGTCATCTGCTCCTCGGCAGGGGCCGCCACTGACGAGGCCGGACCCCGATGAAACGCCATGGCCGGCGACGCCGCCAGAGCGGCCAGTGCACTGGCGCTGAGCGCAAGCCGTGCCAAGCTGGAACAACGGGGAATGCTCATCATGGCCTTTACTCCTGGGTGCTTTGCGCGTTACATTTTTTGAAGTAAGCAACTGTACGGGCTCGATCTTCACGACGCGAGATGGCGTAAACCCCGAGTTTGAGCCCTGAAAGGACCCCTCGCCATGAGTGATCTGATCTTTTATACAAACCCACAGTCACGCGGGCGCATTGCCCACTGGATGCTTGAAGAAATTGGCGTGCCTTATGAAACGGTTTGGCTGGACTACGGGCCTGCCATGAAAAGCGGGGACTATCTTGCCGTGAACCCCATGGGCAAGGTCCCTGCGATCCAACATGGAGGCGCGGTGGTCACGGAAGCCGCGGCCATCTGTGCCTACCTTGCAGACCGTTTTCCGGAGAAAAACCTGCTTCCTCCGTCAAGTCACCCGGCCCGTGCCGCCTATTTCAGATGGATGTTTTTCGCGGCAGGCCCACTGGAACTGGCGGTGACCGCCAAGGCGCTCGGCTGGGAAGTGCCTCAGAACAAGAGCGGGTTCGTCGGCTTCGGCAGTTACAGCGACACGCTCAATAGCCTGGAGAAGGCACTAACGCCCGGGCCCTACATTTGCGGCGAACAATTCACCGCAGCGGATGTGTACGTCGGGTCGCAAATTGGGTGGGGCATGATGGTCGGCACCATCGAAAAGCGACCCCTGTTTGAAGCGTACATCGGTCGGCTGTTCGCTCGTCCAGCCGGGCAGAAGGCCAATCGCATCAATGAGGATTATTTGAAGAGTCGAAAGGAGTGATGGGCTGGGAGTTGATCGAGCACCACTTCGCTGGCCACTTCACCTCTGGCCGGGAGCGCCCTGCATTACCGCCCCGGCTGGTAGCCGGTCTGCTGTACCTGCAGCACGCCAACGATGCCTCCGACGAGATGGTGGTCAACACCTGGCTGGAGAACCCGTACTGGCGCGCCAGTCTGGACAAGGTGATCGTGGACACCACAGTGATGCCCAAGGCCATTGCCCCCCACGGACAATCGCTTGCTGGAGCGCAGCCGCCAGCACCTGGTCAAGTTCGCGCAGGACAACGGCCTGAGCCTGCGCCAGAACTACAACCCCTCGCTTGGCCACACAGGTCGGCCGCTATGCGCATGCCAAGCTGTACGCCCTGCATGCGCCAGAAGTTGAATGCATCTCCAAGGGCAAGGCACGCAACCCCTACGAGTTCGGCGTGAAGGTCACGGTGGCCACCACGCTCAAAGAGGGTCTGGTGGTGGGTATGCGCTCCATACCTGGCAATCCGTATGACGGACACACGCTGGACGAAACCATTGAGCAAGTCAGCATCGTGACCAACCACCGGCCACGCACCGCCATCGTGGACATGGACTACAAGGGTGCCGATGTTGAGGGCGTGCAGATCCTCAGATCCGGCCAAAGACGAGGCGTGACGCGCACGATGAAGGCGATGATCAAGCGGCGCAGCGCCATTGAGCCGACCATCGGACACATGAAGAGCGACGGCAGGCTCAATCGCAATCCGCTCAAGGGGGCGCTGGGTGATGCGCTGCATGCTGTGCTGTGCGGCGCCGGGCACAACATCCGCCTGCTGCTGAGCCTGTTGAGGCTTTTTGCTGCCCATTTGCGGGCCGTCGTCCTGGCTTGGCTGGGGTGCTCAGCCAGTGACTCACGCTGTCAAGTCGCGCTGGCTGCCGCGTGAGGTAATTGTTCAGGGCGGACTGGATAAGCGCAGAGCATGCATGTGAAGCGACAGGTTTTGCCTGTCGCTTTGAATCGCCCCGGGTTTTGAGGAGGCTCCAACCTTTGAGAAGATGGATCCATGAAGAAGTCAAACAAGTTCTCACCTGAGGTCCGTGAGCGTGCTGTGCGCATGGTGCAAGAGCACCGAGGGGAATACCCATCGCTGTGGGCCGCCGTCGATTCGATTGCGCCCAAGATTGGCTGCGTGCCACAGACGCTGCTGGGTTGGGTCCAGCAGCATGAGATCAACAACGGGGCCCGAGCCGGCGTG
>JAGWTR010000014.1 GCA_028868855.1 Burkholderiales bacterium | reverse complement strand
GTGGATGATGGCTGTGCGCATGGGAATCTCCTGGCTGGGTTGCGCGTCAAGGCCTGACGCAGGCGGGGGCGATCCTGCGAACGTGCGGGCACGTTTCAGGAAGGTGATGCGGTGGGCGAACGGGCGAGGGCGTTGGCGTCTCATGGCACCCCCTCGGATGAGGCTGTGAACACGACCTCAACGCGGCGATTGCGCGCACGGCCCTCGGGCGTATCGTTGCTCGCGACGTAGCAGCACAGGCCACGGGCATCGATGCGGATGTCATCAGGTAGCGATTTGCTGACGCGCTTGATGTGATCTCGAACAGCAGCGGCCCGAGCCAGTGCGATGGCCTGATTGGGTGCATTGGGGCCGACGTTGTCAGTACGCCCAACGATGAGGACGCGGTCGGCACGCCGCAATGCTTTGGCTGCGTTGTTCAACAAGGTCTTGTGTGCGGGTGACAGTGCGGCGCTGTCGGTCGCAAACTCCAGGATCAACACCTGGGGCTTGCGCGTCGGGGCAAGCGTAGTCACGTCAGCCGGCGCAACTGGTTCAAGGGTGGTCAAGCCGCCTTGCATCGAAGGCCGTGGGGATGGCTGTGAATCGGCTACGGCCAGTGTCTTGGGCGTGGTGGTGGGGCACGCAGGCTCGATGCACTGGGCAAAGTACGCATCGCGCCCGCGTTCAAGCTGCGCAATGTGTGAGGCGTTTGGCTTCGCTTGGGGTGTCGCGCCTGCATGGCCCTGCTTGGCCGTCACGGTGCAAGAGGAGAAGGCAAACAGAATCACCGCTGCCGATGCGCTGGTCATGGCGATGTCTTGGATGTGCGTCATGGCGATACCCGTGCGGCGAGGATGAAAAGGGGAGACTTCGCTTCTGAAAGGCCCTGTGGCGGTGGCGCGGTTTTTCTTGCGTTGGGCTGTGCGGACAGGGCCGCCGAGCTGGGCAACTGCTGATAGACCTTCCAGGCGTAGCGTCTGCGTGCGTTCTGGCAGGCTGCCCCTTTGAGTTGGGTGCACGCCGCGTTGTAGGCGCCGACGCCGTCCCAGCTCAGCCCTTGCCTGGCCAGGGTTTGGGCAAGCAGCCAGGCGCCCACGTGGATGTTTGTGCAAGGGCTGTACAGGTCGCTTTCGGTGATGCCGAATCGGGCCAGCGCAGGCAGATTCGAGCTGTTGATCTGCATCAGCCCGATGTCGTAGCTGCCCGTGCGTTGGCGGTGGCTGAGGTTGAGCGCTTTGGGATTGAGGTGCGACTCAACCTTGGCCACGGCATACAGCAGCTGAGATGAAACGCCGTATCGTTGTGCCGCCTCGTCCCAGCAAGCCTGGGTGTGTGCCGGCAGGCTCAGCAGCGCAAGACATCCAGACAAGAGACCCCACTGCATGGCGCACTCCCAACAGGACCGATGGGCCCGCCAATGCACATCGCAAGGCAGGACGGACTGGGTGAGACCGGCATGGTGCCGATAAAGGTCTTGTTCAGGTCAGCCCTGGCTGGAGGGCATTGGCGTGGTCAGGCATGTGAGTCGCTGTTAGATCTCTCATGCCCAGAGCGGGTCAGACCGCCTGGCGGTCGATGGCGTCAACGTGCCTGAGTGGTGTGCCCTGCGCGGTAGCGCTGTGCCATGTTGACACGAGCTTGTTGCAGGATGCAGGCGCCTGTTTCATCCGCCCGCTTACACAGAGCCACGCAGGCGGTGGTCAAGTGATCGAGTTGGAACTTCGGGTTAGGGTGTCGGTTGGCGGCTGAACGCTGCAACTCAAGGAGCAAGTCGTACTGCGGTCGCCACATGGCTTCGCGGCGACGTGGGGTATTGGGATCGCGGGCCACAAGGTCGGTGCCTAGGAAGCCAAAGATCTGTCTCGCCGCTTCGGGGGCAGAGAAGATCATTGAGACGCAGGCACTGATCAGGTCGGGGAATCGAAAGATCGGGCCGATGTTCTGATCGGACTTGAGCACGCTATAGAGCCAGATATGCTCATCGAGCCAAAGCCGCGTTTCGACGACGTCTAGGGGCTGGGATTGCCCCGTTGGTGTGCGTCGCGGTTCCTGAACGTTGGGCTGTGCAGCGGTGAGCATGGTGCGTACCTCTGTTATCTGATTCAGCAATTGCTCGGTTGAGCGCATGGATGCAGATTAGGGCCCGGGTGCTGCAAGGTCACGGGTGAATGCGAGCCTTCTGAAGGGGGTTTCGCTTCCAGCTGATGGCGAGGCCTGATGCGACACAGCCAAGTTGGATAAGCTGAAGCTACACGAAAAAAAGCCCGCCGATCAGCGGGTGATCAGCGAGCACAAGGCCCACCGCTGTCATCACGGTGCGCCTCCGGCTCAGGGAGGAAAAGCCGGGCACTTGGCAGCGCCAAGTGCACGAGAATGATATCGCTCATGTATTCCGGCCGAGTTGAGCACCTGTTCCGTACTTTCGACCAGGCGCTTTCGGGCCATTTGCAAACCTTGCCAAGCCTTCGGCGAAGGACTGACCCAGGGTAGCGCTATTGCCCCAGCATCCGCTAAGATCGCCACCTTATGAAGGGCTCCTGGCGTCCGCTGTTCCTGCGCTTCCTCCTGTTGTGCGTCATGCTCAACCTGGGAGATGCACCCTATGTGGATGAGTTGATTGATGACATCAACCAGAGCTTGGTTATCGCGGCCCAGGTAGATAACTCATCGGTCGCATCCAAGGATGCCGGGAAGCACATCACGAAGGTCAAGCACTCCATCTACGAAGAGTTACTGGCCAACGTACCCATGCCGCAAGATCGGCACACGATTGCGTCGTTCAGCCAGCCCGAGACGGTGAAACCCGAAGCCATCGTGGTTCACCCTCCTTGTGGTCCACCAACTTTGATCGAACGTCCTCCAAGAAGCGGATTCACGGCCTGACCACCGTGTGTGCCTGCACGCGCCTGACGCGCAGCCGGTTCTGAATCCAATCGAGGACTCCCATGAATATCCCGAACGCCGCCCGATTGGCGGTGTCTCTACCATGGGCAAGGCAAATCCCATGGCGGATTGCTTTGCCCATGGCCTGCCTGTGCGCAGCCATGAGCGGCTGCACCACATACCAAGCTCAGCCGATAAACCCAGAGACGGAGGCCGCAGCCTTCGAGGCGCACTCCCTGGGCCCTGGCCCGTGGACGCTCGCCAGGCTGCAAGCCGAAGCCGAGCGGCATCACCCGGATGCCGACATCGCGCTGGCCAAGCGCAAAGCTGCAGACGCGGCGGCCATCGCAGCGGGCGCTCGCGCCAATCCCACGCTTTCGACATCCGCGCAGAAGAACACCAGCGCGGAACCCGGCGCACACGCCTGGACCTATACCTTGGGGTTGGACTTCCCGCTCGAAACCGCTGGCATGCGCGATTACCGCGCCGCACAAGCCGCATGGCAAGCCCGATCTGCCGCGTATGCCCAAGCGGATGCGCTGTGGCACATCCGAGCCCATGTCCGGGAGGCCTACATCGGCAGCTACCCGCTGCAAGGCTTGGCGCAAGAGCGACAAGCTATCCGCGAACAACTGCTGAAGGAAACGCAGCGCCGTCTCGCCGCAGGCATGGTGGCAAGCGATGAAACACTTCAAGCCCGGCTCGCGGCCAAACAAGCTGTGCTGTCCGCAGAGGAAGCACGTCAGCGGCGACTGGACAGCCTGCGTAAGCTGGCAGCGGCTGTGGGCGTGCCTGCCCATGCGCTGGATGGCACCGGGTTAGCGTTTGCCGACCTCGCAGACGAAGTCCTGCCTGATGCAGCCCGTATCGGGCAAGCAAGCAAGTCCGCTTTGCAATCTCGCCCGGACGTTCTGGCCGCATTGGCCGAATACGAAGCATCCCAGGCCAATCTGCAATTGGAGATCGCGCGCCAATATCCCGACATCACGCTCGGCCCAGGCTATTCCTGGGATGCAGGTGCTCTGAAGTGGTCACTTGGGCTCAGTCTGGCATTGCCCCTGTTTGACCGCAACCAGGGTGCGATTGCACAAGCCGAGGCGAAGCGCCAGGAAGCCGCCGCCACGTTCAGGTCGGTACAAGCACAGGCCATTGCAGATATCGGCGATGCCCTGGCCGCCTACTCTCAAGCCAAGCAGATGCTGGCACTGGTCCAAGGTATGGCAGTCGATCAAGGCTCGCGCCTGCGCTCAACGCAGTTGGCGTTCAAGGCTGGTGCGGTTGACCGGCTCGCGATGCTGGAAGCGCAGCTAGAAGCATCCTTGGCCGAATCCAGACGCATCGAAGCGCTGCTGGAGGCCCATCGCGCAGCAGGAAGGCTTGAAGACGCGCTGCGTCAGCCCTTGTCGCCGTCTCCCTCATCTCTTGAACCGAAAGGCCAGCCATGAGCCGCGCTCCCATTCTGGCGGCGATCGCCGCCTCCACCTTGACCCTAGTGGCCATGCTGGCCTGGCAACATCATTCGTCAACACCTGACAAGGACCCCGGTGCCCGCGTTGAGGCAAAGCCGCAAGCGGCCCAGGACGATGACAAACGGCCCGGCGTGGTCCTCGATAAAGAAGCCTTGGAGCAAGCTGGCATCCAGACTGCACCGGCTACCAAGGCTTTGGTGCAAGCCCAGTCCCAGGCCATTGCCACAGTGCTTTCAACGCAAGAACTGCTCGACTCCGCTGCTTCCATCGCTGCAGCCAAGGCGCAAGCCGTTCGTGCATCAGCCGCATTGGATGCCTCCCGCCGCGATTACGAACGCATCAAAGGCTTGCACACACTAGATCGCAATGTCTCAGACCGCGCTCTTGAAGCGGCAGAGGCCACATGGCGCGGAGATGAAGCCAGCGCCCGAGCCACCCAAGAGGCCTTGGCAATCGCGCAAGCAACTGCGCAATCCCGCTGGGGCCAGGCCTTGACCGCATTGATGGCAGCGCATGGCGGACCTTGGCAACGGCTCGCAGCCGGTCAGACACTGTTGCTGCGTGTCGTGGCCAGTACGGGCGCGTCAACAAGCGCCATGCCCATCACCATCGAGGTCGATGACGTCAGCGGCGAGCTTCGTCAAGCGCGTTTGCTTTCTGTTGCACCAACTGTGGATGCACACATCCAGGGCCGAGCCTTCTTCTATGTCATGGACGCTCATGGTGCTGCACCGGGCATGGTTCTGGAAGCCCGGTTCAACGCAGGACAGCAGGTGCCCGGTGCACTGCTGCCAGCCGATGCCTTGCTGTGGTGGCAAGGCAAGCAATGGGCCTATGTGGAAGTCTCTCCCGGCCATTTCGAGCGGCGCGAGGCATCTGCGGCGCGCAGGCAGGACAAGGGCTGGTTCGTGCCCGGCTTCGAGGCGGCCACCGTGGTGTCTCGCGGCGCACAGGCGCTGCTGTCGCAGGAGTTGCGCTCTGCCATCAAGGTGGGCGAGGAAGAATGATGACGGCCTCATCCCAGCCCACCGGGCCGCTGTCGGCCATCATTCGCGCCTCGCTGCGCCATCGCGGTGTAGCGATGGCCCTGGCCGTTTTGCTGGCGGTCTATGGCGCCTTCGTCTTTCAAGACGCGCGTTATGACGTGTTCCCAGAGTTCGCCCCGCCCCAGGTTGCCATCCAGACCGAGGCACCAGGCCTGGACCCTGAACAAGTGGAACTGGTGGTCACCCAGGCCATCGAAAGCGCCGTCAAGGGCGTGGCAGGCGTGGCGAGCCTGCGTTCTCAGTCGATCCAGGGCCTGTCCGTGGTAACGGTTACTTTCGAGCCTGGCAGCGACATCTTCCGTGACCGCCAGAACCTGTCGGAACGCTTGAATGAAGCCGCAGGGCAATTGCCCACGGGTGTCCAAGCCCCCGCCATGTCACCGCTGACCTCATCGGTCAGCACGGCCTTGGTGGCGGCCTTGCGTTCCAAGACACGCTCTGCCATGGATCTGCGCACCTTGGCGGACTGGACGCTTAAGCCGCGCTTGCTGGCTGTGCCAGGCGTGGCCAAAGTGTCGGTCTTCGGTGGTGATGCCAAGGAGATCCAAATCCAGGTCCATCGGCATCGCATGACCAAGTACGGCCTGACGATGAACGACGTGCTGGACGCCGCGCGCAAGGCATTGGGTGTTCATGGCGCGGGCTTCATCGAAGACGCCAACCAGCGCATCGTGCTGCGCGCCGCCGTCCCTTCCGGACGCGCCGCGACATTGGCGGCCACCGTGCTGCGCCGCCAGGATGGCGCCAACCTCACGCTCGGTGATGTCGCGGATGTGCGCGAGGCACCCGAGCCGCCCGTGGGGGGCGCTACCGTCAACGGCCAGCTAGCAGTGCAATTGATGGTGTCTGAGCAATACGGCGCCGATACCGTGGCAGTCACTCATGGGGTGGAGAAAGCGCTTGCCGAATTGCGCCCAAGGCTGCAAGCCGAAGGCGTCGAGCTGATGTCAGATGTCTTCAGACCCGCCAATTTCATCGAGATGGCCACTCACAACGTGAAGATGTCGCTGGCCATCGGCGCTGGCCTCGTCGTCCTCGTCGTGGCCTTGTTCCTCGCCAACTGGCGCACTTCCGCAATTGCCTTGGCGGCCATCCCCTTGTCGTTGCTGGCGGCGATGTCCGTGCTGGTCGAGCAAGGCGTGAGCCTCAACACCATGACTTTGGGCGGACTGGCGATTGCTATCGGTCTGTTGGTGGATGACGCAATCATCGTGGTCGAGAACGTCCATCGCCGTTTGGGCTTGAATGCGCAACTGGCAGCGCCTGTACCCGCTGCGCGCGTGGTCTGGCTGGCTGCGCTGGAGGTGCGCAGCGCCGTGGTCTATGCCACTTTGGCCATTGGCTTGGTGTTCCTGCCGGTGCTCACCTTGCCCGGCCTTGCGGGGCGGCTGTTCGCGCCGCTGGCGATCAGCTATCTGCTGGCGACCATGGCATCCCTGCTGGTGGCTATCACGGTCACACCGGCCTTGTGCCTGGCTTTGCTGCCCAAGGATGCGGCGAAACAAGACAAGGGGGAGCATGACACGCGCGTGGCGGGATGGTTCAAGTCCGCCTATGAACGCACGATCAAGGCGACTGAACTGCGCTGGCGAATGGTGGTCATCGCGGCTTGTGTATTGACTGCGGCCACAGCAGCGGCCTTGCCTTGGCTGGGCGGTGACTTCCTGCCCGAGCTGCGCGAGGGGCACTACATCGTCCATGTCTCGGCACTACCAGGCACGTCCCTGGCCGAATCGCTGCGCATTGGCGAACGCGTTTCCAAGCGTTTGCAGGCGGTTGCGCAGGTCAGGGCCGTGGCACAACGCGCTGGCCGCGCGGAGAAGGCCGACGACACATGGGGGCCGCACTACAGCGAAATCGATGTGGACCTCAAGCCGCTGTCGTCGGAAGACGAAGCCGAAGAGGCGGAAGCCGCGATACGCAAGGCATTGGCAGGCATGCCCGGCATCGCGTTTTCCGTGAAAACCTTTCTCTCCGAGCGCGTCGAGGAAACCCTGTCCGGCTACACCGCCGCCGTGGTGGTGAGCGTCTATGGGCAGGATCTCGACGCCTTGGATGCGCAGGCCCAGCGCGTAGCGTCCTTGCTGGGATCAGTTCACGGCGCAACGGATGTACACATCGAAGCCCCACCCGGCACGCCCGAGATTGCGATCCGTCCTCGGCCTGCAGCGCTCGCGCATTGGGGTTTGGCCATCGATGATGTGCTCGAAGCAACCCAGATCGCCTTCCAGGGCAGTTCTGCAGGACAGGTGCAGGAGGGTAGCCGCGTCTTCAATGTCAGCGTCGTGCTGGCGCCAAACGAGCGCCGCACCATGGACGATGTGAAGTCCTTGGTGCTCAAGACACCCGAGGGTTCAATGGTGCGGCTCGATCAGGTGGCCGATGTCTACGCAAGTTCAGGCCGCTATGCAGTCTTGCGCAGCGGCGGCCGACGCGTGCAGACCATCACCTGCAATGTATCAAACCGCGACGTGGCCTCGTTCGTGGCGGAGGCCAAGCGGCTTGTCACGCAGCAAACCAAGCTAGCGCCGGGGGACTACATCGAGTTCGGCGGCGCCGCTGAGGCACAGGCGCAAGCGGCACGCAAGCTGTGGGTCAACTCCCTGATGGCGGCGGTCGCCATCACCTTGATGTTGTGGCTTGCTCTGGGTCAGATTCGCAATGTCGCGTTGGCACTGCTCAACATGCCGTTTGCCTTGTCTGGCGGCGTGTTGGCGCTGGCGTTGGTTGGCGGTGGCCTCACCCTGGGCTCGTTGGTGGGCTTCGTCACGCTGTTTGGCATCAGCCTGCGCAACGCGGTGATGATGATCTCCCACTATGAGAGCCTGGTGGTCACCGAGGGGCTGCCATGGAACAGCGACACCGCACGGCGTGGCGCTGTGGAGCGCCTGATCCCCATCTTGATGACCGCCTTGGCCACAGCGCTTGGGTTGTTGCCGCTTTCACTGGGCAGCGGCGCACCAGGGCGGGAAATTGAAGGGCCGATGGCGGTGGTCATCCTGGGTGGGCTGCTGACTTCCACTGCGCTGAACCTGCTCTTGCTGCCGGGCCTTGCGTTGAGGTTTGGACGTTTCGAGAAGGCGTCTGATGATGAACTCTGAGCCAGAACACCAATAGGAGTTGGACCAATGTCAAACACCACCAGCAAAGTGCGGATGCCCGCCACCGTGTGGGCACTGGGCTTTGTCAGTATGTTCATGGACATCTCATCCGAGATGATCCACAGCCTGCTGCCGATGTTTCTCGTCGGCTCGCTGGGCATGTCAGCCTTGGCCGTAGGCATCCTCGAAGGCTTGGCCGAATCGACCGCCATGATCGTCAAGGTGTTCTCCGGCGCGCTCAGCGACTATCTGGGCAAGCGCAAGGGCCTCGCATTGTTCGGCTATGCCTTGGGCGCGTTCGCCAAGCCTTTGTTTGCCCTTGCGTCTGGTGCTGGCTTGATCGTGGCCGCCCGGCTGATCGACCGCGTAGGCAAAGGTATCCGAGGCGCACCGCGTGATGCGTTGGTGGCGGATACCGCCCCGCCAGAGATTCGCGGCGAGGCTTTTGGGTTGCGGCAGTCTTTGGATACCGTTGGCGCCTTTCTCGGGCCGCTGATCGCGGCGGGCTTGATGCTGCTGTGGGCCAATGACTTCCGCGCGGTCTTCTGGGTTGCTGTCATCCCTGGGATGATCTCGGTGGTGTTGATGCTCGGTGTGAAAGAGCCGCCGCGGCATGCAGACCACAAGCCCAGCAGTCCCATCAAATGGGAGAGCCTTCGGCGGCTTGACAAACGCTACTGGGAGGTCGTCGCGATGGGGACGGTCTTTACGCTCGCCCGATTCAGCGAGGCATTTCTCGTGCTGCGCGCCCAGCAGCTCGGCATCTCCATGGCGATGGTGCCGCTGGTGATGGTCGCCATGAACCTGATTTACGCCGTGTCGGCCTATCCCTTCGGATGGCTGTCGGATCGTGCTAGCCATGCCAAGTTGCTGGCATGGGGCATGGCTGTGCTGATCGTCTCGGACATCGTGCTGGCCCGCGCAGACCATGGCCTCATGGTCATCGTCGGTGTGGCGCTGTGGGGCGTTCACATGGGCATGACGCAAGGCTTGCTGGCGACCATGGTGGCCGATACCGCTCATCCGGCAGTGAGGGGCACGGCCTTTGGTGTATTCAATCTTGTCAGCGGGATTGCCATGCTTGCGGCCAGTGCGACCGCAGGCTGGCTGTGGCAAACAGTGGGTGCCTCCGCAACCTTTATTGCCGGCGCGGTGTTTGCCTCTTTTACCTTGGTTGGGGTGGTGATGTGGGCCAAACCTTCATCTACAGCACGTTGAGGCCAAGAATGGTCACAACGAAGTGAACTTGCTGGTCAAGGGTGACTTGAATATGCATATCGGGCGAGAACGTCACCGATTGCGCGCGCCGATAGCAAAAAAATAGTTAGGCGTAACTGCGCACCCAGTAGGACGCGAATGACTGTCATAGGTTAAAACGGCCGCATAACGACCTATCCGCTAATCTCTCCATATGACGATGTTTGTTGATAGTAGTTGCCGAGAAAAGCTACTGCACACACAAAGACCAGTGTGACTAACAAGATGGCTGCGGATATACGTCCAAGTGTTGAACGCTTGACGGTTGGTCGCCCAACCCACAGGCCAACACAAAGCCAAGTGACAGGGGTTGACAGCATGAACGCTAAGGCGGAAAGACTGAACCACTCAGGGCATGCTTCTCTGCAAGCATTTGGGGCCACAACGGCGGGGGCGAAGGCGAACGCAACACCTATCAGTAGATAGAGCAGTGCAATAGCAATGCGTTTCACTTGATCTCCCAGAACAGGATCTGCGTGGATTTTCCAAGGTCCGAGTACATGTAAAGAACGCTGCTGAAGCCTACCGTGAAACGCATGAACGTTTCGGCTTGACTCAGCACGCCTGTTGCAGTCAGTTTGGAACCATTCCACAAATCGATGTGATCGCCCGATGGGGATCGCTCGCCTGCGCGTGTCCAATAGTCTTTGAAAAACACGATGCCGGTACGCCCGTTGATCTTGCCCTGCCAGCTTGATCCTGTGATCTCTTCTGGCTTTGATGGAAGTCCACAGAACGGCTGTAGTTTTAGCCAGTCCGCCAATTCCTGGGCACGCGCGGCGGCCCTTTTGCCGCTGACAGCCACCGTTGCGCCTTTGAATGACCTCATTGTCAGCCCGACACCGCCGAGTGCTACGCTAACGCGAATTGCACACTGGTTCTCGTAACCGGGTGGTACCTTGCCTTTGGCATCCAGGTAGGGCGTCGCTGTCTTGGGATAACTCGACCAAAGGTCCGCAAACTTGACTGCCTCGATCTGAATCTTGCAGATTGAATTTGGCGTGGCATTCGTTCTGACCTTTGCGCTTTGCTTCAGGGCTTTGGTCATGACGCCTCCGTCATGTGCTCAAGGGCATCTTCACCCCAAAGCGTTTCATAGTCTTGCTCGTTGTCTGTGATGACGCGCGGCAACTGGCCGTGTTCATCCAGCCGGCCAGAGAAAGTCCGCCCATCAACCGTCTTGATAAACCAAGGCAACCCAACGAGCGTGGCGGTCCCGTTCGAGACGACAAGTTGTGTTTGCTCATCGAACTTCACCGGATTGCGCGATTCGGTGGCCACGTATCCTGCGGCGGCGGCACTGGCCGCTTGAGAGGCGGCTGCGGTTTGAGGATTGGATGACCCACCATCGGATACCGTTGACACGGCTTGGCCTGCAATCAACGTAGCTCCGCATGCGCACTTGTCGCCGTGGCGGGCAGCAGGTTTTCCATCGATGATCATCGTCGGATCACCTGTGACGATCACCGTCGGGCCATGTCCACGCTTGGGACACGTTACCTGATCGCCGACACGGGCAATGCCTTTGCCGTGCGTGTCGGTCATCACTGACGCTTCAATAACAACGCCACCGTGGTCGGTCTGGTCCCCCAGAACGATGAAAGGTCGTCCCATTTGTCTTGCCCTGTTTTTTTGTTGACCGGACTCTATCAATCAGGTGTAACAAAGTTGTTTCGCTCGTAATTCAGATTTATGAATGGACCAATCTCAAGCTCTTTGGTGAAAGTCTCTGATCGCCGCCCCTATCAAAGTGCCGATGACCACAGGCACGCACGGCACGACCAGGGGGTGCAAGGTGATAGGCAGCACAAACGCCAGGACGGTTGCGCAACTGGTCAGGATGGCCAAGCAGGCATACAAGGCGAACATTTCCGGGTTGTGGTGCAGGAACTCCTTGGCTTTGACCAGACGCACAAGGTAGCCATCTACAAAGGCAGCAACCGAGAATGCCAGCAGCCAGGGGAGCCACTCCAGCAGCATGGCCAGGCGGAAGCTGGCGAGCAGCAGCAGTGCGTCAATCGAGCGGAAGTAGGGGTTGTTGAACAGCCGTTGGTTGACCGAGGCCATTTCTTGCCCGACAGCCGCGTTGACGCCACCCACGGGGGCCGCGTCTTTGGATGAAGGGACGGGTGATGCCTGACGTGCAGACTCCTGCATGCTCATCGCGCGCGACAGCATGCGGGTGCCTGCGTCCTTGCCCCAGAACGCCGCTGCATTGGTGTATTCCGTTCGCAGTTGCGCTACGAACCGTTCTGGCGGGTGGGCGGACGGCACATAGAGAACCAGAACCAGCAGTGCCAGCAGTGATGCCACGGCCATCGCCCTGATCATGCGGCTCTCCTAATGGGTTGATGGCCCCCTTGCGCATCCGGATCGAGAATGGGGAAGCGACCTTTGACGATGCGCCCGCCAGACACCGAGGCAAAGTACTGAAGATTGGGCAGTTTGCCCAGCACATCGGCGGGCACCATCTCCTCGAAGCTCTCGGAGAGCTGGCTTGAATAGCTGGTCGAGAAGTCGCCCAGATGGGTGTCCGCGCCATGCCCCAGCCCAACGCGCATCGAATGGATGGCCGTCTTGCCAAAGGTCTCAACGATGAAATCTTGCGTGGGTCGGTCCTTTGATCGCAGGGCGATCAGGTTGTTCAGGTTTCCCAGGGCCATGCGCGCAGCCGCTTCGCTGCCCAGGCGTTTGGCCAGGTCGGCAAGTGTCTGCATCGCACAGGTGGTGTAGATACCGCCTTCCGCACCCTTGTTGAGGATCTCGATCAAGGGCTGGTTGATGACGTTGGCCACCTCATCCACAAACAGTGCAATGCGCCTATATCCACCCAGGTTGTAGCGCATGCCCGCTCGCGCAGCCAGGTCGGCCAGTGCCAACGCACCGATGGCCGAAGCCACCGAGGGGTCGGGCAGCGAATCCAGGCACATGTACAGCACATGCCCGCCGCGTTCGATCTTCTCGAAGTTCATGATCGGGCGCATGTCGTCGGCGTCGAACGGGTCGGGCGACAGCGTTCGGCCCAGATCGCCGGAGGTCAGCATGGACAAGATGGGCAGGAGGTTGGCCGTGATCTTTTGGTAGTGCTCGCGGTTGTGCCTGAAGGTGCGCACCTGGGCATCAATCACCTTGCTGCGCTGTGACTGGGCAATGTGGTGTTCGTAGTACGCGACGAAGGCCATCAGCTCGGTGCTGGCGGCTTCTGAGGGGCGCTTCATGTGCCCCCGGTTCGCCTCCTGCATCAGCTTCTTCATCTCGGGCAGCTCACGCCAGGCGGGCCCCAAGGTTGCATCGTAGAAGCGGCGCAAGGAACCTTCCAGCACTGGTTCGATGCCGCCCTCGATGTAGCGGGTGAGCTTGGCCAGGTTGGGTCTTTCTTCCAGTTCGACCAGGCCTTGTACGACCACATTGACCGCATCCCAGCCGAATGCGGAGAACGCACCGGCCGTGTCCGGCGGCATGATGGACTGGATGCGGGATGCGATCTCGGTGGGCTTTTGCCAGTTGAAGGTGAAGTCCAGCCGCACACCGGCTTCCGGGAAGGCCGGATGAAACTCCATGAAGGTGTCGGGCTCCCGCCAGTCCTGGCAGGCGCGCTCAACCACGCGCTTGAGGCGACGGCTGTTCTTGGGGTCGATGACGATCACCACGTCGCCGCGCCTGACGGCCTGGGTGATCAGGTTGGCCAGGGCCACACCTTTGCCGGATTGGGTGGTGCCGACCAGCAGCGTGCCGCCTTCGAAGTTCTGCAAGGGGCGATGCAGCGGCACCTCATGGGGCTCGACGCCGTGTATGTAGGGCAAGCCGATCTCGGCATCGGGTTGGGGCGCGCTGTCGTAGCAGAGCAGACTCAATAGGCGCGGCGACACCGTGAACTCGCGGTAGTCGATCTTGGCCAGTTCATACAGGCGCTGGGAGTGCACGGGCCGCCACTCGAAGCCGAAGCCAAGGAAAACGGCTGTTGGATCCTGACACCACCGCGCCTGAGTTTGCGTGCTGATCACCTGGATGGCATGACCAGCCAGCGATGCCCTCAGCACGAGAATGCGTAGCGCCTGCGAGAACCTGAGGGCGCTCATGCCGAGGCAAGTGATGGACAGGGGGAAAGCGAGAATGCGGGGTAGTTGGCCGATGGCGCCGACCGCTGTGAAGAATATCAATGCGATGCCCCAGGCAAGGCCTGCATAGGCCTCGTAGGCGTGGCGCCATGGCATCTCGTAGCGGCGGCTGGACATGTCACCCTACCTGAGCTTCGGGCGAGGCAAATGCTTCCATGTCTACGCCGTTGATGAAGCGTGGGGCTATGGTCAAACCCACGGTCGATGTGCCGTTGAAATCCCTTGAAGTTGTCGGTGGACTGTTGCCCGGGGCCCGAACCAGCATGTGCACATCAGACAGGGTGCGCAGGGCTATAGAGGGTTGAATGCCGCGTCGCTCGAATTCGTGCAGAGGCACAAACACCCCCAATGCGACAGTGCAACACTGGGCGGGTCCAGCACCTGTGTTCATGGAGTTGACCACGTCGGTCAATGCGTCGCGCACCATGGGGTTGAGGCGCAGCGGTGCTTGAAGACCAATGGTCGCTTGCTGAGTTGTTTGGGCGTCGCTTGTAGACGCCAGGGCAGATGGAGGGGCAGTCGACAACGGTGCCGCTTCGGCTTGAGCCTCTTGGCTATTGAAGGCGGTTTTTTGGGTTTGCTCGGCGTTGCCTGGGATGAGCGAGAGCTGGGTGCCTGGCGGAGCATCCGGTAGAGACTGTGGAGCGACCGGTTCGGCTGCTTGCGCTGATGGAGGGTTGTTGCTCGGGGAGCTTGTGAGGCTCTCCGCCAGATGGGGCGGTAACGGGTCATGCCCTGCAAACAGGATGGCTGTTGAGGATAGTTTGACCGCTTCGATCTTGGCCTTGCCGCCTGGTGGTTGGATGAGCCAGGTCGGGTTTCCTGCAGACGTGGGTTCGAAGACCCCGGCCAGCAGGAGTACTTCCATGATGGTCTCTGGTGCTTTGGGGATGCCCGGCAACTGCTCAGTGTCCAGCAGCTTTTGGATGTCTTCTGCAGCGCTGGGCCAGGCCAGGAACAGCCCATCTGGACCGAACCAGACGCGAGACTTCTCGCGATTAGCCTGCCACCCCGAGTTGGAGCCCGCGAGATGCCTCAGCGCATCAACCAGGTAGCGTTCGAGGTGCGAGCCATATTGGGGCGTGCCGTAGCGGTCGGCGTTGGCCAGCAGGTTGCGGTCAATCACCAGCGCCAGGGAGCGGCGAACCAACTCGTCCAGCACGTTGTGATCTCGATACTGCGAGATGCCGCTGACGCTGGCCATGAGGTGAGGCACGATGACTGTGTTGTCTTCTGCCAGGTAGTGCATGACTGCTGGTGGCACGACATGGGCCAGCGTGAACACGCCCAGGCTGCGAGTCTCAATGGCTTGTGGGCGCCAGCGCAAGAAGTAGCGGTCTGCTTGGCGTGCTGTCAGCCACTCACTCAGGGGATGCAGGTAGGCCGGCCAGACTTCGCCCGGGGCGTCGGTCACGATGATTTGGCTGAGGACCCGGTGGGCCTCGCTACAAAGCCCTGCGACGAAGGTGGCCAGACGCCAGCGCGGTTCCAGGTGGCGGCGAGCCGAGATGGTGGAGCGCCCGGAGAAGATGTGGGCGTCGGTACCTTGCAGGCTGAAGAAGCTGACTTCCATGCCGAGACGCAAAAGGCCGCCAGGGACGCAGAAGTAGTTGTCGGCTGTGGCGGGCAGCAGGTGTACCAGGCAGGCGTATCGCCTGATCAGCGACATGATGGTCTGCTCGAAATTGGCGCGATCAGACCCATGGCAGAGCTTGATGCGGGCGATCAGGTCATCGTGTTGCGACAGCAGATCATCAATGGGCAGGGCCTCGAAGCCGGGATCTGACGATGCAAAAGTGCTGTGTGGCAGAGATGGGGTAAGCATGGCGGTCCATTGCAAATGGCACAGCCATTTGGTCACCAAGCGTTGCCGCGCGCACCTCAAAATGCCATCTGTTCATTTGGGCTTTCGCCATCGAGAATTGACGAATGAGGGGCCATGGCGGATCAGTGCGATGGGCGTCGGTCCGTCTGATACCTTGGTCTTGGCTCTGCACGCAACGACGAGGATGCAGGCATGTTGGTCACGAAGCCACGGAACTTGCAATGTAGGATGTTGGAATCCAAACTCGGCGATCGCCAAACACTGCAATCATGACCACGTACCAAGAACTCCTTGCTCAGAAAGCCGCCCTGGATAAGCAGGCTTCGGAGCTGGACCGGCAATTGCAGGATGCTCGCAAGGCAGAGCGAGCTGGGGTGATTGACCACATCAAGCAACTGTTGGCTGTCAATGGTTTGACTGTGGCCGACCTGGGGTTGAAGGCCGGTGTGGCGACCCGCTCCAGTGCTGCAGCAGGAAGCAAGGTCGCCCCAAAATATCGCAACGTTGACACGGGTGAGACCTGGAGCGGGCGAGGGCTTCAGCCCAAGTGGATCAAGGCTGCATTGGCCGCTGGCAAGACACTGGAACGGTTGAAGGTGGGTTGATCCCAGTCCACGGTCTTAGAAGAATGTGGCAGGTGCAGCCGGGCTCGCCTGGTTCGGAAATGAGGCCTGAAGCCGAGGATCACAACTGTAGCGCTGTACCAGTTTGCAGAACGGACAGTTGTCAACGGAGTGGACCAGGGTGCCGATGGCCATCAGCACGTCGCTGCCGCAGGTCGGGCACGCGATGACATCAAACACAGGGGTGCTGGCCAGCCAGATGCCGTCTGTGTGCGATGCCAGATCAAACGCCCGGTCAAAGCTGATGCGGTGCGGGCATTGGCAGATGGCTTGGTATGCGCGGTAGGCACTGACCAGCGTCTCTGCTGCACCGAAGCCGGTGCTGCGCAGGCGGCGGTACATCGACATGACTATCGACGATTCAGCCTTCGCGATGAGGTTGGCGCCGTGGTACCACTCCAGGGAATTGGGCGGTCGACCTCGTGGGATGGCTTGTGGGTCGTTGAAGAACAGCCTCTGTACGTCCCGAGGGTTGAGCCCTGTGAGGTGATGGATGGTGCGCACCCGGGCACCCAGTTGAGCGCAGTCTTGCGCCAGGCGTAGGGCGCGCAGCTGGCGGTCAGCACGTGTTGACATCATGGTCCCCTCCGATCACGACTTGCTTGCGCGCACCATGGACGCGAGTTGCAGTGGCCTTGGCGCATGAACGGCGGCCAGTGATGCCTGAAGCGGCGCGGGCGCCTTGAGCAAGGCAAGCAAATCCTGGCGTGGAGGGAAGAGGGTGCTTTGGCCGATTTGAGCGACGAATGCCCACAACTGTTCCTGGCTCATGGCACCAAGGAAATCTGCTTGGGCGGCATCCAGCCCGAACTTGCAGCATGTCGATACCCGATCTTGCGCGATGCCCAGCCTGATGGCCTGCAACAGGTACAAATTGGTCAACTGCACATCGGTGAACTGGATGCTGCTCATGGTCTTCTCCTGTCGGTGTGCCCAGATGTGAGTCGAGATGGGCCAGGTATTGCGGCGAGGTATGACTGCTTTGGTGTTGTGTGTGCGTGGAGTGGTGGGTAGGCTCAGCATATTCACGACCCCGCATTGGAATCAATGCCCGATTGCGGGGGGATGGCGTGTTTGCCATCGACAACAGCCCGCATTGCCTGCCGCATTTGTCACCGTCAATGAGCGTCATGCCTGGAATTTGAGCGTGAAATTAAAAAACCACCAGAGCCAAGGCCCTGGTGGTGAATCACTGTGATCAGAGATCAGATGGCTTGTGCCAACTCCTTCCATTCCTTGACTGGCAGTTCGATCAATTTCCCGCCCAGGGCTTCAAACTCGGTGGCACGGTCGTAGTCCTCAACCTCCTGCGAGAAGTGCGTGACGGCATTCACCAGGCCATACCCCGACAGATCACCTTCGGCGATCAGGTGCCGCAGCACCCCGGCGCGTTCGGCGTCATTCAATGTGTAGCGCTGAGCCAGCACTTCCACCGTCTTGACGGGGTTGCCGACCAGGTGAATCTGCAAGGTCTTTTGCATCTTCTGTGCGGCCTGCATGAACGTTGCTTCAGACACGGCCGCCTGCACCACGTCGCGAACCTTCAGGAAGAAGGCCTTGTCGTCGGCTTGCAAGGTGTCATCCTTGAATACCATGATGCTTTCGTCAGATCCGAGTGCCCGCCCGACGTGGGTTTTGCGCAAGGAGCGGTCTGAAGCAATCAGGCCATTGCGGCACACCAGTCGGTACAGCAAGGGCTGGACCGACAGCGTGCCTTGTCCCACCTCCGAATTGGAGATGACCACGCCAGCCTGGACGATGTCGCCAGGCGCCATCTCGACCTTCAATTGCGGCGTGATGCACTTGATGTACATCCTCGTGTCGGTGAGTTCCACCGATTCGAAGCGCACATCAGGCAACTGCTGCAGGATGGGCAGAACACTTTCGGCCAGATCGTAGTTGTCGAGGCGACGGTAGCGGTCCGACAGCACGGCCCGGACATTGCCATCCAGCGTGCGGATCATGCGGCGGTCATCGTCACTTTGCAGCCAGGTGTTCACGTTGCGGTCCAGCAAGACCGGCTGCTCGGAGCGCATGCGCTCAAAGTATGCATAGGGAATCTTCAGCTTGTCAGCCAACTGGCGGCGCGCCAGTGGCATGACGCTATAGGGCGTGGAGGCCCCACCTTCGCCGATGACGAGACGGGTCTCGCCTGTGTCATCGGTATCGTGCCGCAGCAGCGACGAGGGGACCACCAGGTCCTTCTTTGATTGCAACTGGCGCTCAAGTTCATGGGCCAGGCTCACCAGGGAACGTCCGCTTCTCATATCAAGCTCCTGTTCGAGAAAGAAATGGCGGAGACGGCATGACCCACACGCGGGGATGCACATCCCCGCCAGGGTTGATGACGGATGGGCTTTGACCCATCCACACAGGGCGCGAAAAGATTCGCGCCAGACTCAAAAAAACGCGTGCAAAACACCAGGGCTGTCTTTGCCTTGCCATGGGGCTTGGCCTGGTTTGACAGCAAGCAGTGGGAGAAATGTCTACGCGGTCTGGGTGGCGTCTGTCGCTTTGGCCTGCCACACATCGGCCCAGTCGGTGCCTGGGGTCTTGGGCAGCAGCACCCGCACTTGCCGAGGACCGCTCTGGCGCTCCTGCTTCTTCAGCCGCCGAGCCAGGGCAAAGGCAAACATCTGGCCGTCAAAGTCCGCGTGAGCATCGTTGTCGGCATAGATGCAGATGCTTCGCACCGAGTCGGGCAGCCACAGCTTTTCCAGGTTTCCGGCATTGAGTCCGGCCCACACGGGTTTGCCGGTGGCCAGGTGAACCGCCATGGCGGTCTCGATGCCCTCGGCAATGGCCAGCTCTTGCTCGGGTTCGAACAAGCGCACGGCCGCACCATTGATGCCCGAGGACAGCACCTTTTTGGCATCGCTCACATTGGCCTTGCGGCCATCCTTCAGATACGTGCGGTGCAGCGTGACGGCATGTCCATCGGCGCCCTGGATGCAAGCCAGCATGGCGGCGTATTCGGCCACTTTGCGAGACTTGCCTGAGGTCTGGTCCTTCTCGTAATAGCCCAGCGCTGGATGCAGGCGCAGCACCTTGGGGTAATGGGCCAAGGCGAGCCGACGACTGGACAGGTAGCGATCCACCTCATCACCAGGCGTGACAGGTTTGGCTTCTTCCCAAAGCCGTTTGGCCAGGGCCTTCATGCGCCCGGCCGACGGCTCCGGCGATGCCACATGCGGCGCAGAGGGCGAGGCACCCACCACGCGTTCGACTTCCTTGAGCGCGGTGTTGAAATCCAGGCCAGTGACGGCCTGCAGCAGCTTGAAGCCGCCTCCGGCGCCACAGGCGCGGCAGTGGTAGTTGCCCTCGCCGAATTTGTCGGTGTACTGAAACCGATCAGTGCCGCCGCAAAGCGGGCAGGGCTGGTTGCGCTTCTTGAGGATCTGTTCGCCAACGCCCAGGCTGCCAAGGATTTCGGTCCAGCGACCGTGGGCTCGGCGTTTGACGTCGTCAATGCGAGCTTCGTACTCGGGATTGTTCATGATGAACTCCGTGTTGGTGACATGCCCTCCTGGGGGGGCGTGCAGTGGTCAGCCGCGAGGGCGAACCGATGGGGTGAACAACTGCCCCGCCTGAAGTGCTTCGATCACGCTGTGCTCGACGAACTCCCATGGCAGTTGGTGCTGGGTGTGCAAGACCTGGCCTTTTTCGTCCAGGCGCTCGACCTTGAAACCTGCCTGGCTCCACAGCACGCGGTAGCTCAGCCAGTCGGCACCGGCGATGACAAAGATGCGGCCGGCCTGGCCGGTCAGGACTTCGCTTTCCTTGACCAGGAACTCGATGTCCTGGGGTTCAACGACCATCAGCATGGGGATGCGGTGGCCATGGGCATAGGTCTGTTTGTGCATAGGGCACTCCATATGTGATGTCAGGGACGAGGCGAGCGATCGGAGCTCGGCCCTGTTTGGGCAGGTCGGATCAGGTGAACAGGTCGCCCTGCTCGGACATCTGCTTGAGCTGTTCATTGATCCATTGCGGGTTCCTGGCCAGCCGCGACTCAACCCACTGGGGGTTGTTGGCGATGGCATCGCGAACCCATTGCGGGTATCGGGCAAGCGAGTCAGACAACCAGACCTTGAGCTTGTTGCGGATGTGGTCGCGGATGTCTTGCGCATCCACGAGGCCGCAGTAGGCAATCGGTGACAGCGGGCTGCAGCCAACAACACGCAGGCAGTTCACGAACGAGAAAGGCTGTTTGTCCTTGTCCTGCTCGGTGAACACCCAGCGCAAGGTGTCGAACTTGTCTTCCAGCGGCGTGGCCGGGTCAGACAACTGGTTGATCTCCTGCAGCAAGCGCCAGTGCAGGAAGACGATGTCTTCCTCGCTCCATTCGATGTACTCGGACGCGTGGTCCGGCGGCAGGTGATCGGGTGATTCGTTCGGGAAAACGGACTGTGTCGCCCCCATGAAGCCGTTCAGAGCGGCTGGGGGGTGAACCAGGGATGTGCTCGGTTGCAGCATCGTGGCCTCCACGTGAGATAGGGAGGCACGGCGCACCACAGATGGGGGCGATGCCCCACAGGGTGATGAACAGTCGGCGATGAGCTTTGGTGCCCTGCCGACGGCGAAGAAAAGACTCCAGGGCTGGCTTGATCGGGTGATGAGCCCGTTCAGATCGGTGTGCCAGCTACCGATCGAAGAAAGCTTTCGAGGTGAATGCGCGCGTGCCGCCTCAGTGCGGGCGTGCCCTCACCTCGAAGGTCGCTTCAATGTCGTGGTGATGCCTCGGGTGACGGCATGGCCATCACGAGAATGCATGAACTCCAGGGCTTGCCTTATTTGAATGCAGGGCCAGCTGCTGCATGGCGACAAGGTAGTGCCCACCTGGCGAACGGTCAAGACACTTGGGGCTCAAATCGGAAGCTGATGATGAAAGGGCCGTCAAATGCCGATGATTCCCGGTGGTGATGCGCAGGGCCGCTTCGCAAGATGGTGGCGAGCACGCCATCGATGGGAGCGCAACATGGCAGACACACAGATCGTCAAGGTGGACCAAGGTGGGGTCAACGCCCGCATCCTGGCCAAAGAAACCAAGGCTGACTTCCGACGCATCGAGGCTGCGAGCGTGAAGATGCCGACGCGCTTCACCAGCGCCGAAGGCAAGCGGTTCTTTGTTCGCCTCTTCAATACGCTGCAACTCAACACGCACTTCATTTCGGTGATTGCACGCACTCGCCTGGACCACGATGACATCGCCAAGGTGGAGGCCACCATTCGAGCGCAACTCGATGCCGTCAACGAGAGCCTGAACAGTGCGATTGATGGTGCGGAAGCCTTGTTCAAGGCTCATGGCATCACCAGCGTGGCGACCTATGACACGGTGGCTCTGGACGTGGAGGTCGGGGTATTGTCGTCATCGGGGCGGCGCTTCCTGGAAGTGCTGAGCAAGTTGGATCAGTTGATGCCCCTGTTGCAGACCCTCGAAATCCACGAGGTGATCACGGCCCAGGCCGTGGACATTCAACGCGCCGCGTTGAAGCGGCAGGTGCGTGATGTGGCCAACGGTGCCCGCAACTTTGCGATTGGCCTGCGCCGCCGCATGAATGCCATGGGCTCGCGACATGGCGGCATTGGCGACGGCGGTCAGGCCGTACCGGTAGAGGATCTGGATGCCTCCGCGGGTCATGACGCAGCCGCTCAAGAGGGCTTGCCAGACAGGGGTGGGTCTGTCGCCGAGCCTGGGCCGGTGGCCGTGGCTGCAACAGCCGATGTGATCGATCCAGATTGAGCCATGGGCTTAACAAGAAAGACCGATCTTGCACTTGCCACACGCAAATGGACGGCATCAAGGGGCGTTGCGGAATGCGGCCTGGCTGGAGGCTTGCTTCATCTCAATCGCGCTGATACGGTGATCAAGCCCCATTGAACAGAGGGTCCTGCATGCCTCGTTTCGGGCGTGCTCTCGCCGCATTGCGGCGGCGTCGCAGTCGATACCTGCCTGCCTGACATTGCTGCACCGTGCGACCGGAATGCCGACGGTGTGCTGCCTGAGTTCAGCGTTCCTACCGGTTTGCGCAAATCTGACCTAGCGCGTCCGCTACAGAGCAGGTCACGTCTTGCATTGGCTCACGCCATGACGAGGCCAGATCATGCCCCGAACCACTCCAACCACCCAGGCGGCAATGGCCCGGCCTGCGGCAGCATCGCTTTCTCCCATCCATGCTCCCACGCTTCCTCAAGTGGGCTTTCTGAGGCAGGCGCAGGTGTTGCAATTCATCCCGATATCCAAGTCCACGCTGTGGCGACGAGTGCAAACGCGCACTTTCCCCGAGCCTGTCAAGCTGTCTCCACGCGTCACGGCTTGGCGGGTCGAGGACATCAGGCAGTGGATTGCCGCGCAAGGTCACCAGGTTTGACGATCACAAGCTGGTGCCTGGATTGCGCGGTCTCGGTGCATACGTTCTGTCAACCATGGGGCAACGCACCGACAGGTCATCGTGCCCAAGCGGCCATTGCACATCACGCAATTCTTGAGGCCGCGTCGGATGCCACAGAAATTGCTTGGTGAAAACCACCTTCGTGCTGATCTGGCCGTGGCCTATGGGGCCGTCAGATGCCGAAAGCCCCCGTCTTCACTGGCCAATTTGACTGGTGGAAACCCATCGAGGGGCCGAGCATCAAGACGCACCAAGGCACGAGGGAAGGGGAACGAAAGAGGGAGAGGGTCATGTCATGCGAACCAGAGCCAGAACAGGATGGGGATACCGTTGCCCAGTCGATCAGGATGCTGATCGCCGTGGTCGAAGGCGGGACATACGAAACGGTGGCAGGCTGCTTCGGGGTGACCCGCACCGCCGTGGAGCGGAGAATCAAAGCGATTGCCGTCAGGCTCAGCCAGGTTGCCGGTATCGAAGGCTTGAATGAAGACGGTGCCGCCTTCGTGCGCCGCTTGCGCCAGCACAAGGACGCCATCCTTGTGGCCTTGGTGGGCTTCGACCCAAAACAGCCGGGCGATCATCGGTCGAACCGCATTCTTGCTGCCGATGAAATCATTCAGGCAGGCAAGCGCATCAAGGCGCGCAGTGGCCACCCTTGGCACGACCTCGCGTTGTTCTACCTTCTGTTCGCCACAGGTGCCCGTCCCCTGGAGATCGCCAGGCTTGAAGTGCGTGACTACTTGAACGCAGACGGCAGTGTGCGGCGACGCTCGGAGATGCGTGCCGAGGTGGCAATCACCCAAAAGGCCAGGCCGCTGTACTTCGTCAGCTCTCGCTTGGACGATGCCCTGTCGCACTACCTGCAGGAGCGTCTTCAGCAGAAGTTGGGCGTGGGGCAGCCAGACGCCTACCGGGGACTTGACCCTTTCAGTCGCTTGTTCCTGTCGCCCACGGGGGCTGGATTCAAGATCACACCCTACGGTGAAGCCGGCCAGCGTCGGTTTCTGTGTCGACCGATCCTGGAAACTTACCGCAAGCTGTTTCGCTATGGCGGGATGAAGGATGTGACGGCGCTGTCGGTGCGGCGCACGGTGGTGGCGCGCTTGTACGAGCGTGGCGCCGATGAGGATGATGTCGGGTTGATCCTGGGCATCAGCGAACGCAGCGCGGTGCGCGAACTGCTGGCACGCCACAAGCCGACCATTGAGCAACTGCTCGATGAACTGGTGTGAACATCATGGTGACCCAACCGATCGCAGAGGGCGACAGTCAGCGCTTTTCCATCAAGGGGCGGGTGGTGGATGCGAATGCCTCGGACATTCAGGAGCTGCTGGCCCACGTTTATGAAACACCAGAGCGCCCCAGGTGTCTGTGCATCCCGGGTGGGGTGGAGATGTACGTGGCGCGGCACCGTATGTTTGTCGTCAAACGCATGCCGGACACGGGGTGTCGGCACCACCCGTCGTGTCCTTCGTTTGAGCCGGAGTGCCAGCAATCAGGCCTGGGCGAGTTGGTGGGCGAGGCCGTCCTGGAGTTGGTGCCCGGGCAGATCCAGTTGCGCGTGGACTTTCCATGGGTGCGCACGGCGGGGCGGAGCCTGGTGAGGGGTGAAGCGCATGAGGTGACCGAGGTGGAGGCGCCAAGGCGACGTATGAGCCTGCATGCCTTGATGCACTTTCTGTTCGAGCGAGCGGGCTTCAACCGATGGAGCCCGGCCATGGCCGGCAAGCGCAACCAGGGGGTGCTGCACAAATACCTGATGCATGCGGCCGACGACGTGGTGGTCAAAGGCGTGGGGCTGAGTGAGCGGCTCTATGTGCCCGAGGCCTTCAACGAGGCCAGCAAATTCGAGGCAGCGCAACGTCGGCGAAACAAGCTGGCCGTCTTGCGACCCCATGAAGGGCAAAGCCCGCTGGCCGTGGTCATCGGTGAATACAAGGTCAGCGAGGCCACCACCTTGGGCCGTCGCGTCTGGGTCAAGCACATGCCCGATGCCCCTTTGTTGGTGGGCACCAAGACTTGGGAGCGCATCGAGCGTGTGTTCGCCTCGTTGTTCGAAGCGCGCGATGCCGACAGCGGACACAAGGTGCGTCTGGTGTTGGCGGCGCTGATCCGGGCACGCAGGGAGCACACCTATGAGATTGATGCGGCCAGCTTGATGTTGACCAGTGAGCATTGGATTCCGGTTGAAGGTGTGCACGAGTTGCCGCTGGTGCATGCTCTGGTGGATCAGGGCAGACGCTTTGTCAAACCTCTGCGTTACGACGCCAGGAGCGCCGCGGTATTTCCAAACGCCTTGTTATTGGACGCGGGACCATTGCCGCTGCCTTTGCACGTCATCAGCGCCTTCATGCCACCCAAGGAGCGTGCGGAAAAGGAGCGTGTTGTACGAACGGCCGGTGTCTCTCCCTGGCTGTGGTGGAGCACTGAAGCGATGCCTGCGTTGCCCGAGGCGGTTAAGCTCAGAAGTCACTGAGCAAGCTCAGTGCATCGCACAGGGCAGGCGGAGCTCAAAGGCCGTGTTGCCGTTGCTGGAGCGGGCGGCGATCTCACCACCATGGGCCTCCGCGATGGATTTGACGATGGCCAGACCCAAGCCCGCGCCATCACCATTGCGTTGCCGGGACGGGTCCACACGGTAGAAGCGATCAAAGAGGTGGGGCAGGTGCTCGGGCGCGATAGTGTCACCTGGATTGGATACAGTGATCACTACTGATTGTTGGTCCTGGCGAAGCGATACGGTCACAGCCTGTTCGCCACGGGTGTGGCGGATGGCGTTGGAGAGCAGGTTGCTCAACGCGCGCCGGATCATCAGTCGGTCACCCCTTACCCTAGGCATCTGGCCTGTGCGCTTCAGTTGAATGTGACGCTCCTCGGCCCAGGGCTCGAAATACTCGAACAGCGTGTCCAGTTCGGCGGCCATGTCAACGTCCACCAAGTCTGGCTTGATCAGTTGGTTGTCTGTCTGCGCCAGGTAGAGCATGTCGCTGATCATCTTGGCCATGCGTTCATACTCTTCCAGATTGGAGTAGAGCACTTCGCGGTAGGTATCCGCGCCCCGAGCTTGTGACAGCAACACCTGGGTTTGTGTGGTCAGGTTGGTCACGGGGGTACGCAGTTCGTGCGCGATGTCCGCAGAGAAATTGCTCAGGCGCCTGAAGTCTTGCTCGATGTGTTCCAGCATGTCGTTGAAGGATGCGGCCAAACCTGACAATTCAATGGGCACCTTTTTAGGGTCCAGCCTGAGGTGAAGCTGGTCGGCAGAGATACCACGGATGCGGTCACTCATGTCGCGCAGCGGTGCATGCCCCCGATACACCGCCAGCCAGGTTGCCGCGATGGCAAACAGGCCTGCGGCCGCCATGGCAGCCCAGACCGTGCGCCGAAAGCTCACCAGAAAATGGTCATGAAAGCCGGTGGCCGTCGCCACGACGATGGTGTAAGGCTGCGTGGCGCCTTGCTCGACATCCGTACGCACCACGGTGCCACGATAGGATTGATCCTGCTCCTGCCAGACATGCAGCTTGTCGGCATCCACGCCGGATGCCGCAGACTGCGTTTGTGCCAGGGCTTCCATCTTGGGGCCCGGTGTGGCAAACAGGGTGCGGCCGGTGCCATCGGCCACGAGGTAGTACATGCCATGGTGGCCACTGACGGCACCTGCCAGGCGACGGGCGATGTCCTTCTCAGGCGCAGCATTGGGCATGCTGGTCAGCACCCGTTCAACAGAATGCGCCACCACCTCCAACTCTTCCACATCCTGCTGCATGAAGTGCTGTTCGATCGAGTTCTGGATGACCCAGCCCAGGGCCCAAAACACCAGCGTGATCGCGATGCCGATGGACACGGTCAGGCGCAAGGCCAGCGAAGCGGGCCGACGCTGCACAACATCAGACATCATCGGGTGCTTCCAGGCTGTAGCCCATGCCACGCACGGTGTGGATCAGCTTGGGTTCGAACTCGTCGTCGATCTTGGCCCGCAAGCGGCGGATGGCCACGTCGATGACGTTGGTGTCGCTGTCAAAGTTCATGTCCCAGACCTGGGAGGCGATCAGAGAGCGCGGCAGGACTTCACCCTGACGGCGAACCAACAACTCCAGCAGCGAGAACTCCTTGCCGGTGAGGTTGATGCGCACCGTGCCCCTCATCGCGCGGCGTTTGGCCAGGTCCAGCACGAGGTCGGCCACCTGCAGGCGGTCTGACTGCACGGGCGTGCTGCCTCGGCGCATCAGGGTACGCACACGCGCCAGCAATTCGGCAAAGGCAAAGGGTTTGACCAGGTAGTCGTCGGCACCCAACTCCAGGCCCTTCACGCGGTCTTCCACGCTGTCTCTGGCGGTCAGGAAAAGTACGGGCGTCTGCTTGCCCGCTTCGCGCAGGGATTGCAGGATGCGCCAGCCGTCCACATCGGGCAGCATCACGTCCAGCACGATCAGGTCATAGGGTTCGGTCATGGCGAAGTGGTGGCCATCCAGACCGGAGCGTGCCAGATCCACCACAAAACCGGCTTCCATCAGCCCCTGCCTGAGGTAGTCAGCGGTTTTGCTTTCATCCTCGACGACAAGCAATTTCACGAGGCAATCTCCCATTCACAACACACAGATCACCGAGGCGACAGTCGCACTGTAGCGAACGGCAACTGTCTGGAAGATGAGTTGAACATTACAACATTGTCATCTACTGGTAACTCGATTGTTGGGTTGGGTTGCGCATGATCGCGGCATTCCAAAACGGGAACCGTGAAAGACCGTGACATGCTGAGCAAGCGTAGATATGCCCAAGCTGCCTTGATGGTTGGTTTATTGATGGGGCTGACCTCAGGGCGCGGCGTGGGGGCACAGACTTTGACCCAGGCGCTGGATGCGGCTTGGGCGCGCGCGCCTCAGGCTGTGGCCTTGAGCGCCAGACAAGCCGAGGCGCAGGCGGGCCTGGACCTTGCGCGCGGTTTGACGCCAGGGCCCGCATCCGTGTCGCTCAACCACTTGAACGACCGGCTCAATCAAAACACCGGGCGCCGCGAGTGGGAAGTGGAGTTGGCCACGCCCCTTTGGTTGCCGGGACAAAAGAGTGCACGTGAATCTCTCGCGGAAAAAGCCGCGATCGAACTGGACGCGAGGAGTGCCAGCCTGAAGCTGCAACTGGCCGCCGAGGTGCGTGAAGCGTGGTGGCGGGTGGCTGCGGCACGCGACGCCGCCGCACTGGCGCATCAGCGACTGGACACTGCGCAGGCGCTGGAGGGCAGCGTGTTGCGCCGGTTCAAGACCGGCGACCTGGCCCGTGTGGACGCAAACCTGGTCAAGACGGAACGTCTGGCCGCCCAGGCCGAGGTGCTCGATGCCGACAGCGGTTTGCAGCAGGCGATGCAGGCTTATCGCACTCTCACAGGCGTGGACGCCCCAGTCGTGCTACCTGCTGAGCCTGCACAGACGCAGAACATGGAGACGGTGCATCCTCAACTGCGTGCCTTGCAGGCGATCACCGAGGTGGCGCAGGGCCGCTTGGCTCTGGTGGATGCCAGCCAGCGCGATGCGCCCGAGCTGGCCCTGAGGTGGACCAATCAACGCAGCGACGGCATGACGCCGTATGACCAGGCCTTGGGGGTGAAGCTGACCATCCCGCTGTCGTCTGGCGCCAGGGTGCGTCAGGATGGCGCTGCAGCGAGAGCCGAACTGGCACAGGCTGAAGCGGAGTTGACCCTGGCTCAAACCCGCACGCAACAAGAGGTGCTCAGGGCGCAAAGCGAGTTGGACCTCGCCCAGCAGCAGTTGGCCATGGCGCAAGAGCGTCAAGCCTTGACCACGGACAACCTGAACCTGGCGCAACGGTCGTTCGAGTTGGGTGAATCCGATCTGCCCACCCTGATGCGCGCCCGAGCTGCCTCGCATGAAGCGCAGGCCTGGTTCAAACGTCAAGAGACGGCCCACTCCCTGGCGCAGTCTCGACTTCTTCAAGCCCAAGGGGTATTGCCTTGAAAAGAACATTGATTGCCTGCGCGCTCGCATGTGGCGCGCTGACGGCGGGTGCCCATGGCGGCGAAGACCATGGCGAGACTGCCGCTGCGCCGGTTCAGGTGGGGCAGGCGCCACGCGCTGCGGCTCAGACCGATGATTTCGAGCTGGTGATGGTGCTGACGGGCGCTCAGGTGTCAGGCGAGCCCGAGCATGACCATCCCGCTGTCCCGCCCGTGTTGACCTTGTACCTGGACCGCTTTGCCACCAACGCGCCCGTCGGCGGCGCCACCGTCGAGGTGGAAAGCGGGGCGTTCAAGGCCGTGGCCAAACAGGTGGAGCCGGGTGTGTACACCGTGGCCGGACAGACCTTTGCCAAGCCAGGGCGTTACCCGCTGACGGTCTCGGTGCAGACCGCCGATGGGGCCGATTTGCTCGAAGCCTCGTTGCAGTACGAGGCCCCGAAGACTGCAGAGCCTGCATCCGCCCCTGCCTGGCGCAAGTTGGGCGGCTGGGCTGCTGGCTCGGCCCTGGCACTGGTCATAGCCGGATGGGCATGGCGCCGTCGCCGCGCAGGCACCTCATCGATTGAAAGCTGAGCACATGAAGATGTCATTCACTCGTGCAGCGCTGGCCATCATGGCTGCAGCACTGCTTGCGCCGATCGCACACGCCCATGGCGACGAAGACCATGGGGATGCCAAGCCCAAGGCCGTGGCCGTCGTTGGCGTGGTGTCGTCATCCGATGTCAGCTCGCCTCAGCGCCAGCCTGACGGGAGCCTGTGGGTGCCCAAGGCTGTGCAGCATCGATTGGGCATCCAGACGCTGCTGGCGCAGGTCCAAAGCCATGCCGTGGCTGTGGAGTTGAACGGCCGCGTGCTGGCTGACCCGAATGCGGGCGGCCGTGTCCAGGCCACACAGGGTGGTCGCATCGAGCCTGGTCCTCAGGGCTTGCCGGTGTTGGGTCAATCGGTGGTCAAGGGCCAGGTGCTCGCTTATCTGCGTCCCGCCACCAGCAGTCTTGATCGGGGCAATCAGCAGTCCGCGCTGGCCGAGCTGGATGCGCAATACGCCGTGGCCGAGCGCAAGCTGGCCCGCTATGAACAACTGGAAGGCGCGGTGCCGCAAAAGGACATCGAGGCCGCCAGGTACGAGCGCGATGCCCTCAAGAAACGCCGCGCCGCCATCGGTGCCAGCGTGAGCGCCCCGGAGGCTTTGTTGTCGCCTGTCAGTGGCACAGTGGTGTCATCCAGCGTGGTCATCGGCCAGGTGGTGGACGCCAAGGACGTGCTGTTTGAGGTGGTCAACCCCACACGCCTGGTGGTCGAGGCCTTGGCCTACGACGCGGCGCTCACCCAAGGGCTCAGCCAGGCCAGTGCCGCCATCCCTGGCGGGACGCTGGCCTTGCAGTTCATGGGCGGCGGGCGCCAGTTGCGCGATCAGGCCATGCCTTTGCTGTTTCGGGTGACCCAGGCCAATGCGCCCGTGGCCATCGGGCAGACACTCAAGGTGACAGCCAAGACAGCGCGGGCCGTGCAAGGCGTGGCCGTGCCGCAAGCCGCATTGAGCCGCAACGCTGCTGGCGACACGGTGGTCTGGCTGCACCAGGGGCCTGAGCGCTTTGCCCCCAAGGTCGTGCGCACCCAGCCACTGGATGCCCGCACCGTGGTGGTGACCTCTGGTCTGGGGGAGCACGATCGCATCGTGACCCAAGGTGCCAGCTTGCTGGCCCAAGTGCGCTGAGCGTCAACACACCAAGGGAACACCGTGTTCGATTTCCTCATTCACAGCAGCCTCAAGCAGCGGCTGATCGTTCTGGTTGTCTCGATGCTCCTGGTGCTCTACGGGGTGCTGACCGTGCGTCAGATGCCCGTGGATGTCTTCCCGGACCTCAACAAGCCCACCGTCACCTTGATGACCGAAGCAGGTGGCATGGCCCCCGAAGAGGTCGAGCAACTCGTGACCTTGCCGGTTGAGTCCAGCATGAACGGCATGCCTGGGGTGACTCGGGTGCGTTCGGTCTCGGGCATTGGCTTGTCAGTGGTCAACGTGGAGTTCGACTGGGGCACCGACATCTACCGCAATCGCCAACAGGTCAGCGAGCGGCTGAACCTGGTGCGTGACCAGTTGCCGTCAGGCGTCGTGCCGCAACTGGGCCCGATCTCGTCCATCATGGGCGAGATCATGCTGATCGCCTTGCCAGCCGACCCGGCGCAAGTGAGCCCGATGCAGGTGCGCGAATACGCCGACTGGGTGATGCGGCCCCGCCTGCTGACCATCCCTGGCGTGGCCCAGGTCATCCCCATTGGCGGCGAGGTGCGTCAGTACCGGGTTGAGCTCAAGCCCGAGCAATTGCAAGTCCTGGGTGTGGAGCGAGAAAAGCTGGCCACGGCCTTGCAGGACTTCGGCGCCAACACCAGTGGTGGCTTTCTGGAGGCTAACGGCCGCGAGTACCTGATCCGCCAGATTGGCCGAACCAGTCGTATCGAAGACCTGCAAAACCTCGTGGTCGCGGTGCGCAATGGCCAGCCCATCTTGCTCAAGCAGTTGGCGGACGTCAAAGTGGCTGCGGCCACCAAGCGAGGTGATGCAAGCTACAACGGCAAACCCGCCGTCATCCTGTCTGTTCAGAAGCAGCCCAGCGCCGACAGCGTGACCGTCACCCGAGCGGTGGAGCAGGCCATGAGCGATCTGGCCAAGGCCCGCCCGCATGGGCTGGCTGCGCCACAGTTCCTGTTCAAGCAGGCCGACTTCATCGAGCACTCGGTGAACAACGTCGAAGAGGCCCTGCGCGATGGCGCCATCCTGGTAGCCGTTGTGCTGTTCCTCTTCCTGCTCAATGTGCGCACCACGGTGATCTCACTGATGGCCATCCCGCTGTCCCTGCTGGTGACCGCGCTGGTGTTCCACTACATGGGCCTGTCGATCAACACGATGACCCTTGGCGGCTTGGCCATTGCCATTGGCGAGTTGGTGGATGATGCTGTGGTGGGTGTGGAAAACGTGCTGCGCCGCCTGAGGCTCAACCAGGCCTTGCCCACGCCAGTCCCGGTGATTGAGGTCATCGCACAAGCCACGCTGGAAGTGCGCTCGGCCATCGTGTACGCCACCTTGATCATCGTGCTGGTGTTCGTGCCCTTGTTCGTGTTGCCGGGCATTGAAGGCAGGCTGTTCACGCCGCTGGGCATGGCCTACATCGTGTCCATCCTGGCCAGCATGATCGTGTCGGTCACGCTCACGCCTGTGATGGCCTACTACCTCTTGCCCAAGCTCAAGCTGGAGGGCCATGGCGACAGCCCCTTGGTGCGCTGGCTCAAGCGGGGTGACACGCGTTTGCTGAACTGGTCCTTCCAGCACAGCCGCGTGCTGTTGCTGATCGCAGGTGTGGCAGTCGCCGTGGCTGCCGCTTCCATGGCCTGGATGCCGCGCGCCTTCCTGCCACCGTTCAACGAGGGCACGCTCACGGTCAACCTGCTGCTCAACCCGGGCACCTCTCTGGCCGAGTCCAGCCGCATCGGCACCATGGCCGAGCAGATCATGGCCAGCGTGCCGGAAGTGACCCAGGTGGGGCGCCGCACAGGCCGTGCCGAGCTGGACGAGCATGCCGAGGGCGTGCACTACTCCGAGATGGACGTGGACCTCAAACCCTCCGCCCGCTCGCGTGAAGAAATCATCGCGGACCTGCGCACCCGTCTTGCCGTGTTGCCTGCCGTCAGCAACGTGGGGCAGCCCATATCCCATCGCCTGGACCATCTCCTGTCAGGCGTGCGCGCCCAGATCGCATTGAAGATTTATGGTGACGATCTGGATACCTTGCGTGGCTTGGCGGGAGACATGCAGACCCGGCTGGGTCGCATCCCTGGCATCACCGACCTGCAGATCGAAAAGCAGGTGCTGATCCCGCAGGTCAAGATCCGCATCGACTATGACCAGGCGGCGCGCCTGGGGGTGGCGCCGGGCACCTTGCTGCGGTCCTTGCAGGAGATGATCGAGGGCGAGCGCATCACCCAGGTCGTGGAAGGCAACCGGCGCTTTGACCTGCTGGTGCGCTTGCCCGACAGCAAGCGTGGTGCAACCGACCTGGCCAATTTGCTGATCGAGACGCCCACCGGCCGGGTGCCCCTGTCCCAACTGGCTCAGATCGAGGACGCTGACGGCCCCAACCAGATCAGCCGTGAGAACGCGCGCCGCCGCATCGTCATCTCGGCCAACACCGATGGCCGAGACCTGGCCGAGGTGGTGAAAGCCATCCGTGCGGAGATCGCGTCCAAGCCCTTGCCTGAAGGTTACTTCACGGCGCTGGAAGGACAGTTCCAGGCCCAGGAGCAAGCGGCTCAGCTCATGTCGCTGCTGGCAGCCATCTCGCTGGTGCTGATCTTCATGGTGCTGTACAGCCGCTATCGCTCGGTGGTGCTCACGGCCATCATCATGGGCAACATCCCGCTGGCTTTGGTGGGTAGCGTGGTGGCGTTGTGGATCTCGGGGCAGGCTTTGTCGGTGGCGGCCCTGGTGGGTTTCATCACGCTCACAGGCATTGCCACACGCAACGGCATCCTCAAGATCAGCCACTACATCAACCTGTGCGCGCTGGAGGGCGAGCAGTTCGGCCAGCCCATGATCGTGCGCGGCTCATTGGAGCGCCTCACGCCTGTGCTGATGACAGCCCTGGTAGCGGCATTCGCGCTGGTGCCGCTGCTGATGTCGGCCAACGCGCCTGGCAAAGAGGTGCTGCACCCCGTGGCGGTGGTGATCTTTGGCGGGCTGATCAGCTCGACCGTGCTGGACACCGTGCTCACCCCTTTGATGTTCTGGCTCTGGGGGCGCAAACCCCTGGCGCACCTGCTGAGCGCCCATTCGGGCGAAAGCTTCTGACCGCGTTGAGGACAACGCATTTTTTGACCAAACGGAGAAGGAAACTCATGATGAAAGCGATCAAAACCTTGACCCTGGCTGCAGGCCTGGCTTTGGGCCTTGCGCTGGCACCGATGGCTCAGGCACATGACGACGCTTACCTGGACACGCTGACCGCGCCGCATGGCGGTCAGTTGCGCATGGCGGGCAGCAGCCACTACGAGTTGGTGGTGGTCAAGGACAGCAAGGCCGCCAAGGACAACGCTATCGTCGTTTATGTAACAGACCATGCGGGCACCAAGATCCCGACGGCTGGTGCGACCGGATCGGTCACCTTGCTGTCAGGCAAAACCAAGGTCAATGCGGCGTTGACACCTGATGGCGACAACAAGCTGACGGGACACGCAGTCTATGCGTCGGAGTCAGATCTGAAAGCCGTGGTGAAAGTCAAGCTGGCCGGGCAGGAAGAACAGCAGGCGCGCTTCACACCTTTGGCTGCTCACGCCGCAGGCCATGAGGATCACAAGCATTGACATGGATCAAGGTTTGAGCCTCATGTGCGCTCAGGCATCGCCACATGACGAAATCGTAATGTGGCGGTAATCCTCTGGACGGCGCCGCGGCCTAAGCTGTTACCAACCACCCAAAGCACGTGGTGAAACCCACGGATCGCTCTGGATCCGCATTTTTTCAAGCTGACGAACAAGGAGCAGAACATGCACACCCCCACCAAACTGATTTCCACCCTGATGCTGGCTTTGGCTGCTGTTGGCAGCGCATCGGCGCAGACCAAGGAAGAAGACCACAAGGCCCACCATCCTCAGGCTGCGGCCTCAGCCGCTGCACCAGCACCCGCCGCGGACATGGCCTCCAAGCCCGCCGCAATGGGCGGCATGGATGGCATGCACGAGATGCACGAAAAGCATTAAAAGGAGATGAAGAAGATCCACGGCACCAAGGATCTCGCCAAGCGTCAAAAGCTCATGGACAAGCACATGAAAGAGATGCATGAGCACATGGACAAGAACGGCGGCATGGACAAGAGCGGCAATATGGGAATGATGGGTGGCCAAGGCATGGGCGCATCCGCCCCTGGTGGCGACATGAAGCCTGGCATGGGCATGGGCGCCAAGATGGGTGCCAAGCCGATGCAGGACGCTGCGAGCAAGTAAGGCTGACAGGGCGTTGTGGTGGGTCGCCCGCCGCAACGCTTTGGCTTGTGAGCCCGTCAACCATCTGAACATCTGGAGTCGAGATGGACCATCAGCATGAACACGGCAAGGGGCCTGAAAGCACGACCTTCTCGTTCGTCAAGAGACCCATGGGTGTCGCCGTCGCGATGCTGGTCTTGATCGCCGCTTTCTATGTGCTGCGTGAACACTGGCAGCACGTTGCCGGTAGTTGGCCTTATCTGTTGCTGTTGGCATGTCCGTTGATGCATGTGTTCATGCACCACGGGCACGGTCAAGGCCAACACGGACCACATCAGCATGGCAGCACGGGTGAGCAGAACGTTGCCGCCGTGCCCAAGGCTGGAGACCAGCATGACGCATGACGCATGACAACATGCCCGCATACGGTCTGTGGGTCAAGGACGAGGCCTTGCTGGACAAGGCCAAGGTGGGTGATGCGATCAAGTTTCACGCTGAAAAGAAGGGTGGCGCGATCGTGGTCACCGACATCCAGCCTGCTCAATGAAGTCCTCTGTCATGGGCTCGTTTCATGAAGCCCATGGCAGTGCCGCCAAACCATCATGTCCAGGCCCGTGGGCCGACTGATTCCAAGGAAACAACCTGGCCCAAATAAAAGTAAACCATTCAATGGTTTGAAAATATTTCCGAAGCCAATGGCATGCCTCGTTCAATCACGCTGGGCAGGGCGGATGCCATTCAAAAAGTGGGGTGCATGACCCTGGAGATGGTGGCCCCTCGATTGCAACCATCACTCAGTGCGGGCACCCAGCCGACACCCCATCTCATACCGAAAGGCTTCCCCATGACGCTTCAAACCATCACTGCCAGCAAAGATCAGAACCTGGGCGTGGCGAACATGACCGACACGATGCAAACCCTCAGCAATGTGCGCTGTCGCACGGTGAGACGTCATGCAGGTGCTCAAGATGCAAGTAGCAGACATCCGTCCGCATGTCAGCAAGAAGTCTCGTCCCCACAGCCATCGCGTCAGGAAAAATCAATGAAGCACCGCATCCTCAAATCAATCCGGGCCGCTTGCCTGGTTCCTCTGTCAGGGCTTTGCCTGATGTCGGCGGTTCAGGCGCAGACCTCGATGCCCGCAGCCTCGTCAGCCCACATGTCGAACATGTCGGATATGTCGAAAGGGGCCATGCAGCAAACCTCGCCCGGCTCCGAAGACATGAAGCAGTCCATGATGAGCGGGATGGAGGGCATGAACAAAATGCCCATGACTGGCGACACCGACAAAGACTTCGCGATGATGATGAAGATGCACCATCAGCAAGGCGTGAAGATGGCGCAGATGGAGTTGTCGCATGGCAAATCACCGGCCATGAAGGCCATGGCCAAGAAGATCATCGCGGCGCAGAACAAGGAAATCACACAGTTCGATCAGTGGCTTGCCAAGCAGAAATGAGCCTTGGTCAGGTCATGTCGCAGCGGCGTGCGCAGTGGGTCTAGGACCGCTGCGCAGCCTCCTGCGCCAAGCTGGCGATGATGGGGCACGGCATGTCGGCACGGGTGTGTTCGCATTGAACAAGCAGGTGCTTCAAAACCTTCTGCATGCGTTTGAGGTCCGCCACTTTTTGTTCGATCTGTTGCAGCCTGTCAGAGGCGATGTCGCGGATTGACGCCCGGTTGCTGCCATCTTCCAGGCGAAGAAGGTCGCCGATCTCGTCCAGGGTGAAGCCCAGGTCCTGAGCGCGCTTGATGAAGCGGATTCGCGCGATCAAGGCCACCGGGTATTGGCGGTATGCGCCCTCGGAGGCGGGCACGGGCAAGAGGCCTCGCAACTGGTAGTAGCGGACGGTTTCCACACCGACCCCGCAAGCACGCGCGAGTCGGCCGATGGTCATCGAATCGGAGTGGGTGGTCATGAAAGAAAGTCCTTGACTCTGGGGTTGACTACGGAGTTTAAGCTGCGCTCAACCCTTGTCTACAGGAGGCTCGCACGATGAATACCTCTACCCCAAGCGTTTCCGCTCAATCTGATCAGTCTGTGCCATTGGACAGTCCGTCCAGCATGGGCACGCATTCGTGTTGTGCCTCGCATCAGCAAGCTGCAACCCCAGATGTTGCTGAATCGTCATTGAAGGATCCTGTGTGCGGCATGGCTGTGACGGCTCAATCCCCCCATGTCGTGCAACACGAAGGCCAGCCGGTTTACTTCTGCAGTGCAGGCTGCCGGGCCAAGTTCGTGGCCGATCCGGGCAAGTACCCGCTGCCGGATGCTGGTGTCAAGGCACAAACGCCAGCCATGGCCGAGAAGGGCACTGCCGTCAATTTGGATGCCGCGGCCAGCGTCTACACCTGCCCCATGCACCCGGAAGTCCGTCAGGATCACCCTGGCGCGTGCCCCAAATGCGGCATGGCGCTGGAGCCCGAGATGCCGACGCTCGAAGAGGGGGATAGCGCGGAGTTGACAGATTTCCGGCGTCGCTTCATCTGGACCTTGCCACTGACCGTGGTCGTCACCGCGCTGGCCATGGCGGGACACCGCTTGCAATGGTTTGACATGGCCGTCCAAAGCTGGATCGAGCTGGCACTCACGCTGCCCGTCGTCCTGTGGGCAGGCTGGCCTTTCTTTGAACGCGCGGTGCAGTCCCTTGTCCACCGCAGCCCAAACATGTGGACGCTGATCGGACTGGGTACCTCGGCCGCCTTTGTCTACAGCGTGGTTGCCACGGTGGCGCCGGGGGCGTTCCCAGCGTCGTTCATGTCCATGGGGCGCGTGTCTGTGTATTTTGAAGCAGCCGCGGTGATCATCTCTCTGACCTTGCTGGGCCAAATGCTTGAGTTGAAGGCGCGCTCGCAGACCTCGGCCGCGATCAAGTCATTGCTGGGCCTGGCACCCAAGACGGCACGCCGCATCAATGCTGATGGCACCGAAGAGGACGTCCCGCTGACCCATGTGCACATCGGAGACAGTCTGCGCGTGCGGCCTGGCGAGAAGGTGCCGGTCGACGGCGTGGTGACGGACGGGGGCAGCGCCGTGGACGAATCGATGCTCACCGGCGAGCCGGTGCCCGTGACCAAGCGCATCGGGGACAAGCTGATCGGCGCCACGCTGAACACCACGGGGGCGATGGTGATGCGGTCCGAACACGTGGGCTCGCAGACCGTACTGGCCAGCATCGTGCAGATGGTGGTGCAGGCGCAGCGCTCGAAGGCGCCCATGCAGCGCATGGCGGACCAAGTGGCGGGGTATTTCGTCGTCACCGTGGTGAGCGTGGCCTTGCTGACGTTCATTGTCTGGGGCTTGTTCGGGCCTGACCCGAGCTGGGTGTATGGATTGATCAACGCCGTGGCAGTGCTCATCATTGCCTGCCCGTGCGCGCTGGGTCTGGCCACACCCATGTCGATCATGGTCGCCACGGGCAAGGCCGCCACGCAAGGTGTGCTGTTCCGAGATGCGGCCGCGATCGAGAACTTCCGCAAGGTCGACACGCTGATCGTGGACAAGACGGGCACGCTCACTGAAGGCAAGCCGCGATTTGACCGTAGCGTGGCGGCGCAGGGCTATACCGACGACGAGGTGCTCCGCCTGGCGGCAAGCCTCGATCAAGGAAGCGAGCACCCTCTGGCAGCTGCCATCGTCGCAGCGGCCCGCGAGCGTGGGCTGGTGCTGGAGAAGGCCGATGGTTTTGAGTCCAGCACAGGCATCGGCGTTCGCGGCGGCGTGGGCGGCAAGGCATTGGCCCTGGGCAATACGGCCTTGATGGATCAGCTTGGGGTGCCGCTTGACGCGCTGAAGGCGCAAGCCGAGGCCTTGCGGGCCGAGGGTGCCAGTGTGATGTACCTGGCGGTAGGCGGGCAGCCAGCTGGTTTGCTGGCCGTGTCCGATCCCATCAAAGCCAACACGGCAGAGGCATTGACGGCGCTGAAGGCCTCGGGCATGCGGGTGATCATGGCCACAGGTGATGGCCTGACGACGGCCAAGGCGGTGGCGGCCAGGCTGGGCATCGACGAGGTGCATGGCGAAGTCAAACCTGCCGACAAGCTGGCGCTGGTGGACAAGCTGCAGCGCGAAGGCCGCATCGTGGCCATGGCTGGTGATGGCATCAACGACGCCCCTGCCTTGGCCAAGGCCAATGTCGGCGTGGCGATGGGCACCGGGACCGACGTGGCGATGAACAGCGCCCAGGTGACGCTGGTCAAGGGCGATCTGCGGGGCATCGCCCAGGCCCGGGCCATCTCGCAGGAAACCATCGCCAACATGAAGCAGAACCTGGGCTTTGCCTTTGTCTACAACGCGCTGGGCGTTCCCCTGGCGGCGGGTGTGCTCTACCCGTTCACGGGATGGCTGCTGTCTCCCATGATCGCCGCGCTGGCCATGAGCTTGAGTTCGGTGTCCGTCATCTCCAACGCGCTTCGCTTGAGAGGTGTGAGCCGCCTGGGCCGCCATTGATGTCAAAGGCCCTTTGCATGACAACCCAACTTCCAATTTCAGGAGAACCCACCATGAAAACATTCAGCTTTGACGTCAGCGGTATGACCTGCGGTGGTTGCACCGGCAAGGTCGAGCGTACTTTGAGCGGGCTCGACGGCGTCAGCCGAGCCGAAGTCACCTTGAGCCCCGGCATGGCTACGGTGTCGGCGGATCCCGACCGTGTGAGACCTGAGCAGATCGAATCGGCGATTACCAAGTTGGGGTTCGTGGCCAAGGCGCGCCCCGATGGCGCCTGATCTACAGACCATGAGGCCAGCCAGAAGACCCGCAAGGACAGCGCGGAGCCAGTCGCCCGTACATCACGTGGCATTTGAATTTTTTTGGAGAGATCGCATGCGCAAACCATTGATGATCCTGGCGGTCACATCGGCCTTGAGCCTCACCGGCTGTGGCTACAACGCCTTTCAAACCAACGACGAGCAGGTCAAGGCGAGCTGGTCTGAGGTCATCAACCAATACCAGCGACGTGCGGACCTGGTGCCCAATCTCGTCAATACCGTCAAAGGCGAGGCGAAATTCGAGCAGGAAACCCTGACCAAGGTGATTGAGGCACGCTCCAAGGCAACCTCGATCCAAGCCACGCCAGAGTTGGTCAACAACCCTGCGGCCTTTCAGAAGTTCCAACAAGCACAGGGCGAACTGACGGGCGCCTTGTCAAGGCTGATGGTGGTGTCGGAGCAGTACCCGACCTTGCGCGCGAACCAGGGCTTTCGAGACTTGCAGGCGCAGTTGGAGGGTACCGAGAACCGCATTACCGTGGCGCGCAACCGGTACATCGCGTCCGTCCAGAACTACAACGTGACGGTGCGATCGTTCCCGTCCAATCTGACCGCCATGGTCATGGGCTACAAGGAAAAGGCCAATTTCGCGGTCGAGAATGAAGCGCAGATCGCCAAGCCGCCCAGTGTTGGTTTCGACACCCCGCCGACGGCTGCTCAAGGCGGTGCATCGGGCGCATCAAGATGAGCGCCAAGGCACGCTCGATGAGGCCGGTCAGAACGGCGCTGCTGGCCTGCGCGCTCGCCTGGTTGTTTGTCGCTGCGGCGCAGGTGCCGGTTCCGGCCTTGACGGGGCATGTCACCGATCAGACCGGTACGCTCACCGCTGAGCAAAAGGCTGCCTTGGAGCAGACCTTGACCACGTTGGAAGCGAAGAAGGGCAGTCAACTGGCTGTGTTGATGGTGCCATCGACAGCCCCTGAAGAAATCGAGCAGTACGCCTTGCGTGTGGCCGAGCAGTGGAAGCTGGGACGCAAGAAGGTCGATGACGGGGCCATTCTCGTGGTCGCCAAGAACGACCACGCCGTGCGCATCGAGGTGGGATACGGTCTGGAGGGCGCGCTGACCGATGCCACCAGCAAACGGATCATCAGCGAGACCATCTTGCCGCGGTTCAAGCAGCAGGATTTCTACGGTGGCATCACCGAAGGCGTTGGGCAAATCATCCGCGTTGTCAATGGTGAGCCTTTGCCTGAGCCGACACAAAGGCCCGATGCGGGCATGGGCGATGTTCGGCAATACACCCCGGTCATCTTCATTGCGGCCCTGGCCATCGGGGGTGTGCTGCGCGCCTGGCTGGGCAAGGTGCCTGGGGCCTTGGTCACGGGCGGGGCCGTGGCAGCGGTGGCCTGGTTTGTCTCCAGCGCATTTTCCATTGCTTTGGGCGCGGGCCTGATGGCCTTGTTTGTCACCTTGCTCGGTGGTGGGATGATGGGCATGCGCGGCGGGATGGGCGCAATGGGCGGCTACTACGGTGGCGGCCGGGGCGGTTCTTCTGGTGGCGGCGGGTTCAGCGGCGGCGGTGGTGGATTTGGCGGCGGCGGCGCCTCGGGGAGGTGGTAACCATGAAGATCAAACGCATCGCAAGGCATGTGCTGATGACGCACGCGCAAGTCAGACGCTCGTTTCCGGCCAGCACTTTGAAAAGCATTGAGCATGCGATCAAGGCCAGCGAAAACTTGCACCAAGGCGAGATCCGCTTCGTCGTCGAGGCCGCGCTGGATGGTTTGCCACTCTTCAAAGGGCAGTCGGCCAGAGGGCGTGCGATGGACGTGTTTTCGCAATTGGGCATCTGGGACACAGAACACAACAACGGCCTGTTGATCTACCTGCTGATGGCCGACCGTGCCGTTGAGATAGTGGCGGACCGAGGCATCCACGCGAAGGTCGGCCCGCATGAGTGGGGAACCATCTGCCATCGGATGGAAGTGGCCTTCAAGCAATCAGACTTTGAAGGTGGCGTGCTGGCTGGGGTGCAAGCGGTGACGCAACATCTGGCGGCGCATTTCCCTGCTCAAGGGCCCAGCAGGAATGAGCTGCCCAATGCGGCTGTGGTGCTTTGATCGCCATGTTGGCCACGATGTCAGCGCAGGTCAGCTAAAAGCTGGTAATGAGCATGAAGCCGACGGCCAAGCCCATCACGATGGTGGCGGCCCACCCGAAAAAACGATGGCGTGGACTGATGGTCAGCGCGCCCATGATGCGGTGGGATTGGCCGATCCACATCATGACTACCATGATGGGTACCGAAATCACGCCATTGACGATGGCGCTCCAGACCAGGGCCTTGATGGGGTCTATCTCGAACATGCTCATCAGCGTGCCGATCATGGTGGCAGCGATGATGATCAGGTAGAAGCCGCGGGCTTCGCGAAAGCCACGTGAGAGCCCCGCCTTCCAGCCGAACACCTCACTGACCGCGTAAGCCGCTGAACCGGCCAGCACGGGCACGGCCAGAAGCCCGGTGCCGATGATGCCCAACGCGAACACCGCGAATGCAAATTCGCCAGCCACGGGTCGCAGCGCCTCGGCGGCTTGCGAGGAGGTCTGAATGTCGGTGATGCCATGCATGTTCAAGGTCACCGCAGTCGAGACCACAATGCACAAGGCGATGACGTTGGAGAAGATCATCCCGATGTAGGTGTCCTGTTTGATGCGCCAAAGATGTTCTGCCGCATATTCAGGATGTACACGCAACTTGGCGGCCCCAGGGCGGCGGCGGTTGTCCTCGGCCTCTTGCGAGGCCTGCCAGAAAAACAGATAGGGGCTGATGGTGGTGCCCAGCACGGCGACCACCATGGAAGCGTATTCATTGGGCGAAACGCCCTTTGGGAAATAGGCCCAGGGTGCCAGGCCTTCCTTGATGACCTGCCGCCAGGGCACCGACACCGACAGGATCACGGCGACATACGCGAACAGGGCGAACGTGAGCCACTTGAGGATCCGCACGGTTCTCTCGTATGAAAAATACACCTGACTGACGATCGACAGCAGGCCAAATCCAACGATGTAGGGCGCGGCATGCCCGCCTGCGAGCAGGCGCACCGCTTCGCCCATGGCGCCGATGTCGGCCGCGATGTTGATGGTGTTGGCCACCACGAGGAGCCCGACCAAGCCGAGCGTCAGCCAGCGTGGGCACATCTTGGCGATGTTGGCGCCAAGTCCCTCGCCAGTCACCCATCCAATGCGTGCCGACAGCATCTGAATGCCGATCATCAAGGGCGTCGTCAGCAGCAGTGTCCAGACCAAGCCGAAGCGGAACTGGGAGCCCGCCTGTGAGTAGGTGGCAATGCCACTGGGGTCATCGTCCGCCGCCCCGGTGATGAGGCCTGGGCCTAAGCGGCTCGCGAGGTCGTTCGAAGTGGGCGTATCCATGTCGATGTTCCAATCAAGGGGCAAGCGATGGGAACTAAATGACACCCGCCAAGTGGAGTGCATGCAAGCCCTGGTAGCCGACATACAGCCCGACCAGGATGATCAGCGCGCTTGAGGCATATGGGGCGCGGCGTGCAAATGTGCTGAAACCGGACCAGCGGCTGGAGGCATGTCGCACACCCAATGCGGCCACGGTGCCGGCTGCCACCATGGTGATGGCCAATCCGATGCTGAAACAAAGCACGAGCGATGCGCCGAGCGTGAAGCGTTTGAGTTGCAGGCACAACAGCAAAACGGTGATGGCGGCCGGACAAGGGATCAGCCCGCCCGTCAGGCCAAAGCCGATGATCTGGCTGGTGGTCACCTTACCGCCGGAGAACCGGCGCTTGATGTCATTGGCATGGGCGCGTTCGTGCGCATCCTGGTAGCCGGGAGCGGACACATCGAGGCCGTGGTCCTCCGCGTGCACATGGTCGTGCCCATGCTCGGTGAATTCCACGTCGTAGTGATGGGCGTGATCCCCGTGTGAGATCGAAAGCCTGACCATGAATTCATGAGGCTCGGGAATCTCATCCACAGACTCAAGATAAGCCCCACGGCTGGCAAGAGGAAATGCCTGACGTTGTCCGTTGCCTCGTTCCGTTTCAATGCTGACGCGCTGGCCTGGCGGCACGGTGGCCTTGCCATCGAACCGGACGCGAAACCGCGGGGGCACCCCATCTTCAAAGACCTCCAGGTCGACGATGCCGTGTCCGGTGTCGATGCGGCGCTTTTCTTCGCCATGTCCGTGATGGTGGCCCGCGCTCTCGATGCGCTCAAGCTGCTGCTCTCGGTGGGTTCGCCACAGCATCCACAAGGCGATGGCGATGATCAAGGCGGATGAAGCGACTTGAAAATAGGGTTCGGTCGCTTCTGCGTTCCACCCCTGTCCGAGGTACAGACCGCCCATGGCGACCAGCCAAACAACGGCGGTGTGCGAGATGGTTGCCGCCAGCCCCAGCAACACGGCCTGCCCAACGGTGCCACGAACGGCCACGATGAAGGCCGCCATCATCGTTTTGGAATGCCCCGGTTCAAGGCCGTGCAAGGCACCCAGCAAGATGGCAGAGGGGATGAAGATCCAGGCATTGCCGGACTGGAGGAGTTGAGCGAAGTCTTGCAAGGGCTGTTCCTACAAATAGCGGGTGATGGCTTTGAACGCGTCGATGGGCGCACGCGCTTCTTTGCCGCTGGCGCCGACTGCGGCGTCGAGGCAGTGATCCAGGTGGTCGTGAATGAGCGCCTTTTTGGCTTGATGCACAGCGCTCTCGACGGCGTGGAGTTGCTGCGCCAGATCGAGACAAGGCCGTCCTTCTTCAATCATCTGGATCACCTTTTGCAGGTGCCCGGTGGCACGGCGCAGTCGTTTGACGATGGCCGGATGAGACTGATGGGGAGGGTGAGCGTGGTCCTTCATGATGGCATTGTATCCCCCTGGGGGGGATATGACGTTGCTTTCACCATTGGATGCCGACTGCGCAGCCCGAAGCTCTCACCGCCTGGAGGTTTTTGGGCGGAGGGTTTTCGCCGTCGCCTCATCAGCAGGTAAACGGCCGGTATCACGAACATGGACAGCAAGGGCGCCGTGATCATGCCGCCCACCATGGGCGCGGCGATGCGCTGCATGACCTCGGAGCCCGTACCCGTTCCCCACATGATCGGGAGCAGGCCAGCCAGGATCACCGCCACGGTCATGGCCTTGGGCCGCACGCGCAGGACGGCCCCTTCGCGGATGGCATCCAGCAGGTCCTCGGTCGTCACCTCGCCGCGTTCAATGCGCTCGTTCCAGGCGCTCTTGAGGTACAGCAGCATGATCACGCCGAACTCGGCGGACACGCCCGCCAAGGCGATGAAGCCCACGGCTCCGGCCACTGACAGGTTGAAGCCCAGCAGGTAGAGCAGCCAAATGCCGCCGACCAGGGCAAAGGGCAGGGTGGCCATGATCAGCAAGGCTTCGTCAAAGGCTCCGAAGGTCAGGTACAGCAGCACGAAGATGATCAGCAGCGTGAAGGGCACCACGACCTTGAGCTTGGCCGTGGCCCGCTCCAGGAACTCGAACTGCCCAGACCATGACAC
>JAGWTR010000004.1 GCA_028868855.1 Burkholderiales bacterium | reverse complement strand
CCGCTGTGTGGAATCCATTTGTGGCAGCGCTGATACCTTCTTCACCTCCGCGTTCTCAGCGCAGGGCAAGCGCCAACTCAGCACCTACCGCAATGCCGAGATCAAGAGCCTGCTGTCCGACTTGCTCGGCCAGGAAGAAATCCGAGCGTTGGGGCAAAAGGCCAATGACACCGCCAAACTGATCAAGGCCGGGCTGTCGTCCATCAGGCAGGAGTTGGCCGGCCTAGATGCGGAGCATGCTCGCCTGGATGCGGGACTGCATCGCTTGCAAGGTGCATCCGACCGAGTTGCGCAGACCTTGATTGAGCGACAAGAAGCGCAGCAGGCATTGGATGAGCATCGGGTTGGGCATGCCCGCTTGCAGGCCCAACGGGATCAGTCACAGAGCACCGAGGCGCGTCGTGCGCAGTTGCTTGAGGAGCGCAAGGCGTTGATCGCTGCCGGCACGCGAGCCATCGAGGGGCTCAAGGCTCAAGAGCAGGATGCCTTGCAGGGCCTGGAGCGCTTGGCGCAACGCATCAACAGTCGGCGCACGCATGCGCAGTCTCGGCAGAGCACGGTCATGCAGTCACGTCGCCAGTGCCTGAACGTGCTCGAAGAGGCTGGCGCTGTCCAGCGTGCGGCACATCGCCTGCCTCTGGCTGAACTGGTGCTGAGTGCCAGGCAACAGGAGATCGTTGTGTGCCGACAGCAGGTGCAGGCGATGAGGGATGCACAGGCCACGGAACGACTGCTAGTGCAGAAGCTAGCCAGCATCGAACTGGAGGCAGGCAGGGCGGCTTTGAAGGCCCAGGAGTTGGCGCACCGCTTTGGCCTGGTCGGTGAGGTGCCTTGTGCAGGCACCGATATGCAAGGGCAATGCAAGCTGCTGGGGGATGCGCATGAAGCCCAGACCCTGATGCCCAGCGCACAAGGCCAGATAGGTCGCCTGGCACAGGACAAGGCCCTGGCCGAACAGGAACTGTCCCTGATCCGCCATCGGTACGAAGAACTGGCCCAGGCGCCGCAAGCGCTGGCCCGGGCCGAACGCTTGGTCGATATGGCTCGAACAAGGGTGTCCCGCTTGTCGCTGCTGGCGACCAGGGCGGGCCAGATCAGCCAAGCCCGCGCCGCCTTGCAGACCCTTGAGCTTGAACTGTCCTCATTGATGGCAGAGCTTGGCCGGACCCAAGGCAACGAGACGACCGAAGAGCAGGCCGAGCGCCAACAGATCGAGGCCACACGCCAGCGGATCGCGCAGGCCCTGGTGCAACAGGCGCAGCATTTCCGGGAGGCGCTCAATCGCCTGGATGCGGTGCTTCACGGCTTGCCAACGCCCTTTGACCATCAGTTGCTGGCCGCTGCCGCCCAGGCTGAGGCGCAAGCGTGCCTGGCCTTGTCCACCGCAGACCAAGCGCACTTGGCCGCCGAACGCGATGCCCAGTCCAGGATCGAATTGATGGCCCAGGTGCGAGCCCTGGCTGATCGGCGTGTGCAGGTGCAGTCCCGCATGGCCCGAGCGGAGGACAGCTTGGGAAGTTGGAACCTGTTTGCCCGATGCATGAGCAACGATGGCCTGATCGCCCTGGCCATTGACGATGCAGGCCCGGCTTTGTCTGGCTTGGCCAATGACTTGCTGCTGGCCTGTTATGGCCCACGCTTCACCGTGTCCATCCTCACGCTGGTGGAGACAGGCAAGGGAGAGCAACGCGAGGGCTTTGACATCGTCGTGCATGACGGCGAGTCGGGGGACAGCAAGAGCCTGGGGCTGATGAGCGGAGGGGAGCGCGTGTGGGTCAACGAGTGCCTGACGCGGGCGGTGGCGCTGTACCTCGCGCAGCATGCCGGTCGGCGCTACGACGCCTTGTTTTCTGACGAAGCCGATGGGGCGCTGGACCCCGAGCGCAAACGCATGTTCATGGCCATGAAGCGCGAGGTGCTGCGCGTGGGCGGCTACCAGCGGGAGTTTTTTGTGTCGCAAATGCCGGAGTTGACCGCCATGGCCGACGCCGTGATCGACCTGGATGCGATGCGCGATCGCGGGGTGACTGTAGATGGCGCAAAAAAATGGGCGTCGGCCTGAGGGCGCGACGCCCGGTGGGGGTCAAAGGGGATCGGTCTCTTCGAAAATCGGCAGCCCGTCCACGATGGCTGCATCGCTGTCGAACTTGAGCCAGACGATGCCAGCCAATCTGGCCGCTTCGAAGATCATGGCCATGTCGCTCTCAGCGGGCACCGTGTAGGGCGGGGCTCCCACGTAGACGAAACCTCCATAGTCGTTCGGGTACACGTTGACCGACAAATCGTCATTGGCCAGCTTCTGGCGTGTGGTCGCCGTCAAGTGGCTGATCGACAGGGCGGCGAGAGGCTCAACCAGTTCCAAGAGCCTGGTCACGATGGTCTTATCCAAGGCGTACTCCTTCTTGGCAAGAATGAGGCTGTGCCATGCGGGCTAGGGTGGCTGGCAGTTTCACAGCAAACCCTGTTCCGCAAAAGACAGGACGCGGTCGCCTCCCACGATGAAGTGGTCGAGCACGCGCACGTCCACCATCATCAAAGAGGATTTCAGCGTCTGGGTCAAGAGCTCGTCGGCCCTGCTGGGTGACAACTGGCCGCTCGGGTGGTTATGGGCCAACAAAACGGATGCCGCGTTGTGGGCCAGCGCGCTTTTGACGACCTCACGAGGGTAAACAGACGTTTGGGTCAATGTTCCCCGGAACATCTCTTCGGCCTCGATCAGAACATGCTGGGCGTCAAGGTACAGCACCAGGAACACCTCGTGCTCCAAACCGGCGCAGTACATGCACAACCAGTCCTTGACAACCTTGGGTGACGCCATGACCGGTCCATCCAGCATTTTGGCGCGCATGTCTCGCAGCAGCAGCTCACGTGCGATGCTGAGTTTGTGGGCCAGCTCAGGGGGAGCGTGCTCAACGGCCTGGTATGTCGCTGCTGCATCGCAGGCGCAGGGCAAAGGGAGGGGAGCTTGGCGAACAGGTGCGGCGAGTAACTCGCTGACCAGTTCGGCACTGGACAAGTGGGTGACATTCACGGATTTCTCCTTCACAAAAAGGAAAAGCGGGAACGTCCAGTCCCGAGGGGATGGATGTTCCCGCTCGGGATGTGCTGACGCGAGGCCAGCACGGTCAATGAGGCAGGTGACGACTGCGACGCCGACTCAAGGTCGGAGCGCATTCCGCGATGGAATGCATGTAGCGGTGGGCAGTGTGTCGTGATGATCAGAAGCGTTCAAGCCTTGATCGCTGCATGCCATGGACAAGGCCCCATGGAACCGGGTCATTGTTGAGTGCACGCCTGGGTGATAACTGAATATCACCTGAAGTTCAGTACAAAAATCTTGTTTCAGTGGGTGGCCAAAGCCGTGACACGGGCCTGAAATTTCGCCAAGATGGCGACTCGAACCCATGCAACGAGCACGACCATGATCCGTTTTGGCCCCCACATCCGGCTCACTCGGCGAGAGACTGAGCGCTTCAAGCTGATCACCGATCTGGAGCCAGTCGGCATTCGCACGCTGGCTAACCTGGATGCCTACATCGCGCAATGCAAGGCGCACTATTGGGGCGTCTCCAGGGACACCCAGTTTCTGCATTGGCTGATCGACCGGGAGTACCAGCAATGCCGTTCAGCGGCGTAGCATGAAGCACGCCGCCTGGCGGTTCATCAAGCAAAGACACGTGGCTCGATGGTGGCGCCGCGCATGAAGGCCAGGTAGGCAGCGGCCTTGCCGATGTCCGCGAAACAAGCGATGGAATCGCTGCCTCGCCTCACGGCCCATGGCAGGTCAGGGCATTCATTGGGCGACAGGCTCAAGTTGGCCTCTCGATAGGCTGGATGCCGATACGGTGTGTTGCCGGTCTGCCAGTCCACCAGGCACAGGATGCAGTCAGTCAAGATGGCGCCGCCACCTGACTCGCCAGGCTCGACCAGCAGGGGGATTTTGAGCATGCCGCCAGATCGGCCAATGCGGCCGACCACGCCATGCTCATCAAGCCACGGTTCACCCGTGGCGAGATCGCCAAGTATCAGACGGATCTTTTCGCCAGTTCGGCGATAGGACTCCAGCACCTTGGCCGCTTTGGAATCGGTCCCGGGCGCAAAGTAGGTGCGTTGGCTCCGTGGGGAGCGGCCCCATGCGGCTGTGGCCGTCAGGTATTTCTGATAGCCCGCCAGCGTGGCGTAGTCGCCTGGCGCAAAGGCCAGGTGGCTTTGGTCGAGTTGCTGTGCGATCTGGTTGGCATGATCGCGAGCATTGTCAAAGCCAAAGCAACTGTGGCCTGATCGCTCTGTGATGACATAGAGCTTTTGCGCCAAGTTGAGTGTGACGGTGGTCATGAGGATTCCTTGTGTGAAAGCCTGGGGACGCACCGCCGCTCGGGCCGTGGCCCCGCAGGCGTGTTGTTTCGCTATCAGGTCGGTATCAGCCTTGCGCGGCCAACCGGATGGGGGGCTGATCGCAGACGCTGTCCACCACTTGGCTTTGTCGCAGGTGCTCCAGTTTCAGCAGCAGTGCATGGGCATGTGCGCTGTCATCACCTGCCAGGCCAGGCTGAAGGGCCTGCACTTCCTTGATCAGCAAGCGCAGTTCCTGCACGATGGCCCGGTGGGCACGCTTCTCGATGGCGCACAAGGCGTCGGTTGCAGTGGTCATGGGAAATTCCTTCCGTGGGTGTGCCGCACTGCCACTCGGGCAGATGCGGGCGAAATGGGGGAGGACGCGGCATGCACCACCAGCAGATGGGCAGGCGCGTGGGTCGATCTGGGCAGGGCCAGGGCGCTGGCCCCGGCACGGTCAAGACGCGGTGGTCTTGACGTGCGGGGAATCAGGCTGTTTGAGACACAGCATTGGGCTTTGACGGCTCTCCCGACGTGGCGGCTGGCGCGTCCGTGGACACAGGAGGCTGGCCTTCAAAAGACGATTGAGCCTGGGCAAACTCCGGCGCTTTCTTCAGGCGCTTGACTTGGGTTGCTGCCGGTTCGTTAGCCGTGGGTGGCAGGCATTCAACGGCGATGTCGCCGCCTTGGCGCAGCATGTGGCGAAGTGCCAAAGCTGGCGCAACAAAGGCGCCATGGAACAGCCAACGCACGAACTGACCGATGCGCCTGTTGCGCGCGGCTGTGGCTTTGTGCGTCCGCAAGGATTGCTTGCAGCACAGGTACAGGGCCAGGTGGTTACGCTTCATCAGCGGATCAGCTTCCAACTGGGCCATGACTTCGGCGGCCATGATGGGGTCATGAGCCACACGGCGGTAAAAGCCCATCCAGGCGCGAGACTCCTCAATCTCGACACAGGAGCGTTTGGGGCGAACGCGAGACGCTTCATGATTCATGGTGTGAACTCCAGAAAGGAGGAGGGCACACCTATCCCAGCGGGGAGAAGGTGGACTCCCCAAAGGGTTGCGTGGAAGTGCAGCACAGCCGAATGGCCGAGGCACATGAAAGACGGTTCACATCCCATGAAGTCGAGGGCTCCCGATCAATCGGGCTCAGCTTCAATGGGATGCGAACGCGGGTGAACAAGAGTTGGGCGAGACGTGTGAGGTCTGCGCTTCGCATCGTGTTCGACCCGAACTGCGGGCGAGGTCAATCGCCACGGTGTCAATGTGCTGATGCTGGACCACAGTCAAGTGGTTCAGGCGGCAGCACGGTAAGCCATGACCTGTTCGACCTGTCGCGAGACAGGCAGCGCAGGCTTCAGCAATGCGGGTAGCACTGCAGGACGGATCACAGGCTCGCGGGCAAGCCCGGAGCCACCCAACAGCACGCAAATGGCGCGCGTTTCCCTTGTCGCATGAGGGCATGCGTTCATGACGTTCTCCTTCAGGGTGTGAAGGGGAACGCCTCGTCCCGATGGGGAACATGGTGGTTCCCCAACTTGGGATGCTTCAGCCTTGGCGGTTGAAGCGGCTCGGCGGCGGCACGGTGAGGTGCGCCGATGACACGGTGTTCAGCATGAGGGCTGAACGAGGCACAAGGCCATTGACATGGCCTAGCTGAACCGAGGTTCAGCTTCAACAAGGCAGGTCACGACTGCGACGCCAGCATGGCTGGACTTCAGGGAGACCGAAATCTCCATTGAAGGCTTCGTGAACGCGATGTCCACAGGTAGCCCTTTCAGTCTGCTGGAGAGATGGTGCCAAATCAACATGACTTGAGCCTCACGGCGTGTTATCCATGCGAAGAAGCTCCCCAAATCCCGTCGATTGACGGTGGCATGGTCCACGCATGCATGCGCTCATGGCACCAGCAAGTCGGTTGATCTGTGGCCGCTACCAAGCCCGACACCCACCCAGACATTGGAGATACCGATGATTAGAAACACCATGGGATTGGTCTTGTTGTCGGTGATGTCCAGCCAGCTTCTGATGTCAGTTGATGAAGGCGTTGGCAGGTGCTCTGGATGCGTATGCCACTCCCCGAGGTAGTCCATCTTCTGGCCGCTTTCAGTCCATTTCCTGACAGCCATGGACTGGTGGTACGACTCCTTACGGTGGAATCCAAAGCGGCTCCGGCGATCGTGTGGATGGGGCTCGGTGGCGTCAACAACATGCAGGTGCTCTCCTCGACGGTATCCCAAGAGAATTCCACCCGACTCAGGGTCTCGGGGTCGCAGTTGCTTGTAGATGGACAGACGAGCGAGAACTTTGGGCTCAATGAGAACCCGTGCCTCAGTGCTGCCGTACGGCTGGGATCGCAACATCATTGGTACCGCACGCTGGGCAGGCGGCCAGGCGGGTGAGATCCTGGTTCTTGACTTCGAACACGTCGGCGCTCGCAACTGAGCGGGTGCGAAACCGGGGGCTTGGGCTATCGCGCTGCAACCAGTCAAGGATGGTTTCAGTGGCCAATGTCGCGGCATGCATCGGCGCCGCAACACCATATGGCGTAAAGCCGGTGCACCCGATGAGTCTGCGCACGGGGTCCTCTTTAAGGACCTTGAATCTTTCTTCTCTGTAGTTCTTGTGATCTGCCAACCGCAGGCACCGGAAGCATCCCCCTTTGCTGCCTTGAACCCAAAGCGTCTGAACAGTCTGCCCATTCCCTTTGATCCACGCGTGCAACAAAGGTGTTTTCGTCGCCTCGGCGATTCTGCGGGCATTGAGAAACTCGCTCACGGACTCTTCGCCAGTGGCATCGATCACCAAATCGGCGGAGAACAAGGCAGGAACGCCACGGACGTCAGTCGGACACGCGTCAATGGTGGAGAAAGGGAACTGGCGAACAAGTTCATCACGCAAGGCGGTCGCCTTGGATTTGAACAGTGCCGGATAGCCCAACACATGCCTTCCGATGTTCTCCGGTTTGAGTTTGTCGGGGTCGATCAACGTCAACTTTCCACCATTGGCTCCAGCGCCAAGTCGAACCAGAGATAGAGCGACATAGGAGCCAATCGCACCGCATCCCACAACCTTGATCTGCCGGCCGCTGAGGTCCTTGAAAGTCAAGTTTCGACTGTGGACGAACGCAGGCCCGAACTCCGAAATGGACAATCGCATGATGCCGCGTGTGCCGCCTTTGCCGTGGAGGTGCTGTTTGTAGAGCCGCGGCTTCTTGATGGCGCCCAGCCGTTGGACTTGGTCGAGATCGAAGCCGAATCCGAGCCAGCCGATGGGCGTTTTCACGGCAAAGGTCGCTTGCTTGTATTCGAGGTATCGGGGCTCCTTCTCCAGGATACGCTGAACGCCGTTCGAGATGCCCTTGTCCCACGCCTTCAACCAGGCGAATAACTCTTTCACGGTCGATGGCATGACATCCGGCACAACAGGAAGCTCATCGGTTTGGAACAGCCAGCAAGGGCAGGTTGTTTTTTCGGGGGCTGCAGCACCGAGTGCTCCAGCGAAGGCCGCAACTTCCTTTTCGGAATCTGCGATCAATGCGGTCGGCACACCGTTGATGTCGACGAGCCAGTAGTTGGTACAGGTGGCACCGAGTGCGACGGTGCCAATGAGCACATCCCAGATGGCCGTCGATTGGCCATTGAGCCAATGCACCATGAATTCGTCTTGGATGTCGCCCCTGCGATAGTCCGCATCAAAGCGGATTTGTTCAAGGACCAGCTTGGCCTGGTCAAGACACTGAGCGAGTGCTTCAGCTGGGTTGTAGCGATCAAGGACAACTGATCCTGCTGCAAAGTAGCAAAGCCATCCTTCTGCAGTCAGGTGCGGAACGAGGGGAGGGAAGCCGTCAGTGCCATCGAGCACGATGATCGATGGATAACGCAGAAAGTCCCAGTCCGTGATGCTCAGCCGAACGCTCACATTGCCACCACGGCAAGTCAAATCGCCCTCAAAAGAACGCGTGCCGGCACGGTTGCCTGCAGGCTCAAAGCCACGCATGCGAAGCAACCGCAGGGCGTCGGTCAGCTGCGCATCACTCGGGGTCATCAGCCAGCCGTAGTGGCTCTGACGATCGGGCGGCTGACCTCACGAGCAGGCACGCTTCTCACCGCATCATTGCCGCTGTCTGGCTCGACCAGATCGGTCCGCATTGGGATGCGCAATCCAAGTTGGCTTTGGATGATGTCGATGGCATCACCCGGCGTGTGCATGGGCTTCAGTCGCGCAGCCTGAATTTGCTGCGCCAGGGTGCTGGCCATGGCTGAAGCCTCTTCCCGTTGCGCCGGATTCAAGCGCTTGTTGAAGTCTTCCTTGCCTTCGTCAATGCCTGGCGCACGGATATCTCCGCGCAAAGCGTTGGCGAGGGTCCTGGACGCAGCCTCCAAGGCCAGATCGTCACGGCCACGGATCGCTTCGAACTTCTGTGCGACGGCCACCATGATGCAAACGGACGTGGGCCCATCGCCAGCTTTCCAATGCAGGTCACGCCAAGCCTTGAGGTAGCAACACACCCGGCGCAGCTGATCGGTATGTTCCTTCACACGGTCAAGGAACCACTTCGAGACAGCTTCAGGGTCTGATGATTTCCATTCGCCAGACCGTGTTGCCATCACGATGTGATCCAGGTCGGCCCACTCTTGTTCTGCGATCTCGCCGAACGCCGCATTCTCAACCAGGGCGCCTCGCGCCGAGTCAAGCGTCAACTGAGCGGAGAAGGACTTTTCCAGGATCGTCGCGAACTCTTCCTCAGGCGCAGCGTACAAAGGGATATCGATGTGCGCCCAGTTGTTGATCTGGATCCTGATGCAGGTGTCCTTGCCTTTGATCAGTTCCCAACCCTTGTCCGTGCAAAGGTCCGCCAGTAGTCTCTCCACCAGCGTGAAGTAGAGCTTCGCCATCTTGTGTGGCGGGCCATTGTCTTCCCACACGGTGACCGGTAAGTACACACCGAAGTCCCAATCCATTTCCTGGGGTGGCTGCCATGCCGGCTGGATGCAGGTCCTGTACGACCAGGAGCCTTGGGTGCGGAATTTGGGGTCGACTGCCTTGTCCATGCCGAGCACGGCCACTGTCGCCGCTCGTATGCGTGGCCGCAGATGATCCCGAATGTCGTTCTTGGCCTGAACCAAGGTTTCCCGTTGATGTGGGGTGGGGGCGAGGCGGTCGATGAAGACATCGGTCTCGGAAGTGGCGAACAGCAGTCGATTGAGTTTCAGCATGAGAGACCCCGGTCAAGGAGATGCGTGTTCGCCGTGAAAGAAGACTGACTTGGGTGGCGAGTGTTCCAAGAAAGCCAAGAGGCGTGGGTCACTGATGCATCGTTTCGAGCGCTCAATGGCGGCGCCGAGCAGCACCTCACGTGCGTGGGCATCGGCCTTGTCGAGCGCGACCGCTCGGGCACGTTCATCGAACAGGTCGTCATCGATGCGCAGGTATCGGTTTTCCAGACGGTGCTCCAGCACCTTGTCAGTCAGAACCTCTTGTGCGGAGATGGACAACCCAAAGAGCCTCTTGGGCATGTTGCTGGGGTTCCAGCCACCCCAGTCGTAGGCGCCACCTTGCCGGTTGTGCCGAGGGTCAACGGTGAACTTCGACGACATCGTCCCGATGCTCAGCATGCGGATGTGCTTGATATCTCTACCGAAGAAATGCTGCGATTCATGGAGCGCGAGCAGTCCCGGTGAGTTCGCGAACAACCCACCATCGACATACTGCCCCCCATTGAACACATGACGCGGAAAGTAGGCCGGCGCAGCACTGGTCGCAAGCCCGATGTCCACCAGGCGATGTTTGTGGTCTCGTTTGAACGTGGGGTGATGCCCCGTCTTGAAGACAACAGGCTCACCCGTTGTGTAGTTGATGGAGGGGACCATCACGGGGTGAAGGCAAGCGCCCAGGAGTCGGTCGCCGAAGACTTCGGGGGCCTCAAGTTGCGCCTTGAGCGATGCGGGCGAATAGGGTGCGCGCACCATTCCCAGAAAAGACCAGCGCTTTTTGAAGATCTCCTCGCCGTGCTTGACGAAGAGGTCAACCATCGTTTGCGCCCGGATTTCCAATGCGAGGGCCAGCGCCAAGATCCCGCCAATCGAGGTGCCTGTGATCAGATCGAACTTGGTTGCGATGGGCCACTGGAGCTCCTGCTCGATGTCTGCAAGCACTTTTGCGGTGTACAGGCCTCTGTAGCCGCCGCCTGAAAGTGCAAGGACTTGGAATACCTTGTTTTGATCTGGCTGTGACGCTGAACAGGGGGCAGGTGCTGACATGAGGTGTACTTGTGGCAGGCGCTATTTAGTGTCTGGGTGGGGTAAAAAACACTACAGGTAGTGTTTTATCACATTTTCCATGTGGATTTATACAGTGTCAAGTCTCTGGGTCTCACGCCCAGCGATTCCGAGCAGTTGGCCGTTGCTGTATCGCGCATGCCCCAGACATTCAGTGATCCAATCGAGCCTTGGCTCGGTGGAAAATCATGCCCATCGCGATTTCCCCCGATTTCCCAGGTATTTATGGATCACGCAGCACATAACAAGATCGTCTCGTTCATCTGGTCCATTGCAGATGACTGCTTGCGCGACGTTTTTGTACGGGGCAAATACCGTGACGTGATCCTGCCCATGTTCGTTCTGCGCCGCCTGGACTGCTTGCTGGAGCCGAGTAAGGCTGGTGTGCTCGAAGAAGTGCGGTTCCAGCAAGAAGACGCGGCCATGGCTGATTTGGATCCGCATGGCCTGCGCGATGCGTCTGGCTACGTCTTCTACAACACCTCTAAATTCACGCTCAAGAGCCTGCTGGGCAACCCCACGCAACTGGAAGCCAACCTCAAGAACTATCTCGACGGGTTTTCGGACAACGTGAAGGAAATCGTCGATAAGTTCGACCTGCGCAACCAGATCCGCAAGATGGCGCAGTCCGACGTGCTCCACGACGTCATCGAAAAATTCGTCTCCGAAGAAATCAACCTCAGCCCAGATGACCGCAAGGGCCCGGATGGCCGCACACAGCCTGGCTTGTCCAACCTGGGCATGGGCTACGTGTTCGAAGAGTTGATCCGCAAGTTCAACGAAGAGAACAACGAAGAGGCCGGTGAACACTTCACGCCGCGTGAGGTCATCAAGCTGATGACGAACCTGGTGTTCATCCCCGTCAAGGATCAGCTTCCCAACCCGCTGACCATTTACGACCCCGCTTGCGGTAGCGGTGGCATGTTGACCGAGTCCCAGGACTTCGTGACCGACCCTGAAGGCGAGATCAAGGCCAAGGTGGGCGTCTTCTTGTACGGCAAGGAGGTCAACCCCGAGACCTATGCCATCTGCAAGTCCGACATGATGATCAAGGGCAACGACCCCGAGAACATCCGCTTTGGCTCCACGCTGGCCACCAACGATTTCTCTGGCAAGCGCTTCGACTTCATGTTGACGAACCCGCCCTACGGCAAGTCATGGAAGAGCGACCAGAAGAGCATTGTTGAAGGCAAGGAAGTCATTGACCACCGCTTCCAGGTCAACCTGTCCGACTACACGGGCGAGCGCTTTGATTTTTACCCGGCCATCCCTCGCTCCTCAGATGGGCAGTTGCTGTTTCTGATGGAGATGGTGGACAAGATGAAGCGCCGTGCCGACAGCCCTGTGCGGTTTGCCGGCTCGCGCATTGCATCGGTCCACAACGGCTCGGCCCTGTTCACAGGTGATGCAGGCAGTGGCGAGAGCAACATCCGCCGCCACCTGATCGAGCACGATTACCTCGAAGCCATCATCCAGCTGCCCAACAACCTGTTCTACAACACCGGCATCACCACCTACGTGTGGCTGCTCACGAACAACAAGCCTGCCAAGCGCCAGGGCAAGGTGCAGTTGATCGACGCCTCCAACTTGTTCCAGAAACTGCGCAAGAACCTGGGTGAGAAGAACTGCGAGTTCACCGACGAGCACATTGAGCAGATCACCCAGCTGTACCTGACCATGCCTGCGGATGGCATCTCGAAGGTCTTCCACAACCGTGACTTCGGCTATTACAAAGTCACGGTGGAGCGCCCATTGCGATTGGCGGCCCAGTTCACACCCGAGCGCATGGCCACCTTGCGCTACACGCCGGGCATGCAGGAGATCATGGAATGGGTGCACGGCAAGTATGGCGAAGAGGTCTATACCGGCCTGCAGGCCCATGCCGAGGCCATTGAGAACCACCTTGAGCGCGAAGAAATCACCCTTTCGCCCAAGAGCCGCAAAGAGCTGTTGTCTGAGACCACCTGGCTGGCGCAGCGGTCCATCATGCAGGCCGCTCAGCAATTGGCAGGGGTGATCGGCAGTGCAGAGCACCTTGATTTCAATGTGTTCGAAGCCCTGGTGGACGATGCCATCAAGGCCTTGGGCCTCAAGCTTGCTGCGAACGAGCGCAAGCAGATCCTGAACGCCGTGAGCTGGCGAGACCCGCGCGCAGCCAAGGTGATCAAGAAGCGACACCAGCTCAACGCAGCCAAGCTCAAGGACTTGTTGGCCGAACTGAAAACCACGGCCGACAAGCTGGCCGACCATGGCTATTGGCCAGCAGAGGTGCAGGCCGCCGCTGAAACCAAGGGCGGCAAGAAAGCGGCCAAGGCGGGCGAGTACATCGAGTACGAACCTGACAGCGAGTTGCGCGACACCGAAAACGTGCCGCTCTCACTGGACGCCAGCCTGCCCGCCTCTGGCGTCATCCACGATTACTTCATCAAGGAAGTGCGCCCTCATGTCGACGAGGCCTGGATCGCGCTGGACAAGACTGTCATCGGCTATGAAATCAGCTTCAACAAATACTTCTACCAGCACAAGCCGTTGCGCAGCCTGGAAGCGGTGACCCAGGAAATCCTGGCCCTGGAGGCCGAGACGGATGGCCTGCTCAAGGCCTTGGTGGCTTTTGTGGGGGCAGGGGCATGAGCCCGCGCAAGGTTGTGGCGCCCCAGGCAGCGGCCTTGCCTGGCGAGTTGCTGGGCCGTGTCGTCACCATCCTGGAAGATGCGCGCCAGCGCGTCGCGCGCACGGTCAACAGCGAGATGGTGCTGGCCTACTGGCTCATCGGGCGCGAGATTGTGCAGGCGCTGCAGGGCGGGCAAGACCGGGCGGGTTATGGTCAGAGCCTGCTGGACGGACTGGCCTCTGAATTGACCGCCCGCTTTGGGCGCGGCTTCTCGGCAACGAACCTCAAGAACTGCCGTCTGTTCTACCAGGCCTACGCGGAGCGCAAGCCCGAAATTCGTCAGACGGCGTCTGACGAATCGAGCCCCTTGGGGTTTCTGGCTGAGCTGTCGTGGTCGCACTATGTGTTCCTGACAGGTTTGCGCAATGCCGACGAGCGCCGCTTCTACGAGATCGAGGCGGCCCGTGGCACCTGGACGCTGGCGCAGATGCGCCGCCAGTTCGACAGTGGCTTGTTTGAACGCCTGGCACTGAGCCGCGATCCACAGGCCATCGGCCAACTGGCCGCAGAAGGCGACCTGATTCAAGCGCCCAAGGACCTCATCAAGACGCCCTATGTGCTGGAGTTCCTGGGCCTGGAAGAGCGCAGCAGCTATTCAGAATCCGACCTGGAAGCGGCCATCATCAACAAGATCGAGCACTTCCTGCTGGAGCTGGGCAAGGGTTTCTTGTTCGAGGCCCGGCAAAAGCGCTTCACCTTTGAAGAAGAACACTTCTTCGTGGACCTGGTGTTCTACAACCGCCTGCTGCGTTGCTATGTGCTGATCGACCTCAAGCTCGGCAAGCTGACCCACCAGAACCTGGGGCAGATGCAGATGTATGTGAACTACTTTGACCGCTTCGTGAAGCGCGACGACGAGCACAAGACCGTCGGCATCATCCTGTGCAAGAAGAAGAACGACGCGCTGGTGGAGATCACGCTGCCCCAGGACGCCAATGTGCACGCCTCGGAATACCAGTTGTACCTGCCCAGCAAAGACGAGCTGCAGCAGCGCTTGCAGGAGTGGGCGGCCGAGAGCGCCGTGGCGAGTGGTCAAGATGGCAGCCAGCCTGCGGCCAGCAAGAAGGCGGGCAAGTGATGCGGCGGTACGAACAGTACAAGCCCAGCAGCCTGGATTGGTTGGCGGATGTGCCATCTCACTGGCAGGTCGTGGCCAATCGTGCCCTCTTCAGGGAGCGCCAAGAAGCTGGCGAGGATGGCCTACCGGTGCTGTCAGTTTCCCTGCACACGGGTGTTTCAGACGACGAGCAGAACGAAGAAGAGAACGCCCGCACCAGAACGCGCATGGCCGATCGCACCAGCTACAAACGCGTTCGCCCCGGAGACGTTGCGTACAACATGATGCGAGCCTGGCAAGGTGCCATTGGGGCGGTTCGCACGGATGGCTTGGTCAGCCCTGCATACGTGGTGGCCGCGCCGACCGACGCGTTGAACCCTGCCTACTTTGAGTACCTGTACCGCACGGACTGGCTCATCGGCGAAATGAACCGGGCCTCCAAGGGCATCACGGATTTTCGCAAGCGGTTGTACTGGCAAGAGTTCAAGCAGTTGTCGACGGTGGTGCCACCACGCGAGGAGCAGGATCGTATCGTTGCTTTTCTTGATCAAAAGACCGCTGAAGTCGATGCGGCCATTGCCAAAAAAGAGAGATTGCTGGAGTTGCTGATGGAGCAAAGGCTCGCCCTCATCTCAAAGGCAACGCAATCGACCCTCAATGCAAACACGACTTGGCGAGATAGTGGCATTGCGTGGCTCGGGCGTATTCCATCTCACTTCAGGTTAAAGCGCCTAGGGTTCGTATCCAAGATTGGCAACGGGTCCACGCCAAATCGCTCGGTTAGCGGCTATTGGCAGGGTGGACGCATGCCATGGTTGAACAGCTCAAAGGCCAACGATTTTGAGGTGCTTGAGGCTGACCAGTTCGTTACAGCAAGAGCGATACGTGAGTGTCATCTGCCAATAGTCCCGGCAGGGTCACTCGTGGTGGCCATAACCGGAGAGGGCAAAACGCGTGGCATGGCGGCCATTACCAGAATTGATACCGCCATCAATCAGCACCTTGCTTACGTCACGGTCACTGATCCAGCAGTCGATCCTGAATTCCTGTTGTTTTACTTGACCGGAATCTACCAAGTGCTGCGGGATGAATCATCAGGGCAAGGCAGCACCAAAGGTGCGATCACCTGTGGCGAGTTGGCCAAGGTCCCAGTAGTTGTCCCGCCATTGGAAGATCAGCGTGCTGCGTTGGCCAATTTGCGGATTCAGCTGCGCGCCATGGATAGCAGCCGGGATACCACCCAAAATCAGATAAATTCACTTCGTGAGTGGAAGGCCGTTCTGGTTGCGGATGTGGTCTCCGGAAAAATAAGGGTCTAAGGGAACCATGGTCAGTCAAACCAACGAAGCCGCGCTTGAAACGCACATTGAAACAGCCTTGGTCAAGGATGGCTATCGCGTTGGTAACCCGGCTGACTTTGACCGGACCTTTGCGGTCGATCGCCAGCTGTTCTGGGATTTTCTGGAATCCACCCAACCCCAGGAGGTGGCCAAGCTCAAAGACCGCCCCAACTGGCAGCGCCTGGTGCTGGAGCGGCTCAGCAAGAAGATCAAAAAGGACAGCGTGCTGGCCGTGCTCAAGAAGGGGCTCGATGTGGATGACGCCCACTTCGATCTGCTCTACCGCCAGCCCTACAACCAGCTCAACCCCGAGGTGCTGGCCCGCTACGAAGCCAATGTGTTCAGCGTCACCCGGCAGGTGCACTACAGCGAGACCGACAGCCTCAAGTCCATCGACATGGTGCTGTTCGTCAATGGCCTGGCCATCGCCACCATTGAGCTCAAGAACCCCTGGACCGGGCAAACGGTCTGGAACGCCATCTACAAGCAGTACAACCTGCGCGATCCCAATGAGCCGATCTTCGAGTTCGGACGTTGCCTGGTGCATCTGGCCGCAGACCCTGACGAGGTCTACATGTGCACCCGCCTGGCGGGCAAGGACAGCAACTTCCTGCCATTCAACAAGGGCGTGGACCACGGCAAGGGCAACCCGGTCAACCCGAACGGCTATAAAACAGCGTACCTGTGGGAAGAGATCCTGGCGCGCCGCAGCCTGAGCAACATCATTGAGCAGTTCGCCAAGTTCACGGTTGAGAAGGACAAGAAGACGGGCAAGGAGCGCAAGGCGCTGTACTTCCCCCGTTACCAGCAGCTGGATGTGGTGCGCCGCATCTTGGCCGACGCCCAGCAGAACGGCGTGGGCCTGAGCTACCTGATCCAGCACTCGGCGGGCTCGGGCAAGTCCAACTCCATCACCTGGCTGGCTTATCAGTTGGTGGAGTTGTACAACCAGGCAGGCACGGCCAACGTGTTTGATTCTGTGGTCGTGGTGACAGACCGTCGCGTGCTCGACACCCAGCTGAAGGACAACATCAAGCTGTTCTCCGAAACCAAGAACATCGTTGCCCACTGCGAGAGCGGGCAGGAGCTGAAGTACAACCTGGAGGCGGGCAAGAAGGTCATCATCACCACGGTGCAGAAGTTCCCCCGCATCGTTGAAGGCATGGACGCCCTGACGGACCGACGCTTTGCGGTGATCATTGACGAGGCCCACTCATCTCAATCGGGCACCAGCGCCGACAGTCTGAACGAGGCCATTGGCGGCGAAGACGCCGAAGCGCCCGAGGACATCCAGGACAAGATCCTGGCTGCCATGGCGGGCCGCAAGATGAGCAAGAACGCCAGTTACTTCGCGTTCACGGCCACGCCCAAGCCTGCCACGCTGGAAAAGTTTGGCCGCCAAGGCGCAGACGGCAAGTTCTACCCCTTTCACCTGTATTCGATGAAGCAGGCCATCGAGGAGAAATTCATCCTCGATGTGCTGGAGAAGTACACCACGTACAAGAGCTACTACGAGGTGCAGAAGTCAGTCGAAGGCAACCCGCTGTTCGACACCGCCAAGGCCCACAAGAAACTCAAGGCTTTTGTGGAGGCCAGCCCCAAGACCATCGAAGTGAAGGCCCGCATCATGGTCGATCACTTCATGAGCAGTGTGTGGCAGGCCAAGAAGCTCAAGGGCAAGGCCAAAGCCATGGTGGTCACCCGCAACATCGAGTGCGCCATTCGCTACTTCTTCGCCATCCGCACCGCCTTGCAGGAAGCCAATGCGCCGTTCAAGGCGCTGGTGGCGTTCTCTGGCGAGAAGACGGTGGACGGCGTCAAGTACACCGAAGACAGCATCAACGGCATCGCCGTGCGTGACCTGCCGGACGAGTTCGAAAAGGATGACTTCAAGATCCTGGTGGTGGCCAACAAGTACCTGACCGGCTTTGACGAACCCATGTTGCACACCATGTACGTGGACAAGAAGCTGCAGGGCGTGCTGGCGGTTCAGGCGCTGTCTCGCCTCAATCGCTGCAACTGGAAGCTCGACAAGCGCGATACCTTTGTGCTGGACTTCTATAACTCGGTGGACGACATCAAGGCCGCCTTCGATCCGTTCTACACCGCCACGTCGCTGAGCGAGCCCACCGACGTGAACGTGCTGCATGACCTGAAGGATGCGCTGGATGCCTTTGGCATCTTCGATTGGAGCGAGGTGAAGAGCTTCAACGAGAAGTTCTTCGCCAGCGCACAGGCAGAGGAACTGGCGCCGATCATCGACGCAGTGGTGGCACGGTTTGATGCCGATCTTGACGATGAAAAGCGCATCGACTTCAAGATCAAGGCCAAGCAGTTCGTCAAGATCTATGCCCAGGTGGCGGCCATCTTGCCGTTCAACAACGTGAACTGGGAGATGCTGCACTGGTTCTTGAAGTTCCTCATCCCCAAGCTGAAGGTCAAAGACCCAGATCAGGACAAGCTGGACCCTGGCGGCCACCCAAACTCCCCCACTTATGGCCACCTCAAACTCCCCCACCTGAGTTGATCGGGGTCAGGGAGTAAACGCTGGCGTTGCTGGCACCTGCGGCAGGACATTGACATCCGGCCTTCCCCGAGGGAAGGCCAAGGAGTGAATGTTTTGAAACCCAACCAAAGGGCAACCGTCTACACGCTGCTGGAGCGCAAGACGAGCCAACGCGAGATTGCTCGCATCACCGGCATTGACCGCAAGACGGTCAGAAGCTACGACAAACGCTGGCAGGCCGAGCGGTCAAATTCCCCCGGGGTGGCCACCGACCCTGTTGCACCTGCTGCGGATCAAACTACCCCACCCCGGCCACCGGCATCAACACTGGGTGCAAGCGCCAGCACAACCTCCCTGTGCGAGCCACACCGGGCCTTCATCGAGGCGCAACTCAAGCTTGGGCGCAACGCCATGGCCATTTACCAGGAGCTGGTCGATGCGCACGGCTTTGCGGGCCGCTACAACTCCGTCAAGCGCTTCGTGGCCCGCATCCGCGTGCGCGAGCCAGAGCAGTTCGACCGCCTGAGCTTCCTGCCCGGAGAGGAGATGCAGGTCGACTATGGCGAGGGCGCGCCCACCCGCGTGCCCGGCAGCGATCGCTATCGCAAGCCCCGCCTGTTCGTTGCCACGCTGCGTTACTCGCGGCGCAGCTTCCGGCGCGTGGTGTGGAAGTCTGGTCAGCAGGTCTGGGCTGAACTGCATGAACAGGCCTGGCGCTACTTCGGCGGCTCATGCCGCTATGTGGTGCTCGACAACCTCAAGGAGGGCGTGCTCAAGCCCGACCTGTACGAGCCCCAACTCAACACCGTGTACGCCGCCACCCTGGCGCACTACGAGGTCGTAGCTGATCCGGCAAGAGTGCGTGACCCCAACCGCAAGGGCAGCGTCGAGAATGCCATTGGCCATACCCAGGCCACCGCACTCAAGGGCAAGCGCTTCGAGACCATCGAAGAACAAAATGCCTACCTGGAGCACTGGGAGACCAAGTGGGCAGCCTCGCGCATCCATGGTTCTGAGCGCCGCCAGGTGCAGGCCATGTTCGAGGAAGAACGTGCCCACCTGCAGCCCTTGTCGGTACTGCCCATGCTGTACTTTAGCGACGAGCAGCGCACCGTGTGCGATGACGGCTGCGTGCGCGTGGCCCACTGCAGTTATGCGGCACGCCCTGCGCCTATTGGCGCGCAAGTGCTGGTGCGCATCTTCGAGCGTCGCCTGGAGATCCGTGACCTGCAGACCCAGGCACTGCTGCGCACGCACACCAAGGCTGAGCGGCCCGGCACCGTGGTGCTGCCCAATGAAGAGCGCGTCTTCAACCCCTCGCGCGAGACGCGGGCTATCTTGCGCCAAGCCGATGACATCGGTGTGGATGCGGCCCGCTTGTGCCAATTGCTGTTTGCCATTGAGGGGCGCGTGGGCCAGCGCAAGCTGTGGGGCATCGTGCACTTGGCCGATCGCTATCCGCGCCAGATGGTCAATGCGGCCTGCGCCCAGGCCCTCGATGACGGTTTGTACAGCTACAGCCACGTCAAGGCCATCACCGAGCGGTTGGTGGCTGACGCACTGCGCCGCATGGACAGCGCAGACCCCGCAGCCCAGCGGGCGGCGCAGCCCACGCAAGCCCACGACCTCATTCGCAGTCCGCAGGAATATGGCGATCTGTTCGCTCTTGCCTCTGCTAGCACCACGACCGAATCCACACCCCAAGGAGACCTCTTCGCATGAACACGCATGACATCGAAATCACCCTGCGCAAGCTGCGCCTGTCAGGCATGGCCGAGACCTTGCAAACCCGTGTGATGCAGGCCCAGGCCGCGCAGGAGCCCTTCATGGACACCCTGGCAGCATTGCTGCAAGACGAACTCGACCGACGCAACAGCCGCCTGATGGCGCGCCGCTTCAAGCTCTCTGGTCTTGATGAAAGGCCTGTACTTGCCGACTTCGACTGGCGCTTCAACCCCAAGCTGCCGCGTGCAGCCTGCTTCGAGCTGCACACCTTGAAATTCCTCAGCGAGGGCGCCAACGCCTTGATCGTGGGCAAGCCCGGCACCGGCAAGAGCCACATCGCCAAGGCCGTGGCCTACCAGGCCACCCTGCAGGGCTATGACGTGAGCTACGTCGAGGCCGACAGCGAGTTCGCCCGCTACAGCCTGGCAGATGCCGACGAGCGTGCACGCTTGCTCAAGGGCTGGGTGGGCGCCGACTTGCTGGTGCTCGATGACCTGTTCCTGGCGCGGCGCATCAGCGAGCACGCCGCCGAGCTGCTGCAGGCCCTCGTGCACCAGCGCTACAAGCTGCGCCGATCCATCGTCATCACCTCCAACCGCATCGTGCAGGACTGGAGCCGATACCTCGGGGATGCCACCATGGCCACCACCATCCTGGACCGCCTCATGCACCGCTGCGCCATGCTGGAATTTGAGGGCAAGAGCTACCGCCTCAAGGAGGCAGCAGCGCGCTTGGCCATCAACTCAGATCCAGCATAATCCGAGCGTTCTGCCTGGGGGAATTTGGGGTGGCCACAGGTGGGGGAATTTGAGGTGGCCATCGGGGAGCTGGACGAGTTGCTCAACAGCGTGGACCTGTCGACCTACGGCCTGGAGCGCTCCCGTCTGGAGGTCAAGATCGGCCTGGATGAATCCGAGGCTGAACAAGAGCCAGCAAACCCCAATCTGCGCGGTGCGCACATGGGGGAGGGCGATAAGGATCCGTTGGAAGACATTGTGCGCACCTTCAACGAGCGCCACTTTGCAGGCTGGGAAGCAACGCCTGAAGAGCAGCGGGTGAAGTTCATCAACATCGCCAAGCATGTGGTGGCGCACGTTGATTACCGTGCCCAGGTTGAAGACAACCCCGATGCACAGAACAGGCAGTTGGCCCTGGAGAAGATCATCCAGCAGGCCATCAGCATGGAGCGCAGGCGGGAACTGGACTTGTACAAACAGTACGCCTCTGACCCGGATTTCAAGCGCGCATTTGACGCCAGCATCTCCCGGCTGATTTCCAGTGGGGGCTGGATGGACCGGCCTGCGATGTAACGCATGGATCGCTCATAAACAAGGCGCCATGAGATTGCTTTCTTGCTTGATGCACGAAGGCCTGCCCAACCACGGCCACGGCGTATCTAACGCGCTCATGGTGGCAGTGGCCACGTTTGTGCGATGTGAGGCTGACTGGCACAAGGTTGTGGCGGCTGACGAGGGCTATACGAGAGTGGGTAAGTCTTGTTCAATGAGGCTTATTAGTTTTGGTGCCAATTGCCCACTGATCTTGACGGTGCCGTTTGCCGCAAACGCTACTTGACCTCTTAGGCCACTCAGCACAACCTCGAATACCGCCAACTCAACCTTGTAACGCAGGCCCGCAAGAACCGTCATATCCTCGACAACCATGCCTTGCTTGGATGCGAACTCCATTCGAGCAACCAAGTCATCCGCTATCACCGCGCCAACGACTTTTAAGCCCACAAGCTTGGATGAATCGACGGCGTTGAACACAGTCGATGGCCTACCCCGATCAAACGTGATTGGCTGTGCAGTAAAACCCAAGCCTGCGAGCGTTTCAAGCGCATTGAGTAAGTCTCGGATATTTCTACCTGGGTTCTCAATGCGTAAAAATATTATTTTGTCTTGGGTGACCAACGAAAAGTCTGTAAAGCTAACGCTGTCAATTTGCTCATATGCCGGTGAGCCATCAGCCTCCAGCCTGGTTACGACAATACGCGTGCGCCAGAAAAAACGAAAGCTGGCACCTATGCCACCGGTTGAAATGGGGGCAAAACCAAAAGCCGATGTCGAATCAAATGCGCACTTTGCAACCAGTTCAGATGCATCCTGAGCGCCATAGGGGAGTTGAATTCGAAACCACCGATATCTGGTTAGCATCACACGCCTCCAGTGCTTTCACTTGCGTACTCTGTACGCAACGTTGATACAAGGTCCCGAGCCTTTGTTTCAATAATGCGCGATATTGTGTCTATCTCGTGCTTGTGAGGTGGGCGGCGACGCTTGGATAGCGTTCCCTCCTCCAAAGGAAACACCCCGCTTAGAATGAACGAGAAGCCTGTGCAGTCCTTGGAGTCTGAAAACCCGGCTTCAATATCAAATACATTGCCTGCTCCCATAGTTTCGGTGACAGTCCATCCCATCTTAATGATGTAGTAGTTTTCCTCGTCCAGCAGATCGTTTAATATTTCCGAGCGACTCACCCCGCTGCCGCGGAGGAAAACGCGTTCGACATGGGTGCCCGTGCTCTCATCCGTCTCTTCGCTATCGGAATTGCCTGGCTCTGGTTTTGCCTTGAACACATATACGTCTGTGACATCGCGCCTGACGTAACCAGGCATAGAACTCGCCAACTCATGGAAGAACTTGGATCGCAACTTTGTCGACGGAATGTCAAACAGCGAAACGACGATTTTTGTCAAAGGGGCTGTGGATGATTCTTCGACCTTGGATAACAGCGTCTCTCTTACACCATTCAGATAGTCGTTTTGCGTATTGCGGACCACATAGCCAGTCCCAGACTTGACGAATTCGATCGTCCCATCGCGAACCTGAACTTGCGCGAATTCACTGCGTTTGTAGTCCACCTCGGAGTACTGCACCCGAATGCTCAGATTGTCACCTTCGCGCGTCACCTGTACGATGTCCCCGCTGGCTTCCATCTCTTTCTTGACCCTATCGACAACGCCCTGTAGTTCGTCGGTGTCGTTGACACCGGAGACGTCCATAGAAGTGGTGCGCTCTCGCCGTGCCGCGACGCCAAGTCGAGCGGCAATTTCCTTGTGGTCGTAGTAGTCGTGCGTCAGCGTTGAAAAATACTTTGCCAAGTCTTCCCGAGCGGTCTTTTTGCTGACCACGATGTTGCGGCGCTGAAAAAGTCGAACCACCGTTGGCGTGTCCACCTTGTGTTGATTCAATGCGTCAAAGACATTTTTGTCACTCGCGTAATAGAGCGACGGGCCATGTGATCGTTTTTTCATTCCCGCCACCCCATATCTCCCGGGTTGTACGTGCTGGTCACGCTTGTTATTCTTTCGACTTGTATTTGGCTGAGTATCGATTCACGGGCTGGATCGAAACCCCAGGCTTTCACGTATTTTTTCCGTGCCATCAGGAAGATGGATTTAAGGTCATTTGGGGCATCAGGATGGGTCACGCGCAAAAGAATTCGCTCCCCTGATTCCAGCATCTGAAACCTAGACAGACTATCTAGGAAGTACTCAAACTCTTCTGGACACGATGCTGGTGCATTGTAATAAATGACATAGCCAGCGCTTCGTTCATCGGTCGCATGGTGTTTGATAATGATGTATGGCGCCGTAAGTGTCTCTACAGTTGCGGGCTGCGCCCAAACATCACCTTGACGCCGAGACATCACCAAGTCAGGGTAGTAGAACGTGTAGTCTTTTGGTAATTCACCGTCGCCCTTTAGTCTAAGAATGTCATTCGCTATGCTGTATAGGCGCTGTATATCTTGTGGGCCAAGAAAATGTAACTGGGTACTCGGCGCTACTGGCAGCGCTTGGAGATCAACTTTGTCAATAGCTTCGTAGAACGGCTTGTCGTACCCATTGTCGTGGTTATGAACGAAAAGCAGCCCTCGAACCTCATGGGCCTCGGATTCATCGACTGAATACTTGGTTCGCCAAGAGCCTGAGCATCGCGCGCAATCAATGGTCATGCACAGAGACTTAAAAGCGCCTCGCAGTCGTGTCGCATTAATGGAATCTGCGGCGTAGCTTTTTAGGTCAGTGTGGAGATAGACGACTTTGCCAAGGTACGGGTCGCCGTACATGAATACGACATCGCCAGGATGCGTGGCTTTCGGCTTGCCGCCGTCGCCCAAGTGCTTGTCATTCGTGCACTCGAAGTTGTCGTCAGTCTTCGGATGCGTTTCCCAAAGAAAGTGTCGGAAGATGTCTCTCGAAAGCTTGGCCGCGATCTCACCGATGTTGATGGTCTCCCCCACAACTCCTCCTTATTCAGCTCCTGCTTCCACACCGGATGGCGGGTACGCCTGACGCTGAGAATTTACGCAATTTAAGCACATGGATCGGCGGGTGCCCTGGACTTGGCTTGGGCATCTACACGCGGGCCGTTGATCTCGCTCGGGCGCCTTGCGGCTGACATGGCGGGGCGTTGGCCTGGCTTGGCTTGGCCCGCAAAAGGTTCGTGAAGCCATGTGCAAGCTGTGCCGTAAGCTGATGTCCTCCGAACTGGAGGCGGCTGTGTCCATGCGCGCCTGACGCAATGGCTGGCCCAAGAAGTGTGTGCCATAGGCTGAGGCTCTTCAACTCCTTGAACGCTAGGCCGCTTGATGGCTGGCATGGCCTGGTGTAGTTGTTGTGGCAAGACCCTGGGAGAGAAGCATGGCGAATTCACCGATGAGCACAATGACAAGATCGCCCAGCTGTAGCAGGCTTGCCCGGAAATGGCATCGTGAAGTACTTCAACAACCACGACTTCGGTTACTACAAAGGCACGGTGGAGAGCCCTTTGCGATTGGCTGCCCAGTTCACGCCCGAGGGCTTGGCCATCCACTGCCCCAAAATTAAGCGCCCCGAAAACTCAATCGGATCGCTCGGGCGCAGGCCTGATCGACGCACAAAGTTATCCCCAGCTTTTGTGGACAACTCTTGGCCCTGCAGTTCAGTGCATTGGGGCGGGTTGTGCCGTCTTACCCATGTGCATCGTTTTGATCATGGGTAGGTCTTGGTTCAACTCGCTGAAATGATTCAGCCCACCCCATTGCTCTACGTCCCCGATTACATACAGGCGATGCTTGGCCCGCGTGATGGCCACATTCAGCAGGTTGGGCTTGCCCGAAGCCCAGGCACGCGCGCCTGACCCGGCCTGCCCTGGGGCCGTGCCCAGCACCAGGAACACGATTTCTGCTTCCTTGCCCTGGAAGGTGTGCACGGTTCCGCACTCGATATGGCCCAACCCTGCATCCTTGATCCGCTTGATGCAGGCGTTCTTGACCTTGCGAAACGGCGAGATCACGAACACCTTGGCGGCCTTGTCCTTGCCCCCGGCCTTCCTGGCAGGTGTGAATGCTGGTTGCTGTTGAAGCTGGCGCAGGCAGTTCACCAGGACATGGAGTTCGTCTTCGATGACCGGATGGTTGGCGCGGATGGCGCGCACGTCCAGCCAGACGCTGTCACCGAGCACGCAGGTGAACTTCGTTTTTTCAGGCTGGCCCAGATCGTCCACACGGCCATGCACCATCTGTTCAGCGTAGGCAATGCGGTTGGCCACGTTGAACATGGGATCGTCGCAGCGGCGGTGCGTGCGCAAGGGCATCCCTGTCCAGATGGGCTGAGCCTTCTCCGCATCGACGGCGCCGCTGGTGACTTGGGATGCGACCCAGGAGCCATGACGGGTAACACGGTCGGCCAGGGTCTGGACCGACTCGTCATTGGGCGACCACATGGGGTCCACGGCGTGGCGGCGGCGGAACTCTTCGACCAGCATCAAGGGCACGGTGAACACGGGTTCGATCTGCAAGGGGTCGCCCACAAGCACCGCTCGCTGACTGCGCCAGATGGCACCGGCTGCAGATTGCGGGGTGGCTTGCCCAGCCTCATCGATCAGCAGCCATCCCAAGCTGTCCTGGCCCATGCCAGCGAACAGGCGGTCGAAGGACGCGAGGGTGGTCGAAACCACTGGCACGATGAAGAAGAAGACGTCCCACAACAGAGGGCGCTGCTCCAGGGGCAGTTTGTCTTTCAGCGAACCGGTGAGCATGCCGTTGACGGCGCGCAGGTTGCCGATGAACTTGCCTGCGTTGGCCAACACCGTCAGTCGGTGCAGCTCCATGGCTTGCAGGAAGATGCGGGCCCGCAGTGCGTCCAGCGCGGGGCTGACCGTCACCGACGCGCGATGGCGCTGATCGGCGGGCAGTTGCCAGAAGCTGGCATCGGGGAAGTGCCGTGCCCCGGTGTCTTGTCCGGCTTTCAGCGCACGTTGGTGGCCTTGCAATTCGCGCTCGGAACCCTGCAGTGTCAAGACCTGGGCGCGGTGCGCCTCGCGCTGTTGCTCCAGCCGTGCTTCGGCCATGGCGCCATCCTGCGCCAGTTGGGCCAGCGCTTCGGCGGCTTGCGCCAAGGCCCGCGTGGGCTCGACCAGCGTGGCGCGCAATGCCTTCATGCGTTCGGTGTCCTGCCCAAACAAAGCGCACAGTTTGTCCCATAGGTTGGGCAGGCAATGCGAACGTGCCTGGTCGAGCGTGGCCCGGCGGGAATCGACCAAGGCGTGCTGGATGGCCTTGTTGTCCTGAAGCTGCGCGAGGTGGCGGCTGGCTTGGTCGATTGCTTGCGCCTGGGCCTGCGCTGCATCACGCTGGGCATTGACCCGCTGCTGGCAGGCATCGATCCGCTGAGCCGCCTTTTCAGCCTGAAGCAAGACGCCACGGCGGGCATCGAAGTCACCCAGCAGCGCCAGGAAGGACTTCTTGGCCGCATGCCATTCGCCCTGATAGCGTGTGTAGTCGTTGCTGGCCGCTTCCAGCAGTTGTTTGATCGACGGTGGCAACGGATCGGCGGGCGCAGGCGTGCTGGCTTGAGCGGCCGCACCTGGGGCATCGTCTTCTTGTGCATTGCCAGGCGATGACGTTTCGGTGTTGGGTGCCTGACGCGCTTCGTCCCGAAAAAATCCCCGGGCGAAAGAGCGGCGGTTGCCTGCATTGCCCAACGCGGCGGCCACCAGGCCCCAGCAGTCGATGGGCTGCTTGTCGTCGTCCACCACCTTCTGGGCCGCGAACACCTCTCGGATCACCTCGTCAAAGTAGGTGGCCGAGGCAAAGTCGCTATGCACCTTCTCTCGGGCAGGCAGCTCCTGCGTGATGTTCTTGACCGCGTTGTTGTTGGTGCTGGTCACAACGATGGACGAGCCGCCCACCACCTTGGCCTTGAGCGGGAAGAAGTTTTTGCCCGCCACGCTCACGCTGTCTTCGAACAGCTCGATGGGGCGGCTGAGCGAGGCGATCTTGCGCGCGCGCTCGGTGACCACCTCGGCGATCACATCGCACAGCAAAGTGGTCTTGCCCGTGCCCGGTGGGCCGTTGATACCCAATGTGCCGCCATCGCGTCCCACGGTGCTCAGCACCTGGGCCACCGCAGCTTGCTGAGCCAGCACCAGTGGGGCCTCTGGTGAGGCTGGCCAACGTGCGCTGGGCAAGCGGGCTACGCTCACCAATTCACCCATGGCCGCGTGGTCGTTCAGGATGTCGATGCGCTGTTCAGGCGCAATGGGCGAGCTCAGAAAGGTGCTCAGGGCTTTGCCAAAGGGCTTGCTCTTGCCCGCCTGTGTAATCAGGCGGTTGAGGTCATCCAGGTAGAAGGAGTTCAGGTAGTCGATGGCGGCGTTGAGGCTGTCATCGAGGAAGCGGCGCTTGACCCGTGACACCCGAACCACCACACGCCAGTCCAGGCTTGCCGCATCGGCCCCTGGGCCCAGCAGCTTGCACACGGTGCGCAACTCTTCGTCCAGATCGCTCCAGGTCAAGGGGCTTGGCGCTGGTGGGGTGTCGGGCTGGCCAGTGGGCGGCGTTTGCTGCGCGTCAGTGGCGACGGGCCGCAGGTGGTGGCGTCGTTGACCGAACTCATCCGTGGCACGTGCCAGTCGGGCGTTGATGTTCTCCAGGGGCTCCGAATGCCACAGGGCATCGACCCCGTGGGCAAAGCTGGCAGGCAGGTAGCTGTCGAGCTTGGGGTGGCCATCTTCGTTGGCGACGAAGGCGGCAAGCCAGCCGTTTCCGGCTGCGCGCTGGCGTTCGCGCTCACTGAGGTCTTCCTCGGGGAACACCGACTGAAGCATCAACCGGGAGAGGTGCTCCGTGTCGGCCACGCCCACATAGACGACATGGACGTAGCCATGCTCTTGTGTTGGCTGAAAGTGAGGGTGTTGCCAAGGCAGGACATCGCCGCGTCTGAGCGTGACGATCTTGACCTGGTCGCTGCTGTCCTTGGCCGATGGTGCGGTCGGGATGTTGAAGACTTCCAGATCACGCCAGAAGCGCAGGACAGAAAGCGGAGTGGAAGCCGATGCGTTCAACGAAAGACCTCGTCGGTGAATATCGGCGCGTACTTACAGCGTGTCCTGACCGATCAAGGGAGGGTGATCTGCGCGCGTGGCAAGCAGACCAAAACAGTGGAAATGGTACAGCGCTTCAAGCCAGGGCTGCGGCCCAAAGTCCTTTGTGGATTGATGGGGGAGGGGGCTTGAGGGTTTGGGGCGATGCTTGGTGGGGGCCGTAGAGGTGCAAGTTCACGACCTTGATTTCAGAGAGACGGATGAGATTCTGAATGCATGGACACGCGCAAGGCATGTCCCTCAACCGTGCAGGAGCCCCTCATGAAATTCACCAAGGCAGAGATCGATGCCGTGATTGCTGCATCCCCCCGTACCACAGCGCCCTTGAGCAAGCTGGTGTTGTCGGCAGACCATCAGGTGCGCGCAGGCGGCAGCACCAGCAAGATGAGCATCGCCGAGTTGGCCGCGTCCATACTGGACTGCGGCGTGTTGCAGAACCTGATCGTCACCAAGGGTCCACGCGGCCTGTTTGAAGTGTGCGCCGGTGGCCGTCGCCTGGAGTCGTTGAACCTGCTGATGAGCAACGGCGACATCCCCGACAACTACCCCGTGCCCATCCTCATCGTGCCCGCCGACAAGGCGCTGATGGCCAGCCTCTCAGAGAACATCTTTCACGTGCCCATGCACGCCGCCGACGAGTACCTGGCTTTCTCGCGCCTGTTGGGCGAGGGCAAGTCTGTCGAGACGGTTGCTGCGGCCTTTGGGGTCACGCCCCTGGTGGTCAAGCGCCGCATGAAGCTGGCGAGCGTGTCGCCCAAGCTGATGGACGAGTTCAGGGCGGATGACATCAGCCTGGAATGCCTGATGGTGCTGGCGTCGGTCGATGACCACGAGAAGCAGGAACAGGCCTGGGCTGGCTTGCCGCAATGGAACCGCCGTCCCGACTACCTGCGGCAATTGCTGACGCAGGGCGACATCGAGTCCGACCGTGACCCGGTGGCGAAGTACGTGACGCTCAAGGCATACGAGAAGGCCGGTGGGGCCACACGCCGTGACCTGTTCAGCGACGACGACAAGAAGGCTTACCTGCTGGATGCGCCGTTGCTGGAACGTCTGGCCGTGGAGAAACTCAACAAGAAGGCCAAGCAGGTGCGTGCCGAAGGCTGGAAGTGGGTGGACGTGCGGGTGCGCTATGACCGTGACGAGTACACCGGCCACACCGAGTTGCGCAAAGTGCGGCGCGAACCCACCGAGCAAGAGGCCACTGCGCTGGCGGACCTGAAAGCTGCGATGCAGGCTGTGCAACAACGCCTGGAGGTGCTGGACGACATGGACGGCGATGACGCAGACCAGGATGCCGGCGCGGCATACCAGGAACTTGAAAGCGAGCAAGCAGCCTTGCAACTGCGGCTCAAGGCCATCGACGACGAATTGAGCGTGTGGCCTGCCGATCTGATGGAGCAGGCCGGGTGCGTGGTCCACGTGGGGGACAACGGCGCGGCCACGGTGAAATGCGGCCTGATCCGCCCGGAGGACCGCAGTGCCGTGGCCCATGTCCTGACACAGGGCGCAGGGCAGGCAGGCGAGGGCGGTGCACAAGGGGACATGCTGTCCGGCCCACTGGCCAAGGTTCGCCCGGTTCACTCCGACAAGCTGATGCGCCGCCTGACGGCACACCGTGTCGCCGCCGTGCAGGCCGAATTGATTGCGCGCCCGGACGTGGCCCTGGTCGCGCTCACGGCTCAGTTGGCCCAGAAGCTGTTCCTGAGCCGAGACTACCGCTACCACCAGCAGCCTCAGGTGCTGGATGTCTCGGTCACGGACAGCCAGCCTGCGCTGCAATCCGCAGCCGATGACATCGAAGCCAGCCCGGCATGGCTGCGCATGGAGGCTGAGCGCAGCGCCTGGGCGCAGAAGTTGCCGCAAGACCTGGATGCCGTGTTCCCGTGGTTGCTGGCGCAAGACCAAGCCACAGTGCTCCAACTGCTGACCGTGGTGGTGGCCTGCTCAGTCACCGGCATTCAGGGCGTGGAGTCAGCCAGCCAACGCACCGATGTACTGGCACAGGCCTTGGGCCTGGACATGCGCCGCTGGTGGACTGCCACCGGCCCTTCCTATTTGAACCATGTGCCCAAGAGCCGCGTGGTGGACGTGGTCACCGAGGCGGTGGACATCAACGCGGCAGCACCGCTGGCCGGTATGAAGAAGGATGCCGCCGTGGTGGCCGCTGAGTTGGCCTTAGCGGGCTCCGGTTGGTTGCCTCCATGCTTGAGGGGCCAAGCTGCCTCGGTTGCTACAACAGGCGAAGTTGGGACGGCCAGCCTGAAAGACTCCCAGTCTGAGGCCGATGAACTCGCGGAGTCAGCGGCCTGACGCTCACAGAGCTTTTTTTCCACCAAACCGGCGCAGACAAGGGCTCTGCGCCGTTGGCGTCGGTCGCAGCGCCTGCTCTGAAGTGGCCTCGCCATGTCAATGTGTGGCCGAAGTCCCTTATGCGGTCCAGCGCACTGAGTTATGGTGCGGCCTCTGAGATCATCGCGCGATGAAAAGTAATGGCAACGTTCCAAGTAAGGAGCTTCGGGCGCTTTTGGCGAAATGGAAGGCTGCAATCGCTGAACTCCTGCACGAGACCAATCGGCTGGCAGCGGGTGGGCAAGGCGATCTCGCACATTTGACGGGATTGAAGGCCGCCGTTGAAGTTGCGCGACAGCAGTGCGAACAGTTGAGTGTGCGCGACTCGGATTCAATCCTGTAGGCGGCAATCTGGCAGCCAGTCAGGGGAGGAAGATCGCCACACCAGGCGCTCACCCCATCCCTGGTCGCGATCTATGCAGCATCCGCCGCACGGGTATCTGCAGCGGGCCCACTTACGGCCGACTTGCCACGCATGGCAACCGACTGACCTAAATAAGCCCCCGAAGCGCGTATCCGCGCATGCCCCGCCAATTTGGATACCGATTGCCTGGCCTGACGGTCAAGTTCCGGCGTCACCATCTTCCCTCCACGTATGGGGGGCGAGGTTCCTGTCAAGGATTCATAGTGGTCGATCAGCACTTCATGGCGCAGGCCATGGGCGGTCACCCCTAGCTCGCGCACGGTGATGCCGAACTTGGTCAACACGTAGTCAAAGTGCCTGAGGTTCTGGCGCAGGTCATGGGCAGGGTTGCCCATGTGCGCATCCTGGCTGCTGACCACGCCCTGCGCGAATGCCACGGCGGCAAGGCGCTCCGGGCTGTCCAGAGGGATGTGGCGCACCCGGCCTCCCTTGCCCTTGATCCTCGCGTACCGATCTGCCGACTTGTCCTCGGGCGGCAGGCCCGTGGACTCGAAGGGCACGATGCTCTCAAATGGCCGAAACAGCACCGATTCCTTGCGCCGCAGTCCCATGGTGCGGATCAGCCGCAACGAGGCCCCCACAAAGCGGTCGTGGTCACAGACCTGGGCGATCACGGCGTCGATGTCCACCCCATTTGCCGACCAACCTTTGTCCCGGCTGGCGTACTCATGGCGCTGGTATTCGTCAACGCTCAAGCCGTAATGGTCTGGTGATCGCACGAAGCCATGTTTGCCCATCCACATGGCCAGCCCGCGCAGAAAGCTCAGGTAGGTCTGGATCGTCGCCGGGGCCAGGTGCTCCTGCTGCCAGACCTGCACCATGGCCCGGATGTGCTTTTGCCCCAGGTTGCGCGGGTCAGGCACCGTCTTGAACCCGGCCTTTGTCTTCAAGTCCCGAAAGAATCGGCGCAAGAACTGGGCGCGCTCTTGCCGTGTCTTGTGTGAGACGGTCTTGGCCATCGAGGTGTGCAGGGCGTTGAACAGTTCGATCAACACTTCCAGCACCTTGAGCGGTGGCGTCTTGCCCGTGGGGTAGTGGGCCAGGATGTCCTGGGGTGACTTGCCCGCCCAGCTTTGACGGCGTGCGGGTTGGTGCTGGCTTGAGCGCCCAGGGCTGGATGCTTCCTGAACCCGGCGCCCTGATGGTCTGGGCGTTGTTGATCGAGGGGTGGATGAGTCAGACATGATGTGTGCCCATGGTCAAGGGCCCGCCGCCCGAACAGCGGGTTGGTCGTGAGTGAAGGTGGAATCCCTTGGAGATCGCCGATGGCGCGGATTCCGTCGCCCCATCGGCTCGTGGTCAAGCATTCAGCGCCGCACGCGACCACGACAGGTGCGGCGCCTACCCAAAGGTTTGTCGGTCGGTGTGCCCGCGTTGGTGCATCGACACCGTCCAACTCGGTCTTTCTTAAAAACGAAACGGGTGATCCGTCCCAGTCGTGCATTTCTGCAGCCGTGGGGTTGGTGATGCCGACTTGCCTCTGGGGCTTGGACGGCATCGGCGCGGAGGTCTGGCCTCTCGCGTCTGTGGTGGATCAGTTCTGGATTCGGAGCGCCATCCACTCGCATGGGTCCACCCCTGACCGAAAGTCCAGGGCGGTGCCGAGTTCATGAGCGAGGTCGCACGGGGAGCCTAAAGAGGCAAACACAACCGTGCGGTGCGCCGAGGCGCGTGCTCAAGGGATGGCGGGAACAGCGGTTCGGCATCGGGTGCCGACTGCGTGCTCGAAGACCGTGGCGCGTTTCAGGAACGCCCAACTCAGGGAGTTGGCAAAGGCCATCGGTGCATGCACTGCGTGCACTCCGGATAAGACCTCAGGGCCATCACCTCAGGGGCGATGGCGAATTCCGGTTCAAGGACCAGAGCTTGGAGGGCAGGTAACGACTGCGACGCCTTTTGCTCCATCAGGAGCAGAGCCAGGACGGCTCTCGGGAATCTGTAGTGGACTCGGCGGGGGCCATTCGGTCAAGGAGCGACGCCGCAATGGCCCGCATTGCTGGAGGATTGCGCGTGGCGAACTTGGGGCGCGCAACATGCCCTTGAGCCGTGCTTATTTACTGATAGGGCCGAAGAGCCAATCGGCATGGGGGCTTGACAGCAGATTGGCCTGCCTCTGGTTCCGGATGAGGTGTGCTTGCCGTGTCGCTGGTGGGATGGCAGCGGGTTAAGGCGGCTGGCCGTTTGGGGTTGACGAGTGTCATTCGAGTGAGAACGTGGTGATACATGCAAGTCCCCAATCACACCTCGGCGACCTTCAGCATCAATGCAGTGTCGGTACAGCGCAAGTTGACTGACACCGTGTTGGGGCCGATGACGAAATCGAGTCATTTGAGCGGGGATTCTGCGTGGCGAGATCACATCGGCCTGTCGATGCTGATCACCTGTGAAACCCTGTTTGGAGTCTCATCATGGAATTGATCGTCAGAGCGGTGGATGTTGGGTCAGGCAACACCAAGTTCGTCACGGCAGTAAATGGCACGGACTTCCGCTGTGCCAGCTTCCCATCCATCGCATACCCCAGCAGTGACGCTTCGACCACATGGCCCGGGACCGAGCGTCGCAAAACCGCATGCATTCGTGTGGGGCCGCTTTTTTATGAGGTCGGCCCCGATGTGGGCCTTGCGGCAGACACCTTCCGGGCCAAGCAACTGCACGATGACTACACAGAGTCTCCGGAGTACCTGGCATTGCTGCGCGGGGCCTTGAGCATGATGAAGCTGCGTCACATCGATCTGCTCGTCGTTGGCTTGCCCGTCTCACACTTCGCAGGCAAGAAGGCCGCACTGGAAAAGCTCATGGTGGGCAGTCACGATGTGGGTGGCGGACGCACCGTGACGGTCGGCAAGGCACTTGCCGTGGCGCAGCCCCAGGGCGCCTTGGTCCACTACGCCTCAGAGCACAAAAGAATGAGCACCATCGGCAATGAGCAAAGCCTGATCATCGATCCGGGGTCAAGAACTTTCGACTGGATCGTGGCCAGGGGGATGCGCATGGTGCAAAAGCAAAGCCACTCCATCAACCGAGGCATGTCGGATGTGTTTCGATTGCTCGCGCGTGAGATCTCGAACAGTATTGGCACGCCATACGACGATTACGACGTCATTGACCGGGCATTGCGCACCGGCAAGTCACCGGTGATCTACCAAAAGGCCTACGACATGAGCCGCCATTTGCCCATGGCCGAATCCGTGGCTGCGCAGGCTGTATCGACCATGAGGGGCTGGCTCGAATCACCGCACAGCCTGCAAAACATCATCCTGGTCGGGGGAGGGGCGTTCCTGTTCCGAAAGGCGGTCAAGGCAGCCTTCCCCATGCACAAGATCCATGAAGTGAAGGAGCCGATGTTCGCCAATGTCAGAGGGTTCCAGCTTGCCGGGCAGAACTATGCGCGCACTGTCATGCAGGCATCGCGGTCGGACCAGGATGGGGCCGAGGCGGGAGGTGCTGAATGATCGTCGATCCCAAAGTACCGGGTGAGCCGATCCGTTTGGTGTTTGAGCTAACCCGTGCGGATCACCCCAGGCTTTATGACGATCTGATCCGGTTTCCGAAGGGAACGAAGCGGATCAATCGTTTGAGGGTGCTGGCCTACGATGGGTTGTTGGTTCAAAGCGGGCAGTTTGTTGCGGCAGGGGCACCTGGGGCGATCGGTCTGGGTCAGGGCGGTGCCGAGGATGCCAGCGGTGCCATGACGAATGACTTGTTCGTCCCATCGCTGAGTGAATAGGGCTCGCGACCTGCTCTGTCAGCCCAATGCACGCATCAGCCACTGCGTCATCGGGCGCTCCTCGGACAGCATTTGCTTCAACCGGCTCTCGATCTGCAGGCTATGGTCAACGTTCTGTGCCGCATCCAGGGCAAACCGATAGGCCTCACGTGCATCCATGGCCGTGAGGTCGTAGCCGTGCCCCATGGATACCCAATGCAATGCCGCTAATGCAACTTCGGCGGCGAATGTGGGTTGGCTGGACAGATGGTCGCGCGCGGCCCGTGTCAGCGTCTTGGGGTCACATGGTGAGCGCCACGCCAGTGCCGTGGCCAGCTCAAAACGCTTGAGCGACTTGGCTGTGGCGAACCACTTACCTTCGTCGCCTGGCATTGATTGAATGAGGTCCCTCAGCAACTGGTCAGGGGCGATCTCCGGGTACTTCTTGGCGATGGCCCGATAGGTTGCCAGCTTCGAATTGGCCTGGTTGGCGCCGATGGCGTATCGCTCGTAGGCCTCGGTGCGTCGGCCCGCTTTGAGCAGGGCGTCTTCGGCAAACTCGGCAAGAGATGCTTGGGGTGCGTCCTGGCTCCCACGCCCCGCCATGTAGGCAATGGCTTCATCAACCTGACCACGCGCCAAAAGAACGCGTCCGCCCCAGACACGGTAGGGCCAGATCGGGTCTCTATCGCCTTCAAGCAGGGCGAGCAATTCGTCGTGACGCCCGGCCTTGAACAAGGCGCTGTAGCACACGCTCGACCCGGAAACCCATGCGAAGACGCCGCGCTTGCGCTCCGCTTGGGCACGCGTCAACAAGGGAACAAGGTCGTCAGCCCACCGCGACGCGAGTTCAATGGAGCCGCACAGCTCACCCCAGTGGTCTCCCAGCGATTCGATGTATGGCGGATCGTCGTCTTGTATGGCGCCGAACAACCTCTCCAGCCACTTCACACGTACCGCATCGGCCACCTGGGCGCCGGCGATGAACGGCACCAGCGCCTGCACAGCCGAGTTGGTGGCGTTGCCCAGTGCGCCCGATGAACTGTCGACCTGGCACAGTGCCGGTGAGATTTTTTCCAGCAACAGCACGGCACCTTCGGCAGCGGCTGTTTGATCGTGGCGAGCGACGGCACGGATTTCTGCCAAGGCCTCATCAATTCGGCTGATCGCGAGTTTGGATCCTGCCCAGCCGAAAGCTGCTCGGCGGAAGCGGGCGCGGAACGCCCACACGGTGGCCGGTGCTCTTGCTTTTGTGACCATGCTCAGCGTCTAACCTTCCTCAACGACGATGGCTGATTCTATAGATGGTGCCTTCGTCGGGTAGTCGGTCAAGCACGCCTTCGAGCCTGGCAATATCGCGTCATAACGGCATGCCGGGCAGCGCTTCTTAGCACCGGATCATTCAGGCCAAACCATTCTTTGATTCCTCTCCTGCCCCAGCTCGCGTGAGATGGTCAGCCTGAATTGCCTGCCGATGGCCTTTTGTTCGGGGCTGGATGGCTTGGAGGTAGCTTTACCGTCATCGGTGCCTTCCAGTTGCTCAACAGGGCGTAGCGCGCTTGTGCGTGCGTATGGCGGACGCCGTGTGCACGGTCGATGCCGCATATGACTGGCCGTCAATTCAGTGTTACGCAGTGCTCAACCAATGAGAACTTTGGGTAGTGCGCTACGGTGATGTGTACAGCCTTCCCAGGCTCCAAGTCATCAAACGCTACACCTGTGTTCTGGCGGCTGACCGCCCATGTCCTGCCGTTTTCATCAACAAAGTAAGCGAGACCCAACTTCGGAAGGACCTCACTGGTTGTTGCCTTTACCGTGGTCCGTCCGCGCTGCTGGATGTTCATTGTTGCTACTTCCTGTGGTCGGAGTCCTGAATGTACTGAAATGGGGACTGAGATTGATCCAGATGGATCAAAGTGTAGGGGTATTGAAGTGTCTCCAACAGCAACATTTGGCCATCAAGTTGGACGTGCTACGCCCCAAAATTGAGCCGATGATGAATGGCGCGGTATCCACCACCATGGAGTCATGTTTCCCTTGTTGGCCGAGTTCAGTGTGATGTCGACAGACACGCCCGGCGTGGCGGGCGTGGATAGCTCAACGGAGGCACACCCCGCACCATACATTGGTGCGCTTTTAGCTCGACATTGTTCCTTGGGTGTCCAGTTCCGATTGAATTTTGACCAGCTATGCGACCTGGCGCACATTGATTGGGGTACGCAGATGCTACGGTGCCTAGTTGGACAGGTGACTTTAGGAATGTTCCATGTCGGCACCGAACGATACGCAGCCCGATCAGAAGCAGATCGTGGCCTCACTGGCTGCGCAGTGCCATGTGCCGGTCTGTGACATGGAGTTGCTCTACGAGCACGAGCGGGTGGCACTTGCACTGGGCGCGCACAACACCAAGTTCCTGCACATCTTCGCGATCCGCAATGTGCTGGAAGCCTTTCGCAAGCGTGACATGGACAAGCCATCTTTGCGCATGGCATAGCCGTTTCTACTTCACCTCATGACTCTGGTTGATGCACCGTGCCAATTGCGGCTGCAAAAACCACCCACGAAAGCCACGATGTTGCTGCGCCGACAAGTCATCCTGAGTGCCGCTGCCTGCGGCATGCTTTCGCCAGCGCTGGTCGCGTGTTCATCCAGTGCGGATGAGCAAGAGGCCGCACAAGCCCTGCGACGCCCGCTTACTGGCGCCGACAGTGACCACACGCATGTGATGCGTGAGCTGGTGAGGTACGCGACCCTCGCGCCATCCAGCCACAACACCCAATGCTGGACCTTCCACCTGCAGGATCGGGCCATCGTGATCGCCCCCGACCTGTCTCGGCGTTGCCCCGTCGTCGACCCAGATGATCACCATCTCTACGTCTCACTTGGCTGCGCCACCGAGAACCTGGCGCACGCTGCGTTGGCCGCTGGCATGCAGGCCAACGCCAGCTTTGATGCTGGGGGCAAAGGTGACATCACTGTGAGCCTGGAATCCACGCGGGCCTCTGTCACGCCTATGTTCCAAGCCATCGCTGAGCGTCAATGCACCCGAGGTGACTATGACGGCCAGCCCATTTCAAACGACGAACTTCGGCTTCTTGAGCGAGCAGGGATGGGCAACGGTGTGCGCGTGATGCTGTTGACCGAACGCGCAGCCATGGAAAAGGTGCTGGCGTACGTGGTCGCGGGCAATACCGCGCAGATGGACAATCCCGCCTTTGTCGCCGAACTGAAGGAATGGATCCGGTTCAGCGCCAACGAGGCGCAAATGACTGGTGACGGCTTGTTCGCAGCCACGACGGGCAATCCGACCATGCCGCGCTGGTTGGCAAGCCCCGCCATGAGCCTGTTCTACACGCCCAAGTCCGAGAATGATCGTTACGCGCGGCAGATCCGCAACTCGGCTGGCATCGCCGTGTTTGTCTCTGAGTCCAGCGACAAGGCCTATTGGATTGAGTCGGGACGCTGCTACGAGCGCTTTGCCTTGCAAGCTACCGCCCTGGGTTTGCGTAACGCCTTCGTGAATCAGCCCGTCGAAGTTGGTTCGATCCGGCCCCAGCTCGCATCGGCGCTTGGCCTTGGCAGCCAAAGGCCGGATCTGGTCGTGCGCTTTGGGCGTGGGCCCAAAATGCCGATGTCGATGCGACGACCTGTGCAGTCGGTGCTCGTTTGAAGTCGGCGTAGCGCATGGGAAAGCTTGGGACATGACGCTGCAGATCTGCGTGGCACTGATGCTGGGGGTTGTCGCCATCGCCTGGTTGGGGCTTGCCTCATATGGGCGGCTTCGTTGGGCTTCGGCCACGCAGGCCTTGCTGGCTCAGTTGGAGGCAGCGCGCGTTCCCCATGTCGCCGAACGCTTTGACGTCCGAGAGCTTGATGGACTGCCGGCGCCTGTGCAAAGGTATCTCCGGGCCGTACTCAAGGATGGTCAAGCCATCGTCGCGGCAGCGACCTTTCAACACACGGGTACCTTCAATGTGACCGCACTGGCAAGCCGCGAACGGTGGATTCCCTTCACGTCAGAGCAACGCGTTGTGACCCATGGGCCTGGTTTTGTCTGGACCGCCCGCATGGTGCTGGTGCCGGGCGTCACCATCCTCGTCCACGACGCCTTTGCGGGGGGCGTGGGCACCTTGCATGCTGCGGCGCTGGGACTGTTTTCGCTGGCAGATCAACATGGCACGGGCGAGATTGCTCGCGGTGAGTTGATGCGCTACATGATGGAGGCCGTCTGGTATCCCACAGCCCTGCTGCCGAGCCAGGGGGTGAAGTGGGTGGCAGTCAATGAGGTGTCAGCCGACGCCACGATGGTGGACGGTGACATCAGCATGACGATGCGCTTTACCTTCGGCTCAGGCGGTGTGATCGAGTCGGTGCGCGCCGATGCACGTGCAGCCATGGTGGGCGGCAAGCAAGTCATGATGCCGTGGGAAGGCCGAATGTCTGACTACCAGGACCTTGATGGCATGCGCCTGCCATTGACGGCAGAGGCCGCGTGGCTGACGCCGCAAGGGCGCAAACCTTACTGGCGCGGCACGATTGCATCAGCACGGTACGAGCTGTCGAGGCAAGGGTGAGCAACGCGGTCCTTCTCTCGGACTTCTATTGCGCGAGGCCGAAGGCTGATGCCATGCGCTCTTGCTCTCGGACGGGTAAGCTCAAGCGGTCGGCAATTGTTGGCCACTGCCTCACGACCGCCTGGCTGCGCTCGATGATCGCGTCGGCGGTCTCGGTATCGACGCGGAAGTAGTGCGCCACGGAGCGAGCCAGGTCGAGGTCCATCGCGTTGTCTGCCTCGCTGATGTTGAGCTTCAGGCCAGATGACCCAGGCACGGGATTCATGTCGTAGGCCTCGGACAAGCGCCAACCTTTGCCGGGCATCAGGATGAAGCCGTGGTTGCGCAGGTGATCGTCCGTGTTGGAGACCAGGAGGTTGAACACGATGCGCGACCACAGTTCTTGCAAATCAGCATCAGTCTGCGCACCATGGTTGATCAGTACGCGGGCGATTTCCAGGTAGCTGACGCCCGTTGATCCGTCATCACCATCCTGATGGCCGGTGAGCGTCATCGCAGACGCGAAGTGCAGCCGCCTGCCACCTGCTGTGCGGTCGAAGCGCTTCACCAGGAAGGTGTGGTGCGGATTCGCGAAACGGCGTGCCAGGCTGTCAGGTACCCGCAATTGACAGGCGCGCGCCAGCGTGTGCACGACCATTTCCCACGCGCCCACGTCATGTTCGTCTCGCACGCTGGGGAACTTGGCAATCCACAAGTGGCCATTTGGGTCGGCCACACTGGCCTTGGGTCGCGCACCGCCAAGTGAACCACCCGGCGCAATCAGCATGCGCAGCCAATCGTCGCCCGCAGCCGCCATGTTGTTGTCATCGCGTTCGAGCGCCAGGCTGGCCGCTTCCAGCTCTCGCAGTTGGACAAACGGCGGGGCGGCCACCCCATGCCGGTTGTCAAGGAAGTCGCCCGCATCATCCAGCCTCAAGCGCAGCGCGCCGACACGGAAGGCATCGTGCACACCGAGCAGGTAGTCCGATTCGTGCAGCCGAACTGTCTTGGCGACTCGCCCCGCGCGCTGTTCGCGTTCCAGTCGGCGGCGCATGAGCAGTCGGCCCCAGCGATCAGGACTGGCATCGGAGAAAGCGCCAAAGGTTTCATGACCTTGGGGGGGATGCTGTCGGCCCTCAAAGAGGCCGAGTCTAGGATCAAGCTGTAAGTCCTGTACGTCTGGGTGCGCCAGTGCGGCCGTGTCGAATGCGAACTCGAAGAGTTCACGGCCAGCGCCGCGTTGGGCATGCAGCACGCCCAGACGAAGTGGAGCGGTCAGCCCATCCCAGTCGGCATAAACGGCGATGGTGGCCATGGGTCAGCGTCGCCTCGATGACAGGGGGTCCAGAGGTCGGATCAATCCAGCAAGCGTTTCGGAGTCGGAGAAGCCGCTCTGCTCCCGCCAGCTCTGCTCGTTTTCTGTGGGCCTCAATAGCTTCTTGATGGCCTTGCTTGGTGCTTCCAGTTGATTCAGGGCCGCCTTCAATTGCTCTGATGGCATGGCGTCAATGGCCTTGCGCACCTGCGCTTCAGGCAGTGCTTCGAGCGCTTTGCGTAACTGCTCTCTTGGCAGCGAAGCCAACACCTGGCGCAGTTGCTCCTGAGGAGATTTCTCTATCAGCAGGTGCAGTTGGGCAACCGAATCAACGATTGGCTTCGAGAGGTTCGTCGATGAGGGGTTTTCAAGTGTGGTTGGCGCAAGGCTTGCGGTTCTCTTGCTGGCGGCAGGCAAGCGCGCATCTTGCAATTCGCGTCCCTGTGGGTCTGCTTTGCCCAGTTGACCAAGATCGTTCTCGATGCCCAGCACTTGCATGACGGACAGGTAGGCCCCCATCGTCACGCCTGACCCGCCGCGCTCCAGGCTGCGCAGGGTCATCGGTGACATGCCTGCACGTTCGGCCACTTGTTTGGCCGACAGGCGCCGTCGCTGCCGTGCGAGGCGTAGCCGTTCACCGAACTGGCGCAGCAGTTCCTCAGTGGACGGGAGCAAGGGAGCGATTTTTTTGGCCATGGCGCCATTATTTTAGCGTTATTGCTTGCCAGTGGCTGGTTTATTTGCACTTTGTAAGTGCACTTCACGACGTAAAGAGTAGTTATTTAATCGTTTTTGCATGAGAAAAGCCAAATTATTGGCGATTCCTTGCTCCAGCAACGGTGCATGAGTGAGCCGAGTCCCCAAGGGCCGTGTTGTGCCTGCCGCTGGGACGTACGCAGACATGTCGTCCTGGTGACCGCTTCCACTTGGAGCGGACGAGCCTCACGAACACAGGTATGGCGCAAGGGGGGGCGACATATTGGGTGGCGCGCAAGGCGGGGTGAGTGTTGGGCGATGGATGCCGGAGACGGAGACCTGAACGCGCCACAGCCACGGCCCGTCCTTGATGCGGATGCCCCGAATGCTAGACTTCAAACGGTCGTGCGCTAAGGCGAAACCGCTTTCTTTGCGTCGCTTGAGGTCCCAGGACAGCCCAAGTTTTTTGTGGGGTAAATCGTGGGGTAAATGAAGCCGATGATCCTGAAATCCATTAAAAATCAACAGCTTGGCGTCCATCTCGACGTTCAGGTTCAAAACATTGAATGAGTGCCGATAAGGTATTGAATAAGGCTGTGGCCGGAGGTGATGTGATGGACTACCCGGGCAATCTTTTCGTGGTGTCGGCCCCCAGCGGCACAGGCAAATCCAGCTTGGTCAAGGCATTGCTGGAGCTGGATTCACGACTGGTGGTGTCGATTTCGCACACCACCCGGGGGCCGCGTGGCCAGGAGCAGGAGGGTCGTGAATACCTGTTCATTGACGAGCCAAAATTCCGCCAGATGATTGAGCGTGGCGACTTCTTCGAGTGGGCCGAGGTGCATGGCAACCTGTATGGCACCTCGCGTCATGCGATCGAAGAGCGCATCAAGGGCGGCGAGGACGTGGTGTTGGAGATCGATTGGCAGGGCGCCTTGCAGATCAAGAAGATCTTCCCCAATGCGGTGCTGATTTTCATCCTGCCGCCCAGCTACGACGAACTGCTGCAGCGCCTGCACCGTCGGGGCGAAGACTCACCCGATGTGATCGAGGTGCGCATGAAGAATGCTCGCGAGGAGGTCGCCCAGGCGCAATTTTTCGACTATGTGGTCGTTAATGCCCTGTTTGAGACGGCTTTGTTCGATTTAAAAGCCATTGTTCACGCGCAGCGGTTAAAATACGCAGCTCAGCGCCGTAACAAGTCCCTTGTGTTTCGTGCGCTCAATCTGGTCTGAATTCGCGTTCTGTCCGTATTTTGAAGGTTCCATCATGGCCCGCATCACCGTAGAAGACTGCCTGCAAAAGATCCCCAACCGCTTCCAACTGGTGCTGGCTGCTACCTACCGTGCCCGCATGTTGAGCCAGGGTCACACGCCCAAGATTGAATCGCGCAACAAGCCCGGCGTGACCGCCCTGCGTGAAATCGCCGCGGGCCAGATCGGCATTGAAATGCTGCGCAAGGTTCCGACCACCTGATCTGACGCTTGCCGCGTCAGCCCCCTGACGGCTCGCCTTGGCGGGCCGTTTGCTATTTCAGCCATTGACATTTCTGGCTGCTGGTCGTTTGGTTCCGCGCTAAAGTAGTTCGTATGACCCAGGCCATCATTGACGCCGCCGCCGCTTCTTTTGCGGTGCTGACCCACAAACTCGATTACCTTGACGAGGCCGACACCCGTCGGGTGCGCGAAGCCTATCGCTTTGCCGATGAAGCGCATCTGGGGCAGTTCCGTGCCAGTGGTGAGCCCTACATCACCCACCCCATCGCGGTGGCCGGCTTGTGTGCCGACTGGAAGCTGGATGCCCAGGCCATCATGGCTGCGCTCATGCACGACTCCATGGAGGACTGCGGCGTCACCAAGATTGAGCTGATCGAGCGCTTTGGGGCTCCCACGGCCGAGCTGGTCGACGGGCTGACCAAACTGGATAAATTGCAGTTTTCGACCAAGGAAGAGTCGCAAGCCGAGTCTTTCCGAAAAATGCTGCTGGCCATGGCGCGCGATGTGCGCGTCATCCTGATCAAGCTGGCCGACCGGCTGCACAACATGCGCACGATGGAGGCGATGGTGCTGCACAAGCGCACCCGCATCGCCCGAGAAACGCTCGACATCTATGTGCCGATCGCGCACCGCCTGGGCTTGAATCAGACCTACCGCGAGTTGCAGGAGTTGTCGTTCAAGTACATCAACCCGTGGCGTTACTCGGTGCTGGCCAAGGCGGTCAAGAAGACCCGGGGAAACCGTCGCGATCTGGTGGATCGCATTCAGCGCGAGGTGGAGCAGGGCTTCAAGGAAGCGGACATGACCGTGGAGGTTTTCGGTCGCGAGAAAACCATTTTCTCGATTTATCACAAGATGATCGAAAAGAACCTGAGCTTTGCCCAGGTCAGCGACATCTTCGGTTTTCGCATCGTGGCGCGTGAACTGCTGGATTGTTACCGTGGGCTGGGTGTGCTGCACCAGCTCTACAAACCGCTGCCAGGGCGGTTCAAGGACTACATCGCGATCCCCAAGGCCAATGGCTATCAGTCCTTGCACACAACGCTGGTCAACCCGGTGGGAACGGCGGTGGAGTTTCAGCTGCGCTCGCAAGCGATGCACGCGGTGGCTGAAAAAGGCATTGCCGCGCACTGGATGTACAAGATCCAGGACGGCCAGGGGCCGGAGGCTTCGCCGCGACAGGCGGCCGTGTGGTTGCAGTCGCTCATGGATATCCAGCACGAAACACGCGATTCCGCGGAATTTCTGGAACACCTCAAGATCGACTTGTTCCCCGAATCGGTGTATGTGTTCACGCCCAAATCGCGAATCCTGGCGCTGCCACGCGGGGCCACGTCGGTGGATTTTGCCTACGCGATTCATAGCGATGTCGGCGATCACTGCGTGGCCGTCAGGATCAATGGGGAGGCCGCTCCACTGCGCACCGAGTTGCACAGCGGCGATGTGGTCGAGATCATCACGGCCCCCAGTGCGCGTCCTAATCCGGGGTGGCTCAACTTCGTGAGCACCGGCAAGGCGCGCTCCAAGATTCGCCATTACCTCAAGAACATGGAGTCAGAAGAGTCGCTGGAACTGGGTGACAAGCTGCTGTCGCAATCCTTGCGCAGTGAAGGGCTGGCGATGCCTTCGGGCGATGAAACCAGCGACGGGCCCAGCGGCGTTTTGTGGCAAGCCTTGATTCGATGGGGGGGCAATCGCAGCAGAAACGATTTGCTCATCGACATCGGATTGGGCCGCAAGATCAGCACCATGGTGGCCAAGCGCATGGCCCAGCTCATGGCTGAGTCGGGTCAGCGCCCCGATGCCTTGAGCTTGACGCTGGGTCGATTCACGACCGAGGATTCACCGACCCAGGGCGGCGTGGTGATTGACGGCAGTGAAGGCGCGACCGTGCAGCTTGCCCCTTGCTGTCGACCAGTTCCGGGTGATCCGATCGCCGGTTACCTGGGCCGTGGCGAGGGACTGGTGGTGCACACGCAGTTGTGCGGGGTGGGCAAGCGATTGTTCGAGCGCGACAGCGAACGCTGGATCGACGTGAGTTGGTCGGATGAGCCGACGCGGCCGTTCGAGACGGCCATCGCTGTGCTGGTGGCCAATGGCAAGGGCGTGCTGGCCCAGATCGCGGCCTCGATCAGCAGCGCTGAAACCGACATCACCCACATCGAAATGGGTGATGAGCGTCTGGGCGAAACCGCCGAACTCAAGCTCATGCTGGCCGTTCGCGATGTGGATCACCTCAACGAGGTGTTGCGTGTTCTTAAACGCTGCCCGGTGGTGCTCAAGGCGAATCGGGTTTGTCCGTGACGGGCGCCGGGTAGCGCACCAACAGCACTTCAACGCGTTCCAGGCCTCCAGGTGTCATCAGCTGGACTTCATCACCCTCACGCGCTTTGAGCAAGGCGCGCGCAATGGGCGAGACCCAGCTGACCTCGCCTTGCAGACTGTCGACCTCGTCGATGCCCTTGATGGTGACGGTGCGCTCGACCTCGTCCTGGTTGACGTAGGTGATGGTGGCGCCAAAGAAGATCTGGTCGTTGCCATGGTGCAGGGCGGGATCGGCCACTTCGGCAATGTCCAGGCGTTTGGTCAGGAAACGGATGCGGCGGTCGATCTCGCGCAGGCGTTTCTTGCCGTAGATGTAGTCGCCGTTTTCGGAGCGGTCGCCGTTGGAGGCGGCCCAGTGGACGATCTCGACGATTTTGGGTCGCTCGACATCGATCAGGTTGAACAGCTCGTCACGCAGGCGCTGATAGCCCGCAGGCGTGATGTAGTTCTTGCCGCCCGCCGGCAGTGGGGGCAGGGCGAGGTCGTCGTCGTCCTCGCTGTCGGATTCCTTGGTGAACGCTTTGCTCATGGCTGCGATTGTGCCCAATGCGCAGAACCTTCCGCGAATAGGGGGGGCATTCAGGAAAGCACCTGCAGCCAGGCGAGTTGATTTGCGTCAAGATGCGCATGCCGCTCGTTGGACGGGCCACGGTCGGCGCGACCAGGTGTGGACTATGCATGTCAGTGAGTCACCTGAGGCACGCGACCGCAATTGGGTACGCTGGCTTCCGGTCTTGATGTTTCTCGGGGTTTTTGTGGCGCTGGGCCTGATGTGGCGCAGCCCCGCCATGAGTCACTGGCTGGACCCCCGGGTGTTGAGCCGGCAGGGGCATGAGTTGCTGGACAGGCCGCTTGGCCCTTTGATGGTGCTGGGCGCCTATGTGGTGGCGGTGGCCTTGGCCATTCCGTCGGGGGTGATGGCCACCGTGGGGGTGGTGGTGTTCGGGCCCTGGCAAGGCTTGGCCTATTCCTTGTGCGGCATGCTCATTGGTGGGGTGGTGACCTACGGCATCGGACGCCTCGGTGGACCGCCCCTGCTGCGCCGCTTGGGTCACGCTGGCGGGTCGCCCCTGGCCGAACGCCTCAGGCACAAAGGCCTGTGGGCCGTCATCCTGACGCGCGCCTTGCCGGTGGCGCCGTTCCTGCTCATCAACATCACCGCTGGGGCCTTGCGAGTGCGCTTGCAAGACTTCGTGGTGGGGACGTTCATCGGCTTGCTGCCGGGGACGATCATGGTGGCCTTGTTCCTCGATCGACTGAGCGCCGCGTGGCGGTCGCCGGGGGCGGGCACTTACATGGCGTTGGCCGTTGGTGTGGTGTTGCTTGGCACCTTGGCCTGGTGGCTGCGCCGTCGATTGAAGGCGGTGGAGGCGGCCCAGGCTTGACGGCCCACGCTCACATCGACCGCGCGACGTGCTCGGGTTCGATGGGAGTGTTGTCAAATACCACCTCAACACGCACGAGTGATTTCACCACTTGCCCTTGAACTTCGCCGGGCTGGAAGTGCGTCTGCAAAAAGGTTTGCGTGGCGGCGTCTTCCATGGGCTGAGGCAATGCAGGACCTTCGACCCTGACGCGACGCACGACACCTGCCTCGTCTATGAATAGCGCCAGCACGGTGGTGAATCGGCCTTGGGTGTCGAACTGCGCAGGAAAGGGGACGGCCACGGGGGACGTGGCCTTGGGCGGCGAGGTCAACCGGGGCCGGGGGATGTATTCGTCAGTGGAGGGCGTGGCCTCGGTGTTCGCGTCGAGACCGGCCAGGAGGTCGGAAATCTCGGCGGGCGTGAAGGCCGCCGCCACGAGTGGGACGGTGGGTTCTGCCAAAGGGGCGGAATGTTGTGGCGTTACTTCTTCGGTGTTTGGAGGGGGCGTATCTGCCCGCGCGTGGGCGGTGGAGGAGGGAGCTTGCGGCCTATTCGTCGGTTCATGTGGCGGCGTCTGAGGCGCCTGGGCCAGGTGCAAATGCACCACCTGGGCCGCAGGGGCTCGTCCGGCGCCCGGGCTGGGCCGGGGCTGGTTCAACAACACCAAGCCCGCCGCGTGAATCAACACCACGTTGAAGACAATGGCGCCCAGTCGCTTCATGCCACCGGCCTCAGTTCACCAGTTCACGCCAGGAGGTGCGGTGGGCTGTGGGGGCCCCGGACGTATTGGAGGCCGGAGGGGTTTCCACATGCATGGATGCATCGCTCCCTGGGATGATCAAACGCGAGGTGCCGTCACCCAATTCAATCCAGGTTAGACCGACCCCCAGGAATGCCCCCAGATAAGTCCCTGAGACGCCGCCGACCGCACTGACCGGCGCAGTGCCCTTGGCGATGTCAAAGCTGTACAGCCAGGACGAGCCACCGGCGGGTTTGCACTCATTCGTGCCGGGGATGGCGGAAATCACTTCGAGGGTGTTGTACTGCAGTTGCATGTCGATGGCCACGCGCTCGCCCGATGATGGTAGGTCAACGCGCCAGCCACTGGCATTACTCCAATCGACGGCGTTGGTGCTGGCCGTGCGTTGAGCGGTCGAGCCGGGAACAGGGGCTGCATTTGTCAGGGTCTGCACCACCATGTCTGTCCTTGCGCGCACATCGCCCAGACCTGTCGCGGCCAAGGTGTCTTTCACGGCGTAGATCGATTGCACCGTGGTGTTGGCGATGTCACTGATGCCGAGGTATTGACCGGTGCCCACCATGATGACTGGATAACTAACGGAGTTGTAGGTCACCACGGCTGTTTCGGGCCGAGTCATGATGGGTTGCGGTGTTGTGGCGTTGGTCTTGAAGGTGGCCAGCAACATGGCCTTTCCCTTGGGGGCGAGCAGGTTGTCGGTGTCAAAGCGCCACAGATTGCCCAGCAGATCGCCACCATAGAACCGTGTGGCGGTGTTGTCGCTGCTGTCTTCAATCCACGCGTTGATTTTTCCCAAGCCGCTAGGCGTGGCGCTGGTGCCGGCCGGAACGGTGGAGGAAATCATCGTGGGGATGCTGGTGATGGTGGGTGAGCCTGTCGGTGCAACCCCCGTGTACGCATTGACCATGTACAGGCGACCGTTGCCGTCACCGTTGGTATTGTTGTAGCCGGAGCTGAACACCACCACCCATGTGCCGTCGGCGCGCTTGGTGATGATGGGGTTGCCGTAGGTCAGACCGAGGTTGGCGTCCGTGAACTCCCACAGGGGCACGGGGTTGGTTGGGTCGGTGACATCCAGGGCGTAGTAGCTCTTGCCACCAGAGTTCAGGCCGCCCACCAGAATGGTCTTCCAGGCACCATTGACATAGATGTCCCCGATGGTTGGCGTGCCATCCACATAGTACCGATGCTTATCCTTGTAGTTGGTGTCGGCCAGCAAGTACAGGTTGGGGATCACGGCACGGGGCACGTAAGCCCAGAGTTCCGAGCCGCCTGTCGCGCCACCGGTCACGGTTTTGGCGGCGAAGGCATGCAGCATGCCATCGTTGGCCGCCGCAAAAACCACGGCTGCTCGGTTTGCTTGGCTGGTCACGAAGGCGGCATATCCGGTGTCGGCATAGTGAAATGGCGGCTTGCTCAGGTACACCGGCGATGCATTGATGATGTCACCCAACGCTGTGGTTCGCGGCCGGTAAATCGCGGCCTTGGCTGTTTGCGTTGGTTGGCCAGGGTCGGGGACGTAGGTGTAATTGGTCAGGCTGCCGTCGCCACGCAGGTAAGCCACCAGGTTGCTTCCTGAATTGGCCAGTGCTTGCAGGCTGGTATTCAGGGTTGCGCACTGTCCGGCCACCACGGGCTGGGTGCACAGATTGTCGAAGTTCGAGCCAAAGCCATCGGCGGTCAGGTTGGTGTAGCTGAAGTCTCGGCGCACCGGTGTCGCCACGTTGGGTTGCGCGTAATAGATCTTGCGAGTACCAGCCCCGACGCCAGCGAGTTGATCCTTGGCACTCCAAACGGGGTTTTTCAAATCGATGATGCCCAGCTTGGCATCCAGGGTGTAGGCAATCAGGTCGCCCGACCACTCGACGGTCTTGAAGGTGGCCACGAACACCAGGTTGTCTTCACCAGCGACGGGCTTGAGTGAGCTGGTCGCCGCCGAAGATGAGGCACCAATGGTCTCCATCACGGATGACAGGGCCGTGCTGATGGCTTTCGACAAGGCGTCTGCGTCACTGGCGGCCCAATACTGCCCGCGGCCATCTACTGCGGCGTGCCACAAGTCATCAACGTGGGTGGCATCTTCCGTGGTGGGGTTGGGGTTGGGCCACATGGTGCCGTTCAGGTTGTTGAGTATCTCGTAATAGGCCCCAGTCTTCTGGTTGGGGTCCAGGTAGTTGGCTTTGTAGTCCAGCGTGCCATTGACCCCGAGGCCCAGCGTGAACGTGGTCATGTGCTGGGTGGCGGCGGTGTCGCGTCCGCTCGGAGGCACCTCGTCGTTACACACATCAAAGCCGAGGGCTCCCGTACAGTTGCCCAGTGCAGGGGTACGCAAGTCGGTCACGTAGTAATACTCTGCCACGTCGGCCAGGCTGTTGGACGAACCACCAGCGTTGGTCGTCGTCACGTTCGTGACGGGGGGGGTGGAGACCACGGTTGGTCCCACTGTGGTGGTGCTGGGTGTGCTGGAGGTTGTCGTGGGGCCCGTGGTGACTGCAGGGTCTGCTCCTGAATAAGTGGTCGTTGAGGCGAGGGGGGCTGCCACCGGGTTGCTCGGATTGGGACTGGGCAACACGGCGCAGGTGGCGCCTGTCGTGGCAGCGCCGTTGTTGGCCCAATTGATCACATTGGCACTGGTCCCAGGCGTAGTCTGCTGTGACGTTGTCGACGGATCCGTGGCTGTAGATGTCACCACGGGGGCCGTGGTGGTGGGTGTTCCTGCAACGTCGCCTGTGTTCGTGGTGACGACGCCATTGGTCGAGATGATTTTGTTCGTCCACGGCGTGACGATCGTGGTGGTCTTGACGGCCGTCGTGCTGGATGTCGTGGTCGTGGTGTCTTTGACCGTGCTGGTGGTCACAGTGTATTCGTCACCATGCTGCGGCTGGGTGATCAGATTTCTGCATGACGTCGCCGAGGTGCCGAACGTCATGGCCGAGCTGGGGCGGGAAGTTAAGCCGGTCAGGGTGTAGGTGAACGTGCTGGCGCCAGTGCTGATGATGGAGAAGGTGCCGTTATAGCCATTGGAGGCGCCGGCGATCGTGACTGAATCTCCCGTCGTAAATCCGTGAGCGCCGCTGGTGGTCACCGTGATCTTGCACTTGCCTCCAGTGAAGCTCCCCGACGAGCAGCGAGCAAGATTTGTATTTGTGTTGGCCGAGCCCGTGAGGGAATAGCTGTTCCGGTTCCAGCCATTGACGGGTGTGAAGGTTTTCGTGGTGACACTGGAAGTGGACACCGTGGTGTTGGGCGTCACGGTCGTATCGACTTTCGTGCTGGTGGTGGTCCAGGTCGTATCTGTTTTGACGGTGACTGTCGCCCCGTCATACATGGCGCGGGGCTCCAAGGCATCTTGTTGCCCGACCGGTGTGGTGCCGTCCAGCTTTAAGGGGCCGTACGTCGGCGTTTCCAGCGCCGTGTTCCAGTAGCCGTCCGTGGACAGGATGGTGTAGTTGCGCTGACACGCATACTGCATCGGGTCATGCTGCTGACCAGGGGCCTTGTTGGCAAAGTAGCGCCCCACTTTGGCCAGCGCCCCGCGCAAGGGGGTCGACCCATTCGGGTCGGCTTTGTACAGGCTGGCATAGAAGCTGGCCTTTTGTGTGGCGTCAAATGCGTTGACTTCCAGGAACGTGGAACTCGGGGTGGCGGTGGTGTCCGCAATGGTGGTGAAGCCGACGCGGAACTTGTCGTCGATGAGCTTGAATGATTTGCCGGCAACCGTGCGCATCAACAGGAAGCGCTTACGGTAGTAGGCATACCAGTCAGCATAGCGTTGCGCTTCTGCCGAGGCACTGGTCAACGTCACTTTGGTGAAGACGCTGGATGCTGTGCTGGTGCTGGTGAGGCACTCGTTGGCAAACCCGCCGTCATTGGTCCTGTCCAGCCCGGCCGTGGTGTACTTCCAGCCCAAGGCAGTTTTGGTGCCGGAGTAGGTGTAGTAATAGCTGTTGGTCAGGTCGGTGACTGTGCGGGTGCCAATCCGCCAAGTAGTGGCGGTTGGATCACCGCCGCCAGCAGCATCGGTGATGGTCACCGTCACGAGGGGGCTGCTCCATGACTTGACGGTGCCAATCATCCACTTTGAGTCGTCCGTGGAGCTGTAAATGACCACCGGGTTGCCCACCGTGGTGTTGCTGGCCAACGGTGTGCCAGAAATCTTGAAGGTCAGGTCGCCAGTGCCGATGGTGATGGGGGCGGTCAAGCTGTTGGGATTGGTGGCACCCGCCTGGAAGCCGTCGGTGGGTGCTGCGGTGAACGACGCATGTGGATATGGGGAACCATCGGGCTTGACCGGTAATTTTCCCTCATAAGGGAAAGAGGGGTTGTAGGCTAGGCCGTTGCATTGGGCGGATCGCCCGCCATAACGCCCAAGCGCAATGCTGTCGGTTGGGTTCGAGCTCGGATTGGAAAAGTCTTGCCCGACATCATCGGGCATGAACGCCCAGGCCATGCTGCCTGAACCATCCAGAACGAACATCAGATTGGGCTTGGCCGTGATGTCCGCGGTGCTGGCCAGTGGGGTGTTGGAGATGTCTGTGCTGCCCGCTTGTGCGAGCGGATTCATGATCATGCAGCCCATTAGAACGGACAGGAGCGTCCCCAGGACAGTGGATGGGGTAATGTGATTTCTGGTGGATTGCATGACTGTTTCCTTCCGTGCCGTGAGGCTCAACATCATTCAGATGTGGACAATCGTTTCAACAAAGCTGGTTGTTTTTCGTGGGCCGATGACGCGCACGACGATGCGGTAATAGACCCCGTTGACGGTGGTGAAGCGTTCGTAATCCGAATAATCGAGCTTGCCTTTTTTGGACGCGGTGCTTGAACTCGTGGTCAAAGGCTTTGCGCACGAGTTGGCCGTGTCATTGGGGTTGCCTACGGCACTGCATAGGCGAAAAATGACGTAGTTGGTGGAGCTGCCATTGATGGTTTTGGGGTCATGGGGCCGGACCTTGCAGGTGGCGCCCACCATGTCGGCGGCGTAAGCACAGTTGTCGAGATCCCAGTTAACCAGCAGCTTGTTGGCTCCGGACGTTGCGATCACATCGACGTCATCGTTGGCTTGGGCGTAGTAGCCGTTATTTTCCGAATTATTGGTAAGGTCCGCGCCCGAAGTGGTCAACCAGGTGATGGCTTGCCGAGTGGCCTGGTCCGCCACGGCGGTGGCGTCTTGTTTGAATCCGAGGTTGCCAAGAACCAATGAACTGGTGTCCACCGACCGAACCAGTGCCAGGGCCGCCAGCGATAAGGCCACTAGCGACAAGAGTGCAAATAGCAAGGAAATGCCTTGAGTCGACCGGCGCGGAGTTTGTGCATTTTGAAATTGGCGCATGGCGGGCTTCCTCAAGAATTCCACAACACATTGCGCAGGGGGACCACGGTGTCATACACCTTGTATCGGTAGTGGTCCCAATCGGCGCCCAGATAAGCCAAGGAGATGGACAGGCACTGGCTGTTGGTGTTGCAAGCAGTTGCGCCTGTGATCGTCACGGCGGTTGAGCCCACGTCCCACTTCACGCTTTTGGCGGCTGCGTCGACGTTGGGAGAGGCAACGACTCCTCTTTCAAATTGAGCACTGCGCGCCACGACCAGAAGTCGAACTGAAAGCACCTGCGTCCATCCGGCGTTGGTGGTGGGTGTGGCTTGATCGTACGTATCGACCACGCCGTCGCCATTGGTGTCCTTGCCATACATGGCCTTGAGGACAACGATCTGCGGTTGAACGCTCTGCGCCACGGTCCAAGTGCCGGTGGCTTTCGACAGTTCGGATTTCTGCAGGGACTGACTGGCGCTGTCTATCGCGAATTTACGCAAGGCCAGATCGCCCAGGTTGATCAGGTAGCTGCTGGCGGGGTAACCTGTCGCCGGAAGAATGGCGGCGGCAGGGTTCCAGCCCGCAGCGTCGGCCACGTGCGGCACGGTGGTGTTGGTCAATGTGTTTGTGGCGTCTTGATTGACCTGAACAATGGTGCACCAGTTGCTTGGGTCGTAGGTTGGTGGCACCGCAACCATCAGGTCACCCAGGTCAACCCCAACGGCTGATTGCACAAGAAAATTACTGTTGGCCTGAGGGTGATTTTCAGTCACTCGTATCGGCACGGAAAACGAACTCTTTGAACTGCGCAGGAAAGTGATCGTGTCCGAGCCATTGGTGCCGGGTCCGATCAAAACTGGCGCCAGTGTGAAGCTGCCCGCGCCAGCTGCGGATTGATATCGGACATCGCAACCCAGGGAGGTGGGATTCGCGCTCACACCGTAGCCTGCCATTTGCGCTTCTTGCTGGATGGCATAGAGCGCCAGTGCCCCGTTGACCTGGGCATCGGCGCCATTGGTCGTTGTGCGTTTTTGACCTTCTGACAGAACCACCACTTGCGTGATGATGGCCACGGTCAACAAGCCCAGCGCCACGCCCACCATCAATTCGATGAGCGTGAAGCCAACTTGTTTCGCAGATAAAGTGACGCGGTGTGATTTCATGTCAGCCCGTGATGGTGGTCACGGTGGTGAAGTTGTGCGTTTGTCCGTCCGGCAGGGTCCATCGAATTTGGATGGTGATGTCTCCGTCCTTGGTGGTCCCGGGGGGCGCGGTGACTGTGACCGTTGCCACGCCGTTGGGCAGAGCATTGGCCACCTTGGACTGCCAGGCGTTGCAGCGTGCGTAGCTCGTGCAGTTGGCCGTTCCGTAGCTGGACAGATTCGTCACGTCGGACCACATCACGCCGACCAGTTCTTTGGCCAGGTACGAGGCATCGGTTCTGACTTTGGACGCGCTTTGCGCCTGGCTCATGTTGGCTTGCAAGCCCACCAGAGCCAGAACGCCCACCGTGAACAGCAGGATACTGACCATCACTTCGATGAGGACGAAACCGCGAGCGGAGGCCTGCAGTCGGTGGCATTGGGTTTTTGGCATGGGTCGATGCATGTTTCAACTCGCTGGGCAATGGCGGGTGTCACTGGTATCCGTGACGGTCGGGTCGCACACGATGACCTGTCCGCCGGTGGACACCACAAGATTGAGTTGTCGGTAGTTCGCGCTATTGGTTGAGTGCTGGATGGAAATGTTGCCAATGGCGGTGCTGTTGCTGACTTGGCCGAGGGCATTGAAGGTGACGGTCGTGGCGGCGGTGGTGCCATCGCGTTGCGTGGCCGCGACCGATACGTCGCTGCCCGCACTGCCCAGCGGGTTGGCGACAACCACCATGGGCGAAACGGTGGTGGAAGGAGCCGATCCGCACTTGCCTGCTGGCGAGCTCACGCTCACCACCCAGCTGCCTCCTGTGGCGCTCAGTGCGCAGCTGTTGTCCATCACATTGGGGTCGGTCAAGGTCACGAAGGAAAACTGCACACTCGTATTGCGCCGAACTGCTTCGCTGCGCGCTTTTTGCAAGCCGCTGTGAATGCCCTCGGCAGTGCTGCGAATGCGCGCGTTGGCCATCCAGATGCCGAAACTTGGCATCGCGGTGGCCATCAAAACGCCGAGCATGGCCAGCGTGACGGCTATTTCAATGATCGAGAACCCATGCTGGTGTTGTGTCTTCATGATCAATCACAGGTGATGTTGCGATTGATTCTAGGGAGCGCCCCTCTGGTAGACCTGGCAATAATTGGCAGGAAAAAGCCCCAGTTCGACGGACGGACGCTCAGGACCGATGGGCGGCGACCCTGCCAGGCTTGAGGCCCCCAGCGCCGCTCTGTGGGGGGCGGAAATGACAAAAGGGTCAGCGCGTTTTCACGTGCTGACCCTTGTCATTTCTGGTGCGGCTGGCAGGATTCGAACCCACGACCCCTTGGTTCGTAGCCAAGTACTCTATCCAACTGAGCTACAGCCGCCAAGACCAACACTATAGCATTATTTTTGACGGCATGTAAAGGGATTTCTTGGGGCGTGCCGATTAATTGGTGTCGGCCAGAGCGGCCAGGCGGTAGAAGCGAGCGGCTTCTTCGTCGCGGTTTTCTTGTTCGGCCAATTGGGCCAGGCGGGTCCAGGCGCGGCGGCGGCGGTTGCTGTCCAGTTGCAGGTCATTGGCGGCCGACAGCAGCAGGCTGCGGGCTTTGCCCCACAACTGGCGCTCGGCCAGGGCCAAGCCCACGGACAAGGCCAGGCCTGGGTTGCGCAAGGCTGCTGGAGTGGCCGCGTCCAGGCGGGGCAACCACTCGGCTTCCAGGCCCAGCAGGCTGTGTGTCAGGGCGAGCCCCAGCGCATCGCAGGCATCGGGTGGCAGGCGAGCGATTTGATCCCATTGTGGCGCCAGCCACTGGCGGGCCTCTTGAGTCGCCCCCAGCGCAGCCATGCGGGTGGCCCCGCGCGCGACGACGATCGGATCACGCCGATCAGAGGCATCGAGTTGCTGCCAGATCTTGCGCAACTGTTCGGCATCACGCGCGGTTTCGAGCGTTTCACTGGCCAAGGTGCGCAGCAGGCCTTCGGCGGCGGCGCCGGTGAAGCCCTGGTGTTTGGCCAGCAAACGGGCTGTTTTAAGCGCTTCAAGGGGCTGGCGCGCAAGGCGGGCCGCCTGCAATTTCAGACGTAAGGCCTGGGTGCGGCGGCCGACCCCAGGGGGCAGGTCGCCCAAGTCGCGCAGTGCGCGGGTGGCATCTCGGTCGTCGATGGCGCATTCAGCCGCCATCAGGCGCGCACCTTCTTCAGTGGCGCGAGGCCGGCGGGTCAGTTTTGACAGGTCCAGTGCGCGCTGCAGGTGCTCGTCACGGTGCTGGCGGTTTTGCAGGCGGTGCAGGCTGCCGGCCGACATGAGGTGCGCCAGCGCGGTGAATTCGGCGTCCAGGGCCAGGTCAGGGGTGTCAGCCTGGATGGCAATGGCCCGCTGCGCCACTTTGTGGGCGCGCGTGTAGCGTGCGGCCAGGTACAGCGCCTGGGCCTCGCGCAACGCCGATTGGGCGGCGCGGTCACGCTGCATCGTGCGCCAGCGCTTGGCGCGTTTTGGCAGGCCCAGCAAGGCGTCCAGCCCGCGCACGGTGGAATAGATTGCCAAGAAAATCAGCACCAGGCTGATGATGAAGAGGTTGAGGGACACATCGGTGCGCCACCCCAGCCAGTAGATGGTGACCAGCCCGTCATTGCCGCCGAGGGCCGTGGCGGCCACCACAGCGGTCACGGCCAACAGCAAGAGCCAGACGATGGTGCGCATGTCAGTGGGCCGTTCCTGGCGCTTAACGCCCGCTGGCCACGGCGGCCAGAGCGGTCATGGTGTCATCGGGGCGCGGCACCGTGATTTGCGTGCTCTGCCCGGCGACGTCGGACAGTAGGCTCTGCAGCAGTTGGGTTTTGCGCGACTGTGGGTCGAAGTACTTGCTCAACGCCACTTGTGCCGAGTTCAGGTCCGCCACGGCCGACGCGGATTGGCGGCTCAGGAGCGCCAGTCGGGCATTGAGCAGGCGCAGTTTGAGGTTTTCACGCAGGAAGAAGGACTGGTCCGGGGCGATCAGGATGGCCTCGGGCTGTCGAATGCGGGTGATGCGCACCAGGGCCTTGGCTTCGTCCCAGAAAGTGTGGGCTGTGCCGCGGCTCCAGTCAAGCAACTCGGCACCGAGCGATGGTTTTTCGGTGGGATCGGCTGCACTGGCGGGGTGGCTGGCCGCTCGGGCGGTGGGCCGGGCTTTCGTCGCTGGCGTGGGTGGCGCGATGAGCGCCGATGCGGCAGGGCGGGCCACTGCGCGGCCAGCCTGATCGACGGGTTGGCTGATCAGCACCAATTCATCCACCAGGCGAATGCCTTCATCCAGCCGGATGGTCAGTGAGGAGAGGTCGGCCACGCGGGTGGCGCGCAGGCGGTCGAGGTCCTTGGCCACGGCGCGGCGCACGCTGTCCAGGCGCGGCTGGTGGGCCCGGCTGATGCGCGTGTCCGCCGATTGAAGGGCACTGACCAGTGGCTCGGCGCTGCCGGTCAGGGCCGATTGCTGGAGGGCTGCGCGCAAGGCGCCTTCGATGTCTGCGACCAGGCTTTCGTCGCGCGAGACCGACATCGATTTGACAAGTTCTTCAACCTGGCTGCGCTGCAAGGTGACTTCGGCCAGGCGAGATTCGAGCAAGGCAGTGCGGGCGGCCGCTTCGCGCGAGATGTCTTGAGCTTGTTTGGCCAGCAAGCGGGCTTCGGCGGCTTGGCCCTGGCTGTCCTGCTGGCGGCGCACCAGTTCCAGTTCCAGACTTTGTACTTTCTTCTGCGCAGTCCAGGCGAGCCAGAGGCCTGTGGCGCTGACGAGGCTTAACACCAGCACGGCCCATTGCACCCAGTTCGCTGGCGGGCTGGATGATTCGTCTGAAGGGAGGAGGGCGGTGGATTCTTCGGTCACGAATTCATTGTATCGATGCGGGCGGTGGACTGGAGGGAGCGTAGTGCGTTCGCCACTGCCTCAATGGTCGGGCGTGTGGCAATGATGCGTCCAAAACCGGCTTGCTGGGCCCGTTCCGCGATGCGGGGATGGGTGGCCAGGGCGGTGGACTGGTTCCAGGCCTGGTCCGGGGTCAGATGGCCGGTGAGATGGTCGATGGCTTCGGAGCTGCTGAACAGCCAGGCATGTTGGGCGGGCTGCGCGATGGCGGTTTGGGCTGTGGTCTGCTGGGTGGGAGTCCAGTGGGCGGGGGCACGTTGGTAGGTCAGCAGGGACGTGACCTGGGCGCCTCGGGCGCGCAGTTGCTCGCTCAGCCAGGTGCGTCCGCGCGCGTCTTGTCGATCGCCGCCGCTGATGATCCACACGGTTTGGTTTTGCCAGTCCAGCGGTTGCAGCAGGGGCCATAGGGTCTCGGAGTCGTATTGATCCGCATCGGCCCCTGGGCTCAGGATGTGATCGACGCGCAGGCCGGCTGCCTGCCCGAACTTGAGCAAGGCCTGGGCCGTGCCAGGACCGGGGGCGGCGGCCAGGGTGCTGGGGGGCCAAGTGTGTTGTTGCGCGCCTTGATTCGCGGGCTTCAGGCGAAAGAACCAGTCGGCTGCGCTGGGGCTGACGAACATCAGCAGGCGGGCTTCGTTCAGGTGCTGCCAGAGGGCGCGCACGGGTTGCGGGTCGGCCGGGCCATCGATGGCGATCAAGGGCAGGGCCGCCGCATCGACCCCTTGTTGGTGCAAGGAGCTCACCCAGCTGGACGCCTGGGGTTCTGGGCGGGTGATCAGCAGGCGCATGACGTTGCGCAGGAGTGTGTCACGGTGCAATCGCCGCCAGCCATTGTGGGCCTGCGGCCGACTGGAGTTGGCGCGCCACGTCCAGGCCCATCGATTCGGCTTCGTCGGGGGTCTGTGGGGCGCCCTGGGCCTGGGCGTGCACGAGGGTGGTGTGTTCGGGGTGGCCCAGCAGTGCGCGCAGGGTCAAGGTGGTCGGGCCAGTGCCCGTGGCAATCGTCCAGTGCCCATAGGCGGCCAAGGGCATGGAGCAACTGCCGCCCAGGGCCCGTGACACCGCGCGTTCCGCCAGGGTGGCCAGCCAGGTGGGGGCATGGGTCAGGGTGGCCAGTGGCTGTGCCAGGTCGGGGTGATCCTGGCGAATCTCCAGGCCCAGGGCGCCTTGCCCAGCGGCGGGCAGCATCACCTCGGCTGCGATGATCTGGCGAATGCGGTGCGCCAGCCCCAGGCGTTTGAGCCCGGCAGCCGCCAAAATGATGGCGGCGTAATGGCCATCGTCCAGCTTGCGCAGACGGGTGTCCAGATTGCCGCGCAGGGGGTCGATTTTCAAGTCCGGGCGCAGGGCGCGCAGTTGCACCATGCGGCGCAGGCTGGAGGTGCCCACCACCGCGCCGGGGGGCAGGGCGTCCAGCGTGGCGAAGTCGTTGGACACGAAGGCATCGCGGGGGTCTTCCCGTTCCATCACGCAGGCCAGTACAAAGCCTTCGGGCAGCTCCATCGGGAGGTCCTTGAGCGAATGCACGGCCAGGTCGGCCCGACCTTCGGCCAGCGCCACTTCGAGTTCCTTGACAAACAGGCCTTTGCCGCCGACCTTGGACAGGCTGCGGTCCAGGATCTGGTCGCCGCGCGTGGTCATGCCTAACAGGGAAACGGTGCGCTGGAAGCGGCTGTGCAGCAGGTCGCGAACATGTTCGGCTTGCCACAGGGCCAGTCGGCTTTCCCGGGTGGCGATGACCCAGGGCGAAGGGGGCGTGCCAGGCACGGTGGTTGGAGCAGTCATGCCGCGATGCTATCAGCGCCGCAGGCGCCGCCCGCTTCGGTGGGCTTAATCTTGCGCCGCGGACAAGGCCAGGCGGCGCTTTTGGGTCTGGTCGATGTAGCGCTGAAAAATGCGTTCGGTGGCCCCGTCCAGACCGACCAGTTCGCAGCCCAGGCGGGCGCCCTGGGACTCCGGGTTGATGACGCTGACATGGTGAATGATCAGCCCCACTTCCAGGCGGGTGTCCGAATCAAGGTCGATGAAACATCGCTTGATCTCGATGCCGGCGGCGACCATGGGGATCGTGTGCGGAATGAACAGCGCCACGCCGCCCAAGCTGATGTCCAGCACCCTCAAAGACACTTGCATGTCGGGCAGGGCCGGGTGCGCAAAATGAATCTGGGGAAAATTGCTCGACAGCGGTTTGACCCGATAGCTGGAGCGGCGCTGAAAACGATACAGCAGGCGTGGGAATTGGGCGTTGATTGCCGTGGTCCTGCCATTGTTGACCCGCACCAAACCTTCCAGGTCGAATTGCACCTTGATGCTGTCGAGGTAACCCACGGCGACCACCTCGGACGCTTCCATCAGCGTTTGCAGGCGGGCATCGGAGGTCTCGGCGCTGAAGCACACGATGCCCCGGGCGGAGTCCACCGACCACAGCATGGTGGTGTAGCTGATCCCGCCGGGAGCGCTCAGTGTGATCAGGGTGTTGGCATCAAGCAGGCGCTTGAGCAGCGCCTCGATTTCAACGACCGAGGTGATTCTGTAGTCATCCATCAGTGCATTTGAGAGGGGTCCGAATGTCCGCCCATCATACGGCTGAGGTCATTGATCCAGGGTTCGGCCAGGTGACGTATTTCGGCATCGTTGACGAGGATGCGCTGCATGATGCGGCTCTTGAGCGCAAGTTCGTCAGGACCCAGCGGGTGGTCGTCGGCAGCATGCTTGAGCTGAGAGATCAGCACGGCGCAAGCGCCTTCAAGGCGGACGACGGTGTCCCAATCACCCGAGCGGGCGGCTTCCAGCATGTCGTGGCTGGCGGTTTCGATGGCTTCGTAGTAGCTCAAGAGGCTTCCTGCTTTGAGGTCTTCGTCACGGGCGGTCATTAAAAGTTCTGGCGCATTCATGCTTTCAACCCTTTGAGGTAAGTGGCGCGCTCTTGCTCATTAGCGTCTGAGCCGATGGCGGCCCAGGCATCGCGCAGCGGCGACAGGAGGTTGGCGCATTCCTCCAGGGCTTGATCGTCTGAATGCAAATTGGCATGGGTCAGGCGCATGGTCACGTAGCCATACAGATCATTGAGGTTGGCGGCCAGGGTGCCGCCGGACTTCAGGTCGAGGCATGCTTTCAGGCCTTCGTCCACAATCCCAACGGCCTTGCTGATGGCTTTGCATTTCACCTCGACCTGGCCGGACTGAATGGCGCCGCGTGCCTGTGCGATGGCTTCGAGTGCGCCGTTGAGCAACAGGCCCACCAGCTGATGTGGCGAGGCACCGCCGACGCCGGTTTCGATGCCGATCTGGCGGTACATGCTGCTCGAATTCTTCGGGCTGTAGACACTGGCAGAGGAGGATGTCATGGTGGCGTACATCTGGATGGACTCTTGGAAAGTGCTGCGATCAGCGTTGAAATCTTTATCGGCACTTCCTTCACCAGCTTGAACCTTGCACGTTCAGGCAATGGCCTGAATTGAGCGGGAATTAGCCGCTGTTTTCCAAGGTGCGGTATTGCGACAGTTGTCGCGTGGTGTAGCCACCCATGTCGGCGCCTGGGGGGCTCGGTTGCGCGTCGCGGGCCAACTGATTGACCAATTGACCAAAGTGCTGCGCCAGGCTGCTGAGCGCACCAATGCCAGCCGGGGGCTCGCTCAAGGCCGAAGCCAGTCGCGTGTCGTCAATATTCATCGCGCCATTTGCGCCGAAAGACAGTCCGATCTCAGCCAGTGACTTGGACAAGGGCGATGGTTGCAGGGCCGTCGAGGTCTCTGCGGGCTGGCCCATGGCATTCAGGGTGTTGTAGCTCCGCGCAAAATCATGGATGGCTTTTTTGATGTGCTCGGTGTCAGATGCCACGGCAATGTGGACCGGTGAATCCGAGACCTTATTGAATTGAAAGGTCAGGCCATCGACGGCTTTGTCGATGGTGTTGGTCGACGACTGAATGGCGACGCCATTGACCGTTCCGGTGGCATCAGTCGCGGCTTGGGTGTCGATCCGCATCCCTGCCTGATTGGCGTCGGGGGTTTGGGTGTCGGGTTGGTCGGCATCGGTCGAGACCTTGAAACCGTTGTCGGCGCCGGTCGAGGTCGAGCGCAACACAAGGCGCGATCCGGTGGCGTCAGATATCACGGTGGCCACCACACCCATGCCTGCTGCATTGATCTTGTCGCGAATGCGCTCCAGTGAGTTGTCATGCGGGCCAACCACGATGGACGACTTGGGCCAGTTGGGATTGTTCGTGAAGGTGGCTTGCGAGGCGCTCCAGGCGCCAATTTCGATGTGCAGGGTACCCACGCCAGTGCTGGAGTCCGCATCGGGATACGTGCCCGTGCTGCTTGTCTGGGCACTGGCCAGGCTGTGCACTGCGACGCTGTAGTTGGCGGCCGCGGCATTGTGGCTGAGGGCCGTGACGGTCGCAGGGTCGCTGGAGGTGGCGTGAGTGCCCGCCCATGCGTGGGGCTGGCTCAGCTTGTCAGCCGCGTCCAGAAAAGTGGACAGCGTGCTGTGAAGTTTCCCCAGGGACGATAGTTGCGCCTGGTGGGCGTCTGCCTCGCTCAGTTGGTGGTCGAACGGCGGCCTGCTGGCAGTGCCCTGCGTCGCCGTGACGATTGAATTGACATCAAGGCCACTGCTTGGTCCCACGGATGAGATTGAAGCCATGATATTGCCCCCAGTCCTGCCAAAAAACTATCCAACAACGGATGAACCGGGTGATCAGATCGTCTGAAACACCCACTCATCATCGTTTTCGACATTCAAAGGGCAGACTTGAGGCGATCAATCAACCTTTGTTGAATGCATTGATTTGTTGCGTGACGTAATTGCCTTGGCTGGTCAGCGCAGCCATTTGCTTGTCAAGGGCCGAGTACTGCGCGCGCAAGAGTTTTTCGTACAGCACCGCACGAGAATCGAGCACATCTTGCTGTTTTTGATTATTTTGAATCGACGTGTTGAGGCCGCTGGTCCGGGTGGTGATGGCGCCATCAAAGGCGAGCATATTGCTCGCCACGGTATTGAAGCGAACTGCCAAGCCGTTTTTGCTTGGGTCGACTGAGTCGCTGTTGGCGAACAATTTCTTGACTTCACCCAGGTTGCCAAGGGCTGCGGTCAGTTTTGCTGTGTTGACCGTGAGCGCCCCACTGGCCTGGATTTCCAGTCCGATGGAGGACAGGGTGCCATACATGCTGGAGGCGTTGGAGGTGCTGCCAACCAGCGATCGGAACTGGCTTTGCAATCCGACCGCAGTGCTGTCGCCCTGCAAGGGGCCTGCTGTTTTTGAACCAGCATCGTATTTTGTGTCCGCCAGCAGCAGGTTGGACATTGAGGAGTAAGCCGTCGCAAAATCGGTGATGGCTTTGGTGATCGAGGTGTTGTCCTGGGCCACCGTCACTGCCACAGGGCTGGTCGTGACCTTGTTCAGCGTCAGGGAAATGCCGCTCAGTACGTTGCTCAGGGTGTTCGTGGCCGATGTCACCGCCACGCCGTTGACTGTGGCGCTGGCATCCCCGGCTGCTTGAGTCAGGGTCGTGCCTGTGGTTGCCGTGCCCGGATCGTAGGCCAGGGCGGAAAGGCCCGTGGTACGAAAGCCGTTGCTGGCGCCGGTGGTGCTGGATTGCATGACCAGACGCGCGCCGCTGGCATCCGTGATGATGGACGCCGTGACGCCAGAGTTGCTGCTGTTGATTTTGCTGCGAACGTCGTCCAGGGTGTCGGTCGCGCTGATGGTGATGTCGACGGGCGTGGCGCCTGACTTGCCTGTGAAGGCGCTGCCGGACCAGGCGCCCAGTTCGATGTGCAAGGTGCCTGCGCCCACGAGTGAGGTCGACGATGCTAGCGTTGTCTTGCTAACCACAGACTGTGGTGCGGCCAAGCTGAGCACGTTAACGCTATAAGCGCCGGGAACAGCGCCATCGGAGGTGCTTGCTGAAACCGAGGTGCTGTCAGACGAGGCGGCCGTTGTGGCCGACCAGGTGGCCGGATTGGTCAATTTCTGGGCGGCGGTCTGGAGCGACGCAACGGCCGACTGTATCTGCCCATACGCTGACACTTTTGTCTGGATGGCGCTGACTTGGGTCTTGAGATTGGCGATTGGTTGGCGTTGCAGGGCCACCAGTTGCGTCACGATGCTGTTGGCGTCCAGGCCACTGCCAATACCCAGGGAGCTGAGGGACGCGGTGTTGCTGGTGGTCATGTGACTCTCCTACGACGGTGGTCATGCGCGAATGCCGCCTGAAAAAGGCAGTGCCCGGACGTGACCGGACACTGTAGCTTTCGGCACTTGACGCCAGAACTTTAATCAACCTTGCAATAGTTTCAGCACTTGTTGCGGCAACTGATTGGCTTGCGCGACCATCGCATTGCCAGCCTGCTGCAGAATCTGCGCCCTCGACAGGGCCGCCGTTTCTGCGGCGAAGTCGGCATCCATGATCCGACTGCGTGCCGCAGTCTGGTTTTCGGCGGACACCTGGAGGTTGGCGATGATGGCATCAAAGCGGCCTTGCGTGGCCCCGTACACAGCGCGTTCGCTGTTGACACGGTCGAGCGCGCCGTCAATGTCGTCGATGATTGTTTTCAGTTGGGCCGTGGAGGTCGTGCTGTCAATCTTGCCGCCCGTGACCGCCGTGATGCTGGCGTCGGTCGCCATGTTGGTGGTGGTCACCGTGATGACGTCATTGGCGGTGGTGTTGGCGCCGATCTGGAAGTCCTGAGCCCCGGCGCTGGCGCCAAGCAGGGTTTTGCCGTTGAAGGTCGTGCCAGCCAGGACTCGGGTGATTTCAGACGCCAGTTGCTGGAACTCTTTGTCCAGAGAGTCTTTGTCGCTGGGGCTGTTGGTGGCATTGCGCGCCTGAATCGACAGTTCCCGCATGCGTTGCAGCGAGTTGCCGACGGTGCCCAGGGCACCTTCAGCCGTCTGTGCCAGAGAAATGCCGTCGTTGGCATTTCGCACGGCGACATTCATGCCCTTGACCTGGGCGTTCATGCGCTCGGCAATGGCCAGACCGGCGGCATCGTCCTTGGCGGAGTTGACGCGCAAGCCCGATGACAGGCGTTGCATGGCGACGGACACGGCACTTTGTGAGTTATTCAGATTGCGCTGTGCGTTCAGAGAATTCAGATTGGTGTTGATCGTTTGGGGCATGTTGCACTCCTGAAGAATCCGGCGACTCCCGGCGCGCACGCCGGCCTGCTAAAAGCTGGCCAAAGATGCTGGGTTGAAAGCTTTGACCTGTGGCTTGATTGTTGGGATTTCTTGAGGAGCCCAATCGCCGGATGTGTGAGTGAAACACTGTCCTTTTTTGCCCATGAAAAAACCGCCCGAAGGCGGTTCTGGAGGTGTCGGCCCTCTGTGGGGAGGGCGCTGACGGTTGCTTAACGCAGCAGCGACAGCACTTGCTGGGGCAGCTGATTGGCCTGAGCAATCATGGCGTTACCGGCCTGTTGCAGGATCTGGGCTCGGGACAGATTGGCCGTTTCTGCGGCAAAGTCGGCGTCCATGATCCGGCTGCGGGCGGCGGTCTGGTTTTCCTCTGAGACCTGCAGGTTGGAGATCACCGAGTTAAAGCGGTTTTGAGTGGCACCGTACACAGCGCGTTCGCTGTTGACCTTGTCGATGGCGCCGTCAATGTTGTCGATGACTGTTTTCAGTGTGGCCGTGGTGGTGGTGCTGTCAATCTTGCCGGCCGTGACTGCTGTGATGCTGGCGTTCGTGTCCAGCTGGACGGTGGTCACCGTGATGACGTCATTGGCGGTGGTGTTGGCGCCGATCTGGAAGTCTTGTGCTCCGGCGCTGGCGCCCAGAATGGCTTTGCCGTTGAAGGTGGTGCCAGCCAGGACTCGGGTCATTTCAGACGCCAGTTGCTGGAATTCCTTGTCCAGAGAATCTTTGTCACCGGGGCTGTTGGTGGCATTGCGTGATTGAACCGCCAGTTCCCGCATGCGTTGCAGGTTGTTGCCGACCGCGCCCAAGGCGCCTTCAGCCGTTTGCGCCAGCGAGATGCCGTCGTTGGCATTGCGCACCGCCACGTTCATGCCCTTGATCTGGGCGTTCATGCGTTCGGCAATGGCCAGACCGGCGGCGTCGTCCTTGGCGGAGTTGACGCGCAGGCCCGATGACAGGCGTTGCATGGAGGTGGCCAGCGACATTTGCGATGCCGAAGTGTTGCGCTGAGCGTTCAGAGAATTCAGGTTGGTGTTGATGATGGAAGACATGGTGAACTCCTATGGTTACAAAATATCGGCGAAAAGCGCCTAACAAGATTGGTGCGGCGGTAAAGCCACCGCAGCTCGCCTGCCCGACGCTAGTCAACCTCAATGCCCAAGTGGCTTGGCCACCAGACCTTCGGCCGGCTAACCGGACCACGTACCCACTTGTGCAGGCCGTTGGATTACTTATCGGAGCCGGCTTTCCCGGACTTGAGATTTTTTTTTAAGAGTCCTCGCAGATATTTGAATCGGGTGAATAGAAAGCCTGGTGACGGCCATCTCGGCCTCTTGGGGTCTGGCGGCCTGCCTAGACTGCCCAGTCATGGCCACGCATCTCAAATCCCGGAAAGCCCACGGTAATCCTGTGGGGAATCAATCGCCGCTACTGAAGCGGGCGCAGCAGCACTGGGAGTTGGGGATCAAATGCGCCAAAGCCGGCAATTGGGCGCAGGCGCAAGCCGCTTTTCTGAAGGCCTGTCAGGACAAACCGGACGACCCGGTGTACCTCTTGAATTTGGCACGCGCGCAGATGAAGCTCGGGTTGATCGGACAAGCCCATTGCACCGCAGTGTCGGTGCTCGCACTGGCGCCCGACAACCTCATTGCGCGTGACATTGCCGCCGATTGCCTGGGCTTGCAAAACCGGCATGGCGAGCGGGCTGATTTTCTGCAGCAAGCGCCGGCCCATGTGCCGCGCACCGCCGAGTATTACCAGGACTTGGGTGAAGCCCTGTTCAATGCGAGCCGGCATGAGCAAGCCATCGGGGCTCTGTTTCAGGGGCTGGCACTCAAAATCGACCATGCCCTGTCGCATTACCGGATGGGCTTGTCATTCAACTCCCTTGGTCTCAAGCAAGAGGCCACCGAGTGTCTGCGCACTGCGTTGACCCTGGGCCTGGGTCCTGGCGACCTGGCGGCGCAGAGTCTGGTGACTTTCATGGAGCACGAGTTGTGTCGCTGGCAGCACGCCAAGTCCGATCTGCAAGCCTTGCATCGACTCGTTGCCAACTTGCCTGAGGATGCGAGGGCGTGGGCTGCGGTGTTTGCTCAGGTCACCCTGACCGATGACCCCGCGGACCAACTGCGCGTGGCGCGCTCATGTGCACGCTACATGGCGCGCGCGGTCGAGCCCTTTGAGCCCGTGGCACCCAGGCCGGTGGGGCAGCGTTTGCGCTTGGGCTTTGTGTCGGCCGACTTTCACCAGCACGCCACCGCTGTCTTGATGGCCGAGGTGTTTGAAAAGTTGGATCGTCAGCGTTTTGAGGTGACCTTGTACTCGCACGGTCCTGACGATGGTAGTCCCATGCGTTCGCGCCTCGAACATTCCACCGAGCATTTTGTGGACGTGGCCAAGGTCAGCGACCATGAGGTGGCACAGCGGGTTCGGCAAGACGGCATCGAAGTCCTGGTCGATTTGAAGGGGCACACGCGGGATGCCCGACTGGGCATCTTTGCCTATCGCCCCGCACCCGTTCAGGTGAGCTTTCTGGGCTTTCCGGGCACCACGGGCGCCGACTACATCGATTACTTCATTGGTGATGCCATCGTGTCGCCGTTGGATCAGGCAGCGCATTACAGCGAGAAGCTGGCGCTGTTACCCCACTGCTATCAGCCCAATGATCGTCAGCGCCCCAAGCCTCAACCTTGTACGCGCGCACAGGCGGGCCTGCCCGACGATGCATTGGTGCTGTGCGGATTCAATCAGCCGTTCAAGTTGTCGCCGGAAGTGTTCGACGTCTGGTGCCGTTTGCTGCATCAATTGCCAGGTTCGGTGCTGTGGTTGTTGCAGTGGAATGAGCAGGCGCCAGTGCAATTGCGCGCAGAAGCCGCAGCCCGTGGCGTTGACCCCAGCCGTTTGTATTTCGCCCCGAAGGTGGACATCGCGCAGCACATGAGTCGTTTCGCGCTGGCCGATATCTTCATAGACACCTGGCCCTGCAATGCCCACACCACGGCCAGCGATGCCTTGTGGGCAGGCGTGCCTGTTGTGACCGTGATGGGGGCCAGCTTTGCCTCTCGCGTGGCCGCAAGCCTGTTGCATGCGGTGGGCCTTCCCCAACTGGCCACCGATTCAGTCGCCGACTATGAGGCCAAGGTGCTTGAACTGGCATTGGATGCCGATCAGCGGCAAACATTGCGCCACCATCTGGTGCAGGCGCGAGACGTCTCACCGCTGTTTGACAGTGAAGGCTATACGCGTGACTTTGGCCAACTGTTGTGGCGCATGGCCGAGCGCTGGTCGCAAGGGCTGCCGGCCGATCACCTTTCCTGAATCGAAAGACACGTCATGACTCAGCTACCGCACATCCATCTGTGCATCGTGCAACCTGGCGCTTATGTGCATTCGCTCGGTTTTCTCGACCAGGCCCGCTACTTCCGCCACCAATTCCGTCGCATGGGGGCGCAGGTCAGTTTGGCCAAGAATCGCCTGAGGCATGACGCGGTCAACTTCGTGTTTGGCGCCCACCTGGGTTTTGATGCGGCGTTGCGCCAGCGTTATACCTGCATCTTTGTGAACCTGGAGCAGATAGGGCCGGGCGGAGCTGCAGTGTCGCGCGACTACCTGCAGCTGCTTGAAAGTTCGGCCGTGGTGGACTACGACGCCGACAACGTGGCGGGCTACACCAAGCATGCGGACGACGTGCCCGTGGTGCCCTTGCTCTACGCGCCTTATCTGGCACAGGAGCAGTTCCGTCCTTTGGACGAGCGCCCCATTGACTTGCTGTTCATTGGCAGTCTCAACGAGCGTCGCAAGGCAATGCTCGATCGCATTGAGGCGCAGGGCGTGAAGGTCAGTCGTTTCGATAGTCCGCTGTATGGGCCTGAACGCGACCAACTCATCGTCCAGTCGAAGGCCGTGTTCAACGCCCACTTCTACCCAAGCAGCCGCTTTGAACAGGCGCGGGTTTCGCATTGCCTGTCGCTCGGCACGCCGGTGATTTCAGAACGCGGTCCACAGACCAAGCCGCACTCGGCCTTTGAAGATTGCGTGTTCTGGCTTGAGGACGCTCAACTCGAATCATTTTTTGCGCAGCAGTTCGCCACGCCGACGTTCTATGAACAAGCCGTGAACGCGCTGGTCAACTTCCAGCAGGCTGATCCCATCGAGGCTTATGCCGATCTGATGGCGTTTGCCGTGGGGTATGGACGCAGCCATCAGGCGGCCCGTCAGCAGGGCGCTTGGCAGCCCAAGGGCATCAACCTGGGGTCGGGCAAGGACTACAAGCCTGGGTGGCTGAACATTGATGTGCTGGAGCGCGCCCAGCCCGATCTGGTGCTGGATCTGGGGCGGCCCGTCACGTGGCCTGTCCAGGCCGAGACCCCCTATGCCGGGCCGTTGCTGCTGGAGGAGGGCAGCGTCGAGCTGATCTATGCCAACAACGTGCTTGAACATGTGCCTGACCTTCCGGAGTTGATGGGCAACTGCCTCAAGCTGCTCAAGACGGGCGGGAAGTTCCTGGTGGAAGTACCTTACGAACATGCGGCCACCGCCTGGCAGGATCCCACCCATCTGCGCGCCTTGAATGAAAAGTCCTGGCTGTATTACACCGATTGGTTCTGGTACTTGGGTTGGTTTGAGCACCGCTTCACGGTTGAACAGTTTGGCTATCTTGACGAAAAGCTGGTGGAGTGCGGCCGTGACAAGGCAGCGTTCATGAAGGTGGTGCTGACGAAGGTGGAAACCACATTGCAGGAGCGAACGGTGGCGCGTGTGATGCGCGCTGACTTTGCACTGCCCGACGATGTGCCTATCGACGATGTGCCGGCCGACGAGGTCGAGGTGGCGAATGCGCGGGGAATTCTGGCCAAGGCTGGAAATAGCGATATTGCGGTTGGTCGCTATACCTATGGGGTCGAGCATTTGTCCGTGCGACAGTGGGGTGAGCGGGCCTCCCTGACGATCGGCAGTTTTTGTTCAATCGCCTCGGCCGTGACCGTATTTCTTGGCGGGAACCACAGAATCGACTGGATCTCTACATTTCCCTTTGGGCACATATATGCGGATGAACTCGGCGGCGTCGGCATCAAGGGCCATCCTGCAACCAATGGGGATGTGGTCATCGGGAATGACGTGTGGATCGGCAGTGGTGTGACCATCATGTCGGGCATCAGCATTGGAGACGGTGCTGTCATTGCTGCAAACGCCACCGTGGTCAAGGACGTGGCCCCCTATGAGATGGTTGGCGGAAACCCGGCCAAGCACATCAAATTTCGCTTCGATGAAGGAATTCGAAGTGCGCTGACCCGCTTGAAATGGTGGGATTTTCCCGTCGAGGAAATTCGCAAAATCGCAGCAGTGTTGTGCTCTGCGCCAACCGTTGAGGTGGTTGATGATCTCGTGCGGAGATTCGCAACCGAGCGACGCTCTGCAGACCAGGGCGCCTAGGTAGGGCTCTGCTCGGCCACGTCGGGGGTGTTCAGAAAATGCGCTGCCCCGTCAAGCGCTCGTGCTCGCGCATGGCAAAGCGGTCCGTCATGCCGGCGATGTAGTCGGCCACGGCGCGGTGCATGTCGACGCGGCAGGCAAAATCGGTCGGCATTTCATTTGGCGCGGCCGCATAGGCCGCGAACAACTCCGCAATGATTCGCTTGGCGCGCGCCGTCGTCTCGTTGACCTGCGGATGCCGATACAACTCCCTGAACAAAAACCGCTTGAGCTGGGTGCTGTCTTCGCGCATGTCCGGGCTGAAGTGCACCAGCGGTGGGCAGCGGCGCACGGCGTCGGCTGACGCCGGCATGTGTTGGGCAATGGCGGCGCGTGTGGCGTCGATCACGTCATACACCTGTTGCGACAGCATGCGGCGGATGGTGTCGAACAACAGGCGGCGGCCCTTCAGGCCAGGGTGCTCTTTCCACGTTTCATCCCGAAAGCGCGTGAACAAGGGCACAGCCTCTAATTGCTCAATCGTGATGAGGCCTGAGCGCACGCCATCATCGATGTCGTGGGCGTTGTAGGCGATCTCGTCGGCCAGATTGCACAGCTGTGCTTCCAGACTGGGCTGCGTGCCTTCCATGAAGCGGCGGCCGATGCCATTGGGCTCCCGCGCCTCCAGCAGCTCGGCGTTCTTGCGAGAGCAATGTTTCAGGACGCCTTCGCGCGTTTCAAAACTCAGGTTCAGGCCATTGAAGGACGGGTAGCGCTCTTCTAGTTCGTCCACCACGCGTAATGATTGCAGGTTGTGCTCAAAGCCCCCATGCTGGACCATGCATTCGTTCAACGTGTCCTGCCCTGCATGGCCAAAGGGCGTGTGCCCCAGGTCGTGCGCCAGCGCGATGGCTTCCACCAGGTCTTCGTTCAGGCCCAGCGAGCGCGCAATCGAGCGGCCCAATTGAGCCACTTCGAGTGAGTGCGTCAGCCGGGTGCGAAACAGGTCGCCCTCGTGGTTCAAGAAGACCTGGGTCTTGTAGACGAGGCGCCGAAACGCTGTGCTGTGCACGATGCGGTCGCGGTCGCGCTGGAAGTCGCTGCGCGTCGGGGCCGGTGGCTCGAAGTGGCGCCGCCCACGGCTGTTCGCGGGGTCGCTGGCGTAAGGGGCGAGCCACATGGCGCTTTGGGTGCCGATGCAATCAGCGGGGGCCTGTGTGCAAGGCAATAACCTCACGCACGACGGAATCCGGGGCGGCGCGCATGCTGGCCTGTCCGAGCGGGCCGACAAGCACAAAACGGATCTCGCCGTCCTCGGCCTTCTTGTCCACGCGCATCAATTCCAGATAGCGGTCGGCCCCCAGATCGGGTCCATGAACCGGCAGGCCGGCACGTTCGACCAGGGCCTTGATGCGCAGCGACGTGGCCGCGTCGATCAGGCCCAGACGGCTCGATAGGTCGGCCGCCATGACCATGCCGCACCCCACGGCCTCGCCGTGCAGCCACTGGCCGTAGCCCAGACCCGCCTCAATGGCGTGACCGAAGGTGTGGCCGAAGTTGAGGATGGCGCGCAGGCCGGATTCCTTTTCGTCCTGCCCCACCACCCAGGTCTTGATCTCGCACGAGCGCTTGATGGCGTGGCGCAGGGCGGTGCGGTCACGCGCCAGCAGGGCGTCCAGATTGGCTTCCAGCCAGGTCAAAAACTCGACATCGGCGATCGGGCCGTATTTGATGACTTCGGCCAGACCGGCCAACAATTCGCTTTGCGCCAGCGTGTCGAGCGTGTCGATGTCGCAAATCACACGTTGGGGTTGGTAGAACGCCCCGATCATGTTCTTGCCCGCCGGGTGGTTGATGGCCGTTTTGCCGCCCACGCTGGAGTCGACCTGCGCGAGCAACGTGGTCGGTACCTGGACGAAGGGCACGCCGCGCATATAGCAGGCGGCGGCAAACCCCGTCATGTCGCCCACCACGCCGCCGCCCAGGGCGTACAGCACGGTCTTGCGGTCGCTGCCCGTTTCCAGCAAGGTGGTGAAGATCTGGTTGAGCGCCGGCCAGTCCTTGTACTGCTCGCCGTCGGGCAACTCGACCACCAGCACCTTCTTGTGGTGGCTTTGCAGCGCCTTTGTCAGGCGTGCCGCGTACAAGGGCCCTACCGTGGTGTTGGTGACGATCAACGCGGTGCCCGAGCGCGGCAGCCCCGAATAGCTGTCCGGATCGTCCAGCAGCCCCGAGCCAATGCGGATGTCGTAACTGCGATCGCCCAGGTCAATGGAAACCGTGGTGGTGCCGAGGGGCGGTGCGGTAGAGGGGGTCGATGCCATGAAGCGCCTTGCCAGCCCCGGCGGCGGGGCCCTGGCCACGACGCATGGGGCGTCAGAAAGAATAAGGTGACGAGCCTGAACCCCGGCACTGGAGGCAAACGGTTAGGGCTGCTTCGTTCCCGATCTGACCCGGTTGGCCGCGCGCCCATGCGGGGAGGCCCGTCACGGCCGATTGTATGCGATGCGGGGCGACCGTGTGACGTCAACGTTTTTTGTACAGGGTCTCGATTTGAGATGCAAAACGCTTCTCAAGCGCAGGGCGCTTGAGCTTCAGCGTGGGCGTCATCAGTCCGGCATCGATGGTCCAGGCTTCGTGGGTCAGCCAGACGCGTTTGGGCATGGCGTAGGACGGGAAGGTGTGCACCTGCGTGGCAATGCGTTGCAGGGCGATGGCCTCGGCCGCTGCCGAGTTCAACGCGTCGGGTTGGGACGGGTCCAGGCCAGCCTTGACCGCTGCGATCTGCCAAGTGGTGTTGTCCACCACGGCCAGCACGGACAGAAAGGGGCGCTGCTCGCCAATCACCAGCACCTGGCTGAACAGGGGGTCGCCCTGGATGGCCAGTTCCAGATCGGAGGGCGGGATTTTCTCGCCCGTGGAGGTGACGATGATGTCCTTGATGCGGCCCACGATGTAGAGGCGACCGTCGACGATTTTGGCCTGGTCGCCGGTGTGTAGCCAGCCGTCAGGCTCCAGCGTGCGCTGGGTGTCCTCGGGGCGCTTCCAGTAACCCATCATCACGGAGGGGCCGGCGACCATCAGTTCGCCGTTTTCGCCAATGCGCACCTGCACGCCGGGCAGGGCGCGGCCGATGGAGCTGGGCTCGTTGTCGGTGGGGGTGTTGCAGCTGACCACGGGCGAGGTCTCGGTCATGCCATAGCCCTGCAGCAGGTCCAGGCCCAGCCCCAGGAAGAAATGCGCCACCGTGCCACTGAGCGGTGCACCACCGGCCACAGCGATGCGCAGGCGTCCGCCAAAGGTGTCCAGCACGCGCTGTGCCACCAGGGGGCGCAAGACCTGCCAAGCGAGCCGTTCACCAACACCGAAGGTGCCGCGCCCTTGTCGGGCCAGGAAATTTTGCCAGCCGATGGCTTGCGCCCATTGCAGCAGTTTGCGGCTCATGGGACTGCCATCGCGCAGCGTCTCTTGAACCTTGGCGTAGATGCGCTCGTAGATGCGCGGCACCGACACCAACACGGTGGGGCGCACCGTGCGCAGGTCTTCTTGCAGCAGCGCGACCGATCGGGCAAAGGCCACACAGGCGCCCGCAGCGATCGGCAGGTAGTAGCCCACCGTGCGCTCGAAGGTATGCGACAGCGGCAGGAAGGACAGCAGCAGGTCGCCTTCAATCACCTCGAATCGGGCCAGCACGGCCCTGATGTTGGACACCACATTGCGGTGCGAGAGCATCACGCCTTTGGGGCGACCCGTCGTGCCAGAGGTGTAGACGATGGCCGCCATGGCCTCGGGCGACACCGACGGTAAGGGGGCTTCGGTGACTTGATCTCCCGCTGTCAGCCAGTCGGCCAGGGTGGTCAGCAGGCCGGTTTCTGGCAGCGCCATGGCTGGTGCATCCAGCACCACCACGCGCTGCAGGCCCGGCGTGGGCGTGCCGGTGCCCGCGATGCCCTGCCAACGCTCGACACTGTCCACCAGCAGCATGGCGGCATCGCTGTCCTGCAGGATGTAGGCGATGCTGCCTGGGTTGTCCACCGCATGCATGGGCACGGGCACCAGCCCCAGCGACAAGGCAGCCAGGTCCATGCAGACGTGGTCCAGCCCGTTGGGAACGAGGATTGCCACGCGTGCGCCGGCATCCAGATGCAGCGCCAGCAAGGCACGACGCCAGCGCGCCACCAGGGCATCCGTCTGCTGCCACGAGACGGTGCGCCATTGCCCGGCGCCCGCGTCGAACTGCCGATAAGCATCGGCCTGCGGTGTGGCCGCCACGCGTTGCGCAAACAACTCCGGCAGCGTTTGTGCTGTGTGCGTGGAGCTCATCAGCCAAGCTCAGCGCAGTTGCAATTCGTCGGCGCCGTAAACCACGTTCAAAGGTTCGATCACCACCTGCTTGGGGCCCTCTTCAACGCGGCCTGCCACGATGGCCGGGATGCCCAGGCCTTGCGAAATCTCGACCACGCGCTGCGCGTCACCAGCCGCCACATACAGCGCAAAACCGGCGCCCATGTTGAGCGTGCCATAGGCCTCGGCGTCGTCCAGCTGGCACTCGCGTTGCATGAAGGCCAGCACCGGTGTCACTTCAGGCACCTGGGTGATTCGGTAGGTCAGCTGCTTGGGGTGGCGCAGCAGTTTGCGCCAGCCGTGGCCGGTGACGTTCGCACAGTAATGCGGGATGATGCCCGCGGCAGCCAGGGCTTCGGTCACGGGCGAATACAGCGTCGTGGCCGCCAGCAGGGCCTCGCCGTAGCTCAAGCCCGGCGAGATCTCGGTCAGATAACCCCGTGGCAGGCGCTCGGCCAGCTTGCGGGCCAGCGACAGGCCATTGGCGTGGATGCCGCTGGAGGCCAATAGCACGATCGCGTCGCCTGCGCCCAGCTTGTCGCCCACCGACAGGCGGGTTTTGGGGCTGATGATGCCGGTGCAGGAGGCGGCCAGGTCGACCCGACCATCGGCCACGATGCCGGCCAGGGCTGGCGTTTCGCCACCGCCCCAGGAAACATTGCAGACGTCGCAGGCCTTCTTCCAGCCGGCCACCAGCGCATTGGCGCGCACCTTGTCGCCAAACCAGTCCGACCCGCCTGCGGCCCAATAGGCTTGCACCACCAGGGGTGTGGCGCCCACGGTGATCAGGTCATTCACCGCCATGGCGATGGTGTCCTGCGCGATGCCGTCGTAGTAGCTCTTGCCGGTCAACTGGGCCATGTCATCGGCCACCAAGGTCTTGGTGCCCAGGCACTCGACGATGCTGGCCAGGTACATCGGTCCCACGTCGACCACATAGGCCGACTCGCCGCGCGAGGCGCCGACTTCGCTGAAACCATGGCTGGCCAGGTGCGCACCGGTCTGGGCGGCGGCCCGTTGCGCGGCCACCTTCAGGGGGTCGATCAAGTCGTAATTGACGCCAGCCTGGTCGTAGGTGAGGGGGGTCGACGGGTGTTCAGCAGTCATGGCGCAGCGGTGAAAGGCAAAACCTCAATTATCCGGCACTTGCCTACACTTGGGGAATGAATGCATTACTGAACGCCTTACCCCTCTCCTTGCAGGCCGCCTTGTTGTTGGTCGCTTCGAACGTCTTCATGACATTTGCCTGGTACGGCCACCTCAAGAACATGGCGTCCAAGCCCTGGATCGTGGCGGCCGTGGCCAGTTGGGGCATCGCGCTGTTCGAGTACCTGCTGCAGGTTCCCGCCAACCGCATTGGCATCCGGCAACTCAATGTGGGCCAGCTCAAGGTGATGCAGGAGGTCATCAGCCTGAGCGTGTTCGTGCCCTTCGCGATCTTCTACCTGGGTCAGCCCTTCAAGCTCGACTACATATGGGCGGCCCTGTGCCTGGTGGGCGCGGCCTACTTCATGTTCCGCACCTGAGGCGTGGCAGCTTGGTGACGATCACTGGCTGATTTTGAGGGCCTCGTCGACCTGCGATTCAAAGTAGCGCTGGCCGGAAAACGCGATGGTCGACATCAGCACCGTGGCACCCAGCATCAAGGCCAGCACGATGCCGATCACCACTGCCCAGCCACTGGAGGGCAAATCGGCTTGGCCGACCAGTTGCGGGTTGTGGCGCTGATGCCAGCGCTCATCGGGCGTCAAGCCATAGACGATGGCTTGCAGCATGGTGTAGGCCACCATGAAACCCAAAATGGGGATGAGGATCCAAGACAAGCGGTCATCCAGCCCAAGTTCCTGGACCCGGCGGATCCCCCAGGCGCCCACCAGGGTGGGGATCGGGTGTAGCCAGCCCCACAGATCGCCAAAACCGTAGAGGTAAAAGCGATGCAGGCCCATCGGGCCACCCAGCAAGGTGATCCAAGTAGCCAGGGTCTTGGATTTGAGGGGGACGGGGGCGGCGCAGGGTGTGGTCATGGGCAGGCGCCATTGATTGGCGCACAAAACGGATTAGTCAGACTATAATCCGCGGTTTTCCAGCACGAGTTTTGCCAAGACTTGGGTCTTTGAAGTCTTTGATCAGTGATCAGGCATTGGCGGGGCGCGTATCTAAATGTGCTGGGATGAATTCATGAACAGGTGTTGGCGTTGCGCCAGCCCGATCAGGCTGCCAGACCCCGAGTGTCTCCCGGGAATGGCCGCCGCCCAACTGATTTGAAGGACACATCATGGTCGTGATTCGACTTGCTCGCGGTGGCTCCAAGAAGCGCCCCTTTTTCAACATCGTTGCCGCTGAAAAGCGCAACCGCCGCGATGGCCGTTTCCTGGAGCGCGTGGGTTTCTACAACCCCGTGGCCTCTGGCCAGGCCGAAGTCCTGCGCGTCGCTTTTGACCGCGTGGAACACTGGGTGAGCCACGGCGCACAAGTGTCGCCCACCGTGGAACGCCTGTTCCGCGAAGCCAAGACCAAGGCTGTTGCAGCCTGAGTCTTGACAGCGTGACCACGTCTTCATCCCTGGGGTTGGTTGGCGACAGCGCCGAGTGGCCCGAGGATCTGATCGAGGTGGCGCGCATTGGCGACGCCTGGGGCGTTCAGGGTGGATTCAAAGTCCAGCCTTATTCTGACGACCCCCAGGCTTTGTTCCTGACCAAGCGTTGGTATCTGCGCCCTGCTGAAGTTCAGTCGGGCGCTGTAGTGCGTCCGGGTGCTGCCCCCGCAGCCCCTGCGCCCAAGTCTGCCAAGCCATCGGCCCCGGTGCCGCCACGCCTGAGTGCGCCGCGCGCCTTGCGCATCAAGAATACCCGCGAACAGGGCGACACCATCGTTGCCACTGCTGAAGACATTGCCGATCGCAACGCCGCGGAGGCGCTGCGTGGCGCGCGCGTGTTCGTGCCGCGCACCGCTTTCCCGACGCCCGAGCCGGATGAGTATTACTGGATCGACCTGATCGGCCTGACCGTGCTCAACCGCGAAGGTCAGACCCTGGGGGTGGTGGCCGACCTGATCGACACCGGCCCGCACAGCGTGCTGCGCTGCGTGGACGAGGCCCAGGTCGAGCGTCTGATCCCCTTCGTGGCCGCCTACATTGACAGCGTCAGCCTCCAGGATCGGCGCATCGTGGCCGACTGGGGCCTGGACTACTGAGCTTTTAAGGCATGAGGCCCGGCCTGTTCCGGTGGCATTGCGGTGCGCTTTGACGTCATCACCCTGTTCCCTGAACTGTTCGCCCCCTTTCAATCGGTGGGCGTGACGCGTCGCGCGTTCGAGTCCAAAGCAGTCGACCTGCACCTGTGGCAACTGCGTGATTTCGCCGACGACACCTACCGCCGCGTGGACGACCGCGCCTATGGCGGGGGGCCGGGCATGGTCATGCTGGTCGAACCGTTGGTCAAGGCGCTAGCGGCCATCCGTTCTGACCAGGCCGCAGCCGGGGGTGAGCGCCTGCCGGTGATTTTATTCAGCCCGGTTGGCCGTCCCCTGACCCAGACCCGTGTCCAGGCGCTGGCCGCCAGCCCCGGCGCGGTGCTGCTGTGTGGTCGCTATGAGGGCATCGACCAGCGCTTTGTCGACGCGCACGTGGATGAAGAAATCAGCTTGGGCGACTACGTGCTCTCGGGTGGTGAGCTGCCCGCCCTGACCCTGATCGATGCGGTGGCGCGACTGCAACCTGGGGTGTTGAACGACGCGGCCTCCCACCAACAAGACAGTTTTTCGGACGGTTTGCTGGATTGCCCGCACTACAGCCGTCCCGAAGTGCTGGCCTTGCCCGAGGGGGATGTGGCGGTGCCTCCCGTGCTGCTGTCGGGCCACCATGCCCACATCGCCCGCTGGCGGCGTGAACAGCAGCTGGCCATCACGGCCCGGCGGCGCCCCGATTTGATCGACATGGCCCGTCTGCAAGGTGCGCTCAGCAAAGAAGATGAGCGCTTTCTTAAGTCTTTGCTGCTATAATCGCAGGTTTTCTCGATCCTCTATCTGGCCGCGCCGTACGGGCGCCTGTGCGCAGACACGATCACTTAGGAGTTATCCATGGATCTGATCCAGCAGCTTGAGCAAGAAGAAATTGCTCGCCTGAACAAGACCATCCCCACGTTCGCCCCTGGCGACACCGTGGTGGTGAGCGTCAACGTCGTTGAAGGCACCCGCAAGCGCGTGCAGGCTTACGAAGGCGTCGTGATTGCCAAGCGCAATCGTGGCCTGAACAGCAGCTTCATCGTGCGCAAGATTTCCAATGGCGAAGGCGTGGAACGTACGTTCCAGCTGTACAGCCCCCTGATCGCCACCATCGACGTCAAGCGTCGCGGCGATGTGCGTCGTGCCAAGCTGTACTATCTGCGTCAACGCAGCGGCAAGTCGGCTCGCATCAAAGAGAAGCTGGCCTGATTGCCTTGCAGCCACCTGTGGGTGGCTTGCCCATCAAACCGCCTGCTGCTCACGCTCAGGCGGTTTTTTGTTGTTTGCCCCGTTTTGACCTGACCGGGATCGTTCATGGCGCTGACTTTGCCATTTGACCCACAAGCTGCCGAGTTGATGGGGCACGACGTTCATTTGCCCGCCGTGCCGCTGGAGCGATTGAGCCCGCAGGCTTTGCGTGAGCGTTTTGAAGCGCCGCCAATCTGGACCCCCGACGTCGAGGTGGAACGCTGGGCCAAGGTCACTGCCCCTCGGGTGGCGGCCGTGCTGGTCCCCCTGGTGATGCGCGCCGAGCCCACGGTTTTGCTCACCCAGCGCACGGCCCACCTGAAGGCCCACGGGGGGCAGATCAGCTTTCCTGGGGGGCGCCACGAACCCACGGACACCACTTTGGTCGACACGGCCCTGCGTGAGGCCCATGAAGAGGTGGGGCTGAATCCCGAGCGCGTGGAGGTGCTGGGCAGTCTGCCCACCTACACCACGATCAGCGGCTTCATCGTGACGCCGGTGGTGGGCTTGCTGCCTCCGTGGGAGTTGGACGACCACCTGCTTGGTCTGAAGCGCGATCCCGGCGAGGTCGAGGAGATCTTTGAAGTGCCGCTGCGCTATCTGATGAACCCAACCCACCACGAGCGACGAGCGGTGGAGGTGCCCGTCATGGGGCGGCTCGAATTCATGGCCATGCCCTGGTCGCCCGGCGCGGCTCAGCCCACTTATTTCATCTGGGGCGCCACGGCGGCGATGTTGCGAAATTTATACCGATTCCTGTCGGCGTGAGCCCCATCTCCAGCACCCCGCTATGATCCCTGCATGAGTTTCTTTGCCGTGCTGTTTGCCTTGTTGATCGAACAGCTCAAGCCACTGCCAACCCGCAACCCCGTCCACCACAGCCTGTCACGCTGGGTGAACTGGGCTGGGCGTAATTTTGACGCGGGCGCGCCCGTGCATGCGCGGGTGGTCTGGGCCATCACCGTGTTGGCGCCAGCGGTGGCGCTGGGCCTGGTGTATGTGTTGCTCAACACCTACAGCACCGTGCTGGCCTTGGCCTGGGACGTGCTGGTGCTGTACACGACGCTGGGTTTTCGCCAGTTCAGTCACCACTTCACCGACATCCGTGATGCGCTTGAGGGCGGCCGCGACGATCGTGCTCGTGAGCTGCTGGCCGAATGGCGTCATGTGGACGCCAGCGAGTTGCCGCGGGCTGAATTGTTGCGCCATGTGATCGAACATTCCCTGCTGGCCGCGCATCGTCATGTGTTCGGGGTGTTTTTCTGGTTCGTGGTGCTGTCGACCGTGGGTCTGGGCCCGATGGGCGCGGTGCTCTACCGCATGGCAGAGTTCACCAGCCGCTACTGGGCCTATAGAAGCAAGGTCACCGGCGCACCCACCCACGACCGCCTGATGGTGTTGTCGCAGCAACTGTTTGGCTTGCTGGATCACGTGCCGGCGCGCCTGACAGCCTTTGGCTTTGCTGTGGTTGGCAATTTTGAGGACGCGGTAGAAGCCTGGCGGCGCTATGCAGGACTGTGGCCCAATTCCAGCGAAGGCACCATCTTGTCCGCCGCGTCAGGTGCCGTGGGCGTCAGTCTGGGTGGCCAGGCGCCACCGCCGGCGGCGTCGGGGAACGACGTCAGCCGCACCATCATCAATGGTGGTGAAGCCGATGCCATGGCCGCCGTTGGCAGCACCGCCGGTGCTGCGCCTCAGATGGCGCATCTGCGCAGTGTGGTGGCCCTGATCTGGCGCTCCGTCGTGCTGTGGATGTTGCTCTTGGCCCTGCTGTCATTGGCCAACCTGATAGGCTGACCAAGACATCACCAGCGGGTCTGGCTGAGCTCGTCGAACAAGGCGGTGTAGAGGCTGATGCGCATGGGGCTGATCAGGCCCTGCTTGACCGCCGCCTGCACGCCACAGCCCGGCTCCTGGCGGTGCGTGCAGTTGCTGAAGCGGCATTCGGTGGCGTGGCGGGCGATGTCGGGCATCAAATGGGGCAGTTGTACCGGGGTGACATGGTGCAGGCCAAATTCCTGAAAACCTGGCGAGTCGATCACGGCGGTGCGGTGATCGGCCGGCGCGCCGGTTTCGCCTTCTACCCAGTACCAGGTCGAGTGGGTGGTGGTGTGCTTGCCTGAATTGAGCGCTTGCGAGATTTCACCAACCTCGGCGCGGGCGTGTGGCGCCAGGGTGTTGATCAAGGTGCTTTTGCCAGCGCCCGAGGGGCCCAGCACCAGTGAGGCGCGTCCGCGCAGCTTGGGCAGGATGATGTCCTTGGCGGCGTCACCCTGGTGCGTGAGCGACAACTCGATCACTTCATAGCCCATGGCCCGATAGGGCTGCAGTCGCTGGCGGGCCACCTCGGTGCCGGGCAGGTCGGTTTTGTTCAGGACGATGCAGGCGGCGATGCCGGCCACTTCGGTGGCGATCAGGGCGCGCGTGAGTTGCGCTTCGCTGAACACCGGCTCAACCGCGATCCAGATCAGCAGGAGGTCCAGGTTGGCGGCAAATGACTTGCTGCGCCATTCGTCCTGGCGGTACAGCAAATTGCGCCGTTCCTCAATGTGGACGATGACGCCTTCGTCGGCTTTTTCTTGGGTCAGATGCCAGGTAACGCGGTCGCCCACGACCACTTCGCTTTTCTTGCCGCGCGGGTGGCAGATCAGGCGGCGACCCTCGGGTGTTTCGACAAAGCAGTGGCGGCCGTGGGTAGACACGACCAGGCCGGTATGGAGCTCCGCGCCATCGGGGAGGTCGTGTCGTTTGGGCTTGGCGGGGGATTGGGTGGAGAGGCGCTGGTGGGATCGCATGGGATGGGCGGGTCAGCGGCTCAAGGCATCGACGCGCGCGGCGCAGATGAAGTCATTGAGCGACAGGCCGCCCACGGAATGGGTGCTCCAGCGCAGGGTGCAGTGCTGGTAACTCACGCTGATCTCGGGGTGGTGATCCTGGCTGTGGGCGATCCAGGCCACCGCGTTCACAAAGGCCATGGTCTGGTGAAAGTTGGTGAAATCAAAGGTTTGCTGCAGCACGCCACCTGGCGCGCTTGCATCAATGGCCCAGCCAGGCACCTGCGTGAGCAGCAGTTGCATGTCGGTCAGGCTCAAGGGGGCGCCGCTGCGGTGTTCGCAGTGTTGCTCGGCCAGGGGTAGTGCGTGCATGGTGGGGGTGTTGATCAAGTGCCCATGGCGGCCATGCGCTCGGAGGCAGGGGGATGCGAGTAATAAAAGCGCGCGTAGACCGGATCGGGCGTCAAGGTGGACGAGTTGTCTTTGTACAGCTTGATGAGTGCCTGGCGCAAGTCATGGGCTTTGGCGTGAGCGCAGGCGTAGGCGTCGGCCTGGAATTCATCACGGCGCGAGAAGTGGGCAAAGACGGGCGCCACAAAGAACATCACGACCGGGACGGCCAGCAGGAACAACAACAGGGCCAGCGCATCATTGGGGGCGGACAAATTGGGGGTGACGCCCAGACCTTGGTAGAAGGCCACCTGACGCGACAGCCAACCCAGCAAGGCAAAGCCCAGCAAGCTCATGGCGAACATGCCAATCATGCGCTTGAGCACGTGGCGATGTTTGAAGTGTCCCAGCTCATGGGCCAGCACGGCCTCGATTTCGCCGTGGCTGAGTTTGGTCAGCAAGGTGTCAAAGAACACCACGCGCTTGGAGGCCCCCAGACCGGTGAAATAGGCATTGGCATGGCCTGAACGACGGCTGCCATCCATCACGAACAGGCCTTTGGCGGCGAAGCCGCAGCGTCTCATGAGCGACTCGACTCGCGTTTGCAGGTGTTCGTCCTTGAGGGGTTCGAATTTGTTGAACAGCGGGGCGATCAGGGTGGGGAAGAGCACCATCAGCAGCAGGCTGAAGGCCACCCAGACGCTCCAGGCCCACAACCACCATTGCGGCCCTGCGGCACCCATCAGCCACAGGATGAGGGCGGCGATGGGCAGGCCTATCAGGAGGCCGAGCAGGACTTCCTTGAGTTGATCGCCGACCCACATGCGCAAGGTCATGCGGTTGAAACCATGGCGCTGTTCCAGACGGAAGGTGTTCCACAGGGCCAGGGGCAGTTCGATCAGGCTGCCGATGAAAGTGAACGCGGCCAGCAAGGTCAGTTGATAGGGCAGGGCGCCAAATCGCGGCAGCACGGCATCGCGCGTGGCGCTGTTGAGGGCGTCCAGGCCACCCAGCAGGGTCCAGCCGATCAGGACGGCGGTGCCGATGGCGGTGCTGACCATCTCGAAGCGAAGTTTGTCGACGGTGTAGTCGGCGGCGCGCTGGTGATTAACCAGGGCGACTTCGCCATCAAAGGCGCCAGGGACTTGGGCGCGGTGACGGGAGACGTGCTGAACCTGCCGACTGGCCAGCCACAGCTTGGTCATCACGGAGGCCAGTACGAAGGCGGCGAATACCAGGGTCAAAGTGCTTGATTGCATGTGCGCCAGTGTACGAGTTGCTTCACAATCCCGAGTCGCCGGGGTGTCTTAACCTTGTCTTTTCCATTTGTTGACCCCAAACCTTGTCGATCCCATGACTGAGACCACGCCAGCTTGCCCCGCCCCGACCTTGGCCCGCAGTGACCTGAACCTGATCTGGATTGATCTCGAGATGACCGGACTCAAGACCCACTCGGACCGCATCATTGAGGTGGCGGTGGTGGTGACCGATCCGCAGTTGACCGTTCGGGTCGCCGGGCCCGTGCTCGCCGTGCATCAGAGCGATGCGGTCCTCAATGGCATGGATGCCTGGAACAAGGGAACGCATGGCAAGAGCGGGCTGATCGAGCGGGTCAAGGCGTCCGATGTGACCGAGGCCCAGGCTGAACAAGCCGTGATCGAGTTCCTGAAGAAATATTTGCCGGCTAACAAGTCGCCCATGTGTGGCAATTCGATCTGTCAGGACCGGCGCTTTCTTGCCAATTACATGCCCAAGCTGGAGGCTTTTTTCCACTACCGCAATCTGGATGTGAGCACCCTCAAGGAGTTGGCTAAACGCTGGAAGCCGGGGCTGGCCGAGGGCTTCAAAAAGGCCCAGGCTCATACCGCCCTGGCCGACATTCAGGAGTCAATCGACGAGTTGGTGTACTACCGAGAGCACTTCCTGGTGAAGTGATGCGCGTCCAGTGATGCAGTAAAAAGGCCGCCTCTGTTGCCAGGGCGGCCTTTTTTGTCGGACGGACGGTGGTCCGCGTTTCAGCGATCAATCACTGCGCGAATCCGTCGCCCCGGCGCTTGATCAAGAAGATCACCAACAGCAGGCCAGCCAGTGCCAACACGGCCGATTCGGTTTCGGGCACAGCAGTGATCGAGGCGACGTTGGTGGCGCTCAGGGCCTGGTTGTATACGCTGATTGAGCGCACCACACCGGGGGTGATTTCATACGGGACGTAGCCGTTGTTGAAGTCGTCGGTCAGCACATAAGCCCTGTGCGAGGCGGTGTTGAACACCGCCAGGTCCGTGGTGTCTTGGAAGCTGAACTGTGCGGAGCCATTGAAATACCCGGTCACATCGCCCGTTGACGTGCGGGTCAGCGTGAACTGGAATGGCTGGCCTGGAGCGAGCAGTTCGGTGCTGCTTTGAGCCGCCAGGTGACCCAGTTGGTCGTAGAAACTCAGGCGACCACTGTCGATGTAAACGCCAGCGTTGCTGGACTGGCCTGCAAAGTCCACCAGCTTGCGGGTCCAGTCGGTGCGGCTTACGCTGGCGATGTTCAGGTTCAGCGTGTATTCACTGCCGGTCGACAAAACATTGGACACGCTGATGGTTGACGCGCCCCAACTGCCGTAATACGTGTGCAGGCCATCGGCTTGCACATCGGCATCGGTGATGGACAAGTTCGGGTTGGCTGCTGCGTTGAAGCTGCTGTCAAACTGAACGGAATAATCTGCCGAGGGGGCTGCTTGGGCCGTGCTCATGGCTGCGAGGGTCAGGGCACTGACGGTAATAAAACGGTTCAACATGAGCAATTCCCTTGGATGGCGGTTATGCGAGCCGCCTAATCTATACAACTGGAACGAATTGTTGCAGCTCCGTGCGGTTCATGGGAAAAGTTTGCCCCCGCGCATGAGGGGGTTGAGGTCTCCCCACGCCAGTGAGGCGCGTTCAAGCCAGTGTTCGACGGTGCTGGCATTGAGGGTGATCCCTAGCACCTGCCCCGCCTGGTGCAATTCATCCAGAGGACGCGTGATGTCGATCGGGTGCGCCCCGCTTTGCTTGGATAGTTTTTCACCATGTGCATCGAGCACCAGCGGCGTGTGCAGGTACACCAAGGGGGGTAGGCCCAGGCACTGTTGCAACCACTGCTGGCGTGGCGTGTTGTCGGTCAGGTCTTCGCCACGCACGACGTGGGTCACGTGCTGCGCGGCGTCGTCCACCACCACCGCCAATTGGTAGGCCCACAAACCGTCGGCGCGACGGATGACGAAGTCGCCCACGGCCTGATCCAGGGCCTGGGTCTGGGCCCCCAGGCGCCGGTCGTGCCAATGCCATTGGGCGGCGGCACCCTGAGGTACGCGCAGGCGCCAGGCCCGGGCTTGGCGGCCGTGCAGACCGCCGTTCTCGGGGCGACAGGTGCCGGGGTAGATCAGTTCGCCATGGCGTGATCGCGTCATGCCACGATCGGCATTGGCTTGTGCAATGTCGGCGCGGGTGCAGGCGCAGGGGTAGGCCAGATTTTTGGCAATCAAGGTGTCCAGGGCCGCCTGGTAGAGGTCGCCTCGCTGGCTTTGGTAGACGGGCGATGCATCCGGTGTCAGGCCGAGGGCGTTCAACTGCTGCACGATGATGGCATCGGCTCCGGGCACGCAGCGCGGCGTGTCGACGTCTTCAATGCGCAGCAGCCATTGGCCGTGGTGTGAGCGTGCGTCGAGCCAGCTGGCCAGCGCGGCCACCAATGAGCCTGCGTGCAGAGGCCCGGTGGGTGAGGGCGCGAAGCGGCCCACATACCTCACAGCAGGAAGTCTCCATGCCGGGCCAGCAGGGCCGTGCGCGTGGCCGGGTTGCCCAGTTGTTTGAGCCACCAGGCCAGGGCGTGACCGGGCTGGGTGGACGGTTGCCGCCAGGCGTAGTGCATGCGGTTGATGCGTGCCGCCTGAGCCACCACTTTGTGCGCGAGTCGTCCCGACTGGATGTAGGGCCGCACGATGGGCTCGGGTAAAAATCCGCATCCCAGTCCGCGCAGCAGCGCTTCGAGCTTGCTGGCCATGGAGGGCACGGTCAGCACGTCCTGCCCCGGCAGAATGCCCACGGTGACGGGCTCCAGGCCACGCGCGGTGTCGGCCACGGCAACGATGCGGTGGTGGGCCAGGATGCTAGGGGCCAAGGGTTCAGGCTGGCTCGCCAGCGGGTGGTTCGGGGCGACGGTGAGTACGAATTCAAGCTCGCCCAGGGGTTCCGTGTGGATGCCCGGCGTGGACAGGCGGTCCCCCGGTACGCCCAAGGCCAGATCAGCCTGGCCTGACACCAATGACTCCCAGGTGCCGTTCAGTACCTCGCTGCGGATCTTGAGGCGCGTCGGCGGGTTCAGGGCGTAGAAGGACTCGATCAGATCGAACACGGCACTGGGGGCGATGGCGCCGTCGATGGCCAGGGTCAGTTGCGTCTCCCAGCCGGAGGCCACGCGCTGCACCCGGTTGGCCACGGCGTCCATCTGCTGGAGCAGGAGGCGGCCTTCATGCAGCAGTTCCTCACCGGCGGCGGTGAGCTTGGCCTGGCGTGAGCGGCGATCAAACAGCAGGGCATCCAGGGCCTCCTCCAACTGGCGCACGCTGTAGGTCAGCGCCGAGGGCACCTTGCCCAGCTCCCGCGCGGCGGCGGCAAAGCTGCCAGTGCGGTCGATGGTGTCCATCATCAGCAAGGCGTCGGGGGTGAGCACGTGTCGGCGGTTGATCATGGCTCGGGCATTCAAATAATTCGAATGATGCCATCAGATGCGGAAGATCGTGACCGGGCTGGCACGGTCTACAGTGAAGCGTTCTTGATGCGTTGTGAAAAGAGTCCACCATGCAAACCTTGCGCCGATCCCAGGACCGTGGTTACGCCGACCATGACTGGCTGCAAAGCTTTCACAGTTTTTCGTTTGCCGATTATTACGACCCGGCTTTCATGGGCTTTGGTCCGTTGCGGGTGATCAATGAGGATCGGGTCGCTCCCGGGCGGGGGTTTGGCACGCATGGACACCGCGACATGGAGATCGTGAGCTATGTGCTGGAAGGTTCCCTGGGGCACAAGGACAGCCTGGGCCACGGTGCCAGCATCCGGCCGGGCGATGTGCAGCGCATGAGCGCGGGGACGGGCATCCGGCACAGCGAGTTCAACCACGAGCTGTCTGGGCAGACCCATTTTCTACAGATCTGGATCGAGCCGTTGCAGTCGGGCCTGACCCCGGGCTATGAGCAAAAGAATTTTTCAGCCGAGGACAAGCGCGGGCGGCTTCGGCTGGTGGCCTCGCCCGATGGCCGCGATGGCTCGGTGACCATCCACGCCGATGCCAGCTTGTCGGTGGGCTTGTTTGATGGCGACGAGCAGGCCGAAATGGCGCTGAACCCGGCGCGCAAGGCCTATGTGCACATGGCGCGGGGGCAGGCGGTGGTCAATGGTCAGGCCCTGATGGTCGGCGATGCCTTGATGCTCGAAGGAGAATCAAGTCTGCGGTTGGCGCAGGGCCAGGGGGCTGAAGTGCTGGTGTTTGACCTGGCCCCCTGAGCGCGGTCAGCGCATCTGCACTTCGAGGGTGTAGGCCGCGTGGTCGTCCAGTCCGATGGTTTCGACCAGCCAGGGCAGGGCCTCGGCCAGCGTGTCGTACAGGGTGTGCGGCGGGTTGATGACGAACATGCCGCTGCCGTGCAGGCCCAAGCCATCGCGAGAGGCCGCCTTGACGCGCAGCGTGGCGTGTAGCCAGTCAACGCCCATCTCGGCGGCAGCGCGCTTGAGTTGCGCGGGCAACTGGTTGGATTCGCGGCGCGCCACTTCGGGATACCAGATCGCGTAGGTGCCCGCCGAAAAACGCGGCACCGTGTCCTTGAGAACCTGCACTACGCGGCGGTAGTCTTCCTTGATCTCGTAAGACGGGTCCATGTGGATCAGACCGCGACGCGGGGGCGGCGGCACGCAACCCTTCAGCCCGGCAAAGCCATCGGACTCTTGCACACTCACGCCTCGCTTGACCGAGGAGAAGTGGTTCTTGAGCATCTTGATCTCGTTGGGGTGCAACTCGAACAGACGCAGGTGGTCGCCCTCGCGCAGCATTTGCGCGGCGATTTGCGGTGAGCCGGGGTACCAATCGAGGCGGTCGCCGGTGTTGAGTCGGCGGATTTGGTCCAGCAGGTCGGCCACCCCTTTGGGTAGGGCCGGGTCATTGCGCTCTTTCCAGACGCGCACGATCCCGTCCAGGGCCTCGCCGCTTTTGGCCGCATAGCCGCTGGTCAGGTCGTACACGCCGCCGCCGGCGTGGGTGTCAACGACCCAGAAGGGTTTGTCTTTGAGAAGCAGGTGCGAAAGCAACTGCACCAGCACCATGTGCTTGAGCACATCGGCGTGGTTGCCCGCGTGGAATCCGTGTCGGTAACTGAACATATCTCGCAAGGGTAGCGGCTTTTTCCGTTGTCATGGCGCAAGTCACCGCAAAATCGGGAGTCTGACTCGACTGCACTGACCAACCACCAAGACCATTGACCATGACCAACGCTGTCCCCCCTGTTCGTTTGCTGGTGATTTCCGGCAGTTCCCGCCAAGGTTCATTCAATCGCCAACTGGCTCATGAAGCCGGTCGCAAGGCTCAAGCCCTGGGTGCGCAGACCACCTTCGTCGACTTGGTGGACCTGGATTTGCCGGTGTTTCATGCCGACTGGGTGGGCACCCATGGCGTGCCGCCTGGCGCCTTGAAATTGCGCGAACTGTTTGCCTCGCACGATGGCCTGCTGTTGGCCTGCCCTGAGTACAACGCACTGCCCACGCCCTTGTTGATCAATAGTTTCGATTGGTTGTCTACGGTAAGCGCTGACCTGGGCTTGCCATCAGGCGCGGCGGCCACGGCGAGCAAGCCGGTTGGCCTGTTGGCCGCATCGCCTGGCGCCTTGGGTGGTTTGCGGGCGCTGCCCATCGTGCGCACCTTCCTGAGCACCAATTTCGCGATGGTGGTGATGCCTGAGCAGCTCGGTCTGCCACACGCCGAGGACGCCTTTGATGACGGCGGGGCCCTCAAGAAAGTCGAGTTAGACAAGGTCTTGACCAAGGTGGTGGCCTCGGTCGTTCAGCAGGCGCGCTGGCGTTCCGCCTGAGTCGTTGGCTGGAATCAGGGCATCAGGGCGCCAGAAATGCCCGAGCCGCGTTCAAGGTCTGCTCAGGGGCCTCTTCTTGCGGGATGTGGCCCAGATCGGGGAAGGTGATCAGCGTGCAGCGCGCAATGTCCTTGCAGAACTGCGGACCATTGTCGGGCGCGACCATGCCATCTTTTTGCCCCCACATCACCAGCGTCGGCTGGGGGATGCGGTGGATCAGGTGCGCGCTGGCCCCCCACTGCGCCTGGTCGATGCGCTGAAACAGCGCACGCCGGTTGCCCACCCGCAAGTTCAGTTCATAGTAGCGATCCACCTGTTGCTTGGTGACCTTGCTGGGGTCGCCATAGACGTTGCGAACGCTCGATTCGACCACGGCGCGCGGCAGGATGCGCTCAGTCACCCAGCGCCATCCGCGCAGACTGGCGATCTCAAACGCCAGCGGCATTGATAAAGTCGACGGTGGGTAGCCATCGGCATCGATCAGCACGAGTTTACGCACGCGTTCCGGCGCCAAAATGGCCGTTTGCCAGGCGATTTCGCCACCCAGGGCATTGCCCACCAACATCACCCGCTTGACCCCCAGCGTGTCCAGCAGCCGCAGGACAAAGCGCATGTAGGCATCGATATGGTATTCACCTTGCGGGCTGGGGCCGGTCAGGCCAAAACCTGGCAGGTCGACCGAGATGACGCGGCGCGTCTTCTGCAAGTCTTGCTGCCAGCCGGCCCACGTGTGCAGGCTGGAGCCCATGCCGTGCAGCAGCACGATCGGCGTCGGGTCATTGCGAGGCCCGGTGTCACGCACGTGTGCCTGCATCCCGTCCAGTTCGATGAAGCTGGACGGCTCGCCCCCCCACCGCGCCACCAGTGGGCCGAGTTGCCGGTCGGGTTGCCAGGCGGCGGTCACGCCGATCACCAGGACCAGCACCAGCAGCACGCTGGTCCACCAGGAACGTTTCAGCCAGGTCATTGAATCAGCCGGCGGTATGCGCTGGGGTCTGGGGTTTGTTCATGCGCTTCATCTGGCGCATTACCAGCACCTGGTACCACGAACCCAAGAGGCGCACCACCTTGTCGAGAAACTTGGCGTCGGGGCCCACCAGCACACGGCGCTGGTTCTTTTCAACCGCAGCCAGAATCTGCAAGGCAGCCGATTCCGCGGTGGTGACGTTGATCATTTTGTTGGCGCGGCGTTTTTGGGCTTCAGCCGTGACGCCAGTGATGCGCTCCATGCTGGGGTCGATTTTGCCGGCCATGGCGATGTTGGTGGCGATGCCACCGGGATGCACGCAGGTGACGCTCACCGGGGCTCCTTCCAGTTCAAGCTCCATGCGCAGGGCTTCGGTGTAGCCGCGCACGGCGAACTTGCTGGCATTGTAGGTGCCTTGGGTGGGCACGGCCATCAGCCCGAACAGGCTGGATGTATTGATGATGTGACCATCGCCCGAGGCTTTCAGGTGAGGCAGGAAAGCCTGCGTGCCGTAGACCACACCCCAGAAGTTGATGCCCATGATCCATTCAAAGTCGCCGATGCTGACGGCCTCCAACGTGGCGGTCAGCGACACGCCCGCGTTGTTGAAGATCAGGTTGACGCGACCATGGTCGCGCACGACCTGATCGGCCCAGGCAATGACTTCATCGCGCTGGGCCACGTCGAGTTTGGCGACGGTCACGCGCACGCCATGGGCGCTGGCCAGTTCGGCAGTCTTGGCCAACTCGGCGGTGTTAACGTCGCTCAAGGCCAGATTGCAGCCACGGCTGGCCAATTCAACGGCCAGTGTGCGGCCCATGCCGGAGGCGGCGCCCGTGATCGCGGCGACTTTGTTCTTGAATGATTTCATGGCGGCGGTGGTGATTGAAAACTCAGGCGGACGTGGTGACGCGGGCGATGAACGCGCCCGTGTCTTTCAGGCTTTGGCGGCCTTCGGGCAGCATCACCATGGTCGGCCAGACGTGCGGCAGCCGGGCGCGCAGGTGGATCTCGCTGCTCACGCCATGTTCACGGGCCCGGTCGTGCAAGCGGGTCGAATCATTCAGCAAAATCTCATGCTTGCTGGCATGGATCATCAAAGGCGGCAAGCCTTTGAGGTCGGCAAACAGCGGGGAGGCCAAGGGCTCTTTGTTGGACCGGCCGGCCAGATAGATGGCGGCGGCTTCGGGCAACGAATGCGGGTTGAACATCACGTCGGCATCGGCCAGCGTCTTCATGGTTTCGCCAGAACAGCTCAGGTCGGTCCAGGGCGAGAACAACACCGCGCCGGCGGGCAAAGGCAGCCCTTGATCGCGAGCGCTCACCATGCAGGCCAAGGCCAAGCCACCACCGGCTGAATCGCCCCCGAAGACGACGTTTTCAGGCTTGATGCCCTGACGCAGCAGTTCCTTCCACCAGGCCACGGCATCGTCCACGGCGGCGGGGAACACATGTTCAGGCGCCATCCGGTAATCCAGCGACAGCACCTGCGCTTGCGCGGTGCGGGCCAGGTAGGCGCAGGCCGGGCGGTGCGTGGTCAAGCCGCAAAAGAAGTAGCCGCCGCCATGGAAGTACAAGACCGTGCGCTTGGGCTGGGCCACGCTCAACCATTCGGCAGGGCACAGCGCTGCGCTGGCTTGGGCGGCCACTGGTGTGTGCCTGATGTCGCGGGGCGGCGGCGGGTAGCGTTCGGCGCCCTTGTTGACCACGTGGCGCGTCTTGGGCACATTGATCGGCCCGCGACCTGCGCGCTTGAACTGCCAGCGGATGATCTGGTTGGCGATGATGGCCTGGATGCTCATGCGTGGTCCGTGGTGTATTTGGCAAGGTTGAAGCGGCGCGTCTTTAAGCGGTACGCAAATGTAAAGCCTGGCCATGCGGCGGTGTTGCCGCCCGAGTTACACACGGTGCGCTGCGATTCGGTCTGCATGCCGTTGATTGGAGTGAGGGTGGTTCAGGCGTCACATCAAAACTTGATTTGTGACAAATGGCATTGTCAGATTATCTGTGACAATGAATCATGTCAACATGGTGATTGCCATGGAACCCCTCATTTCTGTCCCCACCCCCCCAAACCAGCGTCGCTACGGCGGTGTGTTGCCCGAAGAGCGCCAGCGCCAGCGGCACGCCAAGCTCATTGAAGGGGCGGTTGAAGTCTTTGGTACCAAGGGATTTCATGCTTCGACGGTGCGCGAGGTCTGTGTGGCCGCGCACCTGACAGAGCGCTACTTTTACGAGTCCTTCAAGACCTTGCCCGAGCTGTTCTTGGTCGTGTATGCCGAGTTGCGCGAGCAACTGATGGCGCTGACCTTAAAGGCGCTGGATCAGGCCGATCCGACCCCGCTGGGCTTGTTGGAGCCGGCCATGCGCGTGTTTCTGGAATTCATCCGCGACGACCCGCGGCGAGGCCGCATCATGCTGGTGGACGCCCTGGGCGTCGACAACAAAGTGGCGGCGGTGAGCGGGGCCACGGCGCGGGACTATTCAGACTTGCTCAAGCTGCACCTGGGGCGCATGGTGCCCGAGGCCCTGACCGGTGACGTGAGCCTGCATTTATTGGCCGATGGGATGATCGGCATGAATGTGCTGCTGGCTGCGCGCTGGATGCAGGACGGGTTTGTCGAGCCCATTGACAAGGTGCTGCGGACGAATTTGCTGCCGTATCAGGCCTTGGTGGCGTTGGCCGATGCGAGCCGCGGCTGATTGAGCGCTTTAAGTCGTGTCAATGCGTCCGGTTGATGCGCGTTGCCATGTCGTCATGGAGCGCAGCGTGTGAGCCTGGCTTAGTGGTCGCCGGGCGTGGGTTTGGGCGTTAAATCAGCCCCCAGCGCCTCGCGCTCGTCAAACACGAAGCAACTGCCTTGGTAGTGGGCTCCGCCGGCCAGTTCGAAGTATTTCAAAATGCCGCCGTCTAACTGATAGACGTGATCCAGCCCAGCCTCTTCCATGTAGAGCGCGGCTTTTTCGCAGCGGATGCCGCCGGTGCAAAAGCTCACCACGGTCTTGCCTTGCAGCTCGGCCTTGTGCGTGAGCACCTGCTCGGGGAACTCGCTGAACTTGGCCAGACGCCAATCAATGGCGCCTTCAAAGGTGCCGAAGTCCACCTCAAAGCCATTGCGCGTGTCCAGGGTGACCACCTCGCGGCCCTCGTCGTCGTGGCCCTGGTCCAGCCAGCGCTTTAAGGTGGGCGCGTTTACCGAAGGTGCGCGGCCTGCCACGCCCGCCACATCGGGGCGGATGGTGGGGTGGTTCATGCGGATGATTTCGTTCTTGACCTTCACCACCATCTTGTGAAAAGGCACGGTGTCCGACCAGCTCTCCTTCGGGATCAGGTCGGCAAAGCGCGGGTCGGAGCGTAGCCACGTGATGAAGCCCCGGATGGCCGCCTCAGTGCCCGCCAGAAATAGGTTGATGCCCTCTTCTGCGAGCAAGATGGTGCCTTTGAGGCCCAACTGCAGGCATTGCGCCGCTGCTTGTTCGCGCAACGCGGCTGCGTCGGGCAGGGTGATGAACTGGTAGGCGGAAATATTCAGGATCGGGATCATGGTCGGGGATTCTACGGAGCCGGGCTTCTTACAATCTCACCATGCCCTTCATTCACCTGCGCACCCACACCGAGTTTTCCGTCGTCGACGGCACCTTGCGCATCGACGACCTGGTCGGTGCCGCCAAGGACGACGGCCAGCCCGCCTTGGCCATCTCCGACCTGAGCAACCTGTTCGGGGCCGTCAAGTTTTATTCGGCCGCCCGCAAGAAAGGCGTGCAACCCATCATCGGGGCCGATGTTTGGCTGGAGCCGGACGAGCCGCAGCGTCCCGCCTCCCGTTTGTTGTTGCTGATTCAAAGCAACCGGGGCTATTTGCACCTGTGCGAGCTGTTGGGCGAAGCCTGGACCGCTCCTGGCCAACGTCCGCACGCCTGGGTCACCTGGGGCAGCCTGCAGGCCAAGGCCGAGGGCTTGATCGCGCTGTCGGGGGGCGAAGCTGGGGTCATCGGCCAGGCTTTGACCCAGGGGGACACGGCACGCGCCGAGGCCATGGCACGGCGTTTGGGTGGCATCTTTGAAGGGCGCTTCTACATCGAGCTGCAGCGCAGCGGTCATTCCACCAATGAGCCCTACATCCGCGCTGTCGTGCCCTTGGCCTCGCGGCTGGGTTTGCCGGTGGTGGCCACGCACCCGGTGCAATTTCAAACCCCTGATGACTTCGAGGCGCATGAGGCACGCGTCTGCATTGCCGAGGGCGAAACGCTGGGCAATCCGCGTCGGATCAAGAAGTTCACCCGCGAGCAGTACTTCAAGACCCAGGCCCAGATGGCAGCCCTGTTTGCCGACATCCCCTCGGCCTTGGCCAACACCGTGGCCATTGCCAAGCGTTGTGCGCTGACCCTGGTGCTGGGCAAGCCGCAGTTGCCTAACTTCCCAACTCCCATTCAGGCCGATGGGCAGCCCATGCCGATGGGTGAGTATTTCCGGCAGTTGTCGTTTGAAGGGCTGGAAGAGCGCCTGACGCACCTGTACCCGGTCGAGGCCGACCGTGACGCACAGCGCACCACCTATGTCGAGCGGCTGGAGTTCGAGATCAACACGATCTTGAAGATGGGTTTTCCTGGCTACTTCTTGATCGTGGCGGACTTCATCAACTGGGCCAAGAACAATGGCTGCCCGGTGGGGCCGGGGCGGGGCTCGGGCGCTGGTTCGCTGGTGGCCTACGCGCTCAAGATCACCGATCTGGACCCGCTCAGATACAACCTGCTGTTCGAGCGCTTCCTCAACCCCGAACGCGTCTCGATGCCCGATTTCGACATCGACTTCTGCCAGGGCAACCGCGATCGGGTGATCGACTACGTCAAGGACAAGTACGGCCGAGACGCCGTCAGCCAGATCGCCACCTTCGGCACCATGGCGGCCAAGGCCGCGCTGCGCGACGTGGGCCGCGTGCTGGGCATGGGCTATGGCCATGTTGACGGCATCGCCAAGCTGATCCCCGCGCCGCCGGGCAAGAGCGTGACGCTGGCCAAGGTGCCGGCCAACCCCGACCCCAGCATCATCTACGCCCGCAAGGAAGCGCCCGAGCTGGAACAGCGCGAAGCCGCCGAAGAAGAGGTGGCCGAGCTGCTGACGCTGGCCATGCGCGTGGAAGGCATGGTGCGCAACATCGGCATGCACGCCGGGGGCGTTTTGATCGCCCCGGGCAAGATCACCGACTTTTGCCCGCAGTACATGCAGCCGGGCAGCGACAGCGCCGTCAGCCAGTACGACAAGGACGATGTGGAGGCCATCGGCCTGGTGAAGTTCGACTTTCTGGGGTTGGCCACGCTGACCATTTTGGAGCAGGCTAAGGACTTCATCGTCGCGCGCCACCCCGATCAAAAGGACTTCGACTTTGCCAAGATTCCGCTGACCGACGCGGCCACTTATCGGCTCTTGTCCGAAGGCAAAACCGTGGCCGTGTTCCAGCTTGAATCGCGCGGCATGCAGGGCATGTTGCGCGATGCCAAGCCCAGCGTCTTCGAGGACATCATTGCGCTGGTGGCGCTGTATCGTCCCGGCCCCATGGACCTGATTCCCTCGTTCTGCGCGCGCAAGCACGGTCGCGAAGAGGTGGAGTACGCCCACCCCTTGATGGCCGAAGTGCTCAAGGAAACCTACGGGATCATGGTGTACCAGGAGCAGGTGATGCAGGTGGCGCAGCGCGTGGGCGGTTACTCGCTGGGTGGCGCCGACATGTTGCGCCGCGCCATGGGCAAAAAGAAGGCCGAGGAGATGGCGCAGCACCGTGCCATCTTTGCCGAGGGCGCGGCCAAGAACGCTATTCCAGCAGGCAAGGCCAACGAAATCTTCGACCTGATGGAGAAGTTCGCGGGCTACGGCTTCAACAAGTCGCACGCCGCTGCGTATGCCTTGCTGGCCTACCACACGGCCTGGTTGAAGGTGCATTACACGGCTGAGTTCTTCGCCGGGAATATGAGCGTCGCCAGCGACGACACCGACAAGCTCAAGATCTTTCATGACGATGCCACGCAGAACTTCGGCATCACTTTCACGCCCCCCAATGTCAATGCGGGTGCCTGGCGTTTTGAGCCCATCGACAACCGGACCATTTGCTACGCGCTGGGCGCTGTCAAGGGCACGGGTCAAGGCGCGATTGAGGCCATCGTGGCCTGCCGAAAGGAAGGGGGCCCCTTCAAGAGCTTCTTTGATTTCTGCGCCCGTGTGGACCGTTCGCGCGTCAACAAGCGCGTGGTCGAGGCCTTGATCAAGGCTGGTGCATTTGATGCGCTCGAACCTCACCGCGCCGGGCTGCTGGCCAGCGTCTCGCTGGCGTTTGAATACGCCGACACCCAGCTGGCCAACGCCGACCAGGGCGGCTTGTTTGACTTTGGTGACAGCCACGCGGCGTCCACCAACGAGCCCGATCTGGTGCCGACCGAGCCTTGGCGCCTGAAAGAGCAACTGACGCTGGAAAAGACTGCCATCGGCTTTTACCTGTCAGGGCACTTGTTCGACGAGCACGAGGCCGAGGTGCGGCGCTTTGCCAAGCAGCGCATCTCCGATCTACAAGACAGCCGTGAGGTGCAGGTGGTCACGGGCATCATCAGCGAGTTGCGCGTCATCAATGGCTCGCGCGGCCGTGTGGCCTTGTTCAAGCTGGACGACAAGACCGAGGCCATCGAGGCGGTCGCCAACCAGGACACGCTGGACGCCAACAAGGACACCCTCAAGGAAGACGAATTGGTGGTGATCCACGGCAAGGTCCAGAACGACCGATTCTCCGGCGGCTTGCGCTTGAATGTGCAGACCGTGATGAGCCTGGCCGCGGCGCGTTGCCGCTTCGCGCGCTTTGTGCGCTTCACCGCCAAGGACCAGCGCCTGCCGGTGGCCGATGTGCTGCGCGAGTTCCCGGCACGGCGGGTGGAGGCGGCCCAGCCCGACCAGCCGCCCACCGTGCATGGCTTGAGCATCCGCGTGGTGGTGGAGCGGCGCACGCCCGAGATTGCTGCGCGTGGCGAGTTGGACCTGGGCGATACCGCACGCATCTACCCCACTGATCAGGCGATGCTGCGCTTCAAGGAGCTGGCGCCCGATGGGCAAGCCATGGTGGTGTACGGCGAAGGCTGAGCTTCGTCTGGATGTTGGGCTCAGCTGCCCGTGGCGGCGGCCAGGATCAGGCTTTGCGTGACACTGCAAAGCAGCGACACAGCCTCGTCTTCCTGGAAGGCCTTTGATTCGCGCTGCGCCAGACCGAATTCGATCGTCAAGGCCACCAGACCTCTGGCGACGAGCTGGCGCCGGGCCAGCGGGATGGCGCGTGCGGCGGGGATGACGTTTGCCGCCGTCACCAGATCAGCCTGCAAGGTGTCCAGCAAATCACGGGCTTGTCGGCCCAGTTCGGACGCGGGCTTGTAGCGCTCGGCCAAAAACACCGTCAGCAAGGCCGCATGTTGGCGAATGGCCCGCAGCGAGAGCCGATATGCCCCGCGCGAGGCTTCCATCAGGTCGCCGCCTTCGAACAGGGGCGCACGCGCCGCATGAAGGGCTGTGCGCACCTCGTTCAAGGCCTCCGTTGCCAAGCTGCTCAGCAGCGACTCCATGCCATCGAAGTGCACATAGAACGTGGGCTGGGCCACTCCTGCGGCGCGCGTGACGCTGGAAGTGGTCAGCGCGACACGGCCCTCTTGCGCCAACAGGTTCAAGGCCGCCTGCATCAGGCGATGGCGGGTGAGGAGCTTGGCCTCGGCCCGCGTGAGGGGACGGCTGGTTTGATTCATGGTCAGTAATGAGCCTATTGGTAATTTAAATCAAGAAACCGCCGTTTCCGCAAGTCTTGCTATGCCGAATTTTGCCATTTCTCATGGCTATTCTGTGGGAAATTGACCTGGCGCAAACCTTCGCGCGCTCGCATTTTTGAGAATGAAGTGGCCAATACTTTTATTGTTGAAAGGGTGATCATGACCAACCGATACGTGGCGAGTTTTAGGGAGATGCGCAGCATGGGCTTGGGCACGTCCAACCTCTGGGACCACGCACGCATGGTGTTTTGCGACATCCCGATCGACAAGGACAAGGTGCGCGACTGGTTGCCCTTTCCCCTGCGCCTGGCGCGTCCCTACAAGGCCACCTTGTTCATCGCGGACTACCCCAAGACGAGTTTTGGCTGTGTGTACAAGGAAGCGGCCATCCTGATTCACGCCAAGTTGTTCGGCATTTTTCCGGTCCTGCATTGCCCCTGGATGGTGGTGGATTGCGATCAGGCCCTGATCTGGGGGCGCGAGTTGCTGGGCTATCCCAAGAAGATGGCACAGATCACTTTCGATGAGGCGCCGGACGGGCGCTTTCAGGGCTCGGTGGCGCGGCGTGGTCACGAGGTGATGCGCTTCGAGGGGCAGGTGCAAGAGCGCATGAGCCAACCGCCACCCGGCATCGGCCGCTTGCAGGTCAATGTGCGCGGGCACCTTTCGTTGTTGCCAGGCCATCTGCTGACCGTGCGCCCCAGCGAAACCATCCACGAAGCCAGCCGCATGGACTTGCGCGTGCAGCTCAGCGATGCCCCGAACGACCCGATCGGCATCCAGTCGGGCCCGGCCACCGAGGCCTCGGTGCGCACCTGCGACATCGGCGGGGGTTTGTTCCCGCCCCCCATGCGCATCTGGCCGGTGAGCTCGGCGCACATCATGCGCCTGGCCACCTTGCGCACCAAATAAGGAGTCGGCCATGCTGGAAGCCTCTGCGACGCCAGGCCCCCTTTCCTTTCTGGACGCCCAGATCTTCCATCACGGCACGCACGAAAGCCTGGCGGAGTGGTCCGCCAGCGTCGCGGCCCTGAAGGAGTTGCCCAGGGGTGTCAGGCAGGACGTGGCCCGTGCCATTGAATTGGGCCGACGTTTCAACCGGGAGGTGGTGGCCCCGTTGGTGCTTGAGCTGGACGCCCGCATCCAGGACGACCCGCAGCACCTGCCCTGGTCCTTCATCGACGAAGCCAACCGCTGGGGCCTGTTCAGCCTGTGGTTGCCCAAGATGTTCGGGGGACATGGCTGGAACATGCTGTCGATGTATGCGTTCATCGAAGAGGTGTCGACCCAATGCGTCGGGCTGGCCAATGTCGTGGGCGTGCATTACCTGGGCGTGGCCACCCTCATGGCGACCTGGAACATGCCACTGGCCAGGCGCATCTTCGGCGAGGTTTGCGAGGGGGAGCGCCAGGGCAAGCCCTGCCTGCTGTCGTTGGCCATCACCGAGCCCGGTGCGGGCACGGACGTCGAAGAGACCGAACTGGTGGACCGCGCCCGGCTGGGCACGCAGGCCACCCCCTTGCCGGATGGCGGCTATGAAATCAATGGCCGCAAGGTCTTCATCTCCAATGGCCATGTGTCGACCTGGCACATGGTGATTGCCTACGAAGACCGGCGCAGGGCGGCCGACACCACGGTGGTATTGGCCGTGCGCACAGGCACGGCGGGTTTTTCGTTCGGCGCCAAGGAGCAGAAGATGGGCCAGAAGGCCTGCGTGGCGTCCGAACTCGTCTTTGATCGCTGCCAGGTGCCGGCCGCGCAGGTGGCGCTGGGGCCGCAGCAAACCGCAGGGCTGGGACGCCCGCACCGCGACTTGGCGCAGACCATGATCGACTATGTGGTCTCGTCGACCCGAGCGGGTGTGGCGGCTTTCGCCACAGGGGTGGCCAGAGGCGTGTTCGAGGCCACGCGTGAGCGCGTGGCGGGCATGCGGTGCCGCGAGGGACGGCTCATCGAGCAGCAATGGGTGCAGACCACGCTGGCCGACATGGGGCGCCATGCTTCGATGGCCCGCCTGGCCTATATGGAGTCGGCCATTGCCAATTGCCTGGGCGGCTTGTTTGCCTTGTTGTTCACGCCCCCCGTGTACCAGCTGGAGCGGTGGATGCCGCGCCGTCTGATGCAGGCGTTCAGCGCACCCATGCTGGGCGATGCCCGGTTTGGCCGCTGGGTGCAGCGCAGGCTGCTGGCGCAGTACCCCGCGACCTGGCAGCACCTCACTTCGGGCCTGGGCTCAATGGCCAAGGTGGCTTGCAGCGATCTGGCGATGCACAACTGTGCGTTGGCCCTGGAGCTGCTGGGCATCGACGGGTTGGCCCACGACAGTGGCATCGAAAAGCGCTTGCGCGATGCCAAGTTGCTGCAGATCTACGAAGGCACCAACCAGCTCAACCGCATCAACCATTTCAAATGCCTGCTCAGGCCTGACGACGGCGTGCGCGTGTTCGTGCGAGAGGATGCCCCATGATCGACTGGATCGAGGACGACTTGGCCGTGTTTGCGGCGCTGGCCGAACAGTTGGCGGACGCACCTTCCTTGTCGCAGATGGGCGCACTGGGCCTGGCCGACTTGTGCGTGCCGGAGGCCGAAGGCGGCGCAGGGCAGGGCGTGCCAGCACTCGCCTGTGTGCTGGAGGTGGTGGCTCAAAGCGATGCAGGGATCGCTGCCGCCTTGTACGGACATGGCGCCGCCCGACTGGCCTGGCAGGCTTCAGGCGAGCCAGACGACGCTGGCGAGCCCTTGGCATCTGGGCTCTGGTGGGGGTGGCCGGGGTTCCACGACATCGGGCGGCACGACTGGCCGCACATTGACAGCGAGGGCCGCGTGTCGGGCGAGTTGCAGGCCTGCCTGCTTGGGGCGGTGGCCGATGTGGTGGTCTGCCCTGTGCAGGGCCCCCAAGGTCGTCTGATGCTGTTTCGCTTCTCGGTGCATCAGCCGGGTGTGCGCCGCCAGGTTGATGTCCGCTTCATGGGCTTGCGTGCGGCCGGCATTGCCCACCTGGCACTCGATCGGGTGAGTGGGCACTGCCAACGCCAGTGCATCGATGCCGATTGCGGTCCACTGCAAGCGCAGTTGGCCGTAGCCGTCATGGCGATGTTGTGTGGCCTGATGCGCGCTAGCCTGCAGACTGCGCAGGCCTATGCCGTCGAGCGGCACCAGGGCGGTGGGCCTTTGCTGGGTTGGGGGGAAGTGCGGCGCCTGCTGGCTGTCCAGCACGAGCGCTTGTTGCAAGCGCAGGCGGCCTTGTCGGCGGCCCTGCGTGCGCTGGACAGCCCGATGATGGATGCGCCACAGCGCGCCGCCCGGGCCCGCGCCTTGCTGCTACAGACCGGACAGGCTGCGACCGCGCTGGCCATGGACGGCGTGCAGCTTCTGGGGGGCAACGGCTACATGGAAGACTACGCCCAGGCGCAGCGCCTGCGTGACGCCTGGCAGTTGCAAGGCCTCATGGGCCCGGCCGCGCAACGGCGTCAGGATCTGCTCGGCTTGTGCCTGATCGACTGAACGCGAGCTCAAGGGGCGTAAAATTGCGCGTTTCGTCTCTTTCACCCGATTCGACCATGCCCAAAACCGCCAAGCCCGCCAAGCCGACAAAGGCCGCCACCAAGGTTGCAGCACCTGCTGCCGCCCAGAAAATCAAGAAGGTCGTGCTGGCCTACTCCGGTGGTCTGGACACGTCCATCATCCTCAAGTGGCTGCAGGACGAGTACCACTGCGAAGTGGTCACCTTCACGGCTGACATCGGCCAGGGTGAAGAGATCGAGCCCGCACGCGCCAAGGCCCTGAAGATGGGCATCAAGCCCGAGAACATCTTCATCGAAGACCTGCGCGAAGAATTCGTGCGCGACTTTGTGTTCCCGATGTTTCGCGCCAACGCGCTGTACGAGGGCGAATACCTGCTGGGCACGTCGATTGCCCGCCCGCTGATCGCCAAGCGCCTGATCGAGATCGCCAAGAAGACCAAGGGCGACGCCATCTCGCACGGCGCCACCGGCAAGGGCAATGACCAGGTCCGCTTCGAGCTGGGTGCCTATGCCCTGCTGCCCGGCGTCAAGGTGATCGCACCGTGGCGCGAGTGGGATCTGCTGTCGCGTGAAAAGCTGCTGGCCTACGCCGACAAGCACGGCATCCCCGTGGACTTCAAGAAGCGCAAGGGCGGCGCCCCTTACTCGATGGACGCCAACCTGCTGCACATCAGCTACGAAGGTGGCGTGCTCGAAGACCCGAACTTCGAGCCCGAAGCCAATATGTGGCGCCTGACGGTGTCGCCCGAGAAGGCGCCCAACAAGCCGCAAATCATCGAGCTGACCTACGCCAAGGGTGACGTGGTCGCCATCGACGGCGTGAAGATGTCTCCCGCCACCGTGCTGACCAAGCTGAACGAAATCGGCGGCAAGCATGGCATCGGCCGTCTGGACAAGGTCGAGAACCGCTACGTGGGCATGAAGAGCCGCGGCTGCTACGAAACCCCTGGCGGCACCATCTTGCTGAGCGGCCACCGCGCCATCGAATCCATCACCCTGGACCGCGAAGTCCTGGCCCTGAAGGACGACCTGATGCCGCGTTATGCCCGCATGATCTACAACGGCTACTGGTTCAGCCCCGAGCGCGAACTGCTGCAAGGCCTGATCGACAAGAGCCAGGAAACCGTCAACGGCACCGTCAAGCTCAAGCTGTACAAGGGCACCATCCTGGTGGTGGGCCGCGAGTCCAAGACCGACAGCCTGTTCGACGCCAAGATCTCGACCTTCGACGACGACGGCGGCGCCTACAACCAGGCCGACGCGGCCGGCTTCATCAAGCTCAACGCCCTGCGCCTGCGCATTGGCGCCAACGTCAAGGCCCAGCGTGCCGCTTCGGCCAAGGCCAAGCCGGCGGCCAAGAAGGTTGCTGCGAAGAAACCTACTGTTAAAAAGACGAAGTGATTGACCTGGATGGCTGCCGCAGGGTGGCCATCCTTCATCCCCTGTTCGGAGAAATTTCATGACCACCACCACCCTGGCTGGCACTGTCAGCACCCAGGCCAATGTGTACTTTGATGGCAAGTGCGTGTCGCACGGCATCACGCTGGCGGATGGCGTCAAGAAAAGCGTCGGCGTGATCCTGCCCGCCACCTTGACCTTCAACACCGGCGCGCCCGAGATCATGGAAACCGTGGCCGGCCGCTGCTCGATCCAGTTGGCCGGTTCGAGCACCTGGCAAAGCTACGGCCCGGGCGAAAGCTTCAACGTGCCGGGCAACTCCTCGTTCCAGATCAAGGTGGAGGGCGAGCCCTACCACTACATCTGCCACTTTGGTTGAGGCGTTAGCGCTCACACCACCACGGGTTCGGGCTCCAGCCGGATGCCAAAGCGCCCATAGACGCTTTCTTGAATTGCGCGGGCCAGGGTAACCACCTCGGCCCCAATGGCGCCGCCCCGGTTGATCAGCACCAGGGCTTGCTTGTCATAAACGCCAGCGCGGCCGATGGACTTGCCCTTCCAGCCGCAGGCATCGATCAACCAACCGGCAGCCAGCTTGAAGCTGCCATCGGGCAGGGCGTAATGAACGATCTCTGGGTCGCGCCCGATGATGTCGCGGCACTGCTCGGGTGTCACTACCGGGTTCTTGAAAAAGCTGCCCGCGTTGCCGATCACGGCGGGATCGGGCAGTTTTGCGCGGCGGATCTCGCACACCCAGTTGAAGATCTGTCGGGCATCGGGCCGGCTGATGCCGGTCTCCTGCATCTTGCGCTCTAGCTCCAGGTAGCCTAGCAAGGGTTGCCAGGGGCGGGGCAGCTTCAGCCGAACGCGGGTGATCACGGCCTTGCCGGCCAATTCACGCTTGAAAACACTGTCGCGGTAGCCGAACTGGCAACGCTGTGCGCCCAGCGTCACAGTGCGGCCCGTGGTCAGGTCCACCACATCCATCGATTCAAAACGGTCTTGCAGTTCGACCCCGTAAGCGCCGATGTTCTGCACCGGGGCGGCGCCCACCGTGCCGGGGATCAGGGCCAGATTTTCCAGGCCAGGCAGGCCTTCGTCGAGGCTCCAGGCCACCACATCGTGCCAGGCCTCGCCCGCCCCGACTTCAATGACCCAGGCGTCGTCACGCGTTTCCAGCAGACGGCGGCCTTTGATCTCTACTTTCAGCACGCACCGATCCAAATCGTGGGTCAGGACCAAATTGCTGCCCCCGCCCAGGATGAACTTGGGCGCGCGGCCCAATTCAGGATGGTCCAGCACTCTGCGCACGTCCGCCTCGGACGTGATTCGCACCAGGGTCGGCGCCATGGCGGGCAGGCCAAAGGTGTTATAGGGTTTAAGGCTGACGCCTTTTTCAACGATAAGGGGTAAGTGCATGGCAGAATTTTCTCAGACCACAGGAGACTTTCATGCCCAGTTTTGACACCGTTCTCGATCCCAACCTCGTCGAAGTGCGCAATGCCGTCGACCAAACCACCAAGGAAATCGTCACTCGCTTCGATTTCAAGGGCACCAGCGCCCGCATCGAAATCAAGGACAAGGAAATCACCGTCTATGGCGACAGTGACTTCCAGCTCGATCAAGTTCGAGACGTTCTCACGCTCAAGATGACCAAGCGTAACGTGGATGCGCGCTTTCTGGACATCGGCAAACCCGAAAAAATCGGCGGTGACAAAGTCAAACAGGTGATCACCATCAAGGCGGGCATCGAGGCCGAGCTGGCCAAGAAGATCAACAAGTTGATCAAGGACAGCAAGATCAAGGTCACCGCGAGCACCCAGGGCGATTCCATTCGCGTTCAGGGCAACAAGCGCGACGACCTGCAGGCGGCGATGGCTTTGATTCGCAAGGACATCACCGAGGCACCCCTTTCGTTCGACAACTTTCGCGACTGAATTCGTGATTTCCCTCTCTTCCACCACAGGGCTCATGCTCATGCGACATCTATCAAGGGGCCGTCTGGCGGTATTTTTATTGAGCGCCTGCGCGATGGGCGCTCAGGCCCAGAGCGTGGCCATGACCGGCGGCATGGGCAGCAAGGCCCTGCTGGTGGTGGATGGCAGCCCACCCAAAGCCGTCGGGGTAGGCGACACCTTCAAGGGGGTCAAGGTCATCAGCGTCAACAGCGATCAGGCCGTGGTCGAGATGAAGGGCCAGCGCCAGACCGTTCGTTTGGGCGGTGCGCCCATCAGCGTGGGTGGCGGCGGCGGCGGTGGCACGGGCACGCAGATCGTCCTGAGCGCTGTGTCAGGCGGGCATTTCATGTCTCAGGGCTCTGTCAATGGCCGTGCCACCCGGTTCCTGGTGGACACCGGCGCCAGCGTCGTGTCCATGGGCGTGGACGAAGCGCAGCGCATGGGCATCAACTACAAAGATGGGCAGCAGGTGCGCATGAGCACCGCCAATGGCGTGGTGACGGCTTATCAGGTCACCCTCAACAGCGTGCGTATTCAGGATGTCGAGGTCTATAACGTCGACGCCACGGTGAGTCCGCAAGCCATGCCCTTCATGTTGCTGGGCAACAGTTTTCTATCGCGTTTTCAGATGAAGCGTGACAACGACACCTTGACCTTGACCAGGCGCTACTGAGCGGGGCGGCTTCGGGGGACAATCACCCCCATGAAAAAAGCCGCCGCTCCCCGTCCTCAAACACTGTCCAACATCCTCTTCCATCAAGGCTTTGGTGCTCGCCGCGAATGCGAGGGTCTGATCCTGCACCGTTTGGTCAAGGTGCAGGGCGCGGTGGTCGACGACCCGGAGGCCACATTCCAGACCGACGGCCTGAACTTTGAAGTCGAAGGACTGCCCTGGATTTATCACGAGCGCGCTTTGGTCATGCTCAACAAGCCCGCCGGCTATGAGTGTTCACTCAAGCCTGGCGCCTGGCCTGGCGTGCACAACCTGCTGGCCTTGCCCTTGCGCCGCCGCGGTCTGCAGCCGGTGGGGCGTTTGGACCAGGACACCACCGGCCTGCTCCTGATGACCGACGACGGCCCCTTGCTGCACAAGCTCACTTCACCCAAGCACAACGTGCCCAAGGTCTACGAGGTCACCGTCAAGCATCCGATGAGCGAGACCCAGATCCAGTCGCTTCGGTCGGGCGTTGTGCTGGACGACGACCCGACACCGGTGCGCGCCGAAGGCGCCGAGATGGTGTCTGACTTGCATCTGCGCCTGTCCCTGACACAGGGCAAATACCACCAGGTCAAGCGCATGGTGGCGGCGGTGGGTAACCGTGTCGAGGCCCTGCATCGGAGCCAGATCGGGCGCTTGACGTTGCCAGAAGACCTGGCGCCCGGGCAATGGCGCTGGCTGGACGATCCGGCCCTGGTGCTGCCTTGACGGGCGGCGCAGGCCGGATAATCGCATCCCTATGCAAGTCTTTCGCGGATTTCACCATGCAGCGTTGGCCCCCGCCTGTGCCCTGACCATCGGCAACTTCGATGGCGTGCACCGGGGGCATCAAGCCATGCTGGCCCTGTTGCGCAGCGAGGCCCAGCACCGGGGGCTGTCCTGCACCGTGCTGACTTTCGAGCCGCATCCACGCGACTTTTTTGCGCAATTGGCGGGCAAGCCGGAGTTGGCGCCGGCGCGCATCGCCACCTTGCGCGACAAGCTGTCCGAACTGGAGCGTTGTGGGGTCGATCAGGTGGTCGTGCTGCCCTTTGAACAGCGTCTGGCCAGCCTCAGCCCGGACCAGTTCATCGACCAGGTGTTGGTCCAAGGCCTGCACGCCCAGTACGTGCTGGTGGGCGACGACTTCCGCTTTGGCGCCAAGCGTGCTGGCGACTACGATTTTCTCGACGCGGCCGGCAATCGACGTGGTTTTGACGTGGCCCGCATGATGAGCTATGAGGTGCACGGCGAACGCGTGTCCAGTTCCGTGGTGCGCGACGCCCTGGGTGCGGGCCAGATGTCCAACGTCACCGGCCTGCTTGGGCGGCCCTACAGCATCAGCGGTCACATCGTGCATGGACGAAAACTGGGCCGCGACCTGGGGTGCCGCACCCTCAACCTGCCCTTCGGGCACCACAACCACAAACCCGCCACCAGCGGTATTTTTGTGGTCCGCACCCATGGCCTGGCGCCGCAGCCCCTGGAAGGCGTGGCCAGCCTGGGCGTGCGCCCCACGGTAGAAGACGCCGGACGTGTGGTGCTGGAAGTCCATTGTTTCGACTGGCCCGCCGAACTGGGCCTCGAAGGGGGCTACGGTAAAATCGTCAAAGTCGACCTGCTGCATAAGCTCCGAGACGAGGTCCGTTACGACGGCCTGGAGGCCTTGCAGGCCGCCATCCACCAAGATATCGCCGACGCACGCGGGTTTTTTGAGGCTCAGCGACGCGGCACCCAAGCCCAATCCCTGAGCCCATGAGCCAAGACAAGTCTGCCAAACCAGCGGAAAGCCAATACCGCGCCACGCTGAACATGCCCGACACCCCGTTCCCGATGCGGGGGGATCTGCCCAAGCGCGAACCGGGCTGGGTCCAGCAATGGGAAGACCAGGGCGTCTACAAAAAGCTGCGCGACGCCCGTTGCGGCGCGCCCAAATTCGTCCTGCACGACGGACCGCCCTACGCCAATGGCCAGATCCACATGGGCCACGCCGTCAACAAAATCCTCAAGGACATGATCGTCAAGGCGCGCCAGCTCAAGGGCATGGACGCCAGCTATGTGCCCGGTTGGGATTGCCACGGCCTGCCGATTGAAAACCAGATCGAAAAAACCTTTGGCCGCAACCTCAGCCGCGACGACGTGCAGGCCAAGGCGCGTGCCTACGCCGGGGAGCAGGTCGACCTGCAGCGCACCGACTTCAAGCGCCTGGGCGTGCTGGCCGATTGGGACCGCCCGTACCGCACCATGGACTTCGGCAACGAAGCCAACGAAATCCGTGCGCTCAAAAAAATCATGGAGCGCGGTTTTGTCTACCGTGGCCTCAAGCCCGTGTACTGGTGCTTTGACTGCGGCTCCTCGCTGGCCGAATTCGAGATCGAATACGCTGACAAAAAATCACAGACGCTGGATGTGCAATTCCTGGCGGCTGAACCTGCCAAACTGGCCGCCGCCTTTGCGCTGCCCAAGCTCGACAAAGACGCCTTTGCCGTGATCTGGACGACCACCGCCTGGACCATCCCCGCCAACCAGGCGCTCAACATGCACCCCGCGTTGAGCTACGCCCTGGTCGACACCCCGCGCGGTTTGTTGGTCCTGGCCGAAACCCTGGTTGACAAGGCCGTGGCCCGCTATGGCTTCGAGGCCGACCACGTCAAGGTCATCGCCACGACGACGGGCGCCAAGCTCGAAGGCCTGAACTTCAAGCATCCACTGGCCCATGTGGACAAAGGCTACGACCGCCTCAGCCCCGTCTACATGGCCGACTACGTCAGCGCAGACGATGGCACGGGCATCGTGCATGCCGCGCCCGCCTATGGTGTGGACGACTTCCAGTCCTGCCTTGCGCACGGACTCAAGTTTGATGACATCCTCAACCCCGTTCAGGGCCACGGCGTCTACGAAACCGAGTTGCCGCTGTTTGGCGGCCAGCACATCTGGAAGGCCGCGCCCGTCATCATCGAGACACTGCGCGAGCACGGCCGCCTGCTGGCCTCCAGCGACATCACCCACAGCTACCCGCATTGCTGGCGCCATAAAAAGCCGGTGATCTTCCGTGCCGCTGCGCAATGGTTCGTGCGCATGGACGGGGCTGAAGGCGGAAACGAAGGCGTCTTCACGTCCAACAAGGCCGACAAGACCCTGCGCCAGTTGGCCCTGGACGCCATCGATCACACCGCCTTCTACCCCGAGAACGGCCGTGTCCGCCTGCGCGACATGATCGCCAACCGCCCTGACTGGTGCATCTCGCGCCAACGCAACTGGGGTGTTCCGCTGCCGTTGTTCCTGCACAAGGTCACCGGCGAGCTGCACCCCGACACCATGGCCTTCATCGACCGCGCCGCCGACCTGGTCGAGCAAGGCGGTGTCGAAGCCTGGTCCAAGCTGGACCCGGCGCAGTGGCTGGGCGTCTCGGGTGACCATTCGGCCGAGCACTACAGCAAGTCCACCGACATCCTGGACGTCTGGTTCGATTCGGGCTCGTCCTTCTTCCATGTGCTCAACCCTTCGCAGGGCAGTCACCCTGATGCGGGGCACGACGAGTTGCACGAGGCTGATCTCTACCTGGAAGGCCACGACCAACACCGCGGCTGGTTCCACAGCTCCTTGCTGGTCGCCTGTGCCATCTACGGGCGTGCGCCGTACAAGGGTCTGCTGACCCACGGCTTCACCGTGGACAGCCAGGGCCGCAAGATGAGCAAGTCCGCTGGCAATGGCGTTGACCCTCAAGAAACCTCAAAGAAGCTCGGCGCTGAAATCATCCGCCTGTGGGTGGCTTCGAGCGACTACTCCGGCGATATCGCCGGCGACGACAAGATCCTGGCCCGCGTGGTCGACGGCTACCGCCGCATCCGCAACACCCTGCGCTTCCTGCTGGCCAACGTCAGCGACTTCGACCCCCAGATTGACGCCGTTCCCGCCGATCAGTTGCTGGAAATCGACCGCTACGCCTTGGCGCGTGCGGCTGAACTGCAGGACGACATCTTGGCTCACTACGAGCGCTACGAATTTCACCCCGTGGTCGGCAAGCTGCAGGTCTATTGCTCCGAAGACCTGGGCGCCTTCTACCTGGACGTGTTGAAAGACCGCCTCTACACCACGGCGCCCAAGTCAGTGGCGCGCCGCAGTGCCCAGACCGCGCTGTGGAACATCACCCACGCCATGTTGCGCTGGATGGCACCTTTCCTGAGCTTCACGGCCGAAGAGGCCTGGCAGGTCTTCACCCAGGCATCGGCGCAAGACACCATCTTCACCGAAACCTATTGGAATTTTGGTGCCACCGATGCCGCCTTGCTGCCCAAATGGAGCCGCCTGCGCGAGATCCGCGAGCTGGTCAACAAGGACATCGAAGCCGTGCGCACCCAAGGCCTGGTCGGCGCCTCATTGCAGGCCGACGTCACCTTGAGCGCCGCCAGCGATGACCACGCCCTGCTGGCGTCGCTGGGCGATGACCTCAAGTTCGTGTTGATCACCTCCAAAGCCATCCTGGCCGCAGGTGAGGCCCTGGGCATCACCGTCACGCCCTCGCAGTCCACCAAATGCGAACGCTGCTGGCACTACCGCGACGACGTCGGCAGCGATGCCGCCCACCCGACCCTTTGCGGCCGTTGCAGCAGCAATCTGTTTGGCCAGGGTGAAACCCGCAAGGTGGCCTGATGGCAACGCGCAAATCAAGTTTCAAGACGGTGAGTTCTGGCGGCGGCAACAGCCTGCTGGCCTGGCTGGGCATCGCCTTCATCATCATCTTGCTCGACCAGTTCACCAAGGTGCTGGTGGTGGGCTATTTTCAGCACGGCGACAGCCGCCACGTCTTCAGTTTTTTCAACCTGGTGAGGGCGCACAACACCGGGGCTGCCTTTTCCTTTCTGGCCCACGCCGGCGGCTGGCAGCGCTGGTTCTTTGTGGGCCTGGGATTGGCGGCGGCGACCTTCATCATCTACATGCTGCGCCAGCACGGCCACCAAAAACTATTTGCCTGGGCGCTGACCCTGATCCTGGCGGGGGCGGTTGGCAATGTGCTGGACCGCCTGATCCACGGTTACGTGGTCGATTTCCTCGACTTCCATTGGGCCTGGATGTCGCCGCTGTTTCCGGGCGGGCACTTTCCAGCCTTCAATGTGGCCGACTGTGGCATCACAATCGGTGCCGCTCTGCTGATCCTGGACGAGCTGCGCCGGGTGCGCAAGGGTTGATCCTGATCAAATTGGCGGGCGTGGCATGTGACCATCGACACACGTCGAGGAGCTTACATGGCCGCATTGTCCCGTCATCACCCCCACAGCCTGGGCGCCTATCCGCGCCGTGGCGGCCGGGGTGCCAAGCACCAAGAATTGCGCCGCGTCATCGCGCATGGGCCTGCTCAGCCCCACGCGCCGGTGGCCTCGCTCGTGCCGGCGGCCGCTGCCGAGTTGGCGCCGCTCGATCCCCTCACGCTTGACGATGCCGATCGCCCGCCCGGCGTCTTCGACATCCCCTTGCAGCCCCTGGCCTGGTCAGCCCCGTTTCAGTGGTTGGCCGCTGGCTGGAAAGACTTTGTTCAAGCCCCCATGCTAGGTCTGTTCTATGGCGCTTGTTTTGTCGCCATGGGTTGGCTGCTGATGATCGTGTTTCAACACGCTCCGGCCTACACGCTGGCCCTGTCCGCCGGATTTTTGCTGGTCGGACCCATGCTGTGTCTGGGCCTGTACCAGGCCAGCCAAAGCCTCGACCAAGGTCACACACCACGCCTGGGAGCCTCCTTGCTGGCCTGGCGCACGCGCGGCGGACAAATGGCCGTGTTTGGCGGCGTGCTGCTGATCCTGGAAATGCTCTGGGGGCGTTCGGCCATGATTGTGTTTGCGCTCAGTTTCGACGCCATGCCCGATTTCCAGGGGTCCTTGCTCAAGCTGGTCGACCCTGAAAACGCGCCTTTCATCATCGCCTACCTGTCGGTGGGCGCCGTATTCGCCGGCCTGATCTATGCCATCAGCGTCATCAGCATTCCCATGATGCTGGACCGTCAGGTCGATGCCGTCACCGCTGGTCTCACCAGTTTGCGCCTGGTCACATCGCAGCCTGGCGTCATGTTGTTGTGGGGCGCCCTGATCACCGCGCTGGTGTGCCTGGCCATGGTGCCGGGCTTCTTCGGGCTATTGCTGGTGGGCCCCCTGCTGGGTCATGCCTCATGGCATGCCTACAAGGCTGCCGTCGGCGGTCCGACTTAAAACGGACGGCGTGCGCCGGGCGGGCCGCGACGCTTGGGGGGGAAGGGTGGTTGCCCGCGCCAGAAACGCAGCATCAGCCAGCCGCCCAGCATCCCGCCCAGGTGGGCAAAGTGCGCCACGCCTGAACTGGTGCCCGTCACGCCCATGATCAGCTCCAGCGCGCCATAGAGGGCCACGAATATCTTGGCCTTCATCGGGATGGGCGGAAACAGCGGCATGATGATTCGGTTCGGAAACATCATGCCAAAGGCCAGCAACAGACCGAACAAGCCGCCCGAAGCGCCCACGGTGGGGTTCATCCAGCCGAAGACAGCGGACATGAGCAGTTGCGTCAGCGCGGCGGCCAGGATGCTCGCGGCCAGAAATTGGCTGTAGCGCTTGCCGCCCCAGATGCGTTCGAGCTCACCGCCAAACATCCAAAAACCCATCATGTTGAAAAAAATGTGGGCCAGCGATCCGTGCATGAAGGCATAAGTCACCACCTGCCACGGAAAGAAGAACTCGCTCCCCAGCGGCCACAGAGCCATCCACTGTGACAAGGCGTTGCCAAGGGCCACGTCAATGCAGTACAGCGCCACGTTGACGAGAATCAGGGCCTGGGTGATCGGTGGCAGTGGAGGCATGCGGTCACGGTGTCAGTAAAGCGTACAGACCTGCATCATAGGGCCCATTGATGTGGGGCCCGCAGGGTGCAGAGCGTTCCGCAGGGGTGTGCTATGCTTCGCACCCTCACATCAGCGCCCTGGTGGTGAAATTGGTAGACGCGCCGGATTCAAAATCCGGTTCCGCAAGGAGTGCCGGTTCGAGTCCGGCCCGGGGCACCACGTGATTGTTCAAACCATAAAAACCCGCCACGTTTTTTGAACCTGGCGGTTTTTTTATGCTCGTCTGGTTTCAGCGCCTGCCCAGGCGCCGTAGTCCGTATGGGTACCTGCAGGCTGGTACATGCCGGCGAAGTGTCAAGGCCACTGTCCGGAGGCCAGTGCATTGTTCGCCAGCGAGGATTGCATTAGCCTGATAAATCAATGTAAGGTCAAACCTTGTGACACGGACAACAAAGCAGAGCGCGATCATGGCTTCCAAGTCGAACCTGTCCCGGTTCTCGCTGTATGTCTGGCTGACGATGGCCATGTTCGTTGTGGTCATCGTCAGCTTCATTGTTTATGTCAGGGCCGAAAAGCAGATTGATCGAGCCAACGAGTTGCGTCAGCAATCGTTTTTGCTGTCTGAAGAATTGCGCAACTCGTCTGACGACCTGACGCGCATGGTGCGCGAGTACGTGTCGACCGGAAACCTACGCAATAAACAGCACTATCTGGACATTCTTGACATCCGTGAGGGCAGGAAACCGCGGCCCGACTATTGGGATCTGGTGGAGTCGACCGATTCTCGTCCAACGTCAAGCGGCCCGGCCGTCCCTCTGCTGACACTGATGAAGCGGGCTGACTTGACCGAGGCAGAACTTGGCAAACTTGCCGAGTCCAAGGCCAATTCAGATGCGCTGAGCCAGATTGAATTGGCCGCCATGGCCTTGTTTGAATCGACCTCTCCGCCCACACGTGCCAATAGAGACAGGGCGCTGGGGATGCTGTTCGACACGCCTTATCAACAGGCGAAGGCCGACATCATGCGGCCGATCGCTGAGTTCAGGCGCCTTTTGGATCCACGTACGCGTCAGGCGGTTCAGGATGCCGAAGCCCACGCCACCATGATGCGCTGGGTATTCATTCTGCTCGCCATGGTTCCGATGCTGCTGCTTTGGCGAGTACGCCGGAGTTTGAACGCGATTCTGGGCGGCTCGGTCAACGATGTTTTCATCAGCATCGCCCGTCTTGGCCGCGGGGATCTGTCCACCGTGATCCAGGTCCCCAACGCGAAGCAAGACAGCGTGCTGGGGTGGTTGTCCGAAACGCAGGCCAACCTGGCGCGCATGGATGCCGAGCGCCAGCGGGCAGAAAGCGCGGTCCGTGAGTCCGAGAAGCGTTTTCACCACGCGCTGGACAGCATGCTGGAAGGGTGCATGCTCCTTGGATTTGACTGGACCATCCTGTATTCCAACGAAGCGGGCGCGCGCCTTGCCCGCCTGCCAAGCGACAAGGTCGTTGGTCGAAAGCTGACCGATCTCTTCCCCGGTATTGAGCAGTCCGAAGTCTTCGCGATCTATCGCCGCACCATGGACGACCGTGTCGCGCAGCGGACTGAGGTCAGCTACAGCTTTCCTGATGGTGGTACGGGTTGGTTCGAGCTATCCGTGACGCCGACGCAAGAAGGCCTCCTGGCCTTGGGGCTGGACATCACCCGGCGTCACCAGGCGGCACAGCGCCGGGAAGAGGCAAGCGCACTGCTCGAGAGGCAGGTGGCCGAACGCACCTCCGAACTGCAAGAGGCGCTGGACTTTGCTCGCCAGGCCAGTGCAGCCAAGTCCACATTTCTGTCGGGCATGAGCCATGAGCTTCGCACACCGTTGAACGCGATTCTCGGCTTTGCCCAGCTGTTGGAAATGCAGGATTTGCCGGTGAAGCTAATGAGCATGGTCAGCGAGATCCGTCGGGCTGGTGAGCACCTGCTTGCCTTGATCGAAGACCTGCTGGACCTGACCCGCATCGAATCGGGCAAGGTGCCGTTGACGTCGGTGCCTGTGGCCTTGGCTGATGTGGTCAACGAGGCGTTGAGCATCGTGCAGGACAGTCTTGCACGGCGGCACATTGAACTGGTGAACCACACACCTGCTGATGCCTGCGTACTGGCCGATCCGGTTCGCCTCAAGCAAGTCATCGTCAACCTGCTGTCCAACGCCGCCAAATACAACCGCGAACATGGTCGTGTCTGGATTGATGTGGAGGTGTCCGCCGCAGCGCAAGTGCGCCTGTCGGTGCGTGATACGGGGCCAGGGGTCGAGCCAGAGAAGATTCCTTTCCTGTTTCGCACCTTCGAGCGACTGGGGGCAGAGCGCACAGGCATTGAAGGCAGCGGGATTGGCTTGGCCATGGCAAGGCGCTTGACCGAGCTGATGGGTGGAACCATCGGGGTGGCGTCTCGTGTCGGAGAAGGCTCCACCTTCTGGATCGAGTTGCCTCAGACCGAGGGCTGCGTGGTCTGTCGCGTGGCGGCCAGCCAGGGCCTGGGCGCCGCGCTGACCAGCGCACCATTCGAGGTGCTGTACATCGAGGACAACGCCGCCAACCTCAAGGTGGTCGAGCAGATGTTTGAATTGCGCCCCCATTGGCACCTGTCAACGGCGGTGACGGGGCAAGACGGGCTCAATCGGGCCAGAAGCGTTCTGCCAAATGTCGTTCTATTGGATATCCACCTGTCCGGCATGGACGGTTTTGAGGTCTTGCAACGCCTGCGCGCCGACAGCCACACCCAGGCGATCCCGGTCATCGCCCTGTCGGCCGATGCCATGCCCGAACAGGTCGAGCGCGGCCTGAGTGCGGGCTTCCATGCCTATTTGGCCAAACCATTGGATCTGCCTCGTCTGATGTCGATGCTCGAGAGCCTGGCTCTGCGACAATCGGCCCCATGAACTACTTCACGCTCGAAGACGTCATCGGCAAGACCCCCCTGGTGCGTCTGCAACGCATCCCCGGACAGGACAACGATGACCGCGGCAACGTTATCCTGGCCAAGCTCGAAGGCAACAACCCCGCGGGTTCCGTGAAGGACCGTGCCGCCATCAGCATGATCCGCCGCGCCGAGGAGCGCGGCCAGATCAAGCCCGGAGACACCCTGATCGAAGCCACTTCCGGCAACACCGGCATTGCCCTGGCCATGGCGGCCGCCATCAGGGGCTATCGCATGGTCCTGATCATGCCGGAAGACCTCAGCATCGAGCGCGCCCAAACCATGAAGGCCTTCGGCGCTGAACTGATCCTCACCCCTAAAAGCGGTGGCATGGAATATGCCCGCGACCTGGCCGACCAGATGGTGCTTGAAAGCAAGGGCATGGTGCTTGACCAGTTCGCCAACGAAGACAACCCGCGCATCCATTACGAGACCACCGGTCCCGAAATCTGGGCCGACACCCAAGGCCGAATCACCCATTTCGTCAGCGCCATGGGCACCACCGGCACCATCACGGGCGTCTCGCGTTTTCTCAAGGAAAAGAGCCCGGCCGTGCGCATCATTGGCGCCCAACCCCGCGAAGGCTCACGCATCCCAGGCATCCGCAAATGGCCTGAAGCCTACCTACCCAAAATCTTCGACCCGAGTCGCGTTGACGAAACCATCAACGTCAGCCAGGCGGACGCCGAGGACATGGCCCGTCGCCTGGTGCGCGAAGAGGGGCTGTTCGGCGGCATCTCGTCGGGCGGCGCCTGCTGGGCTGCGTTGAGTCTGGCGCAGACCGTGAGCAACGCCACCATTGTCTTCATCGTCTGTGATCGGGGCGACCGTTACCTGTCTACCGGCGTCTTCCCCGCCTGAGTTCCTGTCTAGAATCACCCCAACAAGAGGAGCATCATGGACATCAACAAGGAACTCGACGCCAGAGGCCTGACCTGCCCGCTGCCCATCCTCAAGGCCAAGAAGGCCTTGTCCGACATGCACAGCGGTGAAGTTCTCAAGGTGCTCGCCACCGATCCCGGTTCCGTGCGCGACTTTCAAGCCTTTGCCCGCCAGACTGGCAATGACCTGATCGATCAGCAATCCGAGCGCCACGGCGAGACGGACGAATTCATCCACTTCCTGCGCCGGCGCTGAAGCGCCCACACCTCAGGTCAATAAATCCTGTCCCTGCGGCGGCGGATTCAGCCCCAGATGCCGAAAGGCTGACGCCGTGGCAATGCGCCCGCGTGGCGTGCGCTGCAAAAATCCTTGCTGGATCAGATACGGCTCGATCACATCCTCGATTGTTTCTCGTTCTTCGCCAATGGCGGCGGCCAGATTGTCCAGCCCCACCGGGCCCCCATCGAAGCGGTGGATGATGGCCTGCAGCAGCTTACGGTCCATCACGTCAAAACCCAGTGAGTCCACGTCCAGCATGGCCAGTGCCTTGTCGGCGAGTTGCTTGGTGATGCGTCCGTCGCCCTTCACGTCGGCGTAGTCTCGCACCCGGCGCAGTAGCCGGTTCGCGATGCGCGGCGTGCCGCGAGACCGGCGCGCCACTTCCAGTGCGCCTTCGGCATCAATGGGCGCGTTCAGCAAGCCGGCCGAGCGCGTCACGATGCGCGTCAACTCCTCTGAGGTGTAGAACTCCAGTCGCGCCACGATGCCAAAGCGGTCGCGCAGCGGGTTGGTCAGCATGCCCGCCCGCGTCGTCGCGCCCACCAGCGTGAAGGGCTGCAGATCCAGTTTGATCGAACGCGCCGCCGGCCCGTCGCCAATCATGATGTCGATCTGATAGTCCTCGAGCGCGGGGTAGAGGATCTCCTCCACCACCGGGCTCAGGCGATGGATCTCGTCGATGAACAACACATCGTGCCGCTCCAGATTGGTCAGGATGGCCGCCAGGTCCTTGGGCTTTTCCAACACCGGGCCTGAAGTTTGGCGCAGGTTCACGCCCAGTTCGGTGGCGATGATGTGACTCAGCGTGGTCTTGCCCAGCCCGGGCGGACCGAACAGCAGCACATGGTCCAAGGCCTCGCCGCGTTTGCGGGCTGCAGCGATGAAAATCTCCAGTTGCTCGCGTGCTTTGACCTGACCCACGTACTCGTCCAGGTCCTTGGGGCGCAGGGCGCGTTCCAGGGCGTCTTCTTGTGGTGAGGACACTGAAGCGCCCACCACCCGCGGCGCCTCGAATGCCGCTGGTGAAGCAGCAAGCGCCGTCGGCTTGGGGCGAGCCCGGGGCGAATCACCAAAGTCATCGGTTTGAATACTCATGGGTCGATTATCCGAGCCTGCGTCAGTGCGTGTGCGCAATGCGACTGAGCGCCTGGAATTTCTGTGGCCACGGAGGAATCGCGCACCATCTTGGAGCGGTAGGCGCAGTTTGTTGCTAATTGGCAACGATGATCTGATCGGATGCGGGTTTATGACAGACATGTCATCACAGACACCACCAAAGTCTGGTGCAATCACCGAAGTTTTGGTGGGGTCGCTCACTTGCGGCGTCCCCCGGGGCCTCTGGTTTTAACTTTGGAGAAGTCAATGAAAAAGACTCTGTTGGCAATCGCAGCTTTGGCTGCTACTTCGGGCGCATTCGCTCAATCCGTCACTTTGTACGGCGTGCTCGACGCGTCGGTTGAAAGCGTCAAGGGCGGCTCGACGACCACCCGCCTGTCGTCTGATAACCTGAGCAGCTCGCGCGTGGGCGTCAAGGGTTCCGAAGACCTGGGCGACGGCATGCACGCCAACTTCGCGCTGGAAACCAACGTCAAGGTGGACACCGGTGCCCAAGGCAATACCGCACGTTTCTTTGACCGCGCTGCTTGGCTGGGCCTGCAAGGCGGCTTTGGCGAAGTGCGCGTGGGTCGCATCGACTCGTCCATCGGCGACATCGCCGGTAACGTCTTGAGCGCTCAGGCCTATGACGATTTCAAGATTGCCAACACCCGTGCGGGCAATGCTTACCGCCGTGTTGACAACAGCATCACCTACTACCTGCCGACGTTCCTGCAAGGCCTGTCGGCCCAGTTGCAATATGCAACCGCTGCTGCCGGTTTCAAGACCACTGGTGGTATCGATACAGCCGTTGCGGGCACTGAAGCCGCTGGCGTCGATGCAGGCAAGTCCTATGGCATGAGCGTCAAGTACGTGGCGGGTCCTTTCTCGGCTGGCCTGGGCTACTTGAGCGCCAAGGACGAGCAGACGCAGCTTGCTGGTAATCAAAAGGGCAATGCCGCTCTGTTGTATGCAGGTTACGACTTTGGCGTTGTGAAGCTGACCGGGTATTACGACAGCGAGACCTCGCTGGCCAGCGCCAACACGGCTCTGGTGGCTGGTACCAACAGCAAGCGCTTCCAGTTGTATGGCGCCAAGCTGGCCGTGCCGTTCTCGACCAAATTCGTGCTGACCACCAGCCTGTCCAAGGGCAAGCATGTCAACGGTTTGGACGCTGACAACAATGTCACCTTCGTGTCGGTGAAGGGCGTGTACGAGCTGTCCAAGCGCACGTCGCTGTACGGCATGGTGGGTTACATCGACAACAGCGCTCAGTCCAACTTGGTTGTTGCTGCCGCTCCGGGCACCGCCGTCCTCGATAAGAACAGCCATGGCATCGCCTTCGGTATCCGTCACGCCTTCTAATCAGGTTTGATTGATCTCTGATCTGAAAGGGGCTTCGGCCCCTTTTTTCATGCCTATACGCGGGCCTGTGGCCTATTCGCTACACCTAGAGGAATCCTCTAAATCCCCTGCCATCGATTGCGTAAAAAATACCCCATCCCCCTTATTTAGGGGGCTACAAGGAAATTACATGCAAAAAACCATTTTGACCAAAGCCGTTGCGGTGGCTTTGGCGACCCTTGGCGCTGGTGCGGCCATGGCCCAATCCACGGTGACCCTTTACGGCAACCTTGACGCCGCCATTGATCACGTCAATATTGGCTCGGGGACGAGTCCGGTGATCCTCCCGGCTCTTGCTGGTGGTGCGACGGTTAACCCGAAGGTTGCACAAAGCCTGAGCCGCGTGACCCCAAGCATTTCGTCGGTGAATGCCTTTGGCATCAAGGGTAGCGAAGACCTGGGTGATGGCTACAAGGGCAGCTTCGTTCTGGAAGGCCAGGTGGGTCTGGACAACGGTTCGCTGGGCAATGACAGCCGCATCTTCGGCCGTCAAGCCTATGCTGGCCTGACCACCCCCTTTGGTGAATTCCGCATGGGCCGCCAGTACGCCCCGATGTTCTATTCCTTCGCGCTGACTACGCCGGACGCCATGGGGGCCACCGACGTGTACGCGGCCGGTGTGACCATCAACAACCTGCAAGTCCGTCAAGACAACCAACTGAGCTACTGGTTGAAGACAGGCCCCTGGATGGCCGTCGCGTCATACTCGCCCAACGCGGGTGTGGCTGAGCGGATCAGTGGTGCCAGGTCCGTGGCCACGGCCTCGACCCCGGTGGCAACCAGTGCCACGGGTGAGATCCTGGGCGGCGCCACCGCCAACACCGAGAGCAGTACTCGCCGTGGTCAAAGTGTTGGCCTGTTGTTGGCCTACATGACTGACACGATGCGGCTCCTCGCCGCCTACCACGGCAACAAGTTTGGCGTGGATGCGGGTATCTACAATGTTGCCTTGGGTGGTTATGTGCCGTTCTACCGCATGGGCGATTACAGCAGCTTCTCGCTGAACGGTCGTTTCAACCTGGGTAGCCCGGCCACCCGTTTGTCGGTGGGGTTTCATCAGGGCAAGTTCGACCTGGCAGGCACCGGTGCGGCTGCTGCGCTTGTCACGGTTTCCAATGCCACGGTCCAAACCTTGGGTCTGGGCATCCGTCAGGACATCGGGAATTTCAGTATCGGCGCTGAAGGCGGCGTCTCCAGATTCACCAACTTCACCAAGGGTAAGAATGAAGCGCTGGTGCTGATCGGTGACTACAACCTGTCCAAGCGCACCACGCTGTACACGCGCGTTGGGCAAGTGCGTGACCATGAAGGCTCGGCTGTGGCAACGTCCGCGTCGCTCGGCGCTGCTGGGAACATTACCCTGCATGGCGGCCCCTTCTCCGGCCTGACTTCGCTGGGGTCCAGCGAGATCCCGATGTTCGCTGGTGCTGGCGTGAATGCCGGTGGCAAAACGAGCTACGTGGGGGTCGGTATCCGTCACAGCTTCTGACCCAATGGTTCAGCCGGGCTCTTTTGCTCGGCTTTTTTCCAACGTGTCAGTCGACGGCCGTGCCCTAGAACTGCCACCGCGTCAACAAATCGGCCACACAGGCCGGTTTGGTCTGCCCGTCAATCTCCACCAGGATGGACCAAGTTGCCTGCACGGTTTGTTCTGGAAGGTCTTCGACGGCTAGCAAAGTGATGCGTCCGCGCACCTGGCTGTCCACCCGCACCGGCGACATGAACCGAACCCGGTTCAGCCCATAGTTCACCGGCCCCATCCGAACGCGTTCGCAGGTCACGCCGCTTTGCAGAAAGCCACCGATCAGCGATAGGGTCAGAAAACCGTGCGCCACCGGGGCCCCAAAAGGGGATTCGCGCGCGCAGCGCTCCGGGTCTACGTGGATCCATTGGTGGTCGTCGGTGGCCTGCGCAAACTGGTGGATGCGGTGCTGGTCGATCAAGAGCCAGTCGGTCACGGCGACTTCGTGGCTCACATGCGCTTTGAGGTCGTCCGGCGATGAAAAAATGATGGGACTCATGGCTCGACTATAGCCACGGGCCCCATCGCGCGGGGTGCGGGTGTTCGCGCAATCACCCAGACTGCGACACTGCGCACGCCTGCATTTTTAAGCGTCTGCGTGATTTCGTTCACTGTCGCGCCTGTGGTCAGCACATCGTCCACCACGGCCACATGGCGTCCCGCGAGTTGCCGGCGGTACTCGGTGCTGACTTCAAAGGCGTTGCGAATTTGCTGGCGTCGCTCGTCGGCCTGCAGCGTCATCATTCGGGGCGTGTCCTTCACCCGACGCAGTGCGAAGGGCAGGGTCGGGGTGTTCAGCCTGCGCGACAGCTGCTGGGCTAGCAGCCCGCATTGGTTGTAGCCGCGCTCGCGCAAGCGTGTGCTCGACAGCGGCGTGGGGATGATGAGCTGGGGCTGGCCTCTTTTTTTGGGGTGGCCTGACAGCCGTGAAGCGATCAAGGCTGCCAGCGGTTTGGCCAGCGCCGAGTCGCCCTGGAACTTGAAACGCGCGATCAACTCGCTCCAGGGGGCGCTGTAGTCCACGGCGGCGATGGCCCGGTCAAATTCGGGCGGATAGTCTTCGCACGCGAGACAGCGCGATTGGCCCTCGTTCACCACCAGTGCACACCGCTGGCAGCGGGGTTGAGGTCTTGCAAAGGTGTGCTCGCAGTCGCTGCAGATGGGCCGCCATTGCCATTGGCTGCACAGCACACACAGGCTTGGCCAGTTTCGATACGATGACAAGGTTGTTGGGTGGGTGCGGAGTGCGTAAAGCATTCGGTCAATATACTGAGCGGCCTTTTGATCGGCCATCGCCCTCAGGAGGGTGCTTTTTAACGCGCTTGGCGTTTCATGTTTGATCCCACACTGCCCACTGCAGCGCTCCCTGTCGCGTTGCCCGTTGCGCCTCAAGCGCATGCATTGCACCACCAGGCGCGTCGACTGGCGCGATTGCCACAAGCGCCCTGGCTGCATGCGGAGGTTGCGCGTCGCATGGCTGCCAAGTTGGCGCCGATTCGCTTGCAGCCAGATCATTGGATCGATTGGGGGGCTTTCTTGGGGGGCGGGGCTGGGCCGGTGCAGGAGCGTTATCCGCAAGCGCGGCGCTGGGTGGCCGAAGTTTTGCCCGAGTTGGCTGAGCGCAGTCGTGAGCAGTGGCGATCACAGGCCGCTCGGACATGGTGGGCCCCATGGCGACGCGAGGTCGATCCCGTTTGGCTCAGTACCTCGCCCGATTCGGTGCCTTGGCCTGAAGAGGGGGTGCAGTTGTTGTGGGCCAATATGGCGCTGCACGCGCATTCCGACTTGCCCACGCTGTTGAGGCAGTGGGAACAGTCGCTGGCGGTCGATGGGTTCTTGATGTGCTCCGGCCTGGGGCCGGACACCGCGCGCGAATTGAGGGCGCTCTATCGCGTTTTGGACTGGCCCTTGCCCACCATCGATTTTATTGACATGCATGACCTGGGCGATGCGCTGGTGGAGGCCGGCTTTGCCGATCCGGTCATGGACATGGAGCGCATCACCCTGACCTGGGCGAGCGCGGAGGAATTGCTGGCCGAGCTGCGCACCTGGGGTGGCAATGTGGCGCAGGGCCGCTTGGCTGGTTTGCGCACGCCGCGCTGGCGGGCTGATCTGGTCCAAGAGTTGGGCCGGGCCTTGCGTCGCCCCGATGGGCGTTTGGGCATGACGGTTGAGGTGGTCTATGGGCACGCCATCAAGCCGACGCCCCGACACAAACTGGCCCCTGAAACCAAGGTGTCTCTCAACGATATGCGAGCCATGATCAAGCACGGTGCGCCCAAGCGCTGACCGATTTCGTGGGGTTACAGCGCCACGCGTTGTGAATCCGGCGAAAGCGCGGGTTATTCATAGCAGAAACCAAATGTTTTCGCCTTGAGGCAGCTCAAGACGGTCGCTAGAATGCTCTGTAACCAGCGTCGACCCGTATTCTGGGTTGCCTATTTCGGGCGTTTCGCCCATTTGCCCTTTGTGGCCTTGGAGCCGTGGCGCAATGCCTGCTGCCTTGTCCCCAGTCCCTTTAATGTCATCTGCTGCCCTGCGCTTCGGGGTCTGGCGTCCTTTGCTGACCATGATGCAAGGTGCTGCTGCCGTGGTTGCGCCCGATCCGTCCGGCTGGCGCGCAGAGTGGCTGCTCAAGCGTGATAGCGCCTTCAGTCGTCGGCAGTTGTTCGTGCTCTACGGGGCCTTGTGTCTGGTGTCCTTGGGTCTGTCGCTGGGGTTCTGGGTGTTGGGGGCGGCCAATGTGCTGCCCTTTGCTTTTGTTGAATTGTTGATCGGTGGGGTCGCCTTGCTGATGTACGTCCGTCATGGCGCCGACCGCGAATACATCGCCATGCGGTCCAGTCTGATCCGTGTGGAGCGGCACAGCGGGGGGCGCAGCAATTGTGTTGAATTCAATCCGCGCTGGGTGCGCGTCGAACCCGATCGGGACGACGGTTCTCTGGTGCGCTTGTCGGGGCAGGGGCGCAGTGTGGTCGTGGGCGAGTTTGTCCAGCGGCAATACCGGCGCCAGCTGGCGGATGAGTTCCGCTGGGTCCTCAAGCATATGGAGGACTGAGGGCATTGGCAGCGACGTTGGTGTCGCCCGGATGTGCCTCATGTTTCCCAAAGACAGACGTTTCCCATCATCAAGTTCAACCAGAGACGAGCGAAGAAATGATCAAGGACCTTGTGTCGGACGCCTCGCGTGTCGTGAAGTGTGCTTTTGGATTGGCCGTGCTGGCTTGTGCTCAAGTGGCCTGGGCGGTCAATGACTTGCCGGGCGGGCCAGGGGTGCGACAGATTGATCTGCAGGCACCGGTCACCAAGATCGCGGCCGAGCAGCAGTGGTTGCACAACTTCATGCTCTACATCTGCAGCGTGATTTTTGTGGTGGTGTTCGGCGTCATGTTCTATTCGATCTATGCGCACCGCAAGTCGAAGGGGCACAAGGCTGCCGCCTTCCACGAGTCCACCACGGTGGAAATCGTCTGGACGGTGATCCCCTTCCTGATCGTGATCGGCATGGCGCTGCCCGCCACCAAGGTGGTTGTGGCGCAGAAGGACACCACCAATGCCGACCTCACCATCAAGGCCACCGGCTACCAGTGGAAGTGGGGATACGACTACCTCAAAGGCGAAGGCGAGGGCATCGCCTTCCTGTCGACGCTGGATGCATCGCAGCGTGCCTTGTCTGACGCGGGGACTCCCGCTGGCGACAACTATCTGCTGAAGGTTGATCACCCCTTGGTGGTGCCGGTCAATAAGAAGATTCGCATCATCACCACCGCCAACGATGTGATCCACTCATTTGGAGTGCCCGCCTTTGGCATCAAGCAAGATGCCATTCCTGGCTTTGTGCGCGATACCTGGTTTCGCGCTGAAAAGGTTGGCGACTTCCATGGTCAGTGTGTCGAGCTGTGCGGCAAGGAGCATGCCTACATGCCGATCCATGTGAAGGTGTTGTCCGAGGCCGACTATAGCCAATGGGTGCAGGGGCAGCTTAAGGAAATGCAGGCCAAGGCCGACGACCCTAACAAGGTCTGGACGCAGGAAGACTTGCTGGCCCGGGGTGAAAAGGTCTACACATCCAATTGCGCGGCCTGCCATCAACCCAACGGCAAGGGTGGCGGTGCCATCAAACCTCTGGATGGCTCGCCGGTGGTGCAGGATCCGGACAAAACCAAGCAGATCGTGGTGGTGCTTCACGGGCGCAACGCCATGCCTTCATGGAAGCAGCTGTCGGACACCGAAATCGCAGCGGTCATCACCTACACCAAGAATCACTGGTCCAACAAGACCGGGCAGGTTGTTCAGCCGCTTGACGTGCTGACCGCCCGCAAGTGACGCGGCGTTGACCTGACAGAACAAGGAAAGGATTCGACATGAGCGCAGTTTTAGATCACGGCGACCACGCCCACGCCCACGATCACGCACACGACCACCCCCACGGATGGCGTCGCTGGGTGTTCGCGACCAACCACAAGGACATCGGCACGCTGTACATGGTGTTTGCCTTGACCATGTTGATGATTGGCGGGGTGCTGGCTTTGTGCATCCGTGCCGAATTGTTCCAGCCAGGTTTGCAGTTGTTCAACCCCGAACTGTTCAATCAGTTCACCACCATGCACGGCATCATCATGGTGTTCGGGGCCATCATGCCGGCCTTCGTGGGCTTCGCCAACTGGATGATTCCGTTGCAGATCGGCGCCTCCGACATGGCCTTTGCGCGGCTGAATAACTTCAGTTTCTGGTTGTTGATTCCGGCTGCCTTGTTGCTCGTGAGTTCATTCTTCATGCCGGGTGGAGCACCCGCTGCCGGTTGGACTCTGTACGCGCCGCTGACCTTGCAAATGGGGCCGTCCATGGACGCCGGCATCTTTGCGATGCACTTGATGGGCGCCAGCTCGGTGATGGGGTCGATCAACATCATCGTGACCGTTCTGAACATGCGTGCGCCTGGCATGACGCTGATGAAAATGCCCATGTTCTCGTGGACATGGTTGATCACCGCCTATCTTTTGATCGCTGTGATGCCGGTGCTGGCCGGTGCCATCACGATGACGCTGACCGATCGCCACTTCGGCACCAGCTTCTTCAACCCCGCTGGCGGCGGTGACCCGGTGATGTACCAGCACATCTTCTGGTTCTTCGGGCATCCCGAGGTCTACATCATGATCTTGCCCGCCTTCGGCATCATCAGTCAGATCATTCCGGCGTTTGCCCGCAAGAAGTTGTTCGGCTATGAGTCCATGGTGTACGCCACGGCCTCGATCGCCATCCTCAGTTTCATCGTTTGGGCGCACCATATGTTCGCCACCGGCATGCCGGTAACGGGGCAGTTGTTCTTCATGTACGCGACCATGCTGATCTCGGTTCCTACAGGGGTGAAGGTCTTCAACTGGGTGGCCACCATGTGGCGTGGCTCCATGACGTTCGAGGCCCCGATGCTGTGGGCCGTGGGTTTCATCTTTGTGTTCACCATGGGTGGTTTCACGGGCCTGATCCTGGCCGTGGCCCCCATCGACATCCAGTTGCAAGACACCTACTACGTGGTGGCGCACTTCCATTACGTGCTGGTGGCCGGCTCGCTGTTCGCCATGTTCGGCGGTTTTTATTACTGGGCACCTAAGTGGACTGGCGTGATGATTCCTGAGTGGAAGGGGAAGGTCCATTTCTGGTCCTCGCTGATTGGCTTCAATGTGGCCTTCTTCCCGATGCACTTCCTCGGCCTGGCCGGTATGCCGCGTCGTTACGCCGACTACCCCATGCAGTTTGCCGACTTCAACGCCGTGGCCACGATTGGGGCATTCGCCTTTGGTTTTTCCCAGGTGTATTTCGTCTTTGTCGTGCTGATCCCCGCGATGCGTGGCAAGGGGGTGCCCGCTCCCGCCAAACCGTGGGACGGCGCCGAAGGACTGGAGTGGGAAATCCCATCACCGGCGCCATTCCACACCTTCGAAAATCCGCCCAAGCTTGATGCCTCGGCAACCCGCGTGATCGGTTGACCAGGAGTCCATTGATGTCGCAAGCTCATCCAACGTCCCGACCGGCTCCCGCGGAGTTGCGCGCGCGTAATCTGCGGCTGGCGTTGATCCTGGCCTCGGTGGCGCTGCTCTTCTTTGTTGGGTTTGTGGCCAGGTTGGTCATTTTTCACCACTGACCTCGGGTCTCATGCATGGAGCCTTCAGCCGCCACCGCCACCCGATTGACCCACCTGCGTCAGGTCAACCTGAGCATGGTGGGCAAGCTGCTGGTGGTGGTCTGCATGATGTTTGCCTTTGGCTATGCCATGGTGCCAATGTACCGATCCATTTGCACGGCCCTGGGTATCAATGTGCTGTCCGTGGCCGAGCTGGGCGTGCCCGGCGTGTCGGCAGGCGGCACGGGCAACGCCGTCGGCAATGCGACCACCAACACGCAGGTGGATTTGACTCGCACCATCACGGTTGAGTTTGATGCCAACGCCCGTGGTGTGTGGGAATTCAAACCCGAAGTGCGCTCCCTGCAAGTTCATCCGGGTCAGATGACCACCGTGATGTACGAGTTCCGCAATACGCAGAGCCGCACCATGGCGGCCCAAGCCGTTCCCAGTTACGCCCCCAAGCAAGCCACCGCGCACTTCAACAAATTGCAGTGTTTTTGCTTCAATGAATACATTCTCAAGCCGGGCGAGAGCAAGCGCTGGCCCGTCGTTTTCGTGATCGATCCAAAGTTGCCCAAAGATGTGCCGACCATCACCTTGTCCTACACTTTTTTCGAGGTGGGTGGCAAGGTGCCTGCGGCCCCGAAGGGGGCGCTATGAGTGATGACGGCGGGCAGGACAAGGCTTCTTCGGTCATGCAGATGATCAAAGCCGTGGCGTGGGGCTTTTTTGGAGTGCGCAAGGGGGCGGACCACGCGCAGGATGTCGCCAGGATCAAGCCCACGCAAATCATCGTGGCCGGCTTGATTGCTGCAGTGATGTTCGTGGCGGTGCTGGTCCTGCTGGTCCGTTGGGTCGTGAACAGTGGTGTCGCGCACTGATTGTTTTTTCAATAACCTTTTCAAGCAACGGTATCCAGGAGAGCAACATGTCGGCAGCGGTTCCTAAAGGGCAAGCGCCTTACTACTTTGTACCCAGCCCGTCCAGCCATCCCGTGATGGCGGCGTGCGGTTTGTTCTTCGTGGTGCTGGGGGCCTCGCGGTGGGTCAATGGCGCGCAGTGGGGCGCCTACGCTGTGCTGTTTGGTTTGCTGTGGTGGGCTTTTGTGCTCAAGCGCTGGTTTGGCGAGGCCATCCGCGAAAGCGAAGGCGGGCTGTACAGCGATCGCATTGATGCGTCCTTCCGCTGGAGCATGGCCTGGTTCATTTTTTCGGAGGTCATGTTTTTCGCCTCCTTTTTCGGCGCCTTGTTCTGGTCGCGCTATCACTCGGTCCCCAGTCTGGGTGACATTGAAAATGCGCTGCTGTGGCCTGATTTCAAGGCCTTGTGGCCCAGCGATTTTCCTGGTGCCACGGCATCGCCTGCCGGCACGGTGGAAGCTTTCCGCACCATGGGGCCCTGGCCGATTCCCACCATCAATACGGCCTTGCTGCTGTCATCGGGTGTCACGCTGACCATTGCGCACCATGCGCTGATCGCGGATCACCGCAGCAAAACCATTGCCTTCATGTGGCTGACGATCTTGCTGGGCGCAACCTTCCTGGGTCTGCAAGGGTTTGAGTATTACGAGGCCTATCACCACCTCAACCTGAAGTTGTCATCGGGCATCTACGGTTCGACCTTCTTCATGCTGACGGGTTTTCACGGTTTCCACGTCTTCATGGGCACGCTGATGCTGCTGGTCATCACGCTGCGTCTGATGAAGGGTCATTTCACCAAGGATCGCCATTTCGGGTTTGAAGGGGTCGCCTGGTACTGGCACTTCGTGGACGTGGTCTGGCTCGGCCTGTATGTGGTCGTGTACTGGATGTAAGGCGGTCTATAACGGTATGCCGGTGGGGTGAATCCAGCCCAGCTTGTAGCTGATGAGGATGAAGGCAAACAGCCCCACTGACAAGCCCACGCGCCAGGCCAGGGCATGGAGCATGCGCTTGCTCTTGGTTTGGCCGTCACGGCCATCCTTGAGCAGGGCCCGGCCTGCCATGACCAGGGCGCCAATGATGGCCAACAGTGCGAAGACGAAGATGAATTTCATGATGGGCCATTATGTCGGCATGCCAGCATTTCGGGCGTCGGCGTGAAACCAGGATTTCAAAAAGCCGTGGTGCTGGTGGCGGCCGTGGCGTCGGTGCTGCTGACCACCTCGCTAGGGCGGTGGCAGTTGAGGCGCGCAGAAGTCAAGCTGGCACGTCAGGCCGACATGCTCGAACAGGGTCGGCTTGCGCCTTTGAACAACGCGTCCGTGCCCTGCGATGCGCATGCCTGGGCTCAACAGCAGCATCGCCGCGTCGAGTTGCGCGGGCATTGGCTGACGAAGTACAGCGTGATGCTGGACAACCGGGCCATGTCTGGGCGGGCCGGTTTCTATGTCGTGACCCCCTTGCAGTTGGATGCCGTTGGGGCGTGTGCGGCCCGCGTGGTCCTGGTGCAGCGCGGCTGGTTGCCGCGCAACAGTTTGGATCGAACGAGGCTGCCACCATTCCTGACCCCCGACGGGCTCGTTACATTGCAGGGCCGCTTGATCGACGAGCCATCGCGGGCGTTTAGCCTGGGGGTGGACTTGCCGGCCTCGACGGCATCTGGGCCTCGAATCGTCCAGAATATCGACTCTGCTGGATTGGCTCGACAATTGGGTCAGTTGATCCGTCCCGGTGCCGTCCTGCAAATGCAGCCTGAAGTGCTGGACAACACCATGGCCCCTGGTGCGAATGGCTCCGCCGAAGATTCATCTCACCTGCCATTGCTGCGAGACTGGCCGGCCCCTGCTTCCGATGTCGGCAAGCACCACGCGTATGCGGCTCAGTGGTTCGCCATGGCCGCCTTGATTACAGGACTGTATGTCTGGTTCCAACTCATCCGCCCCTTCCGCCAACGACCGCGCTGATCCATTGGTGCAGTTGAGTGTTCACAGCCTGCCGACCGCTCAGGAGGTGCCCGCGCAGCGCACCCGCATGGGGCGGCTGAAGATGCTGCTGGTGCTGGCCGTTTGTGCCGCTCCGGTGGTCGCGTCATACCTGAGCTACTACGTGATCCGGCCGCAGGGTCGGGTCAACTACGGTAGCTTGATCCTGCCGGCGGTGCCGATGCCACCTGATGCCGACCTGCCTCTGACCGACTTGCAAGGAAAGGCCGTGGCCTTGTCCTCTTTGAAGGGGCAATGGCTGTTCGTGACGGTGGCGGGCGGTGCCTGCGATGTCGCCTGCGAGCAAAACCTGTACTGGCAGCGACAGGTGCGTGAGGTTTTGGGCAAGGACAAGGACCGCGTCGACCGCGTCTGGATTGTGAGTGACGATGCGCCGGTGCGCGAGGCCTTGAGGCCCGGCCTGGACGGGGCGTGGGTCTTGCGTGCACCGCTTGCAGCCGTGGCGAAGTGGCTGGCGCCGGACGCTGGCCAGACCTTGGCTGCGCATCTCTACCTGGTCGATCCGAAGGGCGTCTGGATGATGCGCTTCCCGGCGCAACCCGATGCCAGCAAGATCAAGCGCGATTTGAGTCGCTTGATGAAGGCCAATGAATCGTGGGACGAGGCGGGGCGTTGAGACTTTTATGAGCGGGTGGATCGATTGGAATCCGGCGCTGGAAGTCGCTCTGGTGGGCGCCTTGTTGGCCGTGCTGCCGGCGGCCTGGGTTGTCGTGAAGGGCCGCCGGGCCGGCTTGCGCGGTTGGCCGGCCTGGCAAGGGGCCTTGACCGTGGTCACCTTGTTTTTAACCGTGGACCTGGTGGTCTTTGGTGCCTTCACCCGGCTGACCGATTCAGGTCTGGGTTGCCCGGATTGGCCGGGTTGTTATGGCCACAACAGCCCAGTGGGAGCGCATGACCTGATCCAGCAGGCCCAGGCAGTTTTACCGAGCGGGCCTGTGACGCATGGCAAGGCCTGGGTCGAGATGATTCACCGCTACCTTGCTTCGGCGGTTGGCGCTTTGATCATTGGTCTGATGTTGGCCGCCTGGTGGGGTCGAAAGCGTGGCAGCCGCCTGTCGCCTTGGTGGGCTACCTGGACTTTGGCCTGGGTGTGCGTGCAAGGGGCCTTCGGGGCCTTCACGGTCACGCTCAAGCTGTACCCGCTGGTGGTGACTGGCCACTTGTTGGGTGGCCTGGCCGGCGTGGCTTTGCTGACCGCACAGGCGCGGGCTTTGCAGAGCGGTGGTTGGGCTGATGGAGCGCAAGCCAGGCGGGGTTCGCATTTTCTGAAAGGACGGATCTGGCTGGTGCTGGCACTGGCCGTGATCCAGATGGGACTGGGGGGGTGGGTCAGCACCAATTACGCGGTGCTGGCGTGTACCGAGGTGCCGATGTGTCAGGGTCAGTGGTGGCCTGACATGGACTGGCAAACGGGCTTCACCTTGTTGCGTCCGCTGGGCGGCGATGGCGCGGGCGGACAGATCACCCTGGCTGGCTTGACGGCGATTCATGTGGCGCACCGCTGTGCGGCCGTGGTGGTGTTGCTGGCGATGGCCTGGGTGGGGTGGCATTTGTGGCGCAGCGTTCGCTGGCGTCGCGAGGCGCTGGGTCTGTGGGGGCTGGCGGTCTGGCAACTGCTCACAGGCTTGAGCAATGTGGTGCTGGGCTGGCCCTTAGTGGCGGCGCTGGGCCACACCTTGGGTGCGGCCTTGCTGTTGTGGTGGTTGGTGCGTTTGCTGGTGCAGCCGCGCGCGGACGCTGTCTTAGAATGAACTTGGCCTGATGGACCTTCCATGACTGACTCTGTTGCTTCGAGCCTTCCTGCCGTGAGCCTGCCTTCGCGCTTCAAGCAGTTCTATGTGCTGACCAAACCTCGGGTCGTACAGTTGATCGTGTTTTGTGCCGTGATCGGGATGCTGCTGGCCGTCCCCGGCCTGCCCTCGGCGGAGCAGGCCTGGATCGCTTTGGCCGCGTGCATCGGCATCTGGCTGGTGGCGGGGGCGGCAGCCGCCTTCAATTGCCTGATCGAGCAGCACATCGATTCGCGCATGAAGCGCACGTCCTGGCGGCCCACGGCCCGCGGCGAACTGACCCGCACCCAGACGCTGACCTTTAGCGCCAGCCTGTGTCTGCTGGGCATGGCCGTATTGCTGCTGTGGGTCAATGCCTTGACCATGTGGTTGACCTTGGCGACCTTCGTTGCTTATGCGGTGATCTATACCGTTGTGCTCAAACCGCTCACGCCACAGAACATCGTCATCGGTGGGGCCTCGGGTGCGATGCCTCCGGTGCTGGGTTGGGCTGCGATGCGCGGTGCGGTCGAGCCCGAAGCGCTCATGCTGTGCCTGATCATTTTTTTGTGGACCCCACCACACTTCTGGGCCCTGGCTCTGTACCGGGTCGACGACTATGCGCGGGCTGGCTTGCCGATGTTGCCGGTGACGCATGGCAATGAGTTCACGCGCCTGCATGTGCTGCTCTACACCGTGGTGCTGCTGGCAGGCACATTGCTGCCATTCATCTACGGCATGAGTGGCTGGGTTTATTTGGCCTCAGCCGTGGTGCTGGGGCTGTGTTTCATGGGCTATGCATTCAGGTTGTGGCGCCGCTACAGCGACAAGTTGGCGCGCCAAACCTTTCGTTTTTCGATCATCTACCTGATGCTGCTGTTTGCCGCATTGCTGGTGGACCACTACGTCACGATTTGATTTGAGGTGCGCATGAGCAAGCAATGGACACGCCGCATGGGCCTGCTGGCGCTTAGTGCCGCGGTGCTGACAGGTCTGGCGGCCTGCGACAAGAACGACAGGACCGTGCCGGGCGCGCCTTCGGTGTCCGCCTTCAATGCGGTGGACATCACGGGGGCAGACTACGCTCGCCAGTTCTCCTTGAAGGACGGCGATGGCAAGACCCGTACTCTGGCCGAGTTCAAGGGCAAGGTGGTGTTTGTGTTTTTCGGCTTCACGCAGTGCCCTGACGTGTGCCCCACCACGATGGCTGACTTGGCCGAAGTGCATCGTCGCCTGGGCCCGCAAGGGGATCGCCTGCAAGGCGTGTTCATCACGGTCGACCCGGAGAGAGACACGCCGGCCGTGCTCAAGAACTATGTGCGGGCGCTGGACCCCAGCTTCGTCGGCTTGACCGGATCACAGGATCAGATCAACGAGGCTGCGCGCGAGTTCAAGATCTTCTTCCAGAAGGTGCCCACCAAAGATGGCCAGAGCTACACCATGGACCACACGGCCGGTGCGTTCGTGTTTGATCCGCAAGGGCGGACGCGTCTGTTTGCGCGCTACGGCCTGGGTGCAGATGCACTGACTGCCGACATCAAGCGATTGTTGTCGGGCAGTTAGGGCGTTTGCAGCAGCAGGCTCTGACGGCCGACCCAGTCCTCGCCTGGCGCGAGGGTCTTGGGCTGCGTGATGCGGGCAGCTTCCACGCACAGCATGTGTCGCCAGCCGTCGGCGGGCATGTCGCGCAAGGTCGCGCATTTGTCCGGGCCTGGATTCCAGAGCACGGCGTCGGGCAGGTTGGCCGAACCGATGCCCAGCTGGCGCGAGCCGTCGCGCAGCAGCAGGTTGCCGGCTTGGCCATAGATGCGATCGATCTCGCCGTAGAAACGACGTTCGGCGTGGTCTTCAATGGCCTCGTCGCCCCGGAGGCTGTCCTGGTAGTGCAGGCCTTGCAAGCCTTGCAGGCGCACCTTCTCCAGGTCGGATACGGCCAAGTAGGTGTGCAGTGCAGCGGCAAATGGCCAGGCGGTGGTGCCCGTGTTGTGCACGAACAGTTCGAGGTCCAGTTGCGCACCGCTCACGGCCACGGTCAACTCCAGCGTAAAGCCGTGCGGCCAGATGGCCCGGGTGGCCTCGTTGTCGGTCAAGGTCAACGTGGCCTGGCCGTGATCACTGCCCTGACGCTTGCTTTCAAGCTGCCACGTTTGGGTGCGGGCAAAGCCATGTCGGGGCAGGCTGCGGTCGGGGCCGCGTTGTTCAAACTGAGGAAAGATCACGGGCACGCCGCCACGCACAGCCTGGCCGGGGGCATAGACGGCCTTGGGCGATAGATAAAGCTGCTCGGTGGAGGCAGCCGGCACCCAGGACACCACATGGGCGCCTTGCAACAAGATGGTGGCTTGAGCGCCGTCTGGGGCGCTCACCTGCACGGCTGGCTGGCCATTGGAATCAATCAGTTCAGACATGTCGAGGGGGGCTTGAGGCCCAGGTCAGCAGGGGCGTCCAACGATGGACGCGGTGGCGATCAATTCTTCCAGCAGCGCCAGGGACACTTTGCCGGGCAGGACGTAGGGGTCGAGCACGGGCCGTTCCGAGTATTTCAGCAAGATCGAGGGGTTGACCTTGCACAAATTGACCTGACCCATGGTCCAGCTGGCAAAGCGGCGTTCGGTGATCTCTTCGTAGTTCAGCAGGATGACGTTGCTGTGGCGTGGGTCGCTGGCAATGCGTGTGTAGAGCTCGTTGACGACAGCGCGCCCGCCTTCCAGTACCTGCATGAAGATGTCACCACTGTGGCACAGCAGACCGGTCACGCCCAGCGCCGGGTTGTCCTTACGAGACCTTGCCAGGATGGCGTCGATGGCGTCGGGGCCCAGCGGCTGGGTGGCCCGGCTGGCATAAAGAAGTCGCACGAGCATGGGGGCCTAGCCTTTCTTGTTGGTGACCAGTGCCAGGAATTCGCGGCGCAGGTTGGGATCTTTCAGGAAAGAGCCTCGCATGACGCTGTTGATCATCTTCGACTCCATGTCCTTGACGCCGCGCCATTGCATGCAGAAGTGGTCGGCCTCCATGACCACGGCCAGGCCGTCGGGATTCATGTGGGATTGCAGCAGGTCGGCCACTTGCGTGACGGCTTCCTCCTGAATCTGCGGACGGCTCATGACCCAGTCAATCAGGCGGGCGTATTTGGACAGACCAATCAGGTTCGAATGCTCGTTGGGCATGACGCCCACCCAGACCTTGCCCAGGATGGGACACAGATGGTGCGAACAGGCGCTGCGCACGGTGATGGGGCCCACGATCATCAGTTCATTCAGACGTTCCGCGTTGGGGAACTCTGTCACTGCGGGCGACTGGTGATAGCGGCCCTTGAAGGTTTCGTGCAGGAACATCTTGGCCACGCGACGGGCGGTGTCCTGGGTGTTGTGATCGCTGTCGGTGTCGATCACCAAGCTGGACAGCACGGCGCCGATCTTGTCCTGCACTTCATCCAAAAGCTTGGCCAGTTCACCGGGCTCGATGTAGTCGGCGATGTTGTCGTTGGCGTGAAAGCGTTTTTGCGCGGCCTTGAGGCGTTCGCGGATCTTGACGGACACGGGCGTGCCCTCATCACTGTCGCGTGCGGCGTCGAGGGCTCGAAGGGAAGGGGTGGTCATGGCGCGCTTTCGAGGCGTTGCAAGGGAAGCCGAGGGGAAAAGGGCTCGATGCTATCAAGCTCGACGCCGCGGCGCTTGCCCGCCAGGGTTCAGCCTCGATTGTGCGGGGTGATTTTGGGGCAGGGCGCTCAGCGGCAAATGGCTGACGTGGCGTGGTTGCGGCAGACCTCGGTGCGGCAGGCGCGGGCTTCGTCCCCGGTGAATTGTCCGCAGCGCTGCTGAATATCCTGTCGGGCCGACAATGGCGTGGCGCGGCCGCCCGTGTGCGCGAACATGGCCTCCAGCAAAGCGACGTCGTCGTCTGGTCCCTTCTGGACCGCTTTGGGTTTGGCGGCTGCCTTGACCTCGGGTGGTTTGACCTTGCTGGGCTGATGTTCGGTCGCTTGCGCCGGGGCAGTTTTGGCCACGACCGTCGGGGCGGAGGCGGCCTCGGGGGTGTTCAGGGACGTGAGTGCGGCCAATGGGGCTTGCGGTGCTTGTGTCTCGATCACCGCCGGGCCAGCAGCGGGCGGCGCGTCCTTGCTCACCTGGTCTGGACCATGGGATGACAAGGCTTGCGCCGTGCGCTGGTCCGCTTGGGCCGGCTTGGGTGTGATCACGGCGGGCTTCGGGCTTGCCGCGTGGGGTTCCTGGATCACCATGACGAAACCCGCCGTCAAGGCCAGCACCCCCATGCCCATGGCACCCCACAAGGCGCCGTGCAGCCAGCTGCCGCGATGGCTGCGGTCGGATGACTTGTTTTGGCGTGTAGGTCGGCCTGGGGCCGAGGCGCGTCGGCTGGACTCCAGCGTCGATAGAATCCGCACCCGCTGGGTGTCGTTCGATGCCGGTTGATCGTCCATCCCCGCGAACAGGCTGGGACGTTCGAGGTCGGGGCGTCGTGTCCGTGCCGAAGCGTTCTGATGGGCTTGTTTTGCGTCCCTTGGATAGCTCACGCCGACTCCCTTGTTGGATTTATTTTTACCAAAGCGCGGATTCTAGAAGCTCCAAAGGTGTGTTCGGATCCCAATCGCCGCAATTCAAGCGGTCCGCAAACAATCGTTACAAAATCATGCTGGCAGGGTTGATTTTTGGGTATTTCATGCTGGGCTGCGTGGCCCTGGCATTGCTGGTGTTTCCGCACTGGCGGCAGGTGGCCGTGGCGCATGTTCGCGCCGCTTGGCACCGCTGGCGACGTGGATCGCAGGGTGTCGCCCGACAGGCGCGGTCATCGGCGCGGCAGACCGGCGTGCAATGGGCGGTGGCAGCCGGTAGCACGGGCCACTGGGTGGCCAAGCGCTGGCCCTGGGCGGTACTCAGCATGGTCCTGCTGACCCTGCCTGCCGCCACGGTCTGGTGGTGGAGCACCGGCTCCCAAAGAGCCCGCACGCTGGATGCTTTTGAGGAACGCGGCAATGACGGCAACGACCACGTGGCCCATTTGCTGCGAGGCGAGCAGTTGGTTCCCCCCCCGCCCTTGCCCCCGCAAGTGTTCATGACGGCCGAGGTTGAAGTGGTGCGGCCGATGCTGTCCAGCGCCGATCGACGCTGGGGACGCATGGACGATGAATTTGTGCAGCGCCTGCTCACCATCTTCAAAGTCATGAAAGAGCAGCATGGCTACGACATGGCGCTGCTGGAAGGCTATCGCAGCCCGGAACGCCAGACCCTGCTGGCCAGCCAGGGTGGCCATGTCACGAACGCCGGCGCCTGGCAAAGCTACCACCAGTACGGTTTGGCCGCCGATTGCGCCTTTCTGCGCGAAGGCAAACTCGTCATCTCGGAAAAAGACCCCTGGGTCATGCGCGGCTACGAGTTGTATGGCCAGGTCGCCGAGCAGCTGGGGATGACCTGGGGTGGACGCTGGCGCCTCATGGATTTCGGCCACGTCGAGTTGCGCCGCAGAAACATCAAGTAACAGTCCCCGTCCCAACGGGGGATCGTCTCGGTGTGCGCCAGCCTTTAGACTGCGCCCCTGCCTGCCATGGTGCGGGCCATGAATACACAGGGAGTCGGGTGACATGGGGCGTCCTTTCATCGTTTTGGGTGACACCACCGACCATGGGGGAACGGTGGTCGGGGCATCGGGGGTTTCCGATGCCCATGGTCGACGCATTGCTCGCGTGGGCGACCAGGTGACCTGTCCCAAGCGGGACCATGGCACCAGCGTGATCGTCTCCGGCGATGCGACCATGATCATTGACGGCCAACCGGCGGCCCGCCATGGCGACAAGTGCGCCTGCGGCGCCACGCTGATTGCCTCTCAGGTGTTGAGCACCGGTATTTGATCGCGCACCCATTGGCAGTACGAAGATGAGCAAAGCGTTCAAGGCGGGGATGTTGTGGCTGGTCGTGGCGGCCCTGGTGTGGCTGGTCACGCTGTGGCGGTGGCAAACAACGGGGCATGACGTGTCCGGCGCCGAGATCGTCTTGCAGTTATTGGTGCTGCCCGTGGTGCTGACGGTGGTGTTGCTGCTGGCCCTGTGGGGCGTGGCCCGCCTGCGCAACCAGGCGGGCAGCCCTCTGCGGGTGCCCGGCTCTGTCCTTGCTTCAGCCGAGGGGGGCAAGACCTTGTCGGCCGCAACGGATCCCCGCAGCTTCAGCGTGGCGGTGGTGGACGCCGCCGTGCATTCAGCAGCGGGCGTTGGCGTCGAGCAGGTTTTGATGCAGATACGCGCCGGCGAGATCCGACCTGATCTGGACGCGCACCTGCAAGACGTGGACGGCGCCCCCGTGTTCGCCGCGCGCGTTAAAGAACTCGACGTTGAGCCTCTGCGCGAACGCCTGCCCGCTGAGGTGAGTGACCGTGTGGTGCGGGTGCTGGCCTTGCTGCAGCAGCCTGCCGATCAGCTGTTCAATCGCGTCGCGGAGATGGCCATGAGCTGGCTTGAAGCGCAGCACCCGGGCGCTTCCGGATCGCGGCCCGATGCGGTGACGGAACCCACCATGAAAGCACACCTCAGTGGCCTGACTCCGCCACCCCGGAGTGATGTGAATCGAGCTGCCACCCTGCCCCGCTTGACGGTGCGCCTGTTCGTCCCTTCTGACTGGACCGAGGTCGAACGTGAGCACCTGACGGCCTGGCTACGAATGCGCTGTGCCAGTCTGGCCGATGAAGCCGACGCTTTGCGCGACATTCCCCCTGCATTGCATGTGCACGCGCTCGATCATGGCGATGCCCTGTGGGCCTTGGTGGACCAGCAAGCCGTGCAATGGGCTCGCGAGGCCGATCCCCAGTGGTGCGTGCTTCTGGTGGCCGACAGTGCCCTCGACGAAGTCGAGATCGAACGCCGACAAGCCGTGGGCGAGCTGTTCACGGGGGCCCACCAAACCGGTCGTATCCCCGGCGAAGCTGCCGCAGCTGTGTTGCTGACGACCACCAACTGGCCCGGCCTGCCTGACATGGCCCCTGAGCCCGCGCGCCTGTTCCGGCCGGTGCGTCTGCGCCGTGACAAATCGGCCGATGCGGCGGGGCGCGTCGGGCCCACCACGCTGCAAGAGGCCATGCGCCAAGCCTTGAGCGTCTCAGGCGCTTGTGACACTGACCTGGCCCTGGTGGTGGCTGATGGCGACCACCGCGCCAGTCGCACCGCCGAAGTGTTTGAAGCCTTGCAAGGCGTGGCCCCGCAGCTGGACCCCATGTTGTGCGTGGCCCGAGTGGGCGCAGCCTGTGGCGATCTGGGTCTGGCAGCCTCACTGGTGCCATTGGCGCTGGCCGTCGGGGCCGTTCAACAAGATGGCCACACAGGCGTCACGCTGGCCTTGAACGTTCAGTCGCCGCACGACCGCATCGCGGTGGCCCTGCTTCCCTGGACTTGGCTGCCGCCTTCGGCCCAAGCCACGACTTGATAGATCTGGACTGGAATCATGCAGAGAATCTGGCAGTTTTTTCTCGACCCCCGAGTGCTCACCGTCATCGGTGTGGCGGCCTTGGCCGGCTTGCTGTTCCTGGGGGCTGACACGCTCAAGATCGGACTGGTCTGGGCGGCGGTGGTCCTTGGATTGATCGCCCTGGCCTGGCTGGTGGTGTGGGCCCTGCGTCGTGCACGGGCCGCCAAGGCGGCCTCGCAGCTTGAGCAGGCCATGAACGCGGAGGCCGACAAGGCCGTCAGGTCGGTCAGCGGAGACAAGCGCGACGAAGTGCAGGCTGTGCGCGAGCGCATGCTTGAAGCCGTCAAGCTCATCAAGTCATCCAGGCTGGGTGAAACCTCAGGCGCTGCGGCCTTGTATGAATTGCCTTGGTATGCCGTCATTGGCAACCCAGCAGCAGGCAAAAGCTCGGCTGTCGTCAAGTCGGGCTTGAAGTTTCCGTTTGCAGGCAGCAGCGATGGCACCGACAACATCATTCAGGGCATTGGCGGCACCCGTCATTGCGACTGGTTCTTCACCACCGAAGGCATCTTGCTGGACACCGCCGGCCGCTATGCCGTGCACGAAGAGGACCGCAGTGAATGGATGGGCTTTTTGTCGCTGCTCAAGAAGCATCGGCCCAAGGCCCCCATCAATGGCGTGATCATCGCTGCCAGCGTGGCCGAACTGGGTGCCAACAAGCCTGAGTTCGCCATTGATCTGGCCCGCAAACTGCGCCAGCGCGTGCAAGAGCTGACGGAAAAGCTCGAAGTCTTTGCGCCGGTGTACGTGGTCTTCACCAAGGCCGACCTGATTGCAGGCTTCGTCGATTTTTTTGAAGACCGCGATCGTGACGAGCGTGACAAGGTCTGGGGCGCCACCTTGCCTTACGACACCACTGGCAAGGCCGATGCCGTGGCCGCTTTTGACGGGCATTTTGACCAGTTGTATGAGGGGTTGAAAGAGGCCTCGGTGGTGCGTATGTCCATGCACCGGGGCGAGCAACTTCCCCCGGGTGTGCTGACCTTCCCCCTCGAATTCGCGGCCCTCAAGCCCGCCTTGCGCACCTTCATCACCACGCTGTTTGAAGAAAACCCCTACCAGTACCGGCCGATCTTCCGCGGGTTTTACTTCACCAGCGCCGTGCAGGAAGGTCAGTCCACCGGGCGTGCCAGCGAACGCGTGGCCGAGCAGTTCGCCTTGCAGTTGCAAGTCGGTGCTGCATCGGCCGTTTACTCCCAGAGTGGCTTCTTCCTCAAGGAGCTGTTTTCCAAGGTCATCTTCGCCGACCGCCAACTGGTGCAGCGATACACGAGCCGCACCAAGCTGAACCTGCGCTATGCCAGCTTCTTCGGTGGCGTGCTTCTGATGGGGGCCTTGTTGGGCAGTTGGACCTGGTCGTACCTGGGCAATCGCCAACTGGTCACCAATGTGCAGGCTGACCTGGCCAAGGCCCAGCGGGTGCAGGACAACCGGGTTGATCTGCAATCGCGACTGGACGCGCTGGAGATCCTGCAAGACCGGCTGGTACAAATGCAGCACTACCGCACGAGCCGGCCGTTCTCGCTGGGGCTGGGGCTCTACCAGGGGCAGGCCATCGAGGACAAGCTGCAGCAGGAATACTTTGCCGGCCTGCAGGCTGTGATGCTCAAGCCGGTGGAGCAAGCCATCGCCGCATACCTGGCCGAGGTCAACAACCATGCGGGCGAGCTGCGTCCCCTCCAGCGCGTCTCTGACGCCCCCGCCGCAGATGGCGTGACAACGGCGACGGCCAACTCGGCCTACAGCAACGCGTCCAGCACCAATGTATCCGAGGCCTACAACGCCTTGAAGGCTTATCTGATGCTGGGTGATCGAAGTCGCCTGGAACCGGGGCACATGAGCGATCAGCTCACGCGTTTTTGGCGCAGCTGGCTGGAGGCCAACCGCGGCACCATGCCTCGCGACCAATTGATCCAGAGCGCCGAACACATCATGTCCTTTGCGCTGGCGCAGATGACCGACCCCGCTTTCCCGCAGCAGGAGTTGAACCTGGGTCTGCTGGACCAGACCCGCGAGAATCTGCGCCGCGTCATCAAGGGCATGCCGGCGCGTGAGCGAGTCTATGCCGACATCAAGGCCCGTTCCGCGACCCGCTTTGCGCCGATGACCGTGGCCCGCCTGGTGAGCGATCAGGATCGTCAGATCATCGCAGGCAGCTATGCCATCTCCGGCACCTTCACGCGAGAGGCCTGGGACCAATACATCAAGGAGGCGATCAAAAACGCGGCAAACCAGGAGTTGCAGTCCACCGACTGGGTGCTCAAGACCGCCGCCGCTGACGACCTGACTCTGGAAGGCAGCCCCGAGCAGATCCAGAAATCGCTCACGCAGCTCTACAAGACCGAGTACGTGCGCGAATGGCAGAAGTTCATGCAGGGCATCACCGTGGCCGAATTCGGCAGCTTTGACAAGGCGGTGGTGCACATGAACCGCCTGGGCGATCCGGCCGAGTCGCCGGTGGGGCGGCTGATGCAGACCTTGTATGACCAGACTGCCTGGGACAACCCCTCCGCGCTCAACGAGCGGTTGGCGCAAGGCCAACGTGGTTTCGGGGAGTGGTTCAAGCAGGCGATCCTGCGCATGACCCCCTCGCCGGTGAATCTCAATGTCGACGTGAAAATGCCCACCGCGGACATTCCTTTGGGGCCGATTGGCAAGGAGTTCGTGGGTCTGAACCGCTTGATGATGCCGCGCGATGGCGGCGCCACGCTGGTGCGTACCTACCTGGATGCCTTGTCCAAGGTCCGCACCCGTTTCAACCAGATGAAAAACCAGGGCGATCCTGGTCCGGCCTCGCGCCAGTTGATGGTGCAAACGCTGGAAGGCAATTCGGAGCTGGCCGAGGCGCTCAAGCTCGTGGACGAGCAGATGCTCAATGGCATGAGCGATTCGGCCAAAGCCACGCTGCGGCCCGTGCTGGTGCGCCCTTTGATGCAGGCCTTCGCGGTCATCGTGCGCCCCACCGAGTCCGAACTCAACCGTGTTTGGATGGCCCAGGTGTTCGAGCCCTATCAGCGCAGCTTGTCTGCGAAGTACCCGTTTGACCGCAGCTCCAAGGTCGAAGCCAGTGCGGGTGAGATTGCCAAGGTGTTCGGGTCTGAAGGCTCGGTCGCCAAGTTCGTCGAACAGTCGCTGGCAGCGCTGGTCGTGCGCCGTGGTGATACGGTCAACCCGCGGACCTGGGCGGACATGGGAGTGCGCTTGCTACCGGAGTTCTCCAACGGACTGGCGACCTGGGTGGCGCCGCTGAACGGTCAGGGCGCCACGGCCAGTGGTGGGGGAGGGGCATCCGCCACCGTGGCCGAAGCTCAGACCGTGTTTGAGTTGCTTCCGCAAGCCGTGCCTGGTCTGACCGAGTACACCGTGGACATTGATGGGCAGGTGCTGCGCTACCGCAACGCGGCGGCCAAATGGACACACTTTGTGTGGCCGGGCCCTGGCGTTCCCGGGGTGAGAATCAGCGGCGTGACATATGACGGGCGCACCGTCGAGTTCTTCAATGAGCCGGGGCATTTCGGTCTGGAAAAGATGATTAACTCAGCGCAGCGCAAGCGCAACGAGGCGGGCGCCTTTGAGTTGCGCTGGCCGCAGGGCGCGCTGGCCGTGGCATTGCAGTTGCGCATCGTCTCCAATGCGTCCAACGCCGCGCCTGCTCCTGCTCCCGCGCCGGCCACGGGCAATGCCGGCGGCCTGCCTTCAGGCAATGGCCGACCGGGGGCGTTGCCTGCTTTGGTGGCCGGTGGGCCTGATGCGCCGACCAGCGGAGAGGCCCCTGCCGCAGTGCCTGCTGCTACGGCACCCATCGCGGCGCCCGTTACCGTATCGACGGCCCTTGAGGGAGTTCAGCCATGAGCGCCCCGGTGTCCTGCACCGACGTCGTGTACTTTGGCAAACTGCCCTCGCGCGGCGACTTCGTGCGCAGTCCCAAGCAGGTCGCGATGACACAGAGCCTGGATCAGTGGCAGGCGCAGACCATGGAGCGGCTGGCCGTGGACCTGCGCTGGAAACTGGTCTATGACGCTGCGCCGCCGGTGCTGTTCGCGGTGCTGGGCCTGAAAAGTCAGGTCGGGCTGGCCGGACATTGGCTGGCCAGTCAGGACGCGTCGGGGCGACGTTTTCCTTTCATCACGGCTGGCGCGTTTGACGTGGACGAGCAGGCCGACTTCATTCGCCACAGCCCTTTGGTGCTGGCGCGTTTGTGGGTCCGTCTGGAAAAAGTGGCCCGCGTCGCTCATGCCGCGACCGACCTGGCGCATGCGCAAGCCAGCTTGGACGCCTCGATCGACGGCGAACTCAGCATCAAGGGTCCCCGTCTGGAACTGGCAGATTTTCTCGAGACTCACACGGTGGCCAGTCTGGAGCAGATGCTGGCCGCCTCCGGAGCCCGCGTGTCGGTGCGGCAGACGCTGTTGGCGTTGGGCATCTTGTTGCAACCGGTGATCACGCAGGGCGCGGGCAAGCTGCACAAGGGCTTGCGCCTGCCCCTGGTCAGCGATGCCAGCGTGCGCTGGCCAGTGGCCTGTTTTTGGCTGTCCTTCACCCTTGGGTTTTTCGAACGCAGTGATGCCGAAGTGGCCCTGTTCGTGGCGACCCACGGCGACTATCCAGAATTGATTGTGGGCTTTCAAGGCGCATCGCCCGCCACTTTGTGTTCGGTCATTGATCCCGATGCCTTGCTGCGTGACACCGTCGAAGTGACGCAGGCCGAGTGGGTCGAAGACTGCCTGGCCGATGACTATGGCCTGCGCAAGTTATCGAACTATTTGCGCGACCCGTCGCTGTCCCTGGCACAGGCGCTCAGCACGTTTGAAGAAATCTTCCTCGGAGTATGAAGACCATGAAGTACGCATTCGTCGTGGCCCTGGTGCTGGCCTCGCTGGTCTCGAGGGTCATGGCGCAAGCACCCTCCGTGTCCGGCAGCGGCGCCCAGGTCCTGGGGCCCAATCAGGTGGTCGTGTCGGGCACAGTGCCGGATGAGGCCACGCGGGTGCAGGTGTTGTCGCGCTTGCGCGATTTGTATGGCGCGGACCGGGTCGTGGACCAGATGGCGCTGGGCGCCGTCGTGGCGCCACCTCAGTGGTCACAACATCTGCACAAGCTGTTGTCGCCTTCGCTCAAACAGGTGACTCGGGGCCAGTTGAACGTGCAGGGTAACCTCATCGACCTGAAGGGGGAGGTGCCCAATGAGTCGGTGCGCCAGCAGGTGGCCAGCGATATGGCCGCGTCGCTCAACCCGACCTACACCGTGCGCAACGGTCTGCGCGTGGCCGCTCAAGAACAGGCCATCGTCGACCAGACGCTGGCCAACCGCATCATCGAGTTTGAAGCGGGCAGTGCGGTGCTGCGTCCCGCGGGCATGGCGATCCTGGATGAGATGGCCCAGACCTTGGCCAAGCTCAAGGGCAAGAAGGTCGAGGTGTTGGGTCACACGGATGCGCAGGGCGGTCGGGTGGCTAATGTGGCGCTGTCATTGGCGCGTGCGCAGGCCGTCAAGACCTATCTGGTCGGTAAGGGTCTGCTGGCCGACAGCATCAGCACCGCCGGCTTGGGGCCGGATCGGCCCGTGGCCAGCAATGCCACTGACGAGGGGCGGGCACGCAATCGGCGCATTGAGTTCCAGGTGGTTCAGTGAGTCGATTCACCTTCGTCGGGTTCGATGCCCAGCAGTTCGTGCAGATGGGACATTGAGCCCTGGTCCTTGACCACCTTGCGTAGCCATTCGTGCAGGGGCATGTCACCCCACTTGACGGCCTTCTCGGCCAGGTAGGCCACGGGGCTGTGTGGTTCGGTGCGCCGGAAGAACGCCGCCACTTCGCGCATCTGCTGCAAGGCTTGCGCACGACTGCGCAGCGGGCCGCGCACCGTGGGGTCTGCGTTGGCGGTGTCGGCCGCATGGGCTTCAGCGCTGGCGTCCTGGGCATCGCTGCCCAGGAGTGACTCAAGGCTGCTGTGCTCGGCCAGGGCGCCGACCTCTCGGACCAGACGTTCGACCTCATGCACCGCATGCGCCATGGCTTCCTTGGCCGGGGCGAAAGAGGGACCGTCAAGGCCCAGGTGGGCGTCGATCACAGCCTGCCATGCCAGCAATTGCCGTTCGCAGTCCTGCACGGTTTGCAAGGAGGCTCGCAACTCCTCCTTGGGTGTTTCTCTCAAGGCCCGCATGAATTGGTCCACCGTCACCTTGACGGCTCCGGCGGCCTGGCGTTGCGCCTCGTCGGGCGACCGCTCCAACACGGTCTGCCAATGGTGCGCCGTGTGCAGGTCCTGCAGAGAATGGCGCTGGCCTTGGCGGTTGCGGGTCAACGGTCGGGTCGTGCACAAAGGCACGAGGCGTTGCAGGAACCAGGTCATGTTGCCCACGCGCTGGTCCATGTCGGCCTCGTCGGCTCGGGGGTGCAGATCGTCCCAGTAGCGGGTGCACAAGGCCGTGCACAGCTGCAAGCCCTGGAGCAAGCCGGCGTATCCTTGAGTTAAGGCCAAGGCCTCGGTCAGCCATTGGGCCAGGCGCAGGTCTTTGGTGCGGTGGGTCAGCAAGGTCTCGCAGTGACGAGCCACGCCAGGCCAGTCCGCCACTTTCAAGGCAGTCACCCACTCGCCCTGATCAAGCGTGGGGTCATCTTCGCGCCGCATCTCGGCGATTTGGTCAAATTCGATCGAAAAGGAAAAGTCTTCGCCGCACGGTGAGGTGCCGGCAATAGGCGCCAGCAATGCTTCGTTGTTCATGAAATCCCTGAAAATATGGTCGCTCGGGTTCGGCGTTGTTTCTTCCCCGTGGGTTCAATTTTCCCATGAAGCGGGGCCGATGCGACCGGCTGGCATCTCCCCAGCGTGGGGGATGTTTTTGGTGTTTGTAATTGCAATTGAGAATCAATTGCAATTGATGATAAAGTGACCTAATGGTTTTGACAGACGTTCCTGTTGTGTCCCTCAATCGTGGGCCGTCCCTGCCACACGACCTGTCGAGCAGGCAGGGTTGGGCGCTGGCATTGTGTGTTGTGCTGCTGCATGGTGGGGTGGGTGCATGGGTCTGGCGCAGCAGTCTTGCGCCAATGCCGGTGACGGACAGCGCCCCTTTGATGGTCAGCATCATCAGCGAATCCGAGCCGGTGACCACATCGCCTCAACCGCCTCAACCGCCTCAACCGCCTGCACCCCGCCAGCAGCAGCAAGCGGCGCCACCTCTGTCCAGACCGCAGGTTTTGGCCTCGGCGAGAACGGCCCAAGCGCAGGACAGGCAGGTGCCCGCGCCAAGCTCCGAGGTTCGTGCCGATCCTCTCGCCGTTGCCCCGCCCGCAACCTCGGCGACCACCAGCGCAGTGCCCAGCACCGCCCCAGCGCCGTTGACCGAGTCGGTCAGCACGACAGCGCCGAAAACCTTGCCCTCATCGGCTGTGCGTTTTCTGATCAAACCGCAGCCTGTGTATTCGCAGATATCCCAGGAGCTGGGTGAGTCAGGCACCGTCGTGATGATGGTGCTGGTGGACGAGCAAGGCCATGCCAAGGACGTTCAGATTTCCAAATCGTCCGGCTATCCCCGCCTGGACCGCGCAGCAGTGGCCGCCGAACGCGCCGCACGGTTCCAGCCATATATCGAGAATGGCACCCCGCGCAACGTTTGGGTTCCCCACAGCATCAATTTCACTCTTGAAGATCGTTGATCATGTCCGACACTCTTTCCGCCAGTGCTCCCGCCACCGCATCAACCGCCCTGGTTGATGTCAACCCAGCCGTCCCTGAAATGGGGTTTGGCCACTTCATTCGCCAGACCGACATGGTGGGGCAGGGCCTGTTCGTCATCCTGGTGCTGATGTCCTTGATCTCCTGGGCGTTGATCATTACCAAGGGCGTGGGCCTGATGTTGCGCCAACAGCGCAGTAAGACCTTCCTGAACTTTTTCTGGAACGCCACTTCGTTGGAGGCCGTGCAGCACGAAATCACCACTCATGGCGTGAGCGAACCCTTCGCGCATCTGACCTCGCACGCCATGCACGCGCAGGCGCACCATGCCCGTTATGGCGCGGCCAAGCTCGAAGAGGCTGGGTCCGCCCAGGACTTCCTGACCCGCACCATCAAGAAGGTGCTGGACGAAGAAACCATGCGTCTGGAAAGTGGTTTGGCCGTGCTGGCCACCATCGGCGCCACGGCCCCCTTCGTGGGTCTGTTCGGCACCGTCTGGGGGGTCTATCACGCGCTGTTGGCCATTGGCGCCACGGGCGCAGGCACGCTCGACAAGGTCGCCGGCCCGGTGGGTGAGGCCCTGGTCATGACGGGCGTCGGCTTGGCCGTGGCCATCCCTGCCGTCATGGGGTACAACTGGTTGACCCGCAGCAACCGCGTGTGGGGTGCCCGCCTGGACGCCTTCGCGTTCGAGCTGTTCACCTTCCTGTCGACGGGCCAGACGCTCAAGGGCAATGCCAATGTGCATCCCCTGAAGACGAGCAACACATCGGGCAACTGAGGAGAACACCATGGCCTTCGCTAGTTTTGACAGCAAAAGCAGCGGCGCACCGATGGCCGAGATCAACATGGTGCCCCTCATCGACGTGATGCTGGTGTTGCTGGTGATCTTCATCGTCACGGCACCCTTGCTGAGCCACTCCGTCAAGCTGGAATTGCCCAAGGCCAGCACGCAGGTGGCTTCGGCAAAGGCTGAGAAAATCGATTTCGCCATTGATGCCCATGGTGTGCGACTCTGGAATGGTCAGCCCGTCTCGCGTGATGAAGCGGCGCAACGTTTCGTGGCCGAGGGGCTCAAGCCCCATCAGGCCGAGATTCATCTGCGTGCCGATCAGGCCGTGGCCTACAAGGTGGTGGCCGAGACCCTGGCCGACGCGTCGAAAGCAGGGTTGAGTAAGATCGGTTTTGTCACCCAGCCGGACTCCGTCAAACCCTGATTTGGCACTACGATCTGTGTCCATGATTACGCAGACTTCCATTGCGCCGCAGGCCCTGGCGGGCATCAAGGTGATCGAACTGGGCCAGCTCATCGCAGGCCCCTTCGCGGGCAAGACTTTGGCCGATTTTGGCGCCGAGGTCATCAAGATCGAACCACCGCCCAGCGAGGCCGGCCCGGGCGGCGACCCCCTGCGCCAGTGGCGCATGCTGCACAACGGCACCAGCGTGTGGTGGCAGGTGCAAAGCCGCAACAAGAAGAGTGTGGTGCTGGACCTGCGCACCGCTGAGGGCCGCGCTGCGGTGCGCCAGCTCATCAACGAGGCCGATGTTGTCATCGAAAACTTCAAACCCGGCACCATGGAAAAATGGGGCCTGGCCTTTGACGAACTCAGCCGCACCAATCCTGGCCTGATCATGCTGCGCATCAGCGGCTACGGCCAGACCGGCCCTTACCGTGAGCGACCCGGCTTTGCCGTGGTGGCCGAGGCCATGGGGGGGTTGCGCTATCTCAACGCCGAGCCTGGTCGCGTACCCGTGCGTGCTGGGGTCAGCCTGGGCGACACGCTGGCCGCTTTGCACGGCGTGATCGGCGTCCTGCTGGCCTTGCAGGCCCGTCATCAGAGCATCACCCCTGAAGCCCCCAAAGGGCGCGGTCAAGTTGTGGACGTGGCCTTGTACGAAGCCGTCTTCAACTGCATGGAAAGCCTCTTGCCTGAATACAGCGCTTTCGGGGCTGTGCGTCAACCAGCTGGGTCGGCGCTGCCCGGCATCGCGCCCAGCAACGCCTACGCCTGCGCCGATGGCACGGTGGTGATCGGCGGTAATGGCGACTCCATCTTCAAACGCCTGATGCTGGCCATTGGCCGCGATGACCTGGCCCTGGATTTGGAGCTTGCCACCAACCCGGGCCGTGTCAAGCGAGTGGCCGAAATTGACGTGGCCATTGGTGCGTGGACCTCACAGCGCCCCGTGGATGATGTTCTGGAGGTGCTCAATGCCGTCAGCGTGCCGGTTGGGCGCATCTTCAACGCCCAGGACATCGCCACCGACCCGCACTACCAGGCGCGCGACATGATCGTGCCCGTGACCACGCATGATGGCTTGACGGTGGCGGTGCCGGGTGTGATCCCCAAGCTGTCGGCCACACCGGGCGCGATCACGCGTCGGGCGCCTACCTTGGGTCAAGACACCGAGTCCGTGCTGGGTGCGATCACGCCGGCAGGCGGTGCTCCAGCTTGAACAAGTCGGTCACCGTTTCACGCTCGCGAATCACCCACACCTGATGGCCGTCGACCATCAACTCGGCCGCACGCCCACGCGTGTTGTAGTTGCTGGCCATGGTCATTCCATAGGCCCCCGCCGACAAAACGGCCAGTACATCACCGGCCTGCACCGCCAAGGCGCGGTCGCGGCCCAGCCAGTCGCCCGATTCGCAGACCGGGCCGACCACGTCCCACACCTGCGCCGTCGTATCGCCCTGGTGGGTGTTGACGATGCCCATGTAGGCCTCGTACAGCGCGGGTCGCATCAGGTCGTTCATGCCTGCATCGACCACGCAGAAACTCTTCTGCTCGCCAGGCTTGAGGAACAACACCTCGGTCAACAACACGCCGGCATTGCCCACCAGTGAGCGGCCAGGCTCGAACACGAGTTCGCGCTGACCATGCCCGCGCGCATCGATGCGCTCCAACAGTCGGCCAATCAGTTCGTCCGCCGTGGGCGGTGTCTCGTCGGTGTAGGTGATGCCCAGGCCACCGCCCAGATCCATGTGGTGGATTGGCACCCCAGCCGCTTCAATCGCTTCGACCAAATCCAGCACGCGGTCCAGCGCGTCCAGGTAGGGCGACACTTCGGTGATCTGCGATCCGATGTGGCAGTCAATGCCCACCACCTCAATGCCGGGCAGGGTTGCGGCGCGTCGGTAGGTCTCGACCGCCAATTCGTGCGCAATGCCGAACTTGTTGCCCTTCAGCCCCGTCGAAATATAAGGATGCGTGCCGGCGTCGACATCGGGATTGACGCGCAGGCTGACACGCGCCTTGCTCTGGAGGCTGGCGGCCACCTCCGACAGCACTTCCATTTCGGCCGTGCTTTCCACGTTGAAGCAGCGCACGCCCGCCTCAATGGCTTCGCGCATCTCAGCTCGGGTCTTGCCGACCCCTGAAAAAATCACCTTGGACGGATCGCCGCCAGCGGCCAGCACCCGTGCCAGTTCGCCCGACGAGACGATGTCAAAACCGCACCCGGCTTGTGCAAACGTCTGCAACACGGCCAGGTTGGAGTTGGCCTTGACGGCATAGCACACCAGGTGCGCACGGCCACTCAGGGCGTGCTGATAGGGGGCCAGGGCGGCGAGCATGGCGCGGCGCGAATAAACATACAAAGGGCTGCCATGCTGGCGCACCAGATCGCTCAGGCGAACCTCGTCCAGAAACAAATCAGGGCCACGATAGGCCAGAAAAGGGGAGCCGGGCAGGGTCATGGGGTGGTCGCGGGGGTGGGGGGGGATGAGGCGGGGGCGGCGGCAGCTGCAGCACTCGCAGGCGTGGGCAGGTAAAGCGGGCCCTTCTGGCCGCAAGCGTTCAGCAGCACACTGCCCAGCAGCGAGCCCATCACGAGGAGTGAGCGGAGTCGCCCACGGCGCTGCAAAGTCTGGGGTTTTGCGTTGCTGCCTAAAATCCGAAGCTGTGTCTTCATGCCGATATTCTAAGGATCTGTCCAATGACCACCGCCGATACCCCCTCGGGATTGACCGACGCCCAGTACCACGCCGCCATCCAGGCCGTGCTGGCACGCATCGAATCCACGGTGGACCGCTGGCTCGAAACCGACGTCGCCGACATTGATGCGGCCCGATCAGGCGGCTTGCTGACCTTGACCTTGCCCAACCGCAGCCAACTCATCATCAATGCACAGCCACCCTTGCATGAGCTGTGGCTGGCAGCCAAGCGCGGTGGTTTTCATTTCCGTCACGTCGATGGGCAATGGCGCGACACCCGCAGCGGCGATGAGTTCTTTGCACTGCTGTCAGCGTGCGCGGCTGAACAAACCGGTCTGGCGCTGGCCTTTTAAAAGCCGACAGGCTTCATTGCGATTTGCCATTGCCGAACAAATCAAGGATGCTTTTCTTTTCCTCGGAGGTGGTATCTGGTGCGGCGGGTGTCGTGTCCTCAGGCTCAGGAGTCAATTCACGCACGCCGGTGCCCGAGGTGTATTCCTCATAGAACCATTCACCGCCAACGTTCACCACCCCCTCAGGCGGGGCAGGTTCTTGAACAGGCACATTTTTCAAAGCGGTGCTCATGTAGTCGATCCAGACGGGCAGGGCCAGACCGCCACCTGTTTCCCGGTCACCCAGTTTGCGCGGCTGGTCATGGCCAATCCAGACCACGGCCACGTTGTGCATCGTGTAGCCCGCAAACCAGGCGTCCATGGAATCGTTGGTGGTGCCGGTTTTTCCATACAGGTCCGGGCGCTTGAGCATGGCCTGTGCTTTGGCCGCTGTGCCTGATCGAGTCACTTCCTGCAGAAGGCTGCTCATCATGAAGGCGTTACGGGCGTCGATAGCACGCATCGATTCGTCCAGCACGGCAGGTCGGTATTGCGCCAGGGGATGGCCGCGTGAGTCGGTCACCTTCAATACCAGCATGGGGTTGACGCGGTATCCGCCGTTGGCAAACACCGCATAGGCGTCCGCCATCTGCATCGGCGTGACCGAACCGGCGCCCAGCGCCATGGTCAGGTAGGCCGGATGCTTGTCCGCCTCAAAGCCGAAGCGGGTGATCCATTCCTGCGCGTACTTGGCCCCGATAGAGCGCAGCACACGAATGGAGATCATGTTCTTGGATTTGGCCAGACCGCGCCGCAAAGGCATGGGGCCTTCGTACTTGCCGTCATAGTTCTTGGGCTCCCAGGGCTGACCACCCGTGACGCCTGCACTGAAAAACAAAGGAGCATCGTTGACGACGGTGGCCGGTGTGAAGCCTTTTTCGAGGGCCGCCGAATAGATGAAGGGCTTGAAGCTGGAGCCCGGTTGGCGCCAGGCCTGGGTCACGTGGTTGAACTTGTTGCGACCGAAATCAAAGCCGCCCACCATGGCGTGGATCAGCCCGGAGGTGGGGTCCATCGACACGAAGGCCCCTTCGACTTCCGGCAGTTGCACCACGATCCATTGATCCTGGCTGTTTTGCATGACGCGGATCACCGCGCCCCGGCGAATCTGTTGCTTAGGGTTGGCTTTGTCGCTCAAGGCCGAGGCCACCATGCGCAAACCATCTGGCCCTATCGTGATTTGTTCGCCCGATTGCAATGCCACCTCCAGCCGCTTGGGGTCGGCTGACATCACGACACCGGCGCGGATGTTTTCGCTATCGGGGTGTTCTTCCAGGGCTTCGGCCACGCGCACATCAATCAATTTTGGGTCGGCGGGCAGGTCTACGTAAGCTTCGGGGCCGCGCCACGCTTGGCGGCGATCAAAATTGAGCAGCCCGGTGCGCAAAGCCTTGTAGGCAGCGGTCTGCTCGGGCATGTTGATCGAGGTGTACGCATTCAAGCCGCGCGTATAGGCGTCCGGCCCATACTGCGTCAGCATCAATTGGCGTGCGGCTTCCGCGGCGTACTCTGCATGCACCGAAACCGGGGCCCGTCGACGGTAGACCAACTCCTCCTTCTTCGCCTCCTCGCGCTGCTGTTCTGTGATGAATCCGTTTTCGAACATGCGATCAATGATGTATTGCTGGCGCAAGGCGGCCCGTTTCGGGTTGCGAACCGGGTTGTAGGCGGAAGGGGCCTTGGGTAGGCCCGCCAGCATGGCCGCCTCAGCCACGGTGATGTCCTTGATGGGCTTGCCAAAATAGGTGTCGCAGGCGGCGGAAAAACCATAAGCGCGCTGACCTAGGTAGATCTGGTTCATGTAGAGCTCAAGGATCTGGTCCTTGGTCAGCAGGTTTTCGATCTTCAGCGCCAGCAACATCTCATAGATTTTGCGCGTGAAGGTCTTCTCGGTGGGTAGGTAGAAGTTTCGGGCCACCTGCATGGTGATGGTCGAGGCCCCTTGACTTCGGGATTCCCCAAAGTTGGCCAATCCGGCGCGCAATACCCCGATGTAATCCACCCCGCCATGTTTGTAGAAACGGGCGTCCTCAATCGCCAAAACCGCATCCCGCATGACCTTGGGTATTTGTTTAATGGGCAGAAAATCACGCTTTTCTTCGCCAAATTCTCCGATCAGCACGTTATCGGTCGAATAGACCCGCAGAGGGATCTTGGGTTGATAGTCTGTCAACCCAGCCACCTCTGGTAGTTGTGGATACGCCACGGATAAGCCAATGCCGACCAACAAAACTCCGCCAAGCAGTCCTGCCAGCACAAGCCCGGCCAGCACCGCCAAGGGCTTGATCAACCATTGTGCCCACCAGGGGCTGGAGCCTGCGCCGGAGCGGCGAGGGGCTTGGGGAGAAATGGAATCGCTCATGTGGGCACGCCTGAAACAGTGGGCGGATTATAGGAAGGCCGGCGCGTCAGTGTGCAGGACACCATGGCACACTGCCGTTCCCGCTCACATCCTGACGCATTTGAAACTGTCTGTAAGGCGTGTGCATATCGCAACGTGCTTGGGATTTGCCCTGCTTTATCTCCGATCAAACACAAAACCTTTGCTGATAGCATTGAAGCGGTTAATTAACATTCCAGCGCTAATGGTTAGCGCGTGGGGGATAGAGTGAGTTTTCTAGACACGCTTTTGGGTCGCAAGCATCCGCCAATGATTGGACTGGACATCAGTTCATCAAGTGTGAAGCTGGTCGAGCTCAGTCAGTCTCCGACTGGCGAATACATTCTGGAACGATTCGCGTCCGAGCCCTTTGAAAAAGGCTGGATTGTCGATGGCCAGATCGAAAAATTCGATGAAGTGGCCGAGGCCGTTCGCAAGGTCGTGAGCAAAAGTGGCGCACGCACCAAGCATGTCGCCATGGCCATGCCGCAATCGGCCGTGATCACGAAAAAGATCATGCTGCCAGCGGGCTTGCGCGAAGAAGAGATGGAGATGCAGGTTGAGGCCGAGGCCAACCAGTACATCCCGTTCTCCCTTGACGAAGTGAGCCTCGATTTCTGCGTGGTCGGCCCCAGCCCCACCTCGGCAGGCGACGTTGAAGTGATGATTGCTGCCTCGCGCAAGGACCGTGTGCAAGACCGCCAGGGTCTTGCCGAATCCGCAGGGCTCAAGCCCGCCATCCTGGACATCGAGTCCTATGCGTCCCGCCTCGCGGTGGAGCGCTTGGTCGAAAGTCTGCCCGGTGAAGGCAAGGACGCTCTCGTGGCGCTGTTTGAGATCGGTGCGGAAAACACCAGCCTGAAGGTGCTGCGCGACCACGAATTGCTCTACGACCGCGATCAGGCCTTTGGCGGCGCGCAGTTGACTCAGCTCATATCTCGCCAGTACGGCTTCTCCTTCGAAGAGGCCGAGACCAAGAAGCTGGCTGGTGATCTGCCGGAAGACTTTCAAAACACCCTCCTGGGGCCCTTTGTTGACAGCCTGTCGCAGGAAATTGGTCGTGCCTTGCAATACTTCTTCACCAGTACGCCGCACCACAAGGTTCACTACGTGATGCTGGCCGGTGGCACCGCAGCGTTGCCAGGGCTGAAAGACCGGGTGACTGAATTGACCGGTTTTGCTTCCATGGTGGTCAATCCCTTTGAGGGCATGAAACTGGGCTCGGCCGTCCGCGAAAGCAAACTTCGTCGGGAAGCACCGTCTTACCTCACTGCGTGCGGTCTGGCCATGCGGAGGTTCCTCGCATGATTTTGATCAATCTACTGCCTCATCGCGAGGAAAAACGGCTCCTGCGCAAGCAGGCTTTCTTTGCCGGATTGGGTCTGTCAGCCGTCGCTGGCGCCGTGGTTGTGGCACTGGGCTATGCGGTCTTGCAGCAAATGATTTCGACCCAGCAAGGGCGCAATGACTTCCTCACTGCCGAAATCCATAAGCTGGAAGACGACATCAAGGACGTCTCGGGCTTGAAGGCCGAGATCGAGTCCCTCAAGGCTCGCCAAAAAGCCGTGGAAGACCTGCAACTCGACCGCAACATGCCCGTGCACATGCTCAATGAGTTGGTGCGCCAGACCCCGGAAGGCATCTACCTCAAGACCATCAAGCAAGATGGTCAGGCGGTGATGGTCACCGGCGTTGCACAGACCAACGAGCGGGTGTCCGAGTTCCTTCGCAACACGGCCTATAAGTCCGAATGGCTGGAAAAGCCCGAGTTGCAGGAAATCAAGGCATCCAACCAGCAAACGCGCGATGCGCGAGATCCCAAGCGCCTGTTTGATTTCTCGGTGCGCTTGAATCTGAAGCGTCCTCAGGATGTCGCCGCGCCAGTTGCTGCCGGCGCCTCGGGTGCGGCGTCTGGTGCTTTGGCGCCGAGTCCGACTGCATCCGCGGTCAAGAAGTCTTGAGGCTGATGAACATGGCCAAACCCAATATCAACATTGACTTCAACGCGTGGTTGTCTGACGCGCAGGACCAGTTCCGTGGGCTCAACCCCAACGAGCCTGGGCAGTGGCCCCTCCTTCCCAAACTGGCCACTTTCGTGGTCGCGGGGGTTGCGGTGGTTGCTTTAGGCTGGTTCGCGCTGTTGTCCAGTCAGGACGATCAGCTCACCGCCGAGCGTGACAAGGAGCCAGCGCTCAAGCAGGACTATCGTGGCAAGCTGGCGCAGGCCATCAATCTCAATGAGCTGCGCAAGCAGCGCACGCAGGTCCAGGAATACGTGACCCAGCTTGAAAAGCAGCTTCCCGGCAAGGCCGAAATGGATGCGCTGTTGTCAGACATCAACCAGGCAGGCCTGGGCCGTGGCCTCGAGTTCGACCTGTTCCGCCCCGGCCAAGTCTCCGTCAAGGATTACTACGCTGAGTTGCCGATCGCGATTCGCGTGACCGGTCGCTATCACGACATTGGCGCCTTCACCGCGGACATCGCCAATCTGTCGCGGATCGTGACCTTGCACGGCCTTGTGATTGGCACGCCGGCCACGGCAGGCAAGGATGCGACAGGAGGCAACCTCTACATGGAAGCCATCGCCCGCACCTACCGCTACCTGGACCCTGCCGAAGTGCAAGCCCAGCGCGATGAACAGGCCAAGAAGCAGAAAGGGGACAAGAAATGACGCGTCGCCCTTATCTGACCCTGATGGCCCTGGCCGCGATCACGCTGGTGAGCGCCTGCTCATCCCAGCAGGATGAACTCAAAGCCTGGATGGAGCAGCAGCGCCACGAGGTGCAACCCAGTGTTCCACCGCTGAATCCGCCGCAAAAGTTCAACCCCCGTGCCTACGTGGGAGCCGACGGCATTGAGCCTTTCAGCACCCAAAAATTGACGGTAGCCCTCAAGCAAGAGGCTCGGCAGCCGAATTCCGCTGTGGCGGCCGAACTCAATCGCCGCAAGGAACCCCTGGAGGCGTATCCGCTGGACAGCATGAGCATGGTAGGTAGCGTCAACCGCAAGGGGGCTCCTTATGCCCTGCTCAAGGTTGACAACCTGCTCTATCAAGTCAAGGCCGGGGATTACCTTGGACAGAATTACGGAAAGATCTTGAAGATCACCGAGACCGAAATCGAGTTGCGCGAAATCGTCCAGGATGCCGCTGGCGAATGGATTGAACGCCCGACGACGCTGCAACTCCAGGAGACCGCGCGATGAATTACCTGCAGGAGAAATTGTCTATGAAACCGTGGCGCATCGTGCTGGCCGGAGTCTCTCTGGCCCTGGTGTCTCCGCTGACCTGGGCCGCGGCTGCGATCCAGTCCATCACGAGCACCCAACAAAATGGGGCCGAGGTCGTGCGCATTGAACTGTCAGAACCGTTGGCCTTGGTGCCGGCTGGGTTTGTCATTCAAACCCCTCCGCGCATCGCCATTGACCTGCCGGGCGTCACCAATGCATTGGGGCGCAATTTGGTCGACGTCAATCAGGGCAATTTGCGGACGGTGAATATCGCGCAGGCCGGTGAGCGCACCCGCCTTGTCCTGAACCTTCGCCAAGCCACCACCTACAAAGCTCAATTGCAAGGCAAGGCCCTGCTTCTGGTGCTGGATCAATCCGTGGCCAGCGCTCCTGCTGGCGCACCGGCAGAGGTGAAATCGGTGCCCAAGGCGGCTCAGACGGTTCATTTTGCCGAGGCGCAGAACGTGTCGCCGTTGGCCTTGAAGGACATCGATTTCCGCCGTGGGCAGGATGGCGCGGGCCGGGTCGTGGTCGACCTGCCCAACAACCAAGTGGGGGTGGACATCAAGCAGCAGGGCCAGAACCTGGTGGTTGAATTCGTCCGAGCGACTTTGCCGGACCGCCTCAAGCGCCGCTATGACGTCACCGACTTTGGCACCCCCGTGCAATCGATCTCGGCGACCCAGTCGGGTGATCGTGTTCGCCTGTCGGTGGATGCGCGTGGTGACTGGGAACACTCCGCTTATCAAAGCGACAGCCAGTTTGTGCTGGAAGTGCGCAACCGCAAGGTCGACCCCAACAAGCTGACGCAAGGCCCCGGCTATGCGGGTGAGAAGCTGTCGCTGAACTTCCAAAACATTGAAGTGCGCGCCTTGCTGCAAGTCATTGCCGATTTCACCAACTTCAACGTGGTGACCAGCGACACCGTCACGGGCAACGTCACCTTGCGTCTGAAAGACGTTCCGTGGGACCAGGCGCTGGACATCATTTTGCAGGCCAAGGGTCTGGGCGTGCGCAAGAGCGGCAACGTTTTGTGGATCGCCCCCAAGGATGAAATCAACGCCAAGGAAAAGATCGACCTGGAGGCCAAGGCTCAGGTGTCCGCGCTGGAGCCACTGCGTACGCAGGCCTTCCAGTTGAACTACACCAAGGCGGATCAAATTGCCAAGGGGCTGACAGGAGGTCAAACCTCCGGGGGCAGCGGTGGCAGCGGGCAAAACACGCGGATCTTGTCGCCACGCGGCAGCTTGATCTATGAGACCCGAACCAACCAGATCTTTGTCAACGACATCCCGTCCAAACTGGAAGAAGTTCAGCAGCTCATCAGCAAGATCGACATCCCGGTGCGTCAGGTGCTGATCGAGGCCCGGATTGTGGAAGCGGACGACAGCTTTGGTAAGTCCTTGGGTGTGAAGTTGGGCGGTTCGAGTATTGCTACGGGCAAGGTTGGTGTCGGCATCTCAGGCAACTACCTGGGCACGGGCGCAGTGTCTGGCCAGGTGACGGACAAGGTGGATTTCATCCCCAATTCTCAGTTCCTGAGCCTTCCCGCCACGGCCCTGAATGGGTACAACCCCGCCAGCGTCGGTATTTCGCTGTTCAACTCGGCCAGGACCCGTTTCCTGAATCTTGAGTTGTCTGCCCTCGAAGCCGATGGCAAGGGCAAGATTGTGTCCAGCCCGCGGGTGATCACGGCCGACCAAGTCAAGGCCTTGATTGAACAAGGGACGGAGTTGCCGTACCAAACGGCAACGTCCAGCGGTGCAACGGCCATTTCCTTCCGCAAGGCCAACCTGAAGCTGGAAGTGACGCCGCAAATCACGCCCGAAGGCAGCATCATCCTGGATGTGGACGTGAACAAGGACAGTGTGGGCCAAGTGACCACAGCAGGTTACGCCATCGATACCAAACACGTGCAGACGCAGGTGTTGGTTGAGAATGGCGGCACCGTGGTGATTGGCGGCATCTTCATCCAGCAGGAAAATGAGCAGGTGCAGAAGGTGCCGTTGCTCGGCGACATTCCCTATCTGGGCGTGCTCTTCAAGAACAACTCTCGTTCATCCAAGCGCTCGGAGTTGTTGATCTTCCTGACACCCAAGGTGGTGTCCGAGAAGGGCGCTCTGCGCTGAGCGAGGATCTTGACCAGCTTGATTGCGCTCATTGGTCTGCCCGGTGGTGGTAAATCCACCGTCGGGCGACATCTCGCAAAGAGGCTTGGTGGACGGTTTGTCGATTCCGACGCCGTGCTCGAAGAACGGATCGGCATGCCGATCCGTTTGTTTTTCGAACAGCACGGCGAAGCGCTGTTTCGGGATCAGGAAGAAACCGTTATTGACGAGTTGACCTTGGCGCCTGATGGCGTGCCACTGGTGATCGCCACCGGTGGTGGCGCGGTGTTGAGGCCTGCGAACCGGCAGCACTTGCGCGAGCGGTGCACCGTGGTGTATCTGCGCTCCACCCCCGAAGAGTTGTTTCGGCGTTTGCGGCATGACACCCAGCGGCCGTTATTGCAGGTTAAAGACCCGCTGGCCAAGCTGCGTGAACTGTATGACGAGCGAGACCCACTCTACGAGCAAACCTCTCATTACCGCGTTGACACCGGGCGCCCGTCAGTGGGCACTCTTGTCAACATGATCGTCATGCAACTTGAAATGGCGGGATTGTTGAATCCGCCATCACCCGAACAGTCACCGGTCAATCCAGTTTGATTTGTTTCAGGTAGCCTTTGAGCCAAGATCCCACCTGGGGGTGTTGCAAGCCCAACTCGATGTTGGCTTCCAGAAAGCCTTCCTTGCTGCCGCAGTCATAGCGCTTGCCCTGGTATTGATAGGCAAATACCTTCTCGCGGCGCAATATGCCGGCAATGCCATCGGTGAGCTGGATTTCGTTGCCGACTCCCCGGGGTTGGCGGCGAATTTCGTCAAAAATGCCGGGGGTGAGGATGTAGCGCCCGGCCACACCCAGGCGTGATGGCGCGACGTCGGGTTCGGGCTTCTCGACGATGCGTGAGACATCCATCAACCGGTCATTGACGGGTATGCCGGCGACGATGCCATAGCGTTTGGTCTGCGCCTGGGGCACCTCTTGCACGGCCAGGATGGACGCGCGCCAGTGCTTGAATTGCTCGACCATCTGGCTGAGCACGGGTGGTTCGCCGACCATCAGGTCGTCGGCCAGCAGCACGGCGAACGGCTCACCACGCACCAGGCGCTCGCCGCAAAGCACCGCGTGGCCCAGGCCCAGGCTCTTGGCCTGACGTACGAAGACGCATTCCATGTCCGCTGGTTTGATGGACTGGACCACGTTGAGCAACTCGGTCTTGCCGGCCTGCTCCAGCTCGTATTCCAGTTCAAAGGCGGTGTCAAAGTGGTCTTCAATGGGACGCTTGTGCCGACCCGTGACGAAAATCATTTCGCGGATGCCGGCGGCATAAGCTTCTTCGACGGCGTATTGAATCAATGGCTTGTCGACCACGGTCAGCATTTCTTTGGGCTGGGCCTTGGTGGCGGGTAAAAATCGCGTGCCCAGGCCGGCAACTGGAAAAATAGCCTTGGTGATTTGCATGCAATAAATTCCTTGGAGGCTGGTTTCTGGAGGGGCTGCGTGGGTCAGGCCAGCCGCTGGAACTGGTCGCGCACACGTGCCAACGCGCTGGTGAAGTCGGTCAGACGTTGCTTTTCCTGTTCGACCACGGCAGCGGGCGCACGGGCCACGAAGCTTTCGTTGCCCAGCTTGCCGTTGACCTTGGTGATTTCGCCCTCCAGGCGTGTGATTTCCTTACCCAGGCGTTCGCGTTCGGCTGCCACGTCGACTTCGACATGCAAGGCCAGGCGCGTTTCGCCTTGCACGGCCACCGGCGCCATGCTGGTGGCGGCGGTGAAGGCGGCCTCGTCCAGCACCTGGACCTCGCTCAGCTTGGCCAGGGCTTTGATCAATGGGGCGGCCTGGGTGATGAAGGTGGCATCCCCCACCGTCAGCAAGGGCACTCGGGCGGCTGGCGACAGGCTCATTTCGCTGCGCAGGGTGCGGCAGGTGCCTACCACCGACTTGAGTCGGGCGACCCAGGCGTCCGACGTGGGGTCGAGGCGGCTGAGGTCCGGCGTCGGGTAGGGGGCCGTCACGATCGATTCGTCTGACCCTGGTGCCTTGCGGCCAGCGACGGGGGCCACGGCCTGCCAGAGTTCTTCGGTGATGAATGGCGTAATCGGGTGCAGCAGGCGCAGCACGGTTTCCAGCACGCGGATCAGGCTGCGGCGGGTGGCGCGCTGTTGCGCCTGGGTACCGGACTGGATCTGCACCTTGGCGATTTCGAGGTACCAGTCGCAGTATTCGTCCCACACGAATTGGTAGATGGCGTTGGCCACGTTGTCGAGGCGGAACTCGGCAAAGCCTTGTTCGACGGCGCTTTCAACGCGCTGCAACTCGCTGACGATCCAGCGGTCGGCCGGGCTGAAGTCGAGGTATTCGCCGGTGGTGCAGGCGCCGGGCGCTTGGGCTTTCAATCCGCAGTCCTGTCCTTCACAGTTCATCAACACGAAGCGCGTGGCGTTCCACAGCTTGTTGCAGAAGTTGCGGTAGCCCTCGCAGCGCTTGCTGTCGAAGTTGATGCTGCGGCCCAGGCTGGCCAAGGCCGCGAAGGTGAAGCGCAGCGCATCGGCCCCATAGCCAGGAATGCCCTCGGGGAATTCCTTTTCGGTGTTTTTGCGCACCTTGGGCGCGGTCTCAGGTTTGCGCAGGCCGGTGGTGCGTTTGTCCAGCAAGGGCGCCAGTTCGATGCCATCGATCAGGTCGACTGGATCCAGAACATTGCCTTCGGACTTGGACATCTTGTGGCCTTGCGCATCGCGCACCAGGCCGTGGATGTAGACGTGTTTGAAGGGCACCTTGCCAGTAAAGTGCTTGGTCATCATGATCATCCGGGCGACCCAGAAGAAGATGATGTCGTAGCCGGTGACCAGCACGGACGAGGGCAGGAACAGGTCCTGCTCAATCGTTTTTTCAGGCCAGCCCAAGGTCGAAAACGGCACCAGGGCCGATGAATACCAGGTGTCCAGCACGTCTTCATCGCGTGTCAAGCCGCCCGAGTAGCCGGCCGCCGTGGCCTTGGCGCGGGCGTCATCTTCGCTGCGCGCCACGAAGATTTCACCATCGTCGCCATACCAGGCGGGAATCTGATGGCCCCACCACAGCTGGCGGCTGATGCACCAGTCCTGGATGTTCTTCATCCACTGGTTGTAGGTGTTGACCCATTGCTCGGGCACGAACTTGACTTCTCCGTTCTCGACGACTTCGATGGCTTCCTGGGCGATGCTCTTGCCAGGTCGGCCGTCCACGGACGGGGCCGCCTTATTCATGGCGACGAACCATTGGTCCGTGAGCATGGGTTCGATGATCTGGCCGGTGCGGGTGCAACGCGGCACCATGAGCTTGTGCTTCTTGACCTCGACCAGCAGGCCCTGGGCTTCCAGTTCGGTCACGATCTGTTTGCGGGCCACGAAGCGGTCGAGTCCTCGATAGGCGGCGGGCGCTTCGTCGTTAACCTTGGCATCCAGCGTGAAGATGGTGATCATGGGCAGACCATGACGCTGCGCCACTGCGTAGTCGTTGGGGTCGTGCGCCGGGGTGACTTTCACCACGCCGGTCCCAAACTCCTTGTCGACGTAGTCGTCGGCAATGATGGGCACCAGGCGGCCTGACAGCGGCAGCTTGACCTGCTTGCCGAGCATCGAGCGGTAGCGCTCGTCTTCAGGGTGCACCATGACGGCGGTGTCGCCCAGCATGGTTTCAGGGCGGGTGGTGGCGACCACCAGTTCGCCGCTGCCATCGGCCAGCGGGTAGCGGATGTGCCAGAGGCTGCCGTCTTCTTCTTCGCTTTCGACTTCCAGGTCCGAAACCGCTGATTTGAGGATCGGGTCCCAGCTGACCAGGCGCTTGCCTCGGTAAATCAGGCCTTGCTCAAACAGCGTCACGAATGTCTCGGTGACGACCTTGGACAGTTTGGGGTCCATGGTGAAGTATTCGTGTTCCCAACTCACGCTGGCGCCCATGCGACGCATTTGGCGGGTGATGGTGGTGCCGCTTTCTTCCTTCCACTCCCAGATGCGCGATACGAAATTTTTGCGCCCCAGGTGGTGACGGGTGAGTTTCTGTTCCTGCAGTTGCCGCTCCACCACGATCTGTGTGGCAATTCCCGCGTGGTCAGTGCCAGGCACCCACAGAGTGTTGAAGCCACGCATGCGGTGGTAGCGCGTCAGCGAGTCCATGATGGTCTGGTTGAACGCATGTCCCATGTGCAGCGTGCCGGTCACATTGGGGGGGGGCAGTTGGACGGAAAACGACGGTTTGCCGGTGTCCAGCGTCGGGGCGTAGAGGCCGCGTTGTTCCCACAGCGGGCCCCACTGGGCTTCGATGGGGGCGGGGTCGAAAGATTTGGCAAGTTCAGTCATGATGGGGGGCGTGCTGCGGCAAAGGCAGCGTTCTCAGCGTTATGCTGGATTTTAGGCGGCCGAGCGCCTGTCCGGCTTGGAAGATGCGATCAATCGGCCTAGGATTGAAATTTCACGGTTTTTAAAGGGAGTCTCTGATGTACGAACACCTTCTGGTACCAGTTGACGACAGCGATTTGTCTGATAAAGCCATTGAGGACAGCATTGGCCTGGCCAAGATGCTGGGCGCTGCCATCACGGGGTTCACGGTTGAGCGGCCGCTGCCGCCCATGGTCATGGAGCAGGTGGTGATTGGCTATGACCCGGAAACCATCACCGAGCATCAGGCGCAATGTGAAACGCATGCCCGTCAGGTGCTCAAGCGCTTCGCGGATCGCGCGGTGGCGGCTGGCGTGCCTTTTGATGGTCAGTTCACCGTGACGGACAATGTTCAGCAGGCCATTGTGGACACGGCTCAGCGCCAAAAATGCGATCTGATCGTGATGGCCTCGCATGGGCGCCACGGTCTGGATGCGCTCATCAATGGGTCGCTGACCAAAAGCGTGCTGTCGCACAGTAAGCTGCCGTTGCTGATCATTCATTGAGCAGGACAGGTCCGCCATGCAAGTAACGTTTCTGGGTGGCAATGCCACCGTGACCGGATCCAAGACATTGATTGAAGTGGGCGGTTTGAAACTGCTGGTGGACTGCGGCATGTTTCAGGGCTACAAAACCCTGCGCGATCGAAATTGGGCGCCGTTGCCGCTCGACGTGACCAGCCTCGATGCAGTGCTGTTGACGCACGCCCACATCGACCACAGCGGGATGCTGCCATTGCTGTTCAAGCAGGGCTTTCGGGGCACCGTGTGGGCCAGCGCAAGCACCGCCGACCTGTGCGAGATCCTGCTGATGGACACGGCCCATTTGCAGGAAGAGGAGGCGCGCTATCGCAACCGGCATGGCGCCACCAAGCATGCGCCGGCCTTGCCGCTGTATACCGTGCACGATGCCCAGATGTGTTTGAGCCACTTCAAGCATGTGCCCGTGGACGGGATGATTGACCTGGGCTCGGACGTGCACGCACGGTTCACGCCGGCCGGCCACATCTTGGGCGCTTGCAGCGTGAAGGTCGAGCATGGCGGCAAGTCGATCCTGTTCTCGGGTGATCTGGGGCGTGACGATGATTTGGTGATGTATCCGCCAACGACCGGGCATGAGGCCGATTGGGTGGTGGTGGAATCCACCTATGGGGATCGCCTGCACCCGGATATCAATGCAATCGAACAACTGGGGGATGTCGTGCGCCGCACCGCCGGGCGCGGTGGCGTGGTCGTGATCCCCGCATTTGCTGTAGGCCGCACTCAGGAGCTGCTGCATTCCCTGTACCGCCTGCGCGAAGCCGGGGCCATTCCGCGCATTCCCGTGGTGCTGGACAGCCCGATGGCCATCAAGGCCACTGAGCTGTACCACCGCCATGAGCGAGAGCACCGCCTAACCCCGCAGGACTGCGCCGGCATCGATCAGATGACGCGCTATGTGCGCAGCGTCGAGGACTCCAAGGCCTTGATGCAACAGCGTTACCCCATGGTCATCATTGCGGGCAGCGGCATGGTCACGGGTGGGCGGGTGCTACATCACTTGGCGAATTACGGGCCGCATTCGCGCAACTCGGTGGTGCTCAGCGGCTTCCAGGCCGGCGGCACGCGGGGGGCGTCATTGGCGGCGGGGGCCAAGTCGCTCAAGCTGTTTGGCGAGTATGTGTCTATTCGCGCTGAGGTGGCCCAGATTGAAGGTCTCTCGGCTCATGCGGATCAGGCTGACTTGGTGGCCTGGGTCAATGCCTTGGGCCGCAAGCCCAGGCGGGTGTTTGTCACGCACGGTGAGCCCGCTGCGGCCGATGCCCTGCGCTTGAAGATCACTGAGCAATTGGGTTTGCCGGCCAGCGTGCCTGACTACCGCGACACTTTTGAACTGCTTTGACCAAGGAAAACCCTGGTGACCCGACGCTGGAATCTCACCACCAAGCTGGCCGCGACTGGCGCGGTATTTCTTGCCCTGGCTCTGGCGTCTATTGCCTTGACGATTTGGGTCACTTGGCGGCTTGAGGGGGGCGCTGCCGCGGTGAACGAAGCTGGTCGCATGCGCATGCAAGCCTACCGGCTGGTCTTGACGCAACAGGTGGGAACGCGCGACGAATTGCGTGTGCAGACAGCACGTTTTGAGCGCAGCTTGCAAACACTGCGCGAAGGCGATCCGTCACGTCCCTTGTTCGTGCCCTGGAATGCCCAGACGCGAGCTCATTTCAAGGCGGTGCAGGCGCAATGGGAACGTCTGAAGGGCGCGTGGGCCCCGTCAGCCCCGGATGGGTATTCAGCTACCTTGACCAATGTGGACGAGTTCGTAGGGCTGATCGACCATTTTGTGTCGTCCATTGAGCAGCAATTGTCATCGTGGATCGTGCTGCTCAATGCCTTCCAGATGGCGATGATGGTCTTGGCCATCGGCAGTGCAGTGGTGCTGATGTACACGGGCTATCTGTTTGTGCTGAACCCTCTGAGCACTTTGCAACAAGGCCTGGAACGGCTGGAACAGGGCGATTTCACGGTGCGGGTGCAAGTCGAGTCGAACGACGAGTTCGGGCGCTTGGCCAGGGGATTCAACCAGATGGCCAGAAACCTGCAGTCGCTCTATCAAAGCCTGGAGGCCAAGGTGGCTGAGAAAACGGCCGGCCTGGAACTCAAGCGCACGCAACTAGCCTCCTTGTACGAGATCAGTGCGTTCATTGCCTCGGCCGAATCTCTGGATGATCTGGCCCAAGGGTTTGCCAAAAAAATTCGTCGCATTGCGCAAGCCGATGCGGTGGCCGTGCGGTGGTCCGATGAGGCCAATCAGCGCTATTGGTTGCTGGCCAGCGAATGCCTGCCGGCCAGCCTGATCAAGGACGAGGCCTGTGTTCACGCGGGAGATTGCCACTGCGGGCCTGCCTTTCCGGCGACCGGCATGCGGTTGATTCCGATCCGATCTGATGGGGACGACTCGAAAATGCATTGCGCGCAAGAGGGGTTCCAAGCCGTGATTTCGGTACCCGTCAATCTGCACCAGCGTTGCGTGGGTGAGGTGGACCTGTTCTATCGCAGTGAACAGGTGCTGACCGATGGAGATCGTTCGATGCTGGAGACCATGGCCACCCACCTGGCCGGTGGCATGGAGAGCATTCGCGCCGCCGCTCTGGAAAAAGAGACGGCGGTGGCTCAAGAGCGAGGTTTGCTCGCACGGGAGTTGCATGATTCGATCGCTCAGTCCCTGGCATTCATGAAGATCCAGGTGCAGCTCTTGCGCGATGCTGTCAAGCGTGTCGACCAGGACGCGGTCGGGACCGTGATTGGCGAGCTCGACACCGGTATTCGCGAGTGCTACAGCGATGTGCGGGAGTTGTTGATGCACTTTCGTACGCGCACCAATGCCGAGGCCATCGAGCCGGCCTTGCGCACCACCTTGCAGAAGTTTGAACACCAGACGGGCCTGCAGACTCACCTGAATCTGTATGGGCACGGCATGCCACTGCCTCCCGATGTGCAGGTGCAGGTGCTGCATGTGGTGCAGGAAGCCTTGTCGAACGTGCGCAAGCACGCGGTGGGCGCGACGCAGGTGTGGCTGGAGGTTCAGCAAAGCCCGCGCTGGTGTTTCGAAGTGCGCGACAACGGCCAGGGTTTTGACACCGAGGGCCTGCCGCCGGATCAGACCCATGTTGGCTTGATGATCATGCAGGAGCGTGCTGAGCGCGTGGGTGCCGACCTGGACGTGGATTCCGTGGTGGGTGAGGGCACCCGCGTGACCTTGACCTTGCCGGCACTGATTCGCAGTGACAATGCGCAGCATGCTGCGGCTTGAAATCCTCCCACCATGACTTCCTTGATTCGCCTTCTGGTGGTCGATGACCACACCTTGTTCCGTCGGGGCTTGATTGCCCTGCTGGGACAGGCCCCTGAATTTTCGGTGGTGGGGGAAGCGGGTGATGCGGGCGAGGCGCAGCGTCGGGCCGCTGAACTGCAGCCTGATCTGATCCTGTTGGACAACCACCTGCCAGGCGTTCAGGGGGTGGATGCCTTGCGAGGCTTGCGGGAAGTGGCCCCAAGGGCGCGTGTTCTGATGCTCACCGTCAGCGAGGACGAGCGCGATCTGGCTGCGGCGTTGAAGGCGGGCGCCCATGGGTATCTGCTCAAGACCATGGATGGCGATGCCTTGGCCGACGCTCTGCGCCGCACCATGCGGGGCGAATCCGTGGTGGCCACCGAAATGACCGCCAAACTGGTGGCGGCCTTTCAAACCTTGCACGAACCCGCAGAGATCGCGGTGTCCGAGTCGCAGGACGATCCGCTGATGTCCTTGTCACCTCGCGAGCATGAAATCCTTCGTCACATAGCCTGTGGCGAGAGCAACAAGGAAATCGCGCGGGCACTCGACATTGCTGAAACGACGGTGAAGATTCACGTTCAGCACATTCTGCGCAAGCTCAACCTGAGCTCTCGCGTACAAGCTGCTGTATACGCCACCGAGCGCGGGGCGATTTGACCCACGTCATGCGCCGCTGATTCAGGGGCGCCTCTACTCCTTTAGAACGACGGCGGCTAGCGGCGTCATCGTTCGTTCGCCGCGTCTGCGGCGCTCCACCGAAGGATGTTCGCGCCAGGGGTAACTCCCTAAAGTCAAGCCATGGTTCATAAGGAGTAATCCATGGCGACGCAAAAAAGCCAGAGGCAAAAAGCCCTTTCGGTACTGATCGTCAGCACATTGGCATTCACCGTGTGCTTCATGGTGTGGATGATGTTCGGTGTCATCGGCATTCCGCTTAAGAAGGCGCTGGCACTCAATTCCACGGAGTTCGGCCTGCTGACGGCCATGCCGGTGCTGACCGGGTCACTGGTTCGCGTGCCACTGGGCATCTGGACGGACCGCTTTGGTGGCCGCATCGTGATGGCTGCCCTGATGCTGGCCACGGTGCCGGCCATCTGGCTGATGTCCTACGCGACGGCGTATTGGCACTTCCTGGTCATCGGTTTGTTCGTGGGGCTGGCCGGTGGCTCGTTCTCGGTTGGAACGCCTTATGTGGCCCGTTGGTTCCCCAAGGAAAAGCAGGGCTTTGCCATGGGCGTGTACGGGGCGGGCAACTCGGGGGCCGCTGTCAACAAGTTCGTCGCCCCAGCCTTGGTGCTGGCCTTCGGTTGGACCATGGTGCCGCAGGTGTATGCGGCCGTCATGTTGGGCACCGTCATCCTGTTCTGGCTGTTCAGCCATCACGATGACGCCCACCTGGTGCCAAGCAATGTGCGCTTTGTGGATCAACTCAAGGCGCTGAAGGATCCGACCGTGCTGAAGTACTGCCAGTACTACAGCATCGTGTTCGGCGGTTATGTGGGCTTGAGTTTGTGGATGGTTCAGTACTACGTGGGCGAGTACGGACTGGGCATCCGTGACGCGGCCTTGCTGGCGGCGTGCTTCTCGCTGCCGGGCGGTGTGCTGCGAGCCATCGGTGGTTGGTTGTCCGATAAATATGGCGCGCACAGCGTGACCTGGTGGGTGATGTGGGTGAGCTGGATCTGCTTGTTCCTGCTGAGCTACCCGCAAACCGATTTCACGATCATGACCGTGGGTGGCCCCAAGGTCTTCCATGTCGGCCTGAACGTCTACGCCTTCACTGCTTTGATGTTCGTGCTGGGCATCGCCTTTGCCTTCGGCAAGGCCAGCGTCTTCAAGTACATCGGCAACGACTACCCAAAGAACATTGGCGCCATCTCCGGCATCGTCGGTCTCGCCGGTGGGATGGGTGGCTTTCTCCTGCCCATCGCCTTTGGATTCTTGCTGGACATGACCGGCATCCGCTCCAGCGCCTTCATGTTGCTCTATGGCGTGGTGTGGGTGTCACTGATCTGGATGTACATCACCGAAGTTCGCCGCCAACCCCTGATGGGAACGCCCGCTGGCGTGACCACCGCTACTCACTGAATTAACAAGGAGATTCGCATGACAAGCCATGTGATCAAACGTTGGGACCCCGAGGACAAGGCCTTCTGGAAAAGCACGGGCCAAGGGGTGGCCAGTCGAAATCTGTGGATCTCGATTCCTGCGCTGACACTGGCATTCGCCGTGTGGATGGTGTGGTCGGTGGTGATCGTGAAGCTGCCGCAAGTGGGTTTCAAGTTCAACACCAATCAGTTGTTCCTGCTGGCCTCGTTGCCGGCGCTGTGCGGCGCGACCTTGCGCATCTTCTACTCGTTCGCGGTGCCCATCTTTGGCGGACGCCGCTGGACGGCCATTTCGACGGCCTCCCTGCTGCTTCCCGCGATGGGCATCGGCTGGGCGGTTCAGCGACCCGACACACCGTATGAGGTGTTTGTGGCACTGGCTTTGCTGTGTGGCTTTGGCGGCGGCAACTTCGCCTCGTCCATGGCCAACATCAGCTTTTTCTACCCCAAGGCCAGCAAGGGCACGGCACTGGGCTTGAATGCGGGTCTGGGCAATCTGGGCGTGTCCATTGTGCAGTTCGTGGTGCCGATGGTGATCACCGCAGGGGTGTTCGGCACCATGAGCGGCGAGCCTCAGATCGCCACCAATGTTGGCAAGTCCAGCACCATCTGGTTGCAGAACGCGGGCTATATCTGGGTGCCTTTCATCATCGCCGCTGCGGCCGCAGCGTGGTTCGGCATGAACGATCTGGCCGATGCGAAAGCCTCGTTTGCCGACCAGGCCGTGATTTTCAAGCGCAAGCACAACTGGCTGATGTGCTGGCTGTATCTGGGCACCTTCGGCAGTTTCATTGGTTATTCGGCCGGCTTCCCGATGTTGATGAAGAGTCAATTTCCTGATGTGGTGGCCTTGAAATACGCCTGGCTGGGCCCCTTGGTGGGTGCTCTGGCTCGCCCCTTGGGTGGCTGGTTGGCAGACAAGTTGGGCGGTGCGCGCGTGACGCTGTGGAACTTCGTGGCCATGGCGCTGGGCGTGATGGCGGTGCTGCACTTCTTGCCCCAAGAAGGGCAAGGCGGGGATTTCAACGGTTTCCTGGTGTCCTTCCTGTGCCTGTTTGCCACCGCAGGGATTGGCAATGGATCCACGTTCCGCATGATTCCCGTGATCTTCCTCACCGAGCGTCAGCGTGAGGCGGCGGGTAAGGGGCCGGCGGCACAAGAGCAGGCCATCAAGGATGCCAACAAGGAAGGCGCCGCGGTGCTGGGCTTCAGCTCCGCCGTGGGTGCCTACGGAGGTTTCTTCATCCCCAAGAGCTATGGCACGTCCATCGCGATGACTGGCAATGCCGAGGCGGCGCTCTATAGCTTCATCGTTTTTTATCTGACCTGCGTGGTGGTGACTTGGTGGTACTACAGCCGCAAGAACGCCCCTATGCCCTGCTGAGCTGACTTTTAGGAATTGACATGAGCCACTTTCTTGACCGCCTGACGTTCTTTGCACAGCCCAAAGAGGGCTTTGCCGACGGCCACGGCGTTACCACGGGTGAAGACCGAACCTGGGAGGACGCCTATCGTGGGCGTTGGCAGCACGACAAGATTGTGCGCTCGACCCACGGCGTCAACTGCACGGGCTCTTGCTCGTGGAAGATCTATGTGAAGGGCGGCATCGTCACCTGGGAAACCCAGCAGACCGATTACCCGCGCACTCGTGCCGACCTGCCCAACCACGAGCCGCGCGGCTGCGCTCGCGGGGCCAGTTACAGCTGGTACCTCTACAGCGCCAACCGCGTCAAATACCCGATGGTGCGTGGCGAGTTGATCAAGCGTTGGCGTGCTGCGCGCACCGTGAGCAAGACACCGGTCGATGCCTGGGCCAGCCTGGTTGAAAACACTGAGGCGGTTCGCTCCTGGCAACGCGAGCGCGGCATGGGTGGCTTCGTCCGCTCCAGCTGGGACGAAGTCAACGAGATGATCGCCTCGTCCAACGTCTACACGATCAAGAAGCATGGTGCCGATCGCATCATTGGTTTCTCGCCCATCCCGGCCATGTCGATGGTCAGTTATGCGGCGGGCAGTCGCTATCTGAGCCTGATCGGCGGCGTGTGCATGAGTTTCTATGACTGGTACTGCGACTTGCCGCCGTCCAGCCCACAGGTCTGGGGTGAGCAAACCGACGTGCCCGAATCGGCCGACTGGTACAACTCGACCTTCATCATGGCCTGGGGCTCCAACGTGCCCCAGACCCGCACGCCTGACGCCCACTTCTTCACCGAGGTGCGTTACAAGGGGGCCAAGACCGTAGCCGTCACGCCGGACTATTCCGAAGTCGCCAAGCTGGCTGACTTGTGGATGCACCCCAAGCAAGGCACCGACGCGGCGGTCGCGATGGCCATGGGCCATGTCATCCTGCGTGAGTTCTACTTTGGTGAAGGCGCGAGCGGTCGTTCGGCCTATTTCGATGACTATGCGCGCCGCTACACCGACCTGCCGCTGTTGGTGCAGCTGACAGAGCAGACCTTGCCCGATGGCCGCAAGGTGCTGGTGCCCGACCGTTATGTGCGTGCCAGCGACTTCAACGGCCAACTGGGGCAGGACAACAACCCTGAGTGGAAGACGGTGGCGCTGGATACGCAAGACAAGATCGTCCTGCCCAATGGCTCGATCGGTTTCCGATGGGGCGCCGAAGGTCGCGCCGACACTGGCCTGTGGAACCTGGAGTCCAAGGAGGCTCTGCATGGCAAGGAGGTGAAGCTCAAGCTGTCGCTTCTGGAAGGCCAAGCCAGCGAGCATGAGGTGGGCGAGGTGGGCTTCCCCTACTTCGGCGGCATTGATACGCCGCACTTCACTGCCAACAAGAGCAGTGAAGTGTTGGTGCGCAATGTGCCCATGCGTCGCATTCGTCTGTGCAAGGACGGTGTGCCCGAGCAGGAGCAACGCACGGTGCTCGTGGCAACGGTGTTCGACCTCATGGCCGCCAACTACGGCATTGACCGTGGCCTGGGTGGCGAGGTCGCCAGCAACTATGACGAGGACACGCCCTACACCCCCGCGTGGCAGGAAAGAATCACCGGCGTGCCGCGTGACCAGGTCATTACCGTGGCGCGTCAGTTCGCCGACAACGCCGACAAGACCAAAGGCAAGTCCATGGTCATCATCGGCGCGGCGATGAACCACTGGTATCACTGCGACATGAACTACCGCGGCATCATCAACATGCTGATGATGTGCGGCTGTATCGGCCAAAGCGGCGGTGGCTGGGCGCACTATGTGGGCCAGGAAAAGCTGCGTCCGCAAACGGGCTGGACCGTGCTGGCCTTTGCAACCGATTGGCTGCGTCCCTCGCGTCAAATGAACTCCACCAGCTTTTTCTATGCACACACCGACCAGTGGCGCTACGAGAAACTGGCCATGGAGGAGGTCTTGTCGCCGCTGGCGGATAAGTCGGCCTACCAAGGTTCGATGATTGACTACAACGTGCGCGCCGAGCGCATGGGTTGGTTGCCATCGGCACCACAGTTGCAAACGAACCCGATGCAGGTGGTCAAGGACGCACAAGCCCTGGGCGTTGACCCCAAAGACCACGTCGTGGCTTCGCTCAAGAGTGGCGCACTCAAGATGAGTTGCGAAGACCCGGACAACCCCGCCAACTGGCCGCGCAATATGTTCGTGTGGCGCTCCAATATTCTGGGCTCATCCGGCAAGGGGCACGAGTACTTCCTCAAGCACCTGCTGGGCACGTCCAACGGGGTGCAAGGCAAAGACCTGGGATCCCAGGACGCCAAGCCGCAAGAGGTGAAATGGCACGATCAGGCCCCTGAGGGCAAGCTCGACCTGCTGGTGACACTGGACTTCCGCATGAGCACGACCTGTCTGTACTCGGACATCGTTCTGCCCACGGCGACTTGGTACGAGAAGAACGACCTCAACACCAGCGACATGCACCCCTTCATCCATCCGCTGTCCGCAGCGGTGGATCCGGCCTGGCAAGCCCTCTCGGATTGGGAGATCTACAAGGGGTTTGCCAAGGCCTTCTCAGAGGTTTGCGTCGGACACCTGGGCGTGGAAAAGGAGGTCGTGCTGACGCCGATGATGCACGACACGCCGGGCGAGTTGGCGCAGCCTTTCGAGGTGAAGGACTGGAAGAAGGGTGAGTGCGAACTCATTCCTGGCAAGACGGCGCCTCAGATCACCGTGATCGAGCGCGACTACCCCAACACCTTCAAGCGCTTCACGGCTTTGGGGCCGCTGATGAACCGCATCGGCAACGGTGGCAAGGGCATCTCGTGGAACACCGAGGTCGAGGTGGAGCAATTGGGTGAGCTCAACGGTCTTGTAAGGGCCGAGGGTGTCACCAAGGGCATGCCCAAGATCGAATCGGACATTGACGCCGCCGAGGTGGTGTTGCAAATGGCCCCCGAGACAAACGGCCACGTCGCAGTCAAGGCCTGGGAAGCCCTGTCCAAGATCACCGGACGCGATCACGCGCACCTGGCCTTGCACCGCGAGGACGAAAAGATTCGCTACCGCGACGTTCAGGCGCAGCCCCGCAAGATCATCAGCTCACCCACCTGGTCTGGCCTGGAAAGCGAGAAGGTCTCGTACAACGCCGGCTACACCAATGTGCACGAACTGATCCCATGGCGCACCCTCACCGGGCGTCAGCAGTTCTATCAGGATCACCCCTGGATGCGCGCCTTTGGCGAGGGCTTTGCCGCCTATCGCCCCCCGGTGGACATGAAGGCCACCAATCCAATGTGGGGCCACAAGCCCAATGGAAACAAGGAGATCGCGCTTAATTTCATCACGCCACACCAGAAGTGGGGCATTCACTCCACTTACACCGACAACCTGTTGATGCTGACACTCAATCGGGGTGGCCCGGTGATCTGGCTGAGCGAAGACGACGCCAAGACGGCGGGCATTGAGGACAATGACTGGGTTGAACTGTTCAATACCAACGGTGCCATTGCGGCCCGTGCGGTGGTGAGCCAACGCGTCAATCCGGGCATGGTGATGATGTACCACGCGCAGGAAAAGACCATCAACACCCCCGGGTCTGAAATCATGGGTACCCGTGGCGGCATTCACAACTCCGTGACCCGCGTGGTGCTCAAACCAACCCACATGATCGGCGGCTATGCGCAGTTGAGCTACGGCTTCAACTACTACGGCACCATCGGCACCAACCGCGACGAGTTCGTGCTGGTTCGCAAGATGGCCAAGATCGATTGGTTGGATGGAACCCCGGTGCAACGGGTTTAAGGACTCAAGGAGAACACGAACATGAAAGTCCGCGCCCAAATTGGCATGGTGCTCAATCTTGATAAGTGCATCGGCTGCCACACCTGCTCCGTGACGTGCAAGAACGTCTGGACAAGCCGCCCCGGCGTTGAGTACGCCTGGTTCAACAACGTCGAAACCAAGCCCGGCATTGGCTACCCGAAGGAATGGGAAAACCAGACCAAGTGGAAGGGGGGCTGGACTCGCAAGCCCGATGGATCGATCGTGCCGCGTCAAGGCGGCAAGTGGAAGCTGCTGTCCAGCATCTTCTCCAATCCCAATCTGCCCGAGATCGACGACTACTACGAGCCCTTCACATTCGACTACGACCACCTGCAAAGCGCGCCCAGCACCAAGGCGGCGCCGACAGCACGTCCACGCAGCCTGATCACGGGCAAGCGCATGGAGAAGATCGTCTGGGGACCGAACTGGGAGGAAATCCTGGGTGGTGAGTTCAGCAAGCGCAGCAAGGACGCCAACCTGGACTCCTTCACGCAGGCTCAAAAGGACATGCTGGGTCAGTTTGAACAGACCTTCATGATGTACCTGCCTCGCTTGTGCGAGCACTGCTTGAATCCGGCCTGTGTGGCCTCGTGCCCCTCGGGTTCGATCTATAAGCGCGAGGAAGACGGCATTGTGCTGATCGACCAGGACAAATGCCGCGGCTGGCGCATGTGCGTGTCGGGCTGCCCCTACAAGAAGATTTACTACAACTGGAAAAGCGGCAAGGCCGAGAAGTGCATCTTCTGCTACCCGCGCATTGAAGCGGGCCAACCCACGGTGTGCTCGGAAACCTGCGTGGGCCGCATCCGCTATCTGGGCGTGTTGTTGTATGACGCCGACCGCATCCAGGAGGCCGCCAGCGTTGAGCATGACCGCGACCTGTACCAGGCCCAACTGGACATCTTCCTGGACCCGAACGATCCCAAGGTGATCGAACAGGCGCGCCTGGACGGCATTCCGGATGCCTGGATGGAATCGGCCCGCAAGAGCCCGGTCTACAAGATGGCGGTGGACTGGAAGGTGGCTCTGCCGCTGCACCCAGAGTACCGCACGCTGCCCATGGTCTGGTACGTTCCACCACTGTCGCCTATCACCGCCGCGGCCAACGCGGGGCAGGTGGGCATCAATGGCGAGATCCCGGACGTGCACCAGATGCGCATTCCGGTTCAGTACCTGGCCAACTTGCTGACGGCAGGGGACACCCTTCCCGTGACCCGCGCGCTGGAACGCATGCTGGCCATGCGCGCCTATCAGCGCGGCCGACATGTCGAGGGCCACGAGAATCTGGCGGTGTTGGAGCAGGTGGGTTTGACCGTCGAGCAGGTGCAGGACATGTACCAAATCATGGCCATTGCCAACTACGAAGACCGCTTCGTGATCCCCTCGGCCCACCGCGAATATGCCGAAAACGCCTTTGACATTCGTGGTGGCTGCGGCTTCTCGTTTGGCAACGGTTGTTCGGATGGCAGCAGTGAAGAAAGCCTGTTCGGGGCCGGCAAGCGTCGCACCATCCCCATCAAGGCCACGATCTGACCCACAAGGAGTCTTCAATGAAACACCGAGATTTCTGCCGTGTTTTGGCCGCCTTGTTGAGCTACCCGGATCAGCGCTTGCGCACCGCGATGGCTGAGTTGGGTGATGCGCTGAGCGACGTCAGGGGTGACATGCCCCAGTTGCCCGCCTTGATCAAAGACCAGTTGCTGGCCTTGACGCAAAACCTGGGGCAGGGCGACCCATATGAAGTGGAAGAGCGCTATGTGCAGTGCTTTGACCGGGGGCGTGCCACGTCCCTGTACATGTTTGAGCACGTGCATGGCGATTCGCGCGACCGTGGTCCTGCCATGGTCGATCTGGCGCAGACCTATGAACAAGCGGGCATGTTTCTGGGCGATGGTGAGTTGCCCGACTACCTGCCGGTGGCTCTTGAGTTTGCGTCCACCCAGCCTGAGCGCGTGGCGCGAGATTTTCTGAGCGAGATGGGGCACATCCTCAACACCATCCACACGGCGTTGGTCGAGCGCGAAAGCCCCTATGCGGCCGTCCTGGCCGCCACCTTGTGGCTGGCCGGGGTGCCCGTTCAGGCCTTGGTCTTGCCCAAGGAAGAGTCCATGGACGAAGCCTGGCAAGAGCCCGATGCCTTCGGAGGCTGTTCCTCCGAAGGTCAGGCCAAGCCCGATCAACCCCAACCCATCCACATTGTTCGCAACGCCAAGCCGCGTCCGGGAGCAGCCGCATGAACGCCTTAGACAATTTTTTCTTCGGGCTTTACCCCTACATCTGTGGGGCCATCTTTCTGGTGGGTAGCCTGATTCGATTTGACCGTGACCAGTACACCTGGAAGAGCGATTCATCGCAAATGCTGCGCGCCGGCCAACTGCGCTGGGGCAGCAATCTGTTCCATGCGGGGGTCCTGTTTTTGCTATTTGGCCACTTCTTTGGCATGTTGACGCCGCACTTCATCTACGAGGCATTCATCAGTGCGGGCAGCAAACAGTTGATGGCCATGGTGTCCGGCGGCATTGCAGGGACGCTCGGTTTCATCGGCGTCTGCATCTTGCTGCACCGCCGCCTGAGCGATCCACGCATTCGCGCAACCTCCAAGACCAGCGACATTGTTTTGCTGTGGCTGCTATTTGCACAATTGGGCCTGGGCTTGGGCACCATTCCTTTGTCCGCTCAACACTTGGATGGCGGCATGATGATGGTGCTGGCTGAGTGGGCTCAACGCGTGATGACCTTCCGCGGTGGCGCGGCTGAGTTGATGGCGCCAGTGGGTTTGGTGTTCAAGATCCACATGGTGCTGGGGATGAGCATCTTCCTGGTCTTCCCGTTCACACGTCTGGTGCATGTGTGGAGCGGCTTTGGATCGGTGGCTTATCTGGTCCGACCTTATCAGGTCGTGCGCAGTCGCCGCCTGAATCTTCCTGCTGATCATCAGACACCGCAACGTCGCGTGGGGCATTGAAATGAGCGAGCAAAACACCGAATGGATCTATACCGAGTTGCTGCGCAATGCAGCTCAGCAAACGGGTTTGCTTTCCCTTGAGGACGAGGCTTGTCAAGACGGTGTGATCAGCGAAGCCGCTGCACAAGCCATTGATGCCTTGCTCGATCAGCAACTGCGTGTGCCGCCCCCCACGGAGGATGATGGCCGTCGCTATTACGAGGCGACGCAGCAGCAGTGGCGCGTGGGCGAGCGCGTTCATGCTCGCCACGTTTTGCTGGCTGTCACGCCGGGGGTGGACGTTCAGGCGCTGCGCAAACGGGCCGAGAAGTTGTTGCTGGACCTGCGTTGCGCACCGGTCGAGCGCGTGCAGGACGATGCGTTCTCGCAGGCGGCCAGGACTTTTTCCAACTGCCCCACTGGCGAAAAAGGTGGCGATTTGGGCTGGTTGACCTCTGAGGATTGCGCGCCCGAGTTTGCCAAGGAGTTGTTTGGCCAACCGGAGGTGGGTGTGCTGCCTCGCCTGGTGCAAAGCCGGTTTGGACTGCATGTGGTTGAGGTGCTTGGGCGCGAGCCCGGCAAGCTGCAATCGTATGAACAGGTGCGTGGCGCCGTCGCCGCTGATTTGACGCAGCAGGCCAGTCGCATGGCCTTGCGTCAGTACCTGAAGGTGTTGGCCGGCCAGGCGGGCATCGAAGGGGGTGAGCTGGGTGCCGCCGAATCCTTGCTGGTGCAATAGCTTGATCGGAACGTTCAGTATTGGGTGCCGTAATGCCTGACGATCTTTTGCAGCGTTTGCGTCGTTTTCATGACGACTATTTCCCGCTGCATGAAGACCGTTTTCGCAGTCTGGTCGACCATGGCCAGCAGCCAACGACCTTGTTCATCGGCTGTTCAGATTCTCGGCTGGTGCCCTATCTGCTGACGGGGGCTGCTCCCGGTGAACTGTTCATTGTGCGCAATGTCGGCGCTCTGGTCCCGCCGTACAACGGCTTGCATGGTCTGCACGGAACGGCTGCAGCGATTGAGTATGCGGTGCTCAATCTCAATGTTCAGCGCATCGTGGTGTGTGGGCACTCGCATTGCGGCGCCGTGAAGGCCCTGTACGAAGAGATCTCACCCGAAGCCAAGAATCTGGAGGCCTGGCTCGACCTGGCGCGAGAGGCCGTCTTGCCGGTTCAAGTCTCGCCTGAGGCTTTGCGTCGCACCGAGCAGCGCTCCATTGTTTTGCAGTTGGAGCGGCTGATGGACTATCCGATGGTGCGTTCGCGCGTCGAGCAACGCCGCATTTCCCTGCATGGGTGGCACTACGTCATCGAAGAAGGCGAAGTGCATGTCTTTGATGTCAAGGATGGCCGGTTTCTGCGTGCCTCCGAATCCGAGCACAGTGGGACCGGCCCATATCATGACGTTGATCCTGACACCGGATCGATCTTCAACGAAATTGACTCAGCCTGGGCTTGCCCCGAAGGCGTACTGAAGGGGAAGTCATCATGAGTTCACGTCGCCTGGACATTTCGGCCTATCTTTCGGGCCTGCCTCTGTTCAACGAAATGCGGCCAGCGGAGCTGGAGCGCCTGGCTGCAGGCAGTCAGGTGCGTCGATATGCTCGGGGTGAAGAAGTATTCAGCGTGGGCCAGCCCTGCGAAGAGTTCCATGTGGTCATCTCGGGTCAGGTGAAACTCTATGCCCTGTCGCCCAGTGGCCAGGAGAAGGTCATCGAAATCATCAGCGCCGGGCACTCCTGCGCCGAGGCGCTGATGTTCACAGGCAAGCCCTATATCGTCAATGCGCAGACCTTGAACGATGCCTTGGTCTTGACCGTCAAAAAGCAGGCGGTGCTTGAGGAGATCGAACGCGATCCCCGCTTTGCGCTGCGCATGCTCGGGGGCATTTCGCGGCGTCTGCATGGCCTGGTGCATGACGTCGAGTCGGCCGCCTTGCATTCAGGCATGCAGCGCGTGATTGGCTATTTGCTGCGCGATCTGGACCTCGATGGGCAGGAGCCAGCGCAGACCACCACCGTTTCATTGGTGGTGAGCAAGGCCACGGTCGCCTCGTTGCTCAATTTGACCCCGGAATATTTTTCCCGCGTGCTGCGCGAGCTGGAAGACAGCGGCTTGATCGACGTGGACAAGCGAAACATTCACATCAAGGACCCCAAGGGTCTGGCCAAGTACTCAATGCCTGGGTGAATCCGGTCCGTTTGATCAGGCGCAAATCCATGCCGCTAGATATTTCTTAGAGTGGCCGCCAGATGTGAATCGGGTGATGACATGACTGCCTTGAAGAAACCGGAACTGGTCTGCCCCGCAGGCTCCTTGAGGGCTTTGGAGGTGGCCATTGATGCCGGCGCCGATGCGGTGTACATGGGACTCAAGGATGCGACCAATGCGCGCAACTTCGCGGGTTTGAACTTTGACGCGGCACAGGCGCGTCAAGGTGTTCGCCATGCGCATGACCGTGGTCGCAAGGTCCTGATGGCCTTGAACACCTATGCCCAGGCCGACCACCCTGAGCGCTGGTTCAAGGCCGTGGATGTGGCCGCTGACATCGGGGTCGACGCCTTGATCCTGGCGGACCCGGCGGTCATGGCTTACAGCCGGCGCGTCCATCCCGATCTGCGCCTGCATCTGTCGGTGCAAGCCTCGGCGACAAACTACGAGGCCATCGAGTTTTATCGTGAGCGCTATGGCATCCAGCGGGCCGTGCTGCCGCGCGTGTTGACGATGTCCCAGATCGCTCACTTGATCCGAAATACCACGGTCGAGATCGAAGTCTTTGGCTTTGGCAGTCTGTGTGTCATGGTGGAAGGGCGTTGCGCCTTGTCGTCCTATGTCACGGGGCACTCGCCCAACAACACCGGCGTTTGCTCGCCGGCCTCAGCCGTTCGCTGGGAGGAGCATGGCGGGGCGGTGGATGCCCGTCTGGGGGGGGTCCTGATTGACCGTTACGAGGCCAATGAGCATCGTGCTTATCCAACCTTGTGCAAGGGGCGGTTTGAGGTGGAAGGGGCGGTGGACTACGCCATTGAAGAGCCCACCAGCTTGAACACCTTGGAATTGTTGCCCACCCTGATGCAGGCGGGCGTGGCGGCCATCAAGATCGAAGGTCGGCAACGCGGCACGGCCTATGTGCAGCAAGTGACGCGCGTGTGGCGTCAGGCCGTTGATGCCTGCGCCAACCAGCCGGCCCGTTTTGCGGTGCAGCCGGGCTGGACCTCGGCGCTGGGCCGCCTGTCCGAAGGTCAGCAACACACCTTGGGCGCGCTGAATCGTCCCTGGCAATGAAGGAGTCCCGGATGTTTTCGCTCAGTGTGGGGCCGGTTCAGTATTACTGGACGCGCAAGACCTTGACCGACTTTTACGCCATGGTGGCTGACTCACCGGCCAGCACGGTCTGCCTGGGTGAGGTGGTGTGTTCCAGGCGCCATGAAATGAAGACCGAAGACTGGCTGTCCTTGGGGCGCGAGTTGGCGCAGGCGGGTAAAGAGGTCGTGATGGGTACTCAGGCCCTGATCGAGTCTGAGGCCGAGTTGCGCACTCTGCGCCGTGGCGTTGAAGGCGGCGAATTCATGATGGAGGCCAATGACATGGCCGCCGTGCGGAAATTGGCGGGGGGGGCGCCGTGGGTCATCGGCGCGCATGTCAATGTGTACAGCGATCCGGCCCTGGCTGAGTATGTGGCACTGGGCGCGGTGCGCTGGGTGCCGGCGGTTGAGTTGAGCCTTGACGACATTGCCCGAGTCCATCGGCCGCATGCACAAACCGTGGCTTGCGAAGTGTTCGCCTTTGGCCGCATGCCGCTGGCCTTGTCGGCACGCTGCTTCACAGCTCGGCACCACCATTTGCAAAAAGACAGTTGTGAGTTTCGCTGCCTCGATGATCCCGATGGTTTGATGTTGAAAACGCGGGATGGGCAAGCGTTTCTGACCCTCAATGGCATCCAGACCCAATCGGCCGCCGTGCAGTGTTTGCTGGGGCACCGACAGGCGTTGATGGATGCGGGTGTGACGCGCCTGCGTTTGTCTCCCTGTTCACAAGATTTTGATCGCGTGCTTGATCTGTTCGATGGCGTCATGAACCAAGGCTGCAGCGCCTCCGAGGCCGTGTCAACGCTGGAGTCGCTGGCCTTGCCAGGGCCTTTGTCCAATGGCTATGTCCAGGCACAGCGTCCTGGCATGTTGTGGGTATCACCATGAGTCCAACCATTCCTCGTCGTCCGGCTTCGTTCACCCTGCCGCCCTTTCCGCAAGCCTTGCGCAAGGTGGTGGAACGCTTGCCGGTGATGCCGCCGTCCATGGTGCTGGCCAAGGCCCTCAATCGCGTCTGGTGGCCCATGCTGGACGACGCGGCTCGACAAGGGTTGATAGGGCGCGTGGTTGAAATTGTGGTCGATGATGTCGGCTTGACGTGTCGCCTGGTGGCCGACCAGGGTGGTCTGCGCGCCGCACAGTCCAGTCAACCGACGGCGGTGCGTTTGCGTGCCCAGGCGGTGATTTACTGGCGGCTGTTCAAGGCCGTGGAAGACCCGGATACCTTGTTCTTCGAGCGTTCTCTGATGATGGAGGGGGACACCGAGTTCGGCCTTTTCCTCAAGAACACACTCGACGCGGTGGGGCCGGTGGAGCTTTGGCGGCGCAGGGCGGCGCGGTGAACCGTCCCCAAAGAGTGGTGCCACACCAGACTTGGCGCTGGGGGGCGCTGCTGCAGGCACCGCATCGCCTGTGCTTCATGGCGGGTGCCGCGGTGATGGCCCTGGCAGCCCTGTGGTGGGCCTTTGTGCTGATGGCTCGCGTGGTGCCCTGGACCGTGCCTTATGCCTCGCCCCCAACGCTCAGTCATTCGCTGATCATGGGTTTTGGCTTCATGCCGCTGTTCTTCACCGGCTTTTTGTTCACGGCCGGCCCGCGATGGTTGCGCCAGCCAGAGGGTTCAGCCCAGACCGTGTTCAAACCGGTGCTGGCGATGCTGGTCGGTTGGGCCTTGCTGTTGCTGGGAACACATTGGAACGCCGGCTTGGCGGCCTGTGGCGTTGGTCTGGTGGCGCTCGCCTGGGCAGTGATCAGCGCTCGATTTACCCGCTTGGTGCGCACCAGCCAGGCCGACGACCGTTTGCATGCCACTTTGATCGCCGTCGCTTGCGGTATCGGGGTCGTGGCACTGACGCTCGCCGCCGTTGGGCTGGCGATGGGCGAAGGCCGGTGGGTGCGGTTGGCCGTTTACTTGGGGCTATGGTGGTTTGTGGCGCCGGTGTATGCCGTGGTGGCGCACCGCATGATTCCCTTCTTCACGGCCGCTGCGGTGCCGTTTCTGGATGCCTGGCGACCCAACTGGTTGCTGTGGACGCTGTTGTTCGTGCTGGGTTTGCAGGGCTGCTGGGCCGTGGCTGAACCCATGGGGGTGGTCTGGAGCCCGACGCTGTCATGGGTCCATGTGCTGGCCTCCGGTATGGCGGGGGTGGGGGTGATGGCACTGGCGGTGCGTTGGGGCTTGGTGCAGAGCCTGCGCATCCGCTTACTGGCCATGCTGCATCTCGGCTTTGTCTGGCTGGGGGTGGCGTTGCTGTTGGACGCGGTGTCCACGCTGGGCGTCCTGACCGGAAGCTACACGCTCGGCCTGGCGCCCTTGCATGCCTTGACCATGGGCTTCATGGGCAGCGTGTTGCTGGCCATGGCGACCCGCGTGAGTTGCGGGCACGGTGGACGGGTGCTGGCCGCCGACAACATCGCCTGGACCCTGTTCTGGGTGTTGCAAGCCGCAGTGGTGATGCGTTTGCTGGGCGCCTTGTGGCTGGCCCATGCAGGCTTGTGCCTGGCTGCGGCAGCGTTGGTGTGGGCGGCTGCCGTGAGCGGCTGGGCGGTGCGCTACGGACGCTGGTTTGGTCGGCCGCGCCTGGATGGGCGGCGTGGCTGAGCGGCGGCTGGTTGAGCCGGGTTTATCGACCAGCTTGCAGAGAGACGGCCTGGCCTTCGCGATCGAAGGGAATGAATGAACTCAGGCGGCCATCCTTGATGGCTTGGACCATGCCTTCCAGCAGGGGTTGTGCTTGTTCGGTGCTTGGGGCTTGGTCGCCCTGCCCCGACATGGCTGCCGCAAACACGAGCGTCCATGCCTGGCCGAACTGACGGGATTCCTCGGCCAAGGCGGCGAAGCTTTGCAACTCATCGGGTGTTTTGTCGACGCACATCAGCGGCGTGAGTTCGCCACCTTCACCGGCCGCGAAACGGGCCCGTTGTTCGGGCGTGCTGTCGTTGGGGATGCCGGCCACGGCAAATACCAGCAGGAGGCGTTGCGCGTTAGCTTGCTGCCTGGCGGCTTGCAAGAGGTCATCAAAAGTGGTGATGTTCATGACGGGTTCAGGTTGACGGGGTTTTGGTTCAGTGTAGGGCAGGCCATGGCGCTGGGACACACTTGGGTTTGATGGAAATCAAGATCAGTCAATGGGCCACAGGCTATGCTGTGCTTCTGTACGAAGCGCAGCGTTGTTGTCATGTCAACGGCCCTCAATCACTTGACCCTTGTCTATTCCTGCTCTGGCTGTTCCAGTGCCGCGCAGTTGGCGAACCACCTGGCGGTGCGACTGGACCGTCTGGGGCATGCCGAGATGTCCTGCATCGCGGGTATAGGCGGGCAGGTGCCGAGCCTGGTCCGCAAGGTGATCGAGGCCTCTGAGCAAAAGCGTCCGATCCTGGCCATTGATGGGTGTGCGCTGGCCTGTGTGCGCAGCACGCTGGCCTTGCATGGCGTGACGCCCACTGAACACGTTCAACTGGGCGCCCTGGGTGTGCGCAAGGTTTACCACGGCGATTTCAGCGAAGAACAAGCGTCTGACCTCCTCGGCGAGATCACGAAACGCGTGCAGCTGATGAACGCCCAAAGCCCGGCCAATAATGCCCAAGGGGCCGAAGCCGCCTTAGCCACGACGACGACTCCGTGAGGGTGCCATGGCCGTGGATCGATGCCACATCACCGCCGAGGTGATGACCGTGGCAGCGAACGTCACGATGGCCACGGCATTGAATGTGACGGCCAGGGCGCGCCACTGCGGCGCGAAAAAACCAAAGACCAGTCGCAGCACCACGGACGAGTGCAGCAAGCCCAAGGGCAGATAAAAGTGGGGGCCGAACTGAAGCTTGATGCCGGCAACCGCAGGCAGGATGACCGGTGCGTGCCCCATCACCATGCTGATGATGAAACCCAGACCCAGCGCGTGCAGGGCAGTATCGCGCGCGGCGGGAAGCCCCATGGACGTGGCGGTCCACGCGATGCCGGCCACGCCAAGCCATGCATAGCCGCTCAATAGGCACACGGCCATGTAGCGGCTCAAGCCATGGGCAGAGATGGTGCGCCGGGCAATGTCGAAGATGCCCAACCAGACAGCCAGCAGGCACAGGGCCGTGCCAAACAGCGCAGCACCCATGATGGGCCACGCACCGGACAAGGCAGCGCCCGCGAGCAGGACGGCCACCAAGGTGAACAGCATGCCCTGAGCCCCAGGGCGATGCCGCATCAAGCGCGTCATCTCCAGTCGTTCGGCGGCGATGGTGAGCACCAGAAAGGCAAACCACCATGCGAAGACCTGGGTGCTCGATTGATTCAGCACAAGGCCGATGTTGCCCGTCAACCAGGCCAGCGCGCTGATTAGCAGTAAGGCCGTGTGCGCCACGGGCTGCCGCTTCACAACGACGATGTTGACGCCCACGAATACGCTGGCCGACAGAACAAGCATCCAGGCCCCGATGTGGGCTTGCCCGTGCAGGATCAGAGCACCTGCGAGGCCACTGGACAATGGGGCCAGGAATGCGAATTTCTGCTTGATGGCCACGGCGCGCTCGATCGAGATGACCGTGCCAAGAAAGCCGCAGATCATCAAGGTGGCGTGCATGAGCGCAGCTTGACCCAGCAGGGCGCTGCCCGCCAGCGGCACATTGACGCCGGCGCGTAGCAGGCCACCGGTCATGCCACACAGCAGCGAGATGGACACCAGCAACAGGAACACTGTTTTCAACACACGGCTGGGAGTCTTGCCTGCGTCCATGGACTTACCAGCGCATGAAGAGCTTGGCGCGCTCGCTCATGCGCTCGGGTGTCCAGGGGGGTTCCCAGGACAGTTCGACGGCAATCTTGTAGTCGGGGGGGAGGACCCGGTCCAGCTGGGTTTCTGCGTCTTCGATGATCACATCGGTCACCGGGCAGGCAGCCGAGGTCATCGTCATGCGCACCTGCACTTTTCCGTCGGCGACCGTGACCCCGTAGATCAGGCCGACGTCGACGATGGACATGGCCACCTCCGGATCCACCACCCGCTGCAAGGCCTCAATGATGGGCTGGTGCAGTGACTCGTCGCCCTCGTAAGGGAACGGTGGGGTGGTGTCCTTGGTGTCCATCAACGGGCGTGCTTGAGGTTCAGTGTCTTCAGCCGCCGCAGGAACCGCAGCACGGGGAATGGGTGGCGGCGGCGCGTTTGGCGATGCTCACGCGCCAGACGTCCGGGCCTTCTTGCAGGTAGGCCCAGTCAAACTGGCCGGGCATCTCGGCCTGGAATTGATAGTACAGCGGCTTGGGGTCGTGGTCATTGATCAGTTCCAGCCAATGGCCTGCCGAAAGCTGCTTGAACGTCGAGAAGATCAAGGGGTGACGTTCACGCGGGACAATGGTGCGGACATCGACAGTGGCGTTGGGCGTGGTGGTCATGAACAGGCCTTTCAAGGGTGCGTGGCAATAAGATACATTGTGTATGTATCTATAATAACGCCGCACTGCGTGATCTGCAATCGTCGATTCAGGCCTGGTTGATCAAAGTCAAGCCGCGGGCGAACCCCGTGTCAGGGCCGCCAGGTTTCGGCGAGGTCCTCAGCGGCTTTGTTTGAACACGTCGACGGCCTCGGCCAATCTGAACGTCTGATTTTTCAGGTTCTCCGCGGCTGCTGCGGACTGTTCCACCATCGCTGCGTTTTGCTGCGTCATCTGGTCCAGCTGTCCGACTGCGACATTCACCTGAGCAATGCCGCTGGATTGTTCGTGGGTGGCCGAGCTGATCTCGGAGATCAGGTCGGAGACGCGCTGGACATGGGTCACGATGGAGGTCATGGTTTGACCGGCGGCGTCAACAAGCCTGCTGCCGGCCCCGACTTTTTCAACGCTGTCGTTGATCAGGATTTTGATTTCCTTGGCGGCGTTGGCGCTGCGCTGAGCAAGGCTGCGCACCTCGCTGGCCACCACGGCGAACCCACGTCCCTGTTCACCGGCGCGCGCGGCTTCCACGGCAGCATTGAGCGCCAGGATGTTGGTCTGGAAGGCGATGCCATCGATCACGCTGATGATGTCGCTGATCCGTTTGCTGGAGGCGCTGATCTCCTCCATCGTGCCGACGACCTGGCCGACCTCGGTCCCACCCTGGGTGGCGGACGAGCTGGCGGCATTGGCCAGTTGCGCCGCCTGACGGGCGGTGTCGGCGTTGTTTTTGACGGTGGCGGTCATCTGTTCCATGGACGCTGCGGTCTGTTCAAGACTGGCCGCTGCCTGTTCCGTGCGTGAACTCAGGTCGCTGCTGCCCTGGGAAATTTCGCTGCTGGCCACCCGCATGCCCGATATCTGTTCGCCGACGTCATCCACCAGCGAGCGCAGGTTCAGCCCCGACTGATTGACGGCCCGCATGATCATGCCGACCTCGTCGACACGGTTGAAATGGACGTTCTCGCCGGGTTGCCCCGAGCACACGCTGAGCGCTTGCTTGAGCACGAGTTCGAGCGGGCGCGACAGTTGGGACTCCAGCCAGAGGGAGGTCGCCACCGCGATGGCGGCGGCGAAGGCGGCATAAGCGGCCAAGGCACCCCCTGAGAGGTTGAGCGCACAAGCGCCCAGCACGGTCATGGACAGCAGGGTGAGCAGGGCGCTGCGAATGCGCCAGCGAGCCGGCATGGTTTGCAGTGCAGAGGTCCATCCCCACAAGCCGGTGCGAACAATCAGGCCCTGGTGAAACGCCTTATTGCCGGCCCGCTTTTCGCGGAAGTCGCCATAGAGCTTTTCGGCGCCCAGGATTTCGGCGCGTGTGGGTTTGGTGCGCACCGAAAGGTACCCCGTCACTTGCCCGTTGCGGACCACCGGCGTGACGTTGGCTCGGACCCAATAGTGATCGCCATTCTTGCGCCGGTTCTTGACCAAGGCCGTCCAGGACAGGCCGGCCTTGAGGGTCTTCCACATGTCGGCGAAGGCGTCCGTGGGCATGTCGGGGTGGCGCAGCAGATTGTGTGCCTGCCCCATGATTTCATCGCGATCAAACCCGCTGACATGGATGAAGGCGGCGTTTGCATACTGGATGTGGCTGTGCACGTCGGTGGTCGACATCAGCGTCGCGTCACTCGGGTAGTCGTATTCCTTCTGACTGATGGGCAGATTGGTCCGCATGGCATTGATCCCTTAGAGTTGTTCGGCACTCAGATTATTCGGACCTGCTGGGGTTTAACCCTATAAAAAATCAGGTGTTTGTTGGCCATTTCAAGGGAAGCCCTAAAACGTGAATGGTTTTTCACCAACATGGGGCGATGCAAGGGGTTTTGCACCGCGTTGAGCGGGCAAGGCACCGTGCTTGGGCGACTGACAGGATCAAAGGTCAGGGCATCCAAGGCGACATTTGGGTCGAATGAACGCCCCCCGCGCAAGGGTGCCCACAACAAAACTTGACCTCTGTCAAGGTGGGCTGAGGCGCTCCCGAATGATCATCAACTCGTTCTGCGCAAAGTTGAGGAGTCATTCCATGAACATCATGTATCGCAATGTTGCCCTGGGGGCCCTGGTCTCTGCAGTGGCTGTGTCCGCTGCGTGGGGCACCTGGTCGGTGATGAAAACCGGCACACAGGCTGAAGAGGTCATCAAGGCCAATGGGCGTCTTGAGGTCCAGCGGGTCGAGATCGCCACCAAGTTCCCCGGGCGCGTGCTCAGCGTGCCCGTGCAGGAAGGCGATCTGGTCAAGGCGGGGGATGTGATCGCTCAGATGGACACCACCGACTTGGAAGCCCAGTTGGCCGGCGTCGAGGCTGCGCGTCAACGAGCCACTCAGGCCATGGCGCGTGCTCAGGGTGAGACCGAGGTGCAGCAAGTCAAGGCCAATGTCGCGCAGATGGAGCTCGACAACGCGTTTGAGATGCGCAAGCAGGTGCTGGTGTCGGACTCCGAAGTGAAGCGTCGCCAGGCCCAACGAGACGGCGAGCGTGCCGGGGTGTCGGTCGCCACCGCCGCGATTGGCGAAGCCAAGGCGGCGCGCGGAGAAGCCGAGGCAGGGATCAAGCGCTTGAAGATTGCGATTGAAGACCACACGCTGCGCGCCCCGATGGACGGTCGCATTGAGTACCGCGTGGTCGAACCCAGTTCGGTCATTCCGGCCGGTGGGCGCGTGGCCACCTTGCTGGACACGGCGCATGCGTACATGACCATCTACTTGTCGACCGCAGCGGCCGGACAACTGCAGGTGGGCGATGAGGCCCGCATCGTCTTGGATGCCGCGCCCAAGACTCCGCTGCCAGCCCACGTGTCGTTTGTGGCCGCCGATGCGCAGTTCACACCCAAGCACGTTGAAACGGCGAGTGAACGGGAAAAACTGACCTACCGTGTCAAGCTGGCGTTGTCTGACGAGGTGGCTTTGCGCCATGCCAACTTGCTCAAGGCGGGGCTGACGGGCAACGGGTTTGTGCGGCTTCGCGCGCCCGATACGAGCTGGCCTCAAGATCAGTCCAGCGCCCCCACGAAGAACTAATGGCGGATGAGTCCGGATGCAATCCGCTGTTGTTATTGACAATGTCTCGCACCGCTATGACAAGCAACTCGCGTTGGACGGCATCAACTTGTCTCTGCCCATGGGCCGCACCATCGGCCTGGTTGGGCCCGATGGGGTGGGTAAGTCGACACTGCTGGCGCTGATTTCTGGCGTCAAGAAGATCCAGTCCGGGCGGATGACGGTGCTGGGTGGCGACATCGCGGATCGGCGCTTTCGCCAGGAGTTGGCCCCGCGCGTGGCCTATATGCCGCAGGGCTTGGGCCGCAATCTCTACCGTTCCTTGTCGGTCTACGACAACATCGATTTTTCAGCGCGGCTGTTTGGCGTGCCTCCGGCCGAGCGGGATTCGCGCATTCGTGGCCTGATGGAGGCCACCGGCCTGGGCCCGTTCCCGGACCGACCTGCCGGCAAGCTCTCGGGCGGCATGAAGCAGAAGGTGTCGCTGTGCTGCGCGCTGGTTCACAACCCGGACTTGCTGATACTGGACGAGCCCACCACGGGGGTGGACCCGCTCTCGCGTCGCCAGTTCTGGGCCTTGGTTGAAAGCCTGCGCCTGCAGCGCCCGCAGATGACGGTGCTGGTAGCCACGGCCTACATGGAAGAAGCCGAGCGTTTTGATTACCTGGTGGCCATGGCCGCGGGCCGTGTGCTGGTGTGCGCGCCCACCATTGAGGTGTTGGAGCAAACCAGATCGCCCAACCTCGAAGAAGCGTATGTGAAGTTGTCCCAGTGTGGCGATGTGGAGCCGCTGCTCATCCCTCCCTTACCGCCCAGCAGTGGCACGCCCGCCATGGAGGCCGAGGGTCTGACCCGGCGCTTTGGTGATTTTGTGGCGGCCAGGGATGTGAGCTTTCGCATTGAGCGCGGTGAGATCTTCGGCTTCCTGGGGTCTAACGGCTGCGGCAAGACCACGACCATGAAGATGCTCACCGGTCTGCTGGACATCACCGAGGGGACCGCCAAACTGTTGGGTGAGCCCGTGGATGCCAGCGATTTGAAGACGCGCCTGCACATTGGCTACATGTCGCAGCTTTTTTCGCTGTACGACGAGTTGACGGTGCGCCAGAACCTGGACCTGCACGCCAAGCTCTACCGCATGGAAAAGGGTGTGGCCGCCGAGGCCATTGAATCGTCCCTGGACACCTTTGAGTTGCGCGAGCACGCTGAAACCTTGCCGTCGAGCCTGTCGCTGGGCATTCGCCAGCGGCTGCAACTGGCGGCGGCTTGTCTGCACAAGCCTCAGGTGCTGATCCTGGATGAGCCCACCTCGGGGGTGGACCCGGCTGCGCGGGACATGTTCTGGCGGCACATGATCCGCCTGTCCCGAGAGGAGGGCGTGACGCTGTTCGTGTCCACCCACTTCATGAACGAGGCGCAACGCTGCGACCGGATCTCGCTGATGCACCGAGGACGGGTGTTGGCGGTGGGTTCACCCGATGAGTTGTGCGAGCGGCAAGGTTGCGAAACACTGGAGCAGGCCTTCATTGACTACCTGGAAGCCGACAGCGAAACCGAGCACATGGCGCGCGTGGTGAACACACCAGATCCGGATGATGCGGTGGTGCCTGCCGGTGTCGTTCAGGGCCACGGCAAGATGGCTGAGCACGAGGCGGCGCAGGGTTTTGTCGCGTTCGTTGTTCTGTGGTTCAGTCGCATGTGGGCGTTTGCGCAGCGCGAAGCCATGGAGCTTCGCCACGACACGATTCGCCTGACCTTTGCCATGCTCGGCCCCTTGATCGTGATGTGTGTGGGGACCTGGGGGCTGAGCTTTGACGTGGACCAGGTGCTGTTCTCGGTACTGGATCGCGATCAGAGCACGGACAGTCATCGATTGATTGAGCATTTTCGGGGGTCGCCCTATTTTGTCGAGCAGCCGCCTTTGCACGATCCCAGCGAGATTGAAACCCAATTGCGCGCCTCCAAGTCATGGCTGGTCATCGACATTCCGCCGGGTTTCGGTCGCAACCTGATTGGCGCACGTCAGCCCGAAGTGGGCTTCTTTGTGGACGGTGGCAGCCTGGTGCGTGCCGCGCAAATTTCCAACGTGGCTCGCGCGGTGTCGCTGGAGCATGCACTTGACTTCATCCGCAGCACGCCGGGCCTGGAATTGGGAACCATGCCGGTGAACGTGGAGCCGCGCCTGGCCTATAACCAGGACTACCGAAGCATTTTCGCGTTTGCACCCAGCATGCTCATGCTGGGTTTGACCTTGGTCCCGGCGATGCTCACGGCCCTGGGGGTGGTGCGTGAAAAGGAGATGGGCACCATCGTCAATCTCTATGGCTCTCCCGGTTCGGTCAGCGAGTTTCTGATCGGAAAACAACTTCCCTATGTGGCACTGACGATGTTGAGCTATGCCTTGCTGGTGCTGGTTCTGGTGCTGTTTTTTGCGATTCCTCTCAAAGGCAGCATCATCGCCTTGACCGCCGGGGCGCTGGCTTATGCCTTTGCCATCACCGGCTTGGGCTTGCTGATCTCGGCCTTTGTGCAAACGCAGGTGGCGGCCCAGTTCCTCACGGCGATTTTGTGCGTGGTCCTGACCACCAATTTCGCGGGCATGCTCAGTCCGGTGTCCACCCTCACCGGGGGCAGCTACTGGATCGCCGTGGGTTTTCCGGCCTCGTGGTTTCAAAGCGTGAGCCTGGGCGTCTTCACCAAGGGGTGGGTGCTGCAATCGCAGCAGTGGGCCCCCGCTTGCGCGGCCATGTTTGGTTTTGCGGCACTCTACCTCACCATGGCCCGGCTGTTCGTCAGCAAACAGGAGCGCTGAGATGATCTGGCTGATCAATGTTTTCCATCTCAGCATCAAGGAGTTGCGCTGCGTGTTGCGCGACACCACCATGATGACGGCGATCGTGGTGTCCTTCTCGATCGCCATTTATGTGGTGGCCACTGGCGCCAAGACGGACGTCAATCACGTCGCGGTGGGCATCATTGACGCCGATCATTCGGGCTTGTCGCGACGAATTCGCGACGCGATTCAGCCGCCACTTTTTCAGGCGCCGGTCGATCTGAGCCGTGAGGAGGCTCAAGCCGCGATGGACGAAGGTCGTTACCTGTTCATCGTCGACATTCCAGCGCACCTGGAGGCCGATGTGCAGGCGCAGCGCTCGCCGACCATCCAGGTGATGGTTGATGCCACGGCGATGTCGCAAGGTCGACTGGGGGTGGCCTACCTGAACGAGATCATCGTGCGCGAGACGCTCGAGAGTTTCCACGTGAAGGACCTCGAATCTCAACTCCCGACCCGTCCCGTCACGCATGTGCTGTTCAACCCCAACAGCACCTCCAGCTGGTTCACCTCGGTGATGCAGTTGATCAACAACATCACCGTGTTGTCGGTGGTGCTGGTGGGGGCGGCCGTGATCCGTGAGCGTGAGCGGGGCACGATCGAGCACCTGCTGGTCATGCCGGTGCGCCCCAGCGAAATCGCGGTGGCCAAGATCGTGGCCAACGGCTTGGTGATCCTGGTGGCGGTGGCGCTGTCGGTGTTGCTGATCGTGAAACTGCTCTTGCATGTGCCCGTCGAAGGCTCACTGAGCTTGTTCCTGACGGGGACGGCGCTCTACCTTTTTTCACTCACCGCACTGGGCATTTTGCTGGCCACGGTGGCCGCTTCGATGCCGCAGTTCGGTTTGTTGGCGGTGCCGGTGTTCGTGGTCATGTACCTGCTGTCAGGGTCGGCTACGCCCAGCGAGAACATGCCCATGTGGTTGCAGAACGCCATGCTGCTGTCGCCTTCAACGCACTACGTGAAGTTGGCTCAAGGCATTTTGTATCGAGCCGCCGGACTGGGCATTGTCTGGCCGCAGATGTTGGCCGTTGGTGGCATTGGTTCGGTGTTCCTGGCTGCGGCCTTGATGCGCTTTCGCTCCATGCTGGCCCGCCAAGGATGAGCCGCCCCCACGACGAGATCAGGAGTACCCATTGAACGCCCATCCAAAACACCTTGTCGGTTTTTCCGTGCTGCTCATGCTGCTGGGGCTGCAAGCCTGCACCACCGTCAACGTCGACATTCCAACCTTGCAGGCTGAGTTGCCGCAACAATTTGACTCCGTCGCACCACGACCGTTGGATGGAGACCAGGCAGATACGTCGCGCTGGTGGCAAACCTTGAATGACCCAGTGCTCAGTGAGTTCATCGAGGAAGGTTTGCGCAACAACACCGATGTGCGCGTGGCGCTGGCGCGCATCAAGGAAGCGCGCGCGTATCTGGGGGTGGCGGAGTCGGCCTATTACCCGACAGTCGATGCTCAAATGGGAGCCGACCGGTCGCGACAAACGGGGACGATGCCTCCACAGAGCATGGGCCTCATTTCATCACCGTTGCCCGTTCCCATGCCCTCGAGTTCGCTGAACCCCAACACCGGGATGCCACTTGGAAACACCACCGCAGCCGGTTTGAACGCAACCTGGGAGGTGGATGTGTTCGGGGCTCGCCACAGCGATGCCGAGATGGTGCATCAACTGGTGCTGGGCGCACAGGAGCAAAAGCATGGTGCCCAGTTGTTGGTGGCGTCTGATATCGCGACCCATTATTTCGAAGCGCGCGGTGCCGAGCGTCGTCTGGAGGTGCTGCAGCGCGGCGTCGATGTGGCCAAGCGTCTGAACAAGTACGCCGAAGGGCGTTTCAAGGCAGGGCAGACCAATGCCAGCGAGGTTGATCGAGCCTTGCTGCAAGTTGATTTCACTCAGGCGCAAGTGGAGCCCTTGCGGGCCTTGCTGGCCAGCCATGTGCGGCGCATTGCGGTCCTGATGGGGCGCCCGCCCCAGGGCTTGCAGTCCTTGCCTGCGCAACCCGCCAGTGCTCGCCTGCCGCCCAGCTTGCCCTCGGTGTTGCCCAGCGATGTGCTGGAGCGGCGTCCTGATGTGCGCGGTGCAGCGCGCAAATTGCGTTCGCAAGCGGCCAAGCTGGGCTCGGCCAAAGCGGAGCTGATGCCCAAGTTCTATATCGGTTTTGGCGGCTTGGCAGGGCGCTTCCATCCTGACAACCAGGACGGCTCGAACTTCAGCACCCAAATGCTCGGCATTGGCGTGCGTCTGCCCATCTTTGACGCGGGCCGCATCCGGTCCAACATCGCGGCCAATCAGGCCCAGCTGGAAGGGTTGGCTGCGCAGTATGAACAGTCGGTGTTGACCGCGCTGGAAGATGTGGAGAACGCCTACACGGCCCAGCGTGCCTTTGAGGTTCGCCATGAGTTGGTGCTGCGCGCGGCAACATTGGCGCGGCGGGTGGCCGATCACAAGAACTCGCTGTTCGTGTCGGGGCAAGACCTGCTGCAGCCGGCCCTGGAAGCTGAAGCCACGGCCTTGCAGCGTGCCGATGACGCCGTCCAGAGCGAAACCTCGCGCTCGCTCTATACCGTGCTGCTGTACAAGGCGCTGGGCGGTGGCTGGTCGTCCAGCAAGGATGAAATGGCCGCTCCGTCGATGAAAACCGCCAAATAGGGTGCCGCAAGGGCGGCGAGAGCTCCATCGCTGGCATGTGATCTTGCGCAAAACCCTGTTCGTCGCAGGGGGCTAAGGTGTGCAGTTCGATCACGACAGCAACACCCAAGAGGAGCTCCCACCATGACCTTGAGCACGCGGCCCGACCTTGAAACGGCTCCCGCCACCGTTGCATCACTGCCGGCGCAACCCATCAGCGAAGAGGTGCTGCTGGAAAAATACGCCAAGGGTGAGGAGCGCAGCAGCCTGGATGTGTACCGCCGCGTGGCCCGGGCCCTGGCCGAAGTTGAAGCGCCAGAGCAGCGCGCGCTGTGGGCTGGGCGTTTTCTCGAGGCCTTGCAACAAGGTTTCATCCCGGCGGGCCGGATCAACTCAGCGGCGGGGACCACCCTGTCAGCCACGCTCATCAACTGCTTTGTGCAGCCGGTGGGCGATTCGATCTCGCAGCCCGAAGACGGTCATCCCGGCATCTACACCGCCCTGACCGAAGCGGCCGAAACCATGCGACGCGGCGGCGGCGTGGGCTATGACTTCTCGCGCATCCGTCCCTCAGGTTCATGGGTGGGCAGCACCCAATCGTGCGCCAGTGGGCCGCTGTCATACATGCGCGTGTTTGACCGCTCCTGCGAAACGGTTGAATCTGCTGGTGCTCGCCGTGGCGCCCAGATGGGCGTGCTGCGCTGCGACCACCCTGACATCGAAGCCTTCATCCATGCCAAGGATCAGGGCGATCTGCGCAACTTCAACATGTCGGTGGGTATCACCGACGCCTTCATGCAGGCCGTGGAAGCGGGCGCCGATGTCGAACTGGTGCACCGCGCCGAGCCCGGCGCCGACCAGAAGGCCGCTGGCGCGCATGAGCGCGGCGACGGCTTGTGGGTCTATCGCAAGGTGCCTGCCCGTGATCTGTGGGACCAGATCATGCGCTCCACCTACGACCATGCCGAACCCGGCGTGCTGTTCCTGGACCGCATCAACCAGGACAACAACCTCAGCTATTGCGAAACCATCGCCAGCACCAACCCGTGCGCGGAGCAGCCCCTGCCGCCCTATGGCTGCTGCTGTCTGGGCTCGATCGACCTGACCCGCTTTGTGCGCGAGCCATTTGAGGCCAAGGCCCGCTTTGACGCCGAAGCCTTCGTGGCCGAGTGCAAGGTGGCGGTGCGCATGCTCGACAACGTGCTGGACGTGACCGTCTGGCCCTTGCCTCAGCAGCAGGAAGAAGCCAGCAACAAGCGCCGTATCGGCCTGGGCTTTACGGGCTTGGGCGATGCCTTGGTCATGCTGAATCTGGCGTACGACACCGAGGCGGCCCGCCACATGGCGCGCGACATTGCGCAAACCATGCGTGACGCCGCTTATGAGGCCTCGCTTGAGCTGGCCATTGAGCGCGGAGCTTTCCCGCTGTTCAACGCCGACCTCTATTTGAGCCGCAGCACCTTTGCTTCGCGCCTGCCACAGGCGCTGAAGGACCGCATCCGCCAGCATGGCCTGCGCAACTCGCACCTGCTGTCGATCGCTCCCACCGGCACCATCAGCCTGGCCTTTGCTGACAACGCCAGCAATGGCATCGAACCGGCCTTCTCGTGGGCCTACAACCGCAAGAAGCGCATGCCCGATGGCTCCTTCAAGGAGTACGCGGTTGAAGACCATGCTTGGCGCCTGTACCGGCACCTTAAAGGCGAGGGCACCGCGCTCACGCCCGCCTTTGTCACGGCCCTGGACATCAGCGCCGAGGCCCATGCCGACATGGTGGCTGCCGTGGCGCCCTACATTGACACGGCGATTTCCAAGACCGTCAATGTGCCAGCCGACTACCCCTATGTTGACTTCCAGGGCCTGTACATGCGAGCCTGGAAAGCAGGCCTCAAAGGCCTGGCCACCTACCGGCCCAATGCCGTGCTGGGTGCCGTCCTGAGCGTGGGTGCCACCGCGACGCCCGCGCCGCTGGAAGCGCCGCAAGCCAACCGCCGTCTGGCCCTGGAGCGCCTGCCTGCGCCGGTGCTGGCCTCCCTGCGCTGGCCGGGGCGGCCCGAGCTGCCTGCGGGCAATCCGGCCTGGACCTTCATGATCCAGCACCCCTATGGCGAGTTCGCTTTGTTCGTGGGCGAGTTGCCGCCCGAGGCTGGCGTGCCGGCCAAGGACCGCCCCTTGCCCTTTGAGGTCTGGGTCAACGGCACGGATGAGCCGCGTGGTCTGGGCGCCGTCGCCAAGTCCTTGTCCATGGACATGCGTACCAATGACGCGGCCTGGCTGCGCCTCAAGCTCGACGCCCTGGCCACGGTGGCCGAAGAGCGCGACTTTGAGATGGCATTCCCGCCCCATGGCGAGCGACGCCGCTTCCCTGGCATCGTGGCGGCCACGGCGGCAGTGATTCGCTGGCGCTGCGAGCAACTGGGTGCTTTGCCGGCCAATGGTGAGGGCAGTGCTGCCCCGACGCCCGTGATGGATGCCATGTTCAGTCGGGATGAGCCCCGCACCACCACCGGGGGCACCCTGGCCTGGGCGGTGGACGTGGACAACCCCGCCAGCGGCGAGTCGTTCACGCTCACCCTCAAGGAGATCACCCTCCCCGGTCCCGACGGTGCCCCCACCACGCGGCCTTGCGCCATGGGCCTGTCGGGCAATTACCCACGCGCCATGGACGGCCTGGCCCGCATCTTGTCGCTCGACATGCGGGTGATGGACCCGGCCTGGATCGGCATGAAATTGCGCAAATTGCTCAACTACGCCGAGCCGCTCGGTCATTTCATGGCCCCCGTGCCCGGCGAGCGCCGTCAACAGGTGTGGCCGTCAACCGTGGCTTACCTGGCGCGACTGGTCATTCACCGCTACGCCATGCTGGGTGTGCTCGATGACGAAGGCTTCCCGGTGCAGGAAATGGGCATCCTTGAACGACCCACGGCTGGCGAGCCTGTGCACACCATGCCCGGAAAGCCCTGTCCGGAGTGTGGCAACAGCACGGTCATCCATAAAGACGGCTGCGATTTCTGCACGGCGTGTGGCTATGTCGGGCAGTGCGGATAAGGTCTGTGATCTGGCTTGGATTTGATCTATGTCCAAGCCAAATCCTCGGGTTCGCGCAAACTGTGCACAAGTGTATTTTAATTGTTTTGCCCAGTTTGAAGGCCGCCATGAACCTGAACGAACCCGCTGATGTCCCCGCCGATTTCCCTCACATCGAACCGGGGCTGACGCGCAAGTTGCTGGCCAGCGGACTCCAGGGCATGACTCTGGGGGGGCGTCAATTGCTGCCCATTGTCCAGGGTGGCATGGGCATTGGCGTGTCGGCGCATCGATTGGCGGGCGCCGTGGCAGCACAAGGCGGCATGGGCACCTTGTCGGCGGTCGATCTGCGTCGGCACCACCCCGACTTGATGGAGCGCACGCAGGGCCTGGCCTCGCGTGTCGGTCAGGACGAAGCCACCAAGGTGGCCATCAACGAGGCCAATCTGGAGGCTGTCACGCGTGAGGTCCAAGCCGCCCGCGAGCATGCGCAAGGGCGCGGCCTGCTGGCCATGAACGTGATGCGTGCCGTGAGCGATTACACCGCCTATGTCAAGCGCGCGCTGGAGGCGGGCATCGACGCTGTGGTGGTGGGGGCAGGCTTGCCCCTGGACTTGCCCGATTTGGCGCAGGACCACCCCAAGGCGCTGCTGGTGCCTATCCTGTCCGACTCGCGCGGTGTGCAGCTCATTGTCAAGAAATGGGAGCGCAAGAAGCGCCTGCCCGATGCCATCGTGATTGAGCACCCGCGCCTGGCCGGGGGGCACCTCGGCGCGGCCAAGATTGCCGATCTGAACGACCCCCGTTTTGACTTTGAACGTGTCATCCCTGAGACCTTGGCATTTCTGCGCGCCGCCGGTCTTGAAGGACGCATTCCCCTGATTGCAGCCGGCGGTGTTCGCAGCTTTGACGACATCCGGCGCCTGCAGGGCCTCGGCGCGGCCGGCGTGCAATTGGGGACGCCCTTTGCCGTGACGCAGGAATGCGATGCCCATGACGAATTCAAACGCATCCTGGCCGAGGCACGCGACGAGGACATGGTCGAATTCACCAGCGTGGCGGGCCTGCCGGCGCGCGCGGTGGGCACGCCCTGGTTGAAGGCTTACCTCAAGATCGAGCACCGTCTGCAAGCCGTGGCCCATGCCAAGAGCCGCTGCACCAAGGCCTTTGACTGCCTGGCCCAGTGCGGTCTGCGCGATGGCCTGCAAGGCTGGGGTCAATTCTGCATCGACAACCAACTCTCTGCCGCCATGCGAGGCGACGTCAAGAAGGGCCTGTTCTTTCGGGGCGTCGGGGCCTTGCCCTTTGGTGATCAGATCCGCAGCGTGCGCGACCTGCTGGACCGCCTGTTGAGCCCGCAGAGCGTCGCCGTGGCCTGAATCGCGGCCTTGGGCCCACCGATTGACAGGCGCTTTCTGAGAATGTGGGCGGTTGCCGCCTACAATTTTTAGATGACTGCACACGCGATACCTTCTGGATCTTCCCCGTTCACGGCCCCAACGGGCCAATCTCCCCTGCTGGCGGGACTCAATCCAGAGCAGTTGGCTGCGGTGACGGCGCCACCGGGTCCCTTGTTGATCCTGGCCGGTGCGGGCTCGGGCAAAACGCGGGTGCTGACCACGCGCATTGCCTGGTTGATGCAGACGGGGCAGGTGTCCCCCGCCGGTGTCATGGCCGTGACCTTCACCAACAAGGCCGCCAAGGAGATGCTGACCCGCCTGTCGAGCATGCTGCCCATCAACACGCGCGGCCTGTGGATCGGCACCTTTCATGGCCTGTGCAATCGTTTCCTGCGGGCGCACTACAAGCTGGCAGGCCTGCCGCAAGCCTTCCAGATCCTGGACACACAAGACCAGTTGTCTGCCGTCAAGCGCGTCATCAAGGGTTTGAAGTTTGATGAAGAGCGCTGCGTGCCCAAGCAGACCAGCTACTTCATCGCCAACGCCAAGGACGATGGCAAACGCCCCAAGGACATCGTGCCCCGCGATGAGGTCGGACGCATGCAGTTGGCCGTCTACCAGGCCTATGAAGACCAGTGCCAGCGCGAAGGCGTGGTCGACTTTGCCGAACTGATGCTGCGCACCTACGAGATCATGCGCGACCACCCAGAGGTGCGCGAGCATTATCAGCGGCGCTTTAAGCACATCCTGGTCGACGAGTTTCAAGACACCAACCGCCTGCAATACGCCTGGTTAAAAATGTTTGCCGGACGGCCCGAGGACACCGGCAACAGCGTGTTCGCAGTGGGCGATGACGACCAGAGCATCTACGCCTTTCGGGGCGCGCAGGTCGGCAATATGGCCGACTTCGAACGCGAGTTCCGGGTGCCCAAGGTCATCAAGCTGGAGCAGAACTACCGCAGCTTTGGCCACATTCTGGACGCGGCCAATGCGCTGATCGCCCGCAACAGCCGTCGGCTGGGCAAGACCTTGCGCACCGACGCTGGCGCAGGTGAGCCCATCCGCGTGGCTGAGGCCAGCAGCGACTACGCCGAGGCCCAGTGGTTGGTCGAAGAAGCCCGCCTGATGAAGCGCGAAGGCCTGCCCATGAAGGAGCTGGCCGTGCTGTATCGCAGCAATGCGCAGTCGCGGGTGATCGAGTCAGCGCTGTTCAACGCCGGCGTGCCCTACAAGGTCTATGGTGGCCTGCGCTTCTTCGAGCGCGCTGAAGTCAAACACGCGCTGGCTTACCTGCGCCTGATCGAGAACCCCAACGACGACACCAGCTACCTGCGCGTGGTGAACTTCCCGACGCGCGGCATTGGCGCGCGCACCCTGGAGTTGCTGCAAGACGCGGCCCGAAGCTCGGGGCGCAGCCTGTGGCAAAGCGTGGCCGCGGTGTCCGGCAAGGGGGGCAACAACCTGCAGGCCTTCAATGCCCTGGTGGACCGGATGCGCGAGGCCACGCGGGGCCTCACCCTGCGCGAGATCATTGAGCACGTGATCGAGGCCAGCGGCTTGGCCGATTTTTACCGGCTTGAAAAGGAAGGCCAGGAGCGCCTGGAAAACCTGGCCGAACTGGTCAATGCCGCCGAGGCCTTCGTGACGCAGGAAGGCTTTGGCAAGGACGCCGTGGCCCTGCCCATTGACGAGCAGCCCGGCGCCATCGCCCAGGGTCTGCCCAACGCGGTGGCCATGGTCGACACGCTGCCCGACGCAGAAACCGGCGAAATCATCTCACCCCTGATCGCCTTCTTGACCCATGCGGCACTGGAAGCCGGCGACAACCAGGCCCAGGCCGGGCAGGACGCTGTGCAGCTGATGAGCATCCACGCCGCCAAGGGTCTGGAGTTCGACACCGTGTTCCTCACCGGCCTGGAAGAGGGCCTGTTCCCGCATGAAAATTCGATGACCGACAACGACGGTCTGGAAGAAGAGCGCCGCCTGATGTACGTGGCCATCACCCGGGCCCGGCGCCGTCTGCACCTGAGCTTCAGCCAGACGCGCATGCTGCATGGCCAGACGCGCTACAACGTCAAGAGCCGCTTTCTGGACGAGTTGCCCGAAGAGGCGCTGAAATGGCTGTCGCCGCGCAACCAGGGCTTTGGCTCGGGCTATGCCAAGCAGTACCAGGAGGCCTGGTCCAGCGGCAAGGGCATGGGGTCGATGGTGGGGGCGGGTGCGCAGCCCTATCGTTCATCCGGCTCGGGGGGGGGTGGCGCCTCTTCAGGCTACGGCGGTCAGCGCTATGCGCCGCGGCCCCCCGCTGACCCGTTTGCCGACCTGACCGCACCCCTGCCGCCCAGCATGGCCCAGGCCAAAACGGCCGGGGGGCTGAAGGTGGGGCAGAGCGTGTTTCACAATAAGTTTGGCGAGGGCGTGGTGCTGACCCTGGAAGGCGCCGGCCCGGATGCCCGCGTGCAGGTCAACTTCGGGCGCCACGGCAGCAAGTGGCTGATGCTGAGCGTGGCCAAGCTCACGCCGATCGAGTGATCGCCAGCTCGGCTGGCGGCCGCCTTGTCAAACCAAACCGTTGCGAATGGCGTAGACCGTCAGCTCGGAGTTGTTGTCCAGCCCGAGCTTTTCCAGCACCCGCGCGCGGTACACGCTCACGGTCTTGGGGCTGAGCAGCAGTTGCTCGGCGATGTCCGATAGCTTGCGGCCCGAGGCGATCATCACCAGGGTCTGCAACTCGCGGTCGGACAGCTTCTGGTGCGCATCTTCGGGCGCCGGGGTGGTCAGGTTGTCCACCAGCATTTGCGCCATCTCGGGCGTCACATACTTTTTGCCCTGAGCGACCGTGCGCACAGCCGCGACGATCTGCGCGGCATCGCTGCCCTTGTTGAGGTAGCCCGAGGCGCCGGCCTTGAGGGCCCGCATCGCGTATTGGTCTTCGGGGTACATGGACACCACCAGCACCTTCAAAGCGGTGCCTTCTTCCTTCAGGACGTGCAATACGTCCAGGCCACTGCGGCCCGGCAGGTTGATGTCCAGCACCAACACGTCGCAGGTGCGTTCGCGCAGCAGGCCACGCAACTCGCCATAGTCGGAGGCTTCACCGACGACGTCGATGTCGTCCGCGTCGGCGAGGGTGTCGCGAATGCCGCGACGGATCAGCGCGTGGTCGTCACACAGAATGACTTTGATCATTGGATGCCCCATGCGGTGGGGTCGTCAGGGTCGCCTTCGGTGCCGACGGCATCGATGGTCAATTCTGGCGCAAATGCATCCAGGAATCCGTTTTCCGGGCCCGACAGCGGTACTGACAGGATCAAGGTTGTGCCATTGGCGCCACTGCTGATGTCCACCCAGCCGCCCACGGTTTCGGCGCGCTCGTGCAAACCCCGAATGCCAAAAGAGCGGGCCTTGGCCAGGTCGTCGTCATTGAGCCCCTGGCCGTTGTCGCTCACTTCCAGGGACAGCACACCGCCCGCTTGCGCCAGGTCCACGCTGACGCGACTGGCGTGGGCGTGTTTGGATACATTGGTCAGGGCTTCCTGGGCAAAACGGTAGGCCACCAGCGGCACGCCCGCCGACAGCACCATCTGTTCCTGGCTGGTGCGAAATTCGGTGGCGATGCCGGTGCGCTTGGCAAAACGCTCGGCCATCCATTGCAGCGCGGCCACCAGGCCTTGTTCCAGGATGGCTGGGCGCAGGTTGTGCATGATCCGCTGGCTGGCCTCATGGGCCATGGTCAGGGCCTCCATGGCCTGCTGAACGTGCTCGGCAATGTCGGGGCTGTTGGCGTGCCTGGCAATCCAGGCCAGGTCGAACTTGACGGCGGTCAGGGCGCCGCCCACGTCGTCGTGGATTTCGCGGGCGATGGCCGCGCGTTCCTGCTCGATCGAGGTCTGCAAATGCTGGGCGAGTTCGCGGATTTGCTGGCGCGAGCGGCTCAGAGCCAGGTCGGTATGTTGTTTGGCAATGCGGGTGCGGTTGGCCTCGATGGCCAGCAGGGCGGCGGGGGCCAGTCGCGCCAGATTGCTCTTGAGCAGGTAGTCGTTGGCGCCATTGCGCATGGCCTGCACGGCGATGTCCTCGCCGATTTCACCGGACACCAGGATGAAGGGCACCAGTTTGCCCAGGGCCCGTACTTTGGCCAGGGCCGACAGGCCCGAATAGCCCGGCAGGTTGTAGTCCGACAGGATCAGGTCCCAGTCCTGCTCCAGGGCTTCGCTCAAGCCAGCTTCGTCCTCGACGCGCAGCACATCGGCCTCAATCCCACCGCGAGCCAGATAAAACATCACCAGGTCGTGGTCGGGCTCACTGTCTTCCAGGTGCAGCACCCGCAGGCGTGTGGGCGGCATGGGCACCTGGCAGTCAGGACGGTCGCCGAAAGGCGCGATGAGGGGCATGGATGAGGAGTCGGACACGTGCAGTTTTCAATCCTTCGATTTGCGCCAAGTTTTCCCGCGTCATTGTGACTACCTGCGCACTGGAAACGTGAAAAATTCTATCAACCCTGCACACTTTCTGCTTGGATGTGCCGATATAGGGAATGACCTGGGTGCTTGAAGCACACCGCTATGCCTTCCCAACGGAGTCACGATGTTGACGAACGAAGAGCCCGAGACCTTTCGGCCGCCATCGCAAGAAATGCCGCTGCTGATGGCGGCCGAGTTGCAAGATCACCTGATGACGGCGACCAACGACCTGGAGCGACTTCAGCGCCTGTTGGATGACGCCTGTGGCGCCTTGCTTGACGGATTCCATGGCGCGGCCCACCAACTGGGCGCTGCGATTGATGCAGGCGGGCATGAGTCGCCTTCGGCCCTGCACGATACCTTGCAGACGCTGTACCGGACCGTGACCGCCTTGCAGTTCCAGGACATGGCCACCCAGCTGATCGGGCACACCAATCGACGCTTGAAAAGCTGTGCCGAGCAGATCGCCCGGGATGCGATGGGGGACGACCCTGAGGGGGAAGCCGTGGTGGACGAAGCCCCCTTGCGACCCAATCCCGTCACTCAGGACGAAATGGATGCGGGGTCTGTGGAGTTGTTCTAAAGCTTTTTTCTCACCTGCCGAAATACCGACCAATCGTTGATTGGGTCAATTTAATTTTAAGTACCGGAGAGCGACATGCATTCGATCCTTGCCGTCGACGATTCAGCTTCAATGCGCCAGATGGTTTCTTTCACGCTCAAGAGCGCCGGCTACAACGTCGTCGAAGCCGTGGATGGTCAGGACGCCTGGGAAAAGGCCGACGGATGCAGTTTTGACCTCGTGCTGACCGACCAGAACATGCCTCGCATGGACGGTATCAGCCTGACCAAGAAGCTGCGCGACAGCGCCCAGTTCAAGGTCACGCCGATCCTGATTCTGACCACCGAGTCCAGCGACCAAATGAAGATGGCCGGCCGCGCTGCGGGTGCCACGGGTTGGCTGGTCAAGCCTTTCGACCCCAACAAGCTTCTTGAAGTCATCAAGAAGGTGATTCGCTGAGCGCACAACAACGAACATCAGGAGCCGGACATGGCAGACACGCACACCGACAACAGCCAATCGGCGGGGATCGATCTCAGCCAGTTTTATCAGGTCTTTTTTGAAGAGGCCGGTGAGAACCTGGAAAACATGGAACAGCTCCTGCTGGGGCTGGACATCACGGCGGCCGACGACGAAGAGCTCAATGCGATCTTTCGTTGTGCCCACTCCATCAAGGGTGGCGCGGCCACCTTTGGTTTCAGTGACGTGGCCGAGTTGACCCACCAGATGGAAACCTTGCTGGACAAACTGCGTCGGCATGAGTTGGCGCCTGATGCCAGCATGGTCGATGTGTTGCTGGCCTCGGGCGATGCCCTCAAGGCGCAACTGGCGCGGCACCAGGGTAACGGTGGCGACCCCATTGATACCGTGGAACTGCTCGTGAAGATTCGCGCCTTGGTGGCGGGCGAAATCCCGGCGACGGGCACTGCTGCACCGGTGGTGGCCCAGCCCGCCGAGGTTGCGAGTGCCCCTGTGGTCACTGATTCCGCGCTGACAGTGGCTCCCACTGAAGGCCAGCGCACCGTTGAGTTGCAGGTGGGGCCGCTGGGTCACCCTGCGGAAGCCGACAATTTGCTGGACCTGTTCAAGGAAATCGACGGACTGGGCGCCATTGAGGCCCTGCCTGATCTGCCGGAGCTGGCAAGGGTGCGTCGATTCAAAGTCGACACGGCCACCTCTGAATCCGATTTGCTCGACTTGTTCACCTTCCATGTGGCGCGCGAGCAGGTCAATTTCCTGCCGTGGTATTCGGTCGAGGATGTGGATCCGGGCTATGGGTTTTTCAATGACCCTCCGTCGACCGTCGGGCCCCATGAAAAGGGCTACGGATTCTTTGACAACGCGCCTGGTGCCCCTGCGACGTCCGGCGTCGCCACAGCGTCCGTTGGCGGAGACAACCAGGCCCCCTTGACAGCTGTCGCCAAGCCGGTTGCCAAGGCGGACAAGCAACAGGCGGCGGGGCTGGAGTCCTCCACCCTGCGCGTGTCGGTGGAGAAGGTCGACCAGTTGATCAATCTGGTGGGCGAGCTGGTCATTACCCAGGCCATGCTGGCGCAAAACAGCCGCGGCGTGGACCCGGTGCTGTACCAGCAACTGATGAGTGGCCTGACCGACCTGGACCGCAACACTCGCGACCTGCAAGAAGCGGTGATGTCGATTCGGATGATTCCGATGTCGACCGTGTTCAGCCGTTTCCCTCGCATGTTGCGCGACCTGGCCAACAAGCTGGGTAAGAAGGTTGAGCTGGTCACGCAAGGCGAGGCCACCGAACTCGACAAGGGCCTGGTTGAAAAGATCACCGACCCGCTGACCCACCTGGTCCGCAACTCGTGCGACCACGGCATTGAGTTGCCGGCCGACCGCCTGGCCCGAGGCAAGCCTGAAGTGGGCACCATCACGCTGGCGGCCTCGCACCAGGGCGGCTCGATCGTCATTGAAGTGCGCGACGATGGCAAAGGCCTGAACCGCGAAAAGTTGATTTCAAAGGCGCGCGAGAAGGGCATTGATGCCCCCGACACCATGAGCGATGCCGAGGTGTGGGGTCTGATCTTCGCGCCGGGTTTTTCGACCGCCGACGTGGTGACGGACGTGTCGGGCCGGGGTGTCGGCATGGACGTGGTCAAGCGCAACATCACCTCGCTGGGGGGCACGGTGGAGATCGACTCTGCCGAAGGCTATGGCATGCGCGTGTCGGTGCGCCTGCCGCTGACGCTGGCCATCATGGATGGCATGAGCGTGGGCGTGGGCGAAGAGGTCTACATCGTCCCGCTGTCGTCCGTGGTCGAGAGCTTCCAGGTGAACGAGGAGATGGTCAAGACCATCGGGGGCTCGGGTCGTGTGGTCGAGGTGCGCGAAGAGTACATGCCCGTCCTTGAGCTGGAACAGGTCTTTCAGGTGCCTCGCTTCAATTCCGAGCCGGGTGGTGCCATCATGGTTGTGGTGGAAGCCGAAAACGGCCGCGTGGCCCTGCTGGTGGACGAGTTGTTGGGCCAGCAGCAGGTTGTGGTCAAGAATCTGGAAAGCAACTACCGAAAGGTCAATGATGTGTCGGGTGCCACGATCATGGGTGACGGCCGCGTCGCTTTGATTCTGGATGTGGGCAGTCTGGTGCGTCGTTCGCGCCACTGAGCCCCGCAGCACTGACTATCCTGGAGAACAAGCCATGGGCATGATGGAACAAATGGATGTGCAGGCCGACCTGGCCCGTGAGTACCTTACCTTCCGATTGGGCGAGGAGGAATACGGGATCGACATCCTGAAGGTGCAGGAAATTCGCGGCTACGAGAACCCGACCCGCATCGCCAATGCATCGAATTTCATCAAAGGCGTGGTCAACCTGCGCGGCACCATCGTGCCGATCGTTGACCTGCGTCTGCGCTTTGCTTGCGCTTGCGCCGAGTACAACGAGTTCACGGTCACCGTGGTCCTGCACCTGGGCCACCGCACCATTGGGACGGTGGTCGATTCGGTGAGCGATGTGATGGAAATCCCCGCAGAGGCCGTGCGTGCCGCACCTGAGATGAATTCGGTCGTCGACGCCAGTTTCATCAAGGGGCTGGCCCAAGTCGGCGAGCGCATGGTGATCCTGCTGGACATTGAAAGCCTGTTGATGAGTCCGGACATGGGCTTGGTCGACTAATCCAACCATGGAACCTATTGTGAAAACCAAACTTGCACTGATCCTGTCGCTGACCCTCTCCGTGGGCGCGTTCAGCGTGCATGCTGCGGAGGGTGGTGCCACCAAGGACGAAGCCGTGGCCATGGTCAAAAAGGGTGTGGCCTACATCAAGGCCAATGGCAAGGACAAAGGCTATGCCACCATCAGCGACAAAGCCTCTGCCGCCTTCCATGACAGGGATTTGTATTTGACCGTGTATGCCCTGGATGGCACCGTGCGCGCCCATGGCGCCAATAACAAGATGATTGGCAAGAACCTGATCGAGCTGAAGGACGTGGATGGCAAAGCCTTCGTGCAAGAGCGCGTCGACATGGGCAAGACCCACGCCACCTTCTGGCAAGACTACAAGTTCACCAATCCCGAAAGCAAGAAGATCGAACCCAAGAGCATGTACTGCGAAAAGCTCGACGACACCGTGGTGTGTGGCGGCATCTACAAGTGATGCCTGCGCCTGGCCTGGGCAGTGAACAGGGCCGCTGAGTCAGCCCAGTGTGCTGCTGATGTCGGCGTCCAGGTCCGGTAAACGGCTGCGCAGCACGTCCCAGCGCTCCTTGGCTATCTCGCGCTGCGCAGTGCCCCAGATGGGCTGCGGAAAATGTCGGTCGTCCACAAAGCGGGCGATGACATGCCAGTGCAGGTGCGGCACCACATTGCCCAGGCTGGCCAGGTTGACCTTGATCGGGCGCAGGTGCTGGATCACCAGGGACTCCACCGTGGCGACGACGTCCATCAAATGGGCGCGCTCACCCGCTGACAGCGTGGTGAACTCAGCCTTGTGCTCGTTCCAGATCACGCGGTAGAAGCCGGGGTAGTCGGCATCCTCGACCCGAATCACCCGCAGCCTGGGCGTGCGTACGATGAGGACGCCCCCATCGTGTTCACACAGCTCGCAGCCGGGGATGCAGCTGTTGTCCAGGCGCCCCATGTCAGACCAGCACGCGTTCGATGCCGCCGTCGTTGGCGCGCTTGACGAAGTCCGGCATCCAGTCTTCGCCCAGGATCTTGCGTGCCATCTCGACCACGATGTAGTCGGCTTCCAGCAGGCCGTTCTGCAGGTCGTCTTCATAGCGGCTCAGGCCCATCAGGCAGCTGGGGCAGGAGGTCAGCATCTTGATGTTCTCCTTGGCCCCCACGGCGCCCTTGTCGCGCAGCACGGCCTCGCCCTTGCGGATTTCTTCTTCCTTGCGGAAGCGGATCTGCGTCGAGATGTCCGGACGGCTCACGGCCAGAGAGCCGCTCTCGCCGCAGCAGCGGTCGCTCTTGAGTACGTTCTCGCCCAGCAGCGCTTTCACTGTTTTCATGGGCTCTTGCTGCTTCATCGGGCTGTGGCAAGGGTCATGGAAAAGATAGCCGCCGTCGCCGCTCAGGGTGATGCCTTTTTCCAGCAGGTACTCGTGGATGTCGATGATGCGGCTGCCCGGGAAGATCTTGTCGAACTCGTAGCCCTGCAATTGGTCGTAGCAGGTGCCGCAGGAGACGACCACGGTCTTGATGTCCAGGTAGTTCAGCGTGTTGGCCATGCGGTGGAAGAGCACCCGGTTGTCGGTGATCATCTTCTCGGCCTTGTCGAACTGGCCGGCGCCGCGCTGCGGGTAGCCGCAACACAGATAGCCCGGGGGCAGCACGGTCTGCACGCCGGCATGCCACAGCATGGCCTGCGTGGCCAGGCCCACTTGCGAGAATAGGCGCTCAGAGCCACAACCGGGGAAATAAAACACCGCCTCGGTGTCGGCCGCGCTCTTGGGGTTGCGGATGATGGGGACGTAGTTCTTGTCCTCGATGTCCAGCAGGGCGCGAGCGGTTTTCTTGGGCAGACCGCCGGGCATCTTCTTGTTGATGAAGTGGATGACTTGGGCCTTGATCGGCGCGGTGCCAACCGTGGCTGGCGGCGCGTCGGTCTGCTTGCGAGCCACCACCTTCATCACGTCATGCGCCGCGCGCTGGGCCTTGAAGCTCAGGTCGGTCAACGTGTGCGCGATGCGGATCGCCTGTGGGCTCTCGGTGCCGATGAAGAAGGCCTGCGCCATGGCGGCCGGGCGCTTGCTCTTCTTGCCCAGCTTGGTGAGCAGATTGCGCATGTTCATCGACACGTCGCCAAAGTCGATGTTCACCGGGCATGGCGACAGGCACTTGTGGCAGACCGTGCAGTGGTCGGCCACGTCCTCGAACTCTTCCCAGTGCTTGAGCGACACGCCACGGCGCGTCTGCTCTTCGTACAGGAAGGCCTCGACCAGCAGCGAGGTGGCCAGGATCTTGTTGCGCGGGCTGTAGAGCAAGTTGGCGCGCGGGATGTGGGTGGAGCACACCGGTTTGCACTTGCCGCAACGCAGGCAGTCCTTGACGCTGGCGGCGATGTCGCCAATGTCCGACTGCTGCATGATCAGCGACTCGTGCCCCATCAGGCCAAAGCTGGGTGTGTAGGCCTCGCTCAGGTCGGCGTTGTGGACGTCCTCGCCCAGCGCCTGCAAGGCTACGCCGCGCAGCAGCTTGCCTTTGTTGAAGCGGCCTTGCGGGTCGACCTTGGCCTTGTAGGCAGTGAAGTCGGCCAGTTCGGCGTCGCTCAGGAACTCAAGCTTGGTGATGCCGATGCCGTGCTCGCCCGAGATCACGCCGTCCAATGCGCGAGCCAGCGTCATGATGCGGGCCACGGCTTCGTGCGCCGTCTGCAGCATCTCGTAATTGTCGCTGTTGACCGGGATGTTGGTGTGCACATTGCCGTCGCCGGCGTGCATGTGCAGGGCGGTCCAGACGCGTCCACGCAGCACTTCCTTGTGGATGCGTTTCGTCTCCGCCAGGATGGCACCCAGCGCCGCGCCGGTGAAGAGTTTGGCGAACTCGTCGCGCAACTCGCGCTTCCAGCTGACGCGGATGGACCAGGTCTGCAGCAAGTTGAAGACGGTGTCGCCCGCCTGCGGTGTGTAGGTGCCGTTGCGGTGCTGTTCGTAGCCCAGCGCGACCAGTTGATCGCCGACCTCGGACAAGGGGGTGTCCAGGTGCTGGATCAGGAACTGCCAGCGGGCCTTGGCGTGGTCCAAGACGGCCACGGCGCCCTGCACGTGTTCGGCCAGCTGCTCGGGGCTGGGCAATTCGCTGGGGTCTTCGGCTTTGCCCAGGGGCAGGTTGCCTCCGGCAAAGAAGGCCTTGAGGCGATCGATCAGCTGCAGCTTGTTGCGCAGGCTCAACTCGATGTTGATGCGCTCGATGCCCAGGGTGTACTCACCCATGCGCGGCAGCGGGATCACGACGTCTTCGTTGACCTTGAAGGCGTTGGTGTGCTTGGCGATGGCGGCGGTGCGCTTGCGGTCCGCCCAGAACTTCTTGCGGGCGTCACTGCTCACGGCCACGAAACCTTCGCCGCTGCGGGCGTTGGCAAAGCGGATGACCTGGCTGGCGGCCATGGCCACGCGGTCCTGGTCGTCGCCAACGATGTCGCCGATCAAGACCATCTTGGGCAGGGTGCCGCGCTTGCTCTTGGTGGCGTAACCGACGGCCCGCAGGTAGCGGTCGTCCAGGTGCTCCAGGCCGGCCAGGATGGCGCCGCCAGGCTCGCGCATTTCGGCGAACATGAAGTCCTTGATCTCGACGATCGAAGGCACGGCGTCCTTGGGGTTGCCAAAGAACTCCAGGCAGACGGTGCGCACGTGGTCGGGCATGCGGTGCACGACCCAGCGGGCGCTGGTGATCAGGCCGTCGCAACCTTCCTTCTGGATGCCGGGCAGGCCGGCGAGGAATTTGTCGGTGACGTCTTTGCCCAGGCCTTCCTTGCGGAAGGTGCGGCCTGGGATGTCCAGGCGTTCGGTGCGGATGGGCGTCTTGCCATCGGCCTGGAAATAGCGCAGCTCAAAGCTGGCCATGGGCGCGTCGTGGATCTTGCCCAGGTTGTGGTTCAGTCGCGTCACCTCCAGCCATTCGGCGTCGGGGGTGACCATGCGCCAGCTGGCCAGATTGTCCAGTGCGGTGCCCCACAGCACGGCCTTTTTGCCGCCGGCGTTCATGGCGATGTTGCCGCCAATGCAACTGGCCTCGGCGGAGGTCGGGTCCACGGCGAACACAAAGCCTCCGCGCTCGGCCGCATCGGCCACGCGTTGCGTGACCACGCCGGCCTCGGTCCAGATGGTGGGCACGGGGTGGTCGACGCCGGGCAGGCTGACCTGCTCCACTTCGGTCATGGCCTCGAGCTTTTCGGTGTTGATGACCGCGCTCTTCCAGGTCAGTGGGACGGCGCCGCCGGTGTAGCCGGTGCCGCCCCCACGCGGCACGATGGTCAGGCCCAGTTCGAAGCAACCTTTGACCAAGGTGGCCATCTCGGTTTCCGTGTCCGGGGTCAGGACGACGAAGGGGTATTCGACGCGCCAGTCGGTGGCGTCGGTGACGTGCGAGACGCGCGACAGGCCGTCAAATTTGATGTTGTCGGACTTGGTGACCTTGCCCAGCACCTTGCGGGCGCGTTGGCGCAGCTCGTGCACATCGACAAAGTTGCGGCCAAAACGGTCGATGCAGGCGCGCGCGGCTTCCAGCAGTTCGCCGACCAGGGCGTCGCGGCTGGCGTCGACCGGGTTGGTGCCCGAGGGCGCGCGACGTTTGTCGATTTCGCTCAGGCGGTGGTGCAGGGCCTCGATCAACTGGCCTCGGCGCTTGGGGTTGTCGAGCAGGTCGTCTTGCAGATAGGGGTTGCGCTGCACCACCCAGATATCACCCAACACCTCGTAGAGCATGCGGGCAGAGCGGCCGGTCTGGCGCTCGGTGCGCAATTGACTGAGCACGTCCCAGGCACGTTGCCCCAGCAGGCGCTGGACGATTTCGCGGTCGGAGAACGAGGTGTAGTTGTACGGGATTTCGCGCAAGCGCGGCGTGCTGTCGGTGTGCGCGTCAGCAGCGTGAGCGGTCAATGGGTTCAGCGGAAGCGGTGCGTTCATGTCGAGGCGCCAGGCGCGGCCGGGGGTTAAAAACGGCGGCAATGGGTGCGAAAAGCAGGGTGCGGACAGTTTTTGCGCCTGAACGTGGATGTTAACGCAGCAGGTCATGACCTTGTCTTGCTGAGGGCTCGCTGCGCTATGCTGTGGCTTGATGACGCCGTCTGCCGCAAGCCCTGATTGGCCGTGGCCCTATCCCCGCTGGATCGCCCATCGGGGTGCGGGCAAATTGGCTCCTGAAAACACCCTGGCGGCGTTTCGCCTGGGGGCATCCCATGGGTTTCGGATGTTCGAGTGCGATGTCAAGTTGTCCGCCGACGAGGTGCCTTTTTTGCTGCACGACACGGATCTGAACCGCACCAGCTCGGGGCGGGGGGTGGCGAGTGGATTGAGTTGGGGTGAGTTGGCGCGACTCGATGCTGGCGCGTGGCACAGCCCGGTGTACGCCGGTGAGCCTTTGCTGCGGTTGGATGAGCTGGCTCACTGGTTGCATCAGCAGGCTTTGATGGTGAATCTGGAAATCAAACCCACGCCCGGGCAAGAGGTGCTGACGGGTGAGGTGGTGGCGCGTGAGGCGGCGCGCCTGTGGTCCGGGCAGGCGGTGCCGCCTTTGCTGAGTTCGTTCAGCCTGGAGGCCTTGCAAGCGGCCCGGCGTGTCGCGCCGAACCTGCCGCGCGCCCTGCTGCTGGAAGAGTTGCGCGCCGACTGGCTGGAGGGCGCCTTGGCGCTGGCTTGTGTGGCGGTGGTCGGCCATCATCCGCAATTGAACGCCGCCAACATCGCCCAGGCCCACGCGGCTGGTTTGAAGGTGCTGACCTACACGGTCAATGAGCCGGCGCGGGCCGATGCCTTGTGGGCGGCGGGACTGGATGGGTTGATCACGGATGCTGTCGACAAGTTCATACCAGGACGTGGTTAGTGGAGCGTGTCACCTGGCAAAAAGCTGATCTCGCTTATCATTAGAGGGTTTGGCCCGGCGATGGTTGCGGGCAGTGCCTTTTCCCCTATTTCTGAAGGATGACTCGGGTCATCTGCCTTGTTTTTATCAGACACCCCATGCAGTTCTCAGCGAAAAATCCCGCCACCCAAGATGCAGCACCCGTTGATCCGGTGCTGGAGTTGGAGTTGACCGGACTGATCATTCAGGCTTTGAACCTGGAGCTTGTGGCCTCCGAAGTGGACCCTCAGGCACCGATTTACGGAGAAGGTCTGGGGCTCGATTCGATCGACATCCTCGAAATTGCGCTGGTCGTGTCCAAGAAATATGGCTTTCAGTTGCGCTCCGATGACGAGCGCAACAACGAGATCTTTGGTTCCTTGCGAAGCCTGGCCCAACATGTGGCCGCGAATCGGACCAAGTAGACCCACCAGAGCAACCCCGCATGGGTGCGGGTTGTTGTCGCTGCCATGAAATCCACGCTGCCTCGATCGACTGTGACTTGGCGCACCCTTGCGGGGGTTTGCGTGGGTCTGACCGTGCTCTCGGCCTTTCTGATCGCCTGTCACGTTGGCACGACGCAGCGCTTGCCTTGGGCGCCATGGTTGTATTTTTTGCCGTTGCTGGCCATGGTGCTCGCATCGCTGGCGAGTCACTGGGGGCGGGCGGTGGCCGGTGTGCTGGGGGTGCTGATCGTGGCCCTGATGATGTGGGGGCTGCCGCGCTGGCATGGCGAGTTGAGTGTCTTGTACTACCTGGAGCACGTTGGCGCCAACTTGGCCCTGGGCTGGATGTTCGGGCACACGCTGCTCGGTGGGCGCGAGCCTCTGGTGACCCGCTTTGCCCGCATCCTGCGTGACGGCGACATGCCTCCTGAGGTGCTTTCCTTCACGCGTGGCGCGACGCTGGCCTGGACCCTGTTCTTCGCGGGCATCGCCACCGTGTCAACGGCCTTGTATCTGGGGGCGTCGGTGGCGGCATGGTCCACTTTTTCAAACCTGATGAGCAGTCCGTTGGTGGGTCTGATGTTCGTGGGCGAGTATCTGGTTCGCCGCTACAAGCTGCGCGGCATCCAGCACCATTCCATCCTGGACGGCATGCGCTCGTTTCACCAGTTTCGGTCGGCCTCGCCAAGTGGGCCGCCAGCGCATGAGCGGCGCTGACGTGGCGTTCGGGGGGGCGCCCGGCGCGCTGCCCTTGTTGGTTCATGCGTCGCTGGACGCGACCTTCGCGCACAGGCAGGGCCAGGCCGTCACGGTCCGTACCTTTCTGCAGGACGTGGTGCGCGTGGCCGCCGCCCTGCCGGATCGGCGCCATGTCCTGAACGCCTGCGCGGACCGATACCACTTTGCCGTGGGCCTGGCCGCCGCCATGACCCGCGGCCAGATCAGCTTGCTGCCACCTTCCTACAACCAGGAGATGGTGCGACAGGTCTGTGACATCCATCCCGACGTCTATGGGCTGAGTGAGCAGTCACTGCCGGACCTGGACATGCCGCAGACCTTGTACCCGCCTCGGCCGCATGGATCCGAAGGGGCGAGTGATCCGGATGAAGCGCAGACGATCCCGGCGATCGACGCCAATCAGGTCATTGCCTGTGTCTTCACCTCGGGTTCGACCGGGCGCCCTACCGAGCATGTCAAGCGCTGGGGCTCTCTGGTGCGCAATGTCCGCATGGAGGCGCAGCGTCTGGGGCTGTCGGTCGACTCGGGCCACAGCCTGGTCGGCACCGTCCCACCTCAGCACATGTATGGGCTGGAGTCCACCGTGTTGCTGGCCTGGCAAAGTGGGGCGGCCATGGTGGCCGAGCGTCCTTTCTACCCGGCCGATATTTCCGCCGTGTTGGCGGGCCTGCCCTCGCCCAAGGTCTTGGTCACGACGCCTTTCCATTTGCGCACCTGGCTGGCCGAGTCCGCGGACTTGCCGGGAGTCGATCTCATGGTGTCGGCCACCGCCCCGCTGGCATCGCGCTTGGCACGCGAGGCCGAACACCGCTGCGGTGCACCACTGATTGAGGTGTATGGCAGCACGGAGACGGGCCAGTTGGCCACCCGCCGCAGCGCCGAGTCTGCGCAATGGTTGTCCTTCAATGGCTTGCAACTCACTGAGCGCGATGGCCGCGTTTGGTTCAGTGGAGGGCATCTGGAAGCCCCCATCGCTTTGAGCGATGTGCTGGAGTTGTGCGACGCCGCCCAGGCGAGGCCGCACGTCGGTGGGGCCGATAACGCGCCTGGCACGAACTTCATCCTGCATGGTCGATCGGCGGACATGGTGAATGTGGCGGGCAAACGCACCTCATTGGCCTATCTCAATCTTCAACTGGGTGCCATTCCAGGCGTGCTCGATGGGGCCTTTTTCTGGCCGGAGTCCGACGATGCGGGCCATGGCGACGGTGTGGTGCGCCTGATGGCCTTTGTGGTGGCGCCCGGCCTCGATCTGGCGCAATTGCAGGCGGCCTTGCGACAACGGATTGATCCGGCCTTCATGCCGCGCCCCTTGCACCTGGTCGATGCATTGCCGCGCAATGCAACCGGCAAGTTGCCACACGCGGCCCTTCTCGACCTGGCCCGGCGCACGGCCCAGGCTACGCATGCATCTGCGTCGTCAGTATGACCTCATTGCCTCATTTTTTGCCCTTGTTGATCGCGACGGACCACCCGGCGTTTGCGGGGCATTTTCCCGGGCATCCGATTGTTCCGGGCGTCGTGTTGCTCGATGAGGCGCTGCAATGCCTCGCGGCCGCCGAACACTTGGACATTGCCGCGATTGACGTTTCGGTCGCCAAGTTTTTGCAGCCAGTGCGCCCCGGCGAAGCGCTGGGACTGGCCTACGCGTGCACGGCCACTGGCCGGTATGCCATTGAGGTCCGCGTGGGCGAGGGGGCTGCGCGTGTGGCCGCCACGGCCACGATCACGGTTCACCGGGCTGGCTGACATGGCCACCGACTGGACTCAACAGACCGAGCGCAGCAACCTGCTGGCGCTGCGCATCATCACCTGGGTCGCGCAGCGTCTGGGTCGGCGAGTGGCGCGTTGGCTGCTCTACCCCATCACTTGGTATTTTGTGCTGGCCGTGCCCAAGGCCCGCCGCGCCTCCGTGGCCTACTTGCGCCGGGTGCTGGGTCGCGAGCCGGGCTGGCTCGATGGTTTTCGCCATGTGTTCTGCTTTGCGTCGACCATCCTGGATCGCTTTTACCTGCTCAACGGTCGATTCGATCTGTTCGAGACCCGCGTGGTGGGCCAGGAAGCGGTGCACCAGGCCATGGCTGAAGGACGCGGCGTCGTCATGGTCGGTGCCCATCTGGGCAGCTTCGAAGCCGTGCGCGCCACGGGTCATGATGTCGGCGACCTGACGGTGTCGATGGTCATGTACGAGGACAACGCGGTCAAGCTCAACCAGATTTTGTTGGCCATCAACCCGGCACTCCAACCCAACATCATCGCTTTGGGACATGTGGATTCGATGCTGCGCGTCAAGCACAGCCTGGATCGTGGTGAGTTGGTCGGCATGTTGTGCGACCGCACGATCGGGGACGAGTCCGGGCGCCGCGTCGAGATGTTGGGCAGTCCGGCCAGTTTTCCGATCGGGCCGTTCAGGCTGGCGGCCATGCTCAAGCGCCCCGTGATGTTGATCGTGGGGCTGTACCTGGGGGATAAGCGCTATGAGATACATTTTGAGCAGCTGGCCGATTTCTCCAAACCAGGTGGCCCCAGCGTCGAGCAGACCATCGATCTGTACGTCAGTCGCCTCGAGTATTTTTGCAAGCGAGCCCCGTACAACTGGTTCAACTTTTATGATTTCTGGGAAGAATTTGGCCAGCATGATGCCAAGAGACCGTCTAACCCTTGAGCCGGCAAAGACCGCGCGGCGTGTCATTGCTGCCGCGCTATGTGCTGTCGGCATGCTGATGGCGGGCATGGCGCAAGCCGAGGTGTGGAACGTCGACACCTTGATGCAGTTGCTCGCGCAGACCAAATCCAGCCGCGCCAGCTTCGTCGAACAAAAATACCTGAGCGCGGTTGAGGTTCCCTTGGAGTCCTCGGGTGAGTTGTTGTACCTGGCGCCCGATCGCCTTGAAAAGCGCACGCTCAAGCCCCGCCCTGAATCCCTGGTGTTGGACAAGGAGGTGCTGATCTTCGAGCGGCAAGGGCGCAAGCGCAGTCTGGCCTTGCAGTCCTATCCGCAAGTGGGTGCTTTTGTTGAAAGCATCCGCGCCACGTTGGCGGGCGACCGCAAGGCCTTGGACCGCAACTATCGGGTCGAGTTGCAAGGCAAGCGCGAACGCTGGCAGTTGCTGCTGTACCCCTTGGACGCCAAAGCCGCGCAGTTGGTCAACCAGGTGCGTCTGAGTGGCCAGCGCGACCATGTCGAGGTCATCGAGATCCTGCAAGGCAATGGCGACCGCTCCGTCATGGAGGTCACGCCGCAAAGTGGTCCGGCGCCCGTCGTTGGTGAGGCCTCGTCACCTGTTGCCGTGGCGCCCAATTGACGATGACCGAGCGCCGCTCCAAGGGTCTGCTGGCGGTCGTCATCTGGCTGGCTTTGCTGGCCGTGTGCGTCGTGGCCGTCATTCGGGCCCGCTACACGGCGGACCTGTCGGCTTTTCTGCCAAGCAGGCCGACGCCGGCGCAGGCGGTTCTGATCGATCAGTTGAAGGAGGGTCCGGCGTCGCGCCTGATCCTCATTGGCCTGGAAAGCGATGACCGCGATCCGCAGGCGGCACGTCATCTGGCGCGTTTGTCCAAGGCACTGGCCAGAGCCATGCGTCAACAACCATGGTTCACCTCGGTCAACAATGGTGAGCCGGTTTCGGCGCAGAGCGATCAAGCCGTGCTGCTGCGCTACCGCTATTTGCTCAGCCCTGATGTCAGCGCGTCCCGCTTTGAGGCGGAGGGCTTGCACGCAGCGTTGCTGGACAGCCTTGACCTGCTGGGCTCCTCGGCCGGGCTCATGCTTCAGCCCTTGCTCACGCGAGATCCGACCGCAGAACTGGTCCATCTGGTCGAGGCCATGGACTCGGGCGGCGAGCGCGCGACCGTGGACGGGGTGTGGGTGTCCAAGGACCAGCGACGCGCGGTGCTGGTGGCCCAGACCCAGGCCGATGGGTCGGACCTCGATGCGCAGCAGCGGGCCATTGATGCGATTCGGCAGCAGTTCGATGAGGCCCGTCAGCGCGAAGGCTTGACCCAGGCGCGCTTGCTGATCTCGGGCCCCGCCGTCTTTGCAACGCAGTCGCGGCACACCATCGAGTCCGAAGCGAAGCGCTTGTCCCTCATGGGCTCGTGCATCATCATCGCTTTGTTGTTGAGTATCTACCGTTCGCCACGTGCCTTGCTGCTGGGCTTGCTGCCTATGGCGAGCGGGGCGCTGGCGGGCATCGCGGCGGTGGCCTGGGGCTTTGGTGTCGTGCATGGCATCACGCTGGGCTTTGGAATCACCTTGATTGGCGAGGCGGTCGACTATGCGATCTACTTGTTCGTGCAGCGCGGTGGGCAGGACAGTGATGGCAGCGATGGCGCGTCGGGTTTCTGGCCCACGGTGAGTGTGGGTGTGCTGACCTCGATCATCGGTTTTGCGGCCATGTTGGCCTCGGGCTTTCCAGGGCTGGCGCAACTGGGGTTGTTTTCCATTGTCGGCATCCTGTCGGCCGCCCTGGTGACCCGCTGGGTCTTGCCCCGCTTGATTCCCGCCGGCTTTCGGATCAGGCCAACGCCAGGCCTGGATGCCAGGCTGACGCGCTGGGCGGCGGGCGCAGCGTCGGTGCGCTGGATCGTGGTGCTGGTGCTGGTCGGTGCGCTGGCCGTGTTGCTCATGCACCGGGACCGCTTGTGGAGCCGCGAGTTGAGCTCGCTCAGCCCGATTTCCCCAGCGGCGCAAGACCTGGACATGCGTTTGCGCGCCGATCTGGGTGCGCCCGATGTGCGCTATCTGGTGGTGGTGCGTGCGCCTGACATCGAAGCGGCCTTGCAGGGGGCCGAGCAGGCTGGCTTGGCGCTGACGCCTCTGATTGACGAAGGGGCACTGCTGGGCATTGACAGCCCGGCACGCTATCTGCCCAGCCAGGCCATGCAGAAGCGGCGTCAAGCGGCCTTGCCAGAGGCCGTTGCCTTGCGTGCCCGGTTTGCACAGGCCGCGCGCGGCTTGCCGCTCAAGCCGGAAAAATTCGAGGCCTTCTTCGCCGATGCGGCCGAGGCCAAACGCCTGCCTCCCCTTACCCGAGAGGACCTGAAGGGCAGTTCATTGGCGCTGGGGGTCGACTCCTTGCTGATGCGCCAGTCTGGCCAATGGACGGCGCTGGTGGGTTTGCGTTTGCCGACCGACTCCGGCGCCTCCCCAGATCGCATCAGGGGTCTGTTGCGATCCGCGGTGAGTGGCGGCGAGCTCCACTTCATTGACCTCAAGGCCGAGTCCGAGACGCTGTATTCGGACTACCTGAGCGAGGTCATCCGGCTGTCGCTCCTGGGCGGTGTGGCGATCGTGATTCTGCTGGCCCTCGTATTGCGCTCGCCTGGTCGCTTGCTGCGGGTGGTGGCGCCTTTGCTGGCCACGGTGCTGATCGTGGCGGCGGGGCTGGTCGCCACCGGCCCGCCCTTGACGCTATTTCACTTGGTCGGCCTGCTGTTGATCGTGGCCATTGGCTCGAACTACGCCTTGTTCTTCGACCAGCGCGCCCATCTGGGGGCGGCGAATGCCTCCATCCTGTCGTCCATGCTCTTTGCCAACCTGACCACGGTGGCGGGTTTTGGCATGCTGGCCTGGTCGCAGGTACCGGTGCTGCATGCCATGGGTGCCACGGTGGGCCCCGGTGCGATCCTGGCCCTGGTCTTGTCGGCGGTGTTGAGCCGTCCGGCGCGGCCTGTGGGGGCTTGACTCATGAAGGGGCCGCCCATTTTGAAGGGGTCCATGCATTCGGTCCTGGACCTCGCGGATGTGGCCGGGGGTGCTGCCGGCCCGAGGCGCGCCACGACCTTGCTGGTGATGTTGCCCGGCGCCTATGACTCGTCGCAGGATTTCCTGCGGGAAGGTTTTCTCGCCGCCGTGCGTGAGCGACAACTGGACGTGGACGTGCAGTTGGTGGATGCGCACGTGGCTTATTACACCGAACAGACCATCCTGGAGCGGCTGCGCCAGGACGTGATTGAACCGGCACGTCGTCAAGGCTATGACCAGATCTGGCTGGCGGGCATCTCGATTGGTGGAATGGGCGCGCTCCTCTACGCTGCAACCCATCCGGCTGATGTGAGTGGTGTGGTGGCCCTGGCGCCGTACCTGGGTCCGCGCAACATTGGTGCCGAGGTGGGGCGGGCCGGTGGGTTGAGTCATTGGCCCAGTGACGAGCGCGACTTGCCTGAGGACGAGCTGGATCGCCGTTTGTGGCTCTGGCTCAAATCGCATGCGGAACAGGCGCCCAAGGCGACTGCCCCGCTCCTGTATTGGGGCTTTGGCCTGAACGATCGTTTTGCCTTGGCTCACCGCGTGGTCGCTCAGGCGCTGGCGCCAGACCGGGTGTTCAGCGTGGAGGGGGGGCACGACTGGCCGGCGTGGATCCTCTTGTGGCGACAGGTGTTGGACCACCTGCCGTGGCCCAAGCGGTGATGGCAACGAGGCCCATGATCATGCAGCCTTTGCGCGTGACTGCTTTCACGGCCACTTGCGCGGCGGGACGCGGCAAGTCGGCATTGAGTGCGGCCTTGCGCGGGCGTCACAGCCCTTTGCGTCGCAACGACTTCACCACGGGCGCCTTGCCGACCTACATCGGTCGAGTCGACGGGCTGGAAGCTGCAGCCTTGCCCACCCAGTGGCGCGCCTGGGACTGTCGCAACAACCGATTGGCCTGGTTGGCCATCCAGCAGGATGGTTTTCTGCAAGCAACACAAGCGGCCATCGCCCGGCATGGCGCCACCCGCGTCGCGGTGCTGATGGGCACGAGTACGTCCAGCATTGGTGCCAGCGAGGAGGCGTATGCACGGCTGTCCGCCGACGGGCAATTCCCGACCGATCTGGCGCATCCGCAGGTTCACTCGCCCCATTCGCTGGGGGCCTTCGTCGCGCAGGCACTGGGAGCCCACGGTCCGTGCGTCACGGTGGCGACCGCCTGTTCGTCGAGCGCCAAGGTGTTTGCCCAGGCTGAACGGCTGATCCGGTGCGGCCTGGTGGATGCCGCCGTGGTGGGCGGTGTGGACAGCTTGTGCCAAAGCGTCCTGCATGGATTCAAGGCGCTGGGGCTGCTGTCCAGCCAGCCATGCAGACCTTTCGATGCCGACCGTGATGGCATCAACCTGGCCGAGGCTGGCGGTTTTGCCTTGCTGGAACGCGCCAGCAGCGCCGTGGCACTGACCCATCCAGCCCAAGAGTCCGCGCCGGAGGTGTACCTGATCGGCCATGGCGAGTCCTCGGATGCGCACCACATGTCTGCCCCTCATCCGCAGGGGCTGGGAGCGCGTCAGGCCATGCTGGAGGCCTTGGCGCGTGCCGGCCTGACGCCGGCGCAGGTCGACTATCTCAACCTGCACGGCACGGCCACGCCCAAGAACGACGAGGTCGAGGCGGCGGTGGTGGCCGAACTTTTCCCACCGTCCACGCGCGCGGGGTCGACCAAGGGATGGACCGGCCACCCCTTGGGTTCTGCCGGCATCCTTGAGGCGGTGGTGTCCTTGCTGGCTTTGCAGCAGGGCTGGAACCCCGGCACCTTGCATTGCGATCAGCCCGACCCCGCCGCCGGGGAAGCCTTCAAGCGCCTGCTGCAGCGCGAGGCCATGCAGGCCTCCATCGGGGTGGCCATGAGCAATTCCTTTGGCTTTGGCGGCAACAACTGTTCCCTGGTGTTTGCGCGCGCCATCCGGAGGGATGCATGACGGCACCCCAGGCGTTGGAAGTGGCCGTCTTGGGCGTTGGCCTGCATGGCGACGGGTTGGGCGCCAGTTGGTCTGAGGTGCGCGCCCGATGGCGTGGTGAGACGGTGTCGGACACCGAGTCGGCGTTGCTCACCGCCAAACCCCAAGCCACGCTGCTGCCGCCAGCCGAGCGCCGCCGGGCACCCGCCACTGTCTCGCTGGCCTTGGCCGTGGCCGAACAGGCCTGCCGTCAATCAGGCCTGTCGCCACAAGGCATGCGTTCGGTTTTCTGCTCCGCCCATGGCGATCTGGAGATCACCGACTACCTGTGCGCCACCCTGGCCGAATCGCCCGAGCACCTGTCGCCGACCAAATTCCACCACTCGGTGCACAACGCGGCCTCGGGCTACTGGACCATCGGCGTGGGCAACCGCCAAGCGTCCACGGCCATGTCCGCCGGGCCGTACAGCTTTGCCCAGGCCCTGCTCGAAGCGGCAATCCAGGCCATCAGCGAACAGGTTCCGGTGCTGCTGGTCGCCTATGACATGCCGGCGCCGGGCCGCTTGGCGCCGATCACGCAAAGCACCGCGCTGCTGGGCATCGCCTTGGTGCTGGCGCCACCCGATGCTGGCCATGCCACCCCGACGCTCGCCTTGCGTCTGGACGCCAGCTCGACAAGCGAGCCTCTCGATCTCAAAGGCCACTCCGCAGCCACGACTGCCCTGCTGGGCCGCAATCCGATGGCCGTCGGCTTGCCGCTGCTGGAGTCCCTGGCCAACATCGACCAGGACTCGGCATCTCGATCGGTCCGCTTCGCGTTTTCACAGGGTTTGACCTTGGATGCGGGCGTTAACATGCACGTCAATCGCGCCCATCCCGGTGCAAAAACTGGTGAGGATTGAGCATGCTTGACTCGGCGCACGATGTGTTGATTCTGGGGGGTGGTTTGTCAGGTCTGACCCTGGCCTTGCAACTCAAGCAGACCATGCCTGATCTGGATGTTCGTGTGCTGGAGCGACGCAGCGGACCGGCGCCACTGGCCGCACACAAGGTCGGTGAATCGAGCGTCGAGATTGGCGCCCATTATTTTTCCGAGACGCTGGGCCTCCGGGGTCATCTGGACAGCGCGCACTTGCGCAAGTTTGGTTTCCGATTTTTCTTCAGCGAGGGGCGGCACGATTTGTCCAGCGTGACCGAACTGGGCGCCAGCCGTTATCTGTCGACGCCCAGCTGGCAAATCGACCGCGGAATTTTTGAGAACCACTTGGCCGACGAGGCCACGCGGCAAGGCGTGCGCGTGGACGCTGGGGCCGTGGTGCGGCGAATCGACCTGAACCCGCAGGACCCAGTTGATGGCCCGGGGCATCGGGTCGAGGCCGAGTGGCTGGGCGAGAACGGAACTCCGCGCCGCGAGACCATCCGTGCCCGCTGGGTTCTTGATGCCAGTGGCCGGGCCAGCCTGCTCAAACGCAAGCTCGATCTGGCCCAGGACAACGGCCATCATGCCAATGCCGTGTGGTTCCGACTCAACACGCGCCTCGACGTGGACAACTGGGTGGACGATTCGCAATGGCGCGGGCGTTGCGATCCCGCTGCGCGCTGGATGTCGACCAATCACTTGTGCGGCGCGGGCTACTGGTTGTGGCTCATCCCGCTATCGTGCGGAGCCCACTCCGTCGGCATCGTGGCGGACGCCGACATGCATCCCCTGGATGGGTTGAACACCTTCGATAAGGCCATGGCCTGGATCGCCGAACACCAGCCTTGCCTGCACGAGGTCTTGGACGGCCAGCGTGACACCTTGATGGACTTTGCGTTTTTTCGCGATTTTTCCTATGGCTGCAAGCAGGTCTTCTCGGCCGAGCGCTGGGCCATCACGGGCGATGCAGGCATGTTCCTCGACCCCTTTTATTCGCCGGGCTCGGACTTCATCGCGATCTCCAACACCTACATCACCAAGCTGGTCCAGCATGACCGGGCTGGCGAGTCGCTGCGCATGCCTTCGCTGTTCTATGGCGAGGTCATGCAATCGTTCTACCAAAGCACATTGTCGCTGTACGAGGGCCAGTACGCCTTGTTCGGCAGTCCGCGCGTCATGCCCACTAAGGTCCTGTGGGACTACACCTATTACTGGGGTGTGCTGTGCCAGCTGTTCTTTCAGGACCGCCTGGCCGACCGTGCCGCCTTGCTTGAATTGCACGAACCATTGATGCGTGCCCGGCAGTTGAATGAGGCCATGCAGGCCTTGTTGCGCCAGTGGGGCGAGTGCACTGACCTGGCCTTGGCCAAGGACGGCAGCCGCGATGACAACCCGGCCCGCATGCTCGACCAGGCAAGTCTGCCCTGGTTCGCCGAACTCAATGCGGGCCTGCGTGACAAGCTCACTGACGCCGAGTTCCGCCAGCGCATGCGGACCAATGTGGCGCAGCTGGAGGCATTGGCCTCGGAGATCGTGGGGCAAGCCTTGCGGGATGTGCCTGACCTGGACCTGTCGGCGCTGCCGATCGGACTCGCTCCGGTCGACAGCACCGACTTATTGTTTCAAATGGCGGCTTGAGTTGATGTCGGTACCACCGGTTCCCGTTGATCAGTCCGGCACCTCCACGCCTTGGCGCATGCCCTGGGTTCTGAAGGCTTCGGTGGGCCTGCACGCGGCGGCCGGCGCGGCAGTTCTGGCCATGCCCGAGTTCTGGCCTCAGGCACTCGCCAGCGTCGCGGCCAACCATGCGGTCATCACTGCGGTGGGGCTGTGGCCCACCAGCCGCCTGCTGGGCCCGAACATCCTGCGCCTGCCCCAGGCTGCCATCGCGCGGCGTGAAATCACGCTGACCTTCGACGATGGCCCCGACCCCGCCGTCACACCCCAGGTGCTGGACCTGTTGGACGCCTATCAAGTCAAGGCCACCTTCTTTTGCATCGGCGTGCGGGTCACCCAGTACCCGGACCTGGCCCGGGAGATCGTCCAGCGTGGCCACCGCATCGAAAACCACAGCCACGCGCATCGGCACACCTTTTCCGTCTCGGGCCTCAAGCGCATCGAGCATGAGATCCGACAAGGGCAGGACGCAATCTTGGAGGCCGTGGGCCGTGCTCCCCGCTTCTTTCGTGCCCCAGCTGGACTGCGCAACGTTTTTCTTGACCCGGTGCTGCACAAGCTGGACCTGCGACTGGCCAGTTGGACGCGCCGCGGTTTCGACACCGCCCGACATGACGCCGATCAGGTCGCCTCACGTTTAATGAACGGTCTGGCGGCCGGTGACCTGCTGTTGTTGCATGACGGAAACGCGGCGAGAACCGCCCGGGGCACGCCGGTGGTGATCGAGGTGCTGCCGCGCTTGCTGGATGCCTGTCGGGCTCACCAACTTCGTCCCGTCACTCTCGATGCCGCTTTTGCATGAGTACCTTGCCTTGAACGCCTTGCCAGCCGCACTTCTGGACCGCGCCTGTGCGCCCTACCGACCTGCGGGCCGGTTCGCTTGGCGATTTGCACGTGGCAAGCTGGGCGGCGATCCGGCTTTTCAGGGCTTGCTGCGACATGGCCTGATCCCCGACCAGGCCCGTGTGCTCGACCTGGGCTGCGGCCAAGGCCTGCTGGCGTCGTGGTTGATGGCGGCGCGGGCTTTGTATGAGGCCACTCAGAAGGGCGAGAAGGGCGGTGCGAAGCAAGAAGAGTCCGCATGGCCGACACAGTGGCCAGCGCCGCCTCACATTGCGCATTTCCACGGCATCGAGCTGATGCCGCGTGAGGTGGCGCGTGCCAGCGCCGCCTTGGCGCCTTTGAAGCTGCCGGCGCGCATCACCCAGGGTGACATCTGTGAGACGCCCTTCGAGCCCTGCGACGCGGTGGTGATCCTGGATGTTCTGCACTACATCGACATCGCCGCGCAGGACGCCGTGCTGACCCGCGTTCGCGAGGCCTTGTCCCCCCACGGCGTCCTGCTGCTGCGTGTGGGGGATGCGTCGGCCGGCCTGCCCTTCATGATCAGCAACTGGGTCGATCATGTGGTGACCTTCGTGCGGCGGCATCGCGTGCCCCGACTGTATTGCCGTTCCTTGAGCGAATGGCAGGCGGTCTTGCGCCAACTCGGCTTTCAGGTGCGCCCCATGCCCATGAGCACAGGCACGCCATTTGCCAACGTCCTCCTGGTGGCGCAGCTCGGTTAAAGTCGCGCGTTCTTGCTGCCCTTGACTGCTGACGACCCGTGCGACCACTCCCGATCACTCACTTCACCATGACCAGTTGCCTGGGCCGCGGCTTGGCGGCGACCTCGTTGGCGCTGCAGGCGGGGCGCAGTGGGCTCAAACCCTGTGACTTCGAAACCGTCGACATCGACACCTGGATTGGCGAAGTCGACGGGGTGGACCAGGTGCACCTGCGCGATGACCTGGCCCGTTTCGATTGCCGCAACAACCGACTGGCCCAGCTTGGATTGCAGACCGACGACTTTGAGCAGGGCGTTCGCGAGGCCATCGCCCGCTACGGCGCCGACCGCGTGGGCGTCTTCATGGGCACCAGCACCGCAGGCATCCTGCAAACCGAACTGGCCTATCGGCAGCGTGATCCGGCCACGGGGGGCTTGCCGCCCAGCTTCCACTATGCAGAGACCCACAACGCCTATTCGGTGGCCGACTTTCTGTCGCACTACTTCGGCTTGCGAGGCCCTTCGCTGGCCTTGTCGGCCGCCTGTGCGTCGAGCGCCAAGGCCTTTGGCAACGCAGCGCGCATGATCGAGGCGGGCCTGATCGACGCCGCCATCGTGGGCGGTGTCGACTCGCTGTGTCTGACCACGCTGTATGGCTTTCGCTCGCTGGAGTTGACCTCCAGCCAACCCTGTCGCCCTTACGGCGCGGACCGGGACGGCATCTCCATCGGCGAAGCCGTTGGACTGGCGCTGCTGCAACGCGACGGTCCGGCTGAAGCGCCACGTCTCCTGGGGGTCGGTGAATCGAGCGACGCCCACCACATGTCGACACCCCACCCGGAAGGCCGCAGCGCGCAGCTGGCCATCCGCGCTGCGCTGTCGGCGGCGGGCCTGACGCCCTTTCAAATCGACTACATCAACCTGCATGGCACGGGCACCCCCAGCAACGATGCGGCCGAAGGCAAGGCCGTTGGCGCCGTCTTTGGCGCGCAGGTGCCTTGCAGTTCCACCAAGGGCGCCACCGGCCATACCCTGGGCGCCGCCGGTGCGATCGAGGCCGTCATAAGCTTGCTGTCCATTCGCGATGGCTTCATGCCCGCCGGCTTGAATGTGGACCGATGCGATCCTGCCATTCACATTGACTACCTGATCAAAACGTGCCATGGCCGTGTCGACCATGTGTTGAGCAACTCGTTCGGCTTTGGTGGCGCCAATGCCAGCCTTGTTTTTGGGCGGGGAGCCAGATCATGAGCACCTCGTCAAACTCATCCGTGCGTGTGTTCGTCGAGGGCATCGGTCTGAACGGCCCCGGCCTGGCCAACTGGCCCGCCGGACGTGCGGTGCTGTCGGGCCTGGCGCCGTATGTGTCTGCGCCGACGGCCGTGGTCGCGCCCATTGGCCTGGCCCCGGCAGAGCGGCGGCGGGTGGGGACGCTTGTCAAGCTGGCCCTGTCCGTGGGGTTCGAGGCCGTCGAGGCATCCGGGCAGTCGGCCGAGGCCTTGTCCACCGTATTCGCCTCGTCCAGTGGCGACGGGGACAACTGCCATGCGCTGTGCGAGGCCCTGGCCACGGACCGACTGATTTCGCCCACGCGCTTCACCAATTCGGTTCATAACGCACCCTCTGGGTATTGGGGCATCGTCTCTCGCGCTGTCGCGCCGTCCACCACCTTGTGCGCCTACGATGCCAGCTTTGGCGCGGGCCTGCTGGAGGCGGTCACGCAGGTCAAGGTTGATCGCCGCAGCGTCCTGCTCGTCGCCTACGACGCGCCATATCCCTCGCCGCTGCGCGAAGCTCGCCCTGTGACCGATGCGCTGGGCCTGGCGCTGGTCCTGTCGCCCGAACGCAGCGAACGTTCCCTGGCCGCTATCGACGTGAGCCTGTGCGATGACGCCTCACACACCTTGCCCTGGCCTGAGCTGGAACGCTGGCGCCAGGAGATCCCCGCAGGGCGTGGGCTGGCGCTACTGCGGGCCTTGTCGGCGGGGCCGGTTGCGGCCCACACACGGGTGGTGCTTGACTACCTGAACCAACGCCAACTGGCGGTGGAGGTGTGGCCATGCGTTTGAACCGCGATCAGATCGCAGCGCGCATTCCGCACGCGGGCGCCATGTGCCTGCTCGATGCCGTCAGCGACTGGGGTCCGGACCACCTCCTGTGCACGGCCCGCAGCCACCTTGACGCCGCCAACCCGCTGCGCTCCGGTGGGCGGCTCGGGGTGCTTTGCGGCATCGAATACGCCGCGCAGGCCATGGCCATGCACGGTGGCTTGCGCATGGCGCCGCCTGGAGAGGCCGGGCAGCGCCCCAAGGCCGGCTTCCTGGCCAGTGTGCGCGGTGTCTGCGCCCATGTGGCCCGTCTGGACGATGGCCCATCTGAACTGTTGATCGAGGTACACCGCCTGTCCGGCGACGACAGCCGCGTGATGTACGAGTTCGCCGTTCGGGATGCCGATCGTGTATTGATTGAAGGTCGGGCCACAGTGGTGCTCGATGCCGGCGCTTTGCTGCCAGGAGAGGGAAGCCCATGACGGACAAAAGTCTCAAGCGTGCCTTGGTCACCGGCGGCAGCGGCGACATTGGGTCGGCCATTTGCAAGCGGCTGGCCGAGCACTACCACGTGATCGTTCACGCCAACTCGCACCTGGAGCGGGCGCAAGAGGTGGTGCGCGACATCACCGATGCCGGCGGTCAGGCCAGCGCCGTCGCCTTTGATGTGCGTGATGCGCAGGCCAGCGCCGCCAGTCTGGACACCTTGCTGGCCGAGGGGGCCATCCAGGTGTTGGTCAATAACGCCGGCATCCATGACGACGCGGTCTTCCCCGGCATGAGCGCCGAGCAATGGCACCGCGTCATCGATGTCTCCTTGCACGGCTTCTTCAACGTCACGCAGCCCTTGAGCATGCCCATGATCCGCACCCGCTGGGGGCGCATCATCAGCGTGTCGTCCATCGCGGCCGTGGTGGGTAACCGTGGTCAGGTTAACTATGCAGCGGCCAAGGCGGCCCTGCACGGCGCGTCCAAATCCTTGTCGCTGGAACTCGCCAGCCGCGGCATCACCGTCAATGTGGTGGCGCCGGGCATCATCGAGGGCAGCATGGCCAAGGGAGCCTTTGATGCAGCCGTCATCGCCCAGATGGTGCCCATGAAGCGCGCCGGCCAGCCCCGCGAGGTGGCCGACCTGGTGGCCTTCCTGGCCTCCGATGCCGCGGCCTATATCAGCGGCCAGGTGATTTCCATCAACGGAGGCATGCCTTCATGAGTGGCGAATCTGTCGCGCAAGGCATCGCTGCCAGTGCCGTGCACCAAAGCGAAATGCTGCTGTATTTCGTCCTGCTGCAGTTGATCGTGATCGTCATGGCGGCGCGCCTTGGCGGCCACCTGGCCAATCGCATGGGGCAGTCACCCGCCGTGGGCGAGATCGTGGTCGGCATTCTGCTGGGGCCGTCCCTCTTCGGGCTCGTGATGCCCGAGGTCTTTCACTACGTTTTCCGATCAGTGCCTGCCGCGCCGCTGACCATCCTCTCGCAGATCGGTCTGATCATGCTGATGTTCCAGATTGGCCTGGAGTTTGATTTTTCGCACCTGACCGAGAAGCGCCATCGCAAGGCGGTGTGGGGTGTGGCGCTGGCTGGTCTGGCGGCGCCTTTCGGCCTGGGCCTGGCGTTTGGTTATGCGGTCGCGCCCATTTTGTCGCCTCATGCCGATCCTTTGGCGTCCAGCCTGTTTGTGGCGATCGCGTTTTCCATCACGGCGCTGCCCATTCTGGGCCGGATCATGATGGAGTTCAATCTGACGCGCACGCCCATCGGCGTCATTGCCATCTCGGCTGCCGCCATCAATGATGTGGTGGGCTGGCTGTTGCTCGCCCTGGTCACCACCATCACGGTTTCCCATTTCGAACCCATGGCCTTTGCTCTGAAAGTGCTGATGGTGTCGGTGTTCTTCATGCTCAGTTGGTTCTTGGTGCGGCCCCTGCTCAAGCGCGTGGTGCACCGCTTCAAGGTCGGGACTGACGCCTTGCCGCCAACACTGATGGGCATCCTGGTCGCCGTGATGTTTCTGGGCGGCATCGCCACCTATCAACTGGGCATCTTCGCCATCTTCGGCGGCTTCATGGCCGGCGTGATCCTGCATGACGAGACCGCGTTGGTGGCGGCCTGGAAAGAAAAGGTCGGGGCCTTCGTGTTGGTGTTTTTCTTGCCCATTTTCTTCACCTACACCGGCTTGCGCACCAACATTGGCGGTCTTGACTCGGCGGCGGCCTGGGGGTGGACGGCGTTGCTGATCGCCTTGGCAACGGCCGGCAAGTTCGGCGGCTGCTATCTGGCGGCTCGCTGGGCTGGCATGAGCCACGCCGAGGGCAGGGTGCTCGGGATCATGATGAACACGCGGGCACTGATGGAGCTGATTGTGCTGAATGTGGGGTTCGACCTGGGAGTGATCTCTCAGCAGATGTTCACCATGCTGGTGTTGATGGCCATCGTCAGCACCGTCATCACCGCGCCAGGCTTGAATGCCTGGTTGCCAGTGTTGGGTTTGTGGCCCGCCAAAAAACTTGCGGGCCATCAGGCGGTGAAGGTGCCGACCTGACTCAGCGGTTCAGCGCTGGAACGGCGGTCGGCGCATCAGACGGTGCGTCGCCAGCACGGGCAGGCGCAACAAAAACTCCAGCATCAACCGCAAGTGCATCCAGGTGAGCAACACGTTGTCTCGGCCATACCGGAAGTGCGAGACGCCGCCTTCTGAGGCATTGAGGTACTTCACGGGCGCATCAAGGTTGATGGGTTTGACACCACGCCAGGCCAAGCGCACGACGGCCTCGGTGTCGAAGTCGAAGCGGCGCATCCAGGGTTGGTGGGCCATGGTCGCAACGAGTTCGGCCACCGGGTAGACGCGAAACCCATACAGCGAATCGCCAATCCCGGCGTTCAGGGTCTCCAGGTCGGTCCACCAGTTCGACACGCGTCGGCCGCGCACGCGCAGCAATGGCGCACTGGCGTCGAACACCGGCCGGCCCAGAATCATCGTGTCCGGTTTTTGGGTTGAGGCGTGCATAAAGTTTGGAATCAAGGCGGCTGGATGCTGTCCGTCCGAATCCATGGTCAGGGCATGCGTGAATCCAGCGGCCTGGGCTGTGCGCAAGCCGTGCAGCACCGCTGCTCCCTTGCCCTGGTTGCCTGGCAGCACAAACACCTTCAGTCCCGCGTCTTTCCGAGCCATCTCCAGCAAGCCCTGATCGGTGCCATCGGTGCTGCCATCGACCACCACCCACACGGGGCACCATTGACGGCGCGCGGCCTTGACGGTTTCGTACACCTGCCGACCCGTGTTGTAACTGGGGATCAGCACGAAGTGGGTCCGTGAGGCGGATGTCGGTGGGCTTGAATCACTCATGAACGGCTTGCTCCAACGAGGATGAGCGAGGCATCATGGTCAGCTCTGCCGTGGCCAGTTCGCGCTCGAAATACTGTTGTAGCTTGTGCGTGAACAGCTTTGGATTGTCTGAGACGGTGAAGCGCTGACCCAGCCGGACACGGAAAACCATTGGAAAGCTCGGAGGCCTGTGATGGATGGGCCAGCCCTTGGACAGGAAAGGCGAGCTGTTTTCGATGAAGATGGTTTGCACCGGCACCTGCGCTCCTCGGGCAATGAGCGCAACGCCTGGCTTGAACTCGGTGACAGGCGGCTTGATGGTGCGAGTGCCTTCAGGGAACACCAGCAGGTGGCTCCCCTGCTGCAAATCGGCAATCGACTGGCGGACCATGTTGCGCGGACTGTCATTGCGGATGTAGCCCGCCAGACGTGCGCCGGCGCCCAGAAATGGGTTGTCCAGCACATCGGACTTCATGATGCAGCCCACGTTTTTCAGGCGCGAGACCAGGAAAACCGCATCCAGGAAAGTGGGGTGATTGGCCGCCAGGATCATCGATGGCTCGCCATTGAGGGCGTCCAGTTCATCCAGTTCAAAGCGGGTCATGCCCAGCCAACTGGTGAAGGCAAAGTAGCTGCGGAAACCGTGGCTGATGGCCGCACGGCCAATTTCCCGACCCTTGTCAATCGACAGGAGCGGCCGCCAAGCCCAGGCGACTATGCAAATACCCAGGCACATCACGCCGAGCACGAACAGACCGAGATAAAACAGCGGGTACTGAACCAAAGCGCGCAGGGTCATCATGCGGTCATTCCCATGTCAGTCCTCAACGGGCACCAGCGTGGACGACTGGCCGAAGATCCAGGCCATGCCGATGCCAGCTGCGAAATAGCTCTTCTTCTTGACGAGGGCGCTGTCTTCGAACACCGCCCCGCGCAGCGAGTCGTAGCGCACAAAGGCGCCCACCCAGTATCGATCGAAGCGCTTGCTCAGGGCCGTGGCGAACTGACTGCCCGCATACCCTCCAGCGCTCTCGAAAGCAGGTCGATCCGCCCGCGCATACTGCGGCGCCACGTCGTAGTAGTAAGCGTTGCGATGCTGGTCTGCATAAATGGGGCCGATCAGCGCACCCAGGTTCCAGCCTGACAAACCGGCGACGTTCGCGATATCGACGTTCAGGTGCGGGGCCGCCTGCCAGCCCGTGGACGACAGGGACTCGTGGCCGAGCGTGATGCCGCCACTGATCGGCAGCCTGAATTTGAGCCGGACCTGGCCGTCGGGCGATTGGTACAAAGACAGGTCAAGAGCCGGGCCGACCTCCAGGGAGCCAGACAGGCTGGGCATGCCCTCGCGTGCACGGTTTTTGTTGCCCGACACCGGCAGATTGGCGCTCGCGGCGAGGCCTAGTTTGACATGGCGGTTGTTGAACAGCTGCGCATAGGCACCGTCCCGATCGGCTTTGATGAACTCTCCCCGATAGACCAGGTAGGGCATCGGCAGCACATACTCCCGACTTTGATCGGACCCCCGGTAGTCCGGCAGCGACAAGGCGGCAGCGCCCATGCCCGCCTCCCACAAGGGCTTCAACGCGCCGTGGCCTGCTGGGGCATCCGTCTGGGCGCGTGCCTGTACTGCCCAGGCGCAAAGCATGGCCGTCAGGATCAAGGGGCGCGACAAGGCGCTAAAGGAATGGCTCATCATCAATGGCTTGTGGCGCAAGTCGCCTCGATTTCGACCAGAAGGTCTGGGCGGCAGACCACCGCATGCAGGTAATGGCAGGACACCGATGGACCCAGGCGGCGCAAGATCACCTCGCGCACCGCGTGCAGGTCAGCGGCATGTCGCACATAGGCCTTGAATCGCAAGTCGGTGGTTCGCCATGGTTTGCCCCGCCTGGCCAGTGCCATGCGATTGAGCACCGCCTCAATGTTGTTCAACGTTTCCTCAGTCTGCGCCTGCACGTTGCCGACGTGCACGGTTTCGTGCCCCACGATGCTGGCGGTGCCCGAAATGAACAAGGCGTCTTCCTGGCCCAGTTGCGCCACGGCGGCCCGTGAGAACGTGGGGCTGCGCGGGCCATAGTCAGGAGGGTATCGGTAAGCGCTGATTTGCCGTGGATTTTCGATGGGCTGGACCGGCTGGCGGGACGCGATCACATAGACCGTCAACGGGCCGGCCAAGCCCTCCGGATGGCCCAGGGCGCACGCCGCTGGCGGACTGTTCTGAATCGCGGGCGCATGTTGTGCGAACGACGCATGGCGACCCTTGTTGAACAGGCGGTAACGCTCCTCGCCCTGGTTGGCCCCGAGGATGTCGGGCAGGTAGTTCCAGAAGCGCAGCGGATGCGGGTAACCCAGTTCTGCCAATGCGTGGAACACGGCATCGTAGGCGTGCTGGGTCGCAAGTTCCAGGGCGACGTCCGGCCCCATCAAGGGCTTTGTGAGCCACGCAAAGACGAGGTCTGCGCTGGACACATGCGATACGCCGGCAGTCTCGCCGTGGACTACGGGGCCGATATCGGCGGGAACCGACCACACCTCGACCCAGGTGGTCCGCGCATCGCCCAGAGTTGGCAGCGCGACCTGTGGCCATGCGCGTGTCTCCAGTGTTTCAGATGGATGGCGACGGGATGACTCAGACCCGTCAAACAGGGTCAAACCGAGAACTTGACGAGGCCGATCGCCCTGCCTGATGGCCTTCACCCACAGGTCCAACTCTTCAAGCGGGATGTAATCAAACTGCAACTGACTCATGACTACCTTGACCTTGCCGCACGTCAACGGGCTTGAGCCGTGTCACCGATGTTGACCTTGCGGCGGCGTGCCGCCTCAAGGGTTCTCCGAAAATTGAGCAAGGAGGCGATGTAATAGATGGCCTTGAATACATACAGAGATGGCCAGATCGGCGTCTTGCCGAAGATGTCCCCGGCGAACAGTGACAGCAGTGCCTCCTTGACCCGAAACATATTGCGGGGTGCCAGGAATAAATCACGCATGCTCGGGTTGGTCACCCGGTAGATGAACCACGAGAACTCGCGCGGGCCCTGTTGCATGACCCGGTCGAACCGACGGACGGCAGCGGGCAGTTTGCGTGGCTCGCGCAGCGTCGCCTGCACGACATCGGCGGCGACGAAAGCGCTGTTCATGGCCAGGAAGACGCCAGACGAAAAAACCGGGTCGATGAAGGAGTAGGCATCGCCGAGCAGGAGGTGGTTGGGGCCCCGCGCCGTCGTGCAGCTGTAGGAGTAGTTGCCGGTGGCCTCGACCTCCGACACCAGTTGTGCGTTCTTCAGTCGGTCATTCAGGGCGGGGCACAGCGCGAGGGTGTCCCTGAAGAATTGTTCGACGCTGTTTTTGCGGGTTTTGAGATAGCTTGGCCAACACACAGCCCCCACACTGGTCGTTCCGTCGGCCAGCGGGATGAACCAGAACCAGCCATGTTCGAACCAGAACAGGCTGATGTTGCCTTCCAGCTTGCCCGCCAGGCGCTCGGCACCCGTGAAATGGCCGAAGAGGGCGGCACTGTTGTGCTTCTTGTTCTTGACCTTTGTGTTGAACTTGTTGGCCAGGAAGGTGTCACGTCCCGAGGCATCAATCACCATGCGCGCCTGCCATGCGACTTTCGCCCCATCCTGATGCTGCGCATGCACCACCGCACCCGTTTCGTCGGGCAGAAAATCGACCGCCGTGACACGGCAGTTCTCAAGCACCTGGGCCCCTTTTCGCATCGCGTTTCGGATCAGGATGTGGTCGAAGTCGGAGCGTCGCACCTGATAGGCCTTGTCCATGGACCTGTTCCAGGCTTGGCCAAACTCCAGGAGCGTGTGTTCCTGGTGCCATTTTGAGACGAACTCGATGCCGTATTTGGGCATGGCCATGGCTTCGATTTCTGCGCGCACACCCAGTTGATCGAAAAGCGGCACATTGGCCGGCAGGAGCGACTCGCCGATGTGGAAACGCGGGTGCTGCGCTTTTTCAAGCAACACGACGCCCATGCCGCGTTGGGCCAATAGCGCGGCAATGGTCGAACCAGCGGGTCCTCCGCCGATGACCAACACGTCACAAGGCGTGGAGGGTGAATTGGGTGTCATGTGCGATTTTTCGAATGGTCGCCTGATTGATGATTCCGACGTGGGCTAGGGCCGGTTGGCCAATCTCTTGAGCAACTTGTCGTGAATGCCGCCAAACCCGCCGTTGCTCATGCACAGGATCTGATCGCCCGGTTTGGCCGCATTGACCACCTTGCTCACCAGCGCATCAATGCCATCGGCCACCACGGCACGGTCACCCAATGGACTCAGCGCTTCGACCGCGTCCCAGCCCAGCCCGCCACTGTGGCAAAACGCCATGTCGACCTCTTCAAGCGACCAGGGCAGCAAGGCCTTCATGGCTCCCAGCTTCATGGTGTTGGAGCGTGGTTCGAACACGGCCAGAATGCGGTGGTCGGGGCCGACGCGGCGGCGCAGACCGTCCACCGTGGTGCGGATGGCGGTGGGGTGGTGGGCAAAGTCGTCGTAGACGGTGACGCCGTTGACCTCGCCGCGCAACTCCAGGCGTCGCTTCACGTTGGCAAACTGCCCCAAGGCCTCACAGGCCAACTGGAGGGGCACGCCCACATGTTCGGCGGCGGCAATCGCGGCCAGGGCATTCATCTGGTTGTGTTCGCCCATCAGTGGCCATTCGACGCGGCCCACCAGCACGGCGGCTTTCAGCACGTCAAACGCGTGTGGCTCACCCCGGGCACGAAAGCCCGGCACATCGCCACGCACGCCAAAGCGGACGACTTCGCTCCAGCAGCCCCGGTCCAGCACGCGCTGCAAACTCTCTTCACGGGCATTGACCACCAGTCGGCCTGAACCAGGCACGGTACGCACCAGGTGATGAAACTGGGTCTCGATCGCGGCCAGGTCGGCAAAGATGTCGGCGTGGTCAAACTCCAGATTGTTCAGCACTGCGGTGCGCGCCTGGTAGTGGACGAACTTGCTGCGCTTGTCAAAAAATGCGGTGTCGTATTCGTCGGCCTCGATCACGAAAGGATGACCGGTTGCCGGTCGATGCGCGTCATCCGTTCGACCCAGGCGCGCCGACACGCCAAAGTTCTGTGGCACGCCGCCCACCAGAAAGCCTGGTTTCAAGCCGGCGTGTTCGAGGATCCAGGTCAGCATCGATGTGGTGGTGGTCTTGCCGTGCGTGCCGGCCACGGCCAGTACATGGCGCCCGTGCAGCACGTTTTCGCTCAACCATTGCGGCCCGCTGGTGTAGGGCAGGCCGGCATCCAAAATGGCTTCCATCAGGGGGTTACCGCGCGATACGACGTTGCCGATCACGAACAGGTCCGGCTTCAATTCGATCTGATCGGGTGTGTACCCTTCGATCAAGTCAATGCCCAGCGCTCGGAGTTGATCGCTCATCGGCGGGTAGACGCCAGCATCACAGCCGGTGACGCGGTGGCCCGTTTCGCGAGCCAGGGCCGCGACCCCGCCCATGAAGGTGCCGCAAATGCCAAGAATGTGAATGTGCATAAGGCTCAGCTGAGTGCTTGGGTGGCCGCCGCCACCGTGTCGGCAATGTCCTGTTCGGTGTGGGCGGCGCTCACAAAACCCGCTTCATACATGGCCGGGGCAAAGTACATGCCGCGCGCCAACATGGCATGGAAGAAGTGGTTGAACTTGTCTGACCCATGGGCCATGACGGCCGGGTAGTTCTGCGGCAGGTGATCGGCAAAGAAAAAGCCGAACAAGCCCCCTTGGCTGTCGCCCACCATGGGCACGCCGGCCTGCTGCGCGGCCCCGGCCAAACCCTGGATCAAGCTTTGCGTGCGCTGCCCCAGCGCTTCGTAAAAGCCCGGTCGCTGGATGATTTTCAAGGTCGTCAAGCCGCAGGCCGTGGCCACCGGGTTGCCCGATAAAGTGCCCGCCTGGTAGACCGGGCCCAGTGGTGCCAGCTTGGCCATGATGTCGCGCGGGCCGGCAAACGCGGCCAGGGGCATGCCGCCGCCAATGACCTTGCCAAACACGCTCAGGTCGGGCTTGAAACCCGCGATCTGCTGCGCATACAGACTCTGCGCGCTGCCCAGGGCCACGCGAAAGCCCGTCATCACCTCGTCGAACACCAGCAGCGCACCGTGCTGTGTGCACAACTCACGCAAGCGCTTCATGAAGGGAACGGACGCCCGTACAAAGTTCATGTTGCCGGCGATCGGCTCGATCATCACACAGGCGATCTCATTGCCCACTTCGGCAAAGGCCTGCTCGATCTGCTCGACGTTGTTGTATTCCAGCACCATGGTGTGTTGCACCACTTCGGGCGGCACGCCAGCGCTGGTGGGGTGGCCGAAAGTGGCCAGGCCCGAACCGGCCTTGACCAGCAGGGCATCGGCATGGCCGTGATAGCAGCCTTCAAACTTGATCAGGCGGCTGCGCCCGGTGAAGCCGCGCGCCAGTCGGATTGCGCTCATGCCGGCTTCCGTGCCGGAACTGACCAGTCGGACTTGCTCGGCGCTCGGGACCAGTTTCAGGATCTCTTCGGCCAGTTCAATTTCACGCTCGGTCGGGGCGCCAAAGGACAAACCGTCCACCACCGCTTTTTGCACGGCATCGAGCACCTCTGGATGGCCGTGGCCCAGGATCATGGGCCCCCACGAGCCGATGTAGTCGATGTAGCGCTGGCCCTCAGCGTCCCACATGTAGGCACCTTGGGCGCGGGTGATGAAGCGGGGCGTGCCGCCCACGGCACGGAATGCCCGCACCGGTGAGTTCACGCCACCAGGGATGCTGCGCTGAGCGCGCTCGAACAAGGCTGCGTTAGTGGACATTTCGGGATGAAGGAGAAATTTCGTTGTCGGTCAAGGTGATCTCGTCAGCGGCTTCGTCGGTCTTCCCATCGGGAGCCTCGCCGGGCGGCAGGGCCCAGAAAAAACGATCGGGAACGACCCCGCCCATGCCCGGGCGGAATCCCGAATCCAGGGCCTGGTCCAGAAAGCTCAAAGCTTCCGAGACGGCCATGTCCACCGCGGTGTCGGACGACAAAATGGCGGCCAGCGCGGCCGACAGCGTGTCTCCGGCCCCAACGAAGCTGGCTTCGAAGCGCTCGAAGCGCTCGCCCGCGATGGCGCCCTGTGCGGAGGCCAGCACGTTGTCGATGAACTGGTCGGGCAATTGAATCCCCGTTACCAGCACGTAGCCGCAACCAGCCTCGCTGGCGGCCACGGCCAGCTCGCGGGCAGACGGCGGGCGTTCGGACTCCCAGTCGGGCAGCAGGAAGTCCGTCAAGGTCTTGTGGTTGCCCACCAACACCAGGGTGGCGGGCAGAATCAACTCGCGAAAAGCCTCCAGATAGGACATCTGCGCGTCCTCTTCCATCCACGACACGTTGGGTAAAAAAGACACCAGGGGGATGTCGGTGTAGTCAGACAGGATTTCGGCCACCACACTGACCCCATCAGCGCTGCCCAGGAAGCCAACCTTCCAGGCAGTAATGGTGGCGTCTTCCAGAATGGTGCGCGCCTGTTCGGAAATCACATCGGCGTCAATCTCGTGAATGTCAAACACCTCGGCCGTGTCGCGAATCAGCAAACTGGTGATCACGGGCAGGGTGTGGGCACCCATGGAGGCGATGGTCGTGATGTCGGCGGCAATGCCACTGGCCCCGCTGGGGTCACTGCAATTGAAGCTCATCACGCACGCGGGTGCGCCGGAGTCCTCGGTGTCGGTGGCTTCGGGAGCGGAGGGGTCAACCTTGGGGCCGTCGGTAGGAGTGTTCATGGCATGCGTCGGGCAATGGAGGTCAGGACCAGTGGGCGGGGCTCGTCCCCATCGGGTCGCGTAGCGTCAAGTGCCTACGGTGCCCGAAAACCCTCGTTTTTCACAAGATGGTGGTGGCTACAATCGGTCCATTGTATTCAAGCTGGTTTGAACTGACGTGAACTCTTCTCGCACCTGGATGTGTTTGATCTGTGGCTGGATTTATGACGAAGCGCTTGGCCTGCCGGAAGAGGGGATCGCTCCCGGCACTCGGTGGGAGGACATTCCCATGAATTGGGTTTGCCCGGACTGTGGTGCTCGCAAGGAAGATTTCGAAATGGTTCAAGTCTGACGGGGTGCCTTCCGATATCACCCTCATATCACCCTATGTAAAGGAACGGGCCTGTGTCTGAATTTGGTTTGCCTGAACTAAACGACTCGCCAGAAATCAAGGCGCCTAAAAAGGTCTTGGTGATTGACGATAGCAACACCATTCGGCGCAGTGCCGAGATCTTTCTGAAGCAGGGTGGTTACGAGGTGGTGCTTGCCGAGGACGGCTTTGACGCCCTGGCCAAGGTCAATGACCACGAGCCGAACATCATTTTTTGCGACATCCTGATGCCTCGCCTGGATGGCTATCAGACCTGCGCCATCATCAAGCGCAACCCACGTTTTGCCAGTACGCCAGTGATCATGCTCTCGTCCAAGGACGGTTTGTTTGACAAGGCGCGTGGACGAATGGTGGGATCTCAGGACTATTTGACAAAACCCTTCACCAAGGATCAGTTGCTTCAAGCGGTGGCGCAGTACAGTGCCTGATTCCGCCTTTATTCACTGCACATTGCTCACCGCTTCGCCAAGAGGTTGATATGCCGATTCAAAAAATTCTGCTGGTAGACGACTCCAAGACTGAACTTCATGTGCTCTCAGACTTGCTGACCAAGCGTGGCTTCAAGGTGCGCACCGCCGAAAACGGTGAAGAAGCGCTGCGACGTCTGCAAGAAGAAAAGCCTGACCTGATCCTGATGGATGTGGTCATGCCCGGCCAGAACGGATTCCAGCTCACGCGGGCCATCACCCGTGATCCAGCGTTTGCCGACGTGCCGGTGATCATCTGCACCAGCAAGAATCAGGAAACCGATCGCGTCTGGGGCATGCGGCAAGGCGCACGCGACTATGTGGTCAAGCCGGTCAATCCGGACGAGCTGCTGGCCAAGATCAAGGCCTTTGGCTGAAATGGCCAGCGGCCGCCGGCACAACACAACATCACTGACCGCTCATCCGATCGCCCACCTGACAACCAATGGCCAATAAAGAAGCCCTGCGAGATCTGCAAAAACGCCTGGCCTCGCGCTTGCAAATGGCGCGTGAGCAGGCGCCGACCCGTAATTGGCTGGCCGTGGAAATCTCTGGACATGGTTTTTTGCTGCCGCTGGACCAGGCCGGCGAAATCTTCCCCATGTCCATATTGCAGGCCGTGCCGCACAGCCAACCCTGGTTCCTCGGGGTGGCCAACTTGCGCGGGCAGTTACATGGCGTCATCGACCTGACAACATTTCTGGGAATGGAGCGCCCGGTGGCGCGATGGTCCCAAGAGCAGGGTGCGCGCGATGCCGGGCGACTGGTGGCTTTGAATACCTCACTTCAGATGAACGTGGCCTTGCTCATTGATCGCCTGTTGGGCCTGCGCACACCTGCCGACATGGCCGCCAGTGGCGCCACATCACCAGACACGCCGCACTTCATTGGGCAGCAACTGGTCGATGACAAGGGGCGGGCCTGGTATGAACTCGACCTTGCTGCGCTGGTCGCAGACGAGGCTTTCCTCAAGATCGACGCTTGACCGTTTGGAGTACAAGGCATGAGTTTCCTGAGCCGAATCAAGGATCTGGGTAAATCGCAAGACGAAGTCGAGGTCCAGCCAGAGGCGTTGACCTCCCAGGACGCGCAAGCGACGTCTGCGGGCCACGCTGCCGACACCCAGGGCGCATCGTCGACGCTTCAGCCGGGAGCTTCCGGTCTGGCCGACTCCATCATCTCGGAATCGACGCCATCGGAGTTTCCACCTGACTACCAAGGCAACCGACAGCGGCCCGAGGTGGAGGCAACCCTGTCGACCGACACTGATACCGGGCTGCCCTTGATCGGGCGCTGGGCATTGGAGCGCCAGCAGCGTTTGCTGTTCGGCGCTGTCATTCTCGGCGGCCTGGGTCTGGTGCTTAGCGCTTTCCTGTCGGTCAACTCCGCCGACCGTCGCGCGGCGCAGGCTGGTGCGACCGGTCAGGCGCTGATGCAGTCGCAACGCCTTGCCAAATCTGTGTCACAGGCCTTGATTGGTCGGGCGCAGGCCTTCCAGGAAGTGTCTGAGAGTGCGAAAGTGCTCGCCAGCAATGTGCGCGGCCTGGCCCAAGGTGACAGCACCTTGGGGCTGTCTCAAGTATCAGCGGCGGCCAAGGAGCCTTTGCTGCCTCTGCTGCCCTTGGTGGACCGTGCTGAAAAGAACGCCAAGTTTGTGTTGGGCCAAAAGCAAACACTGACTCAGGTGAGCCAAGCCCTGCGCGAGGTGAACAATCAGTCATCGGAGTTGCTGGATCTGGCCGAAGGCATTGCCACGGCCCGGATCGAAAAAGGCGGGGTGCCAGCACCCGAGCTGACCGCACTGAACCAGATGGTCATGCTGACCCAGCGCATTGGTAAATCGGCCAACGAATTCCTGACAGTTGAAGGGGTGTCGACCGAAGCCGTGTTCCTGCTCGGAAAAGACTTGAATGCCTTCAAGGAAATTGTCGACGGGATGCTCAATGGCAACAAGGAGTTGCACCTGACGGCGGCGCATGACGCCGAGGCCCGCGAGCCCCTTGAAGCCTTGCAGAAACTGTTTGAGCAAACCCGCACCCAGTCGACTTTCATCCTGGGTACGCTGCAAGGCCTGGTGGCTGCGCGTGACGCCCAAGTGGCCATCATTGACGACAGTGAACCCCTGCGCAAAGGGTTGGAGCAGGTGCAGACGCGCTTGTCAACCAACGTCGGTATTGGCGTCGTCAATATCGCGTTGATCGTGATTTTCCTGATAGTGACCGCTGCTGCGGCATTCGGGTTGTTGCGTGTGTTCGTGACCGACCAGGGGCATCGTCGCCAGGTCGCTGAGTTTCAGCGCCAGGAGGCTGAGCGTCAGCAGCAAGAATCCAAGCGCGTCAACGACGCCAACCAGGCGGCCATTTTGCGGTTGATGAACGAACTTCAGGCGGTCGCTGAAGGTGATTTGACACAACAAGCCACGGTGACCGAGGACATCACGGGCGCCATCGCTGACTCGGTGAACTTCACGGTGGAAGAGTTGCGTAACCTGGTGGCTCAGGTGCAAAGCACGGCGCAGCGCGCCACCGACACGACCCAACAGGTGGAAGCCACCTCGACCGAGCTGCTGGCAGCCTCTGACGAGCAGTTGCGTGAAATTCGTGAAACCGGCGAGTCGGTGCTGAACATGGCCGGACGGATTAACGAAGTGTCTGCCCAGGCCCAGCAGTCGGCCGAAGTGGCTCGCCAGTCGCTGACCGCTGCCGACATCGGCTTGGCTGCGGTGCAAAACGCGATCGGCGGTATGAACACCATCCGCGACCAGATCCAGGACACCTCCAAGCGCATCAAGCGCCTGGGTGAGTCGTCACAAGAGATTGGTGAAATCACCGAACTGATCTCCGACATTACCGAACAAACCAACGTGCTGGCCTTGAACGCCGCCATTCAAGCGGCCTCAGCCGGTGAGGCCGGTCGAGGCTTCTCCGTGGTGGCCGAAGAAGTGCAACGTCTGGCTGAACGCTCCGGCGATGCCACCAAGCAGATTGCCGCGCTGGTGCGCACCATTCAGACCGATACGCAAGATGCCGTGGCCGCTATGGAACGCTCTACGCAGGGTGTGGTTGAAGGGGCTCGACTGTCTGACGCGGCCGGTTCCGCGCTGGGCGACATCGACCGCGTGTCACGCCGACTGGCCGAACTGATTGAACAGATTTCGACCCAGGCCCTGCGAGAAGCCGAATCGGCCAATGTGGTGGTGTCCAACATCCAGCACATTTTCGCCGTGACGGAGCAGACCGGTGAAGGGACCCGATCGACCACACAGCTCGTGCGCGAGCTGTCCAAAACTGCCGATGAATTGCAGCAATCGGTGTCTCGGTTCAAGATCGCCTAAAAGTGACCCCCATGGACAGCACGAACGCCGCCCCCATGTCAGACGACCTCAGCGCCCTGGCCTGGGTGCAAGAAGAGCTTCGCAAATCGCTCGATGCTGCGCACAAGGCCCTGCACCGCTGCCTGAAGGAGTCCGCCGCAGCGGGTCTTTCAGACCTTGCTGCGCTGGATCCCGCCTTGTTGCGCCAAGCGCGCCAGCAGATCCACCAGAGTGTGGGTGCTCTGGAGCTGGCCGGCTTGCCGGCCGGTGCAACACTGTTGCGCGCCAGCGAATCGCTGGTTCAAAAATTCATCAATCGCCCGGCGTCGCTCGAGGAGAAGGCGGTGCAGGCCATTGAGCGTGCGTCGTTTGCCTTGATGGATTACATCGGTCGGCGCGTGGGTGGCAAGCCCGTGCCGGCGCTGGCTTTGTTTCCACAGTACGAAGCCTTGGTCACCCTGGTGGGCGGCGCTTTGCCCAGGCCCACGGACTTGTGGAACCAGGATTGGCCCCGTGTGTCGCTGGAAGCGCCCTTGGCCGCGCCCGAGTCGGTGCAGCCGCGAGTGGCTGATGCCGCCACCGTGGACGATTTCGAATCGGGTTTGCTAGCGCTGCTCAAGCGCAATCAGCCCGCCGATGCCGTCGCACTGGCGGACCTGTGCGCCTCATTGGCCAGTGGGTCGGCTCAGCGCCAGGCCCACAGTGAGTCGGCCACCTGGATGCTGGCCAGCGGTTTCCTGGAGGCGCTGGCAGGCGCCCATGTGCCGCTGACCATCCATGCCAAGCGCGTGCTGTCGTCCTTGCTGGGACAGTTGCGCGTGCTGGTCAAAGGGCAGGATCTGCCCTCCGATCGGTTGGCGCAGGAGTTGCTGTTTTTCTGTGCGCAGGCATCTGGGGTGGATGGCAAGCCCGACTCCGTGCTCGCGCGCGTGCGACGCACCTTTGGGCTGGAGCGTCACATCCCGGTCAGCCTGACCGAGTCGACTCTGGGTCGCTATGACCCGACCTGGGTGGCGCAAGCGGTCAAGCGGGTCACAGGGGCCAAGGATGGTTGGTCCGCAGTGGCGGGAGGAGAGTTGCAACGCCTGGGGGGGCTTAACGAGCAGTTCTCCTTGGTGAGCGAGTCTTTGCGCAAGTTGTATCCGGACGGCGACGTCCTGGCCGAGGCCCTGTCTCAAGCGGTGACGCAAACCGTGCAGATGGCGCAGCCACCCGAGCCCAGTCTGGCCATGGAAGTGGCCACCAGCTTGTTGTACCTTGAGGCGTCTTTGGACGATGGTGAGTTCGACCACCCTGAGCAGAAGGACCGCATCCATCGTCTGGCCAACCGCATTGACGCGGTGCGTCAACACCAACCGGCCCAGCCACTTGAATCGTGGATGGAAGACCTCTATCGGCGCGTGTCGGACCGGCAGACCATTGGCAGCGTGGTGCAAGAGTTGCGCAGCGGCCTGAGCGATGCCGAAAAGAACATCGACCAGTTTTTCCGGGATCCAAGCGAGACCGCCGCCTTGGTTCGGGTGCCCACGCAATTGCAATCGATGCGTGGCGTGTTGGCCGTGCTGGGCCTGGACATGGCGGGGCAGGCGACGGTTCGCATGCGCGAAGACGTGGAGCACCTGCTACTGCCCGACACCGACATCCAGCAAGCAGGCGCTGATGGTGTGTTTGACCGACTGGCCACCAACCTGGGCGCCATGGGCTTCCTGATTGACATGCTGGGCGTGCAACCCAATCTGGTCAAATCACTGTTCAAGTTTGATCCGGACACTGGCGTGCTGTACCCGGTGATGGGGCGCGAAAAAACGGTGGCGGTGCCACCACCCCTGGCCAACCCTGTTGAGGTCGTCGCACAGCGTGCTGAGCGCGACCAGATCCAGACCGCTGCGGCGGCGGTGGTCGAGTCGGTCGCCCGAAACGAGGTGCCTCTGGCCGACGTGTCCAGTGAGTTGCAAAAGCTCGCCGACAGTCCCATGGTGCAGGATCAGTCGGCCTTGGCCGACTCGGTCGCTTCGGCGCAAGCTGCAGTGGCCACGGCCCAGTCCTCCGAGGACGCTGACGCCGAAGCGCTGGCACGTGAACAAGTCGCCCACGTCATGGCCGATTTTGCGCAGTCGGTGTCCGAGCCCGTTGGCCTGGACCTGCTGCCGGTGCCCGAGGTTGCGAACGGTGGCGACAGCGGTCATGCGCCCCTGATGCCCATGCCCGTGGTGGCACCGGAGCCGACGGGTCTCGAAGAAGACGACGAGATGCGCGGCATCTTCCTGGAAGAAGCCCACGAAGTGATTGAGGCCGCCCAGGAGGCGACCCAGCAATTGGCGGCCACTCCTGGTGATGTCGCCTTGCTCACCACTGTCCGTCGCGGCTTTCACACCCTGAAGGGCAGTTCACGCATGGTTGGCTTGAACGACTATGGTGAGGCTGGCTGGGCCTGCGAGCAGCTTTATAACGCGTGGATGGCCGCACAAACGCCAGCCAACGACGACCTGCTGGGTTTCACGAACGAGGCGCTGGCCTATATGGCCGCCTGGACACAGGCTATCGAAGCCAAATCAGCCCAATCCTGGCAGAGCACTCCGGTGGTGCGTGCTGCCGAATCGCTGCGCCTGGACGGTCGTCGAGTGCCTATTGGCGGCGGTTCCACCTTTTCAGCCGCCGATGTCAGCACCTTTGCGGCCGAAGAGTCATCGGCCCCGGCCGATGACGATTTGTCCGAACTGACCCTGCCTCTGGTCGATCTGGGGGGCGAGCCGGCACAGGCAGACTCATCTTTTGAAGAACCCGCGATCACCGAAGCGTCCGCTCTGGGCGACTCTGAGTTGCCGGCGATCGACGGCGAGTTGCTGACCCTTGAGTTGCCGGCCGAGCCCGAGCCCGAGCCCGAGGCGCTTGTAGTCAACCCGGTGACGGCTGAGTCGTCCGAGTCTCAGGTCGAGTTCAAGCAATCCGAGGCTGATGACAGTGCAGACCCTGACGAGCAGGTCAAGGTCATCGGGTCCTTGCGTATCAGCATTCCGCTGTTCAACATCTACCTCAACGAGGCCGATGAGCAGTCGCGCCGCTTGTGCACCTGCCTGAGCGAATGGGCGCTGGAACTGCATCGCCCGGTCACGGATGAATCCATTGCCCTGGCCCACTCGCTGGCGGGCAATTCGTCCACCGTGGGGTACACCGAGCTGTCGCAATTGGCTCGGTTGCTTGAGCACAGCTTGATGCGCGCTCAATCCCTCGGGCGTGGCACTGCGGAAGCGGCGGCCCTGTTCAATGAGGCGGCCGATGACATTCGCCACCTGCTGCATCAATTCGCGGCAGGGTTTCTGAAAACGCCCAAGGATGATCTGCTGCACCGCCTGGAGATCTATGACCACGAGGCCTCTCGCCGCCTGGAAGCCCGCAGCCTGTTGGGTGGGGTGGAGTCCGGTGACGAAGTCCGTGACCATGGGCATCTGCGTCTGGTGCATTCGGCCGAAGACGTCGACGGAGAGGTCCTGCTGACGCACCCGGCTCCCTTGGGACAGGCCGAAATCACCTCTCTGGAAAGCCTGCCTGAAGTCCCGGCAGCGCCTGCTCACCCCCATGTCACGAAGAAGGTGGACAGCGCAGTCAGTTTGGGTGATCGCGATGATCTCGATGCCGAGGACGCCGTTGATCCTGATCTGTTCCCAATCTTTGAGGAAGAAGCGCTGGAGCTTCTGCCCCAATTGGCTGGTCAGATGCGCCAATGGCTCGAGCAGCCTCAGCACCCAGCGGCGCCAGACGCCTGCATGCGAACCCTGCATACGTTCAAAGGCGGTGCGCGTCTGGCCGGTGCCATGCGTCTGGGCGAGTTGGCCCACCGCATGGAAACCACGATCGAGCAACTAACGGGTTCGGAGTCCATTGCCCGCGCCGATGTGGAGCCCTTGGAGGCTCGGGTTGATGCCCTGGTCGACGAGTTTGAAGCGCTCAGGCAGCGAGATGCACAAAGCTACGAGGCAGCACAGTCCACCCAGACTCTGGCTGCGGCTGCGCCAGCAGTGGCGCCTGTGCCCGCAGTCGTGCCTGCCGAAGCCAGCGGTTCCAGCGTCGAGCCAGTGGTGGTTTCCGCTGATCAACCGACGGGCGACCAGCACGTGCCCCCTGCGGCTCCTTCACAAGGCGTCACCATCAACTGGACCGCGCTGGCCAACAGCGGTCATCGGTTGTCGACGGCCCCTGTTCGCGAAGCGGTGCATGCCCAGACCCATGCCGCGGTGGTGCGGGTGCGCCCACAGCTGCTGGATCGCCTGGTGAACCAAGCCGGGGAAGTGAGTATCGCGCGCACGCGCCTGGCCTCTCAGGTTGGGCAGATTCGCGGCTCGCTGACCGACCTGACGGACAACTTGGATCGCTTGCGTCAGCACGTGCGCGACATCGAGTTGCAGGCTGACACGCAACTCAACACGCGACTTGAAGCGGCACGCGCGTCCAGCCAGACCTTTGACCCCCTGGAGTTTGACCGCTATACGCGCTTCCAGGAACTCACCCGCATGATGGCCGAGTCCGTCAATGACGTGGCCACCGTGCAGCGGTCCTTGCACCGAAATCTTGAAACGGCCGAAGACCAATTGGTTGCTCAGGCGCGCCTCACGCGTGACCTCCAGGATGACCTGCTACGCACGCGCATGGTCGAATTCGAGGGCCTGTCCGATCGCCTGTACCGCGTGGTGCGGCAAGCTGCCAAGGAAACCGGCAAGCAAGTCCGCCTGGACATCGTCGGCGGCTCCATTGAAGTCGACCGTGGCGTGCTGGAGCGCATGACCGGCGCGTTTGAACACCTGCTGCGCAACTGCATCACCCACGGCGTTGAGTTGCCGGCCGTGCGCGAAGCCGCTGGCAAGGAGCCGGTCGGCTTGATCACCGTGTCACTGCACCAGGAAGGCAATGAAGTCAGCATCGAATTCCGTGATGATGGCGCCGGGCTCAACCTGGAGCGCATTCATCAAAAGGCCTTGGCCCAGGGCTTGATCCAGCCTGATGCGGAGTTGGCGCCCAACGAGCTGGCCCAGATGATCTTCATGCCCGGCTTCTCAACCGCCGAGTCGGTCACCGAGCTGGCTGGGCGTGGCATCGGCATGGACGTGGTCCGATCCGAAGTCAACGCCATGGGCGGCCGCATTGAGACGGCCACTTCCGCCGGGCAGGGCACCAGCTTCAAACTGATCTTGCCGCTGACCACTGCGGTCACCAAGGTGGTGATGATGCGCTGTGGCAATGTCACCGTGGCGGTGCCGACCCACCTGATCGAAATGGTGCGTCGCGCCAAGCCGGCCGAGGTGGATCAAGCCTATGCCAGTGGCACCTATCAATTCGCTGATCTGGCGCTGCCGTTCTACTGGCTGGGCGCCTTGCTGCAAATCAGCCCGCGGGGCTTGGAAGAAGGGCGCTCACTGCCGGTGATTGTGGTGCGCTCCGCGCAGCAACGCATCGCCATGCACGTCGATGAAGTCCTGGGCAACCAGGAAGTCGTGGTCAAGAACCTGGGGCCGCAACTGTCGCGTTTGCCGGGTCTGGCGGGCATGACTTTGCTGGCCTCCGGTGCGGTCTCGTTGATTTACAACCCGGTGGCCCTGGCCACGGTGTATGGCGACCGCGCTCAAGCCTACACGGCCGAGGCATTGCATGTCACCGCCACGGCGGTCAGCGAAGGTGGTGGTGAAGCGGTTCCCGCAGCGGCCCTTGCGGTCGAGGCCTTGCCACCGCTGGTTCTGGTGGTTGATGACTCCTTGACGGTTCGTCGCGTCACGCAGCGCCTGCTGGCGCGTGAAGGCTATCGCGTCGTGCTGGCCAAGGATGGCCTCGATGCCTTGGAACGCCTGGCTGAGGAGACCCCAACCATCGTCTTGTCCGACATTGAAATGCCGCGCATGGATGGTTTTGACCTGGCGCGCAATATCCGCGGCAATAGCCTATGGGCCGACCTGCCCATCGTCATGATTTCTTCGCGGATCGCGCAAAAGCACCGCGATTACGCCACGCAATTGGGCGTGAATCACTACCTGGGCAAGCCCTATGGCGAAGAAGAGCTTCTGGCCTTGGTGGCACGCTATGCGGTGCAGCGTGAGGCCGTGAAGGAATCACGCGGCGTTTAAGTCCGCACCCTCTCCAGTCGATATATCGGGGGGCAGGTTTAGAGGGGCAGCTCTTTTGGATAAGGCGATTGATCAACTGGCTCATCTGACAGCTCAGCGTGATCGTGAATTGCTGGACGTCTCGTTGGTGCAAACCGTGCTGGAGTTGCTGGCGGCCTCCAGCGTGGGGGTTTATCGGGCGCTGGGTCAGGACGCCGCCGATCAGCGCTGGCTGTGTACCGGTTTGGCTCGACGCGGACAACTCACGATCAGTGACCCGCCTTGGATTGACCATGAAACCCTCCCATTCTTGGAAGACCACCCTTCGCGGGAGGATGCCCTGGCGTCGCGTTTGCTCGTTCAGCATGCACTGACCGACCAGGATCCGCAGGCGCAGGACGATGCCAAATGGTTGACCGTGCTCACCTTGCATGCAGAATTGGGCCAGTCGGGCGTCCTCGAAGTGCGGTCCCGCGAGCCGCTGCCCCCACGGGATCTGCAATACATGCAGAACTTGTTGCGGGTATTTGGCAATTTCCAGAATTTACTGGAATCGAGTCAACGTGATTCGCTCACCGGATTGCTCAACCGCCAGACATTTGATGCCACCTTTCTGAAGGCATCTCTGCCGACCCAGGCCGGTCCGGGCGAGTCCTTGGACGATACCGAGCGACGTGGGTCTTCCATGAGCACCTATTGGATGGGCGTGATCGACATCGACCACTTCAAGTTGGTCAATGACCGGTTTGGACACCTCATCGGCGACGAGGTGCTGGTGCTGGTGGCCCGCATCATGCGCCAGACCTTCCGCCATTGCGACCGGTTGTTCCGCTTCGGCGGCGAAGAGTTTGTTGTTCTGTTGCGTGGCGGAACGCAAAAACATGCCATGCGTGTGTTCGAGCGCTTTCGTCAAAGCATGCAGGCCTATGCATTCCCACAGGTGGGCCAAGTCACGATCAGTCTGGGGTTCACGGAGGTGGTGTCCAGTGACACGCCGAGCGCCGCGTTTTCGCGGGCGGACCAGGCGGTCTATCAGGCCAAGCACCAGGGGCGCAATCGCACCTTCTGTTTTGAAAATCTGGTTGTCGAGGGTGTGATCCAGACTGAAGGCGACAAGTTGGGTGACGTTGAGTTGTTTTGACGCTCAAATACTTTTTCTCTGCCTGGCCACCACGGCGTAGCGCTCCAGGGTTTCAGCCCGCGCTTCGTCGTGCTGCACGATGGGCGGCGGGTAGTCTATCGACTCCGCAGCGCCCCGCAACAGCCAGGGCGCATGGAGCGCCCGGTCGGGCAGGGCAGCCAGTTCAGGCACGTAACGGCGGATGAACTTTCCGGCACCATCAAACTTCTCACTTTGAGTGATGGGGTTGAAGATGCGGAAATACGGCTGGGCGTCGCAGCCGGTCGAGGCCGCCCACTGCCAGCCGCCATTGTTGGCAGCCAGGTCAAAGTCCAGCAATTTCTCGGCGAAGTATTTCTCGCCCCAGCGCCAGTCAATGCCCAGATCCTTGATGAGGAAGCTGGCGGTGACCATGCGCAAGCGGTTGTGCATATAGCCCGTCTGCTTGAGTTGGCGCATGGCCGCGTCCACCAGGGGGTAGCCCGTGCGGCCGCCGCACCACGCCGCGAAACGGGCCTCGGCCTTGCTGCCATGCAACCATTTGAGGGCGTCGTACTCGCGCTTGTAGCTGTGCCCGACCACATGGGGGTGGTGGTGCAGGACCTGGTGGTAGAAATCGCGCCAGATCAATTCAGACAACCAGGTCTGCGCTCCCTTGGAGCCCGCGCGGCTGCGATCCCAGGCCAGCTTGACCAGCTCACGGATCGACACGGTGCCAAAGCGCAGGTGGGTGGACAAATAGCTTGGCCCCTTGACGCCAGGGAAGTCGCGGGTGTCGTCGTAATGGTCGATGCGCTCCAGAAAGTCCTCCAGCAGGGCGTGAGCCCCGCTCATTCCGGCGGGCACTTTCAAGGTTTCGCAAGGCTCGAAACCCAGTGTCCCCAGGCGGGGAATGCGCGCCCCATCGGGCTCGATCAGGCCAATGTCGGCCGGGATGGGGGCCAGGTGCCCGGCATAGGGCGCGATCGGGTAGGGTTTGACGTAAAAGTCCTCCATCCTCTTGAGCCAGGCGGCTTTATAGGGTGTGAACACGCCATAAGGGGTGCCGTTGCCCGTCAACACCTCGTGGCGTTCAAAAATCACATGGTCTTTGGACGTGAACAGTGCCGCACCCACGTCGCTCAGGCGCCCACGTACCTGCGCATCGCGGGCCAGCGAGGCGGGCTCGTCGTCGTGGTTGGCGAACACCGCCTGCACGCCCAGTTGCTTGGCCAAGCTCGGGATTTCCTTCACGGCTGGCCCATGCAGCACGATCAAGCCGCATTGATCCGCCCGCGCCACCTGGTGTTCTAGCGCCAGTTCGCGCAGGGCGGTGTCCAGCTCGATCAGGCTGTCGCGAATGAACACCACACGGCGATCGACACGGGGCAAGGGGCCCAGGATGTCGGTGTCGAACACAAACACGCACCACACCCGTCGCGCCTGTTTCAGGGCGTAGTGCAGGGCAGCGTGATCGGTGTGCCTCAGATCCCGGCGAAACCACACCAAGGCGGAATTGAGCTGTTGACTCATGAGGAGATTAAAATCGCGAACATGTCTGAAGGGCAAGCCTTGATCAATCTGAGCAACCAATTCCTCATCGCCATGCCTGGCATGGAGGACGGAAATTTTGCGGGCGCCGTGGTTTACCTCTGCGAACACACCGAACACGGGGCGTTGGGGCTGGTCATCAACCGGCCCACTGACATCAACTTCAAAAATCTGTTTGAGAAAGTAGACCTCAGCCTGGACCGCGAAGACCTCGCTTCCCGGCCAGTCTACTTCGGCGGCCCGGTGCAGACCGAGCGCGGTTTCGTGCTGCACGACAGCCTGGGCGGCGAGGCCAATGCCTACAGCTCGTCCCTCAAGATTGCCGGGGGGCTGGAGATGACCACCTCACGCGATGTGCTGGAAGCGCTTTCCCACGGCGGCGGGCCCCGTCGTGTCTTCATCACCCTGGGTTACGCAGGGTGGGGCGCGGGTCAACTTGAAGCAGAGCTGGGCAGCAACGGCTGGCTGAATGTGAACGCAGAACCCGGCATTATTTTTGACACCCCGGTCGAGCAACGCTACGACCAAGCCCTGTCGCTGCTGGGCATTGACCGCAGCATGTTGCCAGGGGAGGCCGGACACGCATGACGGCCACGCAAAGCTTCCTGGCCTTTGATTTCGGCCTCAAGCGCGTGGGCGTGGCCAGTGGCAACACCGTGTTGCGTCAAGCGCAGCCTTTGCGCACGATCGCCGCTGAAGGCGATGCACGGTTTGCCCAGATCAGCCGCCTGATTGATGAATGGCAACCCAATGCCCTCGTGGTGGGCGTGCCGTTTCATCCCGACGGGGCCGAGCACGAAAACACCTTGCGGGCGCGGCGTTTTGCGCGGCAGTTGCAGGGGCGATTCAAGCTGCCCGTGCACGAAGTCGATGAACGCTACTCCACCACCGAAGCGCATGCCGATGGGGCGCGCGACCTGGACGCCGCCTCGGCGGCCATCTTGCTGCAACAATACTTCAATGAACACCCACCACACCCTGCACCTTGACGCCGAGGCTTTGTACGCTGGTCTGCTGGCCGGGGTTCGTCCCCTGATCACCGCTGATACGGCCCTGGTGGGCATTTGGTCGGGTGGCGCCTGGCTGGCCGAGCGCCTCAGCCATGACCTGGGTCGCACCGAAGCCCATGGCGTCATCTCCTCGGCCCTGCACCGTGATGACTTCGGCTCGCGCGGCATGGCCGCCACCTCGGGCGCCACGCAGCTGCCGTTTTCCGTCGAGGGGCGCCACATCCTGTTGATTGACGACGTGCTCTACACAGGCCGCACCATCCGCGCCGTCATCAACGAGTTGTTTGACTTCGGACGCCCCGCCAGCGTCGCCCTGGCCGTGCTGGTGGATCGGGGTGGCCGCGAGTTGCCCATTGAGGCGGCGCTGTCCGCCGCACGCATCACCTTGCCGCCGACCGAGCGCGTCTCTCTGGATCGCTCCGACGATGGCCGCTTCAAGTTTCATTTCGAGAGGGTCGAATGACCATCCTCAAGCCCCAGCGCAATCCCCAGCTCAACGGCCATGGCGAGCTGATCCATCTACTGTCCACCGAAGGGCTGCCCAAGGCCATCATTCATCAGATCCTGGACACGGCCGAAACCTTCCTGAGCGTCAACGACCGCGAGGTCAAGAAGATCCCGCTACTGCGCGGCAAGAGCGTCTTCAACCTGTTCTTTGAAAACAGCACCCGCACCCGCACCACCTTCGAGATCGCGGCCAAGCGCCTCAGCGCCGACGTCATCAACCTTGACATCGCGCGTTCGTCGGCCTCCAAAGGCGAGAGCCTGCTCGACACCGTCGCCAACCTCAGCGCCATGCAAGCCGACATGTTCATCGTGCGACATTCAGAGTCGGGCGCGCCCTACCTGATCGCCCAGCATGTGGCTCCGCACGTCCACGTGGTCAATGCCGGCGATGGACGCCACGCACACCCCACCCAGGCGCTGCTGGACATGTACACCATCCGGCACTACAAAAAAGACTTCAGCAAGCTCACCGTGGCGATCGTGGGCGACATCGTGCACTCGCGCGTGGCCCGGTCCAACATCCATGCCTTGACCACCCTGGGTGTGCCGGAAGTGCGCGTGGTCGGCCCTCGCACCCTGGTGCCCGGCGACCTGCGCGAGATGGGCGTGCGCGTCTGCCACGACATGGTTGAGGGCATCAAAGATGCCGACGTCGTCATCATGCTGCGACTGCAAAACGAGCGCATGTCTGGCGGCATGCTGCCCAGCGCCGGCGAGTTCTTCAAAGAATTCGGTTTGACGCAAGAAAAACTGGCCCACGCCAAACCTGACGCCATCGTCATGCATCCTGGCCCCATCAACCGAGGGGTCGAGATCGAGTCCGCCGTGGCCGATGGCCGCCAGAGCGTCATCCTTCCCCAGGTGACCTTTGGCATCGCGGTGCGCATGGCCGTCATGTCCATCATCGCCGGCAACGAAGCATGAAAATCCTCATTCAAAACGGCCGACTGCTTGATCCGGCTTCTGGCCTTGACCAGATCGGTGACCTGGCCATCACCGGTGGACGCATCACCGCCATTGGCAGCATCAGCGCCGACTTCGCGCCCGACCGCACCATCAATGCCAGTGGCCTGATCGTCGCCCCGGGCTTGGTCGACTTGGCCGCCCGCCTGCGAGAGCCCGGCCACGAGCACGAAGGCATGCTGGAGTCCGAACTCGCCGCAGCGGCGGCGGGCGGCGTGACCAGCGTGGTCTGCCTGCCCGACACCGACCCGACGCTGGACGAACCCGGCCTGGTCGAGATGCTCAAGTTCCGTGCCCGCAAACTCAGCCGCTGCCGGCTGTTTCCGCTGGGCGCGCTCACCCGTGGCCTCAAGGGCGAGACCCTGACCGAGATGGCCGAGTTGCACGAGGCTGGTTGCGTGGGCTTTTCGCAAGCCGAAGTGCCGGTGCGTGACACTCAGGTGCTGCAACGCGCCCTGCAATACGCAGCCACCTTCGGCTACACCGTGTGGCTGCGCCCGCAAGATGCCTGGCTGGGCAAGGGCGTGGCTGCCAGTGGCGCCGTGGCCACGCGTCTGGGCCTGTCGGGTGTGCCCGTCAGTGCCGAAACCATTGCGATGCACACCATCATTGAACTGGTGCGCACCACCGGCGCCCGTGTCCACCTGTGCCGCATCTCCAGCGCGGCGGGTGTCGATCTGGTCCGCCAGGCCAAAGCCCAAGGCCTGCCCATCACCGCAGACGTCAGCATCAATTCACTGCTGCTGACGGACGTGGACATTGGTTACTTCAACCCGGCCATGCGCCTGACCCCACCGCTGCGGCAGGGACGCGACCGCGATGCCCTGCAAGCAGGGCTGCTGGACGGCACCCTGGACGCACTGGTGTCCGACCACACCCCGGTCAGCGAAGACGAAAAAACCTTGCCCTTTGGTGAAGCAGAACCTGGCGCCACCGGGCTGGAACTGCTGCTCAGTCTGGCCCTGAAATGGGCCGGTGCCGACCGCACCGATCAGCCCGATGCGGTCGCGCTGCGTCGAGCCTTGTCGGTCGTGAGTTGCGGTCCGGTCAAGGTGTTGGGCGATGCCCTGGGCTCGCTCTCGTCCAGCGCCGGGCGACTGGTGCAGGGCGGTGTGGCCGACGTCTGCGTGTTCGACCCCAGTGTGCGCTGGCGCGCCGAACCGGCGTCCCTGACCAGCCAGGGCAAGCACACCCCGTTCGCCTTTGACGTCACGGGCACGGAATTGCCAGGCCGCGTGCGTCTGACCCTGGTGGCCGGCCAGGTGGCCCACGACGCGATTTGAAGGCGCCTTTGGTCGCTGGTTTACGCAGTCCGCCTCGCCTTGCCCGGCTTGCTCTGTGGGCTGCCCTGGTGCTGGCCCCATGGCGCTTGCTGCGCATCGCGCTGCATTTGATCCGCGGACTGTGGTTGGCGCGCATCCCCTACCTCGACCGCACGCCCCATCAACGCGACGACCTCGTGCGCCGTTGGTCGCTGCGCATGCTTGCTATCCTGGACATTCGCCTGGAAGTGCAGGGCACGGCGCGCCCTGGGGCCAAATTGATCGTCGCCAACCACGTGTCCTGGCTGGACATCGTCGCCATCAATGCGGTCGTGCCGGCCCGCTTCGTCTCCAAGGCCGAAGTGGCGACATGGCCCTTGGTGGGCCGCATGGTCACGGCGGCGGGCACCCTGTATTTGCAGCGTGAGCGCCGCCGCGACGCCGTGCGGGTGCTGGGCCTGATGGCCCAGGCCCTGCGCGAAGGGCACACGGTGGCTGTCTTTCCCGAGGGAACGACGGCAAACGGTCATCAACTGCTGCCATTTCACGCCAACATGCTGCAAGCGGCCATCGACGTGGCGGCGCCTGTGCAACCGGTCGCGCTGAACTACAGCGAACCGGGGCAACCCATCAGTTCAGCGGTGGCCTTTGTGGGCGACACCACCCTGGCGCAGTCCTTGTGGCGCGTCATCACGGCCCGAGGCTTGACCGTGCACTTGAGCATCCTGCCTTTGCAGGTAGACAGGCACGCCGACCGCCGCGCTCTCGCGGATTTGTTGCAATCTCAAATAGATCAACGATTGAACGAGCTCCGATAAAGGCGTGCATTGGTACGGATGGACTGTTGTTTTGCGGACAATTGCACGATCTAAAACGGGTTATTCCGAGTTTGAGTATCAAGAAGTGACCACAAACTGACGACACCCACTAAGCCTCTTGGCGGCCACATTGATGGCAGTGCACTGCGGGTGCCAGCCAAGTCGGCCAGTGAAGGTAAATTGTGTCAACAGCTGAGGAGCCAATTCCATGTCCTTTCCCAAACTACGGCGCCTGCCACTGGCCCTTGCGGCCATGGCGGCGTGCATGAGCGCCGCCCATGCGGGCTATCAGTCGCCCGACGGAAAATTTTCGCTGTCGGGATTTGGCACGCTCGGCGTCGCGCGTAACAGCACCAATGATGTTGATTTCAACTACATCGGCCAAGGTGGCGGGGCGGGTACCTCCTGGAATGCCAACCCAGATAGCAAGCTGGCGGTGCAGGGCAGCTACAAGTTCACCCCCACCATCTCGGCAACCGCCCAACTGATGACCAAGTTCGATGCCTTCGGTCAATACGTGCCGACCATCGATTGGGCGTTTGCCAAGTGGCAGGCACTGCCAGCCTTGACGCTGCGTGCTGGTCGCATCGGCGCGCCGTTCTTCATGATCTCGGACTTCCGTGACGTGGGTTACGCCAACACGACCATCCGTCCCGCGCTGGATGTTTATGCGCAGGTGCCCGTGAGCCAGTTTGAGGGTGTTGATGCCAGCTATCAATTGAACCTAGGCTCCACAACGTTCAATGCCACCGTCTACGCCGGGAACGCCAAGGCCGACTACGCGTCTGCGCTGCGCAAGACGCAGGGGGGGGTGACTACGCCGCTGGCACCCTCCGAATTCAAGCTCGATGACATGCTTGGCCTGAACCTGACGGCCGAAATGGACAACGGCTTCACATTCCGATTCGGCCGCACCCAGGGCAAAGTGTCCTTGCAATCGCCAAGTATTGACCAGTTGACCGGTTTGACCGGGCCCGGTGGGCCACTTAGCGGTGTGACAGGCCTGGCAGGGCAGGTCAATCAATCGGTGGTCCTGCAAGGCAAGAACATCTCGTTCACAGGCTTCGGCATGACCTATGACCAAGACAACTGGGTCATCAATGCCGAGTACACCAAGCGTCGGGTTGAGCAGTTCATCTCCAGCACGACGGGTTGGTACGGCAACGTCGGCTACCGTGTCGGCAAGTTCACCCCCTTTGTTGGACTCTCTCGCTTGTCGGTGGATCGAGCCAATAGCAACGCCGTCAACGGCGCTCCGATCTCCGCTGGCACACTGGCGGCCCTTCAGGCCGGTCTTCCTGGGACCTTGGCGCAATATACTGCCGCGCTGCAAGCGAATGGCGGGGCGGCTCAGGTCCAGTCTGGCGTTCAAACCTTGCTGGACACGCAAAAGCTTGCCCAGCGCACCGTCACGCTCGGTACCCGCTGGGACATCACGTCCAACGTGGACTTGAAGTTCCAATGGGACCATGTGACCAAGCCAGCCGATTCCTACGGCTTATTTTTCACGCAGGATCCCACCACGGCTGAAGCTAAATCGTTTCTCAACTCCAAGCGCAGGGTCAACGTGTTGTCCCTGGCTGTGGATGTTGTGTTCTAAGCCGAAGGGAACCTCAAATGAAAATCAAGTACACCCTTCAAGCCCTAGCCACCGCTGCTTTGCTCACCCTGGCCCAAGCCGCCAGCGCGCAGGTCGCCGTGATCGTCAACCCCAAAAGTTCGCTGGCTTCCCTGACCACCGAGCAAGCTGCCAGCATATTCATGGGCAAGAGCAACACCTTGCCCAATGGCACCACCGCGATGCCCGCGGATCTGCCTGAGGCCAGTGCCGCACGCGACCAGTTCTACAGCAAGGCTGCGGGCAAGACCCCTTCACAAGTGAAGGCCACTTGGGCTCGCCTGACTTTCTCGGGTAAGGCAACAGCCCCTCGCGAACTACCGTCAGCCGCCGATGTCAAAAAGCATGTGGCCAATCACCCCGATGCCATTGGCTACATTGAAAAATCGGCAGTCGACGGCACAGTCAAAGTGGTGCTGATCGTGGAATAAGTCGCAAGACTGCTCCCGTTCAAAGGGTTGTCACGCCAATTCCTGCGCGTGGCAACCCTTATTGTTTTGCCCTATGTGAGCGCCATATACCAGGGCGACCTACAATTAAAGGTTAGCTCGAAAGGTTGTTTTTGATGTTTGATTTTTTGTCCATGGGCATGGCTCACGATGCCATCGTGCAGTGGCTTATCCAGGGCGTGGTTGATGCCAATTGGTGGCAAATCGTCGCCTTCACCTTGGGCGTGACCCACATGACGATCGCATCGGTCACGATCTTTTTGCATCGGTCGCAAGCACACCGCTCGCTGGACCTGCACCCCATTCCTGCGCATTTCTTTCGCTTTTGGTTGTGGCTGACAACGGCCACCATCACCAAACAGTGGGTGGCTGTCCACCGCAAGCACCACGCCAAATGCGAAACGGCTGAAGATCCTCACAGCCCCGTGGCGCATGGCATCAAGACCGTGCTCTTGCGCGGCCGTGAGTTGTATGCCATCGAAGCTGAAAACACCGAAACCCTCAAGAAATACGGCCATGGCACCCCTGGCGACTGGCTGGAACGCGTGGTCTATACCAACCATTCGGGCCTGGGCGTGATCTTGATGCTCTTGATTGACATGGCCTTGTTTGGTGCCATTGGCATCACGGTCTGGGCCGTGCAGATGTTGTGGATACCGATCACGGCCGCTGGCATCATCAACGGTTTGGGTCACTGGTGGGGCTACCGCAATTTCGAGGCGCCTGACGCCTCCACCAATGTATCCCCGTGGGGCATCATCATTGGTGGCGAAGAACTGCATAACAACCACCACACCTATCCCACGTCGGCCAAGTTGTCGGTCAAGCCGTATGAGTTTGACATTGCTTGGGGCTACATCCGTGGCCTGGAAATGATGGGCCTGGCCAAGGTGCGCAAGACCCCGCCGCGCCTGACCCTGGGCAACATCAAACCCGTTGCCGACGCCAAGACTCTCGAAGCCATCGTTGCCAATCGCTATGAGTTGATGGCCGGCTATGCGCGTGAAGTGCGTCTGGCCTGTTCAACGGAAGTGACTCGCCTGAAAGCCAGCGGCCAGGAGTCTGCCGCCAGCCAGTTGCAGCGCGTGCGCAGGTGGATGCACCGCGATGCGGATCAGATGCCGGCAGGCATCCAGCATGAGGTGGATCAGGCTCGCGCAGCCAACCCCCACCTGGACAAGCTGATCGCCATGCGGGAGGAGTTGCGCGCTCTGTGGACTCGGACCAATGTGTCCGCCGAACAGTTGGTGGTTGACTTGCAGGCCTGGTGCCAACGCGCCGAGGCCAGCGGGATTGCAGCATTGCATGAGTTTTCACTGAAGCTGCGGGCAGCGCACGCCTGATTTTCGCGGGCAAGGCCAATGCGATGTTCTAGCCGACCAAGGGGCGACTTATCTCATCCTGAGTCCCCCGCGACTCGTCGTATCCTGAGATTGTGACCGCGTTGAATTGGGCGATTGTTTCTGGCTGGCGAGTTCCCTCGCTGCCAGGTCGATGGACAGCCACCGGACACGGACTTATTCACAAGGTTGAACGCAATGAATCAACGTATTCAAGGACAAGGGCCCTCCGAGACGCAGAGCAGCGCAACGGCGCCCAGTGCCAGCCCCATGCGCAAGATCATCACCATGGTCGGCATTGCGATTTTGGTCTTCCTCGGAGTGACGACCTACAGCGTGCAAAAGTCGGTCGAGAGCAGTGGTCAGCTTTCAGCGATCAAGGACTTGTACTTCCCGGTGCTTCAGAAAATTGAGGCGAACATCGTTCGGCTCGACAAGATGGAAGAGCTGTTCATGCGCTCCGTCATGCTTGGTGACCATGACCCCGTCGACGAGGCTGAGGACTTTTTCCGCCAGGGGGACAAGGCTTTCGACGAGATGGCGCAAATCTATCCTGAGCGTCAAAAACAAATTGTCGCGCTGCGCAGCGAATTCAAACAATACAACGACTTGGCCGTGAATACGGCCGAGGCCTTCCTGGCCAAAAAGGGCGGTGACATCAAAGCGCAAACCCAGCACATGAACAAGGTGCTGGGCGAACTTCGTGATTCGATCAAGCGCTTTCGCGAAGCCAGCTATGGCAATTTCGTTCAAACACTGGGTGAGTCGCAGAAGACGGTCAAGCTCAATCTCTACATGGGCATTGCGCTTGGCGTGATGAACTTGTGCTTCATGGGCGTACTGGTGTTCTTCATCAGAAACAACGTCAACATGATGGCGGTCATTGCCGAGCAAAACGCCAACCTGGAAAAGCGGGTGGCCGAGCGCACATCGCAGTTGCGTCAAAAGACCAACGATATTCAGGCCATGCTGCAAAACATGCCTCAAGGCGTGGTGACTGTGTTGCCGGGTGGGATCGTTCACCCCGAGTACTCAGCCTTCATGGAAACCATTTTTGATGTCAAGGAAATCGCTGGCAAGCAACTGATGGATCTGGTCTTTTCCAATACCAATCTGGGCTCGAATGATTTGTCGCAGATCGATGCCGCTGTCGGGTCATGCATTGGCGAAGACCTGATGAACTTTGAATTCAATTCGCACTTGCTGGTGACCGAGTTGGACAAGACCATGCCCAGTGGCAGCGTCAAGAGTCTGGAGTTGAGCTGGTCGCCCATTTGTGATGACAACGACCTGGTCGAAAAGCTCATGGTCTGTGTGCGTGACGTGACTGAATTCAAACGTCTGGCCAGCGAGGCCGGGGCGCAAAAGCGCGAGCTCGACATCATTGGCGAAATCCTGGCCGTCAGCCAGGAGAAGTTCCAGGACTTCATCGAGGGCTCCTACAAGTTCGTGGCCGAAAACGAAGAGATCATCCGCACGACCGCGCACAAGGACATCGATGCCATCGGGCTGCTGTTCCGCAACATGCACACCATCAAGGGCAATGCTCGCACCTATGGCTTGCTGAACATGACCAACGTCGTGCACGAGACGGAGCAGGCTTACGACGAGTTGCGCAAAGATCCTGAAATGGTCTGGGCGCCCGAGTTGCTGCTGGCGCAGTTGGCCCAAGTGCATGCCCTGCTGGACGAATACCACCGGATCAATGACGCCAAGCTGGGCCGCAAGGGCCCAGGCCGCCGCGGCAACGTCGAGCGCTTCGTCATGGCCGACAAGGAACAGGTGGCGCAAGCGCTGGACCTGGTTAAGGTGGTGGACACCAACGACGTGCAAGCCATGAAGTCCGCGCTCGCTCAGGTCAGCCGCACGCTGCGCCTGTTTGGCACGGAGAAGATTGATCACGTCCTGGCTGGCATCATTGACTCGATGCCATCACTGGCCAAGGAGCTGGGCAAGGAGCCTCCGCAGATCACCATTGCCGCCAATGGCATCGTCGTGCGCAACCAGATCATCGGTGTGCTGAAAAACGTCTTTACGCATGTGTTCCGAAACTCAGTGGACCACGGCCTGGAGACGGCTGAGGTGCGGCAGTCAGCGGGCAAAAGCCCGGCTGGTCACATCGAATTGATCGTAGAGATGGTGGGTGGTCAACTCCAGCTCAAGCTGCGCGACGACGGTCGAGGGCTGGCGCTTGGCAAGATCCGACAGAAGGCAATCGACAGTGGACTGCTGACCAATGCCGATAGCGCCCCGCCGGAGGCCGTGGCTCAGTTGATCTTCGCATCGGGTTTCTCCACGGCCGACAAGGTGACCGAGGTCTCGGGCCGCGGTGTGGGCATGGACGCGGTCAAGGGCTTCTTGGCAAACGAAGGTGGGGACGTGTCTATTCGCTTTACCGACAACAATGCCGCAGCGGATCCGCGGCCCTTTGAACTCGTGATCAGCTTGCCCGACAAGTTTGCTGTCCAGAGCGCCTGATGTGAAAGGGTACGGCAAACGTGCAATTCGAACGCATGCCGGAGTCAATGGCTTGGCGTACAAGCCGATATCGTAGGATTGACCAGCTCCATGGCCTGAGGGTGGCGACTGGCTGGATCGATCACAGCGAGGGTTGAAGATGGTGCTCTACTCAAGTTTGATTCTTTCGGGATTCTTGCTTGGCGTTCTGTGCGCATGGCACTATGTCCAGCGGGCCGCCAAGCAAAGAGGCGAGGTCGTTCTGCGCTCCGAGGCAGACGCGAGCGAGAAGGCCTTGCGCGACACGATCGCCGGGTTGCAGCAACAGCTAGAGCAGCAGCAACAGTCGCTCACCGAGGAGCAGGCTGCGGCTCGATCCGAGCTGACACAGTTGAAGCAAGGGCTGGATCAGCAACTCCGTGAAGTCAGTGATGGAGCGGCCGGCAGCAAGGAGCAGACGCTGCTCAATTGCAGCCGACTGGCCGATTCCATCAGCAAACTGCTCAACTTGATCAAGACTTTCGAGCGTTGGCATGCCGACATGAATGTGCTGGTGACGCACAACCGCGAGATGCACGAAAGAAACGATGAGTTCGCCGACATTGTTCGCCAGGTGGTCATCGTGGCCCTGAACGCGTCCATCGAAGCCGCACGAGCCGGTGAGCAGGGCAGAGGCTTCGCCGTTGTGGCCAACGAGGTGCGCGGCCTGGCCAACCGTGCCGAGGCGCTGTCGAATGACTATCGCAAAAACCTCTACAAGAACGACTTGATTACCACGACCACCTTCCAGGACTTGCAGGCTGGCGGCAAGATGATCATCGGAGCGGTGACAGAGTTGCAAATGATCAATAACAAGACCAAAGATGCTCTTGAAACCGTCTGAACAGCATGATCAGCCAGCAAGCCCAGGACGCCTTTGACTACACCGTAAGCGGCGCGCTCAAGACTGCCTTGTGCGCGTTGCCCGACGATCGGTGCGAGGTTGAGGTCATCGGTGACATCAAGGAGATCACTGAAAAAAAAGCGGTCCTGTTGACGGTGTCGTCCTACCTTTTTCGCGTCATGACCTTGATCTATTTCACGCTGAACCGGGACACCAAAAGCCACTTTGCAGCGATCAACAGGGCAGAGGCGCAGAGCATGAGCGAATCCGACTTTCTGGATGTGATCGGTGAGCGCGGAAACATCTTTTGCGGTGCACTCAACCGCGAACTGGCGCATCACTTTCCGCACTTGGGCATGTCCACCCCCAATGTCATAGATCGCGAGTGTGTCGACTATTTGACCGAGCTGGGGGCGAGCTACATCAAGCATTTCAAGGTGGTGATCAATGACACCTTCACCATGCATGCCAGCCTTTGTGTCTGTGATTTTGCGGACATTGACTTTGCTGTCGACATGACTCAGGCTGAAGAAAGCAATGGCGAACTGGAATTGTTCTAGGCGCCTAAACCACCCAACGAGGATAGATGCCGATCATGCTTGAACAGGCGCAACTGATCAGCAAGGTCCTTGTGCTCGATGAGGAGCCCGACTGCTCTCTCCGCATCAAGGCGTTTTGCGACAACAACAATCTGGTGTGTTTGAGGGCGCAGTCTGAAAACGTCATGGCGGTCCTGAAGTCCAATGTGGACCTGGGCGCCATTTTTCTGTCGGAGGGCTACCGTGACAACAGCGCTGAAGGCCTGTCGTTTGCCCGCCAGATTCATGAGGTGAGGCCGGAGTTGCCGATCTTCTTGAGGCGAAAGGGGTCAGACAGTGTCGATGACCTGGCCGAACTGGACAAGAGGACCATCACACAAGCCTACACGATCACGAGCATCGACAAGCTTGCCCCGGTGATCAAGGCGAGCATCTTCTGTCTGGTCTACCCCAACGGACTTGTGCGGGGTATTACCGAAATCACCAAAGCTGCACTGGAAAGCCAGTTCAAGGGTGTTGATGTCAGTACAGAGGCGCCTTACATTGTTCGAGATCGCATCATCTATGGCGAGCTGTTCACCCTGATTCCCTTGGAAAGCAACTGGTGTCGCGGCTACATGATGCTGCAAACGCAAGAGCAACCATTGATCAGGTTTGTGGAGATGGAGAAAACTCACATCGCCACGGGGGGTGCCAATTTTAGGTACATCAACCATGTTCTGGGGGAGGTCACAAATCTGGTGTGGGGCTCGTTCAAGAACCGGTTTGTTTCTTGCGAACCGATTGAGGGGAGTCAATCGCAAGTCCCCATCATCGTCAATCACCTGCACCACTACATCTCTTTCGGCTCCGAAGACCCGCAGTTGTGCTTCAAGTACACCCTGACCGACCAGCAAGGAGATGCGCCTTCTTTGGTGCTCTACCAACGATTTGTTTTCAACCTCAGCTGGTCGCCGGACAAGTTCAAGGAGAACGAGGCATTGGTCGAGGACCTGTTTGATTCGGGCGAGTTGGAACTTTTCTGATTTATTTTCTCAATGAGGTGAAATGCCATGGCACAAGTTCTTGTCGTCGACGACTCCGCCACTGTTCGCAATGAGGTGGGTGATTTTTTGAAGCAAAGCGGGTTGGATGTGATCACCGCGATCGATGGGCGCGATGGCCTGGCCAAACTCAAGGCGGACCCGAGGGTCAAGTTGGTGGTCAGTGACGTCAACATGCCGAATATGGATGGCCTGACGATGGCCGAGAAGATCCGCAGCGAACTCGGCAATGCCACCGTCAACATCATCATGTTGACCACGGAAAACACCCCCATCATGAAAGAGCGCGGCAAGGCTGCCGGCATCAAGGGTTGGATCGTCAAGCCTTTCAAGGGGGATGCCGTGATTGCCACCTTCAAGAAGCTTGCGGGGGCATAGGCGCGAGCCATGTGCCCGGGCCCTAGCTAGGGCAGGCAATAAAAAACCCGCCGAGCCTGGGCCGAGCGGGTTTTTTCATCAAGGCACCTTGCTTGCGCAGGGTTCGCTGAATTACTTCAGCTTGATTTCCTTGTAGGTCACATGCTTGCGAGCCTTGGGGTCGAACTTCATGAATTCCAGCTTTTGGGGCGTGGTTTTCTTGTTCTTGGTGGTGGTGTAGAAGTGGCCGGTACCCGCAGTGGATTCCAGCTTGATCTTTTCGCGTCCGCCTTTAGATGCCATGATTTAGCTCCGAATCACAGTTGACCACGGGCACGCAGGTCAGCCAAGACCTGGTCGATACCCACTTTGTCGATCAAGCGCAAAGCCGATGTACTGATGCGCAGACGCACCCAACGATTTTCGCTCTCGACCCAGAAACGACGGTACTGCAGGTTAGGCAGGAAACGACGCTTGGTTTTGTTGTTGGCGTGAGAAACATTGTTTCCCACCATCGGGCCCTTGCCCGTGACTTGACAGACGCGTGCCATGACGCTTCTCCGTTCGCTGTTATTGCGCTTGTTGCCGTTGCGCTGTGTGACGAAGCGGTGATCAGAGCAAGGGTTCAAATTTGAACCCTTGGGTCATCACCCTTCCGGTGCGGAGCGTTTTCATCTTTTTTTCAAAAGACAAAGCGCCCAACACCGGGACGAATTTTGCAAAGACTGAGATTATAGCCGGAAAGTTGAGTCGTGCCAACTTGTCAGGCAACTTAACCTGCAGCTTGCTCTAGAAAACGCTGGGCATCGAGGGCGGCCATGCAGCCCGTGCCGGCGCTCGTGATGGCCTGACGGTAGACGTGGTCCTGCACATCGCCGGCCGCGAACACGCCCGGTACGCTGGTTTGGGTGGCAAAGCCGTTGCCGCCTCCCTTGGTCAGGATGTAGCCATCTTTCATCTCCAGTTGGCCCTTGAAAATGTCAGTATTTGGGGCATGACCAATGGCGATGAAGCAGCCCTTGACGGTCAGTTCCAAGGTGGTGTCGTTGATGGTGTCCCGCAGTCGCACGCCGGTCACGCCGCTCTGGTCGCCCAGCACTTCGTCCAGGGTCTTGAACACGTGCAATTCAATCTTGCCTGCGGCCACCTTCTCGTACAGTTTGTCGATCAGGATGGGCTCGGCGCGAAACTTGTCGCGGCGGTGGATCAGGTGTACCTTGGAGGCAATGTTCGACAGGTACAGCGCTTCTTCGACGGCGGTGTTGCCGCCGCCCACGACGCAGACATCTTGGTCACGATAGAAGAAACCATCGCAGGTGGCGCAACCGCTCACACCGCGGCCCATGAAGGCCTCTTCCGATGGGATGCCCAGGTATTTGGCCGAGGCGCCGGTGGCGATGATCAGGGCGTTTGCGGTGTAAGTGCCGGCATCGCCTTTGAGCGTGAAGGGGCGCTTGGACAGGTCGACCTCGGTGATGTGGTCGTACAGTATCTCGGTATTGAAGCGTTGTGCATGCTCAAGGAAGCGCTGCATCAGGTCCGGGCCCTGCACGCCATGGACATCGGCGGGCCAGTTGTCCACCTCGGTGGTGGTCATTAACTGGCCGCCCTGCGCCATGCCGGTGATCAGGGTGGGTTTGAGGTTGGCGCGAGCGGCATAGACGGCGGCAGAGTACCCCGCAGGGCCAGAGCCGAGGATCAGAACATTGCTGTGTTGGTCAGAAGACATGAGACTTATCCTTATATGCAAACTGTGCGGGATTCCCGGTGCATCTCCGGGCTTGTCCTGAGGACGGATATCGATAAAGTGCCTACAAATTACTGCACTTGTGCCGAAAATTGTAGAGACAGGTTGTTTGTCACACTCAAGCCAAGGTGTTCGTTCACCTTGTATTCATCAATGAGGAGTTTTTATGGCCATGCTGTCCAATCTTGATCTGATCCGTCGGGTCCCGCTGTTCTCGATGCTGACCGCCACACAGGCCGAGGCCATCGCAGAAGGCGTGGTCAAGCGTCGCTATCGCCGCGGAGAGTTGATCGTTGAGCGTGGTCGAAAAACCAATTCCTTGTTCATCCTCCTGACGGGACGAGCCCGCGTGGTGGCTTCAGACGAGCGTGGCCGCGAAGTGATTCTCGCCGTGTTGGAAGCCGGTGATTATCTGGGTGAGATGAGTCTGATCGACAACGAGCCCCATTCCGCCACCGTTCGCGCCGAGGTGCAAACCGATGTGCTGGTGCTGGGACGCACTGATTTTGCCCGCTGCCTGCCGGAGAATTCAAGCCTGTCCTACGCAATTTTGCGCGGCTTGGTACACCGCCTGCGCCAGGCCGACCGTCAGATCGAGTCCTTGGCCCTGCTGGATGTCTATGGACGCGTGGCACGTGCCCTGCTGGACATGGCCGACGAGGACGCTGGCGAGAAGGTCATCCGTGGCAAGGTGTCGCGTCAGGATCTGGCCAAGCACGTGGGCGCGTCCCGCGAAATGGTCAGCCGCGTCATGAAGGATCTGGAAGAGCGCGGCCTGATCGAAACGCAGGAAACGGGCAGCGTGGTTCTCAAGGAGCGCCTGGTGGCTACCGCCTGATGCGGTCAACGCCGGCACCATCGCTTTGAAAATGCCCGCACAATGCGGGCATGACTTTTCCGTTGGGATCTCTCCGAAACGAAGCGTCTGCGGACGCCCGCGCCGACCGGCGCTCTGATGCCACTGCCGCGCTGCGCGTGACGGGCCGCCTTCACCGCACCCCGGTGGTGGTCGCCCCTGAACCCGCTGTGCCGGTGGAGACCACCTTGCGTTTTCAGACGGGGCTGCTGATGGGGGGCGTCGCGCTGATACTGGCCGTTCTGGCCCTGGTCAGCCACAACCGCCTGGATGCGGCCTTTACCACCTCGGGCTTGAATGCGGAGGCCTCCAATTGGGTGGGGCACCTGGGCGCGTATGCCTCCGATGTCGCGCTGTTCCTGTTCGGGCAATCCGCCTGGTGGGCGCTGGTGGTGGGATCTCGGCTGTGGTTGAGCGCCCTGGCGCGTTGGCTGCGCCGTGACACGGCGGTGTCCGTCGTCACAGGGCATTCTTCACTGAGTCAACACGACGTGGCGGTGCAGCGCTCGCGCTGGCTGTTCTGGCTTGGTCTGGCCTTACTGATGGGCGCCAGTTGTGCCCTGGAGTGGTCGCGTCTGTATCGTCAGGAAGCCCTGCTGGCCGGCGAGCACGCTGGGGGCATCCTGGGGCTGACCCTGGGGCAGCTTGGCACCAGATGGTTGGGTTTCAATGGGTCGGGCGTGCTGTGGATCGCGCTGTTGGTGGCTGGCTTGTCCCTGGCGTTGCGCTTTTCCTGGCTGGACGTGGCCGAGCGTATCGGGGGCTGGCTGGAGCGTCTGCAGGCGCGTCGCGAGGCCTTGCGCGAGGTCGAGAAAGACATCCGCCTCGGCGAAGAAGCCACCCATGAACGCGAGCGTGTGGCCGAAGAAGTGCGCCATGAGCAGCCCGTTGAGCAGCACATCCCTCTGGTCATCGAAAAACAGGTGGTCGAGGTGCCCAAGTCCGACCGCGTCGTCAAGGAGCAGCAAAAGCCCTTGTTCTCCGACATGAGCGACACCAAACTGCCACAGATTGCCTTGCTCGACACGGCTCCGGCCCGCATGGAGACGGTCACCGCCGAAACGCTGGAGATGACCTCCCGCATGATCGAGAAGAAGTTGAAGGACTTTGGCGTGGAGGTGCGTGTGGTGGCGGCTTCGCCTGGCCCGGTGATCACGCGTTACGAGATCGAACCGGCCACCGGCGTGAAGGGTTCGCAGATCGTCAACCTGGCCAAGGACCTGGCGCGTTCGCTGTCGCTGGTGTCCATTCGCGTGGTCGAGACCATCCCGGGTAAGAACCTGATGGCGCTGGAGTTGCCCAATGCCAAGCGCCAGATGATCCGTCTGGCCGAAATTCTCGGCTCGCAGGTCTACAACGATGCACAGTCCATGCTCACCATGGGGCTGGGCAAGGACATCATCGGTGCGCCAATGGTCGCCGACTTGGCCAAGATGCCGCATTGTCTGGTGGCCGGCACGACCGGCTCGGGCAAATCGGTGGGCATCAACGCCACCATTTTGAGTCTGCTCTACAAGGCCGAAGCACGCGATGTGCGCCTGATCCTGATCGACCCCAAAATGCTGGAAATGAGCGTTTACGAGGGCATTCCGCATTTGCTGTGTCCGGTCGTGACCGACATGAAGCAGGCGGCCAACGCGCTCAACTGGGCCGTGGGCGAGATGGAGCGCCGCTACAAGATCATGAGCAAGATGGGGGTGCGCAATCTGGCGGGCTACAACAAGAAAATTGACGAAGCCGCAGCGCGCGGCGAGCTGGTGCCCAATCCGTTCAGCCTGACACCGGAATCCCCCGAGCCGCTTGAGCGCATGCCCTTCATCGTCATCGTGATCGATGAGCTGGCCGACCTGATGATGGTCGTTGGCAAGAAGATCGAAGAGCTGATCGCCCGCCTGGCCCAGAAGGCTCGCGCTGCTGGAGTGCACTTGATCCTGGCCACGCAGCGACCCAGCGTGGATGTCATCACGGGTCTGATCAAGGCCAACATCCCCACACGCATTTCCTTCCAGGTCAGCAGCAAGATCGACAGCCGCACCATTCTGGATCAGATGGGCGCCGAAGCCTTGCTGGGGCAGGGCGACATGCTGTATCTGTCTTCGGGCTCTGGTCTGCCGGTGCGCGTGCACGGCGCTTTTGTGAGTGACGAAGAAGTGCACCGCGTGGTGGAGTACCTCAAAACGCAAGGGGAGCCCAATTACATTGACGGCATCCTGGAAGGTGGCGTGCTTGATGGCGAGGGCGGCACTGACGGTGGTCCGGGTAGCGCGGCCGATGCCGAGTCCGACCCCATGTACGACCAGGCCGTCGCCATCGTGCTGCAACACCGCAAGGCCTCGATTTCGCTGGTGCAGCGTCATCTGCGCATTGGCTACAACCGTGCGGCGCGCCTGCTGGAACAGATGGAAAAGTCTGGCCTGGTGTCCAACATGGCCACCAATGGCAACCGCGAATTGCTGGTGCCCTCGCGCGGCGGTGACGGTGGCGCCACGTCTGCTCCTTGGGATGCTTGAACCATGATGAAGATTCGCTTGACCTTGATCGGCACCGTTGCTGCCGCCTTGATGATCGCGGCCTCACCTGCGGCGCGTGCCGATGCAGTTGGCACCTTGCGCGCCTTTGTCAAGGACGTGAATTCGGGACGGGGCAGCTTCACCCAGGTGGTGACCTCACCCGACGGCAAGAAAACCCGCAAGTCATCGGGCAGTCTGGAATTCCAGCGGCCCAACCGATTTCGCTTTGCCTACACACTCCCCACGGAGCAACTTATCGTGGGTGATGGCAAGAAGGTCTGGTTGTGGGATGCGGACCTGAACCAGGTCACGGTGCGCCCCATGAGCGATGCACTGGGCGCCAGTCCTGCGGCATTGCTGTCGGGCGGATCGCTGGACAAGGACTTCACGCTCAAGAATGACCAGCCCGCGGCGGGATCCAAGGCCGACGCCACGATGGAGTGGGTTGCGGCGGTGCCTCGCAGCCAGGACGGACCGTTCCGTGTGGTGCGGGTCGGGTTCAAGGCGGGCGTGTTGGCTGCACTGGAGATCGAAGACGGCTTCGGTCAGCGATCAAGACTGGACTTTGCCCATTTTGAAGCACGAGTGACTTTGCCGGCCACCCGTTTTGAATTCACACCGCCTGCAGGGGCAGATGTGCTGAAGCAGCCCTGAGGCTGCTTCATTTCCTAGGTGATGCAGCAACCCTCCTTCAAGGGTTGCTCAGCGATCAACCTTCGCGCTTGGGGCCGCGGCTGCTAAAACCACCGGGCTTGCCGCCGAAGGAGGGTTTGCCACCGAACGAGGGCTTGTTACCACCGAAAGAAGGCTTGCCACCGAACGAGGGCTTGTTGTCACCGAAAGAAGGCTTGCCACCAAAGCCAGCCTTGGCGCCGAAGGGCTTGCTATCGCCATAGCGAGGCGCGCCGCCACCGAAGGAGCCACGGTCATCGCTGTTGTCGGCCGGGCGGAAGCGAACGTCATCACCACGGCTGTCGCTACCAAAGCTGGGGCGGCTGTTGTAGCCACCGTCGCCTTGAGGACGCGGACCGCGGGCGTCACGACCTTGGTAGCCACCACCGAATCCACCTTCACGCGGGGCGCCGAACGAGCGGCCACCACCACCAAAGCCTTCACGGCGTTGGCCGGGCATTGGCTTGCCGGTGCCGCGCGGGCCGGTGGACTGCATCGGTGCCTTGGGTTCCAGACCCGCAATGGTGGACACCGGGATGTTTTGCGTGGTGTAACGCTCGATGCGACGCAGCATCGGGATGTCACGGCGTTCGGCGATGGTCACGGCCAAACCGCTGCGACCGGCACGACCGGTACGGCCAATGCGGTGAACGTAATCTTCGGGCTTCATGGGCATGCCGTAGTTGATCACGTGGGTGATCGTGGGCACGTCAATGCCGCGCGCGGCGACGTCGGTAGCCACCAGGATCTTCAGTTGGCGTTGACGCAGGGCCTGCAACACGCGGTTGCGACGGCCTTGGGGCATGCCACCGTGCAGGGCGGCGACTTCATGGCCCAAGTCGGCCAGGCGGTCGGCCAGGATGTCGGCGTCGCGTTGGGTGCTGGTGAAGATCACGGCCTGGTCGACTTCGCGCTGGGTCAGCAGGCTGTCCAGCAAGTCATTTTTGTGGGCGAAGTGGTCGGCGTAGTGCAGGCGCTGTTCAATGTTTTCATGGCTGTCGGTGTGCGAGGCCACGTCAATCGTTTGTGCGTCGGCGCGGCACAGGCGTTGAGCCAACTTGCCCACGTGACCGGCGAAGGTCGCGCTGAACATGAGGGTCTGACGCTCGGCCGGGGTTTGCGACACGATGGTTTCGATGTCATCAATGAAGCCCATGTCCAGCATGCGGTCGGCTTCGTCGAGCACCAACACTTCCAGGTTGGACAGCACGCAAGCGCCTGTATTCAAGTGGTCGAGCAGGCGACCAGGGGTGGCGATCAGCACGTCAAGCGGGCCACGCAGGGCTTTGAGCTGGGCTGCGTAAGGCACGCCTCCCACCACGGTGGACACGCGCAGGCCTTGCAAGTGACGGCCATAGGTCGATGCGGCCTTGGCCACTTGCATGGCCAGTTCGCGGGTGGGGGCCAGCACCAAGACGCGGGGGCCGTGCACCATGCCTTTTTCACGACGCTTGCCATCGCCTCTGGCGGCAATGATGCGCTCCAGGGCCGGCAGCATGAAGGCAGCGGTCTTGCCGCTGCCCGTGCTGGAGGCGACCTTCAGGTCGGCGCCATTCATGGCGGCAGGGATGGACTGCACCTGCACCGTGGTTGGCTGGGTGTAGCCAGAGTCGGTCAGGGCCTTGATGAGCAGGTCGTTCAAGCCCAGGTCGGAAAAACGCACGCCACCTTCGGTGTCGGTTTCGGCGTGGTCCAGGGTGGTTTCTTCGATGTCGGCGTCCAGATGGCGCGCCAGAGCGTCAATCTTGGACAGTTCGCCAGAGGCGAAATTCAATTCATTAGTCATGTTACTTCTTTCAAGCCAAGACAAAGCGCTGCCGCTTCTGGCACAAGCCAAAAGGCAAAAGCGCTGCGACCAGGTGCCAACACGGTTGGTCAACCTGGAACAGGTGAGGTCGCTGTGGATTCGTGTCCGAATCGCGTGACAGGGCGTGCGATGTGCAGCGCTGTGAGGTGTCACGGTGAGCCGGTTGTGAAAGCGACGGCATCGCCGCCAACCGAGACTCAAGACACGACTATCAGTTGGCACCCGACGGTGCAAACTCGGCTTGAAAAGGTCAGAGGGGATGAACGAAAACCATGCGATGAATTTTTTACGCGCATCACAGGGTCAACCCGTATTATTGCATTGATTTACAGAAATGTCTAGTCACTGAACTCATGGACGCGCCAATGTCGGATCTCTTCAAGGCTGAACCCGCACCGCCGCTGGCCGAAGCCCTGCGCCCCAAGACGCTCGACGAGGTCGTTGGGCAGGCCCATTTGCTGGGCGCAGGCAAGCCGCTTCGCCTGGCTTTTGAGGCAAAAAAACTCCACTCATTTATTCTTTGGGGGCCTCCTGGTGTCGGCAAGACGACTCTGGGGCGCTTGGCTGCCAATGTTTCGAACAGCAAGTTCATTGCAATCTCTGCTGTACTGGCTGGCGTTAAAGATATTCGGCAAGCTATTGACGACGCACGAGCAGCGTTGGACCTCCACGGCAAGTCCACGGTGTTGTTCGTCGATGAAATTCACCGTTTTAACAAGGCTCAGCAAGACGCCCTGCTGCCGCATGTTGAATCGGGGTTGTTGATCCTCGTCGGAGGTACCACTGAACACCCAGGTTTGGAGGTCAACAACGCGTTGCTGTCCCGCGCTCAGGTGTACACCTTGCAACCCCTCTCGGCGGATGAGTTGCAGCAACTCTATGAGCGGGCGGTTCCCCACCTCCAAGGCGTAACCCTTGATGCGGATGCACTTGACCTCCTAATAGGCTTTGCTGATGGCGACGGGAGGCGGTTTTTAAATCTAGTTGATCAGGTGTCGACAGCAGCCTACGGTGCGACGGTGGCTGTTGTTTCAGGTGAGTTTGCGAAGGGGGCTACCAGCCCATCGCTGCGTCGGTTCGACAAGGCTGGCGACGAGCTGTACTGGCAACTGTCCGCGTTTCATAAATCACTTCGAGGCTCACAGCCCGATGCAGCGCTGTATTGGCTGGCTCGCGTTCTTGATGGCGGCGGTGATGCAAGGCAAGTTGCCAGACGCATGATCGCGATGGCGAGTGAGGACATTGGCAACGCCGATCCGAGGGCCCTGCAACTTGCATTGAGCGCTGCGCAGGCCTATGACCGCCTAGGTTCCCCTGAAGGGGAACTCGCACTGGCACAGGCCGTGACTTACCTGGCAATGGCTCCAAAATCCAACGCGACGTACACAGCATGGAAGCAGGCTAAAGCCTTTGTCGTGGAGGACGGCTCACGGCCAGTTCCAATGCATTTGCGGAACGCACCGACGAAGCTCATGAAACAGATGGGCTATGGCGCGGATTACCGCTACGCACATGACGAACCCAACGCGTATGCAGCGGGCCAGCATTACTTCCCCGATGGTGTCGAGCAAAGAAGATGGTACCAACCTACTGACAGGGGCTTGGAAATGAAGCTTGGCGAAAAGCTTGCTTGGCTCCGTTCGCTTGATGATGACGCTTAGGGTCACGCCCCCTTCACCCTCTGTGGCATCGCTGACGTAAGCCTCGGTCAAGATGAGGATGTGGACGTCAAGGGAGGGCCTGTGGCGCGTCCATTCAGCGCGCTTGCGCACGCGTCAACAGATAGCTTTGGTGCACGATGTTGTCGACGTAGTACGGGGTCACAAGTTCTTCGAATTCAGCCCGGATGGCATCGAGTTTGGCGGGCTCGTTTGTTAGTCGCTCCACCAGCTTTTGTATCGGGCCCACCGAATGCTCCATGAACACACGCAAATGCGCGACGCTCAGGGCGGGAATGGCCATCGTGCCCCGCTCAAAAAAGGGAAGGTCAAAGTGTTTAGCCAACCGGTCGGCGACCACCACCGGGTTGCCCCACAGTGAGGGCGGTGCAGCTCCCTCCGGGGGGGGCGGTGAATGGCTGCCCACGAAGGCAAACATGCGGCCGACAAGATGCTCGGGCGGCCACGTCGCAAAGGCAATGTGACCGCGGGGCTTCAGTACGCGACGCATCTCCGCTACCGCAAGCTGCGGACGGGGCGCAAACATGTGGCCGAACTGGCTCACCACCACGTCGAACGAGGCGTCTGGATAGGGTAACTGCTCGGCATCGCCCACCGTCCAGACGATGCCCTCATGCCTAGCGATGCGGGCGTTCTCGCGCGCCTGCTCAAGGAGTTCGGGCGTCAGATCGAGTGCTGTGACGCGCGCACCAGAGCGCGCCGCCGTGATGGCCACGACACCCGTTCCGGTGCCGACATCCAGGACGGACTGGCCGGCGGTGATGCCCGCGAACTTCACTAAGTGAGCCGCGACCGGCGTGGTGAACATCGCGGTAGGTGCAAATGACGCCCACATCTCACGCTGGCGATTTTTCAGTTCCGCAAATGGATCGGAGCTCATGTGCTTCTCCTTGCTTTGTGCGACGCTGCCAGATCGTGCCAACACTTAGCTTGGAAGGCAAGTGGCGCAGCTGGGAATCAAACTGGCCGCCGCTCTGTCTTGGAATGCTTGTCCGTAGCGCGGCACTGAAATCCTTCATCGCGGCCCGCTCATTGTTGAGTTCTATTGGCGTGACATCGATTCAGACTCGGCGGGGCCCCTCCCGTTCATTCACGGCAAGGTGATCGTGATGTTGGCCACCTGCGGTGCCAGTTGCACGATGTCGTGGTGCTTCGCCAGCGACTGCTGCGTGTACTGACCCAGGTGCCAGCGCAAGCCCACAAAGCCCAACACCGACAGCAGCCCGAACACCGAGGCGATCACCCAAAGGGGGACCTCATGCTTGAGTTGATGCGAAACCTTGTCGGGCGCAGCCCAATGCGGCGCGAAGGCCGCCCGCTTGCCCTTGAGGTGCGCGATCTCGCTGCCCAGGCGCGAGGTGAGGTAGCCGAGCTTTTCGGTGCCCTCCATGAGGTACTTGCCTTGAAAACCCAGCAGCAGGCACATGTGCATCACTTCCAGCGCGCCGATGCGGGCCATGCCTTGAGCGCGCAGCTCTTCGAGCTTCACAAAGAACTGCTCGCCGGCCAGTTGTTCGCCAAAGAACTGCAGCTGCAGTGGCAAGCGCTGCCAGGATTCCTTGGCCTTGAACGAGGACATGAGCATGGCCTCGTCCACCGTGGCACAAAACGCAAATTTGCAGATATAGACGTCGTCGGCGCTGGCGTGCATGCGTGTGGCACCGCGCTCAAAGGTCGTCAGGAATTGCTTGACGCGGTCCCGAAACACCTCGGCGTCGAGGGGGGCATTCTTGGCCTTGAGCAGGAACAGCAGATAAAAGCCGTCGTACATCAGGTCCAGCAGGTTGTGCGATGGTTGAGCGGATGCTGTCGCGGGACTGGAGTGGGGCATGGTGTTGGACATCAAATCACCTGGCAATCACGGGTTGACCGCAATCAGTTCCAACTTGAGTTCGTGGATGCCTGAAGGTGCATAAATGGTGAGTGCCTGTGCCTGGAGCATGCGCTCGTAGAGATTGCCGCGAGGCTCCAGCGTGAAGTAGTAGCAACCTGGACGCACCGGGATGGCGGCGGGCACTTGCGGTGCGTGGACCAGCTTCACGCCAGGCATGGCTGACAGCACCAGCTTGTCCACGTCATCGGGGGCTCCGACCTTGAAGCGCCCAGGCACGACGTCCACCAGTTCGGCGGGCGACATGCTGGCGGACACGCCCAGGTAGAACTGGGTGGCTTGATTGATCTGCTCGGAGTCGAGTCGCCCCTGATGGAACGAAGGCCTGGGCTCGGTCAAAGCGATCGAGAAGTAGCGTGTGGAAATGACGGTTTCCAGCAGGTCGCGCACGATCGCGTCTAGGCGTGTGAACGCCGGGTCCGGATTGCTGTGATCGTAAGAGGGCAGGTCCGCTAGCGAGAAGGACTTGGAAAACGTCATCAGGGATCCAGCCAATTCCAGCAGTTGCTGGAACAGGCGTTCGGGGTGCAGCCCTGGATGGCGTGCGAGGTGAGACAAACCCGCAAAAGCGGTACTGGCCGTGTGCAGCAGCCAGAACGAGGCCACATCACCCGATCGAAACTCGATGATGTTCTTGCTGGGCTCGCGATGCAGACCATACAGTGCATCCACCTTGGCTTGCAGGACGTCAAGCAGTCGGCGTAGACGCAGGGTCAGTGCAGGCGAGGCTTGTAGATTCAGGCTGGGAGGCATGAAGCGACCGTCGTGCTCAAATCCTCCCGTGGAGGTGCGCTTGAGGCGCAGCACCGGTAGGGAAATCAAATGGGCGCGAGGTTCGGTGTCGGCCAGCAGCTTGGCCGATTTGCGCAGGACGGTGACTTCGGCAGTGACCGCATCGGTGTAGGCATCGGCCGTTTGCACCTGGCTGCGGTAGTAGCGCATGGCGGTATCGGCTTCTTCTCGTGTGGTGGCAAAGTTGGTGCCGCTGCTGCGCACCGGAGCCAGGGCCAGGTGGAATACCAGTTCGTTCCCGTGACCGTTGGCAGCGGCCGGCGCTGCATTGGCCGAGTCCAGTGCCACTGGCGGGGGCAGTTCGTCTTCGGCAGGGGCATTGAACAATTCACCATCGGGAAGGACCACCTGCAGTTCAAGCACACGCAGTAAACCCGTCTGCAAGGCATCAAGGTCGATCTTGATGTGGCGCACACCCCAGGCGTAGGGGTGCAGCAGGCGGGACATCTGCGACAGTCGCCATTCGTGATAGGCGTCTTGCTGCTGGAAGTGCTGAGGGCGAAGGAATAGGCCTTCGCCCCACAAAATTTTGGGTGACTGGATCAAGGGGAACTCACTGACGACGGCAAGGGTGGGGTGGATTCAAGGTGGGCAGGACACGGCGGCGGAACGGGCCACGTCAATGGCCATGCCAATGGGTTCGCCGATCTGTACGCTCATGGCGCAAGCGTGCAGTCCCATGGATAGGCCGGTCTTTTCGGCCGACTCACTGCGAAATGCATAACGCCAACGCTGTGCGGCCGGGTTGCGAAACAAAGCGACCACGCCCACATAACGGGCCTCGCGGACGACCTTGTCCAGCACTTCATCGTGTTGCCCTGGGATTAGCTGAACATCGCGGGTCTCGATCAGGTCGTCGCCCAATTGCTTCTTCTCGCGTTCGGGATCGCCAAACACTTCGTATGGCGCCTGCATAAAGGCATTCGGGCTGCGAAGCTTGTAGATGCGCGTCAACAACGCGACCGACTGGCCCGACGCGGAGACATTGAGGGAGTCACTGGCATGCAGGCGCCACACCACCTTGCGGTCAGGCAGGGCGGCATTGGGCAGCTCGGGGAGTTCGGGCTTCTTCAGGCCAACGGCCTCCAGGGCTTTGTCTTTGATCGCGCCCAGGCTCTCCATGATGGGGCTGCTGGATGACTCGCTCTTGAAATCGCCGAGGCGGTCCAGTTCAAGGCCGCCGCCAGCGGGTGGTTTGGATGCGCAGGCGACCAAACCCACCAGCATCGCAGTGGCGAGCAATGTCCTGGTCAGTGTCCTGTTCCCTGTTTTCATTAGTGGTGTGAGATGCGATGAATCATCGAACAATCCGTAGTGTAAAGATGTGAGGTAGGTCGATCGGGCACCATCCCCCAGGAGGGGGGCGCCCCATTTGCAACCATTTGAAAGAGTCTGTAACTCACCCCAAAAGAGGGGGGTGACGTGCAATTGTTTTGGGCTTTAATCCGGCCTGTCGACAGCGGCTCTGGCGGTTGTCAAGGTTCAAAAACTGATTTCGGGGAGTCTTCATCGTGCGCTTCTTGCAAGTGCGTCGCGGCCTGTTCAGCGCGACGATTCTGTCTGTTCTTCTTGCGCTGTCAGCGTGCGGAACTTTTTCAAAAAAGACCACCGATTCAGACGGTGCTGAGGCGTCTCAAAGAATGACGGAAAGCCTGGGTGCGGCAGACAAGGCGCAGAAACTGGGCAAAACCGACGAAGCGATCGCGGCCCTGGACGTGGCCGTCAAGGTCGATCCCGCCAGCAAGCAACCGTGGTTGCGCAAGGCTCAGATTTACTTTGATGCGCGCCAGTATGGGCAAGCAATCACCGCCGCTCAAGAAGTTCTGCAACGGGACACCACGGACTTGACGGCCAAAAGTATCCTGGCCGTCAGCGGCTTGCGCGTCAGTGCCCAGGCCCTTGAACAACTGCGCACGGCCAACGAGGTCAATGGGTCAGCCCGCACTGAGGCTGAAAGCGTGGCCAAGCTGATCCGTGAGGCTTTGGGCGAACCCATTCTGGTGCCTCCGCTGGCCGCCGACGCGTCGGCCAGCGCACCCGCGAAGATGCATGCACGTCGATCGGCGCCGCGGCAAGCCCGTTTGGCCAGCGTGCCTTCTTCATCCACAGCGTCGGTGTCTACCCCGGCGCTGGCAGGTGGTCCTGTTGTTAAGCCCGCCACCACCGCGATAGCGCCCGCCAGCAAGGGCAACGCCACGCCTGCGGCAAGCGGCCGCAACAACCCCTTTGGGGCTTTGCAGTAATTTCAGTTTCACAGAGAGGACTTTGTCATGGCTAAGAACGATAGCGTTCAAAAACGTCTTGAGCGCGTGCGCCCACCTCGGGTCCAGTTGACGTATGACGTCGAAATTGGCGACGCCATCGAGCAGAAGGAATTGCCTTTTGTGATGGGCGTGATGGGCGAATTTTCCGGTCAGCCCGATCCCGACAAACCAGTGGTCCGTTTGAAGGACCGTAAGTTCGTCAATGTGGACCTGGACAACTTCGACGAAGTCTTGTCCGGCATGGCCCCCCGTGCCAGCTACCGTGTCAAAAACAAGCTCAGCCTGGACGGGGGCGAGTTCGCGGTCAACCTTGATTTCAAGGCCATGGACGACTTCCGCCCGGAAGCCGTGGTCGAACAGGTCGAGCCGCTGCGCAAACTGCTGGAGGCGCGCACGAAGCTTTCCGACCTGCGCAACAAGATGGCCGGCAATGAAAAGCTGGAAGACGTTCTGGGCGAGGTCCTGAGCAACACCGAACAACTGCGGCAACTGGGCGCCGAAACCAGTCAGGACAGGGAATAAGACCATGAGCGCACAACTGCAACCCAATGGTCAGCCGCTGGCCACCGAAACGGTCAGTCTGCTGGACGACATCGTCGCCAAGAGCAAGGTCGCCAAGACTGACACCGAGCATGCTCGCGCCAAGGACATCATTGGTGAACTGGTCAAGGAGGTCTTGCAAGGCACCGTGCTGGTGTCCGACAACCTGTCGGCCACGCTGGATGCCCGCATCGCCGAGATCGACCGTCTGATCTCCGACCAGCTTAGCGAGGTCATGCATGCCCCCGAGTTCCAGAAGCTGGAGTCATCGTGGACGGGTCTGCACTACCTGTGCAAGCAAACCTCGACCGGTGAAAAGCTCAAGATCAAGGTGTTCAACGCCACCAAGAAAGAGCTCGTCAAAGACTTCAAGACGGCGATTGATTTTGACCAGTCCGCTTTGTTCAAGAAGGTCTACGAAGAAGAGTTCGGCACCTTCGGTGGCGCGCCGTTTGCTGCACTGGTTGGGGATTTTGACGCCGGCCGTGGTGCCGAAGACATGTACTTCCTGGAGCAGATGTCCCACGTGGCTGCCGCCGCGCATGCCCCCTTCATCTCGGCCGCATCGCCCGAACTGATGGGGCTGGATACCTTCACCGATTTGGGTAAGCCCCGCGACATGTCCAAGGTGTTCGACACCGTGGAATACGCGAAGTGGAAATCCTTCCGCGAGTCGGAGGATTCACGCTACGTCGCGCTGACTTTGCCGCGCTTCTTGGGTCGCCTGCCTTTTGATCCCAAGGATGGCAACACCACCGAAGGGTTTAACTTCGTCGAAGACATCGACGGCACTGACCACAGCAAATACCTGTGGGTGAATGCCGCTTATGCGTTTGGGGCACGATTGACCTCTGCGTTTGAGATGTACGGTTGGTGTGCCGCCATTCGCGGGGTAGAGGGCGGTGGTCTCGTGGAGGATCTGCCCACGCACACCTTCAAGACGGACGACGGTGAAGTGGCGCTCAAGTGCCCCACCGAAATCTCGATCACCGACCGACGCGAAAAAGAACTCAGCGACCTGGGCTTCATCCCCCTGGTTCACTGCAAGAACACTGACTACGCCGCTTTCTTTGGCGCCCAGTCGGTGCAAAAGCACAAGAAGTACGACAACCCGGCCGCGACCGCCAACGCAACACTGGCCTCGCAGTTGCAGTACATCTTCTCGGTCTGTCGCATCGCGCACTACCTCAAGGCCATGATGCGCGACAAGATCGGCAGCTTCGCTTCGGCGGGCAATGTCGAGAGCTTCCTCAATGCGTGGATTGCTCAATATGTTTTGGCCGACGACAGCGCGTCGCAGGAAGCCAAAGCCAAATACCCCCTCAGGGAGGCATCCATCGAGGTGCAGGAAGTCCCCGGACGACCTGGGGTGTACCGTGCGGTCGCTTTCGTGCGTCCGCATTTCCAGCTGGATGAACTGTCGGTGTCGCTGCGCTTGGTTGCAGAACTGCCCAGTGGTGCCTAAGGCGCATCCAATTCTCTAAAACATCACGGAAGGAAAAATAATGAAAGACATCTACATCGAGTTCAAGAACTCGGCCATCAAGGGTGACGTGCGCGACTCCATTCATGGCAGCGGCAACGCCACGGGCCAGAACGGCAAGCCCACCATCGAAGTGGACTCGTGGGCCCACCTGATTCGCCAACCCAAGTCGGCTTCGGCTTCGACCGCTGGTGGTCACACCTCCGAGCGCTGCGAGCACGACGAAATGGTGTTCGTCAAGGATATTGACTCGGCCAGCCCCAAGCTGTGGCAAGCCGCTTCGCAAGGTCTGGTGACCCCCGAAGTTGAGATCACCTTCTACCGCTCCAGCGGTCAGACCGGTTCATTCAACACGGGCACCAAGAATGACCGGGTCAAGTACCTGGTGATCAAGCTCAAGAACGTGCTGATCTCGTCTGTCGCCCCGACGGTGTCGGAAGAAGGTATCCCCAAGGAAACCTTCGGCCTGAAGTACTCAGCTGTGGAGTGGGCCTACTCAGCTTCCAAGCTGGACGGCAGCCAAGGCTCGGTCACCGGCACGGGCGCCTGGAATCTGGCCACCAACACGTCGACCTTCGCCTGATCGACACAAAGGGAAGCGGCGGCCGCGTGCCGCCGCTTTTTCATGATGACTCTGTTTGGTTTGAATCTGCTTGAAAAATTAACGGATGAACGCAGCAATGAGCGAGGGCACACGTCCATTGAGCAACTCAAAGACAGCGTTGCCCGCGATGTGGAATCCTTGCTGAACTCGCGTTGCGGGCTGCCGGATGGAGTTTTCAACGGCTACCAGCATTGTCAGCAGTCACTTCTGTCATTTGGTTTGAAGGATTTCGTCTCCCTCAGCCTGGCCAAGGAAGGCGATCGCGACTTGATCTGTGACGACATCCGAGCCGCCTTGCGCGTGCATGAGCCGCGCTTGCAAGACCCTGTCGTTCAGGTGAGCCGCAGCGAGGGCCCCGGACAGCGCTTGCACTTTGCCATTCAAGCCTTGCTGATCGCGCATGAAGCCAACGAAGTGGTCAGTTTCGATGCCGTGCTGCAACCCGTCAGCCAGCGCTATCAAGTGTCGCGCGGACGCACCCTTTAGCCGTATCCAGGGTTTTGACGATGGAAAATCTGCTGCCTCATTACGAGCGCGAACTCGCGTTGTTGCGGCAATCGTCCGTGACCTTTGCCGAGCGTTATCCCAAGATCGCAGGTCGCCTGCAACTGGCCAATGACGTCTCGCAAGATCCGCACGTCGAGCGCATGATCGAGTCCTTCGCGCTCCTGGCAGCGCGAGTGCATAAACGCCTGGACGACGACTTTCCCTTGTTCACGGAATCTATGCTGGAGGTGCTGTACCCGCACTATTTGCGGCCGTTTCCGTCCTGCTCGATCGCTCAGTTTGACCTGGGGGCCGCCGCCGGTCAGATGAGCAAGTCTGCCGATGTGGCGCGAGGCACGGTGCTGACCACACGGCCGGTGAAGGGCGTGGCGTGCAAGTTCCGCACGACGCAAGCCGTCAGCCTTCGGCCAGTGCGCATTGCCCAAGCGGGGTTCCGAAACTCCGTCGTGGCGCCTGAAGGGATGCGTTTGCCGACTGGCGCCACGTCCGTCTTGTCCATCACGCTGGAACTGCTGTCACCCCAGGCCTCGTGGTCGATCCTGTCAGACCAGGCCTTGCGGGTCTACCTGAATGGCGAAGCCTCGCAAGTCACCGTGCTGCGGGAAGCCCTGTGTCAGAAGGTGGTGGGGGTGATGACGCAGTCCATGCCGAACCACCCCTGGACATCGGCAGTGGCGGCGGGTGTGGAGGACGCGCGACCCAAATTGGCGGGCTTTTCCGATGCGGAGGCGCTGATTGATTTTGATGCGCGCTCCCATGTGGCCTATCGCCTACTGACGGAGTATTTCGCGTTTTCGGACAAATTCAATTTCATTGACCTGACGGTGCCGATTCCAGCGGCCCTGCGGGTGGAGCCCAAGGGCCGTGGCAGCGAAGAAGTGGCTGGTGTCGGCGGGGCGGGGGGCGTTCGATCCCTGACCTTGCACCTGCTACTGTCGGGCGTGCGCTCCGATTCAGACGAATCCCGTCTGCTGGAGACCATTAACGCCCGCAACTTTGTGCTGGGCTGCACGCCGGTGGTCAATTTGTTCAGTCAACCGGCGGACCCGATCCGCGTCACCCACTCGAGCACCTCCTATCCGGTGTTGGTGGACAGTCGCCGCGCTTTTGGCTACGAGGTCAGTTCCATCGACCGTGTGTACCGCGTCTTGCAGACGCCGCAAGGCGAATCGGTCGATGAATTCAGGCCCTTCTTCTCGCTCAAGCATGACGATCTGCTCGCCCTGGATGATGCGGAGATGCGCAGCCAGGCGCCCAATCTGGCCGCGCTGCGGCGTCAGCGTCAACAACGAAGCGAGAGCAGGGCACCCGGGCGTTATTGGCATGCGCGCCGTGATGACGACATGGCGGATCAAAGCCCCGGCTATGAAACGGAGATCTCCATCGTTGACATCGACTTTGATCCGGCGCAGCCACAGACCGAAACCTTGTCGCTGCAGGTGACGGCCACCAATCGTGATCTGCCCACCTTGCTGCCCTTCGGTGCTGTCGGCGGCGACCTGTTCATGGAGGGCGGCAGTGTGGCGCGCGAGATCAAGTTGTTGCGCAAGCCCACACCCAGTCAGCGGTTTGAGCGAGGCCGAGGTGCCTTGTGGCGGTTGATTTCACACCTGTCCCTTAACCACCTGTCGCTGTCTGGTGGTGGCATTGATGCGCTCAAGGAGATGCTGCGTTTATATGACCTGCCTCGCAGTGCGTCGAGCCGGCGTCAGATCGACGGCCTGGTCGCGGTGGAGTTCCGGCCCGCCACGGCCTGGCTGCCCGGCGAGCCGTTTGCCACCTTTGTGCGTGGCACCGAGGTGCGCCTTACGGTGGACGAGGAGAGTTACGTGGGGTCCGGCCTGGGCATGCTGGCAGCGGTGCTGGACCATTTTTTTGGTTTGTATGTGCACATCAACAGTTTTTCGCAGCTGACCATTGTGTCGGCGCGCACACAGGAAGAGGTGCTGAAATGCCCGCCCCGCAACGGCGACAAACCCCTGGTGTGATTGCCGAACTGCTGCGCGATCCGCAGCGGTTCGGTTTCTTTCAGGCGGTGCGTCTGCTGGAGCGCTGGCTGGTCACGCAAGAAGGGCTGAACAAGCTGAACTTTCGCAATTCGCTGTCGCTGTCGTTTCCGGCCAGCGAGATTGAGTCGCTGATACTTCACCGCCACGGCGATGCTGGGGCGCTGGGGTCTGTGCCATTGCCTCGTGAGATCGAACGCATCGACCTGACACCTGCCTTCATGGGCTTGCTGGGTGTGACCGGCACCTTGCCAATGCACTACACGGAGTCTCTGGCACAGCGCGAGCTCTATCAAAAGGACCATGCCGCGCGCGCCTTCCTGGATGTGTTCAGCCACCGCGCGGTGATGCTTTTCTATCAGGCGTGGAAGAAGCACCGCCTGTACATCCAGTTTGAGGGCGATCGTCGTCAGCGCTTCATGCCCATGGCCCTGGCTCTGGCGGGCGTGGGTCAGCAACCCCTGCGTGATCGCATGGACACCGCGCGCAGTGGTGTGGCCGATGAGGCGCTGGCCTTCTACGCGGGCACGATCCAGCAACGCACCTTGTCGGCACGTCAGTTGCAGCAGGTGCTCCAGGGCTACCTGGGCGTGCCGGTTCAGGTGGAGCAATTCGTGGGCCGGTGGTACACGGTGCCTGAGTCAGCACGCCATCACCTGGGGCGCCCGGGTGGCGGTAGCTTGGGTCGATCCGCCATGCTGGGCGAGCGTGTCTGGCAGCGCGACCTGCGCATGCGACTCATGCTGGGCCCGCTAGACCATGTGTGCTTCCGACGTTTCCTGCCGGGCGCTGCGGGGGCCCTTGCGTTGCGTGAGTTGCTGACCCTGCTCAATGGGGTGAGCCTCGAATATGAAGTCAAGCTGACCCTGCAAAAGGACGAGGTGCGCGGCAGTTCTCTGAAATCGCAGCGACCCACCACCGAGGCGCGACTGGGCTGGGACACCTTCTTGCAAACGCGTCCCGCCAATAACGACCGCGCCGATGTGCGCTATGACATTCATGCCGCGGCGTGATCGCCGGGCCTCGAATTTCTCTTTACCAACAATTCAAATCCATCGACGCTGTCATCACCATGAGCCAGAACCTCAAGACCCTGATCTCCAAACTCAACGACACCACCCGTGCGGCGGCCGAGCGTGCCGCGAGTCTGTGCATTGGGCGCGGCCACTACGAGGTCGACCTGGAGCACCTGTTCCTGGCCCTGCTGGAGCAAGCGCGCAGCGACGTGAGCGTGCTGTGTCAGCGCTATGACATTTCGGTGACTGAACTGCAGCGCGATCTGGAAAGCGAATTGAGTTGCTTCAAGACGGGTAATGGACGCACCCCGGTGTTCTCCACCCATTTGCCGGTGCTGCTGGAACATGCCTGGCTGATCGCCTCGCTGGAATCGCACAACACGCGCATCCGAAGTGCTCATCTGCTGCTGGCCTTGTTGACCGAGCCGTCGCTGAGCCAATTGGCCCACCGCGCCTCGAAGTTGTTTGCTCGCTTCAATCTCGATGATCTCAAGCACAAGCTGCTTGAAGTCACTCGCGGCTCGCAAGAGTCGACGCAGGCTTTGCGCGATGTTGATGCGCCCATGCTGCGTGAGGATGGCGCCGCTGAGGAGGTCAGCGCCAGCGGCACCCTGGGGGGGCAGACGCCTGCCCTGGACCAGTTCACCACCAACCTGACGCAACGCGCCCTGGATGGCAAGGTGGATCCGGTCATCGGACGTGACGCCGAGATTCGTCAGGCCATCGACATCCTGATGCGCCGCCGCCAGAACAACCCCATTCTGACGGGCGAAGCGGGCGTGGGTAAGACCGCCGTGGTCGAGGGCCTGGCCTTGCGGGTGGCTCAAGGTGATGTGCCCACGTCACTGCAAGGGGTGGCCATTCATGTGCTGGACATGGGCTTGCTGCAGGCGGGCGCGTCGGTGAAGGGGGAGTTCGAAAACCGCCTAAAGAACGTGATCGATGAGGTCAAGAAAAGCCCGCACCCGATTATCTTGTTCATTGACGAGGCCCACACCATGATCGGGGCGGGCGGGCAAGCCGGTCAGAACGACGCGGCCAATTTGCTCAAGCCGGCGCTGGCGCGTGGCGAATTGCGCACCATCGCAGCCACGACCTGGGGCGAGTACAAGAAATACTTCGAAAAAGACGCGGCACTGGCGCGGCGCTTTCAGGTCATCAAGGTCGAGGAACCGAGCGAAGAGCTGGCCTGTTCCATGTTGCGCGGCATGGCCCCACTGATGGAAAAGCATTTTGGAGTGCGCCTGTTTGACGAAGCGATCGCCGAGGCTGTGCGTTTGTCTGCCCGCTACATCAGTGGCCGCCAGTTGCCAGACAAGGCCATCAGCGTGCTGGACACGGCCTGCGCCAAGGTGGCTCTGGGTCAAAGCGCCACACCCGCCCGCATTGAGGATGCGCGTAAGCGACTGGAGCGCCTGGACGCTGAGACTGCGGCCTTGCGTCGCGAGGAGGCCACGGGCGCTCTCCACGGCAAACGGCTGGATGAGTTGCAGCTTGAACGCGAGGCCATCGCCATCGGCCTGAAGGCCGATGAGGAGCGCTGGACTTTCGAGCAGCAATTGGTGCAGGACATCCGCGACTTGCGTGTCAAGCTGGAGGCGCAAGTCGGTGCGGTGCCCAATGGAGGCATCGGTACTGATGCCGACGCGAATGTGGCAACGGACGCGACCAAGGTCGCCACCAAGGGGCGCAAGAAGGCGGCGAACTTGGTGTCGGCGCACGCCAGCCCGGAGCATGAACTCCTGTCGCTGAAGCAGGCCGAGTTGGCTGCTTTGCAAGGCGAGACCCCCTTGGTTCCGATGCAGGTTGATGGCCTTGTCGTGGCCGAGATCGTGGCGGCCTGGACGGGCATCCCGTTGGGTAAGATGGTCAAGGACGAGATCAAGACCGTGCGCAACCTGCAGGCCACCTTGCAAGAGCGCGTGATCGGGCAGGACCACGCCTTGGCGGCGATCGCGCAGCGTGTGCGCACCGCCCGCGCGGGCCTGGAAGATCCGAACAAGCCCAAGGGGGTGTTTTTGTTCGTGGGCCCCAGTGGTGTGGGTAAAACTGAAACGGCTCTGGCCCTGGCCGACATCCTGTATGGCGGTGAGCGCAACCTCATCACCATCAACATGAGCGAATACCAGGAGGCGCACAGCGTCAGTGGCCTGAAGGGATCGCCGCCGGGTTATGTGGGCTATGGCGAAGGCGGCGTGCTGACCGAAGCCGTGCGACGCAAGCCCTACAGCGTGGTCTTGCTTGACGAGGTCGAGAAAGCGCACCCCGACGTGCTGGAGATGTTCTTCCAGGTTTTTGACAAGGGCCTGATGGACGATGCCGAGGGCCGCGAGATCGATTTCCGCAACACGGTCATCATCTTGACGTCCAATGCCGGCTCGCAAGGCATCATGCAGGCCTGCTTCCGACACGACGAGGCCGCGGGTGGCACGGTGATGAAGTCGCTGGCTGAGTTGCCCGACGCGGAGGCCCTGGCCGAGGCTTTGCGCCCGACCTTGTACAAAACTTTCAAGCCGGCGTTCATTGGGCGCACCAAGGTTGTGCCGTACTACCCCTTGAGCGACGATGTGCTGCTTAACGTGATCCGCCTCAAGCTGGACCGCATTGCCCAGCGCGTGGCGACCAACCACCTGGCGGTGCTCGATTACGATGAGGCCTTGATGGATGCGGTGCTCAACCGCTGCACCGAGGTGGACACGGGTGCGCGCGCGGTCGATCACATTTTGAACGGCACGCTCTTGCCCGAGATTGCCGACAGCGTGCTGGCCCGCATGGCCGAGGGGCAGTCCATCAGCAAGATCAAGATCAGCGCGGGCAAAGACGGGAAGTTCAAATTCAAGGTGCAGTGATCGCTGTGTCATGAATCAATCGGGAAGCAGTTCGATTGGAATTCCGCCCGTTCACAGGGGAAGGGGCTTCCATGCGCTAGAGTCCAAGCACTATGCAAAAGCCCCAGCCTTCTGTCGTGACCTGGAAAGCCTTGATCCTCACCGTGGTCGCGGTATTGCTGACCATGAGTGCGCTGGCAGGCGCCGCAGCCTACTGGGCCTGGACCCATCTGGTGGCCCACGTTGTCCTGAAGGATCAAGTCGCTGACGTGGTTCTGCCCACCGAGCTGGCGGTGCAGGCGGCGGTGAGCAACAAGGTGCAGGTCCGCATCGATCAGACGCTGAAGGTTAGGGTGCCAGTCCATGAGACCTTGCGGATACCCCTGACCGACCCCATTGGGTTGACCGTTCGTGTGGACACGACGGTACCCATCAGTTTTGACGTGCCTATTGAGCACACACTGCATGTGGACCAGTCCATTGATCTGGATACCAAAGTCAAGACTCGCATCCTGGGCCTACCGATCACCTTGCCCATCCAGGGTAAGGTGCCGCTCAAGGCTGACGTACCGATCAGCTTGGTCATCCCGGTGCGCAAGCAGCTGCCTGTGTCCCTGGATGCACCGGCCCTGGTCCGTTTGACAGAGCCGCTGACGGCACGCATCGACACGGTGCTGGACACGCAGGTGCCCATCCGCGAGTCCTTTAAATTGCCCATCACTGCCCCATTGAATGCGACCCTGACGTTTCCCGGTCAGCGTGTGCAGGCGGGCTTGCAGCACATGGACCTCAAGGTGCCCTTGAGTGCCATTCGCCTTGATGCGGCGGCTGCGTCTGGGCCTGGGCCTGCACCTGTTCTGGCACCCGCCAGTTCGGCGAGGCACACGCCGTGAGCCGGCCGGTGCGTCCGCATCAATTGGTGTGGGCAGTGCTGATCACCTTGCTGGTCTGGTCAGCAATGGTGGCCAGCGCCTGTGTCTACGTGGAGGCGCACTGGCAGGCAATGGTGCCCCTGCGTGGTCAATCCATCCAGGTGCGTTTGCCGTCGGGCCTGCGCGCCCAGGCCGATGTCCGCACCCCTTTGCAAACGCGCATCGATACCCGCTCAACCATTGCTGTGCCCATCCATCAAACTGTGGGCGTCGAGTTGATCAAGCCGGTCAGCGCGACGGCTGTCATCCACACCGTACTGCCTGTGGATACCAGCGTCAGCGTTGACCAGGAGGTGCCCGTGGTCACTGAGGTGGAAGTGCAGGTCCCTCTCGTTTCGTGGTTGCCCCGGATGAAGGTTGTGCTGCCGGTTAAATTCAGCGTGCCGGTGCGCTTTTCTGTGCCTGTTCATCTGCAGGTGCCCCTGGACCTGGACGTGCATGTGGCAGGACGGCTGGCGGGCCCTTTGCAAATTCCGATCCACACGGTGATGCATGCCACGGTGCCTTTGCATACGGACGTGCAGGCCGAGGTTCTCAATCAGGCCGATTTCACATTGCTTGGTCTGCAAGACCCATTCAGACTGACCATCCATGAGGCACTCCTGCGGATGCCGCTGCGCGACATCGCCTGGTGTCACAACATCACTTGCGTCCCCAGCTCGATGACCTGGTTGGCGGGAAAACGATAGTATGTGGCTGAAAGCATGAAGAGATTTGGAGGCAAGAACCATGGTCACCCGCACTGTCAATGTCAAGCCTTTTGGCCCTTGTGAGCCTGAATCACCCACCTCCCGTAGATTGAACTTGCCGTTCGATGTGGTGGCGCTGGCACTGCAGGGCGGTGGGGCACTGGGGTCCTACCAGGCGGGCGTGGTGGAGGGCTTAGCGGAAGCCGGCATCGAACCTGATTGGGTGGCGGGCATTTCTATCGGCGCCATCAACAGTGCCATCATTGCCGGCAATCCGGCCGAGACACGTGTGGAACGCCTGCGCGAATTCTGGGAAACGATCTGTCGTCCTGCCTACTTTGTGCCCCCGGCGGACGCTATCCAGGCGATGCTTGAGAAGTCTCCGCCGACCATCCGCCGTGCCTTTGCGTCGTTCGAAGCATGGCGCGCCATTTTGGAGGGGCAGAAGGATTTTTTCACCCCCCGTGGAATGGCGCCTTGGCTGGCCATGCGGCAGTCGCCCACCGAGGCCAGCTTCTACGACACCACCAAGCTGCGCAGCACGCTTGAGACATTCGCCGACTTTGACCGCATCAATGCAGGCGAGATGCGCGTGTCGGTGGGGGCGGTCAATGTCCGAACGGGCAATTTCGAATTTTTTGACAACCAGCATGGGCGCACGCGCCAGCAGATGCGCCCTGAGCACTTCATGGCGTCCGGTGCCTTGCCTCCAGGCTTTCCGGCCATCGAGATTGATGGCGAGTTTTATTGGGATGGCGGTTTGGTGTCCAACACGCCCTTGGGCCACATCGTGGGAAGCACGCCGCGCCGCGATACCTTGGCCTTTCAGGTCGATCTGTGGAGCGCTGTGGGCGTGGTGCCGGAAAACGTGTACGACGTCCAGGAGCGCCTCAAGGACATTCAGTTTTCCAGCCGCACCCGGGCCATCACCGACCTGATGGCCCGCACGCAGGAGCATCGTCGCATGTTGCATCAATTGCTGGATCAGATCCCTGCCGAGGTGCGCAAGAACGACCCCTGGTGCAAGCGTGCTGCCGAATCAGCCTGCGATAAGTCTTTCTCGGTGGTGCACCTGATCTATCAGGACAAGGAGTGGGAAGGCTTGTCCAAGGATTACGAGTTCAGCCTGCTGACCATGCGCGATCACTGGGCCGCCGGTCTTAACGACATCCGCCAGTCCCTCAAACACCCTTCATGGCGAACTTTGCCCAAGGATGGGCAAGGGTTTGCGACGTACGACCACCACCGGCACGCATGATTCAAGGCGAGGAGGGCGGTGTTTCTGGCTGCGCTTGCGGCAATAGCACCGCCCACGCCACGCTGACTGGGAATTGGTGCCCATTCACCAAGGAGTGAAGGGTCGCATCGGGCAGCTGCTGAAGGCTTGGGAAGCGCTCACGCATGGCGCTGACCAGCGGTGGTGTCGAGCGATCCGCCAACCACACGAAAACAGCGCCGCGTTCTTTGACGATGGAGTCGTTCAGCCACAGGGCTTCGGCGGGATTGCCCTCGACGTACACCGAGGGGTGATCGGATGAATAGGCGGCGACATTGCCCGCAACCCAGGAGTCCCCGACCACCACCTTCAAGGGTTGCTTGGTGAGTTGGTGCCATCGGGTCTCGACCATGGTGGCCAACTCCCGGCCGGGGAAGTCGGTGCGATCAGGGTGGTGTTTGAGCTTCGGACCCAGCACGATGTACAAGGCATAAATGCCCACAGAGAAGGCGGTCCACAGAATCACCGCCCGGACAAACCGGGCCACCTGCAGCTCGGCCGGTGGGCGCCAGGCCAGCAGCAGCGGTGCACTGGTCAGAAAGAGCGTGGAAGCCCACATGTGCAAAAGATCAATGCGCAAGACAATCGCCGCAAGCACGAACAAGAACAGCGGGCCCGCCCCCATGGCGAGCATGGCCCAGGTGTCGGCGCTGGGGCGTCTGGACTGCGGGCCGGGCCAGCCCAGGATTCTGAGTAGGACCCACATCGGCATGAGCGTGAAGGCCTGGGCGCCCAGGAAGTCGACCAGTTGGCCCAGCCAGTGACCGAAGGTGGCATGCACATCACTGGCGTGGCCACGGTTCAAAGCGTAGTTCAGGGTGGGGGCGTGATGCTGGATCAGCCAAAATGCATGCGGTGACATGACCAGGGCGAACACCCCCATGGCCAGCCATGGGCCCTTGCCGCGCCAGTGGGCACGGCCGTCGGGGTGTGCCAGCAGATACAGCGTCATGGCGGCAGGCAAGGCCAGGAAAACGTATTTGCCCAGAGTGCCCAGGCCGCATACAAGCCCCAGCAAGGCCCACCACCGGAGGTGGCCGGTCTTCAAGGCGCGCCAAAAGGCCAGGCAGGCCCACGGCCAGAAGGGGTACATCACCACATTGGCGTTGAACTCCAGGCTGGAGATGTTGTGATAGTGCACGCCCTCCAGCGCCATGACCGACAAGGTGGCCAGCCATGGGTTCATGAGATCAGCAGCCAGCAGCCATGCACCGCTGAAGGCCGCGATGACCATCACTTGCGAGAGAGCGTAGATGGTCCAGTCGTGCGTGCCAAATCGGAAGAGCTCGGCCAGCCAGGCCGACATGGGCGGGTGTTTGTAGTAGCCCAACTGCCACTCATGGCCCCACACCAAAGCCTCGATGGCGTCCAGTGGCAGATTGCTGGTCAGCAGAACAGGAAGCAAGGTGAACAGCAGCAAATGGATTGCGGCAAAGCATGCGAACGCTTGTGTTGCTGACAGCTGAAAGGTGCTCTTTTTGGCCGGAAAATAAGGAGATGCTGTCATGTGGTGCGTGAGCGCCAGGCATGGTCCCTGTACTGCGAATTGCGGGCAGCAAAGGGCCGGTTGGATGCGGAGGTTGGTCGTCTGCCGAGTGGCAGGCGGCGCCGATTTTAACCGCTGACCAAAGTTCGCCTAGATTCACCTGGCTGGTGATTTCGCGGGCCGCAAGGGGATCCCCGTATCAGGTCTGGGCCTGATCATCATGGGCCAGAAGCGCCACAGGTACAGGCCACATGCGGCAATCCAGAGTGCGCCGGCCAATTCAAGCATCAGTGTGCTGGCCGGTGAGGGCGCCAAGGCGAGCAGGCGTAGGGCGATGGCCAGCAACATCAGGTAGTAACTCGCCCGCATGCTGCGGTCGAGCTCCAGGGGGCGGCCCAGGTGGCCCAGCGCCGTGCGCGTGACCATGCCAATGATCAGCACGGAGAAGCCGCCCAGTGCAATGACGTGCACATGCACCGCCGGGCGCAGCGCCGCTCCTGCTGCGTTGGCCGCAGCGACCAGCAGGCCAGCGCCCAGAGCGGCGTATCCCACATACAAGATCCACAGGATCGGTTTGTGGCGCACCGCCCAGGGCTTCCATGACAGCACTTGGTAAAGGGCCAGTGCGCCAGCGACTGCCAGGGCCACGGCTTGGGGCTGATTCAGCCCCAGCGCCACACTAACGATCGCCAGAACGCAAGCGGCCAGTTGAAGGTGCCCGCTGCGCGTCTGCAGCGGAAGGGTCAGTCCGCTGACCGCGCGCATGGCAAAAAACGGGATCACGCGTCGGGCCACGAGCAGGGCAATGGCGGCCATGACCAGCAAGCCGGCGTTGAAGCGTTGTATGAGCAAGGTGTAGTCACCGGAATGAGCCGCCTGGAGGTAGAGCGCATCGGTCAAGCCCAAACCCAGCAACATCCAGGGCACACCGTAATTGCGGGTGTTCTTGCCCTTGTGAACGACGCGGAGCATGGCGGCGGCGGCGATGCCAAAGAACAGCAATTCAGCACCTGCGGCGCCCCAGAACGGCCATTCGCCGCGCATGAGGTAGCCCAGCCTGGCCAGCATCCACAAACCGCACAAGCCCGCCAGGGCCCTTCCGTGCAAGGGGTTGGTGCCGGTCCAGTTTTTACCGGCGGTCAGGAGGAATCCAACGGCAATCGTGGCAATGAACCCCCACAACATTTCATGGGCGTGCCAGGCCAGTCCCTTCATGGGGCCGGTGATCAGTCCCGGGCAAAAGATCCACACACCAATCGATACCGCGGCCCACAAGATGCCGGCGAGATAAAGGGGACGAAAGCCCAATTCAAGAAAGGCACGCCATTGTGGTGCGACGGGCTTGTTCTTGGGCGGTTCTTGAAGGGTCAGCAAGTCAGTCATGGGTGGGGGTGTCAGCGCTAGAAGATGTGTAAAATATATATCTTATTTTCGCAATCGTCGACGATTACACATTGTCGTTCTGTCTCCTTTGACGATGATCACACAGGACAAATTCACCGAACCAAGAACTGCCGTGCCCGCGTCCTCACCGGGTCGAGGCGTCCTCCCGAGGAGGGCTCTGCGTGTCTGGCTTCGTGCCTTTGTCCCGGGGCGCATGGCCGTCAATGCCCAAGAGCGCTGGCGTGCCGCCTTGGGTGCTGTGCTGGGGCTGCTATTCACGGCGTTGGTGTGCCGGTGGATGGTGGGCTCTGGCGGGGTGGGCCTGTGGCTGGTGGCGCCGATGGGCGCGAGTGCGGTGCTGATGTTCGCGCTGCCGGCCAGCCCTCTGGCCCAGCCGTGGGCGGTGGTCGGTGGCAATACCGTGTCGGCCTTGGTGGGCATCGCCTGCGTGCGCTGGATCGATGATCCTGCCTTGGCTGGTGGTTTGGCGGTGGCGCTGGCCATCGTCTTGATGTTCGCGCTTCGGTGCCTGCACCCGCCAGGTGGCGCGATGGCCCTGATTGCCGTGCTCAGCCATGCCACACAGTTTCACTTCGCCTGGTTTCCCTCCTTTGTCAACTCGGGCTTGCTTGTCGTGGCCGGTATCGTCTACAACACCGCCACGGGGAGGCGCTATCCCCACGTGCAAGTGGTGGCGCGGCCTGGTGGCAAGGTTTTGGGTGCATCGGCGCAGCGCTTCAATTCCGTTGATTTGGACGCGGTGCTGGCGCGCTACAACCAGGTGCTGGACATCAGCCGGGACGACCTGGAGGCGCTGCTGCAGGAAACTGAAATGGAGTCCTACCGTCGGCGCCTCGGCGAGCTTCGCTGCGGCAACATCATGTCGCGGCAACTCATCACGGTCGAGTTTGGCTCCTCATTGCAAGATGCCTGGAGTTTGATGCGACAGCATCGCATCAAGGCCTTGCCCGTGGTGGACCGCGCGGATCGCGTTGTCGGCATTGTCACGATGGCAGACTTCATGCGGCATGCCGATGTCGACATGCATGACGGGATTGCGAGCCAGCTGCGCAAGCTGATCCGCCGCACCACCTCGCTGTACTCGGACAAGCCCGAAGTGGTCGGTCAGATCATGACGCGTCAGGTCCGTGTGGCCAGCGAAGACCGGCATGTGGTCGATCTGGTGCCACTTTTTTCCGAGGATGGGCACCACCACATCCCGATCATCGGCGAGAACAACCGCCTGGTGGGCATGATCACCCAGTCCGACTTTGTGCGCGCTCTGTACCGCGCGGTTGAGACCCCGGCCTGACCGCAGCGGTTTGATCACGGGTCGAGTAAGTCGGGATCAAAAACTTCGTGGTGGATGAAATGCACAGGCACGCGGGAGATGGCAGACTGCGCCCATGGAAACCAAGTCATTGGAGACGGTGTGAAGCGGAGTGTTCTCTGGGCGGTGCAGTGGCTGGGGCGTCTTGCGGTTGTGATGACGCTGGGCGGCGCGGTGCTGGTCGCGGTGGGGTATCAACTTGGCCCGGAGCGAGCCTGGTTCCTGGCCCTGGCGCAGTATGTGCCGTATCCCGCTTATTTGCTGCCGGCGCTGGTGGTGGTCGGCTTGTCCTTCACGCTGAGCTGGGGTTGGCGTGTGGCAGCCCTGCTGGGACTGTCGCTCGTGGTGACGGTCATCATGGGATTGGAGTTGCACACCGGCGATGCCGGCGACGGACGTGTGCGCATGATGACGTACAACGTCAAGGCGTATCGGGCCGCCCTCCTCCTGGACGGCATGCAGCGGATTGGCTGGGAAGTGGCTCTGCATGACCCGGACATCCTGGTGATGCAAGATGCTGGCGAACTGGCGGCCGTGCGGGAGACCAATCCGGCGGCGATCCGAATGTTCAGTGGTCGTCAGGTGTACGCATCGGGGCAATACATTGTCGCCAGTCGATTCCCCATGCAGGAGTGCGGCATCGGTTTGCTCCCAGCCAAAGAGCACCACCTCAGCTATGTCCACTGCATTGTCAACGTCAAGGGCGCCAAGCTGGATTTGTTCACGGTGCATTTTCTGACGCCGCGCGAGGGCCTGAACGCGGCTCGCCACGAGAAGTTGCAGGGTGTCGGGGAATGGGAGCAGAACGTGGCCATGCGCATGACGCAAGCCCAGGGCTTGGCGCGCGCCGTGCAGGCCAGCAAGCACCCGGTCATCATCGGGGGCGACCTCAATGCGCCGGAGCACTCGCTGGTGGTGCGTGCCTTGCTCAACACGGGTGTGCGCGATGCCTTTTCGGCGGCGGGTGTCGGCTATGGGTACACCCACGGACACTCCCTGCGGCCGGGCATTTCCTTCTTGCGCATTGATCACATCCTGGTGGACCCCTTGCTGGGCGTGGCCGATTGCTTCGCCGGAGGCAAGGAGGGATCGGAGCACCGGCCCGTCATCGCCGATCTGCTGCTGAATCGGGAGTGATGTCGGGATTGGTCCGATCAGGTGCGGCGGCGCCCAAACCACACATGCAGCAATACCAGCGCTGGAACGCCCAGACCGAAGGCCCAGTGAATCAGCCCGACCCAGTCGCGCAAGGTGTCGCCTGATCCGTAGTACAGCAGATAGCCTGTCACGGTCAGCAGCATCAGCATTACCACCATGGACACACCCGAACGACGGTTCTGATGCGCTCGCCAGGCGGGCCTGATGTGCACGGGCCAGAGCGAGCCCGCCAGGACGGCAAACGCCAGAATGGCGGCCCCATGCACCTTCAGGGACCAAGGCTCGATGGGGTGAACGATCGCGCCCATCTCGCCTTCTTTTCGAAGGAAGAAGTGGGCGATCAACCACAGGCACCCTGTCAGCCATAGCGCCGCAAAGGCCCCGTAGACGCCCCATCGGTGCCGGATGGTCAGCCGGAATCGCCGGACGGTATGCGGTCCTCGATGGTGTCTTGTCATGAAAATGCAGGGCTTTAAATCCGTGTGATGTGGCCGAGCCGGTCGATCAGCACGGCCTGGGCATCATAGCGGCGCAGCACAGCCTGCGCATCGGGGCCGCGCAGCCACAGCACCTTGGTCAAGGCATCTGCGACGGCGCAGCGCGGGGCGATCACGGTCACCGAGTCTGGCGAGGGGCCTTCACGATGGCCCACCATGCCTGGGTGTGCGATGGCGGCCGCGTCGACATTCAAAAAATATCCGCCGCTGGTGGCGCCACTGAGGTCGGTGATTCGGGCAATCGTCACGGCCTGTGTTGGGTGGGCTGGCCATCGCACCGACAGCGCTTGAGTCAGTGGCCCGAACACGCGCAGATCGCCGCCAGCGTTGACCACGCCGGACTCGATGCCCTGAGCTGTCAAGGCCGCCACAGCCAGGTCCACGGCATGGCCCTTGGCAATGCCCCCCAGGTCGATCCACACGGGGGCCAGGATGCGAATGCCGAAGTCACTTTCCAGCGCGATGCCTTCGCGCAGGGACGGCGCTTGCGGTGTCTGTGCGCCATCGGGTGGCGGCAACAATCCACGCGAGACCAACGCCGGAGCGATGGCCGCATTGAAGATGCCATCACTGGCCGCTTCCATGTCCAGCGCGAGCGCCAAGGTGTTCCACGTGTCGGGTGCGATGGCGAGCACGCTTTGTGAGGGCGCGCGGGCGATGGCGCGCAGGTCGCTGCTCGGCTCATGAAAGCTCATGGCCCGGTGCACTTGCGCGATGCGCTCGAAGGCCGCATCGGTGGCCTGCACGAACTGCGCCTCGCTGCGCGCAGACGCTGCTATTTCAACCAGTGTGCCCAAGAAAGGCTTGGCGCGGCGGCGCAGGGGCTCTCCCACGGGCATCACGGCATCACAGCTTGCCGGCCGCGCGCAGCACGCTCACCACCGCGACGATGCGCCGCACCCCATCGGTGACGTGCTCGCAACTCATGGTGGCGCCGCTGATGTTGGCGATGTCGTCGCCGACACGCAGGGGGGCGGTTTTGTCTTTGCCCACGAACTGCTTGCGCCAGGCGGGCAGGCGGATCTCGTAGCCGTGGCTTTCCCGATAGCTCAGGATTTCGACGTTGCGAACCTTCCCGTCGGGGTCGATGGCCACGGCGTAATCGATCAGCTCAAACTTGCCGATCACCCCGTCAAGCACCACCACGCCAATGGGTTTGTCGGCGTTCATGGCGACCAGGACGTGCCATTGGGCCGACCGCGCTGGCACGCCGGCCCCGGCGGCAATGGCGCGCATGTCTTGCGGCGTCAGTTGAATCGTGGTGTCCCGAAAGCTGGTGGCTTGCGGAAAACTGCGCTTGGCCGCTTCGTCAGCGGTGGCGTATTGCGTGGCATGGGCTGGCAGGCCCGCCAGCATCGGGGTCGCCACGATCGACAGGGGAAGCCATTGCAGGCCCTTCATCGGCGTGCTCAAAACGAGAACCCCAGGCCGAGGTTGAAGCTGTTCGCATCGGTGTTCTCTTTGTAGCGCCGAATGTCGGTCTTGATCACCACGGTGGGCGCGATGTTGATGTGGGCTCCCAAGGTCACAATTTCTTCCGTCGGATACGAGGAGAGGTTCATGCTGGTGACTATGCCGTCGAAGCTGCGCGCCGTGTTGACACGCTCCAAGCGTCCAAACGGGGCGACCGCGTAGTCGCCACCCAAGCGGAATTTGTAGGCGCCTTGAAGGTACCAGCCATCAAAGGACTTGGGGACCAGCGCGGTGCTGCCCGCCAGCGTGGTGTTCAGATCGCCGGCACCTGTGATCGCACCGTTGGCATAGACCGCTGAAAAATCCCATGGACCGGGTGTCCATTTGGCGTGCAAATCCAAAACGGTCAGACGGGCTTCAGGGGCCGCGAAGTTGGCAGCGCCTTGAGCGACTTTGCCGGTGAACAGTCCACCACCCAGGCGCAAGCCGGGCAGGCCGCGCCAATCCACGGAGCCAAAGACCGAGAGGTCTTTCGAATTGGCCAGTTGGCCTTCCTGGTGAATGGAGCGCAGCGGGGACTGCTGCCCTTCCTTGGAGGTGCCATCCCATTTGCCCAGGTCAAAGCCGGTGGTCAGGCCGGCGCTCCAGGACACACCGTTGTCATGCTCACCAAAGACCTGGATGCCCGCTTCACGCCAGGTCGAGGGGATGATGGCGGTCTCCACCATATTGCGCTGGACGCCATAGAAGGCCGTTGGCTCATGGTTGTTGTTGAGCATGCCCAGCGGGATCAAGAACAAGCCGCCACGCAGGCCATAGCGGTCGTTGAGCCGGTGCTCCACATAAGCTTGCTCGACCTCCACTTCACCCTGGTCAGACGCCGATGAGACCGCGTGCTCGAGTTCGAGTTCTGCCACGACCTTGGTCTGCTCGTTGAAGCGATGCTGGTAGCCCAGCACGAAGCGTGCGACATCGGTCTGCGTGGCCGGAGTGTTTTTCTGGGGCCGGGTGTAGTTGATCTCGCCATAGGACGTGAGCTCGGTGGCCGATGCCGTTGGTGCGGCTGCGGTGTTGGCGGCGACGGTGGCGGCCGTGGCCTGTGCCGTGGCGGCGGTGATGGCCTGCGCGTCCTGCATTTTGTGCAGCTCGGCCTTGACGCTTTCCAACTCCTTGGCCAGACCCTCAAGTCGTTGCAGCAACAGCGCTTCGGTGGTGGAGGCGGTGGCGGCCTGGGCGCCCGCGGTGGTGGCGACCAGGGCCAGCAACGCGGCGGAGGCAATATGGGTGGTTCGCAGATTCATGGAAGGGCTCTAAAAGTGCTCATGGTTGATATCCGTCCGTCGGGGTCGAAAGAAAGGCCAGCATGTCTTCAATCTCGGTGTCGGACAGTGCTGGCGCCTGTCCGGCTTGTCGGTTGTAGGGCGCTTCCGTCACGTTGACGTTGCCTCGGTACTGCACCGGCAGGCTGCCATCGGCCTGGCGGGCACTTGGGTGGCCGCTGGCACAGCTTTGCTGACCCGAGGCGGACCAGGATGCGTCGCGAAAAATCTTTTCGCCCAATGCCGCAGCCGGTGACAAGATGGCCGAAGCAGCGGTGGCCGCTGAACGTTCGGCAGACGATCCGCCGCCACACGCCACCAGCAGACAGGGCGACAAGAGGAGCACCGCATGGTGCCGCAACCGTACCGTCCGGCGAAAACCGCTGAGCAACGAGAAGGGACGGGAGAGGGCGAACACCATGGAGTCCCAATGGAAATAAACACAAATGCGAATGATTGCCATTCTAGATCATGATTCGAAGTGGTCCGCCGACGCGCTGTTGCGCGCCATCGTGCGTTCGTGCCTCATGCAAATCTTGCCCAATACCAATGAGGTGGCGGCGGGAAGCATTGACGAGGAGCATGTCCATCAACTCCGCGTTGGGCTGCGCCGTTTGCGCACGGCGGCGCATGTCCTGCATGACTTCTGTGCAGACCTCGACCCCGCCTCGGAGGAGCCGCTGGCCGAGGCATTTCGTCAACTCGGGCGCTACCGCGACGTGCACAACGTGCTGCCCGAGGTCGAAGCGCGACTGAGTGCGGTGGGCGCTCCAGCGGCGCGCCGTGTGTTCAACACCGGCCCCGTGCCCGATCCGCGCGTTACCGTGTGCGATCCCGCATTTCAAGCGAGCCTGCGACAGTTGAACGAACTGAGTCTCGCCGAGAGCCCCCGTGCGGATCGGGGCGGGGCGCTGGACAAACCCGCAGCCGCTCGAAAGGAGCTTTGTTCGCGTCTCACGCATTTGCGCACGCAGATGACCCACGCCAGCAAGCAATTTGAGGCGATGGAGCCCAGCGAGCAGCACCGCGTTCGCAAGCGCCTGAAGAGGCTTCGCTACCTGATCGAGTCGATCGCACCGCTCTTTGACAAGCACGAGGTGCAAGCCTATGTCGCTGCGCTGCAACCGGCGCTGCAGGCCTTGAGTCTGCACCGCGACGAGGCGGTGGCGTTGGAGGTGTTTCGCGCCCGGACTCAGCCTGATCCGCGCACATGGTTTGCCGTGGGTTGGTTGACGGCCCATCAAGCTCAGACGGCCGCCGCTTGCGCGCTGGCCCTTGGAAAAGCCGTTCGGCGTAGACCGTTCTGGCACAAATAGGGTGGTGATCAGGTATGGTCGCGACCATGAATGCGATCATCTCCATTGCCCACCTTTCCAAAACCTACGCCTCGGGGTTTCAGGCGCTCAAGGACGTCAACCTGGACATCCGGCGCGGCGAAATCTTGGCCTTGCTCGGCCCCAACGGGGCGGGTAAGACGACGCTGATCAGCGCCATCTGCGGCATCGTCACCGCCAGCGGGGGCAGCGTGCTCGTCGATGGGCACGACATCGTCACCGGCTACCGCGAGTCGCGCGCCAAGATCGGCCTGGTGCCACAAGAACTGACCACCGATGCATTCGAGACCGTGTGGGCCACGGTGTCGTTCAGCCGCGGCCTGTTTGGCAAGCCCGCCAATCCCGCCCACATCGAAAAAGTGCTGCGCGAGCTGTCGCTTTGGGACAAAAAGGACAACAAGATCATCACCCTGTCAGGTGGCATGAAACGCCGCGTGCTGATTGCCAAGGCGCTGTCGCACGAACCCCAGATCCTGTTCCTGGACGAGCCAACCGCCGGGGTCGACGTCGAGCTGCGACGCGATATGTGGGAGTTAGTGCGCTCCTTGCGGGCCACCGGCGTCACCATCATCCTGACCACGCATTACATCGAGGAGGCCGAAGAAATGGCCGACCGCATCGGGGTCATCAGCAAGGGGGAGCTTATTTTGGTGGAGGACAAGGTGGAGCTCATGCGCAAGCTGGGCAAGAAGCAGCTGAGCTTGCAATTGCAGACGCCACTGCGCACCGTGCCCGCGCAACTGGCGGCGCACCGCCTGGAGTTGTCCAAAGCGGGCAGCGAAATGGTCTACACCTACGACACGCGAAGTGAGGAGACGGGCATTGCCGCCTTGCTCAAGGCCCTGAGCGAGGCAGGCATTGGCTTCAAGGACCTCCAGACCACCGAGAGTTCGCTTGAGGACATCTTCGTCAGCTTGGTGAAGGAAGAAGCATGAGCTTTCACGTCAATGTCCACGCGATGCGTGCGATCTACAAGTTCGAAATGGCACGCACCTGGCGCACCCTGATGCAGAGCATCATCGCCCCCGTGATCTCGACGTCCTTGTACTTCGTCGTCTTCGGCGGGGCGATCGGCTCGCGCATTCCTGAGATCGATGGGGTGAGCTACGGCGCCTTCATCGTGCCTGGGCTGATCATGCTGTCGCTGCTGACGCAGAGCATCTCCAATGCCTCGTTCGGGATTTACTTCCCCAAGTTCACCGGCACGATCTACGAATTGCTGTCCGCACCGGTTTCCTACCTGGAGATTGTGGTGAGCTATGTCGGGGCCGCTGCCACTAAGTCGATCTTGCTGGGCCTGATCATCCTGGCGACGTCGACGCTGTTCGTGCCGATTTACATCGCGCATCCCTTCTGGATGCTGGTGTTCCTGGTGCTGACGGCGGTGACCTTCAGCCTCTTCGGTTTCATCATCGGCATCTGGGCCGATAACTTCGAAAAGCTGCAACTGGTGCCCATGCTGATCATCACGCCCTTGACCTTTTTGGGCGGCAGTTTTTATTCAATCAACATGTTGCCGCCCATGTGGAAGGCGGTCACGCTGTTCAACCCGGTGGTCTACCTGATCAGTGGCTTTCGCTGGAGTTTTTATGGCAAAGCCGATGTGAGCGTGGCGCTCAGTCTGGCCATGACGGTGGCCTTCATGGCGGTGTCGCTGGCGGTGATCGCGTGGATATTCAGAACCGGCTATCGGCTCAAGAGGTAGTCTTCAACGACGGCCTCGCGCGCTAGACCGCCGTGCCAAAGAGGGCGCCCACGCCCGCAGTGGCTGCCATGGCGATCGCACCCCAGAACGTGACACGCCATGCGCCCGTGGCCACGCTGGCCCCGCCAGCGCTGGCTGCCACCGCGCCCAACAGCGCCAGGAAGATGAGTGATGTCGCCGCCACCCAGGCAATGAGGCCCTGCGCGGGTGCCATGGCCGTCACGGCGAGCGGCATCACCGCCCCGATTGAAAAGCTCGCCGCAGAGGCCAACGCGGCCTGGATCGGCCGAGCACTGAGCGCTTCAGAGATGCCCAATTCGTCGCGCGCATGGGCCCCCAGCGCATCGTGAGCCATCAGTTGCTCAGCGACCTGGCTGGCCAGGGCAGGCTCAAGTCCACGGCCTTCATAAACGGCCGCCAGCTCACGGTGTTCAGCGATGGGGTCCTTGTCGAGCTCGCTGCGCTCCCGCGACAGATCGGCCCCTTCGGTGTCGGCCTGCGATTGCACGGAGACATATTCCCCCGCGGCCATTGACATCGCGCCAGCGACCAGACCGGCGATGCCTGCTACCAGGATGCCTTCCTTGGTGGCGCTGGCTGCGGCAACGCCGATGATCAGACTGGCGGTCGAAACAATGCCGTCATTGGCGCCCAGCACTGCCGCGCGCAGCCATCCAATGCGATCAGTGCGATGTCGTTCAGTGTGTCGGCGTGTCATTGATGTCTCCTGCGTCGCCTCACGGCCCCAAGGGGGAAACGCGGCTCACCCCGACAGCGCAATGCTGGCGCAATGAGAAAAGCCAGAGCGAACCCTGGCCTTCTTAAGTGATGGTGGACCGA
>JAGWTR010000017.1 GCA_028868855.1 Burkholderiales bacterium | reverse complement strand
GGTGGCCATGATCAGCAAGGCTTCGTCAAAGGCTCCGAAGGTCAGGTACAGCAGCACGAAGATGATCAGCAGCGTGAAGGGCACCACGACCTTGAGCTTGGCCGTGGCCCGCTCCAGGAACTCGAACTGCCCAGACCATGACACCGAGTAGCCAGGCGGCAGTTTGACCTTGGCCGCGACGGCCTTTTGCATGTCCTGTACCGCCGAGCGCAGATCGCGCCCCCGGATGTCCACATAGACCCAACCAGACAGCCGTGCGTTCTCGCTGCGGAGCATAGGCGGGCCATCGGTGATGCGGATGTCGGCCACGTCGGACAAGACCAACCGCTGGCCACGTTCGTTGACGATGGGCAGTGTGCGCAGCTTCTCCAAGGAGTCGCGTGTCTCGCGGGGATAGCGCAGGTTGATCGGGAAGCGCTGCAGGCCTTCAACTGTTTCGCCAATGTTTTCGCCACCCACGGCCGAGCTGATCACCGATTGCACATCGGCGATGTTCATGCCAAAGCGCGCGGCGGCATCGCGGCGGATGTTGACGTCCACATAGCGCCCACCTGTCAGCCGCTCGGCCAAGGCGCTGCTCACGCCGGGCACGTCCTTGAGGGCGTGCTCAATCTCGCCCGTGAGGCGGTCGATGGTGGCCAGGTCGGTGCCCGCCACCTTGACCCCGACAGGGCTCTTGATGCCCGTGGCCAGCATGTCGATGCGGTTGCGAATGGGTGGCACCCAGATGTTGGCCAGGCCTGGCACCTTGACGATGCGGTCCAGCTCATCGACCAACTTGTCTTGCGTCATGCCGGGGCGCCATTGGTCCTTGGGCTTGAACTGGATGGTGGTCTCGAACATCTCCATGGGCGCCGGGTCGGTGGCGGTTTCCGCACGGCCTGCTTTGCCATACACACTGGCCACCTCGGGCACGGTTTTGATCAAGCGGTCAGTCTGCTGAAGCAACTCGCCCGCCTTGCCTGCGGACAAGCCCGGCAGGGCCGAAGGCATATAGAGCAGATCTCCTTCATCTAGCCGAGGCATGAACTCACCGCCGATGTGTTGCAGGGGCCACAGGCTGAGAGTCAGCAGCACGGCGGCCGCGGCCAGCGTGAGCTTGGGGCTGCGCAAGACGGCATTGAGCAGTGGTCTGTAGAGGGCGATCAGGAATCGATTGAGCGGGTTGCTTTGCTCTGCGGGAATGCGCCCACGGATCAAGTAGCCCATCAGCACGGGGATCAGCGTGACCGACAAACCTGCAGCCGCAGCCATGGCGTAGGTTTTGGTGAAGGCCAGAGGCGAGAACAGCCGTCCTTCTTGTGCCTCCAACGTGAACACAGGCACAAAGGACAAGGTGATGATCAGCAGCGAGAAGAACAGCGCAGGTCCAACCTCTGCGGCTGAGTCGCCAATGACTTTCCAACGCTCGGTCCCTTCCAGGGTTTGATCGGGATGGTCGTGCGCCCAGTGTTCCAGGTGCTTGTGGGCGTTCTCAATCATCACCACAGCCGCGTCCACCATGGCCCCGATGGCAATGGCGATGCCGCCCAAGGACATGATGTTGGCATTCACCCCCTGGTAGTGCATGACGATGAAGGCGGCCAAAATGCCCAGGGGCAGCGAGATGATGGCCACCAGGGCCGAGCGCAGGTGAAACAGGAAGACAAAGCACACCACGGCCACCACGGCGAACTCTTCCAGCAGCTTGTGCGAGAGGTTGTCCACTGCACGCTCGATCAGGCTGGAGCGGTCGTACACGGGCACGATCTCCACGCCCTTGGGCAGGCTGGCCTGCAGGGTCTTGAGTTTGGCCTTGACGGCGGCAATCGTCTCCAGCGCGTTCTTGCCTGAGCGCATCACGATCACGCCGCCTGCAGCTTCTCCCTCACCGTCCAACTCGCCAATGCCCCGGCGCATCTCCGGCCCGATCTGGATGCGGGCCACATCACCCAGGCGCACCGACACGCCTGCATCCGTGGTCATCAAAGGCACTTGCCGAAAGTCGTCCAGCGATTGCAGGTAGCCCGAGGCACGCACCATGTACTCGGCCTCGCCCAGCTCCAACACCGAGCCGCCCGCTTCCTGATTGGCCTTCTGGATGGCTTCAACCACCTTGGTGTGCGGGATGTTGTAGGCGGCCAGCTTGTCCGGATCGAGCACGACCTGATACTGGCGCACCATGCCGCCGACGGAAGCCACCTCCGCCACATTGGGCACGGTCTTGAGCTCGTACTTGAGGAACCAATCTTGCAGCGCCCGCAGTTGCCCGGCATCTTGCGTGCCGCCATGGTCCACCAAGGCGTACTGGTAGATCCAGCCCACGCCGGTGGCATCAGGCCCCAGGGAGGCCTTGGCACTGGCTGGCAGGCGCGACTGCACTTGGTTCAAATACTCCAGCACGCGCGAGCGGGCCCAGTACAGGTCGGTGCCATCCTCGAACAGCACGTAGACGTAGGAGTCGCCGAAGAAGGAATAGCCTCGCACCGTCTTGGCGCCAGGCACTGACAGCATGGTGGTGGTCAGCGGGTAGGTGATCTGGTTCTCGACGATGCGCGGTGCCTGGCCTGGATAGGTCGTGCGGATGATCACCTGCACATCCGACAGATCAGGCAATGCATCCAGCGGCGTTCTCATCACCGAATACACGCCCCAGGCGCTGAGCATCAGCGTAGCCAGCAGCACGAGGAAGCGGTTGCTGATGGACCAGCGGATCAGGCGGGCGATCATGACTTGCTCCCTGCGCTGCCTGAACTGGCTTTAGGTGCTGTTGAGGGTTCAGGCGCCATGGGTGACAGGCTGGTCAACTGGGGCATGCCATCAGCATCCATGTAGAACTCGAAGCTCACTTGGTCGCCCACCTCCAGGTTGCGAGGCAAGCCACCCTTGAGCGGCACCTTGAAGTCCATCGTCATGGCGCCCCATTTGAGCGAGGCAATCGGGCCATGCGACAGCGTGATCGCATCGCGCCCGATGGCTTCGACCTTGCCTTGCCCTTCATGCCGTGGCGCGGTGTTGGCTTTGGTTGGTGGCAACCCACCGTTAAGGCGCGCTTCCACACCCTTGAGGCTGGCTTCCGAATCGATCAGGAACTGCGATGACACCACCACGCGCTGGCCCGCATCCAGGCCGCGTTTGACCTCGGTCTGGCCATTGCTCTCGATGCCGGTCTCGACTTCAACCGGATGGAATCGACCCTTGTCCTCGGCCAGCATGACCACGGTGCGCTTGCCCGTCTGGATGACCGCCTCGGTGGGGATCAACAGAACTTTCTCGGCACGCATGTCCATGAACTGCATGGTCACGCTCATGCCAGGCACCAGGTGGGCGCCGGGGTTGTTCAACTGCACCCGGGCCTTGAGGGTGCGCGTGCCGGGGTTGACCTCGGGCACCAGGGCCTGCACCTTGCCCTCAAAGGTGGTGCCGGGCACGGCCGGGCTGCGCGCCTGGACCTTGGTACCAGGGCGCACTTGGGCCACCTGGCTTTCTGGCACTTCGGCATTGGCCCAGACCGTGGACACACCGTTGATGCGCAGCAAGGTGGCGCCGGGCATCAGGGACATGCCCTCGCGCACCATCAACTCGCTAACCACGCCGCTGATGGGCGCCACCAGTGTGATGCGTGGCTGGGCCTTGCCGGTTTGCTCGACGCGCTTGATCTGATCCTCACTCATGCCGACCTGGCGCATGCGCTGGCGGGCGCCATCGACCAAGCTGCCCATGTCGGCACCCTGCATGCGGCGAACTGACAGGAACTCTTCCTGTGCGGCCACCCAATCGGGCACATAGATATCGGCCAGGGGCTGACCCTGCTTGACCGGATCCAAGGTGGCGCGCACATACAGGCGCTCCACATAGCCGGTGGCCCGTGCCTGCACGACGACCTGGTCGCGTTCGTTGTAGGCAATGCTGCCCACGGCCGAAACCTGCGGAGAGAGCACGCCCTCAGTGACCTCTGCAGAGCGCACGCCCAGGTTCTGCTGGATGCGTGGGCTGACGGTGACCTTGCCCTGGTCGCCGTCGCTGTCTGCGTAGACAGGCACCAGCATCATGTCCATGAAGGGCGACTTGGCGGGCTTGTCGAACTTGTTGCCTGGCACCATGGGGTCGTGGTAGTACAAGACCTTCTTGCCTGTCATCGGGTCAACATCACCAGCCTTGATGCCCTTGGCAATGTGCCGTCGGGTCGCATCTTCACCTTCAGACACGCTTTGCGGCAGCGCTTGGGCGGCGTCGGCTTCATCGACGGGCTGGGTGGCATGCTGCGCAGAGGCCGTGCTCATGCGCATGCCGGTTTTCATGCCCTGGGCGTACAGCCCATAAGCAGCAGCGACCAGCGTGGCGGTGGCGATCAGTGTGATCACCAGGGTTTTGAGTTTCATGTGGGTCTCCATCGCGGCGGTCAGGGATGAGGCGTGGCCACGTCGCTGTAGGCCGGCATCAGGTAGTTGAGCTGAGCCCAGATGCGGGCGGTTTCCATGTCGAGTCGCAGCCGGTCCATCCTGGCGTCCAACTCCATGCGGCGGGCTTCCAGCACCGAGCCCAGCGTTGCGTTGCCACCTCGGTAGGCCGACAAGGTGGCGCGCGTGCGCTCGGCTGCCAGCGGGATCAGGGTGCTTTCGTAGCGGCTCAGTCGATCGCGGCCGCTGTGCCAGCTTTGCAGCATGTCCGTGACCTCAGCAAGGTGCGTCCGTGTCGCTTCTTCGCGTTGGGCGCGCATCTGTTCAACCGTGGACAGCTTGGCGGCCAGTTCTCGATCCTGGTGGTTTTTTTGATCCCATTGCAAGGGGACCGACACATTGAAAGAGGCCATGTTCGAATAGCCCGGTCCGCGCTGGCTGAGCATCAGCTCAGCGCTCCAATCGGTTTGCTTGTCGGCCCGCGCCACGTCTGCATCGGCCTGTGCCATTTCCTCCTGCTTCACCATGACGACGATGTCGGGATGGGAGGCCAGCGCGTTTTCCAGATCAGCCTGGTGCAGGTGGACATGGCCTGTGTCGGGCGCATCGCCCAACCCTGTGTCTGAGGCCCCACCTGTCCACCGCGCCAATGCGGTCCTGGCGGTGGCCACCTCGCGCGTGGTTTGGTCGATCCGGTCATCGATCTGGGCGAGTGCCGCTCGTGCGGAGAACACATCGGCTTGCGACCCCCGCCCACCTCGGTAGGCGGTCTCGGCAGCGTCGATCTGAAGGCGGATTCCATCGCGCTGCGCTTTGACCAGTGCCAGCATGCGTTCCTGAAAATACCGCTCCAGCCAGGCCATGGCTGTGGCACGTTGCAATTGGGAAAGGGCCATGGCACGGCTGGCCTCACTGGCCTGGGCCTCTCGCTCGAAGCGCCTGGAGCGCGCCAGGCGTTTGTCTTCACGGGTGAACTCCTGCATGACGCCCACCGAGCGCATGGTCATGAAGTCGCGTGTGACGCTGAAGCGGTCTGGCCCATCGATGGGCAGGTTGTTGATGCCCAGCTTGAGGATGGGGTCAGGGCGCTGCCCAGCCGAGACGGCCATGTCTCGCGCAGCGGCCGTGGCGTGATCCTGGGCGATCAGCTGTTGGGAGCGTGCCTGGGACAGCCCGAGCGCCTGCTCGAAAGTCAGAACCCCTTCGGCGCGCGTGTGGAGGGCCGAGAGGCTGAGCACAGCCAGCAGGACGGCACCGCGCAGGCTTAAACGGGCGGCAAGGGCTGGACAGGCCAGCGAGTTACCCCTGCGCAGAGGGGGGCAAAAGTGGGGGTGCATGCAATCTCCGAACGAAGCAGATGGAGCGTGGTCGTGCATGGCACCTATGGCAGAAAGCCCGGCGCATACACGGACGCGACCAGACGCTAGAGTGGCCCATCAGGCCCTCAGCGCCGTGTCGTTCGGAGGCTAAATTCGAAAGCAGCAGTGCAAGATGGACAGCGGTGGAGGGGCAGCCTGAAGGCGGCTGTCCGCTGTCGGCATCAGGCCATCAGGCGCTGACGCATCCACCATCTGGGCGACGGTGTACAGGGCGATCATCAACATCACAGGCACGGTGGGTACCTGTGTCTGATCGCTCTGCTGGGTGGGATGGCAATGCTCGGCACACAAGCTTGGGTTGGCCTTGTCGAGCTGTCCATCCATCTGGTCGCAATCGACCATGCTGCTCGCCATGGCAACGACCTGGTCGTTGCCTGAGGCTTCACCAGGGCATGCATAGGCAGCCACACTCATCTGCGCAAGCAGGATCACGCCGACCATTAGTCGGCAAATCCAATGCTTGAAAGCGCGCGTCACGGTCATGCGGCCGCCTGCTCTTTGGCTGGTGAGTCCTGATACCTCAGGGCCACCACATTGGCCGGGGAAAAAGTCCGCACTTGCAACTCATGGATCAACCTGCGCGGCAGGTCAAAACGCACCGCTGCCATGCCGACCCCTGCGGTATCGGTGAGCTTGCATACGGTGAAGGGATGCGGGGGCATGAGGCGAGGGACTGCACCAGACAGTTGCACTTGTGAGCGCAGTGTGTCACAAAATTTGTTTGTCCTGCAATCGGCCATGTCGGCGAGCGGATGACCTCACGGCCAGGGGGCTCGTCGTTGGCCTCAGGGCTTGACGTCGCATGAAGTCGCGAGAGCATGAACCATCGAATGTTCATGAAGGAGCGCCACCATGGTCAAAACCACTGTCACTGTCCAGGGCGGCTCGGCGGCCCTGCTAACACTGCTCGGGCAAGGCCCCGCCCGCATCCCCACAGGCGGCAAGATTCGCGCAGGCATCAAGGTGCTCACCCGCAAGGCGGCGGAGCAACCCCAGGCTCAACGCCTCTACGATGAGGGCGTTGAGGCCGGGCAGTCCTTTGACCAGATCGAGCGCGCCATCGTGGGGGCGCTGCCGCAACTCAAGTCACCACTGATCCCGCGCAACGTCCCCTGGTTCACCGTGCGGGCACAAGACTTTCCCAATCCCGAGATTCCCAAGCAGATCCTGCAAGCCTATGGCGAGGACCGAGGTGACGGCCTTCACCTGTATCGCTTCCCCATTGTCTTTCCGTCCGACCAATGGCAAACGGTGATGCCGCACGAACTCGCGGCCTGGGGGGCCCAGGACAAGCGCTACTGGTCGCAGTATTCGGCTGATGGCCGTGTGCGGCACTGCATGTGCCATGCGCCGGTGCCCATGGACAACACGGGGCGGCGCTCCATCCGCATCTTCGGTGGGCGAAAGACGGTTCTGCGCGAAGACAACGGCGGCATCTGCGAGCCCGAGTCCTGCGCCGACTACCAGCAGCGGCGCTGCAACCTGACCGGGCGATTCCTGTTCTTCATCCCGGGCATCCGCTCCATCAGTGCATTCGAGTTGCCCACCAACAGCTTTTACGCCATGAACGCGGCCATCCAGAAGTTCGAAACCATCGGTTTTCTGCGTGGCGGTCGCATCTCCGGTTTTCTGGATCGCCAACGCACCCCGTTCTACCTGACCAAGCGCTTGATGGAGGTCGCCCACATCGACGAGACGGGCCTGCCCACGCGTGTGCCGCAATGGATCATCGAACTGGAAGCGCCTGTGGATGTGACCGCCTTGTTGCGCGACCGGGAGGACGAAGACACGGCCATCGTTCAGGCACAACTGGCCACCCAGGTCCTGGATGGGGGGGCAACGTTGGAAGGTGCTGGTGCTGATGTGGATGCCGTTGAGGCGTCGGTGATCGCCGATGCACCCAAGGACATCCCGGTCCATGACGGGGCTCTCACCTTGGAACACCTCCTGGCGCGTGCCCTTGCCTATGGCATTGCTGCGGAGCAATACCAGGCCTACGCCGACCGACGGTGGGGCCGAGGGTGGCGGCTTAACCCGCATGGGCGCCGCCGTGCCTGGGATGAACTGGATCGCTATCGCAACGACCCGCAGGGCTACCTCGACAAGATCGAGAGTGAACTGCACAGAGTGTCATGAGGGAGAAGCACCATGGTTCGCATCGCGCATTTTTCTGACCTTCATTACGGCCCCAAGTACCTGATCGAGGCCGACCGCTGCTTTGAGACGGCCATCGACATGGCCATGACCTCAGGTGTGCAGGCTGCGGTGCTGTCTGGCGATTCGACCGATCACGCCCTGGACTTGCACTCGCCTGCAGCCGAACGTCTGGTGGCGCAGGTGCGTCGCCTGGCTGACCATTGCCCGGTGCTGATGCTGCAAGGCACGTTCTCTCATGAGCCGCCGGGCACCTTGTCCATCTTCAAATCCTTGGGCGGGCGTTACCCTGTCCATGTGGCCGACCAGATCGGACAAGTGGCGCTCATGCCGAACGGCGGCTGGCAGGTTTCTTCAAGCTGGCGTTTCGATGTGCTGCCAGATGGGCTCATGGCCCTGTTCAGCTGCGTGCCCACGGTCAACAAGGCTGCTGTGGCGGCCATGGTTGGGGCTGGGGCTGCTGCCGAGGCAGTGGGAGAGCACCTGGCCGTCTTGCTGGCCGGGTTTGCCGAGAGCCACCGACGCGCACAGACCTTGGCCGTGCCGTCCATCGGCGTGTCGCATGGCACCGTCTTTGGTTGCCTGAGCGAGCACGGCGTGCCCATGGCCGGATTCGACCACGAGTTCACCACGGGCACATTGTTCGCTGCTGAGGCCCAGGCTTTCATGCTGGGGCACATCCACCGACATCAGGCGTGGGACTGTGAGGGGCGGCATGGGCAGCAGCGCATCGCCTATGCGGGCTCCATCGGGCGCTTCCACTATGGGGAGGATGGCGACAAAGGCTGGCTGCTGTGGGAGGTGGATGCCTCGTCAGCGGTCTGCACGCTGCAGCCGACACCTGCTCGGCGGACTGTGGACATCGTGTTTGAGGGCAAGCCTGACCTCGACACCTTGCGGGATGCCGTGGCGCAACAGGACGTTGCCGGGGCGTTCGTTCGTGTCCGATGGACGGTGGCGGACGAAGATCGCCACGAGGTCAATCGGGAGGCCATTCAGCAGGCCTTGGGAGCGGCTGCCGAGGTCAAGCTGGAAGGGCGCATCGTACCGGTGGTGCGCACCAGGGCCGCAGGCATTTCGCAGTTGGACAGCCTGGAACAGAAGGTTGTGGCTTGGGCGCAGGCAACGGGTGTGACGGCTGCGCCGATGTTGGCTTGCCTCGCGGACCTGGCAGGCGAACAGCCCAGCGTGATTGCGGATCGGGTGCTGAGTACCATGAGCAGTGAGCCATGCACGGACCAGTACAAAGACGCGGCGTGTGTGGCAGGCTGATTGCATGCCTAGCTCATGCCGATGACGCTAGATGCCCGACCAAAGACATGTGCTGATGTTTGGCCCATGCACACCAAATCTGGCCAGAGGCGCAGCTTTTGATGGGGCCTCGCTCTCATCGCGGCACACCATCAGCCATTGGGACGCCGCGATGGCTGGCACGGCGACAAGTGCTTCGAAGTAAGGTGCATCCACGGCTGACAGTGAGTGCCCAAGTACACACACCGTGTCAATATCAAGCTGCTCGGTCCAGAAGGATTGATGCTCTTGGATGAGGCGTGAAGAGGGCTTGAACGTCTTGGAAAAATAGCCATCCAGGGTGTCATGCGCTTCCATCAACCGGACGTCCAAGTCTTCGATGTCATGGCGGTCGTTGAGCGACGGGCGCGTTGAAGGATTCCACGCGTGCCCTAAGACAAGGTCACTGTCCGGACGGTCGGCACTGCCGTGAATGTGCAGAATATGGTCGCCAGGGACACCATACAACTGCTGCAGCGTCGGTGTGTAGTTGAAGCTCAGGAAGCGTGATGTGGGGTCCAGGGTAGACAGGCGCCGCTGTGCCGTCGCAGGGGAGGGGATCGGGAGTTGGTGCACCCATGCTGAAAACTGCTGCCTGAGCTCCTTTGACAAGCGCTGCACCACACGATCGACTTCGTACTGAAAGTCGTGATGGCCCGCGTCGCTCCAATCATCGGCTCCGTAAGACGGCATGAACTGGCTCAAATCGTCGATGATGCTGTCGATGTCAAGATCAGCCAGCGCCGACTCAAGATCGCTCCAGTCGTCTCCTGCGGGCAAATAGTCATCAACGGTTCGAAGCAATTCCCTGTCGTGTTGGCGAACGTATGCCCTGAAGTCGGCATACCTGGATGGGATGCCATGCCAGAGATCAAACCCGTTGCCGATGATGTAGAGCTTGCGGTTGCCCATGTGATCTGTGCCTCTTGATATTGAACAGCTGCGCGATCAGGTGCGTGGTTCATTGTTGCTAAGTGGCCGAGGTCGGCCGCATGTTCAAACTGGCGTGCTCAAATTCACCGTAGTGGTCGCGAACCAGAGGGTTCAGCTCTACTCGTCCTTCAGGGGAGAACCACAGCAATCCACGGTCATACAGGGCGTGCAGGTCGCGGCGCATCAGCAGGCCGTCATTGGCGGTGTTGTGACCCAGGCGCCAATCGCGGCCAGTGAGGTGGGCGGCTTCAAGGGCCTCCGGGATCGCGCATCCGCTGATCGCGCAGCGGCCACCGCATGCGCGGAAGACGGCTTCTCTGAATGCCGCTTGCTGTAGCCGCACTTCGACTTGGGCGAAGCGCTGAACGCGTTGCTCAAAATCGGCCCCATCCGGTGATGCCCCCCTTGAGGTTTCTGCCAGCGCCTGCTTTGGTGTCAAGGCAGCCCCCCAAAGGGCATAGCAGCGTTCTCGTTCGATGATGTCGTCGTCAACGCCAAACTCTGCTTGCAGTCCTTCTGAGCAGCGTCGGCTGTCCTTGTCCACGATCAGCGCCGTGATGATGGGCTCACCTGCATCCAGGCAATCGTGGCCCAGGCGACTCATGGCGTTGCGCAACGGATAGAACGTCAAGCCAAAGCGGTTCATGACATCGGAGTAGGTGACCGTTCCACGTGTTTGGCAGATGTCGATCAGCCAGGCGCGGATCGCCGGGATTTTTTGCTGGTAGCTGTCCGTTGACAGACCGGAGCGGATGGCCTCATCAACCGGAAATGGACCGTCTCCAGCCATGGTGCGATGGGTCAAGGCATGTTGCGCTAACTGGGCCAAGGGCACGGGTTCGATCAGAACGGCTGCGATGCCGCCATCGGCTTTCAATTCCAGTTGCTTGATGGCAAAGACGGCGTCGTCGCGGTATTCCTTGATTTCGCGGGGGCGGGCATCCTTGTCTTTTACGGTGGCGATGACGGTGTATCCGGCCAAGCCGCCTTCCCACAACCCCTTCAGTTGCACGATGCGTTCATCCAAGCCGAAAGAATCGGACAACTGGTGTGCTGAGGTTTCCCGCAGAACGGTCACCTTTCGTTCCTTGCCCGAATATTCGTCCGCCCAGGTTCTCAGCAGCAGCACCTCGCCATTGCGGGCACCCCATGACCACCGGACGTTTCGCAAGGGAAATCCCAGATCTGCGAAGAATTGACTGATTGCTTTGGCCATGTGCCTCCGGTGCATCGCTTGAGGAATATCCGACGTTGCATTTTGCAGGGCTTTGGCGCGCTCGTCGTGGATGGGCCTCGACAAGCAATGAGCGGCCTGCTCACGTCGGGTTGACACCGGATCTTCATGCCGGAAACTGGTTCCAGCACACTGCTGGAGCAAGCCATGCAACCACTCAAACTCACCCTCAAGGGCTTTCGGGGCATCCGCGATGGCCTAGGGCAAGACGTGTTGACCTTGGACTTCGAGCGCCTGGCCGATGGCGCCGAACTCGTCGCTATTGCCGGGGCAAACGGGCGGGGCAAGACCACGCTGATGGACAACATGCACCCCTATCTGACGATGCCGTCACGCGCAGCTCTCAGCGGCCCCGGCGGTTTTTCTTTCTACGACCATGTCTGTCTGCCGGAAAACGAGAAGGATCTGACCTGGTCACATGAGGGCCGGTGCTATCGATCCCAAGTGGTGATCCGGCTCAACGGGCGCCGCAAGACCGAGGCCTATTTGCATGCGCTCAGTGATGTGGGCCAATGGCGCCCAGTCTGTCTCGACGATGGTCTGGTGTCCGACGGCAAGGTCGAGACCTACACCCGCTGTGTGGAATCCATTTGTGGCAGCGCTGATACCTTCTTCACCTCCGCGTTCTCAGCGCAGGGCAAGCGCCAACTCAGCACCTACCGCAATGCCGAGATCAAGAGCCTGCTGTCCGACTTGCTCGGCCAGGAAGAAATCCG
>JAGWTR010000009.1 GCA_028868855.1 Burkholderiales bacterium | reverse complement strand
GCTGGAGCGGCGCTTGATGCCGTGCACCTCGTAGCCTTTCTTGAGCAGGAACTCGGCCAGATAGGCGCCGTCCTGGCCCGTCACTCCGGTGATCAGTGCGATTTTTTTGGGGGTCATGGTGGGGGCTCTTAAAACTCGTTCATCAGGACGCCGCCGAGCTTGACCGAGGCCTTGCTCAACTGTGTGACCAACTTTTGCAGGTGCGCAACGCTGCTGCGATCCTTTCGGCCAATGACCAGGGCCGAGCCGCAGTGCAAGGCGATGATGCGGGCATCGGACCCATGTGAGGCTGCTGGGGTGTCCACGATCACGTGGTCAAACTTGTCCAACAACTCACGCAGCAAGAGGCTGAACGCCGTTTGCTGCAGCAGCTCAACAGGATTGGGAACCGCCACGCCGGCGGGCAGCAGATAGAGGTTGGGCAGGTGGCCCACGGGCTTGATGACGTTGGGGTTGGCCCGCCCCGCCAGGATGCTGGTCAGGCCCGTGCCGGATTCGACGCCAAACACTTCATGCAGACGGGCTGCGCGCAGGTCGGCATCGACCAGCAAGGTGCGCCCCGGCAATTGACTGAAGGCCACGGCCAGGTTGGCGGCAATGAAGGACTTGCCGTCGCCCACATCAGGGCTGACCAAGGCCAAGGCATGGCGCGCCTCACCGCCACCCATCACCGACATCAACAACTGTGAACGCAGGTCGCGGAAGGCCTCGACTTCTTCGCTGAACGGGTCATTGGCCACCACCAGTTCTTCGTTGAGGACCTGGGCCGTGGTGGGCGCGTAGGGGTAGCGAAATTGTTGCGACAAGGCCCAGACGATGTCCTCTGTGCCCGCCAAACCCAGGGCGACGACGGCATCGCCGAAGCGGACATTGTGGTCGGTCTGGTAGTCCAATGCCTGCTTGACCTGATCGGCCGACAGGCCCTTGGTGCGACGCAGGATGTCGCCCAGCGAAGCATCTTCAAGGATGCTGTGTTCTTCGAAGGAATTCATGGCGTTGACGAGGTCCTATTTGGCCAAGGCCTTGAATGGGGTTGACGTCAAGTGCAGGCGCTTGGGCAACTCCGTGCTCTTTTTGCGTTTCTTGAATGAGGGGATCAGGCCGATGGCGGGTAGCTTCGTGAGTGCCTCGATCTCACCGAAGGTGCGCAAGCGGCGATCCCGTCGCTCGGCCAGCAGCGCGGCGGCCAAGGCGAGGATCAGGCCAACCAGCGCACCCAGCCCGATGTTGTTGACGACGCGCGGGCCCGATGGCACCGATGGCGCAGTGGCATATTCCAGCGCGGCCACGTTGTCCAGCAGCGCCTGGCTCTCCAGGTTGGTGGTGTTGCCGCGAACCATGACGCCCTCATAAGCGCGCTGGGCGTTGTCGGCATCGCGCTGCAGCATGGCGGCTTGATCGCGCACCGATTTCATTTTCAGAACCGTGGCGCGTTGGGCCTCCAGCGCCGCACGAATTTGCGACGCCCGCGCCACATTGACCGAGTTGCTGATGCCAAAGCTGGAGCTCACGCGGTGAACCTCGACGTCGAGCTTCCTGCGAGTGTCGGCGATGCCATTGCGCAGTTCGCGAACCTGCGGATGCTCATCGCCCAGTCGGGTGGTGAGCAGTTCCAACTGATTTTCTTGCTGGGAGAGATTGCTCTTGAGCGTGCTGACCAGGGGGTTCATCATCACGTCCTGCGTCTTGTCGCCCTGGGCATTGACGGCCGCTTGACGGCTCCCGGAATCGGCCACTGCCGCTTGCAGTTGCACCAGCTGTGTGGACAGCTCATTCAGGCGGGTCATTTCAACGTCCAGCCGTTCGTCGGTGACCACAATGCCTTGTCGTCGCTGGAACTCCGACAAGCGTGTCTGCGCCGTTTCCAGTTGCTCGCGCAACTGCTTGCCATGGGTGTCGAAGAACTGGCTGTATTGCTTGGCCGGGTCGGTGCGTAGCTGCATGTTGACGTCCAGGTAAGCCTTGACGAATGCATTGGCGATGGCGGCGGCAAAATCGGGATCCGAGCCCGTGAAGGCCACATTGATGACGTTCGATCCGCGCGAGGGGTGCACCTCAAGCGAGTGGCGAAACATGTCGGCCAGCCAGCCTTTGAAGTCGCCGACGCCTTTGGTGGCGTTCATCCAGTTGTCGCGCAGGACCGCGATTTCGTTGAGCTTGAGGTCGGACACGACTTTCAAGCCCACGCGTTGACTGGTCATGACGTCGATCTGCGTCATCAAATAACTGGGGGATGCCGCACCGGACAGAACGGCACCGGCAATGGGGTCGGGCGACTTGATGTCCACGACCACCGAGGCAGCGGCGGTGTAGGACTTTGCTTTGAGCACCGTTGATGCCGTCGCGGCACTCAGAATCAGCAGGAATACGCTGGCGGCGATGATCCAACGCGCTCTCAAGATGGCGAACAGTTGTTCAAAAGTCATGCGCGACTCCAGTCGCTGATCGGGGACGGCAAGGGGGGCAACATAGATGCTCAAGTGGTGCTGCGACGTGACAGGCGCGGCGGGTCCGAATGCTGATTTCGGGCGGAGTCTACGAACTTGCTGTGACAATTTGTCGACGGATTCGACGACCACTGATTCAAGGGGTTACGCCGGTTCATCGCGTGCGCCACCCCATCACGGTGTTGTCACAGTCGATCGGTAGGCTGTGTGTCTTCACTGGAAGTCACGCCGCGTCACGCTGATCAATGATGAGTACCCTCCACCTGTCCAAGGTCATGAAGAATCCGCCCTTGTCAGTCGCGGCATTGCTGATCGTCGCGGTGATCGGCTTGTGTGGCTTGTTCGACTATGTGACGGGCTATGAGGTGTCGGTGTTTGTCGTGTACTTGCTGCCCATCGGCTTGGCGATGCGGTATTTCGGGACAGGCGGTGGGGTTGTCGTGGCGTTCATCTGCTCGGCGGCCTGGATCGTCGCTGACTTGCAGGCGGGTCATCCGTACCACCAGTCTTGGGTGGTGTACTGGAACGGCTTGAACCGGTTGGTGTTTTTCTTGTGCGCGGTCGCTGGCATCCATCACACCCAGGCGACCTTGGCGGCGAATCGCCGTCGGCTGCAGGCGTTCTCAGGGCCCCTGCCCATATGTTCTCAATGCCGCAACATCGGATCGCCAGACGGCCATTGGCGTGACTTCGAAAGCTATATCTGTGAACACGGCGGTGCCGTTGCGGTGCCCAAGGTGTGCCCCGACTGTGCACGAAAAGCCTATGCCAGCGCAGGCACGGCCCAAGTCATTGCACAACGCTAAAAAATCCGCCGCCCTATGTCATTTCGAATTCTCCATTGCATTGCATCGGTCAATCCGGTCGGTGGCGGGCCCATTGAAGGGGTGAAGCAGTTGTCCGCAGTGAATCGGCGGCAAGGGCACACCATTGAAGTCGTCTCGCTGGACGATCCCGCCAGTCCATGGGTCAGGGACTGCCCCATCAAATGCCACGCCATGGGCCCGGGGCGTTTGGCCTATGGCTACTCACCCAAGCTGGTGTCTTGGCTTCGCGCGCACCGCAGCGACTATGACGTGGTGATCGTCAATGGCCTGTGGCAATTCCATTCCTTCGGGGCCTGGTTGGCGCTTCGTGGTTCGCCGACGCCCTATTTTGTTTACCCGCACGGCATGCTGGACCCGTGGTTCAAGCGCACCTACCCGCTGAAACACTTGAAGAAGTGGTTGTACTGGCCTTGGGCCGAGTATCGGCTTTTGCGGGACGCCACGGCGGTGTTGTTCACCTGCGAGGACGAGCGGCGCCTGGCTCGGCAGTCCTTCTGGCTCTACAAATGTGACGAATACGTCGTCAATTACGGGACCAGCGCGCCACCGGCGCAGGCCGATGCGCAGCGCCAGGCATTCCTGGCACGGTTTCCACACCTGGCGGGCAAGCGTTGCCTGCTGTTTCTGGGGCGCGTCCACGTGAAAAAAGGGCCGGACCTGCTCCTGAATTCCTTCGCGTCCCTGCTCAAGCGCCTGACCCCGGATGAGGCACGAGACCTGCACATCGTCATGGCCGGCCCCTCCGATGACGCCTATGGGCACGCCATGAAAAGCTTGGCGCAGTCTTTGGCTCTGGAGGATCGAATCACCTGGACGGGCATGGTCTCTGGGGACGTGAAGTGGGGCGCCTTTCGATGCGCTGACGCGTTCATCTTGCCGTCTCATCAAGAGAACTTTGGCATCGCGGTGGCCGAAGCCCTGGCCTGTGGTGTGCCGGTCTTGATATCGAACCAGGTCAACATCTGGCGCGAGGTGCAGCAAGCTGGCGCGGGGTTTGTCGACTCGGATGACCTGGCCGGCACGGGTCGGCTTCTTGACACCTGGGTGGCGGCCCGGCCCACTGAGTGGGCGCATGTGCGAGACAACGCCGTGAAGTGTTTTAACCGGCGTTTTTTGATCGACCGCAGCGCCGAGTCGTTTATTCAAGCGATGGAGATCTATGGGCTTCGTCCCAATGTCCCCAAGCTGTCGCCGATTTGAAGGTGCACGGAGGGTTCCGTTCGTTGCACAATGAGCTCGGAGGTGTCCCATGTCACTCAAATTCAAATCCCAAGCCGCCGAAGACGTGGTCATGTTGCAGGTTCATGCCCAGCAGGTTTTGCAGGTCATTGGTCGCGATGCGAACCAGCCCGGTGTTCTTGAAGTGAAAGACCTGCCCACAGCGCTGGCCTTGCTCAAGGGCTTGCCCGACCCGACGGTGCAGCCCAGTGATCCCGATGACGAGGACGACCCGTCGCTGCATCGCCCGGAAGAGCCCGTCAGCCTGCGCCATCGCGCCTGGCCGCTGATCAAGATGGTCGAACGGTCTTTGGCCGCCCAGCAGCCCGTCACCTGGGGTGTCTTGCCCTGATCCCGCATGAGTGATTGCGTTACCCGCTTGCTGGTCATCCGCCACGGCGAGACCGCCTGGAATCTGGATGCCCGCATCCAGGGGCACACCGACATCCCCTTGAATGATCACGGTCGTTGGCAGGCCGAGCGCCTGGCGCAGGCCTTGGTCGACGAGGGGATCCATGCGGTGTATGCCAGCGATCTGCAACGCGCCTGCGCCACGGCAACGCCCCTTGCTCTGGCCGCCGGCCTGAGCTTGCAGTTGGACCCAGGGTTGCGCGAGCGCCACTTTGGGCGTTTTGAAGGCATGACGCAGGCCGAGGTGGCGCGGCAATGGCCCGACGAGGGGCGCCGCTGGCGTGAGCGCGATCCCGCCTATGGGCCCGACGGTGGCGAGACCTTGCAGTCTTTCTATGAGCGTTGCGTGGCCACGGCCGCACGCCTGGCGCAGCAGCATGTGGGTCAGACCATCGCCCTGGTGGCTCACGGTGGGGTGCTGGACTGTTTCTACCGCGCCGCCAACCGTCTGCCTGTGCACGCCCCGCGTGCCTGGAAGATCGCCAATGCCAGCGTCAACCGGCTGCTCCACCACCCGCAAGGGTTCAGCATGCTCGGCTGGGGCGACACCCGCCACCTGGACGACGAGGGTCTGGACGAAAGCAGCGACGGCGTGCTGGTCCGGGCTTGATCAGGCCCGATCGGGCTTGAGCCCCTGAAGGTACAGGTCAAGGGTCTGGGCGCCCGTGCGGGTCAGGTGAAACAGACGCTCGTCCAGCATCCAGGTGGTGATCAGACCGTCAATGAGGGCCAGCAGGCCGACGGTCATGACGCGGGCACTGGGTTGGGCCAGCAGTTGGCCGAGTTGCTGGGCCCGCTTCAAGGCCGATTCGATGTGAGCGCGGCAGTCCCGGTGCACCCGCAGATGGCGGGCCCGCACATCGCTGAGTTCGTCCACGTATTCGACCTTGTGAATGGCAATGTCAAACACTCGGCGGGTGCGGGGTTCGGTGACAATGCGGTTCAATGCGTCGAGCACGGAGGCGCGCACCTGCGCCAGCGGGTCGTCGGACGGATGCATGCCCACGCGATGGATCGTCTCTTCCATGGGCAGGGTGGTGCGCTCCATCATGGCGTTGAACAGCGCCGCCTTGTCCTTGAAGTGCCAATAGATCGCCCCACGGGTCACGCCCGCTGCCTGTGCAATGTTCTGTAAAGAGGTGTGTGACACGCCCTTGTCGGCAAACAGCAATTCGGCCGTGTCCAGCAGCTTTTCCTTGGTCAGCAGGGCGTCTTCTTTGGTGCGTCGCATGCCGTGATTGTGGCCGAGTTCAGTGCATACATACATAAATGTATGTATAGTCCGGCCTATTAGTTGACCAGACAAGTATTTAACGAGGTGATCCATGGCGAGCCATGACTTTGAACGTTTTCAACGCACTGCCGCGCGGGTGGTGGTCGCGGTGGCCGCAGGATTGCTTGTCGCGTGCGGGCCCAAAGCGGGGGGGGCGGGCGCACCGGCTCAGGCCGGCGCGCCAGGGGGCATGCCGCCCGCGCAGGTGGGGGTTGTCACCGTGCAACTGCAGAACGTTCCCGTGATCACGGAACTGCCAGGCCGGCTGGAGGCCTCGCGCGAAGCCCAGGTGCGTGCTCGGGTGGCCGGCATTGTGCAAAAGCGGCTGTTCACCGAAGGCTCGGACGTCAAAGCCGGTCAGGCCTTGTTCCAGATCGATCCCAGCACCTACAAAGCCACGTTGGACAGCGCAGTGGCCGCCCAAGCCAAGGCCGAGGCGAACCTGACGCAGGCCACGGCCTTGCTGGAGCGCTACAAGCCTTTGCAGGCCGCCAAGGCCATCAGCCCGCAAGAATTCCTCAACGCTGAAGTGGCGCAGCGCCAGGCGCAGGCGGATGTGGCGGCCACCCGGGCCACCGCGCAAACGGCGCGCATCAATCTGGGCTATGCCACGGTCACGGCGCCCATTTCGGGCCGCATTGGCCGGGCCTTGGTCACCGAAGGCGCATTGGTGGGGCAGGGCGAGGCCACGCAGTTGGCGCTCATTCAGCAGACCAATCCTTTGTACGTCAATTTCACCCAGTCCGCCAATGAGGTGTTGAGCCTTAAAAAGGCGCTGGGGCAGGGCAAGCTCAAGCGCGCCGGTGGGCCGCAAGCGGCCAGTGTGCGCGTGGTGCTCGATGGGGGCGCCGAGTACGCATTGCCCGGGCGCCTGTTGTTTTCGGACCTGAGTGTGGACAGCAGCTCTGGCCAAGTCTCCCTGCGCGCCGAGGTGCCCAACCCCGATGGCGCCTTGATGCCCGGTCTGTATGTGCGCGTGCGCCTGGAACAGGCTCAGGTGGACGGGGGCCTGTTGCTGCCGCAGCAGGCCGTGACACGTTCGTCACAGGGTGACACGGTGCTGGTCGTGGGGGCCGATGGCATGGTCGCACCGCGCCCCGTCAAGCTCGGCGGTGTGCAAGGCACGAACTGGGTGGTCTTGTCCGGACTGAAAACGGGTGAGCAGGTCATGGTGGACGGATTCCAGAAGATGATGAACCCCAAGGCACCGGTCAAGGCCGTGCCGTGGCAGCCCACGGCTGAAGCATCAGCACCCGCCGCGGCGGCTTCGCGCTAAAGGGAGCCCTGCATGCCTCGCTTCTTCATTGATCGGCCCATTTTTGCGTGGGTGATTGCCTTGTTCATCGTGGTGTTTGGCGGTGTGGCGATCACCAAGCTGCCTGTTGCCCAGTACCCGACGGTGGCGCCACCGTCCATCGTGCTCAGCGCCGCCTACCCTGGCGCCTCGGCCAAGACGCTGGACGACAGCGTCGTCAGCGTCATCGAGCAGGAGCTCAATGGCGCGCCGGGGCTGGCCTACCTGGAATCGGTCAGCCAGGCCAACGGCACCGCTCAGATCACCGTCACGTTCGAGCCGGGCACCAACATCGACCTGGCTCAGGTGGAAGTGCAAAACCGCCTGTCGCGCGCCTCACCTCGTCTGCCGGTTGCGGTGACGCAGCAAGGCGTGAAGGTGGACAAGTCGCGTAGCAACTTCCTGATGTTCGTGATGCTGTCGTCCAGCAACCCGGACTACGACCCCATCGCCCTGGGTGACTACGCCTCGCGCAATGTCATCCCCGAGTTGCAACGCGTTTCGGGCATCGGTCAGGCGCAGTTGTTCGGCACCGAGCGCGCCATGCGCATCTGGGTGGATCCGGCCAAGCTGGTGTCTTATGGGTTGAGCGCCAGCGATGTGAATGCCGCCATCAAGGCGCAGAACGCCCTGGTGCCCGCCGGCGGCATTGGCGATCGGCCCAATCTGGTCGAGCAAACCGTCGCGGCCACTGTGGTAGTCACCGGCCAACTGGCCAATATCGAGGAATTTGGCAACATCGTGCTGCGCGCCAAGACCGATGGGTCGGTGGTGCGCCTGAAAGACGTCGCTCGCATCGAGTTGGGGGCGCAAACCTATGGCACCTATGCGCGCTTGAATGGCAAGCCCGCCTCTGGCATCGGCCTGCAACTCTCGCCCACCGGCAATGCCTTGCAAACGGCCGAAGCGGCGCGCGCCCGCATGAACGAGCTGAAACGCTACTTCCCCAAGGGCGTGGACTTTTCCATTCCGTATGACACCTCGGACTTTGTGAAGCTGTCCATCGCACAGGTGGTCGAGACCCTGGTCGAGGCGGTGGCGCTGGTGTTCGTGGTGATGTTCATCTTCCTGCAGAACTTGCGCTACACCTTGATTCCGACCCTGGTTGTGCCCGTGGCTTTGCTGGGGACCTTCGGCGTGATGTCGGTATTTGGGTTCTCGATCAACGTGTTGACCATGTTCGGCATGGTGCTGGCCATCGGCATCCTGATCGACGATGCCATCGTGGTGATTGAGAATGTCGAGCGTCTGATGGCGCAAGAGGGGCTGTCACCCCTGGAGGCCACGCGCAAGGCCATGGGTCAGATCACTGGCGCCATCGTCGGGATCACCGTGGTGCTGGTGTCGGTCTTCATCCCGATGGCCTTTTTCAGCGGCTCGGTGGGCAACATCTATCGACAGTTCTCCTTGTCGATGGTCGCGTCCATGCTGTTCTCGGCCTTCCTGGCCTTGTCGCTCACGCCGGCCTTGTGCGCCACCTTGCTCAAGCCCATTCCTCAAGGACACCACGAAAAAAGCGGGTTCTTCGGCTGGTTCAACCGAAGCTTCACCGCGACAACGCATGGTTATGAAGGCTGGATCGCCAAGCTGCTCAAACGCGGCGGACGCATTCTGATCGTGTACCTGGTGCTGGTCGCCGTGGTGGGTTGGTTGTATGTGCGCATGCCCTCGTCCTTCTTGCCCAGCGAAGACCAGGGCAACCTGATCGTCAATGTGCAGTTGCCTCCAGGGGCCACCTCCAACCGCACCGAGACCGTCATCTCGCAGGTGGAGGGCTATTTCCTCAAGCAGCCCGAGGTGGAATCCGTGGTGGGTGTGGTGGGCTTCAGCTTTTCGGGCACAGGCCAGAACGCCGCACTGGCGTTTGTCACGCTCAAGGGGTGGGATGAACGCAAGGGTGCGGAGCATTCGGCGCAGGCCTTGGCGGGGCGCGCTTTTGGCGCCTTGATGGGCGTCCGTGATGCCTTCATCTACCCGCTCAACCCGCCGCCGATCCGTGAACTGGGCAATGCCACCGGCTTTTCGCTGCGCCTGCAGGACCGCGCAGGCCTGGGTCCGGCGGCCTTGCTGGCGGCGCGCAACCAACTGCTGGGCATGGCGTCCAAGAGCCCTTTGGTGACGGGCTTGCGCCCTGATGGGCTGGAAGATGCGCCGCAATTGCAGGTCGACATTGATCGCGACAAGGCCAATGCGCTGGGCGTCGGCTTTGATGCCATCAGCAATACCTTGTCGACGGCCTTGGGGTCGGCCTACATCAATGACTTCCCCAACCAGGGGCGCTTGCAGCGCGTGGTGGTGCAGGCCGATGCCAAGGCGCGCATGCAGCCCGACCAGATCCTGCAGCTCAACGTGACCAACGCCAAGGGCCAGAACGTGCCGCTGTCCTCGTTCGCCACCACGCACTGGATCACCGGCCAGATGCAAGCCGTGCGCTACAACGGTTATCCCGCCATGCGCATTTCCGGCGATGCCGGCAAGGGCTACAGCACGGGTCAGGCCATGGACGAAATGCAGCGCCTGGCCGACCAGTTGCCCGAAGGTCTGGGCATTGAGTGGACGGGCTTGTCGCGCGAAGAAAAGCTGTCGGGCTCGCAAGCAAGCTTGTTGTTTGCCTTTTCGCTGCTGGCCGTGTTCCTGTGTCTGGCGGCCTTGTATGAAAGCTGGTCCATTCCGCTGGCTGTGCTGCTGGTCGTGCCTCTGGGGCTGCTGGGTTCCTTGATGGGGGCCACGCTGCGGGATCTGCCCAATGACGTCTATTTCAAGGTGGGCCTGATCACCATCATGGGCTTGTCCGCCAAGAACGCGATCCTGATCATCGAGTTCGCCAAGGAGCTGCAGGAAAAAGGCGTGGGACTGCTGGAGGCGACGTTGCAGGCCTGCCATCTGCGCTTTCGCCCCATCATCATGACTTCGGTGGCCTTCATCCTTGGCGTGCTGCCCTTGGTGATCGCCAATGGCGCTGGTTCGGCGGCCCAACATGCCATTGGCACCGGCGTGATGGGCGGCATGATGGCCGCCACCGTGCTGTCGGTGTTCTTCGTGCCCGTGTTTTTCGTGGTGGTGCGCACCTGGGTGTCCAAGGCGACCCCTCCTGCCAACTCACCCGCTCCCATCGAGGAGGCCTCTCATGACTGATCACATGCTTAATCGTCGCCCGCTGGTCCGTGTTGCCGGCGTGTCCGTGGCGGCTTTGCTGACCTTCTCGCTGGGCGCTTGTTCACTGATCCCGACCTATCAGCGTCCGGATGCGCCTGTGCCGGCGCAATGGGCGGCGTCCTCGCCGACGGCGCAGGGCGCCAGCGCATCCGAGCTGCCTTGGGCCAGCTACTTTGCGGACCCGCGTCTGCAAGGCCTGATCCGCAAGGCACTGGACAACAACCGTGACCTGCGCGTGGCGGTCCTCAACATTGAGCAGATGCGGGCGCTCTACCAGGTGCAGCGCGCCGATCAGTTTCCTACCGTGAATGCGGCTGTCTCGGCCACGCGCCAGCCGGCCACCACGCCGCCGTACGCGCTCAGTACCACGGCCACCGCTGGCTTGAGCATCACCGCGTTTGAACTGGACTTCTTTGGCCGCTTGCGTGCCCTCAGTGCCTCGGCCTCGGCGCAATTGCTGGCCACCGAAGAAGCGCGCCGGGCGGTGCACATCAGCCTGGTGGCCTCGGTCGCCAACAGCTATTACGCGGTGTGGGCCGACCGACTGCAACTGGCTCTGGCCGAGCAGACCTTGCAAACGCGCCAAGGCTCCTTGAAGTTGCTGCAACTCAAGTTTGACAACGGCGTTCTCAATGAACTCGATTTGCGTTCCGGGCAGTCGCTGGTTGAAGCCGCGCGCATCAGCCGCGCTCAGTCACAGCGCCAACTGGCGCAAGACCTGAATGGGCTAAACCTGCTGCTGGGCGAGGTGGCCAGTGCCGATCTGCTGCCACCCGAGCCGCAGCTGGCCACCATCGGCGAGGCCGACTCGGTGGTGGCCGACGTGCTGCCGGCTCTGTGGCCGAGCTTGAGCGATCTGCCCGTGGGCCTGCCTTCGGAGGTCCTGCTGCAACGCCCGGACATCGCTCAGGCCGAGCAGCAACTGATTGCCGCCAATGCCAACATCGGCGCGGCGCGTGCGGCCATGTTCCCGCGCATCAGCCTGACGGCCAGCGCCGGGGTGGTCAGCGACTCTTTGTCGGGACTGGTCAATGACGGTCGCTCTGCCTGGAGCCTGGCGCCGCAACTGGTGCTGCCCATTTTTGATGCCGGCCGCAATCAGGCCCTGGTGGACAGCAGCAAGGTCAAGCGCGACATCGCCATCGCCCAATACGAAAAGGCATTGCAAAGCGCCTTCCGTGAAGTGGCCGATGCCCTGGTCTCGCGCAGCAGTTACAGCGACCAGGCGCAGGCCCAGCAAGCCCAGACCGAGGCCGAGGCCGTGCGCCTGAAACTGGCGACCTTGCGTTACAACAGCGGCGTGGCCAGCCAGCTCGATCTGCTGGACGCGCAGCGCAGCCTGTTCGCGTCCCAGCAGGCCTTCATTGGGGCGCAACTGGCGCGTCAGCAGGCGAACATTGCGCTCTACAAGGCGCTGGGCGGCGGTTGGGCCACGGCGGCTCGTTAAGAACTGGCTGCACGCGCACGCGACCTGTGACCATGCCTGACATTTCCGCCTCGATGCTGTCGACCCGTTGGTCCCTGTACCTGGACCTGATCCGCTGGAACCGGCCCCAGGGTTGGCTGCTGCTGCTGTGGCCCACGCTGGCCGCGCTGTGGCTGGCGGGGGGGGGCTTTCCGGGCTGGCATTTGCTGCTGGTGTTCACCTTGGGCACCATCCTGATGCGCAGCGCCGGATGCGCCGTCAACGATGTTGCCGACAAAGACTTTGACCGACACGTCAAACGCACCGCGCAGCGCCCGATCACCAGCGGACGGGTGTCGGTCAAAGAGGCCCTGGCGCTGGGTGCGGCGCTGGCCTTGTTGTCGTTTGGCCTGGTCTTGAGCACCAACCCGCTCACCATTGCGATGTCCTTCGCGGCCTTGGCCGTGACGATCATCTACCCCTACACGAAACGCTTTTTCGCCATGCCACAGGCGGTGCTGGGCGTGGCCTTCAGCGTGGGCATCCCGATGGCCTATGCGGCCGTGCTGGCGCATGTGCCCGCACAAGCCTGGTGGTTGATGGCGGGCAATCTGTGCTGGGTGCTCGCTTACGACACCGAGTACGCCATGGTCGACCGCGACGACGACCTCAAGATCGGCCTGCGCACCTCGGCCATCACCTTGGGCTCATTCGATGTGATCGGCGTCATGCTGTTTTACGCAGCCTGCTTGGGCTGCTGGGCGGTGGTCGGGCAGCGGGCAGGGCTGGGCGCGTGGTACTTCGCCGCCTTGACCGTGTCGGCGCTGCAAGCGCTGTGGCACGGTTGCTTGATTCGAAAGCGGCAGCGGGAAGACTGTTTCAAGGCCTTCCGCCTCAACCACTGGCTCGGTTTGACTCTCTGGGTGGGGGTGGTGCTGGACACCAGCTTGCGCTGAACCCCTGCCACCCTCATGCAGCGCGCCTCGGTTCAGCGTCCGAACTCGTCACCCAGTTCGCCCGCGCGCTGCTGCGCCGCCCGCATGGCGGCCACGAACGCGGCTTTCACACCACTGGTTTCCATGCTGCTCAGCGCCGCGTAGGTGGTTCCCCCCTTGGACGTGACCCGCTCGCGCAGCACCGCCGGTGCTTCATTCGATTGGCTGGCCAGTGCAGTCGCCCCGGCAAAGGTGGCCAGCGCCAAGGCACGGCCTTGCTCGGCGCTCAACCCCATGTCAGCCGCCGCTTGCGTCATCGCCTCGATGAAATAAAACACATAGGCCGGACCCGACCCGGACAAGGCCGTCACAGCATCCAGATCGGCCTCCTGGTCCACCCACAGCCATTGGCCGGTGGGTTCGACCATGGTCTGCACCTGCTGTTTTTCAGCCGCGTTGACCTCCAGGCGCGCAAACAGACCAGTCATCCCCTGGCCGACCAGGGCGGGCGTATTGGGCATGGCGCGCACGATGCGCGGCGTGCCCAGCAAGCGGGCCATGTCTGAGGTGCGCAGGCCAGCCATCACGCTGTAATGCAGCGCCTGCCGGGTGAACGGAGAAGCGGCGGACGCGGCCTCCTTGAAATGCTGGGGCTTGACGGCCCAGACCACCGTGCTGGCGTTGGACAAGGCCGCATCGGCCTGCGCTTGCGTGCGCACGCCCAAGGTCTGGCTCAGACGCTGGCGCTGTTCGTCGCTGGGGTCGATGACGAGAATGCTGCTGGCCGCGCGGCCTTGACGCAGCAGGCCGCCAATGATGGCGGTGGCCATATTGCCCCCGCCGATGAATGCAATGTCAACCATGTCCGTGGTGCCCAAAGAGAAGGTCAGGAGGCTTGGATCATGCCCCATCCAGCGCGCGCGGTCCGCGCGCCCCAAAGATCGCGGCGCCGATGCGCACCATGGTGGATCCTTGCTCGATGGCCGCTTCCAGGTCCGCGCTCATGCCCATGGACAAGGTGTCCAGGACCAAACCCTCATGGCGCATCTCTTGAGACACGGCTTCGAATACGGCCCGGACCTCGCGCAAGGCCTGGTGTTGTGTTGGCGCATCGGCGCTGGCGGCGGGCAGTGCCATCACCCCCCGCAAGTGAAGGTGGGGTAACTGTGCGATGGCACGCGCCAGGGCGACGGCCTGCGCAGGGGCGACGCCGCTCTTGCTGGCCTCGCCGCTGGTGTTGACCTGCAGGCACACCTGCAAGGGCGGCAGGTGGGGGGAGCGCTGCTCGCTCAGGCGCTGCGCAATCTTGAGCCGGTCAATGGTGTGCACCCAGTCGAAGTGCTCGGCCACCACGCGTGTCTTGTTGCTCTGCAGCGGGCCGATCATGTGCCATTCCAGCTGCGGGCGCAGGTCGGCCAGCGCCGTGATTTTTTCCACGGCCTCTTGGACATAGTTCTCGCCAAAGCGGCGTTGACCCGCGGAAAACGCCTCGCGCACCGCGTCAGCGTCAAAGGTTTTGCTCACCGCCAGCAGCGTCACCTCATCGGGTAAACGGTCTACTTTTAAACAAGCCTGCTTTATCCGGCTTTGAACGAGTTGTAGCTTGCTTGCGATCATGCCCATAATGGTCTGTCAAGAAATCCCGGCCCCAATCATCCATGGATATCACCCAACTGCTCGCGTTTTCGGTCAAGAACAAAGCGTCTGACCTGCATTTGTCAGCCGGCCTGCCGCCCATGATCCGTGTGCACGGCGACGTGCGGCGCATCAATGTCGACTCCCTGGACCACAAACAGGTCCACGACATGGTGTACGACATCATGAACGACGCCCAGCGAAAGATGTACGAAGAGACGCTCGAATGCGACTTCTCCTTCGAGATCCAGGGGCTGGCACGTTTTCGTGTCAATGCCTTCAACCAGAACCGGGGTGCCGGCGCCGTCTTTCGGACCATTCCGTCCAAGATTCTGACGCTCGAGCAGCTCAACGCACCCAAGGTGTTTGGCGAGTTGGCGCTCAAACCGCGCGGTCTGGTGCTCGTCACCGGCCCGACCGGTTCAGGCAAGTCGACCACCCTGGCGGGCATGGTCAACCACCTCAACGAAACCGAATACGGCCACATCCTGACGGTCGAAGACCCGATCGAATTCGTGCACGAGGCCAAGAAGTGTCTGATCAATCAGCGCGAAGTGGGGCCACACACCATGAGCTTTTCCAACGCCCTGCGCTCGGCCCTGCGCGAAGACCCGGACTGCATTTTGGTGGGTGAAATGCGCGACCTGGAAACCATTCGCTTGGCGCTCACCGCCGCTGAAACCGGTCACTTGGTGTTTGGCACATTGCACACGTCGAGTGCGGCCAAGACCATCGACCGGGTGGTCGACGTCTTCCCGGCAGCGGAAAAGGAGATGGTGCGCTCCATGCTGTCTGAATCACTGCAGGCCGTCATCTCGCAGACCCTGTGCAAGCTCAAGGACGGCTCGGGCCGTGTCGCGGCCCACGAGATCATGATTGCCAATGCGGCCATTCGCAACCTGATCCGCGAAAACAAGATTGCCCAGATGTACTCGGCGATCCAGACCGGCAACAACGCCGGCATGCAGACGCTGGACCAGAACCTGACCGATCTGGTGCGGCGCAACCTCATCTCGCCGGCGGAGGCCCGCTCCCGCGCCAAGTCCCCTGAAAATTTCCCGGGCTGACATGAAGCGATTGCTGGACCGATTCAAAGGGGTGGCCCAAGCCGCCCCGAGGGATGCCGACGACGAAGGATTTTTCGCCACCCAGTTCATGGAGCGGCCCGACGTGACGCCCAGGGCCTCGGCCTGGAGCGCACGCGCTCTGGGGGTGGGCGCGCAGGCCCTCGACGCCGCCACCGGCCTGGCGCTGCTGCTCAAGGCCTGGTCCGACGACACCTACATGACCTTGTTGACCGACGCAGAGTGCGACAAACTGCGCAGCCAACTCGAATTTGTCACCGTTGCGGCGGGACGGGAGTTGATCGTTCAGGACGAAAAGGGCGACTATGCACTCATCGTGCTGGAAGGGCTGGTGGCCGTGGACCGGGTGCAACCCACCGGCTCGCGAGCTCGTCTGGCCGAAGCGCGCGAGGGTGATGTGCTGGGAGAACTGTCGTTGCTGGATGCGGGCGCACGTTTTGCGTCCTGCCTGACGCTGAGTCGCTGTTCGCTGGCCGTCATCACGCGCGAGGCGCTGGATGAATTTGCGATCGAGGAGCCCCGTCTGGGCCTGGCGATCATGGCGTCCGTTGCCCGCCGTTTGTCCTTGCGCATGCGCCAGCTCAGTGCACGTCTGGGGGCCTTGCTGACGGCGGGTTGATCCCTTGTCCGAAAGCGGCCATCAGGCTTTACAGTTCGACTTACAAAGCATCACCTCTCGGGAATCAAGCCATGGAACGCGATCAGGCCTCGAAATTCATCAACGATCTGCTCAGGCTGATGGTGGCACGCGGCGGCTCGGACCTGTTCCTCACGGCCGAATTTCCGCCCGCCATCAAGGTCGACGGCAAGCTCACCAAGGTCTCGCCCCAGCCCCTGACGGCCCAGCACACCATGGCGCTGGCGCGGTCCATCATGAACGACAAGCAGGCCGCCGAGTTCGAGCGCACCAAGGAGTGCAATTTCGCGATCGCGCCGGGCGGCGTGGGGCGCTTTCGCGTCAACGTGTTCGTGCAGCAGAGCTATGTCGGCATGGTGCTGCGCACGATCCCGCAACAGTTGCCCACGGTGGATGCCATGGGCCTGCCCCAGATCCTCAAGGAAGTGTCCCTGACCAAGCGCGGCCTGGTCATCCTGGTGGGGGGCACGGGTTCGGGCAAATCCACCAGTCTGGCCGCCATGGTCGACCACCGAAACGAAAACACCTACGGCCACATCATCACCATTGAAGATCCGGTGGAGTTCGTGCACCCGCACAAGAACTGCATCGTCACCCAGCGCGAAGTCGGCATTGACACCGACGGCTGGGACATGGCGCTCAAGAACACCCTGCGCCAAGCCCCCGATGTGATCCTGATGGGCGAAATCCGCGACCGCGAAACGATGGAACACGCCGTGGCTTTTGCCGAAACCGGCCACCTGTGCATGGCCACCTTGCACGCCAACAGCGCCAACCAGGCCCTGGACCGCATCATCAACTTCTTCCCCGAAGAGCGCCGAACCCAGCTGCTGATGGACCTGTCGCTGAACCTGAAAGCGCTGGTCTCGCAGCGCCTGCTGCCGCGGCAGGAAGGCAAGGGCCGGGCGGCCGCGGTCGAAATCCTGCTCAACACCCCCTTGATTTCGGACCTGATCTTCAAAGGCGAAGTCGGCGAGATCAAGGAGATCATGAAGAAATCGCGCGAACAAGGCATGCAGACCTTTGACCAGGCTCTGTTCGATCTGTACGAGGGCGGCGACGTCAGCTATGAAGACGTGCTGCGCAACGCCGACTCCGTCAACGACCTGCGTCTGCAGATCAAGCTCAACAGCCACCGGGCGCGCAACTCCGACTTGTCAGCGGGCACCGAGCACTTCAAGATTGTCTGATGACGCCCGTCAAGGTTTACGAGCCCATCGAGGCTCAGCGCGTGGCCTTTCTCGGCCTGGGCACCATGGGCGAGCCCATGGCGGCGCACCTGGCGCGGGCCGGTCATCAGGTCACGGTCTACAACCGCACTTCGGCCAAGGCACTGGCGTGGGTGGCTCAACATGGGGGTGCCTGGGCGGTGTCCCCCCGAGAAGCCGTCCATCACGCGCAAATCGTGTTCACCTGTGTGGGCAACGATGACGACCTGCGCAGCGTCACGGTCGGGCCAGACGGCGCCTTTCAGACCATGTCGAAAGGCAGCGTGCTGGTTGACCACACCACCACCTCTGCGGCCGTGGCCCGCGAGCTGGGCGCGCTGGCCCATCACCAGGGGTTGAGCTTCATCGATGCGCCTGTCTCAGGGGGCAATCTGGGCGCCATCAACGGCGTCCTGACCATCATGTGCGGCGGCGATGCAGCCGCCTTTGCCCACGTTCAGCCCGTCATGCAGGCCTATGCCCGTGCGGTCACTCACCTGGGCGCTGGCGGCTCCGGTCAACTGGCCAAAATGGTCAATCAGATCTGCGTAGCGGGTGCATTGCAAGGCTTGTCAGAAGCGCTGGCCTTCGGTCAGAAAGCCGGCCTGGACATGCCGGCGGTGCTCGAGGTCATCTCGCAAGGCGCCGCCAGCAGTTGGCAGATGCAAAACCGTGGCCCCACCATGGTCCGCGACGAGTTTGACTTCGGTTTTGCCGTCGACTGGATGCGCAAGGACCTTGCCCTGTGCCTGGATGAAGCCCGGCGCCTGGGGGCCACCCTGCCATCCACAGCCCTGATCGATCAGTTCTACGCCGACGTCCAGGGCATGGGCGGTGGCCGCTGGGACACCTCCAGCCTCATCCGCCGCTTGCGCTGATCAGGCCGTCAAGGACGCGGCTCAGTGGCTGTCGGGCCTGAGGCGCTGGGTGCCGACGACGTGACGGGCGCAGGCGCAGGCAGCTTGCGGGCCAGCTCGTCCTCGGTCAGCAAGTGCAGCACCTTGACCACCTTGTGCACGCCACTCACGCTGGCCGCCAACTCTGCGGCACGCGTGCCTTCTCGCTCGGTCACCAGGCCCATCAGATAGACCTCACCCCGCTCGACCACCACCGAGAACGCATTGCTGAACAGATCGCGGGCGTCGATGAAGGTCGCCTTGATCTTGCCGGCCAGCAGCACGTCGTTGGAACGCGAGGTCAGCGAACTGTTGCCCATCACGGCCAACTCATTGACCACCGATTGCACGTTCTCGACGTGCGCCACCGCTTGTTCGACATTGGTGCGGTCGGCCTCGCTGGGGACTTCCCCCGTCAGCAGCACCATGCGGTTGTAGGCATTGGCACTGACGTGGCCTTGATCGCCCAAAACCTCGCGGATGCGTGACGACGCTTTGAACTCAATGCCCTGGTCTTCCACCTGGGTGCCTGAAGTGCGCCGGTCGGACGCCATCATGGCCCCGCCAAAGGCACCTCCCAGCATCAGCGGCGCGCAGCCCGTCACCACGTTCAAGGCCGCCGCCAGCGCCATCCACCGAGCCAGCTTGGCAAACCTCAAGGACTTGTTGATGGAACGAAACGTCATGCTGCATCTCCTAGCAAATGGGTGTCTACGGCTTCGCACAGACCGTGCAACGCCAGCCAGGCCACGGCAAACAGCCGGGCCGGTTGATGTCCGGGCAACGGTACCCAGACGTCGGTGTCCCGCAGCAAAGGCCCCAGCACTGCGGCGGCCTCTCCCGTGAAGATCACCAAGGTCAAATCTTGTTCGCGCGCGGCCTCCGTGGCCGCCACCAGAGCCGGCTCGTCCCGCTCCAGCGAGAACGCCAGCCAGATGTCACCCGCTTGCCCCAGCGCACGCACCTGCGCCACCAAGCAGTCATCGCGGCCCGCCAGGGCCAGTGCGGCCAGGGGCGGGCGCTCACGGTTCATGCCCTTGACCAGGAGTGCGGCACTTTGTTGGGCCAGCCATTCGGCTTCTGCCATGCCAGCACACAACACCTTACCGCCAGCGGTCAGGGCATGGGTGATGGCTTGCGCCGCATAGTGCAGGTGCAACGCCAGGCGATCAGCCGACTGATACAGCACATCGGCGGTTTCAAGAAAGGGCTGCTGCAAAAAAGGCGGTTGAAATTGAGGGTCGGACATGGCTAGCGATGATATGACACTCAGCCCTTTGATCGCGACTATGACGCATCAAAGGCCGCAGGAATCCACTGCAGCACCTCACCGTCAATGGCCACCACGTCAAAGCGGCAGGGCGGCCAGGGGTTCAGTGTCATCAGGTAATGCTGGGCACCTCGAATGCAGCGCTGCTGCTTGCCCCGCCCGATGCTCGCTGCGGCGCCACCATGCTCTGCGCCACTGCGCGAACGCACCTCCACGAACACCAGAGTACCGTCGCGATCGCGCATGATCAGGTCCACCTCCGCGCCCCGCGCCGACGGGCCGCGCGCCACCCGATAATTACGTTCAACCAGCACCAACCCTTGCGCCTGCAAATAATGCAGCGCCTGGCCTTCCGCCTCATCTCCCCGGGACTTTGTCGTGACTTTCGATGCCAACGTGTTGCTCCAGGCCGCCTCGCATGCGGCCGCCGGTCAGCAGTATCCCAAAGGTGCGCTCTACCTGGTCGCCACCCCCATCGGCAACCTGGCCGACATGACCCTGCGCGCCATTCAGGTTCTAGTGCTCGTCGACGTGGTCGCCTGCGAAGACACCCGCGTCACCGGCCGCCTGCTGCAGCATTTCGGGCTGGACAAGAAGATGATGTCCGTGCACCAGCACAATGAGGCCAGCTCGGCCCGCCAAATCATCGAGGCCCTGCAACAAGGCCTGCGCGTGGCCTATGTCAGCGACGCCGGCACGCCCGCCGTGTCCGACCCTGGCGCCCAACTGGTGGCCCAGATCCAAGCCGCGGGCCTGCGCGCAGTGCCCATCCCTGGCGTCAGCAGCGTCACCACGGCGCTCAGCGTGGCGGGCGACACGGCCGGCACCGCTTTCCATTTCGTCGGTTTCCTGCCCGCCAAGGGCGCAGCCCGCGCCACCGCGCTGGACGAAGCCCTGACCTGGCCTGGCAGCGTCGTGCTGTTCGAGGCCCCCCACCGCATCGACGACCTGGCCCGCGACCTTCAGGCAGCCGCAAGCACCCGGCAGGTCACCCTGTGCCGCGAACTCACCAAGCAGTTCGAAGAAATCGCCACCTTGTCCGTCGCCGACCTCCCCGCCTGGGTGAAGGCCCAAGCCAACCGGGACCGGGGTGAGTTCGTCGTCGTCGTGCACGCCGCCGCGGCCGCCGCGGCCACGCAAGCGCTCTCCACCGAGGTCCAGGCCTTGCTCAAGGCGCTGTCCAGCCACTTCCCGCTCAAGCAGGCGGCCGGCCTGGTCGCGGATGTCACGCACCTGCCCCGCAAAGCCCTCTACGAACAGGCGCTGCAATGGCGGCAAGCCGAGCAACGCGACTGATTTGGGGCCAGCGGACGTGCAAGCCCTTCGGTCGCTGCAATTGCACCTGTTTGCGCACCGGTGATTCTCCCCGTGAAGCCACGCTACTCCTACAATGAAGCCATGATTGCTGTTGACGCCACCATCGAACGCCTCCAAACCGCCCGCGAACTCCTGCTCGCGCCCTACGGACTGGACGAATCGTCCCTGCTCAAGGCCCTTAAGGTCATCACCGAGCACCGCATCGACGATGCGGATCTGTACTTTCAGTACACCCGCAGCGAAGGCTGGAGCCTAGAAGAAGGCATCGTCAAATCCGGCAGCTTCGGCATCGACCAGGGGGTTGGTGTGCGCGCCGTTGCCGGCGAGAAAACCGCCTTTGCCTATTCAGACGACATCTCCGAAGCGGCCCTGCTGGACGCGGCCCGGACGGTACGCACCATCGCCGCCTCTGGCCAGAGTCGTCGAGTCAAAATTGGCGGTCACACGGTGGCCCCAAGTCATCGCCTCTACCCTGCCGTTGACCCCATCGCCTCAATGGACAGCACCACCAAGGTCGCCCTGCTCGAAAACATCGAACAGCGCGCCCGAGCCAAGGACCCTCGCGTGGTCCAGGTCATGGCCGGCCTGGGGTGCGAGTACGACGTCGTGCTGGTGGCTCGCGCGGACGGTACCCTGGCGGCTGACGTGCGGCCCCTGGTGCGCCTGTCGCTCACCGTCATCGCCGAGCAAAACGGGCGCCGTGAAGTCGGCTCGTCAGGCGGCGGCGGCCGATTCGGCCTGGCCTATTTCACCGACGACATGCTGCAGCATTACGTCGATCAGGCCGTGCACGCCGCCTCGGTCAACCTTGAAGCCCGTCCCGCACCGGCGGGCGAAATGACTGTCGTGCTGGGCAATGGCTGGCCAGGCATCCTGCTGCACGAAGCCGTCGGCCATGGCCTGGAAGGCGACTTCAATCGCAAGGGTTCCAGCGTTTTCTCCGGCCGGGTCGGTCAGCGCGTCGCGGCCAAGGGCGTCACCGTCCTGGACGACGGCACCATCCCGGACCGTCGCGGCTCCCTGAACGTCGACGACGAAGGCTGCGCCACCCAGCGCACGGTCCTGATCGAAGACGGCATCCTGCGCGGCTACATCCAGGACGCCACCAACGCCCGCCTCATGAAGGTCCAGCCCACCGGCAACGGCCGCCGCGAAAGCTACGCCCACGTGCCTATGCCGCGCATGACCAACACCTACATGCTGGCCGGCGACAAAGACCCCAAGGAAATTGTCGCCTCCATCGAAAGGGGCCTCTACGCAGTTAATTTTGGCGGCGGACAGGTCGACATCACCAGCGGAAAATTCGTGTTCTCCGCCAGCGAGGCCTACTGGGTCGAAAACGGCAAGATCCAATACCCCGTCAAGGGCGCCACCCTGATCGGCAACGGCCCCGACGCCCTCACGCGCATCAGCATGATCGGCAATGACCTTGAACTTGACAGCGGCGTAGGCACCTGTGGCAAAGATGGTCAAAGTGTTCCCGTGGGTGTCGGACAACCCACTTTACGCATCGATGGATTGACGGTTGGCGGAACTGCTTGACACGTCTTTCAAAAGTAGTGCATAATTCAAGGCTTCGCTGATAAAGAGTTTGAATTTCAGCCCGATGCCCTCGGTGGCCTGTGTTTGAAGACACATACATCGCTGTGGTGGGTTTTAGGGGTTCAAGCTTTTTTTCAGATCCGCCCGATTCTTCGGGCCCAAGACTGACCGTTCGTTGTTGTGCAGTTGTTGTGCAGCCGAGTGGGCAAGTTGGGATACACCATGATCCAAATGCAATCGCGACTTGACGTCGCTGACAACACGGGTGCTAAGAGCGTCATGTGCATCAAGGTGCTCGGTGGCTCTAAGCGTCGTTACGCCGGTATTGGCGACATCATCAAGGTCAGCATCAAAGATGCTGCGCCTCGTGGCCGCGTCAAAAAAGGCGAGGTTTACAGCGCCGTGGTGGTTCGTACCGCCAAGGGTGTTCGTCGCCAAGATGGTTCGCTCATCAAATTTGATGGCAACGCCGCCGTGCTGTTGAACGCCAAGCTGGAGCCTATCGGCACTCGCATCTTCGGCCCCGTGACGCGTGAACTGCGTACCGAGCGCTTCATGAAGATCGTGTCCCTGGCTCCCGAAGTTCTCTGAGCTTCAGGCGTATCAACAACAGATACAGGCAAAGGACAGCCCATGAACAAGATTCGTACAGGCGACCAGGTCATTGTCTTGACCGGTCGTGATAAAGGTAAGCGCGGCACCGTTTCGGTGCGCGTGGACGAAGACCATCTGGTGGTCGATGGTGTGAACGTTGCCAAGAAGCACGTTCGCCCCAACCCGATGAAGGGCACCACCGGTGGCATCGTTGACAAGACCATGCCCATTCACCAGTCCAACGTGGCGATCTTCAACGCCGCCACCGGCAAGGCTGATCGTGTTGGCATCAAGCTTCTGGCAGACGGCAAAAAAGTGCGCGTCTACAAGTCCAGTGGCGAAGAAATCAAGGCTTGAGGTTCCTGATGACTCAACAAACTGCACGCCTGCAAAACTTCTACCGCGAAAGCGTGGTTCCGGCTCTCGTTGAGAAGTTCGGCTACAAATCCGTGATGGAAGTGCCTCGCCTGACTAAGATCACCCTCAACATGGGTGTTTCTGAAGCGGTGTCCGACAAGAAGGTGATGGAACACGCTGTCAGCGACCTCACCAAGATCGCTGGCCAAAAGCCTGTCGTCACCATGTCGCGCAAAGCCATCGCCGGTTTCAAAATCCGCGAAAACATGCCCATCGGTTGCATGGTCACCCTGCGTGGTGTCCGTATGTACGAATTTCTGGACCGCTTCGTCACTGTCTCGCTGCCGCGTGTTCGTGACTTCCGTGGTATCTCCGGTCGTTCGTTCGATGGCCGTGGTAACTACAACGTTGGTGTGAAAGAGCAGATCATTTTCCCGGAAATCGAGTACGACAAGATCGACGCGATCCGTGGCATGAACATCAGCATCACCACCAGCGCGAAGAATGACGACGAAGCCAAGGCTTTGTTGGCGGCCTTCAAATTTCCCTTCAAGAACTGAGGTAGACCGTGGCAAAACTGTCTCTGATCCAGCGCGAAGAAAAGCGCGAAATGCTGGTCGCCAAGTATGCCAAGAAGCGTGCCGAGCTCAAGGCCATCATCGATGATGCCAAGAAATCGGACGAAGAGCGCTACCTTGCTCGTCTTGAATTGCAAAAGTTGCCCCGCAACGCCAACCCGACTCGTTTGCGCAATCGCTGCAGTCTGACTGGCCGTCCGCGTGGTACGTTCCGCCAATTTGGCTTGGGTCGTTCCAAGATCCGTGAATTGGCTTTCGCTGGCGACATCCCCGGTGTCACCAAGGCAAGCTGGTAATCGGCTAGGGCACGAACAGGAGTTATTCCATGAGCATGAGTGATCCCATCGCCGACATGCTGACTCGCATCCGCAACGCACAAATGGTTGAAAAATCCAGCGTTTCGATGCCGTCATCAAAGCTGAAAGTCGCGATCGCCCAGGTCCTGAAGGACGAAGGCTATATCGACGCATTCGCTGTCGCTGGCGAGGCTACCAAGCCTGTGCTAGAAATTTCGCTGAAGTACTACGCTGGTCGCCCGGTCATCGAGCGCATTGAGCGTGTCAGTCGCCCCGGTCTGCGCATCTACAAGGGTCGCCACGACATCCCTCAGGTCCAAAACGGCCTGGGTGTTGCCATCGTGACTACCCCAAAGGGTGTGATGACTGATCGCAAGGCTCGCGCTGCCGGTATCGGTGGCGAAGTGCTCTGCTATGTCGCCTAACCCAGGAGCATCGCAATGTCCCGCGTAGGAAAAATGCCGATCGCCGTCCCAAAGGGTGTGGACGTGCAGATCTCTGCAGAACAAATCACCGTCAAAGGGGGGCTGGGTTCCCTGACCCGCCCTCAGCATAAGCTGGTTGCTGTCAAGAGCGACGCAGGTGTGCTGAGTGTCTCCCCCGTTAACGACAGCACTGAAGCCAACGCCATGTCGGGCACCATTCGTGCCTTGTTGAACAACATGGTCAATGGCGTGAGCAAGGGTTTCGAGAAGAAACTGACCCTGGTCGGTGTGGGCTTCCGTGCCCAAGCCCAAGGTCAGAAGCTGAACCTGCAAATCGGGTTCTCTCACCCAGTCGTCAAGGACATGCCCGTCGGCATCAAAGTCGAGACCCCGTCTCAGACCGAAGTGCTGATCAAGGGTGTGGATCGTCAGGTCGTCGGCCAGATCGCCGCAGAAGTGCGTGCCTTCCGTCCTCCCGAGCCCTACAAGGGTAAGGGCATTCGTTATGCCGACGAGCGCGTGGTCTTGAAAGAGACCAAGAAGAAGTAAGGAGCTGATTCATGTCTATCAACAAGAAAGAACAGCGCCTGCGTCGCTCGCGTCAAACCCGTGCACGCATCGCGCTCCAGGGCGCCGTGCGTCTCACGGTGTTTCGCACCAACCTGCACATCTACGCCAGCGTGATCTCTGGCGATGGCAATACTGTCATCGCGTCGGCCTCTACCGCCGAAAAGGAAATCCGCACTCAACTGGGCGCGGCTGGCAAGGGTGGCAATGTGGACGCCGCCACGCTGATTGGCAAGCGCATCGCCGAGAAGGCGAAAGCTGCTGGCGTCGAGAAGGTGGCTTTCGACCGTGCAGGCTTCGCCTATCACGGCCGCGTCAAGGCATTGGCTGAAGCGGCTCGCGAAGCCGGTCTTCAGTTCTAAGCCGCGTCTGGCAACCGGAAGGAATTCAAATGGCTAAGTTTCAACCCAAGGTGGCTGACGAAGGTCGCGACGACGGTTTAAAAGAAAAGATGATCCAGGTAAACCGCGTGACCAAAGTGGTCAAGGGCGGTCGGATCATGGGTTTCGCCGCGCTGACCGTGGTTGGTGATGGCGATGGCAAAGTCGGCATGGGCAAGGGCAAGGCGCGTGAAGTGCCTCTGGCAGTGTCCAAGGCGATGGAGCAGGCTCGTCGCAATATGGTCAAGGTCAACCTCAAGAATGGTTCGGTCTTTCACACCGTGTTTGGTGAGCACGGTGCTGCACGCGTCATGCTCGCCCCTGCACCGGCTGGTACCGGCATCATTGCGGGTGGCCCGATGCGTGCTGTGTTCGAGATGATGGGCGTGACCGACATCGTGGCCAAGAGCTTCGGTTCGAGCAACCCCTACAACATGGTTCGTGCCACGTTCGATGCTCTGAATAGGTCAACCACCCCGGCCAATGTCGCTGCCAAGCGTGGCCTGTCGGTTGAAGAAATCTTCAACTGATCGCTGGAGAACTGTCATGAGCGAAAAGAAAACTGTCACGGTCAAGCTGGTTCGCAGCGTCATTGGTACCCGCCACGATCATCGTGACACGGTCCGTGGCCTGGGACTTCGTCGCCTCAACAGCGTGGCTGTCCTTGAGGACACCCCTGCTGTGCGCGGCATGATCAACAAGGTCAGCTATCTGATTCAGGTGATCTAATGGAACTCAATAGCATCAAGCCCGCCTCGGGCGCGAAACACTCCAAGCGCCGTGTTGGCCGTGGGATTGGTTCGGGTCTGGGCAAAACCGCTGGTCGCGGTCACAAAGGTCAGAAATCCCGCTCGGGTGGTTACCACAAGGTCGGTTTCGAAGGCGGTCAAATGCCTTTGCAACGTCGCCTGCCCAAGCGCGGCTTCAAGTCGCATCTGCTGAAGTACAACGCCGAGATCACGTTGGCTGATCTGCAGGCGCTGGAAATTGTGGAAGTCGACGTTCTCGCCCTCAAGCAAGCCGGCCTGGTGTCGCAACTTGCCAAGGTGGTGAAGGTGATCAAGTCTGGTGAGCTGAACAAGAAGGTGTCCCTCAAGGGCATCGGCGCGACGGCGGGTGCCAAGGCCGCCATCGAGGCTGCTGGCGGCGCGATCGCTGAGTAAAGCTTGACTGATCGACACTGAACGGACACACAGCGTGGCGACTTCTCCCAATCAACTGGCGCAAAGCGGCAAGTTCGGCGACCTGCAACGTCGTCTGGTCTTTCTGCTGTTGGCGTTGGTCGTTTACCGCATCGGGGCACACATCCCCGTGCCGGGCATCGACCCTGCTCAGCTGCAGCAGTTGTTCAAGGGGCAGCAGGGCGGCATCCTGAGTCTGTTCAATATGTTCTCTGGCGGCGCCTTGTCGCGTTTCACTGTCTTTGCGCTGGGCATCATGCCCTACATCTCGGCGTCCATCATCATGCAGATGATGGGTTATGTGATTCCCACACTCGAGGCCCTCAAGAAGGAAGGCGAGGCGGGACGGCGCAAAACGACGCAGTACACGCGCTATGCCACCTTGGGTTTGGCCTTGTTCCAGTCCTTTGGCATCGCCGTGGCTCTGGAAGGTACGGCTGGTCTGGTGATCAGTCCGGGGTTTGGCTTTCGCATCACCACGATGGTCAGCTTGACTGCGGGCACGATGTTCCTGATGTGGTTGGGTGAACAAATCACCGAGCGAGGTTTGGGTAACGGTATTTCGATTCTAATTTTTGGTGGTATTGCGGCCGGCTTGCCTGGTGCGATTGGTGGCCTGTTTGGGCTAGTGAGCAATGGGGCCATGAGCATCCCCGCCGCCATCTTCATCGTCGCCCTGGTGGTGTTGGTGACCTATTTCGTGGTTTTCGTCGAACGTGGTCAGCGCAAGATTCTGGTCAACTATGCGAAGCGTCAGGTTGGCAACCGTGTGTATGGCGGGCAGTCGTCGCACTTGCCACTGAAGGTCAATATGGCTGGCGTCATCCCGCCGATCTTCGCCTCGTCGATCATTTTGCTGCCCACAACGGCAGTCGGTTGGTTCGCTACTGGTGACAGCATGCGCTGGTTGAAGGATATGGCGGGAATGTTGTCGCCAGGTCAGCCCATTTATGTGATTTTGTATTCTGTGGCCATTGTCTTTTTCTGTTTTTTCTACACGGCCCTCGTGTTCAACAGCCGTGAAACTGCAGACAACCTCAAGAAGAGTGGTGCTTTCATTCCGGGCATCCGCCCAGGCGATCAGACGGCGCGTTACATCGACAAGATTCTCGCCCGACTGACTTTGGCTGGTGCCGCATACATAACGGCCGTGTGCCTGCTGCCCGAGTTTCTCGTGCTCAAGTACAACGTGCCTTTCTATTTCGGTGGGACTTCACTGCTCATCATCGTGGTTGTCACGATGGATTTTTGGGCTCAAGTGCAGTCTTATGTGATGTCTCAGCAGTACGAAACGCTGCTGAAAAAGGCAAATTTTAAATCGAGCTGATCGCGGTGACCCCGGTCAACGCAACTTAGGAAGACATGGCGAAAGACGACGTCATCCAAATGCAAGGTGAAATTCTGGAGAACCTCCCGAATGCCACCTTTCGCGTGAAGCTTGAGAACGGGCACGTGGTTCTCGGTCACATTTCCGGAAAAATGCGGATGCACTACATTCGCATCCTGCCGGGCGACAAAGTGACCGTGGAGCTGACCCCGTATGATTTGAGTCGTGCTCGCATCGTGTTCCGGGCGAAGTGAGTTGAAGTTTAGGTGACCCCGGAAACGTGGGTGAATTTCCGTTGAATGTCAACGGTTCAGGAGAAGACCATGAAAGTTTCGGCTTCCGTCAAAGTGATGTGTCGCAATTGCAAAATCATTCGCCGCAAGGGTGTGGTTCGTGTGATCTGCACAGACCCCCGCCACAAGCAACGCCAGGGCTAAGCCCCGGTTAGCGACGAAACTAGTGTTCAGAGGACAGTTATGGCACGTATTGCTGGCATCAACATTCCGCCGCATAAGCACACCGAAATCGGTTTGACTTCTATTTACGGCATCGGTCGCACCACTGCGCAGAAAATCTGCACGGTGAGCGGCATTCCGTTTAACAAGAAGATCAAAGACCTGACGGACGGCGATCTCGAAAAAATCCGGGACGAAGTGGCCAAGATCACCATTGAAGGTGATCTGCGCCGCGAAATCTCGATCAATATCAAGCGTCTGATGGATCTGGGCTGCTATCGCGGCTTCCGTCATCGCCGCGGTCTGCCGATGCGTGGTCAACGCACCCGCACCAATGCGCGCACCCGCAAGGGTCCTCGCAAGTCGATCGCTGGCAAGAAGTGATCCGGGTGCCGTCGTTCATTAAGATCATGTGCCAGTTTCGTACTGGCCTAGCAGCGAGAGAAGATTACTATGGCTAAAGCACCTGCCAACACGGCCGCACGTCGTGTGAGCAAGAAAATCCGCAAGAACATTGCGGACGGAATTGCTCACGTGCACGCGTCGTTCAACAACACGATCATCACGATCACTGACCGTCAGGGTAACTCCCTGGCGTGGGCGTCCAGTGGTGGTCAGGGTTTCAAGGGCTCACGCAAGTCCACGCCGTTCGCCGCCCAAGTGGCCGCTGAAGTGGCCGGGCGCGCTGCTCAGGAACAAGGCATCAAGAATCTGGACGTCGAAATCAAGGGCCCAGGTCCAGGTCGCGAGTCCTCGGTTCGTGCGCTGGCCGCGCTGGGCATCCGGATCAACATGATCTCGGATGTTACGCCCGTCCCGCACAACGGTTGCCGCCCTCAAAAGCGTCGCCGCATCTGATTGGCCAGAGCCTTGAGCTGCGCCTTCGGGCGCAGACAAGGCTTTGTTGTTCGAGGCTTCAGCTTCGGGTAATGTTGCGAGAACTTGACATGGCTATGTTGTCATGTTGAGTATTTTTTCGTTGCAGCTATAATCATAGGTTTTCTCCGCTCGCCGGGGGTGTTGGGCTTGATTTTGCGCCTGAGTATCAGGGGTAAACAATGCTGTACACCTGCTGGCGGGTTTTTATTGAAGCCCACCGTCTGAGCGATTCTAAAAATATCCGCCAGACTCGCGTTGGAATCGGGTCGCCGTAAGGTTGATGGATTCTGGCGTCAGACAGACCCAAGGAAATAAACGTGGCACGTTACCTCGGACCTAAGGCCAAACTGGCCCGCCGTGAAGGCACCGATCTGTTCTTGAAGAGCGCCCGTCGCCCCATCAGCGACAAGGCTAAGTTTGACACCAAGCCCGGTCAGCATGGCCGTACTTCGGGTTCGCGCACGTCAGACTTCGGTTTGCAATTGCGTGAAAAGCAAAAAGTCAAACGGATGTACGGCGTGCTTGAGCGCCAGTTCCGCCGCTATTTTGCCGAAGCTGATCGCCGCAAGGGCAATACAGGTTCGAACCTGTTGTTCCTGCTGGAATCACGCTTGGACAATGTCGTGTATCGCATGGGTTTTGCATCCACCCGCGCCGAAGCTCGTCAGCTGGTGTCGCACAAAGGTGTGGTCGTGAACGGCCAAGTGGTGAACATTCCTTCTTACAGCGTTAAGACTGGCGATGTGGTCGGTGTCCGTGAAAAGGCCAAGAAGCAAGTGCGCATCCTTGAAGCGCTGAAGCTGGCTGAGTCGATCGGCCTGCCTGCTTGGGTTCAGGTGGACGGCACCAAGCTGGAAGGCGTGTTCAAGAAAACTCCGGATCGCGATGAATTCGGTGCAGACATCAACGAATCATTGATCGTCGAACTGTATTCGCGTTGATTCACACATCAGCTGCGCTTCACGGCTTGGAGTCGTGTCGCGTGGCTTTGTGCGTTTTGATTTCAAGGCCGGAGCATGGTGCTTCGGTTGGTCCAGCAGCCTTATCGGTGTAACGAGCCGAGGGTATTGACAGGAAGACCTCATGCAAACCAATTTGCTGAAACCCAAAGCCATTCAAGTGGAGCCGCTGGGCGGTCACCGCGCCAAAGTCACGCTCGAGCCGTTCGAGCGCGGTTACGGTCATACCCTGGGCAACGCCCTGCGTCGCGTTCTGCTGTCCTCCATGGTCGGTTATGCACCGACGGAAGTGACGATCGCAGGCGTGCTGCACGAGTACTCGACGGTCGACGGCGTGCAAGAAGACGTGGTTCACATCATGCTGAACCTCAAAGGGGTCGTGTTCCGTCTGCACAACCGCGATGAGGTGACTTTGGTGTTGCGCAAGGATGGAGAGGGGCCCGTCACGGCCGCTGACATCCAGACTCCCCATGATGTTGAAATCGTCAATCCTGATCACGTGATCGCTCATTTGTCGCAAGGCGGCAAGCTGGACATGCAGATCAAGGTGGAAAAGGGTCGTGGCTACGTACCAGGCAACATCCGCCGCTATGGCGACGAAAGCACCAAGGCCATCGGACGCATCGTGCTGGACGCTTCGTTCTCACCTGTTCGCCGCGTGAGCTATACGGTCGAAAGTGCCCGTGTGGAGCAGCGTACTGACCTGGACAAGCTGGTCATGGAAATCGAAACCAACGGCGCGATTTCGCCAGAGGAGGCGATTCGTGCGTCGGCCAAGATTCTGGTGGAGCAGTTGGCGGTCTTCGCTCAGTTGGAAGGCAGCGAAATCGCAGCCTTCGATGCCCCGGCCAAATCGGCTCAGAACTTCGATCCAATCCTGTTGCGTCCGGTGGATGAGCTGGAGCTGACTGTGCGTTCGGCCAACTGTCTGAAGGCTGAAAACATTTACTATATCGGCGACCTGATCCAGCGCACCGAGACCGAGTTGCTCAAGACCCCTAATCTGGGTCGTAAGTCGCTCAACGAAATCAAGGAAGTGTTGGCTTCGCGTGGTCTGGCTCTGGGTTCGCGCCTGGAAAGCTGGCCTCCTCAAGGGCTCGACAAGCGTTGATTTTTTGAAAGTGGGTGGTGAGTTTGCTTCAGCAAGCCTCCATCCGGTGCACCCGGCGGTACCTTGAACCGGCCGCCGGTTTTATAAAGTAAGAAAGGAAAGCACCATGCGTCACGGACACGGACTCCGTAAACTGAACCGCACCTCGTCGCACCGTCTGGCGATGCTGCGCAATATGGCCAACTCGCTGATTCAGCACGAAGCCATCAAGACCACCGTCCCCAAGGCCAAGGAATTGCGCCGCGTGGTCGAGCCCCTGATTACTCTGGCCAAGAACCCCACGCTCGCCAACAAGCGGCTGGCGTTTGACCGCCTGCGCGACCGCGACAACGTTGTCAAGCTCTTCAATGTGCTGGGCCCGTTGTTCCAGGCCCGTCCGGGTGGCTACACTCGCATCCTGAAAATGGGTTTCCGTCAGGGTGACAATGCGCCGATGGCCTATGTGGAGTTGGTTGAGCGCTCGGTGGTTGCCGACGCGGCGGCTGACGATCAGGCAGCATCCTGAGCTTGTCGAGCCCTGCGGGGCTCAACACGTTTGAAATAAGCCAGCATTAATGCTGGCTTTTTTGTGCTCGTTGCTGTTTTGTCTGGATTGATCTGACAAAACGCGTGACAAAATAAAAAAACATGTTATAGTTTACTTCTCTGTCGCGGGGTGGAGCAGTCTGGTAGCTCGTTGGGCTCATAACCCAAAGGTCGTAGGTTCAAATCCTGCCCCCGCAACCAAAAAATGTGCAAAAGCCGATCCTTGTGGTCGGCTTTTGCCTTTGTGCGGTTGCCGCCAGTCTGCGGGTTGTGCTGGTCGGGTCTACAATTGAAGGTTACCCGGCTGCTGGGTACTTTGGATTGCTCCAAGGCGCCAGGGCGAGCGCCAGTAGCCGAGACGAGACAAAACAATTCCCGAAAGGACACCCCATGTCGATGGATGATCGCGACGGCAAGATTTGGATGGACGGGCAGTTGGTGGAGTGGCGCGATGCCAAGATCCACGTGCTGACCCACACCTTGCACTATGGATGCGGCGTATTTGAAGGCGTGCGCGCTTACAACACGACGCAAGGCACGGCCGTCTTTCGGATTCGTGAACACACCGAGCGATTGTTCAACAGCGCCAAGATCCTGCGCATGACGCTGCCCTTCACGTTTGACGAAGTGGTGAAGGCTCAACTGGATGTGGTGCGCGCTAACAAGCTGGAAAGCTGCTATCTGCGCCCGCTGGTGTGGCTAGGTTCCGAAAAGTTGGGCGTCAGTCCCAGGGGGGCCAAGGTCCACGTGATGGTGGCCGCTTGGGCCTGGGGTGCCTACTTGGGCGAGGAGGGGCTCAAGCGCGGCATCCGCGTCAAGACCTCAAGCTACACGCGCCACCATGTCAACATCACGATGACGCAGGCCAAGGCGGTGAGCAATTACACCAATTCGATTCTGGCCAATCTGGAAGCGACCGATGATGGCTATGACGAGGCGTTGCTGCTGGACGCGCAAGGCTTTGTGAGCGAAGGCGCTGGAGAGAATATTTTCATTGTTCGCGAAGGTAAGTTGTACACGCCGGATCTGTCGGCGGGGGCGCTCAATGGCATCACGCGCAAGACCATCTTCTCGATCTGTCAGGATCTGGGCCTGGAGATTGTCGAGAAACGCATCACGCGCGATGAGGTCTACATCAGCGACGAGGCCTTCTTCACTGGCACTGCGGCCGAAGTCACGCCCATCCGTGAACTGGACCGCTTGCAGATCGGGCAAGGCTCACGTGGGCCAATCACTGAGAAGATTCAGAATGCTTTCTTTGACATCGTCAACGGGCGCAATCCAAAGTATGCCGAATGGCTGACGACGGTTTGAGGAGCGGACGTTCATGAGCGCAGCAGCACATACCAAGTCCCCGGTGGAGGTGTCCGCCCAGGATCTGCAAGGCCCCGATGGGGTGGTCTTTTGCCCCAACCCAAATATGTCCTTGTGGAGCACCCATCCACGGGTCTACATTGATGTGGTGACGGCGGGTTCGGGGCAGTGTCCTTATTGCGGCACGGTTTACAAGCTCAAAGACGGTGAGAAGCTTGGCCACGGGCATTGAGGACGGTTCACTCAGGGAGTGGTCAGAGAGGCCCGGGTTCGCTCGGGCTTTTTTGTGTCGGCTGATGAGGCCCCTACAATGCCCCAGACCATGAAATACGCACGCGAATTCATCCTGACCCTGTCCTGCCCCGATGTGACCGGGATTGTCCATGCCGTTTCCGGCCTGCTCTACCAGGCCGGCTGCAACATCATTGATTCGCAGCAGTTTGGCGATGTTCAAAACGAGGACAGCACAGGGTTGTTCTTCATGCGGGTGCACTTTGAGGCACCCGAACATTTGGCGGATGAGGCGACGCTGGGCAAATTGTTCGGGCACGTGCGCGAACAGTTCGGTATGTCGGCGACCATCCGGTCGCGGTCGCGCAAGCCGAGGATGTTGATCATGGTCAGCAAGCATGGGCATTGCCTCAATGACCTGTTGTTTCGCTGGAAATCGGGTCAATTACCGGTGGAGATTCCGGCCATCGTCTCCAACCATCCGGACTATGCCGAGTTGGCCGCCACCTATGGCATTGCCTTTCATCACCTGTCGTTGCCCATCGGGGCGGGGGCGGATATCAAACGCTTACAGGAGCGGCAGGTTGAAGCTCTGGTCGAACGGGAGGGCATTGACGTGGTCGTGTTGGCCCGTTACATGCAGATTCTGAGCGCGGAATTTTGCGGCTTTCTCAAAGGGCGGGCCATCAATATTCACCACAGTTTTTTGCCCAGCTTCAAGGGCGCCAAGCCCTACTATCAAGCGCATGATCGCGGGGTGAAGCTGATCGGGGCCACAGCGCACTATGTGACGGCGGATCTGGACGAGGGACCGATCATCGAGCAGGATGTGGAGCGTGTCGATCACACCTTGAGTCCTGAGGACTTCACTGCGGTGGGGCGCGATGTGGAGTGTGTGGTGCTGGCGCGTGCCGTGAGATGGCATGTCGAGCATCGTGTGCTGATGAATGGGCATAAGACCGTCGTGTTCCGCTGAGTATCGCGGTGTTCAACCCACCCTGAGGAGCGTGCTGACCATGAGTGATCCCCGTGCCCGCAAAGTGGCCCAGGCCGCCCTGATGGCGTCCGCTGACGATACCGAAGCCACGTTTTACGATGCGCTGCAACAAGCTGATCTGGATCGCCTGATGTCGGTTTGGTCGGACGACGACGAAATTGCTTGTGTGCACCCGGGCGGGGCGCGTGTGGTGGGGCGCGGTGCGATCCGGTCCACGTTTGAAGCGATCTTTGCCAATGGCCCGGTGCAGGTAACGCTGCAACAGGTGCGGCGCTTGGAGAGCGGTGGTTGCGCGGTCCACCATGTGATGGAGCGAGTGCAGGCCATGTCGCCCGAGGGCCTGCAGACGGCCTTTGTGCTGGCGACCAATGTGTATCTGCGCACGGCTCAGGGTTGGCGCATGGTGTTGCACCACGCGAGTCTGGGGCGTCAGCATGAGTTGCAAGAAGTGACCGAGCCGACGGCCACGCTGCATTGATTCCATGCACAGGTACCAAGCGCCTTGGTGGTTGGCCGGACAGGGCCCATGGGGTGGAAATGTGCAGACGATCTGGCCCGCCTTGTTCTCCAGGGTGCACGGTCAGCCGTTGCCAGTGGCTGTGCCTTATGAGCGACAGCGCTGGGACGCGCCGGACGGGGATTTCATTGACGTGGACGTGTTGTCCGCGATGGGCCGGGCCCAAACCGCTCTCCCGGAGCGGCCTCTGTTGGTGTTGTTTCATGGCCTGGAGGGTGCCTCCGGCAGTCACTATGCCTTGGCGTTTGCCCATTGGGCTCAGGCGCAGGGCTGGGATTACGCGGTGCCGCATTTCCGGGGTTGTTCGGGCGAGCTGAACCGGCGTCCGCGTTCCTACCATTCGGGTGATTTTGCCGAGGCTGACTGGGTGCTGCGTCGCTTTGCAAGGGAGCACTCGGGGCCGGTGGTGACGGTGGGAATGTCCTTGGGGGGCAATGTTTTGTTGCGTTGGGCACAGGAGGCTGGCAGTCAGGCCAGGACGGTGGTCCGAGCGGTGGCGGCGGTGTCGTCGCCCCTTGATCTGGCGGCCGCTGGGCAAGCCATTGGGCAGGGGTTCAATCGGCAGGTCTATAACCGGATGTTCCTGCAATCCTTGAAACCCAAGGCGTTGGCCAAGTTGCAGCAGTTCCCCGGGCTGTTTGATGAGGCGGCTCTGCGCGCGTCGCGGGATCTTTACGAGTTTGACAACGCGTTCACGGCGCCGGTGCACGGTTTTGCCGGGACCGATGATTACTGGGCGCGTTGTTCGGCCAAGCCGAGGTTGCGTGAGATCACTGGACTACCCGTTTTGGTGGTCAATGCCGCCAATGACCCTTTTGTGCCTGCGGCGAGCTTGCCTGGTCCGCATGAGGTAGGGAGTTGGGTTACTTTGTGGCAACCGATGGAGGGTGGCCACGTGGGGTTCCCCGCGGGGCGTTTGCCGGGGCATGTCGCCTCGCTGCCGGAGGCCGTAGGGCCTTGGCTGGCGCAGCATCTTTGAAGGAGCGAGTGTGGACGATATCGTCAAGGCGGCCTTGAAAAAATGGCCCAATGTGCCGCACTGCTATGGCTGGCTGGCCCTGGATGCACGCGGCGATTGGTATATGCGCGATGACCGTACTCAGGCGGCAGGACCGTTTCCGCAGGTCAAGGGTAGCCGCATCCAGCATGACAAGCTCAAGGAGTTCATCAACCGCAACTACGAGTCAGACGAGGCGGGGGCGTGGTTCTTCCAGAACGGGCCCCAGCGGGTCTATGTGGAGTTGGAGGCGGCGCCTTGGGTGCTGGGTGTTGAGCGCGGCGTTGCAGGCGATGCCTCTTGCTTCAGGGTCGAGACGCACACAGGTGTGCTTGTGAACGAGGTGCGCGGTGCCTGGCTGGACGAGCACGGGCGGTTGTTTTTGGACACGAACCTGGGGCTGGGCGTGGTGCGCTCCATGGACATGGATGCGGCGGCCGACGCGGTGAGCGCGGGCGTGTGGGGGGAGCCGCAGGAGCTGGCGTTTGCCGACTTGCCTGGACGGTTTGGGTGTGGCCTGTCGCCACGGCCCCCTACTTGATGCCCCATGAAAAAAGCCGACCTGAAGGTCGGCTTTTTTGTGCAGCGCTGTGGTGTTTACTGGGCGCTGCTGGCAGACGAGGCTGCGCCGGTCGGCGCGGCGGGTTCGGTGAACTTGGCGCCGCCAGCGTTGGCCATGTAGACGGCCGCGCGGGTCACTTCCAGGTCACTGAAGTCGCCGCCACCTTGGGGTGGCATGGCGTTCTTGCCCTTGAGTGCCGAGTGGGTCAGTGCTTCCAGGCCCGTGGCGATGCGTGGACCCCAGGCCGCCGCGTCACCGAACTTGGGCGAGCCCAGCGCGCCCGAGGCGTGACAGGTTGAGCATTGAGCCTTGAAGACTTCCTCGCCGGAGCGGGGGCCCGCATTGGCCGAGGCCACTTTGATTTCAACCGAACCCACCGGCATGATGCGTTGGGCTGTGGCCTGCGCCGACAGGGCATCGCTGCCGGAGGCGCTGCCATTGTTGGTCGACACGAACACGACCAACAAGATGATGGCGGCGATGGGCACAAGAAACGCCAGCAACACGGCAACGGCGAGTTGCTTGGGGGTTTGGATCGGGCCTTCGTGGCTGGAGTCGTGAGAATTGGGCTCTTGGCTCATGGGATCCTCAAGGGACGCAAGTTGTTTGCCTGGATTATAGAGGTGCTTATATGCCCCCCGCCATGGCACTGCTAGAATCCGCGCTTGTGCTGCGCCCGTAGCTCAGTGGATAGAGTATTGGCCTCCGAAGCCAAGGGTCGCTGGTTCGATTCCAGCTGGGCGCACCATGAACCCCCTCAATGCCGATCACGATGAATTGCCACACGGTGTCTTTCTCCGGGGCTGAAACTCATCGGACGGCCGCGCTATTTTCAATAGCGTGACGGGACTGCGGCGGCGGCCAATCGCGATCGTCCAGCGTTATCGAATTGGCCACGATCGCATCGACGGGCACGTTTGACCCTTCCATCGCGGCAAGACGGCAGCCACGCGACATCACGACGGGTTTGGTTCAGCAGGTTTGGCGACGGTGCTTTCGATCTTGCCACTGTGGTTTTCCGACGTTTGGCCGATATCACCAGGGATGCCTGTGAGGATGGTGTGATGTTGAAACGTGCGATGCAGTTCCCGGTTCCCGATAACGAAGCGCAACGCTTGTTGGCGCTGCGTTCTTACGACGTGCTGGACTCGTCATCGGAGCCTGAGTTTGATGCGCTGACCCGTTTGGCTGCGCACACCTTTGGCACGCCGATGGCGATGATCGGCCTGATGGATTCCCAGCGGCTGTGGTTCAAGTCTCGCCTTGGCCTGGATGTTTTACAACTGGATCGTCAAAGCAGCGTGTCCGCCCATGCCATTGCACAGGCGCATGAGGTGTTGGTGGTCGACGATCTGCGGCGGGATGCGCGTTTTGAACATCATCCCCGGGTGGGCATGACGCCTGGCCTGCGCTTTTATGCCGGGGCGCCTATCGTGGATGGGGCGGGACATGCACTGGGCACGATCGCCGTGGCCGATGTCCAGCCACGGGTGTTCTCCCAGGCGCAGCGGTGCGCGCTCAAGGACCTGTCAGTGCTGACGATGATGGCACTGGACGGGCGCCGACGCGCCATCGAGATCGGCCGCATGGCTTTGATGGACCAACTCACCGGTCTGTGCAAGCAGGCGCAGTTCGATCAAGCCCTGGAGGTGGAGTTGCGCCATGCCATGCGCACGGGCGAGCCCTTCACGGTGCTGTGCATGAATCTGGATGGTTTCAAGGCCATCAACGAGGGTTTTGGCCACGCTGCTGGCGACGAGGTGTTGCGCGAGGTGGCGCTGCGCCTGACGCAGCAGGTGCGCCTGGGCGATGTGCTGGCCCGTCTGGGGGGCGATGAGTTCGGGGTGGTGATGCGCCACGGCGCGAAGGACTCGGCTCAGATGCTGGCCAAGCGCATCGTGCGTGCGGTGTCCAAGCCCATCACCTTGTCCAGCGGGGATGCCGTTGGCGTGGGCATCTCGGTGGGCATGGCGGCGTACGCTGATTCGGTGGCCTCAGTGGCGGCGCTGCTGGGCCAGGCCGCCCAGGCCCTGTACCAGGCCAAGAGTCAGAACCGGAGACGGTGGAACATGTTTGTCGGGGTGCGCTGATCTGCGCTGTCCGCTACAGCGAGAGCAGCATGCCGGTGAGCAAGGCCGTCAGCGGGATCCCGAACAGCGACGCGGCCAGCAGGCGCGGCCCATGCAGCCGTGACCACAGCAAAGTGCCGCTGATCGACAGCACGATCAGACAACCGGCGATGGTGTCTGCCGCCAAAATCCACACGGGATGCAGGCCTTGCGACATGTGCAGTCGCGTCAGGAAATAGAAGGCGTTACCGTCCTTGCGCTTGATGCTGACCACCGAATTTCCGGCCCAGTATTCGGCGTTGATGCTGCCTTTGGGGCCGGAGAGGCTGAACTCCCAACGCTCGGGTTGCTGCACGTTCGCATGACCCCAGGGAACGGCGCGGGCCGGGTCACGTTGACTTCGCAGACGATCGGGGGGCACTTGCCACGCAGCGGCCAGCCATTGGGCCATGGCTTGCGGTGTCCGGGCGTTGGCCGCACCCCAGGTGCTGGCGTCCACGGGAACGGTGAAGCTGCTTGGCGCTGCATCGACCAGAGGCAGTTTCATCACGGCACGGTGGTTGAGCAAGATGCCGGTGGCCCCAAAGAGCAGTCCGAACACGCCGCCCCACAGGCCGCACCACGCGTGCGTGCGCTTGAGCCATTTGAGGATCACCGCACGGCGCCAGACGGTCGGCATGAACAAGGGCCAGGCGGTGCCCGCCTGCACACGAGGGGGCGTGATGGAGGTGTTCATGTCACTGGGCGGCGCTGGGCCATGGTGAGGTCCTTAATTGACGCGGTAAGTGGCGGTGAGGTAGGCGCTGCGGCCTTCGCCGGGCAGTGCACCACTGAAGGTGGGGCTGACAAAGTAGCGGCGGTCAGCAAGGTTGCGCAGGTCCAGGCGCACCTCCCAGGAGGGCGTCTCGTAGAACACGCTGCCATCAACGACGACGTAGGAGGGGACGCGGTACAGGTTGGCGCTGTCCGCATAAGAGGCGCCCTTGTACGTGGCGCCCGCGCCCACGCCCCAGCCGTGCCAGTGGTTCGATGGCAAGCGATAGGTGGCCGCGATTCGGCTGCCGGTCTGCGCCACACCGCTGGGTCGTTTGCCACTGATGGCCGCCAGATTGGCGGTGGACTTGGCATCCTGCCAGACGAAGTTGGCCTGCGTTGTCAGGCCGGGCAGCGGGCGGCCGTTGAGGTCGAACTCCAGGCCTTGGGTGCGGTCCGCGCCGTCAGGGGTGGGGTTGCCACCGCTGTCGGGCAAGGTGATGTAGTAGTGGCTGCGGCGCGTTTCAAACAATGCCGAGGTCAGGTCCAGCTTGCCGGCGAGCCAGGACAGCTTGGCGCCCAGTTCGATCTGGTCCGAGGCTTCAGGGGTGACCGAGCCGTCCAGCGATGAGGCGATCTTGGACGGTTCGGTGGAGAGGTTGACGAACTTGCCGTTGGACCAGCCCGCGTAAAGCGAGGTGGTGCTGGAGGGCTGCCACACGGCGCCCAAGGATCCGGTGGTCCAGTGCAGGGTGTCGGCCACGGTGCGAGTGGTGCCGCCTTGCAGGCCATCGTCCTTGACGCGAACCTGCTCGGTGCGCAGACCGGCCCGCAATTTGAATTGTTCGCCCAGGGCCACCTGGTCTTGCACGTACAGGCCCCAACCGGTCGAGGTGATGCGGCGATCAAAGCCTTGGGATGTCACCGGGGTTAGGCCAGCCAGGGAGGTTTCGGGCACGACCGGTCGGTAGATGTCGGCGATGTTGGGTAGGTTGTAGCCCACGCGCTGGCTTTGCATGGAGGTGTCGCTCAGTTCGACGCCTCCCAGAATGGTGTGCCGCATGGAGGCGGGGCCCCACTTCCAGACCACTTCGTTTTGCAGTTGGGTGTAGCGCACGTCGTCGGTCTGGGTGCGCACGTTGCGGCCGGTCATCTGCTTGCTGGCATTGCCGACATTGCCGCCGGCGTTGCGCAGCATGCTCAGGTCTCGATGGTCCTGGATCAGGGCGGTGCGCATGGTGAGGTCGGGCGCGATCGTCCAGTCGTGAGCCAGTGTCAGGCGGTCGATGGTCTGGTCGCTGAAATTCATCGGGCTGTAGTAGCTCGTGTTGGCGGGATCGAGCGGCACGATGTGGGCGTTCACGTCGAAGATGAGGCCGTAGTTGTCGGGTTTGACCTTGAGCTCGCGGTGGTCGTAGTCGATCTTCAGGGTGTGCTGGTCGTTGATCCACCAGGTCAGCGAGGGCAGCACTTCCTGGATGTCGCGGGACAGGTCGCGCCAGCCATCGGACTTCTCGGTGTTGACGATCAGCCGGGCGGCCACCTTGTCGCTCAGAGGGCCGGTCATATCGGCGCTCGCGCGCTGGCTGCCAAAGCTGCCCAAGCCGGCGCTGACCTCTGCGCCGAACTGGCGCTCGGGCTGTTTGGTCGCCACGTTCATGGTGCCGCCGGCTTGACCGGCGCCGAACAGTGCCGAGCCAGGACCCTTGAGCACTTCGATGCGCTCGACGTCGGCAAAGGTGCGCCAATAACCGTTCTGTGAGGTGCCGTCCACGTAGCCATCGCGCAGGAAGCGCATGGCCTGGCCACGGATGGCGTAGTTGTTGGCAAAGCCATAGCCTCCGGCCATCACGGGTTGCACGCCGCTGACGTTGGCCAGCGCCTGGTTCATCTCGGTGACGCCTTGGTCATGCAGCACGGCGAGCGGGACCACCACCACCGAAGCCGGGATGTCCCGCAGTGGCGTGTCGGTCTTGCTGGCCACCAGGCCTTTCCCCTGAAGGCTGCCTGCGCGGGCGTTTGTGCCGGTGACGGACACGGTGGGCAGTGAGTCAGTGTCGTTCTCGGCGGCCCAGCCGGCCGACATCGTGGCGGTGAGCAGCAGCGTCGAAAACGGAGCGCTCAGGGTGCGGGGTAGGGGGCGTGACATCGGAAATCCTTGGCTTGAGATGAAGGCTTGTTGGGTATTGTAATGCGAATAGTTCGCATTACCAAAAAGCAATCAAGCAATGATCCAAGGCATCCTGGCAAGAATTTCTGGGTGGGTCAGCGTAGAGTGGCGAATCTTTGACCCGAGGAGTTCAACATGCTGGCAACGGTGCTGGTGGGGCTGGTGGCCGCGCTCCACGTTTACTTCCTGGTGTTGGAAATGCTGCTGTGGGACAAGCCCTTCGGGCGGCGCACCTTCGGCCTGAGTCCCGAATTCGCCACCGCCTCGAAGGCGCTGGCGGCCAACCAGGGGCTCTACAACGGTTTTCTGGCCGCCGGGCTGGTGTGGGGCTGCTTGTGGCAGGGGCCAGCGGGTCACGCCGTTCAGATTTTCTTTCTGGGGTGCGTGATCGTGGCGGGGGTGTTTGGCGCGCTCACCGTGTCCGGCAAGATCTTGTGGGTGCAGGCCGTGCCTGGCGCACTGGCTCTGGCGGCGGTGCTGTTTGAGACGCACTAGTTGAGACGCACTAAGTCGCCGCTCCCGTCGGGACGGATTGGGGCCGTCGTGCGTTCAACAGTGTCCAAGGGGGGCTAGAGGCCCAGTTGCTTGGCGATGATTTCGTTCATGATTTCGTGCGTGCCGCCTCCGATGGAGAGGATGCGGTTGTCGCGGTAGAGCCGCTCGACCAGCGATTCACGCATATAGCCCATGCCGCCAAAGATTTGCACCGCCTCGTGGGTGACGTAGTCGGCCACGTCGGTGGCGAAGTTCTTGGCCATCGACACTTCGGTGATGGCGGTCTTGCCCGCCGCCATCATCGCGGCGCAGCGGTAGGAATACTGGCGCGCCACGTCCACGCGGGTGGCCATCTCGGCCAGCTTGTGGCGGATCACCTGGTGCTTGCTCAAGGGCTTGCCAAAGGTGACGCGGGTCTTGACGTAGGCCAGGCATTCGTCGAGCGCCATTTGTGCCGTCATGTAGGACATCACGGCCAGGCTCAGGCGCTCGGACTGGAAATTGGCCATGATGGTCATGAAGCCCGAGTTCTCGAACCCCAGCAGGTTGCCCACGGGCACGCGGCAGTCCTGGAAGAACAGCTCGGCCGTGTCAGAGGCCCACCAGCCCATTTTCTTGAGCGGCTGGCCCACCGAGAAGCCCGGGGTGTCGCGCTCGATCAGCAGCAGCGAGACGCCGCCAAAGCCGACGTCGCCGGTGCGCACGGCCACCGTGTAGTAGTCGGCCCGCGTGCCCGAGGTGATGAAGGTCTTGGCGCCGTTGACCACGTAGTGATCGCCATCGCGCACGGCGCGGGTGGTCAGGTTGGCCACGTCCGAGCCGCCACTGGGTTCGGTGATGGCCAGGGCGATGATCTTCTCGCCGCTGAGGACTTCAGGAACGACGCGTTGCTTGAGAGCGTCCGACCCGACGCGCCACACGGGGGGCAGGCCGATGTCCAGCGAACCCAGGCTGGCGACCAGGCCGCCTGAGCCGCTACGCATCAGCTCTTCGCTGGCCGCCACCTTGAGGAAGACGTCGTCTTCACCGGCGCCGCCGAGGGATTGCGGGTGACCGATGCCGAGCATGCCGAGTTCAGCCATCTGCCGGTAGAGCTGGCGCGGAAAGGTGCCGGCCTCTTCCCATTCGCTGATGTAGGGCTTGATGGCCTGGTCGACAAAGCGGCGCATGGCATCGCGCACCTGGCGGTGGGTGTCGGTGAAGTAGTCGACGTAGACGGGGTCGGTCATGGGGTGTTTCAATGAGGGTGGATCAGTCGTGATCAGGCAGTGATGAGCCAGGGCTGACGTGTGGGCGTCGTGGCGGCGCTTGTTTTCGCGCTGACAAACAGCGGGTGCGCCTGGGCTTCGCTCAGGGTCAAGACCGGGGTAACGCAGGCGTCCACTTCGGCAAAGCGTTCAACCCAATGCGACAAGGGCTGCGTGGCGATGAGGGCGGCGACCTGATCGCGCACGGCATTGGATTCGGGCGAATTGGGCATCAGGCCGCGTTGCCAATGCTGATCGGCCCAGTCAGGTCGTTGCAGCACTTCGCAGGCGGCCTTCCAGAACTTGTGTTCCAGGGCCCCCACGGCCAGGGATCGGCCGTCTTGCGTGAGGTAGAGGTTGTAGCAGGGCAGGGCACCGTTGAGCAGGTCCTCGCGCGCGCCGGGCAGGTGGCCAAGCATGGGCGCCAACATGGCCCCGGTGCTTTGCGGCATCACCTGGTGGGCCCACAGGCCGTGCGTCATGCTGACATCGACGTGACAACCCTGGCCACGTCGACCCACGTCAAACACGGCGGCCAGAATGGCGATGCAGGCCATGGAGCTGCCGCCCGCCAGGTCACCCCACTGGATGTTGGACAAGGTTGGCTGGCCCTGCGCGCTGCGCATCTGGTCCAGCGCGCCAGACATGGCCATGTAGTTCAGGTCGTGCCCGGCGCGGTGGGCCCAGGGGCCTTGCTGTCCGTAGCCCGTGATGGAGCACAGGACCAGGCGTGGGTTGATCGCCTTGAGCGCGTCAAAGTCCAACCCCATGCTGGCCATCACGCCAGGGCGAAAGCCCTCGAGCAACACGTCGGTATTTTCCAGCCAGGTGCGCAATTGATCCAGGTCGCCGCTTTGGTGCAGGTCCAGCGTGCGGCAATCCTTGTTCTGGTTGAGGGCCTGGAACAAGGGTCCGAGCGCCCGCGCGGGGTCGCCTTGCGGCGGCTCGATCTTGATGATGCTGGCCCCCAGGTCGGCCAGCATGCGCGTGGCAAACGGGCCGGGCAGGTTGCGCGTGAGGTCGATCACGCGCAAGCCCGACAGCAGGTTGGGGCCCGTGCTCATGCGGCGTCTTCGAAGCGACCGCCTTCCTGGGCCTGTTTGACGATGATGGCCGCCGGTTCAAAGCGGGCACCAAAGCGCTGGGCCAGTTCACGCGAGCGTTCGACAAAGCGTTGCGCGCCGACGGCGTTGATGAACTGCAAGGCACCGCCCTGGAAGGGCGCAAAACCCCAACCGAAGATGGAGCCGATGTTGGTGTCGGCCACCGAACGCACCACGCCTTCTTCGAAGCAGCGCGCCGCTTCGTTGGCTTGGGCGTAGAGCAGGCGGTCGATCATCTCTTGCTGCGGGGGCTGGTGGGCGGCGGTCGGGAAGACCTCGCCCAAGCCTGGCCACAAGGACTTCTCCTGGCCGACATAGTCGTAGAAGCCTTGGCCCGCCTTCTTGCCCGCGCGACCGAGTTCGCTGCCCACCCTGCGCAACACGGCCTCGCCAGGATGCACGCGCAAGGTCTTGCCCTCCGCAGCGAGGTCCTTTCTGGTTTGATCGCTGATGTGGATGCCCAGGCTCAGCGAGACCTCATCTTGCAGCGCCAACGGGGGCATGGGCATGCCCGCCTTCAATGCAGCGACTTCAATGCTGCGTGGATGCACGCCCTCGCCCAGAAGGGCCAGGCCTTCCATCACATAGGTGCCGAAGACGCGCGAGGTGTAGAAGCCCCGGCTGTCGTTGACCACGATCGGGGTCTTGCCAATTTGCAGCACGTAGTCAAAGCCGCGCGCCAGTGTTTCGTCCGATGTTTGTTCACCGACGATGATCTCGACCAGGGGCATCTTGTCGACCGGCGAGAAGAAATGCAGGCCGATGAAGTTGGCCGGGCGCGTGCTGGCTTTGGCCAGGCCAGTGATGGGCAAGGTGGACGTGTTGGACGCGTACACGGTGCTGGCGGGGATGACGGCTTCCGACTGTTGCGTGCAAACGGCCTTGATGCTGCGGTCTTCAAACACGGCCTCGATCACCAGGTCGCAGTCCTTCAGATCGTCGTAGCTGGTGGTGGGCTGGATGCGGGCCAGCAGCTGGTCGCGCTTATCGGGCGTGCTGCGACCCCGCGCCACGGCCTTGTCCAACAGGCCGCTTGAATAGGCTTTGCCGCGCTTGGCGTTCTCTTGCGTGGTGTCCAGCAGGACGACCTCAATGCCAACCTTGGCCGACACATAGGCAATGCCTGCGCCCATCATGCCCGCGCCCAGGATGCCGATTTTTCTGACCTTGCTTTCAGCCGCGCCCTTGGGCCGCGACTGGCCCTTCTTGATGGCGTTGAGCTGGTACCACAGCGTGCCGATCATGTTCTTGGACACCTGAGAGGCCACGCAGGCCGCGAAGTAGCGAGACTCGATCTGCAGGCCTGCGTCGATGTCCAGCAGGCAGCCTTCGAACAGGCAGGACATGATGTGTGTGAGGGCGGGGTAGTTGCCGTGCGCCTTGGCATTGGCCATGGATGGCGCGATGGCAAACACCTGCACCACGGCCGGGCTCTTGCTGTCGCCGCCGGGGATGCGAAAGCCTTTCACGTCCCAGGGCTGCGACGCCTTGGGGTTGGCCAGGCACCAATCGCGGGCCTTTTGCAGCAACTCGTCGCGGGTCGCAGCGAGGTCGGTGACCAGGCCCAGTTCCTTGGCCTTGGCGGCGGTGACTTCCTTGCCCTGACTGATCAGTTCCAGGCTTTTCTGGATGCCGATCATGCGCGGCAGGCGCTGCGTGCCGCCGCCGCCGGGCAGCAGGCCCAGCTTGACTTCAGGCAGGCCCAGCTTGAGCTTGGGGTCATTCAGGGCGATGCGGGCGTGGCAGGCCAGGGCCAGTTCCAGCCCTCCACCCAAGGCCGTGCCGTTGAGGGCAGCGACCACGGGCTTGCCGCATTTTTCAAGGCGGCGCATCATTTTCTTGAGGTCCTCGCACAGCGCGTAGGCGTCTTCGGCCTTGTCGATCTTGGCGAGCTGGTCGATGTCGGCGCCGACGATGAAGGTGGACTTGCCGGAGGTGACGACCAGGCCCTTGATGGCCTCGTCTTTTTCCAGGCGATCGACGATGGCGGCGAAGGGCTCGACCAGCGTGGAGTTGAGCACGTTCATGGCTCGGCCAGGTTGGTCGAGGGTGACCAGGCCGATGCCGTTGGCGTCGATGTCAAACGTGACAGCGGATGGGTTAGACATGATGCTGCCTCCTTAGACGCGTTCGATGATGGTGGCGATGCCCATGCCGGCGCCGATGCACAGCGTGGCCAAGGCGGTGGACTTGCCGGTGCGTTCCAGCTCGTCCAAGGCCGTGCCCAGGATGAGCGCGCCGGTGGCGCCCAAGGGGTGGCCCATGGCGATGGAGCCGCCATTGACGTTGACGCGGTCCAGTGGCACACCCAAATCACGGGCGGTCTTCATGGGCACGGTGGCAAAGGCCTCGTTGATTTCCCACAGGTCGATGTCGCCTGCGGTCATGCCCAGTTTGTTGAGCGCCTTGCGACAGGCCGGTGTGGGGCCTGTCAGCATGATGGTGGGTTCCGACCCGATGACCGAGGCCATGCGCACACGGGCCCGCGGCTTGAGGCCGGCCTTGATGCCAGCTTCCTTGCTGCCCAGCAGCACCAGCGCGGCGCCATCGACAATGCCCGACGAATTGCCGGCGTGGTGCACGTGGTGGAGGCGTTCAAGGGTGGTGTATTTGTCCAGTGCGGTGCTGTCAAAGCCCATCGTGCCCATCATCTCGAAAGAGGGCATCAGCTTGGCGAGCGACTCGACCGAGGTGCCCTTGCGGATGGTCTCATCCAAGGCCAGCATGATTTGGCCGTTGAGGTCCTTCACGGGCACGATCGACTTGTCGAAGCGGCCTTCGGCCTGAGCAACAGCGGCGCGACGGTGCGATTCGGCGGCGAAGGCATCGAGGTCCTGACGGCTGAAGCCTTCCAGCGTGGCGATCAGGTCGGCGCTGATGCCTTGCGGCACGAAGTGCAGTGCGGTGTTGACGCGCGGGTCCATGACCCAGGCTCCACCGTCGCTGCCCATGGGCCAGCGACTCATCGACTCGACCCCCCCCGCCACCACCATGTCTTCCATGCCGGCGGCGATCTTGGCCGTGGCCATGTTGACCGCCTCCAGGCCCGAGGCGCAAAAGCGCGACAGGGTGACACCGGCCACGCTCTCGGCCCAGCCCGCGTCCAGCACGGCGGTGCGGGCGATGTCGGCGCCTTGCTCGCCGACCGGGGTCACGCAGCCCAGCACCACGTCATCGACCAGGGACGTGTCGAGCTGGTTGCGTTGTTGCAGCGCTTGCAGCAGGGTGCGCAGCAGCCACACCGGCGTGGCCTGGTGCAGGCTGCCGTCTTTCTTGCCCTTGCCGCGCGGCGTGCGCACAGTGTCGAAAATATAGGCTTCGGTCATGGAAGCTCCTTCAAAAAATGGGGTGCGCGTTTTGAGCAGGTCTCAGAGGAAGCGCGAGGCCAGCTCTTTCATGATTTCATTGGTGCCGCCGTAGATGCGTTGCACGCGCGAATCGGCCCACAGGCGGGCGATCGGGTATTCCTTCATGTAGCCGTAGCCTCCGAACAGTTGCAGGCATTCGTCGATCAGCTTGCACTGGTTGTCGGTGATCCAGTACTTGATCAGCGCGGCGCGGTCCACGCCCAGTTCGCCCTTCAGGTGGGCGACCATGGCCGCATCGACCAGCGCACGCGAGGCCAGCAGCAAGGCCTGGCATTCGGCCAGCTTGAAGCGGGTGTTCTGGAAGCTGAAGATGGGCTTGCCAAAGGCCTTGCGCTCCTTGGTGTATTCGAGCGTGACCTTCATGGCCAGTTCCATGGCGGCGATACCCGCCATCGCCACGATCAGGCGCTCTTGAGGGAGCTCCTGCATCAGCTGGAAAAAGCCCAGGCCTTCCTGGCCGCCCAGCAAGTTTTGCGCCGGCACCACCACGTCGTCAAAGAACAGTTCGGACGTGTCTTGCGCATCCATGCCGATCTTGTCGAGGTTGCGACCACGGCGAAAGCCGGAGGCCTCGTCGGTTTCAACCACGAACAGCGAGATGCCCTGCGCACCCTTGTCCTTGTCGGTCTTGGCCACCACGATGACCAGATTGGCCAGCTGGCCATTGGTGATGAAGGTCTTGCTGCCGTTGATCTTGTAAGTGTCGCCGTCCTTCAAGGCCAGGGTGCGCACGCCCTGTAGGTCCGAGCCCGTGCCCGGTTCGGTCATGGCGATCGCGCCGACCAACTCGCCGGTGGCCAGTTTGGGCAGCCAGCGCTTCTTCTGTTCTTCCGTGCCGTAATGCAGGATGTAGGGGGCGACGATGCCCGAGTGCAGCGAGCCACCAAAGCCGGAGATGGCCGCTTCGCCTTGCGCCAGGATCAGCACGGCCTCATGGCCGAAGTCGCCGCCCGCGCCGCCGTATTCCTCGGGCATCGAGGCACACAGGAAGCCGTGGGCGCCGGCATCGCGCCAAGCCTGGTGGTCCATCATGCCGGCGGCGCGCCAGGCTTCATCCTTGGGGCCCCACTGCTCTTTGAAAAAACGGGTGGCCGTGTCCAGCAGCATGGTGTGCTCTTCGGTCATCCAGGCGGGGGCGAAATTTTGAATAGCCATGAGGAGTCTTTTCGGTGCGGTAAAAGGATGTGGTAATTTAAATTACCTGTTGGGGGTGTGCCGGCCAAGGGTTTCTACGCAAGCAGAACTTAGTCTGTCTATGGTGTCGGCACGGCGAGTTCAATGCAAGTAAAAATGACCTTTCCCGATCAGAATCTGATCATTTGGTAATATTTATTTCCGTTGTGGAAAATCCGCGTGCCATGAAAATTTCTCGTCCGTCGTCGGCCATAGACCCCAAGAGTGCTGCCGATGCGTCGCCCACGGACGAGCGCCGCGCTGCGCTCAGCACCATGCGCCCCGAAACCTTGAGTCGAATTGAGCAGGCGGTGCTGGTCTTGTTCTCGAACCGGGACTTCCACGACGTCAGCCTTCTGGATGTGGCCAAGGCGGCCAATGTGTCGCTGCAGACCATCTACAAGTACTTTGGCAGCAAAGAGGCGCTGGTCTACGCCATGCTGGACGTGATGCTGGGCCGCCTGGCCGAGCGGATGATGGACCACCTGCAAGGCATTGACGACGCACGCGAGCGCTTGCGCAAGACCTGCTGGGTCACTCTGGACTACATGGATAAGCACCCGGCGGTGATGCTGCTGCTGTTCACCGCCGTGCCCGTTTTGCGCCACCGCAACATCCGCATCTACGAAAGCCCCGAACTGATGGGCGCCTTTCTGAGCGTGTTCAAGGACGGGCAGCGGCGCGGCGTGCTGAATGACCGAGTCTCCAGCAAGGTGCTGCTGGACGTGTTCATGGGCGTGGTCGGGCGCGTGGTGCTCATGCACATCGTGCGCCGTGAAAAACACTCGCTGCTCGACCAGTTTGACGAGCTGTTCAACATCGTCTGGCGGGCGATGTCTCTGGAGACGTGACAGACAGCGGTCGCGGGCACTTAAACTGAGGGGCTAGCCAACCCGGTCTCCAACCCGCGCCACACCCATGCCATTTGCTTCCCTGGGCTTGTCTCCCGTCCTCGTGCGCGCCGTCAACGAGCGCCACTACACCGAGCCCACGGCCATCCAGGCTGCGGCCATTCCGGCCATTTTGCAAGGCCGTGATGTGCTGGGCGCGGCGCAAACCGGCTCGGGCAAGACGGCGGCCTTTGCGTTGCCGATCTTGCAGCGCTATCTGGCCCAAGGACGCGAGACACCCCGGCGTGTTCAGGCCCTGATCCTCGTGCCCACGCGCGAACTGGCGGCGCAAGTCGGCGAGACCCTGCGCGGTTTGGCGCAATACCTGCCGCAGCCGCTCAAAGTCGCCGTGCTGTTTGGCGGGGTGTCGATCAATCCGCAAATGATGGGCCTGCGCGGCGGGGCCGACATGGTGGTCGCCACGCCGGGCCGTTTGCTCGATCTGATCGAGCACAACGCACTGCGTCTTTCCACAGTCTCGACCCTGGTGCTCGACGAGGCCGATCGCTTGCTGGACCTCGGTTTCGCTGACGAACTGGCGCGCATCCTGGCCTTGTTGCCCCAGCAACGACAAAACTTGCTGTTCTCGGCGACCTTCCCCGCCGATGTGCATGCGCTGGTTGAGCACCTGTTGCGTGATCCGATTCGCGTCGAAATGGCGTCCACGCCAGAGACGCAGCCGGACATCGTGCAGCGCGCCATCGAAGTGGCGGCGGACAAACGCACCCAACTGCTGCGCCATTTGGTGCAGGCGCACCCCACCGAGCGCATGCTGGTGTTCGTGGCGAGCAAATATGCGGTGGAACTGGTCGTGCACAAGTTGTGCAAGGCAGGCATCCACGCCGGGCCTTTTCATGGCGAACTCAGCCAGGGCACGCGCACCTTGGTGCTGTCCGAGTTCAAGGCGCACCGACTGCAGGTGGTGGTGGCCACCGATGTGGCAGCAAGGGGCTTGGACATCCGACAGTTGCCCGTGGTGGTGAACTACGACCTGCCGCGCTCGCCGGTGGATTACCTGCACCGCATCGGGCGCACGGGGCGGGCGGGCGAGAGCGGCCTGGCCATCAGCTTTGTCCCGCCAGAATCCGAAGCGCATTTCCGGCTGATTGAAAAACGCCAGAACCTGCGCGTGCCACGTGAACGCATCGAAGGGTTCGAACCCACGCAGGCGTCGGCGGTGACCGCGTCCTTGACCGATCCGGACTCCAATGGCGGCATCAAGGGCAAGCGCAAGAGCAAGAAGGACAAACTGCGGGAAGCAGCGGCCCGAGGAATTTAAGGGTGGCGACGTTGCAAAAAAGAGAAAAACGTGGGTGGTTGAATTTCGAGTGCATTTATCCGCTTGACTCAGGTCAAACTGGGCGGAGTGCCCCGTGGTTTTTGATCTAAGTCAAGGATGCCTTGCTGTCGGACTCAGACACTCGGGGGGCTATTTTGGAGGCTTCGGTCAGTTGGCTGAGGCGGTGGGTATGACGGAATTGAATTCCAGGAGGTTTCCATGAGTAAGGGTGCCAGCGGTGGTTTCACCAAGCAGATGGCCCGCAATATGTTTTACGGGGGGTCGGCATTTTTTATTTTGCTGTTTGCCGCCCTCGTTTTTCATAGCGAACAACAAATCCCAAAACGTTCGCACGCGGAAAACATCACCCCGGCCGTTATTGCCGGCAAGCGAATCTGGGAAACACGCAATTGCATCGGCTGTCACACGTTGCTGGGCGAAGGTGCCTACTTTGCGCCCGAGTTGGGCAATGTATACAAGCGTCGCGGACCGGAGTTCATCAAGGCCTGGATCAAGGCTCAGCCCACCCACGTGCCGGGTCGTCGCCAGATGCCCCAGTTTGATCTGAACGACCAGCAGCTCAACGACCTGGTTGAGTTTCTGAAGTGGACCGGTGAGGTGAACACCGAAAACTGGCCGCCCAACATCGAAGGCTGAGGCGAACATCATGACTACCTTGAAATACCAATCGCAATCGGTCGCCAAGCTGTACTTCATTGGCGCGCTTGTCCTGTTCGTGGGTCAGATCGTGTTCGGTCTGACGTTGGGCCTGCAGTATGTGATCGGGGACTTTGTCTTCCCCGCGATCCCCTTCAACCAGGCTCGCATGGTTCACACCAACTTGCTGATCGTCTGGCTGCTGATGGGCTTCATGGGCTCGGCCTACTACATCGTTCCTGAAGAGGCCGAAACCGAGTTGCACAGCCCCAAGCTGGCCATTGCGCTGTTCTGGATCTTTTTCGCGGCCGGGGCTGCGACCATCGCGGGTTACTTGCTGGTGCCCTATGCGACCCTGGCTGAAATGACTGGCAATGAGTTGCTGGCAACCATGGGCCGCGAGTTCCTGGAACAACCCTTGCCGACAAAAGTGGGCATTGTGGTGGTGGCGCTGGGCTTCCTCTACAACATCTCGATGACCCTGCTCAAGGGACGCAAAACCAGCATCTCGCTGGTGTTGCTGCTGGGTTTGTGGGGCTTGGCCGTGTTCTTCCTGTTCAGTTTCGTCAACCCCGACAATCTGGTGCGTGACAAGCTGTATTGGTGGTTTGTGGTGCACCTGTGGGTTGAAGGCGTGTGGGAGCTGATCATGGGCGCCTTGCTGGCCTTCGTTCTGATCAAGACCACCGGTGTGGACCGCGAAGTGATCGACAAGTGGTTGTACGTGATCATCGCGTTTGCGCTGATGACCGGTATTTTGGGCACAGGCCACCACTTTTACTTCATTGGCTTGCCCGGCTACTGGCACTGGATTGGCAGCATCTTTTCTGCGATGGAGCCCATTCCCTTCTTCATGATGACCGTGTTTGCTTTCAACATGGTGCAGCGCCGTCGTCGTGAACACCCGAACCAGGCTGCGGTGTTGTGGGCGGTAGGCACCTCGGTGGTGGCTTTTCTGGGGGCGGGTTTGTGGGGCTTCATTCACACCCTCAGTGCAGTCAACTACTACACGCACGGCACCCAAATCACCGCCGCTCACGGGCACCTGGCTTTCTATGGCGCCTATGTGCTGGTGGTGATCACGATGATCTCGTATGCCATGCCCACGTTGCGTGGTCGTCTGGCCAACAGCCAGAAAGCCCAAAGCTTGGAAATGTGGTCCTTCTGGATCATGACCATTGGCATGGCGGTGATGGTGTTGGCCTTGACCGGCGCGGGCATCTTGCAAATTTGGCTGCAACGTCTGTCAGACACCCCCATGGGATTCATGGCCACGCAAGACCAGTTGAACCTCTTTTACTGGGTGCGTCTGGGCGGCGGGGTGACCTTGCTGTTGGGTCTGGTGATGTACCTGGCCAGCTTCTTCGTCGGCGGTGAGCCAGTGGTGGAGTTGACTGCCAAAGGGTCGGGCGGCGCTGGCCGCACTGGTGTGCCAGCACGGCGTGCGTGAGTCGTCGTGACTGCCAGCGTCCCTTTCTATGAGGCGCAGGGCCAGGAGTGCGAGCTATTTGAGCGCGCCTGGTCCCACCAGTTGCCCCTGCTGATCAAGGGGCCCACTGGGTGCGGAAAGACACGTTTTGTCGAACACATGGCCGCCCGTCTCGGGAGGCCCTTGTTCACTGTGTCCTGCCACGATGACCTCAGCGCCGCAGATCTGGTGGGCCGGCACCTGATTGGCCAGGGTGACTCCATCTGGGTCGATGGTCCCTTGACCCGCGCCGTGCGTGCGGGCGGTATTTGTTATCTGGATGAAGTGGTCGAGGCCCGCAAGGACACCACGGTGGTCTTGCACCCCCTGGCCGACGACCGCCGCATCCTCCCGATCGAGCGAACGGGAGAAGTGTTGCACGCGCCGGCCGCCTTCATGCTGGTGGTCAGCTATAACCCCGGTTACCAGAACCTGCTCAAGAGCCTCAAGCCCAGCACGCGCCAACGCTTTGTCGCTTTGGCGTTTGACTACCCCCAGGCCGCGGTTGAGCAGGCCGTGGTGGCGCGCGAAGCCCAGGTTGACGATTCGATCGCCCTCCACTTGGTCAAGCTGGCGCAGGCGCTCAGGCGACTGACGCACCATGACCTGGAGGAAAGTGTGAGCACCCGCTTGTTGATCTATGCGGGTAAGCTGATCCGCGCTGGCTTCACGCCAAGGCAAGCCTGTCGCGCTGCGATTGTGGACGCGCTGACCGATGACCGTGAAACGGCAGACGCATTGGAAGAGGTCGTTCATGCCATCTGGCCTGACTAGGCAGAGCAAGCGACGGGCCTTTCAACTCGGCTTTTTTTTGCTGTTCTTGCTGGCCCCCGCCCTGGACCTGCTGCGCTTTGATGTGGCAGAAACCCAGCTCTATGTGCTGGGCATCCAGTGGCACCTGGGCATCGACGCCTTGATGCAAGGTCGGGCCACGCCGGCTCAGGCCGCCTTGAACCTCATCGTCAAGGCGTTGTTGCCGGCCATTGTGTTGATTGCCGTCGGGCTGACGATCGCCTGGCGCTATGGCCGGCTCTATTGCGGCTGGCTGTGCCCCCATTTTTCTGTTGTCGAATTGCTCAACGGCTTTCTGCGCAAGGCTGGCGGGCGATTCAGCCTGTGGGACAAGCACCCTTTGCCCCCGACCTACCCCAATGGCGACGAGGTCCAGCGTTCGCGTTGGTGGTGGCCGGCATTTGCGTTGGGCGCGGTAACCTTCGCCGCGCTGTGGGCCGTCACCTTGCTGTCGTATCTGCTGCCTCCCGCGCAGGTGTGGCACAACCTGCTGCACGCCACGCTGACGCCCAATCAGGCGCGTTTCATGGTGGCTGCAACGATCGTGTTCACGGCAGAATTTTTGTTTGCACGCCACCTGTTTTGCCGATTTGGCTGCGCAGTAGGGCTGTTTCAAAGCCTGGTCTGGATGGCCAATGATCGCGGCATGGTCGTGTCGTTTGACCGCCAGCGTGCGCGCGACTGCCGCACCTGTCATGTTCCTCATGGCAGCGCCTGTGACAACGCCTGCCCCATGCGCCTGAATCCGCGGGACATCAAGCGCATGATGTTTTCGTGCGTGCAGTGCGGCCAATGCATGGAGGCCTGCGAGCAATCACAGCAGGTTCATCAACGGGAGCCTCTGCTGACCTGGAAGGTCGACGCGCAGGCCGTGGCTGAGACCATCCGCCAGCGCCGCTCGGCCATGGCCCAGGCTGCCCCGCCCGTCACGCAAATCACCAGCGCTGATCGAGCATCCTGATGGAAGAGTGGATCGGACGCCGCTGGCACCAGTTCATCACCCGTGCGGCCAGCACGGAGCACGACCGGGCCCGCGTGCATCTGGACGAGATGCGGCGCCCGATTGAGATGCTATTCAAGGCTGCCGGTGGTTCAGGCGCCGTGCGATTGCGCATCGCCAGCGCGCAGGAGCGGGGCGGCCCACGCAGTTGGCTGCAGAAGGTGGCGGGCAGCGGCACGCATGACGAGTTGCCGCAGCTGGATGCCGACAGCCTGGCCCTGCCGGCCTCGATCGCCGTGTTCGCTGAGACCGGCCTCAATCGCGACCTGTATGTATGGCTGGCCGTCATGGCCGCTTGCCATGTGGCGTCGGGCGACTGGGTGGCGGACAACGGATGGGCCACGGCCACGGCGCTGGCTTGTTTTCCGGGGCTGCGATCTCGCTACGAACGGCTCTTGCAACTGCACCTGGCGCAACGCCCCTTGCCTGAGCAACTCAAGGGCCCCGAGGCGGCGGCGGAGGCGGGCATTCGCGCCGCTTTGATGGTCGATTTGACGGCCGCCTCGACGGCCGATCAACACGGCCCAACGACGCCAGCCAGGCGGCCCGTGATCGGTGTCACGCAGGTGGCTCCCGTCTGGTTGTGGCTGAGTCCGTCATTTCAAGACAGCTCGGCCCCGCAGCCACGCCGCGATGGGCTTGAACAGCAGCCTGATCCCACGCCTCGTCCATCCACCCAAGACGATGCCAAGCGTCGCCGTGCCCACCATGCACAGGACGAGTCTGATCGCAGCGGCATGATGATGTTCTTCCGGGCGGAGTCGATCTTGTCATGGAGTGAGCATGTCCGGGTCAACCGGCAGACGGACGATGACGATGACGGGCAGGCGCTCAAGGCGGCCGATGACATGCAAAGTCTGGCCATCGTTCCCGATGGGCAAACCAGCGCAGGGCGCATCAAGTTTGATCTCGACCTGCCGGCCGCCAATCAAGACGATGAACCATTGGGCTCGGGCGTCAAATTGCCCGAATGGAATTGGAAAAAGCAGATATTGGTCCCGGATCGCTGTTCTGCACAACTTCTGCTGGCTCGTCAGAGTGAGCCCTTTCGTCCCGATGCGGCATTGCGCCTCACCGCCAAACGGGTCCGCCGTCGACTGGAGGCGCTGCGGGACTTGCCCAGGCATGTTCACGCGCAATCTCAAGGCGATGAACTTGATCTGGATGCCTGGGTTCAATGGCGCACCGCCTTGCAGGCCAGTCCTCGGCATGACGACGAGGCCCGCGTCTACTCGCGCCGCCAGGCGATGGAGCGCAGTCTGGCCTGTTTGTTGCTGGCCGATCTATCGTTGTCCACCGATGCCTGGGCCAATAACCAACAACGTGTGATCGACGTGATCCGCGATGCGCTCTATGTGTTTGGCGAGGCGCTGACGGGTCTGGGCGACCCGTTCGCCATGCTGGGTTTCAGCTCCGTGCGTCGACAAAACGTGCGCATGCACCTGCTCAAGCGCTTCAATGAACCCTGGAATGCCCAGATTCAAGCACGCGTGGGCGCCATCAAGCCGGGCTACTACACCCGCATGGGTGCGGCCATCCGCTATGCCATCAAAGGGCTGCAGGAGCGCCCGGAACGGCAACGACTCCTGCTGCTGCTCACCGATGGCAAGCCCAATGACTTGGATGCCTATGAAGGACGCCATGGCTTGGAAGACACCCGTCAGGCGGTCGTTGAAGCTCAAACGGCGGGCCTGGTCCCCTATTGCGTGACCATTGACCAAGATGCGCACGACTACCTGCCGTTCCTGTTTGGCCAACGCGGTTACGCGGTAGTGCACCGACCCACGGATCTGGTCTCCAAACTCAGCGCCGTCTATGCCAGTCTGGCGATGGCGAAATGAACCGGCGCACCGCCCAAGAAAAGGCAAATTCGATGGTGCGCGTGCGGATGGGTTGGGTCGCCGCAACAGGCACGTTGGCAATATCCAACGTTGCAGTGGCTTCCCGTGGAAGGTCGCGAGAGTTTGTCGCCACGACATGTTCGATTTGACGTAATGTCCGCACAAGTAGGTCTTGAATCTTGAGGCACATCAAGGTGGTGTCGGGTTATCCCGGGCACGATTTGCTCAAACGGAGTCCACGCAGCCCACTCCACCCACTCACTCCTGTTCCGGCAGGTTGGGCTGCACCAAAGGAGAACTAGACATGACTCGATTCTCAGTTCGGCGTGCCACCGCGATTGCGCTGGCCGCTTTTTCCATGCTGGGTGGCGCGGCCCACGCTGAAGGCATGAAGGACATCACCCAGCCGGAGCTGAACTACCAGGCTGGCACATCGCCGCTCGCCGCCGAGCCGATGTACCAAAGCAACAATCCCAAAGCGCCCAAGATGACGCAGGCCGAGTTTGACAAGGCTCGCAAGATCTACTTCGAGCGTTGCGCCGGTTGTCACGGGGTGCTGCGCAAAGGGGCCACGGGCAAACCGCTGACGCCAGACATCACTTTGGCCAAGGGCACCGACTACCTGAAGGTGTTCATCGCCTACGGCTCTCCTGCTGGCATGCCCAACTGGCAAACCTCCGGTGAAATGAGCGAAGCCGATGTGGATCTGATGGCGCGCTACGTGCAGCAAGACCCCCCTGTTCCGCCGGAATTCGGCATGGCGGACATGAAGAAAACTTGGAAGGTCGTCATTCCTCCGGACCAGCGTCCGAAGAAGAAGATGAACAACTACAACATCAGCAACATCTTCTCGACCACGCTGCGTGATGCGGGCCAGGTGGCTCTGATTGATGGCGACACCAAGCAAATCATCAGCGTGCTCAAGACGGGTTATGCCGTGCACATCTCGCGTCTGTCGGCATCGGGTCGTTACCTGTTTGTGATCGGGCGCGATGCCAAGATCAACATGGTTGACCTGTGGATGGAGCATCCCGATACGGTGGCTGAGATTCGCACCGGCTTGGAAGCCCGCTCGGTTGAGACGTCCAAGTACAAGGGCTTTGAGGACAAGTACGCCATTGCTGGCAGCTACTGGCCGCCCCAGTTCGTGATCATGAACGGTGACACGCTCGAGCCGCTGAAGATCGTCTCGACCCGAGGTAACGTGGTGGGCACGCAGGAATACCACCCCGAGCCGCGTGTGGCCTCGATCGTGGGCAGCCACTTCAAGCCCGAGTTCATCGTCAACGTCAAGGAAACCGGCAAGACCCTGATGGTCGATTACTCCGACCTGAACGCCCTCAAGATCACCGAAATTGGTTCGGCACCTTTCCTGCATGACGGCGGCCTGGATTCCACGAAACGCTACTTCATGGTGGCTGCCAACAACAGCAACAAGATCTCGGTGTTCGACCTCAAGGAAGACAAGCTTGCTGCCATCGTCGATGTGGGCAAGACGCCTCACCCCGGTCGTGGCGCCAACTTCAACCACCCGAAGTTTGGTCCTGTGTGGGCCACTGGTCACCTGGGCGACGAATCGATCTCGCTGATTGGCACGGACCCCAAGCAGCACAAGCAGTACGCCTTCAAGGAAGTGGCCAAGCTGACAGGTCCTGGCGGCGGCGCCCTGTTCATCAAGAGTCACCCCAATTCGAGTCACCTGTATTCGGATGCACCTTTGAATCCTGATCCGAAAATTTCGCGGTCGGTGGTGGTGTACGACATCAAGAACCTGGACAAGGGCTATGTCACCCTGCCCATTGCCGAGTGGGCAGATATCAAGGACGACGGTGCCAAGCGCGTGGTGCAACCCGAGTTCAACAAGGCGGGCGACGAAGTGTGGTTCTCGGTGTGGAGCGCCAAGAACAAGGAGAGCGCTCTCGTGGTTGTGGACGACAAGACCCTCAAGCTGAAGAAGGTCATCAAGGACCCACGTCTGATCACGCCGACCGGCCACTTCAACGTGTACAACACGCAGCACGACGTTTATTGATCAAAGGACAATTTCATGAAACGATTCACTCTGATTGCGGCCACGGTGGGCGCACTGGCTTGTTCTTTCGCCGCTCAGGCGGCAACGCCTGACGAAGCGATGACCAAGGCGGGTTGCGTGGCTTGCCATGCCAAGGACAAGAAAATTGTCGGCCCCGCCTTCAAGGACATTGCGGCTAAGTACAAAGGCCAGGATGTCATGGCCAAGTTGACCGAAAAGGTTCGCAAAGGTGGCTCGGGTGTGTGGGGTCCCATCCCCATGGCACCCAATGGTCCGGACAAGATCAGTGATGCCGATTTGAAGGCGGTGCTCGAGTCCATCCTGAAGTCCTGACCGTGCCAGTTCCACAAGACCCTGCGTGTGTCCCTGACCGAGGCCGCTTATCGCGCCGACCGTCATGGTGCCGTGGGATCTTGTGGATGGCTGCGGCATGCACCCTGGTGCTCAGTCATGGTTGTGGCCTAAGCCCCGCCCAGCCTGAAACGGATCATTCGGTGCATCAGCGCCAACTGATCCGGATGGTTCGTCAGGATTGCGGGTCTTGTCACGGCATGCAACTGACCGGTGGATTGGGGCCAGCTTTGACGAAGTCTGCCTTGAGGGGTAAGCCGCTGGACAGCTTGGCTGCCACGATCATGCAAGGCCGTCCCGGGACGCCCATGCCCGGCTGGAAGGGGATGATCAGCGAGGCCGATGCCCGCTGGATCACCGAACAACTGCTCACTGGCTTTCCACAGGAATGACGACATGAACATTTCATTGGTGAGTCGCCTGGGCTTGGTCATCATCACGCTGGCGATCAGCGCCTGTGCAACATTTCAGACTCAGCCGGTAGGAACCGGCGATCTGGGCGTGGTGATTGAGCGCGCCACCGGCAAAGTGGCCATCATCAACACCACCTCTCCCCGCGTATTGGGTGAGGTGGCCGGGCTGGGTGACCTGTCTCACGCGTCGGTTGTGTTCTCACGAGATGAGCAATTCGCCTATGTGTTTGGCCGTGATGGCGGCCTGAGCAAGGTGAATCTATTGACACGGCGCCTGGAGGCCCGCGTCATGCAAGCGGGCAACAGCATTGGCGGGGCCATGTCGCAAGATGGCCGCTATGTCGTCGCCCAAAATTACACACCCGGCGGAATCAAGGTGTTCGATGCCGGCACGCTGGCCCTGGTGGTTGACATTCCGGCTGAATATGCGCCGGGCAAACTCTCTCGCGTGGTGGGTCTGGTGGACGTTCCCACCAATGGGCAAGGGCAGCGCTTTGTCTTTTCGCTGTTTGATGCCGATGAGATATGGATCGTGGACGTGCCACGCTCCGGCGCCCCCCTCATTCAGCGTTTGCAGAAGGTGGGGCACCAGCCCTATGACGCCTTGGTCACGCCCAATGGACGCTACTACATTGCGGGCCTGTTTGGCGAAGATGGCCTGGCCTTGGTGGACTTGTGGGCGGAGCGACCTCAGGCTCGCAAGATTCTGTCAGGCTATGGCCGAGGTGAAGAAGCCTTGCCCGTTTACAAAATGCCGCACTTGCGCGGCTGGGCCGTTGCCGGGCACCGCGCGTATTTGCCCGCAGTGGGGCATCACGAGGTGTTGGTGGTGGACACCGACAGCTGGCGTGAAATTGCCCGCATCCCTGTGGCTGGGCAGCCGGTGTTCGTGATCGCGCGGCCCGATGGCCGTCAGGTGTGGGTGAACTTTGCCGTGCCCGACTACCACCGAGTGCAGGTCATCGATACCCAGACCGAAAAAGTGGTGCGCACCCTGGAGCCCGGCAAGGCCGTGCTGCACATGGAGTTCACCCCGCGAGCGGATCAGGTCTGGATTTCGTCGCGGGATGCCAATCGGGTCAGCGTCATTGACACCAGCACCTTTGAAACCGTGCAGATGCTTGAGCTGGAAGCGCCCAGCGGCATCTTCCTGACCACCCGCGCTGCGCGCATTGGCTTTTGACGTTCGGGAGCTGTCCATGCACCCCCCCCCTGATGCCCCCTCAAGCACCCCGGCGCTGTCAGCGCTGGACGTGGCCTTGTTGAACAACTGGCAGCGAGACTTCCCCATCACAGCGCAACCCTTTGAGGTGATTGCCGGTCAGCACGGCACCACGTCAACGGACGTGCTGCAACGCTATCAGGCCTTGATGAACATGGGGGCGCTCAGCCGCATCGGGGGCATCTTCGGCGTGGGGGCGGGTGGGTCCGCCATGCTGTGCGCGCTGGCCGTGCCGCCTGAGCACTTGAGCCGAGTGGCGGCTCAGGTCAACGCCTTTGACTACGTCAACCACAACTATGCCCGCGAGCATCACTGGAACCTCTGGTTCGTGGTCACCGCCCCGAGCGCCGACGAGCGAGATCAGTGCATCCGCGACATCGAGCTCGTGACGCAATTGCGGGCCCTGCGCCTGCCGATGCGCCGGGCCTTCCGTATCGACCTGGGCTTTGACTTGCACAGCGGACCGCGCTGCCTGCCGGGCCACCAACGCTGCGCACCCATCGACGCCGAGCACCATGCCTTGGCTGCCGCCATTGAGCAGGGCATGCCCCTGGTCGATCGGCCCTATGCCGCTTGGGCGCGTGAGGCGGGCAGCACCGAAGAGGCGGTGATGCAGCGCGTGATGGCCTGGACCCAAGCCGGTGTCTTGCGTCGACTGGGGGTCATCGTGCGCCATCATGAGCTGGGCGTCACTGCCAACGCCATGACGGTGTTCAACGTGCCCGACGAGCAGCTGGTCGAGATGGGGCTGGTGCTGGCGCAGCAAGGGGGCATCACCCTGTGCTACGCCCGCCACCGCGACGAAGGCTGGCCTTACAACCTGTACTGCATGGTGCATGGCCGCAGTCGGGAAGAGACTCGTCAGCACATCGAGGCGGCGCGTCGACAAACCGGCCTGGATCAGTTTGACCATGCGGTGCTGTTCAGCACGGAGCGCTTCAAGCAGACGGGCGGGCGCTATTTCCGTCCGGCCGGCGCCTTGATGGAGGTGGCGGCGTGAGCACGCTCGATGCCATCGATCGGCAGCTGATCAACCATCTGCATGGTGGTTTCCCGCTGTCTAGCCGCCCCTATGCCGAGGTGGGCGGTCAGTTGGGTTTGAGCGAACAAGACGTGATCGCCCGTTTGGATCGCATGTTGCACGACGGTTGGTTGACGCGCTTTGGCCCGCTGTTTCAGATCGAAGCCGCCGGTGGGCAATTCGTCCTGGCCGCCATGGAGGTGCCCGAGGAGCGCTTTGAGGCCGTGACCCAGCAGGTCAATGCCCAAGCCGAGGTGGCGCACAACTACCGGCGTGAACACGTGCTGAACATGTGGTTCGTGGTGGGCGCAGAATCGCCTGAACAGGTTCAGGCGGTGTGCGCGCGCATCGAGGCTTTGACCGGACTGACCGTGTGGGCCTTCCCCAAAGAGCGCGAGTTCTTTGTGGAGTTGCGCTTGCTGGCATGAAGGACGCCCCGATGGATGCCCCCTCACACATTGGCTTGTCAGACCTGGACCGACGTCTGATCGCGGCCACTCAGGCCGGCTTGCCCTTGACGCCGAGGCCTTACGAACAGCTTGCGCAGCAACTCGGTTTGACCGAGCACGCCGTGCGCGAGCGCTTGAACGGCATGTTGAAAAGCGGACTGATCCGGCGCATCGGCGCGGTGGCCAATCATTACCGCTTGGGCTATGTGGCCAATGGCATGACGGTCTGGGATGTCGATGATGCGCATGTCGACGAGCTCGGCGAGTTGGTCGGCCAGTTGCCTTTTGTGTCGCACTGCTACCGTCGGCCCCGCCGCCAGCCCGTGTGGCCCTACAACCTGTTTGCCATGGTCCACGGCCATTCGCGCGACGAGGTGCAAGCCAAGGCGCAGGAGATTGCCGCCGTGCTGGGCCCTGCGCTGAGGCAGCAGGACATTTTGTACAGCAGCCAGATCCTCAAGAAAACCGGGCTGCGCCTCACGCCAGTCCCCCACTCAAAGGAGTGACCATGTTTCGCATTTCCGCCTTCATGAACGACCTGGCCGAGGCCGAACGAACGGGCCACTACCCGCAGCGCGTGAAGCGCCAACCCAAAGGCCCGGTCGTCATCTGGAACCTGATCCGGCGCTGCAACCTCACCTGCAAGCATTGCTATGCGCTGTCGGCGGACACGGACTACGAAGGCGAACTCAGCACCGCTGAAGTCAAGTCGGTCATGGCCGATCTGAAACAGGCCGGTGTGCCGGCCTTGATTCTGTCGGGCGGGGAGCCCTTGTTGCGCCCGGACATTTTCGAGCTGGCCGAGCATGCCAAGGCGATGCGGTTTTACGTGGGCCTGTCCAGCAACGGCACCCTGATTGATGAGGCCTGCGCGGACCGCATTGCCGCCACCGGGTTCGACTACGTGGGCGTCAGCCTGGACGGCATCGGGGCGGTGCACGACAAGTTTCGCCGACTCAATGGCGCGTTTGACCGTTCGCTCAAAGGCATCCACATCTTGCGTGAGCGCGGCGTCAAGGTCGGGCTGCGCTACACCATGACCGCGATGAACGGCGGCGAGTTGGCCCCTTTGCTGGAACTGATGCAGCGTGAGCACATCAGCAAGTTCTACTTCTCGCACCTGAACTATGCCGGGCGTGGCAATCTGCACCGGGGCAAGGACGCGCACTTCGAAGCCACGCGCACGGCGCTGGACCTGTTGTTCGACACCGCCTGGGTGGCGGCGCAGGCCGGTCAGGACCATGAATTCGTCACGGGCAACAACGATGCCGATGGCGTCTACCTGCTGCAATGGGTGCGCGCGAATCTGCCGCGCTGGAGCGATGAGGTGCTGCGCGCTCTGCAGGCCTGGGGTGGCAATTCATCGGGAGTGAACGTGGCCAACATCGACAACCTGGGGCTGGTTCACCCGGACACCATGTGGTGGCACCACACCCTGGGTGATGTGCGCAAGCGTTCTTTTGGCGACATCTGGGCCGACACCAGCGACCCCTTGATGGCGGGCCTGAAACAGCATCCGCGCCCCGTCCAGGGCCGCTGCGCCGATTGCCAGTATTTGGCCGTCTGCAACGGCAATACCCGTGTGCGGGCTCAACAGGTGACCGGTTCCCCCTGGGCCGAAGACCCGGGCTGCTACCTCAGCGACGAGGAAATCGGCGTGACCAGCACCGAGGCCCGAGTCCAGGTCACTCCCTACAGCTACACACCGCACTGATTGGAGTTCCCCATGTGGAGATGGATCGCCCAACTGGGCTTGGCGCTGGGCATGATGTGGATGGGTTGGGACATGGCGCATGCGGCCGAACCCACGCTGGCCGCTGCCAGTGCCGCGAGCGCTGCCCTTGTGACCGACAAGACCCCCGCACAGCGCTTCGAGCAGCACTGCGCCACGTGTCACGGTGCGGCTCGCCTGGGTGGCATGGGGCCGGCGCTGATGCCCGAGAGTCTGGAGCGACTCAAGCCGGCCGATGCGAAGCAAGTCATCACCAACGGCCGCCAGGCGACGCAAATGCCGGCCTTTGGCGCGGTCATGAGCGCCGCTGAAATCGACGCCCTGGTCCAATGGATCTACAGCCCCACCAGCACCCGCCCGCAATGGCGTGATGAGGACATCCGTGCCTCGCGCGTCGAAACCAAGGGCTGGGACACCTGGCCCGCCAAACCGCTCTGGCAGGCAGACCCTTTGAATCTGTTCGTGGTGGTGGAGGGCGGCGATCACCACGTGTCGCTGGTGGATGGCGACACCTTCAAAGTCATCCACCGCTTTGCCTCGCGCTTTGCGTTGCACGGCGGCCCGAAGTTTTCGCCCGATGGGCGCTATGTGTACTTTGGCTCCCGCGATGGCTGGATCACCAAATATGACCTCTACAACTTGTCGGTGGTGGCCGAGGTTCGTGCTGGCATCAATATGCGCAACGTGGCGGTGTCGGGCGATGGGCGCTATGTCATGGCGGCCAACTACCTGCCCCACAGCGTGGTGCTGTTTGACAGCAACCTCAAGTTGATGAAAACCTACGCCGCGACCTCGCTGGACGGGCAGCAATCGTCACGCGTGTCGGCCGTGTATGACGCCGCACCGCGCAAGAGCTTTGTGGTGGCCCTGAAGGACCTGGCCGAGTTGTGGGAGATCTCGTATGACCCCAAAGCCGAGCCGATTTTCAATGGCTATGTGCACGACTACCGCATGGGGGAGGCGATGGCCGAACCTGGCTTCCTGGGCGTGCGGCGCACTCCGCTGGAGGCGCCATTGGATGATTTCTTCTTCGATCAGGGCTACCGCTTCGCCATCGGTGCGGCCCGGCCGACGCCGAGCAACCCCCAAGCGATCAGTCAGGTCATCAGCCTGGATGCCCGCAAGCGCGTGGCGAGTCTGGACCTGCCGGGCATGCCGCACCTCGGGTCGGGCATCACCTGGCCCTGGACGGCGCCCGATGGCCACCGCACCACCGTGCTGGCGTCGCCGAACCTGAAGGACGGGGTCATCAGCGTGATCGACATGCAGACCTGGAAGACCATCACCCAGATCCCCACGCTGGGCCCGGGATTTTTCATGCGCAGCCACGAAACCAACCGCTACGCCTGGGTGGACGCCATGATGAGCCCGGCCAAGAACAAGCTCTTGCTGATCGACAAGACCACGCTCAAACCGGCGGGCACGCTGGAAGTCGAGCCCGGCAAGACCTTGGCGCACATTGAATTCACGCGCGATGGCCGCTATGCTCTGGCCAGCCTGTGGGAGATGGATGGCGCCCTGATCGTCTATGACGCCAAGACCCTCAAAGAGGTCAAACGCCTGCCCATGTCGAAACCGGTCGGCAAGTACAACGTGTGGAACAAGATCAGCCGCTCCGAAGGCACCTCACACTGAGGTGACGCTGAACGTTCCCGCGCTGGGGGCGTTCACTTCGCGTGGCGCTTGCTTTCGAGCGTCTGCCGGCTACGCTCATGGATCATGCGCAACTCGGCCAGTGAGGCATCGATCTCGGCGCGCTTGGCTTCCAGGTCGGCAATGGCTGCGCTGGTGCGCTCGATCACATAGCGCAGTTGCTGGATGCGGCCTTCGCCCTGCTGGCCGTACATGTCCAGGTAGTGCTTGATGTCCGACAGGGGCATGCCGATGGACTTGGCGCGCTTGATGCGGGCCAGGCGGGCGCGGTCGTGCTTGCCATACACCCGCGCGCCGTTGATCCGCTGTGGCGCCAGCAATTCCTTGGTCTCATAAAAACGCAGGGTGCGCGGCGACACATTGAAGGCGGCGCAGACCTGGGCGATGCCCATCAGGTCGTGCGCGTCGTCATCGGGGATGTCGTCCACCATGGCCCACGGGGACGGCAGGTCCTGGGTGTTTGTCGCCGACGGCGGCTCCTGTTTGGCGGCACTGGAGGAGGGCTTGGTGGGGCGCGACATGGGGGTCCGGGCAGATGGCATCAAACCAAGATTATCGTCGCTCGATGACAGCAGCTATAAGGGATTAACCTTGGATGCTGTTTGTTGACGTTAACGTCACCCTGGCATACAGTGGTCAGGCTGAGTAAACCGATTATTGAAGGCCGCCCCATGCAACTTCCCCGCCCCGACACTTCCGTAGACCCTGTCAGTGGCTATGCCAGCGTGTTGCGGCCGGGCTTGTTCAAGGGGCAGGTGCACGTCATCACCGGTGGTGGCAGCGGGATTGGCCGATGCGTGGCGCATGAATTGGCAGCCCTGGGCGCCACCGTCATCCTAACCGGGCGCACGGTCGAGAAGCTGACCAAGGTGGCTGCGGAAATCACTGAAGATGGGGGCCTGGTCGACACCCAGGCGTTCGACATCCGTGACGAGGAGGCGGTGAAAGCCGCCGTGGCGGTGATGGTGGCCAAGCATGGTCGCATCCATGGCCTGGTCAACAACGCGGGCGGCCAGTTCCCCTCGCCCCTGGAGGCGATCTCCAAGCGTGGCTTTGACGCGGTGGTGGCTAACAACCTCACCGGCGGTTTCCTGATGATGCGGGAGGTGTTTTTGCAGTCGATGCAAAAGCACGGCGGTGGCGCGGTGGTCAACATGACGGCCGACATGTGGAACGGCATGCCGGGCATGGCGCACTCGGGTGCGGCCCGCGCGGGCATGGCCAATCTCACCAAGACTGCCGCCTTTGAATGGGCCGGTGCGAGTGTGCGCGTCAACGCGGTGGCCCCCGGCTGGATTGCCTCCAGCGGCATGGATGCCTATGGCCCCGCGATGGCCGGCATCATTCGGGGTCTGAAAGACCAGTTGCCGCTGCGTCGCCTGGGTTTGGAGGCCGAGGTCAGTGCCGCGATCTGCTTCCTGCTCAGCCCGGGCGCCAGTTTCATCACCGGGGTCACCTTGCAGATCGACGGCGGTGCACCGCTGCACAGCGCGACCTGGCCCATGATGGGGGGCAAGTCCGCGCCGACGTATGACGGCTTCCACCGCGCCAGCGTGCCGCAGGTGTTGAAAGACATCGCCCAACAAGATCAACAAGCCGGGAAAGCCTGACCATGCCAGCCTTGCGTTCTGCCCTGAACCCCAAATCTGCCGCGTTCCAGGCCAACGTCCAGCGCATGACCGAGCGCCTGGCCAAGGTGCAAAACCTGGAACAACAGGTGCGCCGCGAATCGGCCGCCAAGCGCGATAAGTTTGAAAAGCGCGGCCAGTTGCTTCCACGTGAGCGCGTGGCCCGTCTGCTCGATCGCGACTCGCCTTTTCTGGAACTGAGCACCCTGGCCGGCCTGGGCATGCACGACGACGATGGCAAGAAAACCGTGCTGGGTGGCGGCTCCATCATCGGCATTGGTGTGGTGGCTGGAAAACGCTGCCTGGTCACCGCCAGTGACAGTGCCCTCAAGGGTGGCACGGTCTCGCCCATGGGGTTGCGCAAGGGGCTGCGTGCGCAAGATGTCGCGCGTGAAAACAAGTTGCCCCTGATCTGCCTGGTGGAGAGTGGGGGCGCCAACCTGATGTACCAAAGCGAGATTTTTGTGGAAGGTGGACGCAGCTTTGCCAACCAGGCGCGCCTGTCTGCCATGGGCATTCCGCAGATCGCCGTGGTGCATGGATCGTCCACGGCGGGCGGCGCTTACTTGCCTGGCTTGTCGGACTACGTGGTGTTGGTGCGCGACCGCTCCAGCATCTACCTGGCTGGCCCACCCTTGGTGAAGGCCGCCATTGGCGAAGACGCCACCGATGAGGCCCTGGGCGGTGCGCAGATGCACGCCGAAGTGACGGGCCTGGGCGAGTATTTTTGCGAAGATGACGCGCACGCGCTGGCCTTGACCCGCGAGCTGGTCGACAAGCTGCAATGGGACAGCGCCCCGGTGGCGGTGGCGGTCCCCGCGCCTCTCTACAGCGAGGAAGAATTGCTGGCGTGCATCCCCGCCGATGACCGTGAACCCTTTGACACTCGCGAGGTGATCGCCCGCATCGTTGACGGCTCGGACTTCCTGGAATTCAAGGCCAGCTACGCGCCCGAGACCTTGTGCGGCCACGCGCGCATCAACGGGCACCTGGTCGGCATCCTGGGCAACAACGGCCCTATTCACCCCAATGGTTCGACCAAGGCGGCGCAGTTCATCCAATTGTGCGACCAGAGTGGCACGCCCTTGCTGTTCCTGCAGAACACCACCGGCTACATGGTGGGCACGGCGGCGGAGCGCGCTGGCGCCATCAAGCACGGCGCCAAGATGATTCAGGCCGTGGCCAATGCGCGGGTGCCCAAGTTCACCATCGTGCTGGGCGGCTCGTTTGGCGCCGGCAACTACGGCATGTGCGGGCGTGGTTTTGATCCGCGCTTCATTTTCTCGTGGCCCTCGGCGCGCACCGCCGTGATGGGCGGCGCGCAGGCGGCCAAGGTGATGGACATCATCACGCGAACCAAGATGGAGCGCGCCGGCCATGCCGTCAATGAAGACATGCTCAAGGGCATGTCCGATGTGATGCGCCAGCGTTTGGATGACGAGTCCAATGTGCTGTTTGGCACCGCCCGCCTCTGGGACGACGGGGTCATCGATCCGCGCGACACGCGCCGCGTGCTCTCGCTGTGCCTGGACCTGGCGAAAGAAGCCGACCAGCGCAGCCTGCGCCCGAACACCTTCGGCGTGGCGCGCCTGTAAATCCATTTCACGGAGACCCTCCATGCAATTCACCCCCGAACACATCGCTCTGGCCGACACCGTCAAGCGCTTCGTTGAAAACGAGATCAACCCGCACTGCGCCGAGTGGGAAAAGGCCGGCGCTTTTCCCGCTCACGAGGTGTTCAAGAAGCTGGGCACGCTTGGCCTGCTGGGCATCAAGTACGACACCGCCTACGGCGGCATGGGCTTGGACTTCTCGTATGCCGCGGTGGCGTCCGAGGCCTTTGGGGTCGCCAACTGCGGCGGCGTGCCCCTGGCCATTGGTGTGCAGACCGACATGTGCACCCCGGCACTGCACCGCTTCGGCTCGGACGAGCTCAAGCGTGAGTACCTGGCCCCTGCGATCGCCGGCGACATGGTCGGTTGCATTGCGGTGAGCGAAGTCGGTGGCGGATCGGACGTGGCGGCCCTCAAGACCACGGCCAAGTCCGATGGGGATGATTACGTCATCAATGGCTCCAAGATGTGGATCACCAACGGCTTGCAGGCCGATTGGTGCTGTTTGCTGGCCAACACCTCGGAAGGCAAGGTTCACGAGAACAAGTCCCTGATCATCGTGCCGATGGACGCCAAAGGCATCGAGCGTCAGAAGATCGACAAGCTGGGCATGCGCGCCTCCGACACCGCGCAGCTGTTCTTCGACAACGTCCGCGTGCCCAAGCGCAACCTGATCGGCGTCGAAGGCACGGGTTTCATGATGCAGATGCTGCAGTTCCAGGAAGAGCGCCTCTACGGCGCCGCCAACTCGCTGCTGATGATGGACCGCCTGATTGACCAGACCATTGCCTACTGCAAGGAACGCCACACCTTCGGCACGCCGCTGATCAACAACCAGGTCATCCACTTTCGCCTGGCCGAGCTGCGCACCGAAGTCGAACTGCTGCGCTCGCTCACCTACCGCGCCGTCGAAGACTACGTGGCCGGCAAGGACGTGACGCGTCTGGCTTCGATGGCCAAACTCAAGTGCGGCCGCCTGGTGCGAGAGGTGGCTGACAGCTGTTTGCAGTACTGGGGTGGCATGGGCTTCACCTGGGACAACCCGCTGGCACAGGCCTTCCGCGATGGCCGCTTGGTGTCCATCGGTGGCGGCGCCGACGAAATCATGCTGGGCATCATCGCCAAGCTTGAAGGCACCTTGCCCAAGAAGGCGCGTTGATCATGGCCGCGCCAAGCTCTACAACCAAGACGCTCAAGCTTGAACACGAGGCCGGCGTGCTGACCATCTGGCTGAACCGGCCAGAAGTGCGCAATGCCATGTCGATGGACATGGTGGGCGAGCTGACCGAGGTGCTGGACAGCGCCGAAGCCGACCCCGGCGTGCGCGTGCTCGTGCTGCGTGGCGCGGGAGGCCACTTCTGCGCGGGTGGCGATATTTCCGACATGGCCCAGGCCCGCATGCGCGTGGCTTCCGGCGCAGCCGATGCGATCTCGGATGTCAACGCGCGCTTCGGTCAGCTCTGCCTGGCTTATGCGCGCAGCACCTTGCCCATCATCACCGTGTTGGAAGGGTCGGTGATGGGCGGCGGCTTTGGCCTGGTGTGCGTGTCCGACGTGACCCTCGCGTCGACCAGCGTGGTCTTTCGTCTGCCCGAGACCTCCTTGGGCATTCTCCCCGCGCAGATCGCGCCCTTCCTGGTCGAGCGCATCGGCTATGCCGAAGCCAAGCGACTGGCCGTGACGGGGGGTAAGGTCGAGGCCGACGAAGCACTGACGCTGCGCTTGGTGCATGAAGTGCACGCCGATGCAGCCAGCCTGGACGGGGCCTTGCGCCGCGTGGTGACACGCATCATGGGCTGCGCGCCCGGTGCGATCGCGGCCACCAAGAGATTGCTGGCGCGCTCGCGGTTTGAAGAGCCGCAGGGCCTGATCGATGATGCCGCCGCGATGTTCTCACGCGCCATTCAAAGCGACGAGGGCCAAGAAGGCACGGCGGCGTTCATGCAAAAGCGCAAGCCCAGTTGGTTTCCCGCAGAGAGCTGAGGCCCCGATGATCAAGAAAATACTGATTGCCAATCGCGGTGAAATTGCGTGTCGCGTCATCCGCACCGCACGCAAGCTGGGTTATCGCACCGTGGCCGTCTACAGTGATGCCGACGCGCAAGCGCCGCATATCGACCTGGCCGATGAGGCCGTGCACATCGGTGCCTCGCCTGCCTCAGAGTCCTATCTGCGCATCGAGGTCTTGCTGGAAGCCGCGCGCAAGACCGGAGCCAACGCCATTCACCCCGGCTATGGGTTCCTGTCAGAGAACGAGGCATTCGCCCAAGCCTGCGCGGATGCCGGGGTGATCTTCATTGGCCCACCGCCTGCGGCCATCCACGCCATGGGTGACAAGGCGCGCGCCAAGAAGCTGATGATCGAGGCCAAGGTGCCCACGGCCCCGGGGTATCTTGGCGCCGAGCAGGACGATGAGCACCTCATCAAAGAGGCCGAGAAGTTGGGCTTTCCGCTGCTGGTCAAGGCCGTCAGCGGGGGAGGCGGGCGCGGCATGCGTCTGGTGCACACCCGCAGCGAAGTGGCCCAGGCCATTGTCAGCGCTCGCCGGGAGGCGCAGAGCGCCTTTGGCGACGGCACCCTGATGTTGGAGCGCCTGATTGAAAACGGGCGCCACATCGAGATCCAGGTGTTTGCCGATGCGCATGGCCACGCCGTCTACATCGGCGAGCGCGATTGCAGTGCGCAGCGCCGACGTCAAAAAGTGATCGAAGAAGCGCCGTCGCCCATCGTGAGCGAGGCCATGCGCGCCAACATGGGTCGCGATGCCGTGGCCGCCGCGCTGGCGATCGGCTACCGAGGGGCCGGCACCATCGAGTTCATCGTCGATCCGGACTTGAATTACTACTTCCTGGAGATGAACACCCGCTTGCAGGTCGAGCACCCAGTGACCGAGATGATCGCAGGCCTGGACCTGGTGGAATGGCAGTTGCGCGTGGCCGCCGGCCAGCCCCTGCCCCTCAAGCAAGACGACATCCATCTCAGCGGCCACGCCATCGAGGCGCGGCTGTATACCGAAGATCCCTACGCCGACTTCGCCCCGCAGACCGGCGCCATCCGCTGGTGGCGCCCAGAGCGTGCGCTGTTGGAGGGTGTGCGCATCGACGATGGCATTCGTGAGGGCGGAGAGGTCACGCCCTTTTACGACCCCATGGTGGCCAAGCTCGTCGTGCACGGTCGCGACCGCGATGACGCCATCCGCCGTCTGATCGCCACGCTGGACGATGCGCCGTTGCTGGGGCTTCGCAACAACGGGCGCTTTCTGCGTGACCTGATCGACACGCCGCAGTTCCGCTGCGGGGCCATGACCACGGCCTTGATCGACCAGTGGGCCTTGGATCAGGCGCCGCTCCTGCAGCGGCCACAGCCCACGCAAGAGGCCTGGGTCATCGCTGCCGCCTTGCATGCGTTGGAGGGCCGTTTGCATGCCGGCGACAGCCCCGCGCTGCTGCGCTCCATCAGCGTCACCAGCTATGAGTTGACGCTGGGCAGTGATGGTGCGCAGCAACAGCTGCGTGTCAATCCCGACCAGGATGGTGGCGTGAGCGTGCAGACCGGGCATGACGGTGCGGCTCAGACCCTGCGCGTCATCCGCCATGAGGCGGGCATGAATGGCGGCCGGGGCATCGGAACACGCGGGGGCGAGCTGCGCTACGAGTTCGACGGTGTGCGAAAGCGCGCGCTGGCCGTGTGGATCGACGCGGCCTTGCATCTGGTCATGGAAGGCGCCACGTTTGTCTTCACCGAAGTGTCGCCCTGGCCCAGCAAGGAAGTGGGCAATGACCCCCGACGCGGCGTCTCGCCAGTGGCCGGCGTGATTGCTCAGGTGCTGGTCAAGCCCGGCGATACCGTGGCGGCCGATCAGCCGCTGCTCAGTGTCGAGGCCATGAAAATGGAAATGTGGCTCAGCGCGCAGTCAGCGGGCGTGGTCAAGGCCGTTCACGTGGCCGTGGGCGAACAAGTGCAAGCCCAGTCCCTGCTCATTGAGCTGGACCTGATCGACAGCGACACCCAACCCAAGGAATCCTGATGGAAAAAGCCATCCTCACCTGTGCACTCACGGGTGTCCTGACCAACCCCAAGCAGTATCCCGTGCCCGTCACGCCGTCCGAGATGGCGGCCGCCGCGCGCGATGCTTTCAACGCTGGCGCCTCGATCATGCATGTGCACCTGCGCGAGCAAACGCCGGGCCTGGGCCAGTTCCCTACCTGGGACCCCGAAGTGGCCGCCGAGATCGACACCGCCATCCGTGAAGCCTGCCCGGGTGTCATCATCAACCTGACCACCGGCGTGGTCGGCACCGACATCTCCGGCCCTGTGGCCTGCATCCGCCGCGTGCGCCCTGAAATCGCCGCCTGCAATGCGGGCAGCCTCAATTACCTCAAGATCAAGGACGACGGCAACTGGGCCTGGCCGCCCATGCTGTTCGACAACCAGGTCGACAAGGTCAAGGCCATGCTGGACGTGATGCGTGAAACCGGCACGCACCCGGAGTTCGAGTGTTTCGATGTGGGCATTGCGCGCTCGGTGGGCATGTACCTCAAGAACGGCATGTGCGACAGCGTCGAGTACAACTTCGTGATGGGCGTGGCGTCGGGCATGCCCGTTGACGCCGACCTGCTCAAGCTGCTGCTCAAGTACCGTGAGCCCGACACGATCTGGCAGACCACCCTGATCGGCCGTGCCGAGATCTGGCCCGTGCACCAGGCCACCGCTGACCTGGGCGGCATGCTGCGCACCGGGGTGGAAGACACCTTCTACCTGCCGGGCGGCGAGCGCACCACCGGCAACGGCCCCTTGATCGAGGCCCTGGCCGCATGCGCCAAACGCACTGGTCGTGCTATTGCCTCGCCGCAGGAAGCCCGCGCCTTGCTGGGTCTGCGCAGCAGCGAGCAGCACGGCGCGGCTGTTGCGGCCTGAGCCCCCGGGCGGGGTTCCATCGGGGCAGGGGGCGGCCAGGGGTGCACTTTCGACGGCGCGCTCTGAGGAATAGTCGCCTTGCGCCCGATATTTTGAGGTTTGGTCCCCCGAAAATTGCGGCCCAATGTGGTGTTGAGACACACTTGCTCGTCCCCCCTCTATGCGCGCTGATCAGACCGTTCCCCTTGAGTCCTCGCAAGACAACCCGGCCGTCACGCTGGACTACCTGCTGCGCCGCATGCGCTACAAGAGCGACTTTCCGGCCTTGTCGGCCTCGGTGACGCGCATCCAGGCGCTGTCCGATGCCGAGACCGAGAGCATGAGCGCGCTGTGCGACGAAATTCTCAAGGACGTCGCCCTGACCCAGAAGCTGCTGCGCATCATCAACACCGCGCATTACCGGCGTGCCGGCAGCGACCCCATCAGCACCGTCTCGCGTGCGGTGGCGCTGATTGGCATGGCGGGCGTGCGCAATCTGGCCTTGTCCCTGATGCTGGTCGAGCACATGGAAGACAAGAAGCATGCCCATCAGCTCCAGGAAGAATTCTTGCGCACCGTGATGGCCGGGACGCTGGCCAGCGAGCTGTGCATCAACGCCAAGGATGCCGAAGAAGCCTTCATTGGCGCGCTGTTTCGCAACCTGGGGCGCCTGCTGGTGGAGTTCTACCTGCCGGAAGACGCCGACGAGATCCGACAGATGACCCGCGCCGAGCCGGGCACGGACGCCGAACCCGTGAGCGAGGCCCTGGCCTCATCGAGGGTGCTGGGCATGGGCTTTGAAGACCTGGGTCTGGCCGTGGGGGCGACTTGGGGTCTGCCCGACACCCTGTTGAACCCGATGAAATCCCCAACCGGAGAGGTGCCCAAGCGGTCCCTGGCGGCGCGCCCTGAGCGCCACGCCTGGATGGCCACCCTGTCCAATGAAATCGCCGATGCGATGTTGTTTTCCGACCCCGCCGAACTGGGGGCGCAGCTGGTGGCCTTGAACCAGAAATTCGCGGCGTCTCTGGAGTTGCCGCTCAATGCGGTGCAAGACGCCGCGGCGCGTGCCCGCAAACGCCTGACCGAATTGACGCAGGCGCTCAAGTTGAAATTGCCGCAGAACGCGCAGGCCGAGCGACTGCTCGACACCTTCTACGTAGACGCGCCCAATGCGGGCCAGACCGACGGGACGGCGCCTGAAGCCCTGGGCCTGGCGGTGGCCGATGCCGAAGGCGCGCTCACCGAAGGTCAGGTCTATGTGCCGCAGGACACGGCCGGCGTGCTCACCAGTGGCATCCAGGACATCGCCAACTCGATGGTCGACTCCTTCAAGCTCAACGACATCCTGCGCATGATCCTGGAAACCATCTACCGGGCCCTGGAGTGCCGTCGCGTGATCTTTTGCCTGCGCGATGCCAAGACCATGCAGCTGATCGGCCGCATCGGCCTGGGAGACGGGGGCGACCAATTGAAGTCGACCTTCCAGATCCCCTTGAAGCCGCCGACCTCGGGCCAGGCCGACTTGTTCACGGCCGTTTGCGTCAAGGGAGTGGACACCCTGATTGCTGACGCCGGTGCCGCAGGCATCACGACGCGCCTGCCCGGTTGGTTTCGTGACCGCATTCAGGCCCCGACCTTCCTGCTCCTGCCCATGGCCATGAAGCACCAGGGCAAGGAAATGGTGTTGGGCCTGATCTATGCCGACAAAGCCCAGGCCGGCACCTTGCAGATCAGCGATAAAGACCTGTCCTTGCTGCGCACCCTGCGCAACCAGGCCGTGATGGCCTTCAAGCAGAGCACCGGGGGCTGAGGCCGGGGGATAATCGCCGGCATGTTTCGCATCGTCCTGGTTGAACCTGAAATTCCGCCCAACACCGGCAATGTAATCCGCCTGGCGGCCAACACCGGCTGCGAGTTGCACCTCATCGAGCCCCTGGGTTTTTCGATGGACGACAAGCTGCTGCGCCGCGCCGGTCTGGATTATCACGAGCACGCTCCGGTGCGTCGCCATGCCAACTGGCAGGCTTTTGTGGACGCGGTTCAACCGGATCGGTCGCGCATGTTCGCCTTCACCACCCGTGGCAGCCAGTTGCTCGGGCAACAGACCTGGCAGCCTGGCGACTGGCTCGTGTTCGGTTGCGAGACCCGCGGCCTGGACCCGGCGCTGCGCGATCAATTCCCCACCGAACAACGCGTGCGCCTGCCCATGCGGGCCGAACAACGCAGTTTGAATCTGAGCAACGCCGTGGCCGTGGCCGTGTTCGAGGCCTGGCGCCAGAACGGCTACGCCGGAGGGGTCTGAGGCCCTTCAGCCTTCGGCTTTGGCTTCGCGGCTCATCAAGGCGCCCACTGCCTTGGCGGGGGTGGTGCGGCCTTCCAGCACGGCCACCACGGCCTCGGTGATGGGCATGTCCACCCCCAGGGCCTGGGCGCGCCGCAGCACCGTGGCGGCGCTGTAGACGCCTTCGGCCACGTGGCCCAGATCGTGCAGCACCTGCGGCAGGGCCAGGCCTTCGGCCAGCTTCAGCCCCACCGTGCGGTTGCGCGACAGGTCGCCGGTGGCGGTCAGCACCAGATCGCCAAGCCCCGACAGGCCCATGAAGGTGTCCAGTCGGGCGCCCAGCGCCACGCCCAGGCGCGTCATTTCGGCCAGACCACGCGTGATCAAGGCGGCTCGGGCATTGAGGCCCAGGTTCATGCCATCGGCGATGCCGGTCGCGATCGCCAGCACATTCTTGACGGCGCCACCCACTTCGACACCAATCGGGTCGGGCGAGGTGTACACGCGCAGGCTGTCGCTGTGCAAAGCCATCACGGCCTGATCGGCCAAGGCCGCGTCAAAACTGGCGGCCACCAGGGCGGTGGGTTGGGCCAGCGCCACTTCGCGCGCAAAACTGGGGCCGGACAGCACGCCGCAGCGGGCCTGGGGGCGCACCGCCTGGGCGATTTCATGGCCGAGCCGGCCGGTGTCTTTTTCAAAGCCCTTGCACAGCCACAGCATGGCCGCGTCTTCAGGCAAGGCTTGCAGCATGGAGCCCAAGGCCGCCATGGGCGTGCCGATGATGATCAGCCCGCCGTGCGCGTGCGCCACGGCTTGGCGCAAGTCGTGGGTCAAGCGCAGGGCGTCGGGCAGGAGCACTTCGGGCAGGTAGCGCGCATTGCGGCGGCAGACCTGCATGTCGTGCACCTGGGCCGCATCGCGCGCCCACAACATCACTTGGGGGTTGTGACGGGCGGCGCTGATGGCCAGCGCCGTGCCCCAGGCGCCTGCTCCCAGAACCGTCAGGTTCATGCGTCGCCTGGATTACGAGTTCAGGGCCTGACCAGCGCCTGCATTGGCTTGTTGCAGCTGGGCTTCGTACATGGCCTGGAAGTTGACTTCGGTCAGGTGCACGGGCGGGAAGCCGGTGCGGTTGATGACGTCGGCCACGGTGGCGCGCAGGTAGGGGTAGACAATCTGCGGGCAGGCAATCGCGATAATGGGCTGCATCTGTTCTTGTGGCACATTGCGGATCTCAAACAGTCCGGCTTGCTTGGCTTCGACCAGGAACAGCACCTTGTCGTTGACCTTGGTGGTCACGGTGGCCGTCACGACGATCTCGAACAGCCCGTCGGTGACTTCTTCAGCGGCCAAGTTGAGTTGCACGTCCACTTGAGGCTGACCCTGTTCTGTCAGAATTTTGGGGGAGTTGGGTTGCTCCAGCGACAGATCCTTCAGGTAAATGCGCTGAATGTTGAACGTCGGTTGGCCGTTGGCTTGGTCCGTCATGATGAAATCCTTGGGAAATGAAGCGCAAGCCGCAGGCCGCGCCAGAGAGAAGAGGGGAGTCGGCTGGATTATCGCCCAGCCCCATGACGGTCCTTGCGGGGCGTGCTGCGCTTGATCCCCTCAAATGGGCGGTATCCAACCGTGCTGAAGTCATACTTCAAAGGACGCGTCGTCTGCAAACTTTGCATTGCCTCGCTTGCTTAGGGTTCAAAATCAGGGCAAATACTCCATCACATGCCGTACCAAATTCCCTCATCGGACGTTGTCACCAACGCCACCAACGCCACCAACGCCGCTCACGCCGGGCGCGCTGGCGGGGAACGCGCCGCCTGGCTGGTCGCCGCGAAGCGACTGATCCTGTCTGATGATCCCAAGCAGCGCCGATACATCCTCAGTTACCTGATTGGCGTTGCCAATTGCGTGGCCGGGGCGGTGGCCTTGAACATGGGGGTCAGTCGAGGGGCCATCGATGCGAGTGCCGGGCGCTGGCTCACTGTGACGGCTTTGCTGGTCTCGCTGGGCCTCTACATCGTGCTGCGCAGCGGCCTGAATAAGCGTTTTCAGGATCCGGGCATGACCGGGGTGCAAATGAAGACCGGCGTCGTGTATCTGGCCTGGGGCTATTACATCGGCGGTCCGGGACGCACGGTGGCCTTGATGCTGTTGTTCCTGATCCTGATGTTCGGCATGTTCGTTTCGTCCCCCCGCCAACTCAAAATCGCCTGCCTGATGAGCGCGGTGCTGTTTGGGATCTCCATCTCGGCCGTGGCGGTTCAAGAGCGTGACGTGCTCAACATGCTTCATCTGCACATCGTCTATTACGGCGTGACCCTGGGTATCCTGGCCAGCCTGGTGTACATGGGGGGGGAGCAGGCACGGCTGCGCGCTCGATTGATGCGCCAGAAAAATGAATTGGCCGCGGCGCTCAAACACATTCAGGAGCTGGCCTCGCACGATGATCTGACCGGCCTGATCAACCGGCGTCAGATGAATCACCTGCTGGCCACCGAGCAACACCGCGCTCTGCGCACCGGACGGCCCTTCAGTGTGTGCATGCTGGATGTGGATCATTTCAAGCGCATCAACGATGGCCACGGCCATGGCGTCGGTGACGAGGTGCTGCAGTCCCTGGCCCAAGTCGTTCAAGCCGAGTTGCGCGACATCGACGTCCTGGCGCGTTGGGGCGGCGAGGAGTTCGTGATCTTGTTCCCCGACACGGCGGCACAGGACGCGTTCAGTGTGGTCGAGCGCGTTCGCGGTCACCTGGCGTCGATCATGGTCTGTTCAACGCATCCGGACTTGAGGATCACGGCGTCCGCAGGCGTGAGCGACTACCGTGCCGACGAGAGCCTGTCCGCGCTGCTGGACCGCGCTGACCAGGCCTTGTACCAGGCCAAGAATCAGGGCCGTAACCGCACGATCATTCTGGCGTGATGGCCCTTCACTCAGCGCGCGGCGAGGCCGTGCTTGTCCATCAGGCGGTAAAGCGTCATGCGAGAGATGCCCAGTTCGCGTGCGGCATGGGTGACGTTGCGATTGACCCGGCCGAGCGTGAGCGCAATGGCATCGCGTTCAGCCATGGTGCGCACCGTGTCCAGTGCCGCAGCGGACGGGCTGATCGGCATGGCCAGGCCCAGGTCTGCGGCCGTGATCTGGCGGTGGTCGGTCATGACCACGGCGCGCTGCACACGGTTGCATAACTCGCGCACGTTACCTGGCCAGGTGTGGGCCATCATGGCGGCGACCGCCTGCTGGCTGAAGCCCTCCACACGCCGTTGAGGCTGCTCGGCCAGGCAGCGCTCCAGGAAGAACTGAGACAATACAGGCACGTCGGACATGCGCTCACGCAAGGGTGGCACCGTGATGGGCAGGACGTTCAGGCGGTAGAACAGGTCGTCACGAAACCGGCCGGCCACCACCGCTTGCGCCAGGTCCACATGGGAGGCAGCGACCACCCGGACATCGACCTTCACGCTGTGCGTGGACCCCACGCGGTGAATGGTGTGCTCCTGCAGGAATCGCAGCAGGTTGGTTTGCAATTCAAGGGGCAGGTCGGCGATTTCGTCCAGAAAAATGGTGCCACTGCTGGCTTCCTCGATCAGCCCTCGCCGGGCCGTTGTCGCCCCGGTGAAGGCCCCGCGTTCATGGCCGAACAGTTCTGAATGGATGAGCGAGGGTGCAATCGCCCCGCAATTGACGGCAAGAAATGGCCCCGCAGCACGCCGTGAACATTGGTGGATGGCCAGTGCGCTCAGCTCCTTGCCGCTGCCGCTTTCGCCGCCGATCAGGACGGGCGCATCGGTCGAGGCCACTTTGCGGATTTGCTGTTGCAGCCGAACAATCGCCGGACTGCGGCCCACCATGTCCATGGCGCCCGCATGGTCCCGCGGTTTGTCGCTGCCGTCACGCAACTCGGATCGACGCAAGGCGTGGGTCAAGGTGAGGTCCAGTTCGTGGAGGTCCAACGGCTGCGTCTGATGGTCGAAAAAATAACTCAACACCAGGTCGCGCAGAAGCGGTGCGGCGAGTGCGGCGGTGTCGAACACCCCCACCCACTCGATCCTCCGTGACAGCTGCATGCACTCCTCGACCCAGCCGAACCCTTCGGGTGAAACGCTATTGAGGAGCAGCAAGCCCACCTTCACAGGCTGCTGCGCCAAAACGCGCCGCGCCGACGACAGGTCGGTCACCGCCAGCGTGCGCCAGCCCGCTGCCTGTAAATGGTCGGCCACTGCCGTCGCGCTCGTCCCAAGACTCACGATCAGGACTTTTCCCGGTTCCATGAGGCGCCTCAAGAGCAGGTTGAGTGGCTAGAACGACTTCGGAATCCTGACGTTGATGCTCACGTCCGGTGTGTCTCGAGTGAGGCCGGCACCGACGGTGACGTTGAGAGCGGTCGTGTCGTTGTATCGGTAAGCGTAGCCCAGCAGCAGGCTGGCGAGTTGGGTGCGCACGGAGCCACGCACCGCCTCGCCGTTCTGGCGCGTTTTGTCGATCGAGTTCAGGTCAACGCCCATGCTGAACGACGACCTTTCGTTGAGGGCCAAGCCCATGCCGAAGTTGATGCCGATGATGCCGCCGGGCGATACCGAACCAATGAACTCCTGCTCGCCACCCAGCACCATGCGGTTGATATTGTTGCGCTTGAAGTTGTAGGTGTAATTGATGCCACCGAAGAACACCGCCGGATCAGACGGGAACAGCCACGTCAGGCCTGGCTGCAGAGAGTAAAAACCCGAGCCGGTCGGCAGTTCAAGCGGCAGTCCCGTCCCGGAGGTGCCTGTGCAGCGCGTGATGCAGTCCGTCACCACTTCGAAAGGGTCCTTGCCGGTGCGTGACTTGAAGCGCATCGACCCGATCAGGTAGGGCCGATCAGTGCCGCCGTCAGTGAACTGGTAGCGGGCCGCCACTTCGATATCGCCGATGTCATGGCCCTTGCTGCTGAATGCGTTGTCAGAAGCTGAGCCGGTGCCGAACTCCCGGCTGATCGTCGAGTCGTACCGGTACACATACGGCACCTTGGCCTCCACTTCCATACGATTGCTCAGGCCATAGCGGGCGGTCAAAGCACCCGTGAAACTGTTGCGCTTGACCTCGCGCACGTCCACCAGCCCCACCAGCAAGGCCGGAATGATCGTATAGCCCACCAAGGCCACCCGGTTGCTCGACGAGTAGGTGTACTGCATGGAGGGTTCCAGCACGAGCTTGTTCTTCGGGGTCAGGATGCCTGGCTGCTCAAACAACGGTGCCACGACGGGCGGGTGGGGCTCCTGACTTGGCGCGGCCCCGACGCGCACGGCGCGCCTGGTCACATCGGTCGGGCGGCCTGTGTCTGAAGCCTGCGCGGGCTGTGCCGCGCCCTCGGCGCTTGCATCGGCAGCGCGCGACTCTTGCTTGAGCGCACGCTGCAATTCGCGTTGACGCGCCTCTTGCTCTTCCACCGCTTGCTTGAGTGTTTTGATCTCCTGGGCTTGCTCGCTCAGTTGCTGTTGCAGTTGCTCGATGCGCGTGTTGGTCGACCCTGTTGCCGTCGGTGCGCCCTGTGCTTCGGACACCAGCGCCGTCATGAACAGCGACGAACAGGCAAAGAGGGGCAATAGCCCGTGAGGACGAGACGTGTTCATGGATTCCTGCCTTTTATGCGCTCACCGCGTGAGGCCTTATTTATTCTGAACGCACAGCGTAGGCACTCATGGAGATTGGGTGCAAGTGGCAGTTTGCAACCAAATGTATCAAGCCTTTGGGGGCGGCGGCCATGTCACATCCTTGATACGGTGACGGCTCGTGTGGTGAGGCGACGCGCTAACCCGCGCCAAACCGCGTGTCAGGCGCTGTTTTCATAGGGCAATCAGACCCCTCGAACCACCACGGTGGGCTGACCAGCGTCACAAAGTTGAGACGGTGATGCGAACGCATCGTGAGCGGGGCTGTGGGCGATGGCGTGCTGCGCGCCATTCAAGCTAGGGGGGGTGAGCGTCAGGTAGTTGTGACATTTTGTCGTTGGCCGGCCGTCACCGGAACGCTGGTCGCGGGGGTGTGGTCAGCGGCCATCCGTGTTTTTCAAGCAGATTCAAAGGCTTACAGGCTGGGTGAGGGCGTTGGCATGAAGGTTGCCCCATGACCAACGACTTGCGGCCACGCAATTCACCCACAGCTGATTTTTTCAAATCAACGCAGTAAACCTTTGGAGGCTCTATGAAGAAGACCCTTTTGGCTTCGGCCATTGCGCTTGCATTTGGCTTGAGCGGTGTCGCGTTTGCCGACACCAGCACCAATCAAACCACTCACCGTGGCGACAACACCAATACCAGCACCGATACCACGACCAACACGGACACCGCAACCAACACGGATAACAGCAACCAAGGCAACACCAAAACGGTCACTAAGACGGTCACCAAGACGTCAAGCAAGACGCACACAGGCAACGCAACCGCCACTGATCGGTCTGCGACGCTCAACAATGGATCCACGGGCACGTTCAGTGACGCCTTCAATAACACCACCGCCACGGCCACCAGCAGCCTCAGTGGGGCGGTGACGGGCAACACGGTGAGCTATATCGGCAACACCGCTTCCAACACGGGCGGCTCCACCGGTGGCAATGCCACGGGCGCCAAAGGTGGAGCGAGCAACGGCGGTACAGCCACCGGCACAGGCAATGGAGGCAAGGGGACCGGAAGCTACGGTGCCGCAGGTGGGTATGGCGGTAGCTCCACCAATGGTGATGCCTACAGTGGCAGCGCCACCGTCGGTGACGCCAAGAGCGGCAAGGGCGGGAGTGGGACGGGCGGTGCTGCGGGCGGTGATAACTCCGGCGGTACGGCCAAGGCCAATGGTGGCTTTGGTGGTGCCAGCGGCAATGGCGGCACGACCGGCGGTGGTGGCAATGCCGGCAATGCTGGCAATGGCAGCGCTGCCAGTGCCGGGGGCTATGGCGGTGCCAGTGGCAACGCCCATGCCAATGGTGGTGCGGGCGATCCAACCGTGCCTCTCGTGGGTGGCAACGGTGGTACGGCCAGCAGCACTGGCGGTGCTGGCGGTGGGTCGACCAGCGATGGTGGCCAAGGCGGCGGTGTGGCCAGTGCTGGCGGCACCGGAGGTAGCGCGGCCAGCAATGGCGGCGCAGGTGGTGCGGGTGGTACGGCGGGCAGCACTGGTGGCGACAGCACGCGCACCGGCGGGGCAGGGACCGGAGCTTCCAGTGGCGTCGCCACGAATGGCAATGCCACCAGTGGCACCGCCACCAATGGCAACAGCACCGCCGGTAACGGGGGCGCGGGTGGTTCCACCACGGGCGGAACTGGGGGTGTTGGCAATGGGGGTACCAACACCGCATCGGGCGGGGCAGCGGGCGCTGGGGGCAGTGGCCTCGGCGGTGCTGGTGGCAACGTCAACGTCAGCGCCGGGACCTTCAACATGTCCAACACCATGACCAGTGTCGGACAGTCAGCGGCCGGCATCATGATCGCGAATCAGAACAGCGGCATTTCCTCGCTGGTTCAACAAAGCGTGAACGTGCAGGCCAACATTGGCAGGTAAGTTCATGGCTGGCACCGACCATGGCCTTCGCCCAGGTCGGTGCCGGGTTTGTTGCTACCGCAATCCGAAAGGGGCGCAATGAAATCACTCTATATGGCCGGGCTTGGCTGCGCCATGCTGGCCGCCACACTGCCCATGCCGACAATCGCGCAAACGTCTGCGCCGGAGGCGCTGGCCCAGCAACTGGCCGGTGGGTTTGACAATCCCGTCACGATGGACAAACTGTCGGCCTACCGCGGCGGTAGCGACGTCGTGAACAACGACATGAAGCTGGCTGGCACCACGGCGGACAACACCGCCTTCAACGTGACGACCGGCACCAACACCATCAGCGCAGGCTCCTTTGCCAACATGACCGGACTGCCGGTCGTGATTCAAAACTCCGGTGCCAACGTGCTGATTCAGAACGCGCTGATTCTGAATCTGCGGTTGAATTGATCAGGGCTCATCATGCGTTGCCCATTGGTGCCCCTGGCGTTGGCCATGTCCATGGCCACCTTGCCCGCCATCGCCGATGCGCCAGCGCGCGCCTATTTGCCGTCCATGGGTGGCGGCGATGTCGTCATGCCGATCACCAGCATTCGGCAGGCACGCCTGGCGGGCACGCTGCTGCAGGAGTACGACTTCAGTTGCGGTTCCGCCGCCGTGGCCACGTTGTTGACGCATCACTATGGTCACCCTGTCTCTGAGAACGCGGTCTTCGAGTACATGTACCGGTACGGTGATCAGGAAAAAATCCGGCGCGAAGGGTTTTCGCTGCTCGACATGAAGCGCTATCTGCAAGCCCAAGGCTTTGAGGCGGACGGATTCGACAAGCCACTGGACAAGCTCTCTGAAGCACGAGTGCCTGCCATTGTCTTGATCAACGAGAACGGCTATATGCACTTTGTGGTGCTCAAGGGATTGCGTGGCGACCGTGTATTGATCGGCGATCCAGCCAAGGGGACACGCGCTATGCCGCGCTCGGCGTTCGAGGCCAGCTGGCCAAGCCGCCTGCTGTTCGTGGTCCACAACCACCGGGAGCTGGCTCACTTCAACCTGGAAGACGATTGGCGTTCCGCCCCGCCCGCGCCACTGGGTGCAGGAGTCAATCGGGGCAGTCTGGCCGGTGTGACGATGCCCAAACAGGGCCCGGGAGATTTCTGATGAATCGAGCAGCCCGAACGAACCTGGCGGTCGGTCTACGTGGACTGGCGGCCGCTTGCTGCGCCTGGTTGGCGGTGGGTGCCGCTCAGGCTCAGGTCGTCTCTTCGCAAACACCTGAGGAGTCGGTGTGGCTTGCCGTCAGTGATCATGCGCTGGATGGCATGCGTGGCGGCTTTGACTTCGGTGGCGGCCTTGTCGTGTCGTTTGGCATCAGTCGCGTGGTCTACATCAATGACCAGCTGGTGAGCACCACCGCCATCCAGGCGGGCGATATCGCCAAGCTCACTCAGGCTCAGCTCGCGGCCTTGGGCCAGCAGCTCGCCTCGCAGATCAAAGTCGTGCAAAACGGCCCCGGCAACACCGTGGCGCCCGGTGCGGAAATGGTCCCGCTGGCCGCCTACATTCAGAACACTTTGGACAACCAGAAAATCCGCACCGAAACGGTGATCCAGGCGACCACCAACGCCCTGAGCATCCTCAAGAGCATGAATCTGCAGCAGACGCTCAATGACGCCCTCGCCAAAACGGTCGGTAATCGTTAGGACGCCGTCTGATCCGGTCAGGTCAGCGCGGCCGCCATGCCTTGGGAACGCCAGACGCTTTGGTCGCGGTCCACGATCAGGGCCTCGACGCCTGGCCGGCTGTTGATCAGCGCACGGCCTGCGTTCGCGCCGAGCACCATCATGGCCGCTCCCAGCCCGTTCACGCTGGCCGCATCCCTGGCCAGCAAGCTCACGCCGTGCGGGCCATGTGTCGGGCGTCCGGTCGCGGGGTCCAGGATGTGGTGCTGGCGTTCGCCCCGGTACATGAAGAAGCGCTCGTAGTCACCCGAAGACGCCACCAGCGCCTGTCCTTCAAGAGCCAGGACACCGATCAATTGCTGCGGCGCCCGCGGATCGCGCAGGCCGACGCGCCAAGGACGACCCTGCAGCCGCCCTGCCACCAGCACATCGCCACCGCCGTTGATCATGGCATTGACGATGCCGTGGCGCTTGAGCACGCCCATGCCGGCCTCCAGGATGGGGAGTTTGGCGACGCCGCCCAAGTCCAGGGCCATGTCGCGTTTATTCAAATACGCCGTGCCGACCCGTTCATCGAGTCGCAGCTCACGATAATTGACCAGACGGCGCTGATATTCAATGACCTCGGCCGCCGGGACTGTGGTTTGATTTCCATCAAAGCGCCACCCTTTCAGGGTACCAACCGTGATATCAAAAGCCCCCTCCGACTGAGTGGATATATTGCGCGCCGCTTTCAATACCCCCAATAACTCCGGGGTGATGGAAACCGCGTGGACACCGGCCGCCTGATTGATGGCGCTGACCGTGCTGTCGGCGTCGTAACGGCTCATCATTTTGGACAGGCGGGTCATTTCTGACCACGCCTGCTCCAAGGCGGGCAGTAAGGCGCTTATGTCGCCTGACTCGACCACGATATCGACCTGAGTCCCCATGAGGGCACGCGAATCCCGCTGCACAAGCGGATGCGCGCGCGCCGTCGACGCTCGCACGGCAGATCCCCACACGGCACAGCCCAGCAAAGGGATCGCCATGGCAATGCGCCGACGCGTCAAGCCAACGGGGAGATCTTCAGTGCGATTCATGGCGTGTGTGCCCGGTTAGCGAGACTTGTCGGCCATGTAGTTGATGGCTGCTTTGATCTCATCGTCCGTCAAGGCGGGGTTGCCGCCGCGCGCAGGCATCATGCCCTTGGCGCCGGTGAAGCCTTCAGTGGCGTGCTTGAACAACAGGTCCATGCCTTGCGCGATACGTGGGCCCCAATCGGCCTTGTCGCCGGGCTTGGGCGCGCCACCGACGCCCGCGGCGTGGCACAACGAACACGTCTTGTTGAAGACGCCCTTGCCCAGGGTGTTTTCAGGGGCTGCCTCAGCGGCGGACGCCACGGCAACGGCTTCCGGGGCCGAGGCGCTTGCTGCTGGGCTGCTTTCAGTCTTGGGACCACAAGCGCTCAACAAGACGAGCGTTGCTGCGGCGACGGCCAAAGAAATTTTTTGCATAGGGGAAACTCCAATTCAAGATATTAAATAAATTCTAGACACAATGGGGTGGCAAATCATCGCACATGGTTTTTGTTTTGCTGGATGCAGGGTTTTCCCGTTCTCCTTTGATCTTCATCAAAAACTCTAATGTCCCCTGCATCAACTATTCGGATTGACAAGAAAATTCCTGTAGCCGTCGGTTGCGGACGGTAAATAACCTACAAGTTCTAAGGACACCTCATGAGCAAAGATCAGAAACCGGACCAAACCCTGGGCATGGGTCGTCGCAAGTTCATCAATACCGCTGCCTTGGTCGGTCTGGCTGGGGTCGCGGGTTGTAATGACAAATCCGCTCCCGCAGCATCGGCGCCTGCAGCAGGCGCCAAGCAAGCGTCTGGCGCAGACAGTGGTATTGACTACAGCAAGTACGAGGTCAAGCCCGGCCAGCTTGACGACTACTACTCTTTCTCATCCGGCGGTCACTCCGGGGAAGTTCGTATCTATGGTTTGCCGTCCGGCCGCTTGTTCAAGCGCATTCCGGTGTTCAACATGGACTGCCTGGTGGGCTGGGGCATCACCAACGAATCCAAGAAAGTCATCGGTACCCGCCCCGATGGCAGGCCGCTGTACGTGACGGGCGACACCCACCACGTGCACCAAACCTACAAGGACGGCACGTATGACTGCAAATACATGTTCGTCAATGACAAGATCCACGGTCGCCTGGCGCGCGTGCGCATGGACACCATGGAATGCGACAAGATCACCGAGCTGCCGAACATCCAGGGATTTCACGGCACCTTCCCAGACAAGCGGGATCCGGTCGATGCTTCCATCAACCACACGACCCGCGTGTTTTGTGGCGCTGAATTTTCCATTCCGCTGCCCAACGACGGCAAAAACATGGCGGCGACCGAGAAATACCACTCGCTGTTCACGTGCGTGGACTCCGAGACGATGGAAGTGCGCTACCAGATCCTGATTGACGGCAACTGCGACTTGGTGGCCACCTCGTACGACGGCAAACTGGCTGCCACGAACCAGTACAACACGGAAAATGGCGCTCATTACGAAGACATGATGTCCGCCGAGCGCGATGCATGCCTTTTCTTCAATGTGGCACGCATTGAGGCGGCCGTGAAGGCCGGTAAATCCAAGACCTACGGTTCATCCAAGGTGCCCGTGGTGGATGGCACCAAGGCCGCCAACACGGATCCCAAGACCGCGCTGGTTTGCTATGTGCCGGTGTCCAAAAATCCGCACGGCGTTAACGCCAGCCCGGATGGCAAATATTTCGTCTGTTCCGGCAAGTTGTCGCCAACGGCGACGGTGATCGACCTCTCACTGGTTCTGAAATGGTTCGATGGCGAAGTCAAGGACGCGCGCGATGCCGTTGTCGCCGAGCCCGAGATTGGCCTGGGCCCGCTGCACACGGGATTCGACAACAAGGGCAATGCGTACACCACCTTGTTCCTGGACAGCCAGATCGTCAAGTGGAACGTGGAAGCCGCCATCAAGGCCTTCAAGGGTGACAAGACCGCCAAGGTCGTGCTGGACAAGCTTGATGTGCAGTACCAGCCTGGCCACGGTTTCACCTCCATGGGAGAGACCAAGGATGCCGACGGCAAATTCTTCCTGTCGGACAACAAGTTTTCCAAGGATCGTTTCTTGCCCGTCGGACCGCTGCACCCCGAAACAGCACAGCTGATCGACATCAGTGGCGAGAAGATGAAGCTGGTGGCGGATCATGCGGTTTACTCCGAGCCGCACGACTCCATCATCGTTCGCCGTGACCTCGTTAAAACCCGGCAGGTCTACAATATTGACGACTTCCCCAACGCGGTGAAGGATGCCAAGGACTGCCGCGTTGAGCGCAAGGGCAACAAGGTTACGGTTTATCTGACTTCGCAGGCGCCGACCTTCGGGCTGCGCGAGTGGACGGTCAAGCGCGGTGACGAGGTCACCATCATTTTGACCAACCTCGACAAGGTGGAGGACCTGACGCACGGCTTCGCGATTCCGAAGTACGACATCAACTTCATCGTCAACCCGCAGGAGACCAAGTCGGTCACCTTCATTGCCGACAAGCCCGGAGTCTATTGGTGCTATTGCACCAACTTCTGCCACGCACTCCACCTGGAAATGCGTTCGCGGATGTTGGTTGAGGCTTAAAAGGCCTTGCTCGGGGCAGCGCAGTCACTGGGCTGCGCTGCCCTTTTTTCTTGTTTGGATGTCCTATGTCTCTGCCGAAATTCCGCTTTCTGTCGATTCTGTGGGCTGCGCTTGTTCTTGCGCTGACGACGATCCCTCCAGGCGCACAGGCGGCGGCGGGAAAGGGCACTTACGAAGCCGAACTTCCGGCCGACCTGGCGGTGGCCAAGGACATGTGCGCACTGTTGCCGTGCAAGGACGTGTTTCCGGGAGCCACCTATTTTTCCGATCGTAAAGGGCAGCCGCCCTATGTCGAGGCTTACGACAAAGCCGGCAAAGACGGAAAGCTCCTAGGCTATGTGATGCTCTCGACCGACATCACCGATACCCCTGCCTACTCGGGCAAGCCGGTGGTGACGCTGATTGGCATGGACAAGACCGGCCATTTCGTCGGCGTCAAGGTCCTCAAGCATTCCGAGCCGATTTTGCTGCTCGGCATTCCTGAATCTGCACTGATCAAATTCAACAGTCAGTATCTCGGCAAATCGGTCTCCGACAAGCTTGAAATTGGCCAGTCCCGACCCGAGGAGAGTGTGGTCGGGCTGGACGCCATTTCCGGCGCCACCGTCACGGTGATTGCACAAAACCAGGTCATGATGGCCTCGGGCTCGGCCGTGGCGCGGCAGGTTGGCATCTTGGCACCGACCGTGCGCGAGCCGGCGCGCTACAAGGCGACGGCTCAGGCACTGACCTGGGACGAACTCGTGGGGCGCGGCGCCGTGCAGCACCTGCGCGTGATGCCGGAACAGCTCGGCCAGGAACGCAGCGCCGACCCCTTTATCGAGTTGTGGTTCGGCGACTTGAGCCACCCTGACATTGGCAAGAGCGTGCTCGGCGCGAGCAACTGGGAAAACCTACACCTCCAGCTCAAGGAGGGCGAACACGCCATCTTCATCATCCGCACCGCCGGTCACGAATCGTTCAAGGGCTCGGGCTTTGTGCGTGGCGGGTTGTACGACCGTGTGCAGGTCAAGCAGGGCGCAGATTCGTTCACGTTCCGCGACCTCGACTACCTGAACCTGTACGGAGTCAAGTCAGCAGGCGCACCCACTTTCGATGAGTCGGCGATCTTCATCATCCGTTCGAAGGCATTTTCAGATGCCTATCCCTGGAAGTTGAGCCTGCTGGGTAACCGGGTCGACCGTGCCACCGGCGCCAAGAGTTTCACCAGCTTCGATACCCAGTATTGGCTGCCCGCGTCCATGCTCGAAGGCGGCCGCCCCAAAGTGGTAGAGCCCGACGCGCCCTGGGTGCGCATCTGGAAATCGCGGGCGGTGGAAATTGGGTTGTTCATTGTGCTGCTGGTGGCCGTGGGCGTGGTCTATGCGTTCCGTGAGCGGCTCACGCGCCGCTCCACCCACAAGAACAAGTGGCCGGTCAACGCCTTCAAGTACACCGCCTGGGGCCTGTCCATCGTGTTCGTCGGTTTCGGTGTAATGGCGCAGCCGTCCATCACCCAGGTGCTGACCTGGTTCCACGCGCTGCTGTTCCAGTGGACCTGGTCGTTGTTCCTGTCGGATCCGTTCATCTTCCTGTTCTGGATCTTCATCATCGTCACCGTGTTTCTGTTCGGACGCGGGCTGTTTTGTGGCTGGATGTGCCCGTTCGGTTCGCTCTCCGAGGCCATTTACAAGGTGGCGCGCGTTGTGGGATTCAAGCGCTTCCAGAAGCAGCTGCCGCAGCGCTGGCATGACCGGCTCAAGTGGCTCAAGTACGCCATCTTCTTTGGCCTCATCACGGTGTCCATGTTCTCCATGGGTCTGGCAGAGAAGCTGTCCGAGGTCGAGCCCTTCAAGACCACCTTCCTGGTGGGCATCCAGAACCGCGCCTGGCCCTATGGCCTGTTCGTGGCCGCCATCCTGGGCCTGTCGATTTTCATTGAGCGCCCGTACTGCAAATACATCTGCCCGTTGGGCGCGTCGCTCGCCATGCCCAGCACCTTCCGCTGGTTTGGCCTCAAGCGCAAGCAGGATTGCAACAGCTGCAAGGCCTGCGCCGTGGGCTGTGGCTCACAGGCGATTGACGCCGATGGGCGCATCGACCACCGCGAGTGCCTGCACTGCCTGGACTGCATGATTTTGTACACCGACACCAAGGGCTGCCCGCCTCTGGCCAAAGAGCGCAAACGCCGCGAAAAAGACGGCCTGGAGATCACGCCCATTGGTGCCAATGGCTACTTCATCCCCATCTACCCAGCCACGAGCTTCACCGAGCAGATCAGTGCCAAGGCTGCGCAAGGGCCCGATCCCCGCATGCCCACCGAAGTTGTGGCACCGTGGCACAAGGCAGGCGAATCGAGCCTGAAATGGATACTCATGGAAGTGCGTGACCACCTGTGGCCCTGGAGCAGCGAGGGTTGGCACTCGCAGCGCGCTCTGCAGGTGGCAGGTTTCTCGCTGGCCATTGCCGCCACGGTGGCCTGGGTGATGACCGCCATGGGCACGCTGTCCTCCAGTGCCATCATCGGTTGGTGGTTTGGCTGGAGCGTCTACGAAGTGCTGATCCGCCTGTCCGGCCGCCGCTACGTCAAGGACGGGCCGTGGTGGCGCGGCAATTACCGCGCAGCAAGCGTGATGGACATGATGAGCTATGTGGGGTTCAAGAACCTGCTGATCGGCGCTGCGCTGTTCCTGATTCTGAAGTCGATGGGCTGGCTGATTCCATGACGCATGGCTTAGTGCGAGCCTCCATCGTTGCACTGCTGGGTCTGGGCGCGGTAGGCCTGTCTTGGGCGGCCACCGTTCGGGTGCAGGCAGGCCAGGATCTGCCAGCAGCGGTTCAGGCGGCGGCGGCGGGCGATGTGATTGAAGTAGCGCACGGCCTGTACCGCGCCAATCTGCTGATTGACAAACCCCTCACGCTGCGTGGCATCGACCGCCCCACGATCAGTGGCGGCAACCAGGGCGACACCATTCGCGTCACCTCGCCAGACGTCACGATCGAAGGCCTGATCGTGCGCGACTCCGGCAGCAGCCTGCAGAACCAGAATGCCGGCATTTACATTTTCCCGGGCGCGCACCGTGCCGTCGTTCAGCACTGCGACCTCACCTACAACCTGTTTGGCCTGTGGATCGAGAAGGTCAAGGATGTGCGCATTGAAGGCAATACCATCACCGGCAAACGCGACTTTGACTCGGCACGGCGTGGCAATGGCATCCAGCTCTACAACACGCAGGGCGCGCAAATCATCGGCAACAACATCAGCTTCGTGCGTGACGCGCTCTATGTGGATGTATCGCATCACGCCGTGTTTCGGGGCAACAAACTGCACCATAGCCGCTACGGCACGCACTACATGACGTCTTACTACAACCTGTGGGAAGACAACGACACCTACTACAACCGCGGCGGCCTGGCGTTGATGGAGGTGCGCAACCAGACGGTGCGCGGCAACCGTGCCTGGGGTAACGCCGACCACGGCATCATGCTGCGCTCTGTGCAGGATTCCGTGGTCGAGGGCAACATCGTCGCCGGAAACCGGCGCGGTTTTTTCATCTACGACGTCGAATACGTCACCCTGCGCCACAACGTGGTGGTTGACAACGTCGTCGGTGCACATCTCTCGGCTGGCGTTATCAACAATGTCGTCGAAAACAACGATTTCATCGGCAACCGCGAGCAAGTGCGCTACGTCGGCACCAAGGACGTCGCCTGGGGTGGCAAGGTGGGAAACTACTGGAGCAACTACATCGGATGGGACCGTGACGGCAACGGCATTGGCGATGTGCCCTACACGGCCAACGACATGGTGGACCGCCTGACTTGGCGCTACCTCGGCATGAAACTGCTGCTGGCCAGCCCGGCCGTGCAGGCGCTGCGCCTCGTCGGCCAACAGTTCCCGATACTGCGTGTTCCCTCGGTTGTGGATGCCAACCCCCATATGCACCCTGAAGATAAAAACTGGAGCGCCTGGCGTGGCAAATATTTCCCCGGTTAACGCACACGCGGCGGTTTCGCTGCGCAGTGTGACCAAACATTTTGGTGCGGTGCGCGCGGTCGACGGCGTGGACCTCGACATCGCGCGAGGTGAGATTTTCGGCCTCATCGGCCATAACGGCGCGGGCAAAAGCACGCTGTTCAAGATGATGCTGGGGCTGGAGGCCGCGACCAAGGGCGATATCGCGCTCGGCGGTGCACCGGTGCGCGGCCGGGGCTTTCGCGCCGCTCGGCGACACATCGGCTACCTGCCAGAAAACGTCGTGCTGTACGACAACCTGAGCGGACTGGAAACGCTGAACTTTTTCGCTCGGCTCAAGCACGCGCCATTGGAGCAGTGCCCCGTCCTGTTCGAACGTGTCGGCCTGGCTCACGCCGGCAAGCGACCTGTGCGCGAGTATTCCAAGGGCATGCGCCAGCGCCTCGGGTTTGCTCAAGCGCTGCTCGGCGCGCCGCAGGTGCTGTTCCTCGACGAACCCACCAACGGCCTGGACCCGCAGGCCATTCGCGACTTCTATGCCACGCTGCGCACGCTGCAAGCCGACGGCGTCACCATCGTCATCACCTCGCACATCCTGGCCGAGTTGCAGGAGCGCGTCGACCGGCTCGCCGTCATGGTCAATGGCCGTATTCAGGCGCTGGGTAGCGTGCAAGCGCTGCGCGAGCAGGCACATTTACCGCTGGTGTTTGACCTGGCGCTTGATGCAGCCTGCGTGGATGCGCTGGCACAGGCGCTCCACGCGGCGACAGGCAGCACCGCCGAACCCCTGCTGGGCGGCCTGCGTCTGGCCTGCTCGCGCGAGCACAAGATGGCGGTGCTGGCCGCCATAGCGCCCTTTGGCACGCAGGTGCACGACCTGACGCTGCGCGAACCCTCGCTCGAAGATCTGTTCTTCGGCATTTCGGACTGAACCCGCCATGGAACTGACGCAAGTTTTCACCCTGGCCGCCAAGGAATTTCGCGACCGCATGCGCAATCGCTGGGTGTTGGCGGTGGCACTCGTGTTCACCGTGTTTTCGCTGGTGATCGCTTATTTCGGAGGTGCCCAGCAGGGCAGCGTGGGTTTTCGCTCCATCGAAGTGACCATTGCCAGTCTGGTCAGTCTGGTGATCTACCTGATTCCCTTGATTGCCTTGTTGCTGGGCTTTGATGCCATCGTGGGCGAACGCGAGCGCGGCTCCCTCGACCTGCTGTTGGCCTTGCCCATCACGCGCCTGGAATTGCTGCTGGGCAAGTACCTCGGGCTGGCTGCTGCGCTCACCTTGTCCACCGTGGCCGGGTTTGGTTTGGTGGCGGTGCTGCTGTACGAACAACTCAGCTGGCAGGGACTCTTTCACTACGCTGGCTTCATGCTCAGTTCGGTGCTGCTGGGTCTGTCCTTCCTGAGTTTGGCGGTGCTGATGTCGGTGCTGGCACGTGACCGGACCCGCGCGTCCGGCCTGGCCATCGCGATGTGGTTCTTCTTTGTGCTGGTGTTCGACCTGCTGCTGCTGGGGGTGCTTGTGGGCACAGGTGGAAACTTCGGGGGCGATGTGTTCGCCTACCTGATGCTGCTCAATCCAGCGGACGTGTTCCGCATCCTCAATGTGTTTTCGCTCGACGACGTGAGCACGCTCTATGGGCTGACCAGCGTCGTCCCGCCGTCGCTGGGCAATCCCTGGGTGCTCAGTGGCGTCATGCTCGCCTGGATTGTTGCGCCGCTGCTGCTGGCGCGTTGGAGATTTCGATGATGAAGCTGCTGGTCCGCATTCGTTCCTTCGTGCCTCACGCGGCCATGAGTGCCGTGCTGGGCATCGGGCTGGTGGCCTGTGGGCCATCCCAGCGCGATGCCGCCGTGGTCCCTGTCGAAATCGACCGCACCACCAGTTGCGAGCTCGACGGTATGTTGCTGGCCGACTACCCCGGCCCCAAGGCCCAGATCCACTACGTCGGGCAGGACAAGCCCAGCTTTTTTTGCGACACCATCGAGCTGTTCCACACCCTGCTGGCCGGTGAGCAGGTCAAGGCCGTCAAGGCGGTTTATGTGCAGGACATGGGGCACACCGATTGGGAGCATCCCAGCGGGCACTGGATCGATGCCAAGACCGCGACTTATGTGCTGGGCAGCAAGCGCACCGGGTCCATGGGGCCGACCATTGCCAGCTTCGCCCAGGAGGCCGATGCCAAGAAATTCGCAACGGAATATGGCGGCAAGGTGCTGCACTTTGCCGACATCAAGCCGGACATGGTCGACCTGAGTGGCGGCGCGATGCACGACAGCAAGATGTGAGCGTTTGATGGCTGTTCCCCTCAGGCGCTGGTGGCCGCACGTCGCGGTTGGGCTGGCCGTGGTGTTGATCGGTGTGGCGACGGCGGCGTTCAACGGGCGTGGTGCCTCGACAGAGTCGGCCCCGCTTGCTGTGCCGCCGCCGCTGCAAGAGGTCTGTGTGGTGGCGCCGCCCACCCCGTATGACCCATCCTCCGGGCAGCCTTTGAGCGCCCCTCGTGCGGTGCCTCGGGATGCACGCTGCCCGGTGTGCGGCATGTACCCGGCGCGGTCGCTTCATTGGGCCGCGCAGGTTATTTTTGTTGATGGCGATGCGCAGTTCTTTGACTCGCCGCTGACCCTCCTGATGTACCTGCAGGAGGTGGGGCGCTATAGCCCCGGCCGCAAGGCCGATCAAATCGTCGCCCACTATGTGACGGACACCGTGGGCAAGCAATGGATCGATGCTCGACAAGCCGTGTACGTTCAGGGCTCGACAGCGGTTGGTCCGATGCGGGCGGGCAATCTGCCGGCGTTTGCCTCGGTGGATGCGGCCAGGCGTTTTGCACAGCAGCGTGGCGGCGTCGTGGTGGCTTTCAATGACATTGACCCCGCCGAGGTGCGGCGTTTGGGCGGCCAGCGCCGCCACGAGCATTGAACTCAAGCTGATCGAGATCAAGCCGATATAACACCATGAAGGCCTCAACGTCGGGGCGGGTGAATTAACGGTTGTAGACGAGCTTGTACATGTCCCACTGGATTGCCAATCTGCCCTTGAGGCATAAGTTTCTTTTGCTTTGCCTGCTCGCCATGGTCATGGCAGGGGCCCCTAGCGCGATGTTGTTGCACCAGTCGGTCGGGAGTTTGCAGGCCCTGAAGGCCGAGCGCCTGGGCATGGCGCCATTTCGGAGCATGTTGCAACTGGCCAGGTTCATGCAGGAACACCGAGGTCTGTCGGCGGCCCAGCTCAGTGGGGATGAGAGCCAACGGACAGGCCGGGAGGCCCGCCGGGTTCTGGTGGACAAGGCGCTGGACGACACCGGGACTTTGCTGGCCGAGCGGCATCAGTCCGGGCTGTTGAAAGAGCTGGAATCGATTCGGCAGGAGTGGCAGGTGCTGGTGCAAGACGTCAGCACTGGTGCGGTGACCGCCCCCGTCAGCGCCCAGCGCCACACCAAATTGGTCGCACGGATCCTGGTGCTGCTGGAGGATGAGTCCGCACTCAGCAGCATGGCCCTGGATGCCGATCCGCAATCCTATTACCTGATTTTGGCGGTGTCTCGCGACCTCCCGCGCCTGACGGAGAACATGGGTCTGGCGCGTGCCCGCGGCACGGCCATGCTGGTGCGACACGACGCGGATGCTGAATCCCGCCAGGTGTTGCGCAGTTTGATGAGCGTATCCGGCACGCACGCTCAGGACGCGCAGCGCAATTTCACCCGGGCCGTTGCCGCCGCTGGCGGGGCGATCCCGGCGCTGGATGAGCTGATCCAGGCGGCCAAACAGGCCCACCAGCATGCCACCCAACTGGTCGAATCGGTGACGAGCGAACAGGGCGGAGCAACGCTCAGTTCGAGCGCTTACTTCGAGGACATGACGGGGGCCATCAAGGCCCAGTTCGAACTCAGTGACAGCATCCTCACGCACCTGGACAAGGTGATGGATGCACGTGTGCAGGCGGAGACACGAGGCTTGATGCTGACGTCTCTGTGGGTTGCCGCGATGATGGTGATTGGCGCGTGGTTGGCCTTCACCATCACTCGCTCCATCGTCACGGCGGTGGGCCGCGCGGTGCGCATGGCCGATGCCCTCGCGCAAGGCGATCTGACACCCGAGCCGGGTACCGAGCAGCGCGATGAAATCGGTCAGATGGTGCAGGCGATGGGCGAGGCCATGACGCAACTGAAACAGACCATCTCGGGGATCAAGGTGAGCAGTGAATCGGTGGCGACGGCCTCGGTCCAAATTGCGCAGGGCAATCTGGACTTGAGTGCGCGCACCGAGAGTCAGGCCTCGTCGTTGGAGCAGACGGCCTCGGCCATGGAGCAGATGTCAGCCGCGGTGGGCAACAACGCATCGACCGCGAACACGGCCAACCAGCTGGCCATGCAGGCCTCGTCGGAGGCCACGCAAAGCGGGCAAATCTTTGCCCAGGTGGTCAGCAAGATGGAGGCGATCAAGCAGGACAGCCGAAAGATTGCCGAGATCAATGCCGTGATCGATGGCATTGCCTTTCAGACCAACATCCTGGCGCTGAATGCCGCTGTCGAGGCGGCCCGTGCCGGCGAGCAAGGCCGAGGTTTTGCCGTGGTGGCGGCCGAGGTGCGCAGCCTGGCTCAGCGCAGCGCCCAGGCCGCCCGGGAGATCAAGTCCCTGATCAGCAGCAGCGTGGCCAGCGTGGATGAAGGCTACGGCCTGGCGACCGAGACGGGGCAGTCCATTGAGAGGCTGGTGAACCAGGTACAGCGGGTCAGCCAGATGATGTCCGAGATCGCCAGCAACAGCGAGCAGCAACACCTGGGCATCGCCCAAGTCAATCAGGCGGTGAACCACCTGGACGAGGTGACGCAGCAGAACGCGGCCCTGGTGGAGGAGTCCAGCGCGGCCGCCAACAGCCTGCGAGACCAGGCGCAGGGACTGCGGCAGTCCGTTGGGACGTTCAAACTGGGGTGAACTGGCCTGCAGCGGGGGTGCTTGGGCGCACGGGTCAGCCCGCAACGCCCAGCAAGGGCAGCAAGCGGCCTTGCTGGTCCAGCGCGATCAAGTCGTCGCAGCCGCCCACGTGGGTCTCGCCAATGAAGATTTGCGGCACGGTGCGGCGGCCGGTGATGGCCATCATGTGCTCGCGTTGGGCCGCATCCTGGTCAATGCGGATCTCTTCAATGGTGTCGACCCCGCGCTGCTTGAGCAGCATTTTGGCCTGCTGGCAGTAGGGGCAGACCAGGGTGGTGTAGATCTTGACGGCTTGCATGGGTGAGTGTGTGGCAGTGATCAATCAATGCCGCCATTGTCCCGCGTCGGACAAGTCCGCCGGGTTTGTGGGGCTTACGAGGGGCTTGCGTGGGACGTCAGGCCGACTTTTCGATCGGCAGGTTGGCTTCGCGCCAGGCCGCCAGACCGCCCGTCAGCGACTGCGCCTTGTCGTAGCCCAGGGTCTTGAGCTGGACGACGGCCTTGGCGCTGCGCACGCCGCTGGCACACACCACCACCAAGGGGATTGTCTTGTTGGTGGGCAGGCCTTTGGCGAGGGCCAGGCTGTCCAGCGGCACGTGTTTGGCCCCGGCGATGTGGCCGGCGGCGAATTCGTCCGCGCTGCACACGTCGATGACCTGGGCCTTCTCGCGGTTGATGAGCTGCACCGCCTGTGCTGGCGTGAGGCCACCGCCGGCGCCGCCTTTGATCTGGGGCCACAGCAGCAGGCCGCCAGAGGCCAGGGCTGCGACGAGCCAATACCAGTTCTCAAGGAGGTAGTTCATGGGAAATCTTTCCGTGTGGGGTGCAAAGCGGGGATTTTATAATCGCAGGCTCGACTGGCAGACCTTTGCCGGTTCTCTTTTCAAACGTGATCGGATTTGCAGCCATGTACAAGCTTGTGCTGATTCGCCATGGCGAATCGACCTGGAACCTTGAAAACCGCTTCACCGGCTGGACCGATGTGGACCTGACGCCCACGGGCGTGTCGCAGGCCATGTCCGCCGGCCAGCTGCTCAAGGCCGAGGGCTACGAGTTCGATGTGGCCTACACCTCGGTGCTCAAGCGCGCCATTCACACGCTGAACTATTGCCTCGACGAGATGGACCGCACCTGGTTGCCCGTGGTCAAGAGCTGGCGCCTCAACGAGCGCCACTATGGGGGTCTGCAAGGCTTGAACAAGGCCGAAACCGCCAAGCAATACGGTGATGCGCAGGTGCTGGTGTGGCGCCGCAGCTATGACACGCCGCCGCCGGCCCTGGATGCCAACGATCCACGCGGCCAGCGTCAGGACCTGCGCTACGCCAAGCTGGCGGCTGAGCAGGTCCCGCTGACCGAGTGCCTGAAGGACACCGTGGACCGCGTGCTGCCGTTCTGGAACGAGGCCATGGCACCGGCCATCAAGTCGGGCCAGCGTCTGGTGGTGGCTGCGCATGGCAACTCGATCCGCGCCCTGATCAAGTACCTGGACAACATCAGCGACGCCGACATCGTGGGCCTGAACATCCCCAATGGCATCCCTTTGGTGTACGAACTGGACGCCGACCTCAAGCCCATCAAGAGCTACTACCTGGGCGATGCCGAAGCGGCGGCCAAGGCGGCTGCCGCCGTGGCGACGCAGGGCAAGACGGCCTGATCGCGCAAGCGCTCAGGGTCAGCGCAAGGCCCCGATCAGGCTGAATACCACGGGGCAGTGGTCGGACAGCATGCGGCCCCGGTCCTCCGGGGCGTAAGGCACCCGCGCGAACTGGCGCTGGCTGGCGCGGCCCGCCAGTTGACTGCTGACCAGCACATCGTCGATGTACTGGCTGTGGTGGTCGTCGGCGTCGCAGGGGATGCTGGGCGCACCTTCGGTGGCTCGCACCAGCGTGGCCCCCGGCGGTTCGTTGTCGCTCAAGGCATTGAACAGGTTGAACGGTGCGGATTCATCCGGGCCGGCCGGGTAGCGGGCATCTTTGTCGAGGTGGCGGTTGAAGTCGCCCAGCAGGGCAAAGGCGACACCTTCGCGCACGCGCGCGTCCACCCAGCGTTCCAGCACGGGCACTTGCTGCCTCAGGCGCTGACAGGGCGGAAACTGGCGGTCCAGCTTGCCGTCAAAACAGCCACTCTTGAGGTGCACGGCCAACAGGCGCACTTCGCGTGGCGTGCCGGGGTAGATCGTGACGTCGGCGCCGCCGCGTGAACTGCCGTCTACGTCGAGCAGGCCCAAGTCGCCGTTGCACCGGTAGGGCGTGCCTTCACGGATGGCAAAGCCGACCTTTTGCGGGTGGGCGCGTTGCACGAAGCAGTCCACCGCCCAGCCCTGGCGAAAAACTTGTCGCGCCGCTGCCGCGCCATCCACTTCTTGCAGGGCCACCACGTCGGCCTTGACGGTGTCGCGCAATTGATCGGCGGTGCGGGCCAGGGCATCGAAATCGGCGGCGCTGCGGGTGGGCGGCGGGGTGCGGCCCGGGGTGCAAGGCAGGGCGTGCTGGTCGCTGCTGGGCTGGCGAGCCTGGCAGGTGTTGCCCAGTTCGGCGCGCGTGGCGGGGGTGAGCAGCCAGTCCATGTTCCAGGTGGCCAGGCGCAGGTCGCTACTGAGCGGTCTGCCGTTCTGGCCCATGCGGGTCTGCGTGCAGGCGCTCTGCATGGGCAGGAGCGTGGCCAGGGTCACGGCCAGGGCCAGGCGCAGGGCGACAGCGCGACGGCGCGCTCGCGGGGGATGGTGGGTGGTCACGGTGCTCAAGCCCGGAATCGTCAGCCAGCCAGGACGGCGGCGCGGTCGATGCTGTAGGTCTGGGGGCCGGAGTGGGCGATCTTGATCGCGCCCATGCGGTTGCCCAGGGCTGCGGCGCGGTCCAGGGCCCAGCCTTGCGTCAGCCCATGCAGCAGGCCGCTGCGGAAGGCGTCGCCACATCCGGTGGGGTCGACCACGGCTGCGGCCTGGACGCCGGGCACATGCTGCACCTCACCGTGCACGTACACGTCGCAGCCTTGCGGGCCGAGCGTGACGACAATGCCCTTGAGGTGGGACTTGGAGAGGTCGACCAGGCTTTGGCCCGTGCGGTCACTCAGCAGCTTGGCTTCGTAGTCGTTGACGGTGACCCAGGTGGCTTGGGCGATGAAGCGCTTGAGGTCCTCGCCGTCGAACATGGGCAGGCCCTGGCCCGGATCGAACACGAAGGGGATCTTGGCGTCGGACAACTGCTGGGCGTGCTTGATCATGGCGTCGCGGCCATCGGGGCCGATGATGGCCAGTTGCACATCATTGCGCGGCTCAATGAGCAGCTGGTCGGCGTACTGCATGGCGCCAGGGTGGAAGGCGGTGATCTGGTTGTTGTCCTTGTCTGTGATGATGATGGCTTGCGCGGTGTAGCTGTCCGGCACGGTGTGGACGTGCTCCAGGCTGATGCCCCATTGCTGCAGGCGTTCGCGGTAGGGGCCGCCGTCGGCGCCCAGGGTGGCCATGATCAGGGGCTTGCCGCCCAGCAGGTGCAGGCCATAGGCAATGTTGCCGGCCACGCCGCCGAACTCGCGCTTGAGTGTGGGCACCAGGAATGAGACGTTCAGGATGTGGATCTGGTCGGGCAGGATCTGCTGGGCAAAGCGGCCGTCGAAGGTGCTGATGGTGTCAAAGGCCAGCGAGCCGCAAATGAGGGTGGACATGGGTGAATCGATCCTTAGGGGTAGAACAACTCGGCGGTGTAGCCCGCCAGTTTGAGGTCGGCGGCACGCAGCCGCCATTGCATGGTGGTGCTGCGCTGGCTCGGCACAGCGTCGGGGAGTGGCCCCCCAGGGGCGGCCACGCTGGCGGGACCGTTGGCGCTGTCGGCGTTGGCCAGCCACTGCGCATCGCGCGGGGAGAACGCTCGGCGTGCCACGACGACGCCATTGGTGTCGGTCAGCGCCAGATCGAGGTGCGGCCAGGCCAGGCCAATGGGGGCGCGGTTGTGCACCACCACGGTCAGGCGGTAGGTGTCGGGGCCTTCGGAGCTGGTGCGCACCAGGGTGGCGCTTTCAACCTGCAGGCTGTCGATGCGCAAGGGGGGCTCGATGCGGCAGTCCATGGCCTGACACCACTGCTCCAGATAGGGTTTGAGGGCGGGGTGATGCGCGGCCAGCAGGTTGCGGAACTGGTGCCCGATCTGCAGGGTCAGCGTCAACAACAGCCCCAGGATCAGCACCGACAGCAGGGTGCGCATGGCTGGGTGATGCCAGAAGGCGCGGCGCTGCGCACGGCGCAGGAACTCGGGCGTCTTGGAGGCCGGATCCTGGCCGCGTGTGCCCGGGCGGCCGCGGCGTTGGCTGGGCGGCTTGAGCGCCTGCTCGGGCACGAAGTTTTCATCCGGGGCGGCGGGCAGCTTGTGGGCCTCGCCTCGGTCTGGCTCGGTGCCTTCCTGGGGCCGCGCCATGGCCGGACGGTCGGGTGGTGCGGCGATCTGAGGGGGTGTCGGCTCTTCGCTGTACGGCATCGAGTCCAGGCCTGAGTCCCATTCGTCGGGCGCTTCGTGCACGGCATCGTTGGGAAACTCGGCGTCGGCAAAGTCGGGGCCGCCGGGTCGGCGGCGAGGCGGGCGCCGTTCGGTTCGTGTGGACACGAGGTAGCGCGAATCCAGGGCGTCGGATTCGTCCGTGACCGGCAGCTGGCTGGGCGGGAATGCGGGCGGTGCGTCGTCATCTGCGGACACGAAGGTGTCCAGCTCGAAGTCGGTGACGGCGTCCGGCGCCGCCTGCTGCATGGTGGGCGAGGTGCTCGGCCATTCGGAGCTGGAGGTTTCGCCGGGCTCGGGCGAGTCAACGACGATGGCGTCGCCCGCAGCGGGCTGGGACGGCGCGGTCTGGGTGCGCTGCGGGGGTAGGTCGCGTTCCAGGTCGAACAGGCCGGGCATGGCGTTGAAGACCGAGTTGCAGCGTCCGCAACGCACCCAGCCTTCGGAGACCTTCAGTTGGTCTTGCACGACCTTGAAGATCGTGCCGCAGTGGGTGCATCGGGTGGCCAGGCTCATGGCGTTGGATGATGCCATGAGCCGAGGGGTGTTCCGGGTCCCGGTTAGCCCTTGTTGCCGCCTTTGTGGTCGCCCGTGTTGCGGGCTGTCATCAGGATCCAGCCGTCTTCTTCATCGGCGACTTGCAGTTGCAGGCCGACGGCGGCGTAGGCTTGTTTCAGTTCATCGGCTTGACGCGCCAGGATGCCTGCCAGCACCAGGTGTCCGCCAGGGGCCACATGGCCGGCCAACAGGGGTGCCAGCAGTTTCAAGGGCGTGGCCAGGATGTTGGCCAGCACCACGGGGTAGGCCGCCTGGGCGTTGCCGACCAGCTCGGGCAGGCCGGTGTTGAGCGTGGCGCTCACGCCCTTGAGGTTGACCCCGGCGTTGGCCAGGGTCGATTCGACGGCGGCCGGGTCGATGTCGACGGCGTCCACGCTGACCGCGCCGTGCAACGCGGCGCCAATGGCCAGGATGCCCGAACCGCAGCCGTAGTCGAGCACGCGCTGACCCTGCAGGGCTTGCGGGTGCGCCGCGATCCACTTCAGGCACATGCGCGTTGTGGGGTGGGTGCCGGTGCCAAAGGCCAGGCCGGGGTCCAGACGGATCACGGTTTTGGCTTGGGCGGGCACCTCGTGCCAGGTCGGCACGATCCAGAAGCTGTCGGTGATGGGCACGGGCGAGAACTGCGATTGCGTCAGGCGCACCCAGTCCTGGTCCTGCACCTCTTGAATGCCGTGCACATGGACATCGGTGGCCCAGTCCTGCGCCAGGACCAGGGTGGCCGCTTCCAGCGCGGCGGCTTCGTCGGGGAAGAGTGATTTGATGGTCGAGCGTTGCCAGGCTTCCCGCGCCACCGGCATGCCGGGCTCACCCCACAGGGCTTCTTCGTGCTCGGTGTCGGCGTCGGCGTCTTCGACGGACACGGACAGCGCGTCCAGTTCCATCAAGGCGTCGCTGAGGATGTCGACCTGGGCTTCCATGGCCAACAGGGTGAGTTCGTGCATGGTGTTCTTTGTTGCGGATCAACGCTTGCGCGCAGCCATCCAGTGTTCAAGGTAGTGGATGTCGGTGCCGCCTTCAATGAACTTGGCGTCCACCATCAGTTCGCGGTGCAGCGGGGTGTTGGTCTGGATGCCTTCGATCACTGTTTCAGACAGCGCTGTGCGCATGCGCGCCAGGGCCTGCTCGCGGGTGTCGCCATGCACGATGATCTTGCCGATCATGGAGTCGTAGTTGGGCGGCACGTAGTAGCCGGCATAGGCGTGCGAGTCGACCCGCACCCCGGGGCCACCGGGCGGGTGCCAGGTGGTGATGCGGCCGGGCGAGGGCACGAACTTGACCGGGTCTTCGGCATTGATGCGGCACTCGATGGCGTGGCCGCGCAACTCGATTTGGCGCTGCGTGAACGGCAGCTTTTCGCCAGCGGCGATGCGGATCTGCATCTGCACGATGTCGATGCCGGTGACCCATTCGGTGACCGGGTGTTCCACCTGCACGCGGGTGTTCATCTCGATGAAGTAGAACTCGCCGTTTTCATACAGGAACTCGAAGGTGCCTGCGCCCCGGTAGCCCACTTTTTTACAGGCGGCGGTACAGCGTTCGCCGATCTTTTCAATCACGCGACGGGGAATACCCGGCGCCGGCGCTTCTTCGATGATCTTTTGGTGACGGCGTTGCATGGAGCAATCGCGCTCCCCCAGCCACACGGCATTCTTGTGCGTGTCGGCCAGGATCTGGATTTCAATGTGGCGCGGGTGTTCCAGGAACTTTTCCATGTACACCGCCGGGTTGCCAAAGGCAGCACCGGCTTCCGATCGGGTGGTCTGCACCGCATGCAGCAGGGCCGCTTCGGTGTGCACCACGCGCATGCCGCGACCGCCACCGCCACCGGCGGCCTTGATGATGACCGGGTAGCCAATGGCGCGGGCGATACGGATGATCTCTTTGTTGTCGTCGGGCAAGGCGCCTTCCGAGCCGGGCACGCATGGCACGCCCGACTTGATCATGGCCTGCTTGGCCGAGACCTTGTCGCCCATGATGCGGATGCATTCGGGGGTGGGGCCGATGAAGGTGAAGCCGCTTTGCTCGACGCGCTCGGCGAAATCGGCGTTTTCCGACAGGAAGCCGTAGCCGGGGTGGATGGCCTCGGCGTCGGTCACTTCGGCCGCCGAGATGATGGCGGGCATGTGCAGATAGCTTTGCGCGGACGAGGCCGGGCCAATGCACACGGCCTCGTCGGCCAGCTTGACGTACTTGGCTTCGCGGTCGGCTTCTGAATAGACGACCACCGACTTGATGCCCATTTCGCGACAGGCTCTTTGGATCCGCAGGGCGATCTCGCCTCGGTTGGCGATGAGAATTTTCTTGAACATGGAGGCGCTGCCTTATTCGATGACGAACAGGGGCTGGCCGTATTCAACGGGTTGGCCGTTTTCAACCAGGATCTTGATGACGGTGCCGTCCTGGTCTGCCTCAATCTCGTTCATGATTTTCATGGCCTCGATGATGCAGATGGGCTGGCCGGTTTTGACCTGATCGCCCACCTCGGCAAAGGCTTTGGAGCCTGGGCTGGACGAGCGATAGAAGGTGCCCACCATGGGCGAGGTGACGATGTGGCCGGTCTCTGCCGGCACCTCGACCACGGCGGGTGCGGTGGCTGCGGGTGCTGCCATGGCGGGCTGGGCCTGTTGCATGGCCTGCATGGGCTGCTGCATCATGACCACCGGGGCGGCGCCGGCCTTGACGATGCGGACTTTGCCGTCGGCCTCGGTGATTTCAAGTTCGGAGACGTTCGATTCCGAAACGAGGTCGATGAGGGTTTTCAGTTTGCGCAAGTCCATGATTTGCGATCTCCAGCAGTCGTTCGAGTCAGGAAAACTCGTAAGGGGTGAATGGGGCGGGCCCGGGCGGTGAGTGGACCTGGGGGCCGTTGAACTCAGTTGCCCGAAGGCGCGCTCAGGCGTTGCAGGGCGGCGTCCAGGGCCAATTGATAGCCTTGCGCGCCCAGACCGACGATGACGCCTTCGGCGATGTCGGAAAAATAGGAATGGTGGCGGAATGATTCGCGCCGGTGCACATTGGACAGGTGGATTTCAATGAAGGGTAGCGCCACACCGGCCAGCGCATCGCGCAGGGCGACGCTGGTGTGCGTGAAGGCGCCGGGGTTGATGAGGATGAATTGGGTGCCGTCGGTCCGGGCGGCGTGCACGCGGTCAATCAGCGCGCCTTCGTGGTTGCTCTGGAAAGCCGACAGCGACGCGCCATGGGCCGCAGCGTGCTGGCTCAGTCTGGTGTTGATCTGTTCCAGCGTGGTGGCCCCATAAACCTGCGGTTCACGGGTGCCCAGCAGGTTCAGGTTGGGACCATGGAGAACAAGGATTTGCATGAATCGTTGACCAAGCGGCTAGGCGTCTGGCCAAGAAAATGAAAGTAGGCGTATTTTACGCGCAATTAGCGATAAAACCAGTGATCACCCTTGGACTCTGTGGGCCCAGGCCGAGAGTTCGTCGTGGGTAATTGCACCGATCTTGCGCTGGCGCAAGCGACCACGGGCGTCGATTAAAACTGAAAAAGGCAGGCCGCCGGCCGAATCGCCCAAGGCTTTTGCCAATTCTGTCCCACCAAAGCCCGCCAATCCGATGGGGAATCCGACCGGCGTCTTGGCCAAGAACTCCCTGACCGGGGTGGGGCCATCGATGGCCAGGCCGACCACTTGCCAACCCTGGGGGGCAAATTCGCGGTGGAAGCGCTCCAGTTCGGGCATTTCCTTGATGCAGGGCGGACACCACGTGGCCCAGAAATTCAGCACGATGGGGCGACCCTGCAGGCTGGCCAGACGCAAGGCGGGGCCGGCCAGGGTGTCGAACTGCTGGCTCCAGAAATCAGCCGGTAGGGGGTCGCCGGCTTGGGCTGCGGGTGGCGTGTGCCGCCAGGACCACCACGCGCCTGCGCCCAGGGCCGCCAAACCGGCCAAGGTCAATAGACTGCGACGCGTGCTCAAGCCGGCTTGTGGCTTGATCCAGGTCGTTGGCGATGGCGCTTGCTCCAGCAGGCGCTGCAACGCGGCCAGGTCACCCCGGTCGGTGCGGCCGCGCGCGTCGGGTTTGAGTCCGCCGCGAAGGTCGTCGTGGTCGAGGATGCTCAGGTGCAGGCCGATGGGCTCGTTCAAGGCCGGGCAGGGCACGGTCAGGCTCAGCACATCGACCTCGCCGCCGCGTGGGCTGGTGGTCGAGCCGACGTCGTAATCCAGCCCTTGGTTGATCAGGGCGATTTCGGCGGATTTGCTGTCGTCGCAGTAGAGCTGCAAATGGATGTCGTTCAGCCGGGTGGCGGTGCCGCGCCAGACGGCGCCGGTGAGGTGCGGGCGAAATTCGGCCAGGCGCTCCATCCAGAGGGCGGCCAGTTCACGCAGGGCGCGCAGTTCCGCCGGCTGGGTGTCGGCGCAGAACACCGACAGGTACTCAAACACGGCCTCTTCGAGCTGCTCGTTGTCGGGCAGGGCGGTGCGCGCGTTCAAGCCCAGTTGCTTGACGGCGCGGCGCTTGGCCGGGCCGTATTCCAGACCTTCTTCGACCACCAGGCGCGCGGCGGTGGCGGCGATTTCAACGCAGGTCTGGGAGCGTTCCATGGCGGCTGAGACGCTCAGACCTCGCGCCGCAGCGCCGGGAATAGGATCACGTCGCGGATGTTGGGCGAGTCGGTCAGCAGCATCATGAGGCGGTCGATGCCGATCCCGCAGCCGCCGGTGGGGGGCAGGCCGTGTTCCAGGGCGCGGATGTAGTCGGCGTCAAAGTACATGGCTTCTTCGTCGCCGGCGTCCTTGGCACTGGCCTGCGCGGCAAATCGGGCGGCCTGTTCTTCGGGGTCGTTCAGCTCTGAGAAACCGTTGCCAAACTCGCGGCCCGTGATGAACAGCTCGAAGCGTTCGGTGACGGACGGGTCGGCGTCCGAGGCGCGAGCCAGGGGCGAGACCTCGACCGGGTAGTCGATGATGAAGGTGGGCTGCCAGAGCTTTTCTTCGACCGCGGCTTCAAACAGGCCAAATTGCAATTCGGCCAGGCTCCAGCGGGCCGGGGCTTCTTCGCCGTGGGCCTTGAGCTTGGCGCGCAGCGCGTGCGCGTCGTCGGCCTCGGCGGGCGTCAAGCCAGCGTGTTTGACCAGCGAGTCGCGCACGGTCAGGCGCTCGAAGGGGCTTTCGAGATCGACGGGCTGGCCGCTATAGCTCAACTGGGTCGAGCCCACGGCGGTGCGGGCGGCGTGGCGCAACACGTTCTCGGTGAAGTCCATCAGGTCGCGGTGGTCCCAATAGGCCGCGTAGAACTCCATCATGGTGAATTCGGGGTTGTGTCGCACGGACACGCCTTCGTTGCGGAAGTTGCGGTTGATCTCAAACACGCGCTCGAAACCGCCGACCACCAGGCGCTTGAGGTAGAGCTCGGGCGCGATGCGCAGGAACATCTCCTGGTCGAGCGCGTTGTGGTGCGTGACGAAAGGCTTGGCATTGGCGCCGCCGGGGATGGGGTGCAGCATGGGCGTTTCGACTTCCAGGAACTGGTGGTCGACCATGAACTGGCGGATCGCCGCGATGGCATCGCTGCGCGCTTTGAAGCGCGTGCGCGAGGCCTCGTCCATGATCAGGTCGACGTAGCGCTGGCGGTACTTCATTTCCTGGTCGGTCATGCCGTGGAACTTGTCTGGCAAGGGGCGCAGGCTCTTGGTCAGCAGGCGGATGGCGCTGGCTTTGATGGACAGCTCGCCGGTCTTGGTCTTGAACAGCACGCCTTCGCAGCCCAGGATGTCGCCCAGGTCCCAGTGCTTGAAGGCGTTCAGGGCGTCGGGGCCCACGCCGTCCAGGGTCACGTAGACCTGGATGCGGCCACTCACGTCCTGCAGCGTGCCAAAGCACGCCTTGCCCATGACGCGCTTGAGCATCAGGCGACCGGCGACGCTGACGCCGATGGCCTGGGCGTCCAGATCGGTCGGTTCGGTGGCGTCGTGCTGGCTGTGCAGCGGGCTTGCCTGGTGGGCGGGCTTGAAGTCGTTCGGGAAGGCCACGCCCTGGCCTCGGATGACGGCCAGCTTCTCGCGGCGCTCAGCCACCAGTTTGTTGGTGTCCACGGGCGCGTCGGCGGCGGTGGCATCCATGGGGGTGTGGTGGTGTTGATGCGTGGTCATGGTCGGGGAGCTTGGGCTGGGCTTGGACGTGGAGTAAGAACGGGCTGAACCCCCGATTGTATGAAACCTGCCCCGACCCCACCGCCGCAGCGGGGGTGCGAGACAATGCGGGCCATGTCGACTCAAGATTCTTCGGTGTCGCCCAGGCCTTCGCGCTGGGGCGCTTTGCAGCCAGCCTGGGCCAGCGTGCCCCGGGCTGCACTGGGCAATCTGGCGGCCAAACTGCTGATCGTGAGCCTGGGATTGGCCATCACGGTGCTGGTGGCGCGCCAGGGCCCGACGGTGCAGGGCGCGTTTGCGCTGTTCGTGGCGGTCGAGTCGGGCCTGTTGACGCTGTTTTCGGGGCTGGGCCTGTGGCTGGCCCGGCAGATTTCGCGCCAGCAAGGCAGCCAGGTCCACCATGCCATGCCCATGCTGCGCAGTGTGTTGCGCGCCGCGCTGGGGCTGGGTTTGATCGCGTCCGTGGGCTTGCTGGCCGTGTCCTGGTGGGCCGAGCAGATGCCTTACGCCCAGTTGTGGCTGCTGGCGCTGGCGGCCCCATTTTTACTGTTGGTGCCGACGGCCACCGGTTTGTGGCTGGGGCAGGGGCGCATGTGGCCGATCAATGTGGCGCAAGTGGCGGCGCCCGCCTCGGTGCTCAGTGGGCTGGGCGTGGCGTGGTGGTTCACCCACGGGGCGATCCGGACGGGGCCCACCGTGCTGATGGTGCTGATGGCCTGGGTCAGTGGCAAATCGCTGGTGGCGGTGCTGACGGCCATCTATGCCCTGCGCAATGCCGAGGTCCGCGACACCGTGGTTGAAAGCACGCTGTCAGCGGAGCAGGCCGACCAATTCCGTCAAACCCCCGCCCGGTGGTGGGACGACTGGCATTTTGTGGCCACCATCGGGGTCACCAATGTGGTCAGTCTGCTCAATTACCGGGCCTCGCTATTCCTGGTCGAGCGTTTTCATGGGCTGAGTGAGGCCGGCACCTATTCGGTGGCGGTGACGGTGGCCGAGTTGCTGTGGCTGCTGTCGTCGTCGGTGACGGTGTCGGCTTATGCCCGCATTGGCAGTCCGGATCGGCGCGTGGCGGCCAGTGTGACGGTGCAGGCCGTGCGCCTCAATGTGCTGGCCACGGTGCTGGCCGCGCCGATGTTGCTGGTGTTGGCTTGGTGGGCGTTGCCGCTGGCGATGGGGGCGGCGTATGCCGCCTCGGTGGCCCCGCTGGCGGCCTTGTTGCCGGGGGTGGCGGCGTATGCAGCGGCGTCCAGTCTGTCTGCGTTTTATACCAACCACCTGGGGCGACCGCATCTGTCCGGGGCGATCGCAGGCTTGTCGCTCACGGTCAGCTTTGGTCTGGGCTGGCTGCTGGTGCCTCGCATGGGTGCGCTGGGCGCGGGCTTGTCGTCCAGCCTGGGCTATATCGTGGCCATCGTGGTGGCCTATGCCGTGTTCCTGAAGCAGGCCGGCCTGTCGGTGCGGGCTTTGTGGACGCCCTCACTGACACGGGTATGAGGGGGACGAGCCACCTGCAGAAGCGGCGACAATATGAGGTTATGCCCTCTCTGGCGCCAGCCACCCAGTTCGTCCATCCATGATGCCTTTGCTCCAGCACCTCAAGCGCCTTGCGGCGCGGTGGCTTGCGGCCTTTACCGGTCCACGCATCGTGTACGGTTGGCGCAATGCCGACGGCAGCGACCGTCCCCACACCCGCGTCAGTACGCACACCAGCCTGGAAGAGCCGCAGGGCCTGCTGCTGGGCGATCACGTCTTCATCGGCCACTTCAATCGCATTGACGGCTCGAACGGCCTGGTGATCGAAGACGGCTGCCAGGTCACCAACTATGTGTCCGTGCTCAGTCATTCCAGCCACCGTTCGGTGCGTGTCATGGGGCAGCGCTACGCGGGCCACACCGACCCGGTGGGCTATGTGCGCCGAGCCACGCGCCTGGGGGCCTACAGCTTCATCGGCCCGCACACTGTGATCGCGCCGGGCGCGCAGATCGGCAAGGGCGTGATCGTGCAGGCGTACAGCTTTGTGTCGGGCGTGGTGCCGGACTTTGCCATCGTCGGCTCCAAGGTCATGGGCGAAGCTGCTGTGGTGCTGGGCGACACGCGTGAGATGGACCGCGCCTTGCTGCAGCGCCACCCGGAATTGCAGTCGGTGTATGCGCAGTGGGCGGGGCAGGACAATCTGCGCCGCGCCCTGGGTGGGGCACGTGGCGAAGGCGGTGAACGCCCATGAGCCAGGCCACCAGTCCCAATAGGCCGCCTGTGCGCATCCTGTTTTTTGCCGATGCCTCCAGTGTGCACACCCGTCGCTGGGTCGCCTCGGTGGTGGAGCGCGGTGCCGAGGTCGTCGTCATCACGCGCAGTCCGGCCGAGGTGCCGGGTGCGCGGCAGGTCATCGCGATCCGCCCTGGGCTGGACAAGGCCTCGTGGTTCAAGGCGCTGCCCGAGGTGCGCCGTGTGGCGCGCCAGTTGCGCCAGCGTTTTCAGCCCACCCTGGTGCATGGGCACTACGTCACGTCCTACGGGCTGTGGGCGGCGGCGTGCGGGCTGACATGCCCCAAGGTGCTGACGGCCTGGGGCTCGGACATCCTGGTCACGCCCAAGCAGAGCCGCTTCATGCGCTGGGTGGTGGCTTGGTCTCTGCGCCGCGCCGACCTCATCACGGCCGATTCCATGGACATGGTGGAAGAGATCGCTCGCTACCACCCGAAGGCGGCGTGTCACCAGATTCTGTGGGGCGCCGACACCGACAAGTTCACCCCGGCCGTGCCTGCGCCGGACTTCGAAGTGGTCAGCCTGCGCTCGTGGGAGCCCAACTACAACATCGACCTCATCATCGAGGCGTTCTCGCGGTTTTTGACCTTGCGCCCGCACTCGCAGGCCTTGCTGCACCTGCTGGGTGGCGGCCCCATGGAGGCCGCGCTACAAGAACGCGTGACGGCGCTGCGGCTGCTGCAACAGGTGCGTTTTCATGGCCGAGTGGGTGACCAGGCCATGGTGCAGGCCATTCAGCGCAGCCGGGTGTCGGTGTCGGTGCCAAGCAGCGATGCCACCTCGGTGTCGGTGCTCGAATCGATGGCCTGCGGCCTGGCCATCATCGCCTCTGACCTGCCGGCCAACCGCCAGTGGATCAGCGAGCGTGGGGGCTGGCTGGTGCCGGTGCGCGATGCGGATGCCGTCACCCACGCCCTGGTCACCGCCTACGACCACCCCGAGCAGGTGGCACAAATGGGCGTTTACAACCGCGATCTGATCGAGCGCGAGGCCTCGCGTCGTGGGCAGATGGATGCCATGTGGCGCCTGTACGAAAAGCTGCTGCAACCATGAGTCAACGCGCCGTGTCGGTGATCGTTCCGTGCCGCAATGAGCGCGATCACATCGAAGCCTTCTGCCGCAGCGTGGCCGCGCAGACCATCCCGCCGGGCTGGACCCTGGAGGTGCTGATCGCCGACGGCTTGAGCGATGACGGAACCCGCGAACGCTTGGCCGCCTGGTGCTCGGGCGATGCGCGTTTCGTGATGATTGACAACCCCGGGCGCATCGTGTCTTGCGGCTTGAACCGCTGCATCGAGCAGGCGCGCGGCGAATTCATCGTGCGCCTGGATGTGCACACCGTGTATGCGTCCGATTACATCGCCCAGTGCCTGGCGACCTGGCAGGCCACCAAGGCAGACAATGTGGGCGGCCCCTGGCGCGCCGAGGGCGTGGCCGGGTCGCAAGGCACCGTGCAGCGCGCCATTGCTGCTGCGTTTCAGTCGCGCTGGGTGGCAGGCGGCGCCTTGTCGCGCGACCTGGCCTATGAAGGCGAAGTTGACACGGTCTACCTCGGATCCTGGCCGCGCCACACCTTTGTGCGCTTTGGCGGTTTTGACGAAACCCTGGTGCGCAATCAGGACGATGAACACAATCTGCGCATTCATCGCGGTGGGGGGCGCATCTGGCAATCGGCCCGCATTCGTTCTACCTACCACCCACGCGCCAGCATCAAGGACGTGTTTCGCCAGTACCGTCAGTACGGCTACTGGAAGCCTTTCGTCATGAAGAAACATGGCCAGGCGGCAGCCTTGCGGCACCTGATCCCGGGGCTGTTCGTGGGCTCGCTCCTGGCCTTGCTGGCCTTGTTCATCGTGCTGAGCCTGTGGCCTGGCCAGCGCGGGCAGTCGGCCGCGCTGATCGTGGCGGTGCTGCTTGCCGTGCAGGGCTTACTGTATGTGGGGGCGGCGGGCGTCATCAGCGTGTTGATTGCCCGTCAGCAGGGCCTGGACCTGCTGCCCCATCTGCCCCGCGTGATTGCGGCCTATCATTTTGGCTACGGCCTGGGTTCTCTGCGCGGTTGGTGGGATGCGCTGGTGCGCGGCCGCCCCGACCCTGCGTTTGGCCGCCTGACGCGCGGCGCCTGACCGACCCTTTTCAGTGAGATTGTCATGAGTTCTTCCACGCCATCGCAGCCTTTCCTGCCCTTTGCTCTGCCTGAAATCGGCGAAGAAGAAATCGCCGAAGTGGTCGATACCCTGCGCTCGGGCTGGGTCACCACCGGCCCCAAGGCGCGCCGCTTTGAAGAAGACTTCGTCAAGTTCCTGGGCGACGATTCGCTGCACGCCATCGCGGTGAATTCGGCCACCGCCGGCTTGCATCTGGCGCTCGAAGCCCTGGGCATCGGCCCGGGCGACGAGGTCATCACCACCACCCACACCTTCACCGCCACGGCCGAAGTGGTGCGCTACATGGGCGCCGACGTCAAACTGGTTGACATCGATCCGGCCACGCTCAACATCGACCCGGTGGCCATCGAGGCGGCGATCACCCCTCGCACCAAGGCCCTGATGCCCGTGCACTATGCGGGTCTGTCGGTGGACATGGAGGCCATTCACGCCATCGCCAAAAGGCATGGCCTCAAAGTGGTGGAAGACGCGGCCCATGCCTTGCCCACGACCTTTCAGGGGCAGCTGATTGGCACCTTGAACAGCGATGCCACTGTGTTCAGCTTTTACGCCAACAAGACCATCACCACGGGGGAGGGCGGCATGCTGGTCACGCGTGATCCGGCCCTGGCGGCGCGCGCCAAGGTGATGCGCCTGCACGGCATCAACCGAGACGCCTTTGACCGCTTCCAGGCCAAGGTGCCCAGCTGGTATTACGAGATCGTGGCGCCGGGCTTCAAGTACAACCTGACCGACATCGCCGCGGCCCTGGGCCTGCACCAGCTCAAGCGCGTGCGCGGTTTCCAGAAGCGCCGCGAACAGATCGCCCAGCGCTACGACGAGGCCTTTGCCGACCTGCCTTTGATGCTGCCGCCGCGTCCGCAACAGGCGGACGACCTGCATGCCTGGCATCTGTACGTGTTGCGCTTGTCGGACGAGGCCAGCATCAACCGCGACCAGCTGATCGAGGCCCTGTTTGCCGATGGCATTGGCGTGAGCGTGCACTACATCCCCTTGCACCTGCACCCGTACTGGCGCGAGCGCTACAAGCTTCAGCCCGAGCAGTTTCCGCACAGCCAACGCGCTTATGAGCGCATGGTGAGCCTGCCGCTGTACACCAAGATGACGGACGCCGATGTGGAGCGCGTCATCACCTCGGTGCGCCGGGCCTTGGGCCGCGCCTGAGCTTGGTCTTGACCTTGATGACGACGCAAAGGCCCGCGTGAGCAAGCGACTGTTTGACTGGGTGTTGTCTTCGTTGGGCCTGTTGCTGCTGGGGCCAGTGCTGTTGTTGATCGCGCTGGCCATCAAGCTTGACTCAAATGGCCCGGTGTTTTTCAGACAGGAGCGGGTGGGGCGCCATGGCGTACCCTTTCGCATCCACAAATTCCGCACCATGCGCCACGACCCGCAAGGGCTGGGACCGCAGATCACCGTGGGGCTAGATCACCGCATCACCCGCGTTGGCCATGTTCTGCGCAATAGCAAACTGGACGAACTGCCGCAACTGCTGGACGTGTGGCTGGGGCGCATGAGCCTGGTGGGGCCGCGCCCCGAGGTGCCGCGCTATGTGGCTCACTACCCCCTTGCCTTGCGCGAGAAGGTTTTATCGGTGCGCCCTGGCATCACCGACATCGCCTCGATTGAATACCGCGATGAAAGCAGCGTGCTGGCCCAGGCCACCGACCCGGAGCACGCCTACATCCACGACATCCTGCCGCGCAAGCTGGCGCTGGCGGCCCGCTATGTAGACCAGGCCTCGGTGTGGGGGGATGTGAGCTTGATCCTGCGCACCATCCTGGCGATCATGCGCCGGTGAGGCCAGGCCAAGACGAACGTGTTCATGCGGGTTGTGGCCCTTTTGGAGAGGGTTGCTGACGTAGTAGCATGGCTCTTGGATCGACACAGCCAGACCCCACGGTTTTACTTGAACATGACTACGAACCCCTCTACCGAGACAAGCGCCGAGATGCCGCCTGAAGCCAACCCCGAGGTGATTGAGGCGATGCTGGATCAAGCCGCTGCAGCCCTTGAACAGGGTCGGATCGATCAGGCAAGAACGGGTTTCCTGGAGGTGTTGCGGCTGGATCCACGCCAGTTCGACGCCTTGCACCTGCTCGGCGTCATCGCCATGCAGCAGCGTGACTTTCCAAGGTGCATTGAACTCATCAGCCAGGCCATTGCTGTCGATGCTGGGGAGGCCATGGCCCATTCGAATCTGGGTGTCGCCTGGATGGAATCACAGCAGCCTGAAAAGGCGCTGGCCTGCTTCGATCAGGCCATCGCGCTGGAGCCCGACGAGGCCCAGGCGCATTTTGGTCGTGGCGTGGCCCTCCTGGCGCTCGAACAATGGCCAGGCGCCATCGCCAGTTTTGGTCAAAATTTGGCGCTGCAACCTGGCAATGCCGAGGCGCACTTCAATCGAGGCAATGCCTTTCTGGCAATGCAACGTTTCGCGGACGCGATCTCCAGCTACGACCAGGCGCTTGCCCTGCAGCCCCGTCATGTGGCGGCGTTGATCAACCGTGGCCATGCCTGCTACGCACTGGAGCGCCACAACGAGGCTCTGGCCAACCACAATCAAGCCATCGCCTTGCAGCCCGATCGTCCCACGGCCTTCACCGGCCGAGGCAATGCCTACCTGGCTATGCAACGATTCGAGGAGGCGATTGCCAGCTACGATCAGGCCCTTGCCTTGCAGCCCGACCAGCCTGAGGTGCTGGGAAACCGGGCCAACGCCTTGGTGAAGCTCAGGCGCATGGCTGAGGCGATCAGTGGCTATGAGCAGGCGCTCAAGCTCAACCCTGATCACGCAACCGTGCGGTCGAATTTCGGTGGCGCCTTGCGCGACGCGGGGCGTTGGCAGGACGGTTTGGCCCAGTGCGAGCGCGCCCTTGAGATCGACCCCCATCACGCTGGCGCGCACATGAATCGAGGCAACGTGCTGCTGGACATGGGGCACCTGGGTCCTGCACGGGATGCCTTTGCCAAGGTCAATGCGCTGCAGCCAGACAACGCCGAATCGCAGTGGGCGCAGGGATGGGCCGACCTGCTGGCGGGCGATTGGGAGCGTGGCCTGCCTCAGCTCGAATGGCGTTGGAAAAAACCCGGCCTCATCACCTCGCCGCCACGCGCTTTCGTGCAGCCGCTGTGGTTGGGTGAGCAGGACCTGCGTGGTCGAACCATCTTGCTCCATGCAGAGCAGGGCCTGGGAGACACGCTCCATTTTTGTCGCTATGTGCCCATGGTCGTTGCGCTAGGTGCGCGCGTTTTGCTTGAAGTTCAGCCGGCGTTGAAAAAACTGGTCGGAACCTTGCACGGAGAAGCGCAGGTGCTGGCCCGCGGGCAGGACCCATTGCCCGCTTTTGATTTTCACTGTCCCTTGATGAGCTTGCCTCTGGCATTCAAGACCACGGTGGAGTCCGTCCCGGCATCGACGCCCTATCTTCGCGCCGACGCGCAGCTGATCCAGACCTGGGGAGAGCGCCTGGGCGAGAAAAAACAGCCGCGCATCGGGCTGGTTTGGTCGGGCAATTCGGCGCACCGCAACGACCACCACCGATCAATGCCCTTGGCGACCGTGTTGTCGGCCTTGCCTCAGGGCGTTCAGCTCTTTTGTTTGCAAAAAGACATCCGACCCAGCGACGCAGCGCTGCTCAATGCGCCTGGTGGCGTCGTGCATCTGCCTGAAGCGCTCCAGACATTTGACGCCACTGCCGCCTTGATTGAGCACATGGACCTGGTGATCTCCGTGGACACCTCGGTGGCTCACCTGGCGGGCGCACTGGGCAAGCCCACCTGGATTCTGCTGTCGCGAATGCCGGACTGGCGCTGGCTGCTGGATCGGCAGGACAGCCCCTGGTATTCGTCAGCGCGCCTGTTCAGGCAAACCGTCTGGGGCCAGTGGAGCGACCCACTCGGTGAGCTCGGACAAGCCCTGGGTGATGAGCTGCCTCGTTGGCGCTGACGACCAACGCTTGCCCAGCGCAGGCTGGTCATTGGCCGCCTGAGGGGTGCCCTGCGTCAGCACTCGATGATGTTGACCGCCAGCCCGCCGCGCGCCGTTTCCTTGTACTTGGTCTGCATGTCCGCGCCGGTATCCTTCATGGTCTTGATGACCTTGTCCAGACTGACTCGGTGCGCGCCGGTGCCATGCAAGGCCAGCCTGGCGGCATTGATGGCTTTGACGGCGGCGATGGCGTTGCGTTCGATGCAGGGAATTTGCACCAAACCGCCCACTGGGTCGCAGGTCAGGCCCAGGTGGTGTTCCATGCCGATTTCGGCGGCGTTCTCAATCTGGGCGGGCGTGCCGCCCATCACGGCGCACAGCCCCGCAGCGGCCATCGAGCAGGCCACGCCCACCTCGCCCTGGCAGCCCACTTCGGCGCCCGAGATGGAGGCGTTTTCTTTGTACAGCAGGCCGATGGCGCCTGCCGTGAGAAGGAAGTCCTGCACGCCCTGCTCGCAAGCCCCAGGCACGAAGCGCTGGTAGTACAGCAGCACCGCCGGCACGATGCCGGCCGCGCCATTGGTGGGGGCGGTCACGACCCGGCCACCGGCGGCATTTTCTTCATTCACGGCCAACGCAAACAGGTTGACCCAGTCCATCACCAGCAAAGGATCGGTGCTGGTGGTTTGAGATAATTTTCTGAACAGATCGGGCGCCCGCCGGGCCACCTTGAACCCACCGGGCAAGACACCGGGTGTGCGGCAACCACGATCGACACAGGCCTGCATCACCGTCCACAGTTGCATCAGGCGCGCATTGATGTCGGCGTCAAGGCTCCAGTGGCGCTCATTGCGGCGCATCAGTTCGGCGATGCTGCAGCCCAGCTCGACGGTCAGGGCGAGCAGGTCGGCGCCGCTGTGGAAGGGATGGGGCAGCACGGTCGTGTCGGGCAACAGTACTTTCTGGCGTGCGCCATCGGCCGCGACATCTTCACTGACCACAAAGCCACCGCCGACCGAGTAGTACTCGTGCGACCACAGCGTTTGACCTTGCGCATTCAGCGCCGTGAAGCGCAGGCCGTTGGCGTGAAAGGGCAGGACCTTGCGGCGGTGAAAGATCAGATCCAGGCTGGCGTCAAAAGGCAGGCGGTGCTGGCCCATCACCCATAACGATCGTTCGGTGTGGATGGTGGCCAGGAGGGCCGGCACGCTGTCGACATCCACCGTGTCAGGTTCGTGGCCAGACAGGCCCAACATCACGGCTTTGTCGCTGCCATGGCCTTGGCCGGTGGCACCCAGCGAGCCAAACAACTCGCACACGATGCGGTGGGTGGCGCTCAGCAGGTGTGTCTGCTGCAGGCGGTGCGCGAACATCCGCGCGGCACGCATCGGCCCCACCGTGTGGGAGCTCGATGGGCCGATGCCGATTTTGAAGAGGTCGAAAACGGAGATGGCCATGCCGACCATCTTGAGCGTCGATCAGACGCTTGCCAAGCTAGAAGTTGACCGAATGGTCATGGTTGATGGGCGGGACCGGTTTTTTTCGATCTTTTGAGCCGCTCGATGCGTGCTCGGGCGGCCCGCTCGATGATGGCGCGCTCGATGAAATTGGCGTTCGCCATGAGCAGCGTGCCCTCCTTGAGGCAGTTGCCCTGGAGTGTGCTCAAGTCCTGCGCTGGCATCTGGACTTGTGCCTTCTTGGCCTCGGCCAGCAGGGCATCGGCCTTGGCCTGCCCGACGCCTTGTTTGTAAGCGCTGGCGATGAAAGAAAAAGCGCTGTTCACCAAGGGCGTGAGCTGCGCGTCCGCCGCCGCATCGCCTTGACGAGACTTCTTGGCCAGTGGCTCGGCCTCCGTGGTGAGGGCGGCCACACACTCTGCGACGCGTTCCGGACTCGGTGCGGCGGCCTGGACCTGGAATGCCAGCATCAGGGCGACGCTTCCAATGAGTAGAGGAGACTTCATGATTTCATGACCTGCTGAACGATGCTGGAGAAGTCCAGTGCGCCTTGGCCCGCACCGCTGTGCAGTGCGTAGAGATTGCGCGCCACGCTGCCCAAGGTGGTGGGCGCGCCGGTGGCCAATGCGGATTCCAGCGCCAGGCCCAGATCCTTGAGCATCAGGTCGGTGCCAAAGCCGCCGCTGTATTCGCGCGATGCCGGCACATTGGCCATCACACCCGGCCATGGGTTGTATTTTTCCAGGGCCCAATTGCCGCCGGAGCTGCGCCGCATGATCTCGGACAAGACCGCTGGGTCCAGGCCATTGGCCGCACCGAGGGCCAGCGCTTCGCTGGTGCCGATCATCATGATGCCCAGCAGCATGTTGTTGCAGATCTTGGCCACCTGACCCGCGCCAACTGCCCCGGCATGGAACAGGTTGGCGCCCATGCATTCAAGCAGTGGCCGTGCTCGTTCGAGCGTTTCGGGCGCGCCCCCAATCATGAATGTCAGCGTGCCTGCTGCGGCGCCCGCGGTGCCGCCCGACACGGGGGCGTCGATCATGGTGATGCCGCGTTGGGCGGCGGCTTCGGCGACGCGGCGTGAACTGGCCGGGGCGATGGTGCTGCAATCGATCAGCAGCATGCCAGGGGTCAGCGCTTGCAACAAACCGCCCTTGTCCTCCAGGGTTGAGCCTGAGCCCAGGTACAAGGCCTCGACGTGGCGGCTGGCGGGCAGCATGCTGATGACGACATCGGCGTCATTCACGGCGGCCACGGCGGAGGCGGCCATCGACAAACCTTGCGTGGACCAGTGTTCGCAGGCCGTCGGCGACAGGTCAAAGGCGGTCACGCGGTGACCGGCCTTGTGCAGGTTCAGCGCCATTGGGCCGCCCATGTTTCCCAGTCCGATGAAGGCAAGGCGTTGAGGGGCGGTGGTGGCCATGGGGCGTTTCCGATGCAAGGGTTGGAGGTGGTCGGCTGAGTATGCGGTGAGCGGCGGCGTCAGACCAAGTCGGCCAGCGGATGCGCACCGGTGTAGCGCGGCCTGAAGTGATCTTCCAGCAGCGAAACGTCGACCTGATCGAGCTGCGCGGGCTGCCACCGGGGTTGGCGGTCCTTGTCGATCAGCAGCGCACGGATGCCTTCGGCAAAGTCATGGTGGGCGCAGCATCCCAGCGAGGCATCGAACTCGTTGCGAAACACCTGCGCCAGAGACAAGTGCGGGACGTTGCGCCAAAGCGCAAAGGCCAAGGCCGCCGAGGTCGGGCTGCCTTTGAGAAAGTTCTGTGCGGCGCCGCTCAACCAAGCATCGCTGGCCGTGCAGGCGGCCAAGCGCCTGGCGATGTCCGGCAAGTCGTCATGCCCCATCAGGGTTTGAATGGCATCGAAGTGAATGCGCAGTTTGGACTCGGAGGGCGGGGTGTCGTCACGCAAGGTCTCCAGCACGTGACTGAGCTGCGCGGCGTGCGTCGTGCCGTCCGCATGCCAGCTTGTCAAGCTCAACGCCTCGATCAGGCTGGCTTTGCGCTCGTGCGGCAGGTAAAAATCAGCCAGACCCGCGAACAGCGCGTCAGCGGCGTTCATTGGCGCGCCGGTCAACGCCAGGAACAGCCCCAGGCGAGCGGGCATGCGGCGCAGAAACCAGCTGCCGGCCACGTCGGGGTAGAGGCCGATGGCGATTTCGGGCATGGCCAGGCGACTTTTCTCGGTCACCACGCGGTGCGAAGCGCCCGCCATCAGGCCCATGCCGCCGCCCATGACGATGCCGTGCCCCCAGCAGAGGACGGGCTTGGGGAAGGTGTGGATCAGGTGATCAAGCCGGTACTCGCGCCCGAAGAACTGTTGCGCATAGGCATTGGGCGCGCTGCCACAGTCGCGCATGGATTGGTAGAGCTCGCGCAGGTCGCCACCGGCGCAAAACGCCTTGTCGCCCGCGCCATCGAGCAAGACAGCGACGACCTGAGGGTCGGCAGCCCAGGCGCTCAGCCGGGGCATGAGCGCATCCACCATTGTCAATGACAAGGCATTCAGCGCCGCAGGCGCATTCAGCGTGGCCACACCGATGCGCCGACCGCAGGCGGTGGGCAACTCGCGAAACACAATCGCATCCGTCATCAAAGGCATCTCAGGCATTGCGCCATTGGGGGGGGCGCTTTTCCAAAAACGCACCAACGCCTTCGCGCTGATCCTGCGTGCTGAACAGGTCGACGAAGGCTTCGCGCTCGGCGGGCAAGGCCAGCTTCGGTGGCTGCATGCGCGCCCCTTGGATCAAACGCTTGCAGGCGGTCACACTGCTGGGACTTTGCTTGGCCACCCCATTGGCCAACGCCAGCGCGCGGGCCAGCACCTCACCTTGGGGTACCACCTCCTCGACCAGCCCGATGCGCAGCGCGGTGGTGGCGTCGACCCGCTCACCACACAAGATCATGCGTTTGGCCCAGCCTTCTCCGACCAGCCAGGGCAGCCACTGCGTGCCGCCCGCGCAGGGAAGCAGCCCCACCGAGGCTTCGGGCAGGGCCATCACGGCGTGTGATTCGGCCAGGCGGATGTCGCAGGCCAGGGCGCATTCCAACCCGCCGCCCATGGCATAACCGTTGATCGCGGCAATCGAGACGCCGCGAAAGCCTGACAGGGCCTCGAAGGCCTCGCCGAAGCGTCGCGCCATCTCGCGTGCGACCGCCTGGTCGCCCTCGGCGAACACCTTCAGGTCGGCGCCTGCTGAAAAGAACTTGCCGCCCTGGCCGGTGATCACGAGGCTGTAAATAGCGTGGTCGCTGTTCAGCTCGGTCACCACGGTCTGCAAGGCCATCAGGCTGTCCCACGTCCAAGTGTGGGCGGGCGGGTTGTTCAGCGTGAGGATGGCGGTCGAACCACGTTTTTCGAGCAGCAGGCCGCTGTGTTCGGTGGTTGGTGGGCTCGCAGTTTGTTCACTCATCTCGGGGTCTCCAAATCAGCTTGGGCAAGCAGGCGCCGCGCCATGATCAAACGCATGATCTCATTGGGGCCCTCCTGGTGGCCGCCTTGGGCTTCAGCGCAGGTTGATGGTGGTGTTGACACCGGCGGGCTCGGCGGCCTCGTCAAACCAGCGTTCGGTGATGGTTTTGGTCTGGGTGTAGAACATCACCACCTGTTTGCCATAGGGGCCCAGATCGCCCAGCTTGGAGCCGCGCGACCCAGTGAACGAAAAGATCGGCACCGGCACGGGGATGGGCACATTGATGCCGACCTGCCCAACGTCGATGTCTTCCTGGAACTTGCGCGCCGCGTTGCCCGAGCGTGTGAACAGGCCGGTGCCATTGCCATTGGGGTTGGCGTTGATCAACGCAATGGCCTCGTCCAGCGTGTCCACCGTCATCGTGCACAGCACGGGGCCAAAGATTTCTTGCTCATACACGGCCATGCCGGGCTTCACGCCAGAGAACAGCGTTGGCGCAATGAAGTTGCCCTGCTCATAGCCCGGCACCGTGGCCTGACGCCCGTCGAGTTCCAGCGTGGCGCCCTCGGCAATGCCTTGCTCGATCAGGCCAAGGATGCGCGCCTTGGCGCTGGTCGAGATCACCGGCCCCACGTCTGTGCCGGGCTCGTGGCCTGCATTGACCTTGAGCGTGAGCGCCCGCTGGGCCAGCTCGGGAATCCACTGCGCGCTCTCGCCCACAAACACCACCACGGATGAGGCCATGCAACGTTGCCCAGCGGCACCAAAGCCCGCGCCCACCAGCGCGTTCAGCGTTTGTTCCTTGGGCGCGTCTGGCAGCACCACCACATGGTTCTTCGCGCCCATCATGCATTGCGCGCGCTTGCCAGCCAAGGTGGCGCGCTGATACACGTGCGTGCCGACCTTGGTCGAGCCCACAAAAGAAATGGCCTTGATGTCCGGGTGATCGCACAGCGCATTGACCACGTCCTGCGCGCCATGCACCACGTTCAGCACGCCGGGCGGGATGCCCGCTTGCAAGGCCAACTCCACCAGCTTCATGGTCGACAGCGGGTCTTGCTCGGACGGCTTGAGCACAAAGGTGTTGCCGCAGGCAATGGCCATCGGGAACATCCACAGCGGGATCATCGCGGGGAAGTTGAACGGCGTGATCCCGGCGCACACGCCCAGCGGTTGCAGTACGGTATAGGTGTCCACGCCGCTGGCCACATTGTTGGCCAGCTCGCCCAATTGCAGGTTGCCGATGTTGGCTGCGTGTTCCACCACTTCCAGGCCGCGAAACACATCGCCTTCGGCATCGGCCAGGGTCTTGCCCTGTTCGGCGGTCAGCACCGCCGCGATGTCCTTGATGTTCTCGCGGATTAACTGCTGGTACTTCAGGAAGATGCGCGCGCGCACGCCAATGGGCGCGACGCGCCAGGTCTTGAACGCGGTCTTGGCCGCGTCAACGGCGGCATTGACCTCGTCGGCGGTGGCCAGCGGCACGCGTGCCAGCACTTCCTGGGTGGCCGGGTTACGCACCTCGCGCCATTGCGTGCTGCGCGACTGAACGAACTCGCCGTTGATCAGCAGAGGCACCGTGGGCACGGCATGGGTGGGGCTGGCGGGCATGAATGATCCTTCGGCCGTGAGGCAGACACGGCGAATGGGAAGACTCGCCAGCATGCGCAAAAGTATATTTGCAGATGGTCGGCGGGGATTGTGGGTCAGGCCCCTTGAAACTTGGCGCCCCATCCCTATAATGCTTTTTGGCACTCGCCAAGAGGGAGTGCTAACAGTCGCAAGGCTGACCCATTCAAAGGGTTGCAATGTAAGTGCTTACTTATGGTGCAGGTCCTATCCAAAAACCATGTCTACATAGACAGGAGCAATGATGAAACTTCGTCCTTTGCATGATCGCGTGATCGTCAAGCGTCTGGAACAAGAAACCAAGACCTCTTCCGGCATCATCATTCCTGACAACGCCGCCGAAAAGCCCGACCAAGGCGAAGTCCTGGCCGTGGGCCCGGGCAAGCGCAACGACAAGGGCGACTTCGTGGCCCTGAACGTCAAGGTTGGTGACCGTGTTTTGTTCGGCAAGTACAGCGGCCAGACCGTCAAGGTCGAAGGCGACGAGTTGCTCGTGATGCGTGAAGAAGACCTCTTCGCCGTCGTCGAGAAGTAAGCCGTCTCCCGCTCATCCACTTTTTTTCAAAGAAATCCGGAGATATCCAAATGGCAGCTAAAGACGTCGTTTTCGGCGGTGAAGCCCGCGCCCGCATGGTCGAAGGCGTGAACATCCTGGCCAACGCGGTCAAAGTCACCCTGGGCCCCAAGGGTCGCAATGTGGTGCTGGAGCGTTCCTACGGCGCCCCCACCGTGACCAAGGACGGTGTGTCCGTGGCCAAGGAAATCGAGCTGAAAGACAAGCTCCAGAACATGGGCGCCCAGCTCGTCAAGGAAGTCGCTTCCAAGACCAGCGACAACGCTGGTGACGGCACCACCACCGCCACCGTGCTGGCCCAGGCCATCGTGCGCGAAGGCATGAAGTACGTGGCCGCTGGCATGAACCCGATGGACCTGAAGCGCGGCATCGACAAAGCGGTCACCGCCCTGGTCGCCGAGCTGAAGAAGCAATCCAAGCCCACCACCACGTCCAAGGAAATCGCCCAAGTCGGCACCATTTCCGCCAACTCGGACAATGATGTCGGCGAAATCATCGCCAGCGCCATGGACAAGGTCGGCAAGGAAGGCGTCATCACCGTTGAAGACGGCAAGAGCCTGGCCAACGAACTCGACGTCGTCGAAGGCATGCAGTTCGACCGCGGCTACCTGTCGCCCTACTTCATCAACAACCCCGAAAAGCAAGCCGCCTTGCTGGACAACCCGTTCGTGCTGCTGTACGACAAGAAGGTGTCCAACATCCGTGACCTGCTGCCCACGCTGGAGCAAGTGGCCAAGGCGGGTCGCCCCCTGCTGATCATTGCCGAAGATGTCGAAGGCGAAGCCCTGGCCACCTTGGTGGTCAACACCATCCGCGGCATCCTGAAGGTCGTCGCGGTCAAGGCCCCTGGCTTTGGCGACCGCCGCAAGGCCATGCTGGAAGACATCGCCATCCTGACCGGTGGCAAGGTCATCGCCGAAGAAGTCGGCATGGCGCTGGACAAGGTCACGCTGGCTGACCTGGGTCAGGCCAAGCGCATCGAAGTGGGCAAGGAAAACACGATCATCATCGACGGCGCTGGCGCCGCTGGTGACATCGAAGCCCGCGTCAAGCAAGTGCGTATCCAGATCGAAGAAGCCACCAGCGACTACGACCGCGAGAAGCTGCAAGAGCGCGTGGCCAAGCTGGCTGGCGGCGTGGCCGTCATCAAGGTCGGTGCTGCCACCGAAGTCGAGATGAAGGAAAAGAAGGCCCGTGTCGAAGACGCCCTGCACGCCACGCGCGCTGCGGTGGAAGAAGGCATCGTGGCCGGTGGTGGCGTGGCGCTGTTGCGCGCCAAGCAAGCCGCCGGTGCGATCAAGGGTGACAACGCCGACCAGGAAGCGGGCATCAAGCTGATCCTGCGCGCCATTGAAGAGCCTCTGCGCATCATCGTGGCCAACGCTGGCGACGAAGCCAGCGTGGTGGTCAATGCCGTGCTGGCTGGCAAGGGCAACTACGGCTACAACGCGGCCAACGGCACCTACGGCGACATGATCGAAATGGGCATCCTCGATCCCACGAAGGTCACGCGCACGGCTCTGCAAAATGCGGCCTCCGTGGCTGCGTTGCTGTTGACCACCGAGTGCATGGTGGCTGACTCTCCCAAGGAAGAGGCCGCTGGCGGCGGCATGGGTGGTGGCGACATGGGTGGCATGGGTGGTATGGGCGGCATGGGCATGTAATGCCTGCCTGAGCCTTCCAGCTCATCTAACAAAGGGCCGCAGCGATGCGGCCCTTTTTTCATGCAGTTGTTTATTCGCACAGCAATAACCGTTTGAGACAATTTCCATCGGCTTGAGCGATTGATCAAGCTGTGGTGACGTGAAAGACTGCGCGCATCAGCAATGGTGCTGTTAGCCCTTACGTTCACGGATTGTTCAAATGAAAAAATTGATGTCAGCCGCTGCTTTGTCCGCCATGACCCTGTTCGTCGGCGCCGCCTCTGCTCAAGCCTATGTGGGCGGCACCGTGGGTTTCAGTAACTTCAGCGTTGATTGCCCGCGCTTCAGCAACTGTGACACGCAGGACACCGCCTTGAAGATTTTTGGCGGTTACACGGTGGCCCCTCACTTTGCCATTGAAGCCGCCTACATTGACTTTGGCGGCACCAAAGGCTCGGTGGGCTCAGTCAATACTTACACCGTGGAAACGACAGCCTTCGTCGTCAACGGGGCTTATCGTTTTGACTTCTCGCCCAAGTGGACCGGGGTGGCCCGCCTGGGTCTGGCCAATGTCAGCTCCGATCTCAAGGATGCGTTTGGAACCACCTCCGACAGCGCCATCAAGCTGTTTGCCGGGGTCGGCGTCGAATATGGCGTGACCAAGAACGTCAAGGTGATTGGCGCGCTGGACCTCACGAACTTTGAAGTGGGCGGCAGCAGTGGTTCGCTCAACGCCGTCTCCGCTGGCGTTCAGTTCGCGTTCTGAAACCCTGCACAATGGCCGCATGAAGCAGCCTTGTGCAACGCAGAAAAAAAAGCAGAAGTCGCTGATCGGGTGGTTGATGGTCGTGCTGACGCCGTTGGTGCCCCTGGCCCATGGTGCCCAGCCCGGCCTCACTGCGCCTGAGGATTCCCGCCCCCGCATCGGCCTGGTCTTGTCAGGCGGCGGGGCGCGCGGTCTGGCCCATGTGGGCGTGCTCAAGGTGCTGGAGCGCGAACGCATTCCCGTTGACGTGATCGCGGGCACGTCCATGGGCGCCATCGTTGGGGGTCTCTATGCCAGCGGCTTGTCAGCCGAGCAGATCGAGGCCGAAGTGTTGCGCCTGGACTGGGGCAATGTGTTTGCCAACCGCGTCGACCGCCGCGAGTTGTCGCAGCGTCGCAAGGAGCAGGACTTTGAAATCTCGCCCTTGCTCGAACTGGGCATTGACGCCACGGGCATCAAAGCGCCCGTGGGCCCTGTGTCAAGCCGTGGCTTGGAATCGCATCTGCGTCGCCTCACTTTGCGGGCCCGACAGTTCAAGAGCTTTGACCAGTTGCCCACCCCCTTCCGGGCGGTGGCCACTGACATGGAAACGGGTCAGCCCGTCGTGTTGAGCGATGGGGATCTGGCCACGGCCTTGCGGTCGAGCATGTCCGTGCCCGGTTTGTTTGCGCCGGTGGAGGTCGATGGGCGTGTGCTCGGCGACGGCGGTCTGGTGAACAACACCCCCATCGACGTGGCCCGACAAATGGGTGCACAACGCCTGATTGTGGTCAACATCGGCACCCCCCTGGCCAAACGCGACACCCTCAGTACCTTCACGGGTGTGACGGCGCAGATGATCAACATTCTGACCGAGCAGAACGTTCAGCAAAGCCTGCGCACCTTGCACCCCGATGATGTGCTCATCGCGCCGACGCTGGAGAAATTGACCTCCGCCGACTTTGACAAGGCCCGCGAATTCGTCGCGCTGGGGCAGTTGCAGGCCGAGGCGCTGGTGCTTCGCATGCAGAACCTCAAGGTCAGTGAAGAAGCCTATGCCCGTTGGAGAGCGCGCCGCCAGCAACAGCAGGCCAGCCCCAGCACCCTGGCGTTCGTGCGCTTTGAAGGCACTGAGCAAACCAAGCCCGAAGGCCGGGCCGACATGCTGGAAACCCGTCCGGGTCAAACCTTTGACGTGGCCCGCGCCGAGCGCGATGCTACCCGGCTGGCCGCCACCGGCGACTACCTGCGCGCCGACTATCGACTGGAGCGCACACCACAGGGCAGCGAGGGCCTGGTCTTTGATTTGCAAGACAAGCCTTGGGGGCCCAATTACCTGCAACTCGGCCTGGATTTCAGCGCGGACAACCGCGGTCACAGCACCTTCAACCTCAAGCTGGCCCACAACCGGCATTGGCTGGACGAACATGGCAGCGAATGGCGCAACTTCTTGCGAGTGGGCTCGGCGCCGACCTTGGGCACCGAATGGTATCGGCCGCTGGACTGGGCCTTGCCTGATGGCCTGCGCAGTTTCTTTGCCACCTCGGCTTCGGTCGGCGGCCAGCAGATCGCCCTCTACAACGACCCCGAAGGCAAACAGTCCGCGCAACTGGAGCGGCGTCAGCGACGCGTCGGCCTGGATGTGGGCTTGACGTGGCGCGAGTTGGGCGAGTTCCGCTTTGGCTGGGTGGACGAGGCCTGGCGCGATGACCCGCGCTTGATCGGCTCGGACTACACCGGGCCGGACCACCCGGTGCGCTGGACCGAACGCGGCTGGCACTTGTCGGCGGTCTTTGATCAGTTGGACCATGCCTATTTCCCCACCCATGGCTGGCGCGTGGAAGGCGATTGGATGCAAGGGCGCAGCGTGGGCGGCAACGTCGGTGATCTGGGCGAGTTGCGGCACTTCGAGGCCCAGGCGCAGGGCGTTCAAACCTGGCGTGCGCACACCCTGAGCGCCTATTTGCGCGTGGGCCTGTCCGATGGCGCCCAGCAGGCCACGCCGCGCTACGGTCTGGGTGGCTTCCTGCAGTTGTCGGGCTACGCGCCGTTCCAGGTCAGCGGCGCCCAGGTGGCGCTGATGCGCCTGAGTTACCAGCAGCGCCTGACCAAGCTGGCGTTGACGCGCGGCCTGGTGCTGGGCACCAGTCTGGAGGTGGGCAATGCCTGGAATCGGGCCAGCGAACTGGGCTCGGGCCAATTGCGCAAGGGGGCCAGCATTTACCTGGGCACGGACACGCCACTGGGGCCGGTGTACGGGGCCATTGGCTACAGCCCGGGCGTCGGCTCCACGCTGCGGGTGTTCATCGGCCGGCCCTGAGGCGCGGGCTGTCGCGTCAGACGCGGCTGAGTGCCGTGCCGGAGGTGGCACGCAGGTGATCAATCAGGTGGCTGGCGATTTTGTTCAGGGGCAGCACCTCTTGAACCGCCCCGGCCGCGATGGCTTCGCGGGGCATGCCAAACACCACGCAACTGGCCTCGTCCTGAGCCACGCAGTAGGCGCCCGCATCGCGCATTTCACGCATGGCCTTGGCGCCATCGGCCCCCATGCCCGTCAGCATGATGCCCACGGCATTGCGGCCCACCACGCGCGCGGCGGATTTGAACAGCACTTCCACACTGGGCTTGTGGCGGTTGACCGGTTCGCTGTCTTGCACCCGCGCCAGGTAGTTGGCGCCGGATCGCTCCACGCTCAGGTGCATGCCACCGGGGGCAATGTAGGCATGACCGGGCAGAATCCGCTCGCCATCACTGGCCTCCTTGACGCTGATCTTGCACAGCCCGTCCAGGCGCGTGGCATAACTGCGGGTGAAGCCCGGCGGCATGTGCTGGGTGATGACCACGCCGGGCGCATCCGCCGGCAGGGCCATCAGGACTTCCTTGGTGGCCTCGGTGCCGCCCGTAGACGCCCCGATGAAGATGATTTTTTCTGTGGACAGGCGCCCCATGCTCGCTGGCGCGGGACGTGGCGCGACGCCCTCGTGACCGGTGGCGGCAGGTGCCGCTGGCGCGGGCATTGACAGACGGCTGATGCGCGCCTTGGCGGCAATGCGGATCTTGTCGGTGATGTCGTCCTGCAATTGACGCAGGCCATCGGCCACGCCGATCTTGGGCTTGGCTACGAAGTCGATGGCGCCCAGCTCCAGGGCCTTGAGCGTGACGTCAGCGCCGCGCTCGGTCAGCGTCGAGACCATCACCACCGGCATGGGGCGTAGGCGCATCAGCTTGGCCAGGAAATCGATGCCGTCCATGCGCGGCATTTCCACGTCCAGCGTGATCACGTCGGGGTTGAGGTTGCGGATCATCTCGCGCGCCACCAGCGGATCGACGGCCGCACCGACGCACTCCATGTCGCTTTGGCGGTTGATGATCTCGGCCAGGAGACTGCGTACCAGCGCCGAGTCGTCCACGACCACCACACGAGTTTTAACCATTGATGTTGCTCCCTGTCAAAACAGATCGATCGAACCGCCAGAGGCCACGGGCGTGGTCGCCTTCTGCGCTGCCATGCGGTCCTGGGCGAGGATGGCCTCGGGGTTGGTGGGCATCAGGCGCTTGACCATCGCCTTGCCACTTTTAGGAAAGAACACCACCTTGCGAGGATAGATTTCCAGCACGTCCTTGGACACGAGTGGGATGCGTTCCATCTTGAGGTAGTCCATCACGAATTGGGTATTGCGCTCGCCCACATTGATCGTGTTCATGCCGCTGATCACCGCACCTCCGCCAAATACCTTGGCTTCCAGCGTCAAGCGCGAGGCGCCCATCTTGAGCATTTCGTTGATCAGCAGTTCCATGGCGAACGAGCCATAGCGTCCTGAATCGCTGGCGCCGCCATTGTTGTCGGGCAGCATGAAGTGGTTCATGCCACCGATGCGCGCATTGCGGTCCCACAGGCAGGTGGCGATGCACGATCCCAGCGTGGTGGTGATCAGCATGTCCTCGTTGTACACGAAGTACTCGCCGGGCAGCACCTTGACCGCGTCAGACTGAAAGTGCGCATCGTAGAAAAAGAATGAGGCTTCACCCGGTTTGGGCGCACGCGCCTTGAGGCGGGCCAGACGGTCCTTGCGCGCAGTGATCTCGGCCGTCATGTTGCTGACCGCGGGCGTGCTGGGGATGGGCGTACTGTTCATCGCGAACCCATGGGGTCAAGCTGGATCAGACCTTGTCATAGACCGTCTTGCCTCGCAAGATGAAAAGGTCACGCGACTCGGTGAAGTTTTCGGAATGCCCCACAAAAAGCTTGCCCTGGGGTTTCATAACGCGATGAATACGCTCCAGGACCTTGCGCTGCGTCGCCGCGTCGAAATAGATCATCACATTGCGGCAGAACACAACGTCAAAGGGATCGCCCAGGGACCAGCTCTCTTGCATCAGGTTGAACGGGCGGAATTCCACCAATCGGGCCAGCTCGGGCTTGACCCGGATCTGCCCTTCATTGGCGCCTTTGCCTTTCAGGAAGAACTGACGCAGATGCTGCGGGCTCAGGCCCCGGGCGGTCGCGGCGTAAGCCCCACGTGAGGCGGTGGCCAGCACCTTGGTGTCGATGTCGCTGCACAGGATCTTGACCGGCGCATGCAACCCCAGGGTCTCGGCCACAGTGATGGCCAGTGAATAGGGCTCTTCACCGGTCGAGGCGGCGCAGCACCAGATGCGTGTGGGTTGCGAGCCACGGGCCTTCAACCAGTCAGACAGTGCATGGAAATGGTGCTCTTCACGAAAGAAGGACGTCAGGTTGGTGGTCAGGCAGTTCACGAACTCCTGCCATTCCTGCTGGGCTTGCGCCCCTTGCGCGGCATCTAGCCATTGCAGGTAGCTTTGAAACGAGGTGTGCCCGGTTTCACGCAGCCGGCGCGACAGCCGGCTGTACACCATGGCCTGCTTGCCATCGTGCAGGCTGATGCCGGCACGTTGGTAGATCAGGGCGCGTACGCGTGAAAAATCCCCGGCATTGAAGGTGAACTCTCGGTCGGTGACCATGCTCATGGATTCAGACATCGACGCTTTCATGGCGGATTGATGGGGCGAACGCAGGCAGCCGAACGGCCTGGGTCTCCTCCTGATATCGTCAGGAACTGCACTGGCTTGAGGATGCCGTAAATGCGGAAAAACGAGGGCGGAAGTTCGTCCGATAAACAGTGTTTTTTTGCCCGCCGCCCCCAGCTAGCGCTGCTAGACTGCGCCATGGTTCTCTTTGCCCGCTGTTTGGAGGCTCCTATTTCCTCCGATTTCGCCCCGCTCGCACTTGCAGATGGTTCTTTCGCCGCCGGGTTGCGGCTGGAGTCTGCGTTGAGTCTCCTGAAACAGGCGGGCAGACATCTGCCTGACGGGCCTGTTGTGGGTTCGCAGGAGTGGTTGCAGTCCGTGGTGGATGGCCTGTGCGACATTTCCAGCCGAGACGCCCTCACCGGGCTGTCCAATCGGCGCCAGTTCGAGGCGGCCATTGGCCGCGAGGTGGACCGGGTAGCCCGCATGGGCGAGCCCGCCTTGCTGCTGGTGGTCGACATCGACCATTTCAAGAAGGTCAACGACACCTACGGCCATGCCGCCGGTGACCTCGTCATTCAATCCGTGGCGGCCACCTTGCTGGACTGCGTTCGACCGATGGATACCGTGGCCCGCATCGGGGGCGAAGAGTTCGCCATCATCCTGCCCAATTGCCCGCCCGCTTTTGGCCAGACCGTGGCCGAGCGGATTCGCCAGAAGGTGGACGCACTGCCGGTGGTGGTCATCGGCGGACAGGTGCTGTCCGTCACCATCAGTATTGGCGGGGCTTTTGCGCCGCAGTGGGTACGCTCGTCTTCAGCCTTTTGGTGTGAGCGTGCCGACCAGCAGCTTTACCGCGCCAAGGCCGGTGGGCGCAACCGCACCTGTCTCGAAACGCCGCCCCAGACCGAGGTCAGTGCCGAAGAAAAAAACATGTTGTTTTCGGGCTTTGGGCAATTTGACGCAATTGCGGACTCATGTTCTGAGGATCATCTGCCGAAAACTTCGGAATGATGGTGACCATGACCGCTTCCGAATCGACCAAGCCCACGACGACACCCGGCACGTCTCGCACGCTGCCACGTCTGGCCCGCACACTGGCAATCACCAGCGGCAAGGGCGGGGTCGGCAAGACCTTTGTCAGCGCCAACCTGGCGGCGGCTCTGGCCCGACAGGGGCAGCGCGTGCTCGTGCTCGACGCTGACCTGGGGCTGGCCAACCTGGATGTGGTCTTGAACCTCTACCCCAAGATCACCCTGCACGACGTGTTCACGGGCAAGGCCCAGCTTGAAGAGGCCATCCTGCCTGCACCGGGCGGTTTCTCGGTGCTGCTGGCCGGATCGGGTCTGGTTGAATATTCCCGATTGACGCCTGAAGTGCGCGATCAACTGTTGAACATCATCGAAACGGTGTCGCCGCGCTTTGATGTGATCATCATCGACACCGGGGCGGGCATTTCGGATGTGGTGCTGTTTGCCTTGTCGTTGGCGCAGGAGGTCATAGTCGTGGCCACACCTGAGCCCACCGCGATGACGGACGCCTATGCGACCATCAAGGTGCTGTCGTCCCAGCAGTCCCGCGAGCAGCTTCACCTGGTGGTCAATCAGGTGGGTCGTGCCGGAGACGGGCGGGCCATTTGCGGGCAACTGCAGCAAGTGGTGAACCGCTTTGTGCACGGTGCCCAGGGGCTGTCCCCCAAACTCAATTTCCTGGGTGATATTCCCAGCGATCAGGCTGTGCGCCAGGCGGTTCAGAAGCGTCAGTTGCTGCTGGAGTTGATGCCAGGCAGCCCTGCGGCTCAAAGCGTGGTGCAGATCGCCACCAAGCTCATCGCACGTTAAGCAGCACCACCAGGGCGCCCGCACCACCTTCGTCCCCGCGCGCCTGAACAAAGGCCAGCACTCGCTCGCTCTGCACCAGCCAACGGTGGGTCTTTTCTTTGAGCACGGGTTGTCGTCCCGGTGAGCCCAGGCCCTTGCCATGCACGACACGCACGCAGCGCCAGCCCTTGGTTTGCGCTTCACGCAGAAAGGCACCCAGGCGCTCGCGGGCCTCGTCGGTGCGCAGACCGTGCAGGTCTAACTGGCCCTGACGAGCCCACACGCCCCGGCGCAGCTTGCGCACCACGTCGGCGCCCACTTCGGGACGTCGCCACGACAGCGATTCGTCGGTCTCGAGCAGGCTGTCCACGTCAAAGTCGTCGGACAAGGACTCCTGCAGCGCCGAGGCTTCGTCCAGTTGCCTTTGTTTGGCAATGGGGGCAGGCCGGGGTGCCGTGCTGGCGGCTCGGCCACTGGGCGCCATGGCATAGACCGGGCCCACCGCCACTTTGAACAGCTCGCGTTCGGCATCGCGGGCGCGCTGCTCGGCTTCTCGCTGGGCACGTTCAGCCTGTTCCCGCTCGACCTGGCTCGCTGTCTCGCGCGCAGCTTTTCGCAGTGCGCGCTTGAGGTCGCCGAAATCGTTCAGTGTGGTGCCGGTGGAAGGCTTGCGGGCGTGTTTCACAGTCTCTAGCCTACCTCAAGCTGGCGACAATTTTGACCTACAGCAAGCCCCGTTCGGCAAATGACAGGGCGCCACCCGCACCCACCACGAGGTGATCCAGCACCCGCACATCGACCAGCGCCAGACTGCTCTTGAGCGTTTGCGTGAGCAATTCATCGGCGCGCGAGGGCTCCAGCACGCCCGAGGGGTGGTTGTGTGCCAGCACCACGCAGGCTGCATTGAGCGCCAGGGCACGCTTGACCACCTCGCGCGGGTAGACACTGGTTTGTGTCAAGCTGCCACGGAACATTTCCTCGCAAGTAATCAGGCGTTGCTGCGCATCCAGAAACAGCACGGCAAATACTTCGTGGGGCAGCGCGCCCAGCTTGATGCGCAGGTAGTCTTTCACCGTTTGCGGCGAGTTGAACACCGGCTGCGTGCTCAACTCGCGACTCAAGGCGCGCCGCGCCAGTTCCATCACCGCCATCAATTCGGAGCGCTTGGCCGGCCCCAGGCCCTTGATGGCCGACAATTGCGAGCCCTGCGCGTGCAGCAAACCACTCACGCCACCCAGGTCATTGAGGACTTTTTCAGCCAGTTGCAGCACACCCAAACCTTGCAAGCCGGTGCGCAGCAGCAGCGCCAGCAACTCGACATCGGCCAGCGCCTGAGGCCCCATGGATAACATTTTTTCGCGCGGACGCAGTGCCGCCGGCAGATCTTTCACCGTCTCACCCCCTGATTTGCTGTGTGAAATCTAAAATGGCGACTTTACCGCCTGTGTAGAAAGCATTTTGTGAGCACTGTGACCCCCGATTCGACCCCGTTGCCCGCCGAAGACGCCCCTGTGGTCCACGCCGGTTCGTTCCTGACCCTGCACTACCGACTGGCGGGTCCGGACGGTGGTGACATCGTCAACACCTTCATCGAAAAACCGGCCACTTTGTCGCTGGGTCTGGGTGAGTTGTCACCGGCCCTGGAGGCGCGCTTGATTGGCCTGCGCGAAGGCACCCGCACCGTGATCCAGTTGGAACCCGGTGAGGCCTTTGGTCCCCGCAACCCCGAGATGATCCAGAAGGTGGCCGTGTCCCTGCTGCGCCAGATGGCTGAGCCAGGCGAAACCTGGGACGTCGGTGATGTGGTTCAGTTCCCCACCCCGGATGGCCAGGGCAGCTTTGCCGGCGTCCTGCGCGAACTGGACCCCAGCGGGCAGGAATGGGCCCTGTTCGATTTCAATCACCCATTGGCCGGTCAGTCCGTCACTTTCGAAGTGCAACTGATTGGTGTGCTGTGACCAGCCCGGGCCCGACCATGACCACCCAGGTCAAGGACGTTCTGTTGGCCGAACCCCGTGGCTTTTGCGCCGGGGTGGATCGCGCCATCGAAATCGTCGAGCGCGCCCTGGCGCAATACGGCGCTCCCATCTATGTGCGCCACGAAATCGTGCACAACACCTATGTCGTCAATGACCTGATCGCCAAGGGCGCCATCTTCATTGAAGACTTGGCCGAGGTGCCCCCTGGTGCGACGCTGGTCTTCAGCGCCCATGGTGTCAGCCAGGCCGTGCGCCATGAAGCCGACGAGCGCCGTTTTCAGGTGTTCGATGCCACCTGCCCGTTGGTCACCAAGGTGCACGTCGAAGTGGCCAAACTGCGTCGTGAGGGCTATGAGTTCATCATGATCGGCCACAAGGGCCACCCCGAGGTCGAGGGCACCATGGGCCAGTTGGACGGCGGCATCTACCTGGTCGAAGACGTCGCCGACGTGGCGCGTGTGCACGTCCACGATCCGGACAAGCTGGCCGTGGTCACGCAAACCACCTTGTCGGTGGACGATGCCGCGGGCATCCAGGCGGCCATCAAGGCCCGCTTTCCCAACGTCCGCGCGCCCAAGCAACAAGACATTTGCTACGCCACCCAGAACCGTCAGGACGCCATCAAGGTGATGGCCCCGCAGGTGGACGTGGTCATCGTGGTGGGCAGCCCCACCAGTTCCAACAGCAACCGCCTGCGCGAACTGGCTGAACGCCTGGGCACCCCTGCCTACATGGTCGACAGCCCCGAGGACCTGCAGGACGCGTGGTTTGAAGGTCATCCGCGCGTGGGTCTGACCGCTGGCGCCTCTGCGCCCGACGTGCTGGTGCAGCAAGTCATTGCGCGACTCAAGGCCATGGGGGCCGTGTCCGTGCGCCGCATGCAGGGCGTGGAGGAATCGGTTCGATTTCCCCTGCCCAAAGGCCTGGGCGGCACGGGCCTGGACCGGCCTTTGCCGACCGAGCGCACCTCGTCTTAATTCTTTCAAAACAGAGTTACCCCACCATGCTTGATATCAATTTGCTGCGCAAGGACCTCGACAGTGTGTTGGCGCGCCTGGCCTTGCGCAAGAGCCCTCAGCCCTTCCTGGACGAGGCCCGTTTTCGTGACCTTGAAGCCGAGCGCAAGCGCCTGCAGATGCGCACCGAAGAGTTGCAGTCGCAGCGCAACAGTCTGTCCAAACAGATCGGCATCCTCAAAGGCAAGGGTGAAGACACGGCGGGCGTCATGGCCCAGGTGGCCGGCATCGCCGACGAACTCAAGGCCAGCGCCGAACGCCTGGACACCTTGCAGGCCGATTTGCAGGAGCTGCTGTTGTCCCTGCCCAACCTGCCGCATGAGAGCGTGCCGGTCGGGCATGACGAATCGGGCAATGTGGAAGTGCGCCGCTGGGGTACGCCGACGAGCCATGCCTTCGAGGTGAAGGATCACGTTGACCTGGGCGCCCCCCTGGGGCTGGACTTCGAAACCGGCGCCAAGCTGTCGGGGGCGCGATTCAGCTTCCTCAAAGGCCCGATGGCCCGCTTGCACCGTGCATTGGCCCAGTTCATGCTCGACGTGCAAACGCAAGAGCATGGCTACACCGAGTGCTACACGCCTTACCTGGTGCAGGCCAAGGCGCTGCAGGGCACGGGCCAGCTGCCCAAGTTCGAGCAAGATCTTTTCCATGTCACCTCCGGCGACGGAGACGCCTCGGACCACAAGTGGTACTTGATCCCCACGTCGGAAGTCACGCTGACCAACACAGTGGCCGATACCATCATCCCGCTGGAGGCGCTGCCCATCAAGCTCACCAGCCACACGCCTTGTTTCCGCTCAGAGGCTGGCAGTGCTGGGCGCGACACGCGCGGCATGATCCGCCAGCATCAGTTTGACAAGGTCGAGATGGTGCAGATCGTGCACCCGGACGAAAGCTACCAGGCCCTGGATGCCATGGTCGGCCATGCCGAAGCCGTGCTCCAGAAGCTGGAACTGCCGTATCGCGTGATGTCGCTGTGCACAGGCGACATGGGCTTTGGCGCCACCAAGACCTTTGACCTGGAGGTGTGGTTGCCCGCGCAAAATACCTACCGCGAGATCAGTTCTTGCTCCAACTGCGAGAGCTTCCAGGCCCGCCGCATGCAATCACGCTTCAAGAATGCACAAGGCAAGAACGACCTGGTGCACACCCTGAATGGCTCGGGCCTGGCCGTGGGTCGCGCGTTGGTGGCCGTGCTGGAGAACCATCAATTGATGGATGGCAGCATTCGCATCCCGGCTGCCTTGCGCCCCTATCTGGGGGGGCAGGACGTCCTCAAGGCGTGATCCGCGCTGATGCTATAATTTTTGGCTTTCCAGCATTGGCTGGACGCTGTTGACCCCAGCGAGCCCCGAATCAGGAGAGGTGGCAGAGTGGTCGAATGTACCTGACTCGAAATCAGGCGTACCGCAAGGTACCGTGGGTTCGAATCCCACCCTCTCCGCCAGAATGACGTTTCACAACGTCTCAGTAAGTCTCAGAACCCGCATGAAACCCAGTGTTCATGCGGGTTTTGCGCTTCTGGACGTCTCACGGGGTTTCTTGACAGCCCCGTTCGGTGGGGGTACGTTTAGGGGTACGGATTCCGGGAGGTTCCATGCCCAAAAAGCTCATCGACGCCCTGACGGATGTGGCGGTACGCGGCGCCAAGCCTGCTGTACGAGATGGCGTGCCCATCGACCGCAAATTGCATGATGGCCGAGGCCTGTACTTGCTGGTGCGGGCCAACGGGATGAAGCATTGGCGCCTGAAGTACTACATCGCGGGCCGCGAGCGCCTGCTGGCCCTGGGCGAATACCCCGATGTTCCCCTGGCCCGAGCGCGGCAGAAGGCCGGAGACGCCCGAAATCTGGTGAGAGAAGGCATCGACCCAGTGCAGCATGGCCGCGAACAGAAGGCCACACGCGTCAATGCCACGCAGCAAACCTTTGCGGTGATCGCTGAAGAATGGCTGGGCAAGAAGTCCAAGAAATGGACCGAAGCGCACCTTGAGCAGAATCGCCAGAGCTTTCGGGACTACGTGTTGCCCAAGATCGGAACGAGGGCTGTGGCCAGTCTGACTGCGCAAGACATCATGCGTGTGCTGGAGCCATTGGAGGCTGCCAACAAGTTGGAGACACTGCGACGGGTACGCCAGCGTGTCGGCGCTGTCTTGACCTATGCAGTGCAGACAGGCCGACGCACCGACAACCCGATCCGTGACACACAGGGCGCCTTTGCTGCGCCTACACGCGAACATTTCGCCAGCATTGGCCCGAAGGGCTTGCCTGCCTTTTTGAATGCGCTGGAGGGCTATGCAGGCCACCCCAACACCCTGGGCATCATCCGCATGATTCTGTGGACGGGCAGTCGCACGGGCGAGGTTCGTGGCGCGACGCCGGATGAATTCGATCTGGACGCCGGGGTGTGGCGCATCCCTGCCGAGCGGATGAAGAAGCGCCGGGTACACGTCGTGCCGTTGCCCCACCAGGCGGTGGCGGTGCTGAAGGAGTTGAAGACGCTCAATGCCGAGTCGCGCTACATGTTCCCTTCGCCCATGAACCAGTCCATGGCCAGCGAAAACATCGTCTTGCAAGCTCTCAAGAAGATGGGGTATGGCGGGAAGCTGACCGGCCACGGCCTGCGGGCCGCTGTGTCCACGGGCTTGGAGGAAATGGGCTACCCCATCGAGATCATCAAGACGCAGCTTTCGCACGCCAAAGACAACCTGACCGATGCAGCCTATCTGCGCGGTGTTCACCTGGAGCGTCGGGCCGAGATGATGCAGGTCTGGGCCGACAAGTTGGATGTGATGCTTGCAGGCGCCAAGGTGCTGCCGCTCAAAGGTGCCCGTGCGGCGGCGTAGAGGCGCGGCCATGCCTCAGCGTCCCAGGTAAACCGCCGTTATTTGCTCCCTCTCGTGCCCAAGCTCATGTGAGATGGTGAGTCTGGCTTGCCTGTCGATGGCCTTTTGTTCAGGGCTCAGTTGCTTGGATGTCGGCCCACCAGCAGTCGGTGCCTTCCAGCCAGTCAACTCGGCGTATCGTGCCTGTGCATACGCATGGCGAAAGCCGTGGACACGGTCGATTCCAGCAAAGGCCGTTTGGGCCTTGAAACGATTGAGCTGGTCTTTGTAAGTCATCTCGACCGGAATCAAGCTGCCCTTGTCAGCCAGGGCCTTGGCCTGGTTCAGCAGCTCTCGCTGTGTCTCATTGAGGATCGGGATCTCCCGCTCCTTGCCGCCCTTGGTCCATGTGGACTTGAGCACGAGCATGTCGCCACGGTCAGCCCATCGTGGCTGGATCTTGATGCTTTCCTCGCGGCGCAGGCCAAAGGCCTCTTGAAGCCGCAATGACATTGCCGTGTATGGATCTGACACCTTGCCCAGCTTGCCATGGTCCAGCTCTTTCGCCTTGGACTGATTAGTCACGAAACGCCGATCAGCAATGCCATAGGCCGCGTTGTCACGGGCCACGATGTTTTCTTTTCCGATCTTCTCGGCCATCCAGCGCAGCGCCGACATGCGGTTCTTCATCGTGCCGGTGCTCGCGCCTTCGGCTTGCCAACGACTCACCAAATGCTCAATGTGCTTGGTGCGGATGCCCTGCGCCCGTAGGTTCTTAAAGCCATCTTCGTGAAGCTGGTTTGCCACCATGGTCAGCAGCCGTTCGCGGTCGTGCTGCGTGGCGAAGGAGCCATCGCGGTTGCGCTGGCACATGAGCTTGAAATCGCGGTTCAGGGTGCGCATGGCCAAGGCCTTTCAAAGACTGTTCATCGATCCGCTTGCCGGGCTTCGGTGTCGGTGAAAGCGCGGACTTGTGTGTGGTGTGAAGAGGTCTGGTAAGTGTTTCTGTCCGCCCCTCACGCCGCAGCGCGATGGGGACTACAAGGGACCCGGTGTGCCGCCACGGATGAGTGAGATGAGCGATGCCGCGCGGTAACGCCCGACCACATCGGCGCCCTCAAATGAGCCGAGATGGGCATAGAAGCGGAACGCCGCCCCGCGCAATACGAACTCAATGAGGTACTTCAGTATGTTGGACTCGAACAAGGGCTGATATAGCCGGTCGCTTCGGGTCGTCCGCTTGACGGCAATGGCCAGCAAGAAGCCTGTCGCGTCGATCTTGTCTTCAAGCAATCGGTGCGCGCCTTCGAGAAGGTCCAAGTTCGGCTGGGTTAGGTCGGCAACCGGAGACATGAACATGGATAGGCTCGGCGGCAACGGGTACGGGAGCCGGACGCCAACAATGTCGGGCGATGACAGGCCCAGCTCCATTCCGCGAAGGCGCAGGGCACTTTCATGAGCCTGAATCGTGGCTCGGATCTCAGGCTTGAATAGGCGCGTGGCGTCATAGCCGCGTGGCAGCTTGACGATGGCGATCTTGCGCGTTGGTGTAGCGACCGCTCCGGGTGGGCAGGTGAATGCCTCCGAGGCCCAGTTGCCGGTATCCATGAAGTTATTCCATGCGGATGCCGCAGCCCACAACGCGCCAGCTTCAAGTAGCTCGAACACATCGCCCTCGACTTTGGCGATCGCTGAGCTTTTCACATCAAAGGCCGTGCCGAATAGTGCGGTACCAGCAGTCAGGGCATTCGACCGGAACTGGTTGAGATACGTGTCGTACGTTCGAGTTCGGTCCGGATCGTTGTCAGTACCAGGCATGAAGCCGTCGAAGGTGCAATGCATCGACGCACGCTGCTTGAACCTAAACAACGTATCGCGGCCACGCACACGGTCGATGCGGCGGTCCTCGGAGCATCGGCCATATGGACAGTGGAGGCAGACAACGGCATGGTCGAAGCTGAACGGCATCAGGCTTCTTTCTTGGCGGCAAGTTCGCGGGCAGTGGCGAACAGCACGTCAAGGTCCGAGCCAAGTCCAGTGGCAATTTTCTGCATCACTTCGATGGTTGGATTGCGGACGCCGCGTTCGACCCCGCTGAGGTAGGTCCGATCTAACCCTGCACGGTCGGCTAGATCTTCCTGGCTCAGACGGAGCACCTCGCGATGTTTTCGCACGGCGGGACCAAATTGATCGGCTAAATTCACCCTCGAAGGTTATTTGTGGTGATGACTATCGGTCCACGGACTATGAGTCACATGTGCGTGTGCAATGTTGCTTGACGGATACGTTTGACGCTGATCTACGTCACACTTAGAATCGCGCGATGCCTAAGAGTCACACACATCCGCCGGTGGTATCCAGTACAAAGCAACCCTATACAGCACTGTCTTTATTCTCAGGGTGCGGGGGGTTCTGTGAGGGAATGAAAACGGCTGGTTTTCACATCAACGTAGCAGTCGAATTGGACAAGTTCGCGTGCGAAACGTATCGCTACAACTTCCCCCAGACACCTTTGTTCGAGGGTGACGTGCATGACTTCCTTAAGGCGGGAAGCAATCACGTGCAGACGTATGGCCTTGATGACGTGGATGTTGTTTTTGGTGGGCCACCATGTCAGGGATTCAGCCAGATTGGCCAGCGTAACCCGGATGATGAGCGCAACGAGCTGTACCAGCAGTACGCGCGGATCGTGAGCGATGTTCGGCCCCGTGTTTTTTTGATGGAGAACGTACCGAATCTTGCCTTGATGAACAAAGGGCATTTCAAGCACTTGATCCTCAAGCACTTCGCTTCCATGGGCTACAGCAACACGGTGATGCTCCGCGTGACCGCCGATGATTTCGGTGTGCCGCAAGCTCGGCAGCGCATCATTTTTGTGGGTACGCGTGACGACCTTGGCTTCGAGCACGACCTAGCGACGTATGCCTCTGCGATCCTTGAGGGGCTCAAGGTTGATAGGCCTGTCACGGTTGCTGAAGCAATCGACGATTTGCCTGATGGCGTGGTGCCCAGCGGCGAGACGCTGCCTTACGGCAGAACCAAAGCGCCCTCGTGGTTCCAGAAAGACATGCGGCTCGACTACGACGGCGTGCACTATTCCAAAGCCGACAAACGGAAAAGCGGTATTGGCTCCGCGCGTTTGACGCTGCACAACCACCACACCAAGGAAATTCAAGCGCGGCGGGCCAATCTGATTTCAATGCTTGAGCCAGGCAAGAAGGCGGACAGCTTGCCGAAGCACATTTGGAACGGTGCGAGGCCGGAAAAATGGCGGCGGCTGCATCCGGATTTGCCGTCGTACACCATCCTTGCTCAGATGCACCGCGATTTGAGCGAGTGGGTGCACCCACGTCTCAACAGATGGATCACAGTCCGCGAAGCCGCACGGCTGCAATCGTTTCATGACGGCTTCATTTTCAAAAGCAGTGAGTGGCAGCAACTGAAGCAGATAGGCAATGCCGTTCCGCCATTGCTGGGCTATGCGCTTGGGTCCTTGACGCAAGCACTGCTCGCCGCCGTTGACGATGGCGTGACGAAACCAAAGAGCAAGCGGAAGATGGCGATTCCTGTTCAGCAAATCTTGATTCCTGCTTGAAAGGTCGGCAGGGCTGTGGCTAGTCGGTGATGGCGAGTCGATGCGCGGCCTCGTGTGGGCTGCACTTGAAGTCTATTGGCTGCATGTGAATCTGATGCCATCCCATCAACGGAGGGCAATCATGTGGCGAATCAAGACTGTCACCGGTACCATCATCCAATCGAACCGGTTCACCAACAAGCCCATGCACTGGCACGAGCGGCCAGTGTGCAACGAGCGCCGCGAGCTGTGGCTGGCCACCAGCCATGAGGATGAACGTGGTTTCGTCATCCATACCAAGCTGATGCCCGCCAGGAAGACGCACTGCGTGACGCTGGTGCTGGCGGGTGCGACCGTGCTGGGCCTGTACAACGCGACGACGGGCGCCAGCGCGAACTATGTCCGTCAAGATCCACCCTTCCTCACCAAAGGCCTAGACATGCTCGTCCTGGCGGTCTGGATCATCGTGGGCTGGCTCTGCGCGGCAATGGGCTGGCTAGGTTCGTCTGAAGTGCTGGGCGGCGCCCTGGCCTATCTACTGATTGCTGTCGCCTGCCGGGCCGTGCACCGCAAGCGCCTGCACGAGTTCGTGGACGTATGCGACCGACGCCATGCGGGTGCTCTGGATGTTCGAGCGGCACACAGACATGGCGCCAACCTTGGATGCAACGCTCAAAGCGATTTGTCCGGATTGGAAGAACCCGGGCGCAATCGAGCATCCTGCCGATTTGATTGTGGTGGCCTTGAATGGTGCGATCTACGCCATGCAAAGGCACCTCAATGAAGCCGACCGGCTGATCGAAGTCTGGCGGCACAAGTGAGTCCGGACGGACCGCGAAGCCTGAATGCATGGGTCATGAGGACTCGTAGAGTTCCATGGCATCCCAGAGCGTTGGGGGCTCGTATGGGGGTACGAAATCACCGAATTGCCCGCAAAGCCTTGAGTGGCCAGGGGGTTCGCATGTCACCCTCGCCAAGCCGAAACCCCAAGTGATTGATTCGCTTGGGGTTTTTTTCATGGCGGAATTCGAGTCGGATTTCAATGAGTCCCATCGTGAGAAAAACCTTCCGAGACTCGCTGTTACGGACTGTTTCAATCCTGGCGTCCTCACACCCCCCAAAGATGCGTCAGTCGTCCCCTGCGGCAAACCTAAAATCCTGCTTGCCTCGAATCGGTCTTTTGTGTCGTTGTCCATGAGGGGCTACATACCAATAACCCCTCAGGTGAGTTTCCCGTCATGAATGTCCCTCTGCCTGGAGGCCTCTCCAGCCTGGGCGCCGAACTGGTGTCCCGTCTCAAGGCCAGCTTGAGCATTGGCCAAAGCACCCGACTCATCCAGATCGAAACCGCGCTGCCATCGGGCATCCTGGTGGTCGAGCGATTCACATTGGCCGAAGGGCTGCATGCCGATGAACCGATGTGGGCTGAGGTCGATTGCCTCAGCACGAACGCCCACCTCGAACTCAAGTCCTTGATCGGCGAGCAAGTCACCTTGCGCCTGATGCAAGCGAACAGTACTTGGCGCAACTGGCACGGCTATGTGGTGCAAGCAGGCCAGATGGGCAGCGATGGCGGCTTGGGCAGCTACCGCCTGCAACTGGCCGCTTTCACGCACTGGCTCAAGCAGCGGCGCGACACACGCATCTTCCAAGATGCCACCAGCACCGACATTGTCAGCGCGGTGTTGTCGGCCTACCCGCAAGCCCGCTTCAAATTTGATGTGGCTGATCCAGGCCCGGTGCATGAGATCACCACACAGCACCGTGAGGCCGACTGGGCCTTCGTGACTCGGCTCATGGCGCGTGAAGGGTGGAGTTGGCACATTGATCACGATGGGGATGCACAAGGCGCCATCGCAGGACCACGGGCAGCCAAACACACCCTGGTGATCTTTGACCACAACGCCAAGCGGCCCGATCTGGGCGCGTTGCGCTTCAGCCGTCCTGACATACGAGGGGCTGGCCCGGGCGGTTTGGCCGCTGCCATCGCGCAGGCCTTCAACCTCAGCACAGGCTTGGCACAAGACACCATCACCGCATGGAGCGCGGGGCAGCAAGTGGGCACCAACACTGTCACCCTGGCGGCTTGGGATGAGCGCCAGCTGGCAGGCGTGAGCGCACAAACCTCGCTGATGGGCCGCGCTGACATCGCGCTGGGCAATGTGCCCACACTGGAGCACTACAGCGGCCACGGCGAACGCTGCTTTGCCGATGGCCGCGTGGGCACGGCCCAGCCTGCCAGCAGCAAAACGGCAGACGCCCGTGTCCAAGCCATGATGGCCGCGCACCAGTTGGGCCAAGTCCTGACATCGGGCCAAAGCGCCGTGCGCGCCTTGAGCCCTGGCATCACCTTCCAGATCACCGAACACAGTCGGTACCCGCAGGGTATGGGCGCGGATGCCGATAATGCCTTTTGCGCAGTCAGCATCAGCCACGAAGCGGCCAACAACCTAGGGCACCAAGCCGCCCAGATCCTGCAACGCACGGACATTGAGCAGGGCAGCTACCGCAACCGGTTCCAGGCCGCACCAGCCACCGCCCGCCTGGCGCCACAGCCACGCAATGGGCCCACGGCTCCTGGCCCGCAAACCGCAGTCGTCATGGCAGCAAAGGGTGAGCCACTGAGTACCGACCGCAACCACCGCATCCGCATCCAGTTTGGCTGGCAACGCGGCATCGCGCCCTTGGCTGGGGCGCTGACTGCACCGCAAACGCCAGGAGGCGCCGACACCGGCCATGCCCCCGGCAACGAACAGAGCGGCACCTGGGTG
>JAGWTR010000008.1 GCA_028868855.1 Burkholderiales bacterium | reverse complement strand
CCAAGGCCGCCATGATTGCCGACCTGCAACTGCCTGATTACGCCGTGGCCCTGCTCAGCAACGACTTCGGCTCCCTCACGCAAAACATCAGCCTCGCCACACGCAAGCCTGCTGCCTCGACCACGCCTTACGTTCCCGCTCCCTGATAATGTGGCAGACGCCCGCGATTAAGGGGTAATCCTCCAGTTTCGTGGGTGCGTTGTTGAAGTACCTTGGTCCGTCAGAGTTGGGTGAAGTGAAGACTTCGCTTGGTCTGGTGGACCTTTCTTTTTTGCAAACATGATCACTTATCAAAAGTCCAAGTCTTTGCCTCGAATCGGGGCATTGCTTTTGGTCGGCGCTGCAGCAGGCGCGGCCATATGGTGGTGGCTCAGCCCACCAGCGCAGACAACCCCCGCTGGGGCTTCGATGTCGTCAAGCGCACCGACCAATGCGGCGGCCACAACGACAGGGCCATCTCCCTTGGGAGGCGCCGGGACGTCTTCACCGGCCATGCTGGAAGGGCGGCCGTCAGAAGTGAGTGATGAAGACTGGGCCGCCTTGAACCGAGCCATGGCGAAAGTGCCAGGTTCGGCAGGCGAGGCTCAGCGGGTGGTCAGCTATCTGAAGTACCAGCGAAGTTTTGAGTCGTGGCAGCAGGGGGTTGATGATCCTCGACGCTCACGGGAGCGCCATCAACTGGCGGCGGACCTGCTGGAGCAACTGCCTGACCGTCTGGCGAAAGGCGAATTCACCGGCACTGAGGCGTTGATGATGAGTTCGGTCTTGCTGAACGACCTGGAGCCTGATGAGAAGAAGCGCGACCAGCGCTTGCAGGAGTGGCTTGCCCATCTGGCAACGGTCGCGCCTCAGCCTGATGAGGAGAAACTGCTTGCCCAGAAAGAGCGCCTGACACAATTCAAACGTCGCCAGGCGGTGGCCTTTGCTGAGTGGCAAAAAGCCAGTGATCAAGGCAATCGCGAGCCAGTCAAGCTCGAACAAGCGCTGGAAGAGGCTCAGCGTTGGTACAACAGTGGTGAGCCTTAGGCGCACTAGGTTGAGGTGAGGTCGAGGAGGGTCTCAGCGTCACAGGTGCATTTCGGATTCGCTGTGCCATGGCCTCTGAAAATGCTCTAACCCGCTGTGACCACTCTGCTGCATCAACACGCCGGGATCGTTCACCTCCAGCCCCATGGCGGGGTAGCGGGTCGTCAGCCGGGCCAGGTCCCGTTCGTTGTCGAGGCGGATCAGTTCTGAAAACAATTCCGCTGAAAAACCCACCGGGTGACCGCGCAGTTGCCGGTACTGGGGAAACACCACGGTGTATTGCAGCACGGCTTGTGCGACGGCGCGCAAGGTGTCTACCTGCAATACAGGCATGTCGGCGGGTAGCAAGATCCAGCCGGGCGCTTGGGCACTGGCCGCCACGCCAGCCGCTACGGCACGGGCCAGGCGGTCGGCGCGAGACAAGGGCGGCAAGTCTGCGGGCAATTCAATGACATCGTTGCCCGGCACCATGGTGCGGGCCTGTCGGGCCAGGTTAGAGGCGGCCACCACCACCATTGGCAGGCCGCTGGCCAAACCGCGACGCAGGGTGCTGTCCAGCATGTTGAACTGGTTCATCGCCTGGTCGGCAACAGGGCGTTCGCCATCCATGACCGTCATGCTGTCCGGGGCAGGGTCAGCCAGGATGAGGAGGGTGGGCATGGGCGCCATGGGGTGAAGAATTGATGTGTGTCAAAGTGTGCGCCAATTTGCTGCATTGCACTAGAGCAGCTTTACTTAAGGACATACCCCCAAAAAATATGGCGCATTTTTAAAAGTCGCTTGCCTGGCCGATACTGGCGACATGAATAAGAACCCGCACAACTTGGCGCAGATGCGCAAAAGCTATGAGCACGCCGCTCTGGACGAATCCCATGTGAAACCCGACCCGCTGGACCAGTTCCACCATTGGTTTGATGAGGCGGTGCAGGCCAAGGTCTTGGAGCCCAATGCCATGACCCTGGCCACGGTGGGTGTGGGGGGGCGTCCTTCAACCCGCGTTTTGTTGCTCAAGGGGGCTGATGAGCACGGCTTGGTGTGGTTCACCAATTACGCCAGTCGCAAGGGGCAGGATCTGCTGAGTAATCCGTTTGCGGCGATCCAGTTCTTCTGGGGCGAGCTGGAGCGGGTGGTGCGCATCGAAGGGCGGGTCGTGAAGGTGAGCGAGGCCGAGTCGGATGACTATTACCGGTCGCGTCCGCTGGGGTCGCGCATCGGGGCCTGGGTGTCGCCGCAAAGTCAGGTCATTGACTCGCGGGCCGTGCTGGAGGCAAATCTGGCCCAGCAGCAGGCTCGTTTGGGCGACGACCCGCCGCGCCCTCCGCTCTGGGGTGGCTACCGGCTGGTGCCGGATCGTTGGGAGTTCTGGCAGGGCCGCCCTTCGCGACTGCACGACCGTTTGGTGTTCGAAAAAGCGGCCGATGGTCAGTGGACACTGCAGCGCTTGGCGCCTTGACGCGAGTCGTTCAGCCCTTTTTGAGCAGGTCGGCAAAGGCCTGCCGGAATTTGGATACCTTGGGCGCCACCACGAATGAACAGTAGCCTGCGTGCGGGTTGTGTTCGAAATAGCCTTGGTGGTAGTTTTCAGCAGGGTGGTAGTTGGCCACCGGCCGCACTTCGGTGACGATGGGCATGCTGAACACGTGGCGGGCGTTCAATTCATCAATCAGGGCCCGGGCCTGCTGGGCTTGGGCGTCACTGTGGGTGTACACGCCAGACCGGTATTGCGTGCCCACGTCGTTGCCCTGGCGGTTCAGCGTGGTGGGGTCGTGGATGGTAAAAAATACTTCCAGCAGTTGCGGGTAGCTCACCACTGCGGGGTCAAAGCGCACCCGGACCACTTCGGCGTGCCCAGTGTTGCCGGTGCAGATGTCGTCGTAGGTGGGGTGAGGGTGGTGGCCGTTGCTGTAGCCAGACTCGGCCTGAATGACGCCGCGGATCTGGTTGAGCACGGTTTCAAGGCACCAGAAGCAGCCTCCGCCAAAGGTGGCTTCTTCAAGGGGGGGGCTGGGAGGATGGTTCGCTTCCATGTCGGGCGTCCTTGTGCGTAGACTTGCGCTTCAGTCCAGCATGATTATCCAGAACAAAGCGGCAAGTGTTCTTCTTAGGGGCGACGATGATTGAATGGGGAGAGTGCAAGCCCTTGTTGAAGGCCTTGGCCTTGCCTCCGGTGCCCTGGCTGGTGCTGGTACTGGTGGGCGCACGTTTGATCCTGCCGCGACGCGGTTTGGGCTATCTGGTGCTGTTGACCGGCGTGGGGCTGCTGTGGCTGAGTTCGACCGCCGGGACGGCGCTGCTGCTGCAGGATTGGGCCTTGAGGCCGCCGCCCCCTGTTTGGGGCGCCGCACAGTCGCGCCTGGAGCGGGTGGGGCGTGAGTACGTCCAGCAGGCAACACGGCAGGCAACACGACAGGCAGCGCCGCAGGTGGGCATCATGGTGTTGGGTGGTGGGGTGGTTCCACATGCGCCTGAATACGGCATGGCCGACCTGGGCCGGGCTTCGGCCGAGCGGCTGCGATATGGCGTGTGGCTCAGTCGCCGGACGGGGCTGCCTCTGGGCTTCAGTGGGGGCGTTGGCTGGGGGCAGAAGACGGTGACTCCAGGCCCGACCGAGGCTGAGGTGGCGTCGCGGGTGGCTGTGCAGATGTATGGCGTGCCGCTGCGGTGGATTGAAAAAGATTCGCCGGATACGCGTGGCAATGCGACCGCCAGCGTGGCCTTGCTGGCGGGGCAGGGTGTGACTGAGATTGTGGTGGTGACCGAGGCTTGGCACATGCCGCGTGCGCGCCGTGCGTTTGAGCAGGCGGCCGCGCAGTGGGCGGTCCGGGCAGGCAAGCCCGCGCCACTGATCACGCCGGCGGCCATGGGCTATTGGAGCCGTGACGGGGTGGGCGCACTGGACTGGTTGCCCTCAATGGGCGGCGTGCTCAACGTGCGGCTGGCTTGCCACGAGTTGCTGGGGCTGCTGATGGGGGGGTGACAACGAAAAACCCCCGGCCAAGCCGGGGGCTGGAGCGGCGCGAAGCCGTCCGAGGGAAGGGCAAAGGGTAATGTTTGCCATTTCCCGAGACGCAGTGACTGCGTCATCTTTGTTTGCCTGCTTAACAGGCAACTTCAGAATAGACCAAGCCGAGGTGCGGCGCAAGTCCTTTGGTCCATGGCTTAGGGCTGGGGCTTGCTCATGCCCATGATGTCGGCCAGCAGGCCATCCACGCGCTGGGTTACTTCATTGGGCATGGTGATGGGGCGGCCCCATTCGCGGCTGGTCTCGCCGGGCCATTTGTTGGTGGCGTCCAGCCCCATCTTGCCGCCCAGGCCGCTGACGGGCGAGGCAAAGTCCAGGTAGTCAATCGGGGTGTGGTCGACCAGGGTGGTGTCGCGCACCGGGTCCATGCGGGTGGTGATGGCCCAGATCACTTCCTGCCAGTTGCGGGTGTCCACGTCGTCGTCCACGATGATGATGAACTTGGTGTACATGAATTGGCGCAGAAAGCTCCACACCCCGAACATCAGGCGCTTGGCGTGGCCCGGATAGGCCTTTTTCATGCTGACGATGGCCATCCGGTAGCTGCAGCCTTCGGGCGGCAGGTAGAAGTCAACGATCTCGGGGAACTGCTTTTGCAGGAGCGGCACGAAGACTTCATTGAGGGCCACGCCCAGCACGGCGGGTTCATCCGGCGGTTTGCCGGTGTAGGTGGAGTGGTAGACCGGGTCCTTGCGGTGCGTCATGCGGTTCACCTCGAACACGGGGAACCAGTCCTGTTCGTTGTAATAGCCGGTGTGGTCGCCAAACGGGCCTTCCAGCGCATGGAGATAGCCGCCACGCTCCATGAGTGGCACACCGTGGTCGCTGACGCCTTTGAATCCGATCGGTGCGGTGGGGATGTGTCCTTCCAGCACGAACTCGGCGCTGGCGGGCACTTGCAGCCAGTGCTCACCCTCGGGGGTGCGCTCGCCGACCTGGGTATTGACCACCTCGGTGCGGCTGCCGCGCAGCAGGCCCGCGAACTGATATTCACTCAAGGAGTCCGGGACCGGGGTGACGGCGCCCAGGATGGTGGCGGGGTCGGCGCCAAAGGCCACGGCGATGGGGAAGGGCTGACCGGGGTTGGCCAGCGCGAATTCGCGGAAGTCGAGCGCCCCGCCTCGGTGGGCCAGCCAGCGCATGATGACTTGACGCGGGCCGATCAACTGCTGTCGGTAGATGCCCAGGTTCTGGCGCGTGCGGGCCTTGGGCACGCCTTGCGGCCCCCGGGTGACCACCAGGCCCCAGGTCAGCAGCGGCGCGGCGTCATCGGGCCAGCATAGTTGCACGGGCAGCTGGGTCAGATCGACCTCGTCGCCTTCAATGACCACCTCCTGGCAAGGGCCTTTGCCGACTTTGTTGGGCTTCATGTCCCACAGGGCCTTGGCCATCTGGATCAGCTTGCCGGTGTCCTTCAAGCCCTTGGGCGGCTCGGGCTCTTTCAGGCTGGCCAGCATGCTGCCGATGCCACGCAATTCGCTGACATCGTCGGCCCCCATTCCCAAAGCCACGCGGCGAGGAGTGCCAAAAAGGTTCGTCAAAACGGGAATTTTGTAGGCCTGCGGCCCCCGCATTTGAGGGGTGTTGGCGCCCACCGGCTGCTCAAACCAAAGGGCTGGACCGCCGGCGCGCAGCACGCGGTCACTCAAGGCCGTCATCTCTAGCCGCACGGATACAGGCGTGACGATACGTTTCAGTTCGCCAAGCCGCTCCAGCCCTGCCACGAAGTCCCGAAGGTCACGATATTTCATGTTTTTTGATATAAAAGAGATTGTTCTTATGCTTGACTGGTTATTAGAAGGGTGCCTAGAATCCGCTCCCATCGACCCCGGTGTAGGTTTTCCCGGGTTTTCCCTGATGTTTGCGGACATGACGCTGCCGAGTTTGGCCCGTCGTGTCACAAAGGTCTGGCGTGACATGCCAGGCGGTGCAGGGTGATTATCTCTGTCGCATTGCTGAACTTCAGCAAGCGGTGGTGAGAGAGGAGTGTCATGACAGCGATGAATCGTGAAGTGAGCGAGCTGGTCTCGTCCGCACGCGCTGGAATGCGTTTGTTTGTGTCGGACGTGGTGGTTGGTTTTCGCCAGGTCGGCCACAATGCATTGGCCTTGCTGGGCTTGGCTGCGGTGGCTGTGGTGGTGTTTCTGGCCGGGCGTGCTGATATGCGCCACGGTTTGGAGGGGCGTGCCCTGGGTTGGCTGGTGGAGCGGGCCACAGCCCGCACGGCGGCCGTTAGTGGGGTGGACCCCAAGCTCAATGATGTGTTGCTGGCGATGGCCGAGCCTGAAGCCATCCAGCGCGCCACGGCGACCAATCCGGACGCGCTGAGTCGTCAGCAGGCGTTGGTGGCTTACTGGCTATCGCGCCGCTACAGCGTGGCCCCCGAGCCTGTCAGCCGCCTGGTTCAGGAGGCCTGGGACGTTGGGCATCGGGCGGGCGTGGAGCCAACGCTCATCCTGGCCATCATGGCGATCGAGTCCAGCTTCAATCCATTCGCGCAAAGCCATGTGGGCGCACAGGGTTTGATGCAGGTGATGACTCGCATCCACCATGACAAATACCAGATCTTCGGGGGCCAGAACGCCGCCTTTGACCCGGTGACCAATCTGCGCGTAGGGGTGCAGGTGCTCAAGGAATGCATTCAGCGTGCTGGCAGCCTCGAAGGGGGGCTGAAGTACTACGTGGGGGCTGCCAACCTGACGGACGATGGCGGTTACGCGAGCAAGGTGTTGGGCGAACAGTCGTTTTTGCGACGGGTGGCCGCTGGCCAGAAGGTACCCGCCAACGCGGTGGCGCCTGCGGCCTTGGCGATTGAAGCCAGTACGACCGTTGACGCAGAGTCCCTGCGGCCCGCGGCCGGTCGTGCACCGGACGGCGCCGGTCTTCCGGGGTTGATGCAGGCCGTGCCTGTCCCTGCGGCACCCTCTGCCAGCGAGACGGCACCAGCCATTCGCCGCGCCGAACAAGTGGCCATGTTGACGCGCTGAGAGCGCCCCGACCATTCCCAAGTCGGACCTCAGTCCGATACAATCCGACCTAGCCGCGCGACTGGCGATAGACGGCCCCGGTCTTTGGGGGCCTGAGGTGGTGAACCACTGGGAAGCGCGGCCGGCGTCAAGCATCAGGCTTGACCGCTGTTTGAGCCGTTCGCCTGGGCAGCCCTCTTGCAGACATTGCTGCAGTGGGTCTTCACACGTATGAAGAGGACTGCCAAGCCATGTTTGATCGCGCCCAATACCAACTCGCCGATGTCGATGCTGACCTGTGGGCGGCCATTCAGGCCGAAAACAAGCGTCAGGAAGACCACATCGAGCTGATCGCTTCTGAAAACTACACCTCGCCGGCTGTGATGGCCGCGCAAGGCTCGCAACTGACCAATAAGTACGCTGAGGGTTATCCTGGCAAGCGTTACTACGGCGGCTGCGAGAACGTCGACGTGGTCGAGCAACTGGCCATCGACCGACTCAAGCAACTGTTCGGTGCCGAGCACGCCAATGTGCAGCCCAATTCGGGTTCGCAAGCCAACCAGGCCGTGTTTTTTGGCCTGATCCAACCCGGCGACACCATCATGGGCCTGAGCTTGGCCGAAGGCGGTCACCTGACGCACGGCATGCCCCTGAACATGTCGGGCAAGTGGTTCAAGGTGGTCAGCTACGGCCTGAATGCGCAAGAAGAGATCGACTACGACGCCATGGAGCGTCTGGCCCACGAACACAAGCCCAAGCTGATCATCGCGGGCGCCTCGGCCTATGCCCTGCGCATCGACTTCGAGCGCTTCGCCAAGGTGGCCAAGGCGGTGGGGGCTTACTTCATGGTGGACATGGCCCACTACGCCGGCCTGATCGCTGCGGGCGTCTACCCCAATCCGGTGCCCTTTGCCGACGTGGTCACCTCGACCACCCACAAAACACTGCGTGGCCCGCGCGGCGGCCTGATCCTGATGAAGGACCACGTGGCCAAGCAAATCAACAGCGCCATCTTCCCCGGCATCCAGGGCGGCCCGCTGATGCATGTGATCGCTGGCAAGGCCGTGGCATTCAAGGAAGCGCTGTCGCCCGAATTCAAGGCCTATCAACAGCAAGTGGTCAAGAATGCCGCGGCGCTGGCCACCACGCTGACCCAGCGCGGCCTGCGCATTGTCTCCGGCCGCACGGAAAGCCACCTGATGCTGGTGGATCTGCGTCCCAAGGGCCTGACCGGCAAGGAAGCCGAGGCCCTGCTGGGCCAGGCCCACATGACCTGCAACAAGAACGGCATCCCCAACGATCCGCAAAAGCCCATGGTGACCAGCGGTATTCGTCTGGGCAGCCCGGCCTTCACCACGCGTGGTTTCAAGGAAGAGCAGGCCATGATCACCGCCAACCTGATTGCCGACGTGCTGGACAAGCCGCACGACGAGGCGACCATCGCCCGTGTGCGTGAAAAGGTGGCCGCGCTGACCCGCGACTTCCCGGTTTACCGCTGACCTGCGCGGTATGCGCTGCCCTTTTTGTGGACACCTGGACACCCAGGTTGTTGAAACCCGGGATTCAGACGAAGGCGATTCGATCCGCAGGCGGCGCCGCTGCAATGCCTGTGACAAGCGCTTCACCACCTACGAGCGCGCCGAGATCGAGTTGCCCGCCATCGTCAAGCGGGATGGGCGGCGCACGGACTATGAGCGAGCCAAGCTGAAGGGCTCGATGATGGTGGCGCTGCGCAAGCGCCCCGTCAGTGCCGAGGCGCTGGATCTGGCCGTTGAGGCCATTGAGGCCAAGCTGCGCCAGAGCGGTGAGAAAGAGGTCGATTCGACCCAGTTGGGTGAGTGGGTGATGCGCGAGTTGCGCAAGCTCGACAAGGTCGCCTATGTGCGCTTTGCCTCGGTATACCGCAGCTTTGACGACGTCAGCGAGTTTGTGGCGGCGATCAAGGAGACGGGCAAGCGGGGCGGGAAAGAGGGCGCTTGAGGCACCTTGCCTCGGGTCGGTTTATTTCCAGCAATCCTGCCAGGTGACGCCGGTGGCGCCGTCGGATATGCCTTTGACACCCAGGCCGGTGAGCGTGAGCGTGCCGCACTTGTCACCATCCATCACGCTTTGGGCCACTGGTTCCGCCTGTAAGGTGTACCCCGTTGACGTTAATGACTTGTCAACAAACCCCAGGGTATAGACCGCAGCACCGTTGGCAGGCACGCTGGTGCTCGGCAGAACAGGCGCATTGGTGGACAGATCCCGGTCGTAGCCGTTGTTCGCGGCATAGAAACGCTGCATGAACTGGGCGGCCTGCAGCAAAGCAGTCTGGGCCTCGGCCCGATGCGAGCGCCTGACGTGCTCGGTGTACGACGGGTAGGCGATGGCCGCCAGGATGCCGATGATGGCCACCACGATCATCACTTCGATCAGGGTGAAGCCGGCGGACCGGACTGAGATGGACTTTTTCATCGGTTTCAATGAGGTTGGGGCACATTGAGCAGACGCTTCCAGACGCGGTCCACGATCTTTGTGTATTTGTTTGGATCCTCTTTTGGAAGAACACAATCTATCTTGTTTGTGGTGTTATGGATTTGGCACTCGTACGGAGTGGGTCCTGGGGTGCCGTTGCCATTGCTCGTGCCATCGCCTGTAAGGGGGGTATTTGTACCGTCAGCATCGGTCCTGTAGGCCGAAGAGTTCCCATCCTGTGAATTGATGAAGCCGTCACCGTTGAGGTCCAATATGGGTGCGCTGGATTGCGCACCTGTCCTGGCAGGCAGCAAAAAGTTATAGGCCTCTGCCGTGGCAGTGGTGCATTGTGTGGCGGCGCTTGACGGCACGATGGTCCCGAACAATGCGTAGCTGCCAATAGTCTGGACGGGGTAGATCAGACGTTGACCATCTTTGATGCTCAGGTCCAGGAACCAGCCCAGCGATTTGTTGTTTTGAGGATTGCTGGTGACATCAAATGTCCCGGCGATCGCCGCTGGTGTGGCTGTTTGCTCGATCAGCTTCCCAACGCGCGGGTTGGAGCCGTCGGCCACAGCAAATGGGGGTGTCAGGCCGCTGGTGACGACATCAAGGCCATTCTTATCCCAGACACCGTACAGGCTTTGGCGATTGGCCGAGCTTGTCTTATCGGTGGCTTCGAGCAGTTTTCCCGTGCCAAACACGAGGACGTTGCCGCCCGAGGGGTGGGAAACAATGGCGGGGGCCGCCGTGATGGGTTGTCGCTGGTTGTTGCTGTCTTTGGCCACGAACAGTGGGGAGTTGCCGTAGCCCACCACCATGGCTTGCGCAGAAGCGCTGTATTCAAAGCGCCAAAGATTGCCATTCAGGTCACCCGCATAGGCGCCAATGACTTCTTGTTTGGCGTTGCGCAGTAGCAGCACGCCGCCGAGGCCATTGGGGCTGGCTGAGGTGTTGCCCAGCACCAGTTTACTCAGCGAGCCTGTGCCCATGTCGTACATCAGGAGGGCCGCCGCGCCGCTGGTGCTGTCGTAGCCATTGCCGACAAAGACCTTCCAGCTGCCGTCAGGCAAAACGCCCACTTGCGGGGCCGAGACGATGGATCCTACATCGTTGTCGGTGGGGAGGGTTGCGTCCCACATTACGCTGTTGGCGCTCAGTCCACTGAGGTTGCTCACATCCAGGGCGTAAACCCCTTTTCCGCCAGCGCCGAGGGCGCCTACCAGGACATTGCGCCAGCCATTGTTGAGGTAGGCATCTGATTCGACGATGGGACCATCCACGTAAAACTGATGCTCGTTACCATCATTGCTGCGCCCATAATTTTGCTCCGCAAGTTTGGGGAGGTTGCCAATAACCCCTCTTGGAACAAATCCAAAAACTTCGGTGCCATCAGTATCTTGGAAACCATGAAGGAAGCCGCCATTGCCGCCGATGAATATCACGGGCGAGCGATTTCCTTTGTTCGTGATGAAATCTGAATAGCTTGTCCCGCCATTGGTCAGTGAGCCGTATTTCAGGTTGACGTGATCCTTCACGTAAAGAGGATTCGAGTCAATGAAGTCGGCAAACTTTGAACCGTTTCGTTCTCTGAATTTTCCTGTGTCCGGGCCTTCGTTGGAGGTGTCGCCACGCACATAGTCGATCAATTTGGACGATCCGGAAGGCATGAGGCTCTTGTTGCTGGCGTCCATGCTGTCCCATTGGAAAGGAACGGCATTGCCGGTACTGGAGTTCCAGACAAATAGTTTACGGTTCTGCTCGCTCGGAACCCGATTTTTCGGGATCTGATCGCTGGGGACCTGAGCGCTGGGAACTTGATTGGCCACCGTCCAGATTGGGGTTTTGCTGACGAGGTTTCCCTTGGTGTCCAACTCATAAGCGGCAAGGTCGCCGGTCCATGGTGAATCGCTGAATGCGTTGTAAGTCGGGACGTATTTTCGTGAGGCGCTTTGAATGGTTTGACCAGCAAGTGCCACGCCCCCCTCTCGCAAATCCAGATTGCCTGTTTTTCCCACGGCATCTTTGATGGCCTTTTTGAAGCTGCTGGCATCATTGACCATGTAAAACTGGCCGCGGGAATTAACGGCGGCATGCCACAGGTCATCAATTCTCGAGGCGTTAGACGAAATTTTTGGCCAGCTTAAAGCCCCGCTCTTCAGTGCAGGCAGATCGGTGCGTGGATTCAGGCTCCCTGCCACGCCCACGCCCACGGTGAATTGCGTGAGGTGCTGCCAAGTGGCGGGATCTTTATCGGCGTCGTAGTAGGTGGCATCGCCAATATTTATATTCTTTGGGATGGTGGGGACGTTGTTGTCAATCCCGCTTTGCAAGTCGTTTGCCCAGTAATACATGGCAATATCGGCAAGCGAGAGGGTGTTCGCGCTATCCGCATAGGGCTTGGTGGGGGTGTAATGGGTGGCGTTGCCGGAGGAAACCGTTTGATTGTCAACGTTTTCAATATTGTTTTTGCCCCCCTTGTAGATGGAGCCTAAGCTGTCGTCGTTGTAATAACCATCGGTGGTCAATATATTGTAGGCACGGCGGCAGGAGAGCGTTTTACCGGAAGAGGTGGACTCTGGGTTGTCACGCCATGGGCTTTGAGTATCCGTGCGTTGAAAATATTGCCCGACCCCGTCCATGGCGTATCGCAAAGGAGTGCTGCCTTGGAGTTGGGTTGTTTGGATGGCTTTCAGAAAATCGGTTTTGTATTTGTCAGTGAAGTCGCGTACGCCCTGGATAGGCCCCCCCGTAATGGATACGCTGTCAACGGTATTGGACGAGGTGGCGAATTGCGTGAATCCCCAACCCAGCCGCAGGGTGTTGCCCTGGGACGCAAATGCTTCCGATAAGGCGGCTTTGGTGAATAGAATTCGTGCGCGGTAATACGTGAACCAATTGGCGAAGTTTTGCTGCTCTGTCGCCAGGGTGCAGTTGCCGGTTTCAGGGCAGTCGGTCCGCTGCGGGTAAAGTGTGCGCCCATAAGTTGGGCCTGTGCCTGAATTCAGGTCGACTAATGTGTAGTCCGTAACCTGATCGGATGGTGTTGGGGTTTTAAGGATGTAAAAGATGCCGGGGTTGAATTTCTTGCTGCTGGAGTTGCATTCGCTGTCAGAAGTGCACCATTTTGCAAGTTTGGCACCCGTGGTGCTGAGGTTAATAATCGTGCTGGCAGACGCGTTGGGGTCGACGGGCGCTGCTGTGAACGCTGAATCAGCCAGCCGTGCACTTGGGTTATTTGGATTGATCCATGGTTTGTAAAAAACCGCTGGATTGTAGTAAATTGTGTTGACGCCGGATGAACGCATTTTGCATTCAAATATATTATTGCTGCAATTTCCTGTCGCAGGCACATACCCTGCCACCGATTTTAAGAGCGTGTGTGAAGCGATGGAAAGATCGTCATCCGGGTGCATGCGGACGATCTGCGTGCCGGCGAGTTCTTCGGGCATGTGGTTGAGTGACATCGACTCCGAGTTATCCAGGGTCAATATGACGTTGGGTTTTGGGGCGATGCCATTGCTGGCCAGCAGGGGCGTTTGCGATAATGCGGCCCAAGTCGGGGTCAGCATATTGATCTGCAGGGCAACGATGCTGAGGCAGGTCGTCAGTTTTTTGCCAAACCGAAGTCGGGTGGGGTGAAAGGCGAGAGACATGGGCTGCTCCTGATTTCTAATATTTGTTACTTAACCTGCAGGGTGGACTGCAACCAGACGGCCGACCCAGTAATGGTTTGGCCCTTGGCTGATTCCTGGAAGTCCGGGGTGAAGCCTCGAGCGGTGACCAGGATGGCGTCGCCGGCGCCGGTCAAAGTGATTTTTTCGGCCATGCACTGCGGCGCGGGTGCGGTTCCGGTGCTTGCCTTGGCGCTGCCCGAGTTGCCAGTGGCGCTGGCGGTTTTCCAGTTGGGCGGGCTGACCGTGCCATCCGCTGCGCCCGGTAGCCAATGGGTCAAGTCGGCCCAGTGCTGATTGGCCGAAACCGCTTTGATTGGCATGGTGCTTCCTGCGGTGATGACTTGCTGTTCGCAATACGCCAAAGCGGCCTGGGCGGCTTCCGTGGCCAGCGTTTCATTGCGCACGTTGGCGCTGGCGAGGTCGGCACTCAGGGCATTGCGCATCACGGCGGCGGAGGTCAGGCCGATGATCACCAGCATGATGAGCACCACGATCAGGACCACGCCCTGCTGGGCTTTGTGGGGTTGGGAATGCATGACGGGCCTCACAATTTGTTTTGGACCATGACGGTGGTTGAGAACGCACGGTACAGGCGTCGGTCGGTGGGGGTGGTCAGAAGTTTGGCGAGGGTTGTTTCGGAGGAGTCGATCGCGTCGCAGCCGTAATAGGGTGTGGCCGCGTCGAGGATTTCGTTTTCGCTGCGCACCACCACGCAGACGCGCACGGCCACCACATCTTTCCAGGTGGCGCTGGTGGCCACTCCGACATCGCTGGCCTTGATGAACTTGGTGGGGAGACGGGGGGCGGGTGCTGGCGCGGCCACCCCGTAACGAATCCGCATGCTGACAATGTTGTCAACCAGGGGCGCAGCCGATCCGAGCAACGAGGTTCCGGTGGTCGGCAGGCTGTTTTGTCCGTTACCTTGGCATGACAAGCTGTTGCTGGGATTGACGTACAGCCGACTCTCCGCAAGGTAGTAGCTTGGGATTGCGCCGACACTCGGTGTGGCGGTGATGCCGCTTCCCACACAGTCCCCGGGTTGGGTTCCGCTGTTGCGCATGACTGAATTCTGAGCGTCAGCTTCGAACGCCACAGCAATGGAGTCGGACGTGCCGCCGCCTGTTTTGCATGTCAGTTCGCCGATGAAGGGGGCTGCTTGGTTGTCAAAGGGGCCGTCGCATCCAAAAATGGCTTGTCCTTTGTAGGTGCGATCCAGGCCTGTGGTACTGACTTGGTAGGGGTGGCTGTAACCAGCCTGGGTCACTTGCTTGCGGATGTAGTTGAGCGCCACGGTGGCGTCTTCGGACATCTGGCTCAAGGCATTGCTGCTGTTTTTGCCGGCGCCGCTGCCAAGGTAGTTGGCAAACACCACGCCGATGATCACCAGGCCAATGACCATGGAGATCATCAATTCAACGAGGGAGAGCCCGCGTACCCGGCCGTGAGCGGGGGGGCGAACAAGCGTTTGAGTTCGACGATTCATGGGATTACCGGGGTGGGCAAGGCAATGCGGAAGAACATGCAGCGGGGTTGCACGGTGGCCGTTGCTGCCACAAAGTTGGTCGGGCATTCGCCCGTTGCGCCAGGTGCGGCGGTTTCAGCGGGGTCGACCCAGGCCACCCAGGTATCCACCACGCGATCAGCCTGATTGGCCTGCACGTAAGCGCTGCCTCCGGGCAGGGCGAAATACAGGGCGCGTTGCCATTCGCCCAGGTCGCGGGCCGCCAGTTCTTCGGCGCTGCAGTTGTTGGGATTCAGGCAGTCCGTGCGGGCAGGCACGCTTGACGGCTTGCTATAAGCCGTCGTCATGTCATAGGCGTTGCCACTGTGTTTTGCCACGGCGATAGCGGCGTTGACCCGCATGCGGTCGGCCAGATCGTTGGCCAACAGGGTGGCAATCGACCGATATTCACTGGTCTTGTTGAATTTGATGGCGTTCGATTGCAGCGCGATCATCGCCAGGATGCCAAAGGATACGATCAGGGCGGACACCATGACTTCAATGAGTGTGGCGCCGCGTTGTTGCAGGGCTGGGGGAGGCGTTTTCATGATGTTCATAGGCAAGGAGTCGTGCCCCGCGGTGTCTTGTCAAAGCGAACGCGACCTGTCGGGGCGAGAACGACTGCCGCACAGTCCCCGCTGGTTGTGACGGCGGTGAAGGTGTTGTCGCTGCCGGCCGCCAAGCCATCGCCGGTGAATTGCACGGTTCTATGTCCTGCTGCCGATTGCGCGATCGAGCCGCCCCCCGTAAATGGCTGCTGAACCTTGAGCAGCAGTTCCTTATTGACGTCGTAGCTGCCATCGGCGGGGGCGTTGTCCACGAAAATGAACCAGCCGGTGTTCCAGTCAATGGGGCCCGTGGTCTGGCACGATGGAGTCGTGCTGTCAGCCGTTGTGGTCAGGCAGATGGTCACGGGTTGTGCACGTTTCAGCGCTTCCGAGCGCGCGTAGCGCATGGCCGAGGCAAAGGCGTCCGTTTTGGCTGCGCCCTGCCGCTGAGCCATGAAGCCCTGCATGGCCGGCACCCCAATGGCCAGCAAAATCACCAAAATGGCCACCGTGACCATCAGTTCCACCAGGGTAAACCCCGTGTTCTGAGCGTTATTGCGTCGAAATTCACGTATCTTCATGACTTGGATTGTGAACGATCGTGATTTGCGTGAATAGTTGGCATCTGACGTGCGGTGCCCAGGAGCCGACCAGCGGTTGATTTGTCGGGCAAGATGGGCGGCTTCTTGGTGGTAACACGCATGCCTGATTCACAGTTCTTGACGCAAGCCCTGGTGCTGGCCCGCGAGGCCATCGGTCTGTCCGACCCCAACCCCCGGGTGGGGTGCGTGCTGGTGTCTCCTCAAGGGGGTGTGATCGGCCTTGGACACACCCAGCAGGCCGGCGGCCCGCACGCCGAGGTGATGGCTCTGCGAGATGCGCAGGCGCGTGGCTTGCCGACCCAGGGCGCGACCGCCTATGTCACGCTGGAACCCTGCGCGCACCATGGCCGCACGCCGCCATGTGCCGATGCGTTGGTGGCGGCCAAATTGGGCCGTGTGGTGGTGGCCTTGCTGGACCCAAATCCAATGGTGGCCGGGGAGGGTGTGGCGCGTTTGCGTGCGGCGGGCATCGTCGTTGATGTGCTGCCGCCCGACCATCCTCAGGCGATGCAGGCCCGAGAAATCAACCTGGGTTTTTTGTCGCGCATGGTGCGGCAACGCCCTTGGGTGCGCTTGAAGGTGGCGGCGTCGCTGGATGGCCGCACTGCGTTGGACAATGGCCAGAGTCAGTGGATCACCGGGCCGGCAGCGCGGGCCGACGGCCATGCGTGGCGTGCGCGGGCCGGGGCGGTGCTCACCGGCATTGGAACGGTGCTGGACGACGATCCCCGCCTGGATGTGCGGCTGGCGTCCACTGAAACACCAACACCTCGGCAGCCGATGCGGGTGGTGTTGGATTCGCAGTGGCGCACACCGCCTTTGGCGCGGCTGTTGGCTCTGCCTGGGCAGGTCTTGATTTATGGTTTGGCCCCAGCGCAAGACGACGAAGCGGGACGGCGTCGGCAGCAGGTTTTGCGTGTGGCCAGTGGGGTCGAACTGGTGGAGGCGCCGGGTGTGGACCACGTGGACCTGGGTCACGTCATGACCGACCTGGCGCGCCGCGGTATCAACGAATTGCACGTCGAGGCGGGGGCTCGTTTGAACGCCGCCTTGATCCAGGGGCAATGGGTGGACGAGGTCTTGTTGTATCTTGCGCCCAAGTTGATTGGGCCCGGACGCGGTCTGGCGGCCTTGTCGCCGCTGGGGCAGTTGTCGGACGCGTGGCAGTTGTCGTTTCGCGAGACGACTATCGTGGGCGATGACTTGAGGGTGATGGCCCGCCCGCCTGGTCGCGAACTGTTCTAGTTTTCTTTCACATTCACAGACAGGTGTTTGTTCATGTTCACCGGCATCATCACTGGCGTGGGCCAGATCATCGAGTCGCAGGCCCTGGGCGAGGACGCCAGCCATGGGCGGCGCCTCACCATCCAGGCCCCGGTAGGTTTTGTCGATGACGTGGGGTTGGGCGACAGCATTGCCCTCAATGGCGCCTGCATGACGGTCACCACCTTCGATGCCCCCGCGGCGCGCTTCACCATTGATGTGTCGGCCGAAAGCCTGGCACGCACGGCGGGCTTGTCCAGCCTGGGCCCGATTAACTTGGAGAAAGCCCTGCGCGCGCACGATCGCCTGGGTGGGCACCTGGTCAGCGGCCATGTCGACGGGGTTGGCACGGTGAGCCATTTCGCGCCGGTGGGTGAGTCGTGGGAGTTGCGCATACGCGCCCCTCACGCCCTGGCGCGTTTCCTGGCCTACAAGGGCTCCATCACGGTCAATGGCGTGAGTTTGACGGTCAACCGGGTGGCGGACCTGGCCGACGGGCAGGCCGAGTTCAGCATCAACCTGATTCCGCACACGGTCGAGAACACGGCGCTGGGGCAGTTGGCACCGGACTCCCCAGTGAACTTGGAGGTCGACCTGATCGCGCGGTATGTCGAGCGGATGTTGTCCGCTGGTGTGCGCGCTCATTGAGGGCGCGGGCCTGGATGAAACGCGCCCCTGAATCGTTGACACAGACCTTGGTCAGGCTTCCTCGGCACCGAGTGGCGCTTGAGGGTCGGGTTGCCGCGAGCGGACTCGATGGTGTGGGGCCGATGTCGCTCATGCAGCAGCGCATGTGGTATGTCGAGCAGGGCCTGTCAGGTGATGCCAAGGCCGTCTTCAATCTGTGTTCAGCGCAGCGCTTGTCAGGGCCTTTGCAGCGATTCGCGCTGGACCATGCGGTTCGCGCCTTGGTGCATCGCCACGCCGCCTTGCGCACGGTGATGGGGCAGGGCGCCGATGGGCACCCGGTGCAATGCGTTCAGGCCGCTCCTCAAGGCGAGATGCTGGCGTTTGAGGATCTCTCACGGCTTGAGGAGCCTCGCCGGCAGGGTGTCCTGGAAGAAAAAATTGTTGCGTGTCGGAATCGTCCATTTGACGTGATCTCTGGGCCCCTGTATCGGTTTGTGCTGTTCAAGCTGGCGGCCCTGGAGCATGTGCTCGTGTCCGTGACTCACCATTTGATCAGCGATGGCTGGTCCATGTGGGTGATCAGCCAGGACCTCAGCGAGTTGTACGCCGCCGCCTGCGAAGAGCGCGAGGCGAGACTGCCTGAGCTGTCGGTGACGGTGCTGGACCATGCGGCCTGGCAATCCACATGGCTTGGCACCCCAGAGGCGCGGGAAGAGCTGGATTACTGGGCAGAACGCCTTGATCCGCTGCCCGAGGCCTTGAACCTGCCTACGGATCGACCGCGGACGGCCGACTGGTCGGGTAAGTCGGGCTCCGTGCTGGTGGCCTTGCCGTTGAGCGCGATGGCCAGTCTTCGTCAATGCGCGAGGGAGTCCCAATCCTCGGTATTCACTTGGCTGCTAGCGACTTATTTCGTGCTGCTGTCTCGGCTGTCCGGGCAGCACGATCTGGTGGTCGGGATACCCGTGAAGGGCCGACGCGACAAGGAGTTGGCTGGCGTGGTCGGGTTCTTTGTCAACACGCTGCCGTTGCGTTTCTCGTTCGGAAATGCCGATTCGTTCGACGACATCACGCGCTCATTGAAAGCTGTTCTTCAGCAAGCGCTCGACCATGCGGAGGTGCCGCTTGCGCAGCTTGTTCAGCGCTTGGCGCTGCCGCGCCACGACGCCGAAGCGCCTGTCTATCAAACGTTGTTTTCGTTCCTGGACCTGCGCTCGCGCACGGATCAATGGGGGGGCTTGCATCGCCAGGCCATTCCCGTGCCCACCTGTGGGGGGACCGAGGATGTGTCGGTGCTCGTGATCGAGCGCAAGGAAGATGTCTGCGTCGAGTTTTGCTTCAATGAGGATGTGTTTTCCCGCCCGACCGTCGAGCTGATGGCCCGCCGTTATGTGGCCCTGCTGGAGGCGGCCATGGCCCAGCCCGCCGCGAAGACTTGTGCCTTGCCGCTGATGGACAAGGAGGAGATGAGCCAGGTGTGTGCTTGGAGTCAGTCCGCCAGTCGGTGCGAACCCGATGGGTTCTTGCCTGAGTGGATCGCTGCCCGAATTCAGGCACACCCGGATGCGGTGGCGCTGGTCGATGCCAATGGCCGGGCGCTCAGCTATGGTCAATTGGGGCAAAGGGCAGCCCGGGTCGCCCATTGGATCGGGCGGTCCGGGTGGCAACGTGGAGACCGAGTGGCCGTGCTGCTGGACCAGGGCACCGACGCTGTGGTGGCCATGCTGGGCATCTTGGCGGCGGGGCTGACCTATGTTCCGCTGGACCCTCAATGCCCCAGCGCGCGCCTCCATGCCATGCTGGAGGATTCGGGCGCCTGCGGTGTGGTCACCGTGTCGGGGCATGCCGATTATTTTGCTGATCAACGCCTGCCGACCTTGCTGCTGGACGTGCATGAGGTGGCCATGGATGCTGTGTCTGCGGGATCTTCGCCGTGGCCGGCCCAGACCATCAAGGCCGATGACACCGCCTATGTGCTCTACACCTCGGGTTCCACGGGTGTGCCTAAAGGGGTGTTGGTGCCGCACCGCGCCTTGGCCAACTTTGCCGTGGCCATGCAGCGGGTGCCCGGGATCGCTCAATCGGACCGCGTGCTGTCGGTCACCACGCCATCGTTCGACATTTCGATTCTGGAGTTGCTGGTTCCCCTGGCCGTTGGCGCCCAAGTAGTGATTGTCTCGACCGTCGAAAGCCGCGATGGGGAAGCACTGGCGCGGTTACTGGCCCAGCACCGGATCACCGTGATGCAGGCGACACCGTCGTCGTGGCGCCTGTTGGTGGCCTGTGGCTGGGCGGGGCAGGCAGGCCTGCGCGCATTGGTGGGCGGGGAGGCGTTTCCTGCCGATCTGGCGCAACAGCTGCTTGCAAGGGTCGATGAGGTCTGGAACATGTACGGCCCTACCGAAACCACGATCTGGTCCACCTGTGGGCGCATCTTGAATCCGCAGCAGGGTATTCACGTGGGCAGGCCGATTGCCAATACATCGGTCAGGATCGTTGACATCGCAGGCCAGCTGTGTCCTGTGGGGGTGCCCGGAGAAATCTGGATTGGTGGTGCGGGCCTGGCGCAAGGTTATTTGAACCGCGCCGAGGCCACAAAGCGTGGTTTCGTGACCGCGTCATTTCCTGGGGACGACGCCGAGCCGCAGCGCATGTACCGCACGGGTGATCTGGGTCGCTGGCGCCTGGACGGCAACATCGAGTGTCTGGGGCGTCAGGATCGGCAGATCAAGGTCCGGGGCGTACGCATTGAGCCGGGCGACATCGAGCATCAATTGGCAGGACACCCCCAGGTGGCCGCTTGCCTCGTGAGCGCGGACACGGACGATGCGGGTTCGCCCCGACTGGTTGCCTATGTGGTCCCCAAGGATGGGGCTGCGGACGCCACATCGATGCAAGGGCACTTGCGTCAGTTGTTGCCCGCGTCCATGGTGCCCAGCCACTTTTACAGCGTTGAGGCCATTCCTCTGTTGCCCAATGGAAAGATTGATCGCGTTCGGTTGCACGCCCAAGCGTCAAGCCAGCCGGTGGGAGAACTGGGCGGCGATGGCGTGCGGCAGGGCGATGATGAGCTGACGACTGAGACACAACGCCAACTGGCAGCGATCTGGAAAAAGCTGTTGGGTGTCTCAACGGTCGGGGCCCAGGATAACTTCTTTGATCTGGGTGGGCATTCCCTGCTGGTGATGCAATCCATCGCATTGATGGAGGCCGCTATCGGCAAGCGGGTCAGCCCCCGGCACTACGTGTTCGAGTCCCTGGCTCAGCTGGCGGCTGCTTATGACAAGGGTGTGGGGCTGCCGAGTGACCTGCCGGTCACTGCGCCAGCCACGATCAGCGCGGCACCCAAAGCGCGCGGATTCACGTTTTTCCGCCGCAAGCGTTGAGCCGGGCGCGCGATATCGGCCCATCTTGCCGAAAGGTCACAATTGACGCTCTGTCAATTGGGGCGGTCCCGCCTACAATCGCGGGATGCCCATATCACCTATTCCTGAGCTGATTGCCGAGTTGGCCGCCGGTCGCATGGTCATCCTGGTGGATGAAGAAGACCGCGAGAACGAAGGCGACCTGGTCTTAGCCGCTGACCACGTCACGCCTGAAGCCATCAACTTCATGGCCCGCTTTGGCCGAGGCCTGATCTGCCTGACACTGACGCGAGACCGTTGCGAGCGCCTGCAACTGCCGCCCATGGCCACGCGCAACGGCACCAAGCATGGCACCGCCTTCACGGTGTCCATCGAGGCGACCGAGGGCGTGACGACGGGTATTTCTGCCGCCGACCGCGCCCGCACCGTGCAAGCCGCCGTGGCCCGCGATGCCACGGCCACCGATCTTGTGCAGCCTGGCCACATCTTCCCCTTGCAGGCACAAGACGGCGGCGTGCTCATGCGCGCAGGCCACACCGAGGCCGGCTGCGACCTCGCTGGCATGGCGGGCCTGTCGCCCACCTCGGTGATCTGCGAGATCATGAAGGACGACGGCACCATGGCCCGCTTGCCGGACCTGGAAGTCTTCGCCAAGGAGCATGGCCTGAAGATCGGCACGATCGCCTCGCTGATCGAATACCGCAGCCGCAACGAATCCCTGATCGAGTGTCTGGGCCAGCGCGCGATGGTGACCCCCGAAGGCACGTTCAATGCCAACGTGTTTCGCGACCGCATGGGCGGTGTCCACCTGGCCTTGAGCTTGGGTGACTGGGCACCGACCGACGAAGTGCTGGTGCGCGTGCACGAGCCCTTGTCCGTGCTTGACTGGCTCGATGCTGGCAGCCGCCATCATGCCTGGCCGTTGCCCAAGGCCCTGGCGGCCGTGCGCGAGGCCGGACGCGGGGTGGTGGTGCTGCTCAATGCGGGTGAAGACCCTGCGCGTTTGCTCGACCGACTGCTTCCTGCCGCGCCGGAGGTCATGCCGCGCGTGCCCGTTGATTTGCGCACCTACGGCGTGGGCGCGCAGATTTTGCGCACCCTGGGCGTGCACCGCATGCGTCTGATGGGCAACCAGCAGCGCATGCCTAGCATGGTCGGCTACGGGCTGGAGGTGACGGGATTTCTGACGGCCGATGGTCAGGCGCTGGCCCCTATACCTTGACCACAGGGACTTCGTTGAACGCATTGCCCCGCTCTTTTTGGTATTTCCTACTCGCTCTTTTGAGGACCACAACACATGCAAGGCGCTGACAAAGGACAAGCCGACCGACTCGATGGACGCGAACTGCGCATCGGGATCGTTCAGGCCCGTTTCAACCACGATCTGACAGGCCGGCTGGCCGAGGTCTGCATTGACGAACTCGTCGCCCTGGGGGTGGTTCGCAAGCACATCCAGCACGTCACCGTGCCCGGTGCGCTGGAGGTGCCCACGGCGCTGCAGGCCATGGCCGATAGCGAGCGCTTTGATGCCCTGGTGGCGCTGGGCTGCATCATCCGTGGTGAAACCTATCACTTTGAATTGGTCGCCAACGAAAGTGGAGCCGGTGTGACGCGGGTCAGTTTGGACCACCACGTGCCGATCGCCAATGCGATCCTGACGGTGGAAGATCAGGCCCAGGCCGAAGCCCGGGTCGAAGAAAAGGGCCGTGATGCCGCCCGCGTTGCCGTTGAGATGGCCAATTTGCTGGATGACCTGCTGTGAGTACCGTGACCGACACCCCCAAGCGTGACCGCGCCAAGTCCTCGCGCCGTCGTGCCCGTGAGTTCGCCTTGCAGGGTCTGTACGAATGGCAACTCAACCCGGGTGAATCGAGCCAGGTCGACGCCCACATCCGTGAGCTGGAAGAGTTCAGCAAGTCTGACCGCGCCCACTACGACGCCTTGCTTCATGGCTGCATTGAGCAGCGCGCGGCCCTGGATGGGGCGCTGCTGCAGTTCCTGGATCGCCCCGTGGCGGAGTTGTCACCCGTCGAACACGCCGTGCTGTGGATCGGCGCCTACGAGCTGACGCATTGCCTGGACGTGCCGTACAAGGTGGCCATCAACGAGGCTGTGGAGCTGGCCAAGAGCTTTGGCGGCACCGATGGGCACAAATACGTCAATGGCGTACTCGACCACCTGGCGCCCAGCTTGCGGCCCGATGAGGTCAAGGCCATTCGGTCGGGATCACGCTGAAGGTGCGCAAGGTGTCCCGCGCCACGCCCAACTCGGATGTCACCCGGCCTCTGGAGGAGGACGTCGACCCGACGGGTGCCGACGATCCGGACACCATTGCCCAGACGCTGCCGCTGCCCGAACCGGAGGCCAATGAAAAGCCGAAGGGGCGGCCCGAGTTGTTGCCCACCATTGGGTACATTGGTCGCTACGCGCTGAAGTACAAGATCGGTGAAGGTGGCCTGGGCGTTGTGTATGCCGCCCACGATGCGCTGCTGTCGCGTCTGATTGCCATCAAGACCTTGAATGTAGACCTGCCTGCGCAGGATCGCGAGCAGTTCAACGCCTTGTTCATGAACGAGGCCAAAGCGGCTGGGAGTCTGAACAATCCGCACATCGTGACGGTGTACGACGCCGGGGTCAGCCCGCAGGGCACGTATATCGCCATGGAGCTGCTGCGCGGCAAGGACCTGCGCCAACTGCTGGCCCTGGGCTGGAGGCCGACGCCGGCGCAGTGCGCCTTGATTGTGCGTCGAGTGGCCGATGCCTTGTCATACGCGCACTACAAGGGCGTCATTCACCGCGACATCAAGCCCGCCAATATTTTCATGGTGGGACGCACCCAGCCCTGTGTGCTGGACTTTGGCATTGCGCGCATTCGGCAGGCCGAATCCTTGAACCGCGATGACGAGCAGAGCCGCTTCCAGGAAATCGTGGGGGGGTCGCCGTATTACATGGCGCCTGAACAAGTGCGTCATGAGGCGGTGGACCGGCGCGCCGATGTGTACTCGTTGGGCGTCGTGTTGTATGAATTACTGACCGCGCGCCGGCCGTTCACGGGCAACAGCCTGGACGAGATCGCCGATGCGGTGTTGAAGGGTGAGGTGCGACCGGCCTGCGAGGTCAACCCGGAGGTGCCCAAGGTCTTGTCCGACATTGCCGAACAGGCCATGGCCCGTGACCTGACCCAGCGCACCCGGTCCGCTCGTGCGTTGTCGAAAGCGCTGCGCGATTGGTTGCGGGACCAGGGGGATGTGCCCCAGTCAGGCCGCTCGCAGTCCGTGCGCAGCCTGATGGACCGGAATCAGGGAGCCAAGGCCCCGCGCCGTTGGACGTGGCCGTTGGCCACGGTGGGTGGCCTGGCGGCTTTGGCCGTGGTGGGCGGGGTGGTCTGGCGCGGGCGATCGGGGGGTGTGCCTCCCGCTGAGTCGGCATCCACCGTGGCTGCTGCAGTGATGACCCAGGCGGCGTCGCCCCCGATTGTTGTGGCGCCTGCGTTGGTCGCAGCGCCGGTGTTGGCGGCCGCCCCCTCGGTTGCCCCGTCAGCCTCGGGGCCTGATCCCTTGCCGGAGGCGGCGGCCCCGGCCATCGCAGCACAAGAAAACCCGGTGGCTAATGACGCCGCCCCGGCCAGCACAGGGGTTGTCAACCTGGCGATCAGCCCGTGGGGTGAGGTCTTTGAAGGCCGCCGATCGCTCGGGGTGACGCCGCCGTTGACACAATTGAACCTGCCGGTGGGGCGCCACACGCTCACCATCCGCAACGGTGATGCGCCGCCGCTGCGCAAAACGGTGACGGTCAAGGCGGGCGTGGCTGTGACCATCAAACACCAATTCTGAGCCTATTCACCATGATGACCTTCGCGCGCGCTCACCCTGCTTCATGGGCTGTATGGTTGGCGCTCGTCTTGGTGGCCGGATGCGCTACGCGTCCAGTGAGCAAACCCGCGATGCCGCCTGAACCGGTCCCGCCGGTGACGGCAGCCGAGGTGCCACCGCCGGTGCCTGTGCTGGCCCCGGGCGAGGAGGCCTTGGCGCAGGGCATCAAGGCGTATAAGGCGGCGCAATACGCCGTGGCTGAAACCCAGTTCAAAGCGGCCTTGCAGGCGGGTTTGTCCACACCGACCGATGTGGCCAATGCCCACAAGCATCTGGCGTTTATTTATTGCACCAGTCGGCGTGCGACCTTGTGCGCGGCCGCTTTCAAGGCCGCGCGGGCCGCTGATCCGCGCTTTGTGCTGAGCAAGTCAGAAGCGGGGCACCCGATGTGGGGCCCTGTGTACCGTCGCACGCTACCCGCCCTCAAGCGTTGATGCCCAGAGGCTTCAGTCCTCGATCTTGATCAGGAGGAGACGGTCGCCCTGGGTCGCCCAGCGCCGAGCTTCTTCGTCGAGCAAATGGAGGGTGCGGGGGTTCTGATGAGCCCACTTGCCTTGCAGGGTCAGCGTGGCCCGACCGCGGCCGGGGTGCAATTGGGCCACCTTGCTTGGCAGTGGGGTGCGGGCATGGTGCAGGATGGTGGCCAGTCGCAGACACAGCACCTGGCGCATCAAGATGGTGTCGTGTCGGTGTGCCAGTTTGGTCAGCTCGCCACGTTGGCCCAGCACCAGTTCGGCCAGATGGCGCAACTGCGATTGCGAAAACCCGGGGGCGTCGACATGGCCCAGCAGATATGCGCTGTGGCGGTGGTGGTCGTGGTGAGACACCATCATGCCGATTTCATGCACGGCGCTGGCCCAACTCAGTTCTCGGGCCGCTTCGCCGTCGGTCTGGAGCGCTGGTGTCGTGTTCAGTCCCGCCCACAGCAGCAGGGCGCGCTGACGGACGCGATCGGCCTGATTCAAATCCACATGGAATCGGCGCTGTAGTTCGCGCACCGAGGCATCGCGTTGGTCGCGCTGACTTTGAGTGCTGGCTGCCTCAATGCGTTCTTCCAGGTCGAAGATCACGCCTTGGCGCAAGGCCCCTTTGGCCGGACGCAAGGCCTCAATGCCGAAGTGCATTGCCAGTGTGTACAGAATCGACAGCCCCCCGCCCAGCACGGCCTTGCGCTCCGGTTTGAGGCCAGGCAAGGCCAATGCGTCCATGGAGCCGGCCTTGATGCATTGCTCAATGCACCAACGCAAGCCTTCGGGCGTGATGGTGCCGTCATCGCTTTGGCCGTTGGCCTGCAAGAGTTGCGAGACGGCTCCCACCGTGCCTGATGAACCCAGCGCCTCTTCCCAATGCTGATGTGCAAAGGGCCCCAGGGCTTCCTCCAGTTCCGCGCCCGCCGTGATCTGCGCGGCACGGAACGCCTCCGGTGTGAAGCGGCCGCCGGGGAAGTGACTCATCGACAGGCTGACGCTGCCCACGCTGAAGGATTCAGCCCGCGTGGCCGTGCGACCGTGTCCCAGGATCATCTCGGTGGAGCGACCACCGATGTCAATGACCAGGCGCGGCAAGACACCGGGTTGCAGGCGGGCCACGCCCTGGTAGATCAAGCGGGCCTCTTCGCGGCCAGAAATGACTTCAATGGGGTGGCCCAGAACGTGGATGGCCCGCACCAGGAAGGCATCGCGGTTGCGCGCCTCGCGCAATGTCTGGGTGGCCACTGCCCGCACCTGCCACGGTGCAAAGCCTTTGAGCCGCTGCGCGAACCGGGTCAGGCATTCCAGGCCGCGATGGGCGGCGCTCTCGGTCAACAGACCTTGGGCATCCAGACCGGCGCCCAGGCGAACGGTTTCCTTTAGGTAATCGATGCGCTTGTAGCGACCCTTGCTTAACTCGGCGATTTCCAGGCGGAAGCTGTTGGAGCCCATGTCGATCGAGGCCAGCATGTCAGGCCAGCGGCTGGTGTCGGCGGGGCGGGGCAAGGCGCCCGATGTTTTCGCGGCAATGGTCGTGTTCATGTCGCACATTGTCTTCGCATTGCGTGACAAGGCGGCGCCCATGCTTGACAGCATTGATAAGATCCCCGCATGACCTTGCTTTACATCGTATTGGCCACCTTGCTGGGTGGCGTGGCCTCCGTGGTGCTGGCCGCCGCTTTATCGGCCCCCTTGCTGACCCTGATTGTTCGACACCTGGTGAGCCTGTCGACGGGGGTGCTGCTGGGCACGGCTTTGCTGCACGTGCTGCCTGAAGCCTTTGAGAGCAAGGCGCCTCCGCAAGGGCTGTTCCTGACTTTGCTGTTTGGCCTGATGTTTTTCTTTTTGCTGGAAAAGGCTGAGCTGTATCGGCACGGCCATCACCACGAGCACGACGACCACCATCACCACCACGGTTTTGATGCCGCCCAGGCCGGGCGCGGCGGCTGGAGCGTGCTGGTGGGCGACAGCATCCACAATTTCTGCGATGGGGTGCTGATTGCTGCATCGTTCCTGGCCGATCCGCAGGTCGGTCTGGTGACCTCGCTGGCCATCATCGCGCACGAGATCCCGCAGGAAGTGGGCGACTACATCGTGCTGCTCAACGCGGGGTTCTCGCGGACCAGGGCGCTTGTTTACAACGCGATCTCAGGGTTTTCGGCGGTGGTGGGCGGCGTGCTGGGCTATGTGCTGATCGCACCGTGGCAAGCCTACTTGCCTTACATGATGGTGGTGGCGTCCAGCAGCTTTATCTATGTGGCGGTGGCTGATCTGATCCCGCAGTTGCAAAAACGCCTGAGCTGGCGCGACACCGCCTTGCAACTGATGTGGCTGGTGATCGGGCTGGTGATGATCGGCAGCATCGTGCACAGTCTGCACGGCCATTGACACCTTGAGGCACCGACCTGCCAACAGGCCGGTGCGGTGGCTCATGTGGGGCAGTTCATGGTCCGCCGATACCACTCGTGGAAGTGCTGCATGCCGTCTTCCATGGGGCTTTGGTAGGGCCCGACTTCGTTGTCGCCCCGCATCATCAAGGCCTTGCGCCCCGCGTCCATGCGCTCGCCGATCTCGTCGTCCTCAATGCAGGTTTCCATGTAGGCGGCCTGGTGCGCTTCGACGAATTCACGCTCGAAGGCGGCGATCTCTTCAGGGTAGTAGAACTCCACCACGTTGAGCGTCTTTTGCGGACCTTGCGGGTACATATTGGACACCACCAGCACATGCGGATACCACTCCACCATCATCGTGGGGTAGTAGGTCAGCCACACCGCGCCTTGCGTCGGTTTCTTGCCTTGGCGGTAGTTGAGCAGCATGTCGTGCCACTTCTTGTAAACCGCCGAGCCGGGTCGGTCAAAACTGCTGGCCACGCCGACGGTCTGCACGGAATATTCCTTGGCCATGTCCCAGCGCAGGTCGTCGCAGGTGACGAAGTTGCCCAGCCCCGGGTGGAAGGGTCCGACGTGGTAGTCCTCCAGATAGACCTCGATGAAGGTCTTCCAGTTGTAGTTGCACTCGTGCAGTTCGACCTTGTCGAGCACGAAGCCCGTGAAATCGAGGTCACCCCCGGGCTCAAAGCGCGGCGACAGATCGGCCAGGTCGGCGGCGATGTCGCGCCCGTTGTCTTCAAACAGTAGGCCGTTCCAGTTGCGAACCTTGTAGTTGTTCAGGTTCAGGCAGGGGTCTTGGGGAAAATGCGGGGCACCGATCAACTGGCCGTGCAGGTCGTAGGTCCATCGGTGCAGCGGGCAGACCACGTTGTGGCGGTTGTTGCCGCGTCCGCGCATCATCAGGGCCTGGCGGTGGCGGCAGACGTTGGAGATCAGTTCAATGCCGGTGGGCGTGCGCACCAAGGCGCGACCTTCACCTTCCTGGGCCAATGTGAAGTAGTCGCCCACTTCTGGCACCGCCACGGCGTGCCCGAGGTAGCGAGGGCCTGACTGAAAGATGCGCTCAATCTCCTGCTGGTAGAGCACTTCGTCGAAGTAACTGGACACAGGCAGCTGCGTGCGGCTGCAGGTAAGAGCGTTGAGTGCAGGACTCAGGTCGGACATGATCCCCAGGTTCTCCAAAAACCTATGTCAACCCCCAGGCTGAGGGCTGCCCCACAGTGATGCGGGAAAACTTTCAATTGTACCCGCCGGGGGCGCAATCTTCACAGATCACCTGCCAGGCGGCCCCATTTGGTCCGGTGGGCGAAATAGAATAGAGGTTTGCCATTCTGTCGGGTTATCCCGGGCGCCATCATGGCCAAGTCCACCGCCTCTGCCTCCACCAAAACCGCGCCAGTCGCGCTGCCCTCCAGCTACGAAGAAGCGCAGGCTGAGCTTGAGCGTCTGGTGAGCCAGATGGAGTCCGGTCAGTTGCCGCTGGATGACCTGCTGGCAAGCTATCAGCGCGGCGCGCAATTGCTGCAATTTTGTCGGGCCCGGCTAGAGGCGGTGGAGGCCCAGGTCAAATTGCTGGAGAACGGCCAGTTCAAGGCTTGGGACGCTGAATGAATTCTGAATTCTTTGTGGACTGGTCGACCCAGGCCCTGGCCCGTGTGGAAGCGGCCCTGCAGGTTTGGGTGCCGATGCAGGCCCCGGCTGGCTTGGGCGAGGCCATGCGGTACGGCGTGCTTGATGGAGGCAAGCGCTTGCGTGCCTTGCTGGTGCAGGCCGCAGCCGAAGCCGCCGCAGCCACGGACACGTCGGCGGGCCGCGATGCCGCCTTGCGGGCCGCGTGTGCGGTGGAGTTGATCCATGCCTATTCGCTGGTGCATGACGACATGCCCTGCATGGACAACGACGTGCTGCGACGGGGCAAGCCCACGGTGCACATCAAGTTTGGCGAGGCGCAGGCCATGTTGGCCGGCGATGCCATGCAGGCCCTGGCCTTCGAGGTGCTGACCCCCGATCAGGGTGTGTGTGCACCCACTCAGGCCCGCCTGTGTCGGCTGTTGGCGCGTGCAGCGGGGCAAGCTGGCATGGCCGGTGGCCAGGCCATTGATCTGGCCAGCGTGGGCGTGACCTTGGATGAAGCGGCCTTGCGCGACATGCACCACCGCAAGACCGGCGCCTTGCTGTGCGCCAGTGTGCAGATGGGGGCGGCGTGTGCCGACATCGACGAAACCGGGCCAACCTGGCAAGCATTCACGGACTACGGTGAGGCTGTGGGCTTGGCTTTTCAGGTGGTTGATGACATATTGGACGCCACCCAGGCCTCAAGTACCCTGGGCAAGACGGCAGGCAAGGACGCCGATGCTAATAAGCCCACTTATGTGAGCCTGCTGGGGCTGGATCGAGCCCGCCACGAGGCCCAGAGCTTGCTGGCGCAGGCGCACGCCGCCTTGAGCCGCAGCGGCTTGCCCGCGCAACGCACGCGCGCCTTGGCCTCGCTGGCCGAGTGCATCGTGCACCGCGACTACTGAACAAAGCGATAGAACTGCAAGGACTCGCACCAATGACCTACCCATTGCTGTCCAGGATCGACACGCCCGCCGACATTCGGCGCCTGTCGCGTGCCGAACTGAAACAATTGGCGGTGGAGTTGCGTGAGTACCTGCTGCAATGTGTCTCGCGCACCGGCGGCCACCTGTCGTCCAACCTGGGCACGGTGGAGCTCACCATCGCCTTGCACTATGTGTTCAATACGCCAGAAGACCGCCTGGTGTGGGATGTGGGCCACCAGACCTATCCGCACAAGATCCTGACCGGTCGCCGCGACCGCATGGCTACGCTGCGTCAGTTGGGCGGCATGAGCGGCTTCCCGCGTCGCGATGAAAGCGACTACGACACCTTCGGCACGGCGCATTCGTCCACTTCGATCTCGGCGGCGCTGGGCATGGCCCTGGGCGCGCAATTGCGCGGCGAGTCGCGCAAGGCCGTGGCCATCATCGGCGATGGCGCCATGACCGCCGGCATGGCCTTTGAGGCCATGAACAACGCGGGCGTGCCGCACAACGGCAAGCCCGCCGACGTGCTGGTGGTGCTGAACGACAACGACATGTCGATCTCGCCGCCGGTCGGGGCGCTCAACCGCCATCTGGCCCGCCTGATGTCCGGTCGTTTTTATTCGGCGGCCCGCGAAGGTGCCAAGCAGGTGCTGCGCAATGCGCCGCCCTTGTTCGAGTTGGCCAAGAAGCTCGAAGAGCACGCCAAGGGCCTGGTGGTGCCGGCCACCATCTTTGAGGAATTCGGTTTCAACTACGTCGGCCCCATTGATGGGCACGACCTGGACTCGCTCATTCCCACGCTGGAAAACCTGCGCGACCGCAGCGGCCCACAGTTCCTGCACGTGGTCACCAAAAAGGGTTATGGCTACAAGCTGGCCGAGGCCGACCCGATTGCGTATCACGGGCCGGGCAAGTTCGATCCGGCGGTGGGTCTGGTCAAGGCGGTGCCCGCCGAGCCGCCCAGGCCCACCTTCACGCAGGTGTTTGGTCAATGGCTGTGCGACATGGCCGCGCATGACACGCGTCTGGTGGCCATCACGCCGGCCATGCGCGAAGGCTCCGGCATGGTGGAGTTTCATCAAAAGTACCCGGGGCGTTACTTTGACGTGGGCATTGCCGAGCAGCACGCCGTGACCTTTGCCGCCGGTCTGGCTTGCGAGGGGCTCAAGCCCGTGGTGGCGATTTACTCCACCTTCCTGCAACGTGGCTACGACCAGTTGATCCACGACGTGGCCATCCAGAACCTGCCGGTGGTGTTCGCGCTGGACCGCGCCGGAATTGTCGGCGCCGACGGGGCCACGCACATGGGGGCGTTCGACATCGCCTTTGTGCGTTGCATTCCCAATATGAGCATGGTCGCCCCGGCCGACGAAAACGAATGCCGTCAGGCGTTCAGCGCCGCGTTTGAGCAGAACCACCCGGTGTGCGTGCGCTACCCGCGCGGCGCCGGGGCTGGCGTGGCCGTGTCCCACGATCTACAGGCCCTGCCCTGGGGCAAGGGTGAGGTGCGCCGCCAGTCGCAGGCGGCGCCGGGCCACCGCGTGGCCGTGCTGGCCTTTGGCACCTTGCTGTACCCCGCCTTGCAAGCCGCCGAGAGACTGGATGCCACCGTGGCCAATATGCGCTTTGTCAAGCCGCTGGACACCGAGTTGCTGCTGGAGTTGGCGCGCACGCACGACGCTTTCGTCACGGTTGAAGAAGGCTGTGTGATGGGTGGCGCCGGATCGGCGGTGGCCGAGGCCTTGAGCGCGGCGGGCATCATCAAGCCTTTGGTGATCCTGGGTCTGCCCGATGAGTTCGTCGAACATGGCGACCCGGTCAAGCTGATGTCCCTGTGCGGCTTGGATGCCGCAGGCATCGAGCACTCGGTGCGTGAGCGCCTGGCGGGTGTGGTGGCGTCGTCAAGCCCCGACGTCGCGCTGAAGCTGGCGTCCTAAGCGGCCTACGCGTGCTTGCGGTCGCCGCAAGTGCTACCGCCACAGCCCGCGATGTCCTGACGCGGCAGCGCATCGGGGCTGCGCACCTCGCCTGAGGCCGGGTCGTAGCCCACGCCGCGCAGGTGCAGGGCCAGGGCCGCGTCCATGGTTTGGGCATGCTGTGGGAACCAGCTCGCCAGTTCGTAGGCCATTTGACGTGCGGGTTCGAAATCGCCCACGCGGGCCCGCTGCAGGCCTTCGCGCAGCACCTTGAGGACGACCTCATGCTGGCTGGCGTGGCAGTTGATCGCGGCGAATCCGGTGTCACGCATCCAGCGGTCTTCGCGGCCGAAGTGATCGTCGGTATGGTCGATGAGCGCCTCGAAACGCGCGAGCAGGGCCGCATTGTCGGATGCGCTTTCAACGTCGGCCAGCAGGTCGACAAACTCGCGGTGAGTGTCATCCATCAAAGGGAGGTCGAGCGAGAGCGCGTCAGACCATTCGAGTCGGGGCATGATGTCGTGTCCGTGGTTGAACCAGAGGGACACGAGACTAGCGCGTCGACGAGGCGGGCGTTTTGCGTTGCCTCAAAATAAAACCGGCCCAGGCTGGATGCCTGGCCGGGCTTTTCGTGCGGTCGTCGGTCAGCCGGGCGCCTTGGGGTTCCGCTTGCGGTAACCCAGCCCCAGGCTCGTCAGGCCCAGCAGCGCCAGGGCTGTGGTCGAGGGCTCAGGGACGGCCGCCGCAGTGGTGGTGATTTCGCTGACGAAGGTCCACGACGCGGGAAAGCGGCGGTTGATCGTGAAGGTGAAGTCCTGGGCGGTGACGTCCAGCCCCGAGACGGTGAAGGTGTTGGGGGCCAGGCCAAGGGGATCGGCAAAGCTGTACGTCGTGCCGTTCAAGGTGAGTCCACCAGGGGCATAGACCGCGCCCAGGCCGTCGGCGTCGTCGGCATACAAGGTGATGCTGGTGAGGTGGACGGTCTGGTTGTAGTGGAAGGTGAGGGTCGGATCCATCTCTCGCCAACCCACGTAGGGGCCCGTCCCGCTGCTGTTTTCGACCTGATTCCAGTTCTGCGTCGCGATGACGCCATCGGTCAGATCGCCGAGGCCACCGGTGAGGGCCGCACGGTCCGTGGTGGTGCTACCGTTGCCGTCATAGGCCAGGTCCCAGTAGTTGTAGCTTCCCCCGTGGGCCCGACCATCACCATTGGGCGTGTCGTAGGACACAGGCAGCACGGTGGCCGCCTGGACGCTCACGGTAGCCAGTGCGAGAACGGCGCCAGTCGCCAGAACGATAGAGCGTATGGCCATGTAGGATTCCCGGTTATTTGAGAGGGAGTCTGCTCTGGTGTTAGGGCGTCTGGAATCCCTAGTTTGATGGCGACGGCGCTGTGTCAGGCCAGACGTGTGCGGTGGCGAGCCACCTGCGCGCGCACCTGGTCCGGCGCCGTGCCGCCCAGCAGGTTGCGGGCGTTCAGCGAACCACGCAGGCTCAGCACCTCGAACACGTCCTGTTCAATGGCCGGGTTGTAGCTTTGCAGTTTGGCCAGCGACAGGGCCGACAGGTCCACGCCAGCGGCGATGGCGTCCTTGACCGCGTGGGCCACCACTTCGTGGGCATCGCGAAAGGGCAGGCCCTTCTTGACGAGGTAATCGGCCAGGTCGGTGGCGGTGGCGTAGCCCTTCAGGGCGGCGCGCTCCATGGCCTCGGGCTTGACGGTGATGCCGGCGGCCATCTCGGCGAAGATGCGCAGCGTGTCCTTCAAGGTGTCCACCGTGTCGAACAGCGGTTCCTTGTCTTCCTGGTTGTCCTTGTTGTAGGCCAGCGGTTGGCCTTTCATCAGGGTGATCAGGCCCATCAGGTGGCCGACCACGCGGCCGGTCTTGCCGCGCGCCAGCTCGGGCACGTCGGGGTTCTTCTTCTGGGGCATGATCGATGAGCCGGTGCAAAAACGGTCGGCCAGGTCGATGAAACCGAAGGACTGGCTCATCCACAAGATCAGTTCTTCGCTCAGGCGGGAGATGTGCACCATCACCAAGGATGCGGCCGAGGTGAACTCGATGGCGAAGTCGCGGTCGCTCACGGCGTCCAGGCTGTTCTGGCTGACGGACGGCAGGCCAGCCTCGTCCACCATGCCCAGCGTGCGGGCCACGCGTTCGCGGTCCAGCGGGTAGCTGGTGCCGGCCAGCGCGGCTGAACCCAGCGGCAGGCGGTTGACGCGCTTGCGCAGGTCGAGCAGGCGTTCGGCGTCGCGGGCGAACATCTCGACATAGGCCAGCAGGTGGTGCCCAAAGCTGACGGGCTGGGCCACTTGCAAATGGGTGAAGCCGGGCATGATGGTGTCGGCGTTTTGCGCGGCCACGTCCACCAGGGCTTTTTGCAGCTCGGTCAGCAGCACACCGATTTCGTCGATTTCACCGCGCAGCCACAGGCGCACGTCGGTGGCGACCTGGTCGTTGCGCGAGCGGCCGGTGTGCAGGCGCTTGCCCGCATCGCCCACCAACTGCGTCAGGCGCGCTTCGATGTTCAGGTGCACGTCTTCCAGGTCGAGCTTCCATTCAAAGGCGCCGGATTCGATTTCCTGGCGGATCTGGGCCATGCCTTGTTCAATGGAGGCCCAGTCGGCGGCCGAAATCAGGCCCTGGGCGTGCAGCATTTCGGCGTGCGCCAGCGATCCCTGGATGTCGGCTTGCCACAGGCGCTTGTCAAAAAACACGCTGGAGGTGTACCGTTTGACGAGGTCGCTCATGGGTTCGGAAAACAGGGCCGACCAGGCCTGGGATTTTTTGTCGAGTTGATTGGTGCTCATGACGCGGCTGCTTGGGCGAGAATGTTCTAACCATGGATTGTAGAGAGCCCCCGCCCCCTCCGCCTAATCGACCTTCGCGCGTGCGTGAGGCGTTGCCGCGTGAGGATGGACCCAGGGACACCCTGGCAGCGCCGACGATGTGGGCGGCCACCGGTTTTGATCAGCCTGTCAACACGTCCGGGAAATTGAACAAGCGAGCGAAGGCCGTCTCCCGCTCGCCGTTCGATGTCTGCCATGTCGGGGTGGTGCTGCGGGTGGTGCTGGGTGTGCAGTTGGTGATGGCCGTCGGCGTGGCCCATGTCGCCACAGGCGCGATGGACTGGTTGATTCGGTGCTCCCAGGCCTCGGCGGTGGCCTTGCCTGCCAGTCTGTTGTGGCTGGTGGTGGCGTGTGCCGTGCGTCCCTTGCTGGATCGGCTCTCTCCTGTCGGCCAGTGGCTTAGTGCTGTGGCACTGGGCGCCATGGCCGGTTCGTACGGCGAGTTGCAATCGACACTGCTGGAGCGGTGGTTGGGCGGTGCGCCGCGCAGTTGGTGGTCCGTGGGCCCTCCCATGCTGACCGGTGCGGTTTTGGCGGCCGTGGCCATGGCGTGGCTGCGCCATCGCGCGCACAGTGAATTGCCGGCCCAGGCCCAGGCTCGGCTGGCCGAGTTGCAGGCGCGCATCCGGCCGCACTTCTTGTTCAATACGCTCAACACGGCCATTGCCCTGGTGCAGATCGAACCGGCCCGGGCCGAGGCCGTGCTGGAAGACCTGGCCGAGTTGTTTCGCCAGGCCCTGACGTCGCCACACCTGCGCGCTTCGCTGGCCGAAGAAGTGGATCTGGCGCAGCGTTACCTGCGCATCGAGCAGTTGCGGTTTGGCGATCGCCTGACGTTGCACTGGACTCTGGATGAGGCCGCTGGCCGCGCCGAAGTGCCCGCGCTGATGCTGCAGCCCTTGGTTGAGAACGCCGTCAAGCATGGCGTGGAGGCCGATCCCCAAGGCGGCTGGGTGCGCGTGTCCACGCATGTCAAGGGTGGGCAGGCGGTATTGACCGTCAGCAACTCGATGCCTCAGCAACCGTCCGCCGCGTCCACCGCCGGGCACGGCATTGCCCTGCGCAATGTGCGCCAGCGGCTGCGCCTGATGCACGATGTGGAAGCGGGTTTCTCAGCCGGCGTGCACAAGGGCGAATCGGCCGGACAAGCGTCCGTCTATGTGGTGCGGGTGTCGGTGCCAATCAAACCGGTGGTGAGGGTGCGATGAGCGATTTGTTGCGGGTCATGATTGTGGACGATGAGCACTTGGCAAGGCTGCGCCTGAAGACCCTGCTGGCGCAATCGGAGTGCCCCAACATCGTGGTGGCCGAGGCGGGTGATGCCGGACAGGCGCTGGCGGCGTTCAGATCCACTGACGGTTCGCCGGATGTGGCGGTCGACTTGGTGTTGCTGGACATTCAGATGCCCGGGCCTGATGGCTTGAAGCTGGCCGAGTACTTGCGCGTGCTGCCCAATCCCCCGGCCGTGGTCTTCGTGACGGCGCATGCCGGTCATGCCTTGCAGGCCTTTGAGCTGGACGCTGTCGACTACCTGACCAAGCCCGTGCGCCTGGATCGCCTGACCGCCGCGCTGTGCCGTTGCGCCAAGCGTCGGGTGCCCGCCGTGCTGGCGAGCGAGTCTGAAGAGACGATGTTGGTGGCGCAGGATCGAGGGCGCTTGGTGCGGGTGCCGGCCTCGCAGGTCATCTACCTCAAGGCGGAGTTGAAGTACGTGACCTTGCGCACGGCCGAGCACAGCCATGTCCTGGACCAATCCTTGTCGGAGCTGGAGGCGCAACTGGGGGGACGGTTCGTGCGCGTGCACCGCAATGCCCTGGTGGCTCGCTCGGCCATGAAGGCATTGGAGCGCCGTGGCGACGACGCCGAAGGGGGGGAAAACTGGGCTGTGCAGGTCCAGCCCACGGGCGAATGGCTGGCGGTGTCGCGCCGGCAGGTGGCTACCGTGCGCGATGTGATGGCCGGGCGCTCCCCGGGGCCTTAAAAGCCCAGGCTGGCCAGCAGGTCGTCGACCTCGCCCTGATTGCTGACCACGTCGGCACGGCCCGTGGCATCAATCACTGGCCCTTGGAGGGCGACTTCGGCGGGCTGATGATGGGATGCGGTCAGTACGGCTTCGGCTTTGTAGGCCAGCTCGGGTGGGGCCGCCTGCATCAGGACGCGCGCCAGTTGGTTTTCCAGGTCGGTGGCCAGCGCCACCACCTTGGCCACCACCTGGCCGGTCAGGTCATGAAAGTCCTGCGCCAGCATGATGTCGGTCAGGTGTTGATCGACACGGTGCGTGACGGCTTCCACGTCCTGCACGAAGTTCATCACGGACCCGCTCGCGACGGCTTTGACGGGGTCGGCCACGATCAGTTTGGCCAGGCGGCGGGTTTCATTGACGATGTGGTTCTGATCGGCCTTGGCGGTGTCGACCAGGTTCAGCACCTTCTCAGCGGCCTGTTCGGTTTTGGTGGCGATGTAGCTCAGGCGCGAACGTGCGTCGGGCAACCCACCGACCGTGTCCTGCAATCGGGGCAACACGCCCAATTGATTCAGGGTGTCATGCAACTGACGCGTCAAGGTGCCCAGTTGTTGAAATATCTCGGGGGAGGCAGCCGGTGGCGGCATGGGTGGCAGGGCATCCATTAGCATGTCGGTTCGTCCCTTTAGACGGCGGTCGTGAGTTTTTGCATGATCTTGAGCACCTTCTCTTCCAGCGTCGCCTTGGTGAAAGGTTTGACGATGTAGCCCGCAGCGCCTGTCTGTGCGGCCAGCACGATGTCTTCCTTGCGCGCCTCGGCGGTGACCATCAGCACGGGCAGGTGTTTGAGCGAGTCATCGGCCTTGATGGCCTTGAGCAGATCAAACCCGTTCATGTTGGGCATGTTGATGTCGCTGACCACGAAGTCGAACTTCGCGTTTTTCAGCATCTGCAGCGCGACGGCGCCGTCTTCGGCTTCTTCGGCGTTGAGATAGCCAATTTCTTTGAGCAGACCGCGCACGATGCGGCGCATCGTCGAAAAGTCATCAACGATCAGGAATTTCATGTCGGTGGGGTTGCTCATCAATCGTCCTTCATACAAACGGTGGCGCCTGTCATGGACAGCACGCACTCAGGGGTCATTACATTTATCGGCGCTGGTTTAGCGGGCTTGAGCCCTTTATGGGGAGCGAGATCGCCGTTGATGGGGCCGTTGGTGGGGCATCGGCCGCGACCTCCTGCGGCGGGTCCTCGGTTTGGGCGGCTTGGAACATGCGATCTTCGGCATCCCGGTTCATCACGATGATGCTGATGCGCCGGTTCAAGGGGCTGTCGGGGTGCCCGGTCTCGTACAGCATGCTGGCGGCCAGGCCTTGCACGCGCAGCACCTTGTCGTCGGCCAGCCCACCGGCGATCATTTCGCGGCGTGAGGCGTTGGCACGGTCCGCCGACAGCTCCCAGTTGCTATAGCCGCGTTCACCGGCGCTGAAGGGCTTGGCATCCGTGTGGCCTTCGATGGTCAGCTTGTTGGGCACGCTCGACAAGATCGCACCGATGGCCCGAAGGATGTCCCGCATATAGCCGTTCACCTGGGAGCTGCCGCTATCGAACATGGGCCGGTTCTGGTCGTCCACGATCTGGATGCGCAGGCCCTCGGCGGTCAGGTCCAGCCTGATTTGCGACTTGTACTGGGCCAGGCGGGGATCATTGGCGATGATCTCTTCCATTTTTTCCTTGACGACCTTCAGTCGCGCCGCTTCAGCGACGGCTTGCTCGGCCTTGAGGGCTTTTTTGCGGGCTTTGATCTGGGCGGTTTCAGAAGCGCCCTTCTTTTGTTGGCCCACGCTTTCTTCCAAGTTGGTGCCGCCGCCCTTGATGATGGAGGTGGCGTCGCCCGCCCCGGTGCCGCCAAAGAAAGCCACCTTCAGAGGGCTGTTGAAGTAGTCGGCAATGCCCTTGCGGTCGCCTTCGGTGGTCGAACCTAGCAGCCACATCAACAGGAAAAAAGCCATCATCGCCGTGACGAAGTCGGCATACGCAATTTTCCAGGCACCACCGTGCACCGCGTGACCACTCTTCTTGATCCGCTTGATGACGATTGGCTGGATTTTTTTGGAATCACCGGCCATCGATTTGCTCCGCGTTCACCGCTTTACTTCTTGCCTTTGACGTGGCTTTCGAGTTCCAAGAAAGTGGGGCGCTCGGTCGAGTACAACACCTTGCGTCCGAACTCGACCGCCACCTGCGGCGCATAGCCTTGCATGCTGGCCAGCAAGGTGGTCTTGATCACCTGGAACTCTTTGGTGGCCTCGTCCAGTTTTTGGTCCATCAGCCCACCGATGGGTTCGACCACCGCGTAGGCCAGCAAGATGCCCAGGAAGGTGCCGACCAGGGCCGATCCGATCATGCCGCCCAGCACCGCGGGTGGTTGGCCCACCGAGCCCATGGTGTTGACCACGCCGAGCACGGCGGCCACGATCCCGAATGCCGGCAGGGCGCCTGCCAGTCGAGCCACCGCCGCCACGGCGGAATAGCCTTCGTGGTGGTGGGTGTCGATCTCGTTGTCCATCAGGCTTTCGATCTCGTGGGCATTGAGGTTGCCCGAGACCATCATGCGCAGGTAGTCGGTGATGAACTCGATCACATGGTGGTCACCGCCCACGTTGGGGTATTTTTTGAACAGGGCGGATTTTTCGGGCTCTTCCACGTCTTTTTCAATGGACATCAAGCCTTCCTTGCGCACCTTTTGCAGGATTTCATAGAGCATGGCCATGAGCTCCATGTAGCGCGCCTTGGTGTACTTGGAGCCTTTGAGCATGGGCGCAATCCCCTTCAGCACCGCCTTGATGGTCTTGGGCTGGTTGGCCACGACGAAGGCCCCGAGCGAGCCCCCGCCAATGGCCATCATTTCGGTGGGCAGGGCGTGCGCGATCACCGCGATGTTTCCACCATGGAGGATGTAGGCGCCGAAAATGCACCCGAGGGCAACGACGTAACCGAGGATGACGAACATGGTGGTCTAGGCGCGGGTCAAACCGCAGGGTGATCGACGAAGGGTCTGCCTGCATCATTGCAGGATCAAGCCGTGTAGGGATCTTCGGCGAACACGCCGATTTCTAAACCGTGAACAAGACCGTGAGGGCGGCATTTTTCGCAAGCTGAACTGCTGGATCAGGTCGCCAAGAAAAAAGCGGGCCCGAGATGGGGCCCGCTAAAAGCACGGATGTGCTCGGAGGAGACAAGCAAAGGACGCTCCGTTTCCAAACCGTCCGTTCATTGTTTCGACCGATCAGGGTCAAGCTTGAAGCCGCGCCGAGTCGGGGTGTGCAATCCTCACGTTTTTCGAACCGCGTGGATTCATCAATGCATGTGCAGGGTGCCCGCCGCCTTGCCTTTGCCGGCACGTGCCGGTGGGTTGCACAAACCGCACACGTAGTGACGCGAGATTTCATGCGGATGGGTCACATAGTGGCCACCGCACTTGGAGCATTTGGTCAGCGTCAGCATGCCGTTGTCGATGAACTTGACCAGGCGCCAGGCACGGGTCACCGACAGCAGGGGCTCCAGGCCTTGCGACTGGGTTTGTTCCAGGTAGAGCTGGTAGGCCTTGATGACGGTATCGATTTCGTCGATTTCGACGGCTTTGTTCAGGTACTCGTGGATGTTCAGGAACAAGGAGGCATGGATGTTGGGCTGCCAGGTCATGAACCAGTCGGTCGAGAAAGGCAGCTGGCCCTTGGATGGGGACTTGCCCGACACTTCTTTGTACAGGCGCAGCAGGCGCTCATACGAGATGTCCGTCTCCGACTCCAGCACCTGCAGGCGGGCACCCAGATTGATCAAGGTGACGGCGCGGTCGATCTGCTTGGCTTCGGTCAACAGGCTTTTGCTGCGCATGGTGCTCTCCTACGGTGTGGTTCGGGCGGTGTCAGTCCAGGGGCCTGACGATTCAGGCGGCTTCCTGGTGGCGGCCGGCCATCAGGATGTTGGCGTGCAGGCGGGTCACGCTGTCGTTGCTGCCCTTGCCATGGTTGGTCAGCAGGGTCCACACCATGTCGTCGTCCACACGCATGCGGCACAACAAGGTGTTGCTCGAGGCGATCTTGAGCACCTGGGCGGGAGACAGCATGGCGATCATGTCGGCGGCCCCTTCGGACATTCCCAAGCGAAACAGGGCTTGTTCGCGGTCCGCACGGATCAGGCTTTGGGCCAGCATCAGGTAGGACAGATTGGTTTCACGGATTTCCATCAGGATTTGATCTGCGTTCATGTCAGGCTCCAGTAGGTCGAAGGAAGGGCGGCTTGCGTTTTGGTGCTGATTTCGTTTCAGCATGTGGTTGATTCTGGGCAGTGACCTTTGATTTCTGAATAGGCTGCCCGCTGTATCCCCCGTCGGGTGCACACTGCCTTTCATGTAGGAAGAAATCCGACAATGGAAAGTTGGTGGGGGTTGAAGCAGGCCAAAAAGCGCCCAGAAAAAAGCCCGGCAATGCCGGGCCTGTCTCGTCTGGTGCAATGACCTGGCCGAAAAACTTAGGCCTTGTCGGCCAGGATGTCGTCCACCTCGATGTGAACGGCCTTGTGCGACCCGCCTGGAAAGCTGTAACGGGCGATGCGCTTGAGCACCGTCATCAACTGCCAGCTGAAGGACCCGGTGTTGTAGGGGATGCCGTATTGGGCGCACACCGCCCGAACCTTGGGCGCCATTTCTTGATAGCGGTTGGCGGGAATGTCGGGATAGAGGTGATGCTCCACCTGATGGCTCAAGTTGCCGCTCATGAAGTGCATCCAGGCGCCACCTTTGATGTTGCTGGAGCCCAGGATCTGACGCAGATACCACTGGCCTTTGGATTCGTTGCGGATGGACTCTCGGCTGAAGGTGTAGATGTTCTCGGTGAAATGGCCGCAGAAAATGATGGCCCAGGCCCATATATTGCGAATCACGTTGCCGACGAAATTGCCGGCCAGCACGGCCAACGCCGCGTCGCCGGCGTGTCCGAAGGGGAGGGCCACGAGTGCCGCCAGCGCGGGCCAGGCCACATAGTCACGCAGCAACAGGTAGCGGAACTTCTGGCGCACGACGCGCCACTGCGACTGCACGTCCGCCCACTTCTTGCGGCCAATGATGATCTTGTCGACCTGCATGTCGTGGATCGCCACGAACCATTCAAAGTACACGGCCAGCAAGGCCGTCAGCAGCAGTTGAAACGGGTGCAGCCAGCTCCAACGCAGGTCATTGGACAGGCGCAGCATGCCGTAGCCAAAGTCCCGGTCCAGGCCGATCACATTGGTGTAGGTGTGGTGCACATAGTTGTGTGCATGGCGCCATTCGGAGGCCGGGCAGGTGTTGTCCCAGTCGAAGGTGTCGCCATGAAAGCGCGGGTCGTTCATGAAGTTGAACTGGCCGTGCATCACGTTGTGGCCCAGTTCCATGTTGTCCACGATCTTGGAAAAACCCAGTAGGAAAGCGCCCAGCAGCCAGGTGGGCGGAAACCAACCGAGCATCAGGAGCGCGCGGCCCAGCGCCTCGGTCACCCGCACCACGCGCAGGACGCCGCGAATGTGGCGGGCATCGCGCTCCCCAATGGTCTGACGCGTTTCTTCTCGGATGGTATCCAGGGCGCGTTGAAACGCCGTCATTTCTTCGGTCGTGCGCGGGCCGATTTGCATGGATGTGTTCATGGGGCGCTACCTGTCATGGGGCCAGTCAGTTCAATGATTCAAGCGCAAGGTCGCTCATTGGCGAGCTGACGCACAGTCGGATGGGCTGGCCTTCGCCGTCAATGCGTATCCCGGAATTCAGGTCGCGCACGCTCCCGCTGAGTAGTCGGCAGGTGCATTCGTGGCAGATGCCTTGGCGGCAACCATGCTTGAGCGTCAAGCCGGCGGCTTCGCCCGCGACCAGGAGGGTCTGGTCGCCCGGCGCGTCAAAGCGCTGCCGCTGCTGGCTGCGCTCGATCTGCACGGTGTGCATGGCGTGGCTGTCGCCGCTGGGCTTGGGTGGGGCAAACGCCTCCAGGTGCAATTGCGGGCTGATGCCCGCGTCGCACCATAACTGGCGGGCCGCATCCATCAGGGGCGCGGGTCCGCAGCAGAAGGTGGGGGTGTGGAGCCAGTCGGGCGCGGCCTGATTCAGCAAGGAGACATTCAGCACGGCTTGATGGGTGTCGCCTGGCTTTGCGGCAGTGTTGACAGTGTGGACGCCGCTGTCGATGGCCATATAGCGCAGCTGTGGCCAGCCTCGCGCCAGGTCATCCAGGGCTGCGGCAAAGATGCGGTTTTGCCGACTGCGGGCAAAATAAATCAGGGTGGTCTTGGTGTGCGGGGCACTCTGGAACAGGTGCTCCAACATCGCCATGCACGGCGTGATGCCGCTGCCGCCGGCCACCAGCAGCACCTCGGGCGGCTTGGCTGTTGGCAACGTGAAAGCGCCCGAGGCTTGATCGATTTCGAGAATGTCGCCGATGTGGGTGTGCTCGTTCAGGTGCCTGGAGACCAATCCATCGGGCTGGCGCTGCACCGTGATGGCGAAGCGATCCTGGCGGTTGTCCACGATGCGGGGCGAATAGGCGCGGCGATGGCGCACGCCCCCGATGGTCACGCCAAACAGGATGAACTGTCCGGGTTGGAGCCCCTTGAACCCTGGCCCCGCTTGCAGCACCAAGGTATTGGCGCCAGGCGTTTCACGGTGCTTGGCCACGACGCGGGCGTGCAGGCGATGTACCGTCAACAGGGGGCTGATGAGGCTGAGCGTGTCGTCAAAAGCCAAGGGGCTCACGCCCAGATGCGCCAGCCATCCCGACAAACGCGACAGGGCCGAAGGCGCCAGGGCCGTGGAGAAAGAATCAGCCATCAAGGAGGATCCAGGCAAGGTAGGTGGGGTCGGATGCATGCGTGACATGCAATGAACGGCCACCATTAAGGGGGGGGAGGCCCAGCCTACAAGGGGCGCGCGCGGCAGGCACCGGGGTAAATCCTTGAAAGTTGCGCGTTCCCCGTGAATGAGGGGGCTGCCGTGCAAGCCAAGCACAGGGGTGGGCTCTCGTGCACAATAAAAAGGGTCAGACCCAATGGATTGGAGTGTTTTATGGCGCGCATGCCGCGTTTGGGCGTGGCCAACTGGCCCCAGCTGGTGGTGCAGCGTGTGCATGAGGGGCAAACCTTGGTGCGTGATGACACCGATGCCGCCCTGCTGTTGAGCACGCTGCGGGATGCAGCCCGCGAAGCGGGCGTGGCCATCCACGCCTATGCCGTGGCCGATGATCACCTCCACCTGCTGGCCACGCCCGGCACCATCGACGGGCTCAGCACCATGATGCAGTCGCTGGGGCGGCGCTATGTGGCCGCCTTCAATCGACGGCATGGGCGGCAGGGTGGGTTGTGGTCCGGACGCTACCGGTCCACGGTGATTGAGCCGGCCCGTTACTTGCTGGACGGCATGGCCTTTATCGAGTTGCATGCCTTGCGCGCTGGGTCGGTGCAACAGGCGGTGGATGATCGCTGGTCCAGCGCGGGCCATCACCTGGGCTTGCGAGCCGACCCTCTGATCCAGGATCACCCTTTGTTCTGGGCCTTGGGCAATACCCCGTTCGAACGCGAAGCGGCGTGGCAGCGTCGCCTGGACCAGGGGCTGTCCGCGATGGCGGTCAATCGGCTGGCCGATGCGACCCACAAAGGCTGGGCATTGGGGGGCGATGACTTCCTGCAACAGCTACAAGCGGCGGCGGGACGGCGGGTGCAGCCCAAGCCTCGCGGACGCCCCAGGCGCATCGCGGCGCCTGAAGGGGTCGAGGCTCAGGCAAAGTGATGTGTCCCCAATTAATTGCTTAGACTGGTTTGCGCTGCAATTAATTGGGATCTGACCCTAAATAAAACGCTTGAAAGTTGCCGGAGGGCGCAGTATCCTCCAGCCCTAGTCGTTGTTTTATCTCCACTCACCTCTGGAGCGCGCCATGAACCAGGCGAATCCGGGAACTCAGTTCCCCCCCTCTGCTGCAGCCATCGGCTCAGCCACCCGCGAAGAAATCCGGCAAGCTGCTGAACTGGGCCTGTACGCCAACGCCGAGCACGACGCGTGCGGCGTGGGCTTTGTCGCGCACATCAAGGGTCAGAAGGCGCACAGCATCGTGCGCCAGGGTCTGCAGATCCTGGAAAACATCGACCACCGTGGCGCCGTGGGCGCCGATCCCCTGATGGGCGACGGCGCAGGTCTACTGATCCAGATCCCTGATGAGTTCTACCGCGCCGAGATGGCCGCGCAGGGTGTCGAGTTGCCGCCCCCCGGCGAATATGGCGTGGGCATGATCTTCCTGCCCAAGGAAAGCGCCTCGCGTCTGGCCTGTGAGCAAGAGCTGGAGCGGGCCATCAAGGCCGAAGGCCAGGTGCTGCTGGGCTGGCGTGACGTGCCCGTGGACCGCGACATGCCCATGTCGCCCACCGTGCGCGGAAAAGAGCCGGTCATGCGCCAAGTTTTCATTGGCCGTGGTCATGACATCCTGGTGCCCGACGCCTTGGAGCGCAAGCTGTATGTGATCCGCAAGACCGCGTCCAGCAAGATCCAGGCGTTGAACCTGACCCATGGTGGCGAGTACTACGTGCCCAGCATGTCGTGCCGCACCATCATCTACAAGGGCCTGTTGTTGGCCGACCAGGTGGGCAAGTACTACCTGGACCTGGGCGACGAGCGCGTCACTTCGGCCCTGGCCCTGGTGCACCAGCGTTTCTCGACCAACACCTTTCCCGAATGGCCGCTGGCCCACCCCTACCGCATGGTGGCGCACAACGGTGAAATCAACACCGTCAAGGGTAACTTCAACTGGATGCGCGCCCGCGAAGGCGTGATGAAGTCGCCGGTGCTGGGCGACGACCTGCGCAAGCTCTACCCGATCAGCCTGGAAGGCCAGTCCGACACCGCCACCTTTGACAACGCGCTCGAACTGCTGACGATGGCTGGCTACCCGCTGGCCCAGGCCGCGATGATGATGATCCCGGAAGCCTGGGAACAGCACACCACCATGGACGAGCGCCGTCGCGCCTTCTACGAATACCACGCCGCCATGATGGAGCCGTGGGACGGCCCCGCCGCCATGGTGTTCACCGATGGTCGCCAGATCGGCGCCACCCTGGACCGCAATGGCCTGCGCCCAGCGCGTTTCATCATCACGGACGATGACTTGGTCGTGCTGGCGTCCGAGTCCGGCGTGCTGCCCATCCCCGAAAACAAGATCGTCAAGAAATGGCGCCTGCAGCCCGGCAAGATGCTGCTGATCGACTTCGAGCAAGGCCGCATCATCAATGACGAGGAGTTGAAGGCCCAGTTCACACAGGCCCGACCTTACCGTCAGTGGATCGAGAACGTTCGCATCAGGCTGGACAGCATCGACGTGGCCGGTACCGTGGGCGAATTCACCGAACCGCTGCTGGAGCGCCAGCAAGCCTTTGGCTACACCCAGGAAGACATCAAGTTCTTGATGGCCCCGATGGCCACCAACGGCGAGGAAGCCACTGGCTCGATGGGCAATGACTCGCCCCTGGCCGTGCTCTCGAGCAAGGACAAGCCGCTCTACAACTACTTCAAGCAGTTGTTCGCGCAAGTGACCAACCCGCCGATCGATCCGATCCGTGAAGCGGTGGTGATGTCGCTGGTGTCGTTCATCGGGCCCAAGCCCAACCTGCTTGACATCAACGCGGTGAACCCGCCGATGCGCCTTGAAGTCTCTCAGCCCGTGCTGGACTTCAATGACATGGCCCGCCTGCGCAACATTGAAAAGCACACCGGCGGCAAGTTCAAGCCTTACGAGATTGATGTCACTTACCCGCTGGCCTGGGGCCACGAAGGCGTCGAAGCCAAGCTGGCCTCGCTGTGCGCCGAAGCGGTCGAGGCCATCCAGTCCGGTCACAACATTCTGATCATCAGCGACCGCAAGATGGATCGCGCCAACATCGCCATCCCGGCCTTGCTGGCTCTGTCGGCGATCCACCATCACCTGGTTCGCAAGGGCCTGCGCACGTCCGCGGGGCTGGTGGTTGAAACCGCCACGGCGCGCGAAGTGCACCACTTCGGCGTGCTGGCCGGCTACGGCGCTGAAGCCGTTCACCCCTATCTGGCGCTGGAAACCCTGGCCCACATGGCCAAGGACCTGCCGGGTGAGCTGTCGGCCGAAAAGGCCATCTACAACTACACAAAGGCGATTGGCAAGGGCCTGTCCAAAATCATGTCCAAGATGGGCGTGAGCACCTACATGTCCTACTGCGGCGCCCAGTTGTTTGAGGCCATCGGCCTGAAAAAGGAACTGATCGACAAGTACTTCCGTGGCACGGCCACGCAAGTGGGCGGCATCGGCGTGTTTGAAGTGGCCGAAGAAGGCATCCGCAACCACCGTGCCGCCTTTGGCGACGACCCGGTGCTGGCCACCATGCTGGACGCGGGCGGTGAATACGCCTGGCGCACGCGTGGCGAAGAGCACATGTGGACACCTGACGCCATCGCCAAGCTGCAACACAGCACGCGCTCGGGCAAGTTCGACACCTACAAGGAATACGCCCAACTGATCAACGATCAGTCGCGCCGTCACCTCACGCTGCGCGGCCTGTTCGAGTTCAAGCTCGACCCCAGCAAGGCCATTGCGCTCGATGAGGTGGAATCGGCGGCCGAGATCGTCAAGCGCTTCGCCACTGGCGCCATGTCGCTGGGCTCGATCTCTACCGAAGCCCACTCGACCCTGGCCCTGGCCATGAACCGCATTGGCGGCAAGAGCAACACCGGTGAGGGCGGCGAAGATGCCCAACGCTATCGCCAGGAACTCAAGGGCATCCCCATCAAGCAAGGCACCAAGGTGTCTGATGTGATCGGCGCCAGTGTGGTCGAGGTCGACTACGAAATGCAGGCCGGCGACAGCCTGCGTTCACGCATCAAGCAGGTGGCCTCAGGCCGCTTTGGCGTGACCACCGAGTACCTGACCTCGGCCGACCAGATCCAGATCAAGATGGCCCAGGGCGCCAAGCCCGGCGAGGGCGGTCAGCTGCCCGGCGGCAAGGTGTCCGAGTACATCGGCAAGCTGCGTCACTCCGTGCCGGGCGTGGGCCTGATCTCGCCCCCGCCGCACCACGACATCTACTCGATCGAAGACCTGGCCCAGCTGATCCACGACCTGAAGAACGTCAATCCCAAGGCCGACATCTCGGTCAAGCTCGTGTCCGAAGTGGGCGTGGGCACGGTGGCCACGGGCGTGGCCAAGGCCAAGGCCGACCACCTTGTGATCGCTGGTCATGACGGCGGCACGGGCGCCTCGCCCTGGTCCTCGGTCAAGCACGCCGGCACGCCGTGGGAACTCGGCCTGGCCGAAACCCAGCAGACCCTGGTCCTGAACCGCCTGCGTGGTCGCATCCGCGTCCAAGCCGACGGTCAGATGAAGACAGGCCGTGACGTCGTGATCGGTGCCTTACTGGGCGCCGACGAGTTCGGCTTCGCCACCGCACCGCTGGTGGTCGAGGGCTGCATCATGATGCGCAAGTGCCACCTCAACACCTGCCCGGTGGGCGTGGCCACACAAGACCCGACCCTGCGCAAGAAGTTCACCGGCAAGCCCGAGCATGTCGTGAACTACTTCTTCTTCGTCGCGGAAGAGGCGCGTCAGATCATGGCGCAGCTGGGCATCCGCAAGTTTGACGAACTGATCGGTCGCGCTGACCTGCTCGACACCCGCAAGGGCATCGAACACTGGAAGGCCAAGGGCCTGGACTTCAGTCGCATCTTCGCACTGCCACCCGTGCCGGCTGACGTGCCTCGCTTGCATAACTCGACGCAAGACCACGGCCTGGACAAGGCTCTGGATATGCGCCTGATCGAGAAGTCGCGCGCGGCCATCGAGCGTGGCGAGAAGGTCCAGTTCATGGAAGAGGCCCGCAACGTCAACCGCACCGTGGGCGCCATGCTCTCGGGCGAGCTGATCAAGCACCATCCCGATGGCCTGCCCGATCAGACCATCTTCATCCAGATGGAAGGCACGGGCGGTCAAAGCTTTGGCGCATTCCTGGCCAAGGGCATCACGCTGTACCTGATTGGCGAAGCCAACGACTACACCGGCAAGGGCCTGAGCGGCGGCCGCGTGATCGTGCGCCCCAGCATCGATTTCCGTGGCAATGCGGTCGACAACATCATCGTGGGCAACACGGTGCTCTACGGCGCGACCTCGGGAGAGGCCTTCTTCCGTGGCGTGGGCGGCGAGCGCTTCGGCGTGCGTCTGTCGGGTGCCACGGCGGTGGTCGAGGGCACGGGTGACCACGGTTGTGAATACATGACCGGCGGGACCGTGGTGGTGCTGGGTCAGACCGGCCGCAACTTCGCGGCAGGCATGTCCGGCGGCGTGGCCTATGTGTTCGACGAAGACGGCCAGTTCAACAAGCGTGCCAACCTGGCCCAGGTGTCCCTGGAGAAGGTGTTGACAACCGCGGATCAGGCCGACGCGGGCATTCCGCAGCACAACGGGGTGGGCGACGAGGCCCTGCTCAAGAAGCTGATCGAAGACCACCACCGCTGGACGGGCTCGCTGCGGGCGCGCGAAATCCTCGACAACTGGGGTGCCTCGCTCGGCAAGTTCGTCAAGGTGTTCCCGCACGAGTACCGCCGTGCCCTGACCGAGATGGGCGCCAAGCAGGAAGTGGTCAGCACGATTGCCAAGGCCAAGTCTGCCAAGGCCAAGGTCTAAGGAGTTCACGAGAATGGGAAAAGTAACTGGCTTCATGGAATTCGAGCGCAACGACGAGGGCTACGCCCCGGTCCAATCTCGCTTGAAGAACTACAAGGAATTCGTGATCGGCCTCAAGGTTGAAGAGGCCCGGACCGAAGGTGCGCGCTGCATGGACTGCGGCACGCCGTTTTGCAACAACGGCTGCCCGGTCAACAACATCATTCCGGATTTCAATGATCTGGTGTACCGCGATGACTGGCGCAACGCCATCGCCGTGCTTCACAGCACCAACAACTTCCCCGAGTTCACCGGACGCATCTGCCCGGCACCGTGCGAAGCCGCTTGTGTGCTGAATATCAACAACGACCCCGTGGGCATCAAGTCCATAGAGCACGCCATCATCGACCGCGCCTGGGCCGAAGGCTGGGTGGTGCCACAGGTCTCGTCCCTCAAGACGGGCAAGAAGGTCGCCATCGTGGGTTCTGGCCCGGCGGGACTGGCCGCGGCGCAGCAACTGGCCCGTGTCGGTCACGACGTGACCGTGTTCGAGAAGAACGACACGGTCGGTGGTCTGCTGCGCTACGGCATTCCTGACTTCAAAATGGACAAGTCGCACATCGACTTGCGCGCCAAGCAGTTGCAAGCTGAAGGCGTGACCTTCAAGACCAATGTGATGGTGGGTGAGTTGCCCAAGGGCAGCAAGGTGACCAACTGGGCCAAGGCCAGCATCAGCCCCGCGCAGTTGCAGCAGGACTTCGACGCCGTGCTGCTGGCGGGTGGTTCTGAACAGTCGCGGGATCTGCCCGTGCCGGGCCGCGATCTGGACGGCATCCACTTCGCGATGGAATTCCTGCCCCAGCAGAACAAGGTCAATGCCGGCGGCAAGGTCAAGGACCAGATCCTGGCCACGGGTAAGCATGTCATCGTCATCGGTGGCGGCGACACGGGCTCGGACTGCGTGGGCACCTCCAACCGCCACGGCGCGGCCAGCGTGACGCAGTTTGAATTGCTGCCCCGCCCGCCCGAAGAGGAGGACCGCCCGCTGACCTGGCCCTATTGGCCGATCAAGCTGCGCACCTCGTCCAGCCACGACGAAGGTTGCGAGCGTGAATTTGCCATCGCCACCAAGGAATTCCTGGGCGAAAAAGGCAAGGTCACGGGGGTCAAGACCGTGCGCATCGAGCTCAAAGACGGCAAGATCACCGAGGTGCCTGGCACCGAACAGGTGCTCAAGGCCGATCTGGTGCTGCTGGCCATGGGTTTTGTCAATCCGGTCGAGACCATCCTCAGCGGCTTTGGCGTGGACAAGGACAACCGCGGCAACGCGCGTGCCAGCACCGACTTCATTGGGGGCTACAGCACCAGTGTGGACAAGGTGTTTGCCGCTGGCGACATGCGCCGTGGCCAGTCCCTGGTGGTGTGGGCGATTCGCGAAGGCCGTCAGGCGGCGCGTGCGATTGATGAATACCTCACGGGTTCCAGCGTTTTGCCACGCTGAGGTGTGAACTATCACGCCCTCTGAGAAGGGTTGACCGCATGGCTGTTGTGCGTATCCGTCGAAGCGCGGCATCAGCTTGGTGAATCCCCTATCATCCAATGGCCGGTGGTCACTCACCGGCCAATTTTTTGCCCATGACAAATCAAGCGATTTCACCTGCCACCGACAGTGCCTTGCCCCCGCAGTCTCCCGATGCATTCGTGGAACTGCGCGGCGTCACCTGTGGGTATGGGGATCGCGTCATCCTCAAGAACATCGACCTGGTCGTGCCTCGCGGCAAGCTGGTGGCCCTGATGGGCGTCTCCGGTGGAGGCAAGACCACCGTGCTGCGCTTGATTGGTCGACAGCTCTCGCCCATGAAGGGGCAGGTTCTCATCAACGGGGTGGACATCGCGGGTCTGGATGCTGCAGGCCTGATGGCCGCGCGCCGTCGCATGGGCATGCTGTTCCAGTTTGGCGCCTTGTTCACCGATTTGAGTGTGTTCGAGAACGTGGCCTTTCCCCTGCGTGAACACACCCGCCTGCCCGAGTCCATCCTGCGCGATCTGGTGTTGATGAAGCTCAACGCCGTGGGCCTCAGAGGCGCACGCGACCTGCTGCCCAGCGAGATATCGGGGGGCATGGCGCGCCGTGTGGCGCTGGCACGGGCCATGGCCCTGGACCCTGAACTCATGCTGTACGACGAGCCCTTCGCTGGGCTGGACCCCATCTCAATGGGCGTGGCGGCCCGATTGATTCGCGAGTTGAACGACACCATGGGCCTGACCAGCGTGCTGGTGTCCCACGATGTGGACGAGTCCTTCCTGATCGCCGACCATGTGGTGCTGCTGGCCAATGGCAGTATTGCCGCCCAGGGCACCCCCAAGGAGTTGCGCGCCAGCGAAGACCCCCTGGTGCGGCAGTTCGTGCAGGCCGCGCCCGATGGGCCGGTGCAATTTCAATACCCTGCACCAGATGCGGGACATGACTACGGAGTGCGTGGATGAAAGCCTTGCACCCCGCCAACATCGGCCTGGCCGTGCGCAGCATGATCGAGGATGTGGGCCATGCCACACGGCTGTTCCTGCGCCTGCTCACCACCCTCGTGCCCACCTTCAAGCGGGGCCGTTTGCTGGGCGAGCAGATCCACTTCCTGGGTAACCACTCGCTGGCCATCATTGTGGTGTCGGGCCTGTTCGTGGGCTTTGTGCTGAGCCTGCAGGGCTACTACATCCTGCAGCGCTACGGCTCCAGCGAAGCCCTGGGATTGATGGTGGCGCTGTCGCTGGTGCGCGAACTCGGGCCGGTGGTGGCCGCTTTGTTGTTCGCCGGCCGAGCCGGCACTTCGCTCACTGCGGGCATCGGCCTGATGAAGGCCGGCGAGCAGTTGGCGGCCATGGAAATGATGGCCGTTGATCCCATTCAGCGCGTCCTGGCGCCGCGTTTCTGGGGCGGCGTGATCGCCATGCCGTTGTTGGCGTCGGTGTTTTCGGCCGTGGGCATCCTGGGCGGCTATCTGGTCGGTGTGGTCCTCATCGGTGTCGATGCCGGCGCGTTCTGGTCGCAGATGCAGGGCGGCGTCGAGGTCTGGCAAGACGTCGGGAACGGCCTGATCAAAAGCGTGGTGTTTGGTCTGACCGTGACCTTTGTCGCGCTGCTGCAAGGTTATGAATGCCAGCCGACCCCCGAAGGAGTGTCGCGCGCGACCACGCGAACCGTGGTGATGGCCTCGCTGGCCGTGCTGGCCCTGGATTTTGTACTGACGGCCATGATGTTCTCGATCTGACCAGATCGAACTCAGTGGCCCCGGAGAACTGTATGCAACGCTCGAAAAATGATGTGTGGGTTGGCCTGTTTGTGCTGGTGGGGGCGGCGGCGATCTTGTTCCTGGCCCTCAAGGCCGGCAACTTGCTGACCTTGTCGTTTGACCCCACCTATGTGGTCACGGCCCGTTTCGACAACATTGGCGGCCTCAAGCCCAAGGCCGCGGTTAAGAGTGCTGGCGTCGTGATTGGGCGGGTTCAGGCCATCAAATTCGACGATAAAACCTTTCAGGCCTCTGTTGAAATGTCCTTAGACAAGGGTGTGAACTTTCCCAAAGACAGTTCTGCCAAAATCCTCACAGCGGGTTTGCTGGGCGAGCAGTACATTGGCCTGGAGCCGGGTTACGAGCAAGTTAATCTGGCGCAAGGTGATGTCATCAAGACCACGCAGTCGGCCATCGTGCTTGAAAATCTGATCAGTCAGTTCTTGTTCAGTAAGGCGGCGGATGGTGCGGGTTCAGCAGGAGAAAAGAAATGAATCCAGGCCGCGGCTTGACCCTGGCTCTATTGATGTCCGCAGCGCTAGTGCAAGGCTGCGCGACACGTCAAAATCCTGATCCCCTTGAGCCATTCAACCGCAAGGTGTTTGCCTTCAACGATACGCTGGACAAGGCTGTTCTCAAGCCAGTGGCGACTGGCTACAAGGCCGTTACCCCCCAGCCCATTCGCACCGGGATCAGTAATTTCGTAGGTAATTTGCACGACATCTGGTCGGCCATCAACCTGTTTCTACAAGGGCATCCGGGCGAGGGCGCGCAGCAGATCATGCGCGTTTGTGTCAATACCACCTTGGGCTTGGCCGGTTTGATCGACATGGCCACGCCCATGAACCTGGAGCGCCATAGCGAAGATTTCGGGCAGACCTTGGGCGTTTGGGGCGTCAAGCCCGGCGCGTACATCGTGTGGCCGTTGTTGGGCCCCTCGACTGCGCGCGATTCGTTCAGCATTCCGGGCGATCTGTATTTCAGTTCACGCACGGTGATGCGCAGTGTCCCGGCCGAGAACACGGCGTCCGTGGTCGAGTTGGTCAACACGCGCGCTTCGATTTTGGACGCCACCAACCTGCTTGGCGATGTGGCCTTGGACAAGTATTCTTTCGTGCGGGATGCGTATCTGCAGCGTCGGCGAAACCAGATTTATAACGGTGAGCCGCCCGATGAAGGTGACGACGAGGAGATGGCGCCACCCACCGCAGAGCCTCAGTCAAAAGCTCATTTGGGCACGGATCAGTGGCCAGAAATCACTTTGGCCGAGTTGCAAGGTCTACGCGCAGACCCCCTCGCGCGTTAAGAACACATATTGAGCATTCACAGGATGACCGTTTTGAACACCCGATATCGTTCCATGAGTACTTTGGCGCGTGCCGTGGCTGTGGCTGGGGCCGTGGTGTTTGCTGGCGCTCCGGCCTTGGCTGACAGCAGGTCCAGTGCGAGCGCCGCCAGCGTTTCTACGCCAGCGCTTGCTCAGACCGCTGATGGCTTCGTCAAGGACATCACCGCCGATCTGATCAGCACCGTGCGCCATGACAAGGCAATTCAGTCCGGCGACCTGCGCAAAGCCATCGCCGTGATTGAGATGAAAGTACTGCCGCATATCAATTTTCAGCGCATGACCGCCTCGGCGGTGGGGCGCAATTGGCGCCTGGCCACGCCTGATCAGCAAAAGCGTTTACAGAGCGAGTTCAAGACCTTGCTGACTTACACCTACGCGGGTGCTGTGGCTCAGATCAAGGATCAAGCGGTCGAGTTCAAGCCATTGCGTGCGCGCCCTGAGGACACCGAGGTCATCGTGCGCTCCGTCGTGCGGGGTCATGGCGACCCTATCCAGATCGACTACCGGGTTGAAAAGAGCGCCGACGGCTGGCGGGTGTATGACGTGAATGTGCTGGGCGCCTGGCTGGTGGAAACCTACAAGAGCAGTTTTGCCCAGGAGGTGACGGCGTCTGGCATTGATGGCCTGATCGCCAAGCTGGCCGAGCGCAACAAGCAATTGGCCAACAATAAGCAGCCGACTTGATCCACATGTTGATGCTGCCATCCGTGCTGACTCACGCCCAGGTGGGCGCCACCTTGCGTCTGTTCCGCGAAACGCTGGATCAGGCTGCGGCGGCCGGTTTGGGTGAAATGGCGATGCTGACGGTGGATGGATCGACCTTGCAGCAGTTCGACTCCAGCGCGCTGGCGGTGCTGCTGGAGTGCCAGCGCATGGCGCGCGCAAAGGGCAGGGCTTTCGCGGTGCAGTCCCTCCCGCACAAACTGCAGGATCTGGCGCGGCTCTACGGCGTCGACGCGCTGCTGCAATCAGCCTGACCCTGTGCCTGGGGTCGACCCGTTCAGCACTCTTCGGCCCAGGCAAACCCATCCCGCGCGACCAGGGCACTCGCTGCTGGCGGGCCCCAAGTGCCTGCGGCATAGGGTCGCAGGCCATTGAGGTCGGTTTTCCAGGCGTCCAAGATGGGTTCCACCCAGCGCCACGCCTGCTCTTGTTCATCTGAGCGAACGAACAGATTCAAGCGCCCCGCCAGGGCGTCGAGCAGCATGCGTTCGTAAGCCCCCACGCGTTCGGTCGGGAAGGCCTTGTCAAAATCCAGGTCCAGCGACACCGGTGACAGCACCTCCTGCTCCGCACCGGACAGCACGCTGGCCACCGTGCCTTTGGCGGCGAGCAATTGCAGCTCCAGGCCATCGTCCGGCTGCAGTCTGATCACCAAGCGGTTGGGCATGTTGCTGCCCGGGAAGATCGAGTGAGGGGCGGGCCGGAACGTGACCACGATCTCGGCATGGCGTTGCGCCAGCCGCTTGCCGGTGCGCAGATAAAAGGGAACGCCGGCCCAGCGCCAGTTCTGGATCTCGCAGCGCAGCGCCACGAAAGTTTCGGTGCGGCTATCCGTGGGCACTTTGTTCTCAGCCAGATAGGCTTGAACCGATTCACCAGCGATGGTGCCACTTCGGTATTGGCCGCGCACCACGTCCCGTGCCACCGAGGCGGCGTCAAAGGGTTTGAGTGAACGCAGCACCTTGAGCTTTTCGTCGCGGATCGCATCGGCATCGGCACTCGAGGGCGGCTCCATGGCGATCATGGTCAGCAGCTGTAACGCGTGGTTTTGGATCATGTCGCGCAAGGCGCCGGTGCGGTCGTAGAAATCCCCGCGCGTGCCCACGCCCATGCTTTCGGCCAGGGTGATCTGGATGTTGGCGATGCTTTCGCGGCGCCACAGCGGCTCGAACAGCACATTGCCAAAGCGCAGCGCCATCAGGTTCTGCACCGAGGGCTTGCCCAAGTAGTGGTCAATGCGCAGCGCCTGGCGTTCAGAAAACACCGAGCGCACCACGCGGTTGATTTCTTGCGCGCTGGCCAGGTCGTGGCCCAGCGGCTTTTCAAGCACCACCCGCACGCGCTCGTGGTTCAGGCCACTGTGACCGAGCTGCTCGCAAATCAGCGGAAACAGGTGCGGGCTGGTGGCCAGGTAGATGACCACGGTGTCGGCGCTGCGCGTGCCCAGCCAGTCTTTGAGACGCTGGTAGTCGGCCGACTGCGACAGGTCCATGCGCAGGAAATGGATCAGGGCCGAGAAGCGCTCGAATTCGTCCTCGGTGGGGCGTTTGGCGGGGTCGGCCTCTTGCAGGCGTTCTTTCAGCCAAGCACGGTAGCTGGCGTTGTCACGGTCATCGCGCGCCACCGCCAGGATGCGGCCCTCGGTCGGTAATTTGCCATGCCGCCACGCCTGAAACAGCGATGGCATGAGCTTGCGCCACGTCAAATCGCCGGTACCGCCAAAGAAAACGAGGTCAAAAGACATGGCTTGTGTGTAGGCAAGAATGAAAATTGCAGTTGTTAGGCATCAAAAACCATTCAAAATCAAGCCCACGATAAAGCAAATTTCAGATCAAGATCGAATCGTCATGGCCTCACAACTCGACCAACTCAAGCAATTCACCACCGTGGTGGCCGACACCGGTGACTTCAAGCAACTGGCGCAGTACACCCCGCAGGACGCCACGACCAACCCGTCGCTCATCCTCAAGGCGGTGCAAAAGCCTGACTATGCGCCCTTGCTGGCCGATACCGTGCTTGCCCACCGGGGCGAAGCGCTGGACGGCATCGTCGATCAGGTGTTGGTGCGTTTCGGTGCCGAGATCCTCAAGGTGGTGCCGGGCCGTGTCTCGACCGAGGTCGATGCCCGCTTGAGCTTTGACACCGAAGCCACCCTGGTTCGGGCGCGTCGCCTGATCGCGCTGTATCAGAGTGCGGGCATTGACCGCAGTCGCGTGCTGATCAAGGTCGCGGCCACCTGGGAGGGCATTCAGGCGGCCCGCGTGCTTGAGCGCGAGGGCATCCACTGCAACCTGACCTTGCTGTTCTCTTTTTGCCAGGCCCAGGCTTGCGGCGACGCGGGCGTGCAGTTGATCTCGCCCTTCGTGGGGCGCATCTACGATTGGGCCAAGAAGACCGCCGCCAGCCAGTGGGACGAAGCCGCCAACGCGGGCCTCAATGACCCCGGTGTGCGCTCGGTGACGCGCATCTACGACTACTACAAGCAGCATGGCATCCGCACCGAGGTCATGGGGGCGAGCTTTCGCAACGTCGGCCAGATCCTGGCGCTGGCGGGATGCGACCTGCTGACCATCAGCCCCGAATTGCTGGCGCAATTGCAGGGGATGGACGCTGCGACGCACCCGGTGGTGCGCCAGCTCACGCCGCCAGTGTCGGCCAGTGCGTCAGCGGCGCCTTTGAGCGAAGCGGCGTTCCGGTATGCGCTCAATGAAGATGCCATGGGCACGGAAAAACTGGCCGAAGGCATTCGCGCCTTTGCCGTGGATGCGGCCAAGCTGGATACCTTGATTGAAGCCCAACGTTGATCGCTCACTGCGCCATCCCCTCGGCATGAAGTATCCGCGTTGCGATCAAACCGTCGCCTGGGGGGCCTTACAAGGCCACCTGCAGGCGCATGGCCTCGACCTGGACCTGCGGGAGCGGTTTGCGCAAGACCCGCAACGTGTCCAGCGCTTTACGGTGCAGGCGCCGCACATTCATGCGGACTTGTCGCGGGCACACCTGGATGTGGCCACGGTGCGCCACCTGTTGGACCTGGCCCGCGAGTGCGGCATGGAGGCACGACGCGACGCCTTGCTGGCTGGCGAGCCGGTCAACATGACCGAAGGCCGGGCCGCCTTGCACACCGCCCTGCGCGCACCCCGAGGCGTGGGGCTGCACAGCGACCTGGTTCACGACACGCTGGACCGCATGCTCGCCTATGTGGACGGCATCCGCGCCACGGCCGGTGGGTCGGCTCCGGACGACATCCACCATGTGGTGAATATTGGCATCGGCGGATCGGACCTGGGTCCCCAGATGGTGGTGCCCGCGCTGGATCCCTTCGTCCACCCGAAGCTGAGTTTCCATTTTGTCTCGAACGTGGACGGACACAACCTGGCGGCGGTGCTGCGCCGCGTGCGGCCCGAGCACACGCTGTTCGTCATCGCGTCCAAGACTTTCGCCACGCAAGAAACGATGGCCAACGCGCAGGCCGCCCGCCAGTGGTTCCTGGATCAGGGCGGGCAGGATATCGCGCGCCACTTCGTGGCCACCACGACCAATGTCGACGGGGCCTCGGCCTTTGGCATACGCGACACCTTTGGCTTCTGGGACTGGGTGGGTGGGCGTTTCTCGATGTGGTCGTCGATCGGCTTGCCCATCGCGCTGGCGCTGGGGCGGGAGCATTTCAAGGACTTGCTCGCTGGCGCGTACGAGATGGACACGCACTTTGCGCAGACTCCGCTGGCCGTCAATCTGCCGGTGCGTCTGGGTTTGCTGGATGTCTGGTATCGCAACTTCAAGGGTTACACCAGCCGCTGCGTGGCGCCCTATCACCATGGGCTGCGCCGCTTGCCAGCCTATTTGCAGCAACTGGTGATGGAGAGTAATGGCAAGCGAGTCGACGAGGGTGGCCAGCCCTTGCCTTATTTGACCAGCGACGTGGTGTGGGGCGAGCCGGGCACGAACGGCCAGCATGCGTTTTTCCAGATGCTGCACCAGGGCACGGACATCATCCCGGTGGAGTTCATCCTGGTGCGGCAGTCGACCCACCGCGATGAGGATCAATGGTCCCCTGCGCTGCGTGAGCTCATGGCTCGGCAGCACCAGGTCTTGCTCAGCAATGGCCTGGCCCAGGCGCAGGCCCTGATGTGGGGCAAGACCCCGGCCGAGGCGGCGCAAGAGGTGGTGCCGACCGCCAACCCCGCTTTGTCGGCCGATGTGCTGGCGCACCACCGCAGTTTTCCCGGCAACCGGCCCAGCCTCACGCTGGTGCTGGATCAACTCACCCCGCAGTCGCTGGGGGCGCTGGTGGCGCTGTACGAGCACCGCACCTTTGTCAGCGGTGCCCTGTGGGGCATCAATTCGTTTGACCAATGGGGCGTGGAACTGGGCAAGGCCATGTGCCAGAGCCTGTTGCCGCGCTTGGCCTCGGGCGATGTGTCCGGGCTGGACGGTGCCACGGCGGCCATGATCGAGCGGCTGCGCTGATCATCGCCAAGTCCCTGGGCCGGGGACTCGACACAAGCCCTTTACCGCTCTTTTAAGCCGTGGCCTCGTCGGTCAGGGCCTTGCGCATTTTCTTCATCGCGGCCACTTCGATCTGACGGATGCGTTCGGCGCTGACCCCATAGACGGCGGCCAGGTCGTGCAGAGTCATGCCGCCCGAACCGTTGTCGTTGACCTTGAGCCAACGCTCCTCCACCACGCGACGGCTGCGTTCGTCCAATTGGCTCAGGGCATGGGTGATGCCATCGCTGGCCAGCCAGTCGCGGTGGTGCGCTTCAATGACGCGGCTTGGTTCGTGGGCATCGTCGGACAGGTAGGCGGACGGGGCCACAGGGCCTTCGTAGTCATCGTCGGCGGGGGCTTCCAGGGCCACATCGCCGCCGGCCATGCGTATTTCCATTTCAATGACGTCTTCCGGGCGCACGCTCAATTCCTGTGCCACACGGTGGATCTCGGATTCGCTAAAACCCATGCGACTCACATGGGCATCATCGGCATCGTTCTTGTATTGGTGCTTCAGCGAGCGCAGGTTGAAGAACAGCTTGCGTTGTGCCTTGGTGGTGGCCACCTTGACCATGCGCCAGTTCTTCAGGATGTATTCGTGGATTTCGGCCTTGATCCAGTGCATGGCATAGCTCACCAGGCGCACGCCCTGGGTGGGGTCAAAACGCTTGACGGCCTTCATCAGGCCGACGTTGCCTTCCTGGATCAGGTCGCCCTGGGGCAAGCCGTAACCGACGTACTGGCGCGAGATCGACACCACCAGACGTAGGTGCGACAGCACCAGCTTTCCGGCCGCCTGCACATCACCTGCCTCGCGCAAGCGCTGCGCCAGGGTGTGTTCTTCATCAGCCTGAAGCATGGGAATGTCTTGTACCGCGCGGATGTAGGCGTCCAGATTGCCCAGCGAGGGCACCATGGTCCAGGGGTCACGGGTAGTCAAGGCAGTCGTCATCGTCATGATCCTTTCGGGGGGCGTGCTCTCCAGAAATATTAGCACTCAATCACTTGGAGTGCTAATGGGCAAAAAGTTCCGCCTGATGTCCCGCCTGGCCATGGCCACTTTGGGGCGCTGGACCTCGTGCCGTTTTTGGCGCAAAGTCCAAAAAAATGATTTTGTATGGCGGCAAATGCGGCAAGACCGATGTTGCGCCCCCAGCGAACAATGGCCACGTCCTTACATCACATGCTTGACAGGTTTCGACACAGCGCCAGGTGGGGCGTGCTGGGCGGTCATGATGCCGCCGAGGATGAGCAGCTGCGCATGATCTGGTCACATGCGAGCATCGGCGTACTTGTGGCGACGGCGTTTGCAGTGGCGCTCGCACTGGCGCTGCGTGGCGTGGTGGCACCCAGCGCCGCGGTTGACGCGTGGCTGGCGGGCAAGGTTGGGATCTCCCTCTTTCGATGGAGGCAGGGCTGGAAATTTGTCAGGCAGCCACCAAGCGGGAAAAATTGGGCGCTCGTCACCCTGGCGGCGCTGGTGGTTGACGGTGCGGTCTGGGGCGCTGCTGGGCTGTATGTGTCGATCTCGGCGCCGTGGCATCTGGTGTCTTTTTTTGGGGCCGTGCTGGCTTGTATATCGTGCGTGGCCACCTTTGGTCTGCAGGCGAGCGCGCGCTATACCGCGGGTTATTCCATCCCGATTCTGGCGCCGACGGCGCTGGGCCTGTTCATGAGAGGCGAGGCGCTTGGGCCGCTTGGTGGCGTGGGGCTGCTGATGCTGCTCGGGCTTCAACTGCTCACCTCAGTCCGCTCGGAACGCAGTGTGCTGGAGGGCATTGGGCTGCGCGTTCAGGCCGAGGCGCTTGCGCAGGAAAAGGAGGCGGCGCTGAAAGTCGCGATGCGACAAAGCGCTGTGAAAACGCAGTTCCTGGCCAATATGAGCCATGAACTGCGCACACCGCTACACGGCATCCTGGGCATCGCGCGCTTGTTGCACATGGAGGTGCACGAGCCGACCTTGATCAGTCGTGTCGAACTCATTCAATCCTCGGGCACCCACCTGCTGGGTCTCATTAACGATTTGCTGGACATCTCGCGAATGGAGGCCGGGCAGTTCGCGATGCGCCATGAGCGCTATGACTTGAACATGCAGGTCCAGCAGCTGGTGGGCATCTACACCATGCGCGCCGAAGACAAGGGGCTGACTTTTGAGGTACGCCATCGACTGCCTGCGCCTTGCTGGGTGATGGGTGACCCGGCTCGCTTCAGACAGGTTTTGCACAATCTGCTGGGCAATGCGGTCAAGTTCACGCAGAGCGGGGGGATCGCACTGACCATCGATCGGGACGAGGCCAGCGGCATGGTCCGAGCTGAAGTGCGCGATACCGGGATGGGCATCGCGCGCCAGGATCTTGAGAAAATTTTCGAAGCCTTCCAGCAATCCGATCTGGGCGCTTCGGCGAGCTCGTCAGAAGGGGTGGGGCTGGGGCTCACCATCGCGCGAGACATTGCGCGCGCCATGGGGGGCGACATCACGGCAGACAGCAAGCTGGGCTCGGGGTCGACTCTGGTGTTCACGGCGCGCTTTCCCAGTGCAGCACCCACCGCAGAGGCCGTGGACGCCTTGGCGGTCAGGGTTGAAGGCGCGGCGATTCAGTTGCTCAGCCCACCTCGTCATTGCCTGGTTCTGCTGGCCGAAGACAACGACATCAACGCATTGGTCGCGACCAATTTTCTGGAAATCATCGGCACCGATACCGAGCATGTGAAAGACGGCAAGGAGGCTGTGCGGCATGCCCTGCGAGAGACCAATCGTCCCGACCTCATCCTGATGGATTGCCATATGCCGGTCATGAATGGGTACGAGGCGACCAGGATGATCCGTTCGCAAGAGCGCCAGCTTGGCTTGCCTCCTATTCCGATCGTGGCCATGACGGCCACGGCCAGTGACGCCGAACGACAAGACTGCCTGGACGCCGGCATGGACGACTTCCTGTCCAAGCCCTATACGCTGGAAGACTTGAACCGTGCGATCCAGCGTTGGACGTCCAACATCGTCACGCAACCTGGCGGTGTGAAACAGCGAGACGACGTGGTTCGGGATGGAAGCGCGGCAAGTCCGGGTGCATCACTTCAAACATGAAGGCGTGGAGCCGATGGCCATTGCGCAGCCATTCGGCGCGGGTGCCTTGGATGTCCATGGTGAAAACGAAGTGCGGGATATGCCCCGCATGGGCCAATGGCACCATCTGACCGGGCGCCAAAAAATCCTTGAACCCCAGGCGCCGGTAGTTGCGCGCCAGCGGTTCACTGCGGGCGCAGATGACCAGCCAGTCGATGCCGTGGGCGGCGCAGTAAAGGTAAATCGCCTTCATCAGACACAGCTTGACAAGCGGGTCCGTGCCGGGAAGCACCGCCAGGCGGGTCACCTCCGCGCGTGCGTGGGCGGCGATGTGATGCGGCAAGATGACGCTGCGCTCGACCAACAGGGGCCCCGCGGTGTTGGCCTGGATGCGTGCGGTGCCAATGGCTTGCCCGCAAGCCTTGTCTCGGCACACGAGGACGATGGTGTCCGGGGCGCGGTCTAGCGCCTCCACGGTTGCGAAGCTCGTCACCGCATCGCCCAGGTGGTGACCATAGGCCTTCTCACGTACTTCACAAGCATCGATCAAATCGACTTCGGTGGTGGCAATGTGGACTTCGAAATTCAGGGAGAGGGTGCGCATTTTTGATACTTGGGGCTCACGCGGAGCGGCCCTGGGCAAACAGCGAAGAGCCCAAAGATATGAGGTGCGAGGTCAAAGGAAAGCGCGGAAAAACAGGGTTTTTGCGCAGGGTGTGAGCGCAGGTAGCCCCTGATTTTCCAGGGGCCACCGGGTCGTCTCGGGCCCTCAGTCAAGGCATGATTTCGACGTACTCGTAGACCTCGTTGTCTGCAAGTTTCTTGCGCACCGGCAGGGACGCTTGCGCGAACCATTGGTGAGGGTCGCGCTTGTCGATCTCTTGGCCGATGAATCTGAGCAGGTCGCAAATGGGGTTGACCACGTTGTCGCGGTAGCGAGCGTCGCCCTTTTCGTAAGCCAGGTGCAGGTTCTTCATGCAGTTGCCACGGCACCAAGAGAAGGCCTCGCAGTTGGCGCACGGCATGTTGGGCGTGGCTTGCAAAGGGCTCTTGCGCAACCAGTTTTGCTTGACATCGCCCATTTGCATGGCGGGCATGTAGAGCATGTCGGGACAGGGGAAGATCTGCCCGTTGGGCATCACGTTGATCAGGTGCGTGGATACACGGCACTGCGTGCGGCCAGCGTACAGTTCCTGCGCCCGCGTGGGCAAGACTTTGTTGCGCACGATGCCCATCAGGGGGATGACGGGGTAGAGCGAATCGTGGTGGGCAAAGAAGCGGTCGATCAGTTGCACCAGCACCGCTTTGCGCTTGGCGATCGAGTCGTCGAAATACATCTCGTCGGCCACGAACTGCCAGTAGAGGTAGTCAAAGGGCGATTCCGAGGCGATGAGCGCATCCAACTCCTCAAAGGTGGTGTCCGGGTTGCCCCAGGTGACGCGGGACGTCACGCTGCCGCCAATGTGGCCGCGCACCTTGCCCAGGTTCTTGAAGACCTGACGGTAGATGCCGCGGCCGCGATAGCCGTCCGTGGTGCGCTCACCCCCGTCGATCGAGACCAGGATGTTGGATAGCTTTGCCAGCGCCCACTCTGGCACATCGTCCAGGAGGGTGCCATTGGTTTGCAACTGGTAGCGAAACAGTGGAAATCGCTGCATCACCTCCAGCATCAGCTTGAGGTTGAGCGTGGGTTCGCCGCCGTAGAAAGTGACGTAGACCTCCTTGCCCTGCAGGTGCTTGTCGACAAAGGCCGCCAGTTGCTCGATGTCGTATTCGACATGCGTCTGAGAGCCCAGCACATCGCCCACGCCGAGCGAGCAGTAGGTGCACTTGAGGTTGCACTTCAAGGTGGTCAGCAATTGCAGCTCGACGCGCCCGCCAACGATCGGATCGGGGTCGGATAAGGGTGCGCCTGGGGCAGCTGAGTGTGAGTGGAACTGGATCGGGAAAACGGTTTCCATGGAATATCAAGGCCTGGTTGAGTAAGACCCGAGGTCCGCTGTTGGGCCTCAAGTGCGCTCGGAATATCCAGCTTTGGACACCGCCAGGCCATGATCTGGGCCAAGGAAGGGCAGAAAATCAGCCCTCAGGTCGGTGGAACGACACGCCGCCAGGCCGCCCGGCCGACCATGCGCATCTTGTTGCCCAGGGTCATGCGCGACAGGTTGGTCTTGATGATGCCTTGCGTGAAGCGGGTGGCCTTGGAGTAGTCGATGTTCACATCCACCACCACCGGACGCCCCTGCTTGCTGTCGCTCAAGGCTTGAGCGATGACCCGTTCAATGCTGGCGTCATCGGGCAAAGCGATGTAGGCCGCACCCACGGCGTCGGCAATACCGCGAATGCGAACTTGCGGCAGCACGGTGCAGGCCTTTCGATTGAAAGGCAGCTGCTGGGCTTGGGCGATTTGCGACAGCTCGCCATCGTTGAAGACGAAGTAGATGACGCCCAGCTGCTGCTCGGTGGCGGTGAGCATTTCCAGCCCTGTCATCAGAAAGGCCCCATCGCCAACGATGCCGACCACCTGCTGATCCGGGTGGGTCAATTTGGTGCCAATGGCCGCGGGCACGCAGTAGCCCATGCAGTTGAAGTCGGTGGGCGAGAAGACATGCTTGCTGCGCGTGGCCGGGAATAGCTCGGCCATCAGGAAGGTGTGGTTGCCGTCGTCGGCCAGCACATAGGCGTCGTCGCTCAGTTGGCTCCGCAAGGACTGGAAGAAGCGCGCCGGGTTGACGCGTCCGTGTCCATCGTGGCGCAGCCATTCGTCCAGGTAACGCCGCTTGTCATCGGCGATCTGGCGGCGCAGGGCCGCTCCATCGCGGGCCACTGTGGGTTTGGGCAGTTGATCGAGCAAGGCTTGCAGCACCTGCCGGGCGTCGCCTTCAAGGGTGATGGCCGCCGGGTAATTGACGTTGAACACCTTGGGGTTGATGTCGCAGTGGATGAGCTTCCAGCTCGGGTTAATGCCATAGCTGCCTGTGGCGATTTCACCAAAGCGGTTGCCGACAGCCAGCAGCACATCGCAGTCCTTGAAGGCGTTTTCAGCGGCGGGCACGGCGGCTGGGCCAATGCTCATGCCGGTGTGCAGCGCATGGGTGGCCGGGAACACGCTCAGGCCCTGCAGCGTGGTGGCCACCGGGGCGTTCAAGCGTTCGGCCAATTGAATGAGCAGCTCCGTTGCCTCGCGCGCGCCCCAGCCCACGAAGATGCCCGGACGACTGGCCTGGGCCAGCAACTGAGCGGCCTGCGTCACCGCCGTGGCGTCGACCGGGTGGGGGGCGCCCACGTGCTTGGGCGCGGGCAGGCTGTCCACCTCGCCGGGGAAAAGTTGCAGGTTGACGGGGACCTCGACAAACACCGGGCCGGGCTCGCCGCTGGTGGCCAGGCGATGGGCTTCGTACAAGGTGGGGATGATGTCTTCGTGCTTCTCGACGCGCCAGCAGCCCTTGGTGATCGGCCTCACCATGGCCAGCTGGTCCATTTCATGCACCTGGTAGTGGTAGCCGTGATCGCTGCGGGTGCCACCGGTGATGACCAGCATGGCGATGCCGGCCAGATAGGCTTCGCCAATGCCGGGCGCAGCCATGGCGGCGCCGGCGGACGGCACGATCAGCAAGGTGCCGATGTGGTCGGTGGTGCGGCTGATGGCATCGGCCATGAAGGCCGCCCCACCTTCATGGGTGACACGGATGGGCGTGATGCTGGGCGAGGAGGCCATCTGGTCGTACAGCTCTGTGTTGTGCACGCCGGGGATGCCAAAGGTGTATCGCACCCCGAGCTGCTCCAAGGCAAATCGCACAAGTTCGGCACCGGTTTTTTTCATCACTGTCTCCGTGGAATGGGGCAAGGGGTCACATCGGGGGCGGACCACAGCGCCGAGGCGTTGATCTGGTCCAGTTGGCTCAGGCCGCACAGGGCCATGCTCACATCAAGTTCACGGCGGATCAGGCCGAGCGCATGGCGCACGCCAGGCTCGCCCAATGCCGCCAGCCCGTATAGCACCGCGCGGCCCAGCAGCGCCGTGCGTGCGCCCAAGGCCAACGCCTTGAGCACATCGGTGCCGCTGCGCACGCCACTGTCGAACCACACCTCTGCATCGCCCGCCAGGGCCTGCACGATGGAGGGCAGCACCGCGATGCTGGAGGGAGCGCCGTCGAGCTGGCGACCGCCATGGTTGGACACCACGATCGCGTCGGCCCCGGCCTGCACGGCACGACGCGCATCGCCCGCGTCCATGATCCCCTTGACGATGAGGTGACCGGGCCATTGCGCGCGGATCCAGTCCAGATCGGCCCAGCCCAGGGTGGGGTCGAGCTGATCGGCCACCCAGGCGCTCACCTGTTGCAGGGCCTTGCCATGCGGTGCGTAGTCGACCAAGTTGCCAAAGTTGCGGCGTGGCGTGTTCAAGAAACGCCAGGCCCAGCCGGGCTTGCGGATGAAGTCCAGCACATTGGGCAGGTTGAGCAGGCGCGGCCGCAAGGTCATGCCGTGGCGTTCGTCGGGCAGACGTGGGGCTTGCACGGCCAGATCGACGGTGACCATCAGCGCTGTGCACCCCACGGCGTGCGCACGCTCCATCAAGGAACGCACGACGTCACGGTCGCGCATCATGTAGAGCTGGAACCAGAAGGGCTGCTGCACGGCGGCGCGCACCTCTTCCATCGAACAGGTCGAGACCGTGCTGAGCGTGTAGGGCACGCCCTCGGCCTCGGCCGCGCGGGCTGCGTGGATCTCGCCATCGGCCCGAATCAGGCCGGACAGTCCGATTGGCGCCACGGCCACCGGCAGGCGGCAGGGCTGGCCCAGCACGGTGGTGCGCAGGTCGCGCGGTCCGATGTCGGCCAGCACGCGGGGACGCAGGGTCAGCACATCCAGGTCGCGCCGGTTGGCGGCCAGGGTGAGTTGCTCGAAGGAGCCGCTTTCCAGGTAGCCCCAGAACGGCCTGGGCGTGCGTCGGCGCGCCAGTTGCCGCAGGTCTTCGATGCTGACGAGCGAGGCGGTCCTGCTCATGCCGACACCCGGCGAGGAGCCACTCCCGCGCCGATGTGCCGCGCCGCCGCTTTCGACGTGAGAATGCAGCCCGACAGGAAGGTGCCTTCCAGGGATCCTTTCCCGTTGGAGCCGCCCCCCCCAAAGCCCGAGGCTTCGCCGACCGCATACAGGCCGGTCATGGGCCGTCCTTGTGCATCGAGCACGCGGCTGTCCAGGTCGGTTTGAATGCCGCCCGTGGACTTGCGAGTCAACAAGCGGCAGCGGATGGCGATCAGCGGGCCGGCGTCGGCATCGAGGATGCGTTGCGCCTTGCAGGTGCGCATGCGATCGCCCGTCCAGAGGCGCAACTGGGCAATGCGACGCAATTGGTCGTCGTTGTGAAAGCGCGGGCCCCGGGCGATTTGCGCGTCGTAAGGTTGAATCTGCGCGTCCAGCACCGAGGCTGATAGGCGCTGATCACCCACTAAGGCGTTCATCTTGCGCACCAGTTCGGGCAGCGTTGGCGCCTGGATGAAGTCCTCGCACTGGGTCAGCAGGTCGTCCACCAGTTGGGGGTTGCCGCGCAGCATTTGCCAGGCCAAGGCCAGCTTGCGTTGGTCACGGATGAGCGGGTTGTGCTCCGCACCCGAGGCGGCCAACTCTTTGAGTGCGATGCGGCGATTGAGCACTTGCCAAGTGTGGGTCCATTGATGGCGGCTGATGTGGGCCACCATCTCGCGGGTGTCAAAGCCGGTGACGAAAGGCACGGGGCCGATGCGTTGCCCGTCGGGATCAAGCCACAGGGACGATTTGGTGGGAATGAGGCTCAGGCCATGGCCTTCGAACTGGGGGGTGGGGTGCTTGACGCCGGCCGCATAGTTCCACATCTGATCCAGGTGCGTGACCTGGCCTCCCAGGCGGCTGATTTCGTCGTGCATGGCGCCGTCGGCGCTTGGGTGTGAGCCGTTCAGCAATTCGGTGGGGGGCGCGCCCCATGCGCGGGGCCAGTGTTGGCGCACGCGATCAAGGTCGCCCGTCACGCCGCCGCTGGCCACCACCACCTGAGCCGCTTCGATCTCAAAGGGTGTCTCACGCGCCTCGTCGATGCCGGCGCACCCTGTGATGGCGCTGCCCTTGTGCGTCAAGGACGTGACGCGATGGCGTAGTCGCCACTGCAACAGGCCATTGCTCAGATACGGGCGCAGGGCCGCCAACAGGGTGCGGGTCATGCGCTGGGAGGTGCCCCACAACACGTGGTAGCGCGGCAGGGAATTGCCAGGCCGCATCCAGCCGCGCTCGACCCATTGCACCGACGGGATGAAGCGCAGGCCATGGCCACGCAGCCACTCGTAGACATCGGGCACGCAGCGGTCGACATAGTGCTCGGCCCAGCGACGTGGCCAGAGGTCCTCGGGGCCAAACTGGGCAAAACTGAGCCAGTCGTTCAGGGCAATTTGGGCGCTGTCGCGGATGCCTGCGCGGCGCTGCAAGGGGGTGTCCACCAGGGCCATGCCGCCGAAAGCCTGCATGGCCTGACCACCCAGACTGGATTCGTCACCGCGGTCCAGCATCAGCACGGCTTGCCCGCGCTCCAGCAACTCCAACGCGGTGACGATTCCGGCGATCCCGGCGCCGATCACCAGGGTCTGGTTCGACATCACTTTCCTTTTGTCCTTTTGTATTTGTCAGTCCGGTTGGCAACCATGCCATGCACGGAGGGTAGTCTATGGATTGGATCCCGATGACGACTATCAGTTACCCGACAAAACATCTTCCCGCCCACTGGCGCGAACTGGGTTTTTGTTGGAATATGCGCCCATGATGCTGACCAGGTTGCCCACCTATTTCATCTCGCATGGCGGAGGCCCGTGGCCTTACATGGATGACTTTCGCCAGGTGTTTGCAGCGCTGGAGGCCTCGCTGAAGGACATTCCCCGCCAGATCGGGGCCACGCCCAAGGCGGTGCTGGTGATCTCGGGCCATTGGGAGGCGCGCGATTTCACCGTCATGTCCAGTCCCAACCCGTCCATGGTCTACGACTATGCGGGGTTTCCTGAGCACACCTATCACGTCAAGTACAGCGCGCCGGGGGCGCCAGAGCTGGCGCGTCGGGTGCAGTCATTGATCGAGGCTGCTGGCCTGGTGGCCAGGCTCGATCCCGATCAGGGTTTTGACCATGGCACTTTCGTCCCGCTGGTGATCATGTATCCCGACGCCAAGGTGCCCGTGCTCCAACTGTCCTTGAAGGCGGGCTACAAGCCGGCTGAGCACCTGGCCTTGGGCCGCGCATTGGCGAGCTTGCGCGAGGAGGGGGTCCTGATCATCGGCAGCGGGCTGAGTTATCACAACATGCGGCAGATGGGCCCAGGCGCGAAAATCGCCTCGAAAACCTTTGACGATTGGTTGCAGCAAACGCTGATCAGCGTGGATCCCGATGAGCGCGAACGACGCCTGCTGGAGTGGAGTGGCGCCCCGGCGGCGCGCCTGGCCCATCCGCGCGAAGACCACCTGATCCCTTTGATGGTGGCGGTCGGGGCGGCCGTTCAGGAGCCCGCCACGCTGATTTATCACGAAGACAACCTATTCGGTGGCGTCACCGCGTCCAGTTTCCGATTCGGCCCTGGTAATGTAGAGGGACGTCCCGTATAAAAGGAATATAAGGAATCTTTATGCGCAAGTTGGCTCGCTTTGGTTTGTCATTGTTGATGGTCTGCGCAACGATGGCCCAGGCCCAAGCCAGGCTTGAGCTGGATGGCATCCCCGTGGAGGAATCGCAGGTCGTGGCGGGCACGAAGTTGGTGCTCAACGGCGCGGCCGTGCAAAAGAAGGCCTTCTTGAAAACCAATATCGCCGCGTTCTATCTGACTGAGAAGCGGCAGTCATTGGATGGCATTCTCCAGCTCGATGGGCCGCAGCGGTTGGAGATCATTGCCTTGCGCACTTTGTTGGGATGGCAGATCGCCAGGCAATCCGTCCTGGACATCAAAACCTACGCCACCGACGACGAGGTCAAGCAGCTGAGTGCCGAGCTCGACGCCATCGAAGGGGTCTATGCCGATGTCCGCATGAACCGCGGCGATGTCCTGCTGATCGATTGGATCCCTGGCGAAGGCATCGTCTCATCGATCAATGGAAAGACGCTGGCTCCGCCACTGAACAAGCCGCTCATGTGGGCGCTGAGTTTGCGCCCGACCATGAGTGAGCACGCCCCGGAGCGGGTGCGTGACATGTTGCTGGGCGTGACGGTGCCGTGATGACTGGCTGAGCGCGTCAGACCTTGGCGCCATGGGCGACGGTCAGGGCCGTCATGTTGACAATTCGGCGCACCGTTGCCGAGGGCGTCAGAATGTGCGCCGGTGCAGCCGCACCCAGCAGGATCGGACCCACGGTCACGCCCTGTCCGCCGGTCATCTTGAGCACATTGAACAGGATGTTGGCCGCGTCCAGGTTGGGCAGAATCAGGATATTGGCGCTGCCGTGCAAGGTGGTTTGGGGCAGCAGCTTGGTGCGCACACTCTCGCTCAAGGCGGCATCGCCCTGCATTTCGCCATCGGCGGGGATGTGCGGCATGCGCTGCACGAACAGGTCGCGGGCTGCGCGCATTTTTCGGGCCGAGGGCCGTGTGCTGGAGCCGAACATTGAGTGCGACAGGAAGGCCACGCGCGGGGGCAGGCCAAAGCGCTGCACTTCTTCAACGGCCAGGGCGGCGATGTCGGCCAGCTGCTCGGCGGTCGGGTCTTCGTTGACGAAGGTGTCGGCGATGAACAGCGTGTGCTGATCCATGATCAACGCGTTCAGGGCGGCCAAACCATGTGCCTGAGGGCGCACACCGATCACTTCCTGCACATGGTTGAGGTGCAGATCGTAGCGGCCGATCATGCCGCAGATCATGCCGTCGGCATCCCCGAGGTGCAGCATCAGCGTGGCGATCAGGGAGTTGGAGCGGCGCACGATCACCTTGGCCAGATCGGGCGTGATGCCGTCGCGGGCGCGCAGTTGGTGATAGGCCTCGTAGTAGCGCTTGAAGCGCTCATCCTTGCCGGGGTTGACCACTTCGCAGTTCACGCCGTCTTGCAGGCGCAAACCGGAGCGGGCGATGCGTTCGGTGACGATCTCGGGGCGACCCACCAGGATGGGATGGGCGATGCCTTCGTCGATGGCGACCTGGGCGGCGCGCAGCACCCGTTCGTCTTCACCCTCGGCGTAGACGACGCGCTTGGGCGCGGCCTTGGCCCCCATGAACACCGGGCGCATGAACATGCCTGTGTTGGTGACGAATTGCGACAGCGAGTCGCGGTAGGCCACCAGATCAACGATGGGTCGCGTGGCCACGCCGGAGGCGGCGGCGGCTTCGGCCACGGCCGGTGCGATGCGCAAAATCAGGCGCGAATCAAACGGCGTGGGGATCAGGTAGTCAGGCCCGAAGCGCAACTCACGGCCCGGGTAGGCGGAAGCCACCTCGTCGCTGGTTTCGGCCTTGGCCAGGTCGGCGATCTGGCGCACACAGGCCAGCTTCATGGCCTCGGTGATCTTGGTGGCGCCGCAGTCGAGTGCGCCCCGGAAGATGTAGGGAAAGCACAGGACGTTGTTGACCTGATTGGGATAGTCCGAGCGGCCCGTGGCGATGATGCAGTCCGGGCGTGCGGCCTTGGCAATCTCGGGGCGAATTTCCGGCTCGGGGTTGGCCAAAGCCAGGATGATGGGCTGGCGCGCCATCGTTTTGACCATGTCGGCCGTGACCACGCCAGCGGCGGAGCAGCCCAGGAACACATCGGCGCCATTGAGCACCTCGGCCAGGGTGCGTGCCGAGGTGGGTTGCGCGTAGCGGCGCTTGGACTCGTCGAGCTTGTCGGTGCGTTCGGTGTGCACCACGCCTTTGGAGTCGCACACGAAGATGTTGGCGCGGTTCACGCCCAGGCCCACCATCACATCCAGGCAGGCGATGGCGGCGGCACCAGCGCCAGATACCGCGACCTTGACCTCGCCGATCTTCTTGTCGACCAGCTCCAGGGCATTGAGCAGGGCGGCGCTGGAGATGATGGCCGTGCCATGCTGGTCGTCGTGGAAGACGGGGATGTTCATGCGCTCGGTCAATTGCTTCTCGATGTAGAAGCACTCGGGCGCCTTGATGTCTTCCAGGTTGACGCCGCCCAAGGTGGGCTCCAACGCGGCAATGATGTCGACGAGTTTGTCGGGGTCGCGCTCGGCCAGTTCGATGTCGAACACGTCGACGCCGGCGAATTTTTTGAACAGGCAGCCCTTGCCTTCCATCACCGGCTTGGAGGCCAGCGGACCGATGTCGCCCAGCCCCAGCACGGCCGTGCCGTTGGTGATCACGCCCACCAGGTTGCCCCGCGAGGTGAAGTCAAAGGCCAGGCTCGGGTCCTGCTCAATGGCCAGGCAAGGGTAGGCCACGCCCGGCGAGTACGCCAGCGACAGATCGCGCTGGTTGGACAAGGGCTTGGTCGGATTGACGGCGATTTTTCCGCGCGTGGGAAAGCGGTGGTAATCGAACGCGGCATCGCGCAGGGATTGTTCGGCGTCGGACAAAGGCTTGGAATCGCTCATGGCAGGCAATACATCACGCAGCAGGGGCGGTCATGGTAAGCCAATTCGAGTCCGACCCGGCCACAGGCCAGTCCTTGCTTTGCGGGGTGTGGTCTGGGCGTGTCTTTTGGCGTTTTCGACGCAGCTTGTCCGATAAGTCAAGGAATTGAAGGTGAACAACTGGCAAAATCGGGCGGCATTCACCCGGACAGACTCAAGTTGGTCGACGGTGGGTCGATCCACCTGAGAGTTCTCTTCATGAATCACATATGACCGGGCTGCCCGTAATGCCGACCACTTCACCATCGGGCGTTCGACAACGCCTGGATGAGGTCTCCGCCAGCGAACGAGTCGATGGTCCGGCGGCCCGTCATTTTCGGGCGCGCCAGATTCAAGCCATCGTGGGTCTGTTGCCTGTGGTGTTCATGGGCGTTTCGGTCTCGGCGTCGGTGTTTGTGGGCACCTTTTGGGCGCAATGGCCCATCTGGGCCTGGGGTGTCTGGGTGGGAGCGCTGGCCCTGGGTTGCGTTGGCATCGATCGAGGCTGGCGGGCCATGATTCGCGGTGTGTCACGGCCTGTGGCCACCCCAGCGGGGTTGCGGCAGATTGCATGGCAAGTGGCTTGGCTCGGCGCCCTCTGGACGGTGGTTCCGGCCCTCATGTTCCCCACCGCCGACCATCGGGGCGAACTGCTGATTTGTGCCGTTATGGTCGGGATGATGTGCGCCGGGGGGCTCATCCTCAGCGCGGTGCCCATGGCCGCCTGTGCCTATTTGTTCGTGGTGGGGATGGCCTGCGTGGTGGCCATCCAGCGGTCCGACTATGCCAACGGCCTGCCCTTGCTGTTTGCATTGGTGGCGTACCTCGTGGTCATGATGATCCTGGTTCTGGCCAATGGGCGCACTTTCTTGAGCCGTTTGCGCACTGAAGCTGAAAACGAGCGGCAACGCCAGCTCATCAACTTGCTGCTGCACGACTTTGAGGAGCACGCCAGCGATTGGCTCTGGGAAATCTCTCCCACCGGACACCTGCGCCATGTGTCTGTGCGCCTGGCCCAATCTTTTGGGCTGTCCTCACGCCAATTGCTGGACGAGTCTTTCCTCGACTTGGTGTCCAGCGTACTGCCCACCGAATTGCCGGAGGCGATGCAGGCCTTCGGTCAGTTGAAGAGCAACCTGCAGATGGGGCGGCCCTTCCGCCACCTGGAATTGCCCGTGCGAATTGGCGATGGGGTGCATTGGTGGTCCTTGATGGCCAAGCCGCTTTTTGATGACCGGGGTCGCTCGGCAGGTTGGCGCGGTGTTGGGGCGGACGTCACTCAGGCGCGCACCGCCCGGGACGAGATGGCCCGACTGGCCAATCTCGACGCCTTGACGGGACTGGCCAATCGATATTGTTTCAGCCGTGAAATGGCCAGGGCCTGCACCTGCGTCGAGCAAACGTCCGGCGCCTTCACCTTGTTGTTCGTGGACCTGGATAACTTCAAGGGCATCAACGATTCTCTGGGTCATGGCGTGGGGGACGAACTGTTGCGCCATGTGGCCGCACGCATTGAGGCCTGTCTGGCGCCGGGCGATTTGCTGGCTCGACTGGGGGGCGATGAGTTCGCCATCCTGAGCTGGGTGGTCGGCGACGAGGGGGCGGCCGCAGAGATGGCCAAACGACTGTTGCAGGCGCTGGTCACGCCCTGTCAATTGAACGAGGTGCGCGTGGAGGTGCATGCCAGCATCGGGATGGCGCTGGCGCCACGCGACGGCACTGATCCGCAGTCCTTGTTGCAAAGTGCCGATCTGGCGCTGTATGCGGCCAAGGCGGCCGGCCGCAACACGCACCGCTTCTTCGCGCCGCTGATGGCCGAGAGCGCCCGCGCCCGCGCGCGCATGCAGCAGGAGCTCGGCGTGGCCCTGGCCGACGAGCAGTTCGCGGTGTACTACCAGCCGCAGATCAGCACGGTCACGGGCAAGGTGGTTGGCTTTGAGGCCCTGGTGCGCTGGCAGCACCACGAGCGTGGGCTGATCGGCCCCAACGATTTCATCCCGGTGGCCGAGGAGACCGGGCAGATCGTGCCCCTGGGCACCTGGGTCCTGCGACAGGCCTGCCGCGCGGCGGTGCTGTGGCCAGACGGCATTCGCGTCGCCGTCAACTTGTCCGCCGTCCAGTTTCGCAGCCACTCCGTGGTGGACATGGTGGACCAGGCCCTGGCTGACAGCGGCCTGGCGCCCGAGCGACTGGAGCTGGAGATCACCGAATCCGCCCTGATGGACGATCTGGAGGGTGCTCAGTCGACCCTGGTGGCCTTGCGCGACCGGGGCATTCGGGTGGCGCTGGACGACTTTGGCACCGGATATTCGTCGCTGGCCTATTTGCGCCGCTTCCCCATGGACCAGCTCAAGATCGACGGCATGTTCGTGCGCTCGCTTGACAGCGACCCTGATGCCCAGGCTGTCGTCACCGCCATCATCAGCCTGGCCAAGGCCCTGCGCCTGGAAACCACCGCCGAGGGGGTCGAGTTGCCCGAGCAGGTGGTGATGTTGCGGGCACTGGGTTGTGATCTGATCCAAGGCTTTGTGATGGCGCGTCCCATGCCGATGGCGCACATTGCCGATTTTCTGCAGCGCCACTAGGGAACCTGTTGAATCAATCTGACTCAATGGGCTGGTACATTGACACGCTCGCAGGCCCTCTTCACGGGCCGGCTGTCAGTCTGATAAATCTTGACCAGAGGATATTTCAATATGAAGCGGATGCGTGACATCGCTCGATGGATGTTGTCGGTGGTGCTGATGGTGGCGGGCTTGGCCCACGCCGCACCCCAGAGCGACTATGTGCTGGGTGCCGGAGACATCATCCGCATCACAGTGTTTCAAAACCCCGATCTAACGCTGGATGCGCGTGTCTCCGAAAATGGGATGATTTCCTATCCTTTGCTGGGCTCGGTCAAACTGGGCGGCCTGGCGATCGGCGCGGCTGAAAAGAAGCTCGCCGATGGTCTGCGCGACGGCAATTTCCTGAAGCAGCCGCAGGTCTCCATCCTGGTGACGGCGGTGAAGGGTAATCAGGTTTCGGTGCTGGGCCTGGTCAATCGCCCCGGTCGCTATCCGCTGGAATCGGGCTCGACCCGTTTGAGCGACCTGTTGGCCCAGGCCGGTGGCATTGTCGCCATACAGGGCTCTGATACCGTGGTGGTGTCGGGCAAACGCAATGGCAAACCGTTCCGCAAGGAAATCGACTTTCCCCTGGTGTTTGCCGCCGCTGGAACGACCGAAGATTTCCCGCTGGAAAACAACGATGCCATCTGGGTGGACCGCGCTCCGTACATCTACATCTATGGTGAAGTGCAGCGCCCCGGCACCCAGCGCCTTGAACGTGACATGACCTTGCTGCAGGCCCTGGCCGCCTCGGGTGGTCTGACCTTGCGCGGCACGCAAAAGGGCATCCGCGTGCATCGTCGTGATACTTCGGGCGCCGTTCAGATCGTGCAACCCGACCTGAACGACACCTTGAAGCCCAATGACGTCATCTACGTCAAGGAAAGCCTGTTCTGATCAGGCTTTTCTCTCCCATGCCACCGCGTAGAAACCGTCGGTGGCATGTCGGTGAGGCCACAACCTGAGGTGGCCTGCCGGGGTGACCAGCGATTCCGCCTGCGTGACCCCACCCTGCTCCAGCACCTCGCGTGCGTCGAGTTGAACAAAATCCTGGTGCTCCTGGCTGAACAGCTCGGCGACGACCTCATTCTCGGCCGGCATCAGGCTGCAGGTGGCATAAACCAGACGACCACCGGGTTTGAGCAGGCGCGCGGCGCTGTTCAGGATGGCGATCTGTTTTTTCTGCATCTCTTCCACCGCCTTGGGGCTTTGGCGCCACTTCAGGTCAGGGTTGCGGCGCAGCGTGCCCAGGCCCGTGCAGGGCGCGTCCACCAAGACGCGGTCGATCTTGCCCGCCAGGCGCTTGATGCGGTCATCGCGCTCGTGCACGATCTGCGTGGGATAGACGTTGGACAGGCCGCTGCGCGCCAGGCGCGGTTTGAGCGCTTCCAGGCGGTGGCCTGAGATGTCAAAGGCGTAGAGCCGGCCCGTGTTGCGCATCATGGCGCCCAGGGCCAGCGTCTTGCCGCCCGCGCCCGCGCAAAAATCCACCACCATTTCGCCGCGCTTGGCGCCGGTCATCAAGGCCAGCAACTGGCTGCCTTCGTCCTGTACTTCGACGTGGCCTTGGGTGTAGAGGTCCATTTTCTGCAAAGCAGGCTTGCCGTCGATGCGAATGCCCCAGGGTGAATAAGGCGTGATCGTGGCCGGGATGCCGGCGGCAAGGAGGGCCTCCAGGATGGCTTCGCGCTTGGCCTTGATGGGGTTGGCGCGCAAATCCAGAGGAGCGCCTCGGGACATGGTGTCGACAAAGGCCCAGAAGTCGTCGGTGCCCAATTGCAGGCGCAAATTGTTGGCCAGCCAGTCGGGCATGTTGTGGCGCAGCTTGTCTGGCAAGGTGGTGCGGTCGATCGCATTGACGCGGGCCAGCCAGGCGGCTTCGTCCGGGGTGATGGCCAGCTTGAGCACATGCTCCTGTCCTTGCCATGCCAGGATCGCCAGGCGCCGTTCCATGGGGCCGTGACCGGACTGGGCCAGGTGTTGCCACAGCAGGCGCTGACGCAGCACTGCGTAGGCGGTTTCGGCCAGGGCATGGCGTTCGCGTTGCCCCAGGGTTTTGTGTTTGCGGAAAAACAGCGACACCAGGGTGTCCGCCGGGGCGTCGAGTTTTTGGATGTCACGCAGCAGAGCGCCGGTGAGGTCAAGGAGGGCTTGGGGATGCATGGGGGGGATTATCCCGCGTGTGGCGGCCTGGGGACAAAGTCTCTGGAGCTGGCGCTTGGCTTCAGCCGCGCCCCCCCCCTGTTTCAGCGTGTAAAAATGGCATCAGCTTGCGTTAGGCTAGACGAGGGTGCACGAGCGCCAATTCACGACGCCACAGGAGTAGTTAATGGCATCAGCGCTTCCAGCAACGCGCGCATTCGGCTGGAAACCTTATCGACGTTTCAGGGAACTGATCCTGGTCTCGGTTGCCGGGCATCTTGCTGTCGCCGCCTTCTACGGCGTGTATTGCGGTCAGGTGTTGATCGCCCTGGCTTTTGGCGGCCCTGCCTTGCTGGTGCTGGGCTTGTTTCCGTTGGCTAAGTCCAATGTCCCCAAGCGGCAGATTCGGGCGATCAGCCATCTGGTGTTGCTGGTGAATCTGGGGGGGCTTCTCCTGGGCTTGATGTGGACCGGGCTGAGTGCTTCAACCACGGTTTGGTGGCTGGTCTGGTGGCCCTTGTTTGTGGCGCACCTGATTGGGGTGTTAGATGGCCTGGTTTGGGTGATGCTGGCTTTGCTGGCCAGTGTCGTTCTTTGGTCGAACGACCAACATCATTGGGTCCAGCCCCTGATGAATCGACAAGACAACCCGCTGCAACTGTTGCAGGTGGGATTTTTGTTGATCGGCGCTGCCTTTGGGTTGGTGGTGCGTCGCGCGCACGATGTCTATGAAGCGACCATCAAGCAGCAAAAGCGAACGCTGGAAGATCGGGCCACCCGCCTGGAAAATGCCCTGCAAGCATTGCAGCAAGCCAATCTGGACCGCACCCGCATGTTTGCCCAGATCAGCCACGAGGTGCGCACGCCGCTCAATGGGCTGATGGGCTTTGCGCAGTTGTTGGGTCACTCGACGCTGACGCCGCAGCAGGCACGGCATGTGGACCAGATCCGTCACTGCGGCGACACGCTGCTGCAGATCGTCAATGAGATGCTGGATTTCTCACGGCTCGAAGCCACCTCAACCGAACCGGATCGTCAACCCTTTGATGCCATTCAGTTGGCCAGCTGTGCGGTGGACATGGTGGCCTCGATCGCCGATCAAAAGGGCGTCACCCTGGTGCGCGACTTTCCAATCGAAACCCTCGGGGCCGTGGGCGACCCGCTGCGCATCAAGCAGATCCTGCTCAACTTGCTGGGCAATGCACTGAAATTCACGGCCAGCGGCGAGGTGCATGTCCGGTGCTGCAGTCAGCCGATGTCCGATGGGAGGGCGGGCCTGTACTTTGAGGTTCAGGACTCGGGCATCGGGATTCCACACGATGCCATGCCCCAGCTCTTCCAACCCTTCAGCAAGGCCAGCGACAACACCATTCAGCAATACGGCGGATCGGGTCTGGGACTGGCCATCTGCAAGCGCCTGGTCGACATGATGAGCGGCAGCATTGGCGTCCACAGCGAGCCAGGGCGCGGCACCTTGTTTTGGTTTGAGGTGCCCCTCAGTCCGGCGGTCTGATTCAAAGGGGCCCTGGCTCAGGGCCCGCCAGCGCGCGTGTTCAGTCTTGCTGAGCATCACCCCTTACCCAGGGGTAGGGGCTAGTTCTAATTTGACAATTCTAATTGCCTGATCTAATCTGCAAACATTAGTTGTCACATAGGGGCTCCCACATGGTTGAACATTTTGACGTCCTGATCGTGGGCGCTGGCCTGTCTGGCATTGGCGCTGCCCGCCATCTGCAGACCCATTGCCCCGACAAGCGCTACGTCATTCTGGAAGGGCGGGACAGCGTCGGCGGCACCTGGGACCTGTTCCGCTATCCCGGCATTCGTTCTGATTCGGACATGTACACGCTGGGGTACAACTTCAAGCCGTGGACCGAGCCGCAGGTGATCGCCGATGGCGACCGCATCCGCAACTACATCCAGGAAACGGCCAGCGAGAACAACATCAAGGACAAGATCCGCCTGGGCCACAAGGTGGTCTCGGCCGACTGGTGCAGCGAGGCCGCCACCTGGACGGTGACGCTGCAGCAGACCTCGGGGGCAACGTCGCAGTTGAGTTGCAACTGGCTGATGATGTGCTCCGGCTACTACAACTACGAAGAAGGCTTCACGCCCGAGTTCAAGGGCCGTGACGACTTCAAAGGCCAGGTCATCCACCCGCAGTTCTGGCCAGAAAACCTCGACTACAGCGGCAAGCGCGTGGTCGTGATTGGCTCAGGCGCCACCGCCATCACCCTGATCCCGTCGATGACCGACAAGGCCCAGCACGTGACCATGCTGCAGCGCACGCCCAGCTACGTGATCTCGGTGCCCCAGTTCGACCCGATGGTGCGCCTGCTGCTGAAGTTCCTGCCCGAGATGACGGTCTACAACATCAGCCGTGCACGCAACAACTTCATCACGCAGTCGATCTTCAAGCTGTCGCGCAAGTACCCCAACTTCATGCGCAAGCTGCTGCTCAAGCAGGTGAAGGTGCAGGTGGGCAAGGACTTCGACATGAAGCACTTCACGCCGCCTTACAACCCTTGGGACCAGCGTTTGTGCGCCGTGCCCAATGGCGACATGTTCAAGGTGCTGCGCAAGGGCAAGGCCTCGGTGGTGACGGACCACATCGACCGGTTTACCGAGCAGGGCATCTTGCTGAAATCGGGCCAGGTGCTGGAGGCTGACATCATTGTGACGGCCACGGGCCTGAACCTGCGTCTGTTCGGCGGCATGTCGATGACGGTGGATGGGCAGGCCATTGAGATGAACCAGCACATCTCGTACAAGGGCTTGATGTTCAGCGACATCCCCAACTTCTCCAACACCTTCGGCTACACCAACGCCTCGTGGACCCTCAAGGCTGATCTGATCGCCGAGTACCTCTGCCGCCTGCTCAATCACATGGACAAGACGGGCACCCGCATCGCCGTGCCGGTGCGCAATGACCCGAACGTCAAGCCCGTGCCTTTGCTGGACATGAGCTCGAACTACGTGGCCCGCGCCGAGGCTTACATGCCCAAGGGCGCCGACCGTGCGCCCTGGAAGTTGTACCAGGACTACGCGGCGGACATGGAGCAGTTGCGCAACGGCGCGCTGGAGGATGGCGTGATGGCGTTTCGCAAGCCGCATGGCGTCGGGGTCGGCGTGCCCGCCTCATGCAAGGCGGCCTGAGTCTGAGGAGCCCTTGCTTGCCTGGTCAGCTCGACACCAGCATTTGGTGCACATCGTGCGTCATCATGGCCAGGAAAATCAGCAGGGCCAGATAGGCCACGCCATAGTTCAGGCGCGTCTCGGCGGAGGCCCGGTAATAGTCGGCGTGTGCCGGGTCATCGGCGCGGAATTTCCAGGCCTTCACCACCTGCGGCGCGGCCAGCACGGCCACGATCAGCAATACTGGGCTGGGGTGCAGCACGAACAACCCCACCAGAATCGGCGCGCCCAGCAGCCACAGCTTGGGCGACAACACGGCGGTGATGCGCCCGCCATCCAGTGGCGACACGGGGATCAGGTTGAACAGGTTCAGGAAGAATCCGCCATAAGACACGGCCAGTAGCCATTGCAGGTCAGACCCGCCATGACGCGCCACAAAGTAGCACGCCAGCGCGCCCAGCGTGCCCACCAGGGGGCCCGCCAGCCCGACATAGGCCTCGGTTTCGGCGTCGTGCGGCATCTCTTTCAGTTCAATCCAGGCTCCGACAAAGGGGATGAATGTGGGTGCGCCCACGTTCAAACCGCGCTGGCGGGCGGCGATGAAGTGCCCCATCTCGTGCACGAACAGCAGTCCCACAAAACCGGCCGCATAGCGCCAGCCATAGATCCATGCATAGGCGGCGACCGACAGCAGCATGGTGCCGCCCGTGGTCAATATCTTGCCGAATTTGAGGCCGCTGAACAGCAGCAACAGCAACTTGATCACTGTGATTTGCCCTTGAAGAACTTTCTGAATATGCCAACGCCCCCGGCAACGGTCAGCGCAATCACCTTGGCGAACTTCAGGAAAAAACCGGTCGCCAAGGCCAGCAGCCCCAACTTCTTGACCGCCAGCCCGCCCACCAGGGCGGCCAGGCCATAAGCGGCCACCTTGTCGGTGGAGGCGTTGAAGTCCTCATAGCGCTTGCCATCGGTGAACTGCAATGCGCCCAGAACGGCCTGCACATGGGCTTTGTCCGCGCCGATGGTGCTCTGGCCGGTGATCAGGTCCATGGTGATGTAGCCATCGCGGCCCAGCGCATAGGTGTTGTAGTTGATGTTTTGTGATTGGCCTGATGTGTCACCCTTGTGGCGTGCGGCGATGGACCAAATCAGGCGGTGATCGGACGCCTGGTAGGTGGGCTTTTCAACCCAGCCGATGATTTCCAGCTCTGCAAAGCCACGCTCCTTGCGGTCCTTGTTGGCCTCTTGCGTGCCGTCCTGGAGGCTCTTGAGCAGGTCTTCTACGTTCCATTTCTTGGCGTCGTCATCCTTGATGTAGCCCGCTGGTTCGTACTCGGCCACGATCACCCAGTTCTGGTCCGCGCTCTTGGGGAAGACCAGGCCCAGTTCGCGATCGTCGGGGTGGTTGCCCATGGACTTCATCAGGCGGCGGGCTGCGGGCTCGGGCACCCATACATAGGCGGCGGGCAGCTTCAACACGGCCTGATCGCGCAGTTTGATCTCGGCGGGGCCTTCGATCTGCGCGGCTTGAGCGGCCTTGACGGCGGCTTCGCGCTCGGCGCCATTGGGGACCACGCCAGCTTGGGCGTGTGCCCACGAGGTAAAAATGGTGGCGGCCACGCCCATTGCGGCGGCCCATTGGCGGATGCTTTGGCGCATCAGGTCTCCCTTAGATTCCGGGACATCCCGGCGCGGCCGTCAGGGTATCAGAAAGGGTCGAACGAGAAGGGATGGACGCCTTATGCTCTGCGGCTATCAAATTCGAAAGGACACCCCCATGACCCGATCTGGAAAAGCCCTCTGCGCTCTGTACGCCACCATTGCCGTGGTCGCATTGTTTGCCACCTGGACCAACAACCTCGATTTTTTCAGGCAAGCCGACAACGGGGGGTTGGTCGGTTTTCTGCGGGGCGGCTATGCCAACCCGGCGGCGGCCTCTTTGTCGAACGACTTGTTCATGCTCGGGGCGGCGGCGTCCGTGCTCATGTTCGTGGAGGCCAAGCGACTGGGCATCCGCTTTGTGTGGGTCTACTTCGTGCTGTCGTTCGTGATTGCCGTGAGCGTCATGTTCCCGCTCTTTTTACTGGCCCGGCAGATCAAGCTTGAAGCGATGCAGGGTCAAGCAGAGAACTGAACCTGAGTCTGGCCATCCGTGGTGGTGACGCGTCCGTGGTCATGCACCAGGTTGCCGGTCACCATCCAGCGCACCGCGCGGGGGTAGATTTGATGCTCTTGCCGCAGCACCTTCTCTGACAGCGTGGCCTCGGTCTCGCCAGGCAGCACCGCCACGGCGGCTTGCAGCACGATGGGGCCGTGGTCCAGCTCGGCCGTCACGAAGTGCACGGTGGCGCCGGCCAGCTTGCAACCCGCGTTAATGGCCCGTTGGTGCGTGTGCAAGCCCGGAAAGGCGGGCAGCAGCGAGGGGTGGATGTTGAGCAGGCGGTTTTCGTAATGCGCGACAAAACCGGGCGTCAGGATGCGCATGAAGCCCGCCAGCACCACCACGTCGGGCTGGAACTGGTCGATGACCCGGGCCAGTTCGGCATCAAAGGCCTCACGGCTGGGATAGTCCTTGTGGTTGACGCACGCGGTGGCAATGCCTCGTTCAGCGGCAAAGGTGAGTCCACCCGCCTCGGCCTTGTTGCTGATGACGGCGGCCACGCGTGCTGGCCATTGCTCTGCGGCACAGGCCTGGACAATGGCTTCCATGTTGGAGCCGCGCCCCGAGATCAGGATGACGATGTTTTTCATGCGGCCTAGAGTGTAGTGGGGTCTCGCTCGCCAGGCCGTGCCTTGCTGGGGGCAGCCCCTACAATTCGGCATTTTCCGTCGAACAAAAACGCTTGCCAAACGCATGCCAAACGCATCGAACCAGCCATGACGCAACGTGTTCTCACCGGCATCACCACCACCGGCACTCCCCATTTGGGTAACTACGTCGGCGCCATCCGGCCCGCCATTGCCGCCAGCCGTGAGTCGGGGGTGGAGAGCTTCTTTTTCCTGGCCGATTACCACGCCCTGATCAAGTGCGACGACCCGGCGCGCATTGCGCGCTCGCGCCTGGAGATCGCCGCCACCTGGCTGGCTGCCGGCCTGGACCCCGAGCGTGTGACCTTCTACCGCCAGAGTGACATCCCTGAGACGACCGAACTCAACTGGCTGCTCACCTGCGTGACCGCCAAGGGCCAGATGAACCGGGCGCACGCCTACAAGGCCGCGGTGGACGCCAACGGCGAGGCCAGCGAAGACCCGGATGCCGGCATCACCATGGGGCTGTACTGCTACCCCATCTTGATGGCGGCCGATATTTTGTTGTTCAATGCGCACCGCGTTCCGGTGGGACGCGATCAGGTGCAGCACATCGAGATGGCGCGCGATGTGGCCCAGCGCTTCAACCACCTGTATGGCCAGGGCCAAGAATTGTTCGTGTTGCCGCAGGCCGAGGTCGAAGACAGCGTGGCCACTTTGCCGGGGCTGGATGGCCGCAAGATGTCCAAGAGCTACGACAACACCGTGCCCTTGTTCGATGGTGGCGCCAAGGCCCTGAAGGAGGCGATCGCTCGCATCGTGACCGATTCGCGCTTGCCCGGTGAACCCAAGGACCCTGACAGCGCCCACCTGGTCACCATTCACGATGCGTTCGCCGACGAGGCCGCCCGCACGGCTTTTCACGCCGACCTGCGTGCCGGCCTGGGTTGGGGCGAGGCCAAACAGCGCGTGGTGCAGCTGATCGAGGCCCACGTGGGCCCGATGCGCGAGCGGTATGCCCAGTTGATGGCTCGCCCCGAGCAGATCGAAGACATCCTGCAAGCCGGTGCCCGCAAGGCACGCGCCGTGGCCGCGCCCTTTCTGGCTGACTTGCGCCATGCCGTTGGGCTGCGCCCCATGGTGGCCGTGGTCCCGTCAAAAGCCACGAAGGCCGCTGCGAAGTCGGAGGTGCCGGTGTTCAAGCAATACCGCGAGGCCGACGGCCACTTCTACTTCAAGCTCACCGCCGCTGATGGGGCCTTGCTGATGCAAAGCCGTGCTTTCATCGAGGGGCGTGAGGCGGGCGCGTGGGTCAAGCGCTTCAAGACCGAAGGCGCCGTGGCGCTGGACGGCGCGCCGGTGGAGGTGGCTGCGGGGGTGGATTCTCAGCAGGTCGAAGCGGCCTTGGCCATGTTGGTCGCGGCACAGGAGTGATCGAGTGCGCCATGGCCGGCATCCACATCACGGACATTGAATCGGCCATCAACTGGTGGCGTGACCGCAGCCCCTCGCCGGATGGCTTGAGCGCCTGCCCGCAGGTCAATGCCCTGGCCGAGATCTATGCGCTGATGGTGTATTACCGTGAGTCAAGCTGCGATGAAGCCAGCATGCCGCCCCAGGCCAAACAGGCGTGGCTGAACTGGTACGCCACCACGCCCGACACGCCCTGCATCGCGATTTGCTCAACCAGTCAGGGGGATGACATCTGCAAGGGCTGTGGGCGCACCTTCGATGAGGTGCAGTTGTGGCCGGAGATGACTCCCGGCGAAAAGCGCAGCGCCTGGCGGCGCATCACCATTGAATCGAGTGCCTGGCGTTTCAATCGCTACGCCGAGCGAGCGAGGTCAAGCCAGTGACCTGACCCCTTCTGGGGCTGCTTGTCGGGAGGCGGACGGCTTGGACAAGACTTTCTTGATGAAGGGCCCGATGATCTTGATAAAGGTCCACAAGTCGGCGCGGCCAATGCAGGGCAATTCGGTGCCTCGCTGCCAGAGGGGGTTGCGCTGCTCGAAGTAGGCAATGTCGGGTTCCTTGGCGCGCATCGCATCGTCGATCAAAGCCACGTCCTGTTTCAGGCAGTTGGCCCCTTCGCCAAAATTGAGCACCATGGCCTGGTGGTCCAGCTTGCCCGGAAAGAGGGCGTCGCAATATTGAATCACGAGCTCTTTGAGTTCCGGGTCGTCGTGCCCGCGCTTGGGGTAGTGGTCCGGGAAGTTCCTGGCCAGCAGGAGGTAGGTTTTGTACCCCTTGGAAATCAACAGCCAATATTGCTTCGAGAAGGGACGTTTGAGGGCCTCCACGAACATCTTGAGGGCAAAGGCCGATTGCAGGGAACGGGTGCCCCAATAAGCCCGGTCAATGATCGTGTCGCCACTGAACAGCCCCTTGACTTTTTTGCCGCCATGCTCGAAGTCATAAATGCCCAGGGTCGAAAACCCCACGATCTCGTCGCTGGTTTTTCTCCGGACCAGAAAAACGCCATCCTTTTTTTCCAGGTCGCTCAAAAACGTCGACATGGGGCTGTTGGCGTAGTTGGCCTCAAACAAAGCGTGCATTCGTCGTATGTCAAATACGCTCAAAGCATTGATCTTTGAGTAATTGGTCCGCAGCATGGTGTACTTCTTGAGGATGGCGTGAGGCTATTTTCAGGAGAAGGGTCATGAAGGGGCAGAGGGGGGAACCCCTGGGGCGCAGGTCGATCCCCCTGTTTCGGGGGTGGGTTTTCCATTGATGTCGGTGCGGGGCACAGGGAGCAACGGCTGCGCCTGCTGCAGAAATTGGCGACGCCCGAGGGGTCGATAGAATCGGGGCATGAACGCTCCTTTGCCTGATCACACCCCTGCCAAACCTAGCAACTTCTTGCGCGGCATCATTGACCGCGATCTGGAACAAGGCACGTACGCCAGCCGCCACTGGGGTGGCTCGCCCGGCGATGCCGCCCACCATCAGGCCGGTCAGCCCGACCCCGCCAAAATCCGCACCCGCTTTCCGCCCGAGCCCAATGGCTATTTGCACATCGGCCATGCCAAAAGCATCTGCCTGAACTTTGGCTTGGCGCGCGACTACGGCGGCGTCTGTCACATGCGCTTTGACGACACCAACCCGGAAAAAGAGGAGCAGGAATACGTCAACAGCATCCTGGATGCCGTGCAGTGGCTCGGGTTTGGCTGGCAGGCTGACTTCAAGGGGGTGCACAGCGAGCACCTCTACTACGCCAGCAACTACTTCGACTTCATGTACCGCGCTGCCGAGTACCTGATCACGGAGGGACTGGCCTATGTGGACGAACAGACGCCCGAACAGATGCGCGCCAATCGGGGCGACTTCAGCACCCCCGGCACCGCCAGCCCTTTCCGCACGCGCACGCCGGAGCAGAATCTGGCGCGCTTTCGGGAAATGCGGGATGGGCAGCATGCCGACGGCAGCATGGTGCTGCGTGCCCGGATCGACATGGCCGCGCCCAACATCAACATGCGCGATCCGGCCATCTACCGCATCCGACGCGCCACCCACCACAACACCGGCGACCAATGGTGCATCTACCCGATGTACACCTTTGCCCATCCGATTGAAGACGCACTGGAGCAGATCACTCACAGCATCTGCACCCTGGAGTTTGAAGACCAACGCCCGTTCTACGACTGGCTGTTGGAGCGGTTGGCCGAAGGCGGTTTGCTGAAGCAGCCCACGCCCAAGCAATACGAGTTCGCGCGTCTGAACCTCAGCTACGTCATCACCAGCAAGCGCAAGCTCAAGCAGCTGGTGGACGAGGGCAAGGTGGATGGCTGGGACGACCCCCGCATGCCCACCATCGTGGGCCTGCGCCGCCGTGGCTACACGCCCGAAAGCATCCAGTTGTTCTGCGAACGCATTGGCGTGACCAAGGCCGACAGCTGGATCGACTACAGCACGCTGGACATCGCCTTGCGCGATGACCTGGAGAACAAGGCCCACCGTGGCATGGCCGTGCTTGACCCCGTCAAGCTGGTCTTGAGCAACTGGGACGAGGTGATGGGTGCTGGGCATTTGGAGCCGTGCTCGCTGCCTGCGCTGCCCCATTCAGCGCACGATGCGCCCGAAGGCGCGCTTGAGCCGGCTCCTCGCCAGTTCACGATCGGCCGCGAGGTCTGGATCGAGCGTGAGGACTTTGAAGAGGTGCCGCCCAAGGGCTACAAGCGCCTGTTCCCGGGCAACAAGGTGCGCCTCAAGGGCGGCTATGTGATCGAGTGCACCGGCTGTGTCAAGGATGCCGATGGCCGCGTGACCGAGGTGCAGGCCGCCGTGGTGCCCGATACCAAGAGTGGCACACCCGGTGCGGACGGCGTCAAGGTCAAGGCGGCGATCACCTGGGTGGGCGTGGCCGACGGCGTGGCCGCTGAAGTGCGCCTGTATGACCGCCTCTTCACCGAAGCGCAGCCTGATGCGGGCGGCAAGGACTTCCTGGCCAGCCTGAACCCGGCCAGCAAGAAGGTGGTGACGGCTTATGTGGAGCCTTCACTGGCCCAGGCCGCAGCGGACCAGAAGGTCCAGTTCGAGCGGCATGGCTACTTCGTGGCCGATCGCCAGGACCATGTGGCGGGCGTCAATCCGGTGTTCAATCGGGTGACGGGCTTGAAGGACGGCAACTGGGCGAAATGAGGGAGCCAACACGGCCAGGTGGCGCGGGCGGACCAGCGCCCACGGGCTGTGGCCGCTTGATCAGGCTTGGTCTGCCCCCTTGGCGGCTTTCGGCGCACGTTTGGCGGCGGGTTTTGTCGCCGACTTGGCGGCCGACTGACGCGTGCGACGGCTGCGAGCAGGCTTGGCATCGGTCGTGTCGGCCTGCGTGGCCTCAGCGGTGGGGGCTGCTGCCAGCGCAGACACGGGCATCAACTCGGGTGCGATGGGCTCGTACCAACTGTCTGCACTGGCGGCGACGGGTGCTTCCGCCATGGTCGTTGCCTCAACCTGGACCGAAGGTTTGCGGCCACCACGACCTCGGCGACGGGACTCGGGCTTCTCCGGGGCCTCCGCCGAGGGGCTGGCATCGATGATTGGCGCGCCAATCGGCGCGTGATGGGGCGTCGTCTGCGCCACTTCAGGCCTGGCCAAGGCGCCGTTCACCGGACCGTTGCCACGGAACACATAGGCGCCGGATTTTTCATCCCGGCCAAACTCCAGGAGGCCACGCGCCTGGGCTTCTTCGAGCAAATTGCCAAAGGTGCGAAAGCCGTAGTAGGACTCGCTGAAACCCGGGTTGCGGCGCTTGATGGCTTCTTTCAGCACGGAGGCCCAGATCTTGCCGCTGTCACCCCGTTCGGACACCAATGCTTCAAAGGTCTCTGCGGCCATCTCAACGCCCTTGGTGCGGCGGATATCCATGGTTTCACGGCGACGGCTTTCGTCCTCGGGCGAACGGCGGGCGGCAGGCTGGTTGCCTTGCGGCTCGCGGCGGGCCGCCTGGCGCTGGCTTTCACGCACCAGGTCGTCGTAAAAGATGAACTCGTCGCAATTGGCGATCAGCAGGTCCGACGTCGATTGCTTGACGCCCACGCCAATCACGAACTTGGCGTTCTCGCGCAGTTTGGACACCAGGGGTGAAAAATCGGAGTCACCGCTGATGATGACGAAGGTGTTGACGTGGGACTTGGTGTAGCACAGGTCCAGCGCGTCCACCACCATGCGGATGTCGGCCGAGTTCTTGCCCGACTGGCGCACGTGCGGTATCTCGATCAGCTCGAAGTTGGCTTCGTGCATGGTGGACTTGAAGCCCTTGTAGCGGTCCCAGTCGCAGTAGGCCTTCTTGACGACGATGCTGCCCTTGAGCAGAAGGCGTTCTAGCACGCGCTTGATGTCGAATTTGTCGTAGTTTGCATCGCGCACGCCAAGGGCAACGTTCTCGAAGTCGCAGAACAGTGCCATGCTGATGTTGTCGGGGGATGAGGCCATGTCGTGTCGTCGTTCAGAGTAGTCCGGTATCGTAAAGGTATTTGCTCGGACGGGTGCCGTCATACAGGATGGTCAGCTGATTCTTGGCACGCGTCATGCCCACATACAGCAGGTTGCGATTGTCAGAGGTGTTGCCGCCGATTGCAAACTCGCCCTTGTTGAGCCCGGGCATGATCACATGCTCGAACTCCAGGCCCTTGGCCGCTTCGATGCTGGAAATGACAATGCAGTGCTTGCTGCGCATGGATTTCTGGCGCACCTCGCGTGCGTTCATGGCGCGGAAAAAAGATTCGACGTTGTCGAAGGTCGAGGCCGATTGAATCAGGCCCTGGATGTTGGCGCCAACTTGTTCGATGGCGTCGGACTGGACCAGCACGCGGGCCGCCAGTTGCTGGGGCTTGAGGGCCTCGGTGAAACGGTTCAGCAGGAGGTCGGTGGCGTTGGCGCTGATCACCTCCAGCGCAGCCTCCACGAGCACCCGGACGCGCTCCGGTGCATTGCGAAGGACCTGGTTTTGCACAAAGAACGGCGCCAGCTGAGGCTGGGCCGTCACCTCCGTGATGGCCAGGTCCTGGGCCTTTTTCTGGCTTTCGGGGTCGGTGGCGTCGGTCTCGACGAAGGAGCCGCAAAACAGCAGCAGCGACGTCAGGATGCGGCGGCGCGTCTCGATGTCCTCGATGGCCGGGAAGTCTTCCCGGGCATGGGCAATCAGGCCGCGCACGAACAGCACCTCGGGGCGCATCAGGTAGGGGGTGAAGCCGGCGGTTCGGTAGTCCAGACCTTGGTCCAGCAGGTGGTTTTCCAGCGCCACGGATTGGTGGGGCTGGCGCAGCAGGATGGCGATTTCTGAGTTGGCGGCCTTGGGGCTCAGGCCCTCGCGGTTCGTGATGGCCTGGGCGATGTGCCAATTCGTTTCTTTGGCGCTGTCGTATCGCATGACACGCACGCTGGTCTGGCGATCGCTTTGAGACAGGTAGGTTTTGTGGGCCAGACGGCCGACATGGTGGGCCAGGGCTTGGCCAAAACGGTAGGAGCTCGTCAAGGGCAGGCGGTGCGCCTGGCCGATTTCGCGGTTGAAACTCTCGCCCATGAAGTGGGCTTCGGCGCCCGCCACGGCATGGATCACCTGATCTCGATCGCCGGCGCCAACGAAGGCGGCGGGGTTCTGGCGCAGCAGGTGCTGCAGCACGGTGAACATGGCGCGGTTGGTGTCGTGCATCTCGTCCAGCACGATGAGGTGCAGGCCGAGCGCCATGGGGTGCTCTCCTTCCAGGAGTGCATCGTCGCTCAGCAGCACCTTGGCCAGGTCATGGGTGGCGTCGTTGGGCGCCCTGAAGGCATGCCGGTCCGGGTGGCCGCCGCGGCGCAGGTGCTCGTAGGCGCAAAAGGCGCGCAGGGTGAGGTAGTCGTCACCCATCTCGTCGGCCAGGGCGGGCGAGAGCGGGCGGTCGGCGGCTTCCAGGGTCAGTTGCAAGGTGCCCTTCAGTCGGTCAAACGAGGCCAGCAGGCCTTCCACGCTGCCTTCGCCCGAGCCTTCGATGGCGAATTCATCGCGATGGCGTTCGTCGGGGTTGTCCAACACGCGCTCGATGGCCTGCAGCACATGGGGTTTGAGCTGCTCGGGCGTGTTGTAGCGGGTCACGCCAGGCCCTTCGATGGTGAGCAGGCGCTCGGCGCAGAAGTCGTCGAAGGTCTGAATCCGCAGGCGGTTGCGCACAGAGGCGGGCACGCCGATGCGGTCCAGCGCCTGGCGCAGGGCCGTGACGGCGGCCTCGGTGTAGGTCAGGGCCTGGAGGCTCTCCAGGTCGGCGCCGCGCGCCAGGGCCTGGGCCAGACGCAAGGCCAGGGTGGTGGTTTTGGCCGCACCGGCATTGGCCTCGACGATGACGTGTCGGTGGCGTTCCAGCTGGATCGCCAACTGCTCGGCCGTGGGCAGCATGCCTTTGGGTTTGAAAATAGCGTCACTCATGCGCGGTCATTGATCGTCGTCGGCATCGGGGTCGTCTTCGGACGCCGGCGCTGCATTCTTGCCCGGTCCTTTGCGTTTTTTATTGCGCGCTTGCTTGGCCTGCTCGCGCTCGGCGTCGGACGCTTCGGCCGCCGCGCACCAGGCTTGAAACTCTTCGGGGCTTTCCAGCGTGATGCGTCCCAGGCCCGTGTGGCGGAACTCGTGCATGACGATTTCACCGACCTTTTGCAGGTGGATGCGCCCGCCGCTGAGTACCGCGCCGCGTTTGCGCCCGATCGCAGTCAGGAGTTCATCGGTGCTCAAGCCAGCAATGTCCTCCAGTTTGAAGCGCGCTTCGAGGTGACCGGGGTAGTGGGCGCGCACATAGTCCAGCAGTTCCAATGCCACCTCTTCTTCGTCCAGGGCGTTGCGGCCCACGGCGCCGCTGGCGGCCAGGTTGTAGCCGCTCTGTTCGACCGAGATGCGTGGCCACAGCATGCCGGGCGTGTCAAAGAGGTAGAAGTCTTGCGCCAGGGCAATGCGTTGCTCCAGCTTGGTGATGCCGGGCTCATCGCCGGTCTTGGCCGCCTTCTTGCCCGTCAAGGTGTTGATCAGGGTGGACTTGCCCACATTGGGGATGCCGCAGATCAGCACGCGCAAGGGCTTGACCATGCCGCCACGCAGCGGCGCCAGTTCGCGGCAGGCCTTGATGAGGCGCTGCGCAGGCGCGGTCTCGCTGGCGTCCAGGCCAATGGCCCGCGTTGCCGGCTGACTGTTGTAATGGGCCAGCCATTGCTCGGTACGGGCCGGGTCGGCCAGGTCCTGTTTGTTCAGAATCTTGAGCTTGGGCTTGCTGCCCGTGAGCTGCGCCAGCATCGGGTTGGCGCTGGAGCCGGGCAGGCGGGCGTCCAGCATCTCGATCACCACATCGGTGTCCTTGAGCCGCTCGATGATGGCTTTTTTGGTCAGGTGCATGTGACCGGGAAACCATTGAATGGCCATCTTGACGTTCTCTTTCTTGCTCCAGGGAGGGATGACGCGTTGGTGGGGCGCGCCCTGGCGTCATTGTCGTTGAGAGTGGGGGCGCTTGGCCGACGTACCATGCGGGCTTCAGACCATCTGCAACCTCTACGCATAAAGGCCCCTCATGAAAGCAATCTGGAACGGCGTGGTCGTGGCCGAAAGCGACGACGTCGTGGTCGTTGAAGGCCACCACTACTTTCCCGCCGACAGTTTGAAGATGGAGTACGTGCTGTCCAGCAACCAGCGCACCATGTGCTCGTGGAAGGGACAGGCCAGCTACTACACGCTGTTCGTCAATGGCGACGCCAAGCCCGATGCGGTCTGGTTCTACCCCGACCCCAAGGAGGCGGCGCAGGACATCAAAGGCCGCGTGGCCTTTGCGCATGGGGTAACGATCGAGGAGTGAACTGCCCAGGTGAGGCGGCCCGGCCCTCAAGCGGGGGCGGCGCCGATCTGCACCAGGTGCCGAGTGATCAGCGTCGAGTCGTTGATCGACTTGATGGCGACATAAGCTTCTTCGGCCTGTGGGTAGTGGCGGCGTAAAAAATTGAGCCACTGCTTGAGCCGGCCGGCCCGCTGACGCGGCTCCACGCGCGTGGCCACCAACTCCCAGAAGGCCCCCATCAGCGGCAGCAGGTCGGCCCATTGAACGGGCGGGTGACCGGGGCGTGCGATGGCCAGCGCCAGCCCTGGGTTGACGACCATGCCCCGGCCAATCATCAGGGCATGGCAGCCTGAGGCTTCTCGACAGCGGATCGCGTCCTGTGGGGTCCAGATTTCGCCGTTGGCCACCACGGGGATAGGGACCGCCTCGCGGATGTCGGCCACACGCTCCCAATAGGCGGGTGGCCTGTAGGCATCGGCCCTGGTGCGGGCATGCACGACGAGTTCGTCGGCGCCGCTGTCGGCGATGGCCTGGGCGCAGGCGACCGCCAGACGGTCGTCGTGGAAGCCCAAGCGCATCTTGGCCGACACCGGCACATGCTGGGGCACGGCGCGGCGCACCGCCGAGACAATGGTGGCCAGCAGTTCGGGGTCTTGCAGCAGCGCGGCCCCGCCGCCGTGGCGGTTCACCACCTTGGCCGGACAGCCAAAATTCAGGTCGATGCCGTCGGGCCCCAAGGCGGCCAGCTTGGCGGCGTTTTCGGCCAGGCACACCGCATCAGAGCCCATCAACTGGGGCCGCACGGGCACGCCAGCGAGGGTGCGCCCGCCGTTGTTCAGCTCCGGCACGATGCGCGTGAAGACACGGTCGGGCAGCAGGGTGCCTGTGACGCGGATGAACTCGGACACGCAGCGGTCGATGCCCCCCACGCGGGTCAGGATGTCGCGCAGGACGAAATCAAGGAGGCCTTCCATGGGCGCGAGCAAGATGGTCATGAGGAGGCGGGGCGTGGTGCGGGCAAAACGCCATTGTCCGCTGAGCAGGCATGACCCGCGGCGGCAAGGTATAACAAGACCTCAGCAACGCCAACGGGACAGGCCAGCATGGGCAATGGAAAAAACGGCAACGGCAACGGTAACGGCAAAGCCAAGGGCAAGGAAAAATCGTCCGATCACCTGAGCAAGCAGGACTACGAGGCCGCGCTTGAGCCCATGCAGATTGAAATCAACCAGTTGGCGCGCTGGGTAGAGCGCCATGGCAAGCGTTTGCTGGTGTTGTTTGAAGGCCGGGATACGGCGGGCAAGGGCGGGGTCATCCACGCCATCAGTCAAAACCTCAACCCGCGTTTGTGCCAGGTGGTGGCCCTGCCCAAGCCCAGCGATGTGGAGCGCAGCCAGTGGTACTTCCAGCGCTATGTGGAACACCTGCCGGCGGCGGGCAACATCGTGCTCTGTGATCGCAGTTGGTACAACCGCGCCGGGGTTGAAAAGGTGATGGGCTATTGCAGTGAGGATGAGGTCAAGCGTTTCTTGAAGCAGGCGCCTGCGTTCGAAAAGCAGTTGGTGGACGACGGCATCTTGCTGTTCAAGTACTGGCTGGCGGTGGACCAGGCCGAGCAGGAGCAGCGTTTTGCCGAACGTCGAGACAATCCGCTCAAGCGCTGGAAGCTCTCGCCTGTCGACCTGCAGGCGCGTGACAAGTACCGCGACTACGGCAAGGCCCGCGATGCCATGCTGGAGGCCACCCACACCAAGCACGCCCCCTGGACGCTGGTGGATTTCAATGACCAGCGCCGTGGCCGTCTGACCCTGATCAGGCACCTGCTGGACCAGTTGCCCGACTGTAAGGTGCCCGAAGATGTCTTGGACTTTCCCCCGTTGGCCGCGGCGCCCGCCAAGGAGGAATTCAACGGCCCGCTCAAACCCATTGCCAGCGGGTTCTGAGGGGCTCAGCCAATGGCGCGTTTGAGGCGAATTGACTCGATCTTGACGCCGCCCACGTCGACCGTTTTGGCCGAGTTCAGTTCGCGCTTGAAGCCGGCGATTTCGTGAAAGCGCAGGGCGCGTTCATTGCGCAGGGGTAGCCACAGCGAGACGTGGGTGCAGCCTTCGTCCTCCAGGCCGTCCCGGGCGGCGTCCCACAGGGCCAGGCCGGCGCCGGTGGACCACTTCTCCGGCGTGACGTAGATCAGCCAGATCTCGCCCATGGTGGAGGGGGTGCCCTTGTCGCGGGAGCGATCAAAGCCCACAAACCCCACCACCTGCTCGCCTTCCGTGGCCACCAGGATTTGCGGTTCACCCATCTCGATGGCTTCGCGCCAGAAACCCTGGCGTTTGGAGGCGTACAGGCCGGACAGCTGGTCGTCGGGCACCAGGTCTTTGTAGGCGGCTTGCACGGCGCTGGCATAGATGTCGGCAATGGCCATGGCATCGCGGGGAATGGCGGGGCGAACCTGATATTCGGACATGACTTGATTCTGGAGGTTGTTCTGGGGGGCGGAGGGAAAACCTGGAGGGAGATTGTCCTCGCAATTTCGGGCACAGGCCGGCTCAGGTCGACGGCGTCTTCAAGTCCATGTGGGTCAGATAGAGCCGCAGATCAAATTCGAGCTGATGGTAGTTGGGCTCCATGTGCTCGCACAGCTGATAGAAGGCCTTGTCGTGCTGACGCTCCTTGATGTGCGCCAGTTCGTGCACCACGATCATTCTCAGGAAGTCCGCCGGGGCTTCCTTGAACAGGCTGGCGACCCGGATCTCGCGCTTGGCCTTGAGCTTGCCGCCTTGCACCCGCGATACCGAGGTGTGCGTGCCCAGCGCGTGGCCAATCACCTGCAGCTTGTTGTCGTAATTGACCTTGCTGAGTGGGTGTGCATTGCGCAGGTAGCGGCTTTTCAGCTCGATGGTGTAGTCATAGAGCGCCTTGTCGGTGCGCACTTCGTGGGCGTCGGGATATTTGCTGCGCAGCATGATCCCCAAGCTGTCCTGCTCGATGAGGGCGTGCACCTTGGCCTGCAGGTCCAGGGGGTAGCCGGTCAGGTATTTCAAGGGAGTCATGGTCGGGCAAGTCAGTCTACTCAGGACGGCGCCAGACGGTGGCCAGCCAGTGTTGCTGATCGCGTGGCAGTCCGGCGGGACGGTAGTAGTGTGTCACTTCGACAAAGCCCGCGCCGGCCATGAACTCGCGCCAGGCTGGCAGATCGTGATATACGCCATAGCGCTGGCCGGACCAGCCTTCCTGGTTCTTGCCCATCGGGTTGGAGCTGAACAGCACGCCGCCCGGTTTGAGGGTGTCGTGCAATTGCCCGAGCACACGTGGCAGTTCCTGACTGGGCACATGGAACAGCGAGGCGTTGGCAAATACCCCGTCGAAATACTGGGCGGGCAGGGCCAACTTCAAAAAGTTCTGATGCCAGACGGTGCAGCCGCTGTGCTCGCTCGCCATGGTGGCAAAGCTGGCCGTGCCGTCCAGGCCGATGGCGGTGTGGCCGGCCTTGGCGAAAGTCCTGAGGTCACGCCCGGGGCCGCAGCCAAAATCGAGGATGGTGAAGGGCGGCTCGGCTTGGATGGCCTGCAGCAAGGCTTGGATGTTCTGGGCCACGTCATGGTGGCGCGTGCCCTCCCAGAAGTCTTGTGCACTGTGCTGATACTGGTCCAGCGTGCGCTCGGTGATTTGGGTGAGGTCTTGGGGTGTGAGTTTCATGATTGGGTGCCATCATGATCGATCCGACGGCCGTGCTGACGCGTCAGGCGCAAACGGCCAATCTTCAAACCCGAACAGGCTGACGGAAGTAAGACGCGGGGCATCGTGCCGCCCATGCGCGACTTCCTGGGCGCCTGACCCCTAGGCCGAGGGTGGGGTCACTCACTGCGCAAGGCGTCGTGCAGGCTCACGAAGTCTTGCGTCAGCTTGTGGCGCGGATCCAGGTGGATCATGGGCCGGGCCTGCTGGTGTGATTCGCGGATGCGCACCGAGGCGCTCAGGTAGGGTTGCAGCACGGGCAGGCCTTCGTCAATCAACTCCTGCACCAGCTTTTGCGGCAGGTTGGCGCGCGGCTGGAACTGGTTGACCACGATGCCTTCCACCGCCAGGTCGGCGTTGTGGTCGGCCTGGATCTCTTGCACATTGTCCAGCAGGGCATACAGGGCGCGGCGCGAAAAATCGTCGCAGTCAAACGGGATCAGGCAGCCCTGCGCGGCGATCAAGGCCGAGCGCGTGTAGAAATTCAGCGCGGGCGGCGTGTCGATGTAGATGCGGTCGTAGTCGTCGGCCAGTTCCAGCAGGGCTTCACGCAGTTTGTAGATTTTGTGACGCGACTCAAGCTTGCCTTGCAACTCTTCGAGTTGCGGGCTGGAGGGCATCAGGTCCAGGCCTTCCCAAGGGGTGGACACAATGAACTCGGAAGAGGCCTTGGGGCGGGCGCTGAACTTGAGCGTCTGGTCGAAGAAGTCGGCCACGGTGGGGTCCGATTCATCGGCCGAGCCGCCCAGCAGGTAATGGGTTGAGTTGCCTTGCGGGTCCAGGTCCACGACCAGCGTGCGCAGGCCTTGAAAGGCGCTGATGGCGGCCAGATTGCAGGTGATGGTGGACTTGCCAACGCCCCCCTTTTGATTGAAAACAACGTGCCGCATGGTGGTGACCTTTCCTCTGATGCCTGACCTGCATTGTGCACTGCAACAATACCATCGACCTGGCGTTGTGATGTCGCTTGGCCTATGCTTTGGGGCATGAAACTGTCCGTGCTTGATCAATCGCTGGCCTTGAGCGGCCATGGTGAAGACGAAGCCATTCGGGACACGCTGGACCTGGCGCAGCATTGCGAGGCCCTGGGCTATCACCGCTTCTGGCTCAGCGAGCACCATGGTCTGCCCACGATCGTGGGCTCGGCCCCCGAGATTTTGTTGGCCGCCATTGCCGCGCGCACCCGGCGCATCCGCATTGGCAGCGCGGGCGTGATGCTGCCGCACTATTCGGCCCTGAAGGTGGCCGAGCAATTTCGCGTGCTCGATGCCTTGGCGCCGGGCCGCATCGACCTGGGTGTGGGCCGCGCGCCAGGGGGGGATGTGCGCACCGCGCAGGCGCTCAATCCGCATGCCTATGCGGCCGCTGAGAATTTTCCTGAGCAGGTGCGCGATCTGCAGGCCTGGCTGACGGGCTTGCCGCATCGGGGCATCGTGGCGCACCCGCGCGGTCCGGTTGACCTGCAAAGCAGTTTTGACCGCCTGCCCGAAGTGTGGGTGCTGGGCAGTTCGGACTATGGCGCCCAACTGGCGGCGCAGTTTGGCCTGCCGTATGCGTTCGCCTATTTTTTCATGGACGGCGAAGGGGCGGAACAGGCGCTGACGCTGTACACCACGCTCTACCAGCCCAATGAGCGCCATCCGCGCCCGCAGGCCACCGTGTGTGTCTGGGCTCTGGTGGCCGACACGGCCGAAGAGGCGCAATACCACGCCCTGAGCCGCGACCGCTGGCGTGTCGACCGCAACCGGGGCGTCATGGCGCCCTTGCAGTCACCTGAGGAGATAGCCGCACGCGGCTTCACGGCCGATGAACACGTGGAGGTGGAGGCGTTTCGGCGCAAGTCCTTTGTGGGGACGGCCGAGCAGGTGGGCGCCCAGTTGCGTCACCTGGCGGGCCGGTTGGAACTCGATGAATTGGTGATCAACACCTGGGCCTACAACCCGGCGGTGCGTCGGCAATCCTATGCCTTGCTGGCGCGGGAGTTTGGCCTGACGGCCATCACACGCCCAGGCATCGCGCCGGATTAACGAGGCTTCTTGCGAGCAAAAGGTTTGGCCAGTCCGCCACCGCTGCCCGCGTGACCACCACTGCGCAGCGCCTTGGTCGGCGTGATGCTGGCCCCGGTCTCACGCGGCGGCAAACCCGTGTGCTGGGTCAGGATGCGGCCTTTGGTCACCGGTGAGGTCTTGACGCCGACCGGGGTCGAATTCTTGCGCCGCGCGCTCTGGTAGCTGCAGTCCGTCACGGGCTGGTAGCTCGGGATGAGGTGGTGCTTGCCGTTGCCGATCAGGTCGGCGCGGCCCATGGCCTTGAGCGCCTCGCGCAGCAGCGGCCAGTTGTTGGCATCGTGGTAGCGCAAGAAGGCCTTGTGCAGGCGACGGCGTTTGTCACCACGCACGATGTCGACGGCTTCGCTGTCGCGCGTGACCTTGCGCAGTGGGTTGCGCCCGGAGTGGTACATCGCCGTGGCCGTGGCCATGGGCGAGGGGTAGAAGGTCTGCACCTGGTCAGCCTTGAAGCCGTTGCGCTTGAGCCAGAGGGCCAGGTTCATCATGTCTTCATCACTGGTGCCGGGGTGGGCGGCGATGAAGTAGGGGATCAGGTACTGCTTCTTGCCGGCCTCTTCGGTGAACTTTTCAAACATCTGCTTGAAGCGGTCGTAGTTGCCGATGCCCGGTTTCATCATCTTGGTGAGCGGGCCTTCCTCGGTGTGCTCGGGCGCGATCTTGAGGTAGCCGCCCACGTGGTGGGTGACCAGTTCCTTGACGTACTCGGGCGATCGGATCGCCAGGTCGTAGCGCAAGCCCGAGCTGATCAGGATCTTCTTGATGCCCTTCAAGGTGCGCGCGCGGCGGTACATCTTGATCAGCGGGTCGTGGTTGGTGTTCAGATTGGAGCAGACGTCGGGGTACACGCACGAGGGCTTGCGGCAGGCCGCTTCGATCTCGGGTGATTTGCAACCCAGGCGGTACATGTTGGCGGTGGGGCCGCCCAGGTCGGAGATGACGCCGGTGAAGCCTTTGACGCTGTCGCGGATGGCTTCGATTTCCTTGATGACCGAGTCTTCGGAGCGGCTCTGGATGATGCGGCCTTCGTGCTCGGTGATGGAGCAGAAGGTGCAGCCACCAAAGCAGCCGCGCATGATGTTCACGCTCAGTCGGATCATTTCCCAGGAGGGAATCTTGGTCTCGCCATCGTGGCTGCCGTTGGCGTCGGCATAGGCGGGGTGGGGCGCGCGCGCGTAGGGCAGGTCAAAGGTGAAGTCCATCTCGGCCGTGGTGAGCGGGATGGGCGGCGGGTTGATCCAGACGTCGCGGTGCGCATGGGCCTGAACCAAGGCGCGCGCGTTGCCGGGGTTGGTTTCCAGGTGCAGCACGCGGTTGGCGTGGGCGTAAAGCACGGGGTCGCTTTTGACCTGTTCATACGAGGGCAGGCGGATCACCGTGCGCTCACGTGGCGGCATGTTGATCTTGCCAGTGGGCTTGTCCACGTTGCTGCGCACGAAGGTGATGGGCTTGACGTTGCTGCCCATGCTGGTGGCGCCCTGTGCTTGCGCGTCTTCTTTGGCGCAGGTGCTGCCCTGGGCTTGGGCTTGCTCGGAGGTGCTCTGGTAGGGGTTGATGTGTTCGTCGACGCGACCAGGCATGTCCACTTCGGACGAGTCCAGTTCGAACCAGCCTTCGGCGGTGGGGTCGTTGGTGCGGCGCATGAACGAGGTGCCGCGCACATCGGTGATGGACTCGATGGGCTCGCGGGCCGCCAGGCGGTGCGCCACTTCGACAATGGCGCGTTCGGCATTGCCAAACAGCAGCAGGTCAGCCTTGGCATCCGCCAGGATCGAGCGCCGCACCTTGTCCTGCCAGTAGTCGTAGTGCGCGATGCGGCGCAGCGAGGCCTCGATGCCGCCCATGATGATGGGCACGTCGGGGAAGGCTTCCTTGCAACGTTGGGCATAGACGAGCGACGCCCGGTCGGGGCGCTTGCCGGCCACGCCGCCCGGGGTGTAGGCGTCGTCGCTGCGGATCTTGCGATCAGCCGTGTAGCCGTTGATCATCGAGTCCATGTTGCCCGCGGCCACGGCCCAGAACAGGTTGGGCTTGCCCAGCACCTTGAAGGGGTCGGCGCTTTGCCAGTCCGGCTGCGCGATGATGCCCACGCGAAAGCCCTGTGCTTCGAGCGTGCGGCCGATGACGGCCATGCCGAAGCTGGGGTGGTCGACATAGGCGTCGCCGGTGACGATGATGATGTCGCAGCTGTCCCAGCCGAGTTCGCTCATCTCTTCCCTGGACATGGGCAGGAATTTGGCCGTGCCAAAGCGCTTGGCCCAATACGGCCGGTAGCCGTTCAGGGGCTTGTCGGCGCGTGGGACGGTGATGGCAGGAACTGAGACGGACATGGCGGGCGGGACAATCGGAGGACAACCCTCTATTGTCCACTTTTGACCCAAAGCCATGGCCCTATTTACAGTAGGGGTAGCTGATCTGCCTTTGTGGGGGGCTTCACAGTTCGTTCAGGAAGCGCACCTTCACCTTCTTGCCCTTGACTTTGCCGCTGGAGAGCTTGCTCACGGCTTGCCGGGCAATGCTGCGCTCCACCGCGACGTAGGTGTGAAAGTCGGTCACATTGATTTTGCCGATCTGGCTGCCGGCAAACCCGGCGTCCCCGGTCAGGGCGCCCAGCACGTCGCCAGGGCGGATTTTTTCCTTGCGACCGCCCAGGATCTGCAGGGTGATCATGGGGGGCAGCAGGGGCTCCTTGCTGGCCGGGGTCAGCTCGTTGAGCGGGTGCCATTCGGATTCGCGTCCCTGCATCACTTCAATGTTGCCCACGCGGCCCATCTCGTCCAGGCTGGCCAGGTTCAGGGCCCAGCCTTCGGCGTCGCCGCGACCCGTGCGGCCGATGCGGTGGATGTGTACTTCGGGGTCGGGCGTCACGTCGACGTTGATCACGGCTTCCAGTTGGGCAATGTCCAGGCCGCGCGCGGCGACGTCGGTGGCCACGAGCACGGAGCAACTGCGGTTGGCGAACTGGATTAGCACCTGATCACGGTCGCGCTGTTCCAGATCGCCATGCAGGGCAATGGCTTCGATGCCCTGTGCGCTCAACACATCGACCAGGTCGCGGCATTGCTGCTTGGTGTTGCAAAAGGCAATCGTGCTGGCCGGGCGGTAGTGCAGCAACAGCTTGGAGACCGCGTCCAGGCGGGTCTCGCGCTCGACTTCGTACCAGCGCTGACGGATCTTGCTGGCTTCGTGGGTGCCCTGCACCTTGACTTCTTTTGGGTTGCGCAGGAATTGCTGGCTGAGCTTGGCGATGCCTTCGGGGTAGGTGGCCGAGAACAGCAGCGTCTGACGTTCCTTGGGACACTGTTTGGCCACCGTCACGATGTCGTCGAAGAAGCCCATGTCCAGCATGCGATCGGCCTCGTCGAGCACCAGGGTGTTCAGGGCGGACAGGTTCAGGCTGCCGCGTTCGAGGTGGTCCATGATGCGGCCGGGCGTGCCGACCACGATGTGCGCGCCGTGCTCCAGGCTGGCCATTTGCGGGCGCATGGTGCTGCCGCCGCACAGGGTCAGGATCTTGATGTTTTCTTCGGCGCGCGCCAGGCGGCGGATCTCTTGCGTGACCTGGTCAGCCAGCTCGCGCGTGGGGCACAGCACGAGGGTCTGCACGGCAAAGCGTCGCACGTCCAGGCGCGACAAAAGGGCCAAGGCGAAGGCGGCGGTCTTGCCGCTGCCGGTCTTGGCCTGGGCGATCAGGTCCTGGCCGGCCAGGGCGAAGGGCAGGCTGGCCGCCTGGATCGGCGTCATGTTCAGGTAACCCAGCTGTTGCAGATTGGCCAGCATGGCGGGCGCCAGGGGCAGCAGGCTGAAGGGGTGATCGGCGGTCTTGGCGGCCGTGGTCTGGGCGGCGAGGTCTTGCGGGGTGGGGGTGCTCATGCCGCGATTATCGGGGCCCCCCTAATTTATGGCCATGCTGGCATTGGCAGGTGCTTAAAAATGCAGCAGTATTGCCAGGGAGTCGTCCCTGCAGGGATGAGCGGCACGGGAGTGCGCATGGCATCAGTCAAAGCAGGTGAGCTGGGTGACGCATGGTCGGCCTTGATGCAGGCCGAACAGGCTGCGGTGCTGGCGCGTCGCCGCAAAGTGCTGGACGAGGCGCCTGGCAGCGTGGCGGATGATGATCAGGCTGCGGAAGGTGGTCTGCCTCGCGTGGGTCTGGCGTTGTCGGGTGGAGGCGTGCGCAGCGCGACCTTCGCGCTGGGGCTGATGCGGGGCATGGCCGAGAACCACCGAGACGATGCTGCGGGCCCGGTGGCGAACGCCCATCGCACGCTGGTCAACCATGGGCTGCTGGGTCGGCTGGACTATTTGTCAACAGTGTCTGGCGGGGGCTATACCGGCGGCATGTTCGGCCGTCTGGTGTCGACCTATGGCATGCGTCGCGCACAGGCCTTGATGGCCGACAGCGCATCGCCCGTGCTGGAGTGGCTGCGTCGCAATGGGCGTTACTTGTCGCCGGGAGGGTCACGAGACTACGGCATTGCCGCCGTCACCTATTTGCGGGCCTTGCTGGCCATTCACGCCGAGTTCATGGTGGCGTGCCTGTTGCTGGGTCTGGTGGTGCTGCTGCCTCATTTGTGGCAGCACACCACGCAGGTGCTCAACTCGGTCGGGTGGCAGCGCTGGCAGACGCCTTGGTGGGTGGTGGCCTTGGCCTTTTGGATGGCGACCGCCCCCGGCCTGATCGCGGGCTACTGGGCGGCCCGCGACGCACCGAATCCCGGGGGGCGCGCTGTTGGTCCTGCACTGACCGAAATGCTGTTCCTGCTGGGCGGCGCGCTGGCGGCCTATGCGCTGGTGCGTGCCTTGCTGGCGCATCAAGCACTGAACCCCGTGCGCGACGGCCTGAACTCGGTGGGTGCCGCTGTGCTGGCCCTGATGTCCCTGCTGATTGGGCAAGCCACTGTGCAGGGGGTGGTCTGGTTGAGCCCTGAGCCCTATGCCTTGTCGGTGGCCCGCGTGCGCAACCATTTGACGGCGGCCTTGCGTGTGGTGACGCTGGGTGCCTTGGCGATCCTGGGGATGGGGGCTCTGGACGTGGTGAGTTGGTGGGTTCTGGAAGAGCTGCAGGCTGGCAACGATTACGTGTGGAGCGGTCTGGGCTTGGGGGGCTTGCTGGCTTTGAGCTTGCGGACCATGGCGCAACCCCTGCAGCAAATGGCCTCTGACGCGGGCGGGCATGCCCGGGATTGGTGGCCCCGGTTGGTCGACCTGGGTGGCTTGTTCGGCCTGCTCGCGTTGGTGATGGGGTGGTTGGTGCTGATGCAGTGGTTCGTGTTCGCGCCCGACACGTTCAGGGTGCTGATCAACACGCCCGCATGGATGCGTGCGGCCATGGTGGCCAGCGTGTGGTTCCTGTGGGTGCTGCTGACGGCGGGCAATGCGCAGATGCCCAACACCTCGTCGCTGCACAGCTTCTATCGGGCCCGTCTGACTCGCGCCTACCTGGCGGTGGGCAATGTGAAGCGGCGCCTGGCCGATCACATGGGCAGTCATTCTGATGTGACCTCGGTGGTGGCGGGCGATGACACGGGTCTCAGCAACTACCACCCCGAAACCGAAGGAGGCCCGATCCACCTCGTCAACACGTCCTTGAACCAGACTCGGGATGACGAGAGCGGGCTGTACAACGCCGACCGCAAGGGAACCGCGGTGACCGCCTCGTGGCGTGGTCTGGAGCTGGGCCCCTCGCAGTTCATTGCCTTGAAGCCGTGGCATGACATGGGCACGCTGGGACGCTGGGTGGCGATCTCGGGGGCCGCGGCCTCACCGGGCGCGGGGGCCTACACGTCGCGCGGACTGGCCTTGCTGCTGTACTTCCTGGGGGTTCGCCTGGGCTACTGGGTCAAAGCGCCTTACAAGCGGGTCGAGTTGCGCTGGCTGAGTCGCCTGGGTTGGCACTTTCTGCCCAAACCCTTGATGCTGGCCAGTGAAGCGTCGGCCACTTTTTTTGGCCGAGACCGGCCGTGGTGGTATCTGTCCGACGGTGGGCATTTTGAGAACACCGGTGTGTATGCGCTGCTCAAGCGCGAGCTGGATTTCATCATCCTGTCGGATGCCAGTTGCGATGTTGGCTATCAGTTCGGCGACCTGGAAAACCTGGTCCGCAAGGCGCGCATCGACTTTGGCGCTGAAATCGATTTTTATTCCAACGATGAAGCACGGCGCTTGTTCACGCTGTGCGGAACCGAGCTGACGGTGCTGTCGCCCGAAGACATGGGGGACAACCATTCGTGCCGAGGCGTGTTGTTGGCGCGCATTCGTTATCACGAACGGCCCGGCCCCCTGAATGCGCAGGGCAGGCCGACCACGGCGATTCGGCCCGAGGGCACCTTGCTGATCGTCAAACCCAATCTGCACAACGCGCTGGATGTGGATGTGTTGGCATACGCGCGAAAGCATGAGGCATTTCCGCATGAGCCGACCAGCGATCAAGACTTTGACGAAGCCCAGTGGGAGAGCTATCACCGGCTGGGAGAAGACTTTGGCAAGGCGCTGAACGACACCTGGCTTTCGCAACTGCCTGGCTGGCGCAGTCCTGCCCACCATGGCATCAAGATCGCTGCCCGATTGCGTGAGGAAAAGGTCAGCAGTGCACCAGGCGTTGATGAGCCGCTGTGGCGCCGCACTGCGCGTGCCACAGCGATTGGCACCACCTTGGGCTTGGGCGCCTCGGGCACCTTGCTATTGTCCCTGTGGCAGATCGCCGACCAGGTGCAGCGCCAGGAGAACGATGCACGGGCGGACGCGCACCAGTTGTTCATCGAGGTGTCCAAGGGGTTGAATAATTTCGATGCGACTTGCGCACAGGTGCCCGAGCACGTTGTCACGCAGGCCGAAACCCTGCTGCTGGACTTGCGTCACAGTGCCATCCTGAGGCCTCTGGAGCGTGCGGGGGTGGAGCGTCTGGCCACGCGCATTGCCGAGCACTGCACCCAGGCTGCCAGCGTGCCTGGTAATTGCACCGCATCCCAACAACGTGTTCGCAATGACCTCTGTGCCTTGGCCCTCAAACCTGTCACCGAGAACACCGCTTTGAACTACTGGCACCCTGGTTCGTCGCCCACGGAGCAAGCCCATGCGGCACAGGCGGTGCTGGCGCAGTTGTCTCAAGTCTGGCAAGGATGGGGCGCGGTCAAGCAGGGCAGGTCGTCAGCGCCGCCTGCCGTCATGCCACCCAGCCATCCTTTCAAGGCCTGTCAGCGTGCGCAGGGGCAGACCACGCTGTACCTGCAGATTTATGACGAGGCCTCTCGGCTGGCCGCCAATGCACTTCGACAAACCTTGCAGACACAAACCACGGGCCTGGTCCAGGTGGCGCCCATTGAAAACGTGACCCGCAGTGCCGAGCTGCGTCAGCAGCGCCGCCCCGCACCCTGGCCCCAGCCCACCTTCGTTCTGCACGACCCGAACAGCCGCGCTTGTGCGCAGGCCTTGTCACGCCTCATTGGCCAGCCTTGGGTGACCTCCAATGAGCCCGGCCAAGTCTGGATTCGCGAGTTGCCCGACACGCTCAACCGGCGTCCGGGCGTGATTGAATTGTGGATGCCCGAGAGCAGCAGCGCGGCCAGCGGCTCATGACCGGTCCTTGATGCGTTCAGGGTGCGTTCAGCACCTGCGCGTGGTGCGCGATGTGGTCGCGCATGAAACTGCTGATGAAATAGTAGCTGTGGTCGTAGCCCTCATGGCGGCGCAGCGTCAAGGCCTGACCGCCGTCCTGACATGCGGACTCGAACAGATGCGGGTGCAATTGATCAGGCAGGAACTTGTCGGCCAGGCCGACGTCGATCAGGATGGCGGGGCAGCGTGCGCCGGCCTTGATCAGTTCGGTGGCGTCGTGGCGGGCCCACTCGACGCGGTCGTTGCCCAGGTAGCCCGCCAAGGCTTTCTGGCCCCAGGGGCACTGGGTGGGCGCGGCAATCGGCGCCAAGGCCGAGACGCTTTTGAACAAGGCGGGGTGGCGCAGCGCCAAGGTCAGCGCGCCGTGGCCGCCCATGGAGTGGCCAAAGATGCCCACGCGGTCGACCCGGCCCATGAAGTGCTGCAACACCAGGGGCGCCAGTTCGGCGCACAGGTAGCTTTCCATGTGCCAGTGCGGGCTCCAAGGCGCTTGCGTGGCGTCCAGGTAGAAGCCTGCCCCGGTGCCGAAGTCCCAGGCCGCATCGGCCCCCTCGACCCCGGTGTCCCGTGGACTGGTGTCGGGACTGAGCAGCATCAGGCCATGTTCGGCCGCGAATTGCTGCGCGCCGGCCTTGATCGCAAAGGTCTCTTCCGTGCAGGTCAGGCCGGCCAGGTAGACCAGCAGCGGGCGCGGCCCCGGCTGCGGGGGACGGTACAGCCCAAACCGCATCGGCAGGCCAATGCTCGATGAGGTGTGCCGGTAAAAGCCTTGCACGCCACCAAAGCAGGCGTGTTCGCTCAGTGTCTCGATCATGGTGCGCCTGCTCAATACATCACAACGGATCGGATCGACTCGCCGCGCTTCATCAGGTCAAAGCCTTCGTTGATCTGGTCGAGCGAGAGCTTGTGCGTGATCAGTTCGTCGATGTTGATCTTGCCGTCCATGTACCAGTCGACGATTTTTGGCACATCGGTGCGACCCCGTGCGCCGCCAAAGGCCGAGCCTTCCCACTTGCGCCCGGTGACCAATTGGAAGGGTCGGGTGCTGATCTCGGCGCCGGCTTCGGCCACGCCGATGATGATGCTGCGGCCCCAGCCCTTGTGGGTGCATTCCAGCGCCTGGCGCATGGTGGTGGTGTTGCCGATGCATTCAAAGCTGTAGTCGGCGCCGCCATCGGTCAGCTGCACGATGGCATCGACGACATTGCCACCTGTTGCTTGAAGCTCCTGGGGGTTGATGAAGTGCGTCATGCCGAACCGGCGCGCCATGGCTTCGCGTTTTGGGTTGAGGTCGACCCCGATGATCTTGTCGGCGCCTACCATGCGGGCCGCTTGGATCACATTCAGGCCGATGCCGCCCAGGCCGAACACGACCACATTGGCACCGGCTTCCACCTGCGCCGAAAACAGCACCGCGCCCACGCCGGTGGTCACGCCGCAGCCGATGTAGCAGACCTTGTCAAAGGGTGCGTCGGGGCGGATCTTGGCCAGCGCGATCTCCGGCACCACGATGAAATTGCTGAAGGTGGACGTGCCCATGTAATGCAACAGCGGCTGGCCATTGAGCGAAAATCGCGAGCTGCCGTCGGGCATCAGGCCCTTGCCCTGCGTGGTGCGGATCTTCTGGCACAGATTGGTCTTGCGCGACAGGCAGAACTTGCACTCGCGGCATTCGGGCGTGTACAGGGGGATGACGTGGTCATCCTGGCGCAGAGACTTCACGCCGGGGCCGACGTCGACCACGATGCCCGCGCCTTCGTGGCCCAGGATGGCAGGGAACAAGCCTTCGGGGTCGGCGCCGGACAGGGTGTAGTAGTCGGTGTGGCAGATGCCGGTGGCCTTGACCTCGACCAACACCTCGCCCTCGCGCGGGCCGTCCAGGTCGACGGTTTCAATGGTGAGTGGTTGGCCAGCCTTCCAGGCCACAGCGGCTCGGGTCTTCATGGGGCGATCCTTTGACAGGAGCCCGGGGCTCCGATGGGGCCATCATAAAGACGAGTGGGGCGAACGCGGGCAAGGCTGTGATGCCCGCGCGGTCTCAGTTGTTGCTGAAGAGCTGCTCAGGGCTGAAGCGTGTGGCCAGGTCCACATCGGCCACGGCGACCAACACACTGCGACCCAGGCCCGTGCCGGTCATGCAACGCAGGGGCTGGGCCAAGGCGCGGCCCCGTGTGTCGGTCAGGATGCTCACTTCCGGGCGCATGGGCGAGCGTGTCCGGCGCAGCACGATGGCGGTCTCGCCGCTGCACAAGCGCACCATGCACCCGGGCGGGTAAAGGGCCAGTTCGCGGATGATGGTGGCGCCAAAGTAGCCGGAACTGCGCTGGCGAAAGATGGCTTCAGCCGCGTGCACGGACAAGATGCCATGGCGGGTGATGCGTGGGCTGATCTTGGCGCCAAAGACGTCGCAGGTGCGCAGGACATCGGCCCACTGCGACACTTCGTTCACGTGGTTCGGGAAGTTTTTGTTGTCGTGCGGTTCGTGGTGCAGTGCCACGGCGCGCAACCAGTGCTCGTCGATGACGCCCAGGCGTCTGAGCAGCTTCTGGCTGTCTGCAGGGTGGGTGTTGATGGCGTCGCGCTGCTCCGCGGTGAGCGGCGTGGTTTGTTCGGCCAGGGTGTTTTGCAGCGCGGTGATCGACAGGTTCATCGTCAGGGCCGCCTTGATGGCGCCTGCCGTGTAGTCGGACTTCCAGCCCTTGCGCTGGCCAATCAGGCACACCAGGATGGCCGTGTGCACGGCGTGGATCACGCCATAGTGGCCAAGCTGGTCGGGCATGGCGTGCACCACGTGGAAAATGGCCAGGTCAGGGTCTTCTCGCACCAGCTGGATCAGCGTGGCCGCCTGCTGGGTCACTGAACCCAGAAAATCAGGGCATTGATGCGGTATGAGCAACAGGGGCTCCAGCGCTTCGGTCAGTTGCTGCCATTGCGCCCAGCGCTCGCTCTCCCGTCCAGGGGTGACCAACGTTGGTGCCGCTTTGGCCTTTTGCAGCTTCTCAGGAAGTGATGCTTGCATGATCCCCACCTATTTCACGATATCGTAATTGTCTACATTCGGCTTTACGACCAATCTGTGCATAAAGTTGAGTCATTGGCCCTAAATCTCGCTCACAACTGGCCCGCGCCGTGAACAATCGCACGATAGTCGGCGCCCGCATCGACCTGCTGCATGATTCCAACATGAACACCCCCCCGAACCGCGACCCGCTCCATGGCCTCACCCTGGAGGCGATCCTCAACGAACTGGTGGTCGGCTATGGCTGGCCGGAGTTGGGCCGCCGCATCGCCATTCGCTGCTTCATCAGCGACCCCAGCATCACGTCCAGCCTGCGGTTTCTGCGCAAGACGCCCTGGGCCCGTGAAAAGGTGGAAGGCTTGTATTTGTTCATGCTTCGTGAGCGTCAGCGGGCCGCACGGTCCTAACGCGCTTGCGTGCCCCTGGCATGTCCCTGTTCACCCTCGTTGCCCAATTCATCCGGCGCCAATGGCGGGCTTACGGCACATCGGCCTTGCTGTTGGCCGTCATCGCTTTACTCACCGTCTGGCTGCCGCGCCAGGTCGGGCAGGTGGTCGATGCGCTGGTGGCGCGGCGTCTGGACAGCGCCGGTCTGGCGCACGAGCTCGGACTGATCGTGCTGGCCGGCGTGGCCATTTACTTCATGCGGGTGACGTGGCGGCAATTGCTCTATGCCGCGGCCTACGGCCTGGGCGTGGAGCTGCGCACGCGCCTGTATGAACGCCTGAGCCTGCAAGGTCCACGCTTTTACCAAACCCGCCGCACCGGTGACCTGATGGCCCTGGCCACCAATGACATCGATGCGGTCGAACAAGCCGCCGGCGAGGCGGTGCTGGCCGGCTTTGACGGCACCCAGACCTTGCTGCTGGTGGTGGCGTCCATGGCGCTGGGGGTGGACTGGCGCCTGACCCTGGTGGCCCTGCTGCCGTTCCCGGTCATGGCGTGGTCGTTCTGGTGGATTTCCAACCATGTACACACCGCCTCGCGCGAATCGCTGGACCACTTCGGCCACCTCAACGATCAGGTGCATGAGACCTTGTCGGGCGTGCGCACGGTGCGGGCCCTGGGCTTGGAAGCGCGCAGCACCGCCGACTTTGCCGTTTTGGCCGACCGGGCCGCGCAAGCCAGTTTGAAGGCCCAGCGCTGGGAGGCCGCCTACGAGCCTGCTGTGGGCTTCACACTCAGCACCGCCATGGTCCTGAGTCTGGGCATGGGCGGCTACCTGGTCTGGCATGACCAGCTCAGCATCGGCCAGCTCACCAGCTTCAGCCTATACCTGGGGCAGATGATCTGGCCCATGTTCGCCGCCGGTTGGGTGCTCTCGCTCATCGAGCGCGGCCGGGCTGCCTGGGACCGCTTGCAGCCGGTCCTGAATGAGCCCTTGTCCGTGCTGGACGATGGCGCGGTGACCCAGATCCAGCCGGGAGATTTGCAGGCCCATGAGCTGGTCTTTGCGTATCCGGGGCAGTCCCGCCCCGCCTTGGCAGGCGTTTCCTGGCAGATCCAGCCAGGCCAGACTCTGGGCCTGGTCGGCCCCACGGGGGCGGGCAAATCAACGCTGGTGCGCCTGCTGCTGCGCCAGTTTGCGCCCGCCTCGGGTGGTTTGCAATGGGGCGGTGTGGCCTTGAGCGACTACCGCCTGGACACCCTGCGCGCGGCCGTGAGCTGGGTGCCGCAAGAGCCGTTCTTGTTCTCCGCCTCCGTGGCCGAGAACATCGCCCTGGCGCGACCTGATGCCACGCGCGCCCAGATCGAACACGTCGCGCACATGGCCGCCGTGCACGACGACATCCTGCGCCTGCCCAAAGGCTACGACACCCCCGTGGGCGAGCGCGGTGTGACCTTGTCCGGCGGACAGCGCCAGCGCATCGCCATCGCACGCGCCTTGCTGGCCGACGCGCCCCTGCTCTTGCTGGACGATGCCTTGTCGGCCGTCGACACCGACACCGAGGCGCGCATCCTGCGGCACCTGCACGAGTTGCGAGCCCAGCGGCCCGAGCGCATTGTCATCGTGGTCAGCCACCGGCTCAGTGCCGTGGCCGATGCCGACCACGTCCTGGTGCTGCGCGATGGGCAACTGAGCGAGCAAGGCCATCACGCACACCTGCTGGCCCTGCAAGGCTGGTACGCCCGCCAGTGGCGTTATCAACAACTCGAACAGCAACTGGAGTCCGACGATGCAGCCGCGTGAGCGTGGTCAGGCCCTTCAACTGCTGCGCCACGCGGCGCGGCCCGAAGCCCACCACCTGCGCTGGGGCCTGCTGTGGCTGATGCTGGCGGCGGGCCTGGAAGCCCTCGGTCCGATCCTGGGCAAGGCCTTCATTGACCGCCACCTCATGCCGCGCCAAGGGCCCTGGCTGGAAATCGCCGGCCTGCTGGGCGGCGCCCTGGTGACCGCCTGGCTGGCCAGCTGGGTTCGTTACGGCCAGTTGATCCGGCTGGCCGGGCTGGCCATGCGCTCCGTGCAGCGCTTGCGTGAAGAGGTCTACGGCCACGTCCTGCGTCTGCCCATGGCTTACTTTGACCGCGCCATCACGGGGCAACTGGTCAGCCGCGTCACCAATGACACCGAAGCCGTCAAATCCTTGTACGTGCAGGTGCTGTTCGTCATGCTCGACAGCGTGGTGGCCCTGGCTGCCGCGTTATTGGCCATGGCCTGGTTAGACTGGCGATTGATGCTGATCGTGGCCCTGCTGGTGCCGGCCGTGACGGCCATCGTCTGGCTGTACCAGCGACTGAGCGCCCCGGCCGTGACCCGCTCGCGCCAGTTGCGCAGCGACCTCAATGCCCAAATGGGCGAGTCCATCGCGGGCATGGCGGTGTTGCAAGCCAGCAATGCCACGCCGCGTTTTGCGCAGCGCTTTGCCCGCACCACCCACGAGCAGCTGGAGGCGCGCCGCGCCGAGTTGCGCGCCAATGCCTGGTTGCTGCGTCCGGCCCTTGATTTGCTCAACGTGCTGTTGCTCGCCTTGGTGATGGCGGTGTTCGGCCTGCGCAGCCAGGGCGGCAGCCTGAGCGCGGTCGAGGTGGGCGTGCTCTATGCCTTCATCAGCACCATGGCGCGGGTCGTCGAGCCACTGATCCAGATCACCACGCAGTTCTCGCAGCTGCAGCAGGCCATGGTGGCGGCGGCGCGCGTCAACGCCTTGCTCCAAGAAGGCGAATCCCTGCGCACCGGCGGGCAGGGCCGCATCAACCGGGGGGGGATCGCGATCCGCCATCTCACCTTTGCCTACGCCAGCAACCCACCCGTCCTGCATGACGTGAACCTGGACATCGCGCCGGGCCAGTTCATTGGCATCGTCGGGCACACCGGCAGTGGCAAATCCACCCTGTTGTCGCTGCTGTTGCGCTTTTATAAAGCCAGCCCCGGCGCCGTGTGCATCGACGGCCAGCCCGTCGACCAGATCAACGATGAGGCTTTCCGCCAAGCCGTCGGCCTGGTGCCGCAAGAGCCCTTCTTGTTGGCCGCCAGCGCCCGCGAAAACGTTGACATGGGACGTGGCCTGAGCACCGCCCAGATCGAAGCGGCCACACGTGCCGCGCAGGTGCACGACTTCATCATGGGCTTGGAGCAAGGCTATGACACGCCGCTCGGTGAGGGCGGTGCCCGCCTGTCTGTGGGCCAGAAGCAATTGCTGGCCATGGCCCGCGCCCTGGCCGGTCAGCCGCGCATCCTGTTTCTAGACGAGGCCACCTCGCACATCGACAGCGACACCGAACGCCTGGTGCAAAAAGCCCTGGACGCGCTGCACGGCCAGGTCACCGTGGTGGCCATTGCACACCGCCTGTCCACCATCCGCGACGCCGACACCATCGTGGTGCTGCACCATGGTCGCATCGTCGAGCAAGGCACCCATGAGGCCTTGATGGCCCTGCCCGAGGGGCGCTACCAACGCTTGTACGTTTTGCAGCAGTGGCAGGCGCAGGACGCCGCCTGACAAGGCCTTTCCACCCCGGACGAGTCCGCAATCAAGGCCGCGCCAGCAACTCCCGCGCCAAGCGCCCGATCGCCTCATCATCCAGCGTCGGGCTGTGCAGTGGCTGGCGTTGCCCCCATTGGTGAAAATGCAGCGACTGTGATCGGGCGTACGAGGGGTCGTAGTGCAGCCGGGTCAGCTCCTCGAACAACTGGGGTAGCTCGGACTGGCGGGCCCAGTCTTGCCACCGGTTCACGGTGTCCTTGCTGTGCATGTCGCGCAGCGGCTCCAGCCGGCGGGCCAGGGCTTCGCCATCTTCACCCAAGTAGGCGTAATCACGCAGCAAAAATTCCAACCGCGCTTGGGGGGGCGCCAGCACTTCAATGCAGGGGCTGGCGCGCATCCGATCGACCAGGACCGTGGGCAAGGCCAGGCGCCCGATCTTGCGGCTTTCGGCCTCGACATACACGGGTTTGGCCAGGTCAAACCCCTCGATGACCGACACCATGGCGGTTTCAAACGCCTTTTGAGACGGCTGATCCTGGCCGGGCACCGCCCCCAGCAGAGAGCCCTTGTGGCAGGCCAGCCCTTCCAGATCGAGCACCTGCGCGCCTTCGCTGGCCAGCACATTCAGCAGGCGGGTTTTGGCACTGCCCGTGGCGCCGCAGACCACCCGGAACTGCAATTGAGGACACCGTTGGTCCAAGGTGGCGATCACATGTTGACGCCAGCGCTTGTAGCCACCGGCCAGCTGCTGCGCATCCCAGCCCACCAGGCGCAACCAGGTCACCATGGAGCCACTGCGCAGGCCGCCGCGCCAGCAATAGATCAGGGGCTTCCAGTGGTATGGCTTGTCGCTGAAGTGCGTCTGAAGATGGCGCGCCAGATTGGCCGCGACCATGGCGCCACCGACCCGGCGTGCCTCGAAGGCGCCTTGCTGTTTGTACAGCGTGCCCACAATGCGCCGCTCTTCGTCGTCCAGCACGGGGCAGTTGATGGCGCCGGGAATGTGGTCCAGTTTGAACTCGGCCGGGGAGCGGGCATCAATGAGGGTATCGAACTGATGCCGATCCTGCACCTGCACTTGAACCGGGGCGCGCGGGCTCATCGGCCGCCCGCCACTGGCACAATCGATCGAAACTTCTGTTGACCCATGACTTCCATTGCCTTGACCCAGTTTTCCCACGGTGGCGGATGCGGCTGCAAGATTGCCCCGGGCCTCCTGTCCGAGATTTTGTCACGTGCGCCCCAAGGCCTGGTTCCGCCTGAGCTGATGGTGGGCCTGGAAACCAGCGACGACGCGGCGGTGTACCGCCTAAATGACAGCCAGGCGTTGGTGGCGACCACCGATTTCTTCACGCCGATCGTGGACGACGCGCGCGATTTCGGCCGCATCGCCGCGACCAATGCCCTGTCGGACATCTATGCCATGGGCGGCACGCCGATCATGGCCCTGGCACTGGTGGGCATGCCGATTGCCAAGCTGCCACCCGAGGTGATCGGGCAGGTGCTGGCCGGTGGTGCTGAAGTCTGCCGCGAAGCGGGCATTCCCATCGCCGGCGGCCATTCCATTGATTTGCTGGAGCCCATCTACGGCCTGGTGGCACTGGGACTGGTGCACCCGGACCGGGTGCGTCGCAATGCCGATGGCCAGGCGGGCGATGCGCTGGTGCTGGGCAAGCCGCTGGGCGTGGGCATTTTGTCGGCGGCCTTGAAGAAGGGCGTGCTGGGCGCGCCGGGCTATGCGCAAATGCTGCGCCACACCACGCAGCTCAACCGCGTTGGCATCGCCCTGGGCGGGCTGCCGGGCGTGCACGCCATGACCGATGTGACGGGCTTCGGCCTGGCCGGTCATTTGCTCGAAGTCTGCCGGGGGTCAAATTTGGGCGCGCGCGTCGCGCTGGCCGACATCCCCCTGATTGGCGAGGCGGCGACGTTTGCCCGCGAGGGCATCGTCACCGGGGCGTCGGGACGCAACTGGCAGGCTTATGGAGCCGCCGTGCGGTGGCCTCGCGAGGGCCCCGCCTGGATGCAGGCCATGGTCTCGGACCCCCAGACCAGTGGCGGACTGCTGGTCAGCTGCACCCCTGAGGCCGTGCCGGACGTGCTCGCCGCGTTCCACCGTGATGGGTTTGCCGAGGCGGCCGTGGTGGGCTCGCTGACGGCGTTGGCGCAAGGCGCGTCTGCACCCCTCGTTTTCGAATAGCCGCAGCCCTTTGCTGCCTGGACAGCCAGGCCCCGCGTTCGCGTTTGACGGGCTTTATTCGTCGAGCCGCATAATCGCGCCCATCATTGATTGATTTGCGCATCTCCTCATTGCCATGCTTGCACGTCTTGTTTCCTTCGCCAAGGCCACCTTGGCCAGCACCGCCTTGACCCTGAACACGGTCATCATGTGCACCTCCCTGATCCCGTTTGCGCTGGCCAAGCTGCTGCTGCCATTCCGGTCAGTCCGGCGCGTGGCCGATGTGGTCAACAATGCGCTGGCGGACATCTGGGTCAACAACAACGGGCTGTGGATCAATGCCGTGGGGCGCACCCAGTGGCAGGTCACCGGCGCGAGCGGTTTCAAACGGTACGGCTGGTACCTGGTCAGCAGCAATCACCAGAGTTGGGTCGACATTCTGGTGCTGCAAAAAGTGTTTGGCGGCAAGATTCCCCTGCTGAAGTTCTTCATCAAGAAGGAGTTGATCTACGTGCCGATCATCGGGCTGGCCTGGTGGGCCTTGGACTTTCCGTTCATGAGCCGCAAGGGCGGCAAGGCCAGCGCGGCCAAGGACCTTGAAACCGCACGCAAGGCCTGCGAGAAATTCCGCGTCGTCCCCACCTCGGTGATCAGCTTCCTGGAAGGCACGCGATTCACCCCGGCCAAGCATGACCAGCAACGCTCACCGTATCAACACTTGCTCAAGCCCAAGACGGGCGGCATCGCCATGGCCCTGGCCACCATGGGCGAGCAGTTTGACGCCATGCTGGACGTGACCATCGTCTACCCCGATGGCGTGCCCACCTTCACCGATCTGATCTGCGGCAAGTTGCATCACGTGATTGTCGATGTCCGGCAGATCCAGATTCCCACCGATCTGAAAACCGACCCGGGCAATGATCCAACGTACCGCGCCCGTTTGCAGACCTGGATCAATGGCCTGTGGGCGGCCAAAGACAGGCACCTCGACGAATTGGGCGCGTCAACAACGCAGCAGTGAAGCCGCCATGCAGTGCCCGTGAGTTTTCACGGTGCGCGCTTGGGCTCCTTCAGCAAGGGGTCGCGCAGCAGCGCAAACCGCGCGGGCGCCACGTACTGCAGCAACTCTTTTCCCTGGGTGTCCAGGGTCACGCTCAGGCCCTTGTCGGGGTAGAGCCAGTGCTGGGTGTGCTCATTGCCGGACACGCGCTGCGCCGCTTTGCCAAATCGAGCCGTGATGGTGGCTTCATCCAATTGCGCTTGCGGGATGAAGGCCAGGGCCAGCACGGGTGAACGCAAGGCGGTCGCCATGTCCTTGGCCGTCAATCGATACTTGCGCGTGGTGCCGTCCATGAATTCGGCTTTCGTGGCCCGTTCGCGAAATTGCCCGATCAACTCGGGGCTGACATCAGCCGTCACCACCAGCTTGCCCGTGACGAAGCCCAGCACGGCGCTTTCGATATAGGCCTCCAGGCTGCCGTTTTCACCCGGTGCCGCGATCACCGCGATCTGGATGTCCGATGACCACAGGCGCTGTGCATCACCCAGTGTGCTGGCGGCCTGAGGGTCGGCGGACAAGTTCAAACCGAACACGCGAGAGGCCCCGTTCGGCAGGCGCTCAATCTGCCAGGGCGAGCTGGCGGCCGCTGGCGAGGTGGTGTCAGGGCCATGGCCCCAGACGATCAGGCCCGCCAGCACGAAGGCACCCAGCACCATGGCGCAAATCAGTAAAAATTTTTTCATGGTGTGGCAAACGTGTTGTGATGTTGCTGGCGCAACAGGTTCTTCTGGACCTTGCCCATGGCGTTGCGCGGCAGGTCTTCGGCCACGAAGACGCGCTTGGGTACCTTGAACCCGGCGATGCTGTCTTTCAAGGCCGCGATCAGGGTGGACTCGCGCACGGTTTGTCGGGACTGGGGCACCACCACGGCGATCACGCCTTCGCCGAAGTCCGGGTGCGGCACGCCGATCACGGCCGATTCGAGCACGCCGGGCAACTTGTCGAGGTGGCTTTCCACCTCGGCCGGGTAGACATTGAAGCCGCCGCTGATGATCAGGTCCTTGGCGCGGCCTGACAGGTGCACATAGCCCTGCGCATCGAGGTGGCCCACATCGCCAGTGCGGAACCAGCCATCGGGGGTGAAGGCTTCGCGGGTTTTGTCGGGCATGCCCAGGTAGCCCGCAAACACATTGGGACCGCGCACCTGCACATGGCCGACGACGTCGGCGGCGCAGGGCGCGTCGGCATCGTCCACGATGCGCAGGCCCACGCCGGGCAAGGGCCGCCCGACGCTGCCAGCCAGGCGCGGTCCTTCGTGGGTGCGACACGGGTTCGAGCACAGCATGCCGGTTTCACTCATGCCATAGCGCTCCAAAATGGTGTGGCCGGTTCTTGATTGAAACGCCTGCGCGGCAGCAGTTGGCAAGGGGGCCGAGCCGCTGATGAACAGACGCATCGACGCGCAGGCCTCGGGCGTCAGGGCGGGCTCAGCCAACAGGCGGACGTACATGGTTGGCACCCCCATGAAGAGCGTGGCGCGTGGCGCCTCGGTGGACTGGATCTGCGCGATGACCGGTGCGGCGTCGAAGCGGTTCAACCAGCGCATCGGCGTGCCCGACAGCAGCGCGCAATGGCAGGCCACGAATAGACCGTGGATGTGGAAGATGGGCAGGGCATGCACCAGGACATCATCGTGGCGCCAGTCCCAGTGGCGCAGCAAGGTGCGGGCGTTGCTCAGCAGATTGCCGTGCGTGAGCAGCGCACCTTTGCTGCGGCCGGTGGTGCCTGATGTGTACAGGATGGCCGCGAGATCCGCCGCTCTTCGCGATGCGATCTCGTGCTGATCGGACTGGGTGGCGGCGCGGCTCAGCAGGCTGCCGCTGCGGTCGTCGTTGAGGGTGAACAGGTGGGCCACATGCCCGTGCGCCGCCAGCGGCACGATCCAGTCCACGTCCTTGGAACGGCACACCAGCACCGACGGCCGCGCATCTTGCACAAAGTAATCCAGCTCGGTCTGACGATAGGCCGGATTGAGCGGCAGGAACACACAGCCGGCGCGCAGCGTGGCCAGGTAGAGCAGCAAGGCTTCGACCGATTTGTCGACGTGGGCGGCCACCACCGGAGGTCGGCCTCCGTGGCCTTGAAGGCGCAGACCGGTCAACAGGTTGGCCAGCATGGCCGTGGCCCGCTCCAGATCGGTCCAGGTGTAGCGCAGCCCGGTGTCGGTCAGGATGGCGAGCGCGCTCGGGTCACGGGCCTCTAACGGGTCATCCAAGGGGGACGGCCACGCGGCGGCCAGGGCGGTGAAGATGTTCATGATCGGCAATGATGCGGCATTTCGGTACAGTCTCGAACACGCGGCAATTTCTGCCGACAGGACCGAGATTTCATGAAGCGTCGTTCTTTCTGTTTTTCAAGCCTGTGGGCAACGACCCTGCTCATCGTGGGGGCCCCCAGTCAGGCCAGTTTGTGGGCCGATGCCCCCATGGGCACGGGCTATGCGGCCTGGGAGCTGTGCACCCGCGTGATGCAAGGCAACGATGATCTGGCGCGGGTGCGCGAGCGCTACACCGCGCCCAAGGTGAGCCCCTTGTCCAAGGTCTGGTCGGTGGACGTGAGCATGGGCCACCGCGTGGAGGTCAACACCTGGCTGCCGCTTGATGTGTTCAAGCGGGTCGCTGTGTTTCGCCCAGGTCTGGGCTGCACGCTGGTGCCGCCGGGCATCGACGAAGCCGCTGTGTTGCGTCAACCATTGCAGGGTGTGGTGGCCAATGGGCAAGCGCTGCCGTCCCGTGCGCCCTGGCCCTTGGGCGAGGGTGTTGCAGAGCCGACCCGCCTGACGCCCGCGCAGCAGGCCTTGGTGCAGCGCTGGTCGGACACCTTGTTTGACGAAGCGCCGGCCCAGGCGCGTCAGAACACCGTGGCCGTGCTGGTGGCCAAGGACGGCCACCTGGTGCATGAACGTTATGCGCCTGGCTACAACCAGGATCAGCCCCAACTCGGCTGGTCGCTGACCAAGACGCTGACCGCCATGTGGGCCGGCAGCATGGTCGGCGAAGGGCGCTTCAAGCTGGACGACCCCGCGCCCGTGGGTCAATGGGTCGGTACCGACAAGGCGCGGATCACCTGGCGGCACCTGCTCAACATGGCGCCCGGCCTGTTCTGGGATGAGGGGCACAAGGGGTTCAGCTCCACCTCCGAGATGCTGTTTTCCATGGCGGACCAGGGCGACTATGCCGCTGTGCAAGCGGTGGTGGCCGCCCCGGGTAGCGCGTTCAATTACTCCACCGGCACCACGGCCATCGTGTCCAAGGCCTTGCGCACGGTGCTGGGTGGCGATGCGCAGGCCAGCTACGATCACCTTCAAAAACACCTGTTCCAGCCGCTGGGTATGCGCCATGCCGTGTTGCAGGCCGATGCCTCGGGCACGCCCATTGGCGGCGCGGGCGGCGTGCTGCGCCCGCGTGACTGGTTTCGCCTGGGCGAGTTGGTCCGCAATGACGGGCGCTGGAACGGGCAGGCGCTGGTCTCGGACAGCTTCGTTCGGTTCATGAAAACGCCGTCGCCGGCCAATCCTGGTTATGGCGGTTTCATGCGCTTGCATGATCCGAAGGAGTTGCCCAAAGGCACGGCGACCGACGTGGTTTATTTTGCAGGCCTGATGGGCCAGTACCTTGTCATCATCCCCAGCCAGCAACTGATGGTGCTGCGCATGGGGGTGTCTTTTGACCAGGAGGACACCAAGCGGCGTGTGTTTGAGATGGCGACAGCCTTGGCCGCATCTTTACCTTCCGAAACGCCCAAGCCTTGAAACTTCAGTGCATCATCCCGATCTGACACCGCTTACAGGAGGTGCTGCCATGCGTTTGACTCGATACTGGATGACCGGTTGTATGGCCATGGTATTGCTGGCCGCAGGCCGCTGGCCCGAACTGCGCGATCGAGAAGAAGCCAGCGCTCAGGGACACGGCTGGATCACCTTGACCAGCAAATACTCGGTGGACGAAACGGTTCAGAAGATTGAGAAATCGGCCCGCAAACGGGGCTTGGCGGTGATGGCCAAGGTGGTGCCAGATCGCCTCAATGGCGACGTGTTGGTGCCCGCGCCGGCCACCGTGCTGGTTCTGGGCGACCACGGCGGTCAAACGCCCATGATTCAAGCCGATGCCGATGCGACGCCGGACCTGCCCATGAAGCTGTTGGTCGCCCAGCAGCCCGATGGATCAACGCGGGTGATGTTCCATGACGGCCTTGCCCTGATGCAGGACGACGACCTGCCACATGAATTCCGTGACCCCATGACCATGCTGCCCCAGGTTGTGGATGCGGCCGTGGGGTGAGCTGACATGGCCTGAGGATTCAGGGGTCGATGGCGTCTGACGATCCCGCCACTTTGCGCAATTCGAATTTCTGAATCTTGCCGGTGGATGTTTTGGGCAACTCGCCAAACACCACCGTGCGCGGCACCTTGAAGCCCGCCAGATGCTGCTTGCAGTGAGCGATGATGTCCTGCTCGGTCACCTGCGCACCGGCCTTCAGTTCCACGAAGGCGCAGGGTGTTTCGCCCCACTTGGGGTCGGCCTTGGCGACCACGGCGGCGGTCAGCACGGCGGGGTGGCGGTACAGCACGTCCTCCACTTCGATCGACGAAATGTTCTCGCCCCCCGAGATGATGATGTCTTTGCTGCGGTCCTTGATCTTGCAGTAGCCGTCGGGGTACATCACGGCCAGGTCACCAGAGTGAAACCAGCCACCGGCAAAGGCCTCTCGCGTGGCCTTGGGATTCTTCAGGTAACCCTTCATGGCGATGTTGCCGCGGAACATGATCTCGCCCATGGTCTGGCCATCGGCCGGCACGCGCTGCATGGTCAGCGGCTCCATCACGGTCACGTCGCGCTGCAGGTGGTAATTGACGCCCTGGCGTGCATTCAGGCGCGCGCGTTCACCCACATCCAGCGCGTCCCAGGCCTCGTGCTTGACGCACACGGCCGCCGGGCCATAGACCTCGGTCAGGCCGTACACGTGGGTCAGGTCAAAACCCATGCGCTCCATGCCTTCGATCATGGACGCCGGAGGCGCGGCGCCCGCCACCATGGCCTTGACCGACTGCGTGATGCCTTGCTTGAGCTCGTCAGGCGCATTCACCAGCGACGCGTGCACGATGGGTGCGGCACAGTAATGGGTGACGCCGTGCTCTCGGATGGCGTCAAACACCGCCTTGGGCTCGACCTTGCGCAGGCAGACATTGACACCGCCACGCGCCGCCACTGTCCACGGGAAGCACCAACCATTGCAGTGGAACATGGGCAGCGTCCACAGGTAGACGGCGTGCTTGGGCAGATCCCACTCCAGGATGTTGGACAAGGCGTTGAGCGTGGCGCCTCGGTGGTGGTAGACCACACCCTTGGGGTTGCCCGTGGTGCCTGAGGTGTAGTTCAGGCTGATCGCATTCCACTCGTCACTGGGCAGGGCCCATTCAAATTCTGCATGGCCGGTGGCCAGCAGGGCTTCGTAGGTGATGGAGCCAATGCGCTCGCCCGCGCCGGTGTACGCCGAGTCATCTGCATCAATGACCAGAATGGGCTGACTGGATGACCGCAGGGCCAGAGCCTGGGCCATCACGGCGCTGAATTCGCAGTCCACGATGACGGCCTTGGCCTCGCCGTGGTCCAGCATATAGGCCAGCGCCTGTGGGTCCAGGCGGGTGTTGAGGGTGTTGAGTACCGCGCCCGACATGGGTACCCCAAAGTGAGCTTCCACCATGGGCGGTGTGTTGGGCAGCATCACGGCCACCGTGTCGCCCACCCCCAAGCCATTCTGCTGCAAGGCGCTCGCCAGTTGCCGGCAGCGGGCGTAGGTCTGCCCCCAGGTCTGGCGCAAGGCCCCGTGCACGATGGCCAGCCGGTCGGGGTAGACCTTGGCGGAGCGCTCCAGGAAGGACAGGGGCGTCAGCGCGGCAAAGTTGGCGTCGGTCTTGGGCAGATCGCGGTCGTAGATGTTGGACATGGCGTCACTTTTTCAAGGAGGGGACCCCGGGTGCTTCCACCCGGATGCTGGCGCCGTTCAGGGTCACCACCTGGCCTGCGCGGATTTTGCAAGTCTTACGCAGTTCGTCCTGCCCGTCGACCTGTACCAGCCCCTCGGCCACCATGGTTTTGGCGCGGCCGCCGCTGTCGGCCAGCCCGCAGACTTTGAGCAGGCTGTCCAGGGGAATGAAGTCCCCGCGGAGTTCGAACGTGATCTGTTGCAAGGGGTCCATGAGGGTCGGGCGGTGTCCGCATTGGGGTTAATGAGGATGAAAGTGGCGGGAGCAAACCTGCGCGCATTCAGGCGGGGCGGTGCACAATCCCGCCATTGCACCTTATTGTCCAGTCCCGCAGGCGTGTCACTGATGAAAAAAACCGATCTCGAAAAAAACAAGGCCCTGAAAATCATGGGGCAGATGCGTCAGGCGCCCCTTCCCGGGCGTTTTGGCGCGGCCGCCGGGGCCGTGCTTGACCGTCGCGAGCAGCGTAAGATCGATCAAGCCCAGGGCTTGGTGCCCTTTGCCGTCAAGTTGAACGGTGACCTGGTCAAGCAGTTGCAGGCCCAGGCCGAACAAGAGGGCATCTCGCTCAATGACCTGGTGGATCGCGTGCTGCGCAGCGGTCTGGCCGGGTCTGCCTGAATCGCCTTTTTTCTGGAAACCGAGCAATGAGCCAAGCCACCATGCATGTCGTTGATCCCAGCACCGGCGAAGCCGATCCCGCCGTGATTGCCCAGGTGTTTGACGCCCAGTTGGCCACCGCCCTGAAGTGGCGTGAATCGACTGCGGCCGAACGCATTGCCCGCCTCAAGAAGTTGCGCGATGCCATGCTGGCGCGCCAGAGCGATTTCTACGCCGCCTTTGAAAAAGACTACCGCAAGCCGGTGGCTGAGGTTGACGGCACTGAGTTCTTGCCGGTGCTCGACGAAATCCGCCACGCCATCGGCCATCTCAAGCGCTGGATGCGCCCCACCAAGGTGTGGCCGACCATGGCCATGGTGGGCAACACGGGCTGGATCGAATACCAGCCGCGTGGCCGCAGCCTGATCATCGCGCCCTGGAACTTTCCCTTCAACCTGTGCTTTGGTCCGATGGTGTCGGCCCTGGCGGCGGGCAACACGGTCATCCTCAAACCATCAGAGATGACACCGACGGTGAGCGCCGTCATGGCCCGCCTGGTGGCCGATACCTTCGCGCCCAATGAAGTGGCCCTGTTCGAAGGCAGCCTGCCCACCTCGCAAGCCCTGCTGAACCTGCCGTTCGATCACATCTTCTTCACCGGCTCGCCCGCCGTGGGCAAGGTGGTGATGGCGGCGGCGGCCAAGCACCTCACCAGCGTCACGTTGGAGTTGGGCGGCAAGTCGCCAGTCATCGTCGACGAGACCGCCGACCTGAGCATGGCCGCCGAAGCCCTGATGTGGGGCAAGTTCACCAACTGTGGCCAGATCTGTGTGGCACCGGATCACCTCTACGTGCACGAGTCGGTGAAAGACCGTTTCGTGGCTGAGTGCCGCAAGGTGCTGAGCACGCGCTACGGCGCCACGCCCGCCGAGCAGCGCAACAGCGGCGACCTGGCCCGCATCATCAACCAGCGCCACACCCAGCGCGTCGCGGGCCTCCTGCAAGATGCGCAAAGCAAGGGCGCCAAGGTGCTGGCGGGGGGCGATGTCGACGTGGCCAGTTGCTACATCGCGCCCACGCTGCTCGATCACGTGCCCGCTGAGGCCAGCATCATGAGCGAAGAAATCTTTGGTCCCGTGCTGCCCATCATCGCCTACCAGGACATCGATGCTGTGGTGCGCGAGATCAACGCCGGCCACAAACCACTGGCCCTGTACATCTGGAGCCGCGACAAAGCGCGCACGCGCCGCATCCTGACCCAGACCAGTTCGGGCGGCGTCGCCATCAACCACTGCGTGATGCACTACGCGCACGGCAACTTGCCGTTTGGCGGTGTCAACAATTCGGGCATCGGCAATGCCCACGGGCATTTCGGCTTCAAGGCCTTCTCGCACGAGCGGGCCGTGCTCAAGGCTGGCCCGGTGATGACGGCCCGCATGTTCTTCCCGCCCTACACGGACACCAAGAAGAAGCTGATTCGCCTGACGATCAACAGCCTGCGTTTGCCGACCCTGTTCTGAATCGAACTTGCCCGATAATTCGGACCATGCGTTCGACACGAGCCCGCCTTGTTGGCGGGCTTTTTGCATGCACTGAGGCATGCACTGCCTGGATGGCCTAGCGACCCCGTGGATACCTTCATTCAACAACTGATCAACGGCCTGGTGCTGGGCAGCATGTATGCCCTGGTGGCGCTGGGCTACACCATGGTCTACGGCATCATCAATCTCATCAACTTTGCCCACGGCGAAGTGCTGATGGTAGGCGCCCTGGTGAGCTGGACGGTGGTGACCTCGCTGGCTTGGACCGGATGGCCGGGTTGGGTGCTGCTGTTGCTGGCCTTGCTGGCGGCCATGGTGGTGTGTGCCTTGCTCAACTTCCTGATTGAAAAGCTGGCCTACCGCCCCTTGCGCAGCGCGCCGCGCCTGGCGCCCCTGATCACGGCCATGGGCATGTCGCTGCTCCTGCAGACGCTGGCCATGATCATCTGGAAGCCCGACTACAAACCCTTCCCCATCCTCCTGCCGGACGACCCCATCGACATCCTGGGCGCGACCACCAACCTGGTGCAGATCCTGATCATCGTGGTGACGGCGTTCACGCTGGCTGGCCTGATGGCCTTGATTCACGGCACCAGTCTGGGCCGGGCCATGCGCGCCACGGCCGAGAACCCGCGCGTGGCGCAGTTGATGGGCGTGCAGCCGGACCGCGTGATCAGCGCCACCTTCATCATTGGTGCGGCGCTGGCGGCACTGGCGGGTGTCATGTGGGCGGCCAACTACGGGTCGGTGCAGCACACGATGGGCTTTCTGCCGGGCCTCAAAGCGTTCACGGCGGCTGTGTTTGGTGGCATTGGCAACCTGCCGGGCGCCATGATTGGCGGGGTCTTGCTGGGCCTCATCGAGGCCATGGGCGCGGGCTACATTGGCGACCTGACAGGGGGCGTCCTGGGCAGCAACTATCAGGACATCTTTGCCTTTGCCGTGTTGATCCTGGTGTTGACGCTGCGCCCGCAAGGCCTGATGGGTGAGCGTGTGGCCGATCGCGCTTGAAGGGCTGAGGCAATCGCGATGAAAAACTCCAAACTGATGACCGTCCTGTTGGCAGCCGTGGCCTTGACGGTGCTGCCCCTGGTTCTGCAAGGCCAGGGCCAGGCCTGGGTGCGCATCCTGGACGTGTCCCTGATCTACATCCTGCTGGCCCTGGGCCTGAACATTGTGGTGGGCTATGCCGGCCTTCTGGACCTGGGCTATGTGGCGTTTTATGCCGTCGGCGCCTACCTGTTCGCGTTGCTGGCCTCGCCGCATCTGGTGGACAACATTGCGGCGGTGGCTGCGATGTTCCCACAGGGCCTGCATTTTCCCGTCTGGGCGGTGATCCCCTTGGGGGCGGGCGCTGCAGCCCTGGCCGGGGTGCTGTTGGGCGCGCCCACGCTGAAACTGCGTGGCGACTACCTGGCCATCGTGACTCTGGGTTTTGGCGAGATCGTGCGCGTGTTCATGAACAACCTGGACGCGCCCGTCAACATCACCAACGGCCCCAAGGGCATTGGCGGCATCGACCCCTTCACCATCTTCGGTGTCAGTCTGGGCGAACCGTGGCACCTTGCCGGCATGACCTTGCAGCCCGTCACGCTGCATTACTACCTCTTCCTAAGCTTGGTCGTGCTGGCCGTGGTGGTGAGCCTTCGGTTGCAGAACTCGCGCCTGGGCCGGGCCTGGATGGCCATCCGCGAGGACGAGATCGCCGCCAAGGCCATGGGCCTGAATACGCGCAACCTCAAGCTGCTGGCCTTCGGTCTGGGCGCCACCTTTGGCGGCATCGCCGGCGTGCTGTTCGCCAGCTTCCAGGGCTTTGTCTCGCCGGAGTCGTTCTCGCTGCAGGAGTCCGTGATGGTCGTGGCCATGGTGGTGCTTGGCGGCCTGGGCCATGTGCCCGGGGTGATCCTGGGCGCCTTCCTGCTGTCGGCCTTGCCCGAGGTGCTGCGCCATGTGGCCGGTCCCTTGCAAGCGATGACCGGCGGGCGTCTGGATGCGGCCATCCTGCGTCAACTGCTGGTGGCCTTGGCCATGATCGGCATCATGCTGTTGCGTCCGCGTGGCCTGTGGCCCGCCCCCCACCATGAAGAGCAGGATGACGACGGCAAAGGGGCGCGGGCATGAGCGGCCTCTTGCAAGTGGCCAATGTGTCCAAGCGCTTTGGCGGGGTGCAGGCCTTGAGCGGCGTGGGTTTGACCATTGAGGCGGGCGAGGTGCATGGCCTGATCGGCCCCAATGGCGCGGGCAAGACCACCTTCTTCAACGTCATCACTGGCCTGGTCCCCGCCGACCAGGGGCACTTTGAACTGGCTGGCCACGCCTACAAGCCCACCGCCGTCCATGAAGTGGCCAAGGCCGGCATTGCGCGCACTTTTCAGAATATCCGCCTGTTCGCCGATATGAGCGCACTCGACAACGTCCGGGTGGGCCGCCATGTGCGCACTCGCGTCAGTTGGTGGCATGCCGTGTTGCGCACCCCAGCCTTTGTGCGCGAAGAAGCCGCCATCACCCGCGATGCCCAGGTTCTGCTCGAATTCGTTGGTCTGGGTGCGCAGGCGCGGCAAACGGCGCACACCTTGAGCTACGGCGACCAGCGTCGTCTGGAGATCGCCCGCGCACTGGCCACCGAGCCCAAACTGCTGGCGCTGGACGAGCCCGCCGCCGGCATGAATGCCACCGAGAAAGTGCTGTTGCGCGGGCTGATCGAACGCATCCGCGCCCAGGGCCGGGCGGTGCTGTTGATCGAACACGACGTGAAGCTGGTGATGGGCCTGTGCGACCGCGTCACGGTGCTGGACCAGGGCAAGCTGATTGCCCAGGGCACGCCGGCCGAAGTGCAGCGAAACCCGGCCGTGATCGAGGCCTATCTGGGCTGTGCCCACGAAGGAGGCGTCCCCGCATGAGTGCCCCCTTGCTGGCCTTGCGCCAATTGAGCGTTGCCTATGGCGGCATCCAGGCCGTCAAGTGCCTGGATCTGGAACTGCACACCGGCGAACTGGTCAGCCTGATCGGGGCCAATGGCGCGGGCAAAACCACCACGCTCAAGGCCATCTGCGGCTTGCTGACGCCGCGTTCTGGAGAGGTGCTCTACCAAGGCCGCAGCCTCAAGGGGCAGGGCGCCTGGGCGCTGGTCGCGCAAGGCCTGGTCATGGTGCCCGAAGGGCGCGGCATCTTTGCCCGCATGTCCATTGACGAGAACCTGCGCATGGGCGCCTATCTGCGCAAGGACGATCAGGTCGATGCCGACATTGAGTCGGTGTACCAGCGCTTTCCGCGTTTGAAAGAGCGGCATCGCCAACTGGCCGGCACCTTGTCGGGCGGCGAGCAGCAGATGCTGGCCATGGGCCGGGCCTTGCTGGCGCGCCCCAAGCTGCTCTTGCTGGATGAGCCCTCCATGGGCCTGGCACCCTTGATGGTCGACAAGATTTTCGAGGTCATCACCGACATCGCCCGACAAGGCGTGACCGTCCTGCTGGTCGAGCAAAACGCCCACCGGGCGCTGCAAATCGCGCAGCGCGCCTATGTGATGGACTCGGGTGAATTGGTGCTGCAAGGGCCCGCGCAGCAATTGCTGAACGACCCGCAAGTGCAGGCCGCATATTTGGGGGTGTGATCACCTGAGTGTGTGATCCTTGTCCGCCTCGCTGGTGAAGGCGTCGGCAAAGAAGCATTCCGCAGGCAGACCCGCGTCGGCCACGAATTCGCGCTGGGCCAGTTGCACCATCACGGGCGCGCCGCAGGCATAGACCTCGTGGCTGGACAGGTCGGGCAGGTCGTGCAGCACGGCATGGTGGACAAAGCCAGTGCGGCCCGTCCAGTGGTCCTCGGGCTTGGGCTCTGACAACACGGGCACATACCTCAGCCACGGCAACTTGGCGGCGGCTTGCTCGGCCCAGTCATTCAGGTACAGGTCAGCGCGGCTGCGGCAGCCCCAGTACAGGGTCGTGGGCCGGTTCATGCCTTTGAAGCGCATGTGTTCGAGGATGGCCTTGATGGGCGCAAAGCCCGTGCCCGAGGCCAGCAGCACGACGGGTTTGCTGGAGTCCTCGCGCAAGAAAAAGGTGCCATAGGGCCCTTCGATCCGCAGGATCTCTTTTTCCTTCATCGCGGTGAACACATGGTCGGTGAACTTGCCGCCGGGCATGTGACGCAGGTGCAGCTCTAAACCGCCAGTGGCCGGGTCCCGGAGGGTGTGGGGCGCGTTGGCCATCGAGTAGCTGCGCCGATGGCCGTCCTTCAGGATGAATTCGATGTACTGCCCGGCCCGAAAACCAAAACTGGTGGTGGCGGGCAGTTGCAGTCGCAGCACCATCACATCGGGCGCGGCCAAGGTCAGGGTGGTGACGCGGGTGGGCATCTTCAGAATCGGGAAGTCACCTGCGGACACCACCTGCCGGCATTCAATCACCAAGTCCGTTTGCGGGGTGGCGCAGCAGGTCAGCATCCAACCCGCAGCTTCTTCTTCGTCGCTCAGGGCCTTGGCCTGGTGGGCGCCATGGATGACGCGACCGTCCAGCAGCTTGCACTTGCAGGAGCCGCAGGCGCCATCCTTGCAGCCATAGGGCAGGCCCACGCTGGCATTGATGGCCGCACCCAGCACGGTTTCACCGCGCTGCATGGTGAACTGGAGGGCGCTGGGCTCGATGGTGACGGAAAAGCTCATGAACTCACTCGACAACGGTCAAAATCCCCCCAATTGTCCCTCAGCCTCCCGCCTTGCTTGCCTGCCATGTACAACCCTGCTCCGAGCCGTTCATCACGCTTTCGCCAAAGTCGCATTTTGATCGTGGGTTGCGGCGACGTCGGGCTGCGCGTGGCGCGGCAGTTGTTGCCCCGCTGCCGGGTGCTGGCGCTGACCACCCAGCTGGAGCGGGCGGCGTCCTTGCGGGCCTGCGGAGTGGTGCCGCTGCTGGGCGATCTGGATCGCCCCGATACCTTGGGCCGTCTGGCCGGCCTGGCCACCTGGGTGGTGCACCTGGCGCCGCCACCAGGGCAGGGTGAGGCGGATCCGCGCACACGCCACCTGCTCAATGCCTTGTCCTTGCGTGGGCAGGTGCGCAGCCTGGTGTACGGCAGCACCACAGGGGTCTATGGGGACGCGGGTGGCGCACGCTTTGACGAAACGCGAGCCGTGCGGCCGGCCACGCCGAGGGCGCATCGCCGCGTGCACGCCGAGTCGCTGCTGCGCTGGTGGGGTCGCCGACAGGCCATGGCGCACGGCAGCCGCATCAGCATCTTGCGCATCCCCGGCATCTACGCCGTGGACCGCGAGGGCGGCCATCCGTGCGAGCGTGTGCTCAAAGGATCGCCGGTGCTGTGCCAGAGCGATGATGTCTACACCAACCACATCCACGCTGACGACCTGGCGCGCGCCTGCGTGGCCGCGCTGTGGCGAGGGCGGCCCGGGCGTGTCGTGCATGCCTGTGATGACAACGACCAGTTGATGGGCGATTACTTCGATCTGGTGGCCGATCTGTGCGGCCTGCCGCATCCGCCTCGCCTGAGCCGGGCCGAGGCCGAGCGAGCGTTGTCGCCCCTGCAGATGTCCTTCTTGAGCGAGTCGCGCCGCCTGATCAACCACCGTTTGAAAAATGAGTTGAAGGTGCCCTTGCGCTACCCCACGGTGCGCGAAGGCTTGCACCAGGACTGACGGTCGTACCCCTATCTTGGGGGCCTCACGGCAGTGCTCGGCATTCCGGCCAATGCTATGGTTTCGTTTTCTTGAAATGCAACATTCACGGGGAACTTCCATGCGTTTTAGCTCCACCTTGGCATCCATCGGCACCGTCGCCGTCCTGCTGGCTTCGCCGTTTTCTTCGGCCCAGGCGGCCTACAGCCAGATCATCGCTTTTGGCGACAGCCTGTCTGACAACGGCAACCTTTTCAGCCGCACGCAACCCGCCTTGGGTGCGGGCATTCCTGCCGCGCCGTATTTCAATGGCCGCTTCAGCAATGGCCCCGTCGCGGTGGAGGTGATGGCACAAACCTTGGGCGTTTCCTTGGTGGACTATGCCTACGGTGGCGCGCTGACTGGTGTGAGCAATCGAATCCCCCTGCCTGGTTTGCTCGACAACACCGGGCTGCAAGGCCAGGTCAATGCGTTCACCGGGGGCTTGGCGTCCCAAGGCAAGACAGCCGATGCATCGGCCTTGTACTTCCTGTGGGGCGGCGGCAATGACTTCTTCTCGTCGACCAATCCGGTAGCGACGGCCGGCACGGTGATCGCCAATTTGACCAGTGAGTTGGGGCAACTCTATGGCTCGGGCGCGCGCGAGTTCTTCGTGCCCTTGCTTCCCGATATGTCGTACTCGGCGGAGGTGATCGCCGCAGGCGCTACCGCACAGGCCCAGGCGCACCAGTTTTCCCTGGGTTTCAACGGGGCACTGTCCAATGCCTTGGTGGCGACGCAAGGTGCCTTGGCCGGCTCCAATATCCACATCTTTGATGTCGGGAGCGTTCTGGCTCAGGTCCGTTCCGACCTGACAGCCCAGGGCGGCAATGTCACGACGGGGTGCTGGTCGGGCAATTACTTTGGGACAAACGGCGGCACCCTGTGCTCTGATTCCACGAAGTACTTCCTTTGGGACAACGTGCACCCGACAGCCGGTGTGCATGATGCGGTGGGTCACGCCATGGCGGCGGCCGTTCCTGAGCCTGAAACAACCGGTCTGGCGCTGGTGGGTTTGATGCTGGTGGGCGTGGTGGTGTCTCGCCGTCGCGTTTGAGCCATCCGGGTCGAGGCTTCAAGGCGCCGGTGCCGGTGTCTTGGGTTTGAACGAACACCAGGTGGCCACGCTGCATTCCCAGCAGCGTGGCTTGCGCGCCTGACACACATAGCGCCCGTGCAGTATCAGCCAGTGGTGGGCGTGCAGCTTGAACTCAGGCGGGATTCGCTTCATCAGCTTGTTCTCCACCTCCAGCGGCGTCTTGCCTGAGGCCAGGCCGGTGCGGTTGCTGACACGAAAGATGTGCGTGTCGACCGCGCAGGTGGGCTCGCCAAAGGCCACGTTCAGCACCACATTGGCCGTTTTGCGGCCCACGCCGGGCAAGGCCTCCAGGGCCTCGCGCGTGCGCGGCACCTGTCCCCCATGCTGATTGATCAGGATGCGGCAGGTTTCCAGCAGGTGCTTGGCTTTGCTGCGGTACAGGCCAATGGTCTTGATGTAATCACACAGCCCGTCCATGCCCAGATCCAACAATTGCTGGGGCGTGTTGGCCACCGGGAATAATTTTCGAGTGGCCTTGTTCACACCCACGTCCGTGGCTTGAGCTGATAGCAGCACGGCGGTCAGTAACTCAAAATCCGTGCTGTATTCAAGCTCGGTTTTGGGTTCGGGGTTGGCTGCGTGTAGCGTGGCGAAGAAGGTCGGGATGTCGGCAACTTTCATGGCGGCCAAGTCTAGGGCCTGCTGGGCGCTCCCTGTTCAGATCACCACCACCTGATCGGGCAGTTCGTTGGGGTGACCCACCGCAGCATCGGCCGGAAAATGGGTGACGAGCAAGTCGGTCACGGCATCCACGGCCTCGTTCAATCCTTGTTCGAACTGACCGGCGCGCAAGGTGGCGCTCAGGTGTTTGGCGATGGCCGACCAGGCTTGCGGGGCGACGCGATTCATGATGCCCCGGTCGGCCAGGATTTCGATGTGGTGGTCGGCCAGCAGGAGGTAAATCAGCACGCCGTTGTTGTGTTCGGTGTCCCAGACACGCAGAGCGCTGAACATGTCCAACGCACGGGTGCGTGCCGTCTGGCCTTGCCAGAGGGCCTGCCAATGCAAGCCGCCTTCAACACACAAGCGCAATTCGCCCGTGTGCCGTGCCTCGCTGGCGCGCACGCGCTCTTCCAATTGCCGCAGGCCTGCCGGGCTGAGTTGGCGTCGAGCATGGCCTTGGTCCATCCAGAAGTGCCTGGCCCAGCGCAGGAAAGGGTTTTGCTTGCTCATGAACTCACCAGTTGCCGGAAGCGCCGCCTCCGCCAAAATCGCCACCGCCACCAGACGAAAATCCGCCACCGCCACCAGACGAAAATCCGCCACCGCCACCAGACGAAAATCCGCCGCCATAGCCGCCGCCACCGAATCCGCCACCGCCCCATGGGCCGCCGCGTCCGCGCGAGGCCCCACTGGCGGCCATGGCCGCCACCACCACCGCCGAAATAAAGCCCACACCCAGCCCCACCAGTACGCTGGTGCTCACCAACCAGCCAAGTCCGCCGGCCAGCAGGCCAGACACCGCGGATCCCGCCTTACGGCCCAGCATCGACGACAGGATGCCTCCAATGATGGGCACCCCCACGAACAAAAACAAGGCCAGAGCATTCCAGTCAAAACCGGTGTCACCCTGACCTGAGGGGCCCTGTGCCGTGGGCAAGGGCAGGTTTTCGCCTTTGATGCGGGCCTCCAGGTGGTCGACCGCCAAAGTCAGACCACCTGCGTAATCACCCACCCGAAAGGCCGGTGTGATGGCGCGGTCGATGATCTGCTTGGCCGCCAGGTCCGGAATCGCCCCTTCCAGGGTCTTGGCCACTTCAATGCGCACACGCCGGTCATCTTTGGCGACCACGATCAGCAGGCCATCGCCGACGTCGTGGCGCCCGATCTTCCAGGCGTCGGCCACGCGCTGACCATAGGCGGCGATGTCTTCGGGCGAGGTGGTGGGCACCATCAGCACCACCAGTTGCGACCCGAGCTTGGCTTCAAGGCCCGCCAGCTTGCCCTCCAGCGCTGTACGCTGCTCTTGGCTGAGGGTGGCGGTCTGGTCGATGACACGGGCCGTGAGCGGGGGCACCGCTTGCACCCCACCGTCGGCGTTGGCCGCCAGGCCAGGGGGGCTGAAACCGCTCAGCAGCAGGGCGAACAGCAGTGCCATCCGCCTCCAGACCCGCATCCACACCGATGCCGAGAGCAGCGACTGCCTCATGGTGCTAACCGCTTATTTCTTGTTGAAATCAACCGCGGGCGGGGCCGAAATCTGGGCCTCGTTCTGCACCGTGAAATTGGGTTTGGGCTGGTAGCTGAACACCATGGCGGTGAGGTTGGTCGGGAAGCTGCGCGCCTTCACGTTGTATTCCTGCACCGTCTGGATGTAGCGGTTGCGGGCCACGGTGATGCGGTTTTCTGTGCCTTCGAGCTGCACGCGCAAATCCTGGAAGCCCTGATTGGCCCTCAGGTTGGGGTAGTTTTCACTGACCACCAGCAGGCGTGACAAGGCGCCACTGAGTTCGCCTTGTGCTTGTTGAAACTTCTGAAAGGCCTGGGGGTTGTTGACCAGTTCGGGTGTGGCCTGGATGCTGGTCGCCTTGGCGCGCGCCTCGATCACCTTGGTCAAGGTGTCCTGTTCAAAGCCGGCTTCACCCTTGACCGTGGCGACGATGTTGGGGATGAGGTCAGCGCGGCGCTGATACTGATTGAGCACCTCGGACCATGCCGACTTGGTCTGTTCGTCCAGGCGCTGGAAATCGTTGTACCCGCAACCTGACAGTGACACGACAAGGGCGGCGGCGGCCAGGGCGCCCAACCAGCGTTTGATGCGACGGGTGGTGGATTCAGCAGTCATCACGGTGTTTCCTCGGCGTGGAGTGAAAATAAGACGCATTGCTTGCGTCAGCACCCCAGCATAAATGAGGATGGCACCGCGGGCTTCAAGTGACCTTCACATTGATCAGGCCAAGGCCAGCTGTTCGGGCAAGTCGTGTTGCGACAGCACCTGGTGAGCGCGCGAACGCGGATAGCGGTCACGCACGATCTTGACCGCCCCCACGGGCGTGTCGGCCAACACCTTGAGCACCCGTTTAACGGCCTGCTGCGAGGGGTCGATGAGGACCAGGGCAGACACCTCGAACAGGTGCATGGTAGGTTCAATGGCAAGGTTCATTAAGGCGCGCATCATGTCTCTCCACTTCATGGACAGCGGCGCAAGCGTTGTCCATATCATGAGGATGCATATTGCGGGCCAGAAATGACATGCTGATGACCCTTGAATGAGGGTATCTACCCCTTCATTCGGGGGTCAAGCGTCTCAAAAGTCACACAGCGTTTAACTCATCGCGGGGTAGTCGGTGTAGCCTGCCGCTCCGCCGCCATACAGCGTCGCGGGGTTGAGGGCATTCAGTGTCACGCCGTCCCGCAGGCGCCGTCCCAGATCAGGGTTGCCGATGAAGGGGCGCCCAAACGCGACCAGATCGGCACCGCCTTGGTTCAGCACGTCATCGGCGAGCGCCAGGCTGTAGCCGTTGTTGACCATCCATGGTGCGTGTACGCGATGGTGCAGTGCCTCGTAGTCGAAGGGGGCGATGTCGCGCTTGCCGCCGGTTTCGCCTTCAATCACATGCACGTACAAGAGTTGGAGCTTGTCCAGCTGCTCGGCCACGTGGTTGAACAAGGCTTGCGGGTTGCTGTCGTGGGCATCGTTGGACGGGGTGACCGGTGAGATGCGGATGGCCGTGCGCTTGGCACCGATCTCGTCGACCACGGCTTGCATGACCTCGATCAGCAAGCGGGCGCGGTTTTGAATCGATCCGCCGTAGGCGTCGGTGCGGTGGTTGCTGCCATCGCGTAAGAACTGATCCAACAGATAGCCATTGGCACCGTGCACCTCCACGCCGTCAAAGCCGGCGGTGATGGCATTGCGGGCCGCACGGCGGTATTGGTCGACGATGCCGGGCAATTCTTCCAGGGTCAGCGCGCGCGGCGCGGAGACGGGCTCAAAGCCCTTGGCCGTGAAGGTCTTGGTATTGGCCTGGATGGCGGAGGGCGCCAAAGGTGCGGCACCACCCGGTTGCAGCGAGGTGTGCGAGATGCGACCCACGTGCCATAGCTGGACCACGATCTTTCCGCCTTGCGCATGCACCGCATCGGTGACCTTGCGCCAGCCGGCAACTTGCTCGGCGCTGTAGATGCCCGGGGTGTCCAGGTAGCCTTGGCCTTGCGGGCTGATCTGGGTGGCTTCCGAGACGATCAAACCCGCGCCGGTGGCCGGATTGGCGCGCTGCTCGTAGTAGGTGACCATCAGGTCGGTGGGAACCTGGTTCTGGCCGGCGCGGTTGCGGGTGAGGGGTGCCATGACCAGGCGGTTGGCGAGGTCAAGGTCGCCGATGTGGATGGGGTCGAACAGGTTTGGCATGCGACGGCTCCAAAAAAATGGGCAAAGGGTTGCGGGGCGAGGCTCAGTTGCTGCTGCGGCGCGCCCGGGCACGGGCCAGTGCGGCTTCGATCACGGCGCGCTTCTGGTCCAGTTGTACGGGGTCGGTCAGGCGAGACTCCTGTGTCAGGTTGGCCAGCTTGCGCTCGGCCTTGGCCTGCAATCGCACCTCATTGTCGTGCTGGGCCTTGACCAAACGGACGGTGTGCGTGGCATGGCGTTGGCGGGCCTGCAGGGCCAGGGGCTCGCTCCAGGCCGCCCAGCCCGTGGGAGCGGGCTGCGTCTCATGCGCTGGCACCACGGAGATGCAGTCGACAGGGCACACAGGGATGCACAACTCGCAACCGGTGCACAGGTCTTCGATCACGGTGTGCATCTGCTTGGGCGCACCCACGATGCAATCGACCGGGCAAGCCTTGATGCACAAGGTGCATCCGATGCACCAGTCTTCGTCAATGACGACCAGGTGGCGCGGGCCTTCGATGCCATGCACGTCGCTCAAGGGCAGGGCGGGCAAACCGGTGGCTTGCGCCAGGCGGCGGATGCCTTCCTCGCCCCCGGGCGGACATTGGTTGATGCCCGCCTCGCCGCAGGCAACGGCCTGGGCGTAGCTGGCACAGTCGGGGTAGCCGCAGCGCGTGCACTGCGTTTGCGGCAAAAGGGCGTTGATCTGTTCGGCGTCCAGCATGGGCCGTCAGTCTATGCCAGCATCAATTGACCCGTCTTATTTGGTCTTGGCTGGGGGCTTGTTGTTGTTGTGGGCGGCGATGAAGGCACGAATCTCCGGGTACGCCTTTTCACGCCAGCGTCGACCCGAGAAAATCCCGTAGTGGCCCGCACCCTCGACCACGTAATGTTCCTGCTTGGACTTTGGGATGCCCGAGCACAAATTGTGTGCGGCCTCCGTCTGACCCGCCCCGGAGATGTCATCAAGCTCACCTTCCACGGTCAGCAGGGCGGTGGTCTTGATGTCCTGCGGCCTCACCAGCTCTGGCTTGCCTTCAAGGTTGCGAACCTTCCAGGTGCCATTGACCAGCGCAAAATCCTGGAACACGGTCTTGATGGTCTCCAGGTAGTACTCGGCAGGCATGTCCAGCACGGCGTTGTACTCGTCGTAGAACTGGCGGTGCGCATCGGCGTTGTCGTCATCGCCGCGGATCAGGTCCAGGAAGTAGTCGTAGTGCGACTCGCGGTGACGGTCCGGGTTCATGGCGACGAAACCGGTGTGCTGCAGGAAGCCGGGGTACACGCGTCGCGTGGCACCTGGGTAGTTCGTCGGCACGCGGTAGATCACATTGGCCTCGAACCACTCGAAGCTCTTGTTCATGGCCAGGTTATTGACCGATGTCGGCGATTTGCGGGCGTCGATCGGGCCACCCATCATCGTCATGCTCAGAGGGGTTTTTTCACCACGGCTGGCCATCAGGGAGACGGCGGCCAGCACCGGCACCGTGGGTTGGCACACCGAGATCACATGGACTTTGGGGCCGATGGTGCGGATGAACTCCTGAACGTAATTCACGTAGTCGTCCAGGTGGAACGGGCCTTCCTCGACGGGCACCATGCGTGCATCGACCCAGTCGGTGATGTAGACCTTGTGGTCCTGCAGCAGGGTGCGCACCGTGTCGCGCAGCAGGGTGGAGTGGTGGCCAGACAAGGGGGCCACCACCAGCACGGAAGGCTGCTCACGCATGATGGAGAGCAGTTTGGCATCGTCCGTGAAGCGCTTGAAGCGCAGCAGGCGGCAGAAGGGCTTTTCAACCACGACTTTTTCCTGAATCACGACCTCGCCACCGGCGATGGCAACCTTGTTGATGCCGAATTCGGGTTTTTCGTATTCCTTGGTCAGTCGGTGCACCAAATCAAAACCGGCCGACACCCGCTGCGCTTGGGGAACTTGAGCGAATGGCGACAAAGGGTTGCTGTACAACTTGGACGCTGCACTGGCGAATTCGGAAAACGGGCTGATCCAGGAGCGATTGGTTTCGTAGATTTGGTAGAGCATAAGGCGACCTCTGTTGTGCAAGCTTGTCTTGTCCCTGATGCATGACGCACTTTGTGCAGTGCAGCATAAAGGACTTTTACGATCTTCGCATCGGGGGTTGTAAGACAAGCGCGATAACAAGGGCACAAGCACCCGGTATTTCGGGCCTGTGCGCTGAAGCAGACACAAAAAAAGGGGCACGAAGCCCCTTTTGTGGTGTCGCCAGAATTTGCGAGCTTCTTTACAGCACCGCCTTGATCGCCGCCGCGACGGCCTTGAGGTTGCCGTTGTTGAGCGCGGCCACGCAAATGCGTCCTGAATCGACCCCGTAGACACCGAACTCCGAGCGCAGGCGCTGCATTTGCGGTGCGTTCAGGCCCGAATAACTGAACATGCCCTTTTGACGGGTGATGAAGCTCAGGTCGTCGGACACGCCCGCAGCCTTCAGTTCTTGCACCAGGGCGCCTCGCATCTGCTTGATGCGCTCACGCATGCCGGCCAGCTCTTCTTCCCATTGTTGGCGCAGTTCGGGCGTGGTCAGCACGGTGGCGACCACCTGAGCACCATGCGTGGGCGGGTTGGAGTAGTTGGTGCGGATCACGCGCTTGAGTTGGCTCAGCACACGGGCGGCTTCTTCGGCCGATTCGCTGACGATGCTCAGTGCGCCGACACGCTCGCCATAGAGCGAAAAGCTCTTGGAGAAACTGGTCGCGACGAAGAAGTTCAGGCCCGCGTCCAGGAACTTGATGACGACCTTGCCGTCTTCAAGAATGCCTTCGCCGAAGCCTTGGTAGGCCATGTCCAGGAAGGGAACCAGACCGCGTTCCTTCGCAATGGCGATGACCTCGTTCCACTGGGCTTCAGTGAGGTCGTAGCCGGTCGGGTTGTGGCAGCAGGCGTGCAGCACGACGATGGTCCCGGGCGCTGCGGCCTTCAGGGCGGCGAGCATGCCGACCACGTTGATGCCCTTGTTGGCCGCGTCGTAGTAGGGGTAGGTGCCCACGGTGAAGCCGGCCGATTCAAACAGGGCGCGGTGGTTTTCCCAGCTGGGATCGGAAATCAGCACCTGGGCGTTGGGGCTCAGACGCTTGAGGAAGTCGGCGCCCAGCTTCAGCCCACCCGTGCCGCCAATGGCTTGAGCCGTCGAGATGCGAGCGGCTTTGACGGCGGGGTGCTCGGCCCCGAATACCAGGCCCTGCACGGCCTTGTCATAGGCGGCAATGCCGTCGATGGGCAGGTAGCCGCGCGCCTTGGGGGCTTGCAGCATCTGGTGCTCGGCGGCGGCGACGCATTTGAGCAGGGGCAGCTTGCCTTGGTCGTCGGTGTAGACGCCCACGCCCAAATTTACCTTGTGGGGGTTGGGGTCGGCATTGAATTGTTCGTTGAGGCCCAGAATCGGGTCGCGGGGGGCCATTTCAACGGCGGCAAACAGGGAGGCCATGCAAGCAGTCCTTGGTCGGTTGGGATAAGCTAAAACCAGTAACACCACGAAACCACACTTTGTCGCCTAAAGCGAAACGGTGGCCTCGGACAACCTGTCATTTTATCGATCTACGCCGCCCATGTCTGAATTGATTGATGTTTCCCTTGCCGGCAAGTCGCCCAAAGACGGGGCGCAGCCTGCGGTGGCGGGCCAATTCGTGAGTTTTCCGGATTCGCCTTTCGAGTTGTTCCAGCCTTATCCCCCAGCCGGAGACCAGCCGACGGCCATCACCCAGTTGTGCGACGGCATACACGACGGGCTGTCGTACCAGACCCTGCTGGGTGTGACCGGTTCGGGCAAGACCTTCACCATGGCCAACGTGATCGCCCGCGAAGGCCGCCCGGCCATCGTGTTCGCGCCCAACAAGACCCTGGCCGCCCAGCTCTACGCCGAGTTCCGCGAGTTCTTCCCCAACAACGCGGTCGAATACTTCGTCAGCTACTACGACTACTACCAGCCCGAGGCCTACGTCCCGCAGCGCGACCTGTTCATCGAAAAAGACAGTGCCATCAACGAGGCCATCGAGCAGATGCGCCTGAGCGCCACCAAGAGTCTGCTGGAGCGCCGCGACGTGGTCATCGTCGCCACCGTCTCGGCCATCTACGGCATCGGCAAGCCCGAGGACTACATGCAGATGGTCCTGATCGCCCGGGTGGGCGACAAGATGGGGCAGCGCGATGTGATCCAGCAACTGATCCGCATGCAGTACAAGCGCAACGATGCCGACTTTGCGCGCGGCACCTTCCGCGTGCGAGGCGACACCATCGACGTCTTCCCGGCCGAACATTCGGAACTGGCCGTGCGCCTGGAATTGTTCGACGACGAGCTCGATTCCATTCAGCTCTTTGACCCGCTCACCGGGCGAATCCGGCAGAAAATTCCGCGCTTCACCATCTACCCGTCCAGCCACTATGTGACGCCGCGCGAGCGCGTGCTGGTGGCCGTCGAGGCCATCAAAGAGGAGCTCAATGTCCGCGTGAAAGAACTGGTGGGTGTGGGCAAGCTGGTCGAGGCCCAACGCATTGAACAGCGCACCAAATTCGACCTGGAAATGCTGCAAGAGATCGGTCACTGCAAGGGCATTGAAAACTACTCGCGCCACCTGTCGGGCGCCAAGCCGGGCGACCCGCCGCCGACGCTGGTGGATTACATGCCGCCCGATTCTCTGATGTTCCTGGATGAAAGCCACGTGATGATCGGCCAGCTGGGCGCCATGTACAACGGCGACCGCTCGCGCAAGACCACGCTGGTGGAATATGGTTTTCGCCTGCCCTCGGCGCTGGACAACCGGCCGCTCAAGTTCGAGGAGTTCGAGTCCAAGATGCGCCAGGTGGTGTTCGTCTCCGCCACGCCCGCGGCCTACGAGCAGCAACACGCCGGACAGGTGGTGGAGCAACTGGTGCGTCCCACCGGCCTGCTCGACCCCTTGGTGACTGTGCGCCCGGCCATGCACCAGGTCGACGATGTGCTGCAGGAAATCCGCATTCGCGTCGAGAAAAACGAGCGTGTGCTGATCACCACCCTGACCAAGCGCATGTCCGAGCAGCTGACCGATTACCTGTCGGACAACGGCGTCAAAGTGCGCTACCTGCATTCGGACATTGACACCGTCGAACGGGTTGAAATTCTGCGCGACCTGCGCCTGGGCACTTTCGACGTGTTGGTGGGCATCAACCTCTTGCGCGAAGGCTTGGACCTGCCCGAGGTTTCGCTCGTGGCGATCCTGGATGCCGACAAGGAGGGCTTCTTGCGCTCCGAGCGCAGCCTGATTCAAACCATTGGCCGTGCTGCGCGCAACCAGCATGGCGAGGCGATTTTGTACGCTGACAAGATCACCGAGTCGATGAGGAAGGCCATGGGCGAGACCGAGCGGCGTCGCGCCAAGCAGATCGCGCACAACGCGGTCCACGGCATCACGCCGCGCACGGTGCGCAAACAGGTCAAGGAGTTGATCGACGGCGTCATGTCTAACGCTGCCAAGGATGATTTGAAAGCTGTCGAAGCGTTGGCAAAGTCCATGGTGGGGGCCGAGGCCCTGAGTGAGAAGGACCTCAGCAAGCGCATCAAGCAGCTTGAAAAGGAAATGCTGGAATCCGCACGCAATCTGGAGTTTGAAAAGGCCGCGCGGCTGCGTGATCAGCTGTCCATGCTGAAAGAGCAAGTCTTTGGCGCGGCCGGCGGCGACCACATTCCCCCGGTTCAGGCTCGGCGTTAGAGGTAGGCAATCTCGATCATGACCTTGACTGCTGTGCCTCGCCCCCAGTTGCGAGTTCTGATGGTGTGCATGGGCAATATTTGTCGCTCGCCCACCGCCGAGGCCGTGCTGCGTCGCAAACTGACGCAGGCGGGTCTGGCGGCCTGGGTGGAGGTCGACTCTGCTGGCACCCTGGGCTCCCATGCGGGCTGCCCGCCGGACGATCGCAGCCAGCGCCACGCCTTGCGCCGCGGCTATGAGCTGGGCCATTTGCGCGCCCGCCAGGTGCAGGAAAGCGATTTCCAGCACTTTGACCTGATCCTGGCCATGGACTGGGTCAACCTGGCCAGCCTTCAAAAGGCGTGTCTTGACCCGGCGCTGGCCCAGAGCAAGCTGCGGCGTTTGACGGAGTTCATCCCCGCCCGCTCGCCTTTGGTGGGGGCGGAGGTGGTGGGGGATCCCTATTACGGCGGACCTGAGGGCTTTGAGGCGGTCCTTGATCTGGTGGAGGCTGCCTGTGAGGGACTGATCGACCACCTGCATCAGCGCTTGAGCGCCATGGGACGCCCCTAGGGAATCCCCTTGGAATTAGTTGACTAAATTAGTCGGACTCCCTATAATTGAGGCATTCACTCGGGAATGAGCGCACTCTGGCTCACTTCGATCACAAGTGGGTGTCGGTCTTCAAACCATAAGGAGTTGAGCCATGCGATTGACCACCAAAGGACGTTTTGCCGTGACCGCCATGATTGATCTGGCCTTGCGTGAGCACACGGGGCCGGTGGCCCTGGCCGCCATCAGTCAGCGCCAGCAAATTTCCTTGTCCTATCTTGAGCAGCTGTTTGGCAAGCTGCGCCGTCACGAACTGGTGGAAAGCACTCGTGGGCCGGGTGGCGGCTATTCCTTGGGCCGCAAGGCTGAAGACATCACCGTGGCCGACATCATTGTTGCCGTCGATGAGCCCCTTGATGCGACCGGTTGCGGTGGCAAGGAAAACTGCATGGGCGAGGACGGCGGACGCTGCATGACGCACGACCTGTGGACCAGCCTGAACAACAAGATGATCGAATATCTTGACTCGATCAGCCTGCGCAAATTGGTTGAAGATCAACTCGCCAAGGGCGTGTCAATCGAGGCGCAGCCGGTCAAGCGCGCCATTTCCACGCAACCGGTGGTCAAACCCATCAAGATCACCGCGCCCAATTCTGTGTTTGCCCTTGGTTCCACCTTGGCTAAGTAAGCGAACGATAATTCCAAGTTGTTTCAAATTTTTGTCAGCCGTTGGGCGGTGCTTTGCAGTGCAGCGGTTGGCGTCAGCATGAGTTCTCATTGAGTCCCCCTATGGACATGACCCCGCACTTTCCGATTTACATGGACTATGGCGCAACCACCCCTGTGGACCCGCGCGTGGTGGATGCCATGATCCCCTGGTTGCGCGAACACTTTGGCAACCCAGCCTCGCGCACCCACGCGTATGGGTGGGAAGCAGAAGCCGCCGTCGAGAACGCACGCATGCTAGTGGCCGACCTGATTGGCGCCGACCCGCGCGAGATCGTCTGGACTTCCGGGGCGACCGAGTCCAATAACCTGGCCATCAAGGGTGCGGCGCATTTCTACCAAGGCCGCGGCAAGCACATCATCACGGTCAAGACCGAGCACAAGGCCGTGCTGGACACCGTCCGCGAACTGGAACGCCAGGGTTTTGAGGCCACCTATCTGGACGTGCAGGAAGACGGCCTGCTGGACCTCGAAAAGTTCAAGGCCGCCATCCGCCCAGACACCATCCTGGCCTCGGTCATGCTGGTCAACAATGAGATCGGCGTCATCCAGGACATTTCCGCCATGGGCGCGCTGTGCCGCGAAAAAGGTGTGATCTTCCATGTGGACGCCGCCCAGGCCACCGGCAAGGTCGACATCGACATGGCCACCTTGCCAGTGGACTTGCTCAGTCTGGCCTCGCACAAGACCTATGGTCCCAAGGGCATCGGCGCGCTCTACGTGCGCCGCAAACCCCGCATCCGCCTGGAAGCGCAGATGCACGGTGGCGGCCATGAGCGTGGCATGCGCTCGGGCACCTTGCCCACGCACCAGATCGTCGGCATGGGCGAGGCCTTCCGCATCGCCAAGGAAGAAATGGCAGTTGAGTTGCCCCGCATCAAGGCCTTGCAACAACGCCTTTTGAAGGGACTGCAGTCCATCGAGCAGATCTTCATCAACGGCCATGCCGAGCAACGCGTGCCGCACAACCTCAACATCTCTTTCAACTACGTTGAGGGAGAGTCGCTGATCATGGGCATCAAAGGCATCGCGGTGTCCTCGGGCTCGGCCTGCACATCCGCCAGCCTGGAGCCCAGCTATGTGCTGCGCGCCTTGGGTCGCAGCGACGAACTGGCGCACAGTTCGCTGCGCATGACCATTGGCCGATTCACCACCGAAGAAGAAATCGATTACGCCGTGTCGACCTTGAAAGAGCGTGTCGCCAAGCTGCGTGAACTATCCCCCTTGTGGGACATGTACAAAGACGGCATCGACATCAGCACTATTCAATGGGCGGCACACTGAACACGCCCCGCAGTTTCTGGAGTTAGACATGGCATACAGCGACAAGGTCATTGACCACTACGAAAACCCCCGCAACGTCGGCTCCTTTGACAAGGGCGACGAGTCCGTGGGCACCGGCATGGTTGGCGCCCCCGCCTGCGGCGACGTCATGAAGTTGCAAATCAAGGTCAACCCCAGCACCGGGGTGATTGAAGACGCGCGCTTCAAAACCTACGGTTGCGGTTCGGCCATTGCGTCAAGCTCGCTCGTGACCGAATGGGTGCGCGGCAAGACGCTGGACGAAGCCCTCACCATCAAGAACACCCAGATCGCGCAAGAGCTGGCCCTGCCGCCAGTCAAGATTCACTGCTCCATCCTGGCCGAAGATGCGATCAAGGCCGCCGTCAACGACTACAAGGCCAAAAATGCAGCCTGAGCAAGCCACCGACACCAGCACCGGGTCATGCACCAGCGGGCCCGGCGAGACCGCCTTGCCCGAGGTCGCGCCCGCGCAGGTCTTTGGCATGGCCGTCACCATGACGGAGGCGGCGGCGCGTCATGTCAACCGATTCCTGAGTCGGCGCGGCAAGGGCGTGGGCGTGCGCCTGGGCGTCAAGACCACGGGCTGTTCGGGCCTGGCCTACAAGCTGGAATTCGCTGACGAGATCGCCCCCGAAGACGTGGTCTTTGAAGACAAGGGTGTCAAGATCCTGGTCGACCCCAAGAGCCTGCCTTACATCGATGGGACCGAACTGGACTTCGTGCGTGAAGGCCTCAATGAAGGCTTCAAGTTCAACAACCCCAAAGAGCGCGACCGCTGCGGTTGTGGTGAATCCTTTCGCGTCTGAGATGATGCGCATGCGCCCGCAACCCCACCATGTGGTGGGGTTTTGCATTGTGCTTCGTGACTTGATCCCTTTGACATGAACCTTGACGCTGACGATTTCACTTTGCTAGGTTTGCCCAAAGCATTTGCCCTGGACCGTGCCAAGCTGGATACCCAGTGGAAGGCCCTGCAGGCTCAGGTGCATCCGGACCGCTTCGCTGCCGAGGGCGGTGCCGCTCAGCGCGTGGCCATGCAGTGGGCGGTGCGCGTCAATGAGGCGCATCAGCGCCTGAAAGATCCGCTCAAGCGGGCGGCGTATCTGTGCGAACTGGGCGGCGCCCCGATCCGCTCGGAAAGCAACACCGCCATGCCGGCTGATTTCCTGATGCAGCAGATGCAGTGGCGCGAAACACTTGAAGAGGCAAGGTCGGCCGATGAGGTGCAAGCCTTGTCGGACGAAGTCTCCAGCCAGCGCCAGGCCCGCCTCTTGCGAGTCACCCAGCTCATTGATCAGAACGGCGACCACCCCCGGGCCGCGCTCGAAGTGCGTGCGCTGATGTTCATTGATCGCCTGAGCGACGAAATCAACCACCGACTCGAACGGTACGAAGACGGCCTTTGAGCCGCCCATTCATGGCCCTGCTGCAAATTTCAGAACCCGGGCAATCGCCCAACCCGCATCAACGCCGTACGGCGGTCGGCATTGACCTGGGCACCACACATTCGTTGGTGGCGGCGGTGCGCAGTGGCGTGGCTGAATGCCTGCCCGACGAACAAGGTCGGGTCATTTTGCCGTCGGCGGTGCGCTACCTGCTTGACGCACAAGGCAAGACCCGCCGCACCATTGGTTTCGAGGCGCTGGCTGCACAGGCCGACGACCCGCAAAACACCATTGTTTCGGTCAAGCGCTTCATGGGGCGCAGTCTGGCAGATGTGGTCGACGCGAGTCGCTTGCCTTATCAGTTTGAAGACCAGCCCGGCATGGTGGCAGTGCGGACCGTCGCGGGCGTGAAATCGCCCATCGAGGTCTCGGCCGAGATCCTGGCCACTTTGCGCCAGCGCGCCGAAGACACCTTCAACGACGACCTGTTCGGGGCGGTCATCACCGTGCCCGCCTACTTTGACGACGCCCAGCGCCAGGCCACCAAGGACGCCGCACAAATGGCCGGCCTGAACGTGTTGCGCTTGCTCAACGAACCCACGGCGGCGGCGATTGCCTACGGCCTGGACAATGGCTCCGAAGGCCTGTACGCCATCTATGACCTCGGTGGCGGCACCTTTGACATCTCGCTGTTGCAACTCAGCCGTGGGGTGTTTGAAGTGGTGGCCACCGGGGGTGACTCGGCCCTGGGGGGTGACGATATTGACCACACCCTGGCGGAGTACGCTCTGGCTCAGGCCAAGATGGACGCCTCGACCCCGCAAGACAAGCGCACCGTGCTGGTGGCTGCGCGGCGTACCAAGGAGAAGCTGTCGACCGACGGCAGTGCGCACCTTTCGTGCGCCTTGTCGGGCGGCATGCTGTCCGTGAGCCTGACCCGCGAGAAGCTGGCCGAACTGGTCAAACCGCTGATCGACAAGTCGCTGGCCTCGGTCAAGCGGGTGCTGCGCGATGCCAAGATCAAGGCCAATGAAGTCAAGGGCGTGATCATGGTAGGGGGCTCAACCCGCATGCCTGCCGTGCGCGAGGCCGTGGGCGGCTTCTTTGGCCTGACGCCGTTGACCGACCTGAACCCTGATGAAGTCGTGGCCCTGGGCGCGGGCATCCAGGCCAACCAGCTGGCCGGCAACAACGACAAGGGCGACCACCTGCTGCTGGACGTGCTGCCGCTGTCCCTGGGGCTGGAAACCATGGGCGGGCTGGTCGAGCGCATCATTCCGCGCAACACCCCCATTCCATGCGCTCTGGCGCAAGACTTCACCACCTTCAAGGACGGACAGACCGCCCTGGCTGTGCACGTGGTGCAAGGCGAGCGCGAACAGGTGGAGCATTGCCGTTCACTGGCCCGCTTCGAGTTGCGCGGCATCCCGCCAATGGCTGCAGGCGCCGCACGCATTCGTGTCACCTTTCAGGTCGATGCAGATGGTTTATTGAGCGTCACGGCCCGCGAGCAACTGTCGTGCGTGGAAGCCTCGATCGTCGTCAAGCCCAGCTATGGTTTGAACGATGCCCAGGTGGCCACCATGCTGCGCGAAGGCTTCAGTACCGCCGAAGCCGACATGAAGGACCGTGCCCTGCGCGAAGCCCGCGTCGAGGCCGAGCGCATGCTCGAAGCCACGCGCACCGCCCTGGCTGCCGATGGCGACTTGCTCAGCGCTGATCAACGCGCCCAGATCGATGCGCTAATGGCCCAGGTCGGCCAGCGCTGCGACTGGGGCAATCTAGAGGGGCTGGAGTCGGCCACCAAAGCGCTGGCCCACGGCACCGAAGGCTTCGCGGCCGAACGCATGAACCGCGGCATCCGCCAAGCCTTGGCAGGCCGCACCATTGATCAGGTCTGACCTATGCCCATCATCAAAATCCTGCCGCACGCCGAGCTGTGCCCCCAAGGCACGCAGATCACCGCCGCGCCCGGCACCTCGGTCTGCGAAGCCCTGCTCGAAAACAACATCGCCATCGAGCATGCTTGCGACATGAGCTGCGCGTGCACCACCTGCCACGTCATCGTGCGCGAGGGCTTCAACAGCCTCAACGAACTGGAAGAGACCGAGGAAGACCTGCTGGACCGCGCCTGGGGCCTGGAACCCAACTCACGACTGAGTTGCCAGGCCATCGTGGCCGGCAAGGACCTCACCATCGAAATCCCCAAGTACACGATCAACCACGCCCGGGAAAACCACTGATGTCCCGTCAGATCTTTCTTGACACCGAAACCACCGGCCTGAGTCCGGAGTCGGGTGACCGCATCATCGAAATCGGCTGCGTCGAGATGGTCAACCGTCGCCTGACCGGCCGGCATCTGCACTTTTATCTCAACCCACAGCGCCCCAACCACGAGGACGCCGTCCGCATCCACGGCCTGACCGACGAGTTCCTCGCTGACAAGCCGCTGTTCGCCGCCGTGGTCGAGGAATTTCTTGACTACGTGGCCAACGCTGAGCTGATCATTCACAATGCGGCCTTCGACATCGGCTTTCTCAACGCCGAGCTGCGCCGCGTGAACAAGGGCGTGATGGGCGACCACATCGCTGGCGTGCTCGACACCCTGGTGATGGCGCGCGAGATGTTCCCCGGCAAATCCAATTCGCTGGACGCCTTGTGCAAACGCCTGGAAGTGGACAACACCCACCGCACCCTGCACGGCGCCTTGATGGACGCCGAGTTGCTGGCGACCGTCTACATCAACATGACGCGCGGGCAAGATGCCTTGCTGATCGATGCCGGTAGCGAGGAAGAGGGCAGCCAGGCAGCGCTAGACGCTGCCGCCATTGATTACAGCCACTTTGAACTGGCTGTGCTTGAACCCAGCGCCGATGAGGCGGCTGCCTTTGACGCAGCCCTGAAGGAGCTGGATAAAGCCTCGGGTGGCAAAACTTTGTGGCGCAGCATCGAGGCTGTGCTATAATTTTGGTCTTCGCTGATTGCGCCACCCGCAGCGAACCGAAATTCAAAGTTTCGGGCGGTTAGCTCAGTGGTAGAGCACTGCCTTCACACGGCAGGGGTCGCAGGTTCGAACCCTGCACCGCCCACCAAGAAAATCAAGCACTTAGCAGCGATGCTAAGTGCTTTTTTCTTGCCCCTACGGTCTCGGCAACGGTCGCGACTTACAAATGGTTGCAGCGTCACCCATGAGGGTGAAAGCCATGAGCTGGTTTGCCCCTGAAAATCCCCCATTGCAGTTCAAACAAATAAACGCAACGTCAGGGAACCCAAATGGGGCAGGATTCTTTATCTGTGGCTGGAGGACTCTCGTCCGTTCAGTCAGCGGTTCAAGGCGCACTCGCCGCCATCATTGCCCAGTGGCGCACTGAAGACCGCCTCTACACCCTGTCTGCACCGACCCGCGAAGGCGGTCTGCCCGCCGACCTGATGGTCGAGAGTTTCGTGTTGCACGAGGCCGTGTCCCAACCCTTTGCGCTGTACATCAACGCCTTGGTGCTGGACGCCCACGTCGAGCTCAAGAGGCTCATGGCGCAGCCCATCACCTTGCAGACCACGCTGGCCGATGGCAGCCGGTCACGCCGCAGTGGCTACGTCATGAAGGCGGACTCGCTGGATGCCGATGGCGGCTTTGCCCGCAAAGGCCTGCTGGTGCAGCCCTGGATCGCCCTGCTGGGCCAAACGCTCAGCAGCCGGGTTTGGCAAGACAAGAGCCTGATCGACATCATCGAAGACGTGTTTGCTGACCATGCCTTGATTGCCGCCTGGAAGTGGGATGACGATGTGCCCAGCTATGTGGCCCAAGGCCTGTTTGCCCGCAATGGCGGGCAGCGTGCGTACTGCGCCCAATACCGCGAGACCGATCTCGATTTCGTCAGCCGCTTGCTGGTCGAAGAAGGCCTTTGCTATCGGATTGAAGAAGACGAATCTGCGCCGGGCGGCCACACCGTGGTCTTCTTCGTTAACAGCGCCAACCAGCCCCAAGACCAGACCAGTGCGAGCAGCCTGGGCGGCCAAGGCATTCGATTTCACCGCAGCAGCAGCCAGGAGGTGCAAGACAGCATCCAGGCCATGGGCACGATTCGAACGCTTGGGCCCACGGCCACGGTCGTGCAAGGCTGGGACTACGCCGCCAACCGCGCCATCACCGCCGAGGTGCCCACCAACCATCAATGGGGTGGTGATGAGGCCACCAGCCTGCAAAGCTGGTTGACCAGTTACGACCCAACCGGCGACTACATCTTTGGCAACCTGGCCGAAGCCCAGTTCATCGCCACGCGCCTGCAAGAGGCCCGTGAAGCGCGCTACAAGAGCTGGCTAGGCCGCGGCACCGTGCGCACCCTGCGCGCCGGCACTTGGATGGTCATCACCCAATCCACGCTGGACCCGCTGGCCGCATTCGGGCTCACACCGGATGACAAAGAATTCTTTGTCACCGTCACGGATGCCTACGGCGTCAACAACCTGCCCAAGGACCTCAGCGCCACCATCGTGAAGACTCTGGGGCAAGCCGAGCTGCCGCAGCTCAGCGTGGCCGTCGATCAGGGCGGAGACGCGATGGACACGCAAGCCCTGCAGCACCAAGCCGCTCAAAGTGGCTACGCCTGCCAGTTCCAGGCCCTGCGCCGCAACGTGCCCTGGCGCGCCGTGTTGATGGACGACACCGGCCTGCGGCCACGCCCGCGCCCCACCGCACTGGGCCCGCAAACCGCCATCGTGGTCGGTCCGGACGGCAGCACGGCGGCCAGCGGCGCCGACGAGCTCTACACCGACCAGCTGGGCCGCATCAAGGTCAAGTTCCACTGGCAGGCCAATGCCTTTGCCCCTCAGCGCGCCAACAGCGACCACAGCTGCTGGCTGCGCGTCATGCAACGCCTGGCCGGCCCCGGCATGGGCCACCAGTTCATCCCCCGCATCGGGCAGGAGGTGCTGGTCGGCTTCCTGGGCAACGACATCGACCGCCCCTTTGTCATGGCCAGCCTGTACAACGGCCGCGGCGAATCGGGCGTACCCCGCACCCCGGGTGGCCAGGCCGCTGAAGCCGACACCGCCGCCCTGGCCGGCTCCAACGACCACAGCCCCAGCAGCCAGATGAACCTCGTGGGCTCGGGCAGCGGCGGCAACAGCCCCGCCTGGCACGGCGCCGCACCGGGGGCCGCCACCGAAGGCTCGGAAGGCCAGGCCAACGCTGCGGCACTCAGCGGCGTCAAGAGCAAGGAGTTCGGCGCCAGCGGCTACAACCAGCTCGTGTTCGATGACACCCCGGGGCAGTTGCGCACCCAGCTGCACAGCACCCAAAGCCAGACCTGGCTGCAAATGGGCCACCTGCTGCACCAGGCCGACAACCACCGGGGCTCTTTCCGCGGCCTGGGCTTCGAGCTGCGCACCGACGCCTGGGGCGGCCTGCGTGCTGCACGCGGTGTGATGCTCAGCACCTTCAGCTTGGGCAACGGCCTCGGCCAAAGCGCCACACCCGCTGGCGACAACGCCCCCGGCATGGCGCTGGCCAAACAAGCGCAACAACTGGCCAGCACCTTCCACCAGGCCGCCGGCACCCACCAGACCGTGGGCCTGGCCACGGCTGCTGGCAGCGTGGGCGGCAACAAGAGCAACGTGGACGACCAAGCCGCACCCGCCGCCGCGCTGACCAAGAGCCTCAGCGGCATGGTTAGCACCAGCGGCTTGCCCAACGCCCAGGCCGATGCGGCAGACAAGGCCACCGGCACAGGCCAAAGCAAAGTGCCGCACATGGCCGATCCCAATATCGCCCT
>JAGWTR010000013.1 GCA_028868855.1 Burkholderiales bacterium | reverse complement strand
CACGCCGGCTCGGGCCCCGTTGTTGATCTCATGCTGCTGGACCCAACCCAGCAGCGTCTGTGGCACGCAGCCAATCTTGGGCGCAATCGAATCGACGGCGGCCCACAGCGATGGGTATTCCCCTCGGTGCTCTTGCACCATGCGAACAGCACGCTCACGGACCTCAGGTGAGAACTTGTTTGACTTCTTCATGGCTCCATCTTCTCAAAGGTTGGAGCCTCCTCAAAACCCGGGGCGATTCAGTTCGGTCAAAACTGGCTTGCCGCTCAACTCAAGCACGCCAACGCATGATCTCGGTTATGGGCTACGGAATTCAGGGGCAAGGTCAGCGGTCAGTTTTTGGTCGGCAGCAGTAAGTGCATTGTTTGGGGCATTACCAATCAACCACTTGCAGCATTTGGTGTCGAACTCTCGGCAAGATGAGGTTGTTTGACGGCTTACCCTTGATCTGCCGTCGGATACCCAAGGGGGACCTTGCGCTATAGTGATCCCATGTTTGATGTTTTGGTTTACCTTTACGAGCACTACTGGCGGCCCGATGCGTGCCCAGAGGCGGATTTGCTGGCCCGTAAGTTGACGGCTGTGGGCTTTGAGGCCGATGAGATCCGCGAGGCGCTGGCATGGTTGGATGGACTGAATGCGCTGTCCTCCCACGAAGGCATCGACCAATCAGAAGGCTGCACGCGCGTGTACTCAACGCATGAGTTGGACCACTTGGGTGCAGAAGCCTTGGGTTTTCTGCAGTTCCTGGAGTCGGCAGGGGTTCTGTCAACGCGTTTGCGTGAGGTCGTGCTCGATCGAGCCTTGGTGATTCCAGGCGGGCCTATCAGCTTGGAGGATCTCAAAATCGTGGTGTTGATGTTGTTCTGGAGTCGTGGGGAGGAGCCCGACGCCTTGATTCTTGACGAGTTGTTCGTAGAGGCCGAGGATCGCCTGATTCATTGAGGCACGTTTGCATCGCACGAGAAGTTGCCTAAAAGGACCCCATGCGGGTCTTTTTTTCATCTGGGGGAATATTTCTGTCTTAAGTCTCGTGTTGTGTCTGTCGTAAACCTGCAGGTGAGGCGTTGGTGCGTGGGGCTAAGGTCTCGCGAGGGTGACGGCTGGGCAGGAGTACGCGAGAGCGTTTTGGAGCACTGAATGGGATCATGGGCAGCAGCAAATTTGGCAAAGAATGTCCGCCGGTGGGCTGGCCTGCTGTGCCTGGGGGTGCTGATGAGCTTGACGGGCTGCGATCAGTTGGGCATCGAGACGCCGCAGAAGGCAAAGGAACGAGATGAGGCCGAAGCCAAGGCGGTTGGCAGTGCTTGCCGCCATGCGGTGAGAGCGATTGAGGATTGCTATGTGCTGAACCCCAAAGCGGAGAAGTCGGCTGTGTTTGCTGGCTGGCGCGAGATGGATGAGTACATGCGGGAAAACAAGTTGGAAGGAGTGGCTCCGGTGATTCCTAGGCCAGTGGCCTTGACGGCTGCGGCCTCCAAGCCCTCGGCTGCGGGCTCCGAGCCTGACGACGAAGAGGCCGATGCGGCCAGTGGTGAGCCGCCACAGCGCAAGACTGGGAAGTCAAGCGTTCAGTGAGGTGACGCTGCTATGGCACATTGTCAATAGCTAATAGCAATGACATTGATCTTTCCAATCAATTGGCACTATTTGCGTCGCTGGCCTATTATTCCTTGTGTTTCATCAACCAAAACCAAGGAAACAAGCCATGTCTCTGATCAATACCCAAATCAAACCTTTCAAAACGACAGCCTTCCACAACGGGAAGTTTGTGGATGTGTCTGACGCGACCCTGAAGGGCAAGTGGTCCGTGTTCGTGTTCTACCCGGCCGACTTCACTTTTGTCTGTCCGACCGAGCTGGAAGACCTGGCCGACAACTACGCTGAATTCCAGAAGATGGGCGTGGAGGTCTACAGCGTGTCGACCGACACCCACTTCGCGCACAAGGCTTGGCACGATACGTCAGATGCCATCAAGAAGGTCAACTACGTCATGTTGGGCGACCCAACGGGGGCCATCACCCGCAACTTCGACGTGATGATCGAGGAAGAAGGTCTGGCCTTGCGTGGCACCTTCGTGATCAACCCCGAAGGTCAGATCAAGCTGTGCGAAATCCATGACAACGGCATCGGGCGCGACGCCAAGGAGTTGCTGCGCAAGGTCAAGGCCGCCCAGTATGTGGCCTCGCACCCCGGTGAAGTCTGCCCGGCCAAGTGGACAGAAGGTGCCAAGACGCTGAAGCCGTCGCTGGACCTGGTCGGCAAGATCTAAGGCAGCTAGACGGACAAGGTCCGACTCTTGGGGCTCATGAGGCCCCGGGGGCGGCCTTGTCGCGGCCCGTTCGCAATGCGGTTTGAAGAGAAGGATGCACTTCATGTTGGATGATGACCTCAAGGCGCAGCTCAATGCCTATCTGGAGCGGGTCACCCAACCTTTCGAGATCGTGGCGTCGCTGAGTGACGCTGGGAGCGCGTCGGAGTTGTTGGGTTTGCTGCAGGACATCGCCTCAATGTCCGACAAGATCACCCTCAAGACCGATGGGCAGGATGCCCGCAAGCCGTCGTTCAGCCTCAAGCGCATGGGCACGGACATGAGTCTGCGCTTTGCCGCGATTCCGTTGGGGCATGAGTTCACCTCGCTGGTGCTGGCACTGTTGTGGGTGGGGGGGCATCCGCCCAAGGTCGAGCCGGATGTGATCGAGCAGATCCAGTCGCTGGACGGCGACTTCAACTTCGAGGTCTACATGTCCTTGAGTTGCCACAATTGCCCGGATGTCGTGCAGGCACTGAGTTTGATGGCGGTGCTTAACCCCAAGGTCAAGACGGTGGTGATCGATGGCGGGTTGTTCCAGGACGAGGTGAATGCGCGGCAGGTGATGGCGGTGCCTTCGGTGTTCCTCAATGGCGAGCCTTTCGGGTCCGGCCGCATGGGCGTCGAAGAGATCGTGGCCAAGCTGGACAAGGGGGCGGCGGTGCGTGACGCGGCCAAGCTCAGTGCCAAGGCGCCCTATGACGTGCTGATCGTTGGTGGCGGGCCTGCGGGCGCGGCGGCTGCGGTGTATGCCGCTCGCAAGGGCATCCGCACGGGGGTGCTTGCGGAGCGTTTTGGTGGGCAGGTGAATGACACGCTGGCGATCGAGAACTACATCTCGGTGCTGGAAACGGATGGGCCGAAGTTTGCGGCGGCACTTGAAGCCCAGGTCAAGGCCTACGATGTCGAGATCATGAATCTGCAGCTCGCCGACAAGCTGATTCCAGCCGCAGAGCCGGGCGGCTTGATTGAGGTGAAGCTGGCCAATGGGGGCTCACTCAAGAGCAAGACGGTGATCTTGTCGACCGGTGCGCGTTGGCGCAATGTGAACGTGCCGGGCGAGCAGGCGTACCGCAACCACGGCGTGGCCTACTGCCCGCACTGCGATGGCCCGCTGTTCAAGGGCAAGCGAGTGGCGGTGATCGGTGGTGGTAACTCGGGTGTTGAGGCTGCGATCGATTTGGCCGGGGTCGTGGCCCATGTGACTTTGCTGGAGTTTGCTGACGCCTTGCGTGCTGACGCCGTGCTGGTCAACAAGCTCAAGAGCCTGCCCAATGTGGTGATTCACACGTCGGCTCAGACCACCGAGATCACGGGCGATGGGCAGAAGGTCAACGGCTTGACGTTCGTGGACCGGGCATCGGGTGAGGCCAAGCATGTGGAGTTGGCGGGTGTGTTCGTGCAGATTGGTCTGGTGCCCAATGCCGAATGGCTCAAGGGGACGCTGGAGCTGTCGCGCCACGGTGAGATCGTGGTCGATGCGAAGGGCGCGACGTCCTTGCCTGGCGTGTTTGCAGCGGGGGATGTGACCACGGTGCCGTACAAGCAGATCGTGATCGCGGCCGGTGATGGGGCCAAGGCGGCGCTGAGCGCGTTTGATCACCTGATCCGATCATCGGTCCCGGTGTGAGTGGACCGAGGTGATTAGGAAGGCCCGCATCAAGCGGGCCTTTTTTGTGCCGGAGGCCCATTGCGGGCAACACCGCTTTACGGTTTGGGACGACGCGAGAATCCAAAGAGCGCAGTCAATCCGAGCAGGGCCAGGACGGCCGACTGAGGTTCGGGCACGGCGCTGACATGGATGTCATCCACGAACTTGCCGGCGGGCAGGACGATGCTGCTGACCGAACTGGGCAAGCTCATGGCCGTGACCGTGGCGCCGGACTGGTCTTGGGCGAACGTCAAGGTTTGCAGGACGTGGCCAGTGTTGTCCAGAAAGAGGACGTCGGCAAAGGGTTGGCCATAGGGGGTGTTCTCCAGGGTGAAGGAAAAGTGCGTCAGCGTCAGTGGGCTGCTGAACTCCATCAACACAGGTCCGTAGGCCGCATTGAGTGCATTGAGGCCGCTGGGTGCGGCGTTGCGCCAGAAGTCGATCGGGTTGTCGACGGTGACGGCGGGGATGGTGGTGTCGGTGTCGACCTCCCAGTGGAACTGATCGGCGATGGGGTCGCCGTTGAGGTCGAGGTCTTGAACGCGCACGGCGTTGTCGAAGCGGATCAGGCTGCTGAGGGTGCCGATGGCGCTGTTGGCGTTGGTGCCGGAGGCGACGGCGTCAAAGTTCAGGACGGTGTCGATCGCGACGGAGGCGTGGGCGGCGGTGCCGATGGCGGCCAAGGCGGCGATGGCGATGGCGCGGTGAAGAAAGAGTGCGTGGTCCATGGGGTGACTCCTGGCGGTGGATGCCCCGCAGCGCAGGGCATCCGGGGTTGCATTACCTGACGCCACCGATGGCGGCTTGACCGATCTTGAAGAACACGTCGGAGTTGTCCATCACGCCGCTGAACAGCGAGCTGCCGCGACCGAAGGCCGACAGCGGGATGTCGGTGGCGGTGTGGACGGCTTGCTGGCCGCCAACCTGGCCGGTGATCAGCACGCCGGTGCTGCTGTTGCGAACGCCGGGGTTGGCGGGGTAGGTGTTGAGCGGCGAGGTGCCCACGAACGGCTGTTGCGAGTCCTGCGTGGGCTGGGCATTGCTCAACCAGGTTTCGAAGCGGTCCGCATTGGCGCCGTATCCCACGAGCAGCTTGTTGTCGATGTTGGTGGTCACGGGATAACCGTCGCTCTGGATGCTGTAGGACGGGAACTTGGCGGCTTCGTAGGTGCCCACGACGGCATCGCGCTGGTCAGCCGAGGTGTGGCTGCCCGAGGTCTTGGCTTGCAGTGCGGCATTGCTCAGCAGGGATGAGCCGATCAGTGCGGCGCCCGCGCATTCATGGTCGGCGGTGACGATGACCAGGGTGTCGGGATTGGCTTGCGCGAAGTCCTTGGCTTTTTGCACGGCACGGTCGAACTCGATCACTTCAACCATCCAGCGGTCGGAGTCCATCAAGTGGGCTTGCTTGTCGATGGAGGCACCTTCGACGGTCAGGACAAAGCCGTTGGGGTTCTTCTTGAGCACGCTCAGGGCCTTGTCGGTCATCTCTTCGAGCATCGGCTGGTCGGGGAAGCCGTAGTCGTTGACGATGGTGGAGGCGCCGCGGCGTCCGTCGATCTTGTCAACCGCGACGTTCATGTTGGAGTAGGAGAACAGGCCCAGCAGCTTGTCGGGCGTGCCTACCGAGTCCAGCGAGGTCTTGTCCGGCGCATAGATAAAACCGGCCGACTGGAAATCGGCGATCAGGTCGCGGTTGGCATCCAGCGCGCCAGGGGCGACATTCCAGCCGGTGGTGATGTCACTGCTCAGGACGTAGTCGTTGGCGGTGCGGCGTTGCGAGCCGTTGAGGGCTTGCGGGGTGACGCTGTTGGCGGCGTTCGGGAGGAACCATTTGCGGCCACCACCCAGCAAGACGCTCAGGCCGGTCCGCTCGCGGTCGTCGAGGTACTGGTCGACGATGCCGGTGCCTTTGCCGCGATCTGCGGTGTGCACGGCATTGGCGGCGGGCGTGGCGTCGAAGACGTCGGCGGTGGTGACGATGCCCAGGCTCTTGCCCTGGGTGCGGTGCATGAACTCGGAGAGGTATTCGATGCGCGGGTTGTCGAAGGAGTCGGTGGTGTCGTCAGGGAAGACGCCTTCCTGGTTGTTGTTGGCCTTGTTGCCGGTGACGTAGTTGGACATGCCCGGGGCCGAGTCGGTCACGATGGAGTCCAGCGAAGCGGTCATGACCAGGCCGGTGAAGGGGAAGGTGTCCATGGCCAGCAGGCCCTTGGCCTTGCCTTGCGCATAGCCCTTGGCCAGAATGCGGCCGGCAGTGCGGTGCGCCGCGCCCATGCCGTCACCCAACAGGATGATGATGTTCTTGGCGGGACGGCCTTGCGCGGTGATGCCGATGACCTCGAAATTGCCGGTGGCGGTGGTGGTCAGGCCGTCGCTTTGCGTGGCGATGGCGGTGAGCGTGTGCATGCCGGGGGTGCTGATGGCATAGGCACGCACCGAGGCGGCCACCGAGCCGGGCGCTGCCGCGGTGATGGCCGTGGCGGGCACGATGCTTTTGTTACCCGCGAACACGGCGGAAGCGGCGTTGGTGACGGGGGCGGCGGCGGAGATCACTCCCACGCTGCTGCCGTCGACTTTGAACTCAATGCGGGTGACAGTTTGGCCGGCATCCGGGCGCACGGTGGCTTGCAGGTCAAAACGCTGGCCGGGCAGGAAGCGCGCCAAGGTGTTGGCCGTGGGGCTGATGGCATTGCTGGGTGGCGTCAGACGCGAGATGGTCAGCGCAAAAGACGGCGCGGCGAGGGTGGCCAGGGCGGCGAGTGCCAGGGCGCGTGGCTGAAAGCGGGGGGCGTGCAAGATCATCTGAAGCTCCGAGAGGTTGAGTGGACGGGTTAGCGAGCGGATGGCGCGAATGTCTGGGAAGTGGGCTCGTCGAGTTCGAGCCGGAAGGACGAGACACGGCCATCGGGTTCGTCGTGCACACCAATGCGCAAGGTGCCGGTGACGCGCAGCAGGCCGCCCAGATTGGGAACGGTCCGTACGGCGGCCTCCGGGGCGAGGTGCACGAAGATGCTGGAGGCGGGCAGGTCGTCGGACAGGCTCTCGTCTTCATCGCCGATTTCGACGGGCAGGGGCGAGAGGATGAACTCCCCGGCGGACGCCGATTCCTGTGCAACCATGTAGCCGACCATGCGCACGGGCTTGCCATCGAGCTGGCGCAGTTTGTCGCTCAAGGCCAGTCCCTTGGGGCCAATGGGCAGCTGGAACATCTCGCGGAATTTGAGGTCGGTGACGCCGGGGGGCGGCGCGGCCAGCGGGCCGGAAACGGCAATGGTGCGGGGGGCGGCCTGGGTGGCGACGGTGCCATGGGCCCAGCACAGGCTGGCGGCGCTCAGCCATCCGACGAGGGACAAGGTCAGGAGAGATCGACGCATGGGGTGAACTGCTTCAGGGTGGCGACAGGACTTGAACGATCCGCCAGCGCAGTGACTTGCGTGTGACAGCGAAAGCATCCGGATTGCCCCCCTGCCCTGGTGCGCGCGGGCCTGCCTACAATCGGGGCACTTTTGATTCGCCCTTCAACACTCATTCATCATGAACATCCTCCGATTTGAAGACCTCGTGGTTCAAGGCAAGGTGGCCGGCCAGCGCGTGTTCATCCGCGCCGATCTGAACGTGCCGCAAGACAAGGCGGGCAACATCACCGAAGACACCCGCGTGCGCGCTTCGGTGCCCGCCATCGAGATGGCGCTCAAGGCGGGGGCGGCGGTGATGGTGACGTCGCACCTGGGGCGCCCGACCGAGGGTGAGTTCAAGCCCGAGGATTCACTCGCCCCGGTGGCCGCGCGTCTGGGTGAGCTGCTGGGCCGTGAGGTCAAGCTGGTGGCCAACTGGGTGGACGGTGTGAGCGTGAGCCCTGGCGAGGTGGTGCTGCTGGAGAACTGCCGCCTGAACAAGGGCGAAAAGAAGAACAGCGACGAGCTGGCCCGCAAGTTGGCCGCGCTGTGCGACATCTATGTGAACGACGCTTTTGGCACGGCTCACCGCGCCGAAGGGACGACCTACGGCATTGCCCAGTACGCCAAGGTGGCGTGCGCGGGGCCGCTGCTGTCCGCCGAGATTGATGCAATTAACAAAGCGCTGGAGGCGCCCAAGCGGCCGCTGGTGGCCATCGTGGCGGGCTCCAAGGTGTCGACCAAGCTGACGATCTTGCAAGCGCTGGCCAAGAATGTGGACGGCTTGATCGTGGGTGGCGGCATTGCCAACACCTTCTTGCTGGCCGCGGGTTTGAAGATCGGCAAGTCACTGGCCGAGCCCGACCTGATCGGCGAGGCCAAGGCCGTGATTGAGGCCATGAAGGCGCGTGGCGCCGCCGTGCCGATTCCGCAAGACGTGGTGGTGGCCAAGGCCTTTGCCGCCGATGCGCTGGCCACGGTGAAGGCCTCGACCGACGTCGATGACGACGATTTGATCCTGGACATTGGCCCCAAGACGGCGGCCAAGCTGGCGGAACAGTTGAAGGCCGCCGGCACCATCGTGTGGAACGGCCCGGTGGGCGTGTTTGAGTTTGACGCCTTCTCACACGGCACTGAAACGATCGCCCGCGCGATTGCCCAGTCCAGCGCCTTCAGCATCGCGGGCGGCGGCGACACCCTGGCGGCGATTGCCAAGTACGGCATTGAAAAGGAGGTGGGCTACATCTCGACCGGCGGTGGAGCTTTCCTGGAAATTCTGGAAGGCAAGACCTTGCCCGCCTTCGAGATCCTGGCCAAGCGCGCGGCCTGAGTTCGCCCCGCTCGATTCGCCCCGTTCAGGCGGCTGCGGCGTACAGGGCCTCGCCGGCCAGGATGGGGTCACCGGTCTGATTGAGGGTGTCCAGCCACAGCTGGTAGCTCTTCATCTGGCCGGTTTGCCAGGGGTGAAAGCCCGGCTTGTAGTACTGCAGGTAATGCCCGATCTGGCCCATGAACAGGCCGCCGGGTTTGTAGAGCCACCACAGGCCCTGGGCCCACAGCTTGGCGCGTTCCCAGCGGCTGAAGCCATCGACCTTGAGCATGTAGCGCGTCACCAGCAGCGCGTGGAGGGTGAAGCCCAGGGTGACTTCCATCATGGCCAGGATGCGCCGCGGATACCAGACCTTGGCGACCTTTTGCATCACGTCAAAGGCCACGGCCTTGTGTTCAATCTCTTCCATGGCGTGCCAGGCGTACATGGCGCGCATGCTGGGATCGGTGTCCTGCATGACGTCTTTGCGCGAGAAAAAGCTGTGCGCCATGATGGCCGTCATGTGTTCGGATGCGGCGGTGACGGCCAGCGTGTGCTTCTTGGGGATGTACTTGCGCATGATGTCGAACAGCAGGTACTTCTCGATGCCTTCGAGGTGGTTCACATCAATGCCCTGTGTCTTGAGGCGGTCATTGAACTGATTGTGGATGGCGCCGTGCTGGCCTTCCTGGCGGATGAAGTCTTTGATTTCCTGCTGCAGGATTGGATCGCTGACCTGGTCGCGGAAGTCGCGCACGCAGGAGATGAAGAAGCGTTCGCCTTCGGGGAAGATGGTCGACATGGCGTCGAAAAAACGCGTTTTGAACGGATGGCCGGCGAACCAGTATTTGGGAATGTCGCCGTCCAACTTGAAGTCGAGTTTTTCGCGGGGGGTGATGGTGTGCGGTGAGTTCATGCGGGTCTCCTTGGGGGGCGCGCTCAGGCGCCTGCCCAGATGCGTTCGCCGTGCAGGCGGTTGCCGGCTTCAATGGGATCGCCGGTTTCGGCCATCAGGCGCAACCAGGGTTCATAGCTGGGCACCACGGGGTCTTGCCACGGGTGAAAGCCGGGCTTGAGGTAGCTGAAGTACTTGCCGGCCATGGGCAGGAACAGGCCGCCGGGCTTGTAGAGCCACCACAGGCCCTTGGCCCAGATCTTGGTGCGCTGCCAGCGGCTGAACCCGTCGACCTGGAGCATGTGCGTCATGATTCGAAACACATGGAAGGGGAAGAGCACCGTCACCAACAGCATGGAGCGGATGCGGTTGCCATAGCTGCCGCGGGCGACCTGTTGCAGCACGTCAAAAGCCACGCCCTTGTGCTCCATCTCCTCCATGGCGTGCCACACATACAGCGCGCGGATGCGTTCGTCGGCGCCTTCGAAGATCTCGGGTCGTTCGACAAAGCAATCGGCCATGATGGCGGTGATGTGTTCGGACGCCACCGTGATGCCCAGCGTGAACTCCCGCGAGGTGTGCTGGCGGATGATGCCAAACAGGCGTTTTTCCTGGCCGCGCAGGATCGCATCCACGTTGACGCCCTGGGCCTTGAGGCGGTCGTTGTAGCGGGTGTGGAGCATGCTGTGCTGGGCTTCCTGGCGGGTGAAGTCCTGGATGTCCTGGCTCATCTTGGGGTCGGTGATGCTGTCCTTGAAGTCCCTCACGCAGGTGATGAAAAAGCGCTCGCCAACCGGGAACAGGGTGGACATGGCGTCAAAGAAACGGGTCTTGAACGGATCGCCGTTGAGCCAGTGGCGCGGAATGTCGCCCTCCAGGCCGAAGTCCAGCTTTTCTCGCGGGACGATGGGGGGCGGCGCGCTGCGTACAGAAGTATCCATGACATCTACTGTAAGGAGATGTGGGGCGCAGGGCTATGCGCCACAACGACAGAAGGGTAATTTCCGCGACAATTCAAACCTAGGGAAAACACCCGACTGGGTGCTTTAGCGACGTCGGTAGTCACTGGGCGTGACGCCCGACCAGCGCGTGAAGGCCTGGGTGAAACTGCGTCGGTCGGAGAAGCCCAGGCGCTCGCTGATGTCTTCGATGGACAGGTTGGCGTCTTGCAGCCATTGCCGCGCCAGGTCATGGCGCACCCGCCCCAGGATGGCGGAATGACTCTCGGCGTGCTCGCGCAAGCGGCGTTGCAGCGTGCGGGGGTGAAGGTGCAGCTCGTCGGCCAGGGCTTGCAGGCCTTGGCCCAGCAGGTGAGGTTTGCCGGCGAGGGTGCGCTCGATCTGTGCCACAAGGGGGGTGGCCGCGTCGTGCAAGGTCCGTTCATGGCGTTGTTCGACGCGTTGGGCCACGCGCTCGGCGACGCGGTGCGCGGCCTGCTCGTGCAGCAGAGGGAAGGCGCCGCGCAGAGGTTGGTCCAGCAGGGCGCGGTCGAACCACAAGGCGTTGACGGATTCATCGTAGCTGAGCGGCATCTGGAAGAAGGCTTCGCACGCGGCACGATCGCTGTGGGGGCTGTGGCGGAAGGTGATGCGGCCAAACAATTCTCGAGCGCCCAGCAACAGGCGCGTGAACTTGACGAAGGTGACGAACGTGCCTTCGGTGAAGTGCCAGGTGTTCGCGGGCGTGGCGTCGGCGTGCTCAAAGGTCAGCGACAGGCGGGCCTCAGCGCCATGTTCGGTGAGCGTCAAGCGCATGTAGGGGTTGATCAGCGCTGGCAGCCATTCCAGCGCGCGAGCGGCATCGCGCAAGCTGGGGCTGGTGGTGATGAAGGTTTCGATGTCCGACAGGTATTCGAACGCGAAGGTTTCGCCCAGCACGATGGGAAAGTGCAAGGGGCTGCCGCTGGCGCGGGTGTCGTCGACGCAGCGCTGCATGATGTGCTGCATGGTTTCGCGCGGGATGAGGGCGGTCTCAGGGTGCAGCTTGCTGGCGTCGACGCCTTCTTCACGGAAGATCCGTCCGATGTCCACCCCGCACAGCGTGGCCGCGCGCACCCAGTTGGTCACCGTGATGAAGGGGACGGGCGGTTCGTCGAACGGGGGCGTCGTCATGGGGGGGCTTCAAAGTCGTGCAGCCACTGGAGGACCGCCGCGCTGGTGATTTGCGGTTGCTCAAAAGGATACAGGTGACTGCCCTCAATCCATGACACATGGTCACCGAAGACCTGGCGGATGCCTTGCTTGCCGATCTGGCGCACTTCCTTGGAGCGCGTGCCGCCGATGTAGGCGACCGGGCATTGCAGGGGGTGGTGTTGAAACTCGCGCGCCAGCTGGTGGGGCATGCCCTCGTAAATGCGGGCTTCAACCTCGCGCTGGAAGCTCAGGCGACGTGTGGCGCTGGGGTGGCCTTCGGTGCCGTGTTCGACATAGGCCTGCAAAACGCCAGGGTGAAAGGCGGCGAACTTTGGTTTGGCCATGAAGTGCTCACGCACGGCCAGTAAGCTGGGCCACTCATGGCAGCGCTGTGCGGCCACGCCGGACGGCACGATGCGGCCCATCGCGCCGAGCGATTTGAGCAGACCGACCGACCAGGCGCGCATGCCGTGCAGCAGGGGCGTGTCCAGCGCAATCACGCCGCGCGCCAGTTCGGGGTGGCGACTGGCCACCATCAGGCTCAGGTAGCCGCCCAGCGAGTGGCCGACCAGATAGGCGCCTTGGCCGACTTCGTGCTGGATGAAATCCTTCAGCTGGCGCACCAGGTGCGGCCAGTCCGTGGTGACGGGGTAGCGTGGGTCGTGGCCGAATTTTTCGATCGCGTGCACTTCATGGCCGGCCGCGCGCCAGGCGTCGAACAAGGCGACATAGGTGCTGGCCGGAAAGCTGTTGGCGTGCGAAAAAACAATGGGCGGTTTCATGGAATGGGGACCTCGGAACACGCGCCGCGCGTGCATCGACAGTCTCAGTTTAAGGTCGCCCTTTGATGCACAGACAAAAGACGGTCTTGCCGCGTCAATTCGGGTGATTCCCCCTGAGGTTTGGTGGGACACTGCGAGTGTCATCACCACAGCTCTGGACAAGAGACCACCGACATGCCGCGTGCCACCAAGATCGTTGCCACTTTGGGTCCTGCCTCGTCCACCCCCGAGGTGCTTGAGCGCATGTTGCGTGCGGGCGTGGACGTGGTGCGTTTGAACTTTTCGCATGGCAAGGCGCAGGACCACATCGAGCGGGCGCAACTGGTGCGCGAGGCGGCCCAGCGTTTGGGCAAGGTGGTGGCCATCATGGCCGACCTGCAGGGGCCCAAGATTCGCGTTGGCAAATTCGCCGAGGGCAAGGTGATGCTGGAAAACGGCCAGTCCTTCGTCCTGGATGCCAGCCGCGCGGAACCGGGCGACTTGCAGGGCGTGGGCCTGGACTACAAGGAGTTGCCGCGCGATGTGCGGCCCGGCGACGTGTTGCTGCTCAACGATGGCCTGATCGTGCTGACGGTGGACGCCGTGCGCGGCGAGGCGGTGCACACCACCGTGAAAGTCGGCGGCGAGTTGTCCAACAACAAGGGCATCAACAAGCAGGGCGGCGGCCTGACCGCCCCGGCGCTGACCGCCAAGGACATGGAAGACATCAAGACGGCGGCCAGTTTTCAGTGCGACTTCATCGCCGTGTCCTTCCCCAAGAACGCGACCGACATGGAGATGGCGCGCCAGTTGACCACCGTGGCCGGCGAGCCGTGGCGCCACCGCCCGGCGCTGATCGCCAAGATCGAGCGCACCGAGGCCATCCCCAATCTGGAGGCCATTCTGAAGGCCTCCGACGGGATCATGGTGGCGCGTGGCGACCTGGCTGTTGAGGTGGGCAACGCCGCCGTGCCGGCGCTGCAAAAGCGCATGATCAAGATGGCCCGCGAGATGGACAAAGTCGTCATCACCGCGACGCAGATGATGGAATCGATGATCGTCAACCCGGTGCCCACGCGCGCCGAGGTGTCCGACGTGGCCAACGCGGTGCTTGATGGCACCGACGCTGTGATGCTCAGCGCCGAAACCGCCGCCGGCAAGTACCCGGTCGAAACGGTGGAGCAGATGGCGGCCATCGCGATGGCTGCCGAGGCCGCCGAGGACGTGACGCTGGACGCAGACTTCACGAACAAGCACTTCGGCCGCATCGATCAGTCGATCGCGATGGGGGCATTGTTCACGGCCTATCACCTGGGCTGCAAGGCCATCATTGCGCTGACCGAGTCGGGCTCGACCGCGCTGTGGATGAGCCGTCACAAGATCCATGTGCCGATCTATGGCATGACCGCACAAGCCATTTCCTTGCGCAAGATGGCCTTGTTTCGCAATGTGTCGCCGCTGCTGATCCCAGGTTATCGCGATCGCGATGAGGCACTCAAGGAGGCCGAGGCCCTGCTGGTCGAGCAAGGGGTGCTGCGATCGGGCGACACCTATGCCATCACCTGCGGCGAGCCCATGGGCCACCCCGGCGGCACCAACATGCTCAAGGTGTGCCGGGTGGCTTGAGTGCCCACGCCATTCGAGAGCGTCCCGATCAGGCCATGGCCAGCCCCTCGGGTGAGCTGATGGCGACGGGCAAGTAAGCGAGCAGCACCGAGAGCAGTTGATCTTCCCGAAAGGGCTTGGGCAGGTGGGCGTCCATGCCCGCGCCCAGGCAGCGTTCGCCGTCTTCGGCCAGCGCGCTGGCGGTCAGGGCCACCACGGGGATGCGTGGCAAACCGCGTGACAGCTCGTCCGCACGAATGCGCCGGGTCGCTTCAAATCCATCCATGGCGGGCATCTGGCAATCCATCAGCACCAGATCGGGCCGGTGCTGGTCTCCACAGAGGCGGGAAACCACCTCCAGGCCATCGGGCACATGCTCGACCGTCAAGCCGTGGCGGTGCAGCAAGGCCTCCACCACCATGGCATTGACTTCATTGTCCTCGGCCAGCAGGACATGACCGGTCAACGGCACGGGGCCATGGTTGTCTGCTGGGGTGGCGACGATGGGCGCTGATGCCACATGGGGCGCGGCGGGCAACGGCACCGTCAATTCAAAAGTGGACCCCTGCCCCAGCACGCTGCGGCAGTTGATTTCGCCGCACATGGCCCGGCTGATTTCGCGCGAGATGGTCAGGCCCAGGCCGGTGCCGCCAAAACGTCGGCCCAGCGAATTGTCGACCTGGTGGAAGGGGTTGAAAATGTGGGCGAGTTCTTCGGGCGGAATGCCAATGCCCGAGTCTTCCACGCCCATCACGATCGAGCCTGGCAATCCATCGCCACGGTGCTGGCGGGCGGCGCTCAAGCGAATCTGCCCCCGCGCGGTGAATTTGACGGCATTGCCGATCAGGTTGAGCAGGACCTGCCGCACGCGGGGCGCATCGCCCAGGACCACGCATGGGCGAGGCAGGTCGAGGTCCGCCACCAGACCCAGGCCTTGGGCCGAGGCGGTCACCGACGTCAGAGCGACCAGATCGTCCAGCAACTCGCCCAGGTCAAATGGCGCATGCTCAACCGCCAGGTGGCCGGCTTCGATGCGGGAGAAATCCAGGATGTCGTTGATGATCGACAGCAGATGTTCCCCCGAGCGTGTGACCAGCCCCAGGCGTTTTTGATTCTCGGCGGAGAGATCCTCCGAGTGAATCATGCGGGTCAGGCCCAATATGCCGTGCAGGGGTGTGCGCAATTCGTGGCTCATGGTTGCCACAAATTGACTTTTGATGGCATTTTGCCGCTCGGCCTGTAAAAGGGCGGCCTCGCGTTCTTGAGCAATTCGGTCAGCGGTGAAACGCAGGCGCAGCATTTCAATGGTTTGATTTTGAGAGCGCCAGGCCATGAGCAGCAGCGCTGTGATGAATATCAGCAGCGCCACGCCGGTATACCAACCCAGGGTGTCGCCACGGGCCAGAAAGGCGATGGCGGCTGGAAGCACCATGGGCACGCAATAAATCGCGTTGCCCTTCCAGTGGGTGTGCAGGGTGAAGGTGGCCACGGCGGCCACGCCGGCCAATCCCGCGCCGATCAGGGTGGCCGTCACGACATCATTGGCGGGAGGTAACCAAACGCCCGCCAAACCCCAGGTCGCGCCGTCCAGGAACAGCAAAAAAAGCGCCCATTGTTGCCAACGTCGCGTGGCAGGCGCGCCCATCAGGCGATGCAATTCTTGCTGGGCCAAGCGTGGAGCGGCGATGCAGATTTTGATAATCAGCCACCAGAGTACTGGCGAATGCTCAACCTGCTGCTGAAAAAACAGCGTGGTCAGCACGGCAAACAGCGTGGCCATCACCGTGGATGGTGTGGTCGTCGCCATCATCATGCGGAACTGCTCGGCCTGAATTTTCTGGCGGAGTTCCGGATCCAATTCCAGGACAGGTATGGGCATGGATTTGCCGTTCATAGCGTTACTGCCAACCACGACTAAAAGAATGCAAGGCCAAGCAAGGCTGACCCATTTCATTCATTTTGACGGCCAATCGTGAAATTTTTGCGTCACGCAAAAAGTAACGCGGCCCATTTTGGCGCTATGTGAGGGCTGACGTCAAATCTGTTGTATCCATGTTGATTACAAATAAGTAGGCCTGGCGAGCAAGCCAATCGTCACGGTAGCGTTGGTATTTGTCGTCGCGCCAACGGAAAAAGGCCGCGTGGGCGGCCTTTTCAACAGCAGAGCTTGTGTGCTCAGGCGTTGCGACGGCGCCGCAAAGCCATGCCCAATACCCCCAGGCCGGCCAGCAGCATGGCATAGGACTGCGTTTCCGGCACGCTGGGGATCACGTCCTCGCCGGCGACGGTGATGCCGTCGAAGGCCATGCCCGATTGGTAGATGTTGTCGGACCAGTTGACGACACCGAACTCCAGAACGTATTTGCCGCTGGCGGCGATCGTGAAATTGGACTGTACCCAGCCGGTGTAGCCGCAACCGGCCTCGTAGCACAGGGTCGAGTCGGTCCCCAGGGGTGACCAGGTCGGGCCGACGCCGGGGGCGGCGTTGGTGATGATGCCCACGCTGACCGGGTTGAGCGTGGCTTGGGGCAACGGCATGTCCTGGCCGGGCACGATGCTGCCGGTGGGCTTGGTGCGTGCGGTGAACAGGAGGGCGGCTTGCGACATGTCGCTCGCATTGAGCAGGCGCGCCCAGCCGTAGTCAGCATAGCCCGAGCCATCGCTGGTCACGTAGTTGAAGTGGAATTTCAGTTCGTCGCCAGCGGCGGCCACAAACGACGACGACAGCAGGCGCGATCCGGTGGTTTCGCTGCCAAAAGTGAAGGGGCTGAGGTTCTGTGGGGTCGATTGGCCGCTGACCACATAGCCATACTTTTGCGCGCCTGTGGGGGCCAGCGTCACGTCGCCGTCGGCGCCCAGGGTGCCGCACAGGCCGTCGCAGGTCCAGTCGGATGGAATGCCACCTTCGAAGCCGATGGCCCAGCCGCCTTGAGCCGCGAGCGCCAATGCGGCGCCGGCAAGAATGGATTTCAAATTCATGGAGTTCTCCCTTGTATGGATGGTTTCTTGGGCGGTAAGCGTCCGCGCTGGACGGCGAGTATAGGGGGGCATCCCGTGGGTGGGCTGCGGGCCCCTTCACCTGGGGGGCGCGCAAATCGGGGGGGCATCAGTAGAATCCACCCCAGTTCGTGCATTGCCCTGAGCGGCGTGCGTCTCATCCACCTGTTCTATTGGGGTTTCCATGCTCGTTTCCATGCGCCAACTGCTGGACCATGCCGCCGAAAACGGCTATGGCATTCCGGCCTTCAACGTCAACAATCTCGAGCAAGTCCAGGCCGTGATGGCCGCCGCCGATGAGGTGGGCGCTCCGGTGATCCTGCAGGCCAGCGCTGGCGCTCGCAAATACGCCGGCGAGGCCTTCATCAAGCACCTCATCCAGGCGGCCATTGAAGCCTACCCCCACATCCCCTTGGTGATGCATCAGGACCACGGCCAGTCGCCGGCCATCTGCCAAGGCGCCATCGATCTGGGCTTTGGCTCGGTGATGATGGACGGCTCGCTGCGTGAAGACGGCAAGACCCCGGCTGACTTTGGCTACAACGTCGAGGTGACCCGCAAAGTGGTCGACATGGCCCACAAGGTCGGCGTGACTGTCGAAGGCGAGCTGGGCTGCCTGGGCAACCTGGAAACTGGCGACGCTGGCGAAGAAGATGGCATCGGCGCCGACTGCAAGCTGGACCACAGCCAGATGCTGACCGACCCCGAAGAGGCCGCCGTGTTCGTCAAGGCCACCCAGCTGGACGCGCTGGCGATCGCCATCGGCACCAGCCACGGCGCCTACAAGTTCTCGCGCAAGCCCACGGGCGACATCCTGGCCATTTCGCGCGTCAAGGAAATCCACGCGCGCATCCCCAACACCCACCTGGTGATGCACGGTTCGTCGTCGGTGCCGCAAGAGTTGCTGGCCATCATCAACCAGTACGGCGGCCAGATGAAGGAAACCTACGGCGTGCCCGTCGAGGAAATCCAGGAGGCCATCAAGCACGGCGTGCGCAAGATCAACATCGACACCGACATTCGCCTGGCGATGACGGGGGCCGTGCGCAAGTTTCTGTTTGAAAATCCCGACAAGTTCGACGCCCGCGAATGGCTCAAGCCTGCCCGTGAAGCCGCCAAGCAAATTTGCAAGCAGCGCTACCTGGAGTTCGGCTGCGAAGGCCAGGCCGGCAAGATCAAGGCCATCTCGATGGTTGACATGGCCGCCCTGTACGCCAGCGGCAAGCTGGCCCAAGTCGTGGCCTGATCCTGTTCCACTGGGCGGCCCTGAGGTCGGGCTTCACCCGCCGCACCGAACCGACAGAGGCATTAAGCTCCTGTCGGTTTTTTCTTGGAGATCGCCATGCTCAAGCTCTACGGTTTTGCCTTGTCCAACTACTACAACAAGCTCAAACTGGCCTTGTTGGAAAAGGGCGTGCCCTTTGAAGAGGTGCTGGTGTCGTTTGGCATCGAGGGCAAGCAAGGCAAATCGCCCTTGGGCAAGGTGCCTTACCTCGAAACCGAAGACGGCTTCCTGTGTGAGAGTCAGGTCATCCTGGACTACATTGAGGCGCGGTGGCCCACGCCCGCCCTGGTGCCGGCCGACCCGTGGCGGGCTGCCAAGCAGCGTGAACTGCTGACCTTCCTGGAGTTGCACGTCGAGTTGTGCGCGCGCCAGCTCTACCCGCAAGCCTTTTTCGGCGCCACGCTGCCAGAAAAATTCACCGCCCGCGTCAAGGCCGATCTGGTCAAGAACCTGGCCGCGTTCAAGCAACTGGCCGTGTTCGGGCCCTATGTGGCGGGCGACACTTTCTCGGCCGCCGACTGCGCCGCCTATGTGCATTTGCCGCTGGCCGCCCTGGCCAGCAAGATCGTCTATGGCGAAGACCTCGTGGCGGCGGCCGGCATCGACTGGAAGGCCTATGTCAAGCTGATCGAGCAGCGTCCCACGGCCCTGAAAGTGGCCGCCGATCGCAAGGCAGACCAGGACCGTGCGCTGGCTGCCGCCAGGGCCAAGACCGCCGCTGCGCAGTAAGGGCGGGTCGGGGCACAATATCGGCTTGAATCCCCTGCCCATTGTTTGGCCCCAGTTCCTACGCGCTCAGCGCGCCCGCCCATGACTTCTGCCTTGCACACCTCCGCCCTGCAATCCCTGCCCCTGCTTGCCCGTGGCAAGGTGCGTGACAACTACGCCGTGGGCACGGACCGCATCCTGATGGTGGCCTCGGACCGCATCAGCGCCTTCGACGTCATCATGGGCGAGCCCATTCCGGGCAAGGGCGCGCTGCTGACGCAAATGGCGCTGTTCTGGTTTGAATTGCTCAAAGACGTGGTGCCCAATCACCTCACCGGCGAAGACCCCGTCAGCGCTGTGTCGTCCGCCGAGCGAGCCCAGGTGGAGGGCCGCGCCATGCTGGTCAAGAAGCTCAAGCCTCTGCCCGTCGAGGCGGTGGTGCGTGGCTACCTGGCTGGCAGCGGCTGGAAGGAATACCAGCACAACGGCGAGGTCTGCGGGGTGAAACTGCCGGCGGGTCTGAAAAACGCCAGTAAGTTGCCCGAGCCGATCTTCACGCCCGCCACCAAGGCCGAGATGGGCGACCACGATGAAAACATCAGCTTTGACAAGATGGTCGAGATCATCGGGGCTGACTTGGCCGAGCGCGTGCGCGCGGTGTCGATCCAGCTGTACCAAAAGGCGGCTGACTACGCGCTCACCAAGGGCATCATCATTGCCGACACCAAGTTTGAGTTCGGCCTGGATGAGCACGGCACCCTGACCTTGATGGACGAGGTGCTCACCCCCGATTCATCGCGCTTTTGGCCCGCCGAAGGCTACGACGCCGCGTTCAGGGCGGGCGCCAACCCGCCCAGCTATGACAAGCAATTTTTGCGCGATTGGCTGGAGCAGGCCACGGTCAATGGCCATCCCTGGGACAAGACCGCGCCGTCGCCGGCTTTGCCGCTCGATGTGATCGAGCACACGGCGGCCAAGTACCGCGAGGCCCTGACGCGCTTGACCCGGGGCTGATCCAGCCCGCAGGCGGTGTCGAGGGCTTCAGCGGCGACGTCGGCCGCTGTCGTCGTCACCGGCCAGCGCGGCCAGCTCGGCGGCCCGGATGGCCGCGAGTTCGGCCTCTTTCGCGGCCAGTTCGTCCGACCCAGCCCAGCCGCGCAGCATCACGGCGGCTTCGCCGACGCCGATCTTTTTGACGGAAGAAAACAACATGATGTTCATGTTGGACGCTTCGGTTTGGAGGCTGGCCAGCACCTCTTTGGCTCCGCGCAGGGCGGCATCGGCTTCTTTGCGGTTGAGCTTGTCAGCCTTGGTCAGCAGCACCAGCAGCTTGACCTCGCCCATGCGCACGCGCGGGCCCACAAATTCCAGCAGGTTGCGGTCCAGTTCGGTGAAGCCGTGGCGCGAATCCACCATGTGCACCACGCCGGTGAGGTTGCGGCGCACCGCCAAGTATTGCGCCATGACCTCCTGCCAGCGCAGCTTGGCGGTGCGGTCCACGGCCGCGTAGCCATAACCGGGCAAGTCAGCCCAGTGCAGGTTGGGCGCGGCCTTGGGGCCGATCTGGAACAGGTTGATGTGCTGCGTGCGGCCCGGGGTTTTGGAGGCAAATGCCAGTTGGCGCTGTTGGGCCAGCGTGTTGATGGCGGTGGACTTGCCGGCGTTGGAGCGGCCCACGAAGGCCACCTCGGGCAACTCCGACGGGGGGAGTTGTTCCAGCTTGGCTGCTGTGGTTAAAAACCGCGCGGTATGCGTCCAAGCCAGGGCGTCTTTCGGGGAAATCGGTGTTTCGGTCATGGGGCATTGTAAAATCAACGAGTTTCTTGGCTCAAACATCAAATTCTCATGAAGCGTCTTACCTGCCTGATCGTCCTTGCCTCGATGGCCCTGACCATGTCAGGCCTGGCGCATAGCTCCGAACCCAACGCGGCTGCCAAGCCCGATCTCGCCGCTGGCGAGGCCAAGGTCACGGCCGTGTGCAGTGCCTGCCACACCGCAGACGGCTCGCGCGGTATGTCCGCCAACCCCATCTTGCAGGGGCAGCACCCCGAGTACCTCGTCAAGCAATTGACCGAGTTCAAGGATGGCGTGCGCAAGAACCCCGTCATGTCGGGCATGGCCTCGATCTTGAGCCCTGAAGACATGCGCAACGTCGCGGCCTTCTATGCCAGCAAGAAAGCCAAAGACGGCGCTTCCAAGAACAAGGACCTGGTCGCGCTGGGCGAAAAGATCTACCGTGGCGGCATCGCCAAGAAGACCGTGCCTGCCTGCGCGGGTTGCCACAGCCCCAATGGCGCGGGTATTCCGGCCCAGTATCCTCGCCTGGGTGGTCAGCATGCCGACTACGTCAAGGTCCAGTTGACAGCCTTCCGCCAAGGCGATCGCACCAACAATGCCCAGATGTCGAGCATTGCCGCGAACTTGAGCGACAAGGAAATCGATGCACTGTCGGACTACGTGGCTGGCTTGCGCTGAATCCGGGGCCTGTCCCGGATGACGAACTTCAAGGCGGGAGCCCCTGGGGGTTGCCCGCTTTTTTTGTGCCCGATGCTCTTTCGAGCCCCTGATCATGAACGCAGTCGCTGACGCCTTGCCTTCCCATCCTTCGCGCTCATGGCGGGCCGATGTTGTTGAGCTGCTGGGGTCGATGCGGTTTGCGATTTCACTGCTGACGGTGATCTGCGTGGCGTCGTCCATCGGCACGGTGCTCAAGCAGGGCGAGCCCCTGGTCAACTATGTGGACCAGTTCGGGCCGTTCTGGACGGAGGTCTTTGGTGCCCTGGGCCTGTTTCACATTTACAGCGCGCCATGGTTCATGCTGATTCTGGCGTTTCTGGTGACCTCGACCAGCCTGTGCATTGCCCGCAATACCCCGAAGATTTTGGTGGACTTGCGCACGCACAAGGAAGGCATTCGTGAGCAGGCGCTCAACGCGTTTCACCACCATGCGCAAGGCTCGCTGGCCTTGCCGCTGGATGTGGCCCAAGCCCATGTGCAGGCCACCTTGGCGCGCCGCAACTGGTCGTTCAAGACCCAGGTGCGCACCGGCGTCGACGGCAAAGTCGCGGGCGTCATGTTCGGCGCCCGCCACGGGGCGCTCAACAAGCTGGGCTACATCGCCGCACATTCAGCCATCGTGCTGGTGTGCCTGGGCGGGCTGTTCGATGGCGACCTGATCGTCAAGGTGCAGGCTTGGGCGCAGGGGCTGCAACCCTTTCGCAGCGGCGCCGTGACCGAGCGCAATCGCTTGAGCGTGGACAACCCGACCTACCGTGCCCAGCTGTTCGTCCCGGAGGGCCAACGCAGCAGCGCGGCGGTGCTCAATCTGGACAAGGGCATGTTGTTGCAACCCTTGCCCTTCGAGGTCGAGCTCAAAAAGTTCACGGTTGACTACTACGCGACGGGCATGCCCAAGCGGTTTGCCAGCGACATCGTTATCCATGATCCGCGCACGAAGGTCAGCAAGGCCGCCACGGTGGAGGTCAACCACCCCGTGGTCTATGACGGCATCACGATCTTCCAGTCCAGTTTTGAAGACGGCGGCTCGCAGGTCAGTCTCAAGCCGGTGTTCCTCAATGGCGCGGCTGGCGGGCAACCCTTGGTCAAGGGCACCGTCAGTGGCGATCCGCAGCTGCTACCGGCCGGTCTGGCGGGGGTGGGCGCGCTCAGTCTTGAGGTCACCAGCCTGCGGGTGATCAATGTCGAAAACATGAGTGGGGCACAAGATGCCGTCCCGGTCGACGGGGCTGGCAATGACGTGCGTGGCGTCAACTTGGCGGAGTTGAGCAAGCACCTGGGCTCAGGCGCCAAGCCACAGGGCGAGAAAAAACTGGTCAATGTGGGCCCGTCGGTGAACTACAAGCTGCGCGATGCTGCCGGCCAGGCGCGTGAATATCAGAACTACATGATGCCGGTGAGCATCGGGGGTCAGTCGGTGTTTTTGCTCGGCGTGCGTGACTCGCCGTCCGAGGGCTTTCGTTTCCTGCGCGTGCCTGCGGACGACAAGGCAAGCATGACGGGCTGGCTGCGCTTGCGCCAGGCCCTGGCCGATGAGTCAATGCGGCGCGAGGCGGTGCGCCGTTTTGTCAGCCACGCCGCGCCCGCCGATCGCCCTGAACTGGCCGAGCAGTTGGGGGTGTCAGCCCAGCGCGCGCTGGACCTGTTCGCGGGGGTCATTGCGCCCACTGACGCGGCACCAGCGAAGTCGCAGGGCGGGCTGCAGGCGCTGTCCGACTTCATCGAAAAGGTGGTGCCCGAGGCCGAGCGTGAGCGCACCTCGTCGACGTTGGTGCGCATCCTCAATGGCACTTTGTTCGAGTTGCTCAATGTCAGCCGCGACAAGGCCGGGCTGGCGGCACTGTCGGCCGAGGCCGAGCCCACGCGTGCCTTTCTGACGCTGGCGGTGCTCTCGATGTCAGACGCTGCCCTGTACCCCGCGCCGGTGGCCCTGATGCTGGACAGCTTCGAACAGCGCCAGGCCAGCGTGTTCCAGGTGACGCGAACACCGGGTCGCAATGTGGTCTATCTGGGCTGCCTGTTGTTGATCATCGGCGTTTTTGCGATGCTCTACATTCGCGAGCGTCGCTTGTGGGTCTGGTTGCGCCGCGATGAGTCGGGGGGCACCCAGGTCAGACTGGCCCTGTCGTCCACACGGCATACCCTGGATATTGATGCGGAGTTCGAGCAAGTGCGCTCGGCGCTGCTGTCTCCTGAAATGAAAGAGTCGTCCTCGTCATGAACACCTCTGTCCATCCTTTGCCGGCCTCAGGCGGCTTGCGCCGATCGCTGTTTGACTGGGCGTTTGCCTTGATCGTGGTGTGCGCGGCGGGCTGGGCCTTCAACGCACATGGCGCGGGCATGGACATTTACGAGCGAGGCATCCTGGCGATGGCCGTGCCCAGCCTGATCGCGCTGGGCTGGTTCTGGGGGCCCTTGCGGGTGTTGATGCTGGCCGCTGGCCTGACCGCTTTGGGCGCGATGGCCTTGTACATGCGGGTCACCGACGACTATGGCGCCGATCTGGCTCAGGCCGACAAGGTGTTCTGGCTGAAATATTTCCTGTCCAGCCAGAGTGCGATTTTGTGGATGAGCGTGCTGTTTTTCATGAGCACGGTCTTTTACTGGCTGGGACTGCTGAACAAAGGCGGCACCGGAATTCGACTGGGTTCGCGCATGGCTTGGGTTGGGGTGTTCATGGCGCTGGTCGGCACCCTGGTGCGCTGGTTTGAAAGCCACCAGATCGCGCCAGACATTGGTCACATTCCGGTGAGCAATCTGTACGAAGTGTTCGTGCTGTTTTCGTGGATGACGACGCTGTTCTGGCTGTACTACGAGGACCGCTTCGCCCGGGCGGGGCAGTCGCTCAAGTCCTTGGGCGCGTTTGTCATGCTGGTGGTGAGCGCGGCGGTGGGCTTTTTGCTGTGGTACGCCGTGGAGCGTGGCGCCAGCGAAATCCAGCCCTTGGTGCCCGCCTTGCAAAGCTGGTGGATGAAGCTGCATGTGCCCGCCAACTTCATTGGCTACGGCACTTTTTCGATGTCGGCCATGGTGGCGTTTGCCTACCTGGTTAAGCACCATGCGGGCGAGACGCGCTGGTGGAAGCTGGCGCCCCTGTGGCTGGTCGGCGTGGTCTTGTGTTTCGAGCCGCTGGTGTTTCGGGCCAAGCCGGGCGCCGAGCAGGCCGTGAGCAGCTACTGGGCGGTGTACTTTGGCATCGCGGCCCTGGTGGTGGCGGGCATCGTGGGTGCGCGCCGCAAGATCGCCGAACAGCTGCCGGCCCTGGATGTGCTGGACGATGTCATGTACAAGGCCATCGCTGTGGGGTTTGCCTTCTTCACCATCGCGACCATTCTGGGCGCCTTGTGGGCCGCCGAGGCCTGGGGCGGCTACTGGAGCTGGGACCCGAAAGAGACCTGGGCCCTGATCGTGTGGCTGAACTACGCGGCCTGGCTGCACATGCGCCTGATGAAGGGCTTGCGCGGCACCTTTGCCGCCTGGTGGGCGCTGTCGGGTCTGCTGGTCACCTCGTTTGCCTTCCTGGGCGTGAACATGTTCCTGTCGGGGCTGCACTCCTACGGCCAGTTGTGAGCGCGGCGGCGTGGATCACGCCCGACGTTCGGGCCTTGTTGCGCAGCGATGCGTGGTTTGGCAGTCTGTCGTCGGGGCTGGAAGTCGATCTGCTGACTCGGGCGATCCCCAAGCGCTTGACGGCGGGTGAGCACCTCTTCTTTCGAGGCGATCCCGCGGACGGCCTCTACGCCGTGCTGGAAGGCAGTCTGCGCATTTCGGGGGTGACCGAGGCGGGCAAAGAAGCCATCTTGTCCATGGTCGAGCCCCCGATGTGGTTGGGTGAGATCTCGCTGTTTGACCGGCTGCCGCGCACGCACAACGCCGTGGCCGAGGGGCCGACCAAGCTGCTGCATGTGCCCGGTGTGGTGCTCGATGAGGTGCTTGGGCGCTGCCCGCACTACTGGCGCGACTTTGGCGTGCTGATGGCCTTGAAGGTGCGATTTGCCTTCATTGGCATGGAGGACTTGGCCCTGCTCCCCGCCGATTTGCGTCTGGCGCGTCGCTTGCTGATGTTGGCGCAAGCGGCCGGTGATGACGGGCCGTGCGTGCTGCCCCTCAGTCAGTCGCAACTGGGCATGATGCTGTCGCTGTCGCGCCAGACCACCAATCAGGTCCTGCAAAACCTGCAGGATCGGGGCGTGGTGCTGGTGTCCTACGGGCGCATTGAGGTGCTGGACCGCGCGCAACTGGTGGCCATTGCCGGTCTGTCTAGCGTGGACAAGGCCTTGTTGGGGCAGTTGCAGCCTTTGCCCCCCACCACAAGCCGCAGCTAGGTCGACGCTGGCCCCGGGCCTTGCCCCGGCCGGTCAACCCAGAACGCGGTGCGTCAGGGCGGGCAGTTGTTGGCGCACGGTGTTTTGACGCGTGCGATCCAGGGTGGCCAGTACCACGCCCGGGCCTTCGCCCTGCACCGCCAACACATCGCCCCACGGGCCGATGGCCAGTGAATGCCCAAAGGTGCGGCGGCCGTTTTCATGCTCGCCGCCTTGGGCTGGCGCGAGGACGTGGCAGAGATTCTCCACCGCGCGGGCGCGCAGCAGCAACTCCCAATGGGCTTCACCGGTGGTGTGGGTGAAGGCGGCGGGCAGCACGATCAGATCACAGGCTTGCGGGGCGCTGAGGCTGCGAAACAGCTCGGGAAAGCGCAGGTCGTAGCAAATGCCCAGGCCGATGCGCCAGGGCTGGCCGGCCCGATCGCGCATCTCGAACGCCACCGGCTGTGAGCCAGGTGTGAGCGTGGCGGCCTCGTCATAACGGCGCTGGCCATCGTCAAAACAGAACAGGTGGATCTTGTCGTAGCGCGCCGCGCGCTGGCCTTGTGGGTTGAATACCAACAGGCTGTTGAAGACCCGATCCGCCTGGCCGCTGTGCAGGGGCAGGGTGCCGCCGATCAACCACACGCCGTGTTCACGCGCGGCCTGTGCCAGGGCGCTTTGCAGGGGGCTGGTGCGTGGGTCGGGGGTGAGCGCATCGGCCAGCGGTTCGGCGATGGCCAGCTTGTCGGCATCGCGCTGGCCCATCAGGCAGAAGTATTCCGGCAGGGCCACCAGCTCGGCTCCGGCCTGCGCTGCTTGCGCAATCAGGGCCAAGGCCTGGGCCAGGTTCTCGTCCACGCGTGGGGTGGACACCATTTGAAGGGCGGCAACTTTCATGTGGGTGATGGTAGACGGCCGGCGCGGTGTCTGTCACGGGTATCCTTGCAGGCATGGTTGAAACCGCTTTGTCCGTTGAAATCCAGGCCTTGGTCGATCAGGTGCAGGACGCTGCGCGGCGCGGGGCGGTGCTGCGCGTGCGTGGTCATGGCAGCAAAGATTTTCTGGGCGACGCGTCGGTCGGTGAGGTGCTGGACACGCGCGTCTGGTCGGGCATTGAGCAGTACGAGCCCAGCGAGCTGGTGATCAAGGCGCGTGCCGGCACGCCCTTGGCCGAGGTGGAGGCGGCGCTGGCCGAGCGCGGGCAATACCTGGCGTTCGAGCCGCCACGCTGGTGCTTTACCCAGGGCCCCAACGCGGCTCCCGGGCCGACCATCGGCGGCGTGGTGGCCAGCGGGTTCAGCGGCCCGGGGCGCGTCAGCCGGGGGGCGGTGCGCGATCACGTGCTGGGGTCGGGCGTGCTCAATGGACGTGGCGAGGTGTTGCGCTTTGGCGGCTCGGTGATGAAGAACGTGGCCGGTTTTGACCTGTCGCGCCTGATGGCCGGCTCCATGGGCACCTTGGGCGTGCTGCTGGACGTGACTTTGAAGGTGATGCCCGAGCCTGTGGCCACCGCCACCGTGCGCCTTGAGTTGCCCGAGGCTGAAGCGCTGATGCAGGTGAATCGCTGGGCGGCGCAGCCTTTGCCGCTGGATGCTTCAGCTTGGTGGGATGGCCTGCTGGTGCTGCGCTTGCGGGGCGCGCGGGCGGCGGTGGCGGCCGCGGTGGCGCGGCTGGCCCAGGAGTGTCAGGCCGAATTGATCGCACCGCCCGCCGCCGATCCCTTCTGGCAAGGCCTGCGCGACCACCGCGACGAATTTTTCCAGCCGGCCCGGGCGGCGGTGGCGGCGAGTGGTCACCGCGGCGTGACCTTGTGGCGCATCAGCGTGCCCCCCACGGCGGCGCCACTGGGCCTGCCCGGCGAGCAGTTGAACGAATGGTTTGGTGCCCAGCGCTGGGTCTGCACGGCGGTGCCGGCGGCCACCGTGCATGAGGTGGCGGCGCGGGCCGGCGGGCATGCCCAGGCCTTTGTGAGTCAGCCGGCGCAGTCCCTCGTGCACGCGGCGTCCATGTCGCCCTTGTTGCGCCAGTTGCATCAGCGCGTGCAACACTCCTTTGACCCCCACGGGGTGTTCAACACCGGGCGCTTGCTCGCCATGGTGCCCGCGTAATCAAGGCACTCCAGCACCTTTGGCCATGCAAACCCAGCTTGCTCCCCAATACCAATCGACCCCCGAGGGCGCCCAGGCCGAAGCGGTGCTGCGCCAGTGTGTGCACTGCGGATTTTGCAATGCCACCTGCCCGACCTACCGACTGACGGGCGACGAGCTTGATGGGCCGCGTGGCCGCATCTACCTGATGAAGCAGGTGTTCGAGGGGCAGGCCGCCACGCGCATCACGCAGGAACACCTGGACCGCTGCATTGGCTGTCATCACTGCGAAACGACCTGCCCCTCGGGCGTGCCCTATCACGAGCTGTTCGCGGTGGGACAGGCCGAGGTTGACGCGCAGGTGGCACGCCCGCGCCAGGAGCGCTTGCTGCGCTGGACCTTGCGCACGGTGATGCCTTCGCGTTGGTTCGCGTCGGCTTTGCGGCTGGGTCAATGGCTGCGGCCCGTGCTGCCTGCGCGCATGCAGGCCAGCATCCCGCAGCGCCCCGCCCTGGGGCCACCGGCCTGGCCCGATGCGCTCAAAAGCCTGCATGTGCGACAGGTGATCATGCTCAAGGGCTGTGTGCAGCCGGCCTTGCGCCCGCACATTGACGCGTCCACCGCCCGCGTGCTGGACGCCGTGGGGGTGCGCGCCGTGCAGGTCCGGGGATCGGGGTGCTGCGGCGCCATCCAAGGGCACCTGGGGGATGTCGAGGGGGCCCGCGAACGTGCCCGGCGCAACATTGACGCCTGGTGGCCTTTGATCGAGGCCCAGGTGCCGATTGAGGCCATCGTGGTCAATGCCTCGGGTTGCGGGGCCTGGATGAAAGACTACGCCACATTGCTGGCCGATGACCCGGCCTATGCTGAACGCGCACGCCGGGTCAGCGCCTTGCTGCGCGACCCGGGCCAGTTGCTGGCCGGCTGGATGCCCCAACTCAAGCGCAAGCTGGCCAAGCGGTCGTCGGGGGCGCTGGGTGCGTTCACTTTTCACCCGCCGTGCAGCCTGAGCCATGGCCTGCAATTGAGCCATGCGGCCCAGCCCGGCCCGATTGAGAAGGGCCTGCGTGAGCTGGGCTTCGAGGTGCGCCTGGCCAGTCGAGACACCCACCAGTGCTGTGGCGCAGGCGGCGCCTACAGCGTCCTGCAGCCCGGGCTGTCGCAAGCCTTGCGCGCACAGAAGGTGCAGGCCTTGGACGAGGCCGGAACCCAGGTGATCGCCAGCGCCAACATTGGCTGCATCGTGCACTTGCAAGGCGGCACGGCCACCCCGGTCAAGCATTGGGTGGAGTTGCTCGACGAGGCTTTGAGCCGTTGAGGGCTTGAGCGCGGGAGCGCTTTTCAAACTTTGAAAAAGAGGCTCCCGCGGCCTTTGTTCGACACAGCGTGCGCGGCCGATTCCGGCACGATGGGCAACCTGTGGGCGGTCTTTGCGTGACAAATGCCCGCAATGGTGGGGTGCATTGACTCAGCGGTCTTTCTGGCGCGACGGGATGCATTTAGTTACGCGCGAATCTGACGATGATGAACGAACGCCGGGCCATCCCCTGGCAGTGGTCAACGCCCGGACATGAACAAAGGTTGCTGTGATGAAAATTGATCTCAACAGAGCTCGCCGCGTGGCGAAGGGCTTCACCCTCATCGAGCTGATGATCGTGGTGGCGATTGTGGGCATCCTGTCGGCCGTGGCTTATCCGGCCTACACGGATTACATCCGGCGCGGGGATTTGGTCGAAGGCTTTCAGACCCTGTCCTCCACACAAGTCCGGATGGAGCAATATTTCCAGGACAACCGATCCTATCTGTCGGGGGCCAACTGCGGCGTTGTCCCGGCAGCGACCAAGTATTTCACCTATGCCTGCGTGGCCACGGCGACCACCTTCACGGTGACGGCGACTGGTGCGGCGGGTACACCAACCAGTGGTGATGAGTACACGATCGACCAGGCGGGCACCAAGGGCACCACCAGTTTCAAGGGCGCGGCGGTGACCTTGACCAATTGCTGGGCCAAGAAATCCACCACCGACTGCTGATCGGATGACATGAAAAAGCACCGCGGTTTTTCAATGATCGAAGTGATGGTCACGATCGCCATCATCGGGATCTTGATGGCGGCGGCCATGCCCAGTGTGGGCGACTGGTTGCGCAAAGCCAGGATCAGAAACACCGCCGAGTCGATCCAAAACGGCCTGCAGCAGGCCCGCATGGAAGCCGTGCGACGCAATCGACCGGTGATGTTTTCTCTCGTGACGGACTTGAGTAGTTCGTGCGCATTGTCGAGCGCCAGTGCCTCCTGGGTGGTGAGTGTTGCCGCGCCCGCCGGCAAGTGCGATGCCCGCCCTGATCTGGCCGTGGCCCCACAGCTGGTGGCCAAGGCCGCGGTCGGGGATGGCGGGAGCGCCAGCGCCACGGTGAAGGCCGTTCAATCTGACGGCAGCACGGCGGGGACGTCGGTGACCTTCAATGGCATGGGCGGGCTGGCCCAGTCCTCGGCGGCCACGGCGATTCGCCGCATCGATGTGACCAGCCCGACCAAAGGCGACGATGGGACGTATTTTGTGCGGCGTGTCGAAATCTCCTCCGGTGGCGTCGGGCGCATGTGTGACCCCAATGTCGCTGACCCCAAAGATTCGCGCGCCTGTAACCCGTGAGATTGCCCGTGAGCGATGGATCGTGATGAACAAGGCCCGCCCGCAAACCGGTTTCATGCTGATCGAGGTCATGATCAGCGTGCTGATTTTTGCGCTGGGCGTGCTGGCTTTGGTGGGGCTGCAGGCGGCCATGACGCGGGCACAGACCGACGCCAAGGTGCGCGCCGACGCGAGCAATCTGGCGGGCGAACTCGTGGGCATGATGTGGGCTGATGCGAGCAATCTGGCGGGGTACAACAACAGCGCTTGCGCCAGCACGCCGCAGTGTGCGGGCTGGAAAGCGAAAGTCATCCTGACCTTGCCCGACGCCAAGCCCGATGTGAGCGCCGATGTCACCACGGGTGTCGTCAAAATCAAGCTCATGTGGACGCCCCCCAGCGGCACGCCCCATCAATACCTCACGGCCACCACCGTGAATGCCAATCCGCCATGACCATGAAGCGCGCCCATGGTTTTACCTTGATCGAATTGATGGTGGGCGTGGCCTTGGGCCTGCTGGCCACGCTGGTCATCACTCAGGTGTTCTTGCAGTCTGAGGGGAACAAGCGCACGACCACCAGCGGGGCGGATGCGCAGGTGGCCGGGGCGTCGGCCTTGTTCACCCTGCAGCGCGACATTCAGGCCGCCGGCTATGGTCTGACGGGCTGGGCCGATGGGCTGGGGTGTCCCCTGTCCGGCAACTTCAATTCCACCGTGGTACTCAACCCCGCGGTCGACAAGCTGGCCCCGGTCGTCATCGGGTTTGGCGCCACGTCCGCTGATTCCGACACCCTCACCGTGATGGCCAGCGGCAAGGCGGGGTATTCCGTGCCAATCAAGGTGGCTGCGGCACACACCTCGATCGACACCAAGTTCATCGTGGCCTCCAATCTGGGCGTGGTGACCAACGACCTCATGGTGGCCGTGCCGCCTGCGTGGAGCAGCGGCAATGGCTGCACCCTGTTCATGGTGACGGGCACCACACCGAGCACCGAGGTGCCGCATGCCGCCACCAGCGGCTGGAACGCCAGCACCGCGATCTATCCTTCCGCAGGCTATCTGGATGGGAGTGTCTTGCTGGACCTCGGCTTGGCCCCCGTTCGCCGCCGCTATTCGGTGGACGCGAGTCAATGGAGTCTGCAGGTGCAAGACACCATGAGCCTGACGTCGGCGGGCGCGTTCAGCGCTGCGCGCGAAATATTTCCCCAGGTCGTGCTGCTCAAGGCCTTGTATGGCAAGTCCACCGCCGCCGGTGGTGCCGTGACGAGCTACAGCGCGGATGCGCCCGTCAGCAAGGCAGACTGGCGCCTCGTTCAGGCGGTGCGGGTGGTGGTCGTGGCCCGCAGTGCGCAGTTCGACCGGAACGCCGTCACCCCCAACCTGCCTGAATGGGAGGTGGGCTCCCTGGCGGCGGGAACCACGGCGTGTCGCGGCAATGCCAGCAGCCTGTGCCTGACGCTGGATGTCAGCGCCAGCGGGCCCAACAACGACTGGCAGCATTACCGCTACAAAGTCTTTGACACGGTGGTGCCGCTGCGCAACGTCGTCTGGAACCCGTGATGGACTCGCCGATGCACGCCCTCATCGCCCCTCGACTCTGGCGCATGCGCCAGTCGCAGCGTGGCGCCTCGCTGCTCTTTGCGCTGATCACCCTGGTGGCCTTGATGCTGGCCGCCGTTGCCCTGGTTCGATCGGTCAATTCCGGATCCATGATTTTGGGCAACATCGGCTTTCAGCAAGACGCGACGGCGTCGGCCGAACTTGCCACCCGCGCAGCCATCAGCTGGTTGACCACCTCGGGGGCTGATCTGACCGTCAGTTCGACCGCCACCGCTGGCTCGGCGGCGGTTGACCGGACCGGTTTTTACGCCAATGCCAAAGACCCGCTCGACGCCACGGGCCAGCAACTGACCTCGGCCGCCGATGTGGCCACGCGGCAGTTGGTGGACTGGGACCTGGACGGCAAATGCGCCTACGCCGGCGCTGGCTTGTGCACCATCATTCCGCACGACGTGGACATGAGCGGGACAGGCGCCAGTGCGGGAACAACGGCGAAATACGTGATCCTGCGCTTGTGCAAGGCCGATGGCGCGATGAGCAGTGACAGCTGTTCTCAGCCCTTGACCGGCGGCAGTTCAGGCGGCGTAGCGCGGGGCGCCTGTTCGGTCCGTGATTGCGATCGGCTGGGCACTGCGTCTGGGCAGTACTTCCGCATCGTGGTGCGTGTCCAGGGCGCGCGCGGTACCACCAGTGTCACCGAAACCATTGTGCAGTATTAGCTTGGGAAGGATGGACGCCATGAACATCAAGACACGCTTTGGTTGGACGAAAACTTTTCGGTCATGGCTGATCCTGGCCAGCCTGGCACTGGGCGGTTCATGCCCCGTGTTGGCGGCGCTGACCGACCTCGCCCCCGAGCCCCTGCCGACCCTGGTGACCACCAAGACCAAGCCCAACATCTTGTTCGTGCTGGACAACTCGGGCAGCATGGGGTGGGACTACATGCCCGATGACGTCAAGAACGCCGCCTCGGATTACACCAACACCTACGGCTACAAATCGGCCCAGTGCAACGGCGTGGCCTACGACCCCGGCTACACCTACACGCCGCCATTGAATGCCGATGGCACCAGTTTTCCCCCAGCCGTGTTGACGGCGGCCAAGCCCAATGGCTTCGGGCCGACGCTGGCCGGGGGCCTGGCCTACTACAGCAACAGCAACGTGACCACGGGCGTTGGCAGCAAGTCGTTTGTATTTTCGGGCGGATTTTTTGCCGGCCTGAACAACTGGCTCAAGGGCATCCCTTCCTGGAAGGTGGGCGACACGATCACCGCCGTGGATGTGAGCGATGAGAACCATTGGGTCATTGGCACCATCACGAGTTTCAGCAGCGTGGGTGACCCGCTTTGCCTGCTCTATTGCAATGCCAACGCCACCATCACCGTGACCAGCTACAACGGCACGGATGCCGCCACGGACTGGCAGGTCAACAAGGTGCAGATCGACAACCTGGTCAACAGCACCTACTACGTCTATAACGGCACCCAGGCCCGGATGAACTGGACCTACTCGACGGCTGGGGTGCTTGACACGCCATTCAAGCAAGAGTGCATCAGCCATCCCGGCAATCCACCGGGCGAAGCCGGCGATGGCAAATTCACCGGGGTCGTCGTCACGGCAGGCTCCGCAGAAGCGCAGAACTACGCCAATTGGTATCAGTACTACCGCACCCGCATGCTGATGATGCGATCGGCCGCTGGGCGGGCCTTTCAACCGCTGAGCAACAGCTACCGCGTGGGCTTCATGACCATCAATGGCGCCGACATCACCGAGCGCACCGCCTTGCGCGATATCTCGGCCGGCAACGCCTTTCTGAACGTGCGCGACTACGACACGGCGCAACGCACCTTGTTCCTGGAGCGGCTCTACAACACCACCCCCAATGGCAGCACACCTTTGCGCAATGCGCTGGCCAGGGCTGGGCAGTACTACGGCGCAAAAGCCTCGGGCCAGACCTACGATCCGGTGCAGTACGCCTGCCAGCGCAATTACTCCTTCTTGTCCACCGATGGGTATTGGAACGACACCAGCAACCCCACGCAGATCAACCGCAGCACGGCCATCGGCCAGCAGGACGGTGCCGATGTCCGGCCTTTCAATGACGGCGGCTCGTCGACGTCGCGCTTGCAAACCACCGTCACCGAACGCAAGGAAACCGACACGCCGGTGACCGTGTCTCAAAACTACACGCGCACCGATTACACCTATGCAGGGACGTGGACCAAACCTGACAAGGCGTGCTCCATCCTCTACCCCATCAAAAAAACCGCCACGACCTACACCACCAGCACCACCGCCAGCGGCAACCAGGTGAAGTTGGAGGACTGGGTGACCACCACGACGGTGGACACGGTGACCACGGCGGGGGTTCAGACCACCACCACCAGCACCGCAGGGCCCGTCCTGGGGGCCACGAGCAGCACCAGCCCCATCCCCACCGCCCCGACGCTGGCATCGGTCTGGACGGCGGCGACCCCGACTTCAAGCTGTCAGAGCAGCACGGCCAGTACGCCCGCCACCACCGGGGTGTCACCCATCGGCAATGCGACGACGACCGCGACCGGCCCGGCGGTCACCGCCACGATATCAACCACGACCGCGGGCCCCACCATGACCGTGATCGGCACCTCGGGCGGCGTGTCCAACACCCTCGCCGATGTGGCGGAGTATTACTACAACACGGATCTGCGCACCCCCGCCTTGAGCAACTGCACGGCGGGCGCGGGCGGCTCGGGCGATGTCTGCGACAACACCCAGGTCAAGGCCGTGGGCCGGGACACGGCCACCTGGCAGCACATGAGCACCTTCACCCTGGGCTTGGGTGTCAACGGGACCCTGGCCTATGACCGCAACTATCTGGCCCGGGCCAGCGACCCCACCTCGGCCTACTACAAGATCATCAAGGGTGGAAGCAGTGGACTGGAATGGCCAACGCCCTCGGCCGACAATGCCACCACCATCGACGACCTGTGGCATGCCGCAGTGAACGGGCGCGGCCAGTACTTTGGCGCCAAGAACGCCACCGATCTGACCGATGGCCTCAACTCGGCCTTGAGCAGCATGGGCAAGGACCCTGGTGCCGGTGCTGCGGTGGGCCCCACCTCGATTGATACCACCTCGACCAACTACCTCACTTTTGGCGGCAAGTACACCACGGTGCAATGGACGGGCGATGTCGAGGTGCATGCGGGCTCGGCCGTCGATCCACTGCCCAGCACAGGCCAGGCCGGCGTTGAAAGTCTGGCGCGGCGCAATGCCAGTCAGACCGATCGGCGCACCATTTATTACGGCAAAGCCGGCAGCGCCACGCTCAAGGACTTCACCTACGCCAACCTGAGCGCCGATGGCTTGGGCGGTAGCTTCGCGGGGTTTTGCAACAAGTCGGTGTCCGACACCAGCACGGTGGCGCCGCTGCAGTGCTCGACGCTGAATGCCGCGCAAATAACGATGGCCAACGATGGTACCAACCTGGTCAACTGGCTGCGCGGCTCCTTTGACTATGAAGAGTCCAACCCCAGTAACCCGCTCTATCGCAAGCGTGTGGCCGTGTTGGGCGACATCGTCAACAGCCAACCGGTCGTCAACGGGCCGCCTGAGCTCGCTTACGCCGACGCTGGCTACGCCGCGTTCAAGGCCGCCAAGGCCAATCGGACCCCGGTGGTTTATGTCGGAGCCAATGACGGCATGCTGCACGCCTTCTCCGCAAAGAACGATGCCAATCTGGCCAAGGAGCTGTGGGCCTTTGTGCCCACGACCGTGATGCCCAATATGTTCCGACCGGCGAACACCGATTACGCCAACCACCATCAGTATCTGGTGGACGGCACCCCCGTGATTGGCGACATCTATGCCGGTGGAGCGTGGCGCTCAATTCTGGTGGCGGGCCTGAACTCCGGCGGCAAGGGCCTCTACGCGCTCGACGTCACCGACCCGGCCAGCCCCAAGTTGTTGTGGGAGTTCACCGACACTCAGCTGGGTTACACCTATGGTCGGCCCATCATCACCAAGCTGCCCTCGGGCACCTGGGTCGTGGCGTTTGCCTCGGGTTACAACAACACTTCAGGCAAGGGCTATTTGTACGTGGTGAACGCCTACACGGGCGCCAGTCTGGTCCGGGTGACCACGAAGGTGGGCAGCACGGTCTCCCCCAGCGGTCTGGCGCACCTCAACGCATGGGTCGATTCCGTGCAGGACAACACGGCCAAGCGGATCTATGGCGGGGACTTGCTGGGCAATGTGTGGCGCTTCGTCATCGCTGAGAGCAGCAGCGGCGTCCTCACGGGGGATTTGCAGCGCCTGGCCGTGCTGCAAGTCAACAGCAGCACGCCAGAGCCCATCACGACGCGGCCGGAGTTGGCCGAGATCAGCGCGGGGGGCACCAAGTACCCGGTGCTGCTGGTCGGGACCGGCCGCTATCTGGGCGTCTCTGACATCACCGACACCACCCGACAAGCCATCTATGCGATCAAGGATCCCTTGACGGCCAGCGATTGGGGTGACGTGCGGGCCAACACCAAGCTGATCAACAACGCCCTGACGATCAGCAACGGGGTGGTCAAGATGACGGGCACGCCGAGCCCGGTCAACTGGGCGTCCGACATTGGTTGGCGGATTGACCTCATCACCAGCAAAGAGCGGGTCGTCATCAATATGCAATTGCAGTACACCACCTTGGTGGCGGCCGCCGGCATCCCCGGTGCGGGCGGGGCTTGCAGCGCGGCGAAAGGACAGGGGCGGCTTTACGCCATCGATGTCGAATCCGGCTTGGCATTGCCCGGCGCCGATGGCATTGGCTTTTCCTTGGGCGACGGGATGCCCATGGGGATCGTCTGGGGGGCGGGCCCTGGCGGGTCGGGGGTGTGGGTGACCAACGACGACGGCTCGGTGAGCTGGGTCAAGGTCCCAACCAAGAGTTCGCCGTCCACCCCCAAGCTGCGGCGAGCCTCATGGCGCGAGCTGTTCAACGACTGAAATGGCCGCGCCCTGGCCTGCGCTGGGCAAGCTGCTGTGCGGTGGTGCTGGCGCTTCATGGGGCGGCGCTGGCCTGGATCGCGCGTGATGAAGACGCCGAGGGCCAGGCACCCCGCAAGGCAGGGGCTGCGGTGATGGCCCGCCTGTTGCCGGCCCGCCAAGCCCTGGCCCCGCTGGTGGACCAGGCTGCGCCAGTCGAGCACATGCCTGCCGCGCCGGTGCTTGCCCACGATGAGGCCCTTGTGCAAGGCGAGGCGCCTTCTGACGCGGGCACCGTCGACCTGAATGGCTATGTGCCGCGCCGCCAGCTGACCGTGGCGCCGCAGCCCACGGCAGCGGTGCTGCTGCCTTTCCCGGCCTCGTTCCAGGACCGGGCCCGCTACACCGTGGTGCTGAAGCTGTTCATCGAGGCCGATGGCCGCGTCGGGCGGGTGGAGTTCGTGGGCGCGCCCTTGCCCGAGGTGCTGGAGCGCGCGGCCCGCACCACCTTTGAACACGCCCGCTTCACGCCGGGGCAAGTCCGGGGGCGCCTCGTCAAGTCGCTGATCCAGGTGGAAGTGGACTTTGACAACCTGGGGGCAGGCTGAGTCGGCCCTGATCCGCGCACCACTCGCTCCAGGAGCCCGCATACAGCCGTGTGCCGCTCAGCCCGGCGTGCTCCATGGCCAACAGGTTGTGGCAGGCCGTGACGCCTGAGCCGCATTGATGCACCACGGCGCCCACCGATGACGCCGCCAGCAAGGCGGTGAATTCTTCGCGCAATTGCTCGGGAGACTTGAAGCAGCCGTCGGCCTTTAAGTTGAGCTGGAAAAAGCGATTGAGCGCGCCGGGAATGTGACCGCCCACCGGGTCCAGCGTTTCGTTCTCGCCCCGGAATCGATCGGGGGCGCGGGCGTCGATCAGTTGCATCGCGCTGCGGTCTCCCAGGTGCGCCTGCACTTGGTCGACGCGCACCAGCGCCGCATCCTGTGCCCTGCCTTTGAAATCGGAGGGCACGCGCAACGTTGGCGTGGTGTGGACGGGCCCGCCTTGTGCCACCCACTGCGCCCATCCGCCATCGAGCACGCGCACCCGCGGGTGGCCCATCCAGCGCAGCATCCACCAGGCCCGCGCGGCGAACATGCCGCCAGCGTCGTCGTAGGCGATCACCTCGGTGTCGGGCCGCAGGCCCCAGCGTTGCAAGGTGGCGTTGAAGGCCTCGGGGGCGGGCAAAGGGTGGCGGCCATTCAGGCCCGTCTTGGCACCGGACAAGTCCTGGTCCAGAGAGACATACACCGCGCCCGGGATGTGGCCTTGTGCATAAGCTTGTTGGCCGGCGTGCGGGGCGGCCAGGCTGAAGCGGCAGTCCAGGACCAGCACATCAAGGTCTGATGATGCGGGATCGCGCAGCAGCACGGCCAGATCCAAGGCCGAAATCAGGGTGTGGGGCATGGCGGTGGGCTCGATCAAGGGCGGTTCAATGCGGCTTGAATCGCCTGCCTCACGGCGGGCGGATCTTCATGCACCAGCCAATGGCTGGCCTGGGGCAGACGCGTGATGTGCAGCTTGGGCACATACTGGTCCAGACCATCGAGCAGGCTGGGCGGCAAGGCGGTGTCGGCCTCGCCCCAGATCACGGTGGTGGGCACAGACACGTGCAGCATGGCCTCGGGCAATTGCAGGTGCATGACCGCGTCGGCGGGGGATTCGGGCGGGTGCAGGGGCGAGGCGCGGTAGTAGTTCAGCGGGCCCGTGAGCCCGGCCGACCATGCTTGCCGGTACTGGTCGCGCAGCGCGGGCGTGAGCCAGGTGGCGCCCCCAAAGCGCTCGAAGAAGGGCCACAGTTTTTCAAAGTCCCTGGCCTGCAGCAGTGCTTGGGCGTCCGGGCGGCGCAGGAAATTCATGTAATCGCTGGCTTGCTGCTGTGCCGGGTCGTCGCGCAAGGCCTTCAGGAACAGGCCGGGGTGGGGCGCGTTCAGGATGATCAGGCGCATCATCACCTGCGGCATCAGGGCGGCCAGGCCCCAGGCCACGGCACCGCCCCAGTCGTGCGCGATCACGGCCGCGGCCGGCGCATCAATGGCCTGGATCAAACCGGCGATGTCGCTGGCGATCCACTGGGCGCGGTAGGCAGGCACCTCGGGCGGGGAGTAGGACCCAGGATAGCCCCGCAAGTTGGGCGCCACGCAGCGGTAGTGCTGGCCGAAGTGCGCCAGCATCTCGTCCCACACAAAGGCCGCTTCCGGGAAGCCGTGCAAAAAAACCAGCAAAGGCCCATGCTCGGGGCCGGCCACGCGGCACTCCAGCCAGGGCGCGGTTTGATCGGGGCCCGGGGCGGGCAGGGTGATGCGCTGGGTGCTGATCATCGTGGCGCGTTCAGAACAGGGCCATGCTGAGTTTGCGCCGGTACTGGTCAATCACCGGGTCGGCACTGGTGACCTCGTGCTTGCCGGCGATCTCCAGCTTGGCCTTGCCATCACCGCCAGGGCCGGCGGCGGCCTTGGCTGGCGCCTTGGGCGCAGGCTTGCTCATCACGTCGAGGATGGCGACGTAGGTTTTGCGGGCCCGTTCGTCCGCCCAGGTCTTGTCGCGCATGATGATTTCCAGCAGCTCGTCCATGGCCTGCGTGAAGCGGCCGGCGGCAAAAAAGAGCTGGGCCAGCTCGAAGCGGGCCTCGAAGTCGCGCTTGTTGGCGGCCAGCACGTCGGCCAGGGCCTGCGGCGAACGGCCCTGACGAGCCGCCGCGAAGGCGTCGATGTAGCGCCCGAACGCGGCCACGCGCTGCTCGGCCAACAGGCCGGTGGCCCGCGCGGCGATGGGCTCATAAATGGCCTGGGCCCCTTCCAGGGCGCCTTCGGCCAGCAGCAGTTTGATCAGATCGTAACGGGCCTCGTCGTTGGATGGGTCCTTGGCCAGCGCGGCTTCGAGCAGGGCCACGGCCGATTCGGTCTGGCCGTGGGCGGCCAGTTGTTCGGCCTGCTCGGTGTCCTGTTCGGCCTCAATGGCGCCTTCGGCGGGCACATGCTTGTCCAGGAATTCGCGGATCTGCGACTCGGGCAAAGCGCCCACGAAACCGTCCACGGGCTGGCCGCCCACGAACATCACGCAAAACGGGATGGAGCGCACCCCAAACATCTGCGAGAGTTGCCCGGCGATCTCCTGCTGCTCGTCGGCATTGAGCTTGGCCAGGGTGAAACGTCCGGCGTAAGCGACCTCCAGCTGCTCCAGCACGGGGCCCAGCGACTTGCATGGGCCGCACCACGGCGCCCAGATGTCGAGCAAGATGGGGCCCTGTTGAGAGCCGGCCAGCAGGTCGGTTTCGAAGTTTTCGAGCGTGATGTCGATCATGATGGCGGGCACTTGGGTGGCCAAGCGCCTAAAATTACAGGTTTTATCAGCGAGGAGCGAGCCGTGAATAACGCGACTCCCTTGATTGGCGTGGTGATGGGTTCCAGCAGCGACTGGGACGTGATGCGCCATGCAGCCGACATTCTGACCGAGTTCGGCATTCCCTTTGAGGCCAAAGTGGTCTCGGCCCACCGCATGCCCGACGACATGTTCGCCTATGCCGAGGCCGCGCGCGCGCGCGGCCTGGTGGCGATCATCGCCGGGGCGGGCGGCGCGGCCCACCTGCCGGGCATGCTGGCGGCCAAGACCACGGTGCCCGTGCTGGGCGTGCCCGTGCCCTCGCGGCACTTGCAGGGGGTGGATTCCCTGCATTCCATCGTGCAAATGCCCAAGGGCATCCCCGTGGCGACCTTCGCCATTGGCACGGCCGGTGCCGGCAATGCGGCCTTGTTCGCGGTGGCCATGCTGGCCCGGGGCGATGCCCTCTTGCAGTCCCGGCTGGACGCCTTCCGGGCCCGCCAGACCGACGTGGCCCGCGCCATGACGCACGACCTGACCTTGGACGCGAAATGACTGTTGATGTGATCTTGCCCGGCGCGACGTTGGGCGTCCTGGGCGGCGGCCAGTTGGGGCGCATGTTCGTGCACGCCGCGCAGGCCCTGGGCTACCGCACCGCCGTGCTCGACCCCGATGCCCACAGCCCGGCGGGCCTGGTGTCGCACCACCACTTGCAGGCCGACTACCTGGACGCCCGCGCGCTGACCGAACTGGCGCGCCTGTGTGCAGCGGTGACCACCGAGTTTGAAAACGTGCCGGCCCAGGCCTTGGACACGCTGGCGCAAACGCGCCCAGTGGCGCCCAGCGGCGCGGCCGTGGCCGTGTGCCAGGACCGCGCCCGTGAGAAAGCGCACTTTGTGTCCTGCGGCGTGCCCTGTGCCCCGCACGCCCTGATCGAGTCACCCCAGCAGTTGGCCGCCGTCACGGACGACCTGCTGCCCGGCATCCTCAAGACCGCGCGCCTGGGCTACGACGGCAAAGGCCAGGTCCGCATCCAGACCCGGGCCGAACTAGTCCAGGCCTGGGATGACTTGAAACGCGTGCCCTGCGTGCTGGAAAAAATGCTGCCCTTGGCCTTTGAGGTCAGCGTTCTGGTGGCCAGGGCTCGCGACGGGCAGATCGTGCACTTCCCCGTGCAGCACAACCTGCACCGCGACGGCATCCTGGCCGTGACCACGGTGCCCGCCCCCGGCGTGAGCGCCACGGTGTCCAGCCAGGCCATCGAGGCCGCGCACAAGATCGCGCAATCCATCGGCTACGTCGGCGTGCTGTGCGTGGAATTTTTCGTGCTGCAGGATGGCACCTTGGTGGCCAATGAAATGGCCCCGCGTCCGCACAACTCCGGTCACCACACCATCGACGCCTGCGACCTCTCGCAGTTCGACCTGCAAGTGCGCGCCATGACCGGCCTGCCCCTGGTGGCACCGCGCCTGCACAGCCCCTGCATGATGATCAACCTGCTGGGCGACCTGTGGTTTGACGGCGCCTCGACCGTGCAGCGCGAGCCCAACTGGCCCGCCGTGCTGGCCCTGCCCGGCATTCACCTGCACCTGTACGGCAAAAGTGAGGCACGCCGGGGCCGCAAGATGGGCCACTTGACGGTGACCGGCGCCACGGCCGAACAAGCGCGCCAGGTCGCCTTGCAGGTGGCTGGCGTGCTGGGCATCGAGCCGTTCTGACCATGCGCCTGCTTGACCCCGCGACCCAGGCCGACGCCATTGAACAAGCCGCCCAGCGCCTGTCCGAAGGCGGACTGGTGGCCCTGCCCACCGAAACCGTCTACGGCCTGGGCGCCCGCGCCGACGACGATGCCGCCGTGGCCCGCATCTTCATGGCCAAGGGCCGGCCCAGCGATCACCCCTTGATCGTGCACGTGGCCAATGCGCAGGCGGCCCTGCAGTTCGCTTCGGCCATCCCGCTGGTGGCTCAGCAGTTGATGGAGCGCTTCTGGCCCGGCCCCCTGACCGTGATCGTGCCGCGCGCGCCCGGCATGGCGGCCGCTTCGGCTGGCGGGCAGGACACCATCGGCCTGCGTTGCCCCGACCACCCTGTGGCTCTGCAACTGTTGCAAGCGGCTGCCCGCCTGGGCGTGCCTGGCGTGGCCGCGCCCAGCGCGAACCGCTTTGGCCGCATCAGTCCGACACGGGCCGACCATGTGGTCGACGAATTCCAGGACCAAGGCGATGGCCTGGACGAGGTCTGGGTGCTGCAAGGAGGCCCCTGCGAGGTGGGCATTGAATCGACCATCGTCGACTGTTCGCGCGCGCACCCCGTCATCCTGCGCCCTGGACGCCTGAGCCGCGAGGTGCTGGAAGCCGCCGCTGGCGAGCCCCTGGGCTGCGCGACCCCGGATGCGCCTGACCCCGACGCGCCACGCGCCTCGGGCACCTTGGAGGCGCATTACGCGCCGCGCGCCAAAGTGCGCCTGATGAGCGAAGCCCAGTTGTCATCGGCCCTGGATCTGATCGAACCCGAACTGACGGTGCGGGCCATGGTCGAGAGCGCCTCCAGGCAACCGCCCCGCATTGCCGTGTACTCGCGCAGCCTGTGGGCGCATCGCCCGGCCGGGCCGGGGGTGGTGCAGCGGTCCATGCCGGCCGATGCCATCAGCGCGGCGCATGATCTGTTTGCCGACCTGCGCGAACTCGACGCCCTCGGCGTGGATCTGATCTGGGTGGAGGCCCCCCCGGCGGACCCCGCCTGGGACGGGGTGCGCGACCGCCTGAGCCGGGCCGCCAAGGCCTGATGGTCGCACATCACCGTGCTTTCGCGACTCTAGACTCTATCTAGTAAGCTTCGCCCCTGCCAAACACCGTATCCCTTTGGAGTGTTCATGTCCCGCTTTGATGATTTCTCCTCGCCCCTGACCCCGCGCCCCACCCGATGGGCAACGCTGGCCTGCGTGGCCGTGGCCACGGTGCTGGCCAGTTGCGGCGGCGGCAAGCGCGTCAAGGAGTTCCAACCCTCACAGGTCATTGCCTTTGGGGACGAGTACAGCGCGTTCGAGAAGGCGGGCATTGACATCAATGGCACCGGAACGCTGCGGGGCTTGCGATACACCATCAATTTCGTCAACAAGATCACGGTTTTCTGCTCCGCCCCCTTTGACGGGACTTACCAATGCGCTGCGCCGGCCAACACGATCACGGTCGGCGTGGACGATTTTGCCGGCGGGCCATCGCCGACGTTTGCACTGGTGAGCGGCTCACAAGACGTGGTTCAAGTGTTCGGCACGGGCACCGTGACAGGGTCATTGGATAGCGTGCCTGCGGGGCCCATCGTCAACCAGGCAGCGTCAAAGCAGGTCACTCGCGCCTATTTCTGCTCGCCGGCCTTGAGCACCTACACCGGCACCTGGGTGCAAACCTTGGCCAATGCCTACGGTTCAGGCTTGACCTTCGGGGGCGACTACTGCCCTCAAAGCAGCGGCAATGCGCAGTCCTACGCCACCTGGGGGGCCAAGGTGGTGGACGGCGCCGGAACCAACACGGTGGCGGCCCAGGTGGCGGCCCACCGTGCCGAGTTGGGTGATGGCACCTTGGTGACTGTGTTCGCCGGGCAGAACGACATCATCGAGGCCTACGACAGCGTGGTCGCGGGGACGACGGGACAACAAGACGCGGCCCAAGCGCTGATGGCCCAGCGGGGCAATCAATTGGCGGGCGTTGTCAACAGCATCACCGAAACCGGTGCGCGCGTGCTGGTGGTGCTGGTTCCCAATCTGGGGCTGGCCCCGAAGGTCACCAGCGCCACGGCCGTCGGCCAGAATGCTGCCTTGTTGACCGCCCTCAGCAGGGCTTTCAACGAGGGCTATAACAACACTGGCGGCCTGCGTCTGGGTCTGCTGAAGGACTCGGGCTACAAGATCGCCACCGTTGACGCCTACACCTTGTTCGGTAGCGCTTCGGCCTCGGTGACGACCGAGCCGGCCTGCCCCGCGACCACGACCAAGCCCGATGGCAGTGCAACTGTGGCGGCAGCCACCGACGGCGGCAAGGAGCATTTGTTGTATTGCACCTCGGATCAATTGGCCACCGGCGTCACCCTCACCTCCCACCTCTGGGCCGACGCCACCCACTTGGGCCCGATCGGTCACGCGTCTTTGGCCGCCTTGGCCTACAGTCGGGTCAAGCAGTTCTGAGCCAGACTCAGCGCCTGAACCGCAGCTTCATCCACAGAATGCCCAGTGCCAGGCTGAGGGTGATGGCGTTGGCCACCGTCATGGGCCAGGACCCCAGCGCCAGGCCATAGGCCAGCCACAGCGCCACGCCCACGGTGAAGGCGCTGTACATGCCCAGCGAGATGCCGCTGACATCGCGGGTGCGAAACGTCAGCCACGCTTGCGGAATGAAGGAGCCCGTGGTGAGCAGGGCCGCCGCCGAGCCGATGAGTTCAATGTGATCGGGGTTCATCGGTCGTGCACCGTCCAGTTCAACAAGGCTTCCAGCGCTGGGCGCGCGGCGCTGGCCTTGGCATCATTGACCACCCCCACCACCACATAACGATGCCCGGAGTCACCCAGCGCCACACCGGCCAGGGCGATCGTGCCGTCCAGCGAGCCGGTCTTGATGTGGGCGCGGCCCGCCACCGTGTTCATCTTGCGTGCCGTGCCGTCCACGCCGCTCACAGGCAATGAGGCCAGCAACTCCGGCATGACCGGGCTGGCCCACAGGGCTTGCAGCCAACGCCCCACACACGCGGCCGAGGCGCGCTCGGTGCGCGACAGGCCCGAGCCGTTGTCCAGCACGAGGGCGTCGGCGGCGCACGGCGAGTATCCATTGGCCGCGTCGGTGGTGGCCTGCACCACTTGGCGGGCCACGCGGATGCGGGCGCCTTCCAGCGTGCCTGGCCCCATCGGCCCGATCGGCGCCGTGTCCGTGGCCACGAAAGCCTCACGTCCCAGCGTCAGGAACAGTTGGCGCGCCATCACGTTGTTGCTGTACTTGTTGATGTCGCGCACCACGTTGGCCAGGGGCGGCGATTCCCAGCTGATCCAGGGGGCGACGTTCGCTGGCCAGCCCCCCACTGTGGACAGGCCATGGATCTGCCCCTTGAGCACGCCCCCGGCGCGGCGCCAGGCCATGTCCAGCACGCGTTCGGTGTGGTCCTGGTGCGCGCCACCGGGCCAATGCACGGGCCAGTCGCGCTCGGCGCAGGCACGCGGGTAGCGGCCCTTCAGGGTCATGGTCCAGCCATGGTTCACCTTGGGGTCGGGGCGCAGGTCCAGCGTCATGGATTCGCGCCAGTCGCGGCACGCGGCCTGCTCGTCCAAAGGCACCTTGGCGTCCAGGCGCACGCCGCTCAGTTCGGGCTCCATGCTGACCTGCGCCCAACCGGGGCGCGCCACATCCGGGCGCAGGCGCAGGGTCACGGCTTGATAGCTCACCAGCAGGGCGTCCGGGCCGGCGTTGTGGGGCTTGAGCGGCTGCTCATCAAAGGCGGACGGGTCATGGTCGGGCAGCACAAAGGCGGACCGGTCCAGCAGCATGTCGCCGTGGATGTCGCGCAGGCCGGCGGCGCGCCAGCGCGTCATCATCAGGGCCAGCCGTTCGGGGGTCAGGCTGGGGTCGCCGTCGCCGCGAATCAGCAGCGGCCCGTCCAGCGTGCCATTGGGGCGCAAGCGCCCGCCCAGGGCGGCCTGCGTGTGCCAGGTGAACGCAGGCCCCAGGGCCTGCAAGGCCACGCCGGTGGTGAACAGTTTCATCACCGAGGCCACCGAACGCACCGTGTCCGCCTGGTGGCTGAGCCGGGGCAGGCCGCCGTCCACCGGGATCACCAGCATGGAGACCGAGGTGGGCGGCACCTCCGCCGCCTGCAAGGCTTGTTGCACGCTGTCGGGCAAGGCCGAGGGCAGGGCGGAGGGTGGCAGCGCACCGGCTATCGCGGCCCGCGCCAGCAGGGCGGCGCCGATGCAACCGAGCTGACGCCAGCGGGATAAAGGAGGGGGGCAAACGCGGGAGACGGTCATGCACGCATCATAAAAGGATGCCAGTGGCTACACTTCCCGCCATGTTGTTCGCCGATTCTTCCGCTTCGCCTTCCTTGCCCGCCGCCGACGGGCCTCGCCTGCTGGCGCTGGACACCGCCACCGACGTGGTGCACCTGGCGCTGGTCGTGGGCGAGGTGGTGCGCACGGCCGAGGTGCCGGGTGGGGCGCAGGCCTCGCGCAGCACCTTGCCGGCCATGCAGGCCTTGCTGGCCGAGGCCGGCGTGGCTTGGCACCAGCTGGATGCCATCGCCTTCGGGCGTGGCCCGGGCGCGTTCACCGGCTTGCGCACAGCCTGTTCCATCGCGCAGGGCCTGGCTCTGGCGGTGCCCTGCCCCGTCATCTCGATCGACACCCTGATGGCCATTGCCGAAGACGCGCGTCAATCCAACCCGCCGGCGTGGGGCCCCGGCCAGTCCGTCTGGGTGGCGCAGGACGCCCGCATGAACGAGCTCTATGTGGCCGCCTACCAATGGGACGGCAGCCTCTGGCATGCCCAGTCCGAGCCTCAGCTGTGGGCCGTGGGCGCGCCGCGCGAGCGCTGGCTGGCGGGCGGTGCCTCTGGTGCTGCCCCTCGCGTGGCGGGCAATGCCTTGCGTGCCCATCCGGCGACGTTTGAGGGCTTGAGCGAAGCCACCTGGCCCGAGGCCGCCCCCCGTGGCACGGCCCTGGCGGCCCTGGCGCGGCGGGCCTGGGCCCGTGGCGAGGTGTTGGACGCGGCCCTGGCGCTGCCCCTGTATGTGCGCGACAAAGTGGCGCAGACCACCGCCGAGCGCCTGGCGGCCAGACGCCCGACGCTGACGGACCGGCCCATGACCGAGTCCGACATCCCTGCCGTGCTGCACATGGAGCATCTGGCCTGCACGCATCCCACGCACGCTTGGACCGAGGGCAACTACCGCTCGTCGCTGCGCAGTTCGTACTGGATGCGCGTGTGCTGTCGAGCTGGCAGCGAGCGCATTGTCGGGGTCTGCGTGGCCATGGACGGGGTGGACGAAATGCACCTGCTCAACATCGCGGTCGACAAAACCTTGCAGGGGGGTGGCGTGGCCCGTGAGCTGCTCAGGGGGCTCTATGCCGAATGCGCCCGGCGTGGGGCCAAGGCCTTGTGGCTGGAGGTGCGCCCGTCCAATGAGCGCGCGCGCAAGTTGTACCAAGGCCAAGGTTTTGTCGAGGTGAGTGTGCGTAAAGGCTATTACCCGGGGCCCGAAGGCCGCGAGGATGCCCTGGTGATGCGCCGGGACCTGAACCTGAGACAAGACCGGGGGGACGCCAATGCGCTGGTCTGAGCTGCAGCGCGCCATGCTGCGCGAAATGGGCATCCCGGCCTTCTGGCCTGTGCCGCCGCAGGACGAGGTTGCGGACGCAGCGCTCGTCTCGGAGCCAAAGCCCGCCCGGGCCAAGGCGCCGCCAGCCGCCGCCGACCGCCCCGCGCCCGCAGCGACCGGCATCGAGGTGGTCTTGGGCCCGCGCCCCGATGGCATCGACCAGATGGACTGGTCCGCCTTGCGCACCGCCGTGGCGGGCTGCCAGGCCTGCGGCCTGTGCCAGAGCCGACGCCAGGCCGTGTTTGGCGTGGGCCATGAGCAGGCGCACTGGATGATCGTGGGCGAGGCGCCCGGCGAGCAGGAAGACCTCCAGGGCGAACCCTTCGTGGGCCGCCCTGGCCAATTGCTGGACCGCATGCTGGAGGCCGTGGGTCTGACCCGCGGCGAGGCCGATGCCGGGCGGCAGGTGTTCATCGCCAATGTGCTCAAGTGCCGCTCGCCCGAGAACCGCAATCCGCAGCCGGCCGAAGTGGCGCAATGCGAGCCCTACCTGATGCGCCAGATCGCGCTGGTGCAGCCGCGCGTCATCCTGGCCATGGGGCGCTTTGCCGCGCAGGCACTGCTCAAGAGTACGTTGCCGATCGGCAAGCTGCGCGGCCAGGTGCACCAGGTCCATGGCACGCCGGTCATCGTCACCTACGACCCGGCCTACCTGCTGCGCAACCCGGTCGACAAGGCCCTGGTGTGGGACGACCTGTGCCGGGCCCGCGAACTGCTGGCGGGCGTGGCCGACTAGTGGTTGCTCAGGTAGCGCTTGCGCCTGAAGAAAATCACCAGCCCAAGCACCACTGAAGTCATCAGCCCGCAGGCGATCCAGAAGCCCAGTTTGGTGTGGATCAAGGGCAGGGCATCGAAGTTCATGCCGAAAATGCCCGTGATGAGGTTAAGCGGCAGGAACACGGCGGTCAGCACCGTCAGCGTGCGCATGATCTCGTTGGTGCGGTTGCCTTGCAGCGAAAAATGCATCTGCACGGCGCCTTCGGACGACGACTCCAGGCGCCGCACGTGGCCCAGCACCCGTTCGATGTGTTCGAGCACGTCGCGCGAGCGCACGCGCAGCACCTCGCGTTCGCGCGCGGCGGTGGGGTCGGCGGGGGTGGGCCAGTCGTCCAGCGCGTCAATCCATTCCTGGACGGCGCTGCGCTGGTCTTCGCAGGTGTCTTCGAGTTGGTGCAAGGCGTTGCGCGAATCGAGCAAGGCCTGCCAATGCGTGAACGGGTGGCGGTTGCTCAACAGCTCTTGCTGCAGGTAGTCGGACTGCTTGCTCAACAGGCGGCGCAAGTCCAGGTAGCTGTCGACCATGTGGTTGACGATGCGCACCATCAGGTCGGCCGGGCTGGGCGGAAGGCGGTTGACGGCGCTGCGCCCCTCTTCGGTCCGGCCTTTGGCGCGCGGGTCCGCATTGCCCATCTGGTCGAGCCGCGTCTCGAAAAAATCCCGCACTGAGCAGTCGGCAGGGTGCACCGTCAGCAGCACGCGGTCGAACACCGCGAAGCCCACCGGACTGGTGTCGATGCTGGACAGCGCTTGCCGCGCGGTCGAGGCCGTGCCGTGCGCGTCGTCCAGGAACAGGTGTTCGGTGCCCGCTGCCGCCGCCAGGCGCCGAAACACCAGCAGGTCGTACCAGGAGGTGTAGCCGTATTGCGAGGGCAGTTGCGAGTTCAGCAGATCGCTGATGTGCAGGTCGATCAGGTTGCCGCCGGTCAGGCTCTGCAGATGCGCCTGCACGTCGCTCAAGCCGACTTCAAAGGCGCGCCGCGTGGTGGAAACCCACAAAAAACCATGGTCGGGCAGGGCGTCCGGCCAGGTTGGCAGTTCCTGGAAGCGGTCGTTGATCAGGAAGAAACGCAAGGCAGCATCCCGGCTCAGGCGCGCAACAGTTCGGCCGCTTCCAGGGCGAAGTAGCTCAGCACCCCGTCGGCGCCCGCGCGCTTGAAGGCCAGCAACGCTTCCATCATGGTCGCGTCGTGGTCCAGCCAGCCGTTTTGTGCCGCCGCCTTGATCATGGCGTACTCGCCGCTGACTTGGTAGGCAAAGGTCGGCACCTTGAACTCGTCCTTGACGCGGCGCACGATGTCCAGGTAGGGCATGCCGGGCTTGACCATCACCATGTCGGCGCCCTCGGCGATGTCCATGGCCACTTCGCGCAGGGCCTCGTCGCTGTTGGCCGGGTCCATCTGGTAGACCTTCTTATTGCCTTTGCCCAAGTTGGCGCTTGATCCCACCGCGTCGCGAAACGGACCGTAGAAGGCGCTGGCGTACTTGGCGCTGTAGGCCATGATGCGGGTGTGGATCAGGCCTTGCGACTCGAAGGCATTGCGGATGGCGCCAATGCGCCCGTCCATCATGTCGCTGGGGGCGACGATGTCCACGCCGGCTTCGGCCTGCACCAGGGCCTGGCGCGTCAGCACGGCCACCGTTTCATCGTTGAGGATGTAGCCGCCGGCCTGGGGGTTGGGGTCCAGCAGGCCGTCCTGCCCGTGGGTGGTGAAGGGGTCCAGCGCCACGTCGGTCATCACGCCCAGTTCCGGGAAGCGTTTTTTGAGCTCGCGCACGGTGCGCGGCACCAGGCCTTCCGGGTTCAACGCTTCCTGTCCGTCAGGAGTTTTGAGGGCGGGGTCGATCACCGGAAACAAGGCCAGCACCGGGATGCCCAGGCTCACGCAGCGCTCGGCCGTGGCCCACAGCGCGCTGCGGCTGAGCCGTTTCACGCCTGGCATGGAGGGGATGTCCTGCACGCCGTCGGTTTGATCCAATACAAACACCGGGTAGATCAGGTCGTCACAAGTGAGCGAGTGCTCGCGGACCAGGCGGCGGGTGAAGTCATCACGGCGCAGGCGGCGGGGGCGGTGTTGGGGGAAATGGTGCAGAGTGGACATGCGCAACAAACAATGAAATAAATGTGAAGGAATGCAAAGGGCTGGGAAAAATAACCCGGAGACCAAGGATTACGGACATGCCCTAAAGACATGGTTGCTCAATCCCCCTATAATCCGCTTTGAATGATACGCCGCAAGGCCTTCATTCCCTGCTTTTCCTCCCTGAGCAGGTGCCTTACCGTGATGACAGCGTTAAGGCTTCAAAGCCCCGGCTTCGGCCGGGGCTCTTTTTTTGTGCCGCCATCTTTGCGCATCGCGGCAATCGGCGCCAGCGCTGGCCATAATCGCCCATGCTCTGGATCAAAGCCCTTCACATCATTTTTGTGGCCAGCTGGTTTGCCGGTCTGTTTTACCTGCCGCGCCTGTTTGTCAATCTGGCCATGGTGCCCGGCGACAGTCACGCCGAGCGGGAGCGCCTGCTGCTGATGGCGCGCAAGCTCTACCGCTTCATGTCGCTGCTGATGATTCCCGCGCTGGTGTTTGGCCTGGTCCTGTGGCTCTATTACGGGGTGGGCCTGCATGGTCCGGGCCATGGCTGGGTGCACGCCAAGCTCGCCCTGGTGATCGGCGTCATTGGTTATCACCACGTGTGCCGCAAGATCCTGCGCGATTTCGAGCAGCTGCGCAATCACCGCAGTCACCGCTGGATGCGTGTCTTCAACGAGGTGCCTGTGCTGCTGTTGGCCGCCATCGTGGTCCTTGTGGTCGTCAAGCCCTTCTGATCAGGTGAAGGCGAGGTCGCGCTGATGTCCTTGCACCGCAGCACTGCATGGCCTCTGACGTGGGTGGCCGTGGCCCTCATCATCTATGCCACCTTGTACCCTTTGAGCGGCTGGCATTGGCCCGACCGCCAGATGTTCAGTTGGATCCTGCCCCGACTGGGCCATGAGGTGTCGTCTGATCTGGCGGCCAATCTGCTGGGCTATCTGCCGCTTGGCTTGGTGATGTGTCTGGCGCATTTGCGCAGCGGACAGCCGCCGTCGACGGCGGCCATCTGGACCTTGTTGTCGGGCTCTGCCCTGTCGTATGCGCTCGAGTTGATCCAGTTCACCGTGCCGTCGCGGGTGCCCTCGATTTCGGACTGGTTGCTCAACACCGTGGGCATGGCCTGGGGTGCGCTGGCGGCGGTCACCCTGGACGCCCTTGGGCTGGTCGATGTGTGGCACCGTTTGCGCGAGCGTTGGTTCATCCCACAGGCCGGTTTTGGTCTCGCATTGATCTGGATGTGGCCAGTGGGCCTGCTGTTCCCTCCGCCCTTGCCGCTGGGGGAGGGACAGTTGTTGCCGCCACTGCGCATCGCCTTGGTCGATTGGACCAGTGGGACCCCCTGGCAACGCTGGTTTTTGCCCGACGATCCACTGAGCCTGTGGACGGCCACCCCGACCTTGCTGGTGCACCCCAACTGGTTGCCCGCACGAGAGGCGATCACGGTGGCCCTGGGTTTGCTGGCCCCCATGTGCGTGGCCTGTGCCCTGGCGCGCCCGCATGTCACGCGCTTGCTATTGCTGGCCGGCGCGGTGGTGGCGGGCGTGAGCACCACGACCGTGTCGACCGCGATGAACTTCGGGCCGGAGCACGCCCTGACTTGGCTGACCATGCCGTCGGTGATCGGGCTGCTGATGGGCTCCCTGCTGGGAGGCTTGTTGCTGGGCCGCTCGCGCCGCACCTGCGCCTGGATCGGGGTGGTCGTGCTGCTGGGTCTGGTCGGGCTGATCCACCAGGTGCCGCCCGACCCTTATTACGAAGTGTCCAGTGAATCGTGGGAACATGGGCGCTTCATCCGCTTTCATGGTCTGTCGCGATGGTTTGGACTGTTGTGGCCTTATGTGGCCCTGGGCTGGTTGATGACCCGGGCCGTCGGGCATGAAGGTCGGCATGACGGCCAGGCAACTTCTTAAAATCGTCCCATGAGTTATTACCAACGCCACATATTCTTCTGTCTCAACCAGCGCATCAATGGCGAGGCCTCCTGCGGCGACCACGATGCCAAGGCCGCCTTTGACCATTGCAAGGAGCAGGTCAAGCGCGCCGGTCTGGCCGGACCCGGCCAGGTGCGTGTCAACAAGGCCGGTTGTCTGGACCGCTGTGCTGGCGGCCCCGTCGCCGTGGTCTACCCAGAAGGCACCTGGTACACCTATGTTGACAAGGCCGACATCGACGAGATCGTGCAAAAGCACTTGGTGCACGGCGAAGTGGTTGAGCGTCTGGTGTTGCCGCCCGACGTGGGTCGTTGATCAGGGCCTGGGCATGATCGGACGTCCCGCTTCGCACACCATCGAGGGCCCGGCGGGCCTGCTTGAAACGGTGGTGGACGACCCCAAGACGGCGGCGCCCCTCGGGCTGGCCGTGATCGCGCACCCGAACCCGCAGCAAGGCGGCACGCTGGACAACAAGGTCGTGTACACCTTGTCGCGCGCTTTCGTGCTGGCCGGCTGGCGCGCGGTGCGCTTCAACTTTCGCGGCATCGGGCGCTCCGGGGGGATGTGGGACGCCGGCGTCGGGGAGGTGGACGACATGCTTGCCGTGATCGCTCATCACCAGGGCGATCCCGTCGTGCGCGGCCGCCCGCTGGTTCTGGCCGGTTTTTCGTTCGGCGGCTTCGTGGCGGCCCGCGCCCATGCCCGTGTGTCGCCCTTGCCGCAGGGGCTGATCCTCGTGGGTCCGGCCACCTCGCGCCCCGACATGCCCGCCGTGCCCGAGCACACCCTGGTGGTGCACGGCGAACAGGACGACGTGGTGCCGCTGTCCAGCGTGCTGGACTGGGCCCGGCCCCAATCCCTGCCCATCACCGTGGTGCCGGGCGTAGGGCACTTCTTTCATGGCCAGCTTCCCGTGCTGCGCGAACTGGTGCTGCGGCATCTGCGTGCCACGGTGCCGGCTGTTCATTCCGATTGACTCTTTTCATTGAATCCCATGACTTTCAATTCCCCTCGCCGTTCATTCGTGGTCACCGCATTGGTGGTCAGCCTGTCTACCGGACTGTCCGTGGCCGTCCTGCCGGCCCACGCGGCCCCGTCGCCCACGTGGGCTTCCACCCCAGTGCTGACTCTGCCGTTTGCGCCACCGAGCGCGGCGCTGCCGCAACCGCCCGAAGTGGCCGCGCGCGCCTACATCCTGCAAGACCTCAGCAGTCAGCAGACCCTGGCTGCTCGCAACGCCGACCAGCCCGTCGAGCCGGCGTCCCTGACCAAATTGATGACCGCCTACCTGGCCTTCCAGGCCCTGCAGAACGGCAGGCTGCAGCTCAACCAGGAGCTGCCGGTGTCCGAGCGTGCCTGGCGCACCGGCATGACCGGCGCTTCGCGCACCTTCATCAAGGTCAACTCGCGCGTCAAGGTCGATGACCTGATCAAGGGCGTGATCATCCAGAGTGGCAACGACGCCTCGGTGGCGCTGGCCGAGGGCATCGGCGGCACGGTCGAAGGCTTCGTCGAGATGATGAACCGCCAGGCCCAGGTGTTTGGCCTGAAGGCCACGGCCTTCAAAAACCCGGAAGGCCTGACCGCGCCAGGGCACATCAGCACGGCACGCGAGCTGTCGATCATCGCCATGCGCCTGATCACCGACTACCCGCAGTCCCTGCCGTACTACTCCACCAAGGAGTTCACCTACAACGGCATCCGTCAGCCCAACCGCAATTTGCTGTTGTGGCGCGACCCGACGGTCGATGGCCTCAAGACCGGTTACACCGATGCCGCCGGTTATTGCCTGATCGCCACGGCGCAGCGCCCCACCGCAGGCGGCAATCGCCGACTTTTGAGTGTGGTGGTGGGCACCGCCTCGCCCGAAGCACGTGCCAACGAAAGCCAGAAGCTGCTGAACTGGGGCTACAGCGGCTTTGACATGGTCAAGCTGTTCGATGCCAGCCAGGCGGTGAGCACCGCACCGGTCTGGAAAGGCCAGGCGTCCACCGTGCGCCTGGGGCGCCTGACCCCGTTGGTGGTGGTCGTGCCGCGCGGACAGGGGGCCAGTTTGCAAAGCACGGTGAGCCGCAACGATCCCTTGCTGGCCCCGCTCAACAAAGGTCAGTCCGTGGGCACCCTCAAGGTCACCCTGGGTGGTCAGCCGCTGCGCGAGCTGCCCCTGCAAACCCTGGACGAGGTGCCCAGCGCTGGCTGGCTGGGTCGCATGTGGGATGCCATTCGTCTGGGCATCAAATAAGGAGCCCGCCATGGCAACGCCCTCACCCTCTAGTCCCCCGCCAGAATCACTGATCCAGTTCCCCAGCGCCTTTCCCATCAAGGTGATGGGGCTGCACGATGCCGCCTTGGTCGAGGCCATCGTGGCGGTGGTGGTTCAGCACGACCCCACGTTTGACCCCGCCACCCTGGAGCAGCGACCCAGCAGCGGTGGCAAGTACCTGGGCCTGACCGTCACGGTGACGGCCACCAGTCGCGAGCAGCTCGACAATCTCTACCGGGCGCTGACAGGGCATCCGCTGGTCAAGTACGTTCTCTGACGGGGCCTGCGCGCCCAGTCACACCCCCCGCATACAATCGATCGGATTTGGCTTGCTCTTTGGGCGAGCCTTTTGTTTGAAGGAATTCACCATGTTCATCTCCAACGCCTATGCCCAGGCCGCCGCGCCAGCCGCCAGCGGCCCTGCCGGTCTCTTCAACAGCATGCTGCTGCCCATCGTCATGATCGTGGTCCTGTACTTCGTGATGATCCGCCCGCAGATGAAGCGCCAGAAAGAGGTCAAGGCCCTGCTGGAAAACCTCGTCAAGGGCGATGAGGTGGTCACCCAGGGCGGCGTGATCGGCAAGATCACCAAGCTCGGCGACACCTTTATCAGCCTTGAAGTGGCGGCCGGCACCGAGCTGCAAGTGCAGCGTTCGGCGGTCATTCAGGTGCTGCCCAAAGGCAGCTACAAATAAAGAGTCTCAAGGACCTCAACCATGAACCGCTACCCCTGGTGGAAGCACCTGATCATTGCCCTGGCCCTGCTGGTCGGCTTTATCTATACCCTGCCCAATTTCTTTGGCGAGGCGCCGGCCGTGCAGTTGTCCAGCGGCAAGTCCACGGTCAAGCTCGGTAGCGATGCCGTGCCTCGGGTGGAAGCCGCCCTCAAGGCAGCGGGCTTGAACGCCGACTTCGTCGAGTTTGACGGCAACTCCATCAAGGCGCGGTTCACGGACACGGACACCCAGCTCAAGGCGCGCGACGTCATCACGCACGCCTTCAATCCGGACCCCACCGATCCGCGCTACATCGTCGCGCTGAACCTGTTGTCGCGCTCGCCCCAGTGGCTGCGCAGCCTGCACGCCCAACCCATGTACCTCGGCCTGGACCTGCGCGGTGGCGTGCACTTCCTGATGCAGGTGGACATGAAGGGCGCGCTGACCCAGAAGATTGAAAGCCTGAGCGGCGACATCCGCTCCCTGCTGCGCGACAAGGACATCCGCCACGGAGGCATCCGCCGCGATGGCGCAGCGATCATCGTGCGCTTTCGTGACGACGCCGCGCGCAAGGCCGGCCGCACGGTGGTGCAAGACGCCTTGCCCGATCTGCAATGGACCGACGGCACCGATTTGGGCGGCAGCGGCGACGTGACCATCGTTGGCCAGCTCAAACCCCAGTCTGAGCGCACGATTCAAGAGCAGGCGCTCAAGCAGAACATCACCACGCTGCACAACCGCATCAATGAGCTGGGGGTGTCCGAGCCCGTCATTCAGCAACAAGGCCTGGACCGTGTGGTGGTGCAGTTGCCTGGTGTGCAGGACACGGCCAAGGCCAAGGACATCATCGGGCGCACGGCCACCCTGGAAGTGCGCATGGTCGATGACAGCACCGAGGCGCACGCGGCCCTGTCGGGCGGCGCCGTGCCGTTTGGCACCGAACGCTATGCCGAACGCGGTGGCGTGCCCATCATCGTCAAGCGCCAGGTGGTGCTCACGGGTGACAACCTGACCGACGCCCAGCCCGGCTACGACGAAAACCACGAAGCCGCCGTGCACCTGACTCTGGATGCGCGCGGTGCCCGCATCTTCCGCGACGTGACGCGCGAGAGCATCGGCAAGCGCATGGCCATCATCCTGTTCGAAAAGGGCAAGGGCGAGGTCGTGACCGCCCCGGTCATCCGCTCGGAAATCTCGGGCGGGCGCGTGCAGATCTCGGGCCACATGACGCCCGAAGAAGCCGCCGACACCGCCTTGCTGTTGCGCGCCGGTTCGCTGGCTGCGCCGATGGACATCATTGAAGAGCGCACCGTCGGCCCCAGCCTGGGCGCCGAGAACATCGCACAGGGCTTTCACAGCCTGGTCTATGGCTTCAGCGCCATCGCCGTGTTCATGATGCTGTACTACCTGCTGTTTGGCGTGTTCTCGACACTGGCGCTGGCGGTCAACTTGCTGCTGCTGGTGGCGGTGCTGTCCATGCTGCAAGCCACCTTGACCCTGCCGGGCATCGCGGCCATCGCCCTGACCCTGGGCATGGCCATCGACGCCAACGTGCTGATCAACGAGCGGGTGCGTGAAGAGTTGCGCAATGGCGCCGCGCCGCAATCGGCCATCCAGGCCGGCTACGAGCATGCCTGGGCCACCATCCTGGACTCCAACGTCACCACCCTGATCGTGGGCGTGGCGCTGCTGACCTTCGGCTCCGGGCCGGTGCGCGGCTTTGCCGTGGTGCACTGCCTGGGCATCCTGACCTCCATGTTCTCGGCCGTGTTCTTCTCACGCGGTTTGGTCAACTTCTGGTATGGCCGCCAGAAGAAGCTGAAGGGCGTGTCGATTGGCCAGGTCTGGAAGCCGGCCGCCAACCCAGGTCAGACCTCGGCGGAGGTCTCGACCGACTTGTCCAACAACGGCGACTCTGCCGCTCACTGAACCGACGCCCCACTGAAGGACGCACGTCATGGAATTTTTCCGCATCAAGCGCGACATCCCGTTCATGCGGCATGCGCTGATTTTCAACCTCATCTCGTTCCTGACCTTTGCTGCGGCGGTGTTCTTTCTGGTCACCCGCGGCCTGCACTTGTCGATTGAATTCACGGGCGGCTCAGTCATCGAGGTGCAGTACGCGCAAAGCGCCGACCTCGGGCGGGTTCGCGGCGCCGTCGAAACGCTTAATTTTGGCGAAGTGCAGGTGCAGAACTTCGGCACCTCGCGCGACGTGCTGATCCGTCTGCCGCTGCGCCAGAACATGAAGCAGGCCGAGGTGGTGCAACGCGTGTTTGGCGCCCTGTGCCAGGCCGAAAAAGGCGAGGTGGGCACCCAGGCCGCCATGGCCGGTGAGGCCTCGGGCCACCAAGTGTGCCGAAGCGGTGCTCAAACGGTGGTGAACCTGCAGCGCAGCGAGTTCGTGGGGCCCCAGGTTGGCAGCGAACTGGCCCGCGATGGCGCACTGGCCCTGCTGGCCTCCGTGGCCGGCATCATGATTTACCTCGCCTTCCGCTTCGAGTGGAAGTTCTCGGTCGCGGCCATCATCGCCAACTTGCACGACGTCATCATCATCCTGGGCTTTTTCGCCTTCTTCCAGTGGGAGTTCTCGCTGTCGGTGCTGGCGGCCGTGCTGGCCGTGCTGGGCTACTCGGTCAACGAGTCGGTGGTGATTTTTGACCGCATCCGTGAAACCTTCCGCCGCTTCCGCAAACTCAGCACCGAGCAGGTCATCAACCACGCCATCACCAGCACCACGAGCCGCACGATCATCACCCACGGGTCCACGCAGATGATGGTGCTGGCCATGTTGATTTTTGGCGGCCCGACCCTGCATTACTTTGCCGTGGCGCTGACGATCGGCATTCTGTTTGGCATCTACTCCTCGGTGTTTGTCGCGGCAGCCATTGCCATGTGGTTGGGCGTGACCCGTGAAGACCTCATGAAAAACGCCAGAAAAGAGGTCGATCCCAACGATCCCAACTCCGGAGCGGTGGTGTAGAGTTGGGCAGCAATACAACATGCAAACGGGCGGCTTGGCATGGCGCCTGTTTTGATTTATCGACCACATGGCATCCATAGGCTCGTCTCGTACGCTGGCCCTCATGGCCAGGAAAACCTATCTGGAGACCCTGTTTCGGGGGGCGCCTGGTCTGGTGCTGGCCTGCGCTGAAGGCGCCAAGCTGCTGGCCTCGCAGACCGCCGAACCGGCCTTGTACATGCGGCGCCGCGACCTGGTGCTCGACATGCCGCTGTGCCTAGACGTCTGGCGCCAGGGCTTGGGGCAGCGGATGCAGGCGGCCCTGACGGCGGTACGTCTGGCGCGGCCACTGGACACCAAACCCATCGGCCAGGGTACTAATGCGGCTGAATTCAGCCTGGTCGAAAACAGCGCGGTCGAACACGACATGATGGTCTCGCGTCTGGGGCAGACCATTGCCGATCAGGCTGGCTGGGAGTACACCGACCTGTGTTCGCGCCTGAGCGCCCTGGAGGCGGGGTCTGCCGCAGCGGTGGAGGCCGCCGGCGACGTGTTGCGGCCGCAAGTGCTGGCCCGCTGGCTGATGGACAGTTGGCTGGACGCTGGCTTGGGAGAGGCCCACTGGAAGACCTTGCAAACAGTGCTGCACAGCGAGGTGACTTTGCTGGCGCAAGAGGCCTATCACGACGCCAACCATTTCTTGCTGGACCATGGCGTCAAGCCCGACATTGACTTGCGCCCCTTCATTCGTCGCGCCAAAGACACCGGGGTGGCGCCCAGCATCACGTCCCGCTCGGCGGGTGGCGCCACCACCCCTGGTGTGGTGGGCCGTGCCTCGCAGCTGGGCAACAGCGGGATGCAGCCCATGGGCGACTCCCATGAAGAAACCCGGCAGATGACCCAGTCCGCAGAATTGCGGCGCCCGGCAGTGGCGCCGCAAATGGTGTTGGGCAAGCTCAATCAGTTCGTCGCGCAGAAGGTGCCTGGGTTCGCGCCCACGCATGCGCAGGGTGCGGCGCCGACAACGATCCCCATGACGCCGGCACTCGGACACGCCATTGAGGCCGCCAACCAGATCGTGCTGCGGCACATCGAATCCGGGCAGGGCGAGTACGCGGGAGCGCCTGAGGGCTTGTTGCAGGACTTGCTGGCGAGCAAACAGGCCCTCAAAAAAGCGGCCAGCACGCCCACGGAGCGGGCCATCATCGAGATCGTGGCGCTGTTGTTTCAAAGCATCCTGACCGAAGAGCGCCTGCCGGCCAGCATCCGCGTCTGGTTTGCGCGTTTGCAGATGCCAGTGCTGCGCGTGGCCGTCACCGAGCCGGATTTCTTTGCCACCATCGACCACCCTGCGCGCGCCCTGATCGACCGCATGGGTTCCTGTGTCATGGGCTTTGCCACCGCGCCGCGCGAGGGGGAAGACACCTTGCCCGGCGAGATCAAGCGCATCGTGCAGGTGGTGGAGGCCTATCCCGACACCGGTCGGCGCGTGTTCCAGACGGTGCTGATCGAATTTGAGAAATTCCTGGAACGCTATTTCCGCGACGACAACGAAGCCAGCCGCAAGGGCGTGTCTCTGGCTCAGCAGGTCGAGCAGCGCGAAACCTGGGCCATTCAATACACCATCGAATTGCGCAAGATGCTGCAAGACGTGCCCGTGCATGAAGGCATCCGCGACTTTCTGTTCCGTGTCTGGGCCGATGTCCTGGCCCACAGTGCCGTGCAGACCAGCCCCTCCAGTGAAGAGACCCGCGTACTCAAGCGGGCGGCTGCTGATCTGATCTGGTCGGCCGCCGCCAAGCATTCACGCGAGGACCGCGCCGACGTGCTGCGCCGCCTGCCGCCCTTGCTCAAGACGGTGCGTGATGGCATGTCGCGCACCGGCATGTCCATCGAAAAACAGGACGAGCAAGTGCATGTACTCAACACGGCCTTGGCGGCGGCGTTTTCCGCACGCTCGGCCACGATCTCGTCGGCACACCTGAAGGAAGTCACCGAGCGCTTGGAGGCCCTCGACGAAATCCTGCCCAATCTGGCCGATGTCGAACTGGACGAGCAGACCCTGCGCGACCTGTCCGGCCATGAAAGTCACGATCTGGAAGTGGTGGCCGATGGCGGCACGCTGCCCACCCCCGCCATGCTGGCCTGGGCGCGCGAGTTGCAAATTGGCGCCTGGTTCCAGCTGGATTACCGGGGCACCCAGGAGGCGGTGCAGTTCGCCTGGTCGGGCCTGCAAAAGCAATTGGCCCTGTTCGTGACGCCGCAGGGGCGCGGCGTGTTGTTTCAGTTGCATCGCCTGGGGGCGTTTTTGCAGGCCGGCCTGTTGGTGCCTGTGGAGGACGAATCCCTCACGGTGCGCGCCACCCGGGATGCCTTGGCCAAGCTCGATGCCGATCCCGAGCGTTTGCTGAGCTAGACGTCCTTGCTTGACCTGCGCTGAGCGATCGGACTGGTCGCCTTGGCCTGCGGCTTGCCCATGCGCGGCGATGCGGCCAAGGCATTGATCTTGGCCAGGGCATCCTTGGCTGCGCTGTTGCGGCTGTGCTCCATTAACAAGGCCTCAAACGCCGGCTCGGCCATCGGGCGACCCAGGTGGTAGCCCTGGCTTTCGTCGCAGCCGTGGGCGCGCAGGAATTCATGCTGCTCTTCGGTCTCGACGCCTTCGGCAATGATGCCCACCTCCAGGCGGTGCGCCATGGCGATCAGGGCGGCGGCCAGGCGGCTGTCACCGGCGGATTCGGGCACATTCACCAGGAAGGATCGGTCCATCTTGAGCCGGTCCACGGGTAGCTCGCGCAGATACGAGAAGCTTGAATAGCCCACGCCGAAGTCGTCAATGGCGATGGCCACGCCCAGGGCGCGCAACTGGGTCAGGATGGCAGCGGCACGCAGCGATTCGCGCACGACCACGCTTTCGGTGATTTCCAGCTCCAGGGCTGTGGCGGGCAGTCCGGTGTCTTGCAACACCTGGGCGACCAGGCTCACGATGTCGACCTGATCGAGCTGGATGGCCGACAGGTTCACGGCGATGCGCATGGGCCAGCCGCTGCGCTCGCGCCAGGCCTGGGCTTTTGCGCAGGCGCGGCGCAACACCCATTCGCCCATCGGGATGATCAGCCCGGTTTCTTCGGCCAGCGGGATGAAGTCGGCGGGGGGGACCAGCTTGCCGCCGTGTTCCCAGCGCACCAGGGCCTCGGCGCCGGTGATGCGCCCGCTCATGCAGTCGAACTGTGGCTGGTAGTGCAGGCGCAACTCGTCGCGTTCGAGCGCTTTATAGAGGTCGTTTTCCAGGCGCAGGGTGTCCAGCGTCGGGGACTCCATGACATCGGTGTACATCTGCACCCGGTTGCGCCCGTTGCTCTTGGCCTGGTACATGGCCAGGTCGGCGTGGCGCATCAAGGTGATGGCGTCATGGCCGTGGGCGGGGTAGATGACCAGCCCCACGCTGGGCGTGACGCGCAATTCGTGGGGGCCCACCCGCAGCGGCTCGATGAACAGCTCCAGTACTTTTTGGGCGACCACCTCGCCATCTTCGGGCAGCGCGATGCGCGGCAGCAGGATCACGAACTCATCGCCGCCCAGGCGGGCCACGATGTCGGAGGTCCGCATCTCCGAGCGCAGACGGCGTGCCACTTCGATCAGCATGCTGTCGCCAATGTGGTGGCCCAGGGTGTCGTTGATCTTCTTGAAACGGTCCAGGTCGAGGAACATCAGCGCCAGGCTGTTGCCATCGCGCTCGGCCAACGTCAGCGAGGCCTTGAGCTGCTCTTGCAGCATGTTCCGGTTGGGCAGGCCCGTTAGCGAGTCGTGCAGGGCCAGGTGTTGCAGCTGGTTTTCGGCTTCGCGGCGCGAGCTCACGTCCGAGGCCATGGCCAGGTAGCCGGTCATCTGGTCGGCCTCGTTGTGCAGCAAGGTGACGGAAATTTCGGCGGTCAGGTGGCGACCATCGGCGCGCACCAGCGTCCACTCGCTGGACACGCCCGGCGATTCGCCGGCCAAGTGGGCCAGCACCTGCAAGTCTTCCACGGGCCGATTCAGTCGCAGCGCCAGCATGCGGGCGCGCTCCTTCACTTCTTCGGGATCAAAGAAGCGCTCTGTGGTGCTTTGGCCGATCAGGTCCTGAGATTTGTAACCCAGCAGGGCTTCGCCGGCCGGGTTGACGGTCTGGATGACACCATGGCGGTTGAGCACAAAAATGGCATAAGGCGCGTTGTGCACGATGACACGGCGCATCTCGTCGACTTCGCTGAGCTGGCGTTGCGCCTCCAGAAACGATTCCTCGGCCAGCTGCTCGGAGCTCAGGTCGCGCAAGATGCCCACGTATTGCTTCTCGCCTTCGTTGTCCATGGTGCTGACGGCCAACTCCAGCGGGACGGTGCTCCCGTCCTGACGGCGGCCCTCGATGCGTCGGCGTGAGCTGTCCAGCTTGCCGCGCGGACTCATCATCAGGAAATCTTCCATCGATTGATCCAGCCCGTGGCTGCGGATGGACGGAATCAGGCGGCTGAGGGCTTGCCCGACGAGCTGGTCCTCGCCAACGCCGAATATTTTGGAGATGGCGGTGTTGGCGCCCAGGACGGTGCCGGCTTCGTTGAAGGTGACGATGCCGTCGACGGTGTTGTCGAGCACCGAGCGCAGGTGTTTTTCGCTGGCACGGGCATGGCTGCTCAGGCGTTGGGCCAGGCGCATGGCGTGGCTGTACCGGGTGGCGAGGGTGCGCAGCGCCAAACTCAAGCCCAAGGAGGCCACGATGCCGCCGGCCAGCAGCGCCAGCGGCCAGGGCCGCCACAGGGGGTGCACGGCGGGGCGTGTCAGCGTCAATTCCCAGCGGCGCCCAGCCACATGGACGGTCTGGACGAGACGGTCGTTATCGGCCGGCGGGCGGTCCGATGCAAAGGCGGTGCGGCTCAACGCGGCGGTGTCGAACAGGCTCTGCTTTGCGGTGCCCGGCGTGACGCTGTCGCTGCGACCGATGTCGCGCACCTGCCAGCGGAGTTCGCTCCAGTCGCCGGTGGGGGCAATGGACGCCAGCACGGCGTCGGTCGCGATGGCCGCGACAATGACCCCGGAAAAGGCCGCGCGGCGTTGTTCGACCGAATCGACGGCTTGCTGCGGCCGGTAGATGGGCGCAAAGATCACCAGGCCGCGCGCATGGGGCGCCTTGCCCGCCACCAGGGTCAGGGGGGGGGACGCGATGGGTTTGCCGGCGTCGCGGGCGTCCAGCGCGGCGGCGCGGCGCTCGTCGTCCGCGGCAAAGTGGTCGTAGTTCGGCAGTTCGGTATTGGCAGCGGCCGGCTCCACATAGTTGACAACGAGGCGCTCAGCGCCAACGCCCGGTTGCGCAGCAGGCGGCACCAGGCGGGCGTATTGCACGGCCAGCAGGCCGGGAAACGCGCTGTCGATGTCCCGCGTGGCGTAGTGGCGGTGAAAGTCGGTCCGGCTCACCGACTCGGTGGCCAGGAACAGGGACTGGAAGCCACCCAACAGGGCCACTTGACGTTCGATGGTGTCGGTGAGGCGGCGGTTGCTGTCCAGTGCCGCCTGTTTGAACGCCGCGTCGGCTTCAAGCTGCTCGGTGCGAGCGGCGTGGTACCAAGTCAGCAGCGTCACCACCAGCCCGGCGGCGAAGGTCACCCAGGCCAGCGACTTCCAGTGAGTGGCGCGACGATTGACTCGCTCCTGCGATGATTGATCCATGTAGACCCCGTAAAAACACGCCAGTCGCCGAAGGGGCTGGCGCGTTTTACGAATATCGGTCAGGAGTGACCGGTTCTTGAGGGGCCGGTCTGGGACGCCTTAACCCCTGGCCAGGGGCATGGCCAGCAGGCGCGCCACGCGTTCCTCGGTGGAGGGGTGGGTGGAGAACAAGCCGCGCAGGCCTTCACCCGAGAGCGGGTTCATGATCATCATCTGCGCCGTTTCGGGGTGTTGCTCGGCGGCAGGCAAGGGGGTGCCGCGGGCAACGTACTGAATCTTCTGCAAGGCGCTGGCCAGGGCTTGGGGGTCGCCGCTGATCTCGGCGCCGCCGCGATCGGCTTCGAATTCGCGGGCCCGGCTGATCGCCATCTGGATCACGCTGGCGGCCAGCGGCGCCAGGATGGCCACGGCGATGCCGGCCAGCGGGTTGGCCGGGCGGCCGTTCTCATCGCGCCCACCAAAGAACATGGCGAAATTGGCCAGCATCGAGATGGCACCGGCCATGGTCGCGCTGACGGTGCTGATGAGGATGTCGCGGTGCTTGACGTGCGTCAGTTCGTGCGCCATCACGCCGCGCAGTTCGCGCTCGGTGAGCACATTGAGGATGCCGGTGGTGGCGGCCACGGCGGCGTGCTCGGGGTTGCGGCCCGTGGCGAAGGCGTTGGGCGCGGCCTCATCGATCAGGTAGACGCGCGGCATGGGCAACTGGGCGCGCTGGGCCAGGTCCTGCACCATGGCGTAGAAGCGCGGCGCGCTGCTGGCGTCGACCTCGCGGGCGCTGTACATCTTGAGCACCATGGTGTCGCTGAACCAGTAGCTGAAGAAATTCATGCCCAGCGCCACCACCAGCGCCATCATCATGCCGCTGCGCCCGCCGATCATGCCGCCCACGGCCATGAAGAGGGCGGTGATGGCCGCCATCAGGATGGCGGTTTTCATGATGTTGAACATGGTGAGCAAACTCCTGGAAATCCGTTGAACGGTTAGATGCGGGCGGCGCGGTCCAGTTCAAGACAGCTGCGAGACCGTGGCGGGACGCGCCTGCAAGAAATCACGCACGCTCTGGCGGCGCCCCCCCGGGCGTTGCAGCGTGAGCAAAGCCAGCGACTGCTCGCCACAGGCCACCACCAGGCCATCGCCGTTGGCGTGCAGGATCTGGCCGGGCGCGCCACTGGCTGGCAGCACCGACGCGGCCCACAGCTTGACGGTCTCGCCTTCCCATTGCAAGGTGGCGCCGGGAAAGGGGTCAAACGCCCGCACGCGCCGCTCGATGTCGCGGGCGGCTTGGGCCCAATCGATGGCGGCCTCGGCCTTGTCGATCTTGTGGGCGTAGGTGATGCCCTCGGCAGGCTGGGGGGTGGGCGTCAAACCGCCGCAGGCCGCCATTTCCAGCGCTTCGACGCACAGGCGCGCGCCCAGTCTGGCCAGCCGGTCGTGCAAGGTGGCGGTGGTGTCGTCCGGTCGGATGGCTTCGCGCTCGGTGAGCAGCATGTCGCCCGTGTCCAGGCCTTTGTCCATTTGCATGATGGTGATGCCGGTCTCCGGGTCGCCCGCTTCGATGGCGCGGTGGATGGGGGCGGCGCCGCGCCAGCGCGGCAACAGCGAGGCGTGGATGTTCAGGCAGCCCAGGCGCGGCAAGGTGAGTGCCCACTTGGGCAGGATCAGTCCGTAGGCCGCCACCACCATCAGGTCGGGCTGGAGGTGTTCCAGCGTGGTGCGGGCCGCAGCGGCCTCCTCGGGGGACTTGCCATCCAGTTTGAGGCTGTGCGGTTGCGCCACCCCCATGCCGTGGTCCAGCGCGAATTGCTTGACGGGGGAGGCCTGCAATTTCAGGCCCCGGCCCGCCGGCCGATCCGGCTGGGTCAGCACCAAGGGGATGTCAAAACCGGCGGCGTGCAGGGCGGCCAGGGCCTCCCGCGCAAATTCGGGCGTGCCCGCAAAAACGATTTTCATGCGCTGGGCTCAGGCCTCTTGTTCGTCGCGGGTGCGTTTTTGCATCTTGGTTTTGATGCGGTTGCGCTTGAGGGGCGACAAATACTCCACAAAGACCTTGCCCATGAGGTGATCGAGTTCGTGCTGCACACACACGGCCAGCAAGTCATCGGCGTCAAATTCATGGGGCTGGCCCTCCCGGTTGAGGGCGCGCACGCGGATGCGGGCGTGGCGCTCCACCTTGTCATAGATGGTGGGCACGGACAGGCAACCTTCTTCCCAAATGATCATGTCGTCGCTGGCGGCGATGATCTCGGGGTTGATCAGCACGCACGGGGCGTTGCGCTCTTCGCTGGTGTCGATCACGACGATGCGCTCGTGCACATCCACCTGCGTGGCGGCCAGGCCGACCCCTTTGGCCTCATACATGGTTTCCAGCATGTCATCGACCAGTTGACGCACACGGTCATCGACCGTGGCAACGGGTCGGGCCACTTTGTGCAGGCGGGCGTCGGGGTAGCAAAGGATGGACAGCTGAGCCATGGTGATCTACGAAATCAGGATAAATCGGTCAAACGGGGAGCAGGGATACCCCTGTTCGATGTGGGAGCGGCGCAACGAAAGACAAGGCCGAGCTGCAGATTGTTCTCACAACTGGGGGCAATTTTCATTGCTGAGGCCTTCAATTTGCGGGCAGAATCAATCGATCATTGACCAGATTTTGCCGAATTCCGAGAATCCTTGCTACCAGGGACCTCATCGGCGGGTGGATTGGAGAGAGTTTTCATGACCCAGCGATTGCTGCCCCTTGCCCACGCCATGGCCTTATCGGTTGCGGCAGCCCTGTGTGTTTCGGCCACGGTCGTTCATGCTGACGGGGGCCCCAACTACCCGATCACCTCGCAGCAGCGAGGCACCGCCAAGCAGGTCGCCGAGGCTGGCGTGCCGCTGTCGGAGCTCGCGCCCAATGCGCCCGATTCCTACACCGTCAAGCGTGGCGACACCCTGTGGGGCATCTCCAAGCTGTTCCTGAAAACGCCATGGCGTTGGCCGGAATTGTGGGGCATGAACCTGCAGCAAATCCGCAACCCGCACCTGATCTTCCCCGGGCAAGTGCTGTACCTGGACAAATCCAATGGCCGCGCCCGTTTGCGCCTGGGCGAGCCGGTGGGCACCAATCAGGGGGGGCGACTGTCACCGCGCATCCGGGAGGGCTCGCTGAACGACGCCCTCACCAGTGTGCCCCTGCACCTGATCGAACCGTTCTTCAATGAGGCGGTTATTTTTGACAACAGCGACGAGCTGCTGAAGGCGCCGCGTGTGGTCGCCACCCAGGAAGGCCGCGTGATGCTGTCTCGGGGTGAAACCGCCTATGTGCGCGGCGAGTTGGGCGGCGTGCGTGAATGGCGCCTGTTCCGCGAACCCAAGCCGCTGCGTGATCCCGCCACCAAGGAAGTGCTGGGGTATGAGGCCGCCTATGTGGGGACCCTGGACCTGGTGCGCGAAGGCGCTGAGGGCACGGGTGCGGACGGGCAGCCCATGGTCATTCCGTCCACCTTCACCACCACCTCCCTGCGCCAGGAAGCGATGGTGGGAGACCGCCTGGCCCCGGTGCCCGCGCGTGAATTCGACAACCTGGCTCCGCACGCGCCCGCTCAGGATGTGGCCGGCCAGATCGTCTCCATTTACGGCGATGCCCTGACCGCAGGACAGAACCAGATCGTGGCCCTGAACCGGGGCACGCGTGATGGCCTGGAACGCGGCCATGTGCTGGCGCTGTGGCGCGATGGCAATGTCGTGCGCGACATGACCGAAGACAAAAAGCCCTTCATCAAGCTGCCGGATGAGCGCCACGGCTTGCTGTTCGTGTTCCGCACCTTCGACCGCATGTCCTATGCCCTGATCCTGACGGTGAAAGACCCTGTCAAGCCCGGTGATCGCTTCACCCAGCCTTGAGGGTCTGATGGTGTGTTGAGCCCCTGATGGATCGCGACGAACTCGCCGCGTGGCTGCGGCTTTTGCTGACGCCCCGCGTGGGCCCGGCCTCGGCGCGGCGCTTGCTGGCGGCACTGGGGTCGCCGCAGGCGGTGTTTGCTGCTGGCCGTGACGCCCTCACAGGCATCGTGACGGCGCGCGAGGCGACCCAGTTGCTGAACCCGCCCGAAGGGCTGGATGAGCAGGTGGCGGCCACGCAAGCATGGCTGGCGGGGTCTAATCCGGCGGCGCCCCGCGCGCTCATCACCCTGGGTGACCCCTTGTACCCGAGCACCTTGCTGGAGCTTGCCGACCCACCCTTGCTGCTGTTTGCACAAGGCCGGGCGGCGCTGTTGCAGGCGCCCAGCGTGGCCATTGTCGGCAGCCGCAACCCCACTGCACAGGGCACGGACAACGCTTTTTCGTTTGCACAGGCTTTGAGTCAGGCCGGCATTACGGTGGTGTCGGGCCTGGCCCTGGGCATTGACGCGGCCGCACACGAAGGTGCTCTGGCGGGTCGCCCCGTTCAGCCACAGGCGGGCCGACCTGGCAGCACCGTGGCCGTGGTTGGCACGGGTCTGGACCGCGTCTACCCCAAGAAGAATCTGGACCTGGCGCACCGCCTGGCGCAGGCGGGCTTGCTCATCAGTGAGTTCGCGCTGGGCACGCCGCCCCTGCCGCCCAATTTCCCCAAACGCAACCGCCTCGTTGCGGCCTTGTCGCGCGGCACCCTGGTGGTCGAGGCCGCACTGCAGTCGGGTTCCCTGATCACGGCGCGGCTGGCCACGGAAATCGGCCGCGAGGTGCTGGCCATTCCCGGTTCGATCCACTCGCCCCAGGCGCGGGGTTGCCACGCGCTGATCAAGCAGGGCGCCAAGCTGGTGGAAACCGCCCAGGACGTGGTGGAGGAATTGCGCTGGCAATGGTCGGGGGGGGAGGCGCCGCTCGATCCAGGTGCGCATGAGGTCACGCAGGACCAGGATGACGACGCGGTATTGGCGGCCATGGGGTTTGAGCCGGTCAGCCAGGAAGCCCTGTCGGCGCGCACCGGCATGGGCCCGGCGGATTTGGGCGCCCATTTGCTGGAGTTGGAATTGATGGGGCGGGTGGCGCGTTTGCCCGGGGCCTTGTTCCAGCGACTGGGACGGGCTTGAGGTGGTCATCAAGAATCTGGGCCGCGTGCCCTACCTGCCTACCGCTCAGGCCATGCAGGCCTTCACGGAGGCGCGCCAGTCCGAAACCCCCGATGAGCTTTGGGTGTGCGAGCACCCGCCCGTGTTCACGCAAGGCCTGGCGGGCAAGGCCGACCACGTCCTGTTCAACCCCGAGGGGCCGGATCACATCCCTGTGGTGCAGACCAACCGAGGCGGGCAGGTCACTTATCACGGGCCCGGGCAGGTGGTGGCCTACCCGCTGGTCGACCTGAAGCGCCAGGATATCTACGTCAAGGAATACGTGTATCGAGTCGAGCAGGCCGTCCTCAAGACGCTGGACACCTTGGGCGTGACCGGGCACCGGGTCACTGGCGCGCCGGGCATCTACGTCAAGCTGGACGACCCGTTTGGTCACAGCGTGCTGGCCAAGCCGGAGCCGGGTCGGGATCCCTTCCTGGGCTTGGGCAAGATCGCGGCGCTGGGCATCAAGGTCAGCCGACACTGCACCTACCATGGCGTGGCGCTGAATGTGGCCATGGACCTGAGTCCTTACGGGCGCATCAACCCCTGCGGCTACATGGGGTTGAAGACCATCGACCTGGCCACCTTGGGGGTGAGCGCCTCGTGGGACGAGGTGGCCGCGGAATTGTCCCGCCGGCTGGCCAGTCATCTGGGTGCATAACGGCGGACGCCAAGCCCAATCGGCTAAAGTGACGGGATGGTCACCGAATCCACGCCCCCCGAGTCCAACCCATCTGGCCCCGCTTACGACCCCAGCGTCAAGCAAAAGGCCCAAGCCAAAACCGCGCGCATTCCCATCAAGATCGTGCCCGTGGGTGAGGTGCTGAAAAAGCCGGACTGGATCCGCGTGCGGGCCGGATCACCCAACACGCGCTTTTACGAGATCAAAAAGATCCTGCGCGAACACAAGCTGAACACGGTGTGCGAAGAGGCCTCTTGCCCCAACATCGGCGAGTGCTTTGGCCACGGCACGGCCACCTTCATGATCATGGGGGACAAGTGCACGCGGCGCTGCCCGTTTTGTGACGTGGGCCATGGCCGCCCCGACCCTCTCGATGCGGACGAGCCCATCAACCTGGCCAAGACCATCGCGGCGCTCAAACTCAGCTATGTCGTGATCACCAGCGTGGACCGCGATGACCTGCGCGATGGCGGGGCGGCGCATTTTGTCGAGTGCATCCGCCAGGTGCGCTTGTTGTCGCCCGCCACGCGCATCGAAATCCTGACGCCGGATTTCCGGGGGCGCATGGACCGCGCGCTTGAGATTCTCAAGCTGGCCCCGCCCGACGTGATGAACCACAACCTGGAAACCGCGCCGCGCCTGTACAAGGAAGCGCGCCCCGGCTCGGACTACCAGTACAGCCTGACCCTGCTCAAGCGCTTCAAGGCCCTGTACCCCGACGTGCCCACCAAGAGCGGCATCATGGTCGGCCTGGGCGAGACCGACGACGAGATCCTGCAGGTGATGCGCGACATGCGCGCGCACGACATCGACATGATCACCATCGGTCAATACCTGGCGCCCAGCGGTCATCATCTGCCGGTGCGCCGCTATGTGCACCCGGATACCTTCAAGATGTTTGAAGCCGAGGCGCACCAGATGGGCTTCAGCCACGCGGCCGTGGGGGCGATGGTGCGATCGAGCTACCACGCGGACCAGCAGGCCGCCTCCGCGGGCGTGGGTGCTGTCACTGATGAGGCAGCAAGGTCCTGAGAAACGCCAGTTGGCGCTCGATCATCTGCGGAAAGACCGGATCGAAGTAGGGATCAAAGTGATCTGCGGCGATCTCGATCACCTGCAGGTGCGGGTTGTTCACCCGATGCACCTTGCCAGACACAAAGGGCGCCACCGTGTCGGCCGTCGCGCCCATGATCAACATCGGCACGCCCACTTGCTTGAGGCGTGTCCAGGGTCGGTAGGGCGCCATGGTCAGCACAGATCGGGCGCTCACCCGGTTGTCGTATTTCTTGCCCAGGGCGGCCAGGGCCAGTTCAAGGGCTTCCCAGGCCTTGTCCCGGTCCATGGTGCCTAGTTCACCGGGCTTGGACAGTGTGGGCAGATAAATGCGTGCGCCCGGTTTGAACAAATCTGCAAGACCATAGGCCATGAATTGCAGCAGTCTGGGCAAGGGAACGGCACGGACGGCCGCCAGGCCATCCAGCATGGGCACCTGGATGATCGCGCCCAGCAGTTCCGGATGTTGGGTCGCCAGATCAACCACGTGCCCGCCACCGAAGGACGTGCCCCACAACACGACCTGGTTGGCATCGACCTGGGGCAGGCTGCGCAGGTGGGCCAGCGCCGCGTCGGCCACCCTGACCCGCATCCAAGGATTGATCTCCTGCCGCGGCCAGCCTGCGCTGTGCCCCCAGGTGGGGAAATCAAACTCCATCACCGCCCAGCCGGCTTCGACGAAACGGTTCACGTACGACGAGGTCAAGGCCTGCTGAACACTGCCCCAGCCGCCCACCATCAGGATGGCCGGACGCGGCGCATCACGGCCGTCCATCGGCAAGTGCAAGGTCGCCGCACAAGCCACACCATGGCCCATGAAGCTGGACTTGATGGCGTGGGTGCGAATGCTTGAGGTGTCTGGGTAGCGTCGATGGGCCATGGTTGCGTGTTGGTCAGTCATTTGAGCCTGTCAGGGGATTGTCGGCAATGGGGGCGCCGGCATTGAGTCGCAATTGCAGCCGGTCACTGTGGCTGACGCACAGAGGCCGCGCGCCATCCAGACCCAGCATGCGAAGCCGCTCGGCCATGGGGTGACGCGAGCTGGCCGATACCTTGAGCTGCAGGCCGCCGCCCATGGCCAATTGGGCACCGCCACGCGTGTTGACCAGGGTGCGCAGCACCTGGCCGTTGAGCCGCGAGTACAGGGCCAGGTCCAGCAAGGGGCCGGGCAGGCCCATGCCGATGCGGCCTTCGAGCGTGAGCAGGTCCGACTGGTCTTGTGGATCGGTGACCACGCCCCGAAAGCGCTGGCCTTCGCTGGCAAAGGCAATGGGCGTGACGAACTTGGGGTAGCCCCATGCCTCACGCCCAGCCGAACAGGCCGCATCCGTTGTCACTGGCAGGTCGACGATGTGAAAGCCTAGCGGGTTCTTGTCGAGCGCGCCGACCAAGGACCACCAGGGCAGCCGCGGCAGGCGTTGGCCCTTTGGGGCCACGACGATGGCCACCCCGACCTCGTTGTAAGGGCCGATGGCGGTCTCGCGGTATTCGTAGAAGGCGACGCCGACCAAGGCCTTGCCGCCCGCGATGGGGACGACCGTCAAGGCGACGTCTCGCACCGCCGCCGCTGCCTTGTCAGCATCGACCAGAAATATGGCCATGACGACGGAGCAGTCGTAGTAGAGGATGGGCAGATCAATTTCCCCGCAGCTCGTGCCAAAGCGCGACAGCGGGTATTGAAAGAAGACGTCGTGCTGCCAGGTGGGGTGCGGCATGGTCAAACTCCAGCGAAGTGGTGCACATCGAGCAACTGGGTCTGCCAGTCCTCGATGAGCGAGAGTCGGTTGATCTGGTTCGTGCCCTCGAAGATGCGCGTCAGGCGCACGTCCCGCAGTACGCGTTCGATGCCCGCCTCGTGCGCGGCGCCATGGTCGCCCAGCAGATCAAGCGCCATCTCGCAGACCCGTTGGGCGCGGTCTGTCGCGTGGAACTTGCAGGCCGACGCTTGAAGCTGGCGTGGCCGCCAGGCGTGGCGGGCCTCCTGCCAAACCATGGCTCGTATGGCGCGCGTCTGGGCCACCATGTCGGCGAGCTGCAGTTGCACTTCCTGGTAATGGATGAGGGGTTTGCCGCCCAGTGTGTAACTGCGCGCAAAGGCCACCGCCAGTTCGGTGGCCGCGCGGGCAAAGCCCACGCCCATGGAGGCCACAGGCATGCGTGAGGTATTGAGCGTGGCGCGGTTGATCGCCCAGCCCTGACGCAGCCCGCCGACCACGCGATCGTGGGGCACGAACACGTCGGTCAGTTCCAGCTCGGCCGCGCCCGAGGCACGCATGCCCATCTTCAACTCGGTGCGGGCGACCTTGAAGCCGCTTTGCGCGGTGTCGACGTAAAAGCAGGTCCACGACTCCATGCCCTCGCCCTGCAAGGCGGCAAAGACCGTGGCCGACTTGGCGAGGTCGCCCCCGCTGATGAAGCACTTGCGCCCGTTGAGCAGCCAGCCGCCGTCCACCGCTTTGGCCACCACGCCGGGGCGATAGAGCGCGGCGCCATGGCCATCTTCGGCATCGGAGCCCGCGCCCGGCTCGGTGATGGCAAAGGCCACCAGGTGGGGCGTGCCCGCCTGACACGACCGGTAGACTGGCCTGAGCGTGCGCCAGATCAGGCCCAGGTCGCCCGAGAGCAACAACGGCATGGTGCCGAGGTGGTGAGCCGACAGCAGCAGCATGAGACCGCCGCAGGCACGCGAAAACTCTTCGACCACCAGGCAGCATTGCCAGATCAAGGGATGAGCCATGGCGGTCCAGGCCATGCTGCCCATCGGCGGTGGCAACACATAGCTGAGCCAGCCTTGCCGGCCAGCTTCGCTCAGCAGGGCCATGGTCTGCGGGTGCGCCTGGCCGGGCGGCAAGTGCGCGGCCAGGTCCAGGCGTGCGGACAGCGGACTGATGTGCTGCTCGGCAAAGTGCCGGGCCCGCCGGCGCAAGCGGCGCAGCGGTGCAGGCAGGGCGTCTGTGTCGCTGTCCCACAGGTCGGCTTGCGGGTAGGC
>JAGWTR010000003.1 GCA_028868855.1 Burkholderiales bacterium | reverse complement strand
GCCGCGCGCCAACTGGGTGACGCCCTCAGCCAGAGCGCCCGCCAGCAAGGCGCCCAAGGCCTGGCCAGCCACGATGCCCAACAGGCCATGCAGCAACACGCCGACGCCATGGACCCGCAAGCCCAGGGCAAGTACAACGGCAGTGTCAACGGGCAGGAGGCCAAGAAGGCACAAAGCGGCAGCCGCACCTTGACCGACCCGGTCGAGAAATTTGCCAAGCCCTTGCTGCACCTTGATACGCCGGCATCTGCGGTGTGGGTCACCCCGGCCAGCATCAGCCTGTTCAGCGGGCACGACACCAGCTTGAGCATGCAAGGCGACGTGCACCTCACCAGCGCCCACACCCTCAGCAGCGTCAGCGGCCAGACCACCAGCCTGTACACCCATGCGGGCGGTAAGCCCCCGCGTGATTACGTCACGAAGGGGCTTCTTTTTTCCATTTGGATGGAGTTCCCCATTTAATCCACCCATTCATAGGGGGGCCGCCTTGACAAAATGGCGAGGCTTCAAGCGTCGCTTGTGGCTGTTCCTTATGGCGTGGGCATGGCAGGTTTTATGCGAATCTTTTCAGACACCAAAGACGATGCGACCCAGGCGTTACGTACGCCGCCCCCTCCAAAGGATCCTGCGCCAGTAACCGTTGAGCCCGCGCAAGGCCATTCTGGGCACTACTTCTCCGTTCACTGGAAGTTTGCGTTGGCGCTGCTGGTGGCCGCACTATGGACCGGGTTCTCGGTTGTGATGGCCCAGGCTTGGGTCAGGGACTTGACGGTTGTGGTGGGCGCTGTGCCCGCGCACCTGGCGATTTATGGCATCGCCATCATCCCAGGCTTCATGAACGCTTTTTTGGTGGCCAGCCTTGTGCTGGACAAGCGCCCGATTTTCAAAGCTGATTTGCCACCGCTGCCGGCCATCACCATTCTTGTGGCGGCCTACAACGAGGCCCAAAACATTGCCGCAACGGTCCAGAGCATTGCCCTGCAGCAATACGCCGGTGGCCTGCAGGTCATCGTGATCAATGACGGTTCGACCGATGCCACCGCAGAGGTACTGGCGGGACTTGATTACCCCTGGCTTGAGGTGATCAATCTTGAGCACAACGCCGGCAAAGCCAATGCGCTGAACCTTGGTCTGAGCCACGCCAAACATGCTCTGACGATCACGGTGGATGGCGACTCTTATCTGTATCGCAATGCGCTCCACCATCTGGTCAGCCGCTATCTGAGTGATCCACCCAATACCCGAGCGGTGGCTGGCGCTGTCCTGGTCAGAAACTCCCGCAAGAACATGGTGACGGCCATGCAGGAATGGGACTATTTCCATGGCATCGCGGCCATCAAGCGTCTGCAAAGCCTTTACCAAGGCACGCTGGTGGCGCAAGGGGCATTTTCTATTTACGACACCGAAACGGTGCGTGCCGTTGGCGGCTGGCAGCACACAGTGGGTGAAGACATTGTGCTGACCTGGGCCATACTGGAGCGTGGCTATCGCGTGGGTTTTGCAGAAAATGCATGCCTGTTCACCGATGCACCCGATACTTGGCGTCAGTTCATTCGGCAGCGGCAACGCTGGGCACGTGGCTTGGTCGAGGCATTCAAAGCACATGGGCGCCTTCTGTTCAAGGCACGCATGACGACTTTGTTCATTTGGTGGGATTTGCTGTTTCCCTATCTCGACTTGGTGTATTCGATGGTGTTCGTGCCAGGGCTCGTGTTGGCGCTGTTCGGTGTGTACTGGATTGCGGGCCCGATGACCTTGCTGGTGTTGCCGCTGACGCTGCTGGTCAACTACCTCATGTACAGGATTCAAACGAAGATGTTCACCGAAGAAGGCTTGCATGTCAGGCGCAATATTCTGGGCTTTGTTTTTTATGCGCAGTTCTACAGCGTCGTGCTGCAACCCGCATGCGTCGTCGGTTATGTGCAGGAGTTGGTGAGCCGCACCAAGAACTGGGGCACCAAATGAAGGTCGCTGCCGTAGGGGTGTGGCTCGCCACCGGGGCCGTGTGCGCTATGGCGCAGGCCATCACCGGGGCCGTCCAATTCAGCCATGACTCTGATTCGTTCAACGAGGGGATCCAGACCATCGGGTACACCGGGCAGCAGGGTTGGGGTGTCAAAGCCGGTGCCTTGCAGTACACCGCGCCCGGTTGGTCGGCCGACGGTACGCTGCTGGCTGCCACGTTCATCAAAGACAGCCCGCAGCGCCAGATCAATGCCAGCCTGGGCTTGACGCAGATCGCGCGGCGTGATCACGTCATGGGGGGTGTCGACTATCTGGAGAAGTTGTCGCCCACGACATCGCTTGGCCTGAGCGCTGGGCGCGATTTTGTCAACTCCATCGGGGGCATACAGTCGGGCATCACCTACGACAGCCTTGCCGTGGTTGCCGACCATGCGTTCACCGACCGATTCAATGTGGGCGCCACTGCGGGCAGCACGCTGTTCTCCAATGACAACAATCGCCTCAATTTGCGAACGCGCTGGAACTACGCCCTCCATGAGGGGGCTGGGCTGAACGTTTATATCAAGACCCGCAATTACCAGAACTCCAATCCGTATCGGGCTGAGTATTTCTCACCCAATCGGCTTGGTGAAGCATCGCTGGGCCTATCGGTGCGCTTTCCCTTGGCGCAAGTGGGGGTGCTCAGTGCCAGCATGGACGCTGGGCGACAACGGATTGATGGCGCGTCCGAGCCTATCTGGAGCGCCTCGGTAGGGCTCGCATCGCGGCGCGGGAGCGCCGTGCAGTGGATGGTGGGCGGCGAGGCAACCAACTCGGCATCACAGTTTGCCAGTCAGGTCGCTGGTTACCGTTATGCAAGCCTGGTGGCCAGGGTCAGCATTCCTTTTTGACGGCGCACTTGCGCATCACGAACTCGACTCAAAGGTCGTGATGCAGGTAGCTCGCATGCCGTGGTAGGCGCAGACTCACCAGGAAGGCCACCACCATCATCGCCGTCACGTACCAGTAGAAGGCGGACTCGTGGCCGATGGATTTCAGCCCCAGCGCCACGTATTCGGCCGAGCCGCCGAAAATGGCATTGGCGATCGCATAAGCCAGCCCCACCCCCAGTGCGCGCACTTCCGGTGGGAACATCTCAGCCTTCACGATGCCGCTGATGGAGGTGTAGAAGCTGACAATGCCCAGTGCCGCCACGATCAATGCAAAGGCCGCAAACGGACTGGTGACGTATTGCAACGCCGTCAGGATGGGCACGGTCGCTACCGCGCCCAGGCCACCAAACAGCATCATGTTGGTGCGCCGTCCGATTCGGTCGGACAGCATTCCAAACAAGGGCTGCATGCACATGAAGACGAGCAGACAGACCGTCATCACGTTGCTGGCGGTCTTGATCGACATGCCTGCTGAGTTGATCAGGTACTTCTGCATATAGGTCGTGAAGGTGTAGAAAATCAGCGAGCCACCGGCGGTGTAGCCGAGCACCGTCAGAAACGCCGCCCGGTGGTGCCGCAGCAGGCCCATGATGGTGCCCGCCTCCTTGTTGGCGCGCGTTTCGGCGGTCGATGTTTCATGCAACGTGCGCCGCAGCAGCAGCGCGATCACCGCCGTGATGGCGCCCATGACGAAGGGGATGCGCCAGCCCCAGGCCTTCAGTTCGTGCTCGTCGAGAAGCTGTTGCAACACCACGATCAGTAGCACGGCCAGCAGTTGCCCGCCGATCAGCGTGACGTACTGGAACGACGAGAAGAAGCCACGCTGACCCCGCAAGGCGACTTCGCTCATGTAGGTCGCGGTGGTGCCGTATTCGCCGCCCACTGACAGGCCTTGAATCAGGCGAGCCAGGAGCAGCAGGGCCGGTGCCCATGCGCCAATGGATGCGTAGGTCGGCAAGGACGCGATCAACAACGAGCCGCCGCACATCATCAGCACCGACGTCACCATGGAGACTTTGCGGCCTCGCTTGTCCGCAAGGCGTCCGAACAGCCATCCGCCGATCGGACGCATCAAAAAACCCGCCGCAAAAACACCAGCCGTGTTCAGCAGTTGTGCCGTCGGATCGGACTTGGGGAAGAACGAGGGCGCAAAGTAGATGGCGCTAAAAGCGTAGACATAGAAGTCAAACCATTCGACTAAGTTGCCAGAGGACGCGGCCACGATGGCGAAGATCCGCTGGCGCTTCTCCGCAGCCGTGTAGTGGGGCAACGCAGTGGCATCGGTGCTCATGTCAACCCTTCGATTCAAAGCGGGCTGGGCGTGATCAAGCGCCTTCGGGGGTGATCAGTGTGGACGATAGTGGACTCTTGCCCTTCGCACAAGGGCCGTTCCGGGAAGCGATCATGGCGAGGCCCAGCGCCTCAGCGCCCAGGCATAAACCACGGACTGCATCAGGGCAATCACGCTGCCGCCCAACACTTCGACGACCCGCAGCAGCGCCAGATGCAACTCCTGGCTGGCGCCGCTGCCGTTGGGTGCCACCGCCATCAGGATCACCACCGTGATTGGCCCGAGGCGCCAGTTGCTGGGATAGTTTTCCCACAGCATGGCCACGAGCACAGCCAGCGTCATCGCCAGCAAGATCGACCAAAAATGGCCGCCAAACATTGACAGTGCTAGGAAGGCAATCACGCTGCCGCTGATGGTGTTGATGAGGCGCGACTTGAAATTGGCACGCGCCACCGAAACGTCGGGTTCGGTGACGATGATGACCGAGATCATGGCCCAGTATGGGTCGGGGATGCCGAGCGCACGCAGGCCAAACCACGCCATCAAGGATCCGGTGAGGATCTTGACGAGGTAGACCAGCGCGTTCTTCTTGGGGCTGATGAAATGAAGGCCCATGGCTTTGATGTGCCCGGCGGGATGTTGCCTAGGACTGTACTCGGGCAAGCAACAGCACCACACGAGGTGGACTGATCATGACAAACCCCAGAGGTAGGATTCCATCGACAAGATTCCATAGGTGACGCCCCCGTCGATGACCTGTGCGGCCTCGTCATCGGTGCGGGCGCCCATGGCGACCAGCAGGGGCAGAAAGTGCTCCTCGCTGGGATGGGCGCGCTGGGCGTGCGGTGCGGATTGCCGATAGTCCACCAGGCGCTCAAGGTCGTGGTCGACCACCGCCTGGCGGGCCCATTCGACAAATTCCAGAACATAGGGCGACACCTCAGCCGAGTCCGACGGTCGGAACTCGTAGAGGTTGTGCGTCAGGCTGCCGGAGGCCAGGATGATCACGCCGCGTTCACGCAACGGCGCCAATGCCTGACCTAGGCGCACCGCACCCGCCGCATTGAGGCTGACAGGCATGGACACCTGGAACACGGGCACGTCCGCATTGGGCAGCAAGTAGCGCAGCGGCACCCAGGCTCCGTGGTCCAGACCGCGCTGCTCGTCCAGGTCGACCGTGAAGCCGGCTTGCGAAAGAAGACGTGCCGCTTCCAGCGCATACGCCGGGCTTCCAGGCGCGGGGTATTGCAGGCCGTACAGCGCCTGCGCAAAGCCGCCAAAATCGTGCATCGTCGAAGGCGCCGCGGTCGTCATCACGCAGACCGTGTGGGTCTGCCAGTGCGGTGACACCACCAGCACCGCTTTCACGCCCGAGACTTGCTGGCCCAATGCCTGCAGGCGGGGGCCGAGCAGACCCGACTCCAGCGCAAAAGTCGGGGCGCCGTGGGAGACGAAGAAGACCGGAGCTTGTTTCATGGCCATGTCCAGGGGCGTTCGCAACATGCAAACATGACAAGCACTGTAAAAGTTTTCGTCAATGAGATAAACGGCCCCAATTGAATTCATTGTTTCAATGGAAGGGGTAATGGATCGATGTTTGGATGCCGTCCAGGGGGCTCATTGGTGGGCAGGCACAATTCGATCATGGAGAACCAGACATGATGAACACGGACCAGATCGACACGCTGGCGCAGGCCCTGGATGACGCCTCGATTCGTGCGGTGGCGATACCGCCATTGAGCAAACACCATGCGGTGACGATCGACGAGGCCTACCGGATTCAGCAGGCCACCGTGGCCCGACGCCTCGCCCGAGGTGAGCGGGTGGTGGGCATCAAGATGGGGTTCACCAGCCGAGCAAAAATGGCCCAGATGGGCGTGCACGAGCAGATCTTTGGACAGCTGACCGACGCCATGCGGGTCGACAATGGCGCGTCCATATCGCTGGCTCATTTCATCCACCCGCGTGGCGAGCCGGAGCTGGCCTTTTTGCTGAAGCGGTCGCTGCCTGCCGACGTGACCGAAGACGAAGCGCGCGAGGCCATTCAATCCGTCGCCGCCGCCATTGAAATCGTCGATTCCAGGTATGAAGCGTTCAAATTCTCATTGACCGATGTCATCGCGGACAACGCGTCAGCGGTGGGTTTTGTCCTTGGGCCGTGGACGGCCTGTCCTGCCCAATTGTTGGGTCTGGAGATGACCTTGACGATCGATGGCGAACCGCGTCAACTGGGCTCATCGTCTGAAATTTTGGGCGACCCCTTGCGCTCCCTGGTGGCCGCCGCTCGCCTTGCGGCGCAAGCAGGCATGCCCCTGCAGGCCGGATGGATCGTGCTGGCTGGCGCGGCCACTTCGGCCGAAGCCTTGACGGCGGGGTCTTGCGTCGATGCCCGCGTGAAAGGCATCGGCTCGGTTGGATTTCGGGTGCACGCTGAGGCGATCCCCGCGGCGTGAGCGTTGCCTTCGTTTCACACTTCTTTACGGCCCGGCCATCACCCGTTTACGCCGTGTTCGCACGATGATCGTTCTGGAACAGGCTGCTAGGGCGGCCACCACACATTGAGGAATCCAATCATGAGCAAGATTTTCCAAAAAATGAACAAGGGCGCCTGGCGTCCATGGTTGATGGCCAGCACGCTGGCGGTGGTGTCGGCGGCCTCTGTCGTCAGCGTGAACGCCTGGGCCGAGGGTGGGGCCATGGGGGCGTCCCGTGGCCAGGAATGGAACCAATGCGGGCCCATGATGGGTGGCGCCATGGGGGCACGCATGGGCGAGGCCGGTGGCTTGCCCTTCTCAGGTCGCCATCTGGCTCGCGTACTGGACGACGTCAAGGCGACGGATGCTCAACGCACGCAAATCAAAGCCATCTCCGAGGCGGCTGAAAAAGACATCAAAACCCTGCATCAGGGAGGGCTAACTCTGCACGAGCAGGCCCTGGCCCTGTTTGCCAAGCCCAAGATCGACGCGGCCGCTGCCGAGAAGTTGCGTCAGGACATGTCCGCACGCCATGACGCTGTGAGCAAGCGTGTGTTGCAGGCCGCACTGGACATTGGCAATGTGCTGACCCCTGAACAGCGTGCTCAGTGGGTCGAGCAGATGCAAAAGCGTCATGAACGCATGAAAGAGCACATGAAGCCGCAGAGCCAGAAGCCGGCACAACCTTGAGCCTTGGGGCGACATTGAGGCCAGAGGGCGCGACAATGCAGGACATGAGCGAGCATATCTTGTTGATCGATGACGACCTGCGCCTGAGCGCCATGGTGGCAGATTACCTGCGCAGCCATGGTTATCAGGTGTCCAGCGCCCCCACCTTGAGCGCGGGCCGCGACATGCTGGCGCGCCATGCCTATGATGCCTTGGTGCTGGACCTCATGCTGCCTGACGGCGATGGCCTGGACTTGTGCCGTGAACTGCGTGCGTCGCCGCGCTCGCGCGCCTTGCCTCTGCTGATGCTCAGTGCGCGGGGCGAGCCCACGGACCGCATCGTGGGCCTTGAAGTGGGGGCCGACGACTACCTGCCCAAGCCCTTCGAGCCGCGCGAGTTGCTGGCGCGCCTGCGGGCCTTGCTGCGTCGCACCGGCGCCGTTGAGACGGACGACGATGTCTTGAGCTTTGGCCGCCTGGAAATCGACCCCGGCCTGCGTCAGGCGCGCCTGGAGGGGGCACCCTGCGATTTGACGTCCTATCAATTCGACCTGCTGTGTGTGTTGGCGCAGCATCCTGGGCGGGTCCTCAGCCGCGACCACATCATGGACGTGCTGAAGGGGCATCCCCTGGAGGCCTTTGACCGCTCCATTGATGTCCACATCTCGCGCATTCGGGCGGCCATCGAGGACGACCCCAAGGAGCCTAAACGCATCTTGACCGTGCGTGGCGCGGGCTATGTGTTTGCCAAAAAACAGGATGCTGACTCAGAGCCTGCATGAAGACCCTGGCCCTGCGCATTTACCTGACGGTGGTCACCGTCTTGCTGTTGTTCACGTTGGGCACCGGCTGGCTGGCACAGCGCCACATGGAACATGTGCGCCAGGAGTTGCAGACCGAAGCGGCCACCAATCAACGCGTCGCAGCCTGGGGTGAGTTGATTGAGAACAGCCTGCCTGGGGTGACGCAGCCCGAAGCCGAGCAGGCACAGGCGCTGCTTGATTGGGCCGATCGGCTGCGATTGCCCATGGCGCTGGACAATCCAAAGGGGCGTCGCATTGCCACCTCTGGGTTGATGCAGGAACGCATGAAGCATCAGCACGATGCACGCAAGTACCTGCAGCAGACGCGCTTGTCCGATGGGCGCGTCTTGTGGGTCTTGCGCCCTGGCTATGTCCAAGTAGGTGGGCCAGGCGGTGCCGGATCAAGCCCGGCGAAGGGGCCTACACCACGCGGCATTGAAATGCCCCGGATGGATGTGGCGCCTCCCATGCCCTGGCTGGCACCACTGGCCTGGTTGCTGCCCCTGCCCTGGATCATGGGGGGCGCACCGGCGCTGATCGTGTCCTTGCTGTTGTTGTTCGTGGCCGTGGCCATCGGAGCCTGGCCCGTGGCCAACCGCCTCACGCGTCGACTCAAAGGCCTGCGCCAGGGTGTCGAAATATTTGGCTCGGGTCAACTGCACCACCGGGTCGTGGTCGAGGGGCGCGATGAAGTCGCGGCGCTGGCTGGAAGCTTCAATCAGGCCGCACAGCGCATTGAAGACCTCGTGATCGCACACCGCAGTCTGCTGGCCAATGCCAGTCATGAACTGCGCTCACCGCTGGCCCGCCTCAAGATGGCGGTGTCCATGATGGAAGAATTGCCCGCGGAAAAATGCGCGGCCCTGCGGCATGAGGTTGATCAAGACATCCGCGAACTCGACGCCTTGGTTGAAGAAGTCCTGCTGGCCAGCCGCCTAGATGCCAAGGTTGATCTCGATCGGCAGCCGGTCGATCTTTTGGGTCTGGCGACCGAAGAAGCCCGCCGAGTGGGCGCTGCAGTGGAAGCAGACCCCACCTCGAATCTGGTGGTCCAGTTGGACGATCGATTGATCAGGCGTGCCGTTCGCAACTTGCTTGAAAACGCCAAGCGCTATGGCGGCAATGCCGAGCCCATCTTGCTGACCTTGGCCGTGAAGGCCCCTCACGTGCTCATCAGCGTCAGCGACCGAGGCTCTGGCGTACCGGTCGAGCAGCGCGAGCGCATCTTCGAGCCCTTCTACCGCCTGCCCGGTCATGCCGAGTATTCCGGTGGCGTGGGCCTGGGACTCAGCCTGGTGCGGCAAATCGCCCAGCGCCACGGTGGTGAGGTGCGCTGTGAAGCGCGCGAAGGCGGCGGCAGCCGCTTTGTGATTGAACTGCCGCTCAGCCCATGAAGCCCAGGTTGCGCACCGAGGCGTCAAAGTTCCCAATATTGGGGGCAATGCCCATCGTGCCACCCGTGCCCGTCAGATCGCTGTCCGACACGTCCATCCAGCGTCCCAGCGTGTAGGCCAACTGGTCGACCGATTGCTCGGGCAGCAGCGCGCCATTGGCCAGCAAATTGGGGCTCGAATAATTGCCGGCAGACTCCTGGTTGGTGAAGGAAGGGAAGGTGCCGTAGATGTCGCCGCCTTTGACACTGGCCCCAAACACCAGATGGTGAGCACCCCAGCCGTGGTCGGTGCCGTCGCCGTTGCTATTGAGGGCACGCCCGAAGTCCGAGGCGGTGAATGTCGTCACGCCGGAGCCTGCGCCCATCGCATTCAAAGTATCGTAGAAGTAGCCAATGCCGTGGTCCAGTTTGGCCATCAAATCAGCATGGGTGCCGAGTTGATTGCTGTGGGTGTCAAAGCCGCCGAGGGTCACCATGAACACCTGCCGATTGGCGCCCATCAAACTGTTCTTGCTGGCCTCGATCATGCGCGCCACCACCTGCAACTGCTGGGCCAGCGGGTTGACGGTGGCTTGTCCCGAATAGGTGCTTGTGTACTGCAACAAGGGGTCGGTGTTGTTGTTGGTCCCTGGCGTTCCCCAGGGAGATCGGTCAGCCTTGGGCAGTGCATTACTCAAGGCTGTTTCAGTGCTTAAAGCGCGGTTCACAACTTTCACGTAAGCCTGACCCAACAGGCTATCTCTGGTCGAAGTCAAGGCTGCGTAACGCACCGACTGATACACCTGTGCGCTGCCGAAGGTCTTGCCAGTGTTTCCTGCCATGTCGTAAACACCGCCAGTGCTTAATTGGTAGGGAATGGCTTGCTGCCCAGACAACCAGACTGATCCATTGTTCACACCGATGCTCGCAAATGATGCGTTGGTGTTGCGGGACATCAGGGAGTCCATGATGCGGCCTCCCCATCCACTCACGGCGCCTTCGGACGAGAACGATTGCCAGGTCGACTGCTGATCGTTGTGCGAAAAGAGATTCTTGGGCAGGGGAAACGACCCGTTGAGCACATCGCTCTTGCTGGTGGGTTGCAGCAGCGGTCCGATGTTGGCGATCACGGCAGCCTTGCCGCTGCCGTAAATCTGCTGGAAACGCTTGAGCTGAGGGTGCAGAGCAAAGTGGCGGCCGGTGTTCAAACCGCGGCCATTCAGATGCGAGATCGTCAGCAAGTTCGCCCTGGTCAAGGCGATGGGACTGCCTGATTGAGCCGTGCCTCTGGCGGTCAGATAGGTCAGCCAATCGGCGTCATCAACGGGCAATACCGTGTTGTGCGCATCGTTGCCACCGACCAGAAATATGCAAACCAGGGCCTTGTAGGATGTTGTATCGATTGACTGCGCAGATGCCGCCCCGATGGTGGCGAGATTCAAGGCCCACGGGCTGGTGATGCCAGCGGCGCCCAGGACCGAAGCGTGTTTGAGAAACTGACGTCGCTGCTCGGAGGTCATCATGGGCTCTTACCTTTGCACCAGAAACTCGCTGGAGGCGGCGGTGATCAGGATCGCGGCCTTGACCCGTTGATCAAGCGCCGCGTTGACGGCGGCGACATTGCTTCGGGTCGCATCCAAGGGGGGCACCGCAATGGAGTTCACTGCGATGAGGATTTGCTGACGCAAGGCACTCGTCATGGTGGTGCCCAGCAGTCGCCGAGATACGTCGTCAGCGAGCGTGGCGGCATCCTGGGCCAGGGCTCTTGGCTCGCTCAGGTCCAGCCGAATGCTGGGCCGTGGACCCAAGGCGGTCTGCACGTCGTAGCCGATGCCCTTGTCCAGCAGATCTGCGATTGCATTGACATAACCCGTCACACTGCTTTCAGAAACCAGTTGCATCTCCGGGGCCACCATGCCGGCATGCTCGGCGATGACGCTTTGGGGTGGCACATAGCCCGGCCGGAAAAAATTGAAGACCGAGGGTGCCGTCACGGGCGATTGACCCAGAGAGGTGGCGTTGTCCGACGTGGACGTGATGCCAGCCGTCTTGATTTTGCTGGGGCTGCCGGTGGCCGGTAGCAGACCCGGTGCGTCCATCGTGAACGCCCTGAGCAGCGCGGTCAGACGCAGGATCGGTTCGCGGATCTTGCCGCCCGTGGCTGTGAAGAACGTGTCAGGACTGCGCGCCTCATCATCCATCAAAATGGCCTTGGTGACCTCTGGCAGGCTGCCTCCGGTATCCCGAAAACGTTGGGCCACCCGCTGCACATATTCAGGGCTGGGGTTGCTGGTGACCAGTCGTTTGATGAGTTGTTTGCAGAAAAACGGCGCGGTGTTGGGATGTGAGGCCAGTCGATCCATGGCGATTTTCAGGTCGCCTTCTGGGTCGGGGGTGCTCTGGGCCGCAATGGTGACGCCCAGGAATTTCTTTTCTGACACCGAATGGTAGGGGGGGTAGGACACCATCAGGCGCAATTCACCCTCCGGGTCGGCGCACTCAGCCATGATCCAGAAGCACGTCCACACCGGCTGGGAGGCATAGGCCGCCCCGCGATAATTGCTCCAACCGGTGAAGACTTTAGCGAGCCCCTGGACATCAGCGCTGGTGTATGTGGGCTTGGGTGTTTGCGTGCGTGCATCCAACACCGGCGTGCCATTGAGGTTCAGTTCAACCAGGCCGATGGAAAACAACTGCATGACCTCACGGGCATAGTTCTCGTCGGGGATGCGGCCGTTGGTGGGGTCCTCTCTTTGATTGGATCGATAGGTCAGGTATTCCCCCATGGCCGGGGTTTTCGTCACCGATTCCAGTAAATCCCGATACGTGCCTGAGAGCGAGTTGTTCAGCGTGTCCAGGTAGGTGGCCATCAGTTGCGGGTGATCAGCAATGCGACCGTCCTGCAACGACACCACAAAGATTTCCGACAAGGCAAAGGTCAGGCGTTGACGCAACTGGGCTGGATCCGTCAAGGCGTGGGTATAGAACGCTTCGACGATCTGCTCCTGACCGGCTTTCGCAGGACTATTGCTTGGATTGGCGGCTTTAATTTCGGCATCGCGTGCGGCAATGAAGTCGCGATACGAGCCTTGAGCGGGCATGGCCAGTTGCTCATCGATCCACGCCGCATAGCCAATGTCGGTCAGGTGCGCAGCGTCGCCTTGTGACGGCCCGAACGTGGCCTGTGTGAGGAAGCGCCAAGCTGCCGCGCTGTCTTGAGGGCCTGCGGCATCAAGGATGCAGGAGGACATGGACGCCGCCAGCGCGACCAGCCCAAGACACGCCAAGCGGCGAACAAAGCACCGAAGCTCCAGCATCGCGCATTACCTGTCAGTCATTTAATATTTGAACAAGGCTAAAAGGCCGACGGTGACGATGCGCTCGGTATTTACCTTTGGGTGTAAGTGAACGTGTCTGGCGGGTGTTTGTTCGGCCCATCGACCCCGTGATTGCGGGGGGCATGGGCTCATGGCAAACCCGAGGCTCAGGCGCGCGAGTCTCCCCAACGCAAGTTGGTGGTTTCTTCACCCTGGTAAGTGGTTTTGCCATGCCGGTCGACGCAATACAGCGGTGAGGCGATGACTTCATCGAACAGGGCGCCTTCGCTCAAGCGCGTGTACTCGAACAACACGCTGCGCACCACCGTGCTGTTCTTGCGCAGGCGGCATCCGTGTCCGATCCAGGTCGGGCCATCAATGGTCACGCCCGACTCGATGCAAGTCCCGGCACCGATGTAAGCCGGCCCGCTGATCTTGACCGTGTCCCAGTCGATGCGGGTGTTCAAACCCACCCACACGCCGGGTCGCACTTCCTTGCCGGGCATGTTCATCTCGGCGATCTCACCGCGCAAGACGCGTTGCCACACCGACCAATAGTCGCTGACCCGCCCAATGTCGATCCAGTTGAAGTGGCGGCTTTGGGCGAAGAAAGGCAGGCCTTGTGCCACCAGCAGCGGGAACAGATCGCTGCCGATGTCGAATTCGCGGCCCGGTGGCACCAGCTCCAAGACAGCCGGCTCGAAAATGTAGATGCCGGTACTGGCCAGGTTGGATTTGGCCTCCGCAGGGCCGGGTTTTTCCTGGAAGGATGTCACTCGGCCGTCCCGGTCGGACACCACGATGCCGTAGTTCTGCACCTGATCCTTGGGCACTTCCAGTGCCACCACGCTGGCCATCGCCTTTTTGGACTTGTGTTCAAACAAGGCGGCACTGATGTCCAGGTCAATGAGGGCGTCCCCGCACAGCACAATGGTGGTGTCGTCAAAAAAGCCGCTGAAATCTTGGATGTGGCGCATGCCGCCGGCCGAACCCAAGGGCTTGGGCACGATCTCGCCGTGCTCGCGAACCCCTTCGTACGAATAGCCGATTTCGACGCCCCAGCGGCGCCCGTCGCCAAAGTAGTTCTCGATCTTCCAGTGGTTGAACGCCACATTGATCAGGATTTCCTTGACGCCATAGCGGGCCAGGTGCTCGATGATGTATTCGAGCACCGGCTTGCCCAGAATGGGCACCATGGGCTTGGGGGTCTGCTTTGTCAGAGGGCGCACGCGGGTTCCCTGTCCCGCCGCCAGAATCATTGCTTTGGCCATGCTGCTGCTCGCGTGTTTTCTAATTTATAGGTCTGAATCGGAATCATGCACCAAGCAGGCCACGAATGGGCGACACCTTCATGACAGCCCCCCAGAACTAGGGTCCCCCCGGGCTCAGTGGCACTGGGCATAATCGGGCCACTGCACTTTGTATTCCCTGGGCAATATCCATGATCCTCATCACAGGCGGTGCCGGCTTCATCGGCGGCAATTTTGTTCACCATTGGTTTGAACGCCAGCGTGCATCCAGCGAGCCAGTGGTGGTGTTTGACAAACTCACCTATGCGGGTAATCCCGTCACCATTCAGAAACACCTGGACAGCGGACTTGCTTCCTTGGTGCATGCCGATATTGCCGACCGCGACGCCGTGCGCCAAGCCTTGGTGCAATACCGTCCCCGCGCCATTCTCCATTTCGCGGCTGAAAGCCATGTCGACCGCTCCATTCATGGGCCGGGTGAATTCATCCACACCAATATGGTGGGCACCTTCTGCCTGCTCGAAGAAACCCGGGCCTATTGGAGCCAACTGGCCGAGGTCGACAAAGCCGCGTTCCGCTTTCTGCACGTCTCCACCGACGAGGTTTATGGCTCGCTCAGCGACACCGACCCGGCCTTCAGCGAAACCACGGCCTACGCCCCCAACAGCCCTTATTCAGCCAGCAAAGCCGGCAGTGATCACCTGGTGCGCGCCTACCACCACACGTATGGCTTTCCGACGCTCACCACCAACTGCAGCAACAATTACGGGCCCTATCACTTCCCGGAAAAACTCATCCCATTGATGATCCTGAACGCCTTGGAAGGCAAGCCCTTGCCTGTCTATGGCGATGGGTTGAATGTGCGCGACTGGCTGTACGTGCGTGACCACTGCGAAGCCATCTGCCAGGTGCTTGAAAAGGGCCGCCTGGGCGAAACCTACAACGTGGGTGGCAAGAACGAAGTCAAGAACATCGACGTCGTTACCACCATCTGCCGCAAGCTCGACGCCCTGCGCCCACGCGCCGCGGGTCGCTACGAAGACCTCATCACCTACGTCAAGGACCGCCCAGGTCACGACCGTCGCTACGCCATCGACCCCAGCAAGATCGAACGCGAGATTGGCTGGCGGCCGGCCGAGACCTTCACCTCCGGCATCGACAAAACCGTTCAATGGTTTCTGGACAACGACGCATGGATCGACTCGGTGCGCTCGGGAGCCTACCGCGACTGGCTCAATACCAACTACCAGGGCCGCGTGGCCTGATCCCTCATGAACATTCTTCTATTGGGCAAGAGCGGCCAAGTGGGCTGGGAGTTGCAGCGTGCGCTGGCCCCGCTGGGTGACGTCACCGCCTTGGACTTTGACAGTGCCGGCCCGGCCGCAGCGCCGCATCTCAAGGCCGATTTCAGCCAACCCGAACAGGTCGCGGCCATCGTGCGTGCGGTCAAACCCGATGTCATCGTCAATGCGGCCGCCCACACGGCGGTGGACAAGGCTGAGAGCGAGTCCGACCTGGCCCGAGCCATCAACGCCACCACGCCCGGCATGATTGCCGATGAAGCGGCCAAGCTGGGCGCGCTGCTCGTGCACTACAGCACCGACTATGTGTTCGACGGCAGTGGCTCAGCGCCGCGCACCGAAGCCAGCCCCACCAACCCTTTGAGCGTCTACGGCCGCACCAAGCTGGAGGCCGAGCAACTGATTCAGCAAAGCGGCTGCGATCACCTCATCTTGCGCACCAGCTGGGTCTATGCGGCGCGGGGCGGCAATTTCGCCAAGACCATGCTGCGCCTGGCGGCCGAGCGCGATCAGCTCAAGGTCATCAATGACCAGATCGGCGCGCCCACCGGTGCCGACCTGTTGGCGGACCTCACCGCCCATGCCATCCGCGCCAGGCTGACCGGCCTGTATCACGCCGTGGCCAGTGGCGAGACCAGTTGGTTTGACTACGCACGCTTCGTCATCGAATGGGCGCGCGCCAATGGCCAGGCCATCAAAGTGGCGCCTGAGGCCATCGAGCCCATCGCCACATCGGCCTACCCCACGCCGGCCCAGCGTCCGCTCAATTCACGGCTGGATACCACGTCACTGCAACGCGCCCTGAACGTCACCTTGCCGCACTGGCAGCAAGGCGTGCAACGCATGCTCACTGAAATCCTGGGAAAGTAAAAAATGACCGCACTTCAACGCAAAGGCATCATCCTGGCCGGCGGTTCCGGCACGCGTCTGCACCCGGCCACGCTGGCCATCAGCAAGCAACTCCTGCCGGTGTATGACAAGCCGATGATCTACTACCCGCTCAGCACCTTGCTGCTGGCCGGTATTCGCGACATCCTGGTCATCAGCACCCCGCAAGACACACCGCGCTTTCAGGCCTTGCTGGGCGATGGCAGCCAGTGGGGCATCAACCTCAGCTACTGCGTGCAACCCAATCCGGAAGGTCTGGCACAGGCTTTCATCCTCGGGCGCGACTTTGTCGGCAATCACCCGAGTGCGCTGGTGCTGGGCGACAACATCTACCACGGACACGACCTGCAAGGCCTGCTGTCCGAAGCGGCCGCGCAAACCACCGGCGCCACCGTGTTTGCCTACCATGTGCACGATCCTGAGCGTTACGGCGTGGTCGACTTTGACAGCCAAAAACGCGCGCTCAGCATCGAAGAAAAGCCCAAGGCCCCCAAGAGCAACTATGCCGTCACGGGCCTGTACTTTTACGACCAGCAGGTGTGCGACATTGCCGCCAGTATCCAGCCCAGTCCGCGTGGCGAGTTGGAAATCACCGATGTGAACGCGGCCTACCTTGAGCAGGGTCAGCTCAACGTGCAGATCATGGGTCGGGGCTATGCGTGGCTGGACACGGGCACGCACGACAGCCTGCTTGAGGCAGGCCAGTTCATCGCCACCCTTGAAAAACGCCAAGGCCTCAAAGTGGCCTGCCCCGAAGAAATCGCCTACCGCTCGGGCTGGATCACGGCCGAACATGTTCGCAAGCTGGCCCAGCCCATGCTCAAGAACGGCTACGGCCAGTACCTGATCAAGGTCGTCAACGAACCGGTGTTCTGATCCATGAAGCTCATTCAAACCCGCATCCCTGAGGTTGTCATCCTTGAGCCTGCTGTGTTCGGCGACGACCGCGGCTGGTTCATGGAAAGCTTCAATCAGCACCGCTTTGCCACCGAGCTGACCCAGCTGGGCCTGCCCGTGCCGCGTCCCTTTGTGCAAGACAACCACTCGTGCAGCAAACGAGGCGTGCTGCGCGGTCTGCATTACCAGTTACCACCCCATGCGCAAGGCAAGCTGGTGCGCGTGGTGCAAGGCGCGGCATTTGACGTGGCGGTGGACATCCGCAAAGACTCGCCCACCTTCGGTCGATGGGTGGGGGTGGAACTCAATGCCAGCAACAACCGCCAGTTGTGGATCCCTGAAGGTTTTGCCCATGGTTTCCTGGCCTTGAGCGACGACACCCATTTCTTGTACAAAACCACCGACGTCTACGCCAAGGATTGCGAAGGGGCCATTGTCTGGAATGACCCCGACATTGGCATTGACTGGCCACTTGATGGCCTGGTGCCCAATCTGGCGCACAAGGATGCACAGGCACCTTCTTTGAAAGACGCGGATCTCTTTTGACATTGGCCGCAGTGCCCAATCCACACGCTCCCCGGTCGTGGCGGTCAGTGGTCGTCTACGCCCTGATCGCTGCGTTCGCCCTGTGGTGTGTGGTGGGCTTTCACCGCGATATTTCGCAAATCGACCTCAAGCCCTTGCTGGCCGGTTGGCCCTGGGTGTTGCTGGCTGGGGTCTTGTCTCTGCTCAACTACGCCCTGCGTGTCGTGCGCTGGCGCCTGTACCTCCTTAAATTGGGGCATCGCTTGCCCTGGCGCTTCACCGCGCTCACCTTCATGTCGGGGTTTGCTTTCACCTTGTCGCCGGGCAAGTTGGGTGAGATGGTGCGGGCCCGCTACTACCAGCCGCTGGGCATCCCTTTGTCCGGCGTCACCGCCGGCTTCTTTGTCGAGCGTTTGCTCGATCTGCTGGCCATGATCCTGCTGGCCATGGCGGCGCTGGCCGAGTTGCAAGCCTACCGGCAAGTGCTGTGGGTCGCGGTGGCCTTGGTGATGGCGCTGTTGATCGTGTTTGCTGCGGTGCCGTGGGCGCGCGTGGCCCAAGCGATGTCGATGCACCGGCAGGCCTCGGGCCAGGTGATCAAGACGGCGCAGTCGCTGGCCAACATGCTGGCCAGCGCACGCCAGTTCCTCACGCCCGGCATCCTTGTGGCTGGCCTCCTGCTGGGCCTGTTCGCCTGGGCGCTTGAGGCGATCGGTCTTAAACTCGTCGGCGATGTCATCTCCACCGTGCCCTTGTCGGTGGCGTCCAGCATGGGCATCTACGCCGTCGCCATCATCGTGGGGGCCTTGTCCTTCCTGCCCGGCGGGCTGGGCAGCACCGAAGCCGTCATGGCCAGTTTGCTGGTGGCCCATGGCTACCCTTTGCCTCAGGCCATCTTGCTCACCCTGGTGTGCCGTCTTTTGACCTTGTGGCTCGCCGTGCTCATCGGCTGGCTCTGTGTGTGGGCCTTGCGAGGCCAGAAATAGCATGTTGACCCAGCCCAATTCCTCACAGCCATCGACTTCCCAGGTCCCCCTGTGCGTCGACCTCGATGGCACCCTCATTCACAGCGACCTGCTGCTTGAATCGTTCCTGTTGCTCATCAAGCAAAACCCGCTGTACCTGTTCCTGGTGCCGTTGTGGTTGCTCAAAGGCAAGGCCGCGCTCAAGGCCGAAATCGCCCGCCGAGTTCAGCTCAATGCGGCTGCCTTGCCCTACACGTCCCCTTTCTTGACGTGGCTAAGGCAGCAGAAAAAGCTGGGCCGCCACATCTGGTTGTGCACCGCGTCTGATCAGAAGATGGCCCATGCGGTGGCCCATCACCTCGGCTTGTTCGATGGTGTGTTGGCCAGTGACGGCCAGACCAATGTGGCCGGTGCCCAAAAGGCGCAACAACTGCTGCAGCGCTTTGGCGATCGGGGTTTTGACTACTGTGGCAACCACCGCGTCGACCTGGCCATCTGGCAGCACGCGCGCGCAGCCATCGTCGTCAACGCCGGCGCCGCGCTTGAGCAGCAGGCCCGCGCTTGCACCCAGGTCGAAGCCGTATTCAAGGCCCCCGGGGCTTCTCTCAAACAGGCCATCAAGGCCTTGCGTGTGCATCAGTGGGCCAAAAATGCCCTCATCTTTGTGCCCGTGGCGGCGGCCCATCGCCTGGGCGACATGTCCACCTTGCTTGACAGCGTGGTCGCATTTGTTGCCTTCAGCCTCTGCGCCTCGTCTGTCTACTTGCTCAACGACATGCTCGATCTTGAAGTCGACCGGCAACATCCTCGCAAAAGCAAGCGCCCATTTGCTGCGGGCCATTTGAGCCTGATGTTTGGTCTGGTTGCGGCCCCGGTGCTGCTGCTGGCGGCCCTGGCCCTGTCCTTGACCTTACCGCTCAAGTTTCTGGGCGTGCTGGCGATTTACTACGCCGTCACGCTGGCCTATTCATTCGGGCTCAAGCGGCTGGAGATGATCGACGTGCTCACCCTGGCGGGCCTCTACACCATTCGCATCGTCGCTGGCGCGGCCGCCACGGCCATTCCCTTGTCCTTTTGGTTGCTGCTGTTCGCCATCTTCATTTTCCTGAGCCTGGCCATCATCAAGCGCTATGCCGAACTGCATGCCATGCGTGAGCAAGGCAAGCTCAAGGCCAGTGGGCGCGGCTATCAGGTGGAAGACCTGGCCCTGCTGCAAAGCCTGGGGACCTCATCGGGCTACATCAGCATCCTGGTGCTTGCGCTTTACGTCAATTCGCCCGACATCAGCGTGCTCTATCGCCACCCCAAAGTGGTGTGGGCCTTGTGTCCCATCATGCTCTACTGGGTCAGCCGCGTCTGGATGCAAACACATCGGGGCCACATGCATGACGACCCCTTGGTCTTCGCGCTGAAAGATCGCATCAGCTTGTTGACCGGCGTGGCCGCAGCAGCGGTGTTGTGGCTGGCGGTGTAGCCTGCCCGGTATGAACACACAAGCCTTCCAATCGTGGGGCAGGGTGCTCAACCCCTTGCACGAGGTGCTGCCCATGCCCAGCCGGCATGCGCCTTTGTCTCTGCCCCAAGGCGGCAGCATGCTGCCCTACGGCAATGGCCGCAGCTATGGCGACAGCAACCTCAATCCGGGCGGCGCTCTGGTGCTGGGTCGCCAACTGGATCGATTCATTGACTTTGATCCCGCCACCGGCCTGCTCACTTGCGAAGCCGGCGTGCTCTTGTCCGAGATCCTGCAGTTGCTTGTGCCCCAGGGATGGTTCCTGACGGTCACGCCGGGCACGCAGTTCGTGACGGTGGGCGGTGCCATTGCGAACGACGTGCATGGCAAAAACCACCACGCGGTGGGCTCGTTTGGCAACCACACCACGCAGTTCGAACTGCTGCGCTCAGACGGCTCACGCCGCGTTTGTTCGCCCACGCACAACGCTGACTGGTTTGGTGCCACCGTGGGTGGCCTGGGTCTGACCGGCCTGATCACCTGGGCGCAAATCCAGTTGCGCCGCATTGCCAACCCCTATGTACACACCGAAAGCATCCGCTTTCACAGCCTTGAAGAGTTCTTTGTGCTCAGCCAGGCTTCCGAGGCGGACCACGAATACACCGTCGCCTGGATCGACTGTGCCTTTGGCGGCAAACGCCTGGGGCGTGGGCTGTTCACCCGGGGCAACCATGCGTCGGCCCTCGTTGGCGCGGCCGCAGGCGCTGCCAGAACGCCCAGCGCGGGCGAATCAACCCGCCGCGTGCCGTTCACACCGCCGATCTCGCTCATCAATCCGGCGTCCCTCAAGGCCTTCAACCTGGCCTACTTTCATCGCCAGCGTGGTGAACAGGTCAGGGCCTTGCAACACTACCGGCCATTCTTCTACCCACTCGACGCCCTGCATGAGTGGAACCGCATCTACGGCCCCAAGGGTTTTTATCAATACCAGTGCGTCATCCCGCCGGGGCGCGCACTGGCGGCCACGCACCAGTTGCTGCAAGCCATCGCGGCCAGCGGCATGGGCTCCTTCCTGGCCGTGCTCAAACAATTTGGCGCACCCGCCTCGCAGGGCCTGCTGTCCTTCCCCATGCCTGGCACCACCCTGGCGCTTGATTTTCCCAACCAGGGCCCGCGCCTGCATCAATTGTTTGCCGAGTTGGACCGCATCGTGCTGGCCAGTGGGGGGCGACTCTATCCCGCCAAGGACGGCCGCATGGGCGGGCAACTCTTCAAAGCCGGCTACCCCCGCTGGCACGAATTTTCTCAATTCATCGACCCGCGCTTTTCCTCAGGGTTCTGGCGTCGGGTCACGGAAATCTCATGAAAAAAATCCTCATCGTCGGGGCCACCTCGGCCATCGCCGAAGCCTGCGCACGCCTGTGGGCCCAGCAAGGCGACCAGCTCTTTCTGGCGGCACGCAACGCCGATCAACTCAAGTCCATCGCAGCCGACCTGCGCGTCAAGGGCGCTGCCAAAGTGGGCACCCGTGTGTTGGACGCCACTCAGTTCGACCAACATGCCGACCTGGTGCGCGAAGCCACGCAAGTCCTGGGCGGGCTCGATACCGTTTTGATCGCCCATGGCACCTTGACCGATCAGGAACGCGCCCAGAATGACGTGCCCTATGCCTTGCAAGAAATCAGCACCAACGGCTTGTCGGTGCTGTCCTTATTGAGCGTCATTGCCAACCAGTTCGAGCAGCAAGGCCATGGCGCCATTGCCGTGATTTCGTCTGTCGCGGGCGACCGGGGGCGTCAAAGCAACTACGTCTACGGCAGCGCCAAGGCCATGGTGTCGACCTTCTTGTCGGGATTGCGCCAACGCCTGGCCAAAAAAGGGGTGCACGTCATCACCATCAAACCCGGCTTTGTCGACACCCCCATGACGGCCCACCTGCCCAAAGGCCCGCTCTGGGCCAAACCCGACAAAGTCGCCACAGACATCAGCCGCGCCATTGATGCCGGCCGCAGCGTGGTCTACACGCCCGGTTTCTGGCGCTTGATCATGTTGATCATCAAGCACATTCCAGAAGTTGTGTTTGTGAAACTGAAGCTGTAATTAGTGAGTCGAAAAGTAATCGACATACCAGCCAACGAACTCGTCAACCCCTCGCGCAATGGTGGTCGAGGGGTTTTGACCGGTCCAGGCCGCCAGCTTTGACGTGTCGGAAAAGGTTGCGACCACATCACCAGGCTGCATGGGCTGATAGTCCTTGATGGCCACCTTGCCCAGACGCGTCTCCAGCGTGCCGATGAAGTCCATCAAGGCCACGGGCTCGCTGTTGCCAATGTTGAAGATGCGGTATGGCGCCCAGGATCCGGCTGAACTGGGGTTCTCGCGGTCAAACGCCGGATCGGGTTCGGCCACGCGGTCCATTGTGGCCACCACGCCGACCACAATGTCATCAATGTAGGTGAAGTCGCGCCGCATTTGCCCGTGGTTGAACACCTTGATGGGTTCGCCCGCCAGGATGGCACGGGTGAACAGCATGGGAGCCATGTCCGGGCGGCCCCAGGGGCCATAGACCGTGAAAAAGCGCAGCCCAGTCGTTGGCAAACCATACAGATGGCTGTAGGTGTGCGCCATCAACTCGTTGGCCTTCTTGGTGGCGGCATACAAACTGACGGGGTGGTCTACCGCATCGGTCTCTGCAAATGGCGTCTTGACGTTGCCCCCATACACGCTTGAGCTGCTGGCATACACCAGGTGCGCCACCTGGTTTTGGCGGCAACCCTCCAGCACATTCACAAAACCCACCAAGTTGGATTGCGCATAAGCCTGCGGGTTCTGCAGCGAATACCGCACCCCAGCCTGTGCGGCCAAATGCACCACACGGTCAAAGCGCTCCTGCGCAAACAACGCAGCCATGCCCGGGGCGTCCGCGATGTCCAGGGCTTCAAACTTGAACGGGGCACCGGGGCATTGCTGCGCAATGTGGCTCAAGCGGTCCTGCTTGAGTTGTGGGCTGTAGTAGTCATTGAGATTGTCAATGCCCACCACATCGTCGCCCCGTTTAAGCAAGGCGATGGCGGTGTGCATGCCAATGAAGCCGGCAACCCCCGTGACCAGAACCTTCATGCTCTTCTCAACTGTTCACGCCGCGGCCGATGGCCTGGTAGTCCAAACCGGCGGCCGACACCAGGGACGGCTCATACAGGTTGCGCCCGTCAAAAATCACAGGGGACTTGAGCGTCGCCTTGATCTTGTCAAAGTCGGGGCTGCGGAACTCCTTCCACTCCGTGACGATCAGCAAGGCGTCCGTTCCTTCCAGGGCAGCCATGGGCGTTGTGGCAAAGCTCAGCCGAGGCTCGTCACCAAAGATGCGACGGGCTTCCTCCGTGGCCACCGGGTCATAGGCACTCACCGTGGCGCCTCGCTGGAGCAACTCATGGATGACCACACGGCTGGTGGCCTCGCGCATGTCGTCCGTGTTGGGCTTGAAGGCCAGGCCCCACATGGCAAAGTGCTTGCCGCTCAGGTTTTCGCCAAAACGTTTCACCACCTTGTTGACCAGCACCATCTTTTGGGCGTCGTTGGCTGCTTCCACAGCCTGCAGCACCTTCAGATCTTGCCCCTCCCCGCCGGCCGTCTTGATCAGGGCCTTGACGTCCTTGGGAAAGCAACTGCCACCATAGCCGCAGCCTGCGTACAAAAAGTGGAAACCAATGCGCTGGTCCGAGCCGATGCCCTGGCGCACATGCTCAATGTCGGCGCCCATCTTTTCGGCCAGCAAAGCCAGTTCATTCATGAAGCTGATGCGTGTGGCCAGCATGGCATTGGCCGCGTACTTGGTTAGCTCGGCACTGCGCACATCCATCACCAGCACCTTGTCGTGGTTGCGCGAGAAGGGGGCGTACAGCGCGCGCATCAGCAAAATGGCCTGCTCGTCATCGGCACCCACCACGATGCGGTCAGGCCGCATGAAATCATCCACCGCCGCGCCCTCTTTGAGGAATTCGGGGTTGGACACCACGGCAAACCGCGCATCGCTGCCACGCTTGGCCAGCTCATCGGCAATGGCAGCGCGCACCTTGTCGGCGGTGCCCACGGGCACGGTGCTCTTGTCGACCACCACCTTGTAGTCGGTCATCAGGCGGCCAATGTTGCGGGCGGCGGCCAGCACGTACTGCAAATCGGCCGAACCATCTTCGTCCGGTGGCGTGCCCACGGCAATGAATTGCAAAGTGCCATGCGCCACGGCGCGGGCAATGTCGGTGGTGAAAGCCAGGCGGCCTGCCTTGACATTGCGCGCCACCACCGAGTCGAGGCCGGGTTCGTGGATAGGGATGCCGCCTTCCTCAAGAATGCGGATCTTGTTGGGGTCCACATCCAGGCACAACACATCGTTGCCCATTTCGGCAAGACACGCTCCGGTCACCAAGCCGACATAGCCTGTGCCTACAACTGATACTTTCATGGTGACTCAATTTCGGGTTGTGATTTCGCCCCCATTTTGGCAGAACGGCGGGTGGCTGAGCGGCGGGTCCTTAACGGTTTACCATGGCAGGCTCCCCAGCATTGTGAAGTCTTGCAACGCACCACCCATTTGGGTGGTGCGCGGCAATTCGCACCCCAAAGCTGGAACTTGTCTTGCATCATGGCACTCCACCACTTCCACCCTAGATGACCGCCAACGTGACTCAAGCAGCCTTGCAACCGGATGTCTCTTCGTCTGCCCAGTTCGTCCCGGGCCGGCTTGAGCTTGCCTTGCTTATTCTGGGTGTGCTGGTGCTGTATGTGCCCACCTATCGGATGCTTTCCGAGCAGGTCTGGTCACAAGATGGCCAAGGGCATGGCCCCGTGATGCTGATGCTCACTCTGTGGCTGGCCTGGAAGCGACTGCCTGAACTTGCCGCCTTGCCTGCCAAGTCGGCCCCCTTGGCGGGCGTCGGCTTTTTTGTGGCCGCCTTGCTGTTTTACGTTTTGGGCCGTTCGCAAGATTTCCCTGAATTTGAAGCAGGCTCCCAGATTCCTTTATTGGTGGGAATGTTATTGCTTTACAGGGGGTGGCCCGGCGTCAAGCTGATGTGGTTCCCCTTGTTCTTCATCCTATTTCTGGTTCCCTTGCCTCACATCGTTGTCATGACGGTCACGGCCCCGCTTAAGGCGGGTGTTTCTTACGTGGCCGAGGGTATTTTGTACCAAGCAGGTTATCCTATTGGTCGAACGGGTGTTACTTTGACCATCGGGCAATATAAATTATTGGTCGCTGATGCGTGCGCTGGTTTGAATTCCATTTTCGCCCTTGAATCCATCGGTGTTTTTTACCTTAGCGTGGTGGGTTACACCAATAAATGGCGAAAAATCCTGCTCGCCTTGCTGATCCTGCCCATTTCCTTTGTGTCCAACGTCATTCGGGTCATCGTGCTGGTGTTGGTGACTTATTATTTTGGTGACGAAGCGGGTCAGGGTTTTGTCCACGGGTTCGCCGGTATTTTGCTGTTCATGGTTGCCACCATATTCACCATTGGCACAGACAACGTCATTGGTTTATTCGTCAAGCCTCACAGTCAAGCCAAAACTGCTTGAAAAATAATGTTCATACGCATTCAATTTTATTCCGGGGTAAGGCATGTCCTTTAGTCAGTTATTAATCATTCTTAAAGCCCGCTGGAAGATCATTGCCAGCGTGTTTTGGGGCGTTGTGCTGCTGGTGCTGGTCCTCAGCCTTGTCCTGCCGAAAAAGTACAAGGCTGAAACGTCGGTGCTGGTTGACGTCAAGTCGCCTGACCCAATCGCCGGGATGGTGCTTCCTGGGTTGATGGCGCCTGGCTATATCGCCACCCAGTTGGACGTGATCCAGAGCGAGCGCGTGGCCCGTGGCGCCATCAAGCTGCTGCACTTGGACGAGAGCGCGCAGCTGCAGCAACAGTGGCGCGAGGACACCGAGGGCGTTGGGTCGTTCGAGACTTGGTTGGCCACGCTGCTTCAGAAAGGGCTGGACATCAAGCCCTCGCGTGAATCCAGCGTCATCAACATCACATACCAGGCGCAAGACCCGCAGTTCGCGGCCGCTTTGGCCAACGCCTACGTTCAAAGCTACATCGACACCACGCTGGAATTGCGGATCGAGCCCGCCAAGCAATACAGCGCTTTGTTCGAGACTCAGGCCAAACAGTTGCGGGAGCGTCTGGAGCAAGCGCAATCGCGTTTGTCGGCCTATCAGAAAGAAAAAGGCCTTATTGCCAGTGACGAGCGCCTCGATGTCGAAAACGTCCGGCTGAACGACCTGTCAACCCAGTTGGTCGGCTTGCAGGCCCTGTCGGCCGAATCTAGAAGCCGCAAGGCCGAGGCTGGCGCCAACAGCACTGAGGTGCTCAATAACATGGTGGTGGCCACCCTCAAATCTGACCTGTCCAGGCAAGAGGCCCATGTCAAGGAGTTGACCGCCCAATATGGCAGCGCCTACCCACAAGTGCGCATTGCACAGGCCAGCGTCGACGAGTTGCGTGAGCGCATTGCGGCTGAAACACGCCGCGTCAACAGCAGTTTGGGCATCAACAACACCGTGAACCAATCGCGTGAGGCGCAAGTCAAGGCAGCCTTGGAGCAGCAGCGCGAAAAGTTGCTCAAGCTCAAAGACCAGCGAGATGAAGCTTCGGTGTTGACGCGTGATGTTGAAAGCGCCCAGCGTGCTTACGAGCTCATGAATCAACGTCTGAGCCAGACCGCCGTCGAAAGCCAGAGCACCCAGACCAACGTCTCTGTGGTCAAGCGGGCCACACCTCCACCCGACCCCTCATCGCCTCGCCTATTGCTCAACATGATCCTGGCTATTGTGGTGGGCGGCATGCTGTCCATTGCCGTTGCCTTGATTGCGGAGCTGCGTGACCGGCGCTTGCGCACGGACGACGACGTGACCGAGGGGCTGGATGTCCCCATGCTGGGCATCATCCCCTTGGGCGAAACGGCCCCCAGCACCAAGAAGTGGCTTGGGCGCAATCGTGCGCCGCTGCTGTCGAACCGATCACTGCCTGAGTTGGCAGGCCCCCGAGCTTGAGCCTGCCTACATTTATCGCACTCCAATGACCACCACTCCCCCCAATTTGGGCGCTCAGCGCCCTGGCGAAAAATCCATCGGCGACATCATTCGTCACGCCAACAACCTGTCGCCAGATCAGGTTGAGCAAGTGTTGGTCTATCAGCGCCAACACAACGTCAAGTTTGGCGAAGCGGCCGTGGCCTTGGGCCTGGCCAAGCGTGAAGACGTGTTGTGGGCCTTGTCCCAGCAGTTCCACTACCCCTATTCAGGCAGTGGAAGCAGCAAGGTCAGCGCCGAACTGGTGGCGGCCTCCAACCCCTTCAGTGAGTCGGCCGAGGCATTTCGTGATCTGCGCAGCCAGTTGATCGGCAGTGTGTTCGGTACTGAAGGGCGGCGCAGGGCGGTCGCTGTTGTCAGCGCCAACACGGGCGATGGCAAAAGCTATTTCGCGGCCAATGTGGCCGTGGCGTTTAGCCAGTTGGGTGGGCGCACCTTGCTGGTCGATGCCGACATGCGCACCCCTCGGCAACACGAAATCTTCGGCATCGAAAGCACCAGTGGCTTGAGCGGGATCTTGTCGGGCCGCTCGGAAACCAATGTCATCCGGCCGGCGCCTGAGTTGCCCAGCCTGTATTTGCTGCCAGTGGGCGTGACCCCACCCAATCCGCTCGAATTGGTGCAGCGGCCCGCATTTGGCTTGCTGATGAACGAACTGATGGCCAAGTTCGACTACGTTATTGTCGACACCCCCGCAGCGTCGCACGGGTCCGACGCCCGTGTGATTGCCGGCGCGTGCGGTGCTGCCGTGGTGGTCGGGCGGCGTGGTAACAGTCGAATCGATGCCATTCAGAAACTGGTGACTTCCGTCAAAAAAACCTCCGCTCAAGTGGCAGGGGTCATCGTCAACGAATTTTGATCAAATCCAAGTACCAGACCACCATGGCCAAGAAAATCGCACTGATCACCGGAGTGACGGGCCAGGACGGCGCCTATCTGGCCGAGTTCCTGCTCAAGAAAGGCTACGAGGTGCACGGCATCAAGCGCCGCTCCAGCTTGTTCAACACCGACCGCATCGACCACCTCTATCAAGACCCGCACGTTGACAACCGCAACTTCGTGCTGCACTACGGCGATCTGACTGATTCGACCAGCCTGGTGCGCATCGTGCAGGCCGTCCAGCCCGATGAGATCTACAACCTGGCCGCGCAAAGCCATGTGGCCGTCAGCTTTGAAGAGCCCGAATACACCGCCAACTGCGACGGCATCGGCGCCCTGCGCCTGCTGGAGGCCATCCGCATCCTGGGCCTGGAGAAAAAGACCCGCTTCTATCAAGCCTCCACCTCCGAGCTGTACGGCCTGGTGCAAGAGATCCCGCAAAAAGAGACCACGCCCTTCTACCCGCGCAGCCCCTATGCCGTGGCCAAGCTCTACGCCTACTGGATCACGGTGAACTACCGCGAAGCCTATGGCATGTATGCGTGCAACGGCGTGCTGTTCAACCACGAGAGCCCGGTGCGTGGCGAAACCTTCGTCACGCGCAAGATCACGCGCGCCATCAGCCGCATTGCGCTGGGCCTGCAAGACTGCCTGTACCTGGGCAATATGAGCGCGTTGCGCGACTGGGGCCATGCCCGTGACTACATCGAGATGCAGTGGCTGATGCTGCAGCAAGACCAGGCGGAAGACTTCGTGATCGCCACCGGCGTGCAGTACAGCGTGCGCCAGTTTGTGGAGTTCTCGGCCAAGGAACTGGGCATCACCCTGGCCTTTGAGGGCGAGGGCGAGCACGAGGTGGGCATCGTCGCCAAGGTTGAGGCCGTGAATGGCCAGATGCTGGCCACGTGCAAAGTGGGCGACGTGATCGTCAAGGTGGACCCGCGCTACTACCGCCCCACCGAGGTCGAAACCCTGCTGGGCGACCCCTCCAAGGCCAAGGCAAAACTGGGCTGGACGCCCAAAATCACCTTGGCAGAACTGGTCGGCGAAATGGTGCGCAGCGACTATTCATCGGCCAAGCGCGACAGCCTGATCAAGTCAGCGGGTTATCAGGCATATGACCACCACGAGTAAGCCCATCCTCGCCGACCCTCGGGCGCCCACGTCCGCGTGGCTGCCGCTGCCCACCGATCTGGTGACGCTGGGTGTCGCGCTGCTGGCGATGTTTTCGATGACCTTGTGGGATTTGCTGCAAGACAACGAGGCCGGCCTGTGGTCCAAAGGTGAGCACAGTCATGGGCCGATCATGCTGGCCATGTCGATGTGGCTGATGGTGACTCGTTGGCGCGAATATCGAGCCGGGCCCGGGCCCGCGCCCCACACCGCATGGGCCTGGCCGGCCTTTGCGCTGGGCGCCGTCCTCTATGTGCTCGGCCGAGCCTTCGGCATCATCTATTTTGAGGTGCTCGCCTTCATCCCAATGATGAGCGGCGTGGTGCTGCTGGCAGGTGGAACCCCCTTGCTCATGCAGCTCAAGTTCCCCCTTTTTTTTCTGCTCTTCATGGTGCCCATTCCGGGCTTCCTGCTTGACCCGATCAGCCAGTTCATCAAGCTGCACATCTCGATGTCGGTTAGCGAGATCTTGTGGTTCTTTGGCTACCCCATCACGCACACCGGCGTGGTGATCAACATTGGTCACTATCAACTGCTCGTGGCCGATGCCTGCGCGGGCATGCGCACCTTGTTCATGCTGGAGGCCATGGGCATTTTCTACCTGAACGTCGCCCACCATTCCTCATGGCTTCGCAACGTGACCTTGAGCCTGATGATCGTGCCGATCTCGTTCACCTCCAACATGATCCGGGTCATCTTCCTGGCCTTGCTGACCTACCACTTTGGGGACGAAGTGGGGCAAGGCTTTCTGCACGGATTTGCCGGGGCGGTGTTGTTTCTGGTGGCCTTGATTCTGATCACCGTCCTGGATGCCCTGCTGCGCTGGGTGTCGGCTCGCTTGAGCGCCTCTTGAGGATGACTGCTGTGCTGTTCAAACCGTCAACCATCAAGTCCGGTGCCCTGGCCATGGCGGTGGCCATGATGCTGGGGTCGGTTGGCGCCGCTGAGTTGCTCAAGCCGCGCAAATTCTGGGCCGACGTCATTGGCGAGCCGCACTACGAAACGCTCATTCCCAAACAGTTTGGCGACTGGGTGGAAGTGCCCTACGCCGCCAAGGTGGTGGTCAACCCTGTTCAGGAAGAGAACCTGATGCGCCTGTACAGCGAGACCTTTGCGCGCACCTATGTGCACAGGCCGACGGGCCGCGCCATCATGCTCTCGATTGCCTACGGACGCGATCAGTCCAACGACACCCAACTGCACACCCCCGAGGCCTGCTACCCCTCGCAAGGGTTCAAGGTCGAAGATCGCCTGGAGCACACCGTGAATTCCAGATTCGGCCCGATTGACAGCGTGCGCCTGATGACCACCATGGGCGCCCAACGCACGGAGCCCCTCACCTTCTTTATTCGGGTGGGCGATGGCGTGGCGCGTGGCTCGCGTGACCGCAACCTGGCCCGCGTGAAGATGGCACTGCAAGGCTACCGGGTTGACGGCATGCTGTTCCGTGTCTCTGAAGTCACCACACACGACGACGCGTTCGACCTGCAAGACCGCTTCATCAATGATCTGTTGAACGCTACCGGCCCAGCGGCGCGGCGCAGCCTCATCGGCAGCAGCGGGACCTGATGTGAGTCCTTTGATTCAAAGGGTGGTGGCCGCATTGGGCGCCAACGCCTTCGGGCAAGCCATCAACATCGTCATTCAGCTGGCCTCACTGCCGCTGTTTTTGCACCGATGGGATGTGGCCACTTACGGCACCTGGCTGATGTTGTCGGCCATTCCTGCCTATTTGTCCATGGCCGATGTGGGCATGGTGGCCACCGCCGGTAACCGCATGACCATGGCCATTGGACGCGGTGATGTCAGGCAGGCCAACGCCATCTTCCAAAGTGCCCTGGTCTTCATGGTGCTTGCTTGCGGTGGCATCGCACTGGTCTCATTGCCCTTGGTTCTGTGCGCCCCCATCCCTGGCGTGAGTCGGTGGGATGAGCGCCTGGCCTTGGCCGCCTTGGTCTTGACGGTGTTGCTCGCCTTGTTCGGTGGATTGGCTGAATCGATCTTCAAGTCGACCGGGCGCTATGCACAGGGCACCATGTTGGCCAATGGCCTTCGTCTGGCCGAATGGGGCGGCGGCATGCTTGGCTTGGTCATCGGGGGCAGTTTTGCCGCCGTGGCGATCGCAGGCCTGTTGGTTCGCGCCACGGGCGTCGCATGGATGATCTGGCGATCGGGCAAAGGCACGCACCCCTTCTCCTGGGGGCTGCACGAGGCGCAGCTCGCCGAGATCCGCGCAATGGCCACCCCCGCCGTGTCCTTCATGGCCTTCCCTCTGGCCAATGCCCTGAGCTTCCAGGGGGTCACCTTGATGGTGGGCCACCTGTTTGGTCCGGCCATGGTGGCCGTCTTCAACGCCTATCGGACCATCGCTCGCCTGGCGGTACAGGTCACCGGCATCTTTGGTCACGCCTTGTGGGCGGAGTTGTCTCATTTGTATGGCCAGGGTGGCGCCCAAGCGGTGGCCGGACTCTACCGGCGATCGGCGTGGATCGGCGCGGCGCTGGCCGTGGGCCTGAGCCTGGCTCTTTACCTGGTAGCGCCATGGTTGCTGCAGATGTGGTCGCATGGCCGCATCGCCGTTCAACCCGCCCTGATGGCGGTGTTGTTGGTGTATGCGGCGGCGGGCGGTGTGTGGCATGTGCCCAGGGTGTTGCTCATGGCCACCAATCAGCACGTGGGCCTGGCGCAATGGGCCTTGTTGGCAGCGGCACTGTCGCTGGGTTTGTCATGGGGGCTCGGCAGCATCCTCGGCCTCGAGGGCGCAGGGCTGGCCATGCTGGTCTCTGAGCTTGGCATTGCCGCGGGGTGCGTGCTCTTGGCGCACCGCATGACATCGCTTCACCCCACCATCAGGCCATCCTATAAATCATGAAAATTGCGTTGTCCACCATCGGCACTTTTCACTCCTTTGACCTGGCGCGCGAGCTTCACGCCAGGCAGTCACTGGCGGCCATCTTCACGGGCTATCCACGCTTCAAACTCAAAGGCCAACAACTCCCCCAGGACAAGATCCGGACGTGGCCGTGGCTGCAGGCGCCCTACATGGCCATGCCCCGACGGCATCTGCTCGGCGATGCCCTGATCCGGGAGTGGGAGTGGCGCTCTAGAGTGGGGCTGGACGCGCATGTTGCACGACACCTGCCCGACTGTGATGTGTTCGTCGGCTTGTCCGGTTCGGCGCTTCGCAGTGGTCAGACGGCACGCCGACGGGGAGCCCACTATGTATGCGATCGGGGCTCGGCACACATCCGCGTGCAAGACACCCTGCTGCGCGAGGAGTCGGATCGTTGGGGCGTGCCCTTCAAAGGCGTTGATCCCCGCATGATCGAGCGTGAGGAAGCGGAGTACGCCGAGGCCGACTGCATTACCGTGCCCTCCAGTTTCAGCGTGCGCTCATTTGTGGACGCCGGCGTACCCGCCCAAAAGGTGCGCCTGCTGCCCTATGGCGTCAATCTGAACCTGTTCAAGCCAACGGGTGCCCCGGCCACCAACCGCTTCGATGTGCTGTATGTGGGAGGGATGAATCTCAACAAAGGCATTCCCTATTTACTGCAAGCGTATCAAGCCCTGCAACACCCCGCCAAGACACTGACCTTTGCCGGGTCGGTCTCACCGGACTTCATCCAGGCGATGCGGTCCCACGGCCTTTGGCCGAACGACATCCAGTTGCTCGGCCATGTCCCGCAAGCCAAACTCAAAGATCTGATGAGTCGCAGCCACGCCATGGTGCTGGCCAGCGTTCAAGAAGGCCTGGCCTTGGTCCAGGCCCAGGCAATGGCTTGCGGCTGCGTGGTGATTGGCACCGAGCACACCGGCGCCCAAGATCTGTTTGCGGACCGCAAGGAAGGCTTCATCGTCCCCATTCGCAACAGCGATGCCATCGCCAGTCGGCTTCAATTGCTGGCCGACGACGGCAAGTTGCGGGCCGAGATGAGCCGCAGGGCCTTGATTCGAGTCCAGAGCGCCGGCGGGTGGCGCGACTATGGATCGCAGGCGCAGGCCATCTACCGGGAGATCATGCAGTGAACCGATTACGCATCCTGTATTTGGGGACCCTCAGCGGCACCTGCCTGGATCGCGCCCACGCCTACCGCCGCCTGGGTCATGAGGTACGGCACCTGGACATGCGCCAATGGCTGCCTCGCACCCCCTGGGTCGACCGCATCACCTGGCGCGTTGGCGGCCATGTTTTTTCACCGTGGCTGGTGCGGCGCATGCAGGCCGAACTGCGAGGTGAACTCTTCGACATCTGTCACGTTGACAATGGTGAATGGGTGACCCCGGCCGTCATGGCCGTGCTCAAAGCTCATTGTCAAAAGGTCATCAACTACAACATCGATGACCCGACGGGCCCGCGCGATCGCCGGCGCTTTTCGGCCTATCGCATGGCTGCGCCTCACTATGACTTGCTCGCGGTGGTCCGACAAGAAAACGTGGCGGAATGCAGAGCACTGGGGGCCCGCCGGGTGATTCGGGTGTGGCGATCCGCCGATGAATTGGCCCATGCACCCCGTCCCATCACACCCGCCATTGCAGCCCAGTGGCAATCGGACGTGCTGTTTCTGGGAACATGGATGCCCGAGCGCGGCCCATTCCTGCTGGAATTGATCCAACGCGGCGTGCCGGTGTCCATCCGTGGGGCGAATTGGCACAAGGCCCCCGAGTGGCCACAGCTTCAGCCCCATTGGAAGGGGGGCGCCATTGGCGGCCAGGACTATGCCTACGCCATTCAATGTGCCAGCATCAACCTCGGCTTGCTGTCCAAGGGGAACCGCGACCTGCACACCACCCGCTCGCTTGAGATCCCGGCGCTGGGGGGGCTGTTCTGTGCCGAACGCACCAACGAACACAGCGATCTCTATCAAGAAGGTGCAGAGGCCCTCTTCTGGCGCGATGCCCAGGAATGTGCCGATCAGTGCCTGGCACTGCTCGCACGGCCAGACAGAATGGCCGCCATTGCCGCGGCTGGGCGCCACCGCTTCCTGGCCAACCGCCACGGCAATGAAGACATCCTCCATGCGGTGTTGAGCAACGCAACCTCCGGCACCGCACCATGACCCGATTTCAACTGTTTGCCCGCGCGGTGCAGTGGACCAGCGTTATCTGCGGCCTCCTGCAACTGCTCATTGACCCCTCCAACGACAACGTGCTGTCGGTCGTGTTCATTGTGGGCTCCACCTTGCTGATTTACCAGTACCTGGATCGCAGTCGCTCGACAGTGGACTACCCCGTGTCGTCCCTGGCCATCATCGGCTTCAATGTGACATCGTCACTGGCCTCGCTGGTGGCGCAAACGGTGTCTTGGTCGGCTGTATCGCAGCTGCTACGGGGGCCTGTTCTCACGTTCTCGGTGTTGGCCGGGGTGTCTTTGATCGCTGTCGGCGTTCATTGGGTCTACCGGCACTTGGCGGCCACCGCAGGACTGCGCGATGGGCTCGCGCGGCATGTTTTCAAACCCCTTGGCGTGCTGGACACACCGCCGGTGAGCACTCTATGGGCGATGGCGCTGCTGGGGTCTTTGTCCACCCTGCAAGGTGGTGCCGCCTTTGGAGACGCTGGCGGAAAGCTCTTTCAGGCCCTCAGCTTCTTGCAGTGGTTGCCGTTTGCCATCCCGCTGTACTACAAAAAATATGGTGATCGGTACTGCGACATCAAGAAGCAAATCCCTTTGCTGATCGCCTTCACCATCGCCCTGATGGGCATCGGCGTGTTGCGCAATGCCCGTCAGCTCATGCTGATCGGCCCCGTGCAGGCGGCCTTGATTTACTTCCTCTGGGCCATGCAGGACCCCAGTCCGGTGCGCAAACATACCGTGATGAAAGCCGGCGCTGCATTGGGTGCGGTGCTCATTGGCATCACCTTGTTCACGGATGTGGCGGTGGCCATGGCCGTGGCGCGCGACAAGCGCGACACCTTGACGCCCTGGCAGATGGTCAAGGAGACTTTTCAACTGCTGGGTGAGCGTGACAAGCTGACGGCCTATCGCCAGAATGGGGAACTGGCGAGCCGACTCAAGGTCTATGACGAGGCCTATCTCAGCAATCCGATTCTGGCGCGATTCTCCGAAACAAAATTCCACGACAACATGCTTTACTTTGCGTTCAATTTCAACGCATCGCAGCGTGCCGAAATACTCGACGTCAATGTGGACAAGCTATTGATGACCTTGCCACAACCCGTGCTGGACAGCCTGGACATCAAGCTCGACAAGCTCAAAAACGCCTACTCCATGGGCGATTTCTACCGCTACCAGAACGAAGGGTCGGAAACCCTGGGTGGCTTTGCCACGGGGTCCATGTGGGCTGACGTCATCGTCATCGGTGAAGATTTCGCCCCCTTTTTGATTGCGATTTTGTTCTTCGTTTTGTTCGTGTGTTTCGACTCTCTATCGCTGCGCGGTGAGATTTTTTCCATCTCGCCCATCGTGCTCGGCGGCACCTGGGGCATCTTGCTGTACGGACTGGGCAGTGAGTCGCTGGCGGGCAAATTGGCCTTCCTGTTGCGGGACATGCCCCAGAAGGTGATCATCTACGCGCTGTTGGCGTTCACCCTCAGACAGCTCCAGCCAGCCCATCGCTGATTCGCCCGCCACACGACGCCGCTGACCAAAGGCATCGGCTATGGCGTCTGACGCGGGCGCCCGGTGGCATCGGCCAATCGAGTGGTCCGACTCGTGATCCTGACGCATGGATTGCCGGCATACACCGACCAGGGAATGTCCAGGTTCTTAGAAACCACCGACCTGGCGCCCACGACCACGCCATCGGCAATCGACACCCCCGGGCAGACAAACACACCGGCGGCCACCCAAGCGCCACTGCCGATGCGGATGGGGCTGTAGATCAAGGGCATGCTGGGCTGCCTGAAGTCGTGTGACCCCGTGCACAGGTGCGTGTCCTGAGAGATGACCGTCTGACGGCGAATCTCGACCAAGGCAAAGTTGTAGACATCGACACCGCGCCCAAGAGCAACGTGGTCTTCCATGCGCAAGTTCCAAGGCATCAACACTTTGATGCCAGGCATCAGCAGGCAGTGGGGTCCGATCTTGGCGCCCATGAGCCGCAGCGCCGTCACGCGCACCGGACTGCAAGCCTTTGGCAACCATCGCACCAAGGGCTCCAGGACATAGGTCCACAGGCCACGCCGCAGTTTGATGCGGGTAGACCAGTCGGTCTTGCTTGCCGCCAGGTCGATCATGCCGCCACTCGAAAACGCAGCCACCGGTAGACGCCCGGAAAGTGATCGTTGAGCACCGACGTCAACAAGTAGGTCAGTCGTGTGAGGACCCGGTTGAGCAGTGGCACGCCCAGAACATCGCGCTGAACCCGCCAGTTCTCGGCCCGCCCTCGGGCCTTGTTCTGAACCGACGCGCCCGTGAGATCGAAGACGCACAAAGCGCTGTCCAGCCTGACCATCGACGAGGTTTTCCTGAGGAAGCGGGCGGTGAAGTCGTAGTCGCCGGCAATCTTGAAGGCGGCGTTGTAGCGCATGTCGCCCAGGACGGAGCGGCGGTAGTACATGGAGGGGTGGCACGCAAACATGCCGTACCCAAGCTTGCGGTGCCCGCGGGCCACCTTGTAAATGAGTTGTTCACCGGCGTACTGTTGGAGGCTGTCTCCATACAGAAAGTCGACCCGCCCTGTCTGCAGCACTTCGGCCACGGTCTGCAGGGTCCGTTCGTCCTTGAACGTGTCGCCAGCGTTCAAGAACACGACGAACTCACCTTGGGCCCGACACAGCCCCTTGTTCATGGCATCAAAGATGCCCTGGTCCGGCTCGCTGACCACGCTGGTCTGGGGATCTTGAAGGCCCAGCGCATGGTCGGCCGTGCCATCCGTTGACGCGCCATCCACGATGATCCACTCGTGGTCTTTGCAATGCTGGCTGGTCACGCTGCGCTGCGTATGTTTCAGACCGCTGAGGTCATTGCGGACGATCGTGATGATGGATACCAGGGCCATGGGGCCACACTCCTGAGGTGATTCACCGGCCATTGCACCTCTTGCATGTGTCATGCGCGTGGCAAAGCAGTCCCCACCCCGCACATGGGTGGCCCGCCCTCTCAGGTCTTTAGAAAGCCCAGATCACTGGGCCCGGAAAAGTGACTCAGGTTGGGAAAGACGTCGACCAGTTGCCCCGGAGTCAATCCAAACCAGCGCCCCAGGGTCGCCCCATAGTGCTCAACGGAAAGCCTGGGCAGCAAAATGCCGTTGTTGATCTGGTCCGGACTGCCGTCAAACCCCGTGTCGCGACGATTCTTGCGCGCCAGCACGGGAAAGGCGCCGTAGACATCGCCACCGTGCACCGCACCTCCCATGACGAAGTGATGGCCGCCCCAGCCATGGTCGGACCCATCGCCATTGCTGGTGAATGAGCGGCCAAATTCGGAGGCCGTGAAGGTGGTGACCTTCTGATCCACCCCCAGCGCACGCAGCGTGGTGTCGAAGTACAGCAAGGCGTGGTTGAGCTTTGCCATCAGTTCGGCGTGATTCAGATTCTGTTGGTTGTGGGTGTCAAAGCCGCCCAGGCTCACAAAGAACACCTGCCGCTTGACCCCCAGCCGACCTTGGGCCGCGATGGTTCTGGCCACCACTTGCAGTTGCTGGGCCAGCGGGTTATGCGCCTGAGCACCGGCCACGGTGGTGTATTGCAAAGCACTGACCGGCCCATACGGCGCCGATGCCTCGCTGGGCAAGGCACCGGACAAAATCCGCTCGGCCTGGATGCTGCGTTGATTCACGGCCGCCAGATCCGCCGCCATGGCATGGTGGTCGCGCGAGGCAGCCACGATGCGCTCAAGAGCCGCCCCCACCACATCGGAGCCATAGACACGGCCAACCCCCTTTGAATCAGCCTGGGTGCCCATGCGGACCGGACCGGCCGGGCTGACTTGATACTGGCGCACGGTTTGCCCGCTCAGCCACACAGAGTCGCCACTGGCCGAGATGGCGGTGAACAGGCTGCTGTTGTTGGCACTGGCGACGGCATCGGCCAAACGCCCTCCCCACCCCATCGCGGTGCCTTCAGGGGCCAGGGCCATCCAGGTGCTTTGCTGGTCATTGTGCGAGAACAGTTTGGGGGGTTTGCGCTTCAGGCCTTGCAGATAGTCGGTCTTGCTCAAGGGCTCGACCAGCGACCCCACATTGGCCACCACCGCCAGACGTCGACTGGTGTTGAACATGGTCTGAAGGGCGCCCAACATGGGGTGCATCGCAAAGCTGCGCCCCGATTGCACTGTGGCGGCGGAGATCGGCAACACGCCCCCCAGCCACGCGGGTGATCCCGCCGGGAAGCGATGGTTCGCGGGCACATTGCGCAGCAGCGCAATGGACTCCGGCTGCTGGTTTCGCACCGCGGTGTAGTTCGCCCAGGAGGGCTCGTCGGTGGCCAGCACGGTGTTGAAGGCGTCGTTGCCGCCATACAAGAACACGCAGACCAGGGCACGGTAGTCAGTGGCGGGAGGTGCCGCCATGGCGCTGGCAGCGGCGAGCTTCATCGCCAACGGTGCCGCCGCACCCATGATTGAAAACGCGCCGGATTGTTGCAAGAACAAGCGACGCGAAGCATTGGACCCGGGCCCTCGCCTGAGGCCGCTCACTTCTGCACCTGAAATTCTGGAGATACCACGGTCAGCAGCAAGGCCGACCACAGGCGGCATTTGCGGGTGCCCGCGATCTGGTCGGCCGTGGGGGTGGGCATGGCTCTGAAATCAACCGCCTTGATGGCCTGCGCGATCTCCGCCATCAGCCCCACGGGCATCGTCCCGTACATCAGACGCTGATTGATCTCTTCAACCAGCGCCTCCGGCTCATCGGTCATCGCCAGCCACGGGTTGAGGGGATTGACGTTGTAGTCCAACTGAACATCAGCGCGCTTGGCTTGGTTGTCATAACCCGCCCGACCCGTGCCGCTCCAGATGAATCCGGTCATGAAGTTCACATACCTGGCCGCGCTGGTTTCCGTGGCGATTTGCAGCTCCGGGGTCACCAGCTTGGCGGCAGCCGACCGTGAGCCAGGTTTGACATAGCCGGGTCGAAAGAAATTGAACACCGAGGGTGGCGCCAAGGCGGACTGCCCCAAGGATTCCATCGTCGTCGTGATCAGGTACTGCCCACTGTCAGAACGCGCATCAAAGGCGCGCAAAAGGGCCGAGAAGCGCAACAAGGGTTCGCGCACCTTGCCAAAGGTGTCGCTGCTCAACATGGCCATGTCGCGCGCCTCGGGGTCCAGCAAAACGGCCGACACCGTGGCACGCAAGCTCCCCCCCGACGACTTGAATGCCGCGGCCACACGGGCCACATACGCCGGACTGGGGTTGCTGGTCACCAACCGCTGGATCAGTTGCTTGCCAATGAATGGCCCCACATTGGGATGGCTGGACAGTGTGTCAAGCGCCACCTTCAAGTCCGACTCGGGTGTTGAGACCACACTGGCTGGCAGCAAAACACCCAGAAAGCGTTTGTCGGCGGTGGAGTGGTAGAGCGCAAAGCCCCGCATGTTCGACACGAACTGCTCGGGCATGCTGGGGTTTGAGAAAAAGCAGCTGGGTGTGAGTCCTGTCGAACAATTCAAACCCCAGCCCGTCAAGACTTTGGCCAAGCCGGAAACGTCGGCGGCGGTGTAGGTTTCTAGAGGAAGCTGCTGGGCATCGGCTTTGACGCTGCCGTCCGCGTTGAGCTGATACAAGCCGATCGAAAACAGCTGCATGATCTCGCGCGCAAAGTTCTCATCGGGCACGCGTCCCGTGTTCTGATCTTCCTTCTGATTCTGAAAGTACGACAGGTAACAGCCCATGACCGGATGCAAGGCCACGGACTGCAACAGGTCGCGGTAGTTGCCAAAGGCCTGACGCCCCAGCATGTCCAGATAGCCGGCAGCCCCCCGAGCGTATGCATTGCTGCCACAGCTGTCGGCGGTGGAGATCACGAATATTTCAGACAGGGCCAGCGCCACACGCTGCCTGAGTTGGTCCGAGCCGGTCACGGCCTCCCGCCAAAAACTGCTCGTCACCTCCCCATTGCTGGCCCGCTGCCCTGCATCGATCTTCATGATGGCGGCGTTGGCCGCATCCCAAGCCGCCACGTGCGAGGTCGCGGACACAGGCGCCGCGAACTGCTCGTTCAACCAGGCTTGGTAGCCCACCGCCATCACATGCTCCACCTCGACTTGTGTTGGCCCGAAGGTGGCCTGGGTCAGGAAGCGCGTGGCCTCCTGACGTGTGGGCCCGCTTGAAATGGGCGCCTTGACGGCCATGGGCAAGGCGGTGGGCGTACTGGCACGGCAGGCAAGCCCAATGCCGCCCACGGTCACCGTGATGGCGGCCACCAGCGCCGCGAGCACCTTGAGCACACGCCCTCGTGCCCGCCTCCAAGGACCAAATTTCAGCCGCATCTCGAGTTTCATCCAATCGCCACGCCGCATGGTGCCTCAGCACCATGACGCGGGCATGACGCCAGCCTGGCCTTCATCCTGGCGTCGTCATGGCGTCACATGCCATCAACACAATGGCTGGCATGAAGCTTGTTTTTTTCTGCCATCCACCGTTCATGCGCTCGCAAAGCATGCCGCGCTTTGCCCGCATGATCGGCGGCGCCATGCATGCCAAGGGCTATCAGGTGGACTATTGGGCGCCAGATGCGTTCATCCACCCCCTGTTTGAAGATACCCGGCTTGCCAAGTGGGCCGGCTATGTGGATCAGTACCTGATCTTCCCGCTGCAAGTCAGAGCCCGTGTGCTTAGGCGCCAGAAGGACACCTTGTACGTCTTTTGCGACCAGGCCTTGGGCCCCTGGGTGCCGCTGGTCAAGCACCTGCCCCATGTGGTCCACGCCCATGACCTTCTGGCGCTGCGCTGTGCCTTGGGACAGATCCCTCAAAACCCCACGTCGTGGACGGGCCGCCTTTACCAGCGCTACATCCGCCGAGGCTTTCAGCAGGCCAAGCACTTCATTTGCGTCTCCAAACGCACGCAGGATGACCTGGTTGAGCATGGGCACGTCCAGGCCGAAACCTCCCGCGTGGTCTACAACGGCCTGAATTTCCCCTACAAGCCCTTGGCGCACGGCAAGGCCATGCAGACCCTGATCCGGGCTGGTTTGCCGGCCACGGATCAGGGCATGATCCTGCACGTGGGCGGCGGCCAGTGGTACAAAAACACGGCCGGCGTCATCGGCCTGTATGCGCAATACGCAAGCAGGCACGCCAAGCCATTGCCGCTGTGGATGATCAGCCCACAACCTTCTTCACCGACCGTGGTCAAGGCCTTGGCGCAAGTCCCTTCGCAAGGTTGTGTTCTGTTCTACCAGGGGATCGATAGCGCAGCCTTGCAAGCGGCTTACTCGGTGGCCAAGGCCTTCTTGTTCCCCAGTTTGGCGGAAGGCTTTGGTTGGCCGATCGTGGAAGCCCAAGCATGCGGCTGTCCGGTCATCACCACGGACGACGCCCCCATGAACGAGATCGCCGGCCCACTGGCCCGCTATCTGCCGGTATTGAAGCCCGGCGACGACCCGATGCACTGGGCGCAACAAGGGGCCGACGCGCTCGATGCGGTGCTCAACACCGCGGACGATGATCAGCGAGTTCAACGCGAGCGCCGAATCGCGTGGGCCGCGCAGTTCACCAAGCAAGCGGCCATTGAGGGCTATCTGTCGGTTTACCGATCCGTCTTCGGCTCGACGAGCTGAGCCATGCGACGCGCCCTCACCACGCGCCCGGCCAAGCGGCTTAGCCTTCCTTGAACGACTGCGTCCCCATTTCAGTCACCTTCAACACGATCATGTATTCATACATCGCACGCAGCATGGCATAGACCAGGCCGGCCCGCCCATCCAGAAAGCCGCGCTTGCCCACATACAGGCCCAGAAACATCACCAGCGGCCGCAGTGGCAGCTTGTAGTAGATGCCCTTTTGGTGCATGCGTCGCTCGTTGATGTCCTTGGCGAACAGGGCCGTTCTCCAGCTGAAGTGGGTGGTGGCTTGATGGCTGCCGACAATGTGCTTGGCCTCAAACGTGCTGTAGCCATTGTGTTTGGCCAGCCAGTGACTCATGCCCTTGCTGAACGGAAAGTGATCGAAGTGGGCATTCATCTCTCCCACCTCACCGTTGACCACGGTGACGGGATTGATGATGCGTTCATAACGCACGGCCGCCGGCTTGATCAGGCGAATGTTGAATGGCGATGGGGTCACGTGCTTGATCCATGTACCCAAGAAATAGTCGCGTCGGTGAATCCGATAGGCCGAGCAATGGTTCGGCGATGCAAGCATGGCCTGGATGCCCGCGATGAGCTCGGGCGTCGCGCGTTCGTCCGCATCCAAGAGGAGCAGCCATTCGTATTTGAAGGGGATGTGGCGCAGCCCCCAGTTCCGATGCGCGGCTTCATCGCCGCCAAATGGGGCATCGCTGCCCGGATAGCTGCGCTCCGTCACCGTGGCACCCGCCGCTCGCGCCAACGCCACCGTGTCGTCTGTGCTGCCAGAGTCGAGCACATGGACGTCATCGGTCCAGCTGACGCTCTTAAGGCAGCCGGGAAGATCGTGTTGCTCATTCTTGGTCAGGATGAGAACGGACACCTTGCTGGCGCCGCTGATGATGAATGGTCCTGGCTTGAACATACGCGACCGAGTTGCTGGTTAATACACACCAAGACCGCATCTTCAAGGTGGGACATAACACGGTGAAGTCCGCGCCTGGTCCGAATGGCCCATCACCACGAGTTCCGCCCGATCGCCAGCGACTGGACTGCAGCATACGGATCACCTTGAGTTCATGAAGGTGACACCGGTGGTCGTCAGCATTCGTAGCACCTGAATCTCCTTACAGCAACAGACATCCAGCAGTCCACCCGGACGGCGCGGAGGCTTTGTCACGCCTCTTGGTATGCACTGAAGACGTGTGCTCATGAAGATCCTCATTTACAGCGCCAATTTCGCCCCGGAGCCCACCGGCATCGGCAAGTACTCCGGAGAACTGGCCGAGTGGCTGGTGGCCGAAGGACACGAGGTACGCGTCGTGGCCGCCCCGCCCTATTACCCGAACTGGAAGATCGCCGAAGGCTATGCGCGGCCCTATTACCAGCATGAGGTCTGGAAGGGTGCGCGCGTCTGGCGGGCGCCCTTGTGGGTGCCGTCCAACCCCGGTGGCCTCAAGCGGATCGTGCATTTGTTGAGCTTTGCCGTGACGTCCTTGCCACTGATGCTGCGACAGGTCGTTTGGCAGCCGGACGTGGTTCTGACGGTCGCCCCGGCGTTTGTCTGCGCGCCTGCGGGTTGGCTGACTGCGCGCCTGAGCGGTGCGGCCGCGTGGCTGCACGTGCAAGATTTTGAAATCGATGTGGCGTTCAAGATGGGCCTGATGGAAGGCCGTGGCGCCCGTCAGGCCTTGCTCTGGCTGGAGCGCCGAATGTTGCGGCGCTTCGACGTGGTGTCGTCCATCTCGGCGCGCATGGTTGAGCACCTGCGTCAAAAGGGGGTCGATGAGGACTGCATTCGCCACTTCCCCAATTGGGTCGATGTCGACAAGGTCAGGCCCCTGGCTCATGTCAGCGCCTACCGCATTGAGCTGGGCATCGCCCCAGAGGCCACGGTGGCGCTGTTCTCCGGCACGCTGGGCAGCAAGCAAGGACTGATGGTGATTCCGCAAGCGGCCGAACTGCTGGCCCACCGCAAGGATGTCGAGTTCGTGATCTGCGGTGACGGCGCCATGAAGGCCGAGCTTGAAGCCGCGTGCGCGCACCTGAGCAATGTCCGCCTGCTGCCTTTGCAGCCGGTGGAACGTCTGAGCGAGTTGCTGGGCCTGGCCGACATCCACCTGCTGCCGCAAAGCCCGGAGGCTGAAGACCTGGTGCTGCCCTCGAAGTTATCTGGCATGTTGTCCAGCGGACGACCCATCGTGGCCACTTGCCGGGACGGCACGGAGATGGCCCAGGTGGTGTCCAGATGCGGCCTCGTGGTGCCTCCTGATGACCACGCCGCGCTGGCGTTGGCAATCGCCGCGCTGGCCGACCAACCCGCCACACGCCGAGACATGGGGGTGCTGGCGCGCCGGTTTGCCGAAGACCACCTGGCACAGAAATCAGTGTTGCGCCGATGGGTTCAGCAGATCGACGACTTATTGGCACCAGACCCAGTGTCTGAGCACGGCGCTTGAATGGAGTCAGGGATTTACACGCGCCGCGTCGAGCTTGTTGCGGTACTCGGCTGAGTGGTTTTCCAGGGTCACGCGCGCCAGTTGAAAGAAGGGCTCCTTGGCACCCAATACGTCGCCAAAGCCCTTGTTGTCGTAGCGGGTGAGCAGCTCATGGCCCAAGGCGAGCAGGGTCGCATTGTCTTGACGACAGACCTCCTGTTTTTGCGCCAACGCCTGGTGCTTTGAAGTCAGCTCGCTCAAGGCCACGGCGCCGGTTTGGGCCTTGCCCTGCTGCGCATGGGCCTCAGCCTTTGACTCGTCGAGCTGTTTTTGCAGCAACGCCACTTGCTCGGTCAGTGCGGCGCGCTCTTGCTGGAGTGCGGCCACCTCGACCTTCAAGCCCCCCAGTTTGCGCGCCGCCGCTTTCTGGCCATTGGCCTCTGACTGGGCCGACTTCAAGGCCTGTGCCAGAGATGAATTTTCTTGGGCAGTTTTGGACTGGGCCTCTTCCAAGGCTGCTTTCTCTTGCTGGACCTGACGCATCTGCAGCTTCAAACGCTTGAGCTGTTCTTGCTCGCGATCGTTGGATTGGGCCGATGCGCCCGTTGCGCACCCGGCCACGCAGGCCAGGACCAGCACAGCGCGTGTCCACACGCGAAGGCGTTGATCAGAAGCGAACATTGAGATCCACCTGCAAGGAGTTGACTTTGTAGCTGGCATTGGGGTAGGCCGCGTTCAAAGGGGTGTCAATGGTTTTGGCAGAAAGGTAGCGCATGCCCAGGTTGGTGTTGCGGTACAGGCCATAAACGCCGCCCAGGGTGTAGCCCTGCAGATTGGTGCCCCCCAGCCCGAGATCACTGTCGGTGAAGGCGTCGAGCACGGCATCGGAGCCGATGTGGCGGTAGCTGGTGGACAACTGCCATTGACCGGCTTCACGCACCTCGGCCGCACCGAATGCCAACTTGAGGTGGTAGCCCGTGGACTTGCCTGCGGGGTTCACATTGTCGTAAGCCGATCCTGCGCGGCTGTGAAAGTTCGCGGCATCAAAGGCCGTGTTCTTGACGTACTCGGCGGACAGCAGCAGGCTGTACGGGCTGAAATGGGTCAGCTCAGCCGACGCGGTCAGGACCAGCGGCCGGAACGCGTAGGCCAAGCCCCAAACCGGGGCGATGTCCGGCGAGAACAGCGGATTGGTTTCGAAGACCGTGTTGCCTTTTTGGCGCAGCCCTGTGGGGTATTCAGACTCACCATAGTTGACCCTGGGGACCACCACTGGCTGGTTGCTGCTGTTGAGGCCGGTGTCATAGTTCTGGTCCACACGCCCTTCAAGATTTTTGTAGCTGTAGTAGGCCATGCCCAGCTTGAGCTTGGTTCGCGCGGCCACCTCCCAGCCGGTGCCCAATTGCGCGCCAACCAGCCAGCGCGATGAGCGGCTGGGTGGCGTTTGCTCGCGCAAGGGGAACCACCCCACGGTGGCAAAGGGCGTCAAGTCGCTGCCCTGCGGCGCCCACCGCGTGGTCGCGGCCAAACCATCGAAATTCAGGTTCTCGCTCCACACCATGTCGGTGCTGAACCATGGATTGGGGATGCGTCCAGCCTGCACCGTCAACCATTCAGCGGGATCAAGGCGCACGAAGGCACGGTCCACAAACAACTGGTACTTGTTGAAGTTCTGGCCAAGCGTCTGATTGGTCGAGACGCGATCCGTCGCGCTGCCGGTCGCCAATCTCACCCCCACCCCCACTTCGTCAGCCACTTTGGCGGACAGGCCCAGGCGCAAGCGAATCCGCTCACGATCGCGGTTGTCCACCGTCGACGCTGTTGGGATCACGCTGTTGACTTGCGTTGCGGCATAAGACGCAAAATCCGGCGCGCGGGACAAGCCATTGTTGTTGTTCACTTCGGCGGCCAGATAGTCGGCCGGCAATGTATTGTCTTTGCCCGGACGATCGGACTGGAAGCGGAAGCGGAAGTCGCCGTCAATCTTGATGCGATCCACCCAGGACGGCGTGGCGTTGGGTACCCCCCATCGTTCGGCACGAGCCTGCGTCAACACCTCTTCCTTGACTTCATTGCGGATCTGCGCCTTCATGGACTCGGGCACATAGGGCACGCGCAACACCGGCTTGCCAGCCGAGGCAGGACTGGCGACCGACGAAGTGCTGACCTCAGCCGCGCGTTGTTGCGCCTGTTTGAGCATGCCGTCGGCCGCTTCACGGGACAACACGCCTTTGTCCACCAGGGCATCGATCAAGCCGATGGTGGTTTGACGGATGGCTTCCAGGGACTCGCGTTCATCGGCGTGGGCCAGCGTACCGACCACGGCCAGGCTCAAGGCCGTCAAGGTCGGCCACCAGGATTTTTTCAAGGAGTTCATAAAGTCACTTCAGAAATCAACCGGTCATCCGGTTGGTGATTCGCAAACGGATCGGTTGCGGCAAGTTGGCAGGCACGTCGTTCATGGGCGGCAGTTGCGCCAAGGCCTGACGCAGGGCCGCGTCGACCTTCTCGTCACCGGAGGGCGACATCAACTCCACCCGCTTGAATTCGCCGGAGGGAGCGATCCACACACTCACGCGGACGCGGTAGTCACCCAGCTTGATGTCACGGTTCCTTGCCAGGGCGCTTTGCAGGTGTCGTTGCACTTGCGTGGTGAACAGCGCAAATTGCAGGCCGTTGCCGCCCGAGCCGGTACCGACATCGCCGCCCTTGTACTCTTGCGTGACCTGGCCGGCGGCGAAGCCACTTGGCGCATCACCGGCCGGCCCGTCCATCTTGAGTTGCTGAGGCGCAGGCGGCGCTTCCTGAGGCTTGGGCTGCTGCTGAGGCTGTGGCTTGTCTTCCTGCTTGGGTGGCTCAGGCTTTTTCTCTTCTTTCGGCGGCGGCGGTGGCGGGGTGTCCGGCAAGACCGCGATCTTGACCGTCTGCGTTTTGTGCCGGCCGCTCGTGCCTTTGAAGGAGGTGGCCGCCCAATAGATCAAGCCTCCGATCGTCGCCAGCGCCATGGCGCCCATCGCCCAGCGAATCCACGCTTGATCAGTGCTGCTGTTCATGGCTCAAGCCCCGATGCGGGAGGTGATCAGGCCCATCGGCACTTCGATCTTGTTGCACAGGTCAATGATGGCCACCACCTTGGCGTACTGCGCACGCGCATCACCCTTGATGGCCACGCTCATCTTGGAATCACGCGACTTGGCCTGCTGCAATTGCGACTCCAGGTCCGCCAGGTTCACACTGACCCCGTTGATCATCAAGGCGCCATCGGGCATCACCTGGATGATTTTCAGCTCGTGCTTTTCAGTGCTGGGCTTGTTGCTGGGCTTGGGCATGCTGACGTGCAAGCCCTGCACCGAGGCGGTCGTCATCAAGATGAACACCACCAGCAGCACATAGGCCAGGTCCAGCATCGGTGTCACGTTGATGGTGTCGTAGGGCTTGGTCTCGTTTTGAACTTTCATCGCCAGCGCTCCTTACTGCACACGCTTGGTGGCCAGGCCGATTTCGGTGATGTCCAGTCGCTTGGCAATTTCCAGCACCTCCATCACCTTGTCGTACTGCGTGGCCGCATCGGCCTTCAGGACCACCGGCAGATTGGGGTTGGCCGCCTTGTACTGCGCCAGGGTGGACTTGAGTTGGTCCATGCTGACGGGGTAGGCGTCCAGGTAGACCTGCCCCTCGGCCGTGATGGTGATGCCCTTGGTCTGCGGCTTTGCCAGGTTGTTGGCCGCCTGCGTGATCGGGGACTGCACCTTGACTCCTTGCACCGAGGCGGTCGTCATGATGATGAAGATGACCAGCAGCACGTAGGCCAAGTCCAACATCGGAGTGATGTTGATCTCGTCATACGGCTGGTTGTCTTCCTTGATGTCGCCCGACATGATCTGGTCCGATCAGCGGGCGCCGTGGGTTTCGGCCACGCGCGTCACGAACTCGTCGATGAAGATTTGCATGTCCGAGGAAATGTTCTTGATTCGAGCGGCCAGGTAGTTGTAGCCAAACAGCGCAGGGATGGCCACCGCCAAGCCCGCCACCGTGGCCAGCAGCGCCGCCGCAATCCCTGGGGCGATCGCGTTGACGTTGACGTCGCCCGCCGCCGCAATGGCGGCGAAGGTGATCATCACGCCCACCACCGTCCCCAGCAGACCCAGGAAGGGGCCGCCCGAAATGGCGATGGTCAGCAGCACGATCTGCGAGTTGAGGTCCTGGTTTTCGCGCACCAGGTCGGCATCAATGGCGGCCTTGACGGCATCGATGGACGCGCCCGACAGCGGCTTGGCCCCTGCCGTGCCCACATCACGTTTGGTCAACTCGTGCAGGCCCGCCGCATAGAGACGCTGCAATGAAGAATGTTGCAGCCCTTTGGGTGGCACCATCATCACGTCACGCACCTCGCGGAACTTCTGCAGGAACATGCGGTTGTGTTTGTCGGCGCGCGTCACCAACATCGCCTTGGCGTACATCACCCATGCGGAGATGAGGAACATCACGGCCAGGATGCCGATCACCACCCAGGCGTCGACCGTCAGGTTGCCCACCAGGATGCTGAAGTATCCAGGGCTGCCGCCGTCGCCTTCCTTGGCGCTCGCTTCGGTCTGGCCAACGGCCGCCACCAACTTGGCATCGGCGCTTTGCGCGGCGTGGGCAAACTTCACCCAGTCTGCGCTGCGCACGGTGCTGGCCACTTCCAACTGGTCAATCAAGCCGCTCATGCCTTTGCCCAACTGCACATCGCCTTCAATCGCAGGCGCCGTGGTGGGCAAGTCAGCTTGCGCGGCCTGCGCGCCATTGACGTACAAGGTCAACTTGCCGGCGCCCAGCGTGAGCGCCACATGCGCCCACGCCGACGCGGGCAGATCGCCACCCACGGCTTGCGCACCGCCATAGACAAGGGCCAACTTGCCGCCATTGATGGACAAGGCCAGCGGGCCTTGCTTGAACAGCTCCCCGGCCACCACCTCCGGCTTGACCCACAGACTGACGCTGTAGGGACCCGAGCCAGGCGCCTTGAGTTTGGCGTTGGCAGGAACGATCAACGCGCGCTGGCCATCAAGCTTGGCCGCCGCGCCGATCAATCCATTGGCGTCACGATTGACCGCTTCGCTGGTCTTGATCTGACCCGTTGCATCCACCGCCTCGCCCTGCTTTTCAGCGAAGGCCATGGCGAGCACGGTCGAGCCGTCATACAAGGCTGGCGTGCTGGCTTCGGCGGCTGCCTTCTCGTTGCCGGCATAAACGTAGATCAGGTTCTTGTCGGTGCCCGGGGCCACGCTGGGCACCTGCACCCAAACCACGGCCAGTTCATTGCCTCCGTCAAAGCGCTCCACCCAGAACTTGAGCGGGGTCTTGTCGTCGGCGGCGACCACGCGCAGGTCGGAGCCATCGGGTTTGGCCGACAGGAAGTCAAAGTTGCCGGAGTGCAAACGCACCGGCACCACCGTGCCGGACAGGGCTTCTTTGGTTTCAATGCCCTGGGCCGTGGTGTTCAAGGAAATCTTGGCTCGATGCGTCCAGTCCCCATTCCACCAGGCCTTGGCCGAGGTCGACGCCAGCCCACAGCACAGGGCGGCACCCATCATCAAAGACTTCATTGCATTCATGGGACTTGGTCCATCGCTACACAAAACGCCATTGTCAAAAGCGCATGTGTCGGCATCGGGTCGCCCACTAGGCCGAATGGCCTACTCACTCGGCTCATGAGCCGTCACGAATCTGTCATTTGTCACCCCTCCCCCTTGGATGAGGGTGGGGCTTTCATGCGGTGCACCCGATCACCGTTGGCAGTCGTCTTTTTGCTCCTTCGGGCAGGGCTTGGCGGCGGGAGCGGATTCGTCATCGCCCATGCCCAGAAGGTCAACCGTCAAAATGGAGCTGGGGTCTTTGGCTTTCTTGCCCTGAGCCCCATCAACCGCCGCTTGTGCCCCTGCGCTGGCATCGGTTGGCAAGGCCGAGTTCACGTTGAGCGCGACCGTCACTGCGGGCGCAGGCGCCAGACCAGCGACATTGCCCTTGATGTTGTCGCCGCCTTTGACCACCCCGGCCACGGCGATGTCACCGCCGGAGTCATTACGGATGAAGGCATCCAAGGCGCGAATTTCGCCATTGGGCGCCGCCAGCAACACGCTGCCCTTGGACACGGTATCGCCCGCGTTCAATCGGCCAATGCCGCTGCCCGTTGTCGCCGCCGGCACCACCACTTTCACAATGCCGGTCAGGGGATCCGGAGTGCGCATGGCTTTCGGCACCGTCACGTCCGTGTTGGAGCCGCGGCCCGAGTCCACGCTGCCGTTGGCCGAATAGACCATCAAATCGCCCTCGCCCACCACAAAGGCTTTTTGCGAGTTGACTTGGAAGTCGCCATCAGACACCGAGCGGATGCTGCCGCCCTGCATGGTGACCAGGCCACGGCTGTCGGCCTGCAGTTTGTCGATGGCCGTCAGGGTGCTGAGACCCACCACGACCTGGCCACCGGGCGCGAACAGGTCGATGCCGCCTGAGTTCAAGTTGCCTGGCGCCTTGGTGTAGACCATGCTGCCCGCCAGATCGATGTCGCCACGGAAGGCAAATCCTTGCCCAAGTCCTGCCAGGCTGACCGCCGTGCGGACCTGATCCCACAGGGCCTGACGTTGCGCCTTTCGCCTGGCGCTTTCTGCCGCATCGGTGCTGTCGGCAATGGCGACGGCCTGACTGCCCAGTCGTTTGATTTCCGCCATCAGGACGTCGTCTCTGAAGCGCTTGAACAGCAAGGACGCATGGTCGGACACCGACACCTGTGCCCGGTTGGCCAGGTCAGCCCATGCCCCGGCATAAGCCCCCTGGCCGGACAAGTAGGTGCCCACAAAGACATCAGAGATCACCTGGTCGGCCAAGGCGAGCTGATGCTGGGGCGCCAACGTTTGGTAGTAGGCCAAGGCCTGGGCGTAGACCGCGGCCTGCTCAGGTCCGTTGCTGGCAGGGTAGTCGGCCAACAGCTCGTCACTCAACATCAAGGTGTGTTTGACATAGCTGACCAGCTTTGCTTGCGCCGCCGCGTCATGGGCCAGGTACAGGCGGGCAAACTCAGGCACATTGACCGACTTGGCCATGCCCGCTGCGACACTGATCTTGGCGCTCTGATCCGGCAAGGCGGCGTTGTACTGGTTCCCCACGCTTTCAAGGCCCGCCGAGGTGCTCAGGTCCAACTGCCTGCCCGCTTCGACCTGGAGCTCGCCAGGACCGCTCACACTGATCAAGCCGGCGCCGCGCTTGGAGGACACCGCATTGGGGGGATTTGTCGCCCCGACAAAATCGCCGCCCGCGGCAATGCGGGTCACATCGGTGTCCACAAAATTCTGGCCGATGAACGACAAATTGCGAATGTCCCCAGCGGCCACGATGTCTGCGGGTTTGGAGACGGTCAATGTGACCGATCCGTTCACGCCGCTGGAAGAAGCGCTCAGGTCACCGCCTGCATAGATTCGCACAGGGTTGGTGTCCGGCGCATGCAGCAGGCTGGCACCGGCCGATCGAGTGACGTGATTGTTCAGGGCCTTCAAATCAGCCGTTCCTCCGACGCCGATTTCCTTCTTCGGGGCGGAGACGGCGTAACTGTCCGAGAACAACCCGTCGCCAAGGTTCAGGCTGGAAGTCCCTGCCGATTTCAGCAACACGTTCTGGCCGGCATAGACACTTAAGTCCCCCTTGGCGGAAGGGGTCAACGTCAGGGCGCTACCGGTGGGCAAATCAAAGGAGACATCACCCTGCATGGCCGCCAGGTGCACGACCGGCGCGCTCAAGCCGGTCGAACTGTTGATGAATTGCTGGCTGCTACCCGGCAAGCTCAACTGCTCATCCTTGGGCGCCAGCTTTGCCATTTGGACCAAGTAAGTGTTCGTGGTGGCTGTGCCTTTGGTGGATCGGCTGTTGCCCCACCAATTGATGTCACCCCATACGCTGGAAAGGGCCAGTGCAGCGTCTTCACCATAGGTGAGGTAGAGGCCACCGTCGCTCTTGGATCGCGTGGCGTTGACATACATGGTCGGGTTGAAGGCCATCGCCAGATTGACATCGGCCACGGCCTGCATGGACCAGTTGCCGTCCATTTGGCCCAGTATCGCGCCCAGGGGCTGGAACTTGGCTTTGTCCAGGCTGTCGCCAAGGGCGATGGCGCCACCCGCCTGGATGGCACCGTTGCCCCGGCCCAGGAAATAGTGGCCACCACGGACATCCCGCCCCGCCCGGACGGTCACGTCACCACCGTTGTCGACGGCCAGGTCATTGTGCTGCGCCACGAAGTTGCCGGCCTCATCCGTGACCGTCGTCGTCAGGGTGCGCGCCGAAGTGGGCGCCACGACGCCCAGGTTGCTGATGTCGCGTCCGGCCACGGCGCTGATGTTGCCGCCGCCAAATGAGCCAAAGCCTTGCTTGAACGCCGAGAAGGTGGCCCACCACGCCACCGGCACTTGCTGGCCGGAATCCAGATCGGTGAAGCCCGCATGGTTGAACCAACTGCCGAACAATTGAGAGGCTCCGGGCGAGACGATGTCGCGCCCAGCAGACGCCTCCAATCGCCCGCCATGGCCGGTGAAGTCAGCGGCGCTCGATGGGGCCACGTCAAAGGTGACGCCCGCCGGCAAATCAGGCAGACGCCCGGCCACATAGGCCACCCCTTGAACCGGTGCGCTCGGGTTGGTCGCGTAGTTCGTGTTCAGGACGATGTCTTGCGCCGCGGCCATCTCAATGGACCCCGAGGTGGTTCGCACCAGCTTGCCGGCCTCGATGGTGATGCTGCCGGTTGAGGCGGCATCGGTCTTGAGCACGTTGGCCGCCGTGGTGTCAGCACCCGCCACCAGGCGGTAAGAAGCGCCCTCACCAGGGTTGATCGATGCCGCCCGGTCGGCCGTCGCAAAGCCATCGCTCAGGCTGCCCTTGACGTTCAGATTCCTGCCCGCCCGAATGGTCAGGAACAAGGGCTGGGCGCCGGGGTGAAGCGCATCCGCCAGAGACCAGTCACTGCTGAGTGTGAAATCGGCAGCCGACCGAATCTCAACCCCTGCGCGCAGGTTTGCCTGGTCCGTCAGACCCAGGGCCGACAGCACCTTGGCCTGCGTGCCCATGAAGTCTTCTGCGTGGCTGGCGATGTCGGCCAGACCCGCGTATTGGCTGACCGGCGACAGCTCGGTGGTGGTGCCGGTTTCGGTGCGCACCGCCCCTGACTTGCCTTCGGCCACCGTGTCACCCTGGTACACGCGGTTGCCCACGACATCGATTTCGCCGGCCACAATGCGGGCGGTCTTGACGGGGGCCGCCGTCGCATCGGCCGCATGGGCGTTGGCCAATGCGGTCAACACCTCGCGCTGGGCGCTGATGACCACGCGACCATCCAGGGCGTCGTCGCCGGTCGCCGTGATGGTCGCGCCTTCTTCGAGCTTCACCCGCCCTGAGGTGGACGCCAACAGGACGTCGCCGCCATTGGCGCCCGCCCGACTGGAGTCCGCGTGAATCTGGGCGCCCGCACTGACCGTCAGATCCTGACCGGCGGCCAGTTGCACCACCCCCCCTTGCGGTGCCGTGGCATCAATCGTGGCGGCGCCCAGCAAGGTCAGTGTGCCGGCATCGGCGCTCAGGCTGGCACGCACGGCCTTGAGGGTGGTGTTCAGGGATTGATCACCCTGGCGGACACGCACATCGACCTCACCATGCAGGCCGCCCGCATTGGCGGCACCGATCAGGCGGTCCAGTGTCCCTTGTGCCGCAGCCGCGCTGGCCACGGCCAGGCCATTGACCCCGGGTGCGGTTTCGTTGACCAAGGTTTGAGCATCCACCACCAGGCGGCCCGACAAGGTGTCCGTGGCCGCGCTGCCCTTCAGGCGTGCGCTCTGGCCAAGACGCACAGCGCCCGTGGTGGCCGTCAAGGTTATGGCGCCCGCTGACTTGGCGGTGTCTGACGCAGAGTTTGGCTGCGGCGCCGACACATCCAGCACGCCGCGCACCACCACGTCACCCGTCAAGGCCGTGGCCTTGATCTGGCCACCAGGGGCCGATGCAGACCAGGTACTGCCCGCATTGGCCACCCAGCCTTTGGCCTGGGTGCTGGAACGCTCGGTGAAGACGACGGTGTCGGCCTGGTCGGTCTGGCCAAGGCCGGTCAGGCTCACAGAGCCCGATGGCAAATCAATGGTGCCGTCCTGCACCACACGCTGTCCGGTCAGGGACAGGCTGGCACCCGCACCAAGCTGTTCACCAAAACTGTGGCGGTTGAGGGCTTGCTCGATGGTGAGCACCCCTTGACTGTTCACGCCATGCTGTGCGGTCTTGTCCGCCGTGACACGCGCGCTGGAAATGGTGACATCCCCTTGCGCATTCAGAAGCCCTTTCCCACTGAACACCACATCACCCGCAGTGGCCAGGGTGGCCGAGGCAAAGGCCAGGCCTTGCGCACTCTCGCCTTGGGCGCCCGCCACGGTGATGCCGCCAGTGACGCCATCTTTCAGGACGGGTTCAGCCACCACCCGGAGTTTTGAATCGCCGTGCTGCGCGCCGCTGGCCTTCAGGCCCGAGGTATTGCGCAGCACCACGTGTTGAGCCAACACGGTGGCGGTGTCGGTCGCATGCCCCAGACCCAGCAACTCCGGCGCGTCCAGGACCAGGTGTTGGATCAACGGGGCATTGTTGGCGGAACGCGCGCCCAAGGTCATGCTGCCCAACAGATCAATGCTGCTGTAGCTGCGCAATTGCAGCCGCTCGACCTGGCTGTAGGCCTCCAGCAATGGGCCCGCAACGGACAAGGCATTGGCATCCTCCGAGAGGCCGCCCAAGGCAATGTGCGGTGCCCCCACTCCAATGGACGAGGTGAGCAGCTTGGTGTCAGCGTCGAGCTTCACCCGTTTGCTTCCATCGAGTTGAACGGCCGCGCCTTGCAGCGTCACGCCCGCATCCACCGTCAGCGTGCCCGTCTGCACAGCGCCCTTGGGCACGGTGGACAGGTCACGGCGCAGGTCGGTATTGGCATGGTCACTCACCACCAGGGCAGCGCCCATGCCATCGACCGTGAGGGTGTTGGACAGGCCATTGCTTGCGCCGTTGGACACGATCGAGGTGCCCTGGTTCACGTGCACGGAGTCCGTCGCCACCGCGATCAACTCACCCACCGCAAGCTCCCCGCTGAGGCTGACCTGACTGGCCAGGGTGGTGACGTGCGTGTTCTCGGCCGTGCCAGTGCGGATGCCGCCGAGCAAGATGCTTTGTGCGCCGGTGGCGTTCAACGCTTTCACGCTGATGGCCGTGGTGCCACTGGTCGAGGACTCGCCCTGCCCCAGCAATGCCATGTCGGGCATGGACAGGTCAAACTGACCGGCCTGGAATCCGGCGGCGCCGGCCAGATTGAACTGCGCCGCCCACGCAAAGGACTGGTCCGCCTGCAAGGACACCCGACCGGCATCGCCGGGGCGCGATGGCAGGGCCGTGGCATGGCGCGCGGCCTGGTCGGCCAGGTAGTCATTGATCGACAACACCTGCAAGGCCGATTTGGCGCGGTAAGTGGACTCAGGCTCCAGAATCAAGGCTTGGCGAGGGTCATGGCCGCCGTTGATGTCGGTGCCGACGGCCGTTAGATGGCCGGACACCAGCACACTGCCATCGTCACGCGCGATGGCCTGGGACAAGGGCTGGGTCGCATTCAAGCTGGTGGCCGACACCAGCACAGCGCCACGCAAGGTGGCATAGCGGGCCGGCAGCAAGGTATAGAGGCCCGCGGCCAACACCGCGCTGCCGGTGCTGATCTGAACCTGGTCTCCGGCGGACAAGCGCGTGCCCACCGCCTTGGTGCTGGCGGCGATTTCGGTGTCAAACGGCGCGAAGTCGTAGTGGTAGCCAGGCAGGATGGCGAACACATTGCTGCGGTTCAGTGTGTCGGTGGATCCCCCCACGCCCGCGATGAATTCCCACGCTTGTAGATCGCCCCCGGCCTGGGCCTGCACCAGGGTCTGATTGCTGATGCTCAGGCCTGCGCCTTTCACCAAAATCCCCTTGGCCACCGGCAGGCCGTTGAGCGTTTTCACGCTGTCATCGGCGGCAGGGCTCACCCCATCGGCGGTGCCATTGGTGGCATACACCCATTGCCGCGAGTTGATGGTGGTGCCCACCGGCACCGTGACGCCATCGCCCGACACGGACAGCACGCTGGCGGCCTCCAGCCTTGGCATGTTCTCGCCGTTGATGGTGATGCTGCCAAAGGGCTGGCGGATCACGCCACTGACGACCACATCACGCGCCTGCAGGGTCAATTGCGCCAGAGCAGACAAGGGTGTTGCGCTGCTTGAGCCGCCTGTCGGCATGGCCACCGTCAAGGACGATGCGCCTGGCATACCTTGCACCGTGAAGTTCGACAAGGTCGATGCATAGACCTGGCCTGCCTTCAGCGTCAAATCACCGCCAAAGCTCAGACTGCCTTGCAGGTCGCTGCGTTTTTTCGCGTCGGCGTCTTGCGCAAAGGAGCGCCCGATGAAACGGATCTCGCCATCTTGTCGGCGGTCGAGCTGCCCATGGGTGTCCAGCGTGGCATCGAGCGTCACGCCTTTGGCCTGGCCAAAGCCTTGCAAGGCACTGTGGCCGAAGACCTCGATCAAACCGGCCTGCACCGACAAACCGGCATCGCCCAACATGGCGGAGGGGACGATGGGAGTGGTCAACGCTTTTTGCGGCGTCAGATCCCGGTCGCCCAGCGACACGGCAGCAGCCCGCACGGTGTGCAGCCCGCCGTCCGTGGCTTGGAGCACGGGCGCCGTCAACTGAACCGAGCGCAAGGCCACTTGCGTCGATCCTGGCTTCTGGGTGTCAGACACCAGATTGACGCCATGACCCAGCACGATGCGGTCGTCGGCCCGCAATTGAATTTGGTCAAAGCCCGCGTCCAGCAATTGATTGGCAGACAGCACGCCCTCGTTGTAGGCATGCGGGTGCTGCGCCACCTCGGCACTGCTGCCCAGCAGTGTCAGCTGGTGCGCGGCCGATTGGTATTGCTTGTCCTGGTCGGAATTCGACGTGAAGTCGGCCACCCCCTCACGGCTGATGGACGCGCTGAATTGACCGCCCGACACCGACGCGTCGGGTCGCGCCGCCACCAAGTTGCCCATCAGCGAAAAGCCATCGGCCGAGGCCACACTGACGCTACCCGCACCCTGGCTGAGGTGCACCTTGGCGCCTGGGCTTCTGCTCAGGTCCAGGTCCGCGGAAGCGCCGCTGACATCAATCGTCGATCCCACTTCGGTGACCACGCGGCCTCGCGATGGCTTACCGGGATTGACGTTCAGGTTGACGGTACCGCCGCCCAGCACACGACCTCGGACCAGATCGCCACCCAGCGTTGCCGTGGTGGCCGACAGGGCGAGCCCCGACACGTCCAACACGCCGCTTGCGGTCAACCGAACCTCCTGACCATCGATGAAGCCGGCGGCATCCACGGTGCCGGTTGCATCACCACCGCCACGATCGCCCGACAGCCCCAGCGAAATTCTCCCGCCATGGGCCAGCAACTGGCCCGCCACTTCGATGTTGCCGCCAGCCTTCAAGCCAATCTGCCCGCCGGCACCCACATCCACCCGGGCGCCCTGCGCCACCTTGACATTGCCGCCCGTTTCCAAGCTGCCATACAGCCCTTGCCTAGGCTGCAGCGTGGCCGTCAGGTTCAGGGCAATGGCTTGGCGGCTGCTGGCATCCAGCACCCCGGTGCTGGTCAGGGCCTCGGGCGCCAGCGCCATGCGGCTGGAACTCAGGACGAAGTTGCGCAGAACCGGCGTCAGGCTGCCGGCGACGTTGACGTCACCCAGGGCCGACAGCTTGAAGGTGCCAAAGCCATGGTCCGAGAAAAACGCCTCGCCCAGCGACAGGCCCCAGTCGTCCTGCGCGATCCCGCCGATGACCAGCGAGTGCAGGCCACTCAAGGACAAGGTGCCCCCCGACTTGAAGTCAAAGGCTGACAGCGCGCCCTTCAAAAACAATTGGCCTGTCGGCTCGCTGTTCCGATCCAGCGTACCGTTGACGCCCAGCGTCACGCTGCCTGCCGCGCCCGTGCTGGTGCTGCCAGCGCTGGTTCGCCACACACCGGCAGACACATCGACCACACTGCCTTCGGCCAAGGTGGCCGAATGGTCGGCATCAATGTTGAAATCGCCGCCATTCACATTGCCCGTGCCCGTTGCAGAGAATGCCCCACGCTCATCACGGCGTGTGCCCGACAAATCAATGCGGGCATCTGGCCCGATCTCCACCGTGCCAAAGCTGGCGTCACCCGGGGCGGTATAGCTCGTCAGTCGCACCTTGCCCCCGGCCGCCCGCAGCTTCCCATCCAGGTCAATGTGTTCGGCGTCGACGGCCAACTGGCCGGAGGCACCCAAGTCCAGAGAAGCGCCTTTGGACATGCGCACGGTTTGTGCATTCAGTGACAAGGTCGCCACGCCCGCTGACTGCACATCACTCGCCATCAGCTGAGTGGTGCCCAAAGCCGCAAAGAACTGATCGGCTTGTGAGGTGCCCAGTTCAGGAATCGCCAACAAAGGGGCTTGGCGCGACCCGGTGAGATCAATTTCGGGGGTAAGTTGACTGTAGGAGCGATCCACCGGCGCGGACTTGTAGCCCACCATGAGCGTGGCACCCAGCGGACGCAGCGAGCTGTACAGCTCGGGTCGGGTTTTCAGGATGTCCGCCACACCCAACTCGTCCGGTAGATCAATGGGAGACAGGGCCAGTCCGGTCGATGCCGGGACGTAGGCGCCCACGACCTGCCCCGTGCGCTGATTGGCGCCCACCACCACATCGCCCTTGACCACATGCGCACCCAGGTAGGTGTTGGCACCCGCCACCCAGGCCAGGCCCGCATCGGCGCCCTGGACAAAACTGGGCACCTGCTGCGTGAGTGCGTTCACCGTCGGGGTGATCAACTCGTCGTATTTATCGCCAGCCTTGGCATTCTCCAGAGAAATGAGCTGATTGCCCCGACGCACCAGGGACGATGTGATTTGACCCGCGTCGTACTTGATGCTGCCCCCGGACACATCCAGCCGGGCGTCATCGGCGATCACCAAATCGCCTTGCGACAACAGGCGCACATTGCCGCCGCGGGTGGACAACTCCTGGGCCGTGCGCTCAATCAGCTTGTATTGCCCGGTGACATTGGCCACGCCGACCTGGCGGCGCGCATCGGTCAAAAAGTCGCTTCGGTACAGAACACCGCCGCGCTGCACGGGCGAATCTGCCAACTCAGTGGCGAACAGACGGCCACTGAGTTGATTGCGGCTCATGGGCACGGCCACATCGCGCAGACCTGCCGCACTGATGGTGGCGCCCCCTTCAACCACCAGGTGACTGCCATCGGCGGCCCCCGTTTCCTTGGTGTTGTCAAAGACCGAGGCGGTCTGCATGTTGGCGCCAGCGCGCAAACTGACATTGCCCGACACCGCCGTGATCTCGGCGCCTGAGCGAACACGGATGTCCTTGCCGATCACCTCAATTCTGGATCGGTAGAAGACCTCGGCATCTTTTTGTTTGGCACTGCTGTCCGCGACCGGCGTCACCAACGTCTGGCTGTCTTTGCCGAACTCGACCGTCCCCAGCTCGGCCGCCACGTTCTTTTCGTTATAGGGCGTCGTGTTCTTCTGCGCCTGCAGATAGATGGCGCCATTTTGTCCCTTGACGGCGGTGGTTGCCGTCAAGACACCGTTTTGGCGAATCGTCATGCCCACCAGGTTGATGGTGCCTTGCTCGGCCACAATCTGATTGATCTTGGTGCTCAGTCCGTCCGTTGTGTCGGGCGTGCCGTCGCTGACGGTTTGCCCATGGACGGTTTTGTAATTGCCCTTGGCGGCTTGCTCAACGGTGTTGACCTCGTTGGAACCATCGGCAAACGCATCCACCGCCACCACCAGACCGCGTTGCGCGGCATCGGTGGCGTTGTACAAATACACCTTCTGCCCCGCCGCCAGAATGGTCTGGCCTTTCGGCGTTTCAATGCTGCCTTCGTTGTACACCTTGGGGGCCACCATCATGACGTCGCCACCGGCCAAGGTCTTGATCTCGGCGCCACGCTCGACGGTGATGAAGCCCGTTGGCAAGGACTCATCGTCACCAAAGGTCGCAGCCCCTGCTCGCGCATTGGCGCGAATGCCCCGCAGGTAGGTGTCGTTGGCCAGCTTGAGTGCCGTGGTCACGAATCGACCCGTGTCCACGCGGGCCGTTGGGCCAAAAATGACGCCATTGTGGTTCTGCAAAATCACTTCGCCATTGGCCTGAATCTGGCCAAGGATGACGCTGGGATTGGCATCCCAAATGTTGTTAAGGGCAGACGACGTGCTTTGCGGCTGAACAAAGCGAACGGTGTAGCCTTGCCCCACGTTGAAGCTGTCCCAGTTGATGATGACCTTGTCGTCTTGCTGGTTGATGTTCAAGCCCGCTGCGCCGTAGTTCAGAGAGAAGCTGCCGTAGTTCTTGCGCGGATCAGCATCGAGCATGCCTTTGGGCTGAAAAGTGGGCTGGGGCAGAGACCGTTGCGTCTGCGGGATGTTGACCAGCGCCGACACCGATCGCGTGGCACTGCCACTCATGGTGCGTTGCTGGGCCATCGCATCACTGCCCGCCAGCCCCAACGTCAGGGGCCCAGCCATGCTTGCCGTGACCAGCCATCGGCTGACCACCCGAGCCGTGGCTCGGCGTTCTCCGCCTGCGGCCTTGCCGGCCGAGCGCACATGTTCGGCCGCTGGCACCCGCATGCCACGACGACGGTCAAACACCAGACGATGAACTTGCTTATTCATGACAAAACTCCTCAAACCATGCCCGCTGGGGCCAGCATCAAAACGACTGACGAAGGCTCAAATCAACACGAACGCGACGCTTGGTCGCACTTTCGTAAGCACCGCTGTCGGCAGCGCGCTGCGTTTCCAGCAGTGGCAAAGCGACATCCAATGAAAGCTGCAGACCGCGGCTGTTGTCCGCGCGCCAGCCCAAACCGGTGCTGCCCAGGTGGATGTGGGACTTCTGACTGGGCAGGGGGTTTTTCAACAAGACAAAGCCCCGGTCAAAAAAGGCCAGCCCGGTGACGTTCAGGTCAGGAAAGGGCGCCCACACCGGTGAGATCAATTCCAGCCGGGTGGCCCAACCCATGTCGCCGGCTTGTTCGGCGTCGTAATAGCCACGCACGGAATCGACGCCGCCCAGGCTGTATTGCTCGCCAGACGCCAGGGGGCCCGAGGCGATCTGCGCGTCCGCGTGCGCATTGACCTGCCAGTGGCCGAACAGCGGTTGGCGCAGACCCAGGCCCGCCTTCCACACCAGGAAGTCGGGGCTGGAGCCCGCGCGCTTGCATTCGAATTGATCCATCGACCGGCCATTGCAGTCAACGGTTCGTCCGGCCAGGGCACTGCTGGAGGTGGCCCACGAGGTGTTGACCGTCACGAGCTGGTCTTGCGCGCCCTGCCACGCCAGGTTGTAGCCCAGCGACAGCACGGGGTAGCGCAGCGGCGGCTTGGCCGTGGTGAAGCCACCAATCTCCTGATTGCTGTCGTGGTTGTCTTTGTAATCCAGCGACCCATACAGGCTGTGACGCACCGGCCAGTCCTGCGCATCCAGCTGATGCTGCCAGCGCAGGCCGTAGAAGCGACCTCGCGTCAGCGTCGCGCCGCCCAGACTGGTGTTGGTGGGGGTGTCGCTTCGACTGTCGGTCAGCGACAAGTTCAGGTCGTCGCTGCTGGACAGCGGCAGGCCGTAAATCAAGGTCAAGGTATTGGCATCGGCCGGTCGGGTGGGCGCATATTGCCAACTCACGCCAACGGTATGGCCGAGCTGCCACAGGTTGCTGTAGCTGGCCACGGCCTCCAGACGACCCCGACGCGTGTTGAAACTCTGGCGTGAGTTGGCCTCGATGGAGCCGTGCCAGGGCAGCTTGTCTTCAACCTTCAGGTCGACCTGAATTTTGGCGGGGTCATCCCCTGCGCCAATCAGCGGCGTCACTTGTTGATCACCCGTTTGCAGCTGCGCCAATTCCTCTTGCACCTGCGGGAAATAGGGCGTTTGCCCCGGCGTCAAGCTGGGCACCTTGGCCTTGATGGCGCTGGGCAGGTGGTATTGCGCACCGGTCACATTCAATTTTTCAACCGTGGCCTCGGTCACCTCCAGCCGCACCTCGCCTGTGTCCACGCGTTGGTTGGGCAAGCTCACCACCACGGACAGGAAGCCGCTGTCCTGGTAGATCTTTTCCAGCGCGGTGCGTGCGGCCTCAATGTCCTTGAACGATTTGTCAGGGCCGAGATAAGGATTGAGCGCGCGCTCGACCAGTTCATTGGGCAGCACGGTGTTGCCTTCAACGACGTACTCCATGACGTCAAAGCTTGGGCTCGCAGTGGCTGTCGGCGTGGCGGCATAAGGGGTGGCCCCGAACACCACAGACACCCATAAAAAAGCCAGTTTTTTCATTTCGCACATCACACAAAACAACAGTCCCCGGGTGGGGACTGTGCAAAAAAAGGCCAGACATCAGCCCTTGAAGTGCAGCCCTTCGAGGGCGAAGCCTCGAAGGGAACCCGCACCCGACTTAGCGGCTGGCGTAAGGACTTGCCGAGTTGCCGGCGCGACCGAACTTGGACTCAACACCCGTCAGGAAAATGCCTGGGCTGGAGGTGCCAGCGGTGACAGCGCCATTCAGGGCGGTGAGGATGTCAGAGCAGAGGCCACCAGGGCAGTAGGCCGACAGTTCGTACACGTAGTCATATCGACCCGCGATGGCGGTCGTGGTTTGCGACGCACCTGCGGCAAAGCTGACGCCTTCGGTGCCGGGGACTTCGTTCAGCTTGACGAAGCGGTACGTGTCGGTGCCACCGATGGGGTTGCTCTCCAGCGACAGGGCGCCCATGCGGAAATCCGTGGCCGAGTTGAGGCAGGACTTCACGTCAGACGAGCCGTTGTTCAGGATGGACGAGTACTTGGCCAGCGACACGCCAGGAGCCACGACCAGGTCAGCACCACCCAGGGTACCGTTCAGAGCGGCGCCCAGGAAATACAACTGAGCCGATTGCTGGGTGCCCGACGATTGGGGACGCATGCAATAGCTGATCTTGCTGACCGCGCTGCCGGGAACCAGGAAAGCACCGCCCGTGGTCTTGGCGGCGTTGAAGTTGTCGGCATTGATCAAGGAGGCGACTTGGGCACGCGACAGGCTGGGTTGGCACGCAGGCGTGGTGTCACCAGCAGCGCAGGTGGAGGCCACGATGGCGCCACCAGCGGCGGTCTTCTGGTAGGTTTGCAGGGCGTTGTACAGCGTGCTGTTCACGGCGATGCCGAACACTTGACTGAAGCCAGCAGGCGTGAAGTCGGCCGCATCGTACTTGGTGCTGCTGAAGACGGGGCCTTCAACGTCCAGGTAGCCGCCGTCGGACTTGGCGCTTTCAGCCAGGGTCGTGCCGCAGCTCTTCATCTGGCCAGCGGCCAGGAAGGACAGGGCTTCGGTGCCGGCGGTGGCAATGGTGGCGCAAGCGCCCGTGGGGACCAGGAAGCCGGTGTTGGTCGACGTGGGGAAAGCGGCGGCATTGGTCACGGCGCTTTCAGAGCCACCAGCCACGTTGACGCGTGCTTCGTTGACGGTGGTGCCCGGAAAGTCGGCCGTGCATTGCACGGTGAACTGATTGCCCAGGCTGCTGGTGGACGTGGTGGTCTTGAAGACCGTGGCCGTGCCGGAAGCACTGGCGCACAGATTGGTCAGGCCGCGAACGACGTTGATGGACGAGGCGGACGAGCCGGTCAGGCGGGTCACGCCAGCGGCCATGACTTGGGTGGCGCCGCAGACAGCGACGGCGGCGATCACGATTTTGCTGAGTTTCATGGAACGTTCCTAAGCAGGGGATGGACGAATTCAGAAGGCAATGGCCACCGCGACAGGCGCGGGGCCAGGATTCAAATCAACTTACTTGACCGAGCGGCGACGGGCGATGAAGCCGATGGCAGCCAGACCGACCAGGGCCAGGGCGTAGCCCTGTGGCTCAGGCACGGCGGGCGTGACGGCCAGCGAGGCGGTTTGCCAGGTCAAAGTGCCAGCGGCCTTGTCCAAGGTGAAAGTGCCAGCGCCGTTCAGCAAGCCGGTGGTGTCAGCACCAACGATGCCGGTGACATCGCCAACGCGGACTTCAGAACCATCACCAATCGCCATCCAGAGGTTGTTCGAGGTATTGGCGGTGGAGGTGGCCCACCTCATGGAGTTCTGGAAGTTCGTGCTGAAATTGGAAGTTTTTGCAACGTAGGAAGCATCACCAGCGTTGGGGGCAAAGTAAGAACCGTTGTCAACGGCACCGGACACGCCAGAGTTGTCGTACATGAAGTTGAATTTTCCAGCCGAATTGGCCGTAGAGCTGGAAACTTGCTGGCTCAGATTTGAAGCGGTGGGCGTACCCGTGGTCACAACGCGCTGAGCGATCGACAGGCTGTCGGTACCCGCCACGACCCATTTCGCATCAGCACCGTTGGCGGCGACGAAGGAAGCGAAGGCCGAGAAGTCGTTGTTGGCGCTGACCACGGCACCGTTCTGGGTGATGGTGTTGTTGTTGAAGTTCCAGACCACCTTGTTGTTCACGGTGCTCAGGTTGGCGCCCAGTAGCGGGTCAAACGCGTTGATTTCGTAGCCCAGGTCGATGAACACCGAACCGACAGCGGGGTTGGCGCCCGTCGAAACGTTGTCGAAGGCCAGGAAAGTCAAAGAGCCGTTGCCAGACCTGCCGTCTTGCAGGCTAGCGTTGGCGGCGCCGGTGGCGATGAGGGCCACAGCGGCCACGATGGTTTGCAGTTTCATTTGCTTGATCTCCGAGAGTGAAATTGAAAAGAGTGAATACTTAGAGTGCACACGAGCCCTACTGCTGACTCGAGTGGTTGGGAGTTTCGAAAAACCGTGTGACACCCGTTGCGGGTGAACTGCGAAGCAGCATGGTCCGTTCGGACACCCCTGCGATCGAGCCATGCGCGCTGACGCCAAGATAACCACGTGAGATGACGGGCATCCGCTTGCTGAGGGGGGAGACTCATGATCCGTTCGGATCACCGTTCATGACAAATTCTTGCCGGCACGCAAGCGCTGCATCAGCACCCCCTGATCCGGGGGGAGCGCAAGAATGACGGCGAAAAAAGCGACGCCAGCGCTCAGGTCAAGGCGTGACCAAAGAGGGCTGCGCCCATTGATCGGCCTGGCTCAACAGCACTTCAGTCAAGACGGTGCTGGGAAGCACCCCGTGCTGACGCAACCAGGCCACGGCCTGGGCTTGCTGACCCAGCGCCGCTGCATGCAAGGCATTGCGGCCATATTGATCAGGCAAGCCTGCAGGCACGCCTGCGGCCACCATCTGCTGCATCACGCCCACTTGCCCGAAGAACGCGGCTTCGGCCAAAGCATGTCGGCCTTGCCGGTTGGGCAGGCGCCAGTCCGCGCCCGCCGCCATCAAGGATTGGACAATGCGAGGCTTGCCTGAGGCACACGCCAGGTGCAGTGGCAACTGGCCCGTGGCACCAGGCACATCGGTTCGGGCCCCCCGGCGCAGCAGTTCACGCACCACCAGGTCGTGCCCATGGAAGGCGGCGGCGCCCAAAGGGGTCATGCCGCCCGCGCCCACCTGGTCAGGCACGGCCCCACGGCGCAGCAGTTCACGCACCAGGGGCACGCCCCCCGCCGCAGCGGCCAGACTCAGGGGCGTGGCACCGAGTTCATCGCGCACATTGGGGTCGGGGTTGTTCTGCTTGAGCCAGGCCACGGCATCGGTCCACTGGCCCTGCCGGATCAGCGTCCATAACTGCGCTTGGGCACGGGTCAAAGTGCCGATGGCTTCTTGCCGCCATGGCCCGCCCTGCTTGATGGCCTGGAACTGATGGTCGGCCACGGGGCCATCGCGGTCAGGCGCCAAGGCCGGGGTCGCGAAGGAAGACCACTCGTTGACATCGGCAGACGCGTTGAGCTGATCAGCACCGGCCGAGCTGATGCCCAGCCCAAGAATGACGCCGCACAGGAGCACGCGCGGTTTGTTGTTGAAATCGTTCATGGTCGTGATCAGATGTAGGAGTCGCCCGAGCCCACCGAGCTCGCACCGAGTGCATTCATGGTCATGGCTTTGGCCACCGCCTGAGCGCGGTTGGCAGCCCCCAGCTTGCGCAGGATTTTCTGGATGTGGTTCTTGACGGTGAGCGCGCTGATGCCCAGCTTCTCGCTGATCTGCTGGTTGTTCAGGCCGTCCCGAACCCACACCAGGATCTCCCGCTCGCGCAGGGTGATGGTGGGCGGGCGCTGGTAGGTTGCGACGGCCTGGGCGCTGGCATCCAAGCGGGTGCCGGCCATCTGGCGTTCGGTCACGCACACGCGCTGATAGGTCATGTGAACGCAGGCCAACAGCATGTCCAGGGCCAACATGGCGTCGTCGCCGTAGAGGTGTCGGGGCTGGGCAAACAGGAAGAAGCTCTCCAGCTCCTCCGGGCGCCCCGGTCGGCACAGGCCATGAACCAGCAGTTGGTCGTAGCCCTGGTCCTTCAGCGCGGCGCGCAAGGCATCGGGGCAATCGCCCTGGTCCAGAGAAAATCGGAACGCTTGCTGGCGCCCTTTGCGCCAGGCCTGGACGGCCATGGTCATCACGGTCGAGCGAGCGTCCTTCAAGGACAACACCAGGTCATCGGGCAAGGGCACGCTGTTGAAGATGTCGAACACCACCTCACGGTGGTCGCGGTCATACGCACCACACACCATGATCTTGTGCGGCAACCAGCGTTGCAAGTCACCCTGGCTCCACATGAAGAACTGCGAACGCCGACGAACCTGGGGCGCCGCCTCGATGATGCGCAGCAGACACTCAGAATTTTCTGGCGCAATAGGGGGTGATGACATGGTTCAGACAATGACAGAGACCAGCCAGTCTAGTCAGCGTCGATGACGGTTTGTTGACGGTTTCTGAAGACGCCGCGTCAAGGTTCAAAGCGCCACTGGTCGTAGCGCTGAACGTCTGGCGGTGCGCGCAAGGGCGCCTGCCTGGATGGGCTGTAGACCCCATGGATGTAGGGCCCCTGCCTGATGAGACCCCAGTCTGGCCTGCCGGTGATGGGGTCCGGCCACCATTGGCGCAAGTGGCGCCGGATGACCGGGCCCCGACCGTCTTCGAGCAGGTCCTCAATGCGGGTCGGCCAGGTTTTGACGACGCCGGGGGAGGCGTCGTAATAGGACTGCAGGGCCGCCACCATTTGCTGGCCCCGAAACACCAGTTCCATTTCCCGCTGGCGACGTGCCTCAATGGCCCAACTCTGCCCCAAGGCCGCCAGCACGATGCCGCTGATGGCCACCCACCACAGCAGCATCAGGTAAGTGAAGCCCCGTGCAGGGCGCGAACCTTGACCTGTGCGCATGGCTACCACGTGCTGTAGTCCGTGCCGTTCTGGCCCCGCCCCATGGCCCCGCTGCGCACATCGGCCATGCCGCCCTGCACCGCGCTGTTGGGCGGAGGCGGCAGCATTTGCCAGCTGTCTTTCTGCCCGGTGATGGGGTCTTCAGGGATCTGGCGGATGTAGCCGCGCTGCACCAGTTCGTCCAGCGAATCTGGATAGCGGCCTTTGTCACCCTGGTACTTGTCGATGGCGTCGCGCATCACGTTGAGGGAGGTGCGCAGGCTGGCCTCGCGGGCCTTGTCCACCGTGCGGCCGTAGCGCGGCGCCACGATGCTGACCAGCAGCGCAATGATGGCCATGACGACGATGAGTTCGATCAGGGTGAAGCCGTTTTTTTTCATGGTTGCATCACCGCTCACCACTGCCGGTACGGCGTTCCATCCAGGCCCACGCCTTCGGCCATGGAATGCACGTCGAACACATCACGGCCCGCAGCGGGGGCATCGGGCGGGCTGGCATAGCTGCGCAAGCCCCAGGTCTCAAAGGCCGGCAGCATTGGGTCGGCAAAGGGGTCGCGTGGCAGGCTGCGCAAAAAATAGAGGCGAGTTGGCCTGGGGGTGGCCACCGAGACATCAATCACGCCATTGACCAAGACGTCCAGGGTCGGCGGATAGCCGCTGTCATCGGTCTTTTTCTCGATGCGACCTTGGTCCCAGGCGTGTTTGTAGTTGTCCAGGGCGGTGCGGATGGTGCGCAGAGACTGCCGCAGCTCCGCCTCTTGAGCGCGGCGCTTGTTCAAGGCCGCCAAGGGCATCGCGGCGCTGGCCAGGATGCCCACGATCAGCACCACCACCACCATCTCGATGAGGGTGAAGCCGCGCGCCTGGCGAGGCTCAATGGTCATTGGGATCAGCGGGCGCATTGGGCAGGGGCTCGTAGGGCTTGGGCTCTTCCATGGGAGGCTCTCGGGCAGGCTCCGCACTGCCCGGCTCATTGGGGGCGGCCACCGAGGGTGAGCGAATCCGCAAACGCAGCGGTTCGCCCCCGCTGTCCAGAACGATGTCGGTGTCGGCCAGCGTGGTGTTGGGCTTGGCTCTGAGGGTCACCGCCGCGGTGCCGCGTGCGGGCACTTCCACCAAAGCACTGCCGGCGACGGCACCCGCGACGGCCTGCTCCAGCAAGCTGGCGTCGAAGCTCAAGGATGTCCTGAGGATGGCCGGGCCCGGATTGCGCACGCTGACCTGGAAGGCGGAACCGGGCATCACCTCTTCGGGCCCGCTGAGGGCCACGGCACTGGGGTCAGAGACCGATGAGCGGCTCCGGCCGGGCGAGCCTGCGGACGCAGCGCCAGCGCCGGCAGGCAGCACGCCAGCTTTTCCGTCTGGCAACAACAAGGGGGTGGCGCCGGGTTGCGCCTCCGTCCCCGAAGGCATGGGCGAGGCCGAGGCCGCCGGCTGGTTCAGGTTGCGCACAATGCGCGGGGTGATGAGCAAAACGATTTCTGTCTTGTCGTGCGAGTCGCTGGTGGTGCCAAACAGGCGCCCGGCAATCGGGAGTTCATGCAGGCCCGGAATGCCGGCGGAATTTCGGCTTTCGTTGTCATTGATCAGGCCCGCCAGGATCTGGGTTTCACCGTCTTTCAGGCGCAAGGACGTGGTGGCTTGACGCGTGCCCACCTGGTAGGCGGTCGAGCCCTGCGAGCCTTTCACGACGCCTGTGATGCTGCTCACTTCCAAGGCGATCTTGATCGTGACATCGTTGTCGAGCTGGACTTGCGGTTCGACATCCAATTTCAAGCCGACATCCATGTAGGTGACCGATTCGGTCAAGGCCGAGGTCTGCGTCGACGAGGTGGTGGTGAACACAGGCAGTTTCTCGCCCAGCAGGACGTGGGCTTTTTCGCGATTGCGGGCGCGGATCTTGGGGTTGGCCAGCAGGTTCGTGTTGTTGAGCGAGCCTTTGAGCGTCGCAATCGCCAAGGGGTTGGCGACGCTCCAGCGCAGGCCGTTGGCACTGGTCAAGGAGGACACCGTGGCGTCGGTCACGCCCAAGGCAGCCGAGGTCGGCCACGACACGCCGATGGTGTCGAGCCGCTTGCTCGAAACCTCCATCACCTCCAGCTCCAGCATGACCTCGGGGTCGGGCAGGTCAATGCTCTTGATGAGCCGCTCGATCAGGCGCACCACCTCGGGCGTATCTCTCACCACCAGCAGGTTCAGCCGCTCATCGACGAAGATGTCTCGTGTCTTGGCCACGGTTCGAACCAAGGCCTGAGCCTGTTTCGGGTCGGCATTGACCAGGTAGAAAGTGCGGGTGACGGTGTCCAGCAAATCGCGCTGCTTTTGTTGCGTGTTGGGAAACACCATCACCGTGTTCTCGTTGAGCAACTTGAAGCTCAACTGCTGTGAGCTCAAGATGACACGCATGGCCTCATTCACCGTGGTGTCACGCAAAAACAAGGACACCTTGGTCTCAGCCCGCACATCCTTGTCGAACACGAAATTGACATTGGCCGCACGCGACAGCGCCTCGAACACCGTGCGCAGCGAGGCCTCCCGAAACTCAAGCGTGATGGGCTTTTTGCCCGTGGCCAGCTTCAAGGTGCTGTTGTTGCGGGTTTGCTGCTCGCGCAACTCGTCAATGCGGTCCAACAAGGCGCGGGCAGCGTTGTTGCTGTTGTCTTCGGCCAGGATGGTTCTCAGCGCGGTCTCGGCGCGTTCATAGGCTTGCTTGTCGAATGACTGGCGGGCTTCGGCCAGCAAGCCTTGATGGCGCTTGAGACGATCGACCTCGCTGCGCAGCCACACCGCACGCGGGTGGCCGGGCGCGACGACTTCCAGGCGGCGCAGGATGGCTTCGACCTCATCGAGCCGGCCGGCCGCCCTTGCCGATTCGGCCAGGTACACCAGATGCGCGACGGTGGTGTCGCGCTGCTTGATGAGGGCATTGCGCACGGTCGTGTCGCCGCGGCTTTGGTCGGCCGCTTGTTGCAATCGGGCCAGCGCTGCTTCGTGTTGGCCCGACTGCTCCAGTTGCTGTGCATCACGCAAGACGGGGTTGGCACAGGCCGCCAGGACAGTGGTGGCCACCAGCGCCAGCCAGGCCCATCGTCGTTGAAAGGGGTTGCGGTACTTCATGGGGCTTTCATCGAGACCAGTTGGCTTTGCTTCAAAGGCAAGTAAGTCAATTGCATCTGCCGTTCGTTGATTTGGTCGATTCGCCATTGGCCTTCAATGACATCACCGGCGTGAACCACCCAGGTGGCATTGGGGCCAGAGACGATGGCGCGTTCAGTCGCCTCGTCGTTGAAGCGGCCCACCCACGCATGCGGGAAGTTCGGGGCCATCGGGGGCGGGGGTGGGGCCTCGGCGATCACCGGAGGCGGTGGCGGCGGGGGTGGTCGCTGCGAGCTCCAGGCCGAGGGGCCTGTGGGCGGCCATGGCGTGAGCGTGGGGCGGGCCTGCCACATCGTGACCCCTTGGCTCAAGGCCGTGCGGTACCAGACATCTTCGGGGGTTGCTGGCGCCGAGGCCGCGCCACGCGCCGAGGCTCGGGAGGTCGCGCCCGCCTTGCCGCCACGGCGCACCGGCGCCACCTCGGCAGCGTCGTCTTGCGAGGCCACCCAGGCGGTCCCCGCGAGGGCCACCAGCAGACCGATCAACACGGCCGGGCGCATCAGCGGGCCTCCTCGGCAGGAATGTCGCGCCACCACAAAGACACGCTGACACGGGCCTTGACGCTGTCGCTCATCACATCGGGTCGCTGGATGTCCAGGGCATCCAGGCTCAGCGATGGCTCGCTGAGCAATTGGGCCAACCAGGCGCGCACCACAGGATAAGGACCTTCCACCGGCATGACCATGCGCTGACGCCACAGATGCGGCACACCGTCCGCGCCGCCCCGGTACTGGACGGCGGTGACATTCAGGCCCAAGGTGCGCGCACGGTCCAGCACATCGGCTTGCAAGCGCGTGCGCTGTGCCGCAGTGGGCAGTGCCTGCCACAGGGTGGGCCAGGCGGTCTCTGGCGTCATGGCCTTGTCCTGCGGGCTGCGGGCTGCCGCGTTGGCACCGAGCAACTCGTGTCTGAGACGGCGCGCTTGCGACGCCACGGCGTCGGCTTCGGCTTGCTGCGTGGGCAGCCACCCGATGTGCGTCCACGCGGCCAAGGCCATCATGATCAAGCCCAACAAACCGGGCAAACCCAGACGCTGCAGGAGTTGGCGCATCATGGCTGCCCCCCGGACCATGAGGCTTCGGCCTGCCAGGCATAGCGGCCCTGGGACGTGTCAAACGAGTTGCTCAACGGCGTGCGGGCCAGCAGTTGCGCGCCCTCGCCATGGGCTTGCGCCCAACGCAAGGCCGAGGCATCGTCTCGCACCGCCGCCAACAGGCGAACTTCGGGCCGGGCATCAGGGCGGCTGCCCAGCGTGGCCAAGTCCAGGCTCAGGCTGGTCAACACGGCTTGCTCGGAAGCGGCGGACTGCTCAATGCGCTCAATCACCGTGGGCCAAGGGTAGGCCAGCAACTGGGCGACGCGTGCGGCTTGGCGCACCGCTGCAGTGGACAACACAGGCGCCACATTGGCCTTGGCCGCTGACGCCCCCGACGCCGCGACTGACGCAGCACGCGGTGCTGTCTTGGCCACGGCGAGTTGATGTTGCGCGCGCTGCAAACGGTGCAAGGCAAGCTGGCCATCGTTGCGTGCGTTCAAGGCCAACTGGGCCTCATCGCTGACATACACGCCCGCCGCCAGGCCGCCCACCAGCAAAGCCCATGCCCACAGCGCCGTGTGCAGGCGCGGCCCGACAAAATCGAGCGCCTCCGCCCAAGCGCCAATCGACGCACGCCGCCGGCCCCATCGAGCTTGGACACGCGCATCGCCGCCATCGAACTGCGGGGCCGGCCAAACCACCGCCCCGTCCGGCCCTGACGGGCGCTGGTCCTGCGCCACATCATCATCGACCTCGGTCCAGAGCTGACTCAGGCGCGGCGCGGCGCCCTCTTGCGCTTGGGCCACCAGGTGGATGGTCAAGCCAGCCTCAGGAACGCTCACAGCATGCGGGCCGTCGAGCCCCGCTCGGCTCGCCAGCCATCGCTGCGCACCCCGCGCCCACCACGGCCCCACCCAACGCAACTGCACGCCATGCTCACGGGCAATATCTTGCAGGCCGTCGATCAAATCACGGGGGGCGGCACACACCACCGAGGCCACAGGCTGGTCCACCCAGCGCAACACCCAAGCCTCGTCCACCCGCTCAGGGTCCACGCCAAAGTAACGGACCCATTGCTGCAATGCGTGTTCACGCAAGGCAATCGCTGACCAGCGCTCCGAGCGAGCCGGGGCCACGCAGCTGAGCAACCAGCGACTGGACAAGCCCAGCTCGCACTGGCTGTCGGGATGCCCTTCGCACCAATGCGCCCAATCCTTGAGCGCCTGTTCATGACCGGGCACCCAGCGCTGTGCGGCGTTTCCCACAGAGGCCGCCACCGCATCAGAAGCAGGCATCAAGCAAACCTGTTCCGGGCGCCACCAGGTCAGCAAGCGCTGATGCAGTCGGCGCGTCGGCCCTTGCCACCACGACGCGACCGAAGACGCCGGCACAGGAGTGTTCACCGCGCTCATTCGACCAAGGTCACGCGGTTGAGTTCTTCCAAGGTGGACTCGCCACGCAGCACACAGGCCAGCGCCGATTCACGCAACAGGCGCGTGCCACTGGATCGAGCATGGGCCTTGATTTTGATCAGCGACGCTCGGGTGACGATCAAATCGCGCAGGGCATCGTCCATCAACAAAATCTCGGAGATCGCCTTGCGGCCTCGATAGCCCGTGCCTCGGCAATGCGAACAGCCCACGGCCTTGAAGAACTGCCCCCGCGTGTCCAATGGCAGCATGGCGGCCTTCAAATCAGCCCCTTGCGGTTGCCACGACAGCGCGCAGTGCGTGCACAACTTGCGCATCAGGCGCTGGGCCACCACGCCGTTCAGGGCCGAGACCACGTTGTACAGATCCAGCCCCATGTGCATGAAGCGCCCGACCACGTCGAACACATTGTTGGCGTGGATGGTGGAGAGCACCAAGTGTCCGGTCAGGGCGGCCTGCGAGGCAATCTGCGCGGTCTCCGCATCACGGATTTCGCCGACCATGACGCGATCCGGGTCGTGGCGCAAGATGGAGCGCAAACCGCGCGCAAAGGTCAGTCCCTTCTTTTCATTGACGGGGATCTGCACCACGCCGGCCAGTTGGTATTCCACCGGGTCTTCGATGGTGATGATCTTGTCGCGACCGTCGTTGATTTCTTGCACGACGGCATACAGCGTGGTGGTCTTGCCACTGCCGGTGGGCCCGGTCACCAGCAGCATGCCGTAAGGCTTGCCCGCCAGGCGACGCACCGCCGCGCTGTCATCGGCATCAAAACCCAGCCCTTCGAGACTCAGCGCCTGCGCTTCGGTGGACAGGCGCGATCGGTCCAGGATGCGCAGCACCGCGTCTTCGCCAAAGCTGGACGGCATGATCGACACCCGAAAGTCCACCTCGCGCACGCCGCTCTCGGCGCTTTGCTGCACGCGCAGTTTGAAGCGGCCATCTTGCGGCAGGCGGCGCTCGCCAATGTCGAGCTCGGCCATCACCTTGATGCGCGACACCAGTTGCTCGGCCACTTCGCGCGAACCCACATCGCCCACCCTCACCATCACGCCGTCCAGGCGGTGGCGAATCACCATGCCCGTCGGGCTTGATTCCAGATGCAGATCACTGGCCTGGGCCTTGAGCGCGTCGAACAAAGTCGCGTCCAGCAGGCGCACCACGGGGCTGCTTTGGCGGCTGATGGTGTCGACCGACAGGGCCTGTGTGCGCGTCGCTTCATCCGAACCATCGTCCGCATCGCTGCCCATCTGGGCCAAGGTGCCGCGCGCTTCAAAGTCGGCCTCACCCATGGCCAGCAGGTCCGACAGCATCGCCTCGGCCACGCCACGCCAGCGCAGGGACTGCGCCACCTGGCGGCCCACGGCTTCGCGCAGCATGACGTCATCGGGGGTCGGGCTCAGGGCCCACAGCACCAGGTTGTCATCATGGGCCACGACCACGCGCAAGCGCATGGCCTGGGCCAGCGGCCAGCGCGACCAATCAGGCTTGAACGATTGTTCAGGCACCGCTGACAGCGGCACGGAGTGCAAGACCGCGCTCATTGAATTTGCTCCGCCACCTGAAAGATGGGCAGGTACATCAGCACCACGATGCCGCCAATCAGCACCCCCATGATCAGCATCAAGACCGGGCTGACCACGCGCCCAACCCAGTCGGTGAAGCGCGCCAGCTCTTCGTCGTAAAAGGTGGCGGCCCGGTCCAGCATGGGACCCAACTCGCCGGTGTGTTCGCCCACGCGGATCATGCGCAGAGACACCGGCGTCGTCAGTTGATGCTGATGCAGGCTGTCCGACAGCCGCGCGCCATCGCGAATGCGCTGCGTCGCCGCCGTCACAGCCGGTCGCAACGACGGCCCGACCAGTTCGCTGGAGGCTTCCAAGGCCGCCACGACGGCCACCCCGGCCTGCAGCAGCAGGCCCAGCGTGCGGTACAGCGCCGCCAGTTCGACCAGACGCAGGCGCTCGCCCACATAAGGCACTTGCCAGAGCTTGGCCGAAGCCGCCGCGCGAACCGTGGGCGAGCGCCAAGCGGCCAGCCCCGCCACCACCAAGGCGCCCAGCGCCATCAGCACCAGCCACGGGTGCTCACCCACCGCCTTGCCGGTGTTGAGCAACACGCCAGACAGCCAAGGCAATTCGCCACCCATGCCTTCGTAGATGTCCGCGAAGCGCGGAATCACAAACACCGTCAAGAACGTGATCACCAAAAAACTGGCGCCGATCAGGATGGCCGGATAGGTGGCCGCCGCGACCAGTTTGTCGCGCAAGCCGCTCAACCACGCCAGGTAGAGCGCATGCTGGCGCAAAGCCTCAGGCGTCTGGCCCGTGCGCTGGCTGGCCTCAATGGACGCGATCAGCAAAGAGCTGAACGCCGTCGGTGCCAGACGCATGGCTTGCGACAAGGTCTTGCCCTCCGACAGCGAGTCAATCAACAGGGTCAGCACCTGCACCACATGCGGCGACGCCTCTTTTTCACGCAGCGTGACGAGGGACTCCAGCAAAGGAATGCCCGCATCCAGCAGCACGGCCAACTCCTGGCAGAACAAGCGGCGCGGGAAGTCTTTGGCCCGTGCTGGCGTGAGCGCGGGGCCTTGCAGGCGTTTGCCTTTGGACAGGGAAGGTGTACTGCGGCTCATGGTGTCCCCATGCATCACCAGTTGCTGATGTCCTGGTCTTCGCCGTCACCGCCTTCGCGGCCATCCTTGCCCAGCGAGAACACGTCAAAATCGCCATGGTCGCCCGGCGACTTGTATAGATACTCGCGTCCCCACGGATCCTTGGGTGGAGCCTTGCGCAGATAGGGGCCCCACCAACGCGCCTCATCGCCGGGCTTGACCCACAAGGCGCCCAGGCCCTGTTCGGTGCTCGGGTAGTGCCCCGTGTCCAGGCGATACTGATCCAGGGCCTTGCCCAAGGCATCAATCTGCGCCGCGGCAGTCTTGACCTCGGACTTGCCGATCTGGGCAAAGAATTTGGGGCCGACATAGCCGGCCAGCAATCCGATGATGACCAGCACGACCAGCAATTCAAGCAAGGTAAAGCCCGCCTGGCTGCGCGGCTTCGACGAAGCCTTCACAATCGAACGGACGAGCGAATCCGCCACCCCTGATCGAGGCGTTTTTTGACAGTTCATGCGATGGAATCCTTGAGCCTGATGAAGTGGTCCACCAGGTAAAACGGCGTGATCCTAACGGCCTATCGATGACAGCTTCGCGACAAACCCCAAGCCATGGTCACCACCACCCATCTTCTCTATTTGCACGGTTTCAAGTCGTCGCCAAAATCAGCCAAGGCCCGGCAGGTGCACGCCGCCGTCGAAGCGTTGCGCGCCCGCAGTCAAACCCTCACCTGGGCCTGCCCGCAATTGCCACCCTCACCCAGCCAGGCCGCGCAAGACATCCGACAATTGTTGGCCGCCTGGCCTCAAGACACCATGGCCGTCGTCGGATCGTCGCTGGGGGGGTTTTATGCGACCTGGGCCGCCGAACAGTTCGGCTGCCGCGCCGCCGTCATCAACCCCGCCGTGGATCCGGCGCGTGATCTGGCCCATCACATTGGCGAGCAGACCAGCTTTCACAACCCAGACGACCGATTCTTCTTCCGCCGCGAATTCATCGATGAATTCAAAACCTTGAACCCCTACCCCATCACGCACCTTGAACGCTACTGGGCACTCATCGCCAAGGGCGACGAGGTGCTGGACTGGCGCGAGATGAGCGCCCACTATGCTGGCGCCACGATCACGCAACTCGATGGCAGTGACCATGCCGTCAGTGACTTTGAACTGCACCTGCCAGACCTATTGCGCTGGCTCGGGTTGGCGGAGAGTCAACGGCCCTGATTGCGGCGACGCCAGGCCGCTGCGCCGACCACACCGAGACCGGCGAGCATCAAGGCGACGGACTCAGGCTCGGGCACGCAGGGCACATGAGAATCCCAACCCCCGTGGTGCGACCCATGCTTGCCCCAGTGTTTGTCGAAATCAAACTCGACGTCTTTGAACGAGTGATGCTCCGGACCGCCATCAAAGGCCGGCGGTTTTTCTTTGCCGGGGTGACCCGACTCATGACCGCCCGCAAAAGCCGGCCCCGCCAGCAAGGACAACAACACGGCTGCCAAGGTCAATGCAATTTTCATCAGCGTGACTCCACAAGGTCAACCTGCACCCAACAGACCGGTGATGCACCGTGCCGGACCTCATGAATTTGATGGTACACACGCAGTGCGGGCGCGCCACCCCTAATACATGGGATCACAAGTGCGCCCCTTTCACCCCATGGAATGCAGCCCGCCCGACCAAAATGGGACAATTGCATTCTGACGACCCCAGAGAACCCCATTTGATGTTTGCCCTCTTTGACGACGCCGGAAAGTTCCAAGCCGGCCGTGTGATGTCCGAAGCCGACAGTTCGATGCAGATCGAGCTGGATTCGGGCAAGCGCGTGAAGGTGAAAGCCGCCAACGTGCTGATCAAGTTTGCCAAGCCCTCGCCCGCCGAGGCGCTCGCGCAAGGGGCCGCCCAGGCGCAAGACATCGACGTCGACCTGATCTGGGAGGTCGCCCCGGCCGACGAGTTCGGTTTTGAAGAACTGGCCGGCGAATACTTCGGCGACAAAGCCGATGCAGTGCAACAGGCCGCCATGCTGATGCGCCTGTTCGAGAACCCGCACTACTTTCACCGCCGGGGCAAGGGGCGCTTTCGCAAGGCGCCCGAAGACATCCTCAAGCAGGCCCTGGTCGCCATCGAGCGCAAGAAGCAACTGGTCGCGCAGATCGAGCAATGGGCCCATGAACTGGCCTCAGGCCAGTGCCCGCCGGCCATCAAGGACCAGCTCTACAAGATCCTGTTCAAGCCCGACAAGAACGGCCCCGAGTACAAGGCCGTGGTCGATGCCGCCAAGCGCAGCCAGCGCGCCCCGCTGGACCTGCTGAAAGACGCCGGCGCCATCGACAGCCCCTACCAGTTTCACTGGCGGCGTTTTCTGTTCGAGAACTTCCCCAAGGGCACGGGCTTTCCGCCCCTGGAGGCCCCACCCATCAAGGACGAACTGCCCCTGTCGAGCGTGCAGGCCTTCTCGATCGACGACTCCAGCACCACCGAGATCGACGACGCCTTGTCGGTGCAAGGCCTGGGCAGCGGCACCGTCATTTATGGCGTCCACATCGCCGCGCCGGGCCTGGCCATCGCGCCGGGAACACCCGTGGACCAGGTGGCACGCAATCGCATGTCGACCGTCTACATGCCGGGCCACAAGCTGACCATGCTGCCCGATGACGTGGTGCAGCGCTACACCTTGCTCGAAGGCCGCAACTGTCCGGCCGTGTCGCTGTACGTGACCTTCGACGAAGCCACGCTGGACATCAAAGCCACCGAGACCCGACTCGAAGTGGTGCCCATCGCCGCCAATCTGCGCCATGACCAGCTCGACGGCGTGATCACCGAAGCCTCGCTGACCGGAGAGGCCGACGCCACCTATGCCTTCGCCCCCGAGTTGACCTTCGCGTTCCGCCTGGCCAGACACCTCAAGGCCAAGCGTGAAGTGGTGCGCGGCAAACCCGAGAACTTCAACCGCCCGGACTACACCTTCAAGCTCACGGGCTCGGCCGGTGAAAACACCATGGACGACGGCATCGAGCCCACCGGACAGGAGCAGGTCGTCATCGGCACGCGCCAGCGCGGCGCGCCGCTGGACCTGATCGTGGCCGAGGCCATGATCCTGGCCAACAGCACCTGGGGCGGCTGGCTCAACGAATTCGGCCTGCCCGGCATCTACCGCAGCCAGGCCAGCTTGCAACCGGGCATCAAGGTGCGCATGGGCACCAAGGCCCTGCCGCACGCCGGCATGGGCGTGGCGCAGTACACCTGGGCCACCTCGCCGCTGCGCCGCTACGTTGACCTGGTCAACCAGTGGCAGATCATCGCCGTGGCCCGCCATGGCCGCACCGCCGCCCTGGTCGCGCCCTTCAAGCCCAAGGACGCCGAACTGTTCGCCATCATCTCCAATTTCGACGCGGCCTACAGCACCTACAACGGCTTCCAGTCCAGCCTGGAGCGCTACTGGACGCTGCGCCACCTGGCCCAGCAGGCCATCACCGAGCTCGATTGCGCCGTGATGGTCAACGGCCTGGTGCGCGCCGACACCCTGCCCCTGGTCTTCAAGGCCATTGGCGCCGACAGCCTGCCGCGCAATGCCCGCGTGCGGGTGCGCCTCACCGGGGTCGACGAGCTGACCCTGGACGTGCACGCCAGTGTCATCGCACGCCTGGATGCCGAAGCTGGCAGCGCGACCACCGATCAGGGTGAGCCCGAAGGCGATGAAGCCGACGAAGCCCTGGACAATGCAGGACCGCTGACCCTGGCCATCGACATGAGCGATGCCACCGACGCCGAACCGCCCGCCAGCCCCCAAGCCTGAGCCGCCCCCACCATGCTGTCCCGCTTGCTCACCTTCGTGAAACATCTGAGTCTGCTGAGCATCACGCTGATCATTTCAGTGGCCTTGCACGCGGTGGTACTGACCGTGCGCTTTGTCGATCCCGAGAGCTTCAACAAGGTCTTCAAGGACACGCCGCTGGAGGTGGTGCTGGTCAATGCCGGCAGTGAACAGCGGCCTGAAAAAGCGCAGGCCCTGGCGCAACAAAATCTGGCCGGCGGAGGCGAGGCCGAAGCAGGCCGCGCCACGTCACCACTGCCGCCCTCACCGCAGACGGCGACTGGCGAAGCGCAGGAAGAAACCGTGCGCATGCTGCAGCAGATGCAAAACGAGCAACAGCAACTGCTCAGTCAGATCAAGGACGAGTTGTCCGCGCTGCCCCCGCCCCAGCCACGTCGCCAGATCGAGAGCGAGCAAACCCGCGCCGATGAAGAGCGCCGCCGCCGGCTGACCGAGCTGCTGGCCGAGATCGACAAGCGCATCCGCGCTGAAAATGCCCGACCCAAGAAACGCTACCTCAGCCCGGCCACGCTCAAGTCATCCGATGCGATTTACTACAGCCATTTCCGCACCATCGTGGAAAGGGCGGGCACCGAGCACTTCCCGGCCAACAATGGGCAAAAGCTCTATGGTGACCTGGTCATGGAAACCTGGCTGAATCGCAAGGGCGAGGTGGTGGACGCCATCGTGACGCACAGCTCGGGCAACAAACTGCTGGACAAGCGTGCCAGGTCCATCGTCAAGAAGGCGGGCCCCTTTGGGGTCGTGCCCGCCGAAGTGAGCCAGGGCCGCGACCTGCTGCTGATCTCCTCACGCTTCAAGTTCACGCGTGACGCCGCCCTCGAAGCGGCCCCTCAAGCCGCGACGCCGCAGCCAGAAAACGCGCCATGAGCACGCCTTTGATCGCACGCTATGCCGTGGCCGGCAACCCGGTCGCGCACAGCCGCTCGCCGGCCATCCACGCGCAATTCGCGCAACAGACTGGGCAGGCGCTGGACTACAGTCGCCTGCTGTGCCCACTGGACGCCTTCACGCGCACCCTGCGCACCTTTGCCGACAGCGGCGCCAGCGGCTGCAACGTGACCGTGCCCTTCAAGTTCGAGGCCTTTGAAATGGCCGCGCGCCGCACCCCCCGCGCCGAGTTGGCACAAGCGGCCAACACGCTGCGCTTTGACCCCCCCACTGAAGGCGGCTGGCTGGCCGACAACACCGATGGTCAGGGCCTGGTGCGCGACATCACCGTCAATGCCGGCGTGCCCTTGGCCGGTCAGCGTGTGCTGCTGCTCGGCGCCGGTGGCGCCAGCGCCGGGGTGCTGGGCCCCTTGATTGAAACGCATCCCGCTGAAGTCGTGGTGGCCAACCGCACGCTGGACAAGGCGCAGGCCTTGGTCGAGCGCCACGCCGCCTGGGCCGCCCAGCACGGCGTGCGCTTGAGCTCCAGGCCCTTGAACGACCCAGGACTGGCCTATGACGTGCTCATCAATGGCACAGCCTCCAGCCTGTCGGGCGAAGGCATCCCCGTCCAAGCGCAGGTGCTGCGCGCGGGCAGCTTGGCGTTGGACATGATGTACGGCCCCGCCGCCCAAGCCTTTTTGCAATGGGCGCAAGACCAGGGCGCCGTGGCCCGCGATGGCCTGGGCATGCTGGTGGAACAAGCCGCTGAAAGCTTCGCGCTGTGGCGCGGCGTGCGCCCGGACACCGGGCCCGTGCTGGCCGCCCTGCGCGCCCAGCTTGAACAAGGAAGCCACTGATGCGATCGGCGTGGAGAGTCCTCGCGCTGATGGTGCTGGCCAGCATCGCCTTGCAACTCTACTTCGCGGGTCGCATTGCCCTGATGCGTGTCGTCGCGCCGCAATCGACCACCTTTCAGCGCAGTGAAATCGCGCGCCTGCTGCGCGAACAAGGCCGGGTGATGTGGTCGCAGGAGTGGCGTGACCGCGATCAGATTTCGGACAACCTGCGCCGCGCCGTGATCGCCTCCGAAGACGCCAACTTTGTCGACCACAGCGGTGTGGAGTGGGACGCCGTGGAAAACGCCTGGCGGCGCAACAACCAGGCCCAGGCACGTGCCGACAAGGCCCACCAGCAGGCGCAAGCCCGCTATGAGCGCACCGTGGCCCGCGCCAGGGCACGCGGCCGCAAGCCGCCCACCCCCCCCGCCAGCACGGCCCTCGCGCCCATGCCCAAGATCATCGGCGGCTCGACCATCACCCAGCAACTGGCCAAGAACCTGTTCCTCAGCAGTGAACGCAATCTGCTGCGCAAGGGCCAGGAATTTGTCATCACCTTCATGCTCGAAGGCCTGCTGGGCAAAGACCGCATCCTGACCATCTACCTCAACAACGTGGAATGGGGTGAAGGCCTTTTTGGCGCGCAAGCGGCCGCCCGCCATTACAACCGGGTCGATGCCAGCCAACTGAGCCCTTATCAGGCGGCGCGGCTGGCCGTCATGCTACCCGCCCCCAAGCGCTTCGAGAAGAACCCCGGTTCGGCCTATGTCACCGGCCGGGGCGCCACGATCGCGGCGCGCATGGGGGCCGCTGAAATCCCGTGATCTGCGCGCCTCAGGCTGCGGCCTGCAAGGCCATGAAGTCCTCCTTGGAGGCGCCGCAGTCGGGACAGGTCCATTCGTGCGGCACCTCGGACCACGCGGTGCCCGGCGCGATGTGATCGAACTCGACGCCCTGGGCCTCGTCATAGGTGTACTGGCAACTGCCGCATTGCCATTGCTGTGTCCCCGCCATGGTCAAGCCCGTGCCTGCTGCTGTTTGGCGTAATCGCCATACTTGGCCATCAAGGCCTGGCGCCTGGGTTCGTGCACATGGATGCGCGAGAAGTCCCCCCGATAGTGCTGAATCAAACGCTTGTCCATCACCTTGAACCACAGCGGTGGCACATAGGCCAGCAACAGCATGGCGGCGTAACCGGACGGCAACTGAGGTGCGTTCTCAAAGTGTCGCAAGGCCTGGTACTTGCGGGTCGGGTGGGCATGGTGATCCGAGTGGCGTTGCAGGTGATACAGGAACACATTGGTCACGATGTGGTTGCTGTTCCATGAGTGCTCCGGCAGGCAGCGCTCATAGCGGCCGTCCTTGCCTTGGCGACGCAGCAGGCCATAGTGCTCCAGGTAGTTCACCACCTCCAACAAAGAGAAGCCGTACACCGCTTGCACCACCAGGAAGGGCAGCACCTTGGGGCCCAGCCAGGCTGTCAGCGCGCCAAACAGCACCGCCGTCATGGCCCAGGCCTGCAGGTTCTCGTTGTGCACGCTCCAGGCGGAACGCCCTTGGCGCGCCAAACGCTCGGACTCCAGATGCCAGGCTGAACGCACGCTGCCAATGACCGAACGGGGCAGGAAGGTCCAGAAGATTTCACCCATGCGGGACGTGGCGGGGTCCACCGGCGTCGACACATTCTTGTGGTGGCCGCGGTTGTGCTCCACATAGAAGTGCCCGTAGCCCGTTTGCGCCAGACAGATGCGGGCCAGCCAGCGATCAAAAGCATCCTTTTTGTGACCCAACTCGTGGCCCGTGTTGATGCCAAAGCCGCCCACGATGCCCACGCCGACCATCAATCCCAGCATGTCGTACCAGCTCAGGTCGATCGTGGCGGCCAAATACGCGCCCAAGATCAAGACGCCGTATTGCAGGGGGGCAAAGGCATACAGGATCCAGCTGTAATAGCGGTCGTTTTCCAGATCCGCCACCATGGAGTCGGGCGGATTGGCACGATCCTCCCCCACCAGCCAGTCCATGGCCGGAATGCAGACGTAGAAAAACACAAACAAGGCCCACATGCCATAGGCCGAGTGGAACCGCCAGATCGACCACAGGCCGATCGCGGCCAGCACCGGCACGGCCATGCCCAGTTGCCAGATGTAGCGCTTGTTGTCCGTCCAGGGTGGCGACGCCGCGGCTGCATTGCTCATGTTCTTGATCTCCATCAATTCGATGAGCCAGTGTCTGGCGATCCCCTCTTTTGCGGAAGACTTGGAAAGCCGAACGACTTTATTCAAACGCCGGCATCGATTGCGCGTAAACCCTCAATATTTACCCCGATGCCCAAGGGCCAACCGACATGCGATGCTGCGCCCCATGGACAGCCTCAGCCTCATCCTGGACGACATGCACTTTGGTGGTGTGGTGTTCACCCACACTGAAATGTCGGCCCCCTGGGCCTGGCACCTGGCCACGCCCGGACTGGCGTGTTTTCACGTGGTGACGCAAGGTCAGGCCTGGCTGATGCGCGAGCGTGAAGCGCCCGTCTTGATTGAAGCGGGCGACCTGGTCATCTTGCCGGGAGGCATGGCGCACACGATCAAGGACAAGCCGCAAAGTGGCGCCGAGCCGATCGACTTGCTGCCCTATATGGACCAGTCCGATCTCACCCCGGTGCAACAACAAGGCGGCGGCTCGGTCTGCCACCTCATCAGCGGTCACGCCCGCTTTGACGTTGACATGGCGGCCCCCTTGATCACCGCCCTGCCCAGCGTGATGCACGTCCAATCAGGCAGCAGCGTGCCGCCCTTGTGGCTGGCCATCGGCATTCAGTTTCTAGAACAGGAAATTGCCGCCGTGCGGCCCGCCCAACAAGCGATCTTGAACCGAGTGGGGGACATCCTGTTGATCGAGTGCTTGCGGGGCTATGTGGAGTCGGTGCCCGAGGGATCGGGCAACTGGCTGGCCGCCCTCAAGGACAAGGCCTTGTCGACCGCCCTGGCGCGCATGCACCAACAGCCCGACCACAACTGGACCGTCCCGGAGTTGGCGCAGCACGCCTGCTTATCCCGATCCGCATTTGCCGATCGATTCGGCCATACCCTGGGCGAGCCCCCCCTGACCTACCTGACGCGCCATCGCATGCGACTGGCCGCGCGCCAGTTGCGCAGCACGCCCCTGACCGTCAGCAAGATTGCCGAACAGGTCGGCTATGCCTCAGAGGCGGCGTTCAGCCAGGCGTTCAAACGCGAATATGGCGAAGCACCATCGATCTGGCGCCAGGCGAACCAACTCAGTTGATTCGCCGACCAGCGCCTCACCGACGCACAGTCCCGAAGCCACCCAACAAAGCCGCCACTTTGCGCCTGGGCTTGATGAAGCGCGATACGCTGCTGCTGGCCCCCGCAGCGGCCGTCTTGTCTTCCCAGACCGGATCGGCATCGGGCGCCGGTTCGTAGGGTTTGTTGAAGAACGGATCAACGGACTCGGCACGGCGATAAGCCGGTCGCGCCGGGCGTACGGGTCGAGTTTCTCGGGATTCACGCGCAGCGTCGCGTGTCGCATCGGAAGCCGCGAAGGCCTCGCTGCGGCTGTCGCCACGCTCGTCGTAGCGCTGTTCACGGCGGGCCGGACGGCGCTCGCCTTCAAGCTCGAAGGGCTCGACTTCGATCTTTTTCTTGATCAGCTTTTCGATGTCGGCCATCAAGCGGGCATCCGACGACGTCACCAGGGACACCGCCAGGCCTGAGGCCCCGGCGCGGCCCGTGCGGCCAATGCGGTGCACATAGTCTTCAGCGCCAAACGGAATGTCGAAGTTGAACACCGCCGGCAAGGCCGCGATGTCCAGACCGCGCGCGGCCACATCGGTGGCCACCAGCAGATCGACTTCACCACGTTTGAAGGCCTCCAGGGCTTTCAGTCGCTCGTCTTGCGACTTGTCGCCGTGCAGGGCCGAGGTGCGCAGGCCATCGCGTTCAAACGAGCGGGCCAGCCGCGCCGCGCCCAGCTTGGAGTTCACGAAGACGATGCTTTGCGTGATGCCGCGTTCGCGCAGGATCTGGCGAATCACGGCGCGCTTGTCGTCGTCGGTGGTGCGGTAGAAGCGCTGTTCAACGTTGGTTGCGGTCTCATTGGGACGCGCCGTTTCGACCAGGATGGGGTCTTGCAAATAGCTCTGCGCCAGCTTCTTGATCTCGGGCGAGAAGGTGGCCGAGAACAGCAGGGTCTGGCGCTGCTTGGGCAGGTAACTCAGGATGCGCTGCAGATCCGGCAGGAAGCCGATGTCCAGCATGCGGTCGGCCTCATCGAGCACCACGTACTCGACCTGGCCAAGGTTGCAGTTTTTGGCTTCGATGTGGTCGATCAGGCGGCCCGGGGTGGCAATCAGCACCTCGACGCCGGCCTTGAGCTCGATCGTCTGCTCTTTCATGTTCATGCCACCGAACACCACGGCCACGCGCAGATTGGTCTGCTTGGCGTAGGCCTTGACGTTGGCGGCGACCTGCACGGCCAATTCGCGAGTGGGGGCGAGCACGATGGCTCGCACCGGATGGCGGGCGGGCGAGGCGCTCGGGTTCTCGTGCTTCAACATCTTTTGAAGCAGAGGAATCGAGAACGCGGCGGTTTTGCCGGTGCCGGTTTGCGCCGCGCCCATCACGTCGCGACCTTCCAGCACCAAGGGGATGGCCTTGGACTGGATGGGCGTCATGGTGGCGTAGCCCTGCGTCACGATGGCGCGCAGGAGCTTGGGATCAAGGGGCAGCGTGTCAAAGCACGGGCGATCTTCACCAGCCGGTTCGCTGGTCGGCGGCAACTCTGCCGCAGGGGAGGTGTTTTGATTCATCAACCGAGCATTATCCCCCTTTGCTCAAAACTTATGCAACCCTGCTGTCAAAAGGTGTATCCCACGGTGCGTTGAATGCCCATCGTGCTGGCCTCGGCCGCCTCCAGGAGTTTGGCCAGTGGCCCCAATCCTTGATAGCGAGTGCACACTTTATGAGCATGGGTCCAGACCCGAGGGATGTCGCTCAGATAGCCTTGCTTGCCGTCGCGCAGGGCCAGGCGGGCAAAAATGCCCAGCACCTTGAGGTGGCGCTGCAAGCCCATCCACTCCACATCGCGCCAGAAATCGCCGAAATCGTCCGGCATGGGCAGGCCGATCTTGCGCGCCGCCTGCCAATAGCGGATGCCGTAGTCAAGCTGGGTTTCTTCGTCCCAGAACACATAGGCATCGCGCAACAGCGACACCAGGTCGTAGGTGATCGGGCCGCGCACCGCGTCCTGGAAGTCGATGACGCCGGGGCGTGCTGTGGCGTCCAGCGGGTCCACCATTAGGTTGCGGCTGTGATAGTCGCGATGCACCAGCACGGTCGGTTGCGCCAGCACCTGGGCCTTGATCAGCGCAAAGGTTTTGTCCAGCATGGCAAGCTGCTCGGGGCTCAGGCTCTGCCCACGCAGTTGCTTCAGGTACCAGTCGGGGAAGAGGTCGAGTTCGCGCTGCAACAAGGCGTCGTCATAGGGGGGGAGGCTGTCGGGTGCGGCCACGGCCTGCAAGCGCAGCAACTCCTCCAGCGCGGCGCCGTAGCGGGCGCGGTTCGCCGGGGCATCGGGCGCGTTCACGTCCAGCGTCGACAAGAAGGTGTGCTCCCCCAGGTCGGTCAGCAGCAAAAAACCCTGCGCCTCGTCCCAGGCCAGCACCTCAGGCACGCGCACCCCGCCGCTGTGCAGCAAGCGCGCCACGGCCACGAAGGGATGGCAGTCCTCGTGCTGCGGCGGCGCGTCCATGATGATGAGGGACGCGGGAGTCGCCCCATTGCTGGCGGTGTCGACACGGAAGTAGCGCCGAAAACTGGCGTCGGCGCTGGCTGCGCGCAAGGACTCGGGTCGCAGGTCGTGGCTGCGCGCCACGCCACTCAACCACTGGTGAAACGCGCGCTCACGAGCCGGATCGGCCCAGGTGATGGCGGATGAAAGGGGCGACGAGGTGGGATCGATGGTCATGGCCGGCAACACTGACAACACTGAGAAGCCGATTTGCGCCGGCCCCATGAAATAATCTGCCGATTGTAGGCAAGGCCGCTGCCGAAGCGGCGCCCCTTTCTCCAGGACAGCGCCCGCTCACCACACCGTGACCCGACCCACTCACCGCCCCCCTTTGTCCGCCCGCTGGACGCCCATTGCACTGGCCGCGGCCCTGGCGTTCGTCGCGCTGGCCAGCCCCCCTGCCTGGGGCGATGCCGTGACCACCGCACCCGATGGCGCCCCGGCCTTGTCAGGGCCAGTCGAACCATCGCGCCTGTCGTTCAGCCTGGATGTTCCGCTCGCGGGGCAGGACCGTCATGCCCTGCCCTTGTTCTTCGAGGCCGACAACCTTGAAGGCCAGCCCGATGAGCGCGTGCGGGCCACGGGATCGGTCCGGCTGCGCCAGGGCGACCTGACCCTGCACGCCGATGAAGTCACCCACAGCCAGGCCGACAACACCGCACGGGCGCTGGGCCATGTGCGCATCAACCGCCGGGGTGATGTCTTCAGCGGACCCGAGCTGACGCTCAGGCTCGACACCCTGGAAGGCGAATTCATTCACCCGACCTACCGCTTTGCCCGCACCGGCGCGGGTGGGCAGGCCGACCTGGTGGAGTTCCTGGGCTCGAACCGCTTGCGCGCCACCAACGCCACGTACAGCAGCTGCACACCAGAGAACACGGCCGACGGCAGCCCCGGTGCGCAGGACTGGGTGCTGAGCACCCGCCGCGTGACCCTGGATGTGGACGCCAACGAGGGCCGCGCTGAAGGCGCCGTGATCCGCTTCATGGGCGTGCCCATCCTGGGCGCGCCGGTGCTGACCTTCCCACTCACCGACGCCCGCAAGTCAGGCTGGCTACCGCCCAGCTTCGACATCGACAACAAGAGCGGTTTCGAGCTGGCCGAGCCCTATTACTGGAACATCGCGCCCGACAAGGACCTCACGCTCACCCCGGTGCTGGCCACGCGGCGCGGCATGGGACTGGACGCCGACTACCGCTACCTGGCGCCGCACGACACCGGTTCGCTGCATGTGTATGGCCTGCCCAATGATGGCGTTGCGATGCGCTCGCGCGGGCTGGTGGATTTGAAGCACGCGGGTGACCTGAACACGCTGGGATCGCCCACCGTGACCAACTACGACCTGCGCTGGCGCCGCGTGTCGGACGACGACTACTGGAAAGATTTCCCGCGCGGCCTGCCCTCGTCCTTGACGCCGCGCCTGTACGACAGCCATGCCAGCATCGAACGCCAGATCAGCGACCGCGACTGGGGCCTGGGCGCGACCCAGACCACGCTGTACGCCAACATTCAGAAGTGGCAGACGCTGCGCGACCTCGACCCCAGCGCGGACGCCGCCACGCAGATCATCAATCCGTACCAGCGCGAACCGCAACTGGGCGTGCGCAGCCGTGGCGACACGCAGAACGGCTGGGCCTGGACCTTGCAGACCGAGTTCAATCGCTTCAGCAACACCGACCCGGCCCAGACCGGCGGCGACCGCGTCCACGCCGTGGCCCAATTGGAGCGGCCCATGGGGTCCAGCAGCATCACCTTGACGCCCCGACTCAGCTTGCGCGGCGTGAGCTATGCGCTGGACCTCCCGCTCGCCAGTGGGCAGCGCAATGCCACACGCCTGATCCCCACGGCGAGTCTGGACAGCGGCCTCACCCTGGAGCGTCCGGCCCGCTTCTTCGGCCGCGACATGATCCAGACCCTGGAGCCGCGCGCGCTGTATGTCTACACGCCATACACCGATCAATCGGGGCTGCCCCTCTTTGACACCGCCCCGCGTGACCTGAACCAGTATTCGATCTTCAGTGAAAACGACTTCACCGGCGTGGACCGCATCTCCGACGCCAACCAAGTCACCCTGGGGGTGACCAGCCGCCTGATCGAGCCCTCGACCGGCGCCGAGACCATGCGCCTGGGCGTGTTCCAGAAAGTGCTGTTTGCCGACCAGCGGGTGCGCCCCAACGACGCCGAACCCGCCACGCAGAGGCTGTCGGCCCTGCTGCTGCTGGGCTCGACCAGCGTGGCCCCGCACTGGAGCCTGGATGGCACGGCGCAATTCAGCGCGAAAGACCACAGCACCGAGCGCGCCGTGGCCGGGGTGCGCTATTCGCCCGGCGCCTGGCGCACTGTGAACGTTAATTACAGATACACCCGCGACAGCAGCGAACAGGTGGCGCTGGGCTGGCAATGGCCCATCTTCGGAAACAAGCCCCCGCTGGACGAATCTCTGGCACAACAGGCCATGGCCGCAACGCGCAGCCTCAACCGGGACGCCTCAGCCGCCGGCGGCACGGGTTGCCAGGGCACGTGGTACAGCGTGGGCCGACTAGACTTCAGCACGCGCGACAACCGACTCACCGATTCCCTGCTGGGCCTTGAATACGACGCCGGTTGCTGGATCGGCCGTTTCGTCGCCGAGCGTGTCTCGGTGGGGCGTGCCCAGGCCAGCACCCGCTTCATGTTCCAACTGGAACTGGTGGGACTATCCCGACTGGGCTCCAGCCCCTTGCGCGCCTTGAAGGACAATATCCCCGGCTACCGACTGCTGCGTGAAGACAACAGCGTCCTGTCGACACCGAGTGCCCTGCCCAACTTCACCGATGACTGATCACCTCACCCCCCCCACCCCTGCCAGGCCTTTGCGGCCCGCCAAGCCCGCTCTGCAAGGGCAACACCAACTGTCCAAGGGGCTGTGCCTGGGCCTTGCCTTGCTGATGGTCCTGCCGACGGCCGGCGCCCAAAACGGGCGACTGAACACGGCGCCTGCGGTTTCGCCACGCATCCCCGCTGCACGCAACCTCAGCACCGAATTGCAACTCAAAGGCGTCCAAAGCACCGCCGACTACATCGTGGCGGTGGTCAACCAGGAAATCATCACCCACCAGGATGTGGACAAGCGCGTCCGCCGCATCATCGAGACCGCACGACCCGGCACCCAGTTGCCGTCGGGCGAGGCCCTGCGCCAACAGGTGCTGGACGCGCTGGTCGACGAAAAGGTGCAGCTGTCCTACGCCAAATCGATGGGCATGGAGGTGTCTGAAGCCGACCTGGACACGGCCGTGGAAACCATCGCCGCTCAAAACCAGATCACGCTGGCCGAGCTGAAGGAGCGCATGCGCGTCGATGGCCTGGACTACCAGCGCTACCGCGCCAGCCTGCGCGAGCAGATCATGCTCGAGCGCATCCGCTCACGCGAAGTCAACCCCCGCATCCAGATTTCCGATGCCGACATCGACGCCTTTTACGCCGAAGGTGCCAAGGGGCTGGGCGAGACGTCCTACAACATCGCCCACATCCTGATCCGGGTGCCCGACAACGCCACGCCCGAGCTGGTGAAAGTGCTTCAAGCCAAGGCCCAGGATCTGCAGCAGCGTGCCAGCCGTGGCGAGAATTTCGCAGCCTTGGCCAAGGCCAATTCAGCCGACACCAACACCCGTGACACCGGCGGCTCATTTGGCATGCGCGACGGTCGCCGCCTGCCCGAATTGTTCACCGACGCGGTCAAGGACCTGGCGGTCGGCAAGGTCGCGCCGGTGGTTCGTTCGGGCGCGGGCTTTCACGTCGTCAAACTCATCGAGCGTGAGAACGCCGCCAAGGCCACCTACACCCAGCAACGCGCCCGCCACATCCTGATCCGCACCACCCCCAAGCTGGACACCCAGACCGCCTTGGCTCGCATGCAAGACATCCGCAGACAACTCCTGGGTGGCCAGGCCAGTTTTGCGCAACTGGCCCGCCAGTTTTCCGACGATGGCAGCGCCACGCATGGCGGCGACCTGGGCTGGGCCGCGCCTGGACAGTTCGTCCCCGAATTTGAAAAAGCCTTGCTCGCCCTGCAACCCGGCCAGATTTCCGAGCCGGTCGTGACCCGCTTTGGTGTCCACCTCATCCAGTTGGTCGAGCGCCGCGAGATCGAGTTGACCGAGCAGCAAAAGCGTGAAGCCGCTCGCAGCGTCTTGCGTGAACAGCGCTTTGAAGCCGCCTACGAAGACTGGGCGCGTGAACTGCGCGCCGCCGCCTGGGTGGAAATGCGCGATGCACCCTGAGCGCAAAAGCCACAAGGGCCACTTCGCCCGCAAACGGTTTGGCCAGCATTTTCTGACCGACGCCTACGTCATCGATGACATCGTCACGGCGATCAAGCCGCGGCCGGGTCAGGCCCTGGTCGAAATCGGACCGGGCCTGGGCGCCCTGACCAACCCGGTGCTGGAGCACTGCGAGCACCTCACCGTGATCGAGCTAGACCGCGATCTGGTGCAACGACTGCGCCTACGCCCCGAGCTCACCGTGATCGAATCAGACGTGCTCAAGGTCGATTTTGGCGAGCTGGCTCGGACCCTGGCGGCCAGCCCCGCCACGGCCGGCAAGAAGCTGCGGGTGATTGGCAACCTGCCCTACAACATCTCCACGCCCATCCTGTTTCACCTGCTGCCCTGGGCCCACTTGGTTGAAGACCAGCACTTCATGCTGCAAAAAGAAGTGGTCGACCGCATGGTGGCCCGCCATGGCAGCAAGGACTTTAGCCGCCTGAGCGTGATGCTGCAATGGCGCTACGAGATGGAATCGGTGGTGGACGTGCCCCCCTCGGCGTTCGAGCCGCCGCCCAAGGTCAACTCGGCCATCGTGCGCATGGTGCCCCGCGCCCACCCCGTGGATGTGGACCCCAAGCTGCTGAGCGAAATCGTGGCCGTGGCGTTTTCACAGCGGCGCAAACTGATGCGCCACACGCTGGGCGCCTGGCTGACCCAACGCGGCGTGGACGTCGAGTTCAACGTCACCCGCCGCGCCGAAGAAGTGCCCGTGGCCGAGTTCATCGAATTGGCCAAACGTTGCCAAGCTTGAACGCCAAGGCCTGAGCGCCCTGGCCAAGTGCCGCCCGATACACTGCACGGCATGAAGCGTTTTTTGGTCGGTGGTGCGGTTCGTGATCGACTCCTGGGGCGCCCGAGTGGCGACCGGGACTGGGTGCTCGTGGGTGCCCACCCCGACGAACTGGTCGCCCAAGGCTACGTCCCCGTCGGCCGCGACTTCCCGGTCTTTTTGCACCCCGACACCCGCGAAGAATGTGCCCTGGCGCGCACCGAGCGCAAGACTGGCCCCGGCTACCGCGGCTTTGCCGTCCACGCCGCGCCCGATGTGACGCTGGAAGAAGACCTGGCGCGCCGCGACCTCACCATCAACGCCATGGCCCAAGACGAGGCCGGGCAACTCATTGATCCCTATGGCGGCCAACGCGACCTGACCAACAAGGTGCTGCGCCACGTCTCGCCCGCCTTCTCGGAAGACCCCGTCCGCATCCTGCGCCTGGCCCGCTTCGCGGCGCGCTTTGACGGCTTCAGCGTCGCCCCGGAGACCCTCGCACTGATGCGTGCCATGGTCGAGCAAGGCGATGTCGATCACCTGGTGCCCGAGCGCGTCTGGCAGGAACTCGCGCGCGGACTGATGGAGGACCACCCGACGCGCATGTTCGACGTGCTGCGCTCGTGCGGCGCCCTGGCGCACCTGCTGCCCGAGGTCGATTGCCTGTGGGGGGTGCCCCAGCGGGCCCAATACCACCCCGAGATCGACACCGGCGTGCACCTGATGATGGTGCTGGACATGAGCGTTCGTCTGGACTGCGACCTGCCCGTGCGTTACGCCTGCCTGTGTCACGACCTGGGCAAGGGCACCACCCCCGCCGATGTGCTGCCACGCCACCTGGGCCATGAAGGTCGCAGCGTCAAACTGCTGCTGCGCCTGAGTGAGCGCCTGCGCGCGCCGCTGGACTGCCGCGAACTGGCCGAGGTGGTGGCCCGCGAGCACGGCAACATCCACCGCAGCGCCGACCTCAGCCCCGCCGCCACCCTGCGTCTGCTGGAGCGCTGCGATGCCCTGCGCAAGCCGCAACGCATGCGCCAGATCCTGCAGGCCTGCGAATGCGATGCGAGAGGGCGAGGCGGCTTGCAGGAACAGCCCTACCCGCAGGCTGTTCGCCTCCAAACGGCGCTGGACACCGCCCTGGCGGTCAACACCGCCGAGATCGCCGCACGGGCCATGCAGGCCGGCCTGCAAGGGCCAGCCATTGGCCTGGCCATTCACGCGGCCCGCGTCGAAGCCCTGGCCGCTAATACGTGACCGAGAAACGGCGCCCTTTGTACCTGAGCACCGCCGACTTGAGCTTGATCTGCTCCAGCGCCAAATCAGGCGTCGGCTTGTCGCCTTCGTGAAACACCTGCCCGTTGATGATCAGCAGTCGGTTCGTCGGACTGTCTGAATACATCGCGCCGCCGATGGTGAGCGTCGGCATGCTTCGGCGCAGGTCTTCGGGCAACTCCTTGAAGTCCGCAACGCGAGCGTCGGACGCCGATTGAGGCGCCTCCGGCGGAGCGACCGCAGGAGGTGTCACCGGGGAGGGCTTGCGGCCGACCGGAGCCCGCGCGGGCTCTGGCACCGTCGTGGGCACAGCCATGGGAATCGGCATGGGCATGGGCGTGGGCACCGCCTTGACGACGGGTGACGGCGTGGCCGGTGGTGGTTGGACCCCGACCATCGGGCGGGGCGCGGCGGCCGGTCCAGGCACGGGTGGCGCGGGCAGCACGCCCCCACTTGACTCCTGCCCCGCCTCACTGCCCAGCAGATGCCAGGCCAGCGACCCGATCAGCAACACCGACAACGCCACAATGACCCAAACCAGGGGCTGGACACCACGCGTCGGCGGCTCATCGGCCAGCACGGGGGGCACCGCTTGCGCGTGAATGCTGGGCAGGGAACCCCGCTCGCGCTCCGAGTCGGCTTTTCTGAGTGCATCAAGAATGTATGACATGGCCGGTCCCTTCAGCGCGCTGGCGGCTCGGTGTTCAGGTGCGGCTCGGCCACGCCGACGGCGCGATTGAGCTGCATGAAAGTGACGGCACCCGCCACGCCATCGGGCTTGAGTCCTTGCGCCAGCTGGAAAGCAAGCACCTTGGAGTGCAAAGCCGCGTCAAAGGTCGGCTTGCCGATCGGCGCAGGCTCGCCGTGCAAGGTGGCCAACTGCGCCGCCAGCCAGCCCACCGCAGGCCCGGTGTGGCCGCTCAGAACCTTGTTGACATAGCCGGGCGGCGGGCGCCAGAAGGTCGCGAACTCACCCCGCCACATCTTGACCAGGGCCCCCAGTGCAATCGTCTGGGACACGCCACCCATGCGCAGAGTGGCGCTCTGACTCGTCAAGCCGGTGAGCAAGACATACACGGCCTGCTCGTTCGGGTCGTGCAGCATCAAGATGGCGGGTCGATCCAACTGCCGAATCAGCGCCAATCCCCCATTGCTCTTGAAACAGAGCACTTGTTGCTGAGCCGCCGCCAGGCAGGGATCACCGTCGCCGGCGGTGACCTGCCACCAAGGCGCCAATTCGCGCCAGGCGTCTCTTTCGTGGTGAATGGGCGACTTGAAACGGGCCACCAGCTCGGCGGCCGTCAACGCTGGCGCGGAGGCCGGCCCAAGCGAACTGCGATCACGCGCGAGTGGCGCCGCCACAGGGGCAGCGAGAGGCCCGGCGGCCGAGGCCACGGCCTTGGCCGGGTGCCCATTGGCCCCCTGGAGCACCGCCGCGGGGAAATGCCCCGATCGTCCCCCCAAGCCGACCACCACAGCCCAAGCGGCCAGCCCCGCCAGCGCTGCGCCGCCCATGGCGCCCCAAGCCCATGCCGGTCCGCGCGCACGCGCAACCGCGGGCAATGCGGGCAGCCTGGACTGGTCAAACACCTCGGCGGCGGCCTTGTCGATGATGGCGGCGGACACCTTGGACTGCCCATTGGCATAGGCCCCCAGCAGCGCGCGATCGCACAACAGGTTGATGCGGCGCGGCACGCCTAGGGTCAACTGGTGAATGCGCCGCAAAGCCTGGCGATCAAAGGGGATGGCGGTTTTCAAGCCCGCCACCGTGAGCCGATGCTGGATGTATTGCGCCGTTTCAGCCTCGGACAAGGCATCGAGGTGAAACCGGGCAATCACCCGCTGGGCCAGTTGCTCCAATTCCGGGCGGGCCAGCATGGTGCGCAACTCGGGCTGGCCGATCAGGATGATCTGCAGCAACTTGCGTTCGCTGGTTTCCAGATTGGTCAGCAGGCGCAACTGTTCCAGCACATCGGCCGACAGGTTCTGCGCTTCGTCGATGATGAGGACATTGTTCTGCCCGACCGCGTGGGTCTTGAGCAGGAATTCATTGAGCGGGTCCAGGTAGTCCTTGACCGTCTCCACCCCGGGCCCCTGATGCTGATGGGGAATGCGGAACTCGTCGCACACGGACTTGAGCAATTCAGGCACCGTGAGCTTGGGATTGAAGATGTACGCCACATTGCAACGCCGCGGGATCTGCTCCAGGAAGCAACGGCACACCGTGGTCTTGCCTGCGCCGATCTCACCGGTCAGCAACACAAACCCGCCACCGCCACCCACCCCATAGAGCAGATGCGCCAGTGCCTCGCGGTGCCGTTCGCTCATGAACAGATAGCGAGGATCGGGGGCGATCGAGAAGGGCTCTCGCTTCAGGCCGAAAAATTGCGCGTACATAGGCAGAGGATACCTGCGCCAGAGTGCAACGCACGCAAGGCGCCCCGCACATGCAGGGCGCCTTGGTGTTCACTGGCTTGATAACGACGGGGCTGGCACGCCCCGAAGATCAGTCGGCTTGCCGACGCAAGAACGCGGGGATCTCGATCTCGTCCATGCCATTGCTGGCCAGGGCATCAACCTTGGCCGCGGCCTGGGTGCGACCACTGCGCCACACGCTGGGCGTGTTCAAGCCGCTGAAGTCATTACCCGACGAGGCGTGACCCATGCCCAGGCCCGAGCCCGCATGCACCTGCTGGTTCAGCACCGGGATGTTGTCAGTGCCCGTGCGAGCAAAGACCTGGCCATGTGCTTGAGCAGCGCTGTGCACCACCGAGATCGGCGCTTGCGCGCGACGGCCCGCGCTCAGACCCGTGGCGATCACGGTCACGCGCAGTTGGTCGCCCAGGCTTTCGTCGTAGGCGGTGCCGTAGATGACATGCGCTTCATCGGCCGCGTAGCGACGGATGGTGTTCATCGCATTGCGCGATTCGCTCAGCTTGAAGTTGCTCTTGCCAGCGGCAATCAACACCAGCACGCCACGCGCGCCCGACAGGTCGATGCCTTCGAGCAGCGGGCAGGCCACGGCCATTTCGGCGGCCTTGGTGGCACGGTCCGGGCCGGTCGCCGTGGCGGTGCCCATCATGGCTTTGCCAGGCTCACTCATCACAGTCTTGACGTCTTCAAAGTCGACGTTGACCAGGCCAGGGATGTGGATGATGTCGCTGATGCCGCCAACGGCGTTCTTGAGCACATCGTTGGCTTGCTTGAAGGCCTCTTCTTGAGTGATGTCGTCACCCAGGACTTCCAGCAGCTTTTCGTTGAGCACCACGATCAGCGAGTCGACGTTGGCTTCCAGCTCGGACAGGCCCGCATCGGCCTGCTTCATGCGCCGGCCACCTTCGAACTCGAATGGCTTGGTCACCACCCCGACGGTGAGAATGCCCATTTCCTTGGCCACGCGGGCGATCACGGGCGCGGCGCCCGTGCCGGTGCCGCCACCCATGCCGGCGGTGATGAACACCATGTGCGACCCCTCCAGCGACGCGCGAATCTGTTCGACCGCTTCTTCCGCCGCCACGCGACCGGCTTCAGGCTTGGAGCCAGCGCCCAGGCCGGTGTCGCCCAGTTGCAGTTGCGTGTCCGCGCTGGAGCGGTTGAGCGCCTGCGCATCCGTGTTGGCGCAGATGAACTGCACCCCTTGCACGCCTTGGGCGATCATGTGGTCGACTGCGTTGCCGCCGCCACCACCCACCCCGATCACTTTGATCTGAGTGCCCAGGTCGAAGTTTTCAATCATTTCAATTGCCATGTCGTACCCCCGTTATCAAGCAGTTGCCAGTGAATAAATGAACCAGTGAACTTTTAGAAATTACCAATGAACCAATCTCGGACACGACCAAACCAGGTCTGGACCGACCCGGCCTTTTGTGCCGCTTTCATGCCGCGCGTGCGCGCCAGCCTTGCTTCTTCGAGCAAACCCATGACGGTGGCCGAGCGCGGGTTGGCCACCATGTCGTGCAGTGCACCCGAGTACAAGGGGATGCCCTTGCGCACGGGTTTCAAGAAGATGTCCTCGGCCAGTTCGACCATGCCGGGCATGACGGCCGAGCCGCCGGTGATGACGATGCCCGAGGACAGCAGTTCTTCGTAACCAGACTCGCGGATCACTTGGTGGACCAGCGAGAAAATTTCTTCAACACGCGGCTCGATCACGCCCGCCAGGGCCTGGCGCGAGAGCATGCGCGGGGCGCGGTCGCCCAGGCCGGGCACTTCGACCTGGTCGTTGGGGTCGGCCAGCATCTGCTTGGCCACACCGTGTTCGACCTTGATGTCTTCAGCGTCCTTGGTGGGCGTGCGCAGGGCCATCGCGATGTCGCTGGTGATCAGGTCGCCCGCGATAGGGATGACGGCCGTGTGGCGCACCGAGCCATCGGTGAAGATGGACACATCGGTGGTGCCGGCGCCGATGTCGATCAGGGCCACACCCAGTGACTTTTCGTCCTCGGTCAACACGGCCGCGCTGGACGCGCTGGGATTGAGCACCAACTGCTCGGCCTCCAGGCCACAGCGGCGCACGCACTTGACGATGTTTTCGGCGGCGCTTTGCGCGCCGGTCACGATGTGCACTTTGACTTCCAGTCGGCCACCACTCATGCCGATGGGCTCTTTCACCTCGTGGCCGTCAATGATGAACTCTTGCGGCTCGACCAACAGCAGGCGCTGATCGTTGGGGATGTTGATCGCCTTGGCGGTTTCGACCACGCGCTGGACATCGATGGGCGCGACTTCCTTGTCGCGCACGATGACCATGCCGGTGCTGTTCTGACCGCGGATGTGGCTGCCGGTGATGCCGGTCCAGACACGACTGATCTTGCAGTCGGCCATCAGCTCGGCCTCCTTGAGCGCCTGCTGGATGGACTGCACGGTGGCGTCGATGTTGACGACCACGCCGCGCTTGAGGCCATGGCTGGTGGCCATGCCCAGTCCCGCCAGGCGCAGGTCGCCGCCGGGCAGAACTTCGGCCACCACGGCCATCACTTTGGCGGTGCCGATGTCCAGGCCGACTACCAGATCCTTGTATTCCTTGGGCATGGTGTTTGTGGTGTTTAGGTTAACGTTTCTTGACTGCCGTTTTGGCAGCGTCTTGCAAAGTGGTCACGCCGCGCAGTCGAACGGCATAGCCTTGCGGGTAGCGCAGATCGGCGTGGGCCAGGGGCGCGGGGTATTGATGCTGCAACTCGGGCAAGGTGCGCACAAAACGCTCGACGCGCACCGCCACCTCATCGGCCGTGCCGCGCCCCAGTTCGATGTCGGCGCCGTTGTCCAGCAGCACGCTCCAGGAGCCGCGGTCGGTCAGGCGCAAGGTATCAATCTCGGCTTGCAGCGGAGCCACCATGGGTTGCAGGCGGTGGAGCATGTCCAGCATGACCTTGGCCTGATCGGGCATGGGGTTGGCTGGCGCAGACAACGTAGGCAGCGGCTCGTCTTCGACATCCCCCAGGTTGGCGTCGAACACCTCACCAAAGGTGTTGACCAGCTGATCGTCACGGTCTTCGTGGTGCCAGTAGGCCGCAGGGCGGTGCTCTTCAAGCGTCACGCGCAACTCATTGGGCCAGACACGGCGCACGACGGCGCGACGCACCCAGGGCACGGCTTCGAAGGCTTCGCGGGCCTTGGCCAGATCCTGGTTGAAGAAACCTCGACTGAGCCTTGGCAGGGCGTTGGCGCGCACCGTGGCCAGGTTGTTGCGCTGCATCTCACCTTCGAGCTGCAAATGGGCAATGTTGAAAAACGGCAGGCGCGACAGCTTGACCAGACCGGCGGCCAACAACAGCACCACCGCCAGCACCAGCAAGGCAGCGGAGGCAGCGTTCATCCAGCGGATGTCTTGCGGCATCTCGTCGGGTGTGTTGAGGGCGGCGGCGGCCAGCATGGTCGGGCGTTGTCCTTACCTTGAGGAGTCAAGGCTGGCCGAGGCCAGCAAATGCACACAGAGTTGCTCGTAGCTCAAACCGGCCACGCGGGCCGACAAGGGCACGAGCGAATGACTGGTCATGCCGGGCGAGGTGTTGATCTCCAGCAGGAAGGGCTGGCGATCGGTCTTGCGGATCATCACGTCGGCCCGCGCCCAGCCCCGGCAACCCAGGGTCTTGAAGGCACGCAACACCTGTCGCTGGATCTCGTTTTCCTCATCGGCATCGAGTTGGCTGGGACACAGGTACTGCACTTCATCGGTGAAGTACTTGTTCTGATAGTCGTAGTTGCCACCCGGGGCAACGATGCGGATCACCGGCAGTGCCTGGGCCTGGTCGTGCACCGTGAGGACCGGGCAGGTGGTTTCTTCGCCGTCGATGAATTGCTCGCACAGCACTTCGGGGTCGTGCTGGGCCGCCGCAGCGTAGGCACTGGCGCACTGCGCCGGATCCATCACCTTGGTCAAGCCGATGGACGAGCCTTCACGCGCGGGCTTGACGATCATGGGCGCGCCCAGCACGGCCAGGGCGTGCGCGCAGTCCTCGGCGCTGGAGACCATGCGCCAGTCGGGTGTGGGCAGGCCTTCGAAGCGCCAGATGCGCTTGGTCATGATCTTGTCCATGGCGATGCTGGAGGCCATCACGCCCGAGCCGGTGTAGGGAATGCCCAGCAATTCGAGCGCGCCTTGCACCGAGCCGTCTTCGCCACCGCGCCCATGCAGGGCGATGAAACAGCGGTCGAAACCCTGGGTCTTGAGGTCCTGCAAGGGCTGCTTGGCCGGATCAAAGGCCTGTGCGTCCACGCCCTGCGATTGCAGGGCCTTCAAGACGCCGGTGCCTGACATGATCGAGACCTCGCGCTCGGCCGAGGTGCCGCCAAACAGGACGGCAACCTTGCCCAGCGCGCGTGGGTCAAGCGTGGGGGCGGTGATAGAGGCAGTGCGGGGTTGCGGGCTCATGTCCGTCTCAATCCTTCAGCAATTCAACGACTTTGGCGGGCACGCCACCGATGGAGCCGGCGCCCATGCAGATCACCACGTCACCGCTGCGCGTGTTGTGCGCAATGGCGGCGGGCAACTCGGCGACGTCGTCCACGAACAGGGGCTCGACCTTGCCGGCCACGCGCACGGCGCGTGTCAAGGCACGACCATCGGCGGCGACGATGGCTTGCTCGCCGGCAGCGTAGACCTCGGTCAGCAACACGGCATCGGCCGTGCCCAGCACCTTGACGAAATCTTCAAAGCAATCGCGCGTGCGGGTGTAGCGGTGCGGCTGGAAGGCCAGCACCAGGCGCTGCCCCGGGAAGGCGCCGCGGGCCGCGCTGATAACCGCAGCCATCTCCACCGGGTGGTGGCCGTAGTCGTCGATCAGGGTGAAGCGCCCCCCATCGGCGGCTCGCTGTTCGCCATAGCGCTGGAAGCGCCGGCCCACGCCGGTGAACTCCGCCAGGGCCTTGGCAATGGGCGCATCGGGCAAGTCGATCTCGGTGGCCACGGCAATGGCGGCCAGGGCATTGAGCACGTTGTGCACGCCGGGCAGATTCAAGGTGATGGCCAGGTCAGGCAGGACCACGCCGTTGCGCCGCTGCACCACGAAACGCATTTGCCCGCCGGGCAAGGCCTCGACGTTGACGGCGCGCACCTGGGCGTCCTCGCCAAAACCATAGGTGATGACCGGGCGTGAGACCAGGGGAATGATGGAACTCACGCCAGCGTCGTCACCGCACAAAATGGCCGCGCCGTAGAAGGGCATGCGGTGCAGGAAGTCAACGAAGGCGTGCTTGAGTCGGACGAAGTCGTGCCCGTAGGTGTCCATGTGGTCGGCGTCAATATTGGTGACGACCGCCAGGATGGGCAACAGGTTCAGGAACGAGGCGTCAGACTCATCGGCCTCGACCACGATGAACTCGCCCTTGCCCAGGGCCGAATTGGCGCCCGCGCTGTTGAGCTTGCCACCGATCACGAAGGTTGGGTCGACCCCTGCTTCGGCCAGGATGCTGGTGACCAGCGAGGTGGTGGTGGTTTTGCCATGCGTGCCCGCAATCGCGATGCCTTTGCGCAGACGCATCAACTCGGCCAGCATCACGGCGCGCGGCACCACGGGAATGCGTTTGGCACGCGCGGCGATGACCTCGGGATTGTCGCCCTTGACCGCCGTGGAGGTGACCACCGCTTCGGCGCCTTCCACATGCGCGGCGTCGTGACCGACGAACACGCGGATGCCCAGGCTGGCCAGGCGGCGCGAGGTGACGCTGTCCGACTGGTCGGAGCCTGAGATCACATACCCGAGGTTGTGCAAGATCTCGGCGATGCCGCTCATGCCGGCGCCGCCGACGCCCACGAAGTGAATGCGCTTGACCGCGTGCTTCATGCCGACGCCCTCTGTTGACTGGTCTTCACGAGTTTCTCGATTTGATCGGCCACGGCGCCCACGGCGTTGGGCCGGGCCAGTGTGCGCGCCTGCGTGGCCATGGTGAGCAAGTCAGCGCGTGTCAAGGCCTGTAGGCGTTCGGCCAGCATTTCAGCCGTCAACTCGGATTGCGGCAGGTGAATGGCCGCGCCATGGGCCGCCATGTATTGCGCGTTGTCGCGCTGGTGCACGGTGGTCGACAGCGTCAGCGGCACCAACATGCTGGCCACCCCGGCCGAACACAGCTCACTGACGGTGATGGCACCCGCGCGGCACACCAGCAAATCGCTGTCGGCCAGGCGTTGCGCCATGTTGTTGATGAAGGGCACCACTTCAACTTCGTGCACGGGCTCCATCCCCAGTCGCTTGTAGGCGCCCTTGACCGCGTCGAAATTGGCGATGCCAGTTTGGTGGATGACCTTGGGCCGCAGCTCCACCGGAATTTGCGCCAAGGCCTGCGGCAAGATGTCGTTGAGCGCGCGCGCGCCCAGGCTGCCCCCCACCACCAGCACGCGCAAGGGCCCGACGCGGCCCGCAAAGCGCTGCGCGGGCGGCGCGATCGCCTCGATCTCGGCCCGCACGGGATTGCCCGTGACCCGTGCCCGTTTGATCTTGCTGGCCGCCGGGCCGTCAAAGCCGAACGCGATGGCATCGGCCACCGACAACAGGGCTCGGTTGCTCATCAGCAGGCCCGCATCGGCATTGACCAGCACCAGCGGCACGCCGCGCAGCTTGGCCATCAAGCCACCGGGGAAGCACACATAGCCCCCCATGCCCAGCACGGCCGAGGCCTTGCGTGAGCCCAGCACCTTGAAGCATTCGCCAAAACTCTTGAGCAGGCGCACGACGCCGGTCAGCGAGTGCCACAGGCCCTTGCCGCGCAGGCCATTGAAGGAGATGGCGTCCATCGGGATGCCCGACGGCGGCACCAGGCGGTTTTCCAGGCCTTCCTGGGTGCCCAGCCAACTGACGGTCCAGCCGCGCTTTTGCATTTCCTTGGCCACCGCCAGGCCGGGCATGATGTGCCCACCCGTGCCCGCAGCCATGATGACGAGGTGGCGCGAACTCATGCCCGCCCCCCGCGCATCAACGGTCGCTTCGCGCCCTGCCCCCGCTGCGCGGTGGCCTGCCAGTTCTGGTGAAACAGCCAGTTCATGCGCGTCCCCCGCGCATCAACTGCCTGTTTTCAATGTCCACCCGCAGCACAATGGCCAGGGCAACGCAGTTGAGCATCACGCCCGAACCGCCGTAACTCATCAGTGGCAAAGTCAGTCCCTTCGTGGGCAGCACGCCCAGATTCACACCCATGTTGATGAAGGCCTGACCTCCCATCCACACGCCAACGCCCTGCGCCACCAAGCCCGAGAACACACGGTCCAGCGCGATGGCCTGGCGACCGATGACGAACAGTCGGCGCACCAGCCAGAAAAAGGCGCAGATCACCACCGCAACACCGATAAAGCCCAGTTCTTCGCCGATCACGGCCAGCAGGAAGTCGGTGTGCGCTTCGGGGAGGTAGTGCAGCTTTTCAAGACTGGAGCCCAGGCCCTCGCCAAAGATCTCGCCACGTCCGAACGCAATCAGCGAATGCGTCAGCTGATAGGCCTTGCCCAGGGCGTTCTTTTCGGTCCAGGGGTCCAGGTAGGCAAAGATGCGCTCGCGCCGCCAGGGGCTGAGCGTCACCATCAGGGTGAACGCACCGATCAACACCGCCGTGATCAGGAAGAACATGCGCCCGTTGACCCCCCCCAGGAACAGGATGCTCATGGCGATGGCCGCGATGACCATGAAGGCGCCCATGTCAGGCTCGGCGAGCAAGAGCAAGCCAACCACCGCGACGGCCACGGCCATCGGGGCCACGGCCCGGAAGAAGCGCTCCTTGACCTCCATCTTGCGCACCATGTAGTCGGCCGCATACAGCGTGATGGCCAGCTTGGCCAATTCAGAGGGCTGGAAATTCATGACGCCCAGCGGCAGCCAGCGGCGCGCGCCGTTGACCCCTTTACCCACATGAGGAATGAGCACCAGCATCAACAGCACGAGGGACACCACGAACAGCCAGGGCGCGCTGCGCTCCCAGGTGGACAAGGGAATCTGCGTGACCACCGCCCCCACCACCAGCGCCAGGATCAGCGAGAACAGGTGGCGGTTGAAGAAGTACGTGGGCGTGTAGCGGGCAAACTTCGGGCTGTCCGGCAAACCGATCGATGCCGAATACACCATCACCAGGCCCAGGGCCAGCAAGGCCAGCACCACCGACACCAGTGACTGGTCAAACCCCATCACCTTGGACGGCTGCGCCAGAATGTTGACTCGGTCGCGCACCGGCAAACCCACCTCTAACTCGCCACCGCGCCGTGAAGCGATGTGCTGACGCAGTCCTTGCAGCCACCCAGCGGGATTCAAAGCGCGGGCGTTCATGCCACCTCCCCGCGCTCAAGCGCCAACTCGCGCACGGTGTCCACAAAGACCTGGGCACGGTGGGCGTAGTTGCGGAACATGTCCAGGCTGGCGCAGGCCGGGCTCAGCAGCACGGCATCGCCCGGCTGGGCCTGCTCAAAGGCCCAGCGGGTGGCGCCCTCCAGGCTGTCGTGGGCTTGCATCGCCAGAGCGCAGCCATCAGGAGCCGACACCTCGGCCAGCGCCTGACGCAGGGCCGCGGCATCGCGCCCGATCAGCGCCACGGCACGGGCATAACGCCCCACCGGGTCGGCCAGCGGCGCGAAGTCCTGGCCCTTGCCGTCGCCACCCAATATCACGATCAACTTGCTGGGTGACAAATCCGCACCCAAGCCTTGCAGGGCGGCCACGGTGGCGCCCACATTCGTGCCTTTGCTGTCGTCGATGGCATCCACGCCCGCCACGGAGGCGACGTGCTCGACGCGGTGCGGCTCACCCCGGTATTCACGCAGGCCATGCAGCATCGGCGCCAGGGGGCAGCCAATCGCCGTGGCCAGGGCCAATGCCGCCAGGGCGTTCGAGGCGTTGTGACGCCCCCGAATGCGCAGGGCATCGACCGGCATCAGGCGTTGCAGGAAGATTTCTTCCTCATCGCCCTTCTTGCGCTTGATGGTGGGGTCGGCCTCCAGGGCGCGCGTCAGCCAGGCCATGCCGCCCTCCAACACCAGACCAAAGTCGCCGGGGCACTTGGGGGCATCCAGGCCAAAGCGCACCACGGCGCGGTGCACCACCTTGGCAGGCCGGCCCCGAACCGTGGACTTGATGACGTCGGGCGGCGGCACCATGGCCATCACGGCCGGGTCATCACGGTTGATGACCATGGTGGCGTGTTTGCCATAGATGCGGGCCTTGGCGGCGGCATAGGCGGCCATGGAACCGTGCCAGTCGAGGTGGTCTTGTGTGACGTTGAGAACCACCGCCGCGCTGGGCTCGAAGTTGCTCACGCCATCGAGTTGGAAGCTGGACAGCTCCAGCACCCACACTTCGGGCAGGCAGGAAAATACCGGCTCGACCGGTGGCGGCGGGGTCAGCACCACCATGGGGGCATCAGCGTCATCGGGCAAGGGGGTGGTGGGCTCAGGATCATGGGCGTCCTCTGCCTCCATGGCCTCCATGGCCTCGGCTGCCGCTTCAGGGCTCACGCCATCGCGGGCGTGACGCGCGGCATCCAGCGCGAGCGCCGCACTCGCATCAATGGCGGCCTGGATCGCTTGGTCGGCCGCCGCGACGGCAGACTGTGCAGCAGGTTCATGGTGAACCTGCGCATCGCCGGCGACTCCGGCAGCCGCTTCGACCTCGGCAGCGGCTTGGTCAGCCGCGTCGGCCAAGGCTTGCTGGTCCAAGGCGACGCTCAAGGTGTCAAGCAAGGTCGGACCGATGTTGCCCGCCATGGCCACGCGCTTGCCGGCGCGTTCGATCAATTGCGAGGTCAAGGAGGTGGTCGTGGTCTTGCCATTGGTGCCAGTGATGGCCAGCACCTTGGGCGCGTAGCGGTGTTCGGTTTTCAGATCGGCCAGTGCCGAGGCAAACAGCGATAACTCGCCGCGTACGGGGATGCCCAATTCATCGGCGCGCGCCAGCAAGGCGGCGATGTCCGACGCGATGGGGGCCAGGCCCGGGCTTTTCAGCACCAGGTTGACGCCCTCCAGCAAACTGGCATCCAACCCTTGATGCAGGGTCGCCAAAGGCACGTCCTGCTCCAGCGTCTCAGCCTGCGGCGGTGCTGTCCGCGTATCCGTCACACGCACCGTGGCCCCACAGCGCGCGCACCAGCGCGCCATGGCCAAGCCTGAGTCGCCCAGACCCAGGATCAGCACGGTGAGGTCACGAAGGTAATGCATGGTTCAGCGCACCTTCAGGGTGGTCAGGCCCAGCAGGCACAGGAGCATGGTGATGATCCAGAAACGGACCACGACCTGGGTTTCCTTCCAGCCGGACTTTTCAAAATGGTGATGCAAGGGCGCCATCAGCAAGATGCGCCGGCCTTCGCCGAATTTCTTCTTGGTGTACTTGAAGTAGCTCACCTGCACCATGACCGACAGGGCCTCCAGCACGAAGACGCCGCCCATCAAGGCCAGCACGATTTCCTGGCGCACGATGACGGCGATGGTGCCCAGGGCGCCGCCCAGCGCCAGCGCGCCAACATCACCCATGAAGACCTCCGCCGGGTAGGCGTTGAACCAGAGGAAGGCCAGGCCCGCCCCGGCCATCGCGGCGCAGAACACCAGCAACTCGCCCGCCCCGGGAATGTGCGGCAGCAGCAGGTACTTGGCGAACACAGCGTTGCCGGTGACGTAGCAAAAAATGCCCAGCGCAGAACCCACCATCACCACGGGCATGATGGCCAGTCCGTCCAAGCCGTCGGTCAGGTTCACGGCATTGCTGCTGCCCACGATCACGATGTAGCTCAACACAATGAAGCCCCACACACCCAGCGGGTAGCTCACCGCTTTGAAGAACGGGACGATCAAGTCGGCCTTCGGAGGCAGGTCGGTTGAAAAACCCGAACTGACCCAACGAATGAACAACTCGATCACGCGCATGTTGTTGGTCTCGGACACGCTGAAGGCCAGGTACAGCGCAGCGACCAGGCCGATGATGGACTGCCAGAAGTACTTCTCGCGCGAGGGCATGCCTTCGGGGTCCTTCAGGACCACCTTGCGCCAGTCATCCACCCAGCCAATGGCGCCAAAGCCGGTGGTCACGATCATCACGATCCACACAAAGCGGTTGGCCCAGTCAAACCACACCAGGGTCGAGACGGCGATGGACAGCAGGATCAGCACGCCACCCATGGTGGGCGTGCCGCGCTTGCTGAGGTGGCTCTGCATGGCGTATTCGCGAATGGGCTGGCCGATCTTCAACTCGGCCAGCTTGCGGATCACGAAGGGGCCCAACGCCAGACCAATCAGGAGGGCCGTCATGGCCGCCATCACGGCACGGAACGTGAGGTACTGAAACACCCGCAGGAAGCCCCACTCGGGGTGCAGGGTCTGCAACCATTCGGCCAGACTAAGCAGCATGGGCACCTCCCGACAGGGCGACAACGACTTGTTCCATTTTCATGAAGCGTGAACCCTTGACCAGCACCGACGCGGCCTGCGGCACTCCGACGGCACTGTGAATGGCGGCGACGATGTCGGCCGCGTTGTTGAAATGGCGCGCCGCAGGGCCATAGGCTTGCGCGGCATGCAGGCACAGGCTGCCCGCCGTCCAGACGTGTTCGATGCCGCTGTCGCGGGCATGGCGCCCAACCTCGTCGTGAAAGGCGGGGCCTTGCGTACCCACCTCGCCCATGTCACCCAGCACCAGCCAGCGTGGGCTGGGCAAGCCGGCCAGCATGTCAATGGCGGCTCGCACTGAATCGGGGTTGGCGTTGTAGCTGTCGTCGATGACGGTGATGGCGCGCCCCTGGCGCTCAATGCAACGCAGTTGCGAGCGGCCCTTGACGGGCTCGAACGCCTCCAGGCCCGCCACGATCGAGGTCAGCGGCACGCCCGCACCCAAGGCGGCCGCCGTGGCGGCCAGGGCGTTGCGCACATTGTGGACACCGGCCATGCGCAGGTTCACGCTGGCTGCACCTTGCGGCGTGTTCAGGGCAATGACCCAATGGGGGGTTGGCTGGGCCTGCCAGCTGGCCTGCCCCGTCACGGCGGCGCTGCCCTCCATGGCAAAGTCCATCACGCGGCAGCCATTGGCCAGCTGCCGCCAGATCGACGCATGCGGATCATCGGCGGGGAAGACCGCCACGCCACCGCGCGACAAGGCCTGCAACACGGCGCCGTTTTCGCGCGCCACCGCTTCAACCGTGTGCATGAATTCCTGGTGCTCGCGCTGCGCATTGTTGACCAGGGCCACTGTGGGCGCGGCAATGGCGGCCAGGTGGTTGATTTCGCCAGGGTGGTTCATGCCCAACTCGACCACCGCGCACTGGTGCGCGCCTTCGCGCAAGCGCAACAAGGTCAGAGGCAGACCGATCTCATTGTTAAAGTTGCCCTGGGTGGCCAGCGAGGCCTCGGGGCGACCTTGTGCGCTCACCCACGCTTGAAAAATGGAGGCCACCATCTGTGTGACGGTGGTCTTGCCGTTGCTGCCCGTGACGGCCACCAGCGGGATGTCAAAGCGTGAACGCCAGGCCGCGGCCAGCCAACCCAAGGCCGCTCGCGTGTCGGCCACCGTCAGGCCCGGCAGCCCGGAGGCCTCGATCCCACGCTGCACCAAGGCCGCCACCGCCCCAGCGCCGCGTGCTTGTGGCAGAAAATCATGGGCATCAAACCGCTCGCCGCACAAGGCCACGAACAGGTCGCCTTGCTGCAGCGTGCGGGTGTCCGTGTGCACGCGCAACAGGGGCGTTTGCGGATCGCCACTCAAGGCAGACCCCGGCAACAGCTGGTGCGCCAGGCCCAGCGTCATCATGCGTGAGCCCGCCCGGGAGCGCCGCCCCAAGGCCCGGCGGGCTTCATCCACATCAGAAAACGGCGCCTTGACGCCCGCCACTTCCTGCGTGGTTTCATGGCCCTTGCCCGCGATCAGCACGACATCCTGGTCGGCACAGCGCTTCAGCGCGTCGGCGATGGCCTCGCGGCGATCATCGATGACATCAATGCCGTCGTGCCGCGCGATGCCCGCCATGACCTGCGACAGGATGAAGCATGGCGCTTCATCGCGCGGGTTATCGCTCGTGAGCACGACCTGATCGGCCTGCTGCTCGGCGATGGCGCCCATCAGAGGCCGCTTGATCGGGTCGCGATTGCCGCCGCAGCCAAACACGCACCACAGTCGACCGCCGCGAGCCTGCGCCAGGGGCCGCAGCGCCTGCAAGGCCTTTTTCAGCGCGTCGGGGGTGTGGGCATAGTCCACCACCGCCAAAGGCAACGAGGCGGATTCGACGTGCGGCAGGCTCACCTGCTGCATGCGCCCCGGCACCGCACCGAGGTGTTCACAGGCCACCACCGCCTGCGTCAAGGGCACGCCCAAGGCGCGCAAGGCACCAATCACGGCCAGCAGATTGGACGCATTGAAGTCGCCCAGGAGGTGGGTGTTGACCTCGATGTGGTCTTCCGTGGTGGCCAGGTCCTCGCTGCGCTCGACCAGGGTGAACGCCATGCCGTGTGCATGATGGCTCAGGCCCGTGGCCTGAAGACGGGCGGTGTGCACCAGGCCGTAGGTCCACAGGTCCAGCCCACGAGCGCGCACGCCATCGGCCACGGACTCACCCATCGGGTCGTCCAGATTGACCACGGCGGCGCGCAGGCCCGGCCAGTCGAACAAGGCCCGCTTGGCGGCCCAATAGGCGTCCATGCTGCCGTGGTAATCGAGGTGATCTTGCGTGAAATTGGTGAACTGCACCACCGCAATGCGAGTGGCATGCAGGCGCAACTCTTGCAGGCCAATCGAAGAGGCCTCAATGGCTGCGGCCTGACAGCCTTGATCCAGGAAGCGGCGCAAGGTGGCGTGCAAGGTGATGGGGTCGGGCGTGGTCAGCCCCGTGGGGACAAAATCACCGCCACCGGGCCGGCCCACCCCCAAGGTGCCAATGACACCGCAGGGACGCGCCACCGCGCTCAGGGCTTGCGCCGTCCACCACGAGGTCGAGGTCTTGCCATTGGTGCCGGTCACGGCGACCACATCCAGTTGCGCGCTGGGCGCGCCAAAGAAGCCATGCGCGATCTCGGCGCTGGCGGCCTTGAGGCCAGGCAACGCTGCCACCCGGGCATCACCCAAGGCGAAGGCTTCCACCCCCTCGGCTTCAACCAGACAGGCGCGCGCGCCGTCCTTCAGCGCCTGAACCACGAAGGCGCGGCCATCGCGAGCAGCACCAGGCCAGGCGATGAAGCCAACGCCCTCCTCCGCCTTGGCGGGCACGGCACGACTGTCCACGGTGAGCGCCTGCACGCCCTGTTGACGCAACCAGACCAGCGCCTCCGCCGCGGAGTTCAGGATCAAGGTGGAGGTGTTCATCAGAAGCTCTCCTCTTCACTCTTCATGGCCTTGATGTCTGGCCGCACCGCCAGATCAGGAACCACGCCGAGTCGATTGAGGGTTTGCTGCACCACCTGGCTGAACACCGGGGCCGCCACGTCACCGCCAAAATAAATGCCATCGCCCGGCTCGTCGACCATCACAGCCACCACGATACGCGGATTGTTGATCGGCGCGATGCCCACAAACCAAGAACGGTACTTGTGGCCCGCATAGCCCTTCCCCTCCTGTTTGTGCGCCGTGCCGGTCTTGCCGCCAACGCTGTAGGCGTCGGTCTGCGCCTTGGGTGCGGTGCCGCCATTGCCGGTCACCATCGACAACATCTTGCGCACATCGCGAGCGGTCTGGGCCGACATGATGCGCGTGCCCGGCATCGGCACCAGCGCGGTTGAATCGGCCTTGTCCTGCGCCAAGGCGGGAGAGGCCATGGCCGCAAAGGGAGGCGCCACCATGGGCTTGAGCGCGGTCTTGATGAACGGCGCTTTGGCCGGTGCCGCATCGTCGCCCGTGCCGTCGCGCTTGAGCAGACTGATGGGAATCAACTCACCGTCCCGTGCGAACACGGTGTACGCCTGCGCCAGCTGAAACAGGCTGGCCGACAGGCCATAGCCGTAACTCATGGTGACCTGCTCGATGCGTCGCCAGCTCTTGTAGGGGCGCAGACGCCCCGTCACCACGCCTGGAAAATCTATGTGCGGCTTCTGCCCCAGCCCCACCGCGGTGAACAGCTCCCACATCTCGCGGGGCTGCATCATCAAGCCAATCTTGGCCGCGCCCACATTGCTCGATTTCTGGATGACCTCTTCCACCGTCAGGTCGCCATGCGGGTGCGAATCGGTGATGGTGGCGCCATCGATCGTCAGGCGCCCAGGGGCTGTGGCAATCATGGTGGTGGGCTTGACCCGCCCGGTCTCCAGAGCCCATCCCACAATGAAGGGCTTGATGGTGGAGCCGGGCTCGAAAGTGTCGGTCAAGGCACGGTTGCGCAGTTGCGCGCCCGTCAGATTGCGTCGATCCGAGGGGGTGTAGCTGGGCACGTTGGCCAAGGCCAGCACCTCGCCCGTCACCGCATCGAGCACCACCACACTGCCGGCTTTGGCCTTGTGCAAGGCCACGGCATCGCGGATGCGCTGGTAAGCGGCGAACTGCACCTTGGCGTCAATGGACAAGCGGATGTCGCGCCCATCGTCGGCCGGCACCAGATCCCCCACCGATTCGACGACACGACCCAGGCGGTCCTTGATCACATGGCGCACACCATCGCGGCCCACGAGCTGCTTTTGATACGCCAGTTCAATGCCTTCCTGGCCAGCGTCTTCAATGTTGGTGAAACCCACCACATGCGCCACCGCCTCGCCCGCCGGGTACTGGCGCTTGGATTCCTTGAGCTCGTGGACGCCCTTGATCTTGAGGTCGGCCACCTGCTGGGCCACCTTGTCGTCCACCTGGCGGCGCAGCCACACAAAATTGGCGCTCGCACCCAGCCGCTTTTTCAGCTCGACAGGCGGCATGTCCAGCAGCCTGGCCAAGGACTTGAACTCGGCGGGCGTCGCCTCGAAGTCCTTGGGGATGGCCCACAGCGAAGGCGCAGGGATGCTGGAGGCCAGCAATTCACCGTGGCGATCCAGGATGCGCCCGCGGTTGGCCGGCAACTCGATGCGCCGCTCGTAGCGGCTGGCTCCCTGCTGCAGGTAGAAATCATTGTGGATGATCTGGATCCAGGCGGCGCGACCGACCAGAACGGCAAAGCCCACGCCGATCAGGCCGATCAAAAACTTGACGCGCCACGGCGGCGTGCGAGAGGCCAGCAATGGACTGGTCGCGTAGCGCACCGTGGGCATGGCCGTCGCCCCCTGGTGGCGTGGCTGGCGGCGCAGACGCCGCACCAGATCACCCATGCGACTCATTTGGACACCTCTTCGCGCGAGGCGGCCGCACTCACATACTGAGTGGCTGCCGGCGAGGCCCCGAGCATGCGGAGCTTTTCCCGAGCCAGCTTTTCGACACGCAAGGGCGTGGCTTGGGCACGCTTGTCCAACTGCAAACGCTCGCCTTCGCTTTGCAATTCGTGTTCCTGATTCTGGGCTTTCTCAAGCTGGTCATACAGGCGGCGCGAGTCGTAGCTAGAACGGATCAGCCAGAAGCAACTGATCAACAAGGCAACCACCAGGAGGACGTTCAGACGAGCCATCAGCGCTGCCCCCCCTTCGCCGATTTGGCGCCTTTGCGCGCCTTGCCGCCGGCCGGCGACCCATCACCCTGCGCCAGGGTGTGCGACCAAGGCACCTCGGTGCGCTCGGCGATGCGCAACACGGCCGAGCGGGCCCGCGGATTGCCTTCGATCTCAGCAAGCGACGGCTTGATGCGCTCAATGGCGCGCAACATCTGCGCCTTGGGCGGCGCAAAGGGCGCGCGGCGGTCCACCACATCACGGCTGTGGCGTGCGATGAAGGTCTTGACGATGCGGTCTTCCAGCGAATGAAAGCTGATCACGGCCAGACGCCCGCCGGGGGCCAGCATCTTCAAAGCGGCCTCCAGCGCGTCTTCGAGTTCTCCAAGTTCGCGGTTGACGTGAATCCGTAAAGCTTGAAAGGTGCGTGTGGCCGGGTTTTGGCCGGCTTCACGCGTTTTGACCGCACCAGCCACGACGTTGGACAACTCGGCCGTGGTTCGCACGGCTTGGCCGGCCTCGCGGCGAGCCACAAGCGCCTTTGCAATCGGGCGAGCAAACCGTTCTTCTCCATAGGTCTGAATCACCTCCGCCAACTCATCGACCGAGGCGTGGGCCAGGTAATCGGCCACGCTCTCGCCCTGGGTGGTGTCCATGCGCATGTCCAGCGGCGCATCGAACCGGAAACTGAAACCGCGCTCGGGGTTGTCGATCTGCGGCGAGGACACGCCGATGTCCATCAGCAATCCATGCACCGGGCCCAAACCCAGATCGGACACCACATCGGCCCAGTTGGAAAAGGCCGCATGCTCGATGCGAAAGCGCGGATCGACAATGGCCTGCGCCCCTTGCGTGGCGTGCGCAATGGCCTCCGGATCGCGGTCCAGCGCCAGCAACTGCGCCTGCGGCCCCAGTTGCGACAAGATCAGACGCGAGTGCCCGCCCCGGCCAAAAGTGGCGTCGACGTACAAGCCCTGCGGATGAGGCCCCACGGCCGGATCCCACAAGGCATTGACCGCCTCGGTCAGCAGGACGGTGGTGTGCTGCCAAGGTGTGTGCTCCCCTTGCATCGCGGTCAGAAGGTGAAGTCTTGCAGGGCGTCGGGCATGGCTTGGGCCATGACCTCGGCCTCGTGCGCGGCGTAGCGCTGGGCGTCCCACAGTTCAAAATGACTGCCCATGCCAAGCAGCATCACTTCTTTGGTCAGCCCCGCCGCCGCGCGCAACTCGGGCGAGACCAGCACGCGCGAGGCGCCGTCGATGTCGACATCCATGGCGTTGCCCAGAAAGATGCGCTTCCAGCCCGAGGCCGACATGGGCAGCGCGGCGACCTTGTCGCGGAAGGTTTCCCAGGCGGGGCGAGGGAACACCATCAGGCAACCCTCAGGGTGCTTGGTGAGCGTGAGCTGCCCTTCACACAGAGCCTGCAAGACGTCGCGATGCCGCGCCGGAACGGCCATGCGTCCCTTCGCGTCAAGCGTCAGCGCCGAAGCCCCTTGGAAGACCAGACTCACACAAACTCCCACAAAATCACACGAAACCCCACTTTAACTGATCGATCCCCCCAAATCAAGGGTGAATCAAAAAAATCTTCAATGAAATCAAAGACTTAGGGGCGTTTCAGAAGAAGTTGGGCAGAAAAAAAGTCCTTAATAAATAAGGACTTGCAAATGGGTGTGGAAGTGAAAGCTGAAGACTTTCCCTCTTTGGGGGTGGGTTTTTCTGGGGGTGGTCTACCCCCTCATCACTGCATGAACCAGCCATGGCTGACCACCAAGGACTGCCCAGTGAGCGCATTGGTGGGGAATGAGGCGAACATCAAGGCCACTTGCGCGACATCGGCCGTCGTGGTGAATTCGCCATCCACCGTCTCCTTGAGCATGACATTCTTGATGACCTCGGCCTCGCTGATGCCCAGGGTCTTGGCCTGTTCGGGGATCTGCTTTTCCACCAAGGGCGTGCGCACAAAGCCCGGACAGATGACGTTGGCGCGCACCCGGTGCTGGGCGCCCTCCTTGGCCACGACCTTGGCCAGGCCGATCAAGCCATGCTTGGCGGTGACATAGGGCGCTTTGAGCAGCGAGGCCTCCTTGGAGTGCACCGAGCCCATGTAGATCACCGAACCGCCCTTGCCTGCGGCGTACATGTGCTTGAGGCAGGCCTTGGTGGTCAGGAAGGCGCCATCCAGGTGAATGGCCAGCATCTTCTTCCAGTCGGCAAATTCAAACTCTTCGACGGGATGCACGATCTGCACGCCCGCGTTGCTGATCAGGATGTCCACGCCGCCAAAGCGGTCCACAGCCTGCTGCACCGCCTGGTTGACCTGATCCTCTTGCGTCACGTCGACGGTCACCCCCATGGCTTGCGCGCCAGTGGCCGCCAACTCTGCCGCAGTCGCGTTGGCGGCCTCTTGGTTCAGGTCCGCGATGACAATTTTGGCGCCCTCGCGGGCAAACGTGAAGGCAATCTCGCGGCCGATGCCACTGGCCGAACCGGTGATGAAGGCGACTTTGTCTTGGAGCAACATGGCTTGGTTTCCTTGCTTGGTGAACGTAAAAAAGGCTGAAGGCTTAAGGGGATGGGGTCAGGTAGTCAAACACCACGTCGCCCAGATTGAGGGTCAGGTCGACCATGAAGTGCACCCCCGAAATCACCTTGCGCACTGGCAGGTCGGCCACGGGCGCCAACGCATGGGGGTGCAACTCCAGCGCGGTGGGGCCAGACCAAGCGCCGTGCAGCACCACCTCGGTGGTGTAGTAGCGGACCAGCTCGCAAATGCGTGCGCTGCCATCCACATGTGGAATGATTTTCAGCAGAAAACTGGGCTGCGCCATGGCCGCCAGAACGCCCTTGGCGTCGACCATGCGGTGCTTGAACCCCATCGTTCCGGTGGCCACCCGCACCGAGCGGTAATCCAGGGTGCCGACCAGGGCATCGACGTCGACCTGCAAGGCCGGCTGGGCCAGCTTCTTGGGAAAGCCCCACAGCTCACGCCCAGCGGCAATCGGCGGGTGGTCATTGAGGTACATCGAGTGCACATACCCGCCCTGCACCCCATCGAGCGTGACCGGGATGACCTGGCCGGACTCGGTGTAGTCGCCAAAGCCCGTCGAATCGGGCATGCGGATGAACTCGTACTTCACATGCGGCTCGGTCACCTGCAAGGGCTCGGGCACCACGGCGCGCAAGGCGTCCATGTCCGTCTCGTAGGTGATGACCAGGTATTCGCGCCGCAGAAAACGATAAGGCCCCGGAGGAAAAGCCGGACTCGTCAATGGCATGGCAAAGGCATTAGCCCGGACATCGTCAATGTTCATCGGCAGCCCCCATCAATGCGAGCGGTCTAGCTTATTCCGTATTGGCGACAAAAGCATGGCGGGGGCGCGCGAGGACCCCCCTAATGTGAATGCCAAGGCCAGGCCATTGGGCCTCGTCGCCCCTTGATCTGTCCCTGGAAGGAGAGCACCATGCTTCACTACGCCGTTGTCTTTTTTGTCATTGCCTTGATGGCCGCCGTGTTGGGATTTGGAGGCATCGCCGCCAGCGCCGCCGGCATCGCCAAGCTGTTGTTCGTCGTCTTTGGTTTGTCCACCCTCACTGAAAGGAATCAACATGTCTTCCGTCAAGCCCATCCAACAAGGCGTCAATGAATCGCTCGACCACCTGTCTGACAGCAGCATGACCGAGGTGCGCGGGCGCGCGGCCCCCGTCCTCAACCGCCTAGCCACCCAGGCCACGGACTGGACGCACCGCGCCGTCGATGCCATGCGCGATGGCTCGCATCGTGTGCGCCAGACCGCCACCAAGGCGTCGAACTCCACCGTCAGCTACATCAAGGAGGAGCCGGTCAAGGCGGTATTGATGGCAGCAGCGGCCGGGGCTGCACTGACCGTGCTGACCAGGCTGCTGTCGTCACGCAATCGCCGCGACTAACCCGCTGGTCGGAACGAGTACAGGCCGTGACCCGCGCCATGTGGGTCGCGGCATGAGGTAGTTCTTGTCCTACGTTTTGCCGAAATAAGAGCCCGCGATGGCATCCGTAGGAAAGGTCCTACAAATCATTAGGCGAACCGAGGGCCTCATCGAACAAGAACAGGCGCACGCCGACGAGCTCAAGGCGCTGCTGGAAGAGTGATTCCCCTGACTTTTGTTTTTTTCAACCGAAGGAGAACTTCATGCTGAACCGCACCGCCATCGTTCTGGCCCTGGCCGCCACCAGCCTGATCATCGTTCCCGGCTGCGCCGTGACCCGCGACCAATCCACCATGGGTGAATACATCGACGACGCCGCCATCACGACCAGTATCAAGGCCCGTTTTGTGGAGAACAAGCAGGTGGACGCCTCGTCCATCCACGTTGAAACCCTGAACGGCGTCGTGATGCTGTCGGGCTTTGCCAAGAATCAAGCGGAGAAGGACAGCGCCGCCGCAATTGCCCGCAACGTCAAAGGCGTGAAATCCGTGAAAAACGAGATCGCCATGAGCAAGTAACGCTCCCCCGTTTTCGTCCGCCAGGCCTATAGTTGGCGGACGACAAGGAGGCATCATGGATGCGAATCAAGCAGACCCCGAAGGGTGGGACCGCTGGTTTTTTGGCGGCACGCCTGGCCCCTTTGACGCAGACACGACACCGTCTCAAGTGACCCCGCCGTCCCCCTTGACCCTGAACCGCCCTGCCAGCGCGCAGATCGTGCACGCGCTCTGGGCCCTGCTGGCCATGGCGGCCCTGGTCGTGCTGGCCGCCGATTTCTACTCGGTGGTGGCCGGCACCATGCCGCAGGGCAAGCTCCAGCGCGAAATCGACCGAATCCGCGCGAGCTGCCAGATGATCGCCATGGACGCCGAGCGCACCCCTTGTAAGTGAGCAATCCGGCGCAAAACCCATTGCGAATAGTTCGCATTTAGGCTTAGAATGGGGCATGAGCCAAGACACTGCCCCCTCGTCCATGACGCTGGACATGCTGCCCGTGTGTGCGGTGGCGATCATCCGCGCCATCCGCACCAACACCAAAAGCCAGGACGGCGCGGCCCTCAAGCGTCGTCTGATGGAGCTGGGTTTCGTGCCCGGTGAGCGAGTGCAAGTCCTGCGCCGCGTCCTGGCGGGGCGTGGCCCCTTGGCCGTTCGTGTCGGCACCAGCACCTTTGCCATGCGCAGGCTGGAATCCTCCCTGATTGAAGTCGTGCCCGCCTGAACGGCACAAGGACAGCACTCATGTCCGTTGCGGCTTTAAAGCCCTCCTCGATCCTGTTGTCAGCGCCCTTGATTGCCCTGGTGGGCAATCCCAACTGCGGCAAGACGGCCCTGTTCAATCGCCTGACCGGAGCCCGTCAGAAGGTCGGCAATTACGCTGGCGTGACGGTGGAGCGCAAGGAAGGCCAGTTCATCTCGCCCGACGGCCAACCCTGGCGCCTGCTCGATTTGCCGGGCGCCTACAGCCTGTTGGCCGCCACGCCCGACGAAGCCATCACCCGTGACGTGATCGCCGGAGTGCGGGCGGGCGAATCCGCGCCGGTCGGCCTGATCTGCGTGGTCGACGCCACCAACCTGCGCCTGAACCTGCGCATGGTGCTGGAGTTGCAGGCGCTCGACGTGCCCATGGTGCTGGCCATCAACATGATGGATGTGGCGACCAAACGCGGCATCCACATCGACGTGGCCAAACTGCAGGCGCAATTGGGCATCCCCGTGGTCGAGACCATCGCCGTGCGCAGTGGTGGCGAGCTGGCCTTGCTGGACCAACTGGACCGCTTGAACTGGGCCGAGTTACCCGTACCCCACCAAGCTCGGCCGATGGACCGCATCACGCACCTGCCGGTGGAAACCACGCATCAGCGCGTGGGCCGCCTGCTGGCCGACTGCGTGACCGTGCCCGATGTCGAGCACAACCTGACCGCCCGCCTGGACCGCTGGGCCCTGCACCCCGCGCTGGGTCCGGTGATCCTGGCCGTGCTGATGTTCCTGGTCTTCCAGGCCGTGTTCAGTTGGGCCAGCGCCCCCATGGGGTGGATCGGTGACACCATCGGGCTGGGCGGTCAGTGGGTCGAGACCCACATGGGGCCGGGCCTGCTGCGTGGCCTGCTGGTCAACGGCGTCATCAAGGGTGCCGGCAGCGTGCTGGTGTTCCTGCCGCAGATCCTGATCCTGTTTGCCTTCATCCTGGCCCTGGAAGACTCGGGCTACCTGCCTCGGGCGGCCTTCCTGCTGGACCGCGTGATGGGCAGCGTGGGCCTGTCGGGCCGCGCCTTCATCCCATTGCTGTCGAGCTTTGCCTGCGCCATCCCCGGCATCATGGCCACGCGCACCATTGCCAATCCGCGCGATCGCCTGGTCACCATCCTGATCGCGCCCTTGATGACCTGTTCGGCACGGCTGCCGGTGTACGCCCTGCTGATCGCCGCCTTCATCCCTGACCGCACGGTGGGTGGCCTGTTCAACCTGCAAGGGCTGGTGCTGTTTGCCTTGTACGCGGCAGGCATCGTCTCGGGCATGGTGGTGGCGCTGGTGCTCAAACTGTTCATGAAGCAATCGGGCCCGCAGCCCTTGCTGATGGAGTTGCCCGACTACCACTGGCCGCACCTGCGCAACCTGGCGCTGGGCCTGTGGGAGCGCGCCAGCATCTTTGTCTCGCGGGTGGGCACCATCATCCTGGCCTTGATGGTCGTGCTGTGGTTCTTGTCGAACTTCCCCTCGCCGCCGCCCGGCGCCACGCATCCCGCCATCGAATACAGCCTGGCGGGCATGGCCGGTCGCGCCCTGGAAACCATCTTCGCGCCCATTGGCTTCAACTGGCAGATCTGCATCGCCCTGGTGCCCGGCCTGGCCGCGCGCGAAGTGGCGGTCAGCGCCCTGGGCACGGTCTATGCCATGTCCCAAACTGGCGAGGCTCTGTCGGGCGCGCTGATCTCGGTGGTGGGCAAGGCCTGGTCGCTGCCCACGGCCCTGTCGCTGATGACTTGGTATGTGTTCGCGCCGCAATGCCTGTCCACCCTGATCGTGGTCAAGCGCGAAACCAATGGCTGGCGCGTGCCCCTGGCGATGATGGCCTACCTGTTTGCCCTGGCCTATGGCGCCAGCTTCATCGTCTACCGCCTGGCCTTGGCCTGGAGTGCCTGACATGGGAGGCACGGGCTCACTCTGGCAGGACGTGATCGCCATCGGCGTCGTGATCGCTGCGGCCATCTATCTGGGCCGACGTTGGTGGCCGGCCGTGGTCGGGCTGTGGCGTCCTGCCCCGCCGAAGAAGCCCGATTGCGGAACCCCGCAGAACGCCTCCGACCAAGCCGCGGGGTGCAGCACTGGCTGCGGCCATTGCGGCTCCTCAGGCGCCGCCCCAAAGCGCGACCACCGCACCGCCGTCGTGCGCCCCCCTACCCGGCATTGAGCCCCCTCGACTGCGCCACTTCGGACTACACTAGGCGCTGCTCCGGGGTGTGCTGCACGGTTGGTCGTGCTGGCGCTGAGATGGCTAAGCCGAACCCGCTGAACTTGATCCGGCTCATACCGGCGAAAGAAGAGCTGTCCCTGAAGGGGCCCGCCACGCCACGCGCATGGGGCCCTGGCTGACCGGCCCACGCCGATCTCGCCCCAGGCACCCCTCGGAGCATGTGTCCCCCACTGCCCGTCCGAAGGAGCCGCCCATGAACGCCACCGATCCCGCTGTCGCCCTGAACCCGCTGAGCGAGCTCGCGCGCCTGACCCGCGAACCCCTGCCCGCCTCGCGCAAGGTCTATGTGGAAGGCAGCCACCCCGGCGTGCGCGTGCCCATGCGCGAAGTCTCGCTGAGCAATGGCGAGGCGGTCACCTTGTACGACTGCTCGGGCCCCTATTCGGACCCGTCCGTGGCGATCGACGTGACGCGCGGCCTGCCCCCCGTGCGCGAAGCGGCCATCCTGGCGCGCGGCGACACCGAGGCCTATGCCGGCCGATCCCTCCAGGCTGTGGACGATGGCCTCAAGCCCGAGGAACGCCACGATGAGCGCATGGCCATCCTGCGTGCCGCCGCCAGCGGCTTGCAGCGCACACCGCGCCGCGCCATCGGGGGCATTGGCGCGGGCCGCAACGTCACGCAGATGCACTACGCCCGCCAAGGCATCATCACACCCGAGATGGAGTTCGTGGCCTTGCGCGAGAACCAGCGCCGCATCGAACTGGCCGATGACTGGCGCAGCAAATACAGCGTCGATGCCGAGCGCGAAACGCGCCTGCGCGGCAACCCCATGGGTGCCGCCATCCCGCGTGAGATCACGCCCGAGTTCGTACGCGATGAAGTGGCCCGCGGCCGCGCCATCATCCCGGCCAACATCAACCACACCGAGCTGGAGCCGATGGCCATTGGCCGCAACTTCCTGGTCAAGATCAACGCCAACATCGGCAACTCGGCGGTGACCTCGTCGATCGAAGAAGAAGTGGAAAAGCTCGTGTGGGCGATCCGCTGGGGTGCCGACAACGTGATGGACCTGTCCACCGGCAAGCACATCCACACCACGCGCGACTGGATCGTGCGCAACAGCCCCGTCCCCATCGGCACCGTGCCCATCTACCAGGCGTTGGAGAAGGTGGGCGGCGTGGCCGAAGACCTCACCTGGGCCATCTACCGCGACACCTTGATCGAGCAGGCCGAGCAGGGCGTGGACTACTTCACCATCCATGCGGGCGTGCGCCTGCCCTTCATCCACCTGACCGCCAAGCGCCGCACGGGCATCGTCTCGCGGGGCGGCTCGATCCTGGCCAAGTGGTGCATCGCGCATCACCAAGAGAACTTCTTGTACACGCACTTCGAAGAGATCTGCGAGATCATGAAGGCGTATGACGTGAGCTTCTCGCTGGGCGATGGCCTGCGTCCCGGCTCGCTGAGCGATGCCAATGACGAAGCGCAGTTCGCCGAGTTGAAGACGCTGGGCGAACTCACGCAGATCGCATGGAAGCACGATGTGCAGACCATGATCGAAGGCCCTGGCCACGTGCCCATGCACATGATCCAGGCCAATATGGACGAGCAGATCAAGCACTGCCACGAAGCCCCTTTCTACACCCTGGGCCCACTGACCATCGACATCGCGCCGGGTTATGACCACATCGCCTCGGCGATTGGTGCGGCCATGATCGGCTGGATGGGCACGGCCATGCTGTGCTACGTCACGCCCAAGGAGCACCTGGGCTTGCCCAACCGCGATGACGTCAAGCAAGGTCTGATCGCCTACAAGATCGCCGCCCACGCGGCCGACATCGCCAAGGGCCACCCCGGTGCGCGGGCGCGTGACGATGCGCTGTCGCAAGCGCGTTTCGACTTCCGCTGGCAAGACCAGTTCAACCTGGGCCTGGACCCGGAAACCGCGCGCGACTTCCATGACGAGACGCTGCCCAAGGACGCCTCCAAGGTGGCGCACTTTTGCTCGATGTGCGGGCCCAAGTTCTGCTCGATGAAGATCACGCAGGAGGTGCGCGAGTTCGCCGCCAAGCAGGGCCTGGACGACAGCGAAGCGCTGTCGCGTGGCATGGCCGACAAGTCCGCCGAATTCAGGCAAGTGGGCGGCGAGCTCTACATCCCGATCAATCCCGCATGAACACACCACAACGCATTGGCATTGCCGGCGCCGGCGTGCTGGGACGCCTGACCGCGTGGATCCTGGCGCGACAAGGACATCAGGTCAGCGTGTTCGATCCCGCCGAGGGCCCCGGCCCCAGCTTTGATGGGCAAGGCGCCGCCGGCTTCACGGCCGCCGGCATGCTCAGCCCGCTGGCTGAACTCGATGCGTCCGACCCCGACGTGGCCGAGCGTGGCTGGTACTCGATCGAGCGCTGGTCCGCCATCACGGCCAGCTTGGCGCGCCTGCACCACCATGCCCCCCACTTTGATCTCAATGGCAGCTTGCTGGTGGCGCATGGCGCGGATCTGGGCGCGGCGAAACGGGTGCTGGCACGCATCGAATCGGGCGCGAGCCAATGGCCGCAACAGCCACAAGCCTTGTCGGCCCAAGCGCTGCGCGAACTGGAGCCTGCATTGCACGGCAGCGCCGGCCCCTTGCACGCCTGGTTGCTGCCCGGCGAAGGCGCCATCTGCACCATTGGCACCCTCAAAGCCCTGCAGGCCACGGCCCCCGATGTGCAGTGGCATTGGCGTCATCGCGTCGAGTCGCTGACACCCGGCCAACTTCGCTGCACCGCCCCCGACCCAGGCTCGTCACAACACCACGACTTTGACTGGGTCTTTGACCTGCGCGGCGTGGGCGCCCGCCCGGCGACCAAAGTGCGCGGCGTGCGCGGCGAACTCATCTGGCTGCATGCCCCCGGGGTGACCTTGAATCGGCCCGTGCGCTTGCTGCACCCGCGCCACCGCGTCTACCTGGTGCCGCGCCCTGGCGATGTCGTGGTCGTGGGCGCCAGCGAAATCGAAAGCGAAGACCGCTCGCCCGTGTCACTGCGCAGCGCCGTCGAGCTGATGGCCGCCGCCCACAGCATCATGCCCGCCCTGGCCGAAGCCCGCATCATCAGGCTGGACACCAACCTGCGCCCCGCCCTGCCCGACAACCGCCCCGAGGTCCACACCGAACCGGGCCTGGTCCGCATCAACGGCCTGTACCGACACGGCTGGTTGCTGGCCCCATCGCTGGTGGACGAGGCCTTGACCCAAGCAGGTCTTTCAACATGAGCCAGAACCCGCCCCTGATCACGGTGCACACCAGCCAAGGCCCGCGCCAAGTGCCAGTGGGCACCACCGTCGCCACCCTGCTGCTTGAGTTGAACGCCGCGCACACCGGCATCGCCACCGCCGTCAATGGCGCGTTCGTGGCCCGCCACGAACGGGAGCACCATGTGCTGCGCGACGGCGACATCCTGCTGTGCTTTGCGCCCATCACCGGAGGCTAGGATGACTGAGATGAACAATGCTCCCTGGCACATCGGCGACACGTCCCTGAACAGCCGGCTCCTGCTCGGCACCGCCGGCTATCCCTCGCCACAAGTCCTGCGCGAAGCCATTGTTGCCTCGGGCAGCCAGGTGCTGACCCTGGGCCTCAAGCGAACCCTGGCCGGGGCCGGTGGTGGCGACAACGGCTTTGTCGAGATCATTCGCCGCACGGCGCGCGAACAAGGCGCTCACTTGCTGCCCAACACCGCCGGCTGCCGAAGCGCCCGCGAAGCCCGCACCCTGGCCCACATGGCGCGCGAGTTGCTGGGCACGCACTGGATCAAGCTCGAAGTGATCGGCGACGAACAGACCCTGCAGCCCGACCCCTTCGAGCTGGTCGAGGCCGCACGCCAACTCATCAGCGATGGCTTCGAAGTGCTGCCCTACTGCACCGATGACCTCGTCACCTGCCAGCGCTTGGTGGACGCCGGTTGCCGCATCCTCATGCCCTGGGCCGCGCCGATCGGCTCGGGACTGGGCTTGCTCAACCCCTGGGCGCTGCGCACCTTGCGCGCCCGCCTGCCGCAGACCACCCTGATCGTGGACGCCGGCCTGGGCGCCCCCTCGCACGCCACCGCCGCCATGGAGTTGGGCATGGACGCCGTGCTGCTCAATTCGGCCGTGTCGCAAGCCGGCCAGCCCGTGCGCATGGCCCGTGCCTTCCGCCACGCCGTGCACGCCGGCCGTGACGGCTTCCAGGCTGGCCTGATGCCCACCAGCGATGTGGCCGTGGCCACCACGCCCGTGGGGGGGCAACCTTTCGTGTTGATCTAAGTTTCGGGGCACAGACCACATGCCGCATCCCCCCATCATCTGGAGCATCGCCGGCCATGACAGCAGTGGCGGTGCCGGCCTGAGTGCGGACCAGCGCGCCGCCGACGCCCTGGGCGTGCACCTGTGCCCGGTCGTGGCCGCCATCACCGCGCAGCACTCCCAAGGGGTGCAAGGCGTGTTCCCCGTCGCCGCCACCACGCTGGCCGCGCAACTGCACGCACTGGCCCAGGACCTGCCGCCGGTGGCGATCAAGACCGGCCTGCTGGGCAGCGTCGAGGCCATCCTGACCGTGGCCCAATGGGTCGACCACTATCGCAGCCAGGCCGCACCCGGCGTCGACCCGCACCACCACCTGGCCTTGATCGTCGACCCCGTGCTGGGCGCCACCGCCGGCGGCATCGCCTTCAGCGACGAACCACTCGTGACCGCCTATCGCCAGCACCTGCTGCCCCGCGCCACCCTCATCACGCCAAACCGCGCCGAAGCCCTACGCCTGCTGGGGCGGCGCGCGCACCACGACGGCCCCAGCGACGAAATCCCCGCGCTGGCTGAAGCCCTGCACGGCCTGGGCGCGCGCAGCGTGGCCATCACCGGGGGCGACGCCTGGGCCGCCAATGACGAGGCCAGCGCCGCCGCGCCACGCGCCCTCAGTGACGCGGCAGACGGCCCACACTGTGCCGACTGGATCAGCACCCCGCAGGCCCAGGGGTGGCTGACCGCCCCGCGCGTCAACACCCCGCACGGGCACGGCACGGGCTGCACCTTTGCCACCGGCGTGGCCGCCAGCATGGCCTTGGGCCATGGCCCCGCCGATGCCATCGTGCTGGCCAAGATGCTGACCCACCACGCCTTGAGCCACGCCCACGCGGCCGGCCAAGGCGCCGGTCCGGTGCTGGCGCAACAGCGCTTTGCCGCCGGCCCCGCGCACGGCGGCGCACCGTTGCCCTGGCTGGGCCTCGGGCACGACCTCCCGTGGCGCCTGACGGACTCGCCCTTCACCCCCTTCACGCCACCGGCCGATGGTCTTTACGGCATTGTGGGCACAGCCCCCTTGATCGAGGCCGCCCTGCACGCCGGCCTGCGCTGCCTGCAGTTGCGACACAAGGCCCCAGAAGGGGTGACCGAACACATCCAGCACAGCATCACGGCCTGCGCACACGCTGGCGCGGTGCTGTTCATCAACGACCACTGGCGGCAAGCCCTGGCCGCGCCGCCCCCCGACACCCAGACCCCGGGCTTCCAACTGGGCCTGCACCTGGGCCAGGAAGACCTGCTGGCCTTGACCCCTGATGAGCGCGCCAGCCTGTTGGCCGCACGCCACCACGTCATGCTCGGATTGAGCTCCCACAGCCTGTGGGAGCTGGCCCGCGCGGCCGGCTGCGGCGCCAGCACCATCGCCTGCGGCCCGGTGCAAGCCACCACCACCAAGGACATGCCCTGGCTGCCACAAGGCGAGGACAACCTGGGCTGGTGGGTCCACAACAGCCCCGCGCCAGTGGTGGCCATCGGCGGGCTGCTGAACGCCGCCGACCTGACGCGCTTTGCGCCCTGCCAAGCAGCCGCCCTGTGCGTGGTGCGGGGCCTGGGCCAGACGCCGTCCGACCTGCAAGCAGCGTTGCCCAAGCTGCGCAGCGCCCTCGCGCAAGCGCGTTCAAAGCCGGCCTGCGCCCCGCCACCACTGCCGCACCCAGTCCTGCCTGCGCGCTGACTGGAAGGACTGGCCCCCGCCCCACCCAAGACCTACACTGAGTGCGGCCGACACCCAAGGAATTCAGACATCGCCACCATGGACAAGGACAGCCACTCCCAACGAGGCCCATGGCGCAGCTACGTCGCCATGCTCGGCCTGCCACTACCAGTGGTGCTTCTGGTGGCCGTGCTGGCCATGGGGGCCGTGCACCTGCTGGGCACCATTCGGGCGTGCACCGCCGGCGAGAGCCTGTGGTCCAAAGCCAGCGCCGAAGGCGTTCAAGATCTGCTGCGTTACGCCCACACTCACAACCCTGGCGACATGACGCGTTTTCGGGCCACTCAGCAAGTTTCCCTGCTCAACCGCCAAGCCCTCGAGGCCATTGAGGGCCAGGATCGCGACACCGATCGCGCCCGTCGCCTGCTCATTGAAAGCGGCAACCCATCCGATGAGGTCGCCGGGATGGTGCGGTTGTTCCAGTGGCTTGGCACCACCGGGGCCATCAAAGACGCCAGGCTGACCTGGGCGCACGCCGATGCACAGATCACCCTGCTCAATGAACAGGCGGCCCTGCTGCAACACGCCATCGAAACCCACGCTTCTGAAGAAGGCGTCAGCGCCATCCTGCAACGCATCGATGCGATCAACACCGACCTGCAAGCCAGCGGCACGCGCTTCAGCAACCATATGCGGCGGGCGGCTCGATTCACCGAAGCGCTGCTCATTGGCGGCATCGCCTGCATATCGGCCGCGTTGGCTTTCGTCAGCGTGCTGCAAGTCCGCCGAACGATCCTCAAGCAGACCCGCCAAGAGGGCGTCATATCACAGGCGCAAGGTCAATGGGAACTCGCCTCCGCCGCCGCAGGCCTGGGTCTGTATGAAATGGACAAGGCCACAGGGGCCATCCAACTCGATGGCAAGTCGGCCGCCATGCACGGCCTGCCAGACACCCCGGTGCGGTTGTCACGCGAGGCCGTTCGCGCGCTGATCATTCCAGAAGATGGCCCGCAGACCCGGCGCGAGGTCGATGTGGCCTTGACCAGCAGGCCGGACCACACGATCACCTACCGGGTCAAACACCCCGACGGCAGCATCCACGCCCTGCAGGCCACGGGCCGACTGGTGCACCCACCAGACGGACGCGGTGAGCGCCTGATCGGTGTCCTGCTTGATGTCACCGAGGCACTCAAGCAGACTGAAATTGCCACTAAACGAGAGTCCGCCGAGCGCGTCGCGAAGGCCCAGCGGGCGTTCCTGTCTCGGCTGAGCCACGAGTTGCGCACGCCGCTCAACGCCATGCTGGGATTCACCCAGCTGCTGAAGATGGACAGCGGCCACACCATGACCGAGGCGCAACACCAACAGCTCAACTGGATCCACAAGGCAGGCCAGCAGCTGCTCGCGCTGGTGGACGACGTGCTGGACCTCAGCAAGGTCGAGGCTGGCGAAATCACCATGAGCCTGCAAGAGGTGGAGCTGCACCAGATCGTGCAGGCCTGCCTGCCCCTGATCGAAAGCGTTCGCCTGCAGCGCCAGGTTCAGCTTCTGGACCGCACGGCGACCACGCCACTGCGGGCCATCGCCGATCCACAAAGGCTGCAACAGATCCTGGTGAACCTGCTGACCAACGGCTGCAAGTACAACCGCCCAGGCGGCCACGTGGAAATCGCGACACGCCAGGACGAAGGACAAGTCGTCATCGAGATCACGGACAACGGCATTGGCATGACCCCTGAGGATGCCGCCGCCCTGTTTCACCCCTTCAAGCGCGTGCAGGCAAGCACGGCCCATGCCGAGGGCACCGGCTTGGGCCTGTACATCGTCAAACAACTTGCCGAACGCATGAATGGCTCGGTGGCCGTGCGCAGCGAACTCGGCGTGGGCTCGTGTTTTACCGTGCGGCTGCCGATGGCAAATTCAATTCCCGGACGTGACACGCCGCCTTTGGCTACACTGCCTGCAACTCAAAAAAGCATCGGGCAGGATCCATGACGGCACAGGCGGGCAAACCCACAGCATGGCGGCTTTACCTCAGCGTTCTTGCGCCGTCGCTTCTGGTGGTTTGCGTGGTAGCGGCCCTGGCCATCATCAATGTGAGCGTGCTGGGCGCCTTGCGGGCCTATGCTGGCGGCGAAAGCCTGTGGTCCAAGGCCCGCAGCAATGCGGTGCAATACGTGACGGACTACGCCTGGACGGCCGACCCGGCGGACTATGCTCGTTACGAAGAGAGTCTGACCATCCTCCTGGCCGCACGGCGAGCCCGCGAAGAGATGCTCCGCGACACGCCCGACATGGCCGTCATCCGCGACGGTCTCATTCCGGGCGGCAATCACCCGGACGACATCGCCTCCATGGTCACGCTCTTTCGGCGCCTTGGCAAACTGCCTGTGTTCCATAAGGCCTTGGTCCAATGGGGCCAGGCGGACGCGCTGGTCGAACAACTTCAGACCGTGGCACGAGCCTTGAAAACGCAGAGGGACGCCAACGCGAACCCGGCCCAGATCCGCGCCACCGTTGAGCAGATCCGACGCGTGAACGATGAGCTGAACAACGTCGGGATCCGGTTCATCGCCCGCACGGGCGAGGCCTCCCGGCTGACTCAAGAGGTCCTGCTTGGCAGCCTCCTGCTGGCCGCCATCCTCCTGAGCCTGGGCAGCGTTGCGATTGTGCACCGCGCGCTGAATCGGCAAGGCGTCTATCAGCAGAGTCTGGCCACCGCCAATGAACGCTGGCAATTGGCCACGACTGCGGCGGAGATGGGGCTGTTCGAGATGGCGATCCCCTCTGGCTTGATCCGCCTGGATGCCAAGGCGGCCGCCCTCTACGGCCTGGCGCCGCAAGCGATCGCATTGACGCCCGAGGAAATGAGCGACCTGATCGCCGAAGCGGACCGGGAGCGATTGAACCTCGCCGTGCAAGACGCCCTCCAGTCCGGGCAGGTATTCAAGCTGGCTTATCAGGCCCAGCTTCGAGATGGCACGACGCGCTCCATGGAGGCCACCGGACGGACGGTCCATGACAGACCCGCCACCCCCTCGCGCCTGGTGGGCATGGTCCGTGACGTGACCGACGAGCGGGCGCAGGCCCAGCTGACGGCACAGCGCGATGCCGCCGAGAAAGTGGCCAGGGAGCAGCGCGGATTCCTGTCCCGCCTCAGCCACGAGCTGCGCACGCCGCTGAACGCCATCATGGGCTTCTCGCAATTACTGGCGCTGGATGCAGCCCAGTCCTTGACACCTGCACAGCAGCAGCAGATCAAGTGGATACTCTCGGCCGGCCAGCAGTTGCTGACCCTCGTGGAGGACGTGCTGGACATCACCAAGGTCGAGGCCGGCGAGATCACCATGTCGCTGCAGAACGTCGAACTGCAAGGCATCCTGAATGCCTGCCTGCCCTTGGTCGACAGCGTGCGCCAGCAGTTCAGGGTCGAGATCATCAACCGCCTGCCCGACCAGCCCTTGTTGGTTCACGCCGACCCGCAGAGACTCCAACAGGTGTTCATCAACCTCCTCAGCAACGGCTGCAAATACAACCGCCCCGGCGGGCATGTGGTGATCGAAACGAACACCGACGCCACGGGCGAGGTCACCATCGAATTCAGCGACAACGGCATCGGCCTGACCGAGTCAGAAGCCGCGCAACTGTTTCAACCCTTCAAGCGGGTGGGCAGCTCGGCGGCACGAATTGAAGGCACGGGGCTGGGTCTGTTCATCGTCAAGCAACTGGTCGAACGCATGGGCGGCAGCGTGACCTTGAACAGCCAGAAGGACGTGGGCTCGCGCTTCACACTGCGCCTGCCAGCGGGCACGCCTGGAACGCTGCAAGGCGAAAGCTCACAAATCGCCGTCGGTTAACCACTGACGCAGCGTGCGCACCATGTCGCGGTCATGGTGCAGCCAGGCGTTGTGCCGATACTCGCTGAAATAGGCCTCTTCGGGTGAGAGCTCGCTGACGCTCTCGTACACAAAACGCAGCACCATCTGGCCGGACTGCGGCGCTTCGATTCGGATGGTGAGCTTGATCGGTGTGGTCTCGTCGTGCTTTTCGGGGGTGAACTCCAGGCACTGCAGGGGCGTGATCACCACTTCATCGGTGAACACCTGAGCGCCGAACTTCAAGGTGCGCGCATAGACATCAGGCTCGGTCTGGCGCCAGACGCAGCTGTCCGGCCCCATCGGAAAACGCTGCGGAGTCTGCACGCGGATCAGCAGGCCACGCCACAGCTGCTCGCGCGTGAACGGCGGTGTCGCGACCGCCAAGGTCGCCCTGGGGGAATTGATTTCGATGACGTGTTCGAAGCGCATGCGTCCACTCTACGCCTACCGCGAACCGCCCCCCCACGTCACTGGGGTGATTTCGAGGTCAAGCAGGTCACCCGATAAGCGGACTAAACTGGGGCCCGGTTTGCGCAACAACTCCTGCCGCGTCCACGCGCGGCCCCGACCATGTCCCAGTGCACGACGCCCTCTACGCCCGCCCAGCCCATCACGATCCAGCCCAAAAAAGCCACGCTCAACAGCCACGGCTGTGGTGGCAGCTGTGGCGATCACGATGACAGCGACGCCCGCTGGCCGCGTGCCAAGGTGCTGGACCTCTTCAACCTGCCCTTCAACGACCTGCTGTGGCAGGCCCAGCAGGTGCACCGCCAGCACTGGGATGCCAACGAAATCGAGCACGCCACCTTGTTGTCGGTCAAGACCGGCGGCTGCGAAGAAGATTGCGGCTACTGCCCGCAGGCGGCCCGCTATGACACCGGCGTCGAAGCCAGCAAGCTGATGTCGCCCGACCAGGTGCGCGAGGCGGTGCTGGCCGCGCGCGAGGCGGGCGCCAGCCGCTTCTGCATGGGCGCAGCCTGGCGCGCCCCGAAAGACCGGGACATCGAGAAAGTCGTCGAGCTGATCCATGTGGTGAAGAACGAGGGCCTGGAAGCCTGCTGCACCCTGGGCATGCTGACCGACACGCAAGCCCAGACGCTCAAGGACGCCGGCCTGGACTACTACAACCACAACCTGGACACCGCCCCCGAGCTGTATGGTGACATCATCACCACGCGCGACCTGAGCGACCGCCTCGATACGCTCGACCACGTGCGCAACGCCCAGATCAAGGTATGCAGCGGCGGCATCATCGGCATGGGCGAGACGCGCTCGGGCCGCGCCGGCCTGATCGCCCAGCTGGCCAACCTGCCCGTCCACCCCGAATCGGTGCCCATCAACGACCTGGTGCGTGTGCCGGGCACCCCGCTGGCCGACGCCCCGGCCCTCGATCCGCTCGAATTTGTGCGCACCATCGCGGTGGCGCGCATCACCATGCCGACGGCGCGCGTGCGCCTGTCGGCCGGGCGCCAGCAAATGAGCGAGGCCGTGCAGGCCCTGTGCTTCCTCGCCGGCGCCAATTCCATCTTTTACGGCGACAAGCTCCTGACCACCGGCAACCCCGAGGTCGAACGGGACCGCCAGCTGATGGCCAAGCTCGGACTGCGCAGCGGCAAGGCCGTGACGGCACGCGTCGAAGCGGCCTGACCCTCGGGGTGACGGGCGCACAACACCCGGCTTGATTCCTGCGCACCCCGCCCGTGATTGCACCATAATTGTGCAAAGCACCCTGGGGAGGGCTGCAGGAGTGCGTCAATGCCGGTCTCTCGTCGGAAGTGGTTCTGCCGTTGGCCCACCTTGCTGTGGGGCCTGGCCCCACCCATGGCAGCCCTGGCCGTGCAATCGGCCTTCTGGACACAAATCACCCCTTACGCCTGGCTGCTGTTCTACCCGGCCTTGTTCGCGGCAGCGTGGCGGGGCGGCTGGGTGGCCGGCATCGTGGCCACCGTGGCCTCGGTGTCATTGGTCGCCGCCTTCTTCACCCCGAGCCAGTCGCCCTGGGCGCTGCCCACGCTCGGGCAAGCCATCGCCGCCAGCATCTTCTTGGCCATCGGCCTCGTGGTCAGCCTGATCTTCAAAAATTTGCGCCAGACCGCGGATGCCTTGCGGCACAGCGAAGAACTGCTGCGTGCCGTGATCCATGGCACCTCGGATGCGGTGTTCGTGAAGGACCGCACCGGACGCTACCTGCTGGTCAATCCGGCCTGCGCGGCCATCCTGCACAAAACGCCTGAGCAAATCCTCGGACACGATGACAGCGCCTTATTCCCGCCCGAAACGGCCCGGCGCATCAAGGCGCGTGACCAGGCCGTCATGGCGGCGGGCATCACCTCCACCGAACAAGAACAGATGCTCTGGCCACATGGCGCCCCACGAACCCTCTTGAACACCAAGGGCCCCTTGCGGAACGCCGATGGTCAGGTGATCGGGCTGTTTGGCGTGTCCCACGACATCACCGACATCGCGGCATCCCAGGATGCCTTGCAGGCCCACCAGGACCACCTGGAGCAAGCCGTCCAACAACGCACTGCAGAGCTGGCGTCGGCGCGCCAAGAGTCCGAGCGGCTGTCACAGGTCAAGGGCGAATTCCTGGCGACCATGAGCCACGAAATCCGCACGCCGCTCAACGCGGTGTTGGGCCTGGCTCAAATTGGCCATCAAACCCATGACGGAGCAGCACGCCGCACCTTCGCTCAGATCCTCGACTCGGGCCGCCTGCTCCTGGGCATCATCAACGACATCCTCGATTTCTCGAAGATCGAGGCGGGCAAGCTGCGCATCGAATCGATCCCGGTCGACCTGCAGGCCCTCTTGACGCGAGCCACCGCGCAGGTCCGCGAACGTGCCCAGGCCCAGGGCATCGAGCTGCGCATCCACTTGAGCGACACGCTGCCCTCCACGTACCTGAGCGACCCGCTGCGGCTGGAGCAGATCCTGCTTAACTTGCTGTCCAACGCGGTCAAGTTCACCTCCCAAGGCCAGATCGGCGTCTCGGCAACGACGCGCGATAGACAGCTGGTGCTGACGGTGTCCGACACCGGCATCGGCATGAGCGCTCAACAGGCCAAGGACCTGTTCCGCCCCTTCGAACAAGCCGACAGCTCCACGACGCGCCAATACGGCGGGACCGGCCTGGGCTTGAGCATCACCAAGAGACTGGTCGATTTGCTGGCCGGCGAGATCCAGGTCCACAGCGAGCCGGGCCAGGGAACCCGGATCGATGTCGTGTTGCCCCTGACGACCGGCGACCACCTGGCCCCCCCCAGCCAGCCAGCCTTGGCACTTGAAGCGCCCGGCGGGCAGCGCCTGGCCGGTGTGCGCGTGCTGGCCGCCGAAGACAATCCGCTCAACCAGCTGGTGCTGCGCGAATTCCTGACCATGGAAGGCGCCCTCGTCACCTTCGCCGACAATGGTTTGATGGCGATTGACTGCGTCGAGCGGCACGGCCCGGATGCCTTTGATGTGGTCCTCATGGACATCCAGATGCCCGGGATGGATGGCTATGGCACCACCCGCCGCCTCACGGAGCTTGACCCGCGTCTGCCGGTGATTGGCCAGAGCGCACACGCCATGTCGGACGAGCACACGCAGTGTCTGGCCGCCGGCATGCTTACCCTGGTAGTCAAGCCGCTCGATCTGAATCAACTGGTTCAGACCGTGCTGCAACATGCTCGCCCTCGCCCGACCAGCGGCAAGGACACTGCAATCGCCAGCCCAACGCCAAGTGCTCCCTGAACGCGCGGCAGTGCAGGGTCATGGTCGCTTCACGGCAGGCCTGGACTTGCACAGCCCACTGAGCAAGACCCAGTCACTCTGGCGCGCCGCCAAGGTGACCACTTCAAAGTACATGCGGCCATCGGGCTTGTCCTTGCGGACGAAGTCGATCTGGCACATGACATTGTCGGGCTGCGCCAAAGGGCTGCATCGTGCGGCCAGGATCGACAACTCGTAGACATGCTGCGGATTGCTGTCCGCATCCCCCTTGGCGAGGTCATAAGCGTGCTGCACCGTCGACACACTGGGCATGGCCGACCACGCCGCGTGACAAGCCAGGCCCAAAAGCAGGGCGCAGAGTGTGCGCATCATCAGTTGGCCGAGGCACGCACCCGGATGCGAGCCATCATGCCGCCGTCTTCGTGCTCCAGGATGTGGCAGTGGTAGACGAAGTCACCGGCGATCGAGAAGGGAATCGCCACAGTGACCGGGGCGCCGTCACAAGCCTTGTAGCCAGCGCTGAACGGGTTGCGCGAATCACGCCAGGCCTGCACGGTGTTGCACGACGCACTGCCATGGCGCAGGGGCAGGTTGTCGTAGGCGATCGCACTGCTGTCGAGCGTGCGCAGCGTGGTGCTGCCGTCCGTGTTCGGATCGTTCAACAGCTTGAAGCGCAACTGGTGAATGTGAAAGTTATGGTCTTCACCGGCCAGGTTCACCAACTGCCACACCTCAGTGTTGGTGGTGTTGCCGGTCGCCAGCGACACGCAGATGGTTGGGGTATCAGGATCAAAGGCCTTCACATCCACGAAGGTGCCGGGAACGGTCACGCCATAAGCATCGATCTCTTCATAGCCCAGACCGAAGTCGCCAGCCGCCGTGTTGCCGTAGAAGATGCGTCGACCATGGCCAGCGGCCAGCGGCGTGCAACCCGCCTGGGTGCCGACCGCAGCGTTCTCCGTCTTCATCGCCGTGGCCAGTGTGGCCTGGTCCAGCAGCGCGGTCAGGGTGCCGCCAATTTCCAACGCGATCGGGTCGGTGCTGACACGGGCCGAACCACTGAAGGTCACTTGTGCCAGATCGACCGCGGGCCAGGTGTCGCCCTCAGGGCCGCTGGCATACCCCACGGTGCGCAACACGGCCTTGGTGCCGGCGATCGGCGTGACCAGGTTGCCTGCGGCATCACGGTAGGCCACCCACAGCTCGACGCGTGAACTGGGCATCATGGTGATGCCCTTGGCGCACACCGGCGCGCCGGTCGTCAGGTTGCTCAAGGTGGTGTTGATGCCCGGGCAGGGCACGAGGTTGCCCCGCTGGCGGTTGAGGTTGAGCCAGGTCAGCACAGAACCGGTCTTGGGGCCTTGCACGGCCACACCGTCAATCGACAGCACCTGCACGGTCATGTCATTGGCGGGCACCGCCGTATCCTGCAGGTGCAGGTTGTAGGTGGCACTGCCCGAGGCGGCCGTCAGGCGCCAAATTTCGCCCCCCTTGTTGGTGACGGGCACATTGGGATAAGGCTGGCCGTTGACCGTGAAGAACCAGCGCCCACCGCGCGAGTCGATCGCGCCCGAGTCATCGCTGTGCAGACTGCCGGCGCAATAGCCTTGCGAGGCCCCATTGCCCAAGCAGAAGTCCGGGTCTTGCTGCGTCTGCATTTTGCCGGTCGACAACACCTGGGTGTCCTTGAGCAACAGGTGTCGCACCGGCAAGCCGGCGGCGAAGTTGGCGCAAGTCTTGCCCTTGCAGACATAGTCGAGCACGCTGCCCACGGTGATCATGCCCGACAGCCCGCCTGAGACCTGGTTGAGCGAAACGCCGTGCACGTGCGGGTGGAACCAGTACATGCCCGAGGGGTGGCCCGCCGGCACCTTGATGCTGTAGTCGGTGTACCCCAGGCGCGTGTCACCGTGCACGTGGGCATCGCTGGAGGGCGAGCCAGTGGCCGTGTTGAGCGTCAGCACCAGCACGTTGTCGCCGTAGGTCGGGTTCGCCGTGGTGGGGTAGCGCGGCGAGACCAGCAGGCCGTGCGTGTGGATGTTGGTGGGGTTGAGTTTGAGGTAAGAATTGCCCGCCTCGGCGGCGTGAGCAGCCTCAGGCAACAAGGGCAACAGGTTAACCAGGCGCACTTTCAGCGTGTCGCCGGCGGCCAATTGCAGACGCGTTCCGCCATACAGATTGGCCGTGGTGGTCGGGCAGGACAACGCCCCGTTGGCAGGACGGGGGCAGATGTCATAGACCCAGGAGGTCGGGTTCAGGGGTGTCAGGGTGCTGGCGGTCGCCGGGCGCGCCACCATCAACACGTCAAGCACGCCACTGGTGCTGGTCAGCACAGGCAGATCGACCAAATTGGCCGCATCGGCCGCGCCAGACAACCACAGACCGGACAAACCGATCAGAACAACTTGGCGCGCACGGCTGCGCAGCATTTCTCTCATGGCACTTCACTCCCAAAATTTTATTGACCAACCTCAAGCTGCAAGCAAAAAAACGAGGAAAACAACAAGCTGCAGCGGCACGGGCTGGAAGTTATCAGCCCCGCGTCTTTAAACACACCCCCGATATAAGGGAAAACCCGCCCACCCGAGCACAGCCCTGCATGGAGTCGCCTTGGCAGAAAAACACCCCGGGCATGACCGTCGATTCCGGCGCCTACACTGCGATCTGCCGTACCGCCACACCAGTCACCCCCATGCGCATTGAAGACATCCGACAACGCCTACGCGCCCAAGGCGCCAAGCCTTGCCATGAACAGCGCGTCCTGCGGCAGTGGTCGCAAGCGCTGCCGCAGGACGGTGGCAAACGCCGCCCCGAAGACTTCCTCCCCCTGGAGGTGCGCAGGGGCCTGCCCGACTTGATGCGGGACCTGAGCGCGCTGGCGCGCCTGCGCTCCGAACACCCCGGCGACGACGGCTCGGCCCGCCTGCTGGTTGAACTCAATGACGGCCAGACCATTGAGAGCGTGCTGCTGCCGCGCGATGGCCTGTGCGTGTCCTCCCAAGTGGGTTGCGCAGTGGGCTGTGTGTTTTGCATGACTGGCCGCGACGGGTTGTTGCGTCAGGTGGGCAGCGCGGAGATCGTCGCGCAGGTGGCGCTGGCCCGCACGCGCCGGCGCGTTAGCAAGGTCGTGTTCATGGGCATGGGCGAGCCGTCGCACAACCTGGACAACGTGCTTGAAGCGATCGACCTGCTGGGCACCGCCGGTGGCATCGGGCATAAGAACCTGGTGTTCTCCACAGTGGGGGATCCGCGCGTGTTCGAACGCCTGCCCCAAGGCACGGTCAAACCGGCACTGGCCTTGTCGCTGCATTCGACCAGGCCTGAATTGCGGGCGCAGTTACTACCCAAAGCCCCCCGCATCGACCCGGCCGAACTGGTGGAACTGGGCGAGCGCTACGCCCGCGCCACCGGCTACCCCATCCAGTACCAATGGACCTTGCTGGAGGGCATCAACGACAGCGCCGACGAACTCGATGGCATCGTGCGCCTGCTCCAGGGCAAGTACGCGCTCATGAACATGATTCCGTACAACAGCGTGCCCGAGCTGGACTTCCAGCGCCCCTCGTGGGAGCGTGCCGCCGAAATCGCGCGCAGCCTGCACCGGCGCGGCATTCTGACCAAGCTGCGCCATTCGGCCGGGCAGGATGTGGAGGGTGGGTGTGGCCAGTTGCGCGCGCGCGAAGTCGGTGCTGCGCAGCGCGTGCACGTCGTCCGGGCGGCCAGCAGCTCAGGGCGAACCCTTGCGGCCAACTCCCGCGAACGTCAAGCAGGCGACAGTTCCACCCCCTGATTTCTAGGGGGGCAGCATCCCCAACAGGGAAAGTGCCAGAGGCAGAAAACCCAGCGCGATCCAGACTCTGTGAAATCGTTCACAACATTTCACCCCTGGAGCGTTGATATGAGTCTGAAATCACTACTGCTGACAGCCACCAAGGCCATCGGCGCCACCTTGCTGACCAGCCTGGCGGCCAACGCCGCCTACCTGAAGTGGGAAGCCATTGAGCTCCCCGCATCGTCCGGCGCCAGCTGTGGCAATGGCACGCCCTACCGCTTCTTTGTCAACCGCACCCCCTTCACCAGCAAGACCGTGGTCATGTATGAGGGCGGCGGCGCCTGCTGGGAACAAGCCACCTGCGCCAACAAAGGCGGCGTCAAGCTGGCCGCCGTGAACCCCAACGGCATCCCGGCGGATTACCTGTCAACCTGGTCCTACCAGGCGCATCTGGGCCTGGTCACGCCATTCACCTCCCGCCTGGACCCGCTCACCTCGGTGCAGACGCAAAGCTGGAACATCGTCTACGTGCCCTACTGCACCGGCGATGTGCACACCGGCAATAAGGTGGCCGTGTACTCCGACAGCGACCCAGCCAACCCGCTGGTCTGGCAGCACAAAGGCGCCGTCAACGCGAAGGCCGTCACCGCCTGGATGGCGGCGAACATGCCCAAGCCCGCACAACTGCTGCTGACCGGCTTTTCGGCGGGCGGCGTCGGCTCCACGGCCAACTACCCCCAAATGCGCACGGGCCTCAACCCCACCCGCAGCGCCCTGCTGGCCGACTCCGGCCCCCTGTTCTGGACACCCCGCGACAGCACGCCCGAGCAATCGCCCTCGCTGCCCCTGCACAACCGGATCCGCGAGGCCTGGGGCCTGGATGAGCCCACCGGCATGATCACCGAGCTCATCGGCAAGTACCCTGGTGCTGGCGACGTCAACAATCTGGGCACCATCACCTACGGGCTCAACAAGATCTTCCCGCAAGACAGGATTGGCTACGCGATGTTCCAGGAAGACGCTGATTTCTCGGCCTTTTCCTACGAGAAGTTCTACCCCGACATCGCCAACGCCGCGACCCCGACAGACCGTCTTGCCGCGCTGAACAGCCGCTGGCGTCAGGACATCAACACCTGGGTGGCCCACATGCCCAGCTCGGCCAACCTGGGCTACTTCCTGCCCAATTACCGCCAGATCAATGAGTCGCACTGTCTGACCATCGTGACCTTCGGAGACACCGGCATCAAGGAGCGCAACCTGGCCTCCGTCGGCACCTTCGTCGACAACCTGCTGGCCAGCAGCGGGCCCGTGATCCGCGCCCAAGAGGTCAGCCGCATCAAGGCCGCCGCCACGACCCTGTCGGACCTGGTGGCGCAACTGATTGGCAAGGCGGGCTTGTTCTGAGGCCGCCGCCATGACGCCGCCATGACGCCGCCATGAAAAAAGCGGGCCTTTCGGGCCCGCTTTTTTTGTGTGCCAAACCGCTGGGTTTGGCTTGTCTTTCAGCCTTAGACCGAGCGGCGACGAGCCAGCAGGCCCACAGCCCCCAGACCCGCCAGGACCAGCGCCATGGAACCGGGCTCAGGCACAGCCGGGGTGGCGTAAACCGACCCGGTGTAGGCGTTGAAGCCGGTCGCGTAAGTGCCCTTGACGTTCAAGGTGTAGGTGCCAGCGGCCAAGCCCGTGAACTTGAACGAATTGGCCGTGACGGTGGGCGTCGGGACCACGGGGCTGCCATTAACGGCCACCGAGTTGAACGACACGGCGCCAAACAACTGGCTGACCGAACCGATCACATCACTGACGCCGCCAATGGTGAACTTGAAATCGTCCGAGAACACCCCACCCGCCAGCGAACCGGTGGACAGCAAATCCGCGAACTGGGCAGGCGCAGGCGTCAGGGCGCCCAAATCACCCCCAGGGGCCACCGCATTGCCTGCAAAGGCAGCGCCAGCGGATACGAAGGTCACCGCCGCGACCAGAAGTTTAAATTTCATACGAACCTCTCTATTTTAAATCGTACCAAGCAAACAGAACGGCCTGATCTGGATCAATCCGCTCGAATCACCACGTCTGCCCGTTATAGAGAAACGCGACCCCAGGCGACACCCCCCGTTCACGGGGGATCCCTGTAACACACGTAATGTCACCAAAACGTGCTGGGCTGCTTCGTGTCGAGTCAGGCGGCCAGCTTCTGCTCGAGCTGGGCCTTCACTTGGGTCAGGTCCTTGGGCAGGTGATACGCCAGTTTCTGGAACAACTCTTCATGCAGCGTCAGCTCCTGCGTCCAGGCGGCCCGGTCAATGCCGATCACCGACTGGAACTGCTCCTTGGTGAAGTTCAGGCCGGTCCAGTTCAGGTCGGCGTAGGTCGGGCTCAGGCCAAAGATGTTTTCCACGCCCTGAGCGGTGCCGGCGATGCGGCCCAGCATCCACTCCAGCACGCGCATGTTTTCGCCGTAGCCCGGCCACACAAACTTGCCATCGGCGCCCTTGCGGAACCAGTTGACGCAGTACACCTTGGGCAACTTGGCACCCGAGGCCTGCAGCTTGGCGCCCATGTCCAGCCAGTGCTGGAAGTAGTCGCTCATGTTGTAGCCCATGAAGGGCAGCATCGCGAAGGGGTCGCGGCGCACCACGCCTTGGGCACCGAAGGCCGCGGCGGTGGTCTCAGAACCCATGGTGGCGGCCATATAGACGCCTTCGGTCCAGTTGCGCGCCTCGGTCACCAAAGGCACGGTCGTGGAGCGACGGCCACCGAAGATGAAGGCGTCAATCGGCACGCCCGCAGGGTTGTCCCACTCGGGGTCCAGGGCCGGGTTGTTGGTCGCGGCCACGGTAAAACGGGCGTTCGGGTGCGCCGCCTTGGCGCCGGTTTCCTTGGCGATCTGAGGCGTCCAGTCCTTGCCTTGCCAGTCGATCAGGTGAGCCGGGGGCGTGTCGGTCATGCTTTCCCACCACACGTCGCCGTCGTCGGTCAGGGCCACGTTGGTGAAGATCACGTCGCTGTCGAGCGAGTTCATGCAGTTCAGGTTGGTCAGCGTGTTGGTGCCAGGGGCCACGCCGAAGTAACCGGCTTCGGGATTGATGGCGTACATGCGCCCATCGGCCCCGGGCTTGATCCAGGCGATGTCGTCACCGATGGTGGTGACCTTCCAGCCGTTGTAGCCCGCAGGCGGGATCAGCATGGAGAAATTGGTCTTGCCACAGGCGCTGGGGAAGGCTGCGGCGATGTGGTACTTCTGGCCTTGGGGGTTGGTCACGCCCAGCAGCAGCATGTGCTCGGCCAGCCAGCCCTGGTCGCGGCCCATGGTGGAGGCGATGCGCAGGGCAAAGCACTTCTTGCCCAGCAGCGCGTTGCCGCCGTAGCCGGAGCCATACGACCAGATTTCGCGGGTCGCGGGATAGTGCACGATGTACTTGACGGTGGGATTGCAAGGCCAGATGGTGTCCTTCTGACCGGCTTCCAGCGGCGCGCCCACGCTGTGCATGCAGGGCACGAATTCACCATCAGGCCCCAGCACATCGATCACGCCCTTGCCCATGCGAGTCATGAGCTTCATGTTGACGGCCACGTAGGCGCTGTCAGAGAGTTCCACGCCGATGTGGGCGATGTTCGAGCCCAGGGGGCCCATGCTGAACGGCACGACGTACATCGTGCGGCCCTTCATGCAGCCCTTGAACACGGCGTTGTCAGCCGTTTGCAGCTTGGCGCGCATTTCAGCGGGCTCGCACCAATTGTTGGTGGGGCCGGCGTCTTCCTTGCGCTCGGAGCAGATGAAGGTGCGGTCTTCCACGCGGGCCACGTCCGAGGGGTCGGTGATGGCCAGGTAGCTGTTGGGACGCAGTTCTGGGTTGAGCTTCTTGAACGAGCCGGCCGCCACGAGCTGGGCGCACAGGCGGTCGTACTCCTCTTTCGAGCCATCGCACCAGACGATGTCCTTGGGCTGCGTCAGGGCGGCCATCTCGGCCACCCAGGCGATCAATTTCTGATTCTTGACATAAGCGGGGGCGTTCACTTGCGTCCCTTGCGACACGGTTTGGTTCATGACAATGGCTCCAAAAGTAAAAAACAGGGTCTCGACAACGCAACATCCGCACACTCCATGGATTGGAGGCGGCGCTGCGCTCTCGACACCCTGCGCGACCCATCGACTCTCGCCCATGGCTCTCGGTCAGGCAGTGAACCTTGTATTTTAGTCCACCGCCATCCGTTTGAGTTCCCCCCGCTTCCAAGGGGTTTGCGAGCCCCTGGCCCACGAAGTGCGAACTTTGTCACACCCCATGCTCGCACCCCACCATCCGCGGCGCGGATTTCATCAGGCGACAATCCACTGTCGTTTCTTGTTACAAGCTGGCAAAGCCCCTGATGGGCCCAGCCGCTTTCTTGCGGTTGAATAGACGGGGCTCGCACAGATCGAGCACAAAGGTTTCTGGATGAATCGACGCGAATGGATGACGATGACAGGGATGGCCGGCCTGGGGCTGGCCCCGGCGACAGGCTGGGCGCAGCCTGCCCTACCCTTGCGTCTGGGGGTGGATGGCCTGATTCAGGACAGCGGACTGGCCGGACGCTGGAAAACGGCCATGGCCCGCGATCTGGGCCTGAGCGCCGAATGGGTGCGCGCCCCTTCCGGCAGCCTCCTGAAACAACTGGAGTCGGGCGCCTTGCCGGTGGGCCTGTTCCTGAGCTCGCCCCTGGCCGACCAGCTTGAGCGGCAAGGCCTGATTCACGACCGTCATACCCTGGCCCGCACCCAGGTGCTGCTGGTGGGCCCGCAAGAAGACCCCGCCGGACTGAAGGGTGAGCCCGATGCGGTGCGTGCCCTGGCTCAGATCCTGGCCGGACAGTCCGCTGGCGCGTGTCGCTGGCAGCCCGCCGACCAGGACTCGGCGCTCAACAACCTGGCCGACAGCCTGATGGCATCGCTGGGCGCCCGCAAGCTGCCGGCCCCACCCTCATCGCTGCCCAGCTATCAGCTGATGACCCAGGCCGATTGGCAGACACTGCCTCGCGACGCCCGCAAGGCCCTGAAGGTCATGGTGGACGCCGACCCACGCCTATGGCTCACCTGCCAGGTGGCGCGCTCCTTCCGGACACCGCACCCGGCCGGAAAACTGCTGGTGCAGTGGCTGCAAGGCCCACTGGGGCGCAAAGCCGTGGTGGCGGCGGGTTCGACATGGCAAGGGGCCTGAGGATGCGCGCATGAGTTCCTGGGAACTGGATGCGCTCTGGTTGAGCCTGCAAGTGGCCTTGCTCACGCTGCTCATCACCACGCCGCTGGCCGTGCTGCTGGCGTCCCTGATGAGCCGGGCGCGCTGGCATGGGCACTGGCTGCTTGAGGCCATCGTGCTGCTGCCCATGGCCCTGCCTCCGGCCGTGATTGGCTTTGCCCTGCTGATGGGGCTGAGCGATGACGGCCAGCTGGGGTTTTGGGTGGGCCGCACCACCGGCTGGACCTTGAATTTCTACCCCAGCGGCGCGGTGCTGGCCGCCAGCCTGATGACCCTGCCCCTGATGGTGCGCATGCTGCGCCCGGCCTTTGAAGCCATCGACCCGATGCTCAGCCTGGTGGCCCAGACGCTGGGCGCAACCGCCTGGCGCAGCTGGTGGTCCGTGACCCTCCCCCTGGCGGCCCCTGCCGTGCTGTCGGCCTTGTCCCTGGGGTTGACGGCGGCTTGGGGTGAGTCGGGCGCCACCCTGGTGCTGGCGTCAGCGCTGCTCCCCGAGACCCACTGGACGCATGAACCCACCACCGCCCCGCTGGCCTTGATGCAGGCCCTGCGCAATCCCGCCCATGCCGACGCCGCCACGCGCCTGGCCTTGGTCTCTTTGGGCGTGGCCTTTGTGGCCATTCTCTTGAGTGAAGCCGGGCGGCGCCATTGGCAGCGCCGGTTTGCCAACTTCGCCACGGCTCAAGGCCGCCAACAGCCATGAGCGACCAGCCCCCGCTGCCCATGCCCCTGAGCGCGGAGCTCCGCCTGCAACAACCCGCCCTCGACATCCGCGCGCAGTTCCGCGTGCTGCCTGGCAGGGTCTGCGCGCTGGTGGGCCGCAGTGGCTCGGGCAAGACGGCCTTGCTGCAAGCCGCCGCGGGACTGCGCCCGGCGCTGGGGGGGCGCGTGGCCGTGGGCAACCACCCCCTGTACGACTCGGCCGCCGGCATCAACCTGCCGCCCCATCAGCGGCGCCTGGGCTGGCTGGATGCGCAAGGCCATCTGTTCCCGCACCTGAACGTGCGGCGCAATCTGGCCTATGGCCTGTCGAGCGCGCCCAAGTCGAACAGCGACATGGGCTTCGACGCCGTGACGCACTGGCTGGACCTGGGCTCCTTGCTCAATGCCCACCCCGACCGGTTGACGCCAGGACAGCGCGCCAAGGTGGCTCTGGGCCGGGTGCTGCTTTCGTCGCCGCGCGCCCTGTTGATGGACGACCCGCTGGGCCATGTGCCCGAACCCGATCGCGCGCCTTTGATCGACCTGCTGGGCCAGGTTCCCACGCGAGCCAAGGTGCCGCTGGTGTTCGTCAGCCCGCGCATGAGCGAGGTCATCCGCATGGCCGATGAAGTGATCGTGCTGCACGAAGGCCGCATGGCCAGCGCGGGCATGGCCACGCAGATCCTGTCGGACGTGTCGCTGTCGACCTTCCTGGAAGGGGTCGACGCCGGGAGCGTGGTCGAGGGCGAGGTCAAGCACCATGACATCAACTGGATGCTCAGCGAGGTCGATGTGGGGGGCCAGCGCGTGACCGTGCCCGCCGTCCTGCACGGCGCGGGCCGCAAGGTGCGCCTGAAGATCCGCGCCCGCGACATCATCCTGCAACGCGACCTCATCGACGGACAAGGCGTCAGCAACCAACTGCGCGGACGCATCAGCCAGATCATGCTGGCTGGCGAAAACGGCTCCTACGGCGCGGTAGGCATTGAGCTGGCCCGTCTGCGCGACGAAGGTGATTTTTCAGCCCTGCCCGCCGTGCAACTGTGGGCCTTGCTGACGCGCCGCTCCATTCAGCAGATGGGATGGGAGCCCGGCCAGCCCTGCGTCGCCAGCTTCAAGGCCATGGCAGTGACGGTCTCGATGTGGCGTTAGTCTTGCCCACCCCCTGCTTCGGAGCGCGCCATGCCTACTGACCACCGCCTACTGTCCGTCAACACAGGACTTGCCGTGCCCATCGTCATTGACGAGCGGCGCATCCTCACCGGCATTGGCAAACGCGCGGTCAGCACCCTCGAGGCGCCCGAGCGCATCCCCGTCCGGCCCTTGGGCCTGCAAGGCGACGAACAGGCTGACCTGACCGTGCACGGCGGCCTATCCAAAGCGGTGTACGCCTACCCCCATGAACACTATGCCTTCTGGCAGACGGTGCGGGCACAAGCCGGTCAACAGGCCTGGGACGATGTCCTGCCGCACGGCATGCTCGGCGAGAACCTGACCCTCACCGGGCTGCTGGAAAGCGATGCCTATGTCGGTGACGTCTTGAAATTCCCCGACTGCACCCTGGCCATCAGTGAGCCGCGCAGCCCCTGCTACAAATTCGCGGCCATCATGGGCTTCAATCAGGCTGTCAAGTTGATGGGCCAGTCGGGCTATTGCGGCTTCTACCTGGCCGTGCGCGTTCCCGGCACCATCGCTGCCGGCGACACCTACGAGTTGATCCCAGGCCCGCGCGAAGTCGGCATCGCCGAACTCTTCAAGGTCAAGATGCGGGGGCGTTGACCACACCGCCCGCCACATGACCGGCGGGCACATGGGACGCCGCGTTTTCGACATGGCCGGTCTGGTCGTCGAAGAAGAAGTCGGGCTCGAACTCGCGCAGAAACTCGCCCTTGGGCAGGCCGCCCAGGAACATGGCTTCATCCACCTCGATGTGCCAGTCCATCAAGGTCCGAATGGCGCGCTCGTGGGCGGGTGCGCTGCGCGCGGTGACCAGGGCCGTGCGGATGCGCATGGGTGCCTCGCTGCCCGCTTGACCACGCTGCTGCAAGTCGTGCAGCGCCTGCAGCAAGGGCTTGAACGGGCCGGCGGGCAAGGGTTTGGCGGCGCGTTCCTGTTCATGCGCCTGGAACGCACTCAGCCCCCCGCTTTGAAACACCTGCTCGGCCTCGTCCGAGAACAGCACCGCATCGCCGTCAAAGGCAATCCGCACTTCATGCGGATGCGCTTCTCCCGCCCGCGCCGAATGGGGCAGCACGCGTGCGGCGGGCACGCCTTCGAGCAAGGCCGAACGCACATCGGCCTCGTTGGCCGACAGGAACAGATTCGCACGCAAGGGCCGCAGGTAGCGCCAGGGCGATTCGCCCCGCGTGAACACGCCGCGCTGAATCGGCAGCCCATAGTGCCGCGCCGAGCGGAACACGCGCATGCCCGAGACGGGGTCATTGCGCGACAGGATGACCACTTCAACCCGAGCCGTGTCCGGCGTGTTGAAGGCCAGCAGCTTTTGCACCAAGGAGAAGGCCACGCCGGGGCGCGCGGGATTGTCCAGCCGATCGAGTTGATGGCGCATGTAGGCGCGATCATCTGCCGCCTCAAACAGCTCATTCTCGTGTTCAAAGTCGAACAGCGCGCGCGATGAGATCGCCACCACCAACTGCCCTGACAAGCTCGCCGCCATCTGAAGAATGCCCCGCGTGAATCAAGGCCCCAGTATGGCCCAGGCACGCCTCAATTCACACGACGCAGCTCATTGCACAAAGCCCATCGACGTGCGTTTGCTTTGCGCATCGGGCAGATCGCGCGGCTCGATCGCATGACGGCCATCGAGCTTGGCATTGCCAAAGGCCGTCATCAACGCCCGACGCATGTCGCGCGGCGCCAGGTCGCTCAGACCGGACAACACCGCGTCGCTCAAATCGGGGTCGAAGCGCTGGCCCCAATCGTGATCGGCGCGGATGCTGTGGTACAGCTTGGACGCGATCTTGCGGGCCGCAGCTTCGTCAGGCATCTCGATCTCGAACACATTCATGCGGTTCAGGATCGGGTCGGGAATGCCTCGTGCCTCGTTGGCCGTGGCCACCCAGATGACCTGGCTAGCATCGATCGACACCTCCGCAAACTCGTCGGTGAAGTTGCCCGCCGTGTCGTGCTCCAGCAAACTGTACAAAGACCCCAGCGGGTCGTAAGCGTGTTCGCCGCCGCTCTTGTCGATCTCGTCGACCACCATGACAGGGTTGGCGTATTGGCCATCGACCAGGGTCTCGAACACCTTGCCTGGCCGCGCGCCCTTCCATTGACTGGACGCGCCAGAGAGGACCCAGCCGGCGGTCATCGAGCTCATGGAGATGAAGCCCATGCCAGTCCCCAACAGCTGCGAGACTTCGCGCGCGAAATGCGTCTTGCCGACCCCTGGCGGGCCCAGCAGCAGCATGGGCGTGATCTCCAGCGCATCGCGGCTGTCGGCGCACAAGGCCAATTGGCGCTTCAGGTCGTCCAGCACCGCGTGGAAGTTCGGCAACTCGTCGTAGAGGTATTCCATGGCGGGCAGGCCTGATGGCTTGACCTGGAATCGGTCCGGGCCCAACTCCAACATGCGTTCGTAAGTGGCTCGCAGGGATTCGTGCTCGCGCGGCGGCAATTTGCCCAGGCGCTTCTCGACTTCATCGAGTCGGTACACATGTCGCATGTGCGCAATGGGGATGCGCCCACGCATGCTGTCGTGTTGCACAGGGACCAGTTCACAACCGATGTTCATGCTCGACCTCCACCAACCACTCTGGTGTCACATGATCATTGCAGCAAACCTGACGTGTCGTGAAGCGAGGAACAAGGGAGATACCCGAGGGCATCTCGCTAAAACGAGTGCAGATTGCACACTTACCCGTGCCTTTACTTGACCCAGGTGTTCATCTGCATGATGGGCATCATCACCGACATCACGATCAGCATCACGATCAGGCCCATGAATACGATGAGCAGTGGCTCCAGCACGGTGGCAATGGCCAAGGCCTTGCGCTGCACCTCGCCGCTCAGTTGCGTCGCCGCGCGCTGCAGCATCACGGGCAACTGGCCGGTCTGCTCACCCAGGCGAGCAAACATCGACAAAAGGCCGGGAAAGCGTTTGCGCGCCGCCAGCGCCGAGGCCAGCGGAGCGCCCTCGCGCACCTGCACCAGGGCCTCCATCGCATCGGCGCGCATGGCACGGTTCGACAGCGTTTCAGCGGCGGCCTGCAAGGCCTTCAGAATGGGCACGCCCGAGCCCGCCAGCATGGCCAACGTGCCGGCAAAGCGCGCCGCGTTGTAGCCCCGTGACAAGCGCCCCAGCACCGGCAGTCCCAGCCAGAAGGCGTCAAACTTTTGTCGAAATGCCTCGCCACGTCGCGCCAGCATCAGGGCCGTGATCCCGCCGGTGATCGCCAGGGCCAGCAACCAGCCCCATTCGCGCATGAAGGCGCTCAAGCCCAGCATGATCCGCGTGAGCATGGGCAAAGCCCGCTTGCTGCTGGTGAACACCTGGGCCACTTGCGGCACAACGAACACCAGCAAGGCCACCACGATCACGATGGCAAAGATCGACACGATGGCCGGGTACAAGGTCGCGCCAATCAGCTTGGACGTCAGCGCCTGCTGCTCTTCCAGGTCATTGGCGAGCTTCTCCAGCACCACCCCCAATTGCCCACTTTGCTCACCCGCAGCCACCACGCCCCGGTAGACATCGCTAAACTCGCGGGGCGATCCGTTCAGGGCGCGCGCAAACGGCGAGCCCGCATTGACCTCGGAGCGCAAATGCGCCACCAGCTCACGCTGACGCGGGTCCTCGGCTTCGTCGGCCATGGCCGTGAGCGCACGCTCCAGCGGCAAGCCCGCCACAACCAGGCCGGACAACTGACGCGTCCAGATGGCCAGCGATGACGAATTGAACACGCGACGAGAAAACGGGCGGCGCGACTGACCCTCGGTCTCGGCCATCACCACCTGCTCGACCTTCAGCGGCACCAGGTTCTGCGCACGCAACTGCCCACGCGCCGCCTTGGCGTTGTCCGCATCGACCAGACCGGTGGCGGTCTTCCCGCTGGCCTCCAGGGCTTCAAAACGAAAGGCGGGCATGAGTCAACCTTATTCGCGCGTCACGCGCAGCACTTCTTCCAGCGAGGTGACGCCTTCGGCCACCAAGCGGTCACCATCATCACGCATGACCTTCATGCCGCCCTTGGCCGCCGACTCAAACAACTGAGCCTCGGAAGCCTGCGCATGGATCAGGCCGCGCAGGGCGTCGTCGGCCACCATCAATTCGTACACGCCGGTGCGCCCCTTGTAGCCGGTCATCCCGCAAGCCGCGCAGCCCACGGGGTGCCAGCGATGAAACTCGTCCTCGCGCTTGCAATGCACGCACAGCTTGCGCACCAGTCGCTGCGCCATCACACCCAGCAAACTGGAGCTGAGCAGGAAGGGCTCGATGCCCATGTCGGTCAGCCGTGTCACCGCGCTGACGGCATCATTGGTGTGCAGCGTGGCCAGCACCAAGTGACCCGTCAGCGAAGCTTGCACCGCGATCTGCGCGGTTTCGAAGTCACGGATTTCACCGATCATGATGACGTCCGGGTCTTGCCGCAGGATGGCGCGCAGGGCCTTGGCAAAGGTCAGGTCGATCTTGGCGTTGACCTGCGTCTGGCCGATGCCGTGCAGTTCGTATTCAACGGGGTCCTCCACCGTCAGCACGTTGGTGGTGGTGGCGTCCAGCGTGCTCAGGCCCGCGTACAAGGTGGTGGTCTTGCCCGACCCGGTGGGACCGGTAACCAGCACGATGCCGTGTGGCTGGCGCAGCAGGCGCTTGAAACGGTCCAGCGCATCACCGCTCATGCCCAGCGACTCAAGCGTGAACTTGTTGGCGTCGCCCTTGTCCAGCAGACGCAGCACGGCCCGCTCACCATGCGCCGAGGGCAAGGTCGAGACCCGCACATCCACCGCGCGACCACCGATGCGCAGCGAGATGCGGCCGTCCTGCGGCATGCGCTTTTCAGAAATATCCAGCTCGGCCATGATCTTCAGTCGCGAGATCAGGGCGGCGTGCAAGGCCTTGTTGGGCTGCACCACTTCGCGCAGCGTGCCATCCACCCGAAAGCGCACGGCCGAGCTGCGCTCATAGGGTTCGATGTGGATGTCGGAGGCGCCGTCCTTGGCCGCCTGCGTCAGCAAGGCGTTGAGCATGCGGATGATGGGCGCGTCGTTGGAGGCTTCCAGTAAATCCTCGACGGCGGGCAAGTCCTGCATCATGCGCGACAGGTCGACGGCGCTCTCCACCTCACCGACCACCGCCGCGGCGCTGCCTTCGCCACCCGCATAAGCCACCGCAATGCGCTGGCCCAGCGATTCGGCCGGCTCGCGCTCGATGGCGTCGACCACGTACAAACGCATCACCTCGGACAAAGCCGCCGGTGACACTTTTTCGCTGGCCCACAAAGTGGCGCGATCGCCATCGCTTTCGAGCAAGACGGCGTGCATCTTGGCAAAGGCATAAGGCAGGGGATGACGTGCCGCCATGGGTCAGTTCTCCGCGTCGCGTTGCATCAGGCGCTGGCCGCGATCAAGGCGCACGCTGGGGTTGGGGCTGATCCGGCATCAGCCGGGGGGTGTAGCCTGACTTGGCTGGCATCACCACCGTGGGTTGAGGCGCATTGGGGTCGTCCAGAGGCTGGCGCACCGAGGGCATGCTCAGGTCTTTGGACAGCTTCAAGGGGTCCAGCTTGGGCACCTCGTTGATCGGCAGCACCACACTCCGTTCAGGCACGGTCGCCGCCTGGGCCTGTCGCATGTAGTCGTAGCGATCCAGGGTCACGGCATTGCTGGCGTCCTCGGTTCGCATCACCACGGGCCGCAAGAAAACCATCAGATTGGTCTTATTGCGCGAGCGCGAACGGCTCTTGAACAGATTACCCAGCACCGGGATGTCGCCCAGCAAAGGCACCTGGGTGTCACCATCGCTGTATTCGTCCTTGAGCAATCCGCCCAGCACCAGCGTGTCACCGTCGTCGATCACCACCGTGGTCTCGATCGAACTCTTGTTGGTAGACGGGCCATTGCTGGCCGTCTTGGTGGCCGGGTCAATCGATGAGTTCTCCTGGTACACGGTCATGCGGACCGTGCCGCCCTCTCCCACCTGCGGCTTGACACGCAAGGTCAGGCCCACATCCTTGCGGTCCACCGTGGTGAAGGGGTTGACGGTGCCGGAGCTGCTGGTCTGGGCGTTGCTGTACGAGCCCGTCACGAAGGGCACGTTCTGCCCCACCACGATCTTGGCCTCTTCGTTGTCCAGCGCGATCATGTTGGGCTTGGACAGCACATTGCCATCGGCCTTCGTTTCCAGGAAGGTGGCCAGCGCAGCCAGGCCGTACTTGCCGTTGGAGTATTTGTGGGCCAGGCCCACGTTCAGCCCCGAGGCCTTGCTCAATGCGGACACCGCATCGCTGGAGGCCGCGACGATGCCCGGAATGCCGCCGATGGCCAGGTTGGTACCCATGCCAAAGAGATTCTTCGAATCAGCGTTACCCAGGGCGCCTTGCCACTGGAAGCCAGCCTCGGCCAGCTTGCTCTCGTTGACCTCGACAATCATCGCTTCGATGTAGATCTGCGCGCGACGCCCATCGAGCTGGTCGATCACAGCGCGCAACTGGCGATAGAGCGCATCGGGTGCCGTGATGATGAGGGAGTTGGTGCTGGGATCGGCCTGGATGAAGCCCCCCGTCGACGGTTGAGCAGAGGCCGCCACCGGCGTGGTGGACTGGGTGGACGCCGTGCCACCGGCCATGTTGGTGCTGCTCGGCGCCGGGGTATTGGCCGCCGAAGGCGTCGAGCCTGCCGACGCGCCGCCCCCACCCGCACCGCCCCCGCTGGTCGGGAAGGCCGCGCGCAACACCTGGGCCAACCTGACCGCATCGGCATTCTTGAGATACACCACATGAATGCCGCTGCCCCCGACGCCGTCGGTGCCCGATCGATCCAGGCGCTGCACCAGATCGCGCAAGGCTGCCATGCGCGCCGGATTGGGCGCCCGCACCAGCAGCGTGTTGGTGCGCGTATCGGCCAGAACCACCGTGCTCTGTCCTCCGGTCGCCCCAGGGGCGCCAGCGCCAGCGCCATCGGCCAGCTTCTGCACCATCGGCACCAGGTCGGAGGCGATCGCGTATTGCAGCGGGATGGCCTCCATGCCCGTGGACGAGGCCACGTCCAGGGCGGCAATCATCTGCGCGATGCGCTTGAGGTTGTCGGCGTAATCCGTGATCACCAGGGTGTTGGTGCTCGGGTTGGCGTTGATGGTGTTGTTGGGGCTGATGAGAGGGCGCAGCACCGACACCAGGTTGTTGGCACTCTCGTACTGCAGGCGAAAGATCTGGGTCATGATCTGATCACCCGAGCGTTTGATCGCGTTGCCCACGTCCACCGTGCCGGTTTGCAGTTTGGCATCGGCCTCGGGCACCACCTTGAGCAGACCGGCCACCTCGACCACAGCGAACCCCTGGCCGCGCAGGGCCGCCAGGAAATTCAGATAGGCCTCGCGGGGCGTGAGCGGCTGGTCGCTGTACAGCGTGATGGTGCCCTTGACACGAGGGTCCACCAGAATCTGCTGGTCAACGATGGCCGCCATGGCCCGCGCCACCCCTTCGATTTCCGCATTGACGAAGTTCAGCGTCACCGCCGCCCCGCCCTTTTTGACCGTTGCGGCCTGCGCCGCTCCAGCCGTAGCCAAGGGCATCAAACCGCCCGAGCCAACGGTGAAGACGAAGGTCGTGGCCAGCGCAACCGCGCGGGGACGAGACAACAGAGGATGGGTCATCATGACTTATCCGATCGAAATAACGGAACGGTCGCCGACACGACGACCGATGATGTTCAACAAATTTTCAAGCGCACCATGCTGGGCATCGCTGGCCCGCGCTTCGCCACGAAAGCGCAGGCCACCAGGCCCGACTTCGCCTTGCCCGCTCAGTTGCAACACGCCGTCCACGGTCGACAGCGACAACTGCACCGGCCCCTGGGCGTCACCCATCAGATCCAGCCGATAAGAGCCGAGTCGCTCCAGGGTCGTGACGCTGGACGAAACGTCGTCCAGCGTCACATGGACTTGGCCACCCAGCCGCACGCGTCCCTGCACCCACTCGGCAACCACCTTGTTGCTGGTCACGCTCACCACACCGCCCAACTGCAGGCTGTTGAAAGGCGTGCCCAGCCCCGACAGCCACGCGGCGGGCCAGTGGCCAATGGCCCCCGAATCCACCAGCGGCCCGCCCGACACAGGCTGAGTCAGCACCTCAGCGCTGACGCGCCCCCAGCCGGGATGAACCTGCAACACCACAGGCGTCGGCAGACAGCAATCCTGTTGCAAACTCAGCCGCAGGCCCTGGGTGCTCCAACGCAAGGTCCAATTCAGACGCCCGGGCAAGGCCCGCGCATCACGACTACCAGGCCCGCCGGTCAAGACCATCACGGCGTCCCCATTCCACACGGTACCTTGCGAATCGGCCATCAACAGCCGCCGCTCGGTGAGCACAACCACGCCCTGACACAGCCAGCTGGCCGGCGCGTAGATCACCAAGCCAGCCAAGGCACCCAGGACGCCGCCCCACCACCCCCAACGCCGGCCCGCCTTGCGCATGTTTTCCCAGCGGACCACCTCCAGCGTCGACTCCATCCAGCGCGTGGTCGCGGCCATGCCGCCAGACCACCAGGCGGCAGGGAGCTTCAGGGAAGGGATGCGGGCCATCAGGCAGGAGTCCTCGTCAGCGGGCCGCTGCAGAACCGGGGGCCAGCCCCAGCACCACCGTGCCCGAATAGTGCGCCGGCTCGACCTGGTTGAGATTGGCCTCCAGCGGCCTCACGCGGGCCGATGCCCGGGCCTCGCCCAGCCAGTCCACCAAGGCAGCGCCCGACACCTTGGTGAGCGTCACTGTGGCACGATCCCCTTGAACACTCAAGTGGGCCCCCTCGCCAAGTCGCTCCGTGGCAGCCTTGAGTGCAGCTTCAGCCTGGGCGGGCGGCACCGGCGGCATGCGACGCAACGTCTGCGAATCCTCGGCCATGCGGCGCATCTGCTCCAGTTGGGTGTTGACCTCGCGCAGTTGCGCCGGGGCTGTCTGCAGAATGCGCCATGCCGGACGAATGCCCAGAAACACCACCAGGACCAGCAACACCACCGCAGCCGCCGCCTGTGCGATCTGGCGATCACGTGGTGCCAGCGCATTCCAGCGCGCCTGCCACTGCTGACGCAAGGCGTCGAAAGAGGATGTCTCGTTTGTCATGGTTTGAGGGGTCCTGTCCGTCGGCTCACGTGCGCGGCCCACGGCGAACCGTCAGGCGCCCGTCAGACACCTCGACCTGAGCCCCCGTGGCCGACAGCTTGCTGCGAAATTGTTCGATCTCGCCAGCCCCCCAGCCCGCGGGCTGCGCCACGGTCAGGCTGGTGCCGTCGTATTGCAGGAAAGCCGACGGCAAGTCGGCCGGCCACGCGCTGGCGACCAGGCCCATCAACCCTTCCAGATCGTTGTCGCCAGGCTGCCCCGCCGCCGCGCGCAAGGCATCGGTTTCATTGCGCATCTGCACAGGGGCGTCCAGCACCACCCGCACCTGCGGGTGCGCCTGTTTGAGCAAATTGACCATCTCGGCCTTCTTTTGCTTCAAGACCCGGCCTTGTTGCCAGGCCCATAGATTCAAGCCCAGCAATTGCGCCACCACCAGAGCGGCCAAACCAAAGCGCGCGGCCCGCCATTGTGGGCTCAGGAACTGCCGCCACTGATCCGACACCGCATTGAAGCCCTTGCTATGGGGCGTCAGGTCAAACTGCAACAGGTTCCACAGCGACCGGTTGGCCTGCAGCAAATGTTCGGCCTGCGTTTGCACCGTCACGGCCTGACCCAGCCAGCGCTCGGCGGGGGAAGCCACTTGGGGCGTCGCGAAAAAACGCGACTGGGGCGGCAGCAACTCGGGCATTAGGGCTCGCGCCAGGCCGCCGCTCAAGGGCCAACTGGCCACGCCATCGAGGGTCGACCAGGTCAGCACGATGTCCAGTCCCCGATCCTGCTCGCTGATGCCCGCTTCGCGCACCTCATGAAAGTAGCCGGTGGCAGGCTCATCGGGCCACACCGCCGGGGTCACACGGTCCACACGCAGCTTGGCCTTTTCCAACAGCATGAGCTGGCTGTTCAACCAGGTCAGGTCACAAGCGGCCACCCAGGCGGGCTGCCCAACCTTGGCCTGAGGCGCCACGGCCAGGTGCATATCATCGGTGTCATTGAGCAGCGACTCTTCGAGCATGCCGGCCAGGGCCGCTCGCAAGCGCGCCGCAGGCGCCTTGGGCAAGGTCACGCGATGCCAGCTCACATCGGTGGGCGCCATCACGGCCACCACGGTGTCGGCCCTGGGCATCATGGCCAAGCCGCAGCGCCCGTGCCGAGCCACCGTCTCGCCATCGGCGCTGAGCACATAGGCGTACTCCTTGCTCCCTGAAGACACGGTCGCCCCCGTCTCCACCCCGGAGGCGTCGATACTCAAGCGCGAACGCGCCGGCAATTGAAGGATGAGGATGCTCATGCCCAGCAGTTCAAGGGGTCAATAAAGGAAGGCCACAACAAGCGTAGATCTCCTGGCATTGTAGGAGGCGCGGAATAAAGCCCGTTAAAGGATTGATACGGCGTGCTCACCACGCGCCACCGCCGCCCGCATCGACCCCTGAAAAACGATCTTGGTGCACAACGCTCAACTCGGGAATGGCGCTGTTGGCCTTGCGCCACACCAGATGGCGCTGCTCCAACACCTGGTCTTCCAGTCGCAGACGGCCGCGCACCTCAAAAAAACTGGAGGTCACATCCAGGCCTGTGGGCCCCGATGGCACCGCATAGGCCTTGCCCAGAAGGTCCTGGACATCCGATATCTTTTCAAAGTAGTGGGCCTGGCGCTGGCGCACGATCCGCTCACCGCCCGACAAGTCCAGATTCTCGATCAGGGCCGCGATCACTTCTTTAGGGGCCGTGTTGACATTGACGCTGGTGTCCGGGCTGGACAATGGCAGCACCGTCACAAAGGGACGCAGCCTCTGCACCAGGCCGGCGTCCAGCCCCAGCCACACCAATTGATCCAGTGTCTGGGGCAGCAAGGGCGCCTTGGACCGCCCAGCCTCGCCCCCCAAGGCGGCCAACGCCTCCGGAGTACTCATGGTCGCCTGGGTGGCTTTCTGCAGCTTGTAGGCCAAGGTCTCAGCCAAGGTCGAGTCCAGTCCAATGTTGGAGAACAAACGCTTCAGCACGGCCAATTGTTTGGTATCGACCACCCCCGAGCCACTGTTGAGCACATTGCGCAGGTTGTAGCGCCCGCTCGCGTCGTCAATCTTGCCTGACAGGAAGGCGTCGGGCGCATCATCGGTGTTGTCCTTGTCAATCGCCAGGAAGGTCGACACACGCGCCTCCGCCAGCTCATGGGCCCAGGGCTCTCCCAAATGGTCCACCCTTTGCCCGGAGCTGGTGATGGCGTCTTCGCGCAGGATCAGACGCGCCCAATCGAGCGCACCACTGAGCACCCACTGTGACTGAGCCCGGCCGCGCTCGGCCGACTCAACCTGCACCGCGCGCCATTGTTGCCACACCATGGACGAGGCGATCGTGGCCACCACGGTCACGATGACCATGGCCATCAGCAAAGCCGCGCCACGCTGGCGATCAGGAAGGATGCGGAGTTGATCCATGAGTCCAGCCACCTCAGTTCGGTTGTGGCGCCAACGCGACATCACGAGTGATCACCCCCGTGAAGCCACTGTCGGGCCCCAGCGTCAGCACACTGCGAATGCCTTGCGGCACCAGTTGACGGGTGGCCGCGGCCGAGCTGCTCGCAGACGACTGGCAGTTCGACCACTCGCCACGCTGGCCCGCGAATTTTCGATAACAGTACACCTGCCATTGGGCGGCCCCCTTGAGCGCCACCAGGGTGCCGGGCTCGCTGTCTCGCAGTTGATACGACTTCCTCCACTGCACCTCCAACTCGCCGACCTGGGTCGTGGCGGGGCCAGCCCAGCGCTCCCAATGCCCGTTGCGCAAGGCCCACACGACCACCTGAACGCCGCCCGTGGTGGTCCGCGTGAGGCGCAAGCGCGCACCATCGAATTCAAAAGCGCCTCCCGGCAGGTTAAGGGTATCGGCGACGGAGGCCATGTCGATGTCCCACTGCGTCATCACCGACTGCAAGCGCAAGATCCGCTGGAGGTTCCCCTCCGCCACCTCGCGGGCCCGGGTGATGCTGTCCACGCCTTTGAACGCCGTGGCCGCCATCACGGCCAGGATCAGCAAGGACACCAGCACCTCGATCAAGGTAAAGCCACGCGTCCGCATCAGAACCTCGGCAACACAGTGGTCAGCTTGACGATGGGTTGCCCCTCCTCGTCCAGCACCTGCGCATCAACGCGGCGGAAATTGCCGTTGGGGGTCGGGCGCACGGACTGCTTGCCCTGGAGGTCACGCCCAAGTTGTTGGCAGGCAAACTCGCCGTCACCCACATTGGGATAGTCCCCAGTGAGTTTGTAAGCCGTGAGCTGATTTTCGGCGCACCACTGGGCCAGGGTCAGGTCAAGCACACGTTGCGCATTCAAGGTCAAGCCCCCGGCCGCCTTGATGCCCGCCGACAAGGTGATGGCCACGATGGCCAGAGCCACCAGAACCTCGATCAAGGTCATGCCCAAGACGGGCTGATGGGCAGGGTATTCAAGGCGCTGGCGCACGGCGACCTCCCTCGGCGCTGTCGGGACCACCCTCGCCGGACTCGCCGGTCAGCACCGCAAACGGACTGAGCCCATCAGTACTCACGATGATCTGCCGATCCTCCAGCCGCAGGATCACGCTTTGCGCCCCAATCACGGGCTCAGGGCCCAGCACAATGCTTCGCCCTCCCACCACTTCGGCCTTGACCTCGCGCGCGTCCCACTTCAAGGAGGGCAGTGAGGCCGATGGCATGCCGATGAACTGGTAGTCCGCGTCCGGCCCCTTGGCCTGTGGAATCCACACCACGGTCATCGCACCAGAACGGGCCAGAACCCGCGCCGACTCAAGGATGGCACTCAAACGGGCAGCCTCACGCTCCAAACGCGTTGCCGAAGGATCAGGCACCGCAAAAGCCACCACCGCCGTGGTGATCGCCACCAGGGCGACCACGACCATCAGTTCGAGCAGTGTGAAACCGCGCTCGGTGCGCAAGTTACTGCCAGGAGCCGATGTCAGCATCCTTGCCTTCGCCGCCGCTTTGGCCATCGGCGCCAAAGCTAAAAACGTCCACCGTACCCTTAACGCCTGGGTTCACGTACTGATAAGGCTGCCCCCACGGGTCCATGGGCAGCTTCTCCAAGTAAGGTTTCCAGTTGCCCGGCACCGGCGCCGCCGTCGGCTTGGTCACCAACGCTTGCAAGCCTTGTTCGGCACTGGGGTAGCGCTGATTGTCCAAACGGTACAACTTGAGCGCCTGCATCAGGTTACTGACGTCCGTGCGCGCCGCCGTGACCCGCGCATCGTCAGCGCGTTCCAGCACATTGGGCACGATCAGCGCCGCCAGCAGGCCAATGATCACCAGGACCACCATCAACTCAATCAGGGTGAAGCCCCTGGACAGGGCCCGGGCCGCGCCACGGAGGGGACGGGATGGGTGGTGAGCAAACATCTTCATGCGGATATCCGTGTGATAACTGACTGACATGATTGGAGCCCAAAACGGGCGACAGGTTCCGCAGCGCTCGGGCAGGAGGCAAGCATGCCCGAGCTTGGGCCGCCGGGGACGCGGGATCAACCCGAGGTCTTGGGGCCTGATTTTTACACTGCGAAGCGTTCAACACCGATGATAATGGGCAGATCATGGCATCTCGCATCCTCGCCCTTCTGATTTGGGCCGCTGTCGCGGCCACCATTGCTTTCTGGGGTCTGCGCTGGCTGGGCAAGCCCACGCCCGTGCCGTCCAATGCCATGGCCGTGTCCCTCGATAACGCAGCACGCGGCGACCTGCGCAAACTGCTGACCGGCCCGGCCGAAGTAGAAGCCGACACACCCAACCTCAGCGCCGCGTCAGCGCTGGGCGCCCGCCTCAAGTTGCTGGGCGTGGTGGCCCCTCGCCATCAAGGCGATGTCGGCGGCTTGGCTTTGTTGTCCATTGATAGCAAACCGCCGCGCGCCGTGCGGGCCGGCGCCACGGTCGACGGCGACATGGTGCTGCGAAGCATCAGTCAACGCGGCGTCGAGATTGGTCCCGCCTCAGGCCCCACGACCGTCAAACTCGACCTTCCTGGCCTTCCTGCGGCCAGCACCGGCTCGCTGCCGCCCCCCTCGGGCATCACCACCGAGCCGTCCGTGGCAGCGCCAGCGCCCGTTGGGCAACAGATGAGCAGCGACGCCTCAATGGCCTCACCGCCCGCAGACATGCCAGCGCAACCGCCCGCTCACCGCAGAAATAATCGGTAAACCGGGTTGCGGGTTTCGTCGGCATAGACGTAGCCCAGGGCGTCTAACAAGGGCTTGATGGCCTTGATGTCCTCGCGAGGCACCTGCAAGCCCACCAGAATGCGCCCGTAATCGGCGCCCTGATTGCGGTAGTGAAAAAGACTGATGTTCCAGCCCGGCGGCAAGCTGGTCAGGAATTTCATCAAAGCCCCTGGCCGCTCGGGAAACTCGAAACGGAACAAGCGCTCGCCCTCGGCCAGGCCCGACCGACCACCCACCATGTGGCGGATGTGGGTCTTGGCCAGCTCGTCGTGCGTCAGATCGACCGTGGCAAACCCTTGCGACACAAACTCGCGCGCCAGACGGCTTGATTCGCCCCGCCCCTTGGTGCTCAGGCCCACGAAGACATGGGCCTGCCGCTCGTCCGAGATGCGGTAGTTGAACTCGGTCACGCTGCGCGGACCGATCAACTCGCAAAAACGCTTGAAGGATCCGCGCTCCTCCGGAATCGTCACGGCCAACAAGGCCTCGCGCTGCTCACCCACCTCCGCCCGCTCGGCCACAAAGCGCAGGCGATCGAAATTCATGTTGGCGCCACAGTTGATGGCGATATAAGTGCGTCCAGCCCCACCATGCCTGGCCACGTACTGCTTGATGCCTGCCACCCCCAACGCACCGGCCGGCTCAACCACCGAGCGGGTGTCCTGGTAGATGTCCTTGATGGCCGCACAGGCCTCATCGGTGCTCACCAGCACGAAGTCATCCACCAACTCACGTGCCAGGCGCAGGGTTTCCTCCCCCACCAGCTTCACCGCCGTGCCGTCCGAGAACAGGCCGACGTCCTGCAAGGTCACGCGCTTGCCCGCCTTGACCGAACGCGCCATGGCATCCGAGTCGTTCATCTGCACGCCAATCACCTTGATTTCGGGGCGCACGGCCTTGATATAGGCCGCCACGCCGCTGATCAGCCCACCGCCACCGATGGCCACGAACACCGCATCAATGGGCCCGGAGTGCTGGCGCAGGATCTCCATCGCCACCGTGCCCTGGCCGGCGATCACGTCCGGATCATCGAAAGGGTGGACGAAAGTCATGCCCTGCTTGGCCTCAAGCATCTTGGCGTGCAGCGCCGCATCGGAGTAGCTCTCGCCGTGCAGAACGATGGTGACCTTGTCGCCGCCAAAATTAGCCACGGCGTCGATCTTGACCTGCGGCGTGGTCACCGGCATCACGATGGTGGCCTGGCACCCCAGACGCCGCGCCCCCAGCGCCACACCCTGCGCGTGATTGCCCGCCGAGGCGCAGAGCACCCCCTTGGCCAGGGCCTTGGGGCTGAGCTTGGCCATCTTGTTGTAGGCGCCACGCAGCTTGAAACTGTGCACCGGCTGCATGTCCTCCCGCTTGAGCAGCACCTTGTGGCCCAAGCGCCGACTCAGGTTATCCGCCTCGTCCAAAGGACTTTCAATGGCCACCTCATAGACTCGACTGGTCAGGATGCGCTGCAAGTAGTCGGACAAGGACAATTTGCCTGCCGTGCTTTTGACGGCAGGCTTGCGCACCGCCTTGGCGCCAGGTTTGGCAACTGATTGACGAGCGGCCGGCGCGGCAGCACCGGGTCGGGCCTTGCGTTGAGCGGTGGACATGAAGGGGGACTCCGTCAAAAAATATCAGGGACGCCAGAACGACAAAAGCCCGCAGCGGGTAACTGCGGGCCTGCGTGACAGCCAAACGAGCTGGCGGACAACGATGCGTCAGATCACTTCCTGCCGCGCAGGCGCTGGATGGCCGCCAGTTGGGCAATCATGATTTGCAACTCGCTTTGCGCACGCGCCAGATCCAGATGGCCCTTGGCGTTCTGCACGGCATCTTGGGCAAGCCGCTTGGCTTCAGACGCCTTGGCCTCATCCAGGTCCTTGCCACGCACGGCCGTGTCAGCCAGCACCGTGACGCGATCAGGCTGCACTTCCAGAATGCCGCCGGCGACAAAAACGAACTCTTCCTCTTGATTGTCGGCGCGCTGAATGCGCACCGCACCCGCCTTGATTCGGGTGATCAAGGGCGTGTGACGGGGCAGGATGCCCAGCTCGCCGGACTCACCGGGCAAGGACACCAACGTGGCTTCGCCGGAGAAGATGGACTCTTCAGCCGAAACAACGTCAACGTGAATGGTGGACATAACAGACTCTCTCGATGGGGTAAGGCGAATCAACGCGGGGCTGGAAGCAAGCGCAGGTCAGGGCCGGCCGCCATTTTGCGGCAAACCCTGACTTGATGCTTACTGAATGCCCTTGGCCTTGGCAACGGCTTCGTCGATGGTACCAACCATGTAGAAGGCCTGTTCTGGCAGGCTGTCGTATTCGCCAGCCACGATGCCCTTGAAACCACGAATGGTCTCGGACAGGGGCACGTACTTGCCGGGCGAACCCGTGAACACTTCGGCGACGTGGAAAGGCTGCGACAGGAAGCGCTGGATCTTGCGAGCGCGAGACACGATCAGCTTGTCTTCAGGGGCCAGCTCGTCCATGCCCAAAATGGCGATGATGTCGCGCAGTTCCTTGTAGCGCTGCAGCGTGCCTTGCACGGCGCGGGCCACGTTGTAGTGCTCTTCACCCACCACATCGGGGGCCAGCTGACGCGAGGTCGAGTCCAGCGGGTCCACGGCGGGGTAGATGCCCAGCGAGGCGATGTCACGCGACAACACCACGGTGGAGTCCAAGTGGGCGAAGGTCGTGGCAGGCGATGGGTCGGTCAAGTCATCCGCAGGGACGTACACGGCCTGGATCGAGGTGATCGAACCGACCTTGGTCGAGGTGATGCGCTCCTGCAAACGGCCCATTTCTTCAGCCAAGGTAGGCTGGTAACCCACGGCGGAAGGCATGCGACCCAACAGTGCGGACACTTCGGTACCGGCCAAGGTGTAGCGGTAGATGTTGTCCACGAAGAACAGCACGTCCTTGCCTTCGTCACGGAAGGATTCGGCGATGGTCAGGCCGGTCAGGGCCACGCGCAGACGGTTGCCCGGGGGCTCGTTCATCTGGCCGTAGACCATGGCGACCTTGGACTCGCCCAGGTTCTCCAGGTTCACGACGCCCGAGTCGGCCATCTCGTGATAGAAGTCGTTGCCTTCGCGGGTGCGTTCGCCCACACCAGCAAACACCGACAAGCCCGAGTGAGCCTTCGCGATGTTGTTGATGAGCTCCATCATGTTCACGGTCTTGCCCACACCGGCGCCACCGAACAAACCGACCTTGCCGCCCTTGGCGAACGGACACACCAGGTCAATCACCTTGATCCCGGTTTCGAGCAGCTCTTGCGAAGGCGACAGTTCGTCGTACGCAGGGGCCTTGCGGTGGATGGCGGCGGTGTGCGCCTGGTCAACCGGACCACGTTCGTCGATGGGCGTGCCCAGCACGTCCATGATCCGTCCCAGGGTGGCCGGGCCCACAGGCACGGTGATGGGGGCTTTGGTGTTGGACACCATCAGACCACGACGCAGACCGTCGGAGGAGCCCAGCGCGATCGTGCGCACCACGCCATCGCCCAGCAGTTGCTGGACTTCCAGGGTCAGTGTGGAGCCATCCAGCTTCAAGGCGTCATACACCTTGGGCATCTGGTCGCGGGGGAACTCAACGTCCACCACGGCGCCGATGCACTGAACGACCTTGCCTACAGCTTGAGTGTCAGCCATTTTGCGTTCCTTCAATCAATTAATTCAGGGTCAGACCGCAGCCGCACCGGCAACGATCTCGGACAATTCTTTGGTGATCGCGGCCTGGCGGGTCTTGTTGTAGACCAGCTTGAGTTCGCCGATCACAGAACCAGCGTTGTCGGTCGCGGACTTCATCGCCACCATGCGCGCTGACTGCTCAGACGCCATGTTTTCGGCCACGGCCTGGTAGATCAGCGCCTCGACGTAGCGCACCAGCAGGTCATCAATGACCGACTTGGCATCGGGTTCATAGATGTAGTCCCACTGATGGGCGGGTTCGGCATCCAGGGCTTCTGCCTTCAAAGGCAGCAACTGCTCGACCACGGCCTCCTGTTTCATCGTATTGATGAAACGGGTGTAGCACAGGATCACCGACGACAGCTCCCCCGCCGCATACGCGTCGAGCAGCACCTTGACAGGGCCGATCAGCCTCTCAAGATGGGGGGTATCACCCAACTGGGTCGCGTGGGCCACCACCTTGGCGCCGATGCGGTTGGCAAAGCCCAACCCCTTGTTGCCAATGGCCACGACCTCAGCGGTCTTGCCCTGGGCATCAAGGTCCCTCAAGGTCGTGGTCACGCCGCGCAACACGTTGGTGTTGAGACCACCGCACAAGCCCTTGTCCGTGGTCACCACGATCAAGCCAACCTTTTTGGCGCCCACATTGGCGACCAGGAAGGGGTGGACGTACTCGGGGTTCGCCTTGGACAGATGAGCTGCAATATTGCGCACCTTTTCAGCGTAAGGGCGGGCCGCACGCATGCGTTCCTGCGCCTTGCGCATCTTGGAAGCCGCGACCATTTCCATGGCCTTGGTGATCTTCTTGGTGTTCTCTACGCTCTTGATCTTGCCGCGTATTTCCTTGCCTGCCGCCATGGCGTGCTCCTAATCAGGCGAACGACTTCTTGAACGCGACGATGGCGGATTGAAGCTCAGCTTCAGATTCCTTATCGAGCGCCTTGGTCTGTTCGAGTTTAGACAGCAGAGCTGCGTGGCTGGTCTTGAGGAACTGGTGCAAACCGGATTCAAAGGCCAGGATCTTCTTGACGTCGACATCGTCCATGTAGCCCTTGTTCACGGCAAACAAGGTAGCTCCCATCAGCGAGATCGGCAGCGGCGAGTACTGAGCCTGCTTGAGCAGTTCGGTGACGCGGGCACCACGATCCAGCTGCTTGCGGGTGGCCTCGTCCAGGTCAGAGGCGAACTGCGCGAACGCAGCCAGTTCACGGTACTGGGCCAAGTCGGTACGGATACCACCGGACAGGTTCTTGATCAGCTTGGTCTGGGCCGCACCACCGACGCGCGACACCGAAATACCGGCGTTGATGGCGGGGCGAATGCCGGCGTTGAACAGGCTGGTTTCCAAGAAGATCTGGCCGTCGGTGATTGAGATCACGTTGGTGGGCACGAAGGCCGACACGTCACCGGCTTGCGTTTCGATGATGGGCAGAGCCGTCAGCGAACCCGTCTTGCCCTTGACTTCACCCTTGGTGAAGGCTTCGACATAGTCGGCATTCACGCGGGCAGCGCGCTCGAGCAGGCGCGAGTGGAGATAGAACACGTCGCCAGGGTAGGCTTCACGGCCTGGAGGACGGCGCAACAGCAGCGAGACTTGGCGATAGGCCACGGCTTGCTTGGACAGGTCGTCATACACGATCAGGGCGTCTTGACCGCGGTCGCGGAAGTACTCGCCCATCGTGCAACCTGAATAGGCCGACACGAACTGCATTGCCGCCGACTCGGAGGCAGAGGCCGCCACCACAATGGTGTAATCCATCGCGCCGGCTTGCTCCAATGAGCGCACCACGTTCTTGATCGAGGAGGCCTTCTGGCCGATCGCGACATAGATACAGGTGACGCCCTGTCCCTTTTGGTTGATGATGGCGTCGATGGCGACGGCGGTCTTGCCGGTCTGGCGGTCACCGATGATCAGCTCGCGCTGGCCACGGCCAACCGGCACCATCGAGTCGATGGACTTCAGACCGGTTTGCAGCGGCTGGTCCACCGATTGGCGGGCGATCACGCCGGGGGCGATCTTCTCGATGGGCGAGGAGAGTTTGGCGTTGATCGGGCCTTTGCCGTCGATCGGCTGACCCAGGGCGTTGACCACGCGGCCGACGAGCTCGGGGCCCACGGGCACTTCCAGAATGCGGCCCGTGCACTTGACGGTGTCGCCTTCGGAGATGTGTTCGTACTCACCCAGGATCACGGCGCCGACAGAGTCGCGCTCAAGGTTCAAGGCCAGCCCGAAGGTCGCGGTGCCGTTGGCGGTCGCGGGGAACTCCAGCATTTCGCCTTGCATCACATTGGACAGGCCATGGACGCGGACGATACCGTCAGTCACCGAAAGAACGGTGCCTTGGTTGCGGAGGTCCGCCGATGCACTCAGGCCCTCGATGCGGCTTTTGATCAATTCAGAAATTTCGGCGGGATTCAATTGCATGCTTAGCTCCCAGTTGGGTCACTGTTTCGGGGTAACGCCCGAAACAACCCGACGGATAAGGTCGATCCAGTTGTGTCGATGCGAAGTCAAACCATCAGGCGGTCAGGGCTGCCTTCATGCGTTCCAATCGGGCTTTGACCGAGGTGTCCAGGGCCTCGTCACCGACGACCACGCGGATACCGCCGATCAATTCGGGTTCGACTTCCACGGTGGCGGCCAGTTTGCGACCAAAGCGCTTTTCCAGCACGCCTACGACGTCGGTCAACTGACCGGGATCCAGCGGGTAAGCGCTGAAGATCTTGGCGTCGGCGACACCGGAACGGGCATTCACCAAGGCATGGAACTGCGCGATGATTTCAGGCAACGCCGCCAGACGGCCGTTGTCGATCACGGCACGCAGAAAGTTCTGCATGCCAGCATCGAGCGGCTGATTGGCAGCGGCCGTCAACACATCGAACACCTGCTGAGGCAGCACCTTGGGGTTGTCGGCAAACTCTCGCAGCTGAGGATCAGCGGCGACGTTGGCCAGCGCCTCCACCTGCCCAGCCCACTTCTTGAGGTCGCCGCTTTGAGCGACCTTGAAGAGGGCTTCGGCATAGGGGCGCGCGATGGTTGCCAGCTCAGCCATGTCAGAGCTCCGTCTTCAGGCGAGCCAGCAAGTCGGCGTGAACGCCCACGTTGACTTCGCGCTTGAGGATTTGCTCAGCACCTTTGACAGCCAGCGTCGCGACTTGCTCACGCAGTGCCTCACGAGCCCGGATCACTTGCTGGTCGGCGTCGGCCTTGGCAGCAGCGATGATCTTGGCGCCTTCATCTTCAGCACGCTTTTTGGCGTCTTCGACAATGGCTTGGGCACGCTTGTCAGCGTCGGCAATGCGCTTGGTACTTTCGTCGCGGGTCTGGGCGAGTTGCTCTTCGACGCGCTTGTTGGTCACAGCCAATTCAGACTTGGCCTTGTCGGCCGCAGCCAGACCGTCAGCGATCTTTTGAGCACGCTCGTCCAGGGCCTTGGTCAGAGGAGGCCAAATGAAGCGCGTGGTAAACCACACCAGGATCGCAAAAACGATGGCCTGGAGGAACAGGGTTGCGTTGATATTCACGGCACGAGCCTTTCAGTCGTGAAAGGTCCGGGGCGGCTTAATGCAACACGAACGGGTTGGCGAAGGCGAACAGCAGCGCAATGGCCACACCGATCAGGAATGCGGCGTCGATCAGGCCGGCCAAAATGAACATCTTGGTTTGCAGTTCATTGATCAGCTCAGGCTGACGGGCCGAGGCTTCAAGGAACTTGCCGCCCATCAAAGCGATGCCGATAGAAGCGCCGATAGCACCCAGACCAACGATGATGCCGCATGCCAGTGCCACGAGGCCGAGAATGTTTTCCATGATGACTCCTATGTAAAAAGAAAGAAAAAAGAAAAGGGGAAAGGGGAAAGGGGAAAGAAAATCGAGAGAAACGATCCGCGCGAGATCAGTGATGGTCGTGCGCCTGGCCCACGTAGATCAGCGTCAACATCATGAAGATGAAGGCCTGCAGCGTGATCACCAGAATGTGGAACAGTGTCCAGATGGTGCCTGCGGCGATGTGACCCACACCCAACCAGAAGTAACCTTCCATCGGGTTGAATTGCCAGGACCAGACGCCACCCATCAGCGCAATCAACATGAACACCAACTCACCGGCGAACATATTGCCAAACAACCGCATGCCATGCGAGACGGTCTTTGCCGTGAACTCGATCATCTGCATGAGGAAGTTGATCGGATACAACAGGAAATGATCGCCAAACGGCGCCGCCACGAGCTCGTGCGACCAGCCACCGATGCCTTTGATCTTGATGTTGTAGAACAGGCAGATCAGCAGCACGCTCACCGACAACCCCAGGGTGGTCGACAAGTCTGCCGTGGGGACCACGCGGAAATAGGCCTCGTAGCCGAGCGCGGGGCCGGCGTGATGCCACGCCTGCGGCAGCATGTCCACCGGCAGCATGTCCATGAAGTTCATCAGGAAGATCCAGACAAACACCGTCAGCGCCAAAGGAGCCACCACCTTGCGGCTATTGGCGCTCTTGATGATGCCCTTGGCCTGGTTGTCGACCATCTCGAACAACATCTCAACGGCCGCCTGAAGACGCCCAGGCACACCCGAAGTGGCGCGACGCGCCACGGACCAGAGGATGAACGAGCCGATCACACCAATGAGCAAGGACCAAAACAAAGAGTCGATGTTGAAGACGTGGAAGTCGACAATCGAGGCTTGCTTGGTGTTTTCCCAGGCGAACGTTTTTTGCAAATGCTGCAAGTGGTGCGTGATGTACCCACTTGCAGTCAGGGCGTGCTCTTGTCCTTCAGCTGCCATCGTTGATCTCAGTTAACGCTTGTCGCTTGCGACGTTTTTCTTCACCCGACCTTGCATCAGCAAGGCCAGCCAATTCACCTTGATGCTCACCACCAGGGCCACCAGGAAGGCTGGCCAGCTCAGGTTTGACACCACCTTGACAGCCGCCACCATCATGATGACCGCCACCCCAATCTTCACAAATTCCCAGAGCATGAAGCCAAACATGGCCACACCCGCATCACCCACCCTCGCCTGCCGCGCCACGCCGTAGGCAAACAAAGCACCCGGCACCACCACGCAGGCGGCGCCGTACAGCGCCGAATACACCACACTGCTGCGATGCCCACCTACCCACCAGGACACGGCTGCAACGAACAAGGCAGCCAGCACTTGAAAGACCACCGCTCGCCACAAAGACACCGCAGGCCGCTGAGCCCGCAGGAGCTCGACGTCTTCGCGCGTCAGCTGGCAAATCGGCAACTCGGACGACGCAAATCCATCCGAATCATCAAGCGCCTTCGCCATCCTCACCACCTTCAAATCTTCAGATCGGGCAGACCCAAAGTGCGAGAAGGTGCCTTCTGAGGCGCCAACAAGACCCTGCTGTCGACAAAACCTAAAGATTATACGCGCTTACCCGCGCCGGGTCTAGCCCTCCACCTGCGAGAACGCCACATCCCCCCAGTCATGGGAATAAGGTCACGCTCAACGCACGCCGCGCAGGCTCAATAACGGCGGATCAGGCTGCACAGATCGGCCTTGCCGTGGCGAGCGCCCGGCACGGGGTTGAACGAGCGCGACTCGGCCAGCCCAGCGCCTAGCATTAGCCCACCCCCAAATTCGGGGGGTGGCTCGGGCAAGCCCCATGCCGCTTTGTTGACAACGCCGGCATCCTCTTCAACTAACAACCCAATTGCAACAATATGTTTCCAGGCCACCCCGCGCAGCCCTCCGACACGGGGGCCGGGGGATCGCAGCCCTGACCCCGGGCACTCTGGTGGAGTCATGCTATGTCCGTTATCAACAAAAAAGAGAAGGTCAACACCTTCTTTCGGCCCATCAAGGCGGTCACCGTCTCGCACATCAAGCAGATGTATGACTTGTACGCCAAGTACTACGAGAACACCTCGCTGGACGTGTTCCTGACCGACCTATCCAAGAAGTCGGGCGTCATCCTGGTCACTCGCGCCGCAACCGACGAGATCGTGGGCTTCTCGACGCAGACCTTCTTTGACATCAAGGTTGATGGCAAGCGTGTGCGCGGCATTTTCAGCGGCGACACCATCATCGAGCAGGCCTATTGGGGCAACAATGCCCTGGCCAATACGTTTTACCGTCGCTTGATCATTGAACGCCTCAAGCGCCCGTTCGTGCCCTTCTATTGGTTCCTGATCTCCAAGGGATACAAGACCTATCTCTTGATGACCAACAACTTCTACAACTACTACCCCAATGCGAACGGCCATGACGAAAAGTACCGCCGCATCACGGAGTCGTATTGCCAGCAGTTGTTCCCCGAAGCCTTTGACCGGGAAAAGATGCTGCTGGACTTTGGGGACAGCTATGTGCGCCTCAAGGGCGGCGTGGCCCTTATCACGCCGGAGTTGGCGAGCGCCAACCCGACCATCGCCTTTTTCCAAAAGGTCAATCCCAGCTGGCAACGCGGCACCGAAGTGCCGTGCCTGGCCGCCTGTGACTACGAGAGTCTGTTGCGCTCCATCATCGACGTGCCCTGGAAGTGGATCAAGAAGCATGTGCTGGGCACGCACCACCCAGAAGGGTTGGATCTGTCCAGGCGCCAAGCGGCCCACGTGAGCGCCCCCAAAAAATGGCTGGACCTCGATGTCGCTGAGGACATCGAGCGCTCCAAGGTCTCCTAACCATGGGGGCAGGCACAAGCTTAGGACACCAACTACTCAAACTGCTGGTCGCCCCGGGGCGACGTCGTTTTGAAAGGCACCTGGGCGAGCTGGAGTCCATCCAGCGCGCACGGTTGTCGCGTTGGCTGCTTGCCGCATCGCGCGCGCCGCAGGGGCAGCGCCGGGGCCTCCGCGCGGATTGGTCCTGGGAAGAGTTTGCCCGCCAGCTGCCGGTCACGACCTACAACGATTACGCCGAGTTGTTGCTTGCGCAGCGTGAGCGCAAACAAAATCTGCTGATCGACTCGCCGGTGATGCGCTACCAACCCACCAGCGGATCAACCTCGGCCGTGAAGTGGATCCCCTACACCAAGATGTTCCTCGATGAGCTGGACCAGGTGATCACCGCTTGGGTGGGGGACCTATACCGGCAGTATCCCGGACAGGCCACGGGGACGCATTACTGGTCGCTGTCGTGGATTCCCACCGACATGCGCAGCCAAACCGCCGGCGACATCAATGACGACATGAAGATGTTGTCCTGGGGCAAGCGCCTGTTGGCCCACCTGACCCAGGCGGCGCCGCAAGACATTGCCTTGGCCGAAACGTCGGACGATTCGCTGTTTGCCACGTTGGCCTATCTGGTGGCGGATCCTGCACTGGGCTTCATTTCAGTGTGGAGCCCCACCTTCGGTCTGGGTCTGCTGGAGCAGATGTCCGTGTGGCGCGAAGAATTGGCCGCCGTCCTGGTGCGTGGCCAGTGGGGCGCCCGCACCCGCCACATGGCCGGACTACCTTGCCCCCAATCGGCGCGGGCGGCACGCCTGCTGCGCGACTGGAACGGTCAGATGAACGCCAACTTCTTCGCGCAGCTGTGGCCACAACTGGCCGTGCTGAGCGCGTGGGACACGGCGGCGGCAGCACCCTGGGCGAACAAGCTCAAAGCACTGTTGCCCCATGCTGGCTTTCAGGGCAAGGGCTTGTGGGCCACGGAGGGCGTGGTGACCTTCCCTTTCCAGGGCCAGTACCCGCTCGCGTACCTGAGCCATGTCTATGAATTCGAAGACGCCCAGGATGGCCGGGTGCTGGCGCCTTGGCAAGTCCGCGCGGGCCAGGATCTCATCCCCATCATGACCACCGGCAGCGGCTTTGCGCGCTACAAGATGAGCGATGTCCTGCGTGTCGATGGCTTCCTGGGCCAGGTGCCGAGCTTCACCTTCCTGGGCCGCAACGACGGCGTCGACCTGGTGGGCGAAAAGATCAGCGCCACCACAGCACAACAGGTGCAGGATGGTTTGCGCCTGGATGAGGCCCTGCCGGTGACCTTGCTGGCCCTGGACCACAGCACACGCATGGCCCCTGGTTATGTGTTGCTGGTGGAGTGCGGCCACCACATCGACCCGCAGGCTTTGCAGCAGTCGCTGGCCAGCCAGGTTGAAAATGCTTTGCAAGGCAACTTCCATTACAAGCTGGCGCGTGAGCTCGGACAGTTGCAGCCGGCAGCATGTGTGGCGCTGCCGCGCATGCGCGACATCTACCTTGACCAATGCCGTCTGCGCGGCATGATCGAGGGCAACATCAAGATCGAGCCGCTGCGTCATTGGCGCGGCGAGGTGCCCGCCGTGTTGCGAAACGTGCTGGATGCACCAGCGCCGGGCGACTCACCCGGTCACCGACACCCCCTTAACCACACCTTCTGACCATGGCCATCACCGTGCGACTCGGCACCGAAGCCGACAACCCCAAAATTCAAGACCTGGTGGCCAAGATCACCATGCCGGGCCTGGCGCAGATGTGCTTTCAGCGTGCCCCGAATTTCTTTGTGGGATCCAAGGTCATCGGTGACGAGTTCATCATGACCGTGGCGGACGACTCAGAGCGTCCCGATGTGCTGGCCGGTCTGACGGTGATTTCGGGGCGCGATCTGTTCATCAGCGGCAAAAAACGCCGTGTGTACTACTCGGGGGATACGCGCGTGGACCCGAGCTATCGCCGCCTGGGCATTGCCTCCAGCCTCATTCATGCGCAGAAGGCCTTCCGCACGACCGAGGACTTGCTGCAGGGCATTGTGCTGAAGGAGAATACCGCCCCATTGGATGCGGCCGCCAAAACCGCCGAGGGCGTGCTGTTTCGCTACTGGATCAGCCACACCATCGAAACCAGCTTCATCTTCGTGCGCAAGAGCACTCCGCGCATCCCCGAGGGCGTGCAGATTCGCCAGGCCTCAGCAGCCGATGTGGCGGCGATGCAGGCCTTCTTTGATGTGGAAGCGCCGCGTCGCAATGGCTATCCGGTGTACGACTTCGCCAGGATGATGGCCGGCGACCCGTATTACGCGGGGCTGTCGATTGGCGACTACGCGCTGGCACTGCGCAACGGACAGATCATCGGCATCCTGGGCGGCTGGGACCAGAAGGCGTACAAGCAGACCCGCATCATGGGCTTCAAGCCATGGCTAGCGGCGTTGCGCCCGGTGTACAACCTGTATGTGGCGCTGGTCGGCGGTTTCAAGCTGCCCGCCGTTGGGGGCATGCTGAACTACCTGACGCTGCACACCACGCTGATCGCCAACGACGATCCTGCCGTTTATCGGGCGTTGATCGACTGGATCATGGCCCATCAGGGTCAGAAGTACGACGCCCTGGCCTGCGCGGTGACGCATGGCGATCCCCTGGAAAACGTGCCCCGCGGCTACAAGCGTCAAAAGCTGTTCTCCAGCAACTTCTGGCTCAGCTATGGCGAGGATCCGCGCCCGAGCATCGACGACCGTCCTTTGTACGCCGAGCTCGCCCGCCTGTGACCTAGGTCGCCGCCTTGGCCTCATCGACCAGTCGCGCGATGGTGGCATCCAGTCGGCTCAGGTAGGCATCGACCTCATCCACCGTGGTGTGGGCGCGTTGCCAGCTCATCGGGATGTACAACCGCCCATCGAGTTCAGCCACCACCGGCAGCAGCGAAATGCTGGGTACCGCCGGGATGATCTGAACGAGTCGGATCGTGGCGTCTGGCGGGTTCAGGGCGCTCGCATCACCCACGCTGGTGGCGTGGCAACTGATGCGGGGAAAGCGATCCTTGCGCTGCAACTGGCGAGCCACATGGCCGATCAGCGTTCGACCCGCCAACGGCAGCAGTTCATCGAAGAGATAGGTCCAGCACATCTCACGGCGTGCGTAGCGCTCTTGGCCAGCCTTGATCTGCGCATCCACCGAGCGCACACGATCGGCCACCGACTTGGCCGACCCTTGCTCGATGACCAGGAAGGCGCCAACGTGGTTGCCCAGCAAAGGGCCGCGCCCTTCCTTGGCCGGGTAGTACTTGCGCAAGTCGACCGAAATGCGAATGACGGCGGCGGCCTGCGGATCGCTCGGCGCGAGGTCCAGAAACGACTGCGACAGGGCCGAGATCAGGAAGGTGTTGAGCGATACCCCCAATTTCCGCGCGGCCTGCCGCATGTCTGCCGTGCCCAGCGGCACGACGTGATGCCGGATCGCGTTGCTTGAAAAATTCGAGGCGACCCGCGTCGGCACTTGCTGGATGTGCAAGGCCGCCAGACGACGCGCTTCGGCCACCTTGTGGCGACGCGAGCGCCACACCTGCACCGGCCACTGCCACCAGTGATGCGGCGCAATCGAGCCCAGCATGGACAGGGGCTCCAGCGGCTGCTGCGGGATGGGATGGCCATTGAGCCTTTTGATCAGGTCGCCCAGCAATTGGTAGATGGACTTGCCGTCGAGCAGCATGTGGTGCACACCAAAAAACAGCACCGGCTGGGTGGGGTGCGGCACAAAACGCCACCGCGCACCCAGGCCACGCTCCAATGGCATGGGCTCGTTGAGCATTTGCCCGTGATAGGACTCCATCTGCGCCGGGTCGTCGGCATCGAGGTGCGCCTCGACCCGAAAGGCCACGTCGAACAGCTGATCGACCACCGTGTCGTCGGGCAGGATGCGCAGTCGGTAAAGGTGCAGGCCCGGGTCCAGCACCCCGCGCAGCCGGGGACAGGCGCTGAGCAGTTCGCGCAAGGCCTGGCGCATCTCGGCCACCGCGATGGGCACATTGAAGCGCAGCAGGTAGGGCTGGATCATGGTTCCGGCCAAGCCATCAATGGCGGCGTAGCCGTGCTCGGAGCGGTTCAGGGGGATGAGGGCATCGACAACTTCAGGCATGGCTTGATGGTGCCAGAAAGGCTGGAGCGCGCACCTGCCTACAATCCCTGCATGAGCACTGTAGCCCCCTCCCTTCCTCCGCTGACCAACGACACCTTTTTGCGCGCCTGCCTGCGCCTGCCCACCGAGCACACGCCCGTGTGGCTGATGCGGCAGGCCGGTCGCTATCTGCCCGAGTACCGCGCCACGCGCGACAAGGCGGGCAGCTTCATGGGCCTGGCCACCAATCCCGAGGCCGCCTGCGAGGTGACCCTGCAACCGCTGGAGCGCTATGCCCTGGATGCCGCCATTCTGTTCAGCGACATCTTGACCGTGCCCGACGCCATGGGACTGGGGCTGAGTTTTGCGACGGGCGAAGGCCCACGCTTTGCCCACCCCGTGCGCGACGAAGCCGCCGTGGCCAAACTGGCCGTGCCGGACATGGACAAGCTGCGCTATGTCTTCGACGCGGTGAGCACCATCCGCCGAGCCTTGAGCGATGCGCAAGGCGTCGGACGCGTGCCCCTGATCGGGTTTTCAGGCAGCCCATGGACGCTGGCCTGCTACATGGTCGAAGGCGGCGGCTCAGACGACTATCGCCTGGTCAAGACCATGATGTACCAACGCCCCGACTTGATGCACCGCATCCTGGCGGTGAACGCCGACTCGGTGGCGCTCTACCTCAACACCCAGATCGAAGCGGGCGCACAGGCCGTGATGATTTTTGACTCCTGGGGCGGCGTGCTGGCCGATGGCGCCTTCCAGGAATTCAGCCTAGCCTACACCCGGCGCGTGCTGGCGCAACTCAAGAAGGAGCACGACGGTTACCGCATCCCGCACATCGTCTTCACCAAGGGCGGTGGTTTGTGGCTGGACGAGATCGCCGACAGCGGCTGCGATGTGGTCGGCCTGGACTGGACGGTGAACCTCGGCCAGGCCCGCGCCCGCGTGGGCGAGCGCGTGGCGTTGCAAGGCAACCTGGACCCGAACGTGCTGTTTGCGCAGCCCGAGCAAATTCGCGCTGAAGTGATCAAGACGCTAGACAGCTTTGGCATCCCCGGCGCGCACAGCGGCCATGTCTTCAACCTGGGGCATGGCATCAGCCAGTTCACGCCGCCCGAGCACGTCACGACCCTGGTCGACACCGTGCATGAGTATTCACGCCGACAGCGTCAAGGCTAGCTCACGCCTTCGCGGGCAGTCAGCAGGGCCGCCAGCGAAATCAACGCCCCGCCAATCAACAGCGTGGGCGTCAGCATTTCTCCGGCCAGCCAGACGGCCGAGCCCGCCGCAAACAGAATCTCGGTCAGCATCACGACCGAGCTGATCTGCACCGGCAGGCGCGCCGCGCTGTATTGCAGCGCCACGTTGGCGGCCACCACCGTCAAGCCCAACGCCGCGGCGCCCAGTACCCAACGCACATCCCAGGCCGGCCACGACGGGATGATCCCTTGAGCAGCCAGGCCATAAGCCAGCACCCCCGGCAGCAATGCGGCGCCCAGAAACATGGCCAGACTGCGCGCCGAGGCACTGCGATGCGCCTGCTGGCGCAACAACACATTGGTCAGAGCAAAGCCGAAGCCGCCCCCCACCGCCAGCACATCAGGCAGCCCCGAGAACACCGGCCACGCCGCATCGACGGGGCGAAGCACCAGCCAGGCCCCCGCCAAAGCCAGCAGCACGCGGCCCAGCGCAGCCCAAGTCAAACGCTCACCCAACATCAGCCAGGCCAGCAGCACGGCCCACAAGGGCATCAGGTAGAACAGCAGCACCACGCGCACGACTTCACCGATGCTCACGGCCCAGTTGAACGCTGTATTGGTGGCCCCCGCCGCCAACGCCAGAACCCAAAGGGCTCGGCAACGTCGAAAATCCGTCCAGGCCGACGGCTGCCAGGCCAGGGTCAGCACCAAGCCGATCAAAAAAAACAGCGCCGTGGCCCACAAGGGATGCAGCCCCAGAGCGTGCAATTGGCGCAAGGGCCACCACGACAAGCCCCACACCATGGCATTGAAAATCAGACCAAGGTAGGGCATCAGCGTCGTTCAATCACCATCGGGTTCAAATCCAAGGCCTCGCGCACCGCCTGGGCCACGCTTTGCGCCTGTTGATGGCTTTCGTAAGGGCCCACCTGCAGGCGGAACAAGGCCGCCTCCTTGAAGACCGCCAACAAGGGCGTCAGCGACGCCAGTTCCGCCGTGACCCGCTGCTGCAATTTTTCAACCCCATCGCGCTGACTGAAAGCCGCCAGCTGTACCCAGTAGCCTTGCGCAGCCGAGGTGTAGGCCCGCCCGGTTGATTCGGACACAGGGTCGGGACTGCCCGTTGACGACGCTGGCACCCCCCCCGAGTTCGAGGCCGCCGCCAAGGCCATGATGGGGTCGTCCACCGCCCCGTCAACTGCGCCCGGAACGCGCTTGCGCCAAGCCCCCGTGCGGATGTCCTCGAAAGTCAAGCGCTCGACTTCGACCTCGGCACTGCCCGCATTGACGATGCCCAGTTTCAACGCTGCGGCATAACTCAGGTCCATCACCCGGGATGAATGAAAAGGCCCGCGATCATTGACGCGCACGATGACCTCCTTGCCGGTGGCCACATGGCGCACCCGGGCATAACTGGGGATGGGCAAGGTGGGGTGCGCCGCCGTCAGGCCATACAGGCTGAACAACTCACCGCTGGCCGTGCGACGGCCCTGAAACTTTTGCCCATACCAGGAGGCGATGCCACGCTCTTTCCAGGGCACATCGAAGGCAACCGGCTCATAACTGCGCCCCAGCACGGAATAGCGCTTGTTGGGGCCGCCCCGCTTGATGGGCTCAATGCGAGGTTCAGGATCGGGTGTGTCGGCCAGATTGGCCGGCGTCTGCGAGGGCGGGCCGTCCTGGCCACCGGAAGGCCGACCGGGCGTGGCGGACATGGGTGGCGTGGCGCACCCCGCCAGGACCAGCCCCAAGGCGGCGATCAGCAGCGAAGATACAAGGGCACGTGGGCCATGGACAGAGACGGGCATGGCCCGCACCATACACGAGCTTGACGGCCAGCCTGAGCCCACCCGAAAAGTGGTTTTCATCTAACGCAAAATATTGCCCATGCACGGCACAATAGCCGCGTTGAACTTTGAAAAATGCCCGCCATGTCCTCCGCCCTTGAACACCCGTTTGACCATCCATTCGAGCGCGGCATGCGCAATCGCCGGGCCGCCCTGGGCGATGCCTGGGTCGACCAATCCGTGGCCAAGGCCAATGCCTTCAACGCCGAGTTTCAGCACTTCATCACCGATTACGCCTGGCATGGTGTGTGGGGGCGTCCCGGTCTTGACTGGAAAACCCGCCGCATCATTGTGCTGGCCGTGACCAGCGCGCTGGGGCGCTGGGACGAATTCGAAATTCACCTGCGTGGCGCGCTCACCCCAGGCAATGAGCACCCGCTCAGCCTCGACGAGGTGCGCGAGGCCCTGATCCAAATTGCCATTTACGCGGGTGTGCCGGCCGCCAACACGGGTTTCGCCCGCGCCTTGGGAATCATGAAGGAACTGGGCATGGCGCCGCCAGCCCACCCCGCCGACCAGTCCTGGCACCCGGGGGTGGGGCGCTCCGTGTTCACCAGCACCCGACCCAAGCTGCACACCACGGTGCGCGAAGCGCGCCATGGCGAGGCGGCGCACACCCTCGTGCTCAGCCATGCGCTCGGCCAGGATGGTTCGATGTGGGACCTGGTGGCCAACGAACTGGCCACCACGTGTCGCGTGATCTGTCCGGACACGCGCGGTCATGGCCGTTCGCAAATACCCCCGGATGGCTTGACGCTGGCCGAACTGGCGGCCGATGCCGCCCGACTGATTGACGAGGTCGCCGATGGCGAGCCGGTGATCTGGGTGGGCTTGTCCATGGGCGGCCTGATTGGCCAGGAACTGGCGCTCCGCCACCCAGAGAAGGTCAAAGCCCTGGTGCTGGCCAACACGACCAGCACGTACCCTGCTGCGGGCCGCGAAGCCATTGGCCAGCGCATTGCCACGGTTGAATCACATGGCCTGAGCGCCATCAGCACCCCCACCATGGCGCGCTTTTTCAGCCCGGCCTTCCGCCAGGAGCAGGCGGCCACCGTGGCCCGCCACCAGCGCCTGCTGGAAGCCACCGACCCCGAGGGCTACACCGCCTGCGCCGCCGCGCTGTGCGATGCAGACACCTCAGGACGACTCGGTCAGATCCGCGTGCCCACCCTCGTGGTGGCCGGCAGCCTTGATGAGGGAACCCCCGTTGACATGGCCCTCGCCCTGGCACGCCACATTCCCCGCGCCCAGTTAGTGACCTTGGAAGGTTGCGCGCACCTCAGCGCAGTCGAGCAGCCCGGCGCATTTTCAGAGCTGGTCGGCGAATTCGTGGCCGGTCTTTGAGGCCGCCCAGAAACAAAAAAAACCCCGCCTGAGCGGGGTTTTTTCTGGCTGAAATTAATCAGTGTCGATCAGGCCGAGCGACGTGCGCGAGCAGCCACCGCCACGCCAACCAGGCCCAGGCCCATCAGCATGTACGTGGAAGGCTCGGGAACCGCAGGGGTGCCGACGAAGTGCACGGCGGACGACAGCAGGCCCTTATAGGGCGCGCCCACGCCGGTGAACTCGATCATCGGCACATTGGTGGTCGCAGCAAAGGCGGCGGCGGTAACGCCCGTGCCTTTGATCGTGAACACCGAAGATCCGCCTTCAGCAATGCCTGAGCCGGCAAAGGTGGCCTTACCGTTGTAGGTCAGGAGGGCATCCTGAACGATGGGCAACAAGCTGGAGCCACCAGACACGCCTGTGCCGGAAACGCCCGCCACCGTGCCCCACTTGCCGTTCAACCACAGGGCGTCCAGCACCGGGGCGCCGGGGAACGCCGTGTTCAGGCTGCTCAAGCTCACTTGAACCCCACCGGTGATGTCCGTAATCTTCAGCGTCGCCAGCGAATAGCTCAGCGTCGCTTTATCGAGCAAATTCAAGGGCGTCGACGTGTCGAAGAAGGTCTTGAAGTCGTAAGTGACGGTCGCGGCCGAAGCCATCGATGCCACTGCGGTCAAGCCTGCCGCCAACGCGATTTTTCGCAGTTTCATAAACATTGGAACTCCTCTCCTCAAGGAAGATGTCGGAGCGGGTTATTCGTCAAACGCTTCCTGGTTTATCCCCGACTGTGCAAATAGTAACTTTGCGTGAAGTGGTAACCAAGAGGATTTGCCCGCCCCCTCATTCGCGGGGGATCCGGCGTCCACAATGCAATGTGCTCCTTGGACGCTGGCCTAGCCCTGACTGTGCACTATGCTGTAGGCGCTGAGTCCCCCCGGGATCGGTGTTATTTGAGTTGCGCTGTTCGATTGAATCCTGTGTCCGCCACCCCCTCCCCCTCCAGTACCGCCGCCACCCTCAATCCGGCCCAGATGGCCGCCGTTCTGCACCTGGACGGTCCGTGCCTGGTCCTGGCGGGTGCCGGTTCGGGCAAGACGAGGGTCATCACCCAAAAGATCGCCCGCCTGCTGCAACCGGGCCAAGGCGCCGACCTGGCCCCGTCGCAGATCGCTGCCATCACCTTCACCAACAAGGCCGCCCTCGAAATGCGCGACCGCGCCAAGGCCCTGGTGGGCGCCCGCGCCGCCGGCAAGTTGCTGGTGTGCACCTTCCACTCGCTGGGGGTGCGCCTGCTGCGCGAGGACGGTGAGGCCCTGGGGCTGAAACCGAAGTTTTCCATCCTGGACAGCGACGACGTGCTGGGCATCCTGCGGGACGCCGGCGGCACCACCGACCCCAAACAGGCCAGGCGCTGGCAGTGGACCATCAGCCTGTGGAAGAACATGGGCCTGAACAGCGCCCAGGCCGAAGCGGCCGCAAGCGATGATGACGAGCGCATCTGCGCCCGCGTGATGCGCCTGTATGAGGAACGCCTGCTGGCGTACCAGGCCGTCGACTTTGACGACCTGATCGGCCTGTCGACCAAGCTGCTGGCCGACCACGAGCAGGTGCGCACCAAGTGGCAAACCAATCTGCGCCACGTGCTGGTCGACGAATACCAGGACACCAACGCCACCCAGTACGACATGCTCAAACTGCTGGTGGGCGAGCGTGGCATCTTCACCGCCGTGGGCGACGACGACCAGTCCATCTACGGCTGGCGAGGCGCCACGCTGGACAACCTCAAGCGCCTGCCGCAGGACTTCCCGCAACTCAAGGTGATCCCGCTGGAGCAGAACTACCGCTCCACCAGCGCCATCTTGCGGGCCGCCAACCACGTCATCGCCCTGAACCCCAAGCTGTACCAAAAGACCTTGTGGAGCGACCTGGGTGAGGGCGAGCCGGTGCGGGTGGTGGAGTGCGACAACGAAGAGCACGAAGCCGAGCGCGCCGTGGCCCGCATCCAGTCCCTGCGCACCGCCACGGTGGGCCCCGACGGCTTGGCCAGCACCAGCAACTGGAGTGACTTCGCCATCCTGTACCGTGCCAACTTCCAGGCCAAGTCGTTTGAAAAGGCGCTGCGCAAGGCCAACATCCCCTACAAGGTGTCGGGCGGCCAGAGTTTTTTCGACAAGGCCGAGATCAAGGACCTGTGCGCGTGGCTGCGCCTGCTGGTCAACAACGATGACGACCCGGCCTTTCTGCGCGCCATCACCACACCCAAGCGCGGCATCGGCCACCAGACGCTGGGCGCGCTGGGCGAGTTCGCCGGCAAATGGAAGGTCAGCCTGTTCGAAGCGCTGTTTGCCGAGTCGCTCTCGGCCTGCATGAACAAGCGCGCCATTGACTCGCTGCACGAATTTGGCCGCGCTGTGAACGAGCTGGAGCACCGCGCCCGCACCACCCTGGGCGGCGAGGACGCCAAGGTACTACTGATGGACTGGCTCAAGGACATCGGCTACGAGCAGCACCTCTACGACGGCGAAGACAACGAGAAGATCGCTGCCAGCCGCTGGTCCAACGTGATGGACTTCGTGGACTGGATCGCGCGTCGTTGCGGCGGCGAGATCGAAAACGATGGCGGCATGTCGGTCGAGACGGAAAAGAAAAGCGTCATCGATGTGGCGCAGACCATCTCGCTGATCACCAGCCTGGCGGACCGCGGCGGCGACCCCAATGTGGTGACGCTGTCGACCCTGCACGCGTCCAAGGGCCTCGAATGGCCGCATGTGGTGCTGGGCGGCGTCAACGAAGGCTCGCTGCCCTTCAACAATGAAGAAAACGAGATCACGCCCGAGCGCCTGGAAGAAGAGCGCCGCCTGATGTACGTGGGCATCACGCGGGCTCGCCTGAGCCTGTCGGTGAGCACCCTCAAGCGCCGCAAGAAGGGCCGCGAACTGGTGCCCGCCATTCCCAGCCGCTTCATTGGCGAGATGAAACTGGGCGAAGGCGGGCCGACCGAAAACCCGCGCGAGAAACTCAAGCGGCTGCGTGAAGAGATGGCGGCCAAGGCCAAAGCCGGCGAAGCGGCCATGAATGCCCCCTGAAACCGCCACACGGCGACACTTGGCGAAAAAAAAGCCCGAAGCGAAACTTCGGGCTTAATCCACCAAAAAATGGAGGAGTGGAGTAGACAAACGAAACATGCAATGGGTGAGTGCGCTCACACAGTGAAAAGTTCCACACATCTGTTGCAAATTGTATCTAACGCGCGAAGCGGACACAAGGGTCGCCCCTGAATTTGTCCCCTTGCGCCCACGTTCAGCCCAATTTTGAGTTTTCTGGAGATAGATCGCATGGAATGCACCATCCACTGGCAGCCCTCGGCGGGCATGGCCTTCCTGGCTGAAACCGGCAGCGGCCACGTCCTGAGCATGGACGGCGCGCCCGACGGCGGTGGCCGCAACCTGGCCCCGCGCCCCATGGAAACCGTGCTGGCTGGCACCGGCGGCTGCACGGCCTACGACGTGGTGCTGATCCTCAAGCGGGGCCGCCACGACGTGCGCGGCTGCCAAGCGAAACTGACCGCCGAGCGCGCCGAAACCGACCCCAAGGTGTTCACCAAAATCCACATGCACTTTGTGGTCACGGGGGTGAACCTGCCTGAGGCCGCCGTGCAGCGGGCCATCCAGATGTCCCACGAAAAATACTGCTCGGCCAGCATCATGCTGGGCAAGACCGCCGAGATCACCACCAGCTTCGAACTCGTGGCGGTCTGAATCAAAGGGATTGCATCAAAGGTAATGCGCAGTGGTCGTCATCACCTTGGCGGCCAGGCGCATCAGGCCACGCACCGGCGCGGGCAATTCGACGCCGCCGGCCTGCTGAGCCATTTGCGCGTGTTGCGCCTCGTCGTCGCGCATTTGCGCCACGATGGCCCGTGAGGCCTGGTCACCAGGGGGCAGACGCTCCATGTGGCCATGCAGATGCTCGGCCACCTGACGCTCGGTTTCCATCACGAAACCCAGGCTGACCTGATCGCCCGCGCGTGCGGCCAGCAGGCCCAGGCCAAAGGCGCCGGCGTACCACAGGGGGTTGAGCACGCTGGGGCGGCCGTTGAGGTCGCGCAGGCGCTGCTCGGTCCAGGCCAGGTGATCGGTCTCTTCGCGGGCGGCGGCCTCGAACTGGTCCTTCAAGGCCGGGTTGTGGGTGCCCAGTGCTTGCGCAGCGTACAAGGCCTGCGCGCACACCTCGCCCACGTGGTTGACCCGCATCAGGGCGGCGGCATGGCGCTTTTCTGGGGCCGTCAAGGGGCTGCCATCATCGACGGGTTGCGGACTCGGGCGCGCGGCGCTGTGCTCGGCAAAGACGGTGCGCAACGCCGAATCCAGCGCGATCAACAGATGGTCCACCGGGGAGTGATCCCGGCCATTCGAGATTGGCGGCGATGAAGGCGAAGCAGTCATGAAGAAACCCAGCAACCGTGGTGATTCATGGTACGCCAAGGCATCGGGCGCCGCAGCACCTCAGCGCTGCATCATCCCGCGGCTCTTGGCAATGGACATCAGGATGCCCAGCGCCAAGCCCAGCGTGACCATGGCGGTCCCCCCGTAACTGATGAATGGCAGGGGCACGCCCACCACGGGCAAGATGCCACTGACCATGCCCATGTTGACAAAGGCGTAAGTGAAGAAACTCAGCGACACGCTGCCAGCCAGCAGCCGCGAAAACAGCGTGGGCGCCTGGGCCGCGATCATCAACCCTCGAAAAATCAACACCAGGAATCCGCTCATCAGGACCAGGCAACCCACCAGACCCTGCTCTTCTGCAAACGCCGCGAACACGAAGTCGGTGGTGCGCTCGGGGATGAACTCCAGGTGGGTCTGCGTGCCCTTCATGAAGCCCTTGCCCATGACGCCGCCCGAGCCAATGGCGATCATGCCCTGGATGATGTGAAAGCCCTTGCCGAGCGGGTCGGTGGTGGGGTCGAGCAAGGTGCAGATGCGGTTCTTCTGGTATTCATGCAACACCACCCAGTTGACCTCCGGTTGGCAAATTTTTTCCTCGGACATCACCAAGGCGCTGATTGCGATGCCCGCGACGACAAACACGGGAAGAATCAAACGCCAGTTCAGTCCGGCGAAAAAAATCACATACAGACCCGATGACAACACCAACAAGGACGTGCCCAGGTCGGGCTGCTTCATGATCAAACCGACCGGAATCGCCAGCAGCAGGCCCGCCACGACAAAATCCAAGCCGCGCAACTGCCCTTCTCGCCGCTGAAACCACCACGCCAGCATCAACGGCATGGCGATCTTCAGCACCTCGCTGGGCTGGATCACCATCCCCACATTGAGCCAACGCGTGGCGCCCTTCTTGGTGATGCCCACGTGGGGCAGCGCCGTCAGGATCAACAGAAACACCCCGGCGGCGTACAAAGGCACGGCCAGGGCCATCATGCGCTGTGGCGGCACTTGAGCCGCCAGAAACATCACGACAAACGCCAGCATCATGTTGCGTGACTGGTCGACAAACCGGGTGCCGTTGTCATAGCCGGCCGAATACATGGTGATCAGACCGATGGTGCACAGCACCAGCACCACGACCAGCAAGGGCAAGTCAAAGCCCTGAAAGATCGGCTTGATGCGCTGGCGCAGGGATGGCTTTTGAAACGATACGTTCATGGCGCACTCGGAGTGGATGCGGGCGCGATGGTCCGGGGCCGGGATGCAGCCATCGCCATGGAGGCCGACGCGGAGGCGGCCCCCGACGCAGGGGCCGAACTCGAAGCAGCCTCATTCACTGGCATGGGCACCTCCGCGCCAAACGCGTCCTGCCCCTGAGGCAAGGGCACGTCCTCGGCCCGGCGCGGCGTGCCCAGCGGCGCACTGGCCTTGCCTTGCCGCACGGCCTCGATGTCCTCCTCACTGGGGTATTGCCCCAGCAGCACATAGTCCAACACGCGGCGTGCGATGGGCGCGGCCGCCTCCGCGCCAAAGCCGGCGTTCTCAACGATCACGGCCAAGGCAATGCGGGGGTCGTCCAGCGGCGCGAAGGCTTCATACAGTGAATGGTCGCGCTGGTATTCGTCCATCCGCGAGGCCACGTATTTTTCGTTCTGCTTGAGACCCACGGCTTGCGCGGTCCCGGTCTTGCCGCCACTCTGGTAGGGCGCCCCCACGAACACGCGCGTGGAGGTGCCCTCTTGCGTCACGCCATACATCGCTTCGCGAATGAAGGCCGCGGCCCCAGGCTTGAACACCAGAGGCTCCAAGGCCTGACTGGACACCAAATGCTTTTCGCGGGTCAACACGCCCTCGATTTCACGCACCAGACGGGGCTCGTAGCGCTTCCCGTCGGACACCAGGGTGGACAAGGCGGTGGCCATTTGCAGCATGGTGAAGTTGTTGTAGCCCTGGCCAATGCCCAGCGAAATCGTCTCGCCGGCATACCAGCGGCGCTGTTCCGGTCGCTTGTAGGCGCGCCGCTTCCAATCGGTCGATGGCAGCACGCCTGTCAACTCACCCTTGAGGTCGATGCCGGTCTGGCGGCCAAAACCCAGGGGCGCCAACTGATCATGGATCAGATCGACCCCCAAGTCGTTGGCCAAGGAATAGAAGTACACATTGCTGGATTTGACGATGGCGCGGCGCATGTCGAACATGCCGGTCTGCTCGTGTTCGGGGCTGCGGAACTTGTGCCCACCAAACATGAAGAAGCCCCCGTCGTACATGGTCATGGTGGTGCTGCGCTTGCCGGTGTTCAGCGCGGCCAGGGCCATGAAGGGCTTGTAGGTCGACCCCGGCGGATAGGTGCCGCGAAACGCGCGGTTCAGCAGCGGCTTGTCGGCGGACTCATTGAGCTCGCGCCAGTTCTCGCTGTCAATGCCATCAACAAACAAGTTGGGATCAAAAGTGGGTTTGCTGACAAAGGCCAGCACTTCGCCACTGCGCGGATCGATCGCCACCAGCGCACCGCGTCGATCGCCGTACAGGCGCTCGATCAAGGCTTGCAGTTTGATGTCAATGGACAGGTGCACCGTGTCGCCCGGCGTGGGCGGGTGCGATCGCAAGCGCCGCACCGCGCGACCGCCCGCGCTGGTCTCGACCTCTTCAACGCCGGTCAGGCCGTGCAACTCTTTTTCGTAATTCTGCTCAATGCCCAGCTTGCCGATGTAATCGGTGCCCCGGTAGTTGGCCTGCACTTCGTCCGGCCAGTCTTCAATGGCTTCTTTTTCTTTCTGGTTGATGCGCCCGATGTAGCCCAGCACATGGCTGGCCAGCTCGCCATAGGGATAGTGGCGAAACAGGCGCGCCTGGATGTCCACGCCCGGGAAGCGAAAGCGCTGGGCCGTGAAACGGGCCACTTCCTGGTCGGTCAGGCGCGTGCGGATGGGAATGGACTCGAAGCTGCGGGACTCCTCGCGCAGACGCTTGAAGCGGCGTCGATCGCGCGGGGCGATCTCGACGATCTGCGCCAGGGCATCAATGGTGGCCTCCAGGTCATCGACCTTGGAAGGCGTGATCTCCAGCGTATAGGCCGAGTAGTTGTTGGCCAGCACCACGCCGTTGCGGTCCACGATCAACCCCCGGTTGGGCACGATGGGCACCACGGCAATGCGGTTGTTCTCGGCCTGGGTGGACAAGTCTTCGTGACGGGTGATCTGCAGCACCATCAGGCGAAAGGCCAGCAAGACAAAGCAGAGCAACACGAAGGCCACAGCCGCCCACACCCGAGCGCGAAAGCGGCTCAGCTCCTGCTCGATGTTCTTGAGTTCGGTCATGAGCGGGTCAGCACCTCATTGCCTGGGTCATTCACAGGGGGCGGTTCTTGTCGCGATCCGGCGCGCGGCGTTGCGGCGCCAGCAGGACCACCGTGACGACGGGCCACAGCGCCGACTCCAGCAGCGGCGCGACCAGCAGGCCCCAGCCCGGAAACCCCGCCCCGGCGATCAGGCGCACCAGCAGCGAGACCACATGGGCCGCGATGAACAAGGGCAGGATCTGAACGGCCTGCGAGCCCACCGTGAACCACAGCAGGCGCCGGTGCACCGCGATGGCAAAGTAGCTGAGCAGGGTGTACGCCAAGGCATGCTGGCCGAGCAAGGCGCCCTGATGCACATCCATGAACAGGCCAAAAGCAAAAGCCACCCCCACGCCCACACGGCGCGGCTGGTGCACGTTCCAGAACACCAGGACCACGGCCAGCAGGTCGGGCAAGGCGGCCGAACGCCCCAAAGGAATGAGGTTAAGGACAAAGGCGACCAGCAAGGTGGCCCAGATGAACACCGGGTTGACCGGCATCAGCAGCACACTGCCACGCGGCATCATGGCTTGACCCCCGTGTCGCTGGCACGTGCCGCCGCAGACTCGCCCCTGCCGTGCCGACTGCCGCCTAGAACTGGGGCCGACGAGGCCTGTCCCGCGGCCGCTGGACGTTCGGGCAATTGCTGGGCCAGCGGCATGATCAGCAGCACATGGCGCGAATCGTCGGGCTCGGCTTTGGGCACCAACACGATGCGCGCAAAGGCCGAGTCCGCGCGGCGGTCCACCTGCGCGACCCGCGCCACGGGCAGCCCGGGCGGATAGACGCCATCCAGACCGGAGGTCTGCAATTCATCGCCCACCTGGACATCGGCATTGCCCGCCATGAAGCGCAACTCCATGGACAAGGCCTGGGGCGTGCCATAGGCCACACCGCGCTGGCGGGTCCGGCTGTTGACGACTGGCACCGCGGCATCCTTGTCGGTCACCAGGGTCACCTCCGAGGTCAGGGGATAGACCCGCGTGACCTGCCCCAGCACACCCACCTGGTCAATCACGGGCGCGCCCAGAATCACCCCATGGGTGCTGCCTTGGTCGATCACCACCTTGCGGGTGAAGGGGTCGGGGGCGTCGTACAGCACTTCGGCGGTCAGCGACTTCACATTGAGTCGCGGACGCAAGGAAAGCAAGGCCCGCAAGCGGGCATTTTCGCGCTCCAGCTGATCCACGCGCATCATGCGCTCGGCCTGCGCCACCGACTGCCTTTGGGCGCGAAGCTGCGCGGCTCGCGCCTCTTGCAGTCCCGCCACGTAATGCCCCGCCTCGTCCCACCAGGCCTGCGGGGCCAGCAAGGCACTCTGGGCCGGTTGCAAGGCGGTGGCCACCACCGCACGCAAGGGTTGCGTCACACGCCAGCGCGTGTCGGCCACCATCAAGAAGATGGCCAGGGCCGAGAAAAACATCAGGCGAGTGAAGGCCGACGGCCCTTGCTTGAAGAAGGGCGGCGGGGTCCGGTCGAAGGTGGCCAGGGGCATGCAGCGCTCCCGCGCAAAAGGGCCAGTGCACCCCGCCGGGCGCACTCACCATGACGTCAAGTTATTCCGACGTGAAGATGCTGCCCAGGCGATCCATGCGCTCCAGGGCCATGCCGCAACCGCGCACCACGCAGGTCAGCGGGTCTTCGGCCACCAGCACCGGCAAGCCGGTTTCTTCGGCCAGCAGGCGATCCAGGTCGCGCAAGAGCGCGCCGCCGCCTGTCAGCATCATGCCGCGTTCGGCGATGTCCGCGCCCAACTCGGGCGGGGTCTGCTCCAACGCGTTCTTGACGGCCGACACGATCTGGTTGAGCGGGTCGGTCAGGGCTTCGAGAATTTCGTTGCTGGAAATGGTGAAGCTGCGCGGCACGCCTTCGGACAGGTTGCGCCCCTTGACTTCCATTTCCTTGACTTCAGAGCCCGGGAAGGCGCTGCCGATTTCTTTCTTGATGGCCTCGGCGGTGGGCTCGCCAATCAACATGCCGTAGTTGCGGCGGATGTAGTTGATGATGTGTTCATCGAACTTGTCGCCACCCACGCGCACACTGCCTTTGTAGACCATGCCGCCCAGCGAGATGACGCCCACTTCGGTGGTGCCGCCGCCAATGTCCACCACCATGGAGCCGGAGGCTTCCGACACCGGCAAACCGGCGCCAATCGCTGCGGCCATCGGCTCTTCGATCAGGTAGACCTCGGAGGCACCCGCGCCCAGCGCCGACTCGCGGATGGCGCGGCGTTCAACTTGAGTGGAGCCGCAGGGCACGCAGATGATGATGCGCGGGCTGGGCTTGAGCACCGAGCGCGGGTGCACCATCTTGATGAACTGCTTGAGCATCTGCTCGGTGACCGTGAAGTCGGCGATCACGCCGTCTTTCATCGGGCGGATGGCCTCGATGTTGCCGGGCACCTTGCCCAGCATGGCCTTGGCTTCCTTGCCCACAGCCTGGATCGTTTTCTTGCCGTTGGGGCCGCCTTCGTGGCGAATGGAAACCACCGAGGGCTCGTCCAAAACGATGCCTTTGTCACGCACGAATATCAGCGTGTTGGCCGTGCCCAAGTCAATGGCCAAATCAGTGGAAAAATACTTGCGAAACATTCCATACATGCGACAACACTCCGGCCAGCCTCCTCAAGCCATGGAAAGTCCGCCGTGCTGCTTGACCGCACTGCCGAACCGTCCATCCCGAGCAAAGCCATTTAAACAAGACACGCTGCGTGGCGCACCAGCGTCAGCAGCGATCCAAAATCTTCAAAACCCCTCAACCGGAAATCACGCAAATGATGCGCAATCACAGCCTGTGGATAACCTTGGATAATACTCCATGCTCGGGGGGGATGTCCCCCAAAAAGCACCCTTTGACACCCTTTGACACGCTTGGATGACCCCATGGCCCTGACCCCTGACGACGTCAGTCGGATTGCCCAGCTTGCGCGCCTTGAGTTGCGCAGCGACGAGCAAGCCGCCATGCTGACCCAGTTGAACGATTTTTTCGCCATCGTCGAGAAAATGCGCGCGGTGGACACCTCGGGTGTCCAGCCGCTGTACACCCCCTTGTCGGCCATCGAGGACGTGACCCTGCGCCTGCGCGATGACGCGGTGACCGAGACCAACCATCGCGAGGCCAATATGCGCAATGCCCCCGCCCAGGACGGCGGCCTGTTCCTGGTGCCCAAGGTGATTGAATGAACGCGTCCACAACCATTGTGAAACCCCATGACCTGACGCTGGCGCAAACCAGCCATCAGCTGACCACCGGCGCAGTCTCCAGCGTGGCCCTGACCCGCCACGCGCTGGATCGCATCGCCGCCCACCAGAACCTGGGCGCCTTCCTGCACGTCGATGCTGACGGCGCCCTGGCCTTGGCGGCCGCCTCCGACCAGCGCCGTGCCAGCGGTCAGGCGCGGGGTCCGCTGGACGGCGTTCCGATTGCGCACAAGGACATCTTTGTCACGCAAGACCAACCGACCACGGCCGCGTCCAAAATGCTCGAAGGCTATGTCAGCCCCTTTGACGCCACCGTGGTGGCGCGCCTCAAAAGCGCCGGCACCGTGTCGCTGGGTAAGCTCAATTGTGACGAGTTCGCCATGGGCGGGGCCAACGAAAACTCCGCCTATCAGCTGGCCCGCAACCCCTGGGCGCTGGACCGCATCCCGGGCGGCTCATCGGGGGGCTCGGCCGTGGCGGTGGCCGCGCGTTTGGTGGCCGGCGCCACCGGAACCGACACCGGCGGCTCGATCCGCCAGCCCGCGGCGCTGACCGGCATCACCGGCATCAAGCCCACCTACGGCCGCTGCTCGCGCTACGGAATGATCGCTTTCGCGTCCAGCCTGGACCAGGCTGGCCCGCTGGCCCGCACCGCCGAGGACTGCGCCCTGCTGCTGCAGGCCATGAGCGGTTTTGACGAACGCGATGCCACCAGCGCCCAACAAGCCGTGCCCGACTTCGTGACCGGCCTGCATGCCGTGCGCGCCGGTGCCACCGCCGAGCAACCCCTCAAGGGCCTGCGCGTGGGTGTGCCCACCGAGTTCTTTGGCAAGGGCGTGGCGGCAGACGTTCTGGAGGCGACACGTCAGGCTTTAGCGCAACTGCAGGCGCTGGGCGCCACCTTGGTGGACGTGAGCCTGCCGCACACCGAGCTGTCCATCCCCGTTTACTACATCATCGCGCCGGCCGAGGCCTCGTCCAACCTGAGCCGCTTTGACGGCGTCAAGTTCGGGCACCGCGCCAAGCACTACACCGACTTGGCCGACATGTACAAAAAGACCCGTGCCGAAGGCTTCGGGCCCGAGGTCAAGCGCCGCATCATGATCGGCGCCTATGTGCTCTCGCACGGCTACTACGACGCCTACTACCTGCAGGCGCAAAAACTGCGCCGCATGATTGCCGACGACTTTCAATCGGCCTTCCAGCACTGCGACGTGATCGCCGGCCCGGTGGCGCCCACCGTGGCGCGCCAGATCGCTGGCGACAGCGGTCACCAGGCCGACCCCTTGGCCGAGTACCTGGCCGACATCTTCACCCTGCCCGCCAGCCTGGCCGGCCTGCCCGGCATGAGTGTGCCCGCCGGCTTTGGCGAGCACGGCCTGCCCGTGGGCCTGCAACTGATCGGCAACTACTGGCAGGAAGGCACGCTGCTGCACACCGCGCATGCCTTCCAGCAAACCACCGACTGGCATCAGCGCACGCCGAGCAGCCTGGCATGAGCCCCACCCGCCCTGAACACCCTCACGCAGCACACGCCTCATGACACCTGCACTCATTCGCGGCTACGAAGTCGTCATCGGCCTGGAAACCCACGTCCAGCTGTCGACCCGCTCCAAAATTTTCTCCGGCGCTTCGACCCAGTTCGGCGCCGAGCCCAACACACAGGCCTGCCCCGTCGATCTGGCCCTGCCCGGCACGCTGCCGGTGATGAACCGCGGCGCTGTGGACCGCGCCATTGCGTTTGGCCTGGCCGTCGGCGCGACCGTGGCGCCGCGCTCGATCTTCGCGCGCAAGAACTACTTCTACCCCGACCTGCCCAAGGGCTACCAGATCAGCCAGTACGAGATCCCGGTGGTGCAAGGTGGGCATGTGCGCTTTTTCGTGGGCGACCAGGAGCACACCGTGCAACTGACGCGGGCGCACCTGGAAGAGGACGCAGGCAAGTCCCTGCACGACGACTTCATCGGCTTCAATGGCGAGAAGTCCAGCGGCATCGACCTGAACCGCGCCGGCACGCCCCTGCTTGAAATCGTGACTGAGCCCGACATGCGCGCCAGCATCGAGGCGGCCGAATACGCGCGCGCCCTGCATGCATTGGTGGTGTGGCTGGGCATCTGCGATGGCAATATGCAAGAAGGCTCGTTCCGCTGCGACGCCAACGTGTCGGTGCGCAAGCCCGGCGCGCCCTTTGGCACGCGCCGCGAAATCAAGAACCTCAACAGCTTCAAGTTCATCCAGCAAGCGGTGGACTACGAGATCCAATGGCAGATCGATGAGATCGAAGATGGCCGCGCCATCCAGCAAGCCACCGTGCTGTTCAACGCCGACACCGGCCAGACACGCGCCATGCGCACCAAGGAAGACGCGCACGACTACCGCTATTTCCCCGACCCCGACCTGCCTCCGCTGATGATCGCGCCAGAGTGGATCGAGCGCGTGCGTGGCGAAATGCCCGAGCTGCCCGCCGCCATGGCCCAGCGCTTTCAGGGCGACTACGGGCTGCCCGCCTACGACGCCACGCTGATGACGCAATCCAAGGCCGTGGGCGCCTTCTTTGAAATGGCGACCAAGGCCTGTGGCCAGCCCAAGCTGGTGTCCAACTGGATCATGGGCGAGATCTCGCGCCGCCTCAATGCCAGCGATGCCGGTGAACAAGGCATTGCATCCAGCCCGGTGAGCGCCGAGGTGCTGGCGGCCCTGATCGTGCGCATCGCCGACGGCACCATCTCCAACAACGGCGCCAAGCAGGTATTCGAGGCCTTGTGGATCGGCAACTCGGGACAAACGGCCAACCCGCAGGCCCGCGTGGACACGGTCATCGAGGCCAAGGGCCTGAAACAGATGAGCGACAACGGCGAGCTGGAAAAGATCCTCGACGAGGTGCTGGCCGCCAACGCCAAATCGGTGGAAGAGTTCCGCGCCGGCAAGGACAAGGCCTTCAACGCCCTGGTGGGTCAGGCCATGAAGGCCACCAAGGGCAAGGCCAATCCGGCCGCGGTCAACGAGCTTTTGAAGAAGAAGCTGGGCGGCTGACGACCGCAGGCGTCGCGGGGGCCGAGGCCGCCGCGACATCGGGCACAGACCCCGGCGGCGCACCCGCCCACAAGCGGGTCAGACGCGCCAGTTCGGCGTCGTACAGGGCATTGATGCGCACCATCTCGTCCTTTTGATTCTGGATGATGTCGCGCTGCGCCTGCTGCGTGGCCTCATTGGCCTCCACGCGCGAGCGCAACTTGAACGGCAGGGGCTTGCCCTTGAAAAACTCGGCCTCGCTCTGCAGGTCCTTGTGGTCGGCCTGCAATTCGACCGCACGAGCCTCGGACACCTTGACGGCCTTGCGCAAATCGTCCAGGGCCGCTTCACGCGCCTTGTTGTGCGCGGCCTGGTTGGGGTAGCGCAGCATCAGGTTGCGGTCGCGGCGGATTGCATCCTTGCGGGCAAGCTCTTGCGCGGCCTTTTGGCGCTGAAGCTCGTCATAGGCAGCGCTCTCTTCGGCACTCATGCGCGGCAACATCGTCTGACGATGCGAACCGTCCTTATTGAGCAGGCGCTGCTCGCGGTCCAGGCACTCCTGAATCGGCCGATCCGACGTCAGCTTGCGCCCGTGATCGTCCACGCAGGTGTAGATGCCCGACGCCGCCAGGGCGACAGTCGCCCCACACAAGGGGGCGCTCAGAGTCGCCACCAACAACATCCATTTCATGGGTCTTTGCACTGCAATTTCTCGCTGTTCTCAGACCCCATAGCGCTGGCGATAGGCCAGCACGGCCGGGTAGAACGCCGCCAACGCAGGGTCTGACTGAGTGTTCAGATAGTGCATCAGGTCGACCAAAGCCGCAATGGAAACAACCGGTAATTGGTAGCGTTGTTCGACTTGCTGAACCGCGCTTTCTTCACAGTCCTGTCCATTGAGGGTGGCTTTTTCCTGACGATCCAGGGCGATGGTGACCCCGCAGGGGGTGGCCCCGGCGGCGGCGATCAGGTCGATGGATTCGCGCACCGAGGTGCCCGCCGAGATCACGTCGTCAATGATCAGCACCCGGCCTTTGACGGGCGCGCCCACCAGGGTGCCGCCTTCGCCGTGGTCTTTGGCCTCTTTGCGGTTGTAGGCGAAAGGCTTGTTGTGCCCCAGGCGCGCAAGCTCAATCGACACCGCTGCCGCCAGCGTGATGCCCTTGTAGGCCGGGCCGAACAGCATGTCAAACTGCAGGCCGGACGCCACCAGGCGCTGTGCATAGAATTGCGCCAGGCGGCCCAGCTTGGCGCCATCGTCAAACAAACCGGCGTTGAAAAAATAGGGCGACAAGCGCCCCGCCTTGGTCTTGAATTCCCCGAACCGCAACACCTGCGATTGCACTGCAAAGGCCACAAATTCCTGGGCCAGCGCGTTGGTAGAAGGGGTGTTGCTCATGATGAAAGTGCCTTGTGTTTCGACTCGTGTCCCTCAACCTCAACGGCATCCGCTCGGCTGCCACCAAAGGGCTCGTGCCCTGGGCGGAAGAACTCAGCGCCGATTGTATGGGCGTGCAGGAACTGAAGGTCCATGTCGACGACATGCCTGAGCCGCTCAAGGCATTTGCCGACATGAGGGGCCACTTCCATCACGCTGAAAAGAAGGGCTATTCGGGCGTGGGCCTGTACAGCCGGCATGAGCCCTCGGACGTGCTGATCGGCCTGGGCACGCACGATGTGACCACCGAATTCGACGCCGAGGGGCGCTGGGTGGAGCTGCGTTTTGACAAACCGGGCCGCAAGCTGTCCCTGATCAGCTGCTACTTCCCCAGCGGCTCCAGCTCGGAAGACCGCCAGCAGGCCAAGTTTCGTTTCCTGGGCATGATCGCGCCGCACCTGGCTCGCCTGAAGGCCGAGCGCGAATTCATCCTGGTGGGCGACGTCAACATCGCGCACCACGAAAAGGACCTGAAGAACTGGAAGGGCAACCTCAAGAACAGCGGCTTCTTGCCCGAAGAGCGCGCCTGGATGAGCACCCTGCTCGACCCGTCCGGCCCCATCGGCCTGGTCGATGTGTACCGCACGCTGCACCCCGACACCACCGACGAGTGCTACACCTGGTGGAGCAACCGGGGGCAGGCGCGGGCCAAGAACGTGGGCTGGCGGATTGACTACCACCTGGCGACACCTGGGTTGGCGGCTACCGCGCGCCATGCCAGCGTGTTCAAGGAGCAGTGGTTCAGTGACCATGCGCCGTTGACCATTGATTACGATTTCAGTTTGTGAGTGCGCGCAGGGGCGAAGACCGCAATCGGCCGGAAGCGGACGCCACCTCAATGTAGGCAATGTCCGGTGAAGGCTTCACACGGATCATTCACGGGTGCTTTGGCCGGGATGGTCGCGCTGACGGCATGGACGTCATGCGCCAGTTGCTCGTCCTCCCGCATGAACGCCAGGCCGGTCTCAGCGCAGCGCCCGCCCCTCGCCCGCCTCTTCGTGCGTGACGCCATCACGGATGTGATAAATCCGCTTGAAGGTCGGGATGATCTTCTCGTCGTGCGTGACGACGATGACCGCCGTCTGGAAACGCTGCGCCATCTCGTTCAAGATGCGCACCACCGACATCGCGCGCACGGAATCCAGGGGAGCGGTGGGTTCGTCGGCCAGGATCACCGGCGGCCGGTTGACCAGGCCCCGCGCGATGGCCACGCGCTGCTGCTCGCCGCCGGACAACTGCGAGGGCATGGCTTTGGCGCGGTGGTGCACGTCGAGCGCGGTCAGCAACTCCAGGGCGCGCTGCCGTGCCTGCTCATTGGGCATGCCGGCCAGCATGGGCAGCAGGGCCACGTTGTCGGTCACATCCAGGAATGGGATCAGGTAAGGCGCCTGGAACACAAAGCCGATCTTGTCGCGACGCAAGGCACGCAGGTCGGGCACTTTCCAGCCGTTGTCAAAGATCACCTCATCGCCCAGTTGCATGCGCCCGGCGGTCGGGTCGATCACGGCGCCCAGGCATTTGAGCAAGGTGCTCTTGCCCGAGCCCGAGGGGCCGATCAGGCCCACCACCTCGCCGGGTTCGACATGCATGTTGACTTCTTTCAAGGCCAGCACGGCGGTGTCGCCTTCGCCATAGCGCTTGCTCAGTCCTTCGATGTGGATGCCTTGGCCTGCCATGCTCAGCCTCCGATCGCTTCGGCGGGGTCCACACGCAGTGCCATGCGGATGGACACCAGGCTCGACACCATGCAAATGCCCAGCACGACGAAGAAGCCGATGATGGAGTCACCCGGCACCAGCAGCACGTACTTGGGGAACATCGGCGCCGCAAAGGTGGCGGCAATCTTGCCCACCACGAAGCCGATCACCCCCAGCACCAGGGCCTGCTGCAGGATCATGCCGGCGATGGTGCGGTTGCGCGTGCCAATGAGCTTGAGCACCGCAATCTCGCGGATCTTGTCCATCGTCAGCGTGTAGATGATGAAGGCGACGATGGCCGCACTGACCATCGACAGGATCACCAGGAACATGGCGATCTGCTTGGCCGAGGTGGCAATCAGCTTGCCCACCAGGATGCCTTCCATCTGGGCGCGCGCATGCACGGTGAAGCGCTTCCAGCGATGGATGGGCTCGGCCACCTCTTGCGGCGAGGCGCCGGGCTGGATGCGCACCAGCACCGCGTTGACGGCGCTGTTGCGGGTCTGCGAGTCGATCACGGCATCAAGCAGGCCGGGCACGTTCGGCCGGTTGAAGGCGGGGTTGGCCTCGGTGCGGCGGCGTTGCATCAGGATGGCATCGTTGTCCTTGAGGAACTGCGCTTCCTGGGCGTCTTTCAAAGGGATGAAGACCATCGGGTCGCCGCTGGAGGACACCATGCGCCGGGTCAGGCCCACCACGGTGTAGTGGTTGCGGCGGATTTTGAGCACATCGCCCAGTTGCGCGCCCGAGGCCACATCGGCGACGGCTTCGTAGTGGCTGCGGGTGATCTGGCGCCCGGCAATCAGCTGGGGCGGCCAGCCCGGCGTGCCCGGCTCGCCGGCCATGATGCCGACCACCATGGCGCGCACATCCTGGTCGCCTTTGCCCACCTGCATCGTCAGGTAGGTGACGTTGGCCGCCTGCGCCACCCCCGGCATGGTGCGGATGCTGCGCCACAGGTCATCCGGGATGCTCGATGATTCGGCATACGGGCCCAGCGTGTCTTGCTGCACCACCCACAGGTCGGCGCCGCTGTTGTCGAGCAGCACCATGCCGTCATCGACCATGCCGCGGTAGACCCCGGCCATGGTCAAGGTCACGCCGATCAGCAGGCCCAGCCCGATGCCGGTGAACACGAACTTGCCCCAGGCATGCAGGATGTCGCGCCCGGCCAGGCTGATCATGGCGCCACGCCGTTGAGGCGTTCGACGATGTGGACGCGGCTGCGTGCCGTCAGCGCCTTCTCGCTGTAGAGCACCACGCGGTCTCCCGCCGCCAGGCCCTTCGTGACCTGCACGCGGCCATCAAGGTCGGAGCGGCCCAGGGTGACGGGGGTGAAGGCGAGAGCGTCGCCCACCAGCTTCCAGACGCCGCGGCGGCCGTCGACCGTGCGGATGGCGCCATTGGCGATGACCGGGGCTGCGGGCAAGGCCGGCAACTGCACGGTGATCTCGGCCAGCTCACCCAGCGGGGGCAGCGGCAAAGGCATCTGCGCGAAGACCACCTTGGCCAAGGTTTCTTCGGTGACGGCATCGGCGCGAGGCTCGATGCGCAGCACGCGCGCCGCGATGGGCTGGCTGCGGCGCGAGCGCAGCGTCACCTGAGCGGGCAAGCCCGGCGCCAAGCCTTCGGCGTTGACCTGATCAAAGCGCACATCCACCCACACGCTGGCGGGGTCGAACACCTCGATCACCGGCTGCCCGGCCACCACGGTGGAGCCCGGGTCGGCCTCGCGGGCGGCGATGATGCCGGCTACAGGCGAGATGAGCCGCAGGTTGCCACGCTGGGCCTGCAAGGCCTGCCACTCGGCCTGCAGACGGCGGGCATCTTCGCGCGCGGCCGCCAGCGCGCTTTGGGCCAGCAACAGGTCCTGCTGTTTGGTGGCCACGTATTCCTCGGTCGCGGCGCGGGCGGGCAGCAGTTGTTCGTAGCGTTGGGCCTGGGTCTGCGCGAACGCCCGCTTGGCCTCGGCCTGCCGCAAGGCAGCCTGGGCGCTCTGGATCGCGGCCTGCTGGGCCGCGATGCGGTCGTTCAGGTCCACGGCGTCCATCTCGCCCAGCACCTGGCCGGCGCGCACCGCGTCGCCCACATGCACGTCCAGCCGCTGCAGTCGGCCCGCCGCCGTGGGGCCGATCTTGTGGGTGAAGCGCGCCTGCACGGTGCCGATGCCGGACAAAGCCGGCGTGACCGCGAGGCGCTCGACCGTGGTCACGGTGACCGCCACCGGCGCCAAGGGGCCGGAGCGCATGGCGACGTAGATGAACACCAGCAGCAAGGGCAGCACCACCGCGATGACCGCGAGGGTGCGGCGTTGAACACGGGGAAAGGTCATTGCACGCCCCCGATGCCGCGACGGTAAATGGCCCACACCCCCGGCGCATCGGCGCGCAGGCGCGCCACATCACCGGCAATGAGGGACTGCATCACCAGGCCTTGAATGGAGCCGATGAACAGCACGGCGGCGGCATCGACATCCAGGCGGGCATCCAGTTCACCCGTCGCCTGGCCGCGCGCCAGCACCTGACTGAGCCGTTCACGGTACTGAGCGATCAGCGTCTGCACCATCTTCTTGGGCAGGGTGTCGCCCTGGCGCTGCAACTCGCCAAACAGCATGCGAGGCACGCCGGGGTGCTCGGACACAAAACCGATGTGGGCCTGGAACATGGCCTCCAGCGCCGCCAGCGGAGACGTCTGGCCTTGTGCCGCCTGATCGATGCGCGTCAGCAGCCGTTCGGCCACCCAGTTCATCACTGCCTCCAGGATGGCCTCCTTGGTGGGGAAATGCTTGAAAAGGGCCCCTTGCGTGACGCCCATTTGTCGCGCAATCCAGGTGGTGGTGATCTCGCTGGGGTTGTGCTGCGCGGCCAGTTGCATTACCGCCTCCACCGTGGCGGCGCGGCGTTCGTCTGCGGGAAGGTGCTTGGTGCTCATGGGAAAGATAGTAAGTTATTACTATCTTATTGACCACTCCCCCTGCATGTCAAGTCCCGTACAGCAGGCCATCCAAAGCATCCGGCGCATCCTGGCCAACCAGCCGCGCGGTGATGTGGCGTGAGGCGCCGACTTACCAACCGCAGTAGGAGGCAATGGAGGTCTGCAGCGCCCCACTCTTGGCATCGGCGATCAGCTGCGTCGACCGGCCGACCATCTTGTTGCCCAGCAAGGCCGGCTTGGTGAGGTTGGTCTCATAGGGATAGGCCACCGTCTTGCTCGATGAGAGGCTGGACGTGTCCATCCCGTTCGCGCGCCAGGTCGCAAAGTCATAGGCATTCACGCCGCCCACCGACAAGAAGGGCCCCGACCCACAGTACTTGTTGTCGTTGACCGTGTTGCCCTTGGCCAGTTGAACAGCGAACCGGTAGTTGCTCGACCCATTCACCACCTCATCATTCCAGGCGAATTTGTTCAGCTTCATGGTGTTGCCGGACGAGGCGGTGATGCGTGCATCATCTGGCTGCGCAATCCCCGTCGCCCGATTGCCGGCGATGAGGTTGGAGTTGACCGTGTTGCCGGTGCCCTTCAACTGAATGCCCTGGTTGGTGTTGCCAAAGATCTGGTTGCTGGTGATCGTGTTGCTGTTGGATATTTCGATGAAGACCCCAATACCCCCGGTACCCAGATCGCCGTTGAAGGCCACGATGTTGTTTTTGATCGTGATCATGGTCGGGTCGGTGTCCAGCCAGATGCCGTGTCCGTAGTTGTAGGCCACCTGGTTGCCATCAAAGGTCGAGCTGGTGAGCGCGCCATTGCCGATGAGTTTGATGCCACTGCCGGCCCACCACTCATTGAAACCTTTGGCGTTGTTGTAGTTGATGGTGTTATTGCTGACCGTCTGATTGGAACCTGATGCAGCCAGGCCCATTTGCCCGCAACGTTGCAACACCGAGTTTTTCAAGGTCAGTTTGGTGCCCGCCAAGTAAACGCAGATCGCATCGGCGTCCTGCACCGTGATGCCATCGACAACGATGTTGTTGCCATTGAACATGACGGCCGAGTTTTGCGACGAGTAAGCGCTGCCGTTGCTGCGCTCAATCACGAGGTCTTTGACCGTCAGGTTGTTGACGTTACTGGCCTGAAGCAGGAACTGCTGGACGCTTGCCTCCAGGGTTTCGTTGGCAGCCAGGGGGCTGGCCAGCCTCACATAGAGCGTGGCCACATCAGCGGCCTTGTCGTAGGCGTAGTAGAACTGGTTGTCACTCAGATTCAGCCAAGGGGTCGCGCCACTCGCGGGTTCAATTCGGCCGATCAAGCGCGTGGCCGTGCGCGCCGGCCATTGGTATTGGGTCTCTGCGTCATAGCTGTCCTTGTGATAGAGAAAGCCGCCGACCTGCTGAAGGGCCACGCCGCCCCGGTAGAGCTGCTGAGGGCCGACCACGGGAAAGGTGTAGGCGCCAGGGTGCGCCGCATCCGGCGTCCCCAGACCTTCACCTTTGACCGTCCACGACAGGGCGTACAAGTTGCTCACGCCCGTCTGGGCCGCCATGGATTGCCAGGCCCCGAATTTCATCGTGCCGCGCACGACTGGCCTGACCATGCCCGTGCCTTTCCATGCCCGCACAATGGTCGACGCTTGATTACTGCCCGTGGCTTTGGCCGACCCACCCTTGCTTAACTTGGGGAACTGCATGAACTGCTGACGGGCAAACGGCGTGGCGCCCGGCTGACCATCGTCCTCGTTGTAATAAGCCGTCCCGGCATGCCCCGCAACGATGACCTCCGACCCAGGCTCGACCATGGACAGGGCTTCACGCAGGTTTTTATACGGGTTGGTTTGCGTCCCGCAGGTGCTGGGCAACTTGCAGCTGGCCAGGTTGTCAACGTAAATGTGCTTGTACCCGTAACTGCCGTTGTCGGTCGGATTGGCTGCGCAGCTGGCTGATGCGGCGGCGGCCAACAATAGCCAAGCCGGGTGATGAATCACGTTTTTCATGGGGTTCCCTGATGAGTGTTGATGTACGCGGCCCATGCCCTGGCACGGACTGCGGCGCACATTATCAATACCCCCCATCAAGGCGGGCGATCAGGGGTTGCGCTTACTGGTTAAAAAGATAACCTTCTGCGTCCTGAGCCTGCCACTGGCCATCGCCGGTGAGCTCCAGCACCCGCTTGTGGTACTTCAGGATCGTGGAGCGGTGCCCCACGCTGACCAGCGTGGTGTTGGTGGCCATCAACTGGCGGTAAAGACTCGCCTCGTTGGCCACATCCAGCGCACTGGTGGCCTCATCCAGCATGGCAAAGCGGGGCCGGGTCAACAGCACACGGGCGAACGCCAGGCGTTGCTGCTCGCCGATGGACAGCACCTTTTCCCAATCGATTTCGACATCCAGCCCACCAAATCGCGCGGCCATGCCAGGCAGGTTCACGCGCTCCAATACCTCAAGGAGCTCGGCATCCATCACCTGCAAGTCCTTGTTGGGGTACAGAAGCTGGCTGCGCAGCGTGCCCGCCAGCATGTAGGGCTGCTGGGGCAGAAACAGCAGATCCTCGGGACGCGGTCGAACGATGGTGCCACTGCCGGCGTACCACAGGCCCGCGATGGCGCGCAGCAGTGAACTTTTGCCGCTGCCGCTGGTCCCGACAATCATCAACCCGCACCCCGGCTCAATGGCAATCGAGAGATCCCTGACCAGAATGCGCTCGTGATTGGGCGTCTGCACGGTGACGCGATCCAGTGCCAACCGCGCGCCCTCCACCGACTCGATCACCCCGCCGCTCGCCACCCGTCCTGGCGGCAGGTCGTCCAGCACCTTTGAAAAAGTGTCCAGGCGATTGATCCCGGCAGCGAAGCGACTGAGGCTTTCGAAATTGTCCACAATCAATGAAATGGCACTGAGAACGGCCGCAAAGGCGCCCGCAGCCTGGATGGCGCGGCCCACCTCCAGCTCACCCGACAGCACCCGCGAGGCCATGATGGCACTGGGCAAAACAATGGTCAGCATGCTGAAACCATACTGAAAAAGATTCAGGAACAACTGCCGTGTGATGAGCTGGTTGTAGTTGCCGAAGGCCCCGGCAAAACGGCGCTTGACCTGCCGTAATTCTTGCGTTTCCCCGCGGTAGAAGGCGATGGATTCGGCGTTCTCGCGCACCCGCACCAGACTGAAGCGGAAATCCGCCTCCAGCAGGAGTTGGCGAAAATTGAGGCGGATCAGCACCTTGCCATAGCCATAGACCGTGATCAGCGTCCCGGCCACCGCGTAGAGCACCAGGAAATAAACCAGTTCCCTGGAGATGGCCCACAGGACGCTGCTGAAGGCCACCAGTTGCAAAATCGAGCCGATGCCGATCAACAGGAAGTAAAGCGAGCGCTGGGTGAAGGTGTTGATGTCCTCGGCAATGCGCTGGTCGGGGTTGTCGATGGCGGCGTTGGCGTTCAACTCGTAGAAATGCCGATCCTTGAAATACCGATCAAGGAAGCTGCTGGTGAGCCAGCGCCGCCATTGGTTGCCGAGGTGGTCCCGCACGTAGTAGTACAGGGCATAGATCGGCACCGCCACCGCGAGCAAGCCCAGGCAATACTTGATGGCATGCCAGAAGCGCGCGCCGTTGCGTGCCGCCAGGGCCGAGGTGAACTCCCCCGTCTGCTCATTGAACAGCACCGCAAATCCGGTCTGCCCCAACAGCAGCACAATCAGCAGGACCAGGAGCCCCCAGGCCTTCCATTTTTCGTCCTGGCGCCAATAGGGCGCGGCCAGGCTCCAAAACCGTTGCCACAGATGGCGGTTGATTGTCTTCATTCTCGGCAATTCATCTCAAGGGGCAGCAAGACCGTGCGGCGCACCCTCTGGTACTTTACGCGCTGCGCAGGCTGTTGAATGGCTTGCCCGTTAGTGCTACCTTGGTGTGATCATGCAGTCTTTCCAACTCTATGCCCTGGCGGGCGCCCTCTCACTCGGAACGCTGACGATTCTCTACAGCGTTTTGTGGCGAGACCAGCGGCAATACTGGGCCGGCTGCTTTGCCTTGACCTTCCTGCTTCACACCCTGCGCTACGCGCTGCCCTACGCCAGGCCCGTCGATGGCCAAGCCAGCACCGTGAGCCACCTGCTGACATTTCCGGCCCTCGTCGCCATGAGCTACGGCATGATCGACTATGTCGGACTGGGGGGCCGTCCCAAACAAGTCCTGCAATGGCTGGCCTTGGGCGGCGGGGCCCTTGCTCCTTTGATCGGCCTGTCGTCGGGCCTCTCCGCTCGGGGCGCCAGCCTTCATTTCGCCAGCTTTGTGACGTGCTGGGCCCTGTTGGCACTGTGGGCGGCCACGCAGGAGCGCCGCGCGGGCCACGCACTGGTCTTTGCCTCCCTCATCCCCTTCCCGGTGTTTGTGGCGGCATCGCAGGTGGGTTGGCTGGACCCTCTGCTGTTGCGCTACCTCGCGGCCATTCCCACCAGTGTGGCAGGGATCACGCTGCTGACCACCGGGCTGATGCGCGCGCAACACCTCACGCAGGAGGCCTTGCGCCGACGCGAGCAAGTCGAACTGGCCTTGCGCGAACTCAATGCCACGCTGGAACAGCGCGTCGCGCAACGAACCGCCGATTTGCACCAGATGGTGGCCGGGCTGGAGAGCTTCAACCGCAGCGTGTCACACGACCTGCGTGGCCCCTTGGGTGGGATCGCCGGCGTGGCGCGCATGGCCTTGGCTGCGCTGGCACGCCAAGACCAGACCACTGCGGCGCGGGGGCTGTCGGCCATCGCCGCCCAGGCGGACTCGTCGACGAACCTGGTAGCGGCGCTCCTGGCCCTGGCGCGAGCCGGCGACACGCCGCTGGTGACTCGGCCCATCAAACTGGCCGAATTGGTGCCCACCATCCTCGAGCGCATACGGCATGAAGACCCTGAGGCCAAAATGCTGCCCGTGCGCATCCAGGGCTCCTTGCCGGAGGTGCACGCCGACCCGGACCTGCTCGGGCAGGTGTACATCAACCTGATTGCCAATGCCATCAAGTTCAGCCGAAGCCAACCGCACCCTGAGGTGGAGGTCGGCGCGATGAGCGCAGGCCCTGAAACCGTTCTTTATGTGCGCGACAACGGTGTCGGCTTCGACCCCACCAAAGCGGTGCAACTGTTCGAGCCCTTCGATCGCCTCCACGGTCAACGCTTCGAGGGACACGGGGTCGGCCTGAGCATCGTCAAACGCATCATCGAGCGCCATGGCGGCCGGGTATGGGTCCAATCCAGCGAAGGCGCTGGCGCCACGTTCATGTTCACGCTGGCCCCAGCACCTCATTGACCAGGATCAGTCGTCTCGTCCGCCGAAGATGCCCAGCAGGGACAGCAGCGACTGGAACACGTTGTAGAGACTCAGGTAGACCCCCAGCGTGGCGCTGATGTAGTTGGTCTCCTCACCGTCCTGAACGCGCTTGAGGTCGTGCAGGATGAAGGCCGAGAAGACGCCGATGGCCAGCACTGACAAGGTGATCATGAGGGCACTGGACTGGATGAAGATGTTGGCAATGCCCGCCACCAACATCATGATGACGCCGATGAACAGCCACTTTCCCATGCTGGTGAGGTCGCGCTTGATCACCGTCGACAAGGTGGCCATGCCCAGGAAGATCGCGCCCGTGCCGGCAAATGCCGTCATGATCAGGCCGGCGCCATTGGACAGGCCCAGCACGGTGCCCACCAGACGCGACAGCATCAGGCCCATGAAGAAGGTGAAGGCCAGCAGCACGGGCACACCGGCGGCCGAGTTCTTGGTTTTTTCGATCGCGAACATGAAGCCGAAGGCGCCGGCCAGGAACACGACGGCCCCAATGCCGGGCGACATGAGGCTGGTCAGGCCGGTGGCCACGCCCAGCCAGGCCCCCATGACGGTGGGCAACATGGACAGCGCCAGCAGGGCGTAGGTGTTGCGCAGAACGCGGTGGCGTTGCGCAACGGAGGCCTCGTAGACCGGGGCGGTGTTTTGCAAGGTGTGATTCATCGAATCCTCCAGTGGAAACAAACGGGTGGTGAAAATCAGAGGGCGTTCAACTGGCGCTTGGCGCGGGCACGGATGTTGAGCGCCTCCACGACCAGCGAGAACGCCATCGCGGCATAGATGTAGCCCTTGGGCATGTGGGTATCGAAGGCTTCGGCGGTGAGGGCCATGCCAACCATCACCAAAAAGGCCAGCGCCAACACCTTCACCGACGGATGACGATCGACGAATTCGCCAATCGGCTTGGCGGCAAACATCATCACGCCGACCGAGGTGATCACAGCGGCCACCATCACACTGATGTGATCGACCATGCCCACCGCCGTGATGACCGAATCCAGCGAGAACACGATATCGATGATCGCGATCTGGCCAACGATGCTCCACATCAAGCGCCGTCCGGCGGCCTTGAGCGCCGCCTGGTCGGTGGCGGGGGGGCCGTCCTGCTCACGCGCCTCCACCTCAACGAAGATTTCGTGAGAGGCCTTGTAGAGCAAAAACAATCCCCCCAGCAAAAGCACGAGGTCGCGTCCGCTGATGCCGTGACCGGCCACGCTGAACAGGTCGGCGGTCAGGCCCATGACCCAACTCAGCGAGAACAGCAGCATCAGACGCGAGATCATCGCAAAAGCCAGGCCGAGACGGCGCGCCCGGTCGCGATCGGCCGCAGGCAGTCGACCCACCAGGATTGAGATGAAGATGATGTTGTCCACACCCAGGACAATCTCCAGGGCGGTGAGCATCGCGAAGGCGATCCAGGTATTGGGGTCGAGCAGAAATTCCACGGGGGTCCCTGTTTAAAACAAAGGCTAATCTAGGCGAATCAATACTTCGCGTAAAGTCGAATTTTCTGAAGTAAACCTTCGATAAAGTCGCAGCAAGTGAACTTCAAACACCTCTACTACTTCTGGGCAACGGCCAAGTCGGGCGGCGTCATGCGCGCTGGCGAGCAGTTGCACACCACGCCGCAAACCCTGTCAGGGCAGATCAAACTGCTGGAGGCGCAGCTGGGGTGCGCCTTGTTTCGCAAGGCCGGGCGCGGCCTGGAGCTCACCGACGAAGGCCGCGTGGCGCTGGGCTACGCCGATCAGATCTTCGCCTTGAGTACCGAGCTGGAGGCGGCCATCGGCAAAGCGCGCCGCGGGCCCACCGCGCTTGACTTTCGGGTCGGCATTGCCGATTCGGTGCCCAAGGCCATTGCCTATCGCCTGCTGGAGCCGGCACTCGGCTTAGCCGAGCCGGTGCGGCTGATCTGTCATGAAGGGGACTTTCAGAGCCTGCTGGCGCAGATCTCGGTGCACCGGCTGGACTTGGTGATTGCCAATGAGCCGATGGGCAAGCAGCTCAGCGTGAAGGCCTACAACCACGCGCTGGGGACCACGGCCATGAGTTTTTTTGCCACGCCCCCTTTGAAAAACACCCTCAAGCGCGCCTTCCCGCGCTGCCTGGATGGCGCGCCGATGCTGCTGCAAGGCGCCGCCACGGCGATGCGGCAACGCCTTGATGTCTGGCTGGCGCAGCAGCGCTTGCACCCGCGCGCGATTGGCGAATTTGATGACGCTGCGCTGATGAAGGCGTTTGGTGCCGAAGGGCGTGGCGTGTTCATGGCGCCGACCGTGCTGGAGGCCGAAACATGCGCCCAGTACGGCGTGCGCGTGCTCGGACGCACGTCGGAGCTGGTGGAGGAGTTCTACGCCATCTCGGTCGAGCGGCGCATCACGCACCCCTGCGTCGTGGCCATCACCCAGGCGGCACGCGGCGAACTGTTCAGCGCGTGAGCGCGTGAGAAATGCACGGTTTTTGCCGTGCTTCACCAAACTTACGGAGGTCCTGCCCTTGACTACATTACGGGTTCTCCGCCACCGAGGCTTTCATTCGGTCACCGTTGAAGGCCCACAAACACGGCGGGGTGAACACCCACAGTGCCGACGATGCATTTCATCGTCGGCATTTGTTTTCCAGGCTAGGCCGATGTGCCGTTCAGGGAGATCGTGACGATCGCGGCGGCATCCTGGATGGCGAGCAGCTCATGGGGTTCGTGAGCCGCCAGAAACAGCATGTCGCCATCGGCGAGGGTTTGCGTTCGTCCGTGCGCCCTGAATTCAAACACGCCCTTGATGCATTGCACGGTGACTTCGCCAGCCACACGGTGCTCAGGAAACGCCTTGCCTGCCGGCAGCACCACCCGGATCACCTCCAGGTGCGCGCCTTTGACAATGGCTGTGCTGAACATGCCGGGCAAGGACTCGGCCGCCGGGTGAACCTTGACCAAGTCACCGGAGACTGCATGTGGGATCGCCATGATGTGGACTCCTGCTGTGTCGGGGTAATGGGGAAATTGTGCGCCAGATTCGAGCAAAATGGTGCGCTGCGCCGCGCCCCGACCGGTCAATCGGACGGGACCTCGGCAGGCGGCAAGGCAGCGGCCGAATAGGTGTCGAAAAAAGCCCCCGGCATGCGGCGCACTTTGCCTTGCACGATGTCCACGCAGACATAGTGCGTGGTGCCACGAAACACCGTCAGGCCGTCGCCTTCGCGGATGAACTGGTAGTGCCGGTGCAGCGAGAGCTTGTCGACATGGGTGATCCAAGTGGCCAGCAGCAGGCGCTCGCCCAGCCGGGTGGCCGCCAAATAGTGGAGTTCGTGCTGACGCACCACCAGGCCGTGCCCCAGCGCCGCGTAGTCGTCCGGCCCCAGGCCGAGTTGGTGTGAGTGATCCCAGGCCACATCACTCACCCATTGCAGGTAGACCACGTTGTTGGTGTGCTGCATGAGGTCGATGTGTTGCGCTTGCACGCTGATCGACAGGATGTGGGGATGGGGGTGGTCCCAGGTCAAGGCACTGTTCATGCGCCCAAGTCTACGCAATGTCGGTCACCGGGCCGTGCCGGACTTGGGCCGCCGTTCACCCCCGCACCGTGTGTGATCAAATTCAAATGATTACAGCGACAACATCGAGGCCACCGATGACCCGACTCAAGCCCCCCTCTGTTCGCATCGGGCATCGCTATCGGGCCGAGCGCCTGAAGGGCCCTTACGACGCCATCGTCATCGGCTCCGGCATGGGCGGCCTGACCAGCGCAGCCCTCTTGTCGGCGTTGGGCTGGAAGGTGGCCGTGATGGAGCAGCACTACACCGCCGGGGGCTACACGCACAGCTACGAGCGCCAGGGCTACGAGTGGGATGTTGGCCTGCACTACATCGGCGAGATGGGGGCCCCCACGATCCCCAGCCGCTTCATGGACTTCCTCAGCGACGGGCAACTGAAGTGGGCCCCCATGGCGCCCGAGTACGACCGCTTCCACATTGGCGACAAAGTCTATGAAGCAATGGCGGGCACGCAGCAGTTCAGAGACAACCTGGTGCGCCACTTCCCGGCGGAGGCGCAGGCCATTGATCGCTACATGGACTTGCTGGCCCAGGCGAAGAAAGCCGTTCCCTTCTTTGTCACGGGGCGCCTGCTCACGCCTTGGCTGCGCGCCCTGCTGCAACCCCTGCTGCGCTGGAAGTTGCCGAAGGCTTTCTCAAAAACAACCGCTGAAGTGCTGGCGGAGTTGACCAGCAATCACGAGCTGATGGCCGTGCTCACCGCGCAGTGGGGCGACATGGGCCTACCGCCCAAGCAATCGTCCTTCATCATCCATGCCCTGATCGCCAATCACTACATGCACGGGGCCTACTACCCGGTGGGTGGCAGCTGGCGCATTGCGGAGTCGATCCTCCCCAGGATTCGATCCGCGGGTGGCGAAGTGTTCACCTACGCCCGCGTTCAGGAAATCATCGTCAGCGAAGGCAGGGCACGCGGCGTCTTGATGGCCGATGGCACGCGCATCGACTGTGATTGCGTCATCTCCAGCGCCGGGGTGTTCAACACGTTTGAGCGCCTGCTCCCTGCCGACGTGGCGCGCCAGACGGGCTACGCGCAGCAGCTCAAGCACGTGCGGCCCAGCGTCGCCCACATCGGCGTCTACGTCGGCCTCAAGGGCAGCGCCGAAGAGTTGGGTTTGCCCAAGACGAACTTCTGGATCTACCCCAGCGCCGACTACGAAGGCGACACGGCGCGCTTCCTGGAGGACCGGCACGCGCCATTTCCGGTGGTCTACATCTCCTTCCCGTCGGCCAAGGACCCCGACTTTGCGCGGCGCCACCCGGGCCGCGCCACCATCGAGATCGTCGCGCCGGCCTCCTACGAATGGTTCGCGCAGTGGCGCGACAGCACCTGGGGCCAACGGGGGGCCGACTACGAAGCGTTGAAGGCGGCGTTCGGTGAGCGCCTGATGGCGCACCTGTATGACAAGCTGCCGCAACTGCGCGGACGGGTCGATTTCCACGAAGTGTCCACCCCCTTGTCCACCGATTGGTTTGGCGCCTATGCGCGTGGCGAGCTGTACGGCATCGACCACAACCCGCAACGCTTCCAGCAGGATTGGCTGACACCGCGCACGCGCATTCCGGGCCTGTGGCTCACCGGGCAGGACATCATGTCGTGCGGCGTCGTCGGCGCCATGATGAGCGGCGTGATGACGGCCAGTTCGGTGGCGGGCATGCGCCGGATGTGGCCGCTGCTCAAGAAGATTCAATCTGCCAGGAAACACCAACCCGCAGCCCCACACGCCGCGCCATGACTCAACTGGCCGCAAAATGCCCCAAGCCAATGATGTGCGCATCTAAGTAGCGACGCTCGTGCATCAAACTCAACATCGCGACATGGCTGGGTGGTCGATCGGCCGGTCAATTCAATTTTCGAGACGTGATGGCATCAGGCGCCGCATGCCGCTGCCAACCACGTCCCGAAATTGCGGGTTGTGCAGGCAGATGCCACCGACAAGGCCCACGAAGCACCCAAGGACGGTATCCCAGAACCGTGCCTGGATCAGAGCGGAAGCCGAACCGTGCCCCAAGGTGGCCGCTTCTCCTAGCAAGATGGTCAAGGGCGTGATGAAGATGGCGGCAAAGGCATAGTGCCTTACCACCGTGAACTCGACCACGAAGGTCAGCGCCATCATCGTCAGGGAGATGCTCCATTGGTCCAGCGGGAGCAACAACAAGGCCCAGGACACCAGAAGCCCGATGCCTGTACCGATCACCCGGTGCAGTTGCTTGCTCCACACGGCGCGCAGGGAGGCGCCCTGAATCACGGCCAGGCAACTGACCGGAACCCAGTAGGCTTTTTGCAATTGCAGCAGCTGCGCCGCTGCCAGCGAGATGCCCACGAACACGCCGATCACCACCGAGTCGAACACCACGAAATCAAAGGTCGCGGGCGGCAATGGCGACACGGGCTTGGGCGCCTGGATGCGCAATATATAGAGGCTATAGACCAAGCCGATCAGGCAAGCGAGCAGACCGCCCATGGTGAGCAGCCCCACCATCAGCGGTAGCTGCAACACGTCCACCGGCGAATAGGCCCCAATCGATGCGGTCATGATGAAAAACAGGCTACCTGGCGGCCCTAGGCTATAAAAGCGGCAGACCATCGTCACCAAGATGGCGGTAAAGATCAGCGCGGGCATCATGACCGGCGCATAGAAGTGGCTCATCAATCCGAGCGCATAGCAAGCGGCCATGCCGAACGCGCAAGCCATCACCGAAATCATGCGGTGATACAAGGGCGTGTTGGGCATGTAGAGAAACACGAGCCCGCCGAGCGATGAAACCAGCCCGTAATCCAAGCGGTTGAAATGCGCCCCGACGAGTAGCGGCAGCCCCGAAGCAAGCGCGGCAGCGAAGGGCATCTGCCATCGCCGGTCACTGGCGTGGATCGTCGTCAGATGACGCACCTCTTCACGCATCAGCGCCTGCAACGTCTTCCGATGCCTCAACCACGCCATTGAATACCTCAGCTTCATTTTCATTCTGATCTCCGCTGCCCCCCGTCACAACGGACCCACTGCCCTCGTCAAGCCCAATTCCGGCGCATGCCTTCTATCGCACCATTGGTTCGTGTTGTCCGGTCTCAGTGCATCAGCTTGATCGAGTCGATGTCGAGGTGGTGCATCAGTTCGCGTGCGAGGAGCAGTTCGGCCACGAACGACAGGTCTGGCGGCAGCCAGTCGGACGTTGCAGGACGCCCCAGTGCCACCGCAGACTGGCGGGCGAATACTTGCTCGACAGCCTCTCGACTGAGGACGCTGGCTGAGTCGTTCAGGCCGGCCGCCCGAGCGATGGTGCGCAGACTGGCGCTGCTGCTTGCCACGCGGCTGCGATGCAGTGCCTTGGGCACAAGTGCCAGTTCGTCTTCTATGGCGGCGATGGCGGCCTCCATGGTCAAGGCCAGCGACCCCTGCTGCGCAAGGTGTGCCCGCACGATCTCACTGATGCCCGGCGCGATGCGCAGGCCAGGGCTGCCCAAACTGCCCCCGCTCAGCCGGACTGCGTCGGCCTCCAGATGCAGCGTCATCATGTTTGCGCTTGATGGCGGCGGCAAAACCCCTTGCAGCCAGGCTTTGAAGTCACTCACCATGGCGCTGCTGAGGCCGTGCCCACCCGGATAGAGTTTCAACGCATGCGAAACGCCAAGTTGATCCAGCCAGGCGTGGGCGCGCTCGGCCCAACTCACGGGCAGCTTGTCATCGGCTTGGCCATGCGCAATCAAGGCTCGCAGGCTCGTCAGTCGTTCACGTGGGGCGAGCACCGGCTCAAGCTCAGGCAGGATGCGGCCGGCGAGCACGACAAAGCCCTTCACCGACTCCGGAGCCGACAACCCCACACTGGCACTGAGGATGCCGCCCTGGCTGAAGCCGGCCATCACGGTGCGCATCGGTTCAATGCCGTACAAGCCCTGCAAGTGCTTGACAAGGTGGATCAAGGCCAGCCGACTCTCCTCGGCTTCGCTCGCCACGATCTGAGGCCCTGCTGTGGTGAAGGCCACGCGGAACCAGGCGTATTGCCCAGGCCCCAGCGTCAGCCGGCCTCGTGCCAGGACGACCAAAGCATCGGCCGGGGCGGTTGCCACCATCTCGGCCAGGTTGGTTTCATTGCCCCCGACGCCGTGCAACAGGATCAGCAAGGCCGATGGGTGCGCGGGTGCGGGCTCGCAGAGTCGGTAACTCAATGCGCTCGACGGATCGGTGATGAGTGAGGACAAGCTGCTCATGAATAAACCCTCGCTGACAGCGTGACAAAGGTGCTTCCGTTCGTCAATGCATGGCCTGGGTCGCGCCCAATGAGGTCCCGCGATGCGCCCAACGGCATACTAATCCATGGCCAGGGCTCCATGGGTGATGCTGACGCGCAAGCATGAGCACGGTCTCTGCGCAGTCGGGATCGGCCGTGAAGCCGATCCTAGTCCCCGCCCTCATCGTTGTGTCCGGAAAAGTGCGGCAGGTTCCACTTGTAGTGCAGCGATAGGTAGCGGAGCGCGAAGCACGCCGCCAAAGCGACCCAGGTTCGTCCACTCGACAGCCATCCCAGGCGCTCGCCCACCACCTCAATGCTGGCGCCGACCAGCGCAGCCGACGCATAGATCTCACGCTGAAGAATCACCGGCACGCGATTGAGCAGCACGTCTCGCGCCACGCCCCCGCCCACGGCCGTGACCATGCCCAGCAGCACCGCCACCTCCGCGTTATGGCCCAAAATCATGGCCTTTTGCGCGCCGGTCACGGCAAAGAGACCCAGGCCGATGGAGTCGAAGAGGGTCACCGGATGCGCCAGGTGCGCGACCAACTTGTTGGCGGCGATCGTCATCAATGCCGCTGCCATGGCAACGGCAAGGTAGCGCCAATCGGTCAGCCCGGCCGGCGGCACGGCGCCGATGCACAGGTCGCGCAGCACGCCCCCGCCGCACGCGACCGTGAACGCGATGACTGCGACGCCGAACCAATCGAGACCGCGGTCTCTGGCCGCGACGGCGCCGCTGATGGCAAAGGCGAACGTGCCCGCCAGATCCAGCGTGGTGAACAAGCGGTGGTCGTTCAGGCCGGCCAGTGCCAAGTCGGGGACATTCATGTGTTCATTTTAGGCAGCGGCGACAGGGGGGCACAGCCACGCGGCAGCGGCGCTCAGCATGGCCTGCAAGCCGGTCTCGAGCGTCGGATGAAGCTGCGGCGCAAACTTTGGCGAGTGGTTGCTGGGGATCTTGTTGACGGTCTTTTCCTGCTGGGCTTTGGCGTACACCGCTGGGTCGGTACTGCCGACGAACCAGAACACATAAGGCACACCCCAGCTTCGACCGAAGACGCTGAAGTCTTCGCTGGCTGACGCCGGTCTGGGTGCCAGCAAGGCATGTGCGCCAAACTGCTGACCGAACGCCTGCGCCATCTTTTGCGTCGCGACCAGGTCGTTTTCGGTCAGCGGGTAGCTGTTGATGGTGGTGAACTCGGGCGGCCGCTCGGCACCGGAGGCGTCACACTCGGCACAGCAGATCCGGCGGATCGACTTGAGCATGTACTCGCGCGTGTCCTCGCTGAAGGTGCGCATGTTCAGCTTGATGGTGGCGTCGTCCGGGATGATGTTTTCCTTGGTGCCAGCCTGCAGCGAGCCAATCGTGAGCACGGCCGGCTCAGTCGGTGCGATTTCTCGCGAGACGATGGTCTGCAGACGCAGCGTGGTCGCGGCGGCCATGATGACCGGATCGATCGAAGTTTGCGGCTGCGAGCCATGCGAGCCGCGCCCGAACAGCTTGATCTTCAGACTGTCTCCGGCAGACAGTGTGACGCCGGGCCGGTAACTCACGGTGCCGGCTGCACCAACCATCACATGCTGGCCGAGGATGATGTCGGGCTTGGGGAAGCGCCCCTCGCCCCAGTCACGCACCATGGCGTTCGCGCCCTCGGCTGTTTCCTCGCCGGGCTGGAACACGATCATCAGTGTGCCCTGCCAGGCGGCACGATTCGCGGACAGGATGCGCGCGGCGCCGATCATCCAGGTCACGTGCATATCGTGTCCGCACGAATGGGCAACGCCGACCTCGACTCCGTCCGCGTCACGTGCCGTCGTGGTGCTGGCATAGGGCAGCCCGGTGTTCTCGGCCATCGGCAGCGCATCCATGTCCGCGCGCAGCATCACGGTCGGGCCAACGCCGTTCTTCATGACGCAGACCACGCCGGTTACGCCGACGTTGCGCGTCACCTCGTAGCCGAGGCCCTGCATCGCGTCGGCGACGATCTTCGCGGTGCGGACTTCCTGCATCGACAACTCGGGATGCCGGTGAAGGTCCTTGTAGAGCGCTTCAAGGTCGGCCATCAGGGCCGGCTCGGCGGAACTGAGAGCTTGGGTGAGGGCATTCATGACAACTCCAGAAGTGGCGAAGCAAGCGGGAATGGTCGGCGCTGGACATGACGGTGGGAGATTCAAGCCTGTGCCTTCGCGCCCTTGGGCACCGTGAGCATGATCGAGACGATGGCGATCACGACCATCAGCACGTTGAAGCCCAGCGCAACGATGGCCGCTTCCCGCACGGCCAGGTTGTCCTGGCGGCCACTGAAGGTGATCACGCCCTCAAGCCAGTGCACGCTCGTGCGGTCGCCGCTGAGCGCGGTGAAAATGGCGGCGGAAATCGCCACGCCGAAGGCGGCGCCAAGCGACGACGCCATCTTGTAAATGCCCGAACCCGACCCCGCCTGGGGCGCTGGCAGATTCGACAGCGCCGCATCGGTCGAGGGGGTGGCGTAGAACGCGAGGCCGACACCGAACAGCGCGTAGCCGACGCTCGCGAGGATCTTGTAGTCCGACAGCAGCAGGTTGGCGGGCGACACCAACAGGATCGCCAGGCCCGTGATCAGGCAGCCCCAGATCATCGGCTTGCGTGGACCGAAGCGCTGCAGCAACTTCTCGCCCACGCGAATGAAGGCAATGATGGCAATCGCGTAGCCCAGCGTCAGAAAGCCGGCCTGTTGGGCGTTCATGCCGCCGCCGAGCTGCACCAGTTGCAGCGACACGATCAGCGTGCCGGCCGTTCCGTTGATCAGGAAGTTGGAAATCGTCGCACCGGTGTAGGTCGCGTTCTTGAACAGACTGAAGTCGAAGAACGCATTGGACGCCTTGCCTTCGATGCGCAAGAACAGCCAGCCGAACACCGCCGTCACCACCAGCAGCCCCAGGCCCACCGGGCTGGTCCACCCCAGCTTGTTGCCCTGGGTCACCAGCACCTGCAGTGCCACCATGGTGACCATGAAGGCCAGCACGCCAGGCAGGTCGAACCTGTACTCGCCCCTGGTTTCAGCCTTGCTCTCGGGCGTGCCGTGCATCATCCACAGGCCGAGCACGCTCACAGCGATGGCCACCCAGAAGATCGAGCGCCAGCCGAAGTGCTGCGACATCAAGCCGCCGAACAGCGCGCACAGGCCAGAGCCGCCCCACGACCCGATCGACCACATGCTGATGGCACGCTGGCGTTCGGGGCCATCCCAAAAAGCCTTCACCAGCGCCAGGCTGGCCGGCATGATGCAGGCCGCCGACAGGCCTTGCAGCGCACGGCCCAGCAGCATGACTGGCGCAGCCAGCTGACCCTGGGGCGTGATGGCCACCAGCAACGAGCCAGCGATGCTCAGGTAAAAGCCAATGCGCGTGATCTTCAGCCGGCCCACACGGTCGGCCAAGCCTCCCATCACCACGATGAAAATGCCAGAGAACAGCGAGGTGATGGCCACCGCGACGTTCATCATGGTGGCATCCATGCCGAGGTCGCGACTCATGTCGGGCGCGATGTTGAGCGTGGTCTGGGCAAACAGCCAGAACGCGATGACGCCCATGATGATGCCCAATAGCAGTCGGTCGTTGCCCTTGTACGCCACCGTGGGTTGAATGCGGGCATTCATCTCGCTCTCCATCAAGCCTGCGCAACCGGGTTTATCTCGACCACTGCCGCCGGGGATCGAGCGCTTGTATTCCGCAGTGACGCACAGCAGAGTCACCATACGCCTCCTGGCATTTCTAGGCAACACGCTTCCAATAGGTCTGACCATTGTTGCGATCACCTTCTTGACGCCTGCCAGCGATTGCTTGGCCTTCAGAGATGGTGCCAGCGAAGAGGGCAATGCTTCCTTAAGGTCAAGCAGGTAATTGGCCTCCGGCGAGCCCTGGCCTTGGACCTTTGAATCAAGAAGCTGTTTAACCAGACCATGCGCGGCCTGTGGTTCAACCCAAGAGGCCTTACCCGCATCAATGCAGAGGCATAGACCCATACTCCCGGCCAGGAGCGGACGTTCGCGCAGCGATCATGGGCCGGCGGCTATCGACCCGTTCCGGGCATTCGCTGCGTCAGGCCGAGTGCCCGTTTGGCAGCGGTTGCTGCCGGTGATGTCGGCCCCCTGAGTTCACGGTCTGGGGCACACAGAGGTCATTCATGCGCCAGTGACATCTCGGACCCAGTGGCCGGTTTCAAAGTACTACTGACCTCGGCCAATTCGGCGTGAACTTGCTTGCGGATTAATGAACCCGCAGCACCTCAAACTGCTGTCGAATTGGAGCGACCTGTATCGACACCTCATCACCCTCGCATTTACCCAGCATGGCCCTGCCCAAAGGGGCTTCGCTGCTGATGACCTGAACAAGCTGATCGCCGCTGACCAACTTCATGCTGCCCCCATCCGGGCCGAGAAAGAGCTGTTGCTGCTTGTCGTCGGAATCGACCAGGCAGACCAGCGCGCCGAGCTGTATACCTTTGCTGGCGTCGTAGGGGCGCGGGCGGAATTGGCGCCAATTGGCCATCGCCTGGCGGATGGCTTCGGCGCGCCGAGCTTGGCCGGTAGCCAGGTAGGCGGCTTCGAGTCCCAGTGTGTCGTATTTGTTTTCGGCGATGTTTTCTTCGTGAGTTGCCGTTTCATGGGCCGCCCGCGCTGCCTGTTCGGCTTGCAGCAGGTCTTCGGCGAGCCGTTCCAACACCTGCTGCTGCAGCAAGAATTTATCCATGATGAAAGGTAGGCATCTCGAACAAGCGGAGGGCAGGTCTTGATTATGAAGGGCTCCACCATCCTTCGACGCTTCTGCTGGCTGCAGGTTAACTTCAGCTATGGGCCCTGTCCTGTCGCCCATTTCGGTGCATCGAACGGCAGGAACCGCTGCTTATGTAGAGATCTACATAAGCAGCGATAGCCGACGGTCGGTGGTATCTCAGCCGTCGACTGCTCTCGGCCAGAAGCGGAAATTGGTCTTTTTAGGTTCGCCGTCACTTGAACGGCTGCTGCGCTCTGAGACCGGCCAGAACTTCTGCGGAAGGACCTCGGCCAAAGCTGAGGGTGGACCATAGCCTAATTTTGGCAGCAATGCGGCTCATACCTGCCGATCCGTAGCTCATGGTAGTCAATGGCCGTTTCCATCATCGGCGTAGGACGGGGGCGACCCAATGCTGCCAGTCGCAATTCTCAGCCAGCACTCCCCGAATCTCATGCGGACCGGTCATTCGGGCTTGGCTACACGGCTAGCGTGTCGCCGTCGGACACCCTCGCTAGCTTGTCACTAACTGAGCCACGCCAAAAGCAACGCCCTCGACTTTATCTTTCCTGCCTGCGCCACCCGAACAACGCCATCTTGCCCCAGCGCAGGTCAGTGATTTAGCATAGCAGCGCATTATCGTAAATGCGCCAGGCGCTTCGCGCCCTTCGTGTTCGGATATATTAAATCCCCATGAAGCGTATGACCACTCAGGAATTCGTTCATAGGGCCAGAGAAGTTCATGGCGAGATCTATGACTATTCGAATGCGACATACAAGTCAGCGAAGGATAAAGTTCGCGTTCTATGTCCGCAGCACGGCGAGTTTTTTACTCCAGCCGGGCATCACCTTTCCGGCACCGGATGTCCACAGTGCGGCCTAGTAAGGAGAGCTAGTGCCCGAAAGTCCAATCTCGAGAACTTCATCAAGAATGCTATCGAAAAGCATGGGAATTACTATGATTATTCTGAGGCGATTTACACCGGATCGAAGCAGCAAATTCGAATTATCTGTCCAGTGCATGGGGCGTTCTTACAAACCGCCGGAAATCATTTGACGGGTTTTGGTTGCCCAGCCTGTGGTCGTATCAGAACTGAAGAGTCAAGAAAATTGCATGCGAACGAGTTTTTCGAGCGTTGCATTGAGGCGCACCAAGGGCGCTATTTCTATCCAGAACAGCCTTACGATGGCCCAAACTCCATCATTAGTGTCATTTGTCCAGACCACGGTTTATTCCTCGCCGGTGCGCGCAATCATTTATGGAACAAAAGGCGTTGTCCAAAGTGCGCAAGAGTGATCAGTGGAGCACTTCGTCGCATACCCAAGGATGACTGGCTTCAGTTAGCGATATCGGTTCACGGCGAGCGCTACGAGTACAACTTGTCGAACTACTCTGGCGGGAGCGAGGCTGTTTCGATCAAGTGTCAAAAGCATGGTTTTTTTCGCCAACGTGGTCATAAGCACCTCGCTGGACAAGGTTGCCCAAAGTGCGCTCGGGAGAGACTCATTGGTAGATGGCAACCTGATACTCTTAGCGACGATTTTGCTAATGAACCGTGCTCGTTTTACTACATGCATTTTACGGATGGAGAGGAGTCCTTCTACAAGGTGGGAATCTCGAACGATGTAGATCGACGCAAGAGAACTCTTGAGACGTCAGGCTATACCATCACACTATTGCACGTAAAAAACGGCACAAGGAGGGAGTGCCTAGAGTCAGAAATAGCGGTATTCCAGGCGTACGATCAGGTTGCTGGCTATGTTCCCAAACGTCCGTTTGCCGGAAGTTCAGAGTGTTTTGCGACTGACGTCTTGGGGCTACATGCATAGCTGAGATAGTGCGCCGAGCAATTAGGATTGGAGCCCTGAGCCGCAGCGGGCCTGCTGCCGGTTTGGTTACCTAAGCAGTCATTGAAGGCAATCAGCAGCGGAGCGACTGCCAACTGGTGTATTGCCGCCCAATTCTGGCCAGAGGGCAAAAAAGGTCAGCTTGGGTCGAGTAGTTCGCGTCCAGCCACCACTCTGAACGGCGGCTCAAATCGGTAAGCTGCCGTTGTTGCCCTTGGGAGGAGAGGGTCCGCTGAGGGTCGTTTGAGGGCAGTCGGCCGAACTGCAGTAACTGTCCGCACCCAGCCTTACCCGGTCACAAGCACTCGGCCAAGTACACCTACCTGATTGCTGCGCGCCCAAATTTTTCAAGCCAATCATGCAAGTTCGAAACTTTGGTCAACGAGCACTCACCCTTGCCGACCAGAAGTTCGATACATTGACACAAAGTTCGAAACTTTGTTTTCAGATTCCTCCACGCAAGCCATGTTCCAACGCCTCACCATCCCCGTCACCGCTTTCGAGCAGAACTGCTCGCTGGTCTGGTGCGACGCAACCCAGGACGCTGCGCTGATCGACCCCGGCGGGGACATGCCCAAGTTGCTGGCCGAGGTCAAGGCGCGCGGGTTGAACCTCAAGGCCTTGTGGCTCACGCATGCGCACATCGACCACGCCGGGGCCACCGGCACGCTGGCGCGCGAACACGCGCTGCCGATCATCGGCCCGCACCAAGGCGATCAGTTCTGGATCGATGCCCTGCCCCAGCAATCCGAGATGTTCGGCTTTCCGCCGGCCGAACACTTTGCCCCGACGCGCTGGCTGAATGAGGGCGACACCGTTCAAATCGGTCAGTGCACGCTGCAAGTGCTGCATTGCCCAGGGCACACGCCCGGCCATGTGGTGTTGTTTGACCCGTCCACGCGCCATGCGTTTGTGGGCGATGTGCTGTTTGCCGGCAGCATTGGCCGCACGGACTTTCCGGGGGGCAGCCACCCCACCTTGATCAACGCGATCAAGACCAGGCTGCTGCCGCTGGGCGACGACGTCACCTTCACGCCGGGGCATGGGCCCGAGAGCACCCTGGGTGAAGAGCGGCGCTACAACCCGCACCTGCAGGGCCGTTGAGCTCGGGTCAAGAACCGTCTGCCGCCCAATAGGCCAGCGGTTCAAGGCGCTCGAAGTAGCCCGAGCCTACCTGGCGCGGCACATCAAAGCGCTGACGGGGTTTGTCGGCGCGCTCGTACAAAGGCATGACCTTGGGCAGGTTGGCCTGGATGTCCTGGATGCGGGAGTTGCCCGATGGGTGGGTGGACAACCACTGCGGCGGCGCGCCCTTGCTGGCGGCGGCCATCTTCTGCCACAGGGTCACGCCCGCGCGCGGGTCGTAGCCCGAGCGTGCGGCGATCTCCATGCCCACCAGATCCGCCTCGGACTCGTCCTCACGGCTGAAGCGCAGGGTCAGCAACTGGCCGCCCATGTTCAACAGGGCGTCGCCCGTGTTGCCCAGGCCCAGCAGGCTGGACAGCAAATTGGCGCCCAGCTTGGTCGCGGCGGTCTTGCCCATGCGGGCGCGCGCATGTTCGCGCAGGGCGTGCGCCATTTCATGGCCCATGACCATGGCGACCTCGTCGTCCGTCAGCTTCAACTGATCCAGGATGCCCGTGTAGAAGGCGATCTTGCCGCCGGGCATGCAAAAGGCGTTGATCTCCTTGGAGTTCAGCACATTGACCTCCCACTGCCATTGGGAGGCGCGCCGGTTCCATTCCAGGCTGTAGGGGATCAGTTGTCTGGCAATGGCCCGCAAACGCACCACCTGCGGATGGTTGGCAGGCAGCAGCGCGTTTTGCGCCTTGGCCTGGTTTTGCAACTGCACATACTGCTGGGAGGCGGCCTGCTCAACCTGATCGGCAGGCACCAGCCGCGTAAAGCCCGACTCCTTGCCGACATCCACGCCCTCGCGGGCCTGCACCGTCGACATGCACAGTGCCAGGGACAACAAAGTGGCTTTCACCACCCGACTGAACATCAATACTTTCATCATCCAACCTTAACGCTCAGCGGACCCGTCAAGCATACGGCGCACCGCCGGCAACAACAAATAAGCCGGAAAAGACAACCAAAACGTCAAGAAAAAGAAGGTGGCGTAGCCCATTTGTTCCACCCCCAGCCCGCCAGCCCAACCGGCCACCGCGCGCGAAAACGCAAAGATGGACGACAGGATGGCGTATTCGGTGGTGGCACGCGCCTTGTGGGTGATGCCCATCAGGAAGGCCAGGAAGGCCCCGGTGCCCAGGCCCCCGGTGAAGCTTTCCAGGCCACTGGCCGCATACACCACCACTTGGTATTGGGTGTCGACCATGCCGGGGGCGGCGTGGGGCACGACCCAGGCGGCAGCGGCGTAGCCCAGGTTGGACAGCGCCTGCGCCAGACCGAGCACCCACAGGCCTTTGAAGATGCCCACGCGGTCCACATACCAGCCGCCCGCCAGCCCGCCAACGATCGACAAGCCCAGCCCGACGTTGACGCTGACCAGCCCGATCTGCGCGGGCGTGAATCCGGCGTCGACCCAAAAGGGCTTGACCATGAAACCCATGGCCGCATCACCCAACTTGAACAGCAGGATGAACAGCAACACCGACAGCATGCCGGGCCGTGCCAGCAGGCTGACCCAGGCGCCGAACACCGGCCCTTCGGCCATGACCTGTGCCTGCGGGCCGCGCGCGGCGGTCACCATCAGGCCCGCCCCGGCAAACATCAAACCCACCGGGACGGCCCCCTTGAACCACCAGGTGCCGCTGACGGCCAGCACCGCCGTCCAGTCAAAGGCCCTGGCCAGGGGCGCCAGCACCGGCCACAGCAGGCCGGACATCATCAGGGCCAGGGCCGCCAGCCACAGTGGCTGCTGGCGCAGGGCGGCCCATTCGCGCCGAGAGGCGCCCTGCGGGCGAACCGCGCGCAGGGGCTGCGCCGGCGCGGCCAACACGGCCATGCCGTTGAACAGCATCAGCACGGCACCCAGGCCATAGGCGGCCGCCCAGTTGGGTTGCCCCGCGCTGCCCAGCCAACCGGCCGCCACCAGCAAGCCCCCTGCGGCCAGCATGCCGACCCGATAAAAACCGATGCGCAGGCCATTGGCCACGCCGTATTGCCCCTGCGCCAATTGCTCGATGGTGTAGCCGTCGGTGGCAATGTCATTGGTGGCCGACAGGAAGGTGAACACGGCCAGCAGCACCCAGGGCCAGGTCTCGCCCTGTCCCAGGGACTGCGGGTGCAGCGCCAACGTGGCCATCACGGCGGCCATGCCCAGATTGGCCAGCGCCATCCACAGGCGGTGGTGGCGCCAGGCGTCGACCAGCGGCGCCCACAGGAATTTCACGGTCCAGGCCAGCCCCAGCAGGCTGAGCAGGCCGATTTCGGCCGGCCCCACGCCCGACTGGCGCATGTGCACCGGGAACAGGTCGTAGAACAAACCCAGAGGCAGTCCCTCTGAAAAATACAGCAAGGCCACCCAGAACATCAAACGCCGCGCGGCGGGCGGGGCGGGCTGGGTCGGGGCGGAAATGGACGCGGATGACGGGGAAGAACTCATCCCCCGATTCTAGGGAGACTGCGGACTAGACTGTCGACATGAAAAATAACGTCCGAGCAATCCTCCTCACCGTGGCGGCCTCCGCCCTGCTGGCGCCGCAGGCCGGCGCACAAGCCAATGACCCCATCAACACGGACCGCCCCGACGTGGTCGAGTCCAGCGCGGTCGTCGGACCGGGCCGATTCCAGATTGAGACCTCGTTCGCCTCCGAACGCAACGACTTCGAAGGCCTCAGGACCACGACGCGCACCACCCCGACCCTGCTGCGCTACGGCCTGAGTGAGACCACCGAGTTGCGCCTTGAAACCGACGGCTTCACTCAGCGCCAGTCCAGCGACATCGCATCGGGCACGAGCACCCGAACGCGCGGATTTTCCGACGTGGCAGTGGGCGTGAAATGGCACACGCACGATGGCGACGAAGCGAAGGGCACGCCCGGCATCGCCTGGCTCCTGCACGCAGACCTGAGCACGGGCTCCCAGGAATTTCGCGGCGATGGCGTCCGCCCTTCACTGCGCATGAGCGCCGAATGGGATCTGCCCCATGACCTGTCGCTGGGCGTGATGCCCGGCTTATTGGTCGACACGAATAGCGACGGCCATCGCTTTGTCGCGGGCCTCCTCGCCGTCACGATGAGCAAGTCCTGGAACGATGCCTTTCGCACCTTCATCGAAGTGGCCGGCCAGCGCCTGACCTCGGACACCAATGGTGGCTCGGTGGTGACCTGCGACCTTGGCGCGGCCTACCTTCTGACCCGATCGACCCAAGTGGACGTGGCCATCATGCGTGGTGTCACGCGGTATGCGCCGGACCTGCTATGGACGGTCGGCCTGTCGACCAAATTCTGACCCCGAGCGCCAGGAGCGCCCGCTCACGGCCTCACCAGTCCAGTTGTCGCTGGCTTGCAAAGTGTCGCGCCTGTCCGGTGACCGGGTCCAGGAAGGCGATGGACCGCGCCAGCAGTTGCAAGGGTCGGGTGTAATCGGGCGCCGCGTCGGGATGAAGGTGCGGATACATCCGGTCATTGAGGATCGGCACGCCCAGCGCCGCCATGTGCACGCGCAACTGGTGCTTCTGGCCGGTCACCGGGCGCAGGCTGTAGCGCGCCAAATCCCCCTTCACCTCGATCACGTCAATGCTGGTTTCGGCATTGGGTTCGCCGCCCGCCTCTTGCATGGTCAGGAATGAGGCGCCCGCCACCAGGCGGCTTTGGTGCACCGTCGGCAGGGCCAGGTCGGCGCGCCACGGGGCGATGGCCTCGTAATGCTTGCTCACCAGCCGCTGCCTGAACAACGCGTGGTAACGGTCGCGCAACAGCGGCTGGCAGGTGAACAGCACCACGCCGGCGGTGTCACGGTCCAGGCGGTGCATGGGCACCAGCTGATCGTTGCCCAACTGGCGCTTCAAGCGCACCAGCAGCGTTTCCTGCAGGTAGCGCCCGCCCGGCGTCACGGGCAGGAAATGCGGCTTGTCCACCGCGACGATGTGCTCGTCCTGGTACAGCAGCACCGCCTCAAACGGGATGTGCGGCTCGGGCGGCAGGCTGCGGTAGTAATGAACCTTGCCGTGCGCTTGATAGGGTTGATCGGGCCGCAGGGGCATGCCCCGTGCATCGACCACATCGCCGCGCTGCATGCGCGCCGTCCATTCTTCACGCGCGATGGCGGGGAAGCGCTGCGTTAAAAAATCCAGCAGGGTGGACCACGGCCCCACCGGCAAGCCGACCGAGCTGGCGCTGACGCCGTCCTTGCTGGGCCACACGGGCCCCTGGTGCGTTGCCATTTAGCCGGCCGAATCCAGGCGCCGGGCGCGCTGCAGGCGCCATTCGTCCGCAGGGTCGCCCTGGTAAACGTCTTCGGCGGTGGTGGCGGTTTCGTGCAGCGTTGTGTCGAGCGCGATGCGGTTGTCGAACACGAAGCACTCGCCCTCCCAGTCCTTGTCGGCATCCGGCATGGCCTGGAAGTAATTCAGGATGCCGCCATCGAGTTGCACCACGTCCAGTCCCAGGTCTTGCATCCAGCGGCTGGTTTTTTCACAGCGGATGCCACCGGTGCAATACATGGCCACGCGTTTGCCCGTGGCCTGCCAGTGCGGCGCATGGGCCTTGATGTAGTCGGGAAAGTCGCGGAAGGTGTCGACCTTCGGGTCCAGCGCCGATTTGAAATGCCCCAGGCGGAACTCGAAGCTGTTGCGGTTGTCGATGACGACGACATCGTCGCGGGCGATCAACTCGCGCCAGGCTTGCGGGCTGACGTGGGTCGGGGGCCGCGCACCCGAGTCAGCGTCGGCATTCACCCCGGTGACGCCTTCAACACCAAAGGCCACGATCTCGGCCTTTCGGTGCACGCGCACCTTCCAGAACGGTTTGGTGGCGCAGGCGCTGCGTTTGAAGGTGATGCCGGCGAACTTGCCTTGCAGGCGCGGGTCGTGCTGCAAGGCCTGCTCAAAGGCGTGCAGCGCGGGCACCGTGCCGGCCAGCACGCCATTGATGCCCTCGGCCGCCACCAGGATGCTGCCCGTCAAGGGCTGGACCAACTCACGCAGGTGCGCAACCACGGCATCGGGATCTTCCAGCGTCACGAATTGGTAGAAGGCGATGTGGAAGATCGCGTCGGCATCGGGCTGGGTCAGGTTCGGGGTCATGGTGTCACAACAGGGGAGATCGCCAAAATCATAAGCCTCCCATCATGCGTGCACTTGTCAGACCGGGCCGTGTGCTGCAGACTGATGCCTTGGCGGGCAGCAGTTCACCTTCAGGAGTGAGGGATGACACAGCTTGAATCTCGATTCCACAAGCTGCTCAGGCAGCAATCGTTTGCCTTCCTGGGCGCCGCTTTGCTGGCCAGTGTCCTGGCCGCCCTGTTGGGGTCGCGCATCGCCAAGGATCAGCCGGTCCTGTCTCAGCTTTTGCTGATGTTCGGCGGCAGTGGCCTTGGCACTTGTTTTGGCCTGGTGTTTGGAAGCCTGACCAAGGCCACGGCGGTGCAACACATCACCGCGCTCATTGAAGAGTCATTGCACAACCCGTTCAATGCGCCCGACCAGGAGCTCGATCCGTTTCGAAAGGTCTGGCATCACTACCTGATGACCAAGATGGATGGCAAGGTGATCTGGCGCTATCGAACGATGGATTTTGCCCGGCTGCGCGTCCCCCGGAAACTGGTCGCGACGTTCGAGGTCACGGGCACGGACGCGACCAAACACACCTACCATGTCGAGGCCTTCCTGGCGTCACCGCGCCTGATGTTCATCCAGCGCGCGGCGGTCGGTGCCGAGCCGCCCATCATCCATGTCTACCCCACGGCCACCGAACTGCTGCGACCTCAGCATGCCGGCATCGCCTATCTCAAATCGTGGGAAGGCGAGTACTTGTCGGTGCCCGTTTTGATGTCTGAAAAGCCCCTGCAGTTGGGGACTCCGATCGCCAAGGAAGGCACGCTGCCGGACGCGACGTTTCAGGCACTGGACGAGCTCTGGGCCCGCGAGGCCGCTCGCGTCGGGCTCAAGCTCGTGTCCCGATGAAGCAGTCCGCGCCCGCGTCCGCCACGGCGACGGACTGGAAGGACGCCATGTTTCGCACGCATGCGCCCGAGTTCGTGCGCATCCTGGCCGGCCGTCCCGCTTGCATCGACCCTTCGTGGCTGGGCCGAATCTTCCCCCGCGCCGAACGACGGGTGTCCATCCTTGATCTGGGTTGCGGCGCCGGCCGCCTGCTCAGGCCCTTGGCGAACATCGGCTCCTCGGTGGTCGGGCTGGACTATTCCGCCGAGTTGCTCGCTTGCGCCATGAGCGAGGCGCAAGCCCTGGGCAACGTGACCCTGGTCAAGGGTGACATGCGGAACCTGGGCGATTTTTTTCCCAAACAGCACTTCCAGGTGATCGTTCGGGCGTACACCTCGCTCGGCTATTTCAGCCGCACGGTGGAGGGCCAGATCTTGCGCGCGTGCCACGACGTCTCGACACCAGACGGTCGCCTGATTGTGGACACCTTCAATGCCGAGTGGTTCAGGGCCCATCCGGTCATTGAGCGAACCACCCACCTGGCTGACTTCGATTTGCTGGAGCACTACGCGTGGAATGAGGGGCTGCATTCGGTCCGCTGCCTGTGGCGATACACGAGGGGGGACACGGTCATCACGGAGATCCCCTTCGACTTGGATGGCTACACGCTGACCGAGCTCGATCAACTGCTGTCGACCGCCGGATGGGCGCGTGAATTGCTCATCAGAAACATCGACCGCTTTCAAACCGCACACGAAAACGAGGGCCTTGAGCGGCTTGTCGTCGTGGCCAGGAAGGCAAAAAAGTAAACTAGGCCGATACGCCATTCCTCAGCGCAGCCCCGACTGCACTCCGCCTATGATTTCTGCCCAGCACGCCCTTGAACGCCTCCAGGAAGGCAACCGCCGCTTCGTCACCAGCCTCAAGACCGGCCAAGGCCTGCCAAGCCCCACCCGCCCCATGGAGTTGCGCCAGGATCAAATGCCGTTCGCCATCATCCTGGGTTGCTCAGACTCGCGCGTGCCGGCCGAGATCGTGTTCGACCAAGGCCTGGGTGATCTGTTTGTCATCCGCGTGGCCGGCAACATCGTGGCGCCTTCGCAAGTGGGCAGCGTCGAGTTCGCGGCCTCGCGTTTCGGGACGCCCCTGGTGGTGGTGCTGGGGCATTCGCGCTGTGGCGCCATCCTGGCCACCATCGAAGAGCTGCAACAGCCGGCCGAGAACCAGTCCCGCAACCTGCGCTCAATCGTCAATCGAGTCCGGCCCTCGGTGCAAAGCTTGCTGGACACCGACTTGCGCCACGACATGGACGGCCTGGTGCACCACGCCGTTCGGGCCAATGTGCGTGCCTCGGTGGACCACCTGCGGCACGGCTCGGAACTGCTGGAGCAACTGATTCAACAGGACGGCCTGAGGGTCGTCGGTGCCGAGTATTCGCTGGAGACCGGCGAGGTCGAGTTCTTCGATGGGCTGGAGCCTGGCTGATCACGCCAGGCCAGAGGCCATCGCGAAGCAGTTCTTGCCCGAGTGCTTGACCTCGTACATGGCCTCATCGGCGGCATGCAGCAGGCTCTTGCGGTTGGTCCCGTGCACCGGAAAGCATGCCACGCCGATGCTGCCAGCAACGCGCGCCACCTGACCGTCTTCCAACACAATGGGTTCGGCCAGCGCGGACAGCATGGCCTGGGCAATCTGGCCCAGCACCTCATCGTCCGGCCCCACGCCATTGAGCACCGCCACGAACTCGTCCCCGCCAATGCGCCCCACCACATCGCTGGTGCGCCGCAACACGTGGCGCAGGCGCTGCGCGCAATGCACCAACACCTGGTCGCCGGCCTTGTGTCCCAGTTGGTCGTTGACCTGCTTGAAGCCGTCGAGGTCGATGTAGAGCACACTGATCGGGTTCATGGCGGGCGCCGCCGCGGTGATGAAGCGATCGATCACGTCATCGGTGGCGCGGCGGTTGCGCAGCCCGGTGAGGGCATCGTACTCAGCCTGGCGCTGCGTCTCCACTTCGGCGCGTTTGCGCTCGGTGATGTCGTACATCACGCCCTCAATCGAGCGCTTCGCGCTGGTGGGAAACTGCACCGAAATCAGACAGTGGACCCAGCGTGACGCCTCCCCCACCTGCCGCAACTCCAGGTCGTCCGCCATCGTCTCGGCCAGTCGGGCGGACTCGTCGATCAGGTTCATGACGCGATCGGGCCGTGCAAAGACCTTGTGCACGAAGTCGTCGCCGCGCAAGGCCTTCATGTCGGACAACTGCAGGCCCAGCACCCGCAGCACCGTCGGGTTGCAGTTGACGAGCCGACCATCGCGGTCCAGCACAAAAATGCCCGCGCTGCTGGCGTCGAAGATCTGGCGGTACTGAGCCTCCATTTTCTCGATCTCGGCGCGCAACTCCCGCTCGTTGTGCAAGGCGTCCCTGTTGGTTTGCAGCAAGACGTTGGCGCCCTCAACCAGCGCGCCGATCTCATCGTTGTAGTGACCGGCGGGGGTGATCAAACGATCATCGCTGCCCGGCCGCATGCGGCGCAAACGATCGGCCAGCCGCACGATGGGGCGCGACACCAGGCGGGCCGCCATGACATAGAGCACGATCGCCAGCAGTGCCGTCTGCCCCGCCATGACCAGGAACAGCTCGCCCGCTTCAGCCCAGGCCGAGGCCTGAAGGCGCGCCATGTCTGCCTCGATGCGCACCTCGCCGACCGCCTCGTTCTTGTCAAAAGGCGAGGCCAAGCGACGGGCCACAATCTGCCTGATGCCGGGGTCGGTGTCCGCGCCACTTGTCTTGGTGGCCTGTCGCGACACGATGATGGCGCCCTGCGGTGAGCGCACCTCGACACTGGCGATCAGATCATGGCTGCCCAGGCCATCAATGACCTCCTGCAGCAGGATTTTGTCCGACGTGTACGCGCCAATGGCGGCGGTTTTTTCGACCGCCGAGAGCAAGCCATCCAAGGTGGCGCGCCCCCCGGCCAGCGCCCGCTGGTAGCCCAGGCGGTAGGACACCAGGCCGGCCACTGCCGCAAACAAAGCGGCGGCGGCCAACATGGCCACCATCATGCGGAACTGCAAGCCTCTGAATCGCATGGCGTGCGCGCACGGCCCCAAGCGGGCGTTCAGCGCTCCTCCTTGAGAACCAGCACCGTGTGCAAGCCCTTATCGGTGGGCTCCTGGCTCACATAGCCCATGGCGCCCGGGTTGTGCTTGACCAACTCGACCACGGCCGCCTCATTGGGCAGGGCCTGGGGTGGCATGGTCTGCCCGGTGAACATCAGGCGCGACCAGTAGCTATTGACTTGTGCGGGACTCATGCCGGTCAAGGCCCGGTAGAAGCTGGCCCGCACCGCACTGTCGCGCGGCAGGTCGCAGGCCAGCACGTGGTCGCCATTGGCAAAGACGCGGGTGCGACCCATGTACAGGTCGACCGCCTCCTTGTGTGTGAGGCTGAGTTGCGGATTGGACGCGTTGACGATGACGTAGACATCCGCCTGCGCGAAGGTCGCGGCTAGCGTCGCACACAGCATCAACCCCATTCGGTGAAGTTTATGCATGGCGGCCTTAGAAAATGAAGTCCAGCTGGACCGTGCCGACCCGAAACTTGTTCGCCTCAGGCCCACCAGCGGCCGAGGGGTCAAGTTCGTAGTGCTTGTTCCAGTACTGATCCAACTGCACCTTGAGCGCCATCTGCGGATGGAACTCCCAGCGCAGGCCCAGCGCCAGCGAATGCTGGTCGATGCGCGCGGCGTTGGCCGCCGCCGCCGCTATCTGCCCCAAATACTGGGTGCCGGGCCCCAGCGCGCTCCAGTCTGGCGCGACTGCCGCCGGATTCGAAGGCTTGGTGAGTCCCGCGATGGTGTACAGCGTGACGTCGTCAAAACGGCGCCCAACGCTGAGGTAAGCCGACTTGGCATTACGGCCCGTCACCGGACCGGTCACCAAACCGACCTCGCCACTGAACAGCCAGGGCGCCGCGTCATAGCTGAAACCCAGCTCGGAAAAGGTGCTGCGCCCGGGTATCAGCCCCAGCTGGGTCTGCAAGGCTTGCGCCTGGCTGGACACGGTCGCATCCGGGACGGCCTGCACAGCGTTCAGGCTGTCCACAAATTGCGCCATCGCCTCGGTGTTTTGCACCGAGACGTACGCGCTCATCACCGAGGCACGCAGCGTCAGGCCATGCTCTTCACGGGTGAGCACCGCCCCATGGCCCGACCGGAGGGACACCTTGGCAGCCGGCTGTCCAGCCGCCACCGTCGGATGGGCATCCCCGCCGCCGGCAAACCCCTTGATGCGCCAGCGGGCCTCGCCCAGGTTCCACTCATAGGCCGCATCCAGCCCATTGATGGAATAGATGGGCAGGCGGGTGTAGAACTCAACGTTGGGGCGCACCCACGGATAGGCAAAGCCGACGTTGCGGTAATCCGTCAGCAGAAACAGGTCCGGACTGGTGCGGCCAATGCGCACGGCCACGTCATCCCGCGGGCGGTAGGTGACATAGGCCCACTCGACACTGTCCAAGGGCTTGCTGCCATGCACGTGGTCACGCAACACGACTTGGGAGGTCAGCTCCAGTTGCGGATTGACCTCGTAATTGGCCTGCAGGCCCAATCGGGTATCGGTCCGCACCTGCGTCCCGCCATGATTGGGCGATTGCGACAAATCGCGCCGAAAGCCCAGGTCCGCCGGCGCATCGGTGGACGTGACCCCCACGGTGCCGAATCCATTCAGCCGCAAATTGGGCAAGGTGGACAGGTCAAGGGCCTGCGCCGTGAGCGGACAGGCCAAGACGAACAGCGCCACCCGACTCTGGGATTGAAACGTGCGAAGTATCGATATCTTCATGAATCCATTGTCACCACCGCCAGGCAGGGTGATGCTTGCATCAGGCGGGGAATACCGGCACAAATCACGCCGCAGGCGCCCTTGCATCGGGCGCCGGGCTTGCAGTGTGCGGTTATAACCACGCACGTGAGCACCACCCCGCCCCTCAAATTCGCGGCCAACCTGTCCTGGCTTTACACCGAGCTCCCCTTTCTGGACCGTTTCGAGGCCGCCGCCCGAGACGGCTTCCAAGGGGTGGAGTGCCTGTTTGCGCACGACCACCCCGTTGGCGAAATTCAGGCCCGCCTGCGCGATCTGAGCCGGCCACTGGTGCTGTTCAACGCCGCGCCCGGCGACTGGGCGGCCGGTGAGCGCGGTCTGGCGAGCCTGCCCGGCCGCGAGGCCGAGTTCAAACGCAGCGTGCTCGATGCCTTGACGCTGGCCCAGCACCTTCAGTGCCCGCGCGTGCATGTGATGGCGGGACTGTGCCCAGCCGATCCGCCTGAGGCGCGCGAACGGGCCCTGGCCATCTATGAAGAACGGCTGGCCTGGGCCGCCGCGCAAGCCGCCCAAGCGGGCATCAGCGTGATGATCGAACCCATCAACCGGCGCGACATGCCCGGCTACCTGCTCAACCACCAGGCGCAGGCCCACGCCCTGGTCGAACGCATTGGGTCCAAGCACCTGCAAGTGCAGATGGACCTGTACCACGCGCAGATCGTCGAAGGCGACATCAGCATGCAGTTGCGCCACTGGCTGCCCACCGGCCGCGTGGGCCACCTGCAAATCGCCGCGGTGCCCGACCGGGGCGAGCCCGACGCCGGCGAGTTGCACCACCCTCACCTCTTCGCCGAACTGCGTGCCCTGCAATGGGAGGGCTGGATCGGCTGCGAATACCGGCCCCGCCAAAGCGGCCATGGCGGCACCTCGGCCGGACTGGCCTGGCTACACGCCGCCACCGCTTCAGCCTGACCACCCGCTTGCCCTCCCAAAGTCACCCCGCCATGCCCAACACCGAAACGCTCACCCACACCCTGCCCGCCACCGTCACCACCCGCGACGGACTGCGCCTGGCCCTGCGCCACTGGCCCCTGCCCGCAGGCGTCACGCCGCGTGGGGTGGTATGCCTGGTGCACGGACTGGGCGAGCACACCGGGCGCTACGCGCATGTGGCGGCCCACCTCAATGACTGGGGCTGGGCCGTGGTCGGGCATGACCAGCGCGGCCACGGCCGCTCTGAAGGCCCGCCTGGCCGCCTGAGGCGCAGCGACGACCTGCTGGTCGACCTGGCCCTGGTGATCGACACCCTGCGCAGCGCCTATCCCCGCGAGCGCCTGCTGATGATCGGCCACAGCCTGGGCGGCCTGGTCGCCTCGCGCTTTGTGGCGGCCCTGGCCCAGCCGCGTGAATCGGCGAGCTGGGTGCGCCCGGTGGACGCCCTGGTGCTGTCCTCACCCGCCCTCGACCCCGGCCTGAACGCCGCGCAAAAACTGCTGCTGGCCACCGTGGGCCGACTCGCGCCTGACCTGCCCGTCTCCAACGGGCTCAGGCCCGAGTGGGTGTCCAACGACCCGGCCGTGGTCCAAGCCTATGTGAACGACCCGCTGGTGCACGACCGCGCCACCGGCCGGCTCACCCAATTCTTGCTCGATGGCAGCGAACGCGTCATGCAACGCGCGCCGCAATGGGCCACCCCGACCCTGCTGATCTACGCCGGTGCCGACCGCTGCGTGCAAGCCGCTGGCAGCGCCCGCTTCTCGGCCCTGGCGCCCACGCGCCGCGTCGCCACCCATGTCTACCCGCGCATGGCGCACGAAATCTTCAACGAGCCCGATCAGTCCCAGGTCTTTGCCGACCTGGCCCGCTGGCTCGACACCCTGTAACCCTCACGCCGCCCTGGCAGGACCCGACCTCATGGCCATCAAAGCCACCATTTACAAAGCCACGCTGCAACTGGCCGACATGGACCGCCATGTCTACACCGAGGCGTCGCTGACCATCGCCCGCCACCCCTCCGAAGCCGACGAACGCATGATGATCCGCGTGCTGGCGCTGGCCCTGGGCTGGCCCGCCGACACCTCGCAAGGGACGATCGAGTTGGCCAAGGACATGTGGGAGCCCGACGAACCGGCCCTGTGGCAGAAGAACTATTCCGGCGAAATTTTGCACTGGGTCGAAGTGGGCCAACCCGACGACAAGCGCCTCATGAAGGCCAGCGGCCGTGCCCACCGCGTCAGCCTGTGGGCCTTTCAAAGCAGCACCCCCGTGTGGTGGGACAGCATCGCCACCAAGCTCACCCGCGCCCGCAACCTGACGGTGTGGCAAGTGCCCTGCGAACAAAGTCAAGCCCTGGCCAAGCTGGCGCAGCGCACCATGCAGCTACAAATCACGGTGCAAGACGGCACCGTGTGGGTCAATGACGGGCAGGAGTCCGTCGAGATCACGCCGGTGAAGTTGATGGGACCGGATTGACCGACCCCGCCGCCGCCTTGACTTCCTGTGACGCCGTCCGCATGATTTGGACATAAACACAGGGAATCTGCCATGCAAGAACGGACCCGTCATGCCCGATAGGCATGACGCCCCACCCGCCCACTGGGCCCAACTGTTCGAAAGCGCCGAATTGCTCGCGGCGGTATTGGAGCCCGATGGCCGCATCCGCCATGGCAACGCTGTGTTGCAGCGCCATACTGGCTGGCTGGGCCGCGATATCACGGGCCTGAACTGGCTGGACAACTTCGTCCCCGCGGATGCCGTATTGATGCGGGCGCGATTCCTGGCCTGGTTGGCAGGGTCGCCGCCCTTCGATCCCATGGAGGGCGAGCTCCTCAAGCGCGACGGTGGCCGACGCCTGGTGCGCTGGCACCCGTGCTTGCTGCGCGAGGCCGCCGGCCAGATCACCGGCCTGTCCGTGCTGGGCATCGACATCACCGAGCAACGCGCGCAGGAGGCCCGCACACAGCGCCTGGCAGATTTTTACCGTGCGCTCCTGAACATGGGGCAGGCCATCGCCCAGGCCACCGTTCCCCTTGATCTGTACCGCTCGATCTGCCGCATCGCCGTCGAGTCTGGGCATGCCACCATGGCCTGGATCGGCGTTGTCGAGGGCGCTCATGTGGTGCCGGTGGCGTGGGGCGGGCGCGCTCATGAGTACACGCGAGGGCTGAACACCCTCATCGGCGTTCCCGGCCAGACCGCAGAAACCATCGGCCCCACCAGCCTGGCGCTCGCCAGCGGCCGCCCCTACGTGTGCAATGACTTCTTCGCCGACCCGAGCACCGTGCCCTGGCGCTCGAACGCCGCACGCTTTGGCGTCAAGGCCTCGGGCGCCTTTCCAATCCGGCGCGCTGGCAAGCCCTTCGGCACCCTCAACCTGTACTTTGGCGAAGTCAGCGCCTTCGACAACGCCATGGTCGAACTCGTCGAGCAGATGGTGGCCAACCTGAGCGTCGCACTGGAGAACATCGACCGCGAAGCGGCGCGCGCCCTGGCCGTGCGCGAAGCGCAAGAGGGCTACGAACGCTTTCAGCGCGTGTTCGCCACCTTGCCGCTGCCGGCGGCGATCTTCGGTTTACCCGATGGCCTGTGCATCGATGCCAACGAGGCCTGCGCGCAACTGCTGGGCGTCACGCGCGAGGCGCTCATCGGCCACAACACAGCCGAACTCGACCTGGGCCTGGACTTGGCCGAGCGCCAGGCGCTGTGCGCCACGCTCAAACACGACCCCCATATCCGCGACCTTGAGGCCAGGATGCTCACCCGCAGCGGTGAACGGCGCGACGTGTTAATCAACGTCGAGCCGATCAACTTCTACGGCCAGCAGTGCCTGCTCAACATCAACATCGACATCACCGAGCGCAAGCGATCCGAGCAGGCCCTGCGCGAGCGCGAGGCGCAGCTCTCGGGCATCGTCGAGACCGCGATGGACGCCATCATCACGGTCAACGAGCAGGGCCAGGTGATGCTCTTCAACCAGGCGGCGGCCAGCATGTTCTGCGTGACGCCGCAGGAGGCCATCGGCAGCAACATCGAGCGCTTCATCCCGGTGGAGCACCGCCATGCGCACCGGCAGCACCTCGCCCGCTTCGCTGCCGCGGGCAAGACCTCGCAGAGCATGAACGTCGCACGCGAACTGACCGGCCTGCGGGCCAACGGCGAGGCCTTCCCGATGGAAGCCTCCATCTCCCGCGCAGGCGAAGGAAAGCGCCAGCTGATGACGGTGATGGCCCGGGACGTGACCCAATTGCGCCAGGCCGAAAAAGCCCAGCTCGCCCGCAACGCAGCTGAAGCCGCCAATCGGGCCAAGACCCAATTCCTGTCGCGCATCAGCCATGAGTTGCGCACACCACTGAATGCGATCCTGGGGTTCGCGCAGTTGATGCGCATCGATACCCGTGATCCTCTGAGCGATCGGCATCTCGAACAACTCGACCTCGTCCTGCAGGCCGGCTCGCATCTGCGCACCTTGATCGACGAAACGCTCGACGTCTCGGGCATCGAGGCGGGACGCCTGGCGATGGCGCCGCAAGACTTCGAACTGTGTGAACTGCTGGATGGCGTGGTGCGCATGAGCGAGCCCCACGCCCAACAGTTTCAGGTCACGCTGCAGCTCATGTATGGCAACGCCTGTCCGCTGGCGATGCACGGCGACCCCGACCGCCTGCGACAGGTCCTGCTCAACTTGGTCTCCAACGCCATCAAGTACAACCGCCCGGGAGGCTGGGTGCGCGTCGAGTTGACGCGCGACCCGTACTTCGCACACATCACCGTGCGGGACAACGGCCTGGGCATGACCGAGCAACAGAAGGCGGGGCTTTTCCAGCCCTTCAACCGCCTCGGCCGCGAACACAGCAACGTGCAGGGCACGGGCATCGGCCTGGTCCTGGTGCGCCAGATTGTCGGCCTCATGGATGGCCAACTCACCCTGGAGAGCAGCGAAAACGAGGGCACGACCGTGCGGGTCACGCTGCCCACGGCCGATGGGCATCAGGTGGCGCCGCAGCCGACCGCCCTGCCCGCCCAAGCCGCCCCCAAAGACCCCTCACCGGAAGGCGTGGTGCTCTACATCGAGGACAACCCCATCAACGCGATCCTGGTCGGGGAGATGCTGTCCTTTTGGCCCCAAACCCAACTGGTGGTGGCCATCGATGGCGCAAGTGGCCTGGAGCGCGCCCGCGCCTTGCGCCCCAGCGTGGTCCTGCTCGACATGCAATTGCCCGACATGGACGGCCTCGCCGTGCTGCGGCAACTCAAGGCCGACGAAGCGACGCGCGACCTCGCCGTGGTCGCCCTGTCGGCCAACACCATGGCCAAGGACATGAAAATCGCCCGTGCTGCGGGCGCCCTGGACTACTGGACCAAGCCGATCGACTTCGAGCACTTCACCGAAGGGATGCGCCGACTGCTGCGCACACCGCCCGCGCAGCGTTGAAACCCATGCGCAGCGCACCCGCCGATCAGGCGAGTGGGGTGGCCCTAGCCCCGAGCCAGCACCGCCGCCATCGCCTCGGCCACGCGGTCCACATTGCCGGCGTTCAGGCCCGCCACGCACATGCGGCCCGAGCGCACCAGGTACACACCATGCTGCTCACGCAGCACATCGCACTGCGCCGCGCTCAGCCCGGTGTAGCTGAACATGCCGCGCTGGGTCAGGAAGTAGTTGAAGTCACGCCCCGGCAGGCGTGCGCTCAAGCCGGCGTGCAACTGGCGGCGCATGGCCTGGATGCGGGTGCGCATGGCCTCCAGCTCGTCGGCCCACACCTGGCGCAAGGCTGGCGTTTGCAGCACACGGGCCACGATCTGGCCGCCATGGGTGGGCGGGCTGGAATAGTTGCGCCGCACCGCCGACATCAGCTGGCCCAGCACGCGATCGGCCTGATCCTTGTCGGGGCAGACCACGCTCAAACCGCCCACGCGCTCGCCATACAGCGAGAAGCTCTTGGAAAACGAATTGGCCACGAAGAAGCTGGCGCCCGCCGAGGCCAGGGCGCGCACGGCATGGGCGTCGGCCTCAATACCATCGCCAAAGCCTTGATAGGCGATGTCCAGATAAGGCAGCAACTGGCGATCGCGCAGCACCGGGATCAACTCGGCCCACTGCGCCTCGCTCAGGTCCACGCCGGTCGGGTTGTGACAGCAGGCATGCAGCAGCACGATGCTGTGCTTGGGCAGGCCCTGGATCGTGTCCAGCATGGCTTTGAACGCGAGCCCGCCCGTGGCCGCGTCGTAATACGGATAGGTGTTGACCTGAAAGCCCGAGCCTTCAAACATGGCGCGGTGGTTGTCCCAGGTCGGGTCGCTGATCCACACTTGCGAATCGGGGAAGTAACGCTTCAGGAAGTCGCCGCCCACCTTCAGGCCGCCCGAGCCCCCCAGGGTTTGCAGCGTCGCAATGCGGCCGGCCTTGACGGCCTCGTGCTCGGCGCCGAACAGCAGGTGCTGCACGGCCTCGCGGTAGTTGGCCGCGCCCACCATGGGCTGATAGGGCTTGGGGCCAATGTGGCTGAGCATCGCGGTTTCAGCCTCGCGCACGGCGGCCATCACGGGCAGGCGCCCGGCGTCGTCAAAGTAAATGCCGATGCTGAGGTTGATCTTGCCAACGCCCGCCACTCGCGGGTCTTTCTGGAAATCCTCGTTGAGCGTGAGGATGGGGTCGCCCGGGTAGGCGTCAACGTGTTGGAACATGCCGGTCTCGTGCAAATAAGTCAGTGGAGATAACGCTGCGGCGCAGAGCGAACGCTCAGGCCGCCAGGGCCTTTTCAAGGTCGGCGCGCAGGGCCTTGGGTGTGTCGGTGGGGGCGTAGCGGCCCAGCACCTGGCCATCGCGGCCCACCAGGAACTTGGTGAAATTCCACTTGATGGCCTTGGTGCCCAAAATGCCCGGGGCCTCGCGCACCAGCCACTGGTACAGCGGGTGGGCGGCAGGGCCATTGACATCGATCTTGCCCATCATCGGGAAGCTGACGCCATAGTTGAGTTGGCAGAATGAGGCGATCTCCGCGTTGCTGCCAGGGTCTTGCCCGGCAAACTGGTTGCACGGAAACCCCAGCACCATCAAGCCCCGGCTGCCGTAGTCCTTCCAGAGCGCCTCCAGGCCCTCAAACTGTGGCGTGAAGCCACATTTGCTGGCCGTGTTGACGATCAGCAGCACCTTTCCCCGGTACGCCTCCAGCTTAACGAGCTGCCCGTCGACCGATTGGGCGTCAAAGTCATAAATAGAGGGGGTCATCGCCTGAAGATCCTTCAAAGTACCTACACTGGGGTCAATCATTCTGACATCATGGAGGAAGTGTTGTCAGCCTTGCTCACCAGGCATCGGTGAGCGCACGGCAGACCTGCGTCGCCACATTGAATGCAGGCTGTCGAGAGGAGAAGCACCATGGCCCACGAAACCATTGCCATCGAGTCTGACACGACCGCCGACCAGAACCAGCAGCTGCGCCAGATCCAGGCCGCCTTGCAAATGGCCCAGGCCACCAACCAAGAGCTGGCGCTGCTGGTCGATCGCGTGAGCGATGCGGTCATGATCTGCGATGCCCAGCGCTGCATCCGCTGGGTCAACCCCGCCTTCACGCGCCTGACCGGTTTTTCCCTGGCCGAAAGCCTCGACCAGCAACCCGAAGAACTGCTCAGCGGCCCGCACACCGAGGCCACCCTGATCACCCGCATCAACCAGACGCTGGCGCAGGGCCATGCCATTGAAGGCCTGGAAATCTGCGAGCACCGCAAGGATGGCGAGCCCATCTGGGTGTCGCGCACCGTGCATCCGGTGCCGGCACCGGACGGCCAGGTCACCCGCTACATCGAGCTGATGCGCGACATCAGCCCCCAGCGACGCGCCGAAAGCGAGCACACCCGCCGCCTGCAGGCTGAACTGGCCCTGGCGGCCAAGGCCGATTTCCTGGCCCGCATGGGTCACAGCATGCGCTCGCCCCTGAACGCGATCATGGGCTTTTCACAACTGCTGGACATGCAGGACACGCAGGGCATGCCCGAACCCTTGCAACGCCAGTTGGGACACATCCGCACCGCCGGCCAGCAACTGTTGACCTTGCTGGATCAGGCGCTGGACTATGCCCGGCTGGATGAGCCCTCGGTCAGCATGCGGCCACAGCGTCTGGCCATGACCGGCTTGCTGCGCGAGGTCTGCGCCGCCCAGGAAACCCTGGCCAGCGCCCGCGACGTGACCGTGGTGGTGGACTGTGCGCCACACACCGTGTGGGCCGATGCCCACGCAACCCGCGACATCCTGGTGCAGTTGCTCAACAACGCCATCCGCGTCAGTCCCGCAGGAGGCACCGTGTGGCTGCGGGCCCGCGAGGCCACGGACGAACGCCTGGGCATGGTCGAAGTGCGCGACCAGGGCGTGGGCATTGACCAAGGCGATCTGCCCAAACTCTTCCAGCCTTTCACGCGACTGGACCGCAGCATGGGCCAGGACACCTCCGATGGCCATGGTCTGGGTTTGGCGGTGGCGCAGCGCATGGCCGCCTTGATGCACGGCCGCATCGAAGTGCACAGCACCCTGGGCGAGGGCAGCGTGTTCGCGCTCAAGCTGCCGCTGGCCGAGCGGTCCCTCTCGACCCAGTCGCCCACGACCGCCCGCCCCTCCGAGCCCCTGGTGATGCTGCCGGCGCTGCGCGTGGTGCACGTCGAAGACAACCCCTTGAATCGCAGCCTGGTCGAAGCCCTGTTCGCCACCTACCCGCAGGTGCGTCTGGTGTCGGCCGACACCGCCGCCGAAGGCCTGGCCCGCATCGAGGCCATGCAACCCGATGTGGCCCTGGTCGACATCAACTTGCCCGACGGCAGCGGGCTGGACCTGTGCCGCAAACTGCGCGCCAAGCCCGAATTCAGGAAGCTGCCTTTGATCGCCCTGAGCGGTGATGCCATGCCCGATCACATCGCACGCGCCTTGCAGGCGGGCTTCAATCAATACCTGGTCAAACCTTTGCAGATCAACCGGCTGCTGACCATCTTGGCCACGCTACCCAGCACGCAGGCCGCGCCGCCAACGCACTGAGTGGCCATCACGCGGCGCCGAGGCGTTCGGCGGTCCAGCGCAGCAGGTCGAGCCACATCTGCCGGATCTCGGCCTCCTGCGGCGTGCGCAGCGCGCTGGGCAACTCAATGGTCACCACCGGCACTTTCTTGTGCACCCCGCCATAGTTGCCCAGGCTGCCCGGAAAAATACCCACCTGGTCCAGGTACAGGCGGCCCAGGCGTTGCGGTGGCGAGGTGGGTCCGTCAAAGTCCAGCACACCGTAGGGCGCATGCACCGCCACGATCAGGTTGGGCTTCCAGCGATCCATCTCGTTGAACAACCAACGGCTTTCCGGCTCAGACAGCGGTTGTGGGCCAGGATAACGGCGCGGGTCATTCTTGGTGCGCTTGGCCCAATAGAACGGCGCCTCCTTGTCCCAGTTGGGCGTGGGGAAGTTGCGATTCAGGTCCACCCCGCGGGCATTGGTGCGCGTGGGCGTGGCCAGGAACATGCCATCGGGGTTCATCAGCGGGACAAACCGCCAGTGGATGTTCGAGGGGACTTCCATGGCGGCCCTCACCCAGTGCAGCACGACGGCGGTGGACGACAGCTCGTCGCCATGCACCCCGCCAACCACCAGCACGCGCAGGTGCGCATTGGGCGAGATCACATCGCGCTGGAACAAAGGGCGCCCCTGCACAGAGCGGGCGCCATTGAGCATCAGCTGCGCCTGGGCGCACAGCGCCATCGACACATTGGGCAAGCGCTGCGTGACCTGCTGACAGAACTGCTGCGGCGTCGCGGCGACCACCGCAACAGCCTGGGCGGGCGGCAGCGCGGCATGCGCCCCCACCGGCCACGCACCCGTCAGCCAGACCACCGAGCCCACCGTCAATGCGGCCCTGAACCGCTTCCAAACATCACTGCGCATACTGCTTGTCAACCTCTCAACGCGCCAGGGTCTTGAGCGCCAGTTTGATGCCATCACTGACCGACACCTCGGAGGGCAATTGCTTGAGCACGGCCTGGGCTTCGCGCTCGGTGTAGCCCAGGGCCAGCAAGGCTTGCAGGATGTCGGACTGGGCATCATTGACCAGCGCCACCGCACCGGGTGCCAGCGTCGGGGCCAGCTTGCCCTTGAGTTCAAGCAGCAAACGCTCGGCGGTTTTCTTGCCAATGCCCGGCACCTTGACCAGCCGGGCGGCGTCCTGAGCCGCCACCGCCTGTGCCAGCTCGCCGGTGCTCAAGCCCGACAACAGCGCCAAAGCGATGCGAGGGCCGACCCCACTGATCTTGGTCAGCTCACGAAACGAGGCGCGCTCCCCAACGGTCAGGAAGCCATACAGCAACTGCGCATCCTCGCGCACCACGAACTGGGTCAGCAGCGTCACGCGCGCGCCCAGTTCGGGCAGGTTGTAAAAGGTGCTCATGGGCACCTGGACTTCATAGCCCACCCCGTTCACATCGACCAGCACATGCGGGGGGGACTTCTCGGCCAGCAGCCCGGTCAGACGAGAAATCATCGGCGGAACAGGCCCAGGCGCTGCGCTTCCAGGGCGGCCTCGGCCCGCGACGACACATTGAGCTTGCGGTAGATCTGCTTGACGTAATCGGCGATGGTGTGGCGCGACAGGTTCAGCTGCACGCCGATTTCGGGCAGCGTGAAGCCCTTGGCCACACGCAGCAGCACTTCGTTTTCGCGGTCGGTCAGTTGCACGTGCGGCGTCACCGAATCGGCCTCCTGCACCGGCGGCTGCTGGCGGGCCTGTGCGGTGAAGTACTGGATCACACGCCGGGCAATGGAGGGCGACAGCGGCGGCTCGCCCTGGCTGATGCGGTGCAGCTGCTCGGTGAGCTGCTCGCGCGACTGCTCCTTGAGCAGGTAGCCAAACGCGCCGGCCTGCAACGCAGGGAACAGGTGCTCGTCGTCGTCGTGGATGGTGACCACCACCGATTGCACATCGGGCTGCTTTTCACGCAGAGCCTGGATCACCTCCACCCCCGAGCCATCGGGCAGGCCCAGATCGCACAAGGCCACGTCAAAGCGCACGGCGTTGACCAGCTCCAGGGCATCGTGGACTCGAGCGCTTTCACTGATGTGCGCACCCGGAAACACCTGCAGCGCCAGGCTTTTGAGCCAGGCACGAATTTCAGGCAGGTCTTCGAGCAACAGGATTTGCTTCATGGCGGGAACCTCACATCAAGTGGCGTGTCTGCACGCAAGATCAGGGCGATCCTGCGGCAGCACTGTTACGGATGCTAGCAGCGCCCGCGGCCCCTGCGGGCTCTGACAGCAGCTTGTGTTGCACCGTGGCGATTTCCAAGGGCAAGGTCAGGCGGATCACCGTGCCAAAACCCGGCCCTGATTCCACCAAGCATTGCCCATTGAGCTGCTTGGCGCGGTGCTTCATGGTGGTCATGCCGTGGCCCCGATCCAGGCGACCGTCCAATTCCATCGGAATACCGCGTCCATTGTCCTGGATTACCAGCAAGAAGTCATGGTGCTCCAGGTGCACATCGGTGTGGATGCCCACATGCGAGGCCTGGCTGTGCTTGATGATGTTGCTGACCGCCTCGCGAATGATGCGGGTGGTCTGCACATAAGTGCGCGCCGACAAGGGCTCGGGCACCTCCTCGACCGAGTTGCGCCATTCCACTTCGATGCCCGCCTGTCCCAGACGCGACACGACCTCGGCCCGCCAATCGGCCAGCGCTTCCGACAGAATCATCGGACGGCCGGTCAGGCCGCGCACCGACAGGCGCATCTCTTCCAGCGCCTCGCGCGCCAGGGTGGAAATGCGGTCGTTGTCGCTGGTGTGCACGATGGTCAGCAGCTTGGCGCCCAGGTCATCGTGCAGGTCGGCCGCGATGCGCTTGCGCTCTTTCTCGGCGATCTGCTCGACGCGCAGTTCGGCGATCTGATTGAAGTTGTGCTCGATCTCTCCGCTGATTTCCTGCACGCGCTTTTCCAGCTGGTGACGCGCACCTTCGGCCGTTCGCAGCGCCTGTGCATAGACCTGGATCAGTCGCACCGCCACCACGGCATACAACAGCGGCATCACGAAATGGGTGACGTGCACCCCCCCCACCTGCACCAGGCCGTTCTGGAACGACAGCTCAATGCCCAGCACGGCACTAACCACCCCCAACGCCACGCTCATGAGCCAGAACTCGGGCCGGCGCGCCCGCCCCGCATGCCACAGGAAATAACCAATCGCCACGAACAGTTCCAGCGCAAACAGCACATACCAACAGCGGCTGACCAAGAAGAGGTGGTTCACCCCCACCAGCCACAAGCTGACAGGCAGCAGCACACACTGCGCCCACAACAGCGCATTGACCTGGCGAGCCCGATGGCGTGCCGTGGCGTTTCGAATGCCATGCCCCGAGTAAGCCAGCAAAAACTTGATCGCAAAGGCGGTCATCGGGGCACAAGTCATCGCGATCATGACCTCGACGGAGGCGTTGGTCAGCGGCATCGTCTCCAACCACAAACGCCCAGTCAGCAAGGACCAGCCCACGGTCAACAGCCCGAAATAGGTGAGGTAGCTGAGCTGGCGGACCCAGGCTAAGCCCAGGGCAAACAGCCCCAGAACCGCCAGGATGCCGCCGATGACCTGCGCCATGGTCTCGGACCAGAATGCCTGCTCCTGGTGCATGCGCTGCATGTCCGACAAGTGGCCCACACGCACCTCGGCCAGCCCACCGGCCCGCTGCCGAGCCGTGACACGGTCAATCGGGTGGCCCACCACCTTCAAGTCCAGCTGGTTGTCACCCCCTCGCATCAGGCTTGAGGGCAACGGCACCACATGAGACTGAGAACAATGGCGCGACACCGGCTCGGTCATCCGCCCGCCCCGGTACAGCAATTGGCCGTTCAGGTGCACCTCGACGCTGGAGCACGCCCGCTCGATGTAAGCGGCCAGCAAGGGCTCCGGGCCAGGCTGTGCAGGGGCGTCGAAATGAAACCGATACCAAACGGCGCCCTCGTAATGCGGGTGGGTGCGTGACCACTCATCTGGCAGTGCCACCGTCTGGCCGGCTGCGTTGTCCGGAAACAGACTGGCCGCGCTGGCCACGGACCAAGCCTCTCGGAACAGCAGCGTGGCGCCGCCGCCGTCGGCCAGCGTCGGAGCGCTCAAACGGGTGGCCTCGCGGTTGAGCACCACCAGCCCCCAGCCCACCACCCAGGCCAGTGCCAGCCCCAGCGTCAACATCAGCCATTGCCCCGCCCAGCCGCGCTGGATCCGCCCCGACAGCTTCTCGGCGGAAGGCGTGCGCTGAAACTTCTGCACCAAACTTGGCCACCAGCGTTGCATCATGAACAAAACCAACTCCACGGCCATGGCTGCGCACCTTGCGCAATGCCCAGGACATTCTGCAAGATTCGTCACACCCCCAAGCCTCGGTCAAGCGACAATTTGCGGGTTATTTGTTCACACCTGGTCCTCACATGCCGCTTCGTCACCGATTCGCCCCCCTCGATAACGCCCGGTTGGCCCACTTGTGCGGCCCGCTGGACGAACACCTGCGCAGCATCGAGGCCGCGCTGGGCGTGTCCGTGGCGCGGCGCGGCGACCAGTTCCGCATCGACGGCGCCAAGGGCGCCTCCGAGCAAGCCCTGGCCCTGCTGGAAGCGCTGTACGCCAAATCGGCACGCCCGATCAGCCCGGAACAGGTGCAACTGGCCCTGGCCTCCACCCTCGCGCGTCAGGGCGACATCGCGCGCGCCGATGAGCTCACCGCGCAAGGCCCCCAGCTCAACACCCGGCGCGCCGACCTGCAAGGCCGCACCACCAACCAGGTGGCCTATCTGCGCAACATCCTGGGACACGACCTGAGCTTTGGCATCGGCCCGGCCGGCACCGGCAAGACCTTTCTGGCGGTGGCCTGCGCGGTCGACGCGCTGGAGCGCAGCGCCGTGCAGCGCATCATCCTGACCCGCCCGGCCGTCGAGGCGGGCGAACGCCTGGGCTTCCTGCCGGGCGACCTGGCCCAGAAGGTCGACCCCTACCTGCGCCCCCTGTATGACGCGCTGTACGACCTGATGGGCTTGGACCGCGTCACCAAGGCCTTTGAAAAAGGCCTGATCGAGGTCGCGCCGCTGGCCTTCATGCGCGGGCGCACCCTCAACCATGCCTTTGTCATCCTGGACGAAGCACAGAACACCACCCCCGAGCAGATGAAGATGTTCCTGACGCGCATCGGCTTTGGCACGCGCGCCGTGGTCACCGGCGACGTCAGCCAGATCGACCTGCCCAAAGGCAGCCGCAGCGGACTGATCGAGGCCGAACGCATCCTGAGCAAAGTCTCGGGCGTGGCCTTCACCCGCTTCACCAGCGTTGACGTGGTGCGCCACCCGCTGGTGGCCCGCATCGTCGAGGCCTACGACCGCGCCCATCAGAACGAACCCACCGAATGAAGCCCACCCAACCCCACTTGAGCCTGAGCCTGCAATTCGCCGACAAGGCGCACCGCGAGCACCTGCCACGCCACAAAGTGGCCCGCTGGATCCGCGCCGCGCTGGCCGTCGATGGCCTGGATGGCGAGATCACCGTGCGCATCGTCGGCGAGGACGAGGGCCGCGCCCTGAACCGCGAGTTCCGCCAGAAGGACTACGCCACCAATGTGCTGACCTTTGACTACGCGCAGGAGCCCGTGGTCACGGCCGACCTGGTGCTGTGCGCCCCCGTGGTCGAGCGTGAGGCCCGCGAGCAAGGCAAGACCCTGGAGGCGCACTACGCCCACTTGGTGGTGCATGGCACCTTGCACGCGCAAGGCTTCGACCACCTGGTCCACGACGAAGCCGAGGCCATGGAAGCGCAGGAGCGCGCCATCCTGGCCAGCCTGGGCTTTGCCGACCCCTATTGAAAAGATCGCTCAAGTCGAGCGCCTTGCACGGGCCGCGCCTTCCGTGCATTGCTGCACGCAGATCGACCCGCCTGATCGGGGGGAGGGTGGGTCGGGCCCCCTACCGCGATCCGTGCGTCTTCGGAACAATGGATGGCATCGACCAACCATCCCGAGGTCCCCATGTCCAGTTCAGCCAAGGCCCTGAATCACCCCCGTGACCCAGCCCGGACCCTGTTCACTGCTCTGCTGCGTTATTGCGGCAAGGGATTGCAAAGCCGGGCCCTCGACCACGCTTGCACGGCACATCAGCGCGCGGGCCAAGCCTGGGCCGACTCCAGCTTTGACAAGGCCGTGGCCCGCCACCGCGACGCGCTGCAGGAGTGAATCGGCGGCACCTCTCAGCGCGCGGCCAGCCCGCTCAGAAAACCCGCCGCGCCCTCATGCAGGCAGCGCGGGCGATGTTGGCTGACGCGCCGCGCAATGGCCGCGATGTGATCGGGCGTGGTGCCGCAGCAGCCACCCGCGATGTTCAAAAATCCCGCCTTGGCAAAGTCTTCAACCAGGCCGCCAGTGATCTCCGGCGTTTCGTCAAAGCCGGTGTCGCTCATCGGGTTGGGCAAGCCGGCGTTGGGGTAACAGCTGATGAAGGTGTCCCCGGCAATCTTGGACAGCTCCTCGATGTAAGGCCGCATCAGCGCGGCGCCCAAAGCACAGTTCAGGCCGATGGCCAGTGGGTGCGCGTGTCGCACCGAATGCCAGAAGGCGCTGACGGTCTGGCCTGACAGGATGCGGCCCGAGGCATCGGTCACCGTGCCCGAGATGATGATGGGCAGCCGCTCGCCGGTGTCCTCAAACAATTCGTCCAGCGCAAAAATCGCCGCCTTGGCGTTGAGCGTGTCAAAAATGGTTTCCACCAGGAAGACATCGCAGCCGCCCTCCATCAAGCCTTTGGCCTGCTCGTAATAGGCTTGTCGCAGCGTGTCGAAATCGACATTGCGCGCGGCCGGATCATTCACATCCGGGCTGATGCTGGCCGTCTTGGGCGTGGGGCCGATGGCGCCGGCCACAAAACGCGGCTTGTCCGACGTGCTGTATTGATCGCACACCTCGCGTGCCAGGCGGGCGCCCACCACATTCATCTCATAGGCCAGCTCGGGCAGGTCGTAATCATCCTGGGCCACGGTGGTGGCGCCAAAGGTATTGGTCTCGATCAGGTCGGCGCCTGCCGCGAGGTATTGCGCGTGAATCTCGCGAATCACCTCCGGCTTGGTCAACTGCAGCAGTTCATTGTTGCCTTTGACGTCCTTGGGATGGTCGGCAAAGCGTGCCCCCCGATAGTCGGCCTCGGTGAGCTTGTAGCGCTGGATCATGGTCCCCATGGCGCCGTCCAGGATGACGATGCGCTGGCGCATGATCTCGGGCAATTGGGCCCCACGGGTGTAGGGGCGACGTTCCACCGGGACGGTGGCGGACTGGGGGGAGGCGATGGAGCTCATCCCGCCATTGTAGAAAGTCTCTCAGGCACTTGCCGGCCAAGGCCGAAATCAGGGTTGATGGCCCTCGCCCGACGCCTCCGATGTGCCCGCCATCCGTGGGCGCGGCACGGCCTCACTGCTGTGCGCCCATGTGGCCATCTGGGCCCCTGGCATGGGCTTGCCCACCAGATCGCCTTGCAGCTCATCGCAGCCATAACTGAGCAGCATGTTTTGCTGGTGAGCGGTTTCCACCCCCTTGGCCACCACATCCATCCCCAGTGCGTGCGACAGGCGCACCGCCGCATCCACCACGGCCTTGGCGTCGGCATCGTGCGCCATGTCGCGCACCAGGCGGTGGTCAATCTTGAGCTGACCGGCCGGCAGCTTGCGCAACTGACTCAGGCTGGCATGCCCCCCGCCAAAGTCGTCGATCGACACCTGCACGCCCAAGCGAAGGAACTGTTCGAACAGGCGATGGGACGCTTGCGAATCGGCCATCGCCACGGACTCGGCCACCTCGAACATGATCCGATCGGGATTGATGCGGTGCGCGTTCAAGGCCTGCTCAATGCGCTCCACCAGATCCCCTTGGCGCAGCTGGTGCACCGACAGATTGATGGCCACGCGCAGGTCCAGCCCCTCGTCCTGCCAGATCCGCAACTGCCGACAGGTCTCCTCGATGACCCATTGCCCCAGTCCCGCAATCAGGCCGAATCGCTCGGCCACGGGCACGAACACCAGCGGGCTGATGGCGCCATGCTGAGGGTGCTGCCAGCGCAGCAGCGCCTCCACCCCGGTCAGGCGTCCGGTCTTGCTGTTGATCTTGGGCTGGTAGTCCAGGCTCAGGCCTTGCGCGCCGTGTTCGATGGCGTGGCGCAAATCGCTTTGCAGATTGAGCTGCTCTTCGCTATTGGCCTCCATGCGCTCTTCAAAGAAGGCGTGCAGGCCACCTCCGGCTTCCTTGGCCGCGATCATGGCCGCTTCGGCGTGGGCGATCAGCTTGGCGCGCGGCCCGTGGTCTGGGTACAGCACGATGCCGATCGAGCACGACAGCTTCAGGCCCCGCCCGCCAACGTCCATGGGCTGTGCCAGCGTGCTGCGCACCCGCGAAGCCACCACCGCCGCCGCCGAGGTTTCCGGGTTGCCGTCCACCAGCATCAAAAATTGATCACTGCCCACGCGGGCCACCGTGTCCGACTGGCGCGCCAGTTCATCCAGACGCCGCCCGACCTCTCGCAAGACCGCATCGCCCGCCAGGTGTCCATACGACTCATTGATGGGTCGAAACCCATCCAGGTCGATGAACAACACGCTGAATCGATCCCCCGCTTGTTCCGCGCGCCGAATGACGCCATCCAGGCGGTCCTCAAACAGCAGCCGGTTGGCCAGCCCGGTCAGCGGGTCTCGGTGCGCCATGTCCTTCAAGGCCATCCGCGCATCGTGAGCCTCCTGCAAGGCACGCAGCAATTGCGGGGATGACTCAGGCTGGCGCCGCCACAGGGCGGCCAGTGCGGCCCTCACCGTCTCCGACAGACGTTCAAATATCGACATGCATGGCCTCGGTCACTGTCTCCAGGAATTTGACGGGTTGCAATGCCATCCACTCGCGCAAACCCGCTGCAGGCATGGGCCGCCCCAGCAAGAAGCCTTGCAGCTCATCGCACCCCAGCTCTACCAGCACATCGCGCTGGGCTTGTGTTTCCACGCCTTCGGCCACCACCTGCAAGCCCAGCGCATGGGCCAGGCGAACCACCGCCTCCACAATGGCACGGGCATCGCGGCTGTGATCCAGATCGCGCACAAAACTTCGGTCGATCTTGATCTGGCGGGCGGGCAGGCGGCGCAGGTAACTCAGGCTCGAATAGCCCGTCCCGAAATCATCAATGGACAACTTCACCCCGATGCGATCGAGCATATCGAACACGCGCAAGGACGCCTCGATGTCGTCCATGGCGACCGACTCGGTGATCTCCATGATCAGCATGGACGCCGGCACACGATGTCGATCCAGCGCGTCGCGCACACGCTCTTCCAGGTCATATTCGCGCAACTGATGCGCCGACATATTGACGGCCACCGGGATCTCCAGCCCCATATCCAGCCAGACGCGCATGTGTCGACAGGCTTCGTCGAGCACCCACAGGCCCAGCTCGCCGATCAGCCCAAAGCGTTCGGCCACCGGGATGAAGTCGGCCGGACTGATGGGACCGCGCTGCGGATGGGTCCAGCGCAGCAGCCCCTCCACCCCCACCAACCGGCCGTTGAGCGCATCCAGCTTGGGCTGGAAATGCAAGGTCAGCTCGCTGCGTTGAATGGCGTGGCGCAGCTCGCGCTGCATTTCCACTTGCCGAGAACCCGACTGGTCCATGCCCGGCGCATGCAGGCAATACATGCCACCACCGGCCTTGCTGGCCGTCAACATGGCCTCGTTGGCATGGCCAATCAATTGCGCGGGCGTGGCGCTGTCCGAGTGCATGGCGATGCCGATGGAGCAGGTCACACTGATTTCTTCCCCATCGATGAGGCAAGGCATGCTGACCGCCGCGCCAATGCGCTGGGCCAACTGAATCACCGTCACCTGGTCCGGCATGTTGCGCAGCAGCAGCATGAACTCCTCGCCATCGGCCCGGGCCGGCGCATCGCTGCTGCGCACCAGCACCAGCAGCCGTTGCGCCACCTGGCGCAGCAGCGTGTCGCCCAAGGCGTGGCCATAGGTGTTGACCAGCGCACGAAAACCATCCAGGTTGATGCGCATCACGACCACGCCTCCCGAACACTCATCGGCCGAGGCCATGACTTCACCCAGATAGGCCTCAAAACCGGCCCGATTGAGCAGCCCCGTCAGTGCATCACGGTTGGCGGCCGTCTGCAACTCCGTGTGCGCCAGGCGCAGCGAGGTCTCCAATTGCGCATGCCGGCTACGCAAAATGCCGTCCAGCGCGGCGCCCAGTTGCGTCAACACCAGAACCATCACCACCACCCCGGTGATCAGCCATTCAAGGTGCTGGCCCGACAGCTGATCGACGCTCAGACACACCGCCGAAGCAGGCACACCTGCGGCCTCGATCATGAGCCATTGCCCCAGGCTCAGGAAACTGCCCAGCACCAAGGCCACCAGCAACTGGCGCGACCACCGGGCCTCCAACAGCTGCTCTCGGCGCATCATCACCGAGCCCACACCGGCACCCACCAGGGCAATCAACAGCGCCGCCCCCGCCATCCAGCCATCCCAGACCACAGCGGGAGTCAAGGTCGTGGACGACACATTCAAGTAGGCAATCAGACAAAAGATCGCCGATACCGCGGCCACACTGCGGACCCGCTTGAATGGGCTGAACCGAACTTGAGCGATCGACCCGATCGTGATGGCGCCGGCCATCACCGCCGGCAACCATGCCGCCATGATGATCTCCGGCCGGTAACCCAGCTGGATGGGCAACTGGCGGCCCAGCAGGCTGACAAAGCTCTGCGCCCACACCCCGGTGCCGACGGTCAGGGCACCGCCGATCAACCACCACCAGGAAAGGTCAGACTCGGCGGCCCGCAAGCGGCGGGTCACCAGGGTTTGAACGTAAATGGCGTACACCGCCAAAAACCACGCCGCGATCATCGCGACGCCGTTGTGGCGGACCATCATGAGATCCTGCGCCATGCGCCCCCACGAAAATCCAGATTACAAAACTACCTGGTTATCGTTTCGGCAGCGCCAGCGCGGACTTGAATGCCCGGAGGGCCTAAACGCCTAATGCATCACGACTGGCTGCTGAGCCAGGCAAGCGTAGCGTTCGAGGTAGGCATCAAATTCTTCAATGCTGGGCGAGCTTTCGATCAGGGCATCCACCCCTTCCTTGAAGCTTTCCGCCATGGCGCCTTCAATGAACAGCTCCTTGCGAGCGAACTTGTCGACGATTTCATAACCCCCGCGGGTCAGGGCCACCACCTTGGCCGGCAACACAGGGGCATTTTCTGCAATCATTTCGATCTGAAGAACCGCATAGTTGTCGGAGTTGTAAAGCATTTGCATGGACTGCACTCCAGATTACTGATCTACCCCCAGATGGGGACCCCGTGGGCAAGCTCAAGCCCATGATTCATCCTTTCTTCGACCAAAACAACGCCCGACTTGAGGGGCAAATCCCCCCACAGGGGGATATGGGCGGCGCAGGCCATCTTCTACATTAGCAACACACACGCTGTCATCACGGCAAGAGTGGAGGTAGATCGACAATTCCAGACAAGCCACACAGGTTTGCGCAGCCCCGCCTTCTTGGCGGGGCTTTTTTTTACCCCAAGGGGCTCACTTGACCGCCAGCTGCGCCTCGATGTCCTTCACCAAGTCCGCATCGTCGGGCTTGGTCAGGCTGCTGTAGGCCGTCACGGTGCGCCCATCACGCCCGATCAGGTATTTGTAGAAGTTCCACTTGGGCATCGTGCCGGTGGCCTTGATCAACTCGGCATGCAAGGGGTTCACGTCTGCCCCACGCACATGGCTTTTCGCAAACATCGGAAACTTCACACCATAGGTGTTGGCGCAGAACTCGGCGATTTGCTTGGCGCTGCCGGGCTCCTGGCTGCCAAAGTCGTTCGACGGAAACCCGAGCACCACCAAGCCCCGATCCTTGTACTTGGCATGGAGCGCCTCCAGGCCCTTGTACTGCGGGGTGAAGCCGCAATAGCTGGCCGTGTTCACCACCAGCACGACGTGGCCGGCGTACTGGCACAGCGACTGCGGTTTTTCGTCCTGCAGCCTGGGGAAGGTTTTGTCGAGAAGGCGCGGGCACGAGGACGCAGACATCGGCGTCGGCGCCGAAGCGGGCATTTGAGCCACACCGGGAAGAGGCAGCCAGGACAGCGCCAACGCGAGGGATGCGAACGAGCGCGGCCACCATGTCAAAGAAGCCAGAGACATGAACACGCTCCGTGGTGTACCGATAGGAGGCATTCTGCCCCTTTCGATGGATGCTTCCCGTGCGAAAAATCACACCCACCCACCCCTGAACCGGGGTCTAGCTAGCAGTAACCCCCGTGATTTCAACCCGACTGGGGGGTCGACACCATGTGCAACAAACTTCACAATTCGCGGCTATTCAGCCCGTGAAATTGTGGAGCAGTTGTGATTTTTGTTACTCGACGCATGCGTTTGACCTTGGCAGCCTTGGGCTCTTTTTCCGCAGTCTGCGCCTTCGCGCAGTCCACCGCTTCGTCCGACGATCAGTACCGCCAGGGCCTCTACCAGCGTGAAACCGGCCAGCCTTATTCGGCCATTGAGACGCTGCAGTCCCTGCTGGCCGCTGACCCCTCACTCAATCGGGCCCGCCTTGAGCTGGCGGTGAGCTACTACCGCACCCTGAACTTCGCCAAAGCCAAGGCTGAAGCGCAGGCCGTACTCAATGACCCGAAAACCCCGGAACCGGTGCGCCTGTCCGTGCTGTCCTTCCTGAAGCAACTGGAGCTGGAAGAGAAAGCCCAGTTCGGCAAACCTCACCGCTTCGAGCCCAGCTTTTCGCTCAGCGCCCTGTATGACAGCAATGTCAACGCCGGGCCCGACAGCGCCCTGCTTTCGGGCGGCCTGCAGCTCGACCCCGGTTCGACGGCCAAGGCCGATTCGGGCTACGCCGTGCAAGCGGGCTTGAACCACAGCTGGACCGCCCCGGTGGCGGTGCGCATGGGCGAGTCGACCGGGCGTTTTGGCTGGAACAGCCAGGTCAGCGGCTACTACAAGGGCTATACCCGCCTGAGCGACTACAACCTTGGCGTGGCCACCGTGGCGACCGGCCCCACCCTGGTGGTGGGCCAAGGCTGGCGCGGCAATGTCAACTTCCAGGCCGACCGCCTGACGCTGGGTGACAAGGCACTGGCCCTGTACAGCTCCATTTCTCCCTCCAGCACCTGGAGCCTGGGCAAGGGCAGCGAGCTCACCGTCGACGCCCAGTGGGTGTACCGCAACTTTGACCGCGATCAGGACCAAGGCCGCACCAGCCACTACAACTCGGTCGGCTTGAGCTACGGCGGACTGTTCAACCAGAACAGGCTGGCCCTGCAAGGCGGCGTCCGCCTGTTCAGCGAGTCGGCCAAGGAGAGCCGCTTCAGCAACAGCGGTTATGAATACTTCGTCGGCGGCCGCCAGAACGTCTGGACCGGCGGCGACCTGTTTGCGCGGGCCTCCTGGCGGCACAGCGGCTACGAGGGCGACGAAGTGTTCTTCGGCATCCCCCGCCGTGAAACCGAGCAACGCCTGGAGCTGGGCGCCAGCCACCAATACCAGGCGGGCTGGCTCGACAAGTGGCAAACCGCGGCCACGCTCACCCGCGTCCACAACCAAGCCAACCTTGATCTGTATCGCTACGACCGCGACATGGTCCAAGTGACTCTGGGTCGCAGTTACTAACCTGGAACCTCATCATGAACACCATTCGCCGTATTCGTTCTGTTCACATTGCGCGCCGCTCGGTTTTGAGCGCGCTGGGCCTGGCCACGGCATTGCTGGCGCAATCGCACGCCGTCGCGGCCGCCTCGCAAGAACAGCTGGAAAGCATCAAGGTCTATGACGGGGTCAGCATCGCGCAAGACTCAACGAGCAGCTGGGGGCCGTGGACCGAATTTGAAGCCCCAGCGGCCGGCCCGACCGCGCAACTGAATCTGCCCAAGTTCACCCCTGATTTCTATCGGTCGATTGGCGTGCTGACGCCATCGCAAGCCCCAGCGATCGTCGAGTGCGCCGCCGGAAGTCTGTGTGGATTCGGGGCGTTTGTGACCGGCACGGCCGAACAACCGTCGGCAGTCCACTCCTTCATCACCCAAGGCAGCACCACCGGCGAGTCCTCAACCCCGGCCATCCTGGGCGAGACGGTGCGCCTGACCACGAGCGCCTTGGCTGGCGGGACCAACTTGATGCCTGACTCTGGCGTGCTGACGCTCGACGGCATCAACACCTACAGCCGCAACACGGCGGGGGTCGCCAGTGTTGCCCTCAGTCTTCAGCAAGCGGGCGAAGCGCTGGACCCCCGCGAGACCCGTGCGATGTTCGCCAATGCCTGGATGCAGAGTTACCTGTCGGGCAGCGGCAATTCCGCGCAAATGATGTTGGGTGCCATTGGTGTCACAACCACCGCCCCTGACATGAACGCCTTGCGCGGCAGCGGTGCCACCGCCACTTACACGGGCTTGGGCATTGACAGCCAAACCGGCAAGCCGCGCGTCCGCATGAACGTGGACTTTGGGAAGAGCAGCTTTTCCATGACCTTCAACGAGGGCGGCGCCGTCAGCACCAGCCCCACCTTCACGGGTTCGGGCACCATTTCTGGTTCCAACTTCACAACGACCGCGCTGTCGGCGGGCACCACCGGCTTCGCGCGTGGCGCCTTCACGGGGTCCAACGCCGCAGGCGCCATCGGCGTGGCAGACGTCACCCAGAGCGGCACCCACACGGTCACGCCGTTCATTGCGGGCCGTCTGACCCCTCAATAGTCGTTGCCAAGACAATGAACAAAGCCGGGCATTGCCCGGCTTTGTTGTTGGTGGCCTTCGCGAAGGCACTTATTCCTTATTCAATCGCCTTGACCATGTCCTCGACCACCTTCTTGGCGTCGCCAAAGACCATCATGGTCTTGTCCATGTAGAACAACTCGTTGTCCAGGCCGGCATAACCGGCGGCCATCGAGCGTTTGTTCACGATGATGGTCTTGGCCTTGTAGGCCTCCAGGATGGGCATGCCGTAGATCGGGCTGCCCTTGATGTGCGCGGCGGGGTTCACCACGTCGTTGGCGCCCAGGATGATGGCGACATCGGCCTGGCCAAATTCGCCGTTGATGTCTTCCATCTCGAACACCTGATCGTACGGTACTTCGGCCTCGGCCAGCAGCACGTTCATGTGGCCCGGCATGCGGCCCGCCACCGGGTGAATCGCGTACTTCACGGTGATGCCCTTTTCGGTCAGCTTGGCGGCCAATTCTTTGACCGCATGCTGCGCACGGGCCACCGCCAGGCCGTAGCCCGGCACGATGATGACGGTCTCGGCGTTGCCCAGCACGAAGGCGGCGTCATCGGCGCTGCCGCTCTTGACGGGGCGCTGCGCCTGCGCGGCACCGCCCGTGGCAGCTGCCGCCTCACCGCCAAAACCACCCAGGATGACGTTGAAGAAGGAGCGGTTCATGGCCTTGCACATGATGTAGCTCAGGATCGCGCCCGAGCTGCCCACCAGCGAGCCGGCAATGATCAGCATGCCGTTGTTCAGCGAGAAGCCAATGCCCGCCGCCGCCCAACCCGAGTAGCTGTTCAGCATGGATACCACCACCGGCATGTCGGCGCCGCCGATGGGGATGATGATCAGCACGCCCAGGATGAAGGACAGCACCAGCATGGCGAAGAAGGCCTGCATGCTTTGCGTGGCCATGAAGACGCCGCCCAGGCCCAGCAGGGCCAGACCCAGCACCAGGTTCAGCCAGTGCTGACCCTTGAAGGACACCGGCGCGCCCTGGAAGAGGCGGAACTTGTACTTGCCGCTGAGCTTGCCAAAGGCGATGACTGAGCCGCTGAAGGTGATGGCGCCAATGGCCGCCCCCAGGAACAGCTCCAGGCGGTTGCCCACCGGGATCTCGGGCAGCGCATCGCCCACGGGCTTGGCCACGATCTGGAAGGCATAGGGCTCGGCCACCACGGCCACGGCGATGAACACCGCCGCCAGGCCGATCATGCTGTGCATGAAGGCGACCAGTTCGGGCATCTTGGTCATCTCGACGCGCTTGGCCATGATGGCCCCGGCACCGCCGCCAATGACGAGGGCGCCCAGCACATAGGCCAGGCCGCTGCCAAAGTCAATGCCCAGCGCCTGGGCCTGGCCGTGGATCAAGCCCACGGTGGTCAGCACGGCCACGGTCATGCCGACCATGCCGAAGAAGTTGCCACGAATGGACGTGGTCGGGTGGCTCAAGCCCTTGAGCGCCTGGATGAAGCACACCGAGGCGAACAGGTAGAGCAGCGCGATCAGGTTCATGCTCATTGACGGGCCCCGGCTTTCTTTTCTTTCTTCTTGAACATTTCGAGCATGCGCCGCGTGACCAGAAAGCCACCAAACACATTGACGGCCGCCAGCGCCACAGCCAGCACGCCCATCGTCTTGCCCAAGGGCGTGACGGTGAGCGCGGCGGCCAGCATGGCGCCCACGATGACGATGGCCGAGATCGCATTGGTCACGGCCATGAGGGGGGTGTGCAGGGCCGGGGTCACCGTCCAGACCACGTGATAGCCCACATAGATGGCCAACACAAAGATGGTCAGGTTGATGACGACGTGGGAAATGGCTTCCATCGCGCTGTCTCCTGGGGATCTGTAAAAAAAGGGTTAATCGAATTTGCGGATTTCTTTGATGCCATTGCGCTCGTCAAGCAAGATCACCTTGGGCTTGTGGGAAGCGACTTCTTCCTCGTTCATGGGCGCATACGTGCAGATGATCAAATGGTCACCCACATGCGCCCGACGCGCTGCTGCGCCATTGAGGGAGATCGCGCCCGAGCCCCGCGCGGCCTTGATGACGTAGGTGGCAAAACGCTCGCCGTTGTTGACGTTGTAGAGCTCGATGTATTCGAACTCCTTCATGTCAGCCGCATCGAGCAGGTCTTCGTCAATGCCGCAGGACCCTTCGTAGTTCAGGTCGGCTTCGGTCACGGTGGCGCGGTGCAGTTTCGCGCGCAACATATTGCGGTACATGGCGGTCTCCTTAAGGGGCTCCACAACTGGGCGCATTCAAGCGCGCAGCAGTTGGCCGTCGCGGCACATCAGGCAGGCTTTGACAATGTCGTCTTCAAGATCAACGTGAAACTGGCCTTCCTTGTTGAAGACCAGCTTCAAGAAGTCCAGCACATTGCGGGCATACAGGGCCGAGGCATCGGCGGCGACCAGGGCGGGCAGGTTGGTCTCGCCCACCAGGGTCACGCCGTGCTTGACCACGATCTGCCCGGCTTCGGTCAGGGGGCAGTTGCCACCTTGTGCCGCAGCCAGGTCGACGATGACGGAGCCGGGTTTCATGGCCTTGACCATGTCCTCGGTCACCAACACCGGGGCGGCGCGCCCGGGGATCAGGGCGGTGGTGATGACGATGTCAGCCGCGGCCACGCGCTTGGCCACTTCCACCTTCTGGCGGTCCAGCCAGCTTTGCGGCATGGGGCGGGCGTAACCACCCACGCCTTCGGCGGCTTCTTTTTCTTCGGCCGTTTCATAGGGCACGTCAATGAACTTGGCGCCCAGGGACTCGACCTGCTCCTTCACCGAAGGGCGCACGTCGGAGGCTTCGATCACCGCGCCCAGGCGCTTGGCCGTGGCGATGGCTTGTAAGCCCGCCACGCCCACCCCCAGAATCACAACTCGGGCGGCCTTGACGGTGCCGGCGGCGGTCATCAGCATGGGGAAGATGCGCTGGTACTTGTCGGCGGCGATCATCACGGCCTTGTAGCCCGCCAGGTTGGCCTGCGAGGACAGCACGTCCATGCTCTGGGCACGGGTGGTGCGCGGCGCGGCCTCCAGCGCGAAGGCGGTCAGCCTGGCGTCGGTCATGGCCTGCAAGCCGTCCTTGTCGAACGGGTTGAGCATGCCGATCAGGGCGGCGCCCGGCTTCATCAGGGCACGCTCACTGGCCTGCGGCGCACGCACGGTCAGCACCATGTCGCAGCCAAAGGCCCCGGGGGCGTCCGTGATTTCGGCACCGGCGGCCACATAGGCCTCGTCGGTCACGCTGGCCGCCAAACCGGCGCCAGACTGCACACGCAGGGCATGGCCCTGGGTTTTCAATTTCTTCACCGTCTCTGGGGTCACGGCCACGCGGGTTTCACCGGCGACGGTCTCCAGGGGTATGCCGATCAGCATTCGGTCTCCTTGTATTGAGGGGCAAACGGGCGTCAATGCTGCCAAACCTGTCAGCATACACAACAAACACCGCAGATCCCCTGGCTGCGCCGCGCCCGCGACGCAAATGTGAGGGTTGATGTTGTCACATGACGGGGGACAACCCGCGCAACACATGGACACATCATTGGCGGATAATCCTGCGCTCATGAAGACCGCCGATATCATGCACGCGCAAGCGCCGTCCGCCCCTCCTGCACACCAGCAACGCTGGAAACCCAATGTGACCGTCGCGGCAGTGATTGAGCGCAACGGTCGCTTCTTGCTGGTCGAAGAGCAAACCTCCGACGGCTTGCTGCTGAACAATCCGGCGGGCCACCTGGACCCGGGCGAATCGCCGGTGCAGGGCGTGATCCGCGAAACCCTGGAAGAAACCGCCTGCCAGTTCACGCCCGAAGGTTTTCTGGGCATGTACATGTCGCGTTTTCGGCGCACGCGCACGGGAGAAGACACCACCTACCTGCGTTTGACGTTTTTTGGCAGCGTTTCCGAAGCCGACCCCGCCCTGGCCTTGGACGAAGGCATTGTGCGCACGGTCTGGATGAGCATCGACGAGGTTCGCGCCTGCCCTGAGCGCATGCGCAGCCCCCTGGTGCTGGAGTGCCTGGAAAGTTATTTGGCGGGCGTGCGCCACCCCCTGTCCATCCTGACGGTCCACGACAGCGTTTTCGCGTCTCCCGCCGCCGCCCGACCCGCATGAACAAACTGCGGCGCATCGTCGTCGGGCTGAGTGGTGGCGTTGATTCCGCAGTGAGTGCTCACTTGCTGAAAGAGCAAGGCTACGAGGTCATCGGCATCTTCATGAAGAACTGGGAAGATGACGACGACAGTGAGTTCTGTTCGAGCCGACAAGACTTTCTGGACGCCGCCAGCGTGGCCGATGTGCTGGGCATCGAGATTGAACACGTCAATTTCGCCGCCGACTACCGGGACCGCGTTTTCGCCGAATTCCTGCGCGAATACCAGGCCGGGCGCACGCCCAATCCGGACGTGCTGTGCAATGCCGAGATCAAATTCAAGGCGTTTTTGGACCACGCCATGCGCCTGGGCGCCGACAAGATCGCCACCGGCCATTACGCCCGCGTGCGTTCGGTGGCCGATGCCGCGTATGAAGACGGCCAGCGCTTTGAACTGCTCAAAGGGCTGGACCCCTTGAAGGACCAGAGCTACTTCCTGCACCGCCTGAACCAGGCACAACTGAGCAAGACGCTGTTCCCGGTGGGCGAGTTGCCCAAGACCGAGGTGCGCCGCATCGCCGCCGAGATCGGCCTGCCCAATGCCAAAAAGAAGGACTCCACCGGCATTTGCTTCATCGGCGAGCGGCCGTTTCGCGAATTTCTGAACCGCTACCTGGCCAACCAGCCCGGGCCGATCAAGGATGACCGTGGCCGCACGCTGGGCGAGCATGTGGGCCTGAGTTTTTACACGCTGGGCCAGCGCAAGGGCATCGGCCTTGGCGGCGTGAAGGACAAAGGCGCCCCGCGTGGTGGCGGCGAGCACGACGCCTGGTTCGTGGCGCGCAAGGACATGGCCACCAACACCCTGTATGTGGTGCAAGGCCATGAGCACCCCTGGCTGCAAAGCCACAGCCTCAGCGCCGACGACCTGAGTTGGGTGGCCGGCCAAGCGCCGTCCCTGGGGCCCTGCGCGGCCAAGACCCGCTACCGCCAGGCCGATGCCGCCTGCCGCATCGAGTCGGTGGACGGCCAGCAACTGCAGCTGCACTTTGAGCAGCCGCAGTGGGCCGTCACACCGGGTCAGTCGGCCGTGCTGTACGACGGCGAGGTCTGCCTGGGCGGCGGCATCATCAGCGGCGCCGTCGCCGCATGAGGGCGCCCGGGCTGGCAAGCCATGCCCCCATCGTCATCCTGGACACCAACGCCCTGCTGGATTGGCGGGTGTTCAAGGACCCGGCGGCCCGGCCCTTGGCGCAGGCGCTGCTGGACGGCCGCCTGCGCTGGCTGGCGAGCCCCGCCATGCTGACCGAATGGAACCACGTCTGGCCGCGCAGCGTGTTTGCCCGCTGGCAGCCCGATGCGGCCCTCACCACCACGGTGTTTGAACACGCGATCATGGTCGACGAGCCTCCGCGCGGCCCCCTGGTCTGCAAGGACCCGGACGATCAGGTCTTCATCGATTTGGCCGTGCAGGTGGGCGCACAGTGGTTGTTCAGCAAGGATGCGGCCCTGCTGAAACTGGCGCGGCGCGCCCGTTTGCATGGCGTCGAGGTGATGGCCTTGCAACAGTGGGCGGGCCTGCCAGAGGTGGTGGACGCATGATCAGAGGACTGCCCCTGCTGGTCGCGCTGCTCCTGTCTGCGTGCGCTTCTCTGCTGGGCCCGCGCACGGTGGAGATCTCGCGCGAAGAAATGCAGCAAAAGCTGGCCCTCCCCTTCCCCATGCACACGCGGCTGACCGAGCTGTTCGAGATGGAGGCCGCCGCCCCGCGCCTGGCGCTGTTCCCGCAGACCAACCGCGTCGGCGCGCAGTTTGACCTGTCGGCCACGAGCCGCCTGCTCGGACGCCATTACCAGGGCCTCATCGGCCTGAGCTTCGGGCTGCGCTATGAGGCGCAGGACCAGACCATTCGCCTGAACGATGTCAAGGTCGACACGGTTCAAACAGGCGCGCTGGACAGCTTGGGCGGCCTGCCCGGCGTCTCCCGCCTGGGCACCTGGCTGGCCGAAGAAGGCCTGCAAAATTACCCCATCCACCGCTTCAAGCCGGAAGACCTGCGCACGGCCGACCGCCTGGGCTACCAGGTCCAGGACATTCAAGTGACCAGCCGTGGCCTATTGATCAAACTGAGTCCTAAACCATGAGCCTATCTCCTACCCTCGATCACCAACGATGGTTCGATGTCTTCGTCAACGCGATCCCTTATGTGAAGGCCTCCAACATGCAGGTGGTCGAGGTTTCGCAAGGACGCGCCAGCGTGTCGATGCCGGCACGCGCCACCTGGACCGGCGATTCGGTGCGGCATTTGCTGCACCCCGGCGTGCTGACGGCGCTGGCAGACACCGCCTGTGGACTGGCCGTGACCGCCGCCCTGGAGGTCATGGAGCCCATCGCCACGCTGGACCTGCGCATGGACTACCTGCGCCCGGCCGTGCCCGATCGCAATCTGGTGTGCCACGCCGAATGCCATCGCCTGTCGCGCAGCGTGGCCTTTGTGCGTGGCGAGTTGCGTCAGGATGGTCAGGACGAGGTGTTGGCCACGGTCCACGCCGCCTTCATGCGAGCCACCGCCAGCGGTCGGCGCAAGCAGCCGGAGGCCGCGCCCGCCAACGCCGCGCCGCAGGGCACCGCGCCACGCCAGGCCTTGTCGCCCCCCCTGCCGGCGGGCCGATCACCCTATGTGGAATACCTGGGCGTGTTGCAGAGCGCGGACGATCTGCCCACGCCGCTGTTTCGGCTGCCCTTCAAGCCAGACCTGATCGGCAACCCGCTGTTGCCGGCCCTGCATGGCGGTGTGCTGGCCGGTTTCGCTGAAACGGCCATGATCCTGCACCTGACCAGCACCCTGAGCCTGAACGACAACACGCCGCCGCGCAGCGTGGATTTCTCAATCGACTACCTGCGCTCAGCCAGGCCGGTGGACACCTTCGCGCAGGCCACCACGGTGCGCCAAGGCAGTCGGGTCGCGCTGGTGCAGGTGTCGGTGTGGCAGGACGATCCGCTGCGCCCGGTCGCCACCGCTCGCGGGCATTTCCTGCTGCCCAGCGACAAGCCCGCGTAAGCCCGGTTCAGGTTCGGCTCATGTCGCTGTGGTGAAAGCCCAGCGTGCGCGCGCCGCCCGCCTGATCCTGCCACCACCGGGCCACGGCCTCGCACTGCTCCGGGGTGTAATGCAGCCCCAGCTTGCTGCGCCGCCACAGCACGTCGTCGGCGGTGAGCGCCCATTCGTGGCGCTTGAGGTAATAGAGCTCCACCTCGTACAGATCCGGCGCCACCTCCGCGCCCAGGTCGGAGCGACCGCTCACGCCATCAAGCAGCCGCAGCACGAGGCTGCCGTAAGCGCGGCTCCAACGCCGCATCAGACCCAGGTCCAGCCAGGGGTGACGCTTGCGCAGGCGGCGCTGAAACTCGGCCATGTCCTGCTCGGGGTGCACGCTCTCGTCGATGAGGTCGGTCAACTGGCCACCGGGCAAGGACGCCTCGGCCGTCCAGGGGTGGCGTGGGTCACCCAACTGCTTGCTCACCAGGTCCGCCGCCTGTTCGGCCAACAGCCGGAAGGTGGTCAGCTTGCCGCCCCACACCGTCAACCACGGCGAGGGCTCGGTGTGTGCTTCCAGACGGTAGTCGCGCGTCACGGCGGCAGCGCGACCATGGGCATCGTCCAGCAAGGGACGCACGCCCGCGAAGGACCACACCACGTCGCTCGGAAAGACCGGCTGGCGCAGGTAGCGGCTGGCCTGGTCACATAGGTAATTCACTTCGTCCCGATCAATCTGGACGGCCCCAGGAGCCCCTCTGTAGTCGACATCGGTGGTGCCAATCAGCGTGAAATCGCGCTCGTAGGGAATGGCAAAAATGACGCGCCCATCCTGGCCCTGAAAGAGGTAGGCGTGGTCGTGCGTGAAGCGGCGCGGCACCACGATGTGGCTGCCCTTGACCAGGCGCAGGTGAGCGCCAGCATCGCCCGCCGCCTTGGCTTGGGTCGATTTGACCGGCACCCCCATGACCTGGCGCAGCACCTGTTCAGCCCAAGGCCCGCCCGCATTGACCACCATGCGCGCCTTGACCGTCAGGGTTTGCGTGACAGCCTGCGTGGCCGGGTCGAGGCGCGCCAGTTGCGCCTCCCAGCCTCGCCCGTCGGCGCGCACTTGGGCGCAGCGCGTGCGCGTCAGCACCACGGCCCCGCGATTAGCCGCATCCAGAGCGCACAACACCACCAGGCGCGCATCGTCCACCCAGCCGTCTGAATAGACAAAGGCCTTGGCCCATTGCGGCTGCAACGGCGCCCCCAGCGGATTGCCATGCAAGGCGATGGTCTTGCTGCCCGGCAGAAACTCGCGCGGCGCCAGATGGTCGTACAACCACAGGCCCATGCGGATCATCCAGGCCGGTCGCATGGCGGCATCATGCGGCAGCACAAAACGCATCGGCCCCATGATGTGCGGCGCGCAGCGCAGCAGCAGTTCGCGCTCGGCCAGCGCCTTGCGCACCAGCGAGAACTTGCCATATTCCAGGTAACGCAAGCCGCCGTGGATCAACTTGGTCGACGCCGACGAAGTGTGGCTGCCCAGATCGTCCTGTTCGCACAGCAGCACGCTCCAGCCACGTCCGGCCAGGTCTCGTGCAATGCCCACGCCATTGATGCCGCCACCGATGACCAAAACGTCACATCGGTGATCGGCCATGACCGGCGCCGAGAGGATCGTTGACAAAAAAATCTCCTGGTGAATGCGCGTTTATAGTCTTTTTTGTTGTTTTATTTTCGTTTATTCTGCCAGGGATGAACAGCGCACCGCCCCCCCAGGAGTCCACCGTGTCAGCCGCCGACCCCGACTGGAGTCCCAACCCGCGCCAGATCGCCTTGCTCGAAGAAGTCAAGGCGCGCGGAGCCGTGTCGGTGGAACGCCTCGCCTTGCGTTTGAACGTGACCATGCAGACGGTGCGCCGCGACGTGCAGCGTCTGGCCGATGGCGGCCTGTTGCAACGCTTTCACGGGGGGGTCAGCCTGCCGCGCAGCAACGTGCCGGCCGTGGGCGCCTGGAAGGCACGCCAGGCGCTGCGGGCCGAGGCCAAGGCGCGCATTGCGCGCTCGGTGGTCGCCGCCATCCCGGACGGCAGCACCCTGATGCTGGGCAACGGCACCACGGTGGAAGCCGTGGCCCGCGAACTGTTGAACAAATCGGGGCTGCGCGTCATCACCCACAGCCTGCCGGTGGCGCTCGCCTTGAGTGAGCACCACGACTGCAAATTGCACCTGTCTGGCGGGCTGCTGCGCCGACGCGACAGCGCGCTGGAGGGGGAAAGCACGGTGGCTTTCTTGCAGCAATTCAAGGTGGACATCGCCATCTTGAGCGCCCTGGGCATCGACCCCGATGGCACCTTGCGCGACATGGACCTGCGCGAACAGCCCGTGGCCCAAACCATGGTGGGCCAGGCCCGCGAAACCTGGCTGGCGGTCGATGTCAGCAAGTTCCACCACGTCGCGCTGGCCGAAGCCGGCCGCATCGAGAGCATCAAACGCGTTTTCACCGAGGCCCTGCCACCGGCGCCCTTTCCGACCCTGCTGCAAGAAGCCGGCGTGGGTTTGACGATCGCCCCTTGAAGAATTGCACCGGCCATGGCTTTGATCCTCGCGCTCGACCAGGGCACCTCCAGCTCGCGCAGCATCGTCTTTGACGAACAGGGCCGTCTCATCGCCCAGGCTCAGCGTGAGATTCGACAGCACTACCCCCGCCCCGGCTGGGTCGAGCACGACCCCCTGGAGCTGTGGACCAGCCAGCGCGACACCGCCGTGTCGGCCTTGCAACAGGCGCGCGCCCTGGGCCATTCGCTGGCCGAGGTGCGCGCCATCGGCATCACCAACCAGCGCGAGACCACCGTGCTGTGGCGCCGCGACACGGGCGAACCAGTGGCCCACGCCATTGTCTGGCAGGACCGCCGCACCGAACCCCTGTGCGCGCAGTGGCGCGAGCAGGGCCTGAGCGAGACCCTCCGCCGCAAGACCGGCCTGGTGATCGACCCCTATTTTTCCGGCACCAAACTGAAATGGTTGCTGGACAACGTCGATGGCGCGCGCGCAGCGGCTGAGCGCGGCGAACTGGCCTTTGGCACCATGGACAGCTGGCTGCTGTGGAAGCTGACGGGCGGGCAGGTGCACGCCACCGATGTCAGCAATGCCTCGCGCACCCTGCTGTTCAACCTGCACACCCAGCAGTGGGACGACGATCTGCTGGCCTTGATGGACATCCCGCGCAGCGTGCTGCCCGCCGTGCACCCCTCCAGCCACCCCTTTGGCATGGCCGAACGGGGCATCTGGGGCAGTCAGGCCGACACCTTGCCGGGCCTGCCAACATTGCCCATTGGCGGCATCGCGGGCGACCAGCAGGCCGCCCTGTTCGGTCAGGCAGGTTTTGAAGCCGGCCTGGCCAAGAACACCTACGGCACCGGCTGCTTCATGTTGATGCACACGGGCGGCCACGCCCAGCCTTCGGCCAATGGCCTGCTGACCACGGCGGCGGCGCAGGTGGGCGCGCAAGCCGCTTATGCCCTGGAAGGCAGCGTCTTCATGGGTGGGGCGGTGGTGCAGTGGTTGCGCGATGGCCTGCACGCGATCCGCGCCGCCAGCGACGTACAACCTCTGGCCGAGAGCGTGCCCGATGCCGGTGGAGTGATGTTCGTGCCCGCCTTCACCGGACTGGGCGCGCCCTACTGGAACAGCGAGGCACGCGGCGCCATCGTGGGCCTGACCCGGGGCAGCACCGTCGCCCACATTGCGCGCGCGGCACTCGAATCCATCGCGTTTCAAAGCGCGGCCCTGCTGCAGGCCATGAGCCGCGACGCCGTCGCTGCAGGCGGCCGCCCGGTCAGCGAATTAAGGGTTGACGGGGGCGCCTGCGTGAACAACCTGCTGATGCAGTTCCAGGCCGATCTGCTGGGCATCCCGGTGGTGCGGCCCCAGGTGATCGAAACCACGGCCCTGGGGGCGGCCTACCTGGCTGGCCTGGCCACGGGGGTGTATGCCGACACCCCCACCATTGCCCGCCTGTGGCAGGCCGAGCGCACCTTCTACCCCACCTTGTCACGCGAACGCGCCGACGAACTGATGGGCCAGTGGGAACACGCCGTGCGTCAAACCTGCAGCCGTTGATTCTCACGCCTGCCCCGCACCCATTGCTTGTTAACCCTGACCATCACCAGGCCACTCAGGGTCATCCCGCCTAGAAGATCCCCTTGAATCGGTATTTTTCGCGGGAAACCCCGAAAGAAACAGCGGGTGACGGCCGTTTACATTGGACTCGTCAGCCCAACAAACATCAAGCGTTGCGCGATTCGCAGCACACCCAATACCACCGAACTGGAGTTCTCATGCGTACATTGAATCAAACCGAAATCGCAGCTGTCACCGGTGGCGTGAATGCCCTGGACATCCTGAACGCCTTGAACGGCAAGCCCAACGTCTCGATCTTCGCATCGACCGACACCAAGATCATCACGCTGGCCATCGCCCTGGCTTCGCCCTACATCAAGAAGCTGCTCACCGACCTGCTGGCCAGCATCAAGGCCAAGGTCGCCGCTTAAAGGTTCAACACCTGACAGCGTTGATCGGCACAGCCTGCAGGCTGTGCCAAGATAGCAAGGCCGCGCAAGCGGCCTTTCTTGCTTTATGCGCTGCTCAACCGCTGTACTCATGCTCCCTCTCGCCCAACGGGCACGCTCCACGCTCAGTCTGTTGGCCATCACCAGCCTCGCCGGACTGACCGGATCGCCGACCCACGCCACGTCGCCCCCTGAGCCCGGCCTGCGCTGGGACCTCAGCCTCAGCGCGCCCAGCGCCGCGCCGCCGCAAGGCAACGACACCGCCACCCCCTGGTCACACCTGCTGGAGGTGGCCGCGCAGCAAGCGGCCACCAACCGCATGGCCGATGCCAACGTGCAGGCCGCGCAAGCGCAGCACAAGCAAGTGTGGTCCAGCGCTTGGATGCCGCGCGTGGACCTCAACGCTGGCAGCAGCCGCCAGCAACAGGTCTACAACGGAACCAGCAGCAGCACCCCGGCCACGGCCATCTCCCTGACCACCACCCTGCCCCTGTGGCGCGCAGCAGACCGCGCCAACGCGCAGGCCCAAAACGCCCTGACCGACCTGGCCCGCTGGCAAGCACGCAGCCAGCGCGTCCTGGTGGCCCGAGAGTTGAGCCTGGCCTATCTAGCCGCCGCAGAAGCCGCCGAACAACGGCGCCTGGCGCAGGCCCAACTGAGTCTGCTGCAAAAGCAACTGCACATCAACGACCGGCGCCTGCAGGCCGGCTTGGGCACCATGCTGGACCAGCTTGAAACACGCACCCGCATGGACCAGACCCGCGCCTCGATCCGCGAACTGGGCATGCGCGTCACCAGCCAAAGGCTGACCATCGAGCGCCTGAGCGGCCAGGGCGTGCGCATCCCGGCAGGACTGAGCCAAACCAGCATCGGCACGCCAGATCTGCTGCCCAGCCTGGACGAGGCCTTGCAACAGGCGGCCCAGGACAACCCGCAACTACAGGACGCCCGCGCCAGACTGGCGGCCGCCCGCGCCACCACCTCGGCCCGCGATGCCGAATACTGGCAGCCCACGCTGGACGCCTCGGCGACGGCCAGCCGAACCCACCAGACGCAGCGCTTTGAAGGCATCACCGATCAGCAGGACGTCTCGACCAAGGCCATTGGCGTGCAACTCAACTGGCCCTTGTTCACCGGCGGCTACCAGCAGGGGCGCGTGCAAGAAGCCGCAGCCCTGCTCACCCGCGCACAGGCGGGCCACGATGACGCCGAGGCGGCGGCCCAGAGCGGCCTGCGCGACGCCTATCAAAGCCTGACACAAGCACAGGTCATCATCGCGGCGCAACAAGATGTCGAGCAAACCGCCAGCGCCACCTACGAGGCGGTGAACAAAGCCTTTGTGGCGGGCCTGCGCACCAACCTGGACCTCCTGAACGCCCAGCAGCAGATCCACACCGCCCGCCAGAGCCTGGTGGCGGCGCGCGTGACCGCCTTGAGCGCCCACGTCAACATCCTGGCCCTGCTCGACCAGCTGGACGCCCAACACGTGGCGCCCCTGAGCGCCCAATTCGACCCCGAGCCCATGCCCGAGTCCGCCCCATGAGCAATCACCCTCAATCGCTGTTTCGACAAGAGGTGCTGGCGGCCCGCGCTGACACCAGCGCCGGCCCGGCCCTGCACATCCGCCCGGTGGGTGCGTCTCGCCTGACCCTGTTCTTTGCGGCCATCGCCACCCTCGTGCTGCTGGTGCTGATCTTCGGCTCCTACACCAAGAAGGAGCGCGTGCAAGGGGTGGTGCAGGCCCGCGACGGCGTGGCCATGGTCACGCCCCTGGAGGCCGGCCTGATCAAGCGGGTGATGGTCACCGAAGGCCAGGCCGTCAAGGCCGGCGAGGTGCTCGCCGAGATCAGCAGCGAGCGCTACACCGACGCGGGCAACACCCAGGCCCTGATTGAAAGCAATCTGCAAAGCCAGCGCGATCAGGTGGTCCACCAGGCCGAAGGGCAGGCGCAGGCCAACGAGGCGTCGCTGGCCGCACTGGCGCAGCGCATGGCGCAAGCGCAACGCGATGCGACCACCCTGTCCGAAGAGATTCGACTGCAGACGCAACAGATCGGCTCGGCCCGCAAGCTGCTGGACCAGTTGCAGCCCTTGCTGGCCGAGCACATCGTCTCCGAAGTGCAATACGAACAGCAGCATCAGGCGCTGCTGGAGCAAACCGCGCGCCTGCAGACCTTGCAACGCCAACGCAGCGCGGCCCAGGCCGACCTGGCCCTGGCCCGCGACGAGCAGACCCGCCTCAGCGCCCAACACCGCGTGACCCGCGCTGGACTGGACCGTGACCTCTTGACCCTGCAGCAAGAGGTCGTGCAGCGGCGCGGCGCGCGCGTGACCTTGCTCAAAGCCCCGGTCGATGGCATCGTGTCGGGCTTGCTCGCCTCAGCCGGCCAGGTCACGCCAGCAGGGGCCACCCTCGCCTCCATCGTGCCCAGCCGCTCGCCCATGGAAGCGGTGCTCTATGTGCCCAGCACCGCCATCGGCTTCATCAAGGCCGGGCAGAACGTGCGCGTGAGCTATGACGCCTTCCCGTATCAACGCTTTGGCCAGTACCACGGCACGGTGCGCAGCGTCTCGCAAACCGACATCCAGGTGGCCGGCGGCCAGGGCAACAACAACCAGGACCGCCGCGCCGTCTTCCTGGTGCATGTCACGCTGGATTCGTCGCAGGTGAAGGCCTACGGCGCCCAGGTGGCGCTGCATCCAGGCCACACGCTCACGGCCGATGTCGAACTCGACCGCCGTCGCCTGATCCGCTGGATGCTCGACCCCGTGTTTGCCTTCAGCGGCAAGCTTTGAACGATTTCGCCTGACCCCAAGCCTCATGTCCCAATCTAGCGTCAACCTGCTGTCACTGTGGCCGCGCAAGCGCGTGCCGATGATCCTGCAGTCCGAAGCCGCCGAATGCGGCCTGGCCTGCCTGGCCATGATCGCCAGCGCACGCGGCCATGAAACCGATCTGCTGACCTTGCGCCGGCGCTTTGAGATGTCCTCGCGCGGGGCCACGCTGGCCCGCCTGATGGAAATCGCCGAACAGATGGGCCTGGCGACCCGGCCGCTGCGACTGGAGCTCGACGAGCTGCCCCAGTTGCAAACGCCCTGCATGCTGCACTGGGACCTGAACCACTTCGTGGTGCTGATCAAGGCCGATGCCCGCCAGATCACCATCCTGGACCCGGCGGTGGGCGAGCGCACCCTGACCATGGCCGAAGCCAGCCCGCATTTCACGGGCGTGGGGCTGGAGTTGTCGCCGACCCAGGGTTTTCAAAAAACGACGGACAAGACCAGCTTTGACATCCGCGTGCTGTTCACAGGCCAGTCGGGCCTGTGGCGCGCCTTTGCGCAGATGGCCGTGCTGTCGGTCGTGCTGGAGCTGTTCGGCATCCTCATGCCCATGCTCAGCCAGTGGATCATCGACGACGTGATCGTGACCCGCGATGCGCCCCTGCTGGCGGTGCTGGCCATCGGCATTTTCTTGCTGAGCTTCATGTCGATCGGCACGCGCATGCTGCGTGGCTGGATCATGCTGGGCGCCAGCCTGTCCTGGAAGATCGCCTCAAGCACGAACGTGTTTCGCTACATGCTGAAGTTGCCACTGTCCTACTTCGACAAGCGCCACACAGGCGATGTGATGTCGCGCTTTGCCTCGGTCGGCCACATCCAGGACACCATCACCAACCACCTGGTCGAAGCGGTACTCGATGGCCTCGTCAGCCTGATCACGCTGGCCCTGATGTTCATGTACAGCCCGATGCTGGCGGGCATTGTGGTGGTGGTGGCGCTGCTGTCGGCGCTCGTGCGCTTTGCCGTGTTCAAGCCCTATCGCCAGGCGGCTGAAGAACTGATCGTGCGCGAGGCCAATGCCAGCACCTTCTTGCTCGAAACCCTGCGCGGCGTCTCGGCCATCAAGTTCTTTGCCAAACCCAACTGGCGCGTCGGCGGCTGGATGAACCAGCAAGCGGCCATGGTCAATGCCCAGGTCAAGCAAGAGCGCATCAGCATGCTGCACCAGGGCATCAATGGCACGATCAGCTCGGTGGAACAAGCGCTGGTGCTGTACCTGGCGGCCAACCTGATCATTGCCGACAAGTTCTCGATCGGCATGCTGGTGGCCTTCCTGGCCTACAAGGGCCAGTTCCTGCAGCGCACGGCCGAACTGCTGGAGCGCATCATCAATCTGCGCCTGCTCAAGCTGCAAGGTGAACGCCTGGCCGACATCGTGCTGTCCGAGCCCGAGGCCATCTCGCCCGCCCACGCGGCCGCCTCCCTGCAGAGCGATGCGCCGATGACGCTGGAGGTGCGCAACGTGACCTTCCGCTATGCCATCGGTGAAGAACCCGTGCTGGACGACCTCAGCCTGAGCGTGCGCACCGGACAGGCCGTGGCCATCGTGGGGCCCTCGGGCTGCGGCAAGTCCACTTTGCTGAAAGTGCTGTCGGGCCAGGTGATCCCGGAGTCGGGCGAAGTGCTGCTCAATGGCGTGGCCATCCAACGCCTGGGTTCGGAGGCCTTCCGTTCCGTGCTGGGCACGGTGTTTCAGGATGATCAATTGTTCTCGTGCTCGATCTACGACAACATCGCCATGAACGATGTGGAAGCCACGCCCGAGAAGGTCGAGGCCGCCGCGCAACTGGCCTGCATGCACCTGGACATCCTGCACATGCCCATGGGCTACCAAACCCTGGTCGGCGGCATGGGCGCCACCTTGTCAGGCGGTCAGAAACAACGCATCCTACTAGCACGCGCGCTCTACAAAAAACCGCGCTTTTTGCTGTTGGACGAGTACACCAGCAACCTGGACTTTGCCACCGAGGCGCATGTGCAGCAGTCGATCAACGCCCTGGGCTGCGGGCGCTTCATCATCACGCACCGCGAACACAATTTGAGCGAAGGCGATGTCGTCTACGCGCTCAAGGGCGGCAAGCTGGTCCCGGCGCAGGAGCCGGATGCCCCCGTCACGAACGCCCCCGAAACCTCTATGCCAGGACAACCCTCATGAAGCTCTACTACTCCCCTGGCGCCTGCTCGCTGTCCCCGCACATCGTGCTGGAAGAGACCGGCCTGACCTATGCGACCGAAGCGGTCGACCTCAAGACCAAGCTCACCGCCAGTGGCGCCAACTACGCCGACCTCAACCCCAAGGGATATGTGCCGGCCTTGCTGCTCGACAGTGGCGAGTTGCTGACCGAAGGCCCGGCCATCGTGCAGTATCTGGCCGACCTGGTGCCGGCCAAGCAACTGGCCCCGGCCAACGGCACCGTGGCGCGCTACCAGTTGCAGAGCTGGCTGGCGTTCATCAGCACCGAGATCCACAAGAACTTCAGCCCCTTCTTCAACCCGACGGCGTCCGCCGACATGAAGGCCACGGCCCGTGCCCATCTAGAGCGACGCCTGTCCTACACCAACGAGCGACTGGCCGGCCAGCCCTACCTGCTCGGCGAGGTCTTCAGCGTGGCCGACGCCTACCTCTTCGTCATCTTGAACTGGGCCCCGTTCGTCCAGCTGGACCTGGCCCCCTGGCCCTCGCTGCTGGCCTTTCAGGCTCGCGTCGCGGCCCGCCCGGCGGTTCAAGCCGCCCTCAAGGCGGAAGGCTTGATCTGAGCGAACGCCCAGGCAAAGCCACCTTTCTATAATCGCAGGATTAGCATCCCCTTCACAGGCTGGAGCCACCGTGGCTGCCAGCCTGATCTTGTCTTTGCGGTGACCCCCTCCATGAGCGCTCCATCTGAACCCCTGACCTACGACCCACGCGCCGTCGAGGCCCGTGCCCAGCAGCACTGGAATGACCGCGACGCCTACCGCGTCACCGAAAGCAAGGACAAAAAGGCCTTCTACGCCTGCTCCATGCTGCCCTACCCCTCGGGCAAGCTGCACATGGGCCACGTGCGCAACTACACGATCAACGACATGCTCACGCGCTACCTGCGCATGAACGGTCACAACGTGCTGATGCCCATGGGCTGGGACGCCTTCGGCCTGCCGGCTGAAAACGCCGCCTTGAAGAACAAGGTGCCACCCGCCGCCTGGACGTACGACAACATCGCCTACATGAAGAAGCAGATGAAGGCGATGGGCCTGGCGATCGACTGGTCGCGCGAGATCGCCACCTGTCAGCCCAGCTACTACAAGTGGAACCAGTGGCTGTTCATCAAGATGCTGGAAGCCGGTGTGTGCGAACGCCGCACCCAGACCGTGAACTGGGACCCGGTCGACCAAACCGTGCTGGCCAACGAGCAGGTGATCGACGGCAAGGGCTGGCGCTCGGGCGCCCCGGTTGAAAAGCGCGAGATCCCCGGCTACTACCTGAACATCACCAAATACGCCGACGAGCTGCTGAGCGCGGTCGCCAACCCCGAAGACCCGAACTACCTGAGCGGCTGGCCCGAGCGCGTGCGCCTGATGCAGGAAAACTGGATCGGCAAGTCCGAAGGTGTGCGCTTTGCGTTTGCGCATGACATCACCGGTGCTGATGGCCAACTGATCAACCAGGGCCAGCTGTGGGTCTTCACCACCCGCGCTGACACCATCATGGGCGTGACCTTCTGCGCCGTGGCGCCGGAGCACCCCCTGGCCGTGCATGCCGCGGCTGGTAATGCCAAACTGCAAGCCTTCATCGAAGAATGCAAGACCGGCGGCACCACCGAAGCCGAGCTGGCCACACAAGAGAAGAAGGGCGAGCCCACGGGCCTGTTCGTCACCCACCCGATCACCGGCGAGCAGGTCGAGGTCTGGGTTGGCAACTACGTGCTGATGTCGTATGGCGATGGCGCCGTGATGGGCGTGCCCGCGCACGATGAGCGCGACTTCGCGTTTGCGAAGAAGTACGGCATCGCCATCAAGCAGGTGATCACCAGCACGGACTTGATCAAGCTCGAAGCGACAGCCCAAGCACTGGTCACGCAAGGCGACGTCGCCGTTGTCACGCAGTTGACCCAGGTGACGCAAGAGTTGAGGGCGCTGAGCTTCTCGACCACCGCCTGGCAAGAGTGGTACGGCGACAAGCAAAAGAGCGTGTGCGTCAACTCTGGTGAACTCGATGGCCTGAGCCACAAGGACGCCGTCAACAAGGTCGCCGAGATCCTCATCGCCAAGGGCGTGGGCGAGAAGAAGACCACCTGGCGCCTGCGCGACTGGGGCATCAGCCGCCAGCGTTACTGGGGCACCCCCATCCCCATCATCCACTGCGACACCTGCGGCGCCGTGCCCGTGCCCGAGAAGGACCTGCCCGTGGTCCTGCCTGAAGACGTGGTGCCCGATGGTTCCGGCAACCCGCTCAAATCTCGCCCCGACTTCCTCAACGTCGGCTGCCCCAAGTGCGGCAAGCCTGCCCAGCGCGAAACCGACACGATGGACACCTTCGTGGATTCGAGCTGGTACTTCATGCGCTATACCTGCACGCAGTCGCAACGCGACGGCTCAGCCTGCGCCTCCGACGCCAACCAGATGGTCGACGAGCGCACCAGCTACTGGATGGGCGCGGCCAATGCACCGGGCAACCGCGGCATGGACCAGTACATCGGTGGCATCGAACACGCCATCCTGCACCTGCTGTATGCGCGCTTTTGGACCAAGGTCATGCGCGACCTGGGCCTGGTCAAGATCGACGAGCCCTTCAAGAAGCTGCTCACCCAGGGCATGGTGCTCAAGGGCGCGTTCTCGCACAAGCCCGAAGGCGCGGGCAAGAACTACTACTGGGAAAACGAGGTCGACGTCGAGCGCAACGCGCATGGCCAGATCATCGGCGGCAAGCTCAAGGCCGACGGCACCGTGCTCGACTATGAGTTGACCACCATGTCCAAGTCCAAGAACAACGGTGTGGACCCGCAAGCCCTGATCGAAGAAATGGGCGCCGACACCGCTCGCCTGTTCGTGATGTTCGCCTCGCCCCCTGAGCAGACGCTGGAGTGGAACGACGCCGGCGTGGAAGGCGCGCACCGCTTCGTCAAGCGCGTGTGGGCCTTTGGCGCGAAGAACGCCGAGGCGCTGAAGAGCGCGGGCGCCGTGGTGCAAGCCGAGCTGAGCGCAGACGCCAAGGCCTTGCGCCGTGAGGTCTACGTCATCCTCAAGCAGATCAGCTACGACTACGAACGCATGCAGTACAACACCGTGGCCTCGGGCGCCATGAAGCTGCTCAATGCGCTCGAAGCCCACAAAGGCACCTCGGCACAGGACATGGCCGTGCTGCGCGAAGGCTACAGCGTGCTGCTGCGTGGCCTGTACCCGGCCTGCCCGCACCTCACGCATGTGCTGTGGCAAGACCTGGGCTATGCCGCGCCGGACAAGATGGGCGACCTGCTGGACGCCGCCTGGCCCACCGTGGTCGAAGAAGCCTTGGTGCAAGACGAGATCGAGCTGATGCTGCAGGTCAACGGCAAGCTGCGCGGCTCGATCAAGGTCAGCCCCACGGCCGACAAGACCGCCATTGAGGCCGCCGCCCTGGCCAGCGAGGACGTGGCCAAATTCAGCGAAGGCAAACCACCCAAGAAGATCATCGTGGTGCCTGGCCGCCTGGTCAACGTGGTGGTGTAAGGTTCACGCCATGAACCGCCGCACCCTCACCTTGTCCCTGCTGGCCCTTGGCGCTGGCGCCACACTCAGCCTGAGCGGCTGCGGCTTTGAACTGCGCCACCCGCCCGTCATGGCCTTCAGGAGCATCCAGTTGGTGGGCTTTGCGGGCAACTCGCCCCTGGCCTCCGAACTGGCACGGGCACTGGAGTCCGCCGGCGTGTCGGTGGTCAGCACCACCGCAGCGGCCGCGGCTCTGGGCACCGCCGGTGGGGCCTCCGGGGCGCAAGCCCTGTCCCGCCATGCCGTGCTGGAGGCCTTGTCCGACACGCGCGATCAGGTGGTGGCCTCAAACACCGCCTTCGGGCAGGTGCGCGACCTGAGCCTGCGCACCGGTTTTCGCTTTCGCCTGACCCGCGCCAACGGCGGCGTCGTGATCGCCCCGACCCAGCTGATGCTGGCCCGCGACCTGACCTATGACGAGAAGGACGCCCTGGCCAAGCTGGACGAGTCCGCCGCCCTACACCGCGCCATGCAAACCGACATCGTCGAACAGGTGATGCGCCGCCTCGCGGTGGTGCAGCCCGAACAGTTGGCCGCCCCTTAAAGCGCCCGATCCAGCCCCATGCAATTGCGTCTGGACCAGCTCCCCGCCCACCTGCAAAAGGCCGGGCCGACGGGGCTCAAGCCCCTCTATACCCTCTATGGCGACGAGCCCCTGTTGGCGCAGGAGGCGCTCGATGCCATCCGGGCCGCCGCACGCGCAGCGGGCTACACCGAGCGACAGGTCCACTCTGTGGCCGGCGCGCACTTCGACTGGTCCAGCCTGCTGGGTGCGGGCAGTGCCATGTCCCTGTTCGGCGACAAGCAGTTGATCGAGATCCGCATCCCCTCGGGCAAGCCTGGCAAGGATGGGTCGCAGGCCTTGCAAAGCTATTGCGAACGCCACGCCGATGACGACAGCGTGCTCACCGTCGTCACCCTGCCCCGCCTGGACAAGACCCAGACCACCAGCGCCTGGTTCACGGCGCTGGATGGCGCGGGCGTGACCCTGCGCTGCGACCCGATCGAGCGCAACGCCCTGCCCCTGTGGATTGCGCAGCGCCTGGCCGCACAAGGCCAGCACGTCGAATCTGGCGAAGAAGGCCAGCACGCCCTGGGTTTCTTCGCCGATCGCGTGGAGGGCAATTTGCTGGCGGCGCACCAGGAGGTCGTCAAGCTGGGCCTGCTCTACCCGCCCGGTCCGCTCAGCGTCACCCAGATCGAAGAGGCCGTGGTCGACGTGTCGCGCTTCAATGTGTTCAAGCTCAGCGAGGCGGTGCTGTCAGGCCAGATTCAGCGCACCCTGCGCATGATCGATGGCCTGCAGGCCGAGGGTGAGGCCGCCGTGCTGGTGCACTGGGCCCTGGCCGAGGACATCATGGCCTTGCACCGCTGCCGCACTGCGCTGGATGGCGGCAAGCCCTTGCCCATGGTGTTGCGCGAACAACGCGTCTGGGGCCCGCGCGAACGCCTGTTCGAGCGTGTGCTGCCCCGACTCAAGGCGCCCGCCGTGGCCCGCCTGGTGAGCTCGGCCAGCACGGTCGATGGCATCGTCAAGGGCCTGCGTCACCCGCAATGGCCACACGACCCCTGGGAAGCGTTGCGCCGCCTGGCCTTGATGCTCAGTCGCCAGGTGTCGCCAACGGCCTGAGGGCCGGGGCCGCCTCAGCAAGGCGCCCCCTGGATCAAGGGGCTGCGCTGGAAAGCCCCCAGGTGGGGCCGAGCACCCCATGGTTATATTTGACGCGGCAGTCCACCAAGAAAGGCCTCCTTGTGAGCGAGCGCGCACTGATCCCCCTGAACCGTTCCGAACACATGTACTGGGCCGGCGAAGGCTTCCTCGGCGCCATCAGTCAGGCCTATCTGGTGCGCCTTGACCGCGCCGTCGACGAATCCCTGGTGCGCCAGGCTTTGCGCGAACTGGCCAGCTCGTTTCCGCGCATGCGCGGCATCCTGGTGCCCACGGCCTTCACCTACAAACTGGGCATCCTGCCGGATGACCTGTACGTCGACCAGTTATTTGACGACGCCTACCGCGTACAACGCGGCGTGGACGCCAGCTCACGCGCCGAACTGGAAGCCTTCCACAACGAGTTTTTCAACGAAGCGATCTCGCTGGAGCGCGGCCTGCCCTGGCGTGCCCGCTTCATTCCACACCCCGAGCAGCCTGCCTTGCTGTTCTCGGTGCACCACATCGTCGGCGATGGCCGCTCCATGTTCCAGATGGTCAGTGCCATCATGGCCCGCCTCAGTGGCCAGGCCATGAAGCCCTGCCCGCTCGAATCGCCCAGTATGGTGCCCGCCATCACGCCCGCCAAGTGGCACCAGTGGCCAGCCAGCATCGCCGGCTGGTGGCGCAACAGCCGCCGGGATGCGCGCGCCGCCCTGGGTCAAAAGATCATCACCCTGGCCAGTCGACGCAGCCCACGCTACACCACCAGCGCGGTCCGTTACCACGAGCTGGCCTGCGACCAGGCCAAACTGCGGGCGCTGGCCAAGCAATTGGGCTCGTCGGCCAATTCCGTGGTGGTTGCGGTGTTGTGCAACAGTTTCCTGGCGCTGGAGCCCGACAACCCCAATGCGGTGGCCGTGATCCGCCTGTCGCTCGACCTGCGGCGTTTTTTCCCGCCCGGCCAGCAACCGGAGTTCGGCAATTTCGTGTCATCGTTCGCGGTGCGGGCCACGCGTCAGGCCACGCTGGCCGACCAGGTTCGCAGCATCGATGCGCAGACCAAGGAGCACATGGCCCGCTATGAGCGGCGCGAAAACGCCCTCCCTCTGATGGTTTACGAATGGCTGCCCATCATTGGCCGCACCCTCTACAGCCACTTCATTGTCAAGAGCAAGGCCAAGGGTTCATTTCCCCCAGTGAGCTGCCACTTTTCGAACCTGGGCAACGCCGAGGCCCTCCAGCCGACCGACCCCCAAGTGCGCCTGACCGAGCTGTGGCCCTCGACGCTCAGCACCGCCGTCATCATCGGCCTGGTCAGCCTGGGCGGGAAATTTCTTCTGCCCATCGTTTATCAGCGCGATGAAACCGATGACCCCGCCATCGACCGCTTCCGGCAAATCCTGGACGCACAACTGGTGGCCATCGCGCCGCCCACCGTGGCCACGAGCCCAGCAACGAGCCCAGCGTGAGGAAGCGCACGGTTTAGGGCCCGACTCTTCCCTGTTCCCCATGTGGGGGCCCTTCAAGACATCGCCAAGCCTGCCGATATCCCAAGAGTCATAGGGTGTATTCGAAGTGATGTATTAATCATGCAGCAGCATTTCCAGATGGTGATAGCTCACGCGGCGGCGCCGCTGCCTGCCCCCGATGGGCGATTGCCCCAGGCCGCGCCGACTGAGCAGCGCCAGGCGCGCGCCGAGCCATCGCCCGCTGAAGGGCAATGGCTGGATGAGGCCATGAAACTCTGGTGCACTGCGCCCTCGGCCCCCGTCTGAATTCATGCTGCCCGCGTTCCTCAACCCCCGCAAGCTACAGGCCCGCATCGTTGCGGTGTACCTGGTGTTGCTGCTGCTGGTTCAGGCCGCCAGTTACTGGTTCATCCAGCACAGCATTGACCGCAATGCGCGGGCAGCCATCCACACCGAACTGCTGACCGGCGAAAAGGTATTTCTGCGCCTGCTCAACCAGAACGCCGACAACCTGAACCAGCCCACGCGGGTGCTGGCGGCCGACTATGGCTTTCGTTCCGCGGTGACCAGCGGCGATCAGGAAACAATACTGTCGGCCTTGACCAACAACGCCGAACGCGTCGGGGCCAGCGCCGCCATCTTCACGGACGAGAAGTTCAAGGTCCGCAGCAGCACCCTCCAATCGCCCGACCATTTCGCGGCAGCGGTGCGGCGCTACGCCGAGCAGGTGGTGTCGGCGGGGTCGGATCTGCACCAGGTCGAGATCATCGACGGCCAGCCCTATCAGATCGTTGCCGTGCCGGTGCGCGCCCCAGCCATCATCGGCTGGGTGGGCATGGGCTTTCCCATCGGGGACAAACTGCTGGCCGACATGAAAAGCCTGTCTGGGCTTGATGTGTCCCTGCTGCTGCGCCAAGGCAATGGCCAATGGCGCGTCAGCCGCGCCACCCTGGAGGCGGCGCAGTGGCCCCTGCTGGCCAATGCCTGGTCTCGGCCCAGCAGCAATGCCGCCGGCATGACGCTGCACCTGCCCCAGACCGAATACAGCGGCCACCGGGTCGTCCTGCCGGGAGCGCCCGGGCAAGCGCCCGTGACGGCCCTGCTGATGCGCTCCGTTGATCAGGCGCTGCAGCCCTACGTCGAATTGAAGTGGACCCTGCTGCTGCTCAGTGGCGTCGGCGTGGTGGTATTCGGGGTGGGCGGTTATGTCACGGCGCGGCGCATCACCACGCCCTTGCGCGTGTTATCCAGCTCGGCGCGCCGGCTGGAACGGGGCGACTATGCCGTCGCGGTCAAGATGTCGTCCCAGGACGAAATCGGCGATCTGGCCCAGTCCTTCGAGGCCATGCGCCAGGCCATTCAGACCCGCGAAGCCGAAATCCGCCGTCTGGCGTACCAGGACTCCCTGACCGACCTGCCCAACCGCGAGCAGTTCCGCCATGACCTGCGCCAGTCCATCGAACGCTCCCGCGAAGAAGACGTGCCCTGCACCATCTTGCTGCTCGACATGGACCGCTTCAAACACGTCAACGACGTGCTGGGACACCGTTTTGGCGACCGCCTGTTGCGCTCGGTCTCCGAACGGCTGCGCAGCGAAGTGCTGGGCGAGCGCGACATTCTGGCCCGCATGGGCGGCGATGAATTCGCCCTCTTGCTGCACAACACCGACGCGAAAAATGCCTACCCGGTGGCGCAACGCATCCTGCAGGCCTTTGAAAAACCCCTCACGCTGGACGAGCACACCGTCGACCTCAGCGCGGGCATCGGCATCGCCAGCAGCCCCGATCACGGCATGGACGCAGACACCTTGCTGAGCCACGCCGAAGTGGCCATGTACGCGGCCAAGCGCCAACAGGCGGGCACCATCACCTACCACCCGGGCCTGGACTCCACCAGCGAAGAGTCGCTCACCCTGCTCAGCGAGTTGCGCCACGCCCTCGACCAGCAGCAACTGCGCCTGTACCTGCAACCCAAGATCAGCCTGCACACCGGCGAAGTCATCGGCGCCGAAGCGCTGGTGCGCTGGGCACACCCGACGCGGGGCATCGTGCCGCCCATGCGCTTCATCCCCTTTGCCGAGCAAACCGGCTTTGTGTGCCTGTTGACCGCCTGGGTCATCGAACAGGCCGCCATCATCAGCCGCGACCTCACCGACGCGGGCATGCCCATGAAGATCGCGGTGAACCTGTCCACGCGCGACCTGATGGACCAGGACCTGCCCGTGAAGCTCGAAAAGCTGCTCACCCTATACGGCGTGAATCCCGGCCTGCTGATGCTGGAGATCACCGAGAGCGCGATCATGGACGACCCGCAGCGTGCGCTGCAAACCCTCAACCGCCTGCATGCCATGGGCTTGAAGCTGTCCATTGACGACTTCGGAACGGGCTATTCCTCGCTGGCCTACCTCAAGCGCCTGCCGGTGGACGAACTCAAGATCGACAAGTCCTTCGTGATGAACATGGAGAGCGATCTGCAGGACGCCAAGATCGTGCGCTCCACCGTTGACCTGGCCCACAACCTGGGCCTGACGGTGGTGGCCGAAGGCGTGGAAAACGCCAAGTCCTGGAAGCTGCTGGCCGGCCTGTCCTGCGACGAGGCGCAAGGCTATCTGATCTCCAAGCCGATGCCGGCCGAACAGTTCGAGCACTGGGTGCGCCAATGGACCCCACCCGACACCACCCACGAATGGCTGGGCACCGAATTCGCCGCGATGATCTGATCGGCTCAAGGCGCCAGGGCGTGCGCCAGGGCCCGGTAGGCCTGGGCCTGATCGGGCGCCAGGCCTGGCAGCTCCCCCCCTTGATCCCCTGATTGCACCCGCGCCCACTGCGCCTGCAGCAAACGCAGCGCATCGGGCAAACGCGGCAACACCGGCCCAGCGAACAACACCCGGCCCTGATGCGCCACCAGCCAGCTCGGGAAGGTTTCGATGTCGATCTCGCCCACCAGATCGGCCTCGTCTTCAATGTCGATCCAGCGATAACGGTGCCTGGGCTCGGCCTCCTGCAAGGCCGTGAAAACGGCTTGGTATTCGCGGCAGGTGCCACACCAATGCGCGCACAGGCACACCACATCCAAGGGCGGGTGCTCAAATTTGGGAGAAGGCGCAGGGGTCCGCATGTCGCCATTTTGACGCACGACGCGGCGCAAAATCGCGCCACAATTCAAGCTCCTCCACTCAGCCAGGACGCGCAATGCCCGTCATCGTTGTCGCCAACCCCAAAGGGGGCGTGGGCAAATCCACCCTGTCCAGCAACATCGCCGGCCACCTGGCCCAGCAAGGCCAGCACGTGTTGCTGGGCGACATCGACCGCCAGCAGTCCTCGCGCCTGTGGCTGCAGTTGCGCCCGGACCATCTGCCCAAAATCGAGTCGTGGGATGTGGATGAAAAGTTCCACGCCAAACCACCCAAGGGCGTGACCCATGTGGTGCTGGACACGCCGGCGGGCCTGCACGGCAAGGCACTCGATGCGGTGATGAAGATCGCCGACCAGATCGTCATCCCGCTGCAAGCCAGCGTGTTCGACATCTACGCCACGCGCGATTTTGTGGCCGACCTGCACAGGCGCCGCCGCTCCGACAAAGTAAAACTGGCCGTGGTGGGCAACCGCATCAAGGAGCACACCCTGGCCACCGAGCACCTCAAGGAGTTTCTGGCCACCATGGACGTGCCGGTGCTGACCCTGCTGCGCGACACGCAAAACTACGCCCACCTGGCCGCGCACGGCCTGACCTTGTTTGACGTGGCCCCCCACAAGGTCGAGAAAGACCTCGAACAATGGGCGCCGCTGCTGGCCTGGCTTAAAAACTGACCAACACCGAGGCCCCGAACAACTGATTGCTGGGCTGGTAGGTGCCGCTCCTGGTGTCCAGGAACACCGGACCGGTGGCCTGGTCCAGACGGTATTCCAGCTTGAAGGTGGTGCTCAGGTTGAACAGGTAGCTCAAGCCAAAGGTGAGCGCGCTGCGGTTCACGCCGCGCTCGCAGCCTGGCACAGCCGCCACCAAAGGGTCGCAACCCAGCGTGGCATCGGGGCCAATGCCATTGCGATCGTCGGCCGCTGCGGTGCCCAGCAAACCGCCTCCATGACTGCGGTTGTTGATGAGGTCATAGCGCAGCGTGCCTTCCAGGCGCGGCTGGAACTTGTAGGCCGCCAGCGCCGACAACCCCCACCACCGGGCATCGGCCAGACGCCCGTCGGCCCCCGGCATGATCGCCGCCCTGGCTTGGCGCCCCCAGCTCCACTGCCCCTGCACCGTCCAGTCGCCACGAATGAAGGAGGCGTCAAATTCAAACAGGTCCAGGCGTGAGTCGTGCCCGGCCTGGCGGGCGTTTTTCATCGGCCCATGCACCCCCGCAAAACCAAAGCCCTGAAACTCGCCCTTGGCATAGTCCACCCGATAGGCCAGGGCTGGCGCCGCGCCGCCCTGGGCGCGCTGACTGGCGTTCACATTGGCCAGCAGACCCTTGAACAACCACTTGCGCCGCGCCAGCTCCAGGCCCGCGCCGGTGTAGGCCGCGGGCAAGGTGAAATCAAACAGCAAGTTGTGCGTGATGAGTTTGTTCAGCGTGGACGGCAAATACTCATAGCCCGACCAGTCCGGCATCTGACCGGCGATGAAGCGCGTTTGCAAGTCCGTTAGGGGAATCGAGACAGAGGCCTCCTGCACCGGCGAGCGGCCATCCAGGGCCGCGCCCACACCCCGGTTGGGCGCCAGACTCAGTCGCCAGCGCGAGCCGCCCTCGGTCTCCTTGCTGAAGTCGATGACGGCGGCGCCAAAGTAAGAGTTGTCGTAGCGGTAGCCCCCCTCGTCAATGGGATTGAGGAGCTGGAAGCCGGCCCGATGCTGGCGCTGGTTGGCGATGAAGGTCGGGTCCAGGTAGCCACTGATTTTCAAGCCCTTCCAGCCCAGCGCATCGCGCGCATCCTCCAGGGCCTCGGTCTTGACCATGATGCGGTTGAATTCGCCCTGCTGCTCCTCGGTCATGCCACGTGCCGACTGATCGGCGGTCTGGGCGGTCTGGGCCACCTGCGCCAACTTGGCGTCCTGCGCTTGGAGTTTTTCCTCCAGCTCGGCCACACGGGCTTTGAGGGCGCGCAACTCACTCAGGATGTCGTCGTTGCCGCCGGCCTGCGCGGCCGCGGCGAACACCAAGCCTGACGCCACCGCGAGGCGCCGCAACGCGGCAACAGGAATCGAACACGTCATACAGCGCTCACAGACCCGTTTTGAAGGAGGTGTAGAGGCGCGTCATCTGCCGACGCAGGTCATTGTTGATGGCCTCGGGCAGGGCCATTTTTTTGAGGTCGGACTCGGGCGGGAACACCGTTGGATCATTGGCCACCTCGGGCCGGACGAACTTGCGCGCGGCCAGGTTGGGCGTGGCAAAGAACACCTTGTTGCTCAGGGTCGCATGCACCTCGGGCCGCAGGATGTAGTTGATGAACTTGTGCGCGTTGTCCGGGTGCGGCGCATCGGCCGGGATCACCATGGTGTCCATGAACAGCACCCCGCCGATGCTGGGGATCAAGGTCTGAATGTTCTGCCCGGTCTTGCCTTCGATGGCGCGCGCGCGGGCGATGTTCATGTCACCCGACCAGCCCAGCGCCAGGCAGATCCTGCCATTGGCCATGTCATTGATGTAGCCCGAAGAGCTGAACACCGTCACATAGGGGCGGATGGCCTTGAGCAGCGGCGCCACCTCATGGTAGTCGGCAATATGGCGGCTGTAGGCAGGCTTGCCCAGGTAGTGCAAGGCCGCTGGCACCACCTCGCTGGCGGAGTCCAGCATCGAGACACCACAGCGGTGCAGTTTGCTGATGTATTCGGGCTTGAAGACCAGATCCCAGGCATCGTCGGGCATGGGCAGTGCACCCAAAGCGGCCTTGACCTTGTCCACATTGATGCCCACCGTGGTGAAGCCCCACAACCAGTTCACCATGTACTGGTTGCCCGGGTCGAGCTTGGCCAGTTGCTCCACGATGTGGGGGTCGAGGTTCTTCAGGTTGGGCAGCTTGGTCTTGTCGAGTTTTTGCAGCAAGCCGCCTTCCACCTGGATCTTGGCCCAGTACGACGTGGGCACCACGATGTCATAGCCGGTCTTGCCGGCGACCATCTTGGCGTGCAACACCTCGTTGCTGTCGAACATGTCGTAGCGCACCTTGATGCCGGTCTCTTTTTCAAAGTTGGCAATGGTGTCGGGCGCGATGTAGTTGGACCAGTTGTAGACGTTCAGCACCCGTTCCTCGTCGGCGCAGGCGGGCGCTGCGACCGACGCGGCCCACAGGCTCGCGATCGCAGCGATCACGGTTTTTCTGGCTCGATTCATGGCCCACCCCCTCATTTCGAATTCATGGCGTATTGTTTCGCAAGATCGAGCCCATCCGCGACGAATCAGCCCCACCAGCACCGCCATCGGCTAAGCTTGCAGCCATGACGAAACTGATCATTCGCTGGTTGCTCCTGTCCGCCGCCCTCATGCTGCTGGCGCAGTGGGACGCGGGGGTGGAGGTCAAGAGCTTCGGCGCGGCCATGATCGCCGCACTCGTGCTGGGCCTGTTGAACGCCTTCGTGCGCCCACTGCTGATCCTGCTCACGCTGCCGGTCACCCTGCTGACGCTGGGGCTGTTCCTGTTCGTGATCAACGCCTTCACCTTCCAGATCGCCTCCACCCTCCTGGAAGGCTTCAAGGTGCACAGCTTCTGGGACGCCTTGCTGGGGTCCGTGCTGTACAGCCTGTGGGGCCTGGTGATCGACGCCGCCCTTGAACGCCTGATGCCGTCGCCGCGTCGGCTGTAAGACCTCATGGCGTCCGAGGCGGCGCCGTGTTCAACACGCCAAGCAACACCCCCCGCAGCGCCTGCGCCACCGTGGCGTGCCGCACCGCCGCGCGGTCGCCGTCAAAGTGGCATCGCAGGGCTTGCGTGAGCGAGCCCTGCACGGCCCAGGCCAGCCACACGGTGCCCACGGGCTTGTCCGGCGACCCCCCGGTGGGGCCGGCAATGCCAGTCACGGCCACCGCCACCTCGGCCGTCGAGCGTTGCAAGGCGCCCTCGGCCATGGCACGGGCCACCGCTTCGCTGACCGCACCATGGTCCTCGATCAGGCCCGCGTCCACCCCCAACAAATCGGTCTTGGCCGCATTGCTGTAGGTCACCCAACCGCGATCAAGCCACTGACTGGACCCGGACAACTCGGTGCAGGTCGCGGCGATCAAGCCGCCGGTGCAGGACTCGGCCGTGGCCAGGCGCCAGCCGCGCGCCAGCAGTTGCTCGGCCACGTCGGCGGCCAGGGCGATCAGGTCGGCAGGCGGCATGACGGGTCCTGTTTCAGTGGGGGTCGGGAATGCTCAGGCGAGCAGCGTGGGCCACAGCTTCACGGCCAAGGCCATCACCAGCAAGGTGCACAGCGCGGCCACCAGATCGTCCCACAGGATGCCAAAGCCTTGTGCCCAGCCGATGGGCTGGCCCGGTTGGCGTTTGAACAGGCCATCGGCCCAGCCCACCGGCCCGGGCTTGGCTGCGTCGAAATAACGGAACGAGGCAAAGGCCAGCAACTGGCCCTTGAACCCCGTGGGCGTGAGCACCCACAACACCAGCCAGAAGGCCAGAATTTCATCCCACACCACCGAGCCCGGGTCGGCCACGCGCAGGCTGCGCGCCGTGTGTGTGCAGGCCCACCAGCCAACCGGCAGGCCCAGCGCCAGCAACCACGCCCACTTCACATCGGCCTGTGCGCCCACGCCCCAGACCTGTTGAAGCACCACGAAACTCAGCCAGGCCCACAAGGTGCCCACCGTGCCCGGCGCCACAGGGCTCAGGCCGCTGCCGGCCCCCAGGGCGATGAAATGGGCGGGATGGCTCAGCAGCAGGGCCACGCTGGGGCGCCGTGGCGGCAACACCTCGACCGCGTCGCTTGCATCAGGGGCGGAATCGGTCGTCATGGTCATCGTTTGAAATGGTCGAAAGAAGTCCAGCGCTTGGCCACTTGCCGCGGCGCCGGATCGTCAGGGCCGGCGTCCAGTGGACCATGGATCAGGTGCAGCCCGGATGGCACGGTGGCCGCGGCGGCGGTTGCAGCCACCGGCAAGGCATCCATCCGGCCAATGCGCGTGACGGGCACCCCCACCTGCGCAGCCCGGTGCAGCACCTCGGCACGCTGCGCCACTGGCGCGGTGAACAGCAACTCGTAGTCATCACCCCCAGCGAGGATGCAGTCCAGCTGTTGATCCCGCGCGCGGCGCGCCAGCACCGGGCTGACGGGCAAGGCATCCAGCACCACGGTGGCCCCCACGCGGCTGCGGCGCAGAATGTGGCCCAGGTCGCCCAGCAGGCCGTCCGACACATCAATGGCCGCGCTGGCCACACCGCGCAGTGCCAAGCCCAACGCCACGCGTGGCAGCGGGCATTCCATGACCAGGCGCGCGGCCTCGAAATCCTCGCCCGACAGCGGCGGCTGCAGCGTGCCACGAAAGGCTTCCAGCGCCAAACGGGCCAGCCCCGGCCAGCCACTGATCCACAGATCGTCGCCCGCGCGAGCGCCACTGCGCAGCAGGGCCTGGCCGGGCGGCACCTCTCCCAGCACGGTGATGCCGATGGCCCGTGGGCCGGCCGTGGTGTCGCCCCCGATCAGCTCGCAGTCGTGCGCGTCGGCCAGCGCCAGCAGCCCGCCCGCAAAGCCGGCCAACCAAGCCTCGTCGACCTGCGGCAGGGTCAGCGCGAGGGTAAAGGCCAGGGGCCGGGCGCCGCACGCCGCCAGGTCCGACAAATTGACGGCCAGGGCCTTGTGCCCCAGACGGGCCGGGTCGACGGTCGACAGGAAATGCCGCCCTTCCACCAGCGTATCGGTGGACACCGCCAGCTGCATGCCCGGCGAGGGCGCGATCACCGCGCAGTCATCGCCATTGCCCACCACGGCGCGCTGCGGCCCCTGACCGGCGGGCCGCCAGAAAAATCGTTCAATGAGGTCGAATTCGCCAAGGCTCATTGGAGGGATTGTCGCGCGGACGCGAGGTAATTTCCCTTCAGTTTGCAGGCCCACTGGCCGAAATCGTTCGAATGACGAGTGTGTTTCCCTATCCTGCGCTGACCCGGCTTGTTCTGGGTCCGCCCGGCGCTGTGCGCCATGGGGTCAAGCGCCTGCTCATCGCCTTGCCCGCCTACCTCTTCGGCATAGCCATCCTGTTTGCCGCCGTGGACATGGGGCGCATCCAGGTCGGCCCCGCGCTGGTGATGGCCGCCTATGCGGTGGTGGGTTGGAGCGGGTTCTACCTGCTGCTGCGCGGCGGCTTCACGGCGCAGCGCCAGGAAGTGACCCTGGCCTTCCCTCAGGTTTTGTTCACCCTGGGTGCGTTCGGCTTGTGCTATGCCCTGATCGAGCCCAGCCGGGGTCTGGCCCTCCAGTGGATGAGCCTGATCGTGGTGTACGACATGCGCCGCCTGAGCGCCCGCCAAGTGCAGGTCGCCACCTTTGGCAGCATGGGCCTGCTGATCGCGGCGCTGCTGATCAGCCGGCATTTCAACCTGGCGCCGGTCGACCTGGAAACCGAGGCGATCAACCTTGCGGCCGCGGCCATGACCATGCCCGCGCTGATCATCATCACCAGCATCGGGCGGCGTCTGCACCATCTGCGCCAGGCCCAGCGCGCCGCCCTGCACGAAGCGCTGGCGCAACTCAACGCCCTGGCGATCCGCGATGGCCTGACCCAATTGTTCAACCGCCGTCACATGCTCGCCTTGCTGGAAGAAGAAGACCGGCGTCAGAAACGCACAGGCCAGCCCTTTTGCATCGCCCTGCTCGACCTGGACTTCTTCAAATGCATCAATGACGAGCACGGCCACCCCGTGGGCGACACGGTGCTGCGCGAATTTTCGATGTTGGCCCAGGCCACCTGGGAGGACGGCGCCGTCATGGCGCGCTGGGGCGGCGAAGAGTTTCTGGTCCTGTTCTGCGACGCCACCCCGACCCTGGCGCTGCAGGCCCTGGACCGCTTGCGCGATGCCTTGGCAAAGCACGCCTGGAGCGCCCACGCGCAGGGTCTGGCCGTGACGTTTTCGGCGGGCGTGTGCGAACACACCGCCGGCACCGACCTGACGCAGACCCTGGAACGCGCCGACGCCGCCCTCTACCGGGCCAAGGCCCAGGGTCGCAACCGGGCCATCGCCTCGTGAACACCCGCACCCTGGCCCCAACGCCGTGGCAGCGCCTGGTCGGCCTGCTGGTGACCACCGACCCGAAACGGCGACCCACCCTGGTCCTGTGTCTGGTCGCATCGGGCATGTACACGATCTGGATGGCACTGATCTGGCTCTACATCGTCCCCGCCGGGCTCACCACTGCGAACTGGGGGCGCGCCTACCTGATCCACCAGGCGATCGCCTTGGTGGTGTTCTACCCGCTGGTGCGCAGCGGTCGCACCCGGCGCTGGGCCGATCCCGGCCTGGTGGCCCCTCAGATCATTTGGGGCAACCTGGCCCTGGTGGTGGGCTACACCCTGGCGCCGTCCATGCGGCCTGCCATTTTGCAGACGCTGGTACTCATCCAGATGTTCGGCTTTGTCAGCCTGCGCCCTCGCGCCACCGTGTTCGTTGGCGGCGCCACCATCGCCATGCTGCTTGACATGCTGGCGATCATGAGCGTGCTGCATCCGGCCAATTTCAACCTCCAGAGCCACACCCTGCGGATGGGCTCCACCTGCTTCATCGTCGCCTTGCTGACCTGGCAGTCGCGCAACTTCAGTCTGTCGCGCCAGCGACTGGCCATCGAGCGCCGCGCACTGGCCAGCGCGGTTGAAAAAGTCCAGCAAATTGCCTTGCATGACTCCCTCACCGGCCTGTTCAACCGCCAGCACATCCAGGCCCGCATCGACGCCGAGCGCCACCGGGCCGAACGCAGCGGCGAAGGCTTCAGCATCGCCCTGGTCGACCTTGATCACTTCAAACTCATCAACGACACGCACGGCCACCATGTCGGTGACGAGGCCCTGACCACCTTTGCCCGCCACGCCCGCGGCGTGCTGCGCGAGACCGACCTGATCGGGCGCTGGGGCGGGGAAGAGTTCGTGATCGTGATGCCCGCCACCGACCCAAGCCAGCTTGCCACCCTCGGCCTGGACCGTTTGCGCGCGAACTTGGCCCAGGCTGACCTGTCGTCCCACGGCACAGCCATGCCGCGCCTGAGGTTTTCTGCCGGCGTGGCCGCCTGGCGCCCTGGCGAAACCACCGAACAACTGGTGCGGCGCGCCGACGCGGCGCTCTACCAAGCCAAGGCCGGGGGCCGTGATCGCAGCGTCACCGCCGCGTGACACCATCCAACGCCGGCACTTTCCCACCCAAGTTCCTACAATGGTGGTCCGAGCGCCGCCCCTGCACCTGCCCTTGCCGGTTGCACAAAGGCCGCGCCCCCAGAAAGGGCCCCTGCATGACCACCCAAGAAGAAAAGCGCGCCGAACTGAAAAAAGCCGCGCTGGAGTACCACGAGTTCCCCACCCCCGGCAAGATCGCCATCAGCGCCACCAAGCAGCTGACCAATCAGCGCGACCTGGCGCTGGCCTACTCGCCCGGCGTGGCCGCCGCCTGCGAAGAGATCGTCGACAACCCGGCCAACGCCTTCCGCTACACGAGCCGGGGCAATCTGGTGGCCGTCATCACCAACGGCACGGCCGTGCTGGGCCTGGGCAACATCGGCCCGCTGGCCGCCAAGCCGGTGATGGAAGGCAAGGCCGTCCTGTTCAAGAAGTTCTCCGACATCGATGTGTTCGACATCGAGATCAACGAGAAAGACCCCGAAAAGCTGGTCGAGATCATTGCCTCCCTGGAGCCCACCTTCGGCGGCATCAACCTGGAAGACATCAAGGCGCCGGACTGTTTTTATGTCGAGCGCAAGCTGCGCGAGCGCATGAAGATCCCCGTCTTCCACGACGACCAGCACGGCACCGCCATCGTCGTCGGGGCGGCCATGCTCAATGGCCTGAAAGTGGTCCGCAAGGACATCAAACAAGTCAAGGTGGTGGTCTCGGGCGCCGGCGCCGCCGCGCTGGCCTGCCTTGGGCTGCTGGTCAAGTTGGGGCTGCCGCGTGAAAACATCTGGGTCACCGACCTGGCCGGCGTGGTCTACGAGGGCCGCGTTGAGCTGATGGACCCGGACAAGGCCTTCTTTGCGCAGAAGACCGATCTGCGCAAGCTCTCCGAAGTCATCGACGGCGCAGACATCTTCCTGGGCCTGAGCGCCGGGGGGGTGCTCAAGCCCGAAATGGTGGCCAAGATGGCCGCCAAGCCGATCATTTTTGCGCTGGCCAACCCCACGCCCGAGATCCTGCCCGAAGAGGTCAAGGCCGTGCGCGACGACGCCATCATGGCCACCGGCCGCTCGGACTACCCCAACCAGGTCAACAACGTCCTGTGCTTCCCCTACATCTTCCGCGGGGCCTTGGACTCGGGGGCGACCACCATCACCGATGAAATGGAAATCGCCGCCGTGCACGCCATCGCCGAGCTGGCCCAGGCCGAACAGAGCGACGTGGTGGCGGCCGCCTATGCTGGCGTCAACCTGAGCTTCGGGCCTGAATACCTGATCCCCAAGCCCTTTGACCCGCGCCTGATGATGAAGATCGCCCCGGCGGTGGCCCTGGCGGCGGCCGAATCGGGCGTGGCAACCCGACCCGTGCATGACTTCGTGGCCTATGGCGAAAAGCTGCAAAGCTTCGTCTACGCCTCGGGCCACACCATGAAGCCCATCTTCAGCGTGGCCAAGCGCGCCAAGAACAAGCGCATCGCGTTCGCCGAGGGCGAGAACGAAGGCGTGCTGCGCGCCGCCCAAATCGTCATCGACGAGAACATCGCGCGCCCCACCCTGGTCGGCCGACCCGCCGTGATCGAACAGCGCATCGAGCGCTTTGGCCTGCGCATGAAAGCCGGCGTCGACTACGACGCCGTCAGCGTCGAGAACGACCCGCGCTACCGCGAATACTGGCAAACCTACCACCGCCTGGGCGAGCGCAAAGGCGTGACCGAGCAGATGGCCAAGATCGAGATGCGCCGGCGCCTGACCCTGATCAGCTCAATGCTGCTGCACAAGGGCGAGGTCGACGGCCTGATTTGCGGCACCTGGGGCAACACCAACCTGCACCTGAACTACATCGACCAGGTCATCGGCAAGCGGGCCGGCGTCAAGACCTATGCGGCCATGACCGGCCTGATCCTGCCCGGTCGCACCGTCAACATCCTGGACACGCACATCAACTATGACCCCACGGCCGAGCAACTGGCCGAGATCACCATCATGGCGGCCGAAGAAATGCTGCGTTTTGGCCAGCGGCCCAAGGCGGCGCTGCTGTCGCACTCGAACTTTGGCTCCAGCAACCAGCCCTCGGCGGTCAAGATGCGCCAGGCGCTGGCCCTGATCCAGGAGCAGGCCCCCTGGCTGGAGATCGACGGCGAGATGCACGGGGACACGGCCCTGGACGCTGCCTACCGCAACGACCTGATGCCCCGCAGCACCTTGACGGGCGAGGCCAACCTGCTGGTGTGCCCCAACATCGACGCGGCCAACATCGCCTACAACTTGCTCAAGGTCGCCGCCGGCAATGGCATCGCCCTGGGCCCGGTGCTGTTGGGTGCGGCCAAGCCGGTGACCATCCTGACGCCTTCGGCCACGGTGCGACGCATCGTCAACATGACCGCCATGACGGTCGCCGACGCGAACGCGGGGCGATAAACAGCGGCGCCGATCAGCACCCGCATATAGCACAAACTGTCAACCCCTCACGCAAAGGCCCCTGTCTGCTGGTTTTCAGCGGCGGGGGCCTTGAGCTTTTGGCCCGTATTCAGTAGCATTACGCCTTTGACGAGAGTTGAGCAAAGCAGTTGAAGCATCGCGCACGTTTGAAGGCTTCATGGGTCGCCCTTTGCACTACTGTGCTGGCATCAACACTGATGGCCACTGGGGTCAACCTCGGAGCCGCCTTGAGCGACGCGGGTGTTTCTTCGGCCTGGGCCCGGTCCAGACCTGCGGTGTCGACCCTCGATCAAGCGGACTCAGGTACTTCGGTGGGCTTGTCGCAGTTGCCGCCACAAGCCCAAGACATTCATCGGCGCATTCTGGCTGGTGGTCCTTTTCGATACGCCAAGGACGGCGTCGTTTTTGGCAACCGGGAGCATGCTTTGCCTCGCAGACAACGCGGGTTTTACCGTGAATATACCGTCCCCACGGTGGGCTCACGTGACCGCGGCGCTCGGCGCATTGTTTGTGGAGGCTACGTTGTGCAATCTCCTGAAACTTGTTTTTATTCCGAGGATCACTACTTTAGCTTCAGACCCATTGATCCTCGGCGGTGAGCTTGGCTGATGCCACGCACCCTGTCTTGCTTTTCCGCCCTTTTCTTTGACCTTCACTTCGGCCACACGCGATCATGTTGTTGCAATCCGTTCGACCCAACATCGTTCAATCCATCCGCGCCTTTCGCCCGGAAGACTTGCAACAGGCCGCCCAGGACATCGGCCAGCACTTTCTCTACACCAACCTGAGTGAAGCCCAATCCAAACAGGACGTGCTGGACATCATTGCCCGCGACTTCCTGTTCCCGGACCACTTCGGCAAGAACCTGGACGCCCTGTACGACTGCATGACCGACCTGGTGCACAAGTCGGGTCCGCAGCCAGGCTTCGTGGTGGTGCTGGAGCTGATCCCCGATGGCGCCAAGTTCGACCGCGAAACCCGCGAGTTGCTGCTGGACTCCTTCCGCGATGCCGCCGATTTCTGGAGCGAGCGCAAGATCGCCTTCCGCGTCTTCTACTCCATCGCCGTTTCAGGCAAGGAATCCGTCGGCAACTGGGACAAGGCGGACGTCGCGCAGAACGACGCCTCGGCCACGGCCAAGCCCGTCAAGGTGTCCAAGAACGCCCCACAGCCCATGACCATGAACCTGCCGCCCATGAGCAGCGCGTTCGACACGGCCATCCTGCTGGCCGCCGCCTGACGATCGCCCACGGGGGCTGATGGCCTCAGTGGCGCGCCCAGGCGCGCCAGAAGTTCAGATGGTCCTGGCGGGACTTCTGGCCCAGGTAAGTGGGGGCGACCGTCTCCAGCGCAGTCGGCGTGATGCCCAAGGCCTCCAGTCGCGGCCATTGCCCGCTCGCCACGTTGGGCACCTGCATTGATTTGAGGTTGTCCGCCGACATCATGGGCTCCCCGGGCAACCAGGCCAGCAGCGCCGACTGAATGCGCCCGACCACCATGGGCATGGGCACGATGGGCCGCACATGCCCACTGCACTGCCCCGCCAGTCGCACCAGTTCGGCCAGGGTGCAGACCCTCGGCCCCGCGCACTCATAGAGATCGCCCACCGTGCCTGAGTCGACCAGGCAACGCACCAGGGCGCGCGCCACGTCCTCGACCCAGACCGGCTGAAAGCGCGCCTCGGCACCCACCAGCGGCACCAAGGGCAGCACCGCCTGCATGCTGGCGAACAAGTTCAAGAATCGGTCATGCTCCCCGAACATGACGCTGGGGCGCAGCACCGTCAGGTCCAGGCCGGCCGAGCGCAACACCTGCTCCCCCGCCGACTTTGTGCGCAAATAGTCGGACGGCGCATCGGCAGGGTCTTCGGGCACGCCCAATGCGCTGACATGCACCAGACGCCGCACGCCAGCGCGCACGCAGGCCGCAGCCAGACGCCGAGGCAGCCCCACATGGACCTGCTCGAACTCGTCGGCCGACCCATGCAGGATGGCCACCAGGTTGACCACGGCATCACAGCCCATCAGCAGCTGGTTCAGGGCGGCGTCGTCGGCAATGCGCGCCTCGACGACATCCACCGTCGGCAAGACCAGCAGGTGCTTGGCGTGTTCGCGCCGACGCGTGGGCACCACGATGCGCGGGCCGCCGCCGCCGTGCAGGGCCACCAACTGCTCGCACAGCGCGCGTCCCACAAACCCCGAACCGCCCAGAATCAAGCATCGTTTCATGGCTGGCCCTTTTATTTTTTAAGTGCCTGCCTGCGCCGACGGGTCGCGCCCCATCAGGGCAGGTCGTCCTGAGGCTCGGGGGCGCTGGCCGCGCGGGGCCCAATGGGCGCCCCCAGTCGGGTTTTAATCGACAACGGACGCCCATGCAAGACATGCCCATACACGGCGGCATTGGTCAGCACTTTTTTCACGTAGTCCCGCGTTTCCGCGAAGGGGATGTTCTCCGCCCAGGCGGCGGTCTCCAGCCGAGGCCCTTCGCGCCAACGGCGGGGTCGTCCGGGGCCGGCGTTGTACGCGGCCGCGGCCATGGCCTGCGAGCCGCCAAAATCATCCAGGATCAACTTGAGATAGCCCGCGCCGATCTTGAGGTTGGTGAGTCGGTCGGTGATGAGTTCGGGCGCGTAGTCGATGCCGCGACGCCGAGCCGTCCATTCCGCCGTGGCGGGCATGACCTGCATCAGCCCGGCCGCCCCCACATGGGAGCGTGCGGCGACGATGAACCGCGACTCCTGGCGAATCAACCCGTACATGTAGGCGGCGTCCAAACCCACCTCTTGCGCCGCGGCCATGACGTCGCGCTTGAAGGGGGTTGGGAAGCGCTGGTTCAGGTCGATCTCCTGACGCGTGCGCTCGCTCGTGTTGATGCAGCGGTCCCAGATTTCATGCTCGCACGCCACCTCGGCCACGGCCAGCAGCTCACGGTCATTCAAGCCGCCGGGCTTGCCGTAGGACAGGGTGTAGTTCCACTCGCGCACGGCTTCCGTGCGCCAGCCCAGGTCAAACAGACGCAAGGCGCGATCGATGCCAGGCATGTTGCGAGCCTCGGCAGCCTCGGCTTCGGTCGGACGCGCCGGGTGCGGGCCAAGCTTGATCGGCGTGCCGCGCAGGTCTTCTGCCGCCAGCAGCCCATAAAACCCGATGGAGCCGCTGATGCTGGCCAGCAGATCACGGCCTTGCTGGCGGGCATCGGCGGCTTGGGCGGCCCCCGGCACCGGCACGGCCGGGTTGGCCGGGCGGGCCATCAAGGCGCGGGCTTTCCAGTACACCCAGGCAGGGTCTTGCTGCTGCTCGGGCCCCATGGCGTCCACGGCACGCTCCACCAGGGACCAATGCTGGGCTTGCCCACCCACAGCCGCCCGCACGGCCGCCCGCGCCATCCACGCCAGCGCGTCAGCCGACCATGTCGCCGCCACATTGCCGGGATTCAAACCGCCGCCCACCGCCAGCGCCCGCTCGAAATACAAAGGGGCCTCGGGCAGCAAACGCCAGGCACTGTGGCGCGCCACCTGCGCCCAGGCCCAGGCGGCCTCTTCAGCGCTCAACTGCCAGCGGCTGCGGGCCTCCTCATCGTCCAAGGCGGCCGCAACGCCCTGCGGGTCCATGGACGCCCATCGGATCAAGGCCAACAAATTCAGCGGACCCTGCACATCCCGGGGCAGGCCGGCCACCGACGGCGCGACCTGCGGGAGATCGCTGGGCCGCACCAGCTTACGGGCGAATCGGCTGGACCGCTTGCGTTTAGCTTTGGCTTGGGGCTCCGCCTCGATGCGGGGGCCCGGCGCGCGCGCGCCCGACAGCGCGGTCAAGGCAGCGCCGTTGCGCGGCTTGGGCATGAGGTAATCGCGCGGCTGACCCATCAAACGAGCCACCGCCTGCGCCACCGGGTCACCCAGCAGCTGCGCCGCCTGCTGCGCCACCTTGGGCTTGTCAGATTCCAAAGCCAGACGCAGCTTGCGCCAGACGTCGGTGGGGCTGAGCACCCCGGCTGAAAACAGCGTCTGGGCCATGACAACGCAGCCCGAGTCTGGCTCCTTTTGCGCCCACCAGGCCTGACGCGCCTGCTCACGCAGGTCGCCAGGGCCTTCGGGCACGGCGCCTGTCTGCTGGCGCGCCAGCACGCCGTAGCAGACCACCTCGCGGTCGTCATTCATGCGAAAGCTGGGCTGGATGCGCAAAAAGGTGGCCCAATCACGGCGCTGCCCCAGCACCAGCAGCCAGTCGTTGCGCATGCGGTCGGCGACATAGGCCTGCGGCCAGCGCGCCAGGAAGGCGTCGACCTCGGACGGTGAGGCTTCGATGATGCGATTTTGCAAGGCCCAGAAATCGGCCCAAGGTGCCAGGGGATGTTGTGCCGCCAGCAGCGCATCACGCGCGACGCGTAGGCGCTCTCGGCTCTTGACCCGGACGGCCTCGCGGGCCTCCACGATGCCCAGGTCATCGACCGCCGCGTAGGCCACACTGCCCCCCGTCACCGCCCCGGCCAAGGCAAGAACCCAAGCCCAGCGCCGCCCTGCACTGGCCGCATACTTAGTCATTGTGATCAATTGTGTGCCCTTTGTACCTTCTGCCATGAACGCCCCGACACCCTTGTCCCACCCTGCGCGCGCCGCGCTGCGTCGCCAGTTACTGGCCGCCCGCCAAGCCTGGGCCGACAGCCCGCAAGCCCTGACCGCGCAAGCGGCACTGCAGGAAAAACTGATCGACGCGCTGCGCCAATTGGAACCCGAATGTCTGGGCCTGTACTGGCCCATCCGGGGTGAATTTAACCCAAGGCCCGCGGCCCTATTGGCGCAAAAGGAATGGGGTTGCCAGCTGCTTCTGCCCTGGGCGCAGCGAAGCCCCGTGCGCATGCACTACCGACCCTGGGATGGACAGGCCTTGGACTCGGTGGATGAGTTCGGCATCCCCAGCCCCGGCGCGCACCCAGGCCAGCCCTGCATCCCGGATGTGGCGCTGGTGCCTTGCGTGGGTTTCACCCAGGAAGGATTCAGACTGGGCTACGGCGGGGGCTACTTCGACCGGTTTTTGGCGGCCCACCCCGAGGTGACCGCCATTGGGCTATCGTGGGCCATGGGCCGGGTCGCGGCCGAGGCGCTGGATGCACAGGGCCACGACCTGCCCCTACTGGGGATACTGACCGAAGAGCCGGCTTAGCCCCAAAGGAGGCTCGCCATGAAAAAAGCCGAAGGCTTGACGCCTTCGGCTTTGATGGTCAGCGCAAGCGCTGGATTCAGGCCTGACGGCGCTTACGGGCGGTCAGGACAATGCCCACCAGACCGATACCCATCAGCGCATAAGTGCTTGGCTCAGGCACAGGAGCCGTGACGTCAACCGCCAAAGTGCCGAAGTTGACGCCCTTCACGATGCCCACATACAAGGCACTCGTGGGGGCTGCAAACGCGCTCAACAGGGCCGTGGCCGAACCGTCGGTCAGGTTCAAGTTGCCCGTGGTCAACAAGCCGGTGCCAGCGACGGCATTGAACGCTTCGCTGTTGGTGACGGTCGTCGCCGTCAGGAATGCGCCCGCGTAGGTCTGCACGCCACCCACCGACATGACGGCGCCCAAGGTCTTGGTCGCGTTGTCATAGCTGATGTTGGTGATGTTCAGCGCTGTGCCTTTGTAGTTCAGGCTGAAGCCATCGGCCGCGTTGGTCACACCGACGAGGTCCGAACCCGTGCTGCTGCTCAGGGTCACCGAACTGAAGGCCTCGTTGAGCGTGCTGGTGACACTGTTGTAGCTGGCCGTACCCAGGGGGGCAAAGGTTGCGCTGGCCAGCACGGTCGTGATGTCCGAGCTCAAGGTGAGCAAAGCCGAGGTGGGGGCTGCGAAATTAGCAGCGTGGGCGGACGACAGGGCGGACACGGCCACGACTGCCAGGGCGATGTGTTTGAGCTTGCTGATAGAGGACATTGCGTCACCTTTACGTTGAATTTGTGCACTTGGAGCGAAAACACTGCGCTTTGTTGCAGCTTGGGCAAATCTTGCCTCCCAAGGTGGTGGCATCTCATATCGAAGACCCTTAAACACCCCCCAAACAGGGGGGCCACAAAGGGCCCCCTTTACCGAATCCTTACAAACCAAGCGGGGGTTGCTCCCTGGCTAGCGCTTAAAAGCGGTAGCCGATGCCGATGCCGACCAACACGGGGTCCACCTTCAGGGTGCCCACTGCGGCGCCCGCGTTGGTCACGTCGGCATGGATCTGCACCTTCTTGACATCCACGTTCAAAAACAGCTTGTCGGTCAGCTTGACGTCCACACCGGCTTGCAGGGCCCAGCCAAAGCTGCCGCGCTTGACGTTGAAGCTTCCCGGGAGGTCCACGCTGGAGAAGTTGGTGTAGTTGATGCCCGCGCCCACATAAGGCCGCAGGGTGCCGGTGGGCAGGAAGTGGTACTGCGCCGTCAGCGTGGGAGGCAGGTGCTTCAAAGTGCCGATGTCAGACGCCAGGGCACCCGAATGCACGGTGTGTTTTTGCGGATAGGTCAGGACCAGCTCTGCCGCAATGTTGCGGCGTGAAAAAGTAGCTGATGTCCAACTCGGGAATGACCTTGCTGTTGATGCTCAGGTCAAGCCCTGTGTTGTCCTGGTTCGCAGGGTCAATATTCACGGCGCGCACGCGCACCAGCCAGGGGCCTTCGGCCTGTTGGGCCATGGCCGGAGCCGCGCTGGCCGCAGCCAGGGTCAATGCAGCAGCAACGCGGGTGATGTGGGTTTTCATGGAGCAGGATCCTCTTGTAGCCAGGTTGACGGGGCACCGCCATCGGCACCCCACCAATCCATTGCACCAGCCGAAAGCGCCCCAAAACTTGCCCTAGATCAAGTTTTCCTTGCCTCTAGACCTGGCAAAACACCCCAAACCTCAAGGGTTTGCGCTAGATCAGACCAAGGCGCTGGCAAATGGCCTGCACCGGCGCGGCCTGGTTCATGGTGTAGAAATGCAGACCGGGCACGCCTGCGTCGCGCAAGCGCTCGCACAGCGCCGCCACGACGTCCAAGCCGAAGGCCTGGATGGCAGCCTTGTCGTCGCCATAGCTCTCCAGGCGATTGCGGACCCAGCGCGGGATCTCGGCGCCGCAGGCGTCTGAGAAGCGCATGAGTTGGGTGGAGTTGGTGATGGGCATGATGCCCGGGATGATGGGGATGCTCACGCCTTGCCTGGCCACCTCGTCGACAAAACGGAAGTAGGCATCGGCATTGAAGAAATACTGCGTCAGGGCCACATTGGCGCCGGCCTTGACCTTGGTGACGAAGGCCTGCAGGTCGGCGGCGGGGCTGCGCGCCTGGGGGTGCATTTCGGGGTAGGCGGCCACCTCGATGTGGAAGTGGTCGCCAGTTTCTGCGCGGATGAAGGCCACCAGTTCGCTGGCAAAGCGGAACTCACCAAAGCCGCCATAGCCGCTGGGCAAGTCGCCCCGCAAGGCGACCAGGCGGCGGATGCCCTGGGCCGCAAATTGCGCCAGTTGCTCACGCACGCTGGCCTTGCTCGCGCCAATGCAGGAGAAATGCGGCGCGGCGTCCACCCCTTCGGCCAGGATGGCACGCACGGCCTGGATGGTGCCGTCTTGCGTGGAGCCGCCGGCGCCGTAGGTCACCGAGCAGTACGCTGGCTTGAGCGCGTAGAGCTGTTGGCGCACGGCCGCCAGTTTGTCGACCCCTTCAGGCGTCTTGGGCGGGAAAAATTCGAAGCTCAGGGGCAAGGAGGAAGGGACGCGCTCGCTCATGCTTCACACTTTCAATGGATTCGATGCCTCTGCCGGGCTTGCAGGAGACTGCGCCCAGATGAAAAACTCGAGGTTGCCGTCGCCGCCAGCGATGGCGCTGGCAAAGCCTTTGTGCACCTTCCAGCCCAGGTCGGTGCAGGCGCGGCGCACCATGTCGCGGGCACGGGCGTGTTGCGCCGGGTCCTTGACCACGCCGCCCTTGCCGACGTGCTCTTTGCCCACCTCGAACTGAGGTTTGATCAACAGCAGGGCATGACCGCCCGGCTTCAACCAGGGGCCCAGATGCGGCACCACCTTGGACAAGGCGATGAAGGACAGGTCGGCGACGATCAAATCGAACCCGTCGGCAGGCGCCTGCTCGCGCAAAGCGCTGTCCTTGAGTTCGCGCGCATTGACGTTTTCAAGCGCCACCACGCGGGCGTCGGCCTTGAGCTTGTCATGCAACTGGCTGTGCCCCACGTCGATGCCCACGACCTGTGCCGCCCCCTGGGCCAGCAACACGTCGGTGAAACCGCCGGTGCTCTGCCCCACATCGAGGCAACGCAGGCCGGTGACATCGAGCGCGACCTGACTCAAGGCGCCTTCGAGCTTGAGCCCGGCGCGCGAGACCCAGCGCAGTTCATCGTCGTTGGTGACGCGAAACTGCGCGTCCTCGGGCAAGTCTTCGCCAGCCTTGCGCAGGGTGACCCAGCCTTGGGGACTGAGCCATTGCGCGGCGCGGGCGTCGATCAGGCGGTGGGCGGCCGAGCGGGTCGGCGCGTGCCCACCGGCGAGCAGGAGTTGGTCAGCTCTGGGCATCAGTGGCTTTGTCGATCAATAGCGGTAGGTGTCAGGCTTGTAAGGGCCTTGCTTGGGCACGCCAATGTAGGCGGCCTGCTCGTCACTCAGCTCGGTCAACTGCGCGTTCAGCGTGGTCAATTGCAGGCGGGCGACTTTTTCGTCGAGGTGCTTGGGCAACACATAAACCTTGCCGTTTTCGTAGAAGTCGCTGTGGGTGAACAGCTCGATCTGGGCGATGGTCTGGTTGGCAAAGCTGGACGACATCACGTAACTGGGGTGGCCCGTGCCGCAGCCCAAGTTCACCAGGCGCCCCTTGGCCAGCAGGATGATGCGCTTGCCGTCCTTGAAGATGACGTGGTCGACCTGGGGCTTGATCTCTTCCCACTGGCACTGCTCTTCCAGCTTGGCGACCTGGATCTCGTTGTCGAAGTGGCCGATGTTGCAGACGATGGCGTTGTTCTTCATCGCGGCCATGTGCTCGAAGGTGATCACGTCGCGGTTGCCGGTGGTGGTCACGAAGATGTCGGCCTTGTCGGCGGCCCAGTCCATGGTCACGACACGGTAGCCTTCCATGCAGGCTTGCAGGGCGTTGATGGGGTCGATCTCGGTCACCCACACTTGGGCGGACAGGGCACGCAGGGCCTGGGCCGAGCCCTTGCCCACGTCACCGTAACCGGCCACCACAGCGACCTTGCCAGCCACCATCACGTCGGTGGCGCGCTTGATGCCGTCCACCAGCGATTCGCGGCAGCCGTACAGGTTGTCAAACTTGCTCTTGGTGACCGAGTCATTGACGTTGATGGCGCGGAACAGCAAGGTGCCCTTGGCGCTCATCTCGTTGAGGCGGTGCACGCCGGTGGTGGTCTCTTCGGTCACGCCGATGATCTGGGCGCTCTTGCGGCTGTACCAGGTGCTGTCCACGGCCAGCTTGGCCTTGATGGCGGCATACAAGATGCGCTCTTCTTCGCTGGTGGGGTTGCTCAGAACGCTTTGGTCCTTCTCGGCACGCTTGCCCAGGTGCATCAGCAGGGTGGCATCGCCGCCGTCGTCCAGGATCATGTTGGGGCCTTCGCCCGCGCTGCCCTTGGCGCCGAAGTCAAAGATGCGGTGCGTGTAGTCCCAGTAGTCCTCCAGCGACTCGCCCTTGTAGGCGAACACGGGGGTGCCGGCGGCCACCAGGGCGGCGGCGGCGTGGTCTTGCGTCGAGAAGATGTTGCACGAGGCCCAGCGCACGTCGGCGCCCAGGGCTTGCAGGGTCTCGACCAGCACGGCGGTCTGGATGGTCATGTGCAGCGAGCCGGTGATGCGCGCGCCCTTGAGGACTTGCTTGGCGGCAAATTCAGTGCGCATGGCCATCAAGGCGGGCATTTCGCTCTCGGCGATCTTGATTTCCTTGCGGCCCCAGTCGGCCAGGGACATGTCGGCGACGATGCATTCGACGCCTTTGTGTTCGGTGATCAGGGATTGGGTCGCAGCGTTCATGAGCAAAGCTCCTTCAAGTTAAGAAGCCGCTGTGCGCTGCCGGGACGATGGAGATGGACACAACTCACCCAGCGGGACACATGCGGGTGAGCGCGGTTGCAAAGGGAAGCTTTCGAGCCTGGGGCGCCGGGATGGGTCCGGGCGGCCTTGCAACGCTCCTCGAAAGGTCCGCCAGTATAAAGCGTTTGCGCCGTTCGCGTAGTACCCTGCGCGCTGACAAAAAAAGGCCGCCATGAGCACAGCGATCGCTACCGATGAAAGATCCATTCGCGGCAATGGCTTTCTCATCGTGGACGACCACGCGTTGATTCGCGAGGGAATCGTCCGCGTTTTCACCGAATTTCGGCCCAAGGCCCAGTTGTTCGAGGCCCGCGACCTCGCCCAGGCGCTCGACATCCTGCAGGGGCCCAGCGGCTCCTTGGTGGACACCCTGCTGCTGGACCTGAACCTGCCCGACAGCCGCGGCCTTGACACCCTGCACCGGGTGAAGGCCGTCGCGCCCGACCTGGTGGTCGGCGTGATCTCTGGCACCGATGACGACACATTGGCCCTGCAATGCCTGATGCACGGCGCCGCAGCCTTTGTGCCCAAGCATGGCGACATCGACCAATTCGTGCAGGGCATATCGGCTCTGGCCAACGGCGGTGTTTACTTCCCGCGCGAATTACTCTGGCAGGCAGCGAACCATGCCTCAAACACCCAACGGCCAGTGCCCGATGTCACCGCCATGCGGCTGACCCGACGCCAAAGCGACGTGCTGCCCTTGCTGTTGCGGGGCTGCTCGAACCAGATGATTTCGAACGAACTGGGCATCAGCCCGGAAACCGTCAAGCTGCACGTCAGCGCCTTGCTCAAGGCCTACAAGGTGCCCAGCCGCGTGCACCTGATCCTGGCCTGCACGAGCCGGCCTGCGCAGCCCTAGCATGCGCTTGCTGTGTCTGTCGCTGCGCGGTTTGTCTGCGCAAGATGCGGCCATCTGGATCGACATGGTCGGCAACAGCTGGCGGGTGCATCCCAGGGCGCTGCCGATGCAAATCGTCGGCTTGTCTTTGATCGGCCTGCTGATCCGGCAGTCGCAGTTGCCCATGATGCTGTGGTTGCCGCCGTGGCTTTGCATGCTCACGATATGGGCCGCCGTGATCCCCGCGGCGCTGCGGTTTCGTCGCGTTCAACTGGACGCCAACAGCTACCAGCGCTGGCGCCTGCTGCTGTTGGGTTGGCGCGCCGTGCATGGCTTGTCGGGCGGGGTGCTGTTGGGGCTGCTGTATGGCGGCCTGCCCCAAGAGTGGCAACTGCCGCTGTTGATCATCGTGGTGGTGTTCACTTACGGGCTCACGTTTTACGCCATTGAAGATCTCGGCCTCGCGATGGTGGGCAGCGTCCCGGTCGTGCTCAGTTTGCTGATTGCGCTGCTGGTGCGTGGCAGCGCGACAGATCACCTCCTCGCTGTGCTGCTGGTGGCGGCCTGCATCAATGGCTGGCTGGCCGGTCGGGCCATTTCACGCCGGCTCTTTGAAGCGGCGCGCCTGCGGCAACGCAATGCCTTACTCGTTGACGAGCTGGCCCGCGAGATCAACGAGGTGACACTCGCCAAGGCCCAAGCCGATCAGGCCAACCGAGAAAAGAGCGAATTTTTTGCCACCGCCAGCCACGATCTGCGGCAACCGCTCTACAGCCTTCAATTGCTCAGCGACCACCTGAACAAGCAACTCACGTCCGACCATCAACTGGCGGTGGCCCAGAAATTGGGGGTGGCGCTGACGTCCATGCGCCATTTGTTTGAGCGCATGTTTGACGTGGCACGCATCGATGCGCAGAAGGTCGCCTACCAGCCACAGCATGTCTCGGTGCACGAGCTCCTCACGTCCCTGGATCATGAGTTCGCCTTGGCTTGCAGCGCCAAGGGCATTCGCTGGTCCGTGCACCCGAGCGACGACTGGCTCTGGACCGATGCCGTGCTGGCCCAACGCATGCTGCGCAACCTGTTGGAAAACGCCTTGCGCTACACCGATAAAGGCGAGGTGCGCTTGCGTGCCCGTCGCAAAGGCGCGCAGATTTTTTGCCAGGTGTGGGACACCGGCGTCGGCATTGACCGCGCCGACCAGCCCAAAATCTTTGACGACTACTTCCAGGTCAAGAATGCCGCCCGCCGTGCGCAAGATGGGCTCGGCCTCGGTCTGGGCGTGGTGCGTCGCCTGGTGGCGCTCACCGGCACGCGGGTTGTGCTGCGATCCAGGCTGCACAAAGGCTCGTGCTTCAGCATCGCATTTCAAGCGGGCCAGCCCGGCCCAACGCAATCGTTGTCGACCGATTCGACCCCGGACGACACGCTGGCACCCGCCACCGCCCCATGTGTGCTCGTGCTGGATGATCAAGCTGAAGTATTGGATGCCGTGGTGACCGTCCTCCAGCATGCCGGCTATGTGGTGGTGGGCAGCGAGAGCGTGACCCAGCTGACGCAGCAGGTTGCCGTTCAGGAGGTTTGGCCTCACGCCGTGATTTGCGATTTCCGCTTGGGCGACCATCACACCGGGCTCGACGCCATCGCCGAGCTGCGCTATGAATTCGGCGACGATTTGCCCGCCATTTTGGTCACCGGAGACCTCAACCCCCAGATCAGGAGCCAGGCCGGTCAACACGGCATCCGCGTCCTGCACAAACCGATTGACCTCGGTCAGCTGCTGCAAGCCGTGCGTGAAACCCTGGCGCCACCCGCCCCACCTACCCGAACGGGTTAGTTGCCCTAGCTCTGGCGGGTAGCGCTTGAACACGGGGTATTCATGCCACGTTGACTCTTTGACAATCGGCGGCTCCACACCCCCATAAATTCAGGAGCACCCCTTTGAAGCCGTCTTCGACATTGCGCGTTTTCCTTTTCTCTTTGGCCATCGCGGCCCTCACCGCAGCGGGCGCTGCTCATGCCACGAACTACTCCTTGTGGATCAACGGTCGCGCCGGCGGCGGCGCCATGGGCGCCAACGGCAACTATGCTGACTTCACGTATTGGGGCGGCGCGCCATCGGGCTCCACTTCGGGCGCCACCGTTGATGCCGGCATCAACAAGATCTCGGTCAATTGGGACGGCTACAGCCATGTGTCCGACACCAACAACCTGGTGCGCAATGCGCTGGACTGTTATTGCACCGGCAGCAACTGGTGCTACGTTGCAGCGCACAGCGCCGGCAACCTGCAAATCGGCTATGCCCTGTCGCTTTACGGCAGCAGCACGCGCAACGTGAAGACACCCGGCTCGTCGTCGGCCAGTGATGCCAGCGGCACCTGCACCAACGTGAGCGGCAACACCACCCAAAAGGGCTGGAACCTCAAGTTCGTTGACGTCGCCGCAGGCGCAGCAGGCGGCTCCGAGCTGGCCGACTCCGGTTCGTGGGCCACCGCTGAACCGCTGGTTCAAGACCTCAAGACCTCCACCGCACGCGCCATGTACAACCACAACACCACGCAAGCGGTGAGCTTCTACATGTACGCTGGCGCCAAGGGTGCGATCACATCGGCGGTCTTGAAGGGCCAGAACGATTCGATCGTGAGCTACCACTCCAGCGGCGGCGTCTCGGGCAGCTCGGGCGCCAGCTACTGCAATCCGGCCGACTACTTCTGCAACGACCTGACGATGGGCACGGCAGCCAACGAAGGCGGCTCCAGCAAGTGGAGCTTTCACTCCGTGGTCTTCCGTGACGACAGCGAGATCTATGACCACTACGCCAACAAGAACTGGGAAGGCGTGGTTTCGGTCGTGCGCACCCACATGATCAACACCGCCAAATGACGTTGAAGCACCGTGCGCGGCAAGCGGGGCGCATGCATCAAAGCATGCTTGCCCTGCTGGCGACGCTGCTGCTGGCTGGGGCGATATTCGTCTGGAAGGCGCAGGAAAGCGCGGCGCACAACGCAACGGCGGCCCCTGCGGGCACCGCTGGCGCCACGCCAAGCCTGGCTTTGGCGGCCTCTGGCGCGGCCAGCAATGCTGCCAGCAGAACAGCCGAGCAAACCAAGCACGACCAGCTTCAGGCACTCAAAGAGCAGCTGGTCGCCGCCCAGCAACGCCTGAGCAGCTACCAGGCGGCGACCCGCTACCCGCCTGAGTCGCGCCCCATCTCCGAGCATGGCGACCAGATCAAGCCATTCAACCCGATTGTTGACGTTCAACCCCTGCGCAACGCCCAAGGCGATGCCATCCCCGGACGCCATTTGCTCACCCACCAGGATCGCGTCTACGTGAGCGGTCAGGAAAGCGCCTTGTTCACGGTGCAAATGCAGGACGACCAAGGCCACGCCGCCCCGCTGCGCGTGATGCGAGCCACGACCCATGAAGTGCAGGACGCCACGCACACCCAGACCGTCTCGCAGATGGCCGTGCAGTTTGAAGACCGCGGCGCCAATGGTGATGCCCTGGCTGGCGACGGCATCTACAGCGCGCGCTTGCAACCCGCTGCGCAAGGGTTCGCCAACACGCAAGGCACCATCCGTGTCGACCTCGACCTGCAAAGCAACACCGGAGGCTCGGCTCATGCCTTCTTTGACATCATCTACACGCCCACCGTGCCGGCCACCTGGAGCGGCGCCATCAGCGAATCGGTCGACGGCGGATCGCTCACCTTCCACCTCGGCGCCGACGTGCGTGAGGCGGGTCGCTATGTGATCAACGCCCGCGTTTACGACGCCAGCGGCAAGCCCTTCGCGCTGCTTGAGTTCAATGACGAACTGCCGACCGGCCACGCAGAAGTCCCCCTGACGCTGTTCGGCAAACTCATCCGCGATGCCAAGCCGGTGTTCCCGCTCACGCTGCGCGACCTCCAAGGCTTCGTGCTCTACGAAAATCGCTTCCCTGACCGGGCCATGATGCCGCGCCGACCGCAGGCCATCTACACCAGCGGCGTCTACCCCCCGGCGGGGTTTTCTGACGCCGAGTGGAGCAGCCCCGATCGCCAGCGCCACCTCGACGAATACACGCGTGACGTGACTCAATTGCAACAAACCCTGCGGCCATTGCAGCCGTAGTACTGCATGAGCCCTGATTGGCAGCGCCCCCGGGTTTACAGGATTGACGACCAGGCCCCGCCGGACCCACAGTCGTGTTTCGTGCGAAATTACACAGAATTCAACCATGGAGTGCGATATGAAGACCCCCGTTACCTGCGCCGTCCTCTTAACCCTGGCCGCGACGCTGACGCCTGCGGCCCATGCGGCCAACAGCTACCTGCTGTCGCTCGACGGCATCCAAGGCACGTCGACCATCAAGGGCTTTGAAACCTTCATCCCTATCGACTCCTGGTCCTTTGGCCTGTCCACTCCCGTGTTGAGCGGCTCCGGGGGAGCTGGCGCTGGCAAATCCAAGGCGTCGCCCTTCTCCTGGACACAGAGCATCGATGCCAGCGTGCCCCACGAATTCCTCGATGTGGCCAGCGGCAAGCACCTCCAGACCGCCACGCTGGACGTGCTCTCGGCGGGCGCTGACGGCAAGCCCCACGTGACGTTTCAGATGTCCTTCAAAGACATCGTCCTGACCAGCCTGGACCTGAGCGGCGGCGCCTCCGGGTCGACCAAAGCGGCGCTGAGCCTGATGGCCAATCAACTGACAATGACCTACTGGGAACAAAAACCCAACGGCGGTCTGGGCACCCCGGTGGTGGGGTCGTGGAATTTCAAGGCCAACACATTCAGCGGCTCGCCGTTGGCGCTGCAAGGCCTGCTGGTGCAGCAGGCCGCCGCCGTGCCTGAACCGCAAGACTGGGCACTGGCAGCCGTCGGCTTGAGCGTGGTGGGATTGAGCCTGCGACGCAAGTGCCGGGCGCAGTCCTGAGGGCGCGCTAGGCGGGGCCGCCTCCACCGTGCAAACGCTGCGCTCCGACCGCATCCTCGCCATCCTGGCGCTGGCGCTGTTGGCGGCCGGATGCGCGCTGGTGCTGTGGCCCTTCCTCTCGTCCCTGGTCTGGGCCGCCATCCTGGCGTCCACGAGCTGGGTCGCGTTTCTCCGGCTGGATCGACTGGTCGGGGGGCGGCGCGCCTTGGCCGCCAGCTTGATGACCGTCCTCGTCACCGTCGTGTTGCTCGGTCCGATGATCGCCGTGGCCCTGGCCCTGGCCGACAACCTGGCCGAACTGAGCCGCGCCACCACGTCCATCCTCCAGAACGGCCTGCCAGATGCGCCGGCCTGGCTGGCCAAGCTGCCAGTGGTGGGACATGCGATCAAGAACTACTGGCAACAATTCGCTCACGATGGACAGCGTTTGATGGGTGAGCTGACCAAGCTGGCCGAGCCCGCGCAAGCGACGGCTTTGGCGGCGGGTCGAATCGTCGGCAAGGGGGTGCTGGACATCGCCCTGTCGGTGTTCCTGGCGTTCTTTTTCTTCCTGCACGGTGAGACCCTGGCCACGCGCCTGCGCAGCGCCTTGGGTCATGTGGCCGGTGCGCGGGGCTCTTACTTGTTGCGCGTCGCACGGAGTACCGTGACCGGGGTGATCTACGGCGTCCTGGGCACGGCGCTGGCACAAGGGGTGTTGGCCGCCATCGGTTTTTCGATTGCAGGCGTGCCCGCCGCCGTGCTGCTGGGGGTGGCGACTTTCTTTTTATCCGTGGTGCCGGTGGGTCCGCCCCTGGTCTGGGGCGGAGCGGCCCTCTGGCTGTTCCAGCAGGGCGAACCCGGCTGGGCCAGCTTTGTGGCGGCCTGGGGCTTCTTCCTGGTCAGCACCGTGGACAACGTCATCAAGCCCTTCATCATCAGCCGCGGCTCCAGCCTGCCCTTCGCCATCGTCTTTCTGGGCGTGCTGGGCGGCGTGCTGGCCTTCGGGGTGATTGGCGCCTTCCTGGGGCCGACCTTGCTGGCGGTGGGCTACCGGCTGACCGACGAATGGACCACCGCCCCGTCCGACTACTGACCGGCCCGAGTATCCCTGGGGCGGGATCGCTAAATTTTCCCCACTCCGGTAAAATCAGAAGTTTTGCCCGCCGCCCCCGCAGGAGATTTTTGCCGTGAGCTACGCTCCAGAGACCCGCCGCCGCCGCACGTTTGCGATCATCTCCCACCCCGACGCGGGCAAAACCACGCTGACCGAAAAGCTGTTGCTGTTCTCGGGCGCCATTCACATCGCCGGCTCGGTGAAGGCGCGCAAGGCCTCGCGCCACGCCACCTCGGACTGGATGGAAATCGAGAAGCAGCGCGGCATTTCGGTGGCCTCCAGCGTGATGCAGATGCTCTACCGCGACCACGTGGTCAACCTGCTGGACACCCCCGGGCACAAAGACTTTTCGGAAGACACCTACCGGGTGTTGACCGCCGTCGACTCGGCGCTGATGGTGATTGACGCGGCCAACGGCGTGGAAACACAGACCCGCCGCCTGATCGAGGTGTGCCGCCAGCGTGACACGCCCATCATCACCTTCGTCAACAAGATGGACCGCGAAGGCCGCGACCCCATCGAGCTGCTCGAAGAAGTTGAGCGCGAACTGGGCATGCCCTGCGTGCCCATGACCTGGCCAGTGGGCCAGGGCAAGCAGTTTGGCGGCATCGTCAACCTGCGCACGCAAAGCATGCGCCTGTTCAGCGCCGGCGCCGACAAGCGCGGTGGTGACGACGAAGACGTGCCCTTGACTGAGCGCGACAAGCTGCACGCGCGCTTTGGTCACGACTGGGAACTGGCCGAACAAGGCATGGAACTGCTGTCTGCCGCCGCTCCCGCGTTTGACCTGGAGCTGTTCCTGGCCGCCAAGCAAACGCCCGTGTTCTTCGGTTCGGCCGTGAACAACTTTGGCGTGCAAGAGGTGCTGGACGCGCTGGTGGACCTGGCCCCCGCGCCGCGCCCACGGCTGTCCACCGAAAAAGACGGCTCGCACAAGGAAATCCTGCCCGAGATGGACAACTTCTCTGGCGTGGTCTTCAAGGTGCAGGCCAATATGGACCCCTCGCACCGCGACCGCATCGCCTTTGTGCGCGTGTGTTCCGGCAAGTACCAGCCGGGCATGAAGCTCAAGGTGCAACGCTCGGGCAAGGAGCTGCGCCCCACCTCGGTGGTGACCTTCCTGTCGCAGCGCCGCGAAGCGGTGGACGAGGCCTATGCGGGCGACATCATCGGCTTCACCACCCACGGCGGCGTGCAACTGGGCGACACCATCACCGATGGCATCACCCTGCAATACACCGGCCTGCCCTTCTTCGCGCCCGAGCTGTTCCAGACCGTGGAATTGGCCAACCCGATGAAAAGCAAGCAATTGCAGGCAGGTTTGCTGCAATTGGGCGAAGAAGGCGCCATTCAGGTGTTCCGCCCCGAGGCCGGCGGCTCGATGCTGCTGGGCGCGGTCGGTCAGTTGCAGTTTGAAGTGGTGCAGCACCGCCTCAAAGCCGAATACGGCGTCGACATCCGCCTGATGCCCTGCCGCTTCACCGGCGCGCGCTGGATCACGGCGGACACGCCAGCCGACCTGAAAAAGTTCACCGACGAGAGCGCCAGCAAGCTGGCGCTGGACGCGGCCGACACCCTGGCCTACATGATGACCTCGGCCTATGACCTGCGCCTGACAGCCGAGCGCCACCCGCATGTGCACTTCCACCCGCTTCGGGAACACGCGGGCTTGAGCCTGTCGAATCAGTAGGCCGCAGCCCGTGCGGATCTAGCCGATCGCCTTGGCAGCATCGGCCGGGATCGGCGCCGTGGCAACCGCCACCTGGTTGCGCCCGCCCGCCTTGGCACGGTACAAGGCATCGTCCGCCGTGGCGATCAGGCTGCGCGAGGCCACTTGGTCTTGCACCTCGATGCTGGCCACGCCCAGGCTGACCGTGACGTGGCGCGCCACCTTGGAGGCGCGGTGTTCGATCTGGAGCCGCTCGATCGCCTTGCAGATGTCCATGGCCACGGCGGACGCCTCGGGCAGGCTGCGGCCCGGCAGCAGCAGGCCGAACTCCTCCCCACCCATGCGCGCCGCGTAGACCTGCTCGACCTCGGCCACTTGAGCGACGGCGTCGGCCACTTGCCTCAGGCAACGGTCGCCGGCCGGGTGGCCGCAGGTGTCGTTATAGGCCTTGAAGAAGTCGACATCCAGCACCACCAGCGCCAGCGTGCCATGGCCGCGCAAGGCGTCGCCCCACAGCCGGCTCAGGTCGGACTCGAATTGGCGGCGGTTGCTGATGCCGGTCAAGGGGTCAATGGTGGACAGTGCCCGCAGGCGCTCCGTGGCGTGGGTGACGGCCTCAGTCTGGCGCCGGCCCAACTCGCTGAGCAACCACTCTTTGCGCAAGCCGCGTTCGAGGGTATAGCCGGCGATCAGTGAATAGAGAGTGCCATTGCAGACGTTGAAGATGCTGTCACGTAGCACCAGCGCCTGCTCCGGGGTGCGGGCGCTGAAGAACGCCATGGAGGCCAGAGTTACCAGCGAGGTTCCGCACGCAATCCAGAAGGGCTGGCGGGCGGCCACGCAGGCAAACAGCGGCACCAGCAGGAACGATCCGGCGAAGCTCAAGACCGTCAGTTCGCGGCTTTGCGACAGGATCCAGGCCGACACCACCGCCGCGCAGACAATGGCGAGCGCGTACAAGGCCTCGCGCACCCAGGGCCGGACCTTGCAAGCATGTGCCAGACCCATGCACACCAGCACCGGGGCGGTGATCCAGAACTGGATGGTCAGCACGCGGTCAGCGATGTCGGGGAACATGGCGCGCGAACTCGCCACGTACACATTGAACAGCGCCAGCCCCAAGAAGGTGAGGATGAGCAGGTGGTTCATGCGCGCGTGTTCGTGGTGGCGCTGGAAAGCGGCCTCCACCCCTTTAGGGAAGCGCAACCAGCGGAATTTGCCAGCCAGCGTGCTGGACAGCTGCTGGGTGCTGAGTTCGGCATGGCCGGCCTGGGGCGCGTCTTGCAAAGTGTCTTGCAACTTGTTTTGCAACGTGTCTTGCGATGGGGGCGCCCCCGCGCTCGAGGACGCCTCTCGTGTCGCCAGCACGGGCTCGCTCTGGAACGCGCTGCGAGGCACTTGACCATCCTCACCGGCCTCGCGGCCAACCGGATGCGCGCAGGCCCGGTTGCGGCCTTCCCGTTTGGCGCGGTAGAGCGCGTGGTCGGCGCGGTCGAGCAGCGCCTGTGCGGTGTCACCCTGACTCGGCCAAGCTGCAGCCACGCCCACACTGACGGTCACCTGCGGCATCACCGATGAAGCCCGGTGTTCGATGGCCGCCTCGCACACCGCATGGCACAGGCGCTGGCCGATCTCGCTGGCATCGGCCAGGCTGCGTTGCGGCAGCAGGAAACCGAACTCCTCGCCGCCCACGCGGGCCGCCACACCGCCTTCCTCGGCGGCCACCCGGGCCAGCACTTGTGCCACGCGGTGCAGGCAGGCATCGCCCGCGGGATGGCCGTGGTTGTCGTTGTAGAGCTTGAAGAAGTCAATGTCCAGCAGCAACAGGCACACCGGCAGGGGGCTGGCCGAATCGGGCGTCACCGCCCTTTGCCAGGCGCCGGCCAGCTCGGCATCGAACTGGCGCCGGTTGTACAGGCCCGTCAGCGCGTCGCGCATGGACAGCTCGCGCAAGCTCTCGCGCTTGGCCTCCAGCGCGGCGCGGCGGCGCACGTCCAGCTTGCGCAGCACCCAGGCCTGGCGCTCGCGGTACTCAAAAGCGTAGTTGGCGATCAGCGTGAAGACCAAGGCCAGCAGGAACAGCTTGATCGTGCTGTTCACGATCAGTTGCTGCTCGAGCGTGTGCCCATGCACCAGGGCGACGTACGCCCCCACTGAAATCACCGAGGTGCCCAGCACCCACCTGAAACGCTGGCGCGCCGCGATGCTGGCGTACATGACCAGCTGCAGCAGCACGGTGGTGTGCGCAAAAGCCGTCGTTGCCTGGCTGTGCATGCCGATCAAAATGATCACGGCGTTGATCGCCAGGGTACCCAGCGAGGTCAACGCCTCGTACTGCCAATTGCGCTTCCAGCGCTCAGGCAGAAACACCAGAATGGCCACGATCAGGAACATCAGCCCCAGCACGCCCGGCCGCGTGACGGCGAACATGGCCGTCAGGTCGGGCGCCAGCTCCGGGTCATTGGCCGAGCCGGCCCAGAATCCGGCCACGCCCACGGCCATACAGCACAATAGAAACAAGCGCCTGGACTGGGCCACATCGGCTTGGAACTCGGCCTCCAGCGCGGCGGGAAAGCGCAGCCAGCGGTAGCCCTTGGCGTTCAGCTCCTCCAGCGATCCCGGCGCGGGCAACTCAGGCGGCTCGAGGCTGGCCGAGTCGGCGCCGAGCGAGTCAAGGGCCGAACGCGGTCGGGCCCGCAGCGCTTTGTCGCGGTTGCGGCGGCGAGACTGGCTGTCCGTAGCAATGCGGCTCAAAGCGAAACGTCCTGAAAGGGCTGCGTTAGAACCGCTATCGGTCGCCACCGGCGGTTCTTAACCCCTCCTGGTCAACCGCCTGCCGATCCGTGACGCACGGCACAAAGGCCGGCTATAGCAAACGGACGAGCTGGCGATCCTGCCAGCGTGCCAGCAGCACCTGGGCCAGCATGGCGCCGATCCAGGCCATCGCCATGTCGGCCTGGGTGTCAAAGGGGTCGCCCTGGGTGGCCAGGAATTCATCCGCGCCCTGCCCCAGCGCCACGGCGGCGCCCCATTCGATGAGCTCGTAGAGGGCGCTGATGGCCAGGCACACTGCGGTGACCAGCGTGAACAGCCAGCCCCCCGGGCGCAGCGGCGTGCAGCGCAGCAACAGTTCGCGCGCAATCATGGCCGGCACGAAGCCTTGCGCCAGATGCCCGATGCGGTCGTAGTCGTTGCGGACCAAGCCGAACCAGTCCTGCATCCAGAAGCCCAGCGGCACGCGCGCATAGGTGTAGTGGCCGCCCAGCATCAGAACGCAGGCATGCACCACGATCAGGTAATAGACCAGAGCCGTGAAAGCAAAGCGCGCGCGCGTCAAAGCCAGCAGCGGCAAGGCCAGCAGCACGGGAAAGACTTCGAGCAGCCAGACGCCATGGTCGTAGGCCCCGACATAGGACCACGCCAGCAAGCCGATCACCCCCGCCGCCAGCACAGCCAGCTGGCGGGTGGACAAGGTGCCAGCCACGGCCCTCTGCAAACGCCTCAGCCCTTCAGGCCTGCGGCGTCACGCAGGAAGCGGGCCTTGTCGGTACGCTCCCACGTGAACTCGGGCTCTTCGCGGCCGAAGTGGCCGTAAGCGGCGGTCTTGCTGTAGATCGGGCGCAGCAGGTCCAGCATCTGGATGATGCCCTTGGGGCGCAGGTCGAAGTACTCGGTGACCAGGGCGGCGATTTGATCGTCGGGGATCACGCCTGTGCCTTCGGTGTAGACCGTCACGTTCATGGGGCGGGCCACGCCAATGGCGTACGCCACCTGGATCTGGCACTGCTTGGCCAGCCCAGCGGCCACGATGTTCTTGGCCACGTAGCGGGCGGCATAGGCGGCCGAGCGGTCGACCTTGGAGGGGTCCTTGCCCGAGAACGCGCCACCGCCGTGCGGGCAGGCGCCGCCGTAGGTGTCGACGATGATCTTGCGGCCAGTCAGCCCGCAGTCGCCTTGCGGGCCACCGATGACAAAACGGCCGGTCGGGTTGATCAGGAACTTGGTCTCTTTCAGCCATTCCTTGGGCAGGACGGGCTTGATGATTTCTTCGATGATGGCTTCCGTGAACGAGGCCTTCATCTTGTGCTGGCTCTCGGACTGGTCCGGGTCGTGCTGGGTGGACAGCACCACGGTGTCGATGCTGTGGGGCTTGCCGTCCACATAGCGCATGGTGACCTGGCTCTTGGCGTCCGGGCGCAGGAAGGGCAGGCGGCCGTCCTTGCGCAGCTGCGCCTGGCGCTCGACCAGGCGGTGCGCGTAATAGATCGGCGCGGGCATCAGCTCGGGCGTTTCGTTGCAGGCGTAGCCGAACATCAGGCCCTGGTCGCCCGCGCCGATGTTGAGGTGGTCGTCGGAGGCGTGGTCCACGCCCTGGGCGATGTCGTTGGACTGCTTGTCGTACGCCACCAGCACGGCGCAACCCTTGTAGTCGATGCCGTAGTCGGTGTTGTCGTAGCCGATGCGCTTGATGGTGTCACGCGCCACCTGGATGTAGTCCACATGGGCGTTGGTGGTGATCTCGCCAGCCAGCACCACCAGACCGGTGTTGCACAGGGTTTCAGCGGCCACGCGCGAGCGCGGGTCTTGCTCGAAAATCGCGTCCAGGATCGCGTCGGAGATCTGGTCGGCCACCTTGTCGGGATGGCCTTCAGAGACGGATTCAGAGGTAAAGAGGAAGTCGTTCGCCACGGTGTGTGCTCCAAAAAAGTTCAAGACAGGCTGCGTCGCCGAGCTTGAAGGGATGACTCTCTTTGGAACAAGCGGCGAACGCTTTAGCGGCATTTGTGAATCGCCCCGCAAGTTGTTCGTTAACTCGGCGATGCCGCTAGTGTAGCCAATTCGCATCGGCTTTGACTCCGCACTAGCCCCATGTCATCTGCGAAGATCGGGGGATGTGGTTTGTGTCTCGACTCTTTTTCATGGCGGCCAGCTGGCCCCTGGGCCTGCTGCACCCGCTGGGCGCGGCCCTGGGATGGCTGGTCTATGGCCTGTCGCCCTCGTACCGGCGGCGTCTGGCGGCGCATGCGCGCGGGGCGGGCCTGAGCCGGTGGCAGCGCTGGTCGGCGGTGGGCCACGCAGGGCGCATGGTGGCCGAACTGCCACGCCTGTGGGCAGGCGACGGTGGTCGTGAAGGCCAGAGCCCGGCGCCCCGGGTGGTCTGGCGTCACCCCGAAGTGGTGGAGCACGTGCTGGGGCAAGGCCAGGGCGCGCTGCTGCTGACCCCGCACATCGGCTGCTTCGAGATCATTGCGCAGGCCTACGCCGCGCGCTTTGGCGCACGCCAGCCGATCACGGTGCTGTACCGTCCGGCGCGCCAGGCCTGGCTGGCCGAGGTGATGGTGCATGCCCGCAACCGCCCCCACCTGACCGCCTCGCCGGCCACGCTGGGCGGCGTGCGCCAGTTGATGCGGGCGCTCAAGAGCGGCCAGACCATCGGCCTGCTGCCCGACCAGGTGCCCCCCGAGGGCATGGGTGTGTGGGCGCCGTTTTTTGGCCAGCCGGCCTACACCATGACCATGGCCGCCAAGCTGGCTCACCAGACCGGGTGTCAGGTGCTGATTTTGCGCGGTGAGCGCCTGAGCGCGCGCCAACGCCGCAAAGTGGGCGCTGACTTCATTGTCCACGCTGAAGCGGCGCCAGAGGCCTTGATGGCGGCCATTGCCAGCGGCGATCCGGCACAATCGGCGGCCGCGCTCAATCGCGCCATGGAAGACCTGATCATGCAATGCCCTCAGCAGTACCTTTGGGGCTACAACCGATACAAACAGCCGCGCGCGGAGATCCTGACCCGCGCCGCCGCAGGACCGGCCGAATGAAGCCTCTGGCGAACACCTTGGTGGATGGCCTGGGCACGCTGGGCGTTCGCCTGACGCTGGGCCTGCTGTGGCTGCTGTCCTGGCTGCCCCTGTCGGTGTTGGCGGCGCTGGGTTGGGGCCTGGGCGCGCTGCTGCACCCGCTGGCCGGCTCACGGCGCCGGATCGCGCTGCGCAACCTGCAATTGTGCTTTCCCGACAGGCCCGAGGCCGAGCGCCGCGCCCTGGTGCGCGCGCATTTCCGCTGGCTGGGTCGCAGCCTGCTGGAACGCGCGCTGTTCTGGTACGCCTCGCCCGCGCGCATCAAGCGCCACCTCCACATTGAAGGCGACATCGGGCTGGCCGAACGCGAGATGCAGACCACCGGCCGCCCCACCATGTGGCTGTGCCCGCACTTCGTCGGCCTGGACGTGGCCGGCGCGGCCATCTTGCTGTGCCAGGAGCGCCCCGGCGCGTCCATCTACCAGACGCAGAGCAACCCAGTGATCGACGTCGCCATGAAGCGCGGCCGACTGCGCTTTGGCAACGCCGAGATCTTTCCGCGCAGCGATTCGGTCAAGCCACTGTTTCGCGCCATCAAGCAAGGGCGGGGGTTTTTCAACCTGCCGGACATGGACTTTGGCGCCAAGGACGCGGCCTTCGTGCCGTTTTTCGGCGTGCCCGCCGCCACCTTGCTGGCGCCCTCGCGCATGGCCAAGATGCTCAACATGGTGGTGCAGCCGGTGATCGCCGAAACCCTGCCCGGTGGCCAGGGCTGGCGCATCCACTTCCTGCCGGCCATGGCCGACTTTCCGACCGACGACGCGGTGGCCGACACGGCGCGCCTGAACCGCCTGATCGAGGCCGAGATCCTCAAGCGCCCCGCCCAGTACCTGTGGGTGCACAAGCGCTTCAAGACCCGTCCGCCCGGCGAGCCCGGTTTCTACTGACGCTTCATAATCCGGCCCATGAAGCTGCACTTTTCCAAGATGCATGGCGCGGGCAACGATTTCATCGTGCTTGACGCCACCCGTGCGCCGCTGGCCCTGAGCGCGGCGCAATTTCGCTTTCTGGCCGACCGGCGCTTTGGCATCGGCGCGGACCAGATCCTGATCGTCGAGCCTGGCTCGCCCGATCAAGGCACCGACTTCACCTACCGCATCGTCAATGCCGATGGTGGCGAGGTCGAGCAATGCGGCAATGGCGCGCGCTGCTTTGCGCGCTTCGTGCACGACAGCGGCCTGAGCGCCAAGACCACCCTGCGCGTGCAGACCCTGGGCGGCATCATCGAGCCGCGCTTGCAGGGCGATGGCCGCGTCACGGTGGACATGGGCGCGCCGGTGCTGGAGCCCGCGCAAGTGCCCTTCAACAGCACCGGCCTCACGCCGCGCCTGGTCAATGGCGCCGAGCTGTGGCCGCTGGCGCTGGGCGACTACCCGGTGGAAGTGGCCGTGGTGTCGATGGGCAACCCGCACGCGGTGCAGCGCGTGGACAGCGTCGAGCAGGCTCCGGTGGGCGAACAGGGCCCGCAAATTGAAGGCCACGAGCGCTTTGCGCGCCGCGTCAATGCCGGCTTCATGGAAGTGGTCGACCGCCAAAACATCAAGCTGCGCGTGTATGAGCGCGGCGCCGGCGAAACCCTGGCCTGCGGCACCGGCGCCTGCGCCGCCGTGGTGGCCGGCATCCGCCTGGGCTGGCTGGATGGCCCCGTCAACGTGACCACGAGCGGCGGCCAGTTGACCATCGACTGGGCCGGCCCTGGCCACTCGGTGCTCATGACCGGCCCCGCCGTCAAGGTGTTCGATGGCGACATCGACGTGCCCCTTCTGTGACTCCAACCATCCTCCCCACCATGACCACCCCCTTGCAAGGCATCACCGAAGACGACATCGCCAACTACCTGGTCCACACGCCCGGGTTTTTCGAGCGGCACGCGCAATTGCTGGCCAGCGTGCAACTGACCAGCCCGCATGGCCAGCGCGCCGTCTCGCTGCAAGAGCGCCAGATGGAAATGCTGCGCGACAAGATCAAGGGCCTGGAGCGCCGGATCATGGAAATGATTCGCCACAGCCAGGACAACGAGGCCATTGCCGAGCGCCTGCACCGCTGGGTGCGCGCGGTGCTGCTGGCCCACGACGACGCCACCGTGGCCGACGTGCTGCTGGCCGAGCTGCAAAGCGAATTTTTGATCCCGCAGGCGGCCGTGCGCGTGTGGGACACCCCCACCCAGTCGGTGCTGGCCACCTTGCGTGACTTGCCCTGCGCTCAAGCGGTGAGCGACGATGCCAAGAGCTTTGCGGGCAGCCTGACCGTGCCCTATTGCGGGGTCAACGCCGGTTTTGAAGCCTCGCGCTGGCTGGCGGACGCCAGCACCATCACCTCGCTGGCCATGATCCCGCTGCGCCACCAGGGGCACACCTACGGCCTTTTGGTGCTGGGTTCGCCCGACCCGACACGTTACACGGCCGACATGGGCGTGGACTTTTTGCAGCAGGTGGGCGAGACAACGGGTGCGGCGTTGGCGCGACTGCTGGGCTGACGGTCTCAGTTGACCATTTTTTCCCGGCCTTATTCTGCATTTTGAAAAATAGGGGCTGACTAGAGTGATAGGCGTACACACCCGCCTTCATTCTCGCCATGTCACTGCCCCCCTGGTTCTCATTGAGACGCGCCAAAACCGCCGATGGCGGCTGGATTGGCATGCAAGCCGGACGGGATCGGGTCCTGGTGGCTTGCGCCAAAACCGGGCCGGATGGCAAGGTGCGGATCAGCCAGCAGCAGTGCTTCGCCGGGGCTGAACGCCTCAGCGCCCTGCTGCAATGGCAGAAACAGAGCGCCCCCAAAGGCAGTCGCACCAATTTATTGCTGGAGCCCAGCGAATACCAGATCTTGCAGATCGATGCGCCCGCGGTGGAAGAGGCCGAGCGCAAGTCGGCCGTGCGTTGGCAGATGAAGGATCTGATCGATTTCCCGCCCGACGAGGCGGCCCTGGATTGCATGAGCGTGCCGGGCGAAGTCTCGGCCAATGCGCCCCAGCGCTTGCTGTCGGTGGTGGCGCGCAAGTCCGTGATCACCTCTTGGATGGGCCATTGGCACGCGGCCAAGCTGTCCCTGTCGTCCATTGACATCGGTGAAATGGCCTTGCGCAATCTCGCCGTGCTGGCCTCGGGCGAGCAAGCCGTGGCCTTTTTACACATCGGCTGGGACACCACGCACCTGATCATTGTCTGGCGCGAGAGTCTGTGCACGTTCCGCCAGTTGAGCGTGGGCGGTGAGCAGTTGCTGATCCTGGACGAGATGGACCGCGCCCAGCTGTTCGAACGCTTTGCCCTGGAAATTCAACGCACCACCGACGCTTTTGGACGCCAGTTTTCAGCGGCCACCCTGACGCGGGTGTGGCTGTCCTCGGTGGTGGATGCGCCAGGGGTGGCCATTGCCCTGTCCGGTCAAGTCGACCTGCATGTGGAGCCCTTCGTGCTGGGCGACTGGGTGACGTTTGAAGACCCCCCGAGCGAGGGCGATGTCGAGCAGCGCCTGGACTACACCTTGGCCATTGGCGCCGCGCTGCGCGTGGAGGCCGTCGAATGAGGCCGCAAATCAACCTGATCGACCCGTCGCTGCGACCCAAGGCGGAGCGTTTGTCGAGCAAGACGGCCGCCTTGCTTCTCATGTTGGCCACCGGCCTGCTGGGGGCGCACTACAGTTACGAGCGCTACCAGTTGGGCCAGACCCTGGCGCTGGCCCGTGCCCAGGACGCCAGCAATGCCGCCAATCCGGCCCCCGCCCCGGGCGATGCCGATGCGGCCTTTCAAGCCAGCATGAGCAGCGTCATCCGCGATGAATTGCTGCGCGATGGGCTCTCCAAACTCACCGACCTGCCCACCGACAACGCCAAGCTGCTGGCCAATGTGATCACCGCGCTGCCCGCCAGTTTGTGGCTCAAGGAAGTCCAATTTGTTGGCAAGGGCGGCCTGCGCATCGTGGGCGGTGCCACCGACCCCAGCGCCCTGGCCGAGTATTCAGACCGCTTGTCGAAAGTGCCCGCCCTGCAAGGACTGCCCGTGCAGGTCATCACCCTGGAACCCCAGGCCAGCACCGAGGACGATGGTGCCGCGGCCCCCGCCAGCGCGCCCGAGCCTCGTGCCCCCTTGCCCAAGTATTACCACTTTGTGCTGGCCACGGCGGCCGCCCAGGGAGCCACCCCATGAGCTCGTCCATCAACAAGTGGCTGACCATGCTGGAGCGCTTGAGTGAGCGTGACCGCGCCGCCTTGTTCGCCGCCCTGCTCGCGGTGATCATTGGCCTGGACATGCTGGTGATCATGCCCTTGAACGCCCAGCGCAAGTCCATGCTGGCGAGCATGGCCGCCACCGCCCAGGACTCCGTGCAGGCGCAGGCCGCGGCCAGCAAGCAGCGCGACGAACTGGCCACCGGGCTGGCGCAGCGCAAGGCCAGTGTCGACAAGGACCTGGCCGCGTTCGGGCTGAACAATGGCTTGAAGGATTCTCTGAGCTTCATGCTGGCGCGCACGCTGCGCCAGCAGGCCGTCACCATTCAGGGCTTGCGGGCCTTGACGGTGGAAGAGCTCACCATTGCCGCACCAGCGGCGGCCACCGCCGAAGCGGCGCCAGCCTCGGACGAGCCGGCCAGCGCCGCCCCCGCCAGCCTCCCACCACAGCTGTTCCGCCATCGCTATGAACTGAAGCTGCAAACGGAACTGGCCAGCCTGCCCGCCACGCTCGATGCGCTTGAAAACAGCAGCCGCCCACTGCGCGTGGAAAGCGTTCATCTGCAGGCGCAGCCCACTGGCGTCATCGAGGCGACCGTCATGCTGGTCACCATTGGATTGGAAAAGACATGGCTCGCGCTCTGATCTCCGCTCACCTGCTGGGGTGGGCCCTGCTGGGCGCCGCCCCTGCCGCCCTGGCGCTGGGCCCGTCGGCGCCCTTCGTGCCGCCGACCCCGCCGACCGCGAGTGCCTCCGACCCGGCCTTGGCCACGGTTGAAACCCCCTCCAGCACGGGCTTGGCCGGCCTCAAGCTTGGCCGCCAACCCCAGGCCCTGATCGATGGCCTCTGGGTGGCACAGGGCGCCACCGTGCGCGATGGGTCGGTGCTGACGGCCATCAAGCGTCGCGCCGTGCAGTTGCGCCACCCCGACGGAACGATCGAAACCCTTGAACTATCACCCGGCGTTGAGATGGCCCGCTCATCCAGCAACGCCCACATCCGGACCAGGAAGCCATGATGCAACTCCACCGTTTGATGACCCTGTTGGGCTGTTGCGCAAGTTTGGCCGCCTGTCAGCTGGGCCCCGCGCCTGGCCGAACCCTGGCCGCCATCGACAAGGAGCTGCGGCAGGACTCCGCCTCGCGGGCGCCCGCTGCGGCGAAAGCGCCCGAGTCGGTGCTGCAAGCCTTGATGCCCCCGGCGGCTCCCCCCAAACCCGCCCGGGTGGCCGTGCCGGAGTACCGCTTTGACCTGGCCGTGACCAATGCGTCGCCGGCGCAGGTGTACCAGGCCATTGGCTCAGGCTCTCGCTACAACATCTTGCTGGCCGGCAGCCTGCCTGGCGCGATCACGGTCAACCTCAAGGACGTGACCGTCAAGGAAGCCCTGGATGCGCTGCGTGAACTGTATGGCTACGAATACACCATCGAAGGCCATCGCGTCATCGTGCAACTGGCCGCGCTGAACAGCCGCATCTTCCAGGTCAGTTATCCCGCCGCACGGCGCGTGGGCCGCAGCGATACGCGGGTGACCTCGGGCTCCATCACCGCCGCCATCAACAATGCCTCGGGCGGTGGCAGCGGTGGCACGAACTCGACCGAGGGCAGTCAAGTGTCCACCAGCACGGACGCCGATTTCTGGAAAGAGTTGGACACCTCCTTGAAGGCCATCGTCGGCACCGAAGGCGGCCGCCAGGTCGTGCTGTCGCAGCAGACCGGCGTGGTGGTGGTGCGCGCCTTCCCCAAGGAGCTGGCAGAGGTCGAGAAGTTCTTGCGCGCCTCCAAGGTGTCCATCGAGCGTCAGGTGATGCTCGAAGCCAAGATCGTTGAAGTCACGCTCAAAGATGGCTTCGAGTCCGGCATCAATTGGTCGGGCCTGAAGGGCGGCAACCACCGCTTCTCGGTGGGCGCGGACGCCAAGCAGGTCAGCATCCCAGGCAGCATCGGACAGAAGTTCGGCGTCGAGCAAGGCGCCATTGCCACGCCGGTGTCCGACACGGGCGTGCCCACCATCAACACCCTCGGCCAGGTGCTGGCGACCCCGGGCTCGGGCCTGCTGGGCATGGCCTTCACCAACAACGGCTTTGTCGGCCTGCTGAACTTCCTGGAAACCCAGGGCTCGGTGCATGTGCTGTCCTCGCCGCGCGTGGCCGCCGTCAACAACCAGAAAGCCTTGTTGCGCGTGGGCACGGATGACTTCTTCATCACCAACATCTCCACCACCACCACCACCAGCACGACCGGCAATGTGACGACCCCGTCGATCACGGTGCAGCCGTTCTTCTCGGGGATCTCGCTGGACGTGACGCCGCAGATCGACGCGGACGGCATGATCACGCTGCACATCCGCCCGGCGGTCAGCACGGTGTCTGAGCGAACCAAGGTGGTGAACCTGGGCAGCCTGGGCAGCTACTCCCTGCCGCTGGCCTCCAGCAACATCAATGAAACCGACACGGTGGTGCGCATGCAGGATGGCGTCATCGTGGCCATCGGCGGCCTGATGCAGCAAACCCAGACCAGCGATGACAGCAAGGTGCCCGGGGCCGGCGACGTGCCGGTGGTGGGCAATCTGTTCTCCCGCAAGGACCACCGCCTGGAAAAACGCGAGCTGGTGTTCCTGCTCAAACCCACCATCATCAAGGGCGAGGCCGAGTGGGCGCAAGAAGTCGCCAGCACCCAGCAGCGCCTGAGCGAGTATGGCCAAGGCAGCAAACCGGCCAAGGACGTGGAGTAAGCCATGTACCTGCCGCACTTTGGTCTTCGGGAGTTGCCCTTCTCGCTCACGCCGGACGTCGACTTCACCTACCTGGCGCAGCCCTACCAGGCCGCGTTGAATGTGCTGCTGCTGGCCCTGGAAGGCGGCGAAGGTTTCATCAAGGTGACGGGCGAGGTTGGCACCGGCAAGACTTTGTTGTGCCGCACCTTGCTACAGCGCTTGCCCGACCACATGGTGTCGGCCTACGTGCCCAATCCGCGCCTGAGCCCGCCAGCGATGTTGCGCGCCTTGAGCAGCGACCTGGATCTGCCCGTGAACCCGAAAGGCGATGAGCACGGCCTGTACTGTGCCGTCGAGGCGCAATTGCTGGCACTGGCCCAACGCGACCAGCGCGTCGTGTTGTGCATCGATGAAGCCCAAGCCCTGCCCAGCGCCACGCTGGAGTCGCTGCGCCTGCTGTCCAACATCGAGACGGGCAAGCACAAACTCATCCAGATCGTGCTGTTCGGGCAACCGGAGTTGGACGACAAGCTGGCCCAGCGATCACTGCGCTCACTGGCCAGCCGCATGAGTTTTTCAGCCCGGCTGTCGCCACTGAGTCTGGCCGATTTCGAGTCCTACCTTCGACACCGCATGTCGGTGGCGGGCTGGCGCGGCCCCGATGTCTTTTCAGCCGGAGCGCGTTACTTCTTGTGGCTGGGCAGCGCCGGGGTGCCACGCCGCGCCAATGTGCTGGCCCACAAATGCCTGCTGCTGGCGTTTGGGCGAGGCCACCACCGCGTCGACGCGCGCATGGCCTGGGGTGCTTTGCAGGACGACAAAGGATGGTTGCGCACGGCCTGGCCCGTGCTGGCAACCCTGTTGGGACGACGCAGCAATGGGGTGGCGACATGAGTGTGATCAATCGAATGCTGCAAGACCTGCAGTCCCGCAAAGCCCCGCTGGCGGGCAGCCCCGACCTGGTCGTGGCCCCACCCTTTGCGCGCGCCAGCGGGACCCGCCGCCTGGGCGCTTTGCTGCTGGGTGGCACCGCCTTGATCGCCGCAGCGGCCTACGCGCCCTGGCCCGCCATGAACGCGGCCTCAGCCGCTCACTTGGCCCCACCCACCGTCGTGAGCGCCGCCGCGCCGACAGCCCCGGTCACCTCCAACGCCCTGACCACCACCCTGTCCTTGCGCCTTGTCTCGCAGTTGGCCTCACCCCAGGCCTCAGCCCCGGCCCCCTCCCCGATCGCCCACCCCGTCAAGGCCGAGGCCGAGGCCAAGCTCAAGCCCGCACCCAGCGCGAGCGCCGAGCCCAGGGCCCCGGCGGATGTGGCGGCGTCGGGCCCGGCATTGGCTTCAGCGGGCACGGGCACAGGCACAGAAATGGCAACGGTCACGGGCACCGTCGACAAGCGCTTGCGGGCTGAATCGCCCCGCCAGCGGGCCGAGATCGCGCATCGGCAGAGCGTGGACCTGGCCGCCGCCGGACAGGTTCGCCAAGCCCTTGATCTGGCCCGGGAGGCGCTTCAAGCCGACCCGAGCCATGCGCCGTCGCGCCAGCTGGCGGTGTCCCTGCTGATCGAACAGCAACGCTTTGCCGAAGCCGAGGCGCTCGCCCGCGCCGGCCTGGCCCTGAGCGGCCCACACGAGCCCTTGGCCACCTTGCTGGCGCGCATGCTCAGCGAACAAGGCCACAAGGACGCCGCGCTCGACGTGCTGGACCAGCAAGCCAGCCTGTCTGCCGAAGGCCTTGGCTTGCGCGCCGGCCTGTTGGCGCAGGCGGGCAACTTCAAGCGCGCGGCGCTGGACTACCAACGCGCCGTCCAACAGCAGCCCGACAACAGCCTGTGGTGGCTGGGTCTGGGCGTGGCCCTCGAAGCCGTGGGCCCAGCGCAGGACGCCCGCCGCGCCTATGCCAAAGCCCAGTCGCTGGGCATGGAACGGGCCGACCTGACGGCCTTCATCGATCAAAAACTCCGCACCTTGAACTGACATCATGGCCCCACCCATCAAATTCCGGCTTGGCGAAGCCCTGGTCCAGCGCGGGCTGATCACGGACGAACAACTGGGCGCCGCCCTGGCGCATCAAAAGCTCACCGGCCGTCGCCTGGGCCGCGCCCTGATGGACCTCAAGCTGGTGACCGACGAGGACATTGGCCGCGTCATCAGCGATCAAATGCGCATCCCCTTCGTCCACCTGAACGAGCAGGATCTGGATCCGGCCCTGGTGCGTCGCTTGCCTGAAGCCCAAGCCCGCCGCCTGCGCGCCATCGTGCTTGGCGAGCAGGAACTGGGCTTGCAAGTCGGCCTGGTGGACCCCACCGACATGCTGGCCTACGACCAGGTTTGCCGCGCCCTGAACACGGCGGTCTACCCCGTGGTGGTGACCGAAGACGCCTTGCTGGCCACCATTGAACGGGTCTACCAGCGCCGCGAAGAAATCATCGGTCTGGCCAAGGAAGTGGCCGCCGACATCGCCTCGGCAGGCATCAGCCTGACCACCATCGACGTGGCCGCCACCGCCGAAGACGCCCCGATCGTGCGCCTGCTGCAGTCGGTGTTCGATGCCGCGGTCACGCGCGATGTGTCCGACATCCACATCGAGCCTCAGGAAGGCAACCTGACGATCCGCTTTCGCCTGGACGGCTCGATGCAGGTGCAAAGCACCTCCAGTTCGAAGATCACCTCGGCGGTGGTGCAGCGCCTCAAGCTGATGGCCAGCCTGGACATCTCGGAGCGGCGCTTGCCGCAGGACGGACGCTTCCAGATCAAGGTCAACAACGCCACGGTGGACGTGCGCATTTCCACCATGCCCACGCAGTACGGCGAATCGGTGGTGATGCGCTTGCTACCGCAAAACACCGACCGCATCCGCCTGGACGCCATTGGCATGCCCGCGCCCATCCTCACGCGCTTGCGCGCGGCCATCTCGTCGGCCTCAGGCATGGTGCTGGTGACCGGTCCCACCGGCAGCGGCAAGACCACCACGCTGTACTCGGCCCTGGCCGAGATCAATGCGGTCTCACGCAAGATCATCACGGTGGAAGACCCCATCGAATACCGCCTGCCCGGCCTGAACCAGGTGCAGGTGAATGAAAAAGTGGGCTTGAGTTTTTCGCGGGTGTTGCGCGCCTGCCTGCGCCAGGACCCCGATGTGATCCTGGTGGGCGAAATGCGCGATCAGGAAACCGCCGAGATCGGCCTGCGCGCCGCGTTGACCGGCCACCTGGTGCTGTCCACCCTGCACACCCTGGACGCCGCCGGCACCCCGATGCGCTTGCGCGACATGGGCCTGGCCCCTTACATGATTGCCCTGGGCGTGCGCCTGGTGATTGCCCAGCGCCTGGTGCGCACCATTTGCGAGAACTGCAAAAAGCCCTACACGCCGGCCCCGCATGAGCGCGCTTGGCTGAGCCTGGGCAACGAGTCCGCCAGCGACGCGCCCTTCTTCCAGGGCGTCGGCTGCGGGCAGTGCAACAACAGTGGCTACAAGGGCCGTGCCGGCGTGTATGAGTTGATGGAAATGACGCCGGAGTTGGTGCAACTGGTCAGCCGCGATGACCCCACCGCCTTTGCCGAAGCCGCCCAAAAAGCCTTTGCCGACTTCACGCTGCGCCGCCATGCGCTGCAGTTGGTCGCCGAGGGCCGGACCACCATTGCCGAGGCCATGCAGGCCAGCAATCAATTCTGACCCCTGAGCCCCCACCGTGCCCACCTACACCTACACCGGCCGCGACAAAGCCCTCCAGGTCGTCACTGGCGAGCTGGAAGCGAGTTCTCCGGCCATGGTGGCCGAGTCGCTGCTCAACCTGGGCGTCACGCCAGTAGACATCCGGCACAAGGTGGCCACCGAGACGGCGCAAGACACCTTCGCGCGTCTGTTTGGCAGCAAGCGCATCGACGAGCGCCAACTGCAACTGCTGACGCGCCAGCTCTACACCCTGACCAAGGCCGGCGTGCCCTTGCTGCAGGCCCTGCGCGGCTTGCGCGATTCGTCGCAGGAAGAAGGCCTGCGCGATGTCTACCAGGAACTGCTGAACTCGCTGGACGAAGGCTATGACCTGTCCCAGGCCATGAGTCGGCGCAGCGACATCTTCGACGCCTTCTACATCTCGATGGTGCGGGTGGGCGAGTCCACCGGCCGCCTGACCGAGGTGTTTCTCAGCCTGGGTGACCACCTAGAATTCCAGCGCTTCATGAAGCAGCAGATCGAATCGGCGATGCGTTACCCCAAGTTCGTCATCGGCGCCATGATCGCGGCCATGGGCGTGATCACCGTGTTCGTGATCCCGGCCTTCGCCAAAGTGTTTGCCAACATGAAGACCGAGCTGCCCTTGATGACCCGCATCCTGCTGGCCACCTCGGATTTTGTCGTGCACTGGTGGCCGGCCATGTTGCTGGGCATGCTCACTCTCATCGTGGCGGGCAAGCTGTACGTGCGCAACCCGGCCGGGCGCCTGCATTGGGACCGCCTCCGACTCAGGCTGCCCGTGGCCGGCAAGGTCATGCACAAAGGCGTGCTGGCCCGACTGTGCCGCAGCTTTGCCCTGGTGCTCAAAAGCGGCATCCCCGTGGTGCAGGGTCTGGTGCTGACCACCGAGGTGGTCGACAACGCCCACATCGCGCAGGCCCTGGTCAGTTTGCGCACCGGCGTGGAACGCGGCGAGAGCGTGCTGGTGGCCAGCCACCGCGTTGGCATCTTCACGCCGCTGGTGCTGCAAATGATCATGGTGGGCGAAGAAACCGGCCGCCTCGACGAAATGCTCGACGAGATTGGCGCGATGTATCAGCGCGAAGTCGAATACGAATTGAAAACCATGTCCCAGCAGGTTGAACCCATTTTGATCACCGTGCTGGGCGCCATGGTTTTGGTCTTGGCCCTCGGGGTATTCATGCCCATGTGGGATTTGGGCAAAGCCGCCCTCAAGTAAGCGGCCATTGCGTCGAAACTAGCCCTGTGGGCTGATGTTGGGCCCAGGCCCTCCCTCCCTTGTTTTCTGTCAAAAGGATTGATTCATGAAACACCCTCAACAACGCCACACCCAAGCCGGCTTCACGATGATCGAGCTGATTGTCGTCATCGTGATCCTGGGCATTTTGTCGGCCGTGGCCCTGCCCCGTTTCACCAACTTGCAAGGTGACGCCCGCGCCGCCAAACTCAACGCCGCCCGGGGTTCCGTGGCCGCCGCCATGGGCATGGTCCATGGCTCGGCCCTGGCACGACAAGGCGCCCCCGCAAAAGCGTGCGTGGCCGGTGGCGGCAACGACAACATCGCCGCAGCAACCGGCACCGGCACGGTGTGTACCGAAACGGGCCCCATCAACGTCAGCTTCCTGTATCCCGCCGGCACCGCCGCCGGCATCGGTTCAGCAGCGGGCGTGACCAATAACGTGGACAACTACCTCGTGACCGTCGCCGGTGGCGTCGTCACCTTCCGTGTCGTGGGAGCCGTCACGCCGGCCACCTGCCAGTTCACCTACACGCAGCCCGCCGCTCTGGGCGCCGCCCCCGTGTTGAGCAACGCCCTCGTCGCCGGCTGCTAAACCCGCCAGCGGACCCGCGCACAAGGCTGCCCATGCGTGGCTACACAATGGTCGAAATGATCGTGGTGATGGTCATCATGGGCATCTTGGGCGCCGTGGCCATCCCCGCCTTGAGCTCGCTCACTCCGGTGCATGAAGCGGGCATGCGCGATCAGGTCGGCGCCATGCTGGAGTACTGCCGCAAGCTGGCGGTGGTTCAGCAGCGCGGCGTGTGCGTGCAGGTGCTGGCCGGCACGGTGCAGGCGGTTTACGTCGCTCCGGCGGGCAATGCCTGCCAAGCGGCCTCACCGGTTCCCTCGCCCGACGGCGCCGCCCAGTTCAGCCTCCCCGTGCCCAGCGACGTGGCCATGGGCGGCGATGCCCTGGTGCAGTTTGACCAGAACGGCCGCATCGCCGGCAATGTGCCCCTCACCATCACGATGGGCGGCACGCGCAGCGTCACGATCTCCAATGAAACCAGCCTCGTCACCTACCTCTAGGCGACCAGTGCGGCGCCCCCCCCAGGGCTTTTCGCTGATCGACGTGCTCGTGGTCATCACCCTGATGGCCCTGGTGGCGGGCGGTGTGCTGACCTACACCACGAAGATGGCCACGCAATCGGCCGAGCTGCTGCGCACGCGCCAGATGATGACCTTGGCGCAGGCCTTGCTCACCGAGGTGCGCATGATGCCCTTCACCATCAACGACGCCAAAAATGCCGGCCTCACGGGCGGCGCCGAAGCCATGGGCCCGGAATCCAACCCCGGCCTCGAATCACGCTATCACGTGCCGGGCACCCCCTTGGCCACCTTGTACGACAGGCAATACGACAACCCCAACGACTACAACGGCCTGGCCCAGCCCGGCCCCGGTTGCCCCGGCGGCATCTGCGACCTACAGGGCAACCTCCTGAACCCGCCCGGCAGCCTCCTCAATGGCTGCAGTTCGGCCGTGGCCGTGGCGCAGCAGGCCATGGCCGGCATCCCCGCCGCTGGCGCCCTGCTCATCACCGTCACCGTGAGCTGCCCCGGCCTGTCACCCTTTGTGCTGCAAGGCCTGCGGACTCGCCATGCGCCCACCATTTATTGAGATTGCGCGGCCTGGCCGCACGCGCCATCAGGGCTTCACCCTGGTCGAGATGATCATCTCCTTGACGCTGTTGGCCATCCTGTCCACCGCGGTCATGCCGATGGTGAAAGTGCCGATGGACGCCTACATGGCGGCGACGGCCCGCACCCGCGTCACCACCGATCTGGACTGGGTGCAAAGCAAGCTCGGCGCCGACTTCGCCACCGCCCTGCCCAACAGCGTGCGGGTCAAGGCCGCGGGCACCCGCTACTTCATTGAATTTCTGCCCGTGCACGCGCAGGGCCGGTATCGGTCGAACACGTCGGGGGCCGCCCAGATCTGCCCGGCCACGCCCGCTTGCGGCGGCGCCACCGTCGCCGATGCGCTGGAATTTGGCGCGGCGCCAGCCTGCACCGAGACCTGCTTCTTCTCGCTCGGACCGCTGACCCCGGTGGGCAACGCCGCCGTGGTGCCCGGCACTGACCTGGTGGTGGTCAACCCCACCAACACCCTTGGCGCCACGGGCGACCCCTATGCCAATGCCGGGCCGGGGGTGCAAAGCATCAAGGCCCCGCTGCTGGCGGCCGTCTTCAATGCCGCGCGATATGGCTCGCAAATCACCATGACGCCCAACGCCTTTCCCATCGGTTCAGCGGCCAAGCGTTTTTATGTCATCGGAGCCTCGCCCGTGACCTACGAGTGCGACACCGTTTCCGGGACGCTGATCCGCCACTGGGGCTACGCCATCAGCCCCGTGCAGCCCGTGGCGTTCGGCGCCGGCCTTCCGTCAGCGACGCTGTCGACCGCCGTGGCCTGCAACATCACCTCGACCGCAACCAGCGTCTCCGCCTATGAGCCAGCCGGCGTGCGCGGGCGCGGCGGCGTGGTCACCCTCAAGATGACGCTGACCACGCCCGGCAATGGCACCAGCGTGCCCGAGCAGGCCGAACTGGTGTTTTCATCGGCGGTGAATGATGGCTGACATCCCGCACCGCCACGCGCCCTGGCGCGGCCAACAGGGCTTCTCCAGCGTGCTGGTGATTGTGGCCCTGGTGCTGATCACCAGCCTGATGGCCTTTGGCCTGACGCTGACGAGCTCCGCGCAAAGCAGTTTTGCCCAAGAGATCAGCAGCGCCCGCGCCCAACAAGCCGCCGAAGCCGGTATGGACTGGGGCCGCTATCAACTCAAGATACTGGCCGTGCCCAACTGCCCCGCGCTCCAGAACGTGGCCATGCCCGCGGGCACCTTGGCGCCCTTCACCGTCACCGTGCGCTGCGTCAACAACAGCCCGCCCGGCAACTTCACCGACGGGCTGCCCCCCACCATCAGGATCTACACCCTGTCGGTCACGGCCTGCGTCGCCTTGCCTGCGGGCGTGGTCAATTGCCCGGCGGGCCAGCCGCCCTTCACCCCCCGCGCCAGCTACGTGCAAAAAAGCCTCACCGCGTGGGTCGAGCGCTAAGGCCGCGACAATCGGGCATGCCCATTCCCGACCCGGCGGACCAGGGTGAGGTGAACCCTCCCCTGATCGAACGCCACCTCGCCCACCTGCGCGTCCAACGCCGCCTGGCCGAACGCACCCTGACGCTGTATGGCGAGGCCTTTGCGCGCCTCACCACCTTTTGCGCCAAAGAGGGCCTGGCGCTGGACGCCGTCAAACCCCACCACGTACGCGGCTGGACCGCCCGCCTGCACGCCTCGGGCCTGGGGCCGCGCAGCCTGGGCATCACCTTGTCGGCCTGGCGCGGCCTGTTCCGCTGGATGGGCCGCGAAGGCCTGGCCACGCTCAATCCCGTCGATGGCGTGCGCGCCCCCAAAGCGGCCAAGCCCCTGCCCAAGGCGCTGTCGGTCGATCAGGCCGTGGCGCTGGCCACCCCCGCGCCGCCCAAGCCGCCGCCACCACGCACCCGCGATGCCCGCGAAGCGCCCTGGCTGGCCGCCCGCGATCACTGCATCGTCGAGTTGCTCTATGGCAGTGGCCTGCGCAGCGCCGAGCTGCTGGGCCTGGACCTGAGCGCCGGGCCGCAAGCCCGCGGCTGGCTGGACCGCGATGCCGCCGAAGTGCATGTGTTGGGCAAAGGCAACAAGTGGCGCACCGTGCCGGTGGGCCACCCCACCCTGCAAGCGCTGGACGCCTGGCTGGCCCTGCGGCCCGCACTGGCCGCGATCGACGAGCCCGCCCTGTTCATCGGCCGCCTGGGTCGGCGCCTGACCGCCGTGCAACTGCGCAACCGCCTCAAGCAACTGGCCCTGGAGGCCGGCCTGCCCACCCATGTGCACCCGCACATGCTGCGCCACAGCTTCGCCAGCCACCTGCTGCAATCAAGCGGTGATTTGCGCGCCGTGCAGGAACTGCTGGGCCACGCCCAGATCACCACCACGCAGATCTACACCAAGCTGGACTTTCAGCACCTGGCCCAGGTGTACGACGCCGCGCACCCGCGGGCCAAGCGCAAGTAGGGCGAGCGCCGATCGCAACGGCCAGCGCTCGCGCTCACGAGGGCGAGCGCACCACGGTGATCCCCTCGCGCAGCAAGAGCGCGGCAAAGCCCTCGCCGCGCAGCGCCTGGTATTCGCCATAGCGCGCCGGCCCCAACGGGTCGGCCGCATCCAGGCGCGCCGCCGGGTGACACATCAAGGCCGTGGCGCCTTGCGTGTGCGGCAACCAGTGCCGCAGCCGCTGCATGAAGCGCGCCGCATCGCCCTCAAAGCCATACACCCCCAGCAAACGACCCGTGGTGACCAAGCCCTGCCCACGCGCCAAGGTCCGCAAGGCACGACTGCCCAAGGCCGCGATCAAGCGCCCCTTCCAGCCCTGCGCCACGCCCGCATCGCTGATGCGCAGCCAGGGCCGCGCCGCGCCCGCCGGGTAACGCCGCGCCAGCACCTCGATCAAGGCCTCGCGCACCTGCGGCAACTGGTGCACATGCTGGTGGCCGTCGACGTAGTTGGGCGCCTGGCCCAGCGCGGCTTCAAAACGCGCCAGTTGGTCGGCGATGGTCCGGCGCAAGGTGGCCGGGTCCAGGCGGCGCGCATAGGCCCGGACGATCAGGCGCCCCAAGGGCAGGGGCGAGGCGGCGAATTCGGTCAGGTCCAGGTGCAGGCCCAGGTGGCAGCGCGCGCGCACGTCCGCGGTGAGCAGGCGGGCCGCCTCGGGCCAGCGGGGGCTCAAGGTCATGCACGAGGTGGCGCTCACGCGGCCAGCGTTGATCAGCTCGACAATGCCTTCGTCGATGGCGGCGCTCATCGCGTAGTCGTCTGCGGTGACAATCAGGGGTCTCATACAGACCAGTCTATCGTTTATGACCTTGGCAAACCGCTTGCGCACCTGCATCAGCACCCCGACCCGACTGTTTGCCGGGCTGGCCCTGTGGTTGATGGCCCTGGCCGTGTGGCGCCCGCTGGCCGTGCCCGACGAAGGCCGCTACACCGACGTGGCCCGCTGGATGCTGCGCAGCGGCGACTGGGTGGTGCCGCGCCTCAATGGCCTGCCCTTCTTGCACAAGCCGCCCCTCTATTACTGGATCGAAGCCGCGGGCATGGCCGCCTTCGGGCCCACCCTGCTGGTGGCGCGCTTGGCGTCCCTCCTGGGTGCCATGCTGGCGTGCGTGGCCGCCTACGCCCTGGTGCGCCGCCTGATGGACGAGCGCAGTGCGCGCTGGACGGCCGTGCTGCTGCTCACCAACCCCTTCATGGTGCTGGGCTCGCAATACGCCAACCTGGACATGCTGGTGGCCGGCTGCATCAGCGCCACCATCGCCCTGGCGGCGCTGGCCTGCCAGGGCGAACGCCCAACGCAACGGTGGTTGTGGTGGGCCGCCTATGCCGCAGCAGGCCTGAGCGTGCTGGCCAAGGGCCTGATCGGCCTGGTGCTGCCCGGTGCGGTCTTCACACTGTGGGCCCTGCTGGACCGACAGCCGCGCCGACTGCTGCGCAGCCTGAGCCTGGTCGGCCTGGTCCTGCTGGCACTGATCGTGGTGCCCTGGTTCCTGCTGGCCGAACAGCGCGTGCCGGGCCTGATCCACTTCTTTGTGGTGGTGCAGCATTTCCAGCGCTACACCGAGGCGGGTTTCAACAACGCCTGGGGCCCGTGGTTCTACCCGGCCGTGCTGGCCCTGGGCCTGCTGCCCTGGAGCTTGATCGCCTGGCCGGCCTGGCGCGACCGTGGCCGAACCGATCCGGCCGCGCCCGCCCAACGCCAAAGCCTGCAGCGGCTGGCGCTGGCCTGGTTCGTGGTGGTGATGGTGTTCTTCTCCATCCCACGCTCCAAACTGGTGGGCTACATCCTGCCGCTCTTGCCGGCGGCCGCCATTTTGCTGGGCCCCTGGGTGGCGCGCTGGCCCCATCGCAAGCCCGTGGCGGCCTTGGGCGCCTTGCTGTGCGTCGTGCTGGTGGGCGTGGCCACGCAAAAGCAACCCCAAGAAGCCGCCCAACTGGCCCAGGCCTTGAAGTCACACATCCGCCCCACCGACGACATTGCCTTCTGGAACTGCTACGACTATGCCGTGCCGGTGGTGCTGGACCGCGCCAAGCCGGTGCTGGTGGTGGGCGACTGGGCGCCCAGCAGCCGTCAGCTGCCCGACAACTGGCGCCGTGAACTGGCCGAAGGCCGCGAGTTCGAGCCCGCCTCAGGCAGCGCCTTGATCTCGCCTGAGCAATGGGCGAGCCATGTGGCGGCCACCACCAAAACGCCGGTCGTCATCTGGCTGTGGGCCAGCCGTGAGCAGGTGGCCAAGGAACCCGGGCTGCAAGCCTGGCCCATCGTGGCCAGCGAGGGCCCGGTGGTGGTGCTGAAAATCACCCAACCGCCCGTCAGCGAAACGCCCAATAGCGACTGAACACATAGGTGGCCAGCGCCACAGTGACCAGGGTGACGCCCAAGGCGAACCAGAAGGGCCAAGCCAACTGCTGCAACAGCACCAACAGCAAGGCCTGGTTGCCCACAAAGCTGCTGACGGCCACGGTCATGAAGCGGGGCAAGGCCTGACGATGCGGCAAGCGCGCCTGCGGGAATGAAAACACCCGGTGCCCGACATAGCTGACCGGAAAGGCCGTGACAAAGGCCAGCGGGTTGGCCCAAGCCGGCGGCACGCCCAGCACGCCATTGATCAGCAAGGCGACCATGTAGTGCACCGCGGCGGCGGCGATGCCCACCAGCACAAAGCGCGCCGGGCCCCAGTCACTCAACCGCATGCCGCGTGCCCGAGCTGGGAGTGATGTCGGCCACCAGATAGGTCGGGCGGCCCTTGACCTCGTCAAACACCCGCGCCAGATATTCGCCCAAGATGCCGATGAACAGCAACTGCACGCCCGAGAAGAACATGATGCTGGCCACGATGGTCGGCCAGCCCGGGACGGAGCCTTGAAAGAACAGGTTGTCGATCACCACGACCACGCCGTACACAAAGGCCAGTGCCGACAGCAGCAAGCCCACCGCGCTCGACACGCGCAAGGGCAGCGCTGAAAAGCCGGTGAAGCCGGTCCAGGCCAGCTTGATCAGCTTGCGCTTGGAATAGGTCGTCACGCCGTGTTGACGCGCCAGCGGCGTGTAGGGCAAGCCCAGCGTGCGAAAGCCCACCCAGGCGTACAGGCCCTTCATGAAGCGGCTGCGCTCGGGCAGGGCCTTCAAGGCGTCGACGACACAGCGGTCCATCAGGCGAAAGTCGCCGGCGTCTTCGGGAATGTGGATCTGCCCGCCCATGCCCAGTGCGCGGTAGAACCAGCGCGCTCCGACGCGCTTGAAGCCCGGCTCCTGATCGCGGTCCTGGCGCACCGCGTAGACCATGTCAACGCCTTCGAGCCAGTGCTTGAGCATGGGGCCCAACAAGTCCACGGGGTGCTGGCCATCGGCGTCCATGCCAATCACCACCCCCCCACGCGCATGGTCCAGGCCAGCGGTCAAGGCCGCCTCCTTGCCGAAGTTGCGTGACAGGCGCAGCAAGGACGAGTGCAGCGAGGGGCTGAGGTTCAGCACCGCCTCGACCGTGTGGTCGGTGCTGCCGTCGTCCACCACCAGGATGTCCCAGTGCGGCACATGCGCGCTCAACCAACTGGCGATGGTGCGAACCGTCTCGCCAATGGCGGCTTCTTCATTGAAGGCCGGGATCACCACGGTCAGCAGGGTGGCATCGAGCGCGCGGCGGGCCGGGGGCGCAAAGGAAGTCAGGGGGGTGAGGGCAGGGGCATCCATCCCCGTATTGGAACAGTTCTGAAGCCCTCCTGGCTGACGGACAATGTCGCCATGAAAACCATCACCCTGCGCGAAGGCAAGGAACGCTCCCTGCAACGCCGTCACCCCTGGATCTTTCAGGGCAGCATCGCCAAAGGTGGCGCCGACAGCGGCGAGACCGTGCGCGTGCAAAGCCACGACGGCCAGTTCCTGGCCTGGGGCGCCTTCAGCCCCAGCTCGCAAATCCGCGTGCGCGCCTGGAGCTTTGACGAGGCCGAGCGCATTGACGCCGCCTTCTTCGAGCGCCGCATTGCCCAGGCCGTCGCCATGCGAGAGCGGCTGGCCATTGCCACCCTGGCCAGCGACGGCGTGCGCCTCATCCATGGCGAGGCCGACGGCCTGCCCGGTCTGGTCGTCGACCGCTATGGCGACCTGCTCAGTGCCCAGTTCCTGAGCGCCGGCATCGAGCGCTGGCGCGAGCCCATCGCCGAGGCCCTGCTGCGCGTCACGGGCTGCCAGCATCTGTATGAACGCTCTGACGTCAACGTGCGCGAACTCGAAGGCCTGGCGCAGCGCACCGGCTGGCTGCGCCGCCCCGACGCCGCAGACCCCCAAACCGCCCCCACCACCGAAGTCACCATCCGCGAACACGCCTGGCGCCTGAGCCTGGACGTGGCCGAGGGCCACAAAACCGGCTACTACCTGGACCAGCGCGACAACCGCAAGCTGTTCGCCGACCTGGTGCGCCAATGGAACGCCCGCAGCGTACTCAACTGCTACAGCTACACCGGCGGCTTCAGCGTGGCCGCGCTGGCGGGCGGCGCCACCGAAGTCATCAGCGTGGACTCATCGGGCCCGGCGCTGGCCCGCGCCCATGCGCATGTGCGGCTCAACGGCTTTGACCCCGCCCTGCACACGGCGCTGGACGCCGACGTGAACGCCACGCTACGCCGCTTCATCAGCGAAGGCCGCACCTTTGACGCCATCGTGCTGGACCCGCCCAAGTTCGCGCCCACGGCCGCCCATGCCGAGCGCGCGGCGCGCGCCTACAAAGACATCAACCGCCTGGCCTTCAAACTGCTGTCCGATCAAGGCATGCTGCTGACCTTTTCCTGCTCAGGCGGCGTCAGTGCCGACCTGTTCCACAAGATCGTGGCCGGCGCCGGACTGGACGCGGGCGTGGACGGCTACATCGTCAAGCGCCTGGAAGCCGCCCCCGACCACCCCACCACCGTCACCTTCCCCGAGGGGGAGTACCTCAAGGGGCTGGTCATCTTGCGCAAGTCGGAGCGATAAAATACCGCCAGGGGCGCCACCACGGGCCCATCAACCCGGAAAATAGGACAACTTATCGGGATGGGCGGACATAATGTCCCGCCATGAGCTCCAAATCAACCCCTTGGGATTTCCGCCGTGGCATCGCCACCGCCCGCGTGCTCACACAACTCGGGCTGGACCATGGCCTGAGTCATGACCGCCTCCTGCGCCACACCGACATCACCCCAGCCATGCTGGATGGCCCCCGTGGCGAAATTGACGCGGTGCAGGAAATCCAGCTCATCCGCAACCTGGTCGCCGATCTGAAGCACATCCCGGACCTGGGCATCCAGGCGGGCTGTCGCTACCACGTCACCACCTATGGGCTGTGGGGCTATGCCGTGCTGAGCAGCCCGACCTTTGGCAGCGCCATCTCCATGGGCTCGCGCATGCTGAACCTGACGTTCTCGCTCACCTCCAACGTGGTCGAACGCCACGGTGACCTGATCTTTTCCTCCTACCGCACCGAGCACCTACCGCCCGACCTGCGCCAATTCATCGTGGACCGCGACCGTGCCGCCGTGGTCACCTTGCAGCGCGAAATCCTGGGCCACCCCTTGCCTTATCGGGAGATCCAGATGCGCTGCGCCGAGCCCGAGCCCGCCCTGGTGGCGGCTTACACCACACTGTTCGGCGTGCGCCCGATGTTTGACCAGGCCCACGATCGCAGCGCGTTCGAAGCCGCCCTGATGAACGAGCCGCTGCCGCAGGCGGACCCGCACACCACCGAGCTGTGCGAGCAGATGTGTCGTGAGCTGATGGAGCGCCGCCATGTCCGCACCGGCGTGGCCGCCACCGTGCGCGACCGCCTGTTGCACACGCCCGGCCACATCCCCGACATGGAAGAGGTCGCCGGCGAGATGCGGATGACCTCGCGCACCCTGCGCCGCCACCTGACGGCCGAGGGCGCCACCTTCCGCGGCCTGCTCGAAGAGGTGCGGCGCACCCTGACCGAAGAACTGATGACCTCGGCCAGCCTGACGCACAGCGAGATCGCCGAGCGCCTGGGCTACGCCGATGTCACCACCTTCATTGAGGCCTTCCGCCGCTGGAAGGGCATGGCGCCCAGCGAGTACCGCCAACACCACGGCCTGTCCGCGCCAAGGACACGGGTGGCCCGCAGCCGCCTGAGTCCCAAGAATGGCGGTTGAAAGCCATGCTCTTTCGGAACTGCTCTCCAGCGCAGGCGGCCTAGACTGGCGGGGAAAGGTGTGCCCCAGCCATGACCATTGAATCCGATCTGCGCAGTCTGAACATCGACCTGCCCGCCTGCCCCAGCACCCTGGTGCGCCTGTCCCTGCTGATGGCTGAGGAAGGCACCACGACCGAACAGCTGGCCGGCGTCATCGAAAACGACATGGCCTTGTCCTCGGCGGTGGTGCGCACCGTCAATTCGGCCATGTTCGGTTTGCTCAAGCGCGTGGAAACCGTGCACGACGGCATTCGGTATCTGGGCATGGCCCAAGTGGCCAGCCTGACCTACGAGATCGGGTTGCGCGGCGCCTTCCCGCCGGGCCCCCTGATGCAAACCATCTGGGACAAGGCCGGCATCCGCGGCTTGGCCATGAGCCGCATCGCCCACCAACTGGACGTCGACCCGTGGTTGGCCCACACCATGGGCCTGTTTGCCGAAAGCGGCCGCGCCGTGCTGATCGCCTATGACCACCAGCGCTACTCGGTCGTGGACAAGGCCAGCAGCAACGAAAACCAACTGGCCGCCGCCGAAATCGAAGCCTTTGGCGTCAGCCACTCGGCCCTGGGCGCGGCCATGTGCCAGTCCTGGGGACTGTCGCGTGAAGTGGCCGATGGGGTGCGCAACCGCACCCAGCCCCAGAGCACCTGGGCCCACGAACGTCCGGTGGTTCAGCGCCTGCTGATCATCGGGGCCGCCGTGGACGTCTTGCTACTCGACGCCGAGAAATCCGCAGTCCCGGAGGCGGTATGGCAAACCCTGGCGCCACTGGCCGCGCAGGCGGGCCTGAATTTCGAGGCCTTCCGACTGGCCACGGGCCGGGTTTGCGAACGACTCAACCTGACGCAACAGCAGGGCTGAAACTTACTGCTTAACCGCCTCGATCTGGATCAGCACGCGAACCTCGTTGGGGCTGGCCGCCAGCAAGTTGGTCATGCCGAAGTCGCTGCGAGGGACGGTGGTCTCGAAGTCGCCGCCGCACACCTCGCGCTTGAGCATGGGGTTCTGATAGCAGTTGTAGTTGTTGGCCTTGAGCGTGACCGTCTGGCTCTTGCCCAGCAAGGTCAGGGTGCCCACCACGGCGCTGACCTTGTCGCCGTCAAACAGCACCTTGTCGCTCACGAACGTGGCGGTGGGGAAGGCCTCCACGTTGAAGAAATCCTTGCTCTTGAGGTGCTTGTCAAACGCGGGGGTGCCCGAGTCGATCGAGCTCGTGTCAATCGTCATCTCGACCTTGCCCGTCTTGGCTGCTTTGTCCAGCGTGACGGTGCCCGACTTTTTGTCAAAGCGAACTCGCAGGGTCGAGGTGCCAAAGTGACGGGCCTCGAAGATCACCGCGGTGTGCGCCGGGTCGGGCGCATAGGTGGCGGGCTCGGCAAAGGCGGCGGTCGCGGTCAGCGCAGCCAGGGCGGTCAACAGGGTCAGCGACGTATTTTTCATGAATGCCTCCAGGGGTGAAAAAAGTAGATCAAAGAAATCAAAGCGCGGGAACGCCTTGCAACACCAGCTTGAATTTGACTTGCACGTCATTGGTGACGAGCGAGGGGTCGGCCCACTCGCCGTCGCCCACCTTGAAGTCCAGGCGTTTGATGACGAACGAGCCCACGGCCGTGCTCAGGCCCTTGGCCTGGCTGAGCTGCACCGGCACCACCAGATCGCGCGCATGGCCCTTGATGGCCAATTTGCCCGTCACCTCGAAACGCCCGCCGCCCAAGGCCTTGATGGCGCTGGACTGGAAGGTGGCCTTGGGGAACTGGGCGGCGTTGAACCAGTCGGGCTTGACCAGTTCGACATCGGCCTCGGGATTGAGCGAGACACTGCCCAACTCAATCTGCAGCGCAATCTTGCTGGTGGGCAGTTGGTGCGGGTCAAAGGCGGTCTGGGCGGCAAAGCGCTTGAAACGGCCGTCCATCGGCACGCCCAGTTGCTTGGCGACAAAGGTGATTTCGCTTTGCGTCGGCACCAGGGTCTGCTCGGCAGCCTGCGTCAGCAGAGGCACGCCCGCCAAGGCACTCACGGCCACGCCGGATAACAACCAGTTCTTCATGAGCTTGTCCTTTCGTGCTCAACGGCCCCAAGAGCCGGGCAGCATGCGACTGATCAAACCGTCGCGGTCGATGAACTGGTGCTTGAGCGCGGCGGCCACGTGCAGGGCCACCAGGCCGATCAAGGCAAACGCGCTGATTTCATGCCAGGGCTTGATCGCCGCAGCCAGGGCCTTGTCCACCGGCACGAAATCGGGCAAGGGCAGCACGCCGAACCAGACGATGGGATAGCCATGCGCTGAGCTGTACGCCCACCCCAGCAGCGGCACCACGAAAAAAAGCAGGTACATCAGGTGGTGCACCGCGTGATAGGCGCCCAGCTGCCAACCGGGCATGGCCCGTTCAATCGGCGTGGGCAACGCGGGCGGGCGGTGGCTCAGGCGCCACAGCAGGCGCAAGACCGACAGAACCAGAATGCTCACCCCCGCCCATTTGTGCCAGTTGAGCAGCTTGAGCTTGGTGGGTGACAGGGGCAATTCGTCCACATACAGCGCCATGCTGAATGCACCCAGGATGGCCACCGCCAGCACCCAGTGGAACAGCATGGCCACCCCGGTGTAGCGACCGGACGTGGCGGAGGAGGTAGACACGGCATTCATCAGCAGTCCCTTGTTTTGTTGTGGCCAAACACCATGTTGGTTAGGTTACAGGATGACCCGTGAAATTCGTTGCGCCAACCTCAACCATAAATTCAAATTATTTGAATGTCCTAAACCCTCAAGGTCTCGGGGCAATGGCCGAAATTCCACTATATCGATTGACCTTCATTCATGCGAACTCCAACCCTCCGCCGACTTGCCGACGTGGTCTTCACGACCGACGCCAAGCAGCGACTGCGCATCACACGCTCGCTGCTGGCGACCAGCGTCTACGTGATCTGCGTGGCGTTGATGGGTTATGCCTGCTGGGCGGGCTTCATGGACATCGGCGATGTGCAGGTGTTCACCGTCCTCATCGTGATCAATGCCCTGGTCTGGTATGCGGCCTTGCGCAGCGGATTCAATCTGCGATTCGAAGACCCGGCCCTGACCCTGCCCCAGATCCTGGCCTCCCTGACCCTGATCGTGGGCGCCTACTCCATCACCGGCCCGATCCATGGCTCGACCATGATGCTGCTGACGCTGGTGATGGTGTTTGGCATCTTCAACCTCAAGGCGCGTGCGTCCAAGATCGCCGCCGCCTACACGGTGACGTTGATGGGCCTGGCCATGGTCTACAAGATGCGCACCGACCCCGTCTACTACCCGCTCAAGCTCGAAGTCGCGCACTTCGTGCTGACGGCCTCCATCGTCCCGACGATTTCGATGCTGGCTGCCCAACTCAGCAGCCTGCGCGCCAAATTGCAGGCCCAAAAGGATGAACTGGCCCAGGCGGTGACGCGCATCCAGATCCTGGCCACACGGGACGAACTGACCGGCCTGTGCAACCGGCGCCACATGCGCGATGTGCTGAACCAGCATCAGCAGCGTCTGGGCCGCTCGGGCTTCCATCCCTTCTGTCTGGCCATCCTGGACCTGGACCACTTCAAGCGCGTCAACGACACCCACGGCCACGGGGTCGGCGATGAGGTGCTGCGCCACTTCGCCGAACAAGCCCACGCGGCCCTTCGCGAGGTCGACGTGCTGGCCCGCTGGGGTGGCGAGGAATTCCTGCTGCTGCTGGTGAACACCACGCCCGATCTGGCCCAGCTTGGCATTGAGCGCATTCGAGACAAACTGAGCAAATCGCCGCTGGTGCTGGACCAACTGATCCTGCCGGTGACGTTTTCGGCCGGCCTGACGGGTTACTCGAACGGTGAGCCCTTGGATACCTGCATCGAACGCGCCGACCGAGCGCTGTATGAGGCCAAGAAAAACGGCCGCAACCGCACCGAAATTGCCGTTGAGCAGGCCCACCTCCACGCCCCACCTGTTGATGCCACCGCCACGGCTGCCGCACATGACCAATCTGCTGCATAGACTGGATCAGCTCATTCTCGGCTCGCAGCACAAGCTGCGCATTCGGGTCAAGTTGACCCTGATTGCGCTGTACGGCTACGCGGTGAGCACCGGCGTGCTGCTCTACGGCATGCACATCGACATGATCCCCCCCCAAGCGGGTCGGTGGCTGTGTGCCTACCTGTGGATTGGCCCGCCTGTGTTTTACCTGCTGGTGCGCACCGGCTGGTCGACACGGCTGGCGCGCCCCGGCCTGGATGTGCCGCAAAGCCTGTACGCCCTGGTGGGCATCCTGGCCGCCTACGTGATCAGCGGGCCGGTGCGCAGTTCGGTGCTCGGGCTGATGTCGCTGGTGCTGGTGTTTGGCATGTTCACGCTGAACGCGCGCCAGGTCATGCAGCTGAGCGCGTTCGCCATGCTCAGCCTGGCGGCCGTGATGGTGGCCATGGTCAGGGCCGCCCCAGACCAGTTCGACGTCCGATTCGAGGTCATCAAGTTCATCGTGACCGCCTCCATCCTGCCGGCTTTGTCTGCGGTGGCCATCTACATCGGCCAGGTGCGCGCCCGCCTGGTGGAACAGCGCCGCGAGCTGGCCCATGCCCTGGACCTGCTGGAGGACATCGCCTCGCGCGATGAGCTGACCCGCTTGGTCAACCGACGCCACATGCAGTTGCGCCTGGACCAGGAAGCCGACCGCCAGTCACGCACCGGCGAGTCGTTCTGCCTGGCCCTGCTCGATCTGGACCATTTCAAGCGCATCAACGACCAGCACGGCCACAACGTCGGCGACCTGGTGCTCAAGGAGTTCGCGCTGGCCGGTCTGGAGGCTTTGCGCAAGACCGATGTGCTGGCCCGCTGGGGCGGTGAAGAGTTCTTGCTGCTCTTGCCCGACGAAACCCTGGAAGGCGCTCAAGCAGCCCTGCTGCGCATCGGCGAGCGCCTGCGCGAACACCTGGCAAACTCCAGCGCCAGCGCCTTGCAGGTGACGTTTTCGGCCGGACTGACCAATCACCCCGACGGCGAAACCCTGCACGACACCTTAGAGCGCGCCGACCGCGCCCTGTACACCGCCAAGGAGCAGGGTCGCAACCGGATCGTCGTGCAAGCGGCCCTGCACCACGGCGCCACACAATCGCCGCTGGTCGACATCCCACAAGTGTGAGACAGTTGATGCCGTGACCAGAGGTCCACCATCACTGGGGTCGCGGCAATACCAACTGAGATGGTGTTTGTTCAGCCCCTTGCTTCCATGGTCAGCCCGTCCGCCCCCCAAAACACCGATGACGCGCCGCCCCGCCGCGACGAGCACTATCGCCAGATGTTCGAGGCCGCCGGCATTGGCATCGCTCGCCTGTCCCTCAGCGGGCGCTTCCTGGAAGTCAACCCACGCTTTGCCGAGATCACCGGACACCGTCGAGATCAGCTCTTGCAGCTGCATCAACAAGACATCGCGCCGCCCGACGACCTCGCCACCGAGAGCGCCTTGATCGAGGCCACGCTGGCCGGTCAGCAAAACCGCTACAAGCTGGAGCGGTTTTACAGCCGCCCCGATGGGTCAGGCGTCTGGGCCCTGCTGACCGTGGCATTGGTGCGCGATGCGCAGGGGTTGGCGCAATATTTTGTCGCGCTCCTGGAAGACATCTCGGAGCGGCGTCGCTTTGAGGAGGCCATGACCTCAGCCAAAGCGGCCGAGCGCGCGAGCAAGGCCAAGACGGACTTCCTCTCCAGCATGAGCCACGAGTTGCGCACACCGCTCAATGCCATGCTGGGTTTTGCACAGCTGCTGCGCGTGGACCGCAACAATCCGCTCAACGAAGCGCAGAAGAAAAAAGTGGCGCACATCGAGAACGCCGGCGCGCACCTGCTGGCCATGCTCTCCGACGTGCTGGACTTATCCCGCATCGAAGCGGGTGGGCTGACCCTGAACCTGGAAGCCCTGTCGGTGTCCGGCGTGCTGGACGAGGCGGTGGCCCTGGTCAGCAACCAGGCCAGCCAGACCCAGTTGAGCCTCGTACACACCCCAGCGGACGACTCCCTGTTCATCAAGGCCGATCGGGTCCGGCTGCGCCAGATCATGGTCAACCTGCTGTCCAACGCCATCAAATACAACCGCCCCGGCGGGCGCGTGATGGTCGAAGCCCAAGCCGTGGAGGCCTCGGTGGTCATCAGCGTGGTCGACACCGGGCGTGGCCTGAGTGAAGAACAGCAAACCCACCTGTTCGAACCCTTCAACCGGCTGGGGGCCGAGCGCACCACGGTGGAAGGCACCGGCATCGGGCTGGTCATCGTCAAGCGCCTGGTTGACCTGATGCATGGCCGCCTCGAAGTGAGCAGTCAGGTGGATGTGGGCACGCGGTTTCAGGTCTGGCTGCCGGCGACCCGCAACCCGCACGCCGAGATCGAAGCCGCCCACTCCGGCATGGGCGGGCGCACCGGCCCCCGTTCAGGCTGGGGCGCCTTGGACACGCTCAACCCGGGCCGGTTCACCATCTTGTACGCCGAAGACAACGCCGTCAACGTCGAACTGGTGCGCCAAGTGCTGCACATGCGACCGAAGTGGATGCTGGAGGTGGCCCGATGTGGCGCCGAAGCCATTGAAATGGCCCGGAGCATGCCGCCCGATTTGCTGCTGCTGGACATGCACCTGGGCGACATGAGCGGCCTGGATGTGTCGGACGCGCTGGCCCGCGATGCCGACACCTCCGACATCCCCCGCGTGGCCCTGTCGGCCGATGCCATGCCCGACCAAATCAGCGCGGCCCAGGCCCGTGGTTTTCTGGATTACCTGACCAAGCCCCTGGACGTCGCGCGGCTGCTCCAACTGCTGGATCGCCACGCCCAAGAGATACAGGTCGGGGCCGCCTCCCAGTAAGGCCTTACCAATTCAGATCGGTGAAAAAACGCCCGCCCTGAAACACCAGAGGCGCGGCGCCCACGCGGCGCGTGCAATGCTCCACCCGGCCCACAAAAATGACGTGGTCGCCTTCGTCGTAATGGTGGCGGTGGGCGCATTCGAAGACCGCCACCGCCCCCTGGATCACCGGCGCACCGGTCATGCCCGGTCGCCAGTTCACGCCCTCGAACCGGTCGATGCCCCGCGTCGCGAAACGCTCGGCCAACAGACGCTGATCGGCGGCCAGCACATTGATGGCGTAATGCGCGGAGGAAATAAAACCCGGCAAGGATGTGGACTTGTTCGCCAGGCTCCACAGCACCAAGGGCGGCGACAGCGACACCGAGTTGAAGGAGTTGGCGGTCAATCCCACCAAATGCCCTTGCGGCGTGTGGGTCGTCACGATGGTCACGCCGGTGGTGAACTGCCCCAGCGCGGCACGGAGATCTTCGGACGTGAACGGTGGAATGACAGCAGGGTCTGGGGGCAGAGACATCGGGGCGTTTCTAGGGCAGGTCCTCCAGTGTAGACGCCCCGTTCTTGCCGTGTCACCCCACGGGCCGATACACCCACACCGGGCGCCCGTTTGGCAGCTTGAAGCGGGCCTGCGCAGGCAGCGGCACGCCACGTGAGTCCAGCGCCTCGAACTCCAGGCTGACCAGCCAGGCGCCGGGCTTCATCTCGCGGCGGGCCTTGTCGATGGCGCGCGGCATGGATTCAGGCCGTTGAAACAGGTAGACCAGGTCAAAGCCCGACCAGTCGGCGGCCCACATGTCGGCGCGGCGCACGGTGGCCCAGGGGCAGCGCAGACCGCACACCAGGCGCCAAGGCCAGCTCCACTCGATGCCCTGCAATTGGGCCTGCGGATAGGCGCGGTGCAGTTCGGCCAAGCCATCGCCCAGGCCACAACCGGCGTCCAGAATGCGGGCCGTCTCCGGCAAAGGCGCATGCTGGGGCAAATCGGCCAAGGCGCCTTTCGGGGTCGGGAACACCGGCGCATCGCGCCAGGCATTGACGGGATAGGCCAGCAGCAAGAGCGCCAGCGGGGCCAACCAGGCCCAGGCAGGCAAGCCACTGCCCTGCCCCAAGGCCAGCACCGACAGCGGGAAGCCCCCCGCCACAAACACACGGCGCCAGGGCGTGGCGGCCAGGCGCGGCCACAATGCCAACAAGGCCCCGAGCGCCGTCGGCCAGGCCAGCACGGCCCAGGATGGCGCAGCGGCCAAGCGCAAGGCCAGGCACAGGCCCCAGGCCAAGGCCCAAGTCAACAAGGCCGGCAATGGCCAGGGCATCAGAGCAACTCGCCTCAGGCCGACGGCCGGCGCAACTTGTCGATCAGGCCGTTGAGCTCTTCCAGGCTGCCGAACTGGATGGCCAGCTCGCCTTGCTCACCGCGCTTGGTGCGCTTCTTGACGCGGATCTCCAGCTGCGCAGTCAACAGGTCGGACAGCTCTTCTTCCAGGCGCAACACATCGCGGGACTTGTCCTGCTTGAGGCGCATCAGCGGCGTCTGGCGGCCGGCGCCGACCCGCTTGGCGACGAGTTTTTCGGTATCACGCACGCTGAGCTTCTTGCCCGCGATCTCGTGCGCCGTGGTGACCTGCTGGGCCTTGTCCAGCGCCAGTAAGGCACGCGCGTGGCCCATGTCGATGTCACCGGCCATCAGCATGCCCTGCACCGCATCGGCCAGGTTCAACAGACGCAGCAAGTTGCTGGCGGCGCTGCGCGATCGGCCCACGGCCTGCGCCGCCTGCTCGTGCGTCAAGCCAAACTCATGCGTCAGGCGTTGCAGGCCCTGCGCTTCTTCAAGCGGGTTGAGGTCTTCGCGCTGGATGTTTTCAATCAGCGCCATCACGGCGGCAGCCTCGTCGGGCACCTCCTTGACCAGCACCGGCACATCGCTCAGGCCGGCCAGCCGGGCGGCGCGGGAGCGGCGTTCACCGGCGATGATTTCATAGCGGCCCTCACCCTTGGGGCCCACCGGCCGCACCAGGATGGGCTGCATGATGCCCTGGGTGCGGATGCTCTCGGCCAACTCGTACAAGGAGCCCTCGTCCATGCGCGTGCGCGGCTGGTACTTGCCCGCCTGCAGTTGGTCGAGTTTGAGGGTCGTGGGCAGGCCATCCGGCGCCGCCGATGCGGGGGTGTCGCTGACCTTGGGGCCCAGCAGGGCTTCCAGGCCCATGCCCAAGCCTTTGGATTTTTTTGTTGCCATAGTGTTCAATTGTCCTTCAGATCTGGCGCAAACGCGCCCAGCCTTGCGGCCAATCACCATGGCCGGAGGCGGCGTTGACGTGCCCGACCTCACCCAGGTCTTCGAACACCGCGCCCCAATCACTGGCCAGCTGCAGGCTGCGCGCCTTGGAGGCGTGCGGATCATTGCGCGAGGCCAGCAACACAGCAGCAAACGGCAGGCGCTGACGCAGCACGCCACGCCAGCCGTGCAGCTGCGGCGGCACCCCCGCTGCGAAGGATTCGCCATCCAGATCCGGCGGCGCCACCAGCAGCGCCGCCCGCACCCGCGCCGTGTGTTGCGAATGCGCGGCCCACGCGGCCACCAAATGACAGCCCAGACTGTGCGCCACCAGCACGGCAGGCGTGTGCAACAAGGTGGCATCGGCCAGCAGGGTTTCGTCCAGCCGCATCATCCAGTCGCCCCGCTTGGGCCAGTGCCAGTCGTCTTGCTCGACGCGGGTGAAGTGCGCCTGGTCGCCATGCAAATGCGCCCAGCGGGTCTGCCAGTGATCGGGACCGGAATCATTCCAGCCGGGGAGGATGAGGTAGCGGGTCATGGCGCCATTTTGTCAGCCCCCGCAGTGCCCGCACCCCAAGTTAGGGATGGTTTTTGCCAGACGTCTATGGCTTGATGGACGGCACTTTTTTTGCATTCACAAGCGTTCCAGGAGTTCTCATGACCTTGCCCCATCTGCCCCGGCCACTGCGGCGCCTTGGGCTGAGCCTCGTGCTCGCCAGCGCGTGGCTGCCAGCCACCACCGTCCATGCCGCCGACCTGAGCGGCAACGTCACCGTGAGCCTGCTGGCGCCCGGCGGCACCGCCTTTGACCCCACCCCCATCGCCCTGAGCGACACGGTCGCCGTCAGCTCGGCGGTGGAATTCAGTCCGGGCAACGGCACCAATGTGGGCAGCTTCATGTTGTCCAACGACAACTTGGGTGAACTCATCGATTTCAAGGGCCACGATGTGTATGTGCGCGTGCTGCAAGGCGCCGACAACGGCACCACGGGCTACCTGGGCACGGGTGGCACACCAGCCCGCTATGAGTTCTCCGGCCTGACGGTGCCAGGCGAACTCATCACCGGCCTGAGCTACACCGCCACCGACGGCTTTGGCACTTCCGTGTCCACCGGCCTGAGCAATCTGCCCGCCTTGCAGGCTGCCTCCTTCATCCACCTGACGTCCAGCCACGGCTTCGTGCTGGCGCTGGATGCGCTGCAGTTCGTGGATCGCGGCACCGGCACCTCGAACAACTACGCCGACTTCAAGATCACCCTGCAAACCACCGCCGTGCCCGAACCCGGCACCCTCGCCATGAGCATGGTCGGCCTGGGCCTGATCGGTCTGGGTCTGCGTGGTCGTGCCCAGCGGGCCGCCTGAGCGCACTTCACAAGGAGACTGTCATGTCCACCCCGTTCCTGGGCGAAATCCGCCCGGTGAGTTTTGCGTTTGCCCCAAAAGGCTGGGCGCTTTGCAACGGCCAGTTGCTGCCGATCAACCAGAATCAAGCCCTGTTTTCGCTGCTGGGCACCCAGTACGGTGGCAATGGCCAAACCAACTTTGCCTTGCCCGATCTTCGTGGCCGCGCGCCCATGCATGTGGGGCCGGCCTCCTCACAAGGCCAGCCGCTGGGGGAAGAGGCCCACACCTTGAACGCCAACGAGGTCCCCGCCCACCAGCACCGCCTGCAGGCCTCGGCCGATCTAGCCAACATGACCTCCCCAGGGGGCACGGTGCTGGCGGCCAAACCCCGCGGGGGGCGTGACATCTACGCGCCCGCCGCGTCGCCCACCACGCCCTTGAACCCCGACAGCATCGGCGCCACCGGCGCTGGGCAAGCCCACGACAACATGCAACCCTTTTTGGCGTTGAACTTTGTGATTGCGCTGCAGGGCATCTTCCCTTCGCACAACTGACCACGTCTGCAACGTTCCCAGGAGTTCACCATGTCCAATCCTTTTGTGGGCGAGATCCGCATGTTCGGGGGCAACTTCCCTCCCCTCGGCTGGGCCTTCTGTGATGGCTCGCTTTTGTCCATCGCCGACAACGAAACCCTGTTCAACCTCATCGGCACCACCTATGGCGGCGATGGGCAGAACACCTTTGCCCTGCCCGACCTGCGCGGCCGCGTTCCCATTCACCAGGGCCAGGGGGCTGGCCTGTCATCACGCGTCATCGGCCAGATCGGTGGGACAGAAGCGACCTCGCTCACCGTCGCGCAACTCCCACCGCACCGGCACACGCTGAACGCCAGCACCACGCCGACCACCGCGGCGGCCAGCATCAGCGGGATCACGGGGACCTCCAGCGTCACTCGTTTTTATGGCTCAGCCCCCGGCGGCGGCGACATGGCCTCGACCGCCCTCACCGCCGTTGGCAGCGGGCAAGCACACAACAACATCGCGCCCGTTCAATGCGTGAGTTTCATCATTTCCCTGTTCGGCATTTTCCCCTCACAGGCCTGAAGGAGAACACCCCATGTCTGACCCTTTCGTCGGCGAAATCCGCATCTTCGCGGGCAACTTCCCTCCCACCGGCTGGGCCCAGTGCAACGGCCAGCTGCTGCCGATCTCGCAAAACACCGCCCTGTTCTCGCTCCTGGGCACCAACTTTGGTGGCGACGGCAAGAGCACCTTCGGCCTGCCCGACCTTCGAGACCGCATGCCCGTGGGCGCAGGCCAAGGCCCGGGCTTGAGCAACTACCAAGTGGGTGACCGAAGCGGCGAAGCCAAGCACACCTTGACCCAGGCTGAATTGCCGCCGCACAGCCACACCGTCAGAACCGCGGTGACCAGCGAGAGCGGCAGCCCCAGCAATGCCTACTATCCGGCGCCCAGCAACGACGGCGGCGCGCTCTACCACGCGCCCACCCATCTGGCCCCCATGTCAGGCAGCGCCGCGGCCCCCGCTGGCAACTCATGGGCGCACAACAACCAGCAACCGGCCCTGGTGACCAACTTCATCATCGCACTGCAAGGCATCTTCCCGCCGCGCAGCTGATCGCCAATTAACCACTCCAATCACATGGATATTGCGCTGCGCCCCGTCACCGACCAGGATGCCTCCTTCCTGCATCGCGTGTACGCCAGCACGCGCACGCAGGAACTTGCCGCCACAGGCTGGGATCCCGCCGCATGCGAAGCCTTCACCGCCCTGCAATTCAAGGCCCAGCAACAGCACTACCAACGGCATTTTCCGCACGCCCACCACCTCGTCATCGAAGTCCGTGGGCAAGCCGTGGGCCGCGTGTATGTGCATCAAGACGAGCAGGAAATCCGCCTGGTGGACATTGCCTTGCTGCCGCAGCACCAGGCCCAGGGCATTGGCCGCCAATGCCTGCAAACCTTGCTGGCCAAGGCGGCGACCGAGCGGCTGCCTGTGCACCTCCATGTGAATCCAAGCAACCCCGCCCGGCGCCTGTACCAGCGCCTGGGTTTCGTGGCCAGCGCCGCGCCCGACGGCTTGTCCGTGCCCATGCGCTGGCAAGCCCCCGACACCTGATTTGGAGCCCGACATGAACAAACGCAACTTCCTGGTCCACAGCGGCCAAGCCCTGTTGAGCGGCAGCACCGGCCTATTGGCCACCTGGACCCCGGCCCAAGCCAGCGCCGCCGCCACCAAGGCCAGCACCATGGCCACCGGCCTGACAGGGACGTCAAACCGGTCGGGGATGAGCCACTGGCAAGGATTGATCGGCAGCGAGTTTGCTGCCGTCACGCCCGTGCAACTACCGACCACGCTGACCCTGCTAGAGGTGGCGCCCAAGCACACCCACTCGCGCGCACCGGCGGGTCTGGAGCAATTCACCCTGACTTTTCAGGGCCCGAGTCGGCGCCAGTTGCCCGCTGGGCTGCACACCCTGGCCCATGGCGAACACGGGGGTCAGCTGGTGTACCTGGAACCCACCCTGCATCAAGATGGACAAACCCGCTACACGGCCTGCTTCAGTTTGATGGTGTGAGTGCTGGCGAAGCGGGTGTCAGCGGCTGCGTCTTGACGCGCCGCACCAACTCATTGGCGAAACTCACAAAGGCCTGCGCGCCTTTGCTGGCGGGGTCGAACACCACGCCAGGGATGCCATAGCTGGGGGCCTCGGCCAAACGCACATTGCGGGGGATGACGGTGTCGAAAACCTTGTCGCCAAAGTGCCCCTTCAGCTGTTCGCTCACCTGCTGCTGCAAGGTGATGCGCGGATCAAACATCACCCGCAGCAGGCCAATCAACTGCAACTCGCGGTTCAGATTGGCATGCACTTGCTTGACGGTGTTGACCAAGTCGGTCAACCCTTCCAGCGCAAAATACTCGCACTGCATGGGCACGATCACGCCATGCGCGCAGGTCAGGCCATTGAGCGTGAGCAGACTCAAGGACGGCGGACAGTCGATCAGCACGAAATCGTACTCAGCCGCCACGGCTTCCAGCGCGGTCTTGAGGCGCCTGTCGCGGCGCTCCAGCGGCACCAATTCAATCTCGGCACCCGCCAGATCACGGTTGGCGCCAAGCACGTCATAGCCGCCCTTGGGGCTGCGCAAACGTGCCTGAGCAATGTCCACGTCTTCCAGCAACACGTCGTAGATGCTGTGAACCAAGGTGCGCTTGTCCACGCCCGAGCCCATGGTGGCATTGCCCTGTGGGTCCAGATCGACGATCAGGACGCGCTGGTCGACTTGGGCCAAACCAGCGGCCAGGTTGACAGTGGTGGTGGTCTTGCCAACCCCACCCTTTTGGTTGGCGATGCAGAAAATGTGCGGCATGGTTTGCATTATCGCCCGAGGTCGAGCCTCTTCATGCCCGCTTGCGCATCCAGACCAGACAACGCTCGGCGTCCAGTTTGGGCACCTGGAGCTGTTCCACGTGAAACACTTCAACGTGGTCCGGCAAGGCAGCCATTTCGTCAGCCGGGTGCTTGCCCTTCATGGCCATCCACACGCCATCAGGCGCCAGCAAATCCTGCGTCAGATTCACAAAATCGACCAAGGAGGCAAAGGCGCGCGAGGTGATCACTTGCCAGGGTTTGGCCTTCAAAGTCTCGACCCGCGCATGCTCGGCGCGCAGATTGGGTAAGCGCAACTCAGCCGCCACCTGGCGCACGAAGGCGGTCTTCTTGGCCACGGCGTCCACGCAAGTCACCTCCAACTGCGGCATGGTGATGGCCAGCACCACCCCCGGCAAGCCGCCGCCGCTGCCCACATCCAGCAGCGCGCCCGGCTGCCCTTGCAGGTGTCGCCACAGCGGCGCACGCACCACCAGGCTGTCCAGCAGATGCAGGCGCAACATGTCGGCCGGGTCACGCACCGCGGTCAGGTTGTAGGTCTTGCCCCAACGCCCCATCATGTCCACATAGGCCAGCAACTGCGCGACCTGTTCAGGCGTGGGCGCCGGGGCTGGGGCATGCCCCATGTCCGACAGGACCAGGGCAAACTCAGCGGCCAGCGCCGCGCTCGACGCGTCAAAGTGAGCCGTCATACCGCCCCAGCCTCCGCCGCCTGCGCCCCGAGATCGCCCCGCTCATTAACCGCCCCACCGCCGCGCGCCCGGTCAAAGCCCCGGGCTCGGCCCTTTTTAAGGTGGATCAGCAACAGCGAGATGGCCGCCGGCGTGACGCCCGAAATGCGCGAGGCCTGCCCGAGGGTTTGAGGGCGATGTTTGCTCAAGGTGTGGCGAACCTCAAAACTCAGCGCCTGCACCTGCAGATAGTCCAAGTCAGCCGGCAATTGCAGATTCTCGTAGTGCGCCGCACGCTCAACTTCGTCGTTTTGCTTGTCGATGTAGCCGGCGTATTTGATGCTGATCTCCAGCTGCTCAATCACCGCATCGGCCAGCGTTTCACCCAACTCCGCGCGCAAGCCCCCGCGGGAAAACGCCGGCAACAACGCCGATGTTTCACGTGGAACATCGGCCGAGCCGCCTCGGCTTGCTGACCGCTCAGCACTCAAACCGGCCTGGGCTTGTCCAGCAATCGACGCCACCTCTGCCACGGCGTCAAAACCAACCGTCGGGCGACGCAACAAATCCGACAACCGGTATTCCCGCTCCAGCGCCTTGCCCACCAATCGTTCGGCGTCGGCTGCCGGCAAAGTCGCGGGCCGAACCCAGCTTGTGTGCAAACGCTCGGTTTCACGTGAAACAACATCGCGCTTGCGGTTGAAAGCCGCCCACCGCACATCGTCGACCAGACCCAAGTCACGGCCGATTTCGGTCAGGCGCATGTCGGCATTGTCTTCCCGCAGTTGCAGGCGAAACTCGGCGCGGCTGGTGAACATGCGATAGGGCTCGGTCACGCCCTTGGTGATGAGGTCGTCCACCAGCACCCCCAAGTAGGCCTGATCACGGCGCGGCATCCAGGGCGCCCGCCCCTGCACCTGCAAGCCCGCATTCAGTCCAGCGAACAGACCTTGGGCCGCCGCCTCCTCGTAACCCGTGGTGCCATTGATCTGCCCGGCAAAGTACAGCCCCTGGATGGCCTTGGTTTCGAAATTGGACTTCAACTCGCGCGGGTCAAAGTAGTCGTATTCAATGGCGTAGCCCGGGCGCAGGATGAAAGCGTCCTCCAGCCCCGGCATGGTGCGCAGTGCCGCCAGCTGAATGTCGAAGGGCAACGAGGTGCTGATGCCGTTGGGGTAGAACTCATGGGTCGTCAGCCCTTCGGGCTCCAGAAAAATCTGGTGCGAATCCTTGTCGGCAAAACGGTTGATCTTGTCTTCAATGCTGGGGCAGTAGCGCGGCCCCACCCCCTCGATCACGCCGGTGAACATCGGGCTGCGGTCAAAACCCGAGCGGATGATGTCGTGCGTCTGCTGATTGGTGTGGGTGATCCAGCACGGCATCTGGGCCGGGTGTTGCGCGGACGACCCTAGGAAGCTGAACACCGGCATGGGCGTCTGGCCGTCCATGCCGTCGCCGGGCTGCTCGGTCAGTTTGTCAAAATTGATGCTGCGGCCATCGATGCGCGGCGGGGTGCCGGTCTTCAAGCGGCCCTGGGGCAACTTCAACTCCTTCAATCGGGCCGACAGCGACACCGCCGGCGGATCGCCAGCCCGGCCTGCGCTGTAGTTCTGCAAGCCCACGTGGATCTTGCCGTCCAGGAAGGTGCCGGCGGTCAACACCACGGCACGTGCGCGAAACCGAATGCCCACCTGGGTGACGGCGCCGACCACGCGCTCATTCACCCCATCGGACTCCACCATCAGGTCATCCACCGCCTGCTGGAACAGCCACAGATTGGGCTGGTTTTCCAGGCGCCGACGAATCGCGGCCTTGTACAGGATGCGGTCGGCCTGCGCCCGAGTGGCACGCACGGCCGGCCCTTTGGATGAATTGAGGATGCGAAACTGAATGCCCGACTCGTCGGTAGCCGCGGCCATGGCCCCGCCCAGGGCGTCGACCTCCTTGACGAGGTGACCCTTGCCGATCCCGCCGATCGACGGGTTGCAACTCATCTGGCCCAAGGTCTCGATGTTGTGGGTCAGCAGCAGGGTGGCGCAGCCCATGCGGGCGGCGGCCAGGGCCGCTTCGGTGCCCGCATGGCCACCGCCCACCACGATCACGTCAAATTCCTTGGGGTACAGCATGGCTCACCTTGCACTTTCAGCAGCAAATGTGCCCAATTTTTGGGCAACTTTTGATTGTACTGAAATCGAGTTCCGACCGGGCAATTCCTCACCCCGTTCCCCGAGGACAACCCTGATATGCGCAACGGGACGCCCCCTCTAAACTTGCCTTGTCAAATTAAATCAATCAATTCAGGGAAAACATGCGAACCTCATTCGTCAAACATACCCTTGGCATGGCCGCTCTGGCCTTGGCCGGGCAGGCCTACGCCGTGGTCGAGACCGGTCATTGGGGCGTCCTCTCAAGCTCGTCCTTTGGTAATTTCGCCGTGAATGTCGATCAGACGGTCGGCGCAGACCTCACCACCGTGTTCATGAACTACACGTCGGGCCAACTGAGCGGTGTCACCTACACGGTCGACGAAGGCGCCCAGATGTACCTCGTCCAGCCTGGCGATGTTTTCACCCAAGCGTCCAGCGCCCTGGCCACCAATGTGTTCGGCACCACGCCGATCACCGTGGGCACCGATTTCTACTTGGCCGCGAAAACGCGCAGCTTCAGCGATCCGGGTTTCAGCTGGGACACCTACACCTCGTTCGGCTGGGCCCACTTCAAGGTCGACGGCTCAGGCACGCCCCAATTGCTGGAAAGCGCCATGGCATTCCGTGAAAACGGCATCGTCGTCGGCACCCTGACGGTGCCCGCCGTGCCGGAACCCTCCACGGTCGCACTGATGATGGAAGCCGGCTTGGCGGGTCTGGCCTGGCGGCTGTGGAGCCGCCGCCCTGCGCGCCGCACCGCCTTGTGAAACTAGGGGGTAGGCAAACTGGCCAGGGGCTTTTAAGATCAAACTAAGCACCCGCTGTCATCGCACAATAATTCAAACAGGGCATTTCACCTCAGCGGTGGATAAACCGCAAACCCCGCCTGATGGCGGGGTTTGTCTTTGTGGGGCGGCTCAAGCGACAATGCCCCCAATGAACTGTCGCCCCGGCTGCGCGGCCTGCTGCATCGCACCGTCCATCTCATCACCCATGCCCGGCCTGCCGCACGGCAAACCCGCCGGGGTGCCCTGCCCGCACTTGGCCGCTGATTGGCGCTGTCAGTTGTTTGGCCTGCCCGAACGACCCGCCGTGTGCGGCTCATTGCAGCCGGCGCCCGACATGTGCGGCCACGATCGGCAGCACGCGATGCGCTGGCTCAGCCGGCTAGAAGCCGACACTTGCTGAAGCCCCGCCTTCGGCGTCATTCAGCACCACGCCCACACCTGCGCCCATTGGCCGACGGTCCAGCAACTCATCCGGCGCCACGCCCGTGGGCGAGCCCGTCCTCCGCGCCATCTCGCGTCGCAGGTCGTCAGTCGTCAGCCCCTGACCATTGGGAGCCCAACCCGGGGGCATGAACATATAGCCCAAGGCATCGCGCAGACGACGCGCGCGCAGCACGTCCTTGAAAATGTTGATCCACTCGTTGAACAGGATCTTCAAGGCGCTGTTGGTCGTCACCTGCTTGACCAGGCCATAGCGGATCGGCACGCCATCCTTCTCGGGCACATAGGTGCCGAACAGGCGGTCAAATATCATGATGGTGCCGCCGTAGTTGGCGTCCAGGTACTCCACATTGGCCGCGTGGTGCACGCGGTGCGCCGACGGGGTGTTCAACCAACCCTCCATCCAGCCCATCTTGTCGACCAAGTCGGTGTGGATCCAGAACTGGTAGACCAGGTTCACGCCATAGGAGATCAGCACCGCGTTGGGCGAAAACCCGAAAAAGCATTGCGGCGCAAAAAAGAGGAAGCCGCCCGAGATCTTGCCAGTGACCGACTGGCGAAACGCCGCCGCCAGGTTGTACTGGTTGCCCGAGTGGTGCACCACGTGCGAGGCCCAGTACCAGCGCACCCGGTGGCCCGTGCGGTGCAGCCAGTAATAAAAGAACTCAGTGCACAAGAACATGGCCACCCAGCCCCACCAGGTGTCCATCGGCACGGTGAACAGGCGGTGCTCGTAGACCTGCGCGCCAAACGGCAAGGCCACCCCGATCACGGCCCCCATGGGGATGAACTCCACAATGGCGCGCCACATATTGATGCGCATGGTGGTCCAGAACGCCTTCCAGTCGTAGGCCTGAGGCCCCCGGGCGCGGGCGATCAGCACGCCTTCCATGGCGGTGATGAGCACGGCCGAAGTGCCGAGGATCACCATCATGGTCTTAACGGGGTCGAGTGAGGGCAACATGTGAGGCGCGACGTTTTAATGCGTGGATGACAAAGCCCACCATACGGGCTCACCCCACGCCTGTCTTCGGGGGAAGCCCTTTCAGTCCGGTCCCACCCCCCTCGTTTGGGGGGCATCCACGTAGTACCAACGCCCACCTTCTCGGACGAAGGCGCTGACTTCATGCAGGCGGTGCGCGCGACCGCCCCATTTGCTGCGCGCCACGAAGTCCACCGTGCCGCGGTCCTCGCCGCTCATCGTGGCCCGGCGGACGTCCAGCCCCAGCCATTTCAAGCCCGGCTCAGGCGCCTCGATCATCGGCGGCCGGGTCGAAGGGTGCCAGGTGTCCAGCAGGTAGCCGCGCAAATCCTTGACGAAGGCGCTGTACCGCGAGCGCATCAAGGCTTCGGGCGTGGGGGCCAACAGCGCCAAGGGGCCGACGTGGTAACGCCCGCAACACGCCAGGTAAGCGGCGGGCAGGCCGCAAGGACAGGGATCGTGCATCGACATGGCGGCTACCTGGCCGATTCGTCCATGCGGGTGCGCAAGGTCACGTAGATTTCGCAGACTCCCCGCAAATAAACCAGCGTGGGCAGCACCAGCCCCAGGGCGAACACCGCCCCACCGCCCACCGTGGCCGCGGAGAGATAGGGGATGGCTTCGGGCGGCACGCCGGGCACCGCCGCCCCGTTCAGGCTGTGGCCGAACAGCCCCGCCATGAACAGTTCGGGGGCGACGTCCACACCGAGCAGCCAGATCGACAACTCGGCCATGATGCGCCCCCCGGCAAATACCACCGCACTGGCGGCCGCGCCGACCAAGGCCGTGATCACGCTGAGCCCGGCCACCAACACCGCCGCCTGCAGCAATTGCTCGCGCACCAGACGCCACAGGATGCGCGGACTTTCCAGGGAGGAGGCCCCGGCCCACACCGTCGGCCCGGCCAATGGCGCGATCACCGTCGCGCCGGCCACCAGCCCCAGGCCCAACACCACCACCGTCAAGGGCACCACCAAGGCGTACAGCCACGGCCCGATCACCGCCAGTCCGCACAGCCAGAACAGGCCGACCACACCCGCCGCCACCACCGAGGCCACGATCAGAACCATCAGCAAGGACGCCAGCACGCGGTGCGCAATGCCCAGGGCGTCCTCGCACACATCGATCACCTCGCGGTCAGGTCGCCCCAAGGCACGGTCCATCATGAGCAGCCCAGCGGCATTGCTGCCATAAAAGGCCACGAACAGGGCCCCCGCGCCCTGCCCGATCGCCCAATACAGTTCGCCCCGCCCCAGAGAGGCCCGCGCGCAGGCCAAGGCCAGGCCGCCGCCGGCAAAACTCGCCAGCAGCACATACATCGCCCGGCCGTCGCGCACCGCCTCGACACTGGCCAGCACGCGCACCAGGGCTCGCCACCAGTCGAACCGATTGACGAAAGATCCCGATGTGACGTGAAAGGTGGGGTCAACCATGGTGGTCTGGGGGAATTAGGGGGATTTAGGACAATCGCAGGCGAAAACGCCGCTGATCATAGGGGCAAGCCCTCAGGCGAGGGTGATGGACAACTACAACAGTTCAGCACATGGGTTGACTTTCGCGCGCGAATAAGGGTTGAAATTGTTGGCCTCCTGTGAAAGTCTCACTCATAATGTGCCAGTCTGTGTCTGGAAGCGGCACCTTCGATGGAATGGGTCCTGATGGGTTGAAGCTCCACATGGTTACTTTGAAAGGAGCTCTCTCGTGGGCAACAAACTTTACGTGGGCAATCTGGCCTACAGCGTGCGCGATCAGGATCTGCAGGACGCCTTCTCGCAATTTGGCGCCGTGGCGTCGGCCAAGGTCATGATGGACCGCGACACCGGTCGCTCCAAGGGCTTCGGCTTCGTCGAAATGGGCACCGATCCGGAAGCCCAAGCCGCCATCAACGGCATGAATGGTCAGTCTCTGGCTGGCCGCGCCATCGTGGTGAACGAGGCCCGTCCTCGTGAAGAGCGTCCCAGCGGTTTCCGCAGCCCCTACGGTGGCGGCGGTAACGGCGGCGGCGCTGGCGGTGGTGGCTACGGCGGCGGTGGCGCTGGTGGTGGCCGTCGCGAAGGCGGCGGTGGTGGCTACGGTGGCGGCGGTGGCCGCAGTGGCGGTGGTGGTGGCGGCGGCTACGGCGGCGGTGGCCGCAGTGGTGGCGGCGGCTACGGCAGCGGCTACTAAATCCCTCTCTGTGGCTCCCTGAGCCGCAGAACGCAAAAAGGCGATGCTCCACAGCGTCGCCTTTTTTCATGGGCACGCCCCTCCCGGCTCAATAACATCTCGCAACCTGCGGGGCCCAACAAGCCGCACAATCCAAAAATCCGCCCATCCCGGCGTGCGTTATGGAGTCATTCATGCAGTTGAAGAATCGTTCATGGGTCCGTTCAGTGGCCCACCAAGGCCTGATCGCTGGTGCCTTGGGCACCCTCATGTTCACCTCGGCCGCCATGGCCGCAACCAATGTGGGCGTCAGTGTCAGCGTCGCCCAGCCCGGCTTTTACGGTCGCGTCGATGTGGGCAACCAGCCTCCGGTGCTGCTCTACCCGCAGCCGGTCATCATTCAGCAAAACCCGGTGGCCATGTACCAGCGCCCCATCTACATGCGCGTGCCCCCCGGCCACTCCAAAAATTGGGCGCGCTACTGCGGCCAATACGGTGCTTGCGGCCAACCGGTCTACTTCGTGAACGATTCGAGGCCTCGTGGATATGACCGTGACGAGCGTCGCGGGGATGACCGCCGTGGCGGACGTGACCGTGATGAGGACTGGGGCGATCGCGGCCATGGTCGTGGACACGACAAGGGTCACGGCAGAGGCCATGACCGCCACTGATCGCTGATCAGCTGCGGCGCCGCTTCTTGCGGTGCTTTTGCGCCCCGACCACGGCATCAAACAGCCAGCGGGGCATGAGGCGCAGCAGCGTGGCCACCACGGCCATGGGCCAGGGGATGACGCGAAAGCGCACCCCGGCGGCAATGGCCTTGAACGCCCGTTCGGCAAAGGCCTCGGACGTCATCAAGAATGGCATCGGGTAGTCATTGCCCCGCGTCAGCGGCGTGTCGACATAGCCCGGGGCGATGGTGACCACGGTCACGCCCCGGGGCTTGAGTTCGCCGCGCAGACTTTCACACAGGTTCACCACCGCCGCCTTGGCTGCGCAGTAGGCGGCGTGCCCGGGCAGGCCCCGCATGGCCGCCACGCTGGCCACGCCCACCAGGGTGCCCGAGCCGCGCTCGACCATCGGGGCGATGAAGGGCTGAAAGGTGGCGGCCAACCCGACCACATTGGTGTCCAGCAAGTCCCGCAGAACCGGCAGATCCTCGGCCAAGGAGAGGTCGACGCCCAGGCTCACGCCAGCGTTGGCGATCACGACATCGGGCAAGCCTTGCTGACTCAGACAGGCCCGCGCGGCGGCCAGTATCTGGGCCTCAACTCGAACATCAGCGCCATGGACGGCCCAGCGGTCCGCAGGCCAACCTTGCGCCTGCGCCCACCGATGCATCTCGTCCACCCGCCGCGCCACCAGGGCCACCCGCCAGCCGGCGCGCACATAGCGGGCCGCCAGGGCCTGACCGATACCGCTGGAGGCCCCGGTGATGAAGACCAGGGGCGTCATCGGGCGGGGGCGTCGTAGTGCCCGCGCACTTGCCTGCTCAACTGGGTGATGCCGGTGCGCTCGTCATGCGTCATCTCGCCGGCCGTCACCTGGCCCTGCGCATTGGTGACCTTGATGGGCTGACTGGCGCTGATGCGGCGCTCGCGGGTGTCGATCTGGAGCCGCTCGCCCTCAAACACGATGGGGGAGCTGCCCAGCATCGCCTTGCCCACAGTCACGACGGACGCGGGTGTCGCCACCACATGGGCGCCCCCTTGGAGGACCACCACTTCGGCCACGCCATTGGCCAAGCCTTCGCGGGCAACCGCATGCACGCGCTGCCCCTCTTCGTTGCGGGCCGACAGTTGCACGGCGTCGATTTCAAGTCGGTCGCCATCGGCGAAATGCCGCATGTCCTGGCCGTCCAGAATGGCCATCAAACGGCCCTGGGCGTTGTAGCGCTCGACGCGCGCCTGATGCAACTCATAGTCGGGCGCCGATGACACCTTGGCCACACTGTCCGGGCCCGCGAGTTTGGGCGCCGACTGCACCAGCCACCAGGTGAACGCGGCCAGACCGGCCACCAGCACCATGGGCACGGCCGCGCGGACCTGATCCTGAATGCTCAGTCGGGAGGGGGTCATGGCTGCGCCCCCTCGGCGGTGGTATCGAGCGTTTGCAGGTGCCCATGCAGCAAGGCGTCGTAGCGGCCCGACGCCCACAGCAGCAGGTCGCAGCACTCGCGCGCGGCGCCATGGCCGCCTTGCAGGGCGGTGACATGGTGGGCCACGGCGCGCACTTCGGCGTGGGCATTGCGGGGCGCGCAGGCAAACCCGGCGCGCACCAGCAGGGGCAGGTCCGGCCAGTCATCGCCCATCACGGCCACTTCATGCCAATGCAGGCCCAAAGAAGCCAGCAGGGGTTCAGCGGCCGCCAACTTGTCGTGGGCCCCAAAGACGGCCTGGGTGATGCCCAAGTCTTTCAGGCGTCGGCGCACCGCCGCTGAGTCACGTCCGGTGATGACGATGGGCGTGATGCCGCCCTGCGCCAATAGCTTCAAGCCGTGGCCGTCCAGCGCATTGAAGGCCTTGAGCGTTTCGCCGGCCTCGCTGATGAACAAGGTGCCATCGGTCAAGACACCGTCGACGTCGAAAATGGCCGCGCGGATGTCTTTGGCAAATGGGCGCAGCTCGGTCGGGAACGACAAGGTCGGGTTGAGGGCTCGCATCAGATCACCTTCGCGCGCATCAGGTCGTTGGTGGTGGTGGCCCCGACCAGCACCCCCTGGGCATCGACCACCAGCAAGGTGTTGATGCGGTGGGTTTCCATCAGGGCCACGGCTTCAGCGGCCAGCACGTCGTCGCGGATGCAGCGCGGTTTTGGCGTCATCAACTGTGCGGCGGTGGCGGTGCGCAAATCCACGCCCGCTTCGATCTTGCGGCGCAGATCGCCGTCGGTGAACACCCCCAGCACCTTGCGTTCGGCGTCCACGACCACGGCCGCGCCCAGGCCCTTGGCGCTCATCTCGCGCATCACCTCGCCAAAGGCGGTGTCGGGCGCAACACAGGGCAAGGCCTCGCCCGAGCGCATCACGTCGCGCAGGTGGGTCAGCAGCTTGCGCCCCAGCGCCCCACCGGGGTGTGAGCGGGCGAAGTCCTCGGCCTTGAAGCCGCGCGCGTCCAGCAGCGCCACCGCGAGCGCGTCGCCCAGCGCCATTTGCGCCGTGGTGCTGGCCGTGGGGGCGAGGTTGAGTGGGCACGCTTCCTGGGCCACGGCGCAGTCCAGCACGATGTCGGCATGGCGCGCCAGTGAGGACTGCGCCCGCCCCGTCATGGCCAGCAGCAGCACGCCTTGCCGTTTCAGCAGTGGCAGCAGCCCGACGAGCTCTTCGCTCTCGCCAGAATTCGAAATGGCCAGCACAATGTCCCCCGGCGTCACCATGCCCAGGTCGCCGTGAGCGGCCTCGCCGGGGTGCACGAACATCGATGGCGTGCCGGTGGAGGCCAGCGTGGCGACGATCTTGCGCCCCACATGGCCGCTCTTGCCCATGCCCATCACCACCAAACGGCCCTGGCAGGCCAGCACCGCCTGCACCGCCGCCGCGAAGGCCTGGCCGGACTCGCCCGCCAGGCGCGCGCGCATGTCCAGCAGGGCCTGGGCCTCGATGTCCAGGGCCTGGCGCGCCAGCGCGACGATGACGGCCCGGTCAGGCACCAAGGAATGAGGGGGCGAGGAATTTGGCAAGAACGTCATGAGCCAGGCTTTGAAAGCACCGAGTAGGATGGAAGGATTCTAGGGACAAGATGACCAGCTCGCTCGACCTCACCCTTCTGTACCTGTTGGCCGCTGTGATCGGCGTGGTCTTGTGCCGCCTGTTGAAACTACCGCCCATGTTGGGTTACTTGGTCGTGGGCGTGGTGATCGGCCCCAATGCACTGGGCTTGGTGAGGGACTCGACCGAGGTGCAGTACCTGGCCGAGTTTGGCGTGGTGTTCCTGATGTTCGTGATCGGACTGGAGTTCAACCTGCCCAAGCTCAAGAGCATGCGCTCGCTGGTGTTTGGCCTGGGTCTGAGCCAGGTGGGCCTGACCATGGTGGCGACCGTCGGCGGGCACCTGGCGCTGACCGCCGGACTGGTCACCCTGGGCCTCCACGATGGGCTGCTGGGCTGGAAACTGAGCTGGCAAAGCGCCGTGGCCCTGGGCGGCGCACTGGCCATGAGCAGCACGGCCATTGTCGTCAAGATGATGGCCGAGCGCCTGGAGCTGGACAGCCCGCATGGCCGCCGCGTCATGGGCATCTTGCTGTTTCAGGATTTGGCCGTGGTGCCTTTGCTGGTGCTGATCCCGGCGCTGGGCAGCAGCCCGGCCGAGCTGACGCGCACCCTGCTCATCGCAGGACTCAAAGCCAGCGTCGTGCTGGCCTTGCTCTTGATGGGCGGCCAGAAAGTGATGCACTGGTGGCTGACCCAGGTGGCACGCCGCAAGAGCGAAGAGCTGTTCATGCTCAACCTGCTGCTGGTCACGCTGGGCCTGGCCTGGCTGACCGAACACGCCGGCCTGTCGCTGGCGCTGGGCGCTTTCCTGGCAGGCATGTTGATCGCCGAGACCGAATACAAGCACCAGGTGGAGACCGACATCCGCCCTTTCCACGACGTGCTGCTGGGTCTGTTCTTCATCACCGTGGGCATGAAGCTGGACTGGCACAGCGTGGTCGACCACTGGGCCCTGGTGCTGGTGTTGAGCACCCTGCCCGTGGTGTTCAAGTTCGGCCTGGTGGCCGCCCTGGCCCGCCAGTTCGGCGCAGAGACGGGCGTGGCGCTGCGCACCGGTTTGTACCTGGCGCAGGCGGGCGAATTCGGCTTCGTGCTGCTGTCCCTGGCCACCGACAATCAGTTGATCCCCGCCAACGCCCAGAGCCCTTTGCTGGCCGCCATGGTGCTGTCCATGTTGGCCACGCCGCTCATCATCATGGGCAGCAACCGCATCGTCATGAAGCTGTCCTCCACCGACTGGCTGATGCAGTCTCTGGCCATGACCAAGATCGCCGCCAAGGCCATCAACACCGAGCGCCACGTCCTCATCTGCGGCTATGGGCGCAGCGGCCAGAACCTGGCGCGGCTGCTCGACAAAGAGCACATCCCCTACATCGCCCTGGACCTGGACCCCGACCGCGTGCAACAGGCCGCCGCCGCCGGCCAGAACGCCGTCTTTGGGGACGCCACCCGGCTGCAAAGCCTGATCGCCGCCGGCCTGACGCGGGCCAGTGCCCTGGTCATCACCTACCCCAGCACCGCCTCGGCCCGAAAAATCTTGCACCTGGTCCATGAATACGCGCCCGAACTGCCGGTGGTGGTGCGCACCATCGATGACAGCAGCCTGGACGAGTTGCAGCACGCGGGCGCCACCGTGGTCGTGCCCGAGGCGATTGAGGGCTCGCTGATGCTGGCCTCGCAGGCCTTGGCCCTGGTGGGCGTGCCCATGCGGCGCGTGATCCGGCTGGTGCAGGACCAACGGGAGGCGCGCTACGGCATCCTGCGTGACTATTTCCACGGGGCCGATGACGACTCCGTCGATGAGCGTGAATTACAGCGCTTGCAGTCGGTCACGCTCTCGACCGATGCCGCCTGCATTGGCCAAACCCTGGCACAGTCGTTGATAGCGCACGAACTGAGCGTGGCCGTGGTGTCGATTCGTCGCGCACGTGGCGCGGTGGTTCCGCCCGACCATGCCTTGGTGTTGGAGACCGGTGACACCCTGGTGCTGTCGGGGCGTCCGCAGGATCTGGCCCGCGCCGAAAGCATGTTGCTCAACGGCTGAAAGGAAACCCCGCCATGGAGGCATCGGTCAGCCCGCCCCCACCCACCCGCACCGTCGCGAGCCATTCCAACCCCTCGCTGAAAAAAAGCCTGCTCTGGATCACCGTGATCTGGACCGCCATCGTGGTGGCCGGCGCCACCTGGGCCGTCCACGACCAGATCGACGACCACCGCCAGTTCCTGCTGCAAACCACCGCCCACCGGCTGGGCAGCCTGAGCAACTCGCTGGAGGTCACCCTTCAGCAGCTCCAAGCCCTGCCGCGCGCACTGAGCCGTCAAACCGCCCTTCACACCTTTTTGCAGACCACGCATGTGGAGGGCTCGGACAAACTGACCGACGCCAATCGCCTGAAGATCCAGGCCACGCTGATGCGCAACAGCGACGTGCGCGACATGTCCAGGGTCTTGCGTGACACCGCGCAGGACTTCGCCCTGAACGACATCTTCTTGATGGACCGCTTTGGCACCGTGCTGGCCGACAGCCGGTTGGACCAATCCGTCAATGTCCTGGGCACCAATTTCAAAACGCGCACCTATTTCACCGAGGCGCTCGATGGCGGCAGCGGCTCCCAGTTTGCGGTGGGGCGCATCACCAAAATCCCCGGCTTCTACTTTGCCGCGACGGTGCATGAGGGCTCGCAATTGCTCGGCCTGGTGGGCATCAAGCAAGAGCCCAGCGCCTTCAACCGTTTCTTTGACGATCCCCAGCGGCATCTGCTGGTGACCGACAACCAAGGCGTCATCCTGATGAGCGCGCAGGGCAAAGACCTCCTCAAGCGCACGCCACTGGTGGGCCACATGACCCTGGATGCCGCCCAGGCCCAGCGCCTGTACATGCAAACCATCACCACCCTGCCCTGGTCCCTGACGCAGGTGCGGGTGCGGGACCAAACCGTCACACAGGTCACCATTGAGGGCCAGCGCCACCTCGTGGTGAGCCGGCCGCTGTCCTATGGCGGGCTCACCGCCTGGGCGGTTGTGGCCCTGGACGGCGAGAACACCTTGTTGGCCGAAGGCGTCCTGGCCGCCGTTCTGGCGCTGGTGCTCGGCTACTGGTTCATCGCCGCCATGGCCCAGCGCATTGGCCGCCTGGACGAGATGACCCGCGCCAAACTGGCGCTGCAAGAGATGGCGCACGCCCTGCCACTGGTCGTGTTTTGCTACCAGCAACCGGCCCAAGGCCCGGGCCGTTTCACCTTCGTCGGGCAGGGGCTGAAAAACGTCCTCGGCATTGACGCGGACGCCCTCACCGACGACCCCGACCTGGCCTGGCGACTGGCCCACCAGGACACCCTGAGCCCACCCACCCGGGCCATCGAGTTCCCGATCACCCGACACCAGGAGCAACGCTGGGTGCACTGCAACAGCACCCCCAGCCAGCAGGCCGACGGCAGCATCACCTACAACGGCTACTGGCTGGACATCACCGAGCGCAAGCGCCTCGCAGACCGCGCCGACGCGGTGTTCACCCATGCGCCCATCGCCTTCCTCTTTTATGAACGCGACAAGGGCATCTACCGCTGCAATCCCGGGGCGCTGCGCCTATTCAGGGCCGACAACGAACAAGCCCTGCTGGGCCTGCACCTCGCCAAACAACCCCTGTCACCCAAACTGCAGGCCGATGGCCGACCCAGCGAAGAGGCCGCCAAAAGCATCATCCAAAGCCTGATGACGGGCACTCATCAGTCCTTGCCCATTGAATGGCGCCACGTCCGGCTGGACGGCGACGTGTTTGATGCCGAAATCGTGGTCGTCCCCTTTGACCAGGAAGGGCGCCCGCACTACTGCGCCATCATCCAGGACATCACCGCCCGCAAGCTGACCGAAACGGCCATGCGCGAGGCCCGCGCGGCCGCCGAAGCCAGCACCTTGGCCAAATCGCACTTCCTGGCCAATATGTCGCACGAGATCCGCACCCCCATGAACGCCGTCATGGGCATGACCCACCTGGCCTTGCTGGAAGAGCTGCCCCCCAGTGCCCGCAACTACGTGGACAAAGCCCACCGCGCCGCTGGCAACCTGCTGCGCATCCTCAACGACGTGCTGGACGTCTCCCGGATCGAGTCGGGCAAGCTCGCGCTGGACAGCACCGACTTCCGGCTCGACGACGTCTTTGACAACCTGGCCGACGTGTTGCGCATGCGGGCCCAGGAGCAAGGCCTGAACCTGCGATTCGAGCCCAGCGCGGACATCCCCACCCCGCTGATCGGCGACCCGACGCGGCTGGGCCAGGTGCTCATCAATCTGGGTGCCAATGCCCTCAAATTCACCGAACGTGGCGGCAATGTCGTCATAGGCGCCGAGGTCAGGCGCCTGGAGTCGGCGGGCGTCGAAGTGCATTTCTGGGTGCGCGACACCGGCATCGGCATGCCCCCAGAAGTGATTGCTCACTTATTCGATCCGTTCACGCAGGGCGACAACTCCACCACCCGCCAATACGGCGGCACCGGCCTGGGCCTGAGCATCTCGCGCCAACTGGTCGACATGATGAACGGACAGATCTGGGTCCAAAGCGCCCTCGGCCAAGGCTCGACCTTCCACTTCACCGCCCACTTTGGGCTGCGCGAGCTGGCCCCCACACCGGCCCCGAGTCAGGCCCTGTCCTCCACCGCGGATCAGGCCCGCGACATCCTGCAAACCGCCAGGGCCCAACTGGCCGGCACCCGGCTCTTGCTGGTGGAAGATCAACCCCTCAATCAGGAGCTGGCCTGCGAGTTGCTGCGACGCGCGGGCATCGAAGTGGTGGCCGTCGCCAATGGCCAGCAAGCCCTCGACCAGCTGACCCAGGACGGCCCCTTTGACGGCGTGCTGATGGACTGCCAGATGCCGGTGATGGACGGCTACGTGGCCACCGAACGGATCCGTGCCAACCCCGCCTGGACCGACCTGCCCGTGATCGCCATGACGGCCAGCGCGATGGCCGCCGACCATGAACGGGCCGCCGACAGCGGCATGAACGACCACATCACCAAACCGCTCGACCTGCGCCAGATGTTCGACACCATCGCCCGCTGGGTCGTGCCCGCGCCGCCGCCCATCCTGGACTCGGCCGATGGCCTGGCCCGCTGCATGGGCGACCTGGACCTGTATCGCCGCCTGCTCAAAGGCTTTCAAGAAGACCAGCAAGACTTCGAACGGCAATTTACCCAAGCCCTGCGCGAGGGCGACCTGGCACGCGCCATCCGCCATGCCCACACCCTCAAAGGTCTGGCCAGCAACATCGGTGCCCGAGCGCTTCAACACGCCGCACAACAACTCCAGAGTCTGACCGAGCAAGGCCCCGACAACGCCATGCAGCCGGCCCTGGACCAGACCCTGGCCGCGCTGAACGCCGTGCAGGAGGCGATTGGCGCCATGGTCCCGCCGGCCCCGATCGAAGGCAGCGTCGCTGCCGCACCGGATCTGAACAACGACACCCTGCAAGCGCGGTGGCAGCACCTGGCGACCCTGATCCGCGACAACGACGCCCAAGCCCTCGACGTGATCCGAGAAATGGTGGCGCATCAGCCCGCGCTGCAGCAACAAGCCGCCGTCACGGCCTTGACCGCCGCATTGGCCCGATACGACTTTGACGCTGCGGGCGCAGCCCTCACATCGCTACGGCCATCCGCCTGACTCAGAAATCGTTCGGAGCGCCGCGGTCATCGGAGTACAACTCCATGATCTTGAGGATCTCGAACTGCTGCTGGAAAAAACAATCCAGCAGCGTCGGATCAAAATGGCGCCCGCGCTGTTCAGCCATCAGCGCCAGCGACTCCGCCGTCGGGATGGGCGCCTTGTAGGGCCGGCGCGTCATCAAGGCATCAAACACATCGGCAATGGCCACGATGCGCCCGAACAGCGGGATCTGCTCGCCCTTGAGCCCCTGCGGATAGCCGGTGCCATCCCAGCGCTCGTGGTGCGTCAGGGCGATGGAGCGAGCCGTCGACAACAACTCATTGTCGTGCCGACCAATGATGTCGGCACCAATCTGTGCATGCTGGCGCATCAGTGCCCACTCGGCCTCGTCCAGCGGGCCGGACTTGAGCAAGATGCGATCGGGGACGCCGATCTTGCCCACGTCATGCATGGCCGTGGTCTGGAACAGCAACTGCAGCGCCTCCGGACCCAGGCCCGCCTGTTGGCCGATCAGGCGCGCGAGGTGGCTCATGCGCACCACATGGTTGCCCGATTCGTTGTCCTTGAACTCCGCCGCGCGGCCCAAGCGGCGGATCAGCTGCTGGCGCGTGGCCGCCAGCTCAGCGGTGCGCTGGGCCACCTGGCGTTCCAGTTCCCGCGCCTGATCGTGCAAGGCCAGATGCGTGCGCACCCGGGCCAGCACCAGGGCGGGGCTGATCGGCTTGGCGATGTAATCCACCGCACCAATGGCCAGCCCCAGACTCTCGTCCTCGACCGAATTCATCGCCGTCACAAAAATGATGGGAATGCCGCGCCGGTCCGGGTTGGCCTTGATGCGCCGACACACCTCGTGGCCGCTCAGGTCAGGCATCAAGATGTCCAGCAAGATCAAGTCGGGCGGTTCATCGGAATACGCCATCGCCAGGGCCTTCTCGCCCGACGTGGCCACCTTGACGCGGTAGTCCTGGCCGAGCACGCGCGACAACAACTCGATGTTTTGCGGGGAATCGTCGGCCACCAAGATCGTGGCGCGATGCATATCTTGACCAATGAACATTGAACCCCACCCCCTGAATGCTGGTCAGGCCGAAGGCACCTGTCGCAGCACATTGCCACGCAGGCGCAGCGACATCACCGCACCGGCGGCCCGCAACACCTCCACGGCCACCCCAGGCACCCGCGCGACCAGCTCTTCAAAACGCGGCAACCGCAGCGCAAAGATCACACAGGGGGTCATGGCCTCGACATTGGCCATGCGCGGGGCATCGCTGAACAAGCCAGGTTCTCCGCAGATCGACCCCGGCCGCAAAATGGCAATGCGCGACGCGCCAGGGGTCGCCCCCGTGACAAACACCTGCAATGAGCCTTGCCCCAAGAAATAAACCGTGCGGTCGCGGTCGCCCTGCTTGACCAGCAAATCGCCCGAGCGAAGCTCATGGCGCGTCAAGTACTGACACAAGGTCCGCCATTGCTGAGCGTCCAGGCGCGGCCGAAAAACATCTTCGGTATTGAGCGTCTGGATGGCTTGAATCAATTCCGTGACTTCCATCTTTTCCTCAAAGTAGTGCTGCGGCGCACAAGCTGTGGAATTTAATCGATTCGGGGACCTTCGTGGAGGCTATTTGCCCGGGGCCCGCCTCTCGGGGCAGCCAAAAACAGGCAAGGGCCCCGCAGGGCCCTTTGTGTGGTCCGAGGCCGCTCAAGTCGCGGCTGCGGGCGCCTTCAGGCCCCCGATCGTGCCCCACGTCGGCGGGTCCACAGCCCCACCATCGCCAAGCCGGCCAGCGCCAAGGCGCTCTCCTGGGGCTCGGGCACCGCCGCGGCAATGCCCACATTGAAGCCGTACCAGTTCTCGGCGGCCGGATTGGTCCAGGAAATGTGGTCGTAGACGCCTTTGAACTGGATCGTGCCGTTGGACTCGGATCCGGAGACCACATGGCCCGTGACGACGATGGCCTTGCCACCGTATTCATTGGACGGCCCACCGGCGACAAAAATCGGCGTGGCATTGATGAATTCAAAACGCGCGGGCGTGCCGGGCGAGCCCAGGCTCCAGATGGAAAAAACCGGATCGACCACGGGGGTCGAAAAACTCACGGTGTTGACCGTGCTGGTGCCGCCCACGAGCCCCTTGATGCCACCCGTGGGGGCGTTGGCCACGATGCTGCCGTCGGCATAGCTGCCCGCGGGCGCCCAGCTGGGGTAGCTCGGGTAGAAGAACGTCGGGGAATCGCCCGCGTAGGTGACCGAGACGGCTCCGGTGGGCGCGGTGATGGCGCCGGCGGTGCCCGAACTCCATTGATTCCAGCTGATGGTGGCCGCCTGGGCCACGCCGGCCATCGCCATCAAGGCGACCAAGGTCATAGAACGAAGATTCATGGTGGACTCTCCTGAGAGATTTATGGGATCGTCACGAATTGTGGTGACGCCCCGCCCCAAAGGCACCCCGCAAACAGGGGGCCCCGCCACTTCAAACGTGGGAGGAGCCGGCGCTCACTTGCCGATGCAAAAACGCGTGAAGATCTCGCCCAGCAGATCGTCCGCCGAGAACGCCCCGGTAATGGTGCCCAGCGCGTTGTGGGCCAGGCGCAGCTCCTCGGCCAGCAAATCCAGGGCGCCATCGGCCATCGCCGCATGCGCCTGCGCGCCCTCCAGATGCTCGCGCGCCCGGCGCAAGGCCTGCACATGGCGCTGGCGAGCGATGAAAACCCCCTCGGGGGCGGCCTGCCAGCCCGCCTGTTCCAGCAGGGTGCGGCGCAACGCCTCCAGCCCCTCGCCGGTCAGCGCCGACAAGGCCAGCAGGGGGCCCTCAGGTTCGTGGGCCAGGCCCTGCAGGTCGGCCACCGCCACGCTGTCGGCCTTGTTGAACACATGCAGCACCGGCACGCCCCGCGGCAATTTGGCGGCAATCTCGACATCGGCCTGCACATAGGCCCGGTCGGCGCCACGCGTCAGATCGTGCAGAAACAGCACCGCATCGGCCTGCGCAATGGCCTCCCAGCTGCGCGCCATGCCAATGCGCTCAACCTCGTCACCCGCTTCATGGTCAGCGCGCAAGCCTGCCGTGTCGATCACATGCAGCGGCACCCCCTCAATCTGAATCGTCTGGCTGACCTTGTCGCGCGTCGTGCCCGCAATCGGCGTCACGATGGCCAGCTCCGCCCCGGCCAGGGCATTGAGCAACGAGCTCTTGCCCGCATTGGGCTGCCCCGCCAACACCACCTGCAGGCCCTCGCGCAGCAGCGCCCCCTGGCGCGCCCGCGCCAACACCCCGTCCAGCGTCGCAGCCACGCGGTTCAGGCGGCCCCGCGCATCGGCCTTTTCCAGAAAGTCGATCTCTTCTTCCGGAAAATCCAGCGTCGCCTCCACCAGCATGCGCAGATTGATCAACTGCTCGCGCAGCAGGTCGATCTCTTTGGAGAACGCACCGCCCAGCGAACGCGTGGCCGAACGAGCCGCGGCCTCGGTGCTCGCATCGATCAGGTCGGCGATCGCCTCGGCCTGCGCCAGATCAATCTTGTCATTCAAGAAAGCCCGCTGGGTGAACTCGCCCGGCTCGGCCACCCGCAAGCCCGGCAGGCGCTCGCGGCCGGTATCGGGCAGCAACTCGCGGGCGGCCTCAAGGCAGCGCGCCAGCACAAGCTGCAACACCACCGGCCCGCCGTGGGCCTGCAACTCCAGCACATCCTCACCCGTGAAGCTGTGCGGCCCCGGGAAGTACAACGCCAGACCGTGGTCGATGGCCTCGCCCCGGGCATCGCGCAGCGGGCCATACGTGGCCTGCCGAGGCGCCAGGGTGCGCCCGCACAGCGCCTGGGCCAGCGCCATCAAGCCCGCCCCCGACACCCGCACGATCCCCACGGCCCCACGGCCCGAGGCGGTGGCCACGGCCACGATGGGGCTGTTCCGATCCGTCCACGACATGCTTGTTTTCACCCGGTCAAAACCCCGATTGTCCTCGACCCGCTCGTTCAGGGGGCCGCAAGGACTATTCCCTATTTTCGCCCACCAGCGCGCCCTCTAGAGTGATCCGATCGGACCGGTTGTCCAAAGGGTTGCGGAGTCATTGTGTTCAAGACCATCGCCAGTTGGGCGTTCCTGTTCGGGTCAGTGGCCGGCGGCATCGTGGCCGTGTTGGCCTTCAATTTCGACCCGGCCCGCATCGGCATGTACTACCTCATGCCCTACTACATCGCCTGCACGGCCATGCAGTACCTGTGGCCCGAGCAGGCCAATCGCTTTGAACCAGGCGAAGTCCTGACCGACACGCTCAGCAACGGCGCCATGTTCGCCATGGCCGGACTCAACAACCTGCTCATCCACGCCCTCATCGCGGCCACCGGCTCTGGCCTGCTGTTTCACTTTGGGGTGCTTGACGAGCGCTTTGCCGCCCACCACCTGCCCTTCGCCGCGCAGGTGGCCATCTCCTTCCTGACGTTTGACTTCATGTTCTACGTCACCCACCGCCTGGCCCACGAGCTTGAATTCTTGTGGCGCCTGCACAGCGTGCACCACTGCGCCCACCGCCTCAGCGTCCTCAACGCCAGCCGCGCCCACCCGCTCGACCTGCTGTGGCGCCGCATCGTCCCCAGCTTCGTGGCGTTTCAAACCGGCATCTCGCCCGAGGCCTTCATCATGGGCGGCGTCATCGGCAGCGTGCTGGCCACCATCACGCACATGAACGTGGACTTCCGCTTTGGCGCGCTCAACCACCTGATTGGCACCAACGAAATCCACCGCTGGCACCACTCCAACAAGATCGACGAGGCCAAGAACTACGCCATCTTCATGCTCTGGGACCGCCTGTTCGGCACCTTTGTCTACCCTGCCGGTCGCAGCCGCCCCGAACACATGGGCTTGTTCAATGAACAGCACTACCCGGTGCACAACTTCTGGCGCCAGCTGTGGGTGCCAGTGTCCTGGAAGCGCATGAAGGCGCGACAACTGCAAAGCGGCGACCCGATGGTCCATCCGGCAGGGTTGCACGTCACACCCACATCACCACCCGCCGTGATCATGAGCCGCTAGTCAGCCATCACCAACGGGGAACCTCCATGATCCACACGCTTGAACAGCTGTTCATGTTCAGCAATGCCAGCCCGAGCGAGCTGCCCTTGTGGCCCTTCTGGGTCGCCGCGATGCTGGCCGGCGGCATGATCATGAACCGCCGCACCGGCGGCTGAGCCGCACGCTCCAAGCCAAAAAAAAAGCCGCCTGGGGCGAACCCTGGGCGGCTTTTCTTTTGCGGCGAGGCCGTCGTGAGCTACCTGGCCTTGGCCAAGGCCTGCCCCTCAATGCGCCGGTTAATGGCCCACTGCTGGGCAATCGACAACACGTTGTTGGTGAACCAGTACAGCACCAGCCCAGCCGGGAAGAAGAAGAACATGACCGAGAAGAGCATCGGCATGATCCACATCATCTTGGCCTGCACCGGATCCGGCGGCGTCGGGTTCAGCCAGGTCTGCAGCAAGGTCGACGCCGTCATCAGCGCCGGCAACACAAAGAACGGGTCCTTGACCGACAGGTCGTGGATCCAGCCAATCCACGGGGCGTTGCGCATTTCAACACTCGACAGCAGCACCGAGTACAGCGAGATGAACACCGGGATCTGGATCAGGATGGGCAGGCAGCCACCGATCGGGTTGACCTTTTCTTCGCGGTAGATCTTCAGCATCTGCTGCTGCATCTCCTGCGGCTTGTCCTTGAGCGCCTCGCGCATGGCCTGGATACGTGGGTTCAGCGCCTTCATCTTGGCCATGGAGGCATAGGCCTTGGCGTTCAACCAGTAGAAGGCCGCCTTGAGCAACACGACCAGCGCCACGATGGCCCAGCCCCAGTTACCGATCAAGGTGTGCAATTTGTCCAGCAGCCAGAACAGCGGTTCGGCCAACACCCGTTGCCAGCCATAGTCCTTGACCAGCTCCAGACCCGGCGCCAGCGCCGCCAGTTTTTTCTCTTCTTGCGGGCCGACGAACAAGGTCGCATCAAAGGACTTGCTCTGGCCAGCGGCCACCTCGCCCAGCGGGAACATCATGCCCACCGCGTACAAATTGGTGTCCACCTTGCGGGCAAAGAACTCGCGCGGACCCGCGTCGTTGTGCAGCCAGGCCGCGGCAAAGTAATGCTGAACCATCGCCACCCAGCCGTGGTCATCGGCCTTTTCAAACTCGGCCTTGTTCTCTTCAATGTGGGTGAAGTCCACCTTCTGATACTTGCCCTTGGCCGAGTAAATAGCCGTGCCGGTATAAGCCTGCGGGCCGCCCAGGAAGCTGGGCCCGCTGTGGGCGGGCGCTGGCAACGTGCCATCACGCACCAGCTGCAAGTACAGGTTCGGGCGCACCGTCGCGCTGCCCGTGTTGACCACCTCCTGCTGGACGTCAATGGCGTACTCGCCGCGCTTGAAGGTGTAGGTCTTGAGCAGCTTGACGCCGTTGACGGGGGCTGATTCCAGCTTGACCACCAGCGCCTCAGCGCCGGCAGCCAGCTCACGCTCGGACGTCAACACCGTCATGGCCGTCAGGTGCGTGGGCAGGCCGTCCGTGCCAGCGCCCGCAATCAGTCCCGTCTGGGCCACATACGTGTGCGTGGGTGTCTGATTCAACACCACCATATTCTTGCTGGCATCGTCCTGATCGAGGTGCTTGAGCAACTCCACCTTCACCAAGTTGCCGCCCTGAGTGTCCAGCGTCGCCTTGATGACATCCGTCGTCAGCGTCAGCTGCTCATGCACGAGCGGGGCCACCGGGGCGCTGGCGCCCGCCGCCATCGGCGTGGCCGAAGCCGCGGCTCCGCTCAGCGTGGTTGGGGCCATGGGCAGGGCCGCGTTGGAAGCCTGCGGCGACGCCGAAGCCACCGCGCTGGCGGGAGGCGGAGGCGCGAACAAGGACGGTTGGCCCGTGTGGCGCAACCACCCGTCCCACATCATCAACAGTGAGACGGCAAACACCGACCACAACAGGGTGCGACGCAAATCATTCATGGGTGAGCTTGGTCAGACGGAACGTTGGAAAAAGAAAACAGCCCCACGCGCTTGTCAGGCACCGGATCATGCCCACCAGGGCACCCCGGGTGACAACGCAGCAGGCGTCGCGTGGCCAGGTAAGTTCCGGCAGCTGGGCCGTGACGCTCCAGCGCCTGTAGGGCATACAAAGAACAGGTGGGGGTGAAACGACAAGCCGAGCCCAACCAGGGGCTCAGAAAGAACCGGTAGCCCTTGACCAGGGCCACGAGCACCGCGAGTATCCCAGACCTCAGCGCACGCCACAGCACCATCAAGCGCTCCGACCGGCCGTGCCGTGTAAAGATAAAGGCGGGGCCTTGGCGCACAACGCAGCCCACAGGGCATCGAGTTCCAGGCGCACCACGCGATTCAACGCACTAGAGGCCGCGCTGGGAAATTGCTGCTTGTCAAACGGTGCGCGCAAACGCACCACCCAGGCATCGCCCGGGTGCGCGGGCCCCCACCCCGCCTGAGCCGCCGCGCTGGCATGACGCAACACCGCCTCGCGCGCCTGATGGCGCAACAAAGAACGGGTCACCGAACGGCGGGCCAGGCGCTTTGGAAACACCACCCCCAAACGTCCCATGAGCGGACCCATCGGGGCCGTCCGCAGGGTCGTTGGCAACAATTCATCCACACAGGCCATGTCTTCGGTCGCCGGGGCTGTTGACAACTCCGACTCACCAACGACGATCAGCGCCGTGGTCTGGGACGACGGCGCTGCGCTATGTGGCAGGTGATGCAACACAAAATGGGCTGTGCGGGCCACCGGGCGGGTGCCCAAGGCCTTCTGAAACTCAGCGGCCTTCAGGCTGGGACGGCGCACGGCGGTCGACAGGGTGGGCTTGCCAAGCGCTGCTTGCAAACCCTCAGCAGACTCAGACAGCCAAGCGAGCACGGCCCTTGGCGCGGCGTGCATTGATGACCTTGCGGCCACCCTTGGTCTTCATGCGCACCAGGAAACCATGGGTACGGGCGCGGCGGGTCTTGGACGGTTGGTAAGTGCGTTTCATGATCTATCCTTCTTGTGATCTCTGCCTGGCGATGCAATTGCCGCAAGACATTCCCGGCACTAAAGCCGGTCGAACCCGCGATTACACCAAAACTTTCGGCATTGGTCAACGCCCGCCACGCAAATGACCAAGCCTGAACATGGACAACCCTGGGTAAAAAACTGTGGATAACTGGGTCAAGCTGACCCAGTAGCGCTTAGAATTCTCGGCCAATGTAAGGACTTATCCACAACATGAGTGCCTTTGACTCGAGCGCCGCAAGTCACCCTCCACTTGATCTGACCAGCCTCTGGCAACGCAGTTGCGAACGGCTGGCCACCGAACTGCCCGAACAGCAGTTCAACACCTGGATCCGCCCCCTTCCCGAGGCTGAAGTCAGCCTGCAGGACGGCAGCACGGTCGTGAGCGTGCGCGTCGCCAATCGTTTCATGCTCGACTGGATCCGCACGCAATACAGCGCGCGCCTGGAAGCCATCGTCAGCGAGTTGACCGGCGGCCCCGTCAAGGTGGACCTGGCCCTGGCACCCCGGGCCCCCGCCCCGCGTACCCCCATGCCCATGCCTGGCATGGGCAGCTCCAGTGGGCTGAGTCTGCCGGCCAATGCGCAGCAAAACATCCCGCAAGGCCCGGCCAGCTACAGCAGCCAAGGCCACCAAACGCCCCAGCGGGCGCACGACAACGGGCACCGTGCCCATCCCCAGGTGATGGGCCTGAACCCCGCCCTCACCTTCGACACCCTGGTGCCTGGCCGCGCCAACCAGATGGCCCGCACCGCCGCGCTGCATGTGGCGGGTGCCCCCGGCGTCATGTACAACCCACTCTTCATCTATGGCGGGGTGGGCCTGGGCAAGACCCACTTGATGAACGCCGTGGGCAACGCCCTGCTGGCCGACAAGCCCGACGCGCGCATCCTCTACCTGCACGCCGAGCAGTTCATCTCCGACGTGGTCAAGAACTACCAGCGCAAGACTTTTGACGAGCTCAAGGCCAAATACCACCAGCTCGATCTGCTGCTGATCGATGATGTGCAGTTCTTCGCCGGCAAGGACCGCACGCAAGAAGAATTCTTCAACGCCTTCGAGGCCCTGCTGGCCAAGAAAGCGCACATCATCATGACCAGCGACACCTACCCCAAGGGTCTGGTCAACATCGATGAACGCCTGACCTCGCGCTTTGACGCCGGCCTGACCGTGGCCATCGAGCCGCCCGAATTAGAGATGCGCGTGGCCATCCTGATCAAAAAGGCCTTCCAGGAAGGCATCGAGATGCCCGAGGACGTCGCTTTCTTTGTGGCCAAGAACGTGCGCGCCAATGTGCGCGAACTCGAAGGTGCGCTGCGCAAGGTGCTGGCCTTTGCCAAGTTCAACCACAAAGAAATCACCATCGCCCTCGCGCGCGAAGCGCTCAAGGATTTGCTGTCCATCCAGAACCGCCAGATCAGCGTCGAGAACATCCAGAAAACCGTAGCCGACTTCTACAAGATCAAGGTCGCCGACATGTACAGCAAGAAGCGCCCGGCCAGCATTGCGCGCCCGCGTCAGATCGCCATGTACCTGGCCAAGGAACTGACGCAAAAAAGCCTGCCCGAGATCGGCGAACTCTTTGGCGGGCGCGATCACACCACCGTGCTGCACGCCGTGCGCAAGATCAGTGGCGAGCGCGGCAAGGACACCGAATTGAACCAGCAACTGCACGTTCTGGAACAGACGCTCAAGGGATGACCAAACCAGTGAAGAATGTCAAGCCAACAAAGTTGTGGATAAATAAAGGACAAGCACCCACTTGTCCACAGCGGCGGACACTTCTCCAAAGTTGTTGTCTGTTGACCCCAAAATTTCATGGACGCTACCCACAGGCTTGTCCTTAGGCTAAATCCTTGATGGAACAAGAGAAAATAGCGTTGTGCACAAAAAATGCGGCCCTCTACTACGACGACCAATTTGAAAGACTGAAATGATTGTGTTGAAAGCAGTTCAAGAAAAAGTTCTCTCAGCCCTGCAAGTGGTTGCCGGCATCGTCGAACGTCGCCATACTCTGCCCATCTTGGCCAACGTGCTGATTCGCAAGACCGGCGATTCGGTTGAATTCACCACCAGCGATCTCGAAATTCAGGTCCGCACTGCGGCCCAGCTTGACGGCGACGAAGGCAACTACGCCATCACCGTTGGGGCCAAAAAACTCATCGACATTCTCAAAAGTCTGCCCAGCGATCAGACCGTTTCACTCAGCGCCAACCAGGCCAAACTGACCTTGCAAGCCGGCAAGAGCCGCTTCACCTTGCAAACGCTGCCCGCCGAAGACTTCCCCCTGGTGCAAGAGGCCATCGACTTTGGCCCTGCGTTCAGCGTGCCGCAAAAGACGCTCAAAAGCCTGATCAGCCAGGTGCACTTTTCGATGGCGGTGCACGACATTCGCTACTACCTCAACGGCATCTTGTTCGTCGCCGAAGGCAAGACCCTGACCCTAGTGGCCACCGACGGCCACCGCCTGGCCCTGGCCCAGTCCACGCTGGAGGTCGAAATGCCCAAGCAGGAAGTCATCCTGCCGCGCAAGACGGTGCTGGAGCTGCAGCGCCTCTTGAAGGACGACGTCAAGGGCACGGCCGAAGGCGAAGAGGCCCAGATCGAAATGCGGTTTGCAGGCAACCAGGCCAAGTTCAATTTTGGGGGCCTGGAATTCGTGACCAAGTTGGTCGAGGGCAAGTTCCCCGACTACAACCGCGTCATCCCCAAAAACCACAAGAACCACATCACCCTGGGCCGTGCCACCTTGCTGTCCAGCCTGCAACGCGCTGCCATCCTGACGTCCGAGAAGTTCAAGGGCGTGCGTGTCAACGTGTCGCCGGGCACCCTGGGCATTGCATCGAGCAACGCGGAGCAGGAAGAGGCCAAAGAAGAGCTTGAAATCGACTACGGCGGCGACAGCTTCGAAATTGGCTTCAACGTCGGCTATCTGATGGACGTGCTGGCCAATATGAGCCAGGACATGGTCACCTTGTCCCTGAACGATGCCAACAGCTCTGTGCTGATCACCAACCCCGAAATCGAAGGTTTTAAGTACGTGGTGATGCCAATGCGGATTTAACGGTGGCGTCTTCTTGAACGACAGGCTCGCCCACCAGGGGCAATGACCCAATCCGGTTGGGTCCTTCAGCTCGTGCCACCTGCACAGCCGATTCGGCCCGCGCCAAGGTGACCTCGAAAGGCTCACCTTGACAGAAGGCGGTGACGCCAATGGACGCGCTCACCTTGATCGCTGAAGCGTCTTTGCCCTTCACCGCCAACTGCGCGATCTGCTCGTGCATGCGTGCGGCCTTGATCAAAGCACCTTCCAGCGGCGTGTTGGGCATGATGAGCATGAAGGCCTCTTCGCCGTAACGACCCAGCACGTCCATGGCGCGCAATCTGCTGCCAAACGCCGTGGCGATGGCGCGCAAGACGGCGTCACCCGTCTCGTAGCCGTGTTGCTGGTTGATCTGCCTGAACTGGTCGATGTCCAGCAGCGCGACGCTGAACACCCCTTTGGCCCGGGTCTGACGGGCAGCTTCTCGCGACAAGATCTCGAACAACTGCTGCCGGTTGAACAAGCCCGTGAGGGCATCCCGGTTGACGAGGCTGAGCGCGTCATCCAATTCAGCCTGCAAGGCGTCATTGCGAAGCCGTTGCTGCGCATGCTGCATGTTCAGCAACCAGATTTCCTGCAAGGCGGGCACGATGACCAGCACAAGCAGCGCGGCCTGCAATGGCCTGGAATCAAGCAAGGCCATGACGATCATCGAGGGGATCATGCCGACCACGATCAGCGCCATGGCCATGAGCGCATCACGGCGGCTCACTTCCTGGTCCAGCAGCGCCAGCAGCAGGAAGGCCGTGTGGATCAGCACCCCGGAGGCCACGAACATCGCCACCACAAACCAGGGCAGCCATTGCTGAAATCCAGCAAATGCCACGACACCGCTGCTGGCCAGGTAGGCCACAAAAGACAGGCCGATGCGCTGTTTGCGCCAGGTCATCGTCGCGCTGAGGGCGGGGTCAGGCGCGTCCTCACCAGCGGATGCGTTCGCTTGTTCCATGGAAGGCGGCGTGGTTGGTCTTGCTGCCGTTATAGGCCAGACCAGGCTGGACGTGCACAACGGGCAGCCCCAAAGTGTGCAATGGTGCGCAGCCCTTGCGGATCAGGCGTGCTGGGGGCGACAGATGGGGCCTGACGGCCCTGGCGTTGCGCCACGGTTGCGCCCAGCCTGGCCACGCCAGGGTGCCCTTGTTGCGAGGGGTAGAATAAGGGTCCCGCATTGTCAAATGCCTGGGGTCCTTTTCCTTTTTCGGAACCACATCGCTGGTCCAACCTCAACCAAGCGCTTGTAACCCATGACCGACGCCATCAACCCCGATCAACAGCCCGACCAGCAGCCTGAGCAACCCGCGCCGCAAACCGAGGCCCAGATCGCGGCCGGTTATGGCGAAGGCAGCATCCAGATCCTCGAAGGGCTGGAAGCCGTGCGCAAGCGCCCGGGCATGTACATCGGCGACACGTCGGACGGCACCGGTCTGCACCACCTCGTGTTCGAAGTGGTCGACAACTCCATCGACGAAGCGCTGGCTGGCCACTGCGATGACATCGTCGTCACCATCCACACCGACAACTCGATCTCGGTGACCGACAACGGCCGCGGCATCCCCACCGGCGTGAAGATGGACGACAAGCACGAGCCCAAGCGCTCGGCCGCTGAAATCGCCCTGACCGAGCTGCACGCGGGCGGCAAGTTCAACCAGAACAGCTACAAGGTGTCGGGCGGCCTGCACGGTGTGGGCGTGTCTTGTGTGAATGCGCTGTCCAAGTGGCTGCGCCTGACCGTGCGCCGCGAAGGCAAGGCCCACCTGATCGAGTTCAAGCAAGGCATCCCGCAAGACCGCCTGCTGGAAATGCGCGACGATGGCAAGGGCGGCCAGGTCGAAGTCAGCCCCCTGCGCATCACCGGGGACACCGAAAAGCGCGGCACCGAAGTGCACTTCCTGCCCGACGACACGATCTTCAACAACATCGATTTCCACTACGAAATCCTGGCCAAGCGTCTGCGCGAGCTGAGCTTCCTGAACAACGGCGTGAAGATCCGCCTGGTCGATGAGCGCAACAACAAGGAAGACAACTTTGCCTACGCCGGCGGCGTCAAGGGCTTTGTCGAATTCATCAACACCGGCAAGAAAATCCTCAACCCGACGGTCTTTCACGCCCAGGGCGACAAACTGTCCGAGTTCGGCACCAACGTCGGTGTTGAAGTGGCCATGCAGTGGAACGAGAGCTACAACGAGAACGTGCTCTGCTTCACCAACAACATCCCGCAGCGGGATGGTGGCACCCACTTGACCGGCCTGCGCGCCGCGATGACCCGCGTCATCAACAAGTACATCGAAGACAACGAACTGGCCAAAAAGGCCAAGGTGGAAGTGGCCGGCGACGACATGCGCGAAGGCCTGGCCTGCGTGGTCTCCGTCAAGGTGCCTGAGCCCAAGTTCAGCAGCCAGACCAAAGACAAGCTGGTGTCCAGCGAAGTGCGCGCCCCGGTCGAAGACATCGTGGGCCGCCTGCTGACCGACTTCTTGCTGGAAAACCCGATCGACGCCAAGATCATCTGCGGCAAGATTGTGGATGCGGCACGTGCCCGTGAAGCGGCCCGCAAGGCCCGTGAAATGACCCGCCGCAAAGGCGTGCTCGACGGCATGGGCTTGCCCGGCAAACTGGCCGATTGCCAGGAAAAAGACCCGGCGCTGTGCGAAATCTACATCGTCGAGGGTGACTCCGCCGGAGGCTCCGCCAAACAAGGTCGGGACCGTAAGTTCCAGGCGATTTTGCCCTTGCGCGGCAAGATTTTGAACGTTGAAAAAGCCCGCTACGAAAAGCTGCTGACCAGCAATGAAATCATCACGCTGATCACGGCGCTGGGCACGGGCATTGGCAAGGGCGGCGGCACGGACGACTTCAACCCGGACAAGCTGCGCTACCACCGCATCATCATCATGACCGACGCCGACGTGGACGGCGCGCACATCCGCACCCTGCTGCTGACCTTCTTCTTCCGCCAGATGCCCGAGCTGGTCGAGCGCGGCCACATCTACATCGCGCAGCCGCCGCTCTACAAGGTCAAGCACGGCAAGCACGAGCAATACCTGAAGGACGCGCACGAGCTGGACAGCTACCTCATGAAGGTGGCCCTGGACGGCGCGCTGGTGGAGCCCGGCAATGGCAAGCCCTCTATTTCAGGCGATGCCTTGGGCGAACTGGCCAAGGCCTATGTGCTGGCCCACGACGTGGCCAACCGCCTGAGCAAGTGGATGGACGTGGACGCCCTGCGCGCCATGGCCAACGGCCTGACCCTGAACCTGGACACCCTGGAAGACGCTCAAGCCAGCGCCGTGGCCCTGAAGGACGCGCTGACCAACGCTGAAGTGGCCGCCGAGTTCGACACCCGCACCGACAAGCACTTGCTGCGCATCAGCCGCATGTTCCACGGCAACGTCAAGAGCAGCGTCATCAGCGCCGACTTTGTGCATGGCGCCGACTACCAGGCCCTGTGCACCGCTGGCCTGAGCTTCAAGGGCCTGTTGAGCGAGACCGCTGTGGTCAAGCGCGGCGAAGGCGAGCGCCAGAAAGAAGCCAAGGTCAAAGACTTCCGCGAAGCCATGGCCTGGTTGATTGGGCAGGCCGAAAGCACCGTGGGCCGCCAGCGCTACAAGGGCCTGGGCGAGATGAACCCCGCCCAATTGTGGGAAACCACCATGGACCCGACCGTGCGGCGCTTGCTGCGCGTGCAGATCGAAGACGCGATCGAAGCCGATCGGGTGTTCGTGATGCTGATGGGCGATGAGGTCGAGCCGCGCCGGGAATTCATCGAGAGCAATGCGCTGCGGGCGGCGAATATTGACGTTTGATCTTGTCGGGTGACACGACAAGTGAAAACTTCGCCAAGTTGGTGAAAAGTTGCTGACACAGATAATGAAAACGCCCGGTTCAACCGGGCGTTTTGCTTTTGGCTAGCAGGTAAAGGTCGCTTTATGTAAGCGAGCCAGCCTGGAAAATCATTGTGCGAGTCCGGATCAGTCCTTCGGGCGTGAGTCGACGTAGCCGGGTGCCAGCAGGGCGCTCTCTGCCGCATGTAAGACGAGTGGATCTCGCAGGCACAACACGACCTCGTTGCCTTTTGCACTTCGGTCTGGCGAACAGTCGACGTTCCAAAGGCGCAAGAGATAACCTGCATTTGTCGCACGCACGGGTACGCGCAAGACGCCGTCCTTGAAGTCGTAGTCCTGTGCAATGACTTCAGGCGACTTGACCTTCGGGTGACGGTGCCGTACCGATCGGCCAGGCCTTGGTGGACGCCGTTGAGGTCAAGCAATGGCTAAATGCCAGGCGCGCAGATTCAGTTGGTGGCATTTCTGTAGATCAGGCTGCACGGGTCTTGGGGCTCAAACAACAAGTGGCATATGACCTGGTGCGTCGTGGCTTCTTGCGCTCAATGCAAAGCGACGGCCATGGTCATCGAGTCAGCTTGGGGGATATCGAACAATTCCAGGAGAGCTATGTGTCGTTGGCTGAGCTGGCCCATTGCGAGCATCGCACGCCACGTGCCCTGCTTCGTGACAGCGGCGTCGCACCTGTCACGGGGCCTTCCATTGACAGATCCAGGCAGTACTTCTTTCGGCGCAGCGACGTGCCGGGTTCAATGGCGCGTACGCCAGGCATGGTGGCCCAGCCTATGGTTGACCAGGGCCACGATCAACGCAAGACGCAAGCCGGGGCAGTTCTCAATATCCCGATGGAGGGTAAGGCACGACGACCGAATCACAAGGCAGCGATGGCACGGCGCCACGGACCACGACAGTTGGTGGTCCGAAATGGACGCAAGATCAGGCTGTGGCCTACGAATGTGCACGGGATTGCATTACGCATTTGATGGCCTGCTATTCGGCTTTGATCGAAGATGGGCACCGACGCGATATAGCCTCGCTAGAGCTTGATGCTTACGAGCGTGAGATCAAACGCCTGGCGCAGGAACGGCACGAGCTGCGCGTTGATGATGGCGTGGCAATTGAGCGCATCCGCAAAGAGTACGGTCAGTTGGTGAAAGAGATGTCGGCACGTATTGGCCAAGCGTGACGCCAGTGGCGAAGGGCGGCACGCACACAATTGGTAACGAACAGGGCCGAATCATGCATACCTAGCCTGTTAAATTTCGACCCAAATAATTTTCAGGGATAGCATGGCCAGCAGACCATTTATCGTGCTCGGTGATCAGACCGATCACGGCGGGGTTGTCATCGAAGCGTCGGTGATGACCGATACGCATGGCAAGGGCATTGCGCGGGTCGGTGACCAAGTGACCTGCCCAAAACGAAATCATGGCACGACGGTCATCGTGACCGGCGATCCGACCATGATCATCGATGGCAAAGCCGCTGCCAGGCATGGCGACAAGTGCGCATGTGGCGCCATATTGATCTCCAGCCAGTTCGTGAGCACCGTTGGTGATGGCGGGACATCCAATCCGCAAGCTGCGAGCGCGGCCCAAGCGGCAGGCGCTGCGCATCTGGCGACCCATCACGATGATGATGAAGAGGTCCTTGAGCAATATTTCGAGTTGGTGGATGGCCATGGCAATCCCGCCAAGAACTTCAAGTACGACCTGATCGCAGACGGGCAGGTGCACACGCGAGGGGCGTCATTTTCTGGGGGCAAGACGGCGGTAGTGACCGGTGACAAGGATGTGAGCATCGTTGTCTGGGCAGCCATTGATGGAGGTGCGCGCTATGGCCGGTGAAGACAAGCCCATCGACGCTGAAACCAAACTCCTGGCCTCAATGGCCTATGGAGAAAGCTCTGCTCAGAACGTGGCCGACGAAATGTCAGCCCTGGCCAGTGTGTTGATGCGCCAGCGAAACGCCCGTGGCTACACAAGCATGGCGGATTTCACCAAAGGCGAGAGAAACTTCTCGTACGTCACCAGCGATAAGAATCCGCGCTACAACAAGATGATTAAGGCGACAGACGCCGCCATTCGTAAAGATGCCGGGATGTCGATGGCCATTGCCGCAGCAGAGAGTGCGCTCAAGGGCGGGCCAGACAAGTCAAACGGCGCGTACTTCTGGGATGGCGGGGATATCAAGACGCACTACGACACCCACTTCAAGGTTGGCGTTGGCATCAAGTTCACCGATCCCTCGCACAACATCTATGGCATCGCGGAGTCAACAGACCTGCACGTCAAGACGAAGGTGGTGAAGAAGCGTGTCAATGGCAAGATCGAAACGAAGACCGAAGAGGTTGGCCGATACGATCATGTCTATGACTCCACGACAGCCATTGGCGGCACCATTTTCTGGAAGAACAACGACGACTACATGAAGCTGACCAAATGCAAGCCGTACAAATGAAAAAGGTTCTGCTCGCGTTGGGTGCGTCATTGCTGCTTGCCAATGCATGGGCGGTCAAGCCGAGTGAAGATGCCATCAACGCCTGCCTCAAGCTGGATGGGTCAGGCCGCGCCACCTATTCCAAGATCGATACCACTGAGTTCCAGTCTGAAGACAAGTTCAAGGGGGGCTACCAGGCCACATTGTTTTCTGACAAAGGGCAGCGCATCGGCTACGCCGAGAAGTCAGGCAAGGACGATGCGTTGATATGGGGGCGGTGGCTGGTGCCGTTGGCAAGTGCCCTGCCATTCAACGACAAGGCGGATGTGCCTTCAGAATTCACGCCCATGTTGGCAATGTGGGGCTATGTCCGCGATGGCAAGCAGCGACTGCTGTGCGTTAACTTCAACTTTGACGGCATTGGCCGAAGTGGCTCATTCCAGAAGGTACATGGGCTGTACCTGATGCCCATTCGCTCCAGTAACAAGACGAAGCCAGCCTTGTACTTCGGTGTTCGCGAATTGCCGTGAGTTCACTCTGCCGACGGCGAACCTGCGTGGGTGTGGCCGAGCATCACCGCATCACGATCTTCAGATCATGGCTACCCTGGCAAATGATCAATGATCCGTCAGGTTGTTCGTGCCTCGCGGCAACATTGAGCAATGCGATTGCTTTGCGCAAGACCTCGGCTTTGGTCGCCACGCCGTAGTGTTGTTTCAAGCGCTCAAGGGTTTGATCGGTCTTGGGATCAATGGTGAAGCTGGTCGTTGTCATGGTCAGACTCCTTGACTCAAGAGCATGCACCATTTGAACGGCGCATGCTTGCTTGATGGCAGCTACAACTGAAGAAATTCAGTCCAATTGCTCCGCGCTTCGGGCGAGTCAACTGACGGAGGTGCGGCTCGTCTCACCCCCTTCAATTAGGCGGGCCCGAAAAACCACATGCCGCTTGATCAAACTTGATTTTTGCGCAGGATGGTCGATAATTCACCTGTTATGCACAAAGTTATCCACAGCGACAAGGTCAAGCAAGCGCTTCAAGATCGCGGGTGGAGTCAGAAGGATCTGGCTGCTGAACTGGACGTGACTGCGCAAGCAGTGACGAACTGGATCAAGGGCGCCGACTTCCCTCGTCCCGACAAGCTGCTCAAGCTGGCCACCACATTGAAGTTGAACTTTGCCGATTTGGTGATTAGCCCGGCGAAGGGTCAGCCCGTGATTGCTTTTCGCAAGAAGGGCGGGGCTAAGACAACTGAGGCGCACATTCTCAAGGCGATGGCCATGGGGGCATTGTTGAAGCCCTTGGTGCCATTCCTTCCCGAGTTGCGCTCGCTCCGAGTTCAGATCCCGTCCCCCACGGTGCAATATGACGCCTTGCAAGCTGTCGCGGCAGAAGTTCGCACCAGGATCGGGCTTGGAGCTCAGGCGGTTCTTCTCTATGAACATCTGATCGGTGAGTTCGAGTCAAACGGTGCAGTCATCGTCCCTGTGCTTTGGGGTGAGAAGCAGAACCACAAGAATGCGCTCCACATCTTGCTTCCTCAAGAGCAGGTGACTTTCATCTTCCTAAATTTGGATACCAGGCTGGAAGACTTCAAGTTCTGGATGGCTCACGAACTCGCGCACGTCTATACGCCGGACTTGGCGGGCAAGAACGAAGGTGAGGATTTTGCAGATGCGTTTGCAGGCGCGTTGCTTTTCCCTAAGGCCCTGGCAGAGGTTGCATATCATCAGGCCATCAAGCAACGCAATGCGTCTGGTGAGATTAAGGAGCTGCATCACTATGCGGCTGCGCACAGCATTTCGCTTTACAGCGTGTTCTGCGAGGTCAACCGCTTTGCCAAATCCGTAGGATTACCGCAGCTTCGATGCAAGGATAGCGATATCCATGCAATTCGAAATGGGCTGCGAGGCAAGCTGGTCAGTGAGATCCTGTTTGCGCCTGCACCGCCTGAGCCACCGGCCTACATTGCTGCGGCCCACAACGTGTTCCGTAGCGCATTCTTTTCAGCATTGCAGCGGATGACCAAGAGCAAGGGGACCGGCGCCGGGTATGTCCAGCAAGTCATGGACATTCCCATGCAAGATGCTGTGGCTCTGCACGGAGAGCTTTCTCGCTGATGCTGGTTTTGCTCGACACGAATGCCTATCTCCGACTGGCTAAACGTGTCAGGCCAGCGGTGGGCATCAGCTTTGGCCAAAAAGGCTATGTCCTAACGGTCCACAAGTCAGTGGAGGACGAGGTTCACCGGAATCCTCGCCTCAAGGCCAAGTACCCGTGGTTTGACGCTGACGAGTTCGCTGACGAGCGCCTTGCCAAACAGATTCGGCTTAGCGAAGACGAGAAGCAGAGCATTGAGGCAGCCCAAAGTGTTTTGCATGGATGGGTCTTGAGTGATGTCGACCGCTACACCTCCGGTGGACGCTCGCCGCCTGGACAGACAGATTGCTGGCTCTTGGCGTTGGGGCAGGTCAAATCTGCCATCGTGGTTACCGACGACTTGGGCATGCATGAGCTGGCAAAGGACTTCGGCATTTCCGTCTGGCATGGATACGAACTACTTGATAAGCTTCGTTCAGCAAAGGTTGTTGATGTGGCGCTTATCAAAGAGATCTACGAAGCGCTGGAAGCCAATGGTGACTTGACCAAATCATGGCATGAAGCCAAACATACGGTGTTTGTGAAGATCTTCGGATCTAAGGGCGGCTAGCAATGGCGCCCCGCTCAGGAATTTTTCATAAATGGTGTCGCGGATGCGGAGACTTTTCACTTTCCGTGACATCGCTGGAAGTCGCCGTGACAAACACGATGAAAAATGCGTTTGGCGACAACGGTATACTTTTCACTAACCGTGTCACCCGACAGATCTGACGCACCTGTAGGTTCTCAATGATCTTGCGAATTTTCTCAATAGTTGCGAATCGCGCCTAAATGAACGCCCGGCATGCCCGGGCGTTATCACATGAAGCTCGGGATACATTCAAGCCAAATGGTTGTAACAGGTGGGATGGCCTGGACTTCAAGACAAACTATGCGCGCCATCCAAAAGTGCGCGATGGCTTTCACTTCTCGGCGCCCGAGCACAACATCTATGACGTCAAGGAAACGAGTCACGAGACGACGATCTACTGGAAGGTGCGCGACAAGAAGACCGGCAAAGAGGTGAACTCGAAAGTCCGAGGCAAGTTCAAATACGTGTGGGAGTCCACGGCAGCATTCGGCGGCACCATTTTGTGGAAGTATGACGCCGACTATGTGGTTGCAACAGGTGGAAAGGCCTATCGATGAAACATGTCATCGCTTTGCTGATGGTGCCTGCATTGGCCCATGCGGGTACCGCATTCGATGGCTACGAGGCTTTCTATGCCTCCCTGCCAGACACGATTTTTCATGGCGACGGCACCGAGCTTCAGCCCTACGCCCTAGAAGGCGACGACGAGACGCGGTATGGCTGGCAAGGCGTTGCTGCGGGACGGCGGCAAACTCTGGAGATACGTGATGGCACGCTGAAGATCAATGGGCGCGTATTGAAGCGCAACCGGATCCAACCGTTCCCTGGTGAGGCTGTCGGCGAGACCGATCTGGGCATGGGAGCCGTGGCCTACTTCTCGCCTAGCTGGACTTGCGTAGAGAACACGCCAATGTCAGCCTCAGGATCTGCTGTACGGCACCGGGTGGTCTATCTGATCAAACGCGGCGCAAAGGGATACGAAGCCTGGAAGCTGCCGAGTCTTTTTGCGCATTGCACATCCATTCGCATCAAGCGTCAGGAGCTCTTGGTTCAAGAGGCGTCGTATCGCTACGCCGAGGGCCAAGACAATCCGACTGGCGTGACGTTCAGGGAATTCGCGTTGACCAAGGGCCGGTTCACTCCCACCCACGTGAAGCAATCCATCACGTTCGTTGAGCCCGGCAACGTGTACAAATTCGTCTTGGATGCTCCGGTTGACCGCTGACTCAGTTCAGGACCTGTGGTGGACGGCGCTCCAGTCCTGCAGCGCTACACTGCTGTCTGCGAACCGTAAGGTTCAACGAATTCAGCGTCGAGGGGCCTTGGCCGTCGGACATGGGTGCTGACTTCTCCCTGACTGGCGATGTAGGAACTTTGCAAATTGGTGAGAAAGGTTGACGGTCGTGTTCTCAATGAAGTTGCAAAAGTCATTGACCTGCAAGGCATCTGCTTTGCAGGATCAATGAGAACCTACAGATCTGATGCACCCCACCGGCCGCATTGGCATCATGGCCGCCATGCCCGAAGAGTTGCAGGCCCTGCTGGACGTGATGCCTGACGAGACCATGGTGCGGCGGGCCGGACGCGAGTTCTGGGTGGGGCATCTGCACGGGCGCGACGTGGTCGCCGTGCTGTCCCGCATCGGCAAGGTGGCCGCTGCCACCACGTCCACCGTGCTGTTGACCGAATTTGGGGTGGATCAGCTGCTGTTCACTGGCGTGGCCGGTGGTTTGGGTGATGGCGTGCGCGTTGGGGATGTGGTGGTCGCCGATGCCCTGATGCAGCACGACATGGATGCCTCGCCCTTGTTCCCCCGGTTCGAATTGCCTGGACTGGGCCTTGATGCCTTGTCGCCGCCTGGTGCTTTGACCCAGCAGGTGCGCGAGACGGTCGAGCGCGTGCTGTCGGAGGTCCACTTGGAGGCCTTGGGTTTGGGGCAAGCCAGGGTGCACCAGGGCTTGATCATCAGTGGGGATCAGTTCATCCACTGCGCGCAGGCTTGTGCGGGCTTGCGTCAGGCCTTGCCGCAGGCGCTGGCGGTCGAGATGGAGGGGGCGGCGGTCGCGCAGGTTTGTCACGACTTCCAGGTGCCTTACGCGGTGGTACGCACGATTTCAGATCGGGCCGACGATGATGCGCACATCGACTTTCCGCGCTTTGTCAGCACCGTGGCCTGTCATTATTCGGTGGCCATCATCGAAGCTTTATTGCGCCAAATGCGCCCTTGAGGAGGGGCCGCAGGCCTCCACCACTCAGGCCCCCAGATACGCCGCCACCACCGCCTCGTTTTGCCGGATGTCCTCGGGCTTGCCTTCGAGGCTGATCGTGCCGCGCTCGACCACATAGACGTAATCGGCCACCGACAGCGCCGTTTGCGCGAACTGCTCCACCAGCAACATCGTCACGCCCTGCTGGCGCAGGGTGCGGATGGCATCGACCACCACGTCGACCATCACCGGGGCCAGGCCCATGGAGGGCTCGTCCAGCAGCAGCACGCTTGGGTCGGACATCAGGGCGCGGCCAATGGCCAGCATCTGCTGCTCGCCGCCCGACAGCGTGCCGGCGGTCTGGGTGCGGCGCTCTTTGAGGCGCGGGAACAGCGTGTAGATGCGCTCCAGCGCGACCGCCGCCTTCTTGCGGTAGCCCAACAGGGGGGGCAGCTTTCGGTAGGCGCCCAGCAGCAGGTTGTCTTCGACGCTCAAGGGCGCGAATACGCGTCGGCCCTCGGGGCAATGTGCCAGGCCCAGTCGCACGATGCCAGGCGCGGACTCAGTCTGGATGTCGCGCCCTGCCAGCTTGACCACGCCATCGGTGGGCCGCAGCATGCCGGAGATGGCCCGCATCAGCGTGGTCTTGCCCGCGCCATTGGCCCCGATCAGCGTGACCAGTTGCCCTTGCTCGACCTTGAGCGACACGCCGTGCAGCACCTCCGCACGGCCATAGCCCGCCTTCACGCCATCGAGTTGCAAGGCGATGCTCATGCTGCGCCGATCTCCGCCAGATGGTGGGCCGAAGAGCCCAGATACGCTTCGATGACCCGGGCATCGGCGCGCACCTCGGCGGGCGTGCCCTCGGCAATGGACTGGCCACCGTCCAGGACGATCACGCGGTCGGCCAATTCGGCGACGACGTCCAGGTGGTGTTCGATCAAGAGGATGCTGATGCCCTGCGACTTGATGGCGGCGATCACGCGCTTGAGTCGCTCGACATCGGGTTTGGACATGCCGGCCGCCGGCTCGTCCAGGATCAGCACCTCGGGCTTGGCTGCCAGCGCGCGGGCAATTTCCATGAAGCGCTGGTCGCTGTAGGTCAGGTCCGCAGCCACCACGGCGGCCTTGTCCTGCAAGCCGACCAAGGTGAGCAGCGCTTGTGCATCGCGCATCGCCTGGCGGTCTTCCTGGCCGGCCAGGCCCATGGCCACCAGCGGCCAGGGTTGGCGATAGGCGTCCTTCATGGCAATGGCGACGTTTTCGATGGTGCTGAGGTCGGCAAAGATTTGCAGATTTTGAAAGGTGCGGCTCACCCCCAGTCGGCTGGCCGCCAGCAAGCCCTTGCCCGAGAGGCGTTGCGCGCGCAACCAGACGTCGCCGGAGGTCGGCTTGTACAGGCCCGAAATGAGGTTGATCAGCGAGGATTTGCCGGAGCCATTGGGCCCGATCAAGGCCAGCGCCTCACCCTGCTGCAAGGACAGGCTCACGCCATCGACCGCCTTGACCCCGCCGAAATACAGATGGGCGTCTTTGACGTGCAGCACCGCCTCGGCGCGCTTTTCAAGCGTGGGCAGCACCGCATGGAGGGCCGAGGGGGCTGGCAAGGGCGGTGAGGCCAGTTGCAGCAGCGTGACCAGTTGGTGGCTGAAAAATCCCATCAGGCCATCGGGCAGGCCCACCACCACGGCAAACAGCATCAGGGCGAACAAGCCCTTGCGCCAATCTTCCAAGTTGGGCGAGACGATGCCGATGCCCAGCAGCAAAGCCATCGCGGCCACGGGCGCCACCGACTGGAAGCGCACCTCACGCTGGCGCAAGGACTGCACCAGGTGGAGCAGCGCCAGCAAGGCGCCCAGGCCCGCAATGGCCAGGAACACCGGCTTGTTCGACAAGAGATTGGGCAGCAGCACGACCAGGCCCGCCCCCACCAGCGCGCCCCACACCGACTTGCGGCCACCCAGCACATTGCCCAATAGCAGCGTCACGCTCAGGTCGAAACCAAAGGCCTGCGGCTGCAAGAAGCCCAGATTGAACGCATACAAACCGCCCGCAAAACCGGCCAAGGCCGAGCCAAAGGCAAAGGCCAGCACCTTGTGCTTGAGCGCGCCGATGCCCAGTGCATCGGTGGCAATGGGGCTGTTGCGCAACGCCGCGATGGCGTAGCCCCAGCGGCCTTCCAACAACTGACGCGTGGCGAACCAGACCATGCCCAGCAGGGCCAGCGTCAGCCAGTAAAAGGAGGTCGCCGTCATCGCCAGGCCGCCCGGAAAAGGGGGGCGGCTGACCGACAGGCCCTGCGCACCTTGCGTGATCGATTCCAGCTCGTTGAGGCACAGCACACTGAGCGAGCCAAAGGACAGCGTGGCCAGCGCGAATTGCGGGCCTTCCAGCCGCAAGGCCGGGAAAGCCAGCAGCGCCCCGAACACCAAGCCCACCAGCCCTGAGGCCAATAGTGCGGGCAGCAGGCCAAAACCATGGCCCACCAGCAAGCCTCCGGCATACGCACCGATGCCGAGCATGCCGGCGTGCGCCAGGTTCACCTGCCCGAGGTAGCCCACGGTGGCATCCAGGCCGATCAGGGCAATGGCGTAGATCAGCAGCAGCGTCATCAGGCCCATGCCGTAGCCGGAGTGCCCCATGAACAGCGGCAGGCCGGCCAGCACCAGCAAGGCGGCCACCTCGGCCAGGCGGGCGCCCGACGATCGGGTCAAGTGCTTGCGCGTGGCCATCTCACACCTTGCGGATCGTGGCGGTGCCGAACAGGCCATTGGGCCGCAGCGCCAGCACGCCAATCAACAGCACAATGCCCGGGGCTTCGCGCCAGCCCGAGCCCAGATAGAGGCTCGACAGGCTTTCGAGCGCCCCCAGCACGACACCGGCCAGCACCACGCCAAAGCCTGATTCGAGCCCCGCCACCACGGCCACGCTGAAGGACTTGAGGACCAGGCCGCCAGCCATGGTCGGCCCGACCGTGGTGATGGGGGCGATCAGGATGCCCGCGAACGCGGCTGTCGCGCCAGACAGCGCATAGGCCAGGGCCACGGCGCGCTGCGAGTTGATGCCCATGAGTTCGGCCACGCCCGCGTCGGCGGCGACGGCGTCCACGGCCTTGCCCAGCAGTGTTTTGCGGCGGAACAACTCGATGCCCGCCATCAACAGCAAGGCCCCCGCGACGATGGACACCTCATACCAGGTGATCGAAATCGTGCCCAGCGTGATGGGGGTCGAGGGGATGGGCGTCGGCAAGGGCCGGTCGTCACGCCCCCACAGGTTCTCAGCCACCGAAGTGCTGAACAGGCCCAGGATGATGGTCAGCAAGATCCAGCCTTCGCTCTTTTGCTGCAGCGCCAGCCGCACGCCCAGGCGTTCGACCAACAGCCCCAGCAGGGCACCAAAGGCCAGTGTCAGCAGCAGCGCCAGGGCATAGGGCATGCCGGTGCCGATCAATGACAGGGCCACAAAGGCCGAGAGCATCACCGCCTCGGCCTGCCCGAAATTCAGGCTGCGCGAGGGGGCGTACGTTAGTTGAAAACCGTAGGCGATGAGCGCATAGGCCATGCCCATGGCCCCGCCCGACACCGACATTTGGGCGATGACCATCCAGTCCAAAAGCACTCCTTGGTGTCCTGCCCCGACGCGGTCAGGCTAGCGGTCCAGCTGCTCCAGGCGCTTGCGGTCTTCGTCATGGGCGAAGGTCACGCGGCCATCCTTGACCACGCCCATCACCACGCGCTCTTTGCGGAACGCTTCATGGGTGTCGGGGCGAGCTGGGTCCCAGGTGCTGTAGGGTTTGGTCCACTTGGCGATGGCGCCTTCCACCGGCTTTTGCAGGTTCTCCAGCGCGTCCTTGATGGCCTTGCCATTCGTTGACCCGGCCTGCTCAATGGCCGCGACCAGCACCTTGATGCTGTCATAGCCCTGCGCGGCCGACACTGGCGAGGGGATGCGGTCGACCTTGTACGTGGTTTGGTAGCGTTGAATGAAGGCTTTGGCACGCGGCGTGAAGCCTTCCTGGATGAAGGTCTGCGGCATCATCGCGCCATTGGCGGCGGGGCCTGCGTTATCGAGGAAGTTGCCCATGGACAAGGTCCACGAACCCAGCATCGGCACCTTGAAGCCCAGCTTGTTCATGCCGGTGGCAATGGCCGCCAGCTCCGGGCCGATGCCGACCACAAACAGGCCCTCAGCGCCCGAGGTCTTGGCCTTGAGCAATTGGGCGGTCATGTCTTTCGAGCCGATCGAGAATTTCTCGACGGTCACGACCGCCACGCCCGGCATCCCCTTGAGGCGCGAGAGCAGGTCTTCCCGGCCGGACACGCCGTAGTTGGTGTCGTCCGCCAGAATCGCGACCTTCTTGAGCCCGCGCTTCTTGATGGCTTCTTCGAGAATGGTCTCGGACTGCACGCCGTCATTGGCCGAGAAGCGGAAGGCATACAGCTCGCCCTTGGGCACCACCTGGCCCTCTTTCACCCACTGGCCCATCGCCGCCGAACCGGCCGCCACCGAGATGATGCGCGGCTTCTTGGCCTGCTGGTAGAACTTGTCACCGGCCAGCACCACGCCGGTGTTGGCGGTGCCGACCACGGCCACCACGTCATCCATCGAGGCGATTTCCTGCGCCACCAGCGCGCCGCGTTCGTTCTTGGCCTCGTCGTCGCGTTCGACGATGTCGATCGGGTGCTTCTTGCCACCGAAGGACACGCCGCCCGCTGCGTTGACCTCCTGGATGGCCAGTTTGGCGCCATCGCGGGTCGACACGCCCATTGGCGCCGAGCCGCCGCTGAAGGGGCCCGTCAGCGCGATCTTGATGTTCTGAGCGGCACACAGGCCGGAACTGGCGGCCAGGACCAGGGTCAAGTACTTGAGTTTGGGCATGCTCGGGCTCTCCATTGCTAGGGTCGGTTGTCCTCAGCGACGCCGTGGTGCGCCACCTGGGCGACGCTGGCGCTGCTCCCGCGGATCAAGCTGCGGCGGGCGCTCTTGGGCTTCCTGACGGGCCCGCTCAAGCAGGCCGGGCAGTTCCTCGGCCGACACGCCCTTGAGTGCGCAGAAGTTCGCCTCGGTCAGTGTGGTGCGTTCGAAGTCATGCAGCAGGTGGGCGCGGTTATGGCGTTGCTGGTCTTCCAGCGCGCGGCTCGCTTCTTCGGCAGTGCGGCGCGCTTCAGTGTTGGCGCGGCGGCGCGTCAGCTCGTCTTGGGCGACCTTGCGGTGCTCGTCGCTGAGTTCACCGGCGGGCGCGCCATCCAGGTCAAAGCGCTGCGCGGCCTTGGTGATGGCCACCAGATAGGCGTGGCTGGCCGTGTAGCGGCGCAGGAAGGCCGACAGCACCGGCTTGGTGAACACCCCCGGCGCACGCTCCTGAATGTCGGCCTGGATGCGCAGCTTCAAGGGCTTGGCCACGCCGCCGAACAGGGCCGGGAACAACTGCTTGAGCTGCTGGGCACAGGCGGCGGGGCTCATCTCGGGGGCGGATGGCGTGGCGGCTTCGGCCAGGGGGGGCGTCTCGGGGGTCGAGGTCATGGGCGCGCTCCATCGGGCAGTTCGATCTTGACTTCGAGCACGTCCAGGTTGTCCTGGCGTTCCAGGCTGACCTTGAGGTCATTGGCGTTGATGGCGATGTACTTGGAAATCACCGCGACCAGTTCGCGCTGCAGCGCCGGCAGGTAGTCCGGGTTGCTGTTGCGTCCGTTGCGTTCATGGGCGAGGATGATCTGCAAGCGCTCTTTGGCCACGCTGGCGGACTTTTTCTTTTCGCCCAGAAAGAAGGAGAGAAAGGACATGGCGGCTTACCTCCCACCGAACATGCGCTTGAAGAAGCTCGGCTTCACGGCATCGACAAAACGCATGGGCTTTTCTTCACCCAGGAAACGGGCGATCACATCCTTGTAGGCCTCGGACACGTCCGATTCCGCCAAGTGGATGGCGGGGACGCCCTGGTTGGAGGCTTGCAGCACGGACTCCGATTCGGGGATCACGCCGATCAGCGGAATGCGCAGGATCTCTTGAATATCGTCCAGCGACAGCATCTGGCCCTCTTCAACCCGGCTCGGGTTGTAGCGGGTGATGAGCAGGTGTTCCTTGATGGGCGTCTGGCCTTCAATGGCGCGCTTGGTCTTGGAGGCCAGCATGCCCAGGATGCGGTCCGAATCGCGCACGGACGAGACTTCGGGATTGGTCACCACCAGCGCCTCGTCGGCAAAGTGCATGGCCAGCAAGGCACCGGTTTCGATGCCGGCGGGCGAGTCGCAGATGATGTATTCAAAGCCCATCTCGGCCAGGTCGATCAGGATCTTTTCGATGCCTTCCTTGGACAGCGCATCTTTGTCGCGCGTCTGCGAGGCAGGCAGCACGTACAGGTTGTCGCACTGCTTGTCCTTGATCAGGGCCTGGTGCAGGTTGGCTTCGCCGTTGATGACGTTGATGACGTCATAGACCACGCGGCGCTCGCACCCCATGATGAGGTCGAGGTTGCGCAGGCCGACGTCAAAGTCGATCACGACGGTCTTGTGGCCGCGCAGGGCCAGACCGGACGAAAAGCTGGCGCTGGTGGTGGTCTTGCCCACCCCTCCCTTGCCGGAGGTCACCACGACGATTTTGGCCATCGGTATCAAGTCCTTGTAAGCGATTAATTGAGTTTGATCGGCGCCATCATCAGCTTTTCGCCATCCAGCCAGATTTGTGCGGGCTTGCCCAGCACATCCGGGGACAGCGCCGATTCGGCGGTGCGGTAAATGCCCGCGATGGAGACCAGTTCGGGCTCCAGGCAGGTGGTGAAAATGCGCGCCTCGGGGTTGCCGCGCGCGCCCGCAATGGCTTTGCCTCGCAGCGGAGCGTAAACGTGAATGTGGCCGTCGGCGATGACCTCGGCGCCATTGTTGACCGCCGCCAGCACCACCAGGTCGCCGCCCTTGGCATAGACCTGCTGGCCCGAGCGCAAGGGCTTGTCGATCACCATGGTCGGCACGGCCGCGCCGGGCACCTGCACCGGCACTTCGCGAACGACTTCGCGCACCACTTCCTGCACGACGGTTTCGGTGCGGGTGGGCACCTTGGAGGAGTGGCCATCGGGCGCATCGAACAGGCCCGCAGCCTGGGCGGAGGCCATCTGCGCGGCGTTACCGCCTTTGACCGCCACGGGCACCATGTTGTGCGCCTCAAGCAAGGCCAGCAGCTTGGGGAAATTGATGGGATGAGGCGCGTCCTGCACCGGCGTGAGGTCGATCACCACCGGGTCGTGGCTGAAAAAATCAGGCGACGCGCCAAAGCGGTCCTCCAACTCAAGGGCCAGGGCCGCCAAGTCGGTGGTTTTGAGCACCACCGCGACCAGGGTCAGCGTGGCACTTTTCAGATCAACGATGAGCGGGGTGTTCCCTTTGGAGACAACAGCCATGGAGCAGCAAGACCTCGAAAGGGACACAGTTTACCGGGTCGTGCGCACTCTCCCTGTTTTTCGGGCGGCTCGCAGGGGGCTCAGGCGCTGCGGGCGGACGGGGCGAGGCCGCCATCGACCTGCACCGAGGGCCGCCCGCACTTGACGAACTCATAGTCGTCCAACTTGACCGTGCGGGTTTGCAGCCAGTACTTCCAGGTCGAGTTGGGCCAGATCGCGAAGTTGATGCCCTCGGCGGTCTGGTACCAACTCTTGCACCCCGACGACCACACCGTGCCCTTGAGCGCCTCGGTGACTTCCCCCAAAAAGCGCGTCATGGCGGCGGGCTTGACGTCCAGGAAGTCCACGCCCTTGTCCTTGACCAGCTGGATGCATTTGACGATGTACTCGGCCTGCGCCTCGATCATGAAGATGATGGAGTTGTGACCCAGGCCCGTGTGCGGGCCCACCAGTTGGTACATATTGGGATAGTTGGCCGTGGTGATGCCCAGGTACGAGGTGGGGCTGGTCTTCCAGTCCTCTTGCAGGGTGTGTCCATTGCGACCGCGCATCTCGAAGTTCTTCATGTAGATGCGCGGATCGACGATGAAGCCCGTGCCCAGGATCAGGCAATCCATGGGCCGCTCCTGGCCATCCTTGGTGACGATGCTGTGCGCGCGGATCTCCTGGATGCCCTCGGTCACCAGCTCCACGTTCTGGCGGTTGAAGGTGGGGTACCACTTGTTGGAGATCAGGATGCGCTTGCAGCCCAGTGTGTAGTCAGGCGTGAGCTTCTTGACCAGGGCCGGATCCTTCACCTGGTGGGCGATGAACTTCTTGAGCACGGCACCGCCAATGCGGGCCATCCAGGGGTTGAAGATGGGCCACACACGCGACTCGTTGGTCCAGTAGCAGCGCCAGCGGTGCAGGGTGCGCGTGAAGGGAAGGGCCGCGAACATCTTCTTGCTGAACTCTGAATAGGTGCGCGTGTCACGCGGAATGACCCACGCCGGTGTGCGCTGGAACACATGCAGTTGCTTGACCTTGGGCGCGATCTCGGGGACGTATTGAATGGCACTGCCGCCCGAACCCAGCGACACCACGGTTTTGCCCGCCAAGTCGTAGGCGTGGTCCCACTGCGCCGAGTGCATGACCTTGCCACGGAAGTTGTCCAGTCCCTTGATGTCGGGGAAGGCCGGCACGTGCAGCGGGCCCGAGGCCAGCACCCAGTGGCGCGCGCTGATGACCTCGCCCCCGGCGGTCTTGATGGTCCAGCGGCCCGTGCTTTCACTGAAGACGGCGCTGACCACTTCCTGGTTGAAATGGATGTGCGGGCGGATGCCGTACTTCTTGGTCACGTCCAGGATGTACTGCTGGATCTCACTCCAGGGGGCGTAGCGCTTGGACCAGTCGGCCTTGGTCTCGAAAGAGTAGGAATACATGTGCGACTGCACATCGCACTCGGCCCCGGGGTACTGGTTGTCGCGCCAGGTGCCGCCCACCTCGCCTCCCTTTTCCAGGATCACGAAGTCGTTGATGCCAGCCTGCTTGAGCTTGACGGCCATGCACAGCCCGCCAAAGCCGACGCCGGCAATGGCCACCTCGACCTGACGCGGGGCGGAAGAAACAGGAGGGGTTTGAACAGTCATGCGGCACCTTGTGTGAGGGAATGGCCTTGTCTGCGAAGCCGAGGCCATGGTGCCGGGTCGCGCGGGCGTCGGCCATGCTAAATTTGGCGCTTTAATTGATCGTTTCGGCCAAACTAGGGAAAACATCAAGAAAATGAGCACCCGTCCGGTTCTGGGCCTCATCTACATGCTTCAGGCCCTCAAGCAACTGGGCGAAGACCCCACGCCGGTGCTGCGCCGCCACGGCCTGGTGCTGGAGCAGCTCGACCCCAGCACCACCATTGAGCGCGGCCGCGAACTGCGCATCTATGCCGATCTGGCGCAGAACCTGCGCGACCCGGCCATCGGCTTGCAAATGGGTCAGGCCTACAACCTGGCGGGCTACGGGCCCCTGGTCATGTTGCTGCTGACCTGCGCCAACGGCTACGAGGCCTTTCAGATGGGGATGCGCTACCAGCGCCTGACCTACGTCTACGCCACCTTGCGCTTCGAGCCCGGCGAGCACTACAGCGCCCTGGTGCTCGAGCCCCTGCTGCTGGCCCCCAAGGTCTTTCGCTTTCGGGTGGATGGCGAGGTCTCGGGCACCTACAAGATGCTGCGCGACCTGCAGACCTCGCTGGGCCTGAGCTTGCAGGCCGAGCGCATCGACATGCCCTACCCGCGCCCGCCCGAAGCGGCCAGCTACGAAGCCTTTTTTGGCTGCCCGGTGCGCTTTGGCGAAGCGGTGGCGCGCCTGTGGCTGCGCAACGACTACCTGCACGTGCGCTTTCCGTCGGCCGACCCCGTGGCGCACAGCCTGTACCGATCGATGTGCGACCAGCAGCTGCGGGCCCAGGAAGTGTCGCTGGCGACGCTGTCCGAGCAGGTGCAAAGCCACCTGGCCATGTTCACCCGCAGCTACCCCTCGGTGGCCGAAGTGGCGCGTTCGTTTGACCTGTCCGAGCGCAGCCTGCGGCGCCAATTGAGTGAACAAGGCGCCAGTTTTCGCGACCTGCTGGGACGCGCCCGTTACGACAAAGCCCAGCACCTGCTGTGCAGCACCAACCAGTCGGTCGAGGCCATAGCCCAGGAGCTGGGCTATGCTGAGTCCGCCGCCTTTATCCACGCCTTTCAGCGCTGGAGTGGACAAACCCCCGCGGCCTTTCGAGGTCGGGCTTGATTGATTTTGAGAGTTTTCCTTGAGTAGTTACTGCGCCATCGACTTTGGCACCTCCAATTCCGCCGTCGCCATCCCCACCGCCCAAGGCATGCGCCTGGTGCCGCTGGAGGGGGGCAGCCTGACCATGCCGACGGCCGTTTTTTACTGCACCGACGCCGACGACCTGCCCGACGCCGTGCAGCGCGCCACCGGAGCCCCTGGCGCCGAACTGCCCCGCACCTTTGGCCGCGCCGCCGTGCAAGCCTATGTGGACGGCTTTGAAGGCCGGCTGATGCGGTCCATGAAAAGCATCTTGGGCGGGCCCCTGGTGCACCAGACCACCGACCTGGGCCACGGCTTCGGGGTCAAATACATCGACGTCATCACCGGCTACCTGCGCCACCTGCGTCAACAGGCCGAAGCCGCCGGCGGACACCCGCTGCGCCAGGTCGTGCTGGGCCGCCCGGTGTTTTTTGTCGACGACGACCCCGAGCGCGACGCGCAGGCTCAAGCCTCGCTGGCGGCTGCCGCCCACGCCGTGGGCTTTGAAGACGTCGCCTTTCAATACGAACCGATCGCCGCCGCGTTCGACTACGAGCAGCAGGCCACCCGCGAAGAACTGGCCCTGGTGGCCGACATTGGCGGGGGCACCTCGGACTTCTCCGTGGTGCGCGTGGGCCCGCAGCGCGCCGCCCGGCTCGACCGCCGCGACGACATCCTGGCCAACCACGGCGTGCACGTGGCCGGCACCGACTTTGACCGCCGCGTGTCCCTGTCCTGTGTGATGCCCCCGCTGGGTCACGGCGGCATGGGCCCCAGCATTGGCGGGCAGGCGCCGCGCCCCGTGCCCAGCCGCGTCTACTTTGATCTGGCCACCTGGCACCTGATCAACACCGTCTACCAAGCCCCGCGCGTGGCCGAACTCAAAAGCATGGGCGGCTTCTATGCCGACCCCGTGCAGTTCAAGCGCCTCATGAAAGTGGTGAACGACCGCCTGGGCCATGCCCTGGTGGGCGAGGCCGAAGCGGCCAAGATCGCCGTGGCGGCCGGGGGCGACTTCGACATTAACCTGGGCATGATCGAAGCCGGCCTGCACGCCCCCTTGACCGAGGCGCACGCCGCCCAGGCCTTCAAGGACGACCTGGCGCGCATCACCGCCTGCGCACTGGAAACCGTGCGCATGGCCGGCCTCAAGCCCTCGGACATCCACGCCTTGTACTTCACCGGCGGCTCGACCGGCCTGAAACTCCTGACCGACCAGCTGGAGGCGGCCTTCCCCGAGACCCGCGCCGTGCGCGGCGACCGCCTGGCCAGCGTGGCCACCGGCCTGGGGTTGCACGCCGGGCGCTTGTTCGGACGTTGAGCTTGAGTCACACTGGTCTTGCGGAAGTTTTCACAGATCCTGCCCGGAGGGCTCGTGCCACGCATTCCAATCATCCTCGCCTGGATTCTTGCCGGACTGCTGCTGTCCCCGTCGAGCAGCATGGGCGCAGCCCCGCTCAGGGTGGTCGCCGCCAGCGACTATCCGCCCTACGTGTTTCGTGATGCCAATGGTCAGTTGTCCGGCTATGCGGTCGATATCTGGCACCTCTGGCAAATCAAAACGGGCGTTCCGGTTGAATTGATCCCCATGCCCTTGAGGGATGCACCGTCGGCCGTTTTGAGCGGCCGGGCCGATGTCATCGCCGTCATCCACCAGACGCCCCAGTTGGAGGCGCAGTTTGATTTCGCGCCACCCTACATCATTGAGTCCACCTCGGTCTATGCGCACAAATCGATCCAAGGGGTCACCGACCTCCAGTCGCTGCGCGGCTTTCTGATCGGCGCAGTACAGGGCGACGCCTGTGTCGACTATCTGCGGCAGCACAACATCACCCATCTGAAGCTCTTCGAGCGCTCTGCAGAGGTCCTCAAGGCGATGCAGGATCAGGACATCAAGCTGTTCTGCATGGACGATGCCCCGGCCCGATACCATTTGCGTCAACTGAACGCACAAGAAACGTTCCCGAAAGCGTTCACGCTGTACTCCGGCAACCTGTACCGGGCGGTGCGCAAGAATGACGCGGCCACGATGGCCCTGGTGACGCGCGGCATGTCGGCCATCAGCGACGATGAGCGGGCAGCCCTGCGCAGAAAATGGCGCATCCAGCCGCTTGACTACGCGCCGTACCAGCGCTGGCTGAGCATCGGGCTGACCTCTGCCGCGGTCGTTGGCGGGCTGTTGCTGGTCTGGCTGCTGTCCCTGCGCCGCGCCGTCCGCCAGCGCACGGCCGACCTGCGCGCCCAGCGCGCCGAACTGCGCAATCTGATCCGCGCCATCCCCGACCTCGTCTGGGTGAAGGACACCCAGGGCGTCTATCGCGCCTGCAACGAGGCCCTCGAGCGGCTTTACGGGCGCCCCGAGAGTGAGATCATTGGCCGGCGGGACTCCGACTTGTTGGACACGACCCAGGCGGCCACCTTCCGCGAGCAGGACCGCAAGATCATCGCCGACCGCCAGATGACGGTGTACGAAGAACGCGTCGCCATGCCGGGCGCACCCACCGGGGGCCGACTGTTCGAAACCGTCAAGGTGCCCGTGATCGATGGGCAGGGGCAAGTGTCGGGCGTGCTCGGGATTGCGCGCGACATCACCGAGCGCAAGGCGCAGGCCGAGGAACTTGAGCGTTTGCGGCATCAGCTGCAGGAACAGGTGGATGCGCGCTCGGCCGAACTGGCCCAAGCGCTTGATTCGCTGCGCAAGTCCCACATCGAGCAGCGCGCCATCTTTGACGCGGTGACCCTGGGCATCGGCCTCATCCGCGACCGCATCATCCAGCGCTGCAACCCCATGCTGGAAGCCATGTTCGGCTTTGAACCCGGCGAACTCAACGGCCAGCCCACCCGGAGCCTATATCCCGATGAGGAGGGCTATACCCAGGGCGGCGACAGCGTTTATGCCACCCTGATGCGCGGCGAGACGCACAGCAGAGAGCAGGAAGTCCTTCGCAAGGACGGCTCGCGGTTCTGGGGACGCATCACGGCCACCCTGCTGGACAAGGAAAATCCGGGCAAAGGCGCGCTGGGCATTGTCGAAGACATCACGGCGCAGCGCGAAGCCTTGCAGGCCATGCGCCAGGCCAAGGACGAGGCCGAATCGGCCGCCCGCACGAAAGCCGAGTTCCTGGCCAACATGAGCCACGAAATCCGCACCCCCATGAACGCCATCATGGGACTGACGCAACTGATTTTGCGCAGCGACCTGACATCGCAGCAGCGCGACTACCTGGAAAAGATCAGCGGTGCCGGCAGCCACCTGATGGGCGTCATCAACGACATCCTGCATTTCTCCAAGCTCGAAGCGGGCAAGCTCGATATTGAGCACACGCCCTTTGACCTCAAGCAACTGCTGGTCAGCACCTGTGCGCAGCTGGTCGACCAGGCCAGCCGCCAGGGTCTGGAGCTGATCCTGGACATTGCCCCCGATGTGCCATCGCAACTGGTGGGCGACTCCCTGCGCATTGGCCAGGTGCTGCTCAACTATGGCAGCAACGCCCTCAAGTTCACCGAGCATGGCGAGGTCCGCATCATGGTGCGCGTCCAGCAGCGCCAAGGCGACGCCGTGACCCTGTACTGCGCCGTGCAGGACACCGGCATCGGCCTGAGTGCAGAGCAACAAGCCCTGCTATTTCGCAGCTTTCAGCAAGCCGACAGCTCGACCACCCGCAAATACGGCGGCACCGGCCTGGGGCTGGTCATCTCCAAGAACCTGGCCGAACAGATGGGCGGCGCGGTGGGCGTGGACAGCGCACCGGGCATGGGCAGCACCTTCTGGTTCACCGTGGCGCTACAGGCCGCGCCAGACAGCGCGCCACTCGTGCCGCCGGTGGCCTGGGAAGGCCAGCATGTGCTCGTGATCGATGACAACGAGCATGCCCGCCAAGTGCTGCGCCAGCTGCTGGCGTGCCTGGGCTTTGTCGTGACCGAGCTGGCCAGTGGTGAAGGCGCGGCCAAGGCGGTCACCCATGCCGACCAGATTCAGCGGCCTTTTTCGATCGTATTCATCGATGCGCAAATGCCAAGTCCCGACGGCCTGGAAACCGTGCGCCAGCTGCGCGCACTGACTTTGCAACGCCCGCCGCAACTGGTCATGTTGACCGCCTACGGCCAGGAAGCAATGGCGGACGAGGCCCGCACGCTGGGCGTTCACACCCTGCTGGCCAAACCCGTGCATACCAGATTGCTGATGGACAGCCTCGTGCAGATGCGGGACGGCGCCATTCGGAACCCGGGCCAGGCCGCGCTCACCAGCGCGCCACCGAACACGGCACCGGCCGCGTTGCAAGGCGCACGCATTCTGGTGGTCGAAGACACGGCACTCAATCAGCTGCTGATGGGCGAGATCCTGGGCTCGGCGGGCTGCGTGGTCGAACTGGCCGAGAACGGAGAAATCGCCGTCCAGAGAGTCCAGGCCCACCCCTACGACCTCGTCCTCATGGACATGCAGATGCCCGTGATGGACGGCATCACCGCCACCATCGCCATTCGCAAGCTGCCCGGCCTGGCCACCTTGCCCATCATCGCCATGACCGCCAACGCCATGCCGCAAGACAGCCAGCGCTGCCTGGACGCGGGAATGAACGACTACCTCTCCAAGCCCATCATGATCCACGACCTGTGGACGGTGCTGGGGCGTTGGATCAAGCCGCGGTAAGGCGGCCAGCGCTACAAGTTGCTGGTGGACTCGTTTCAGGGCGCCGTCGCAACAGGTCCTGCCGCCCCAGTGCCATCAAACGATGAATTGGTCGAGTGTGTCCAGGCGCTCGGTTTGGCTCACAGCTTGACCAAGCGCTCCAGCGCCCTCTCCAGCGTTGCTGCCGACTTGGCAAAGCAAAAGCGGATCACGCCCAGATCAACCGGGTCTTTGTAAAAGGCTGACACCGGAATGGCCGCCACGCCGTGGTCGCGCGTGAGGCGTTCGACAAAGGCGCGGTCGCCGTCATCGCTGATGGCGCCGTACTTCACGCACTGGAAGTAGGTGCCCTGGCAAGGCAGCAGTTCAAAGCGCGATCCCGACAGGGCTTGCTTGAAGATGTCGCGCTTGCCCTGGTAGAGCGCATTGAGCTGCGCATACCAGTCGCTGCGTTGCATGAAGTCGGCCAGGGCGTATTGCGAGGGCGCATGCACCGTGAACACGACGAACTGGTGCACCTTGCGGAACTCGGCCATCAACTCGCGCGGCGCCAGGCAGTAGGCCACCTTCCAGCCGGTGACGTGGTAGGTCTTGCCGAAGCTGGAGACCACGAAGCTGCGCTCGGCCAGACCGGGGTAGCGCATCACGCTTTCAAAGCGGGCGCCGTCAAACACCATGTGCTCGTAGACCTCGTCGCTGAGCACCACGATGTTGGTGTCTTTGACCAGGGCTTGCAGCGCCAGCATGTCATCGGCAGACCACACGGTGCCCGTCGGGTTGTGTGGCGTGTTGATGATGATCAGTCGGGTGCGCGCACTGATCAGGGTCTGCACCTGGGCCCAGTCGGGCCGGTAGTCGGGCAGGCTCAGGCGCGCATAGACAGGCGTGCCGCCGTTGAGTTCGATGGCCGGGCCGTAGCTGTCGTAGGCGGGCTCGAACACGATGACCTCATCGCCCGCGCGCACCAGGCAGGCCACCGCCGTGAAGATGGCCTGCGTGGCCCCGGCGGTGACGGTGATCTCGGCGTCCACGTCATAGGTGGCGCCATACAGGGCTTGCACCTTGGCGGCAATGGCTTCGCGCAGCACGGGCACACCTGCCATCGGCGCGTACTGGTTGTGACCGGCGCGGGCATGTTGGTCGAGCAGCGCCAGCAGGTCGGCGGGCGCGTCGAAGTCGGGGAAGCCCTGCGACAGGTTGACGGCCCCGTGCTGCTGCGCCAGCGCCGACATCACCGTGAAAATGGTGGTGCCAACCTGGGGCAGGCGGGAGTCAATCCGCAAGCTGGGCCCGCATCGCATCAATCACTGCCTTGTAGTCTTTCTGACCAAAAATGGCGCTGCCGGCCACGAAGGCGTCGGCCCCGGCGTCGGCGATGCGGCGGATGTTGTCCACCTTCACGCCGCCGTCGATTTCGAGGTGGATGGTGCGGCCTGTTTCGCGATGGTGGGCATCGATGAGCTTGCGCACTTTTTCGGCCTTGCGCAGCGTGCTGTCGATGAAGCTCTGCCCGCCAAAGCCGGGGTTCACGCTCATCAAGAGCACCACGTCAACCTTGTCGATGACCCACTCCAGCACGTCCAGTTGCATGGCGGGATTGAAGACCAGGCCCGCCTGGCAGCCTTCGGCCTGGATGAGTTGCAGGGTGCGGTCCACGTGGGTGGAGGCGTCGGGGTGGAAGGTGATGATGTCGGCGCCGGACTTGGCAAAGGCCTGGGCCAGGCTGTCCACGGGTTGCACCATCAGGTGCACGTCGATGGGCACCTTGGTGCCATCGGCCTTGACCGCGTGCTTGCGCAGCGCTTGGCACACCATCGGCCCGAAGGTCAGGTTGGGCACGTAATGGTTGTCCATCACGTCAAAGTGGATCCAGTCGGCGCCGGCGTCGATCACGTTGCGGACCTCTTCGCCCAGGCGGGCGAAGTCGGCGGACAGGATGCTGGGGGCGATGCGGAAGGTGCGCGACATGAACGGGCCTTGTCAAGATGCAGGTTGAGGGTCAGCCTGCATTCTAGGGATGCCCGCTCAGTCTTTGAACTGTGGGGTCTGCTTGCTCATGCTGGCCATCATCGCCGCGGTCAGGTCGCTGGACATCAGCATGGCCGCGTTCCACGTCGCGATGTAGTTCAGCCCATCGGCCACCGAGTGGTCGCGGCTGTAGTTCAGCATCTCCTTGGTGCCCCGGATGGACAGCGGTGATTTGGAGGCGATCAGTGCGGCGACTTCGCGCACCCCGGCTTGCAGCGCTTCACGCGTGTCGAACACCTGGTTGACCAGGCCGATGCGCTGCGCCTCATCGGCCAGGACCTTGCGGCCCGTGAAGGCCATCTCGCGCACGATGCCCTGGTGGCCGATCAGCTTGGGCAGGCGCTGCAAGGTGCCCACGTCGGCGACCATGCCGATGTCGATTTCCTTGATCGTGAAGTAGGCGTCCGAGGCGCAGTAGCGCATGTCGGTGCAGCTGATCAGGTCGACCCCACCGCCGACGCAGCCGCCGTGGATGGCGGCCAGCACGGGCTTGCGGCAACGCTCGATGCTGGTCAGCGTGTCCTGCAACTCCAGCACCAGGGCGCGCAGCTTCTCGCGCGAACGGCCATCGCAGTCGTCCTTGATCTGGGCCTGCAGGCCCATCATCATGGTCAGGTCGATGCCGGAGGTGAAGTGCTTGCCCTCACCTTCCAGGATCACCACGCGCACCTCGGGCGTGCGGTCGGCCCACTGCATGGCGCTGCGGATGTCCTGCCACATCTGCCAATTCATGGCATTGGCCTTGTCCGGGCGGTTGAGCTTGATGGTGGCAATGTGCTGGTCCACCGACACAGCCAGGGTTTCAAATTGCATGGGGTTTCTCACTGAATAGGTTGAGCCCGCAAAGGCAGCTGCCGAGGGGGCAAGGTCGAGGACATCGTCATGATCAGACTGCCCTTCCAGCGATCACAGCACGGCGGCCAATTCAGCGCCTTGCTTGATGGCGCGCTTGGCATCGAGTTCAGCGGCCACATCGGCGCCGCCGATCAGGTGCGGCTTGTGGCCCGCCGCTTCCAGGCCCGCTTGCAGCGCACGCAAGGGCTCCTGGCCGGTGCACAGCACCACGTTGTCCACGGGCAGCACCATCTCTTTGCCGCCCACGGTGATGTGCAGTCCGGCATCGTCGATCTTGTTGTAGGTGGCGCCCGCGATCATCTCGACGTTGCGGTTTTTCAGCGAGGTGCGGTGGATCCAGCCGGTGGTCTTGCCCAGGCCATCGCCCACCTTGCTGGTCTTGCGCTGCAGCAAGTAGACCTGACGCGGGGACTTGTCCAGGTGCGGGGCGGTCACGCCGCCGCGCGCGGTGTGGCTGGCGTCAATGCCCCACTCGGCATAGAACTTGGCGGGATTCAGGCTGGCGCTTTCGCCCTCTTGCGTGAGGAACTCCGACACGTCAAAGCCAATGCCGCCGGCGCCGATCACGGCCACGGTTTTGCCCACGGGCTTGCCATCGCGCAGCACGTCCAGGTAGCTCAGCACCTTGGGGTGGTTCACGCCGTCAATGGCCGGGGTGCGCGGGGTCACGCCGGTGGCCAGCACGATCTCGTCAAACTGGCCCTTGATCAAGTCGTCCGCGGTGGCGCGGGTGTTGAACTTCGTGGTCACGCCCGTCACCTGCAACTGACGGCGGAAGTAGCGCAGGGTCTCGTAGAACTCTTCCTTGCCCGGTACTTTTTTGGCGATGTTGAACTGCCCGCCCACGTCGGCCGCGGCGTCGAACAGGGTCACGTCATGGCCACGCTCGGCAGCAGCCGTGGCAAAGCTCAACCCGGCCGGGCCCGCCCCCACGACGGCAATGCGCTTGGCCTGCTTGGTGCGCACGAACTTCAGTTCGGTTTCGTGGCAGGCGCGCGGGTTGACCAGGCAGGAGGTGATCTTGCCGACAAAAATGTGGTCCAGGCAGGCCTGGTTGCAGCCAATGCAGGTGTTGATCTGATCGGCATGACCTTGCTCGGCCTTTTTCACGAAGAAGGCGTCGGCCAGCAAGGGGCGGGCCATGGACACCATGTCGGCACAGCCCTCGGCCAGCACTTGCTCGGCCACTTCCGGGGTGTTGATGCGGTTGGTCGTGACCAGGGGAATCTTGACCTGGCCCATCAGCTTCTTGGTCACCCAGGCGAAGGCGGCACGCGGCACGCTGGTGGCGATGGTCGGGATGCGGGCCTCATGCCAGCCGATGCCGGTGTTGATGATGGTGGCGCCGGCCGCTTCAATGGCTTGGGCCAGTTGCACCACCTCGTCAAAGGTGGAGCCGCCCTCGACCAGATCGAGCATGGACAGGCGGTAGATGATGATGAAATTGGGGCCGACGGCGTCGCGCACACGGCGCACGATTGCCACGGGGAACTTGATGCGGTTGTCGTAACTGCCACCCCACTCGTCGGTGCGCAAGTTGGTGCGCGCAGCGATGAACTCGTTGATCAGGTAGCCCTCGGAACCCATCACCTCAACGCCGTCGTAGCCGGCCTTCTGGGCCATGGCCGCGCAGTTGGCGAAGTCGGCGATGGTCTGCTCAACCTCGGCGCCGCTCAACTCATGCGGGGGCATGGGCGAGATCGGGGCCTTCACCGGGCTGGGGCCCACCAGGTCGGGGTGGAAGGCGTAGCGCCCGGTGTGCAGGATCTGCATGGCGATCTTGCCGCCGGCGGCGTGCACGGCCTGCGTCACCACCTTGTGGTGCTCGGCCTCGGCCTCGTTGGTCAGGCGTGCGGCGCCAAAGGCGGCCCGTCCCTGGTCATTGGGCGCAATGCCTCCGGTCACGATCAGGCCCACCCCACCGCGAGCGCGTTCGGCATAGAACTCGGCCATGCGGGCAAAGCCGTTGGGCGCCTCTTCCAGCCCCAGGTGCATCGAGCCCATCAGGACGCGGTTGCGCAGGGTGGTGAAGCCAAGATCAAGCGGTTGCAAAAGGTGGGGATATGCGCTCATGGAGAGGTCTCACTGTTAAAAACCGGGCGCACCAACAGGCCACCCCTTGCGCACTGTAGGGGATCCGAATCTTTTATGCAACTGGTTGCATAGTTGCGCGGTGCGCCTTTAGACTTGGGCCATGTCTCTTTCTCACGCACTGCTGACGTCCCTGCTGGAAAAGTCGTCCTCAGGCTACGACCTGGCGCGCCGGTTCGACAAGTCGATTGGTTTTTTCTGGCACGCCACGCACCAGCAGATTTACCGGGAGCTGGCCCGCATGGAAAAAGCCGGCTGGATCGCCTCCTCGGCGGCGCCAGATGGTGGCAAGACCCGCAAACGCATCTACAACGTTCTGGGCGCTGGTCGGCAAGAGCTGGAGCGCTGGGCGCGCGAAGCCGCCCCCCTGGCGGACATGCGCGACGAGCTGATGGTGCGCCTGCGCGCCGACGCCGTCATCGGACCGCTGGGCCTGGAAGACGAAATCGAACGGCGCCAGGCCCTGCACGCCGACAAGCTCAAGGCCTACCGCCTGATCGAAGCGCGTGACTTTCCGGCTGGGGCGGCGCTGTCCCGAGAGGCCCAGATCCAGCACATGATCCTCAAGACCGGGATCATGTTGGAAGAAAGCTGGGTGAACTGGTCCGCCGAAGCGCTGAACGTGTTGAAGTCGCCCGGCCCCTCGGCGGCCTGAAAGAGTCGCGGCCCGCGCGCAACATTTGCTTGCACTTTCACGCCGTTGCGGACGCCCCCATGCGGGGGGCTGGCCCAATTGAATGGCGTGTTTTGCGATAACTTCCCAGATTCAGCGCCAGTCCGTGTTCGGGCCGAGCGCCATAAAAGAGTTCAGGGATGCCCGCATGACCGATCTATCCGCACTGCCAAGTTCCTTGGCCAGAGCCGCGCACGATTTATTTGATTCCCTGTTGGCCGATCTGTCGTCTCTGGGCGCGCGCCAGCACGAACGCCTGCTGCGCCTGCACACCCCCCTGGGCCGCGACGTGCTGCTGGCCGAACGCGCGCAAATCACCCAATCCATCGGCCCTGGCGGCCACGGCGCCCCTGACCGCATCGAACTGCTGGCCCTGAGCACCAACGCCCACCTGCAAGCCACCGATCTGCTCGGGCACGCCGTGCTGCTGGAGCTGCTCACCGCGCACAGCCGCACCGAGCTGCGCCCCTTCCACGGTCACGTCACCGAGTTCCGCCTGCTGGGCTCGGACGGCGGCTACGCCCGCTACCAGGTCATCGTCGAACCGTGGCTGGCCTTTCTGCGCGCCAGGGTCGATGCCTGGACGTTTCAGAACCAGAACGTATTCGACATCCTGGGCGCGGTCTTTGCCGACTACGCGGGCCAGGGCGCCCTGGCGGTGCAGTACCGCTTTGAGGTGGCCGACATGGCGGCCTACCCGCGGCTGTCCACCCTGAGCCAGTACAACGAAACCGACCTCGATTTCGTGAACCGCCTGCTGCTTGAGAACGGCCTGTTCTGCTGGTGGGAACACACGGGCGACGCGTCCGACGCCGCCACGCTGGGCAGCCACACCCTGGTGATCGCCGACCACAACGGCGCCTTGGCCGCCAACCCGCAAAGCCGCATCCGCTTCACGCAGCCCGGCGCGGTGATGAAGGAAGACAGCATCACCCAATGGCACGGCACCCGCCGCGTGGGCCCCACCACCCTGAGCCTGTCCAGCTGGGACTACCGCAGCGTGGACCAGCACCAAGCCAGCGCGCAGGTAGATGCCCGTCACGCCCAGCCCATGCCGCTGGCGCACACCGACCAGCCTGGCGCCTACGCCTTCGAGACCGCCGAGCAAGCGGACCGCCTGGCCAGCGTCCACCTGCAAGCCCTGCAAGCGCGGCGCAAGCAGTTTGACGGGCGCGCCACCGTGCGCACCCTGGCCCCGGCCACCACCTTTGTGCTGCGCGACCATGCCGTGCATGACAGGGACATCGCCCAAGGCGGCGACGAGGCCGCGCGCTTTGTGGTGCTGAGCGTGGTGCACCACGCCCGCAACAACCTCAGCGCCGATGCGCAGGCGGGACTGCAGCATTTGCTCGGTCATGCCGTGCCCGCGCTGGCCCAGGCCACGCAAGCGGACAAAGCCAACGGCACGAACGAGCCCTTGTATGAAGCGCGCTTCACGGCCCAGCGCGCCAGCATCCCTGTGCGGCCTTTGCTGAACGATGACTCTGGCGCACGCCTGCACCCGCGCCCCACGGTGGACGGCACGCAAACCGCCCTGGTCGTGGGCCTGGACGCCCCCCTCCACACCGACCGCGATGGCCGCGTGAAGGTGCAGTTCCACTGGCAACGCGGCGCGGGCAGCAGCCACCGCCTCAGCTCAAGCGGCGGTGACGGCGGCGGTGACAACGCCCCCGCGTCCGATGCCTCGGGCACCTGGGTGCGCGTGGCGCAAGACTGGGCCGGCGCCAACTGGGGCGGCGTGTTCATCCCCCGCCTGGGCCAGGAAGTGGTCGTCGCCTTCGTGGAAGGTGACATCGACCGGCCCGTGGTGATCGGCGCGGCCTACAACGGCCAGGGCAGCGACAACGCCCAGGGCAATGCCGTGGCGGGCGGTGCCGCCAACGCCACCGGCAACGCCTCGGCCTGGTTCCCAGGCTCGGCCCGGCAAGGCGAGCAAGAAGGCCACGCCCACACCGCCAGCTTGAGCGGCTTCAAGAGCCAGAGCCTGGACGCCTCGCAGGCCGGTGGCGGCGCCTACAACCAGCTCGTGCTGGACGACACCCCGGGCCAAGGCCGCGTGCTGGCCCACACCACCCAGAGCCAGACCTGGCTGCAGATCGGCCACCTGCTCCAGCAAAACGACAACCAGCGCCTGGCCCAACGCGGCCACGGCCTGGAGCTGCACACCCAGGCCCAAGGCGCGCTGCGCGCCGGCAGCGGCCTGCACATCAGCACCCACGCGCGCCGCAACGGCACGGCCAGCGCCCAAGGCCAGCCCACCAACACGCGTGAAGCCCAGGCCCAGCTGCAAAGCCACGCCGAGCTGGTCAAAGCCCTGAGCGAGAACGCGCAGACGCATCTGGCCAAGCTGCCCAATGAGGCCGCGCCTGACAAGCTGCCATCGCAGCTGGCCATGCAGGCCACCGTGCAGAGCCTCAAGGGCAGCGAATCATCCGGCGGTGGCGCACCAGATCACACAGATGGGGACGCGCGCGCCATGGTCGCCATCGACGGCGGCCACGGCAGCATCCCCGTGACGGACCGCCCCGACCTGATCCTGAGCGCGGCCGCCGACATCAGTTCCGCCACGCCCGCTCACAGCATCCTCAGCGCAGGTCAACACACCACCGTGAGCGCCGGGCAAGACACCAACCTGCTGAGCCAGCGCCACGCCGCCTGGGCCGTCAAGGACGGCATCAGCCTGTTCACCCGCGGCGAAGCCAAAGACAGCCAACGCGCCGTGCAGGATGTGGGCATGAAGCTGCATGCGGCCAGCGGCAATGTCAACGTGCAGGCGCAAAGCGATGCCTTCACGCTCACTGCAGAGAAGGCCGTGGACCTGCAAAGCACCGCAGCCAGCATCACCATCAGCGCACCCGAGAAGATCCTGCTCAATGGCGGCGGGGGCTATATCAAGATCGAAGGCGGCAATATCGAGATTGGCACCAATGGGAATGCGAGCTTCCTGGCGTCGATGAAGGAGTTGACTTCGGGTGGAAGCGGCAGTGCCAATCCACCACTTTTCCCTCGTCCCAAGGAGTGGACAAGCCCGAAGGGTGACCAGTTCTTTATCTTGAAATCACACAACGGCAAGCCAATTTCACATCGCCGATACAGGGCATTGAGTGGCAATCAGAAGGTAGAAGGCTTTACTGATGCGCAAGGTCATACGCAGATTCTTGCTGGCCACGTTGACCAGTTCGCACGCTTTGAATTGATCAACGAAACCTATGACGAACACTTCATTCTGAGAGATCCTCGAGGCGCACCTCTTGCCAACATGAGGTACAAAATCAAGGCCAAAGGTGGGCCAGAGATTGAGGGCGTGACGGACAGTTCTGGGCGCACAACGCTTTTCTCCGGCAGTGAGGTAGAGCGCCTTGAGTTACACCTCATTCCCGTTGAACATGAAGATGACTTGGGAACAGATTGATGGCAGACACAGCAACGGCCACGTCCGAGACGAGCCCCAAAGACATCACGACCGGCAAGGCTTGCACCATTGGGCGGCTGATCTCGGAACAGGAAGGTTGGAAGATTGTGAACGCAGCGGCGGAATGGGAGGGAACTCCTTACTTTGCAGTAGGAGCGAACGCAGTCAAAGGCGTAAAAGGCGACTGCTCGGGAACAACCAACAAGATTTTCATCTCAGCCGGTTTCCCCTATCCGTACAAGCAGACGGCGACCTTCGTCGACTACGTCGAATCCAGCCATCGGTTCCGTGAGGTCCATCAAGACCGCGAACCCATGCAGGCAGGTGACATTCTCTTTTGGCGTGGCCACATGGCGATTTACGCACCGTTTCCTGAGGGGCACCCGAAACGCAACACCGGGGTCATGCACCGAGGCAAGACTGTGCCGAACAACTTCTACACCGCGTTCAATGAGCGCGCAGGGACGCCATATGCGCCGTACAACATAGCTACCTTTCGTGGCGACGCGTACCGCGTATTCAGGTATTTCGTGCTGCCCGGTGAAGACAAATGCAAAGAATGATCTTTCGCGCTGGACTAGCTGCCGCCTTGGCATTTCCGGCGATCTCCTGGGCCTGGGATGAGGAAATCGGTGCGGCTGCGCCAACGCTGAATGGACACTTGCCCTCGCATACAAGTATCTACCGCATCGACTTGGCGTTACGGGGCCACGACATCACCTTGACCTATCACGGGCAACAGGCAGACAGACATCCTCAATCACTGGTGTTGAGCAGTTACAGCCCGCTCTTTGGATGGCAAGGCATTGCCGCAGACTATCCAGACCTTCACTTTCCCGAGTTGAGTGTCAAAGTCAACGGACAACGCATCTCATCCAAGCCCCATGCCACGGCTCTGTTTGAAGGAAGCGACGTCACGGGCGAGCTTCTGAAAGCAGGCATCTCGCCCCTTCGCGTAACGCTAACTGAAGATGCGCTCATTGATCCCTTGTCGATAAGGACCAAGCGGGCGAGGAAGTTGTTTTCAAGAGAATCCTCCAACCCGGATATCGCCTATCCACTATGGCAACTCATGTACAGCCAAGCTTGGAAGCTTCCTGATTCGATCACAGGCTCTTTTTCGATTCAGATCAACTACACCGCACGCCCGGCAAAACGCGAAATCAACACCGACAGCAAAGTGTTCTCAGCCACCGTTCTGACGCATTGCGGTAGCCCTGATCAAGTCAAAGAAATGCTCAAGGACAAGAACGGTGATGTGCCCGCCGCCGTTGTGATTGAGACCATGAAGGTGCCTTTGCAACTTGCAAACATGGCGCCCGTCAACACGTTCTTGGCGACGTCTCCAGCAGAGAAAGCACGACCGGGCCTTCGGCTTGCGTCAACACTGGCCTGTGGTCCAGAAGAGGCCTCGCTACTCGGTAGTCCTTACCTCAAGTCCAGCAAGACTGTGACCAACTCGGTGCTATCCGTACTCGAAATCTTCGTTCAATCATGAGAGGGATGGAGTCTGAGACGCTCGCTTCAGGCTTCATTGTTTATGGCTAAAGAAATCACGCTGACAAAGACCGCTGCACTCACGCCGACCTCGGATCAAAGTGGGTGTACGGTCACGGTCTGTTGCCCAAGTTGGTTTGACAAACGTGAGACCTACGCCCCGGCAAATCCGGGAGCCCATGCCGCAGAGCTGGTCTTCACGGGAGATGATCTGAACTTCCTGGCACGCGTCGTGTACGCGGAAGCGTCAGGCTCGGCCTCGGTAAAAGACGATGCCACGCGGCTCAAGGAGAAGCTCGCGATCATCAATGTGATGTACAACAGACTTAATGTTGTTGGCTTTGATCCGAATAGCTGGACCAAAGGCAAGTTCACCACATTCAAAGGCGTTGCGTGCGCTGTGAAGAGGCTGTCAAGTGGCAGCCTGTCCGGCACGCAGTTCGAGTCTGTCATCGGCACCGATGGCTCAGGCACGACGAAATTCAAGTCCACGGACGAACCGGCTTACGAACAACTGAACAAAGCGAATTGTCACGATTTCGATGAGTGCTTCCAAGCCATTCGTCAATTTCTGGCCATTGGTCCCCAGCAGGAGCTTGCATTCGACAACTTCAGGGCGGCGGGCAGCGGCAAGCCCCCGGCAGGGCAAACAGTGATTGGTCGAAACCGATTCTGGAAAATGAAATGACATCCCGCCTCGTCGTTAGCCTTGCTTTAGCTACAGCGGTCACCGCAGCCCTGGCAGATGCATCAAAGGCTCCAAAACTAGTCTCATGTGTCGGCAGTGAATATGTCGCCCTTCAAAGAGCTACATGGGCATCCCACAACCCAGCAGACCATGCGTCTTGTCTGTCTCACAGAGACTTGACTGTTTGCAGGCGCTTGTTGAGCGAAGAGAGCCCTGCCAACGACACCATGGCGGTTTCGATTCGCGCCAGCGGCATCGTGGTTCAGAGTTGGCTGGAAAAAGGCGACCCAGGCTATCTCGATAAGATATATGCCTTCAGAGGCTTGAAAGACAAATCCCTTGTCGTGGTCGCGACTCAACAATCCGAAACGCAAGGCATGGGCGCTCAGGAATGGGAAGTCAACGTGGTGTCCATTGATGGACGCTCGCCTAATGAGCGCCGCACATTCACCACAGCGGAGTTTGGACGATTGGGAACGTTGGTCAGAAACAATCGCACGACGGGCTCCTCCTGCCATTTGCTGAGTACGCGCTGGGAAACCCGAGCGACCCCGCAGGGAGACCGGTTGTTTCTGGTCGGGCAACTGCTTGAACTACAAGGCGAGACGCCAGTGGAGCATTCAAAGACGTCATTCAGCAGACGATTTGATCATCGCTTAGAACGTCAACGTGAAGCTCAAACTGAGGATCGCCCCTTGGCATATTTCAAGCGCCAACGCTGAGGTGTCTGCATATTAGCGCGCCCAACGCAGGCCATGAGTTTCTGCGCTGCCTCAAAGGCCATGCTCCGGAATCTCGATTGCGTCGTTGACATTGCTGCCTGTCGGCAACTCGACTCAACCATCATATTGCAAAAGCAAGTATTCAATTTTGAACCACAGGTCCCCGGCAGTGGCTATCTGCAGTCGATTCAATGAAATCTATCTTTAGCGTATTCAAACACCTCCTCATTGGCATATGTTTTGCCACGGCATCTTGTGCCCAATCCATAGATGGCACATGGGTTTTCGATCGGAGCGTGAACTACGAAGAACCCAACGCAAAGGGCCTGCCACCCTCAAACACATTACTGCAAATCCTTGATAGCAAGTTAAGTCTTTCCCCTCGTTGTATGGTGTCGCTAACACCAACCAAGTACTATCCAGGTGGACCATTTCAATCCCTTTTAAAGTCTGGGGAAGATGAGCCAGCGATTCAATCGTTCCTGCTTGATCAATTCACTTTCAATTTGCAAGACGTCAAGTCGTTCTACCAAGCAGACCCGAAGATGAACGATTGCAACGATCTTGCGAACAACTTCTTGGTTAGCAACGACAAACTCGTTGCCATTCATGCAGGCTTTCGTTTCTACAGCTATACACGCAACAAAAATGCGGCCATAACTGAATCGCCCACCACAAAAAACAACCAGGCATCTGCAACAGATGCTTTGTCAGGCCTCAAACCATCGCAACTCCCTTTTAACGTTGCGAACTACATGGGGCTATGCGCTACAAAAATGCACGCAGTCAAGGGGATTCCTCAATCCACCTCCAAATGCGCCCCCCTGTATTTCCCGTATGTGGCGTCACGCCAAAGCCGAGATCCGCTGAGCAAACTGGTTGGCGCGCACCTTTACCAAAAAGGCGGCGCCGAAAATGAATCCGAGGATTACAACAATCCCGTTGCGAACAATTTGCATCCAGTTTTTCTCGTGTTCCCGCCAATGGGGGACGTTGTTCTGGTACGAGTCGATGATATGGAGAAGGCGGAAGAGCGAGATCCCATTAGAGGTGCGTACATCTCCATCAAAGGAGGCAAAGTCATCGACCAGCTGAACGAGGCTTGTTCTTTTGACACCTCATACCTCTGCAGCAGCGGGGACAGAAAGCCGAAGTTCCAACTGACGGAAACTGGCATGTTCAAACGCAAACAATAAAAAAGCAAATTCCCGCTGCACCACTCCAATATGGCGGTGGTGTTTGCTTGTGCATACGAATCTTGCTCAAGCTCAAGCGATATCGAACGCCCCCTCCAAGCCAATGTCTACGCTGGAATCCATGCCAAGTTAGCATTGCTGTATGCTCAACCAGAGATATCCGGCACGCCTTAGATTGACCCCATAGGCGCGCCAACCAGCAAGTAATACGCATAAAGAACACTTCGCTCTGAGTCACCCGGAAACAAAAAAGTGAATCGCCCCGGGATTCGTGGAGGCTGTTTTGTTTAAGTCAGGCCTCCACCGTGGTGGCTTGACTGGCGAGTTGCCGGTAGTAGTTTGCCTCAGCTTCTGCCGGAGGTATGTACCCAATGGGTTCGAGCAGTCGGTGGTGATTGAACCAGGAGACCCATTCCAGCGTGGCCAGCTCCACGGCCTCCTTGGTTTTCCACGGCGCACGGCGATGGATCAGCTCAGCCTTGTAAAGCCCATTGATCGTCTCGGCCAAGGCGTTGTCATAGCTGTCACCCTTGCTGCCCACTGATGGCTCCACGCCCGCTTCGGCCAGGCGTTCGCTGTACCGAATGGACACGTACTGCGAGCCGCGGTCGCTGTGGTGGATCAGGCTGTTGTCTCGCTCGGGTTGGCGTGCGTAAAGCGCCTGCTCCAGCGCATCGAGCACAAAGTCTGTGCGCATCGAACTGCTGACACGCCAGCCCACGATGCGCCTGGCAAACACGTCGATGACAAAGGCCACGTACAACCAGCCTTGCCAGGTCGAAACATAGGTGAAGTCCGACACCCAAAGCTGATTGGGGCGGTCAGCCTTGAACTGCCGATTGACCCTGTCCAGCGGGCATGGCGCTTTGCTGTCGCTGATCGTAGTGCGCACGGCCTTGCCACGCATCACGCCTCGCAGGCCTTGATGCTTCATCAATCGCTCGACCGTGCAACGCGCCACAGCCGTGCCCTCGCGTGCCAACTGCCGCCATACCTTGTCTGCGCCATAGACCTGCATATTGGACTGCCAGACTTGCTTGATCTGAGGCACCAAGACCGCATCGCGTTTAGCCCTGTCACAGCGCTTGTCCTGATCGCGTTGCTGGGCCGCATAGCGACGGTATCCAGAGGGGGCAATCTGCAGAACCTTGCAGATCGGCTCGACCCCATGGGTGGCTCGATGTCCGTCAATGAATTCCCTCAAGACTTGAGTCGGCGGTCGAGCTCCGCCTGGGCGAAAAACGCGCTGGCCAACTTCAAAATCTCATTGGCCCGGCGCAGTTCCTTGACCTCGCGTTCCAGGTCTTTAACCCGCTGTGCCTCGGCCGTGGTCACGCCGGCTCGGGCCCCGTTGTTGATCTCATGCTGCTGGACCCAACCCAGCAGCGTCTGTGGCACGCAGCCAATCTTGGGCGCAATCGAATCGACGGCGGCCCACAGCGATGGGTATTCCCCTCGGTGCTCTTGCACCATGCG
>JAGWTR010000016.1 GCA_028868855.1 Burkholderiales bacterium | reverse complement strand
CATGCCCACGGTGATGCGCAACGCTGGCGACTACATCAACACCATGCAAGGCGTGATCGTCAAGATTCTGGGCCGCCAGAAGGCGACTGGCACAAAGGCACTGTATCCGGGCGAGTTGGAAGACCTGCGCGGCATGGTTGACGTGTGGGTCGAGTTGCTGTCGACAGTGACGCATCGGGAGTATTTCACTGCCGAAGAACGCGCCCAAAAGAGGCTGCAAACCGTGCTGCGGGCAAAGAACCCGGTGGCCGGTGTGCGCGTCGTGGAGGCTGCATGACCATCGAGCGCATCACCTGCGAGGGCTGCAAGCTGGCCGAAGTCAATCCGCTGTCCGGGCTGTACTACGTCAAGTGCGACGGGTGCAAGGCCCGCGCCATTGCTCAATCACCCCAGGCCCATGAAGCCCGCCAGCTTGGCGCAGTCACCAAGGACATGAAGCGCGTGATGCAGGCCAGCTTCGGTGATGACTGGAAAGCGCATCTTCCTGCTGTGCAGGCATGGGCGAAGAAGGGGCGCGCATGACCGCCTATTACAACGAGATTGATGAATATGCAGCTGCTTGGCTTAGAAACCTCATCCGCGCCGGTTACATCGCCCCTGGAGAAGTTGACACCAGAAGCATTGAAGACGTGCGGCCAGAAGACTTGCGAGGGTTCACCCAATGCCACTTCTTTGCGGGAATTGGCGTTTGGTCCTTCGCTCTCAGAAAGGCTGGCTGGGCAGACACGAGACCTGTTTGGACCGGAAGTTGTCCGTGCCAACCTTTCAGCGCGGCAGGCAAAGGCGCTGGGTTTGATGACCAGCGGCACCTCTGGCCTGCTTTCCACCACCTCATCCAAGAGTGCAAGCCTTCAATCGTCCTTGGAGAGCAGGTTGCGAGCAAAGACGCAGACCCTTGGATCAACCTTGTACAAGCGGACGTGGAAGCCCTGGGATACGGGTTCGGGGCAGTCCCGTTCCCGTCTGCGAGCGTCGGTGCTCCGCACATCCGAGACAGGCTTTACTGGCTGGCCGACTCCGAGCTGCAACAACGACCGCACCGGGAACCCGGATTCAGCGCTGAGCATGACGCGGGCGGACGGATCGAAGGTGCAGCAACGCGTGCAGGACTTTGCCGCGATTTGTGGCTGGCCGACACCACAAACGAGCGACAGCACGGGTGGGGGACAGGCCAAACGAGCGATGGGGGAGACGCGGCACGGATCGAACCTGAACGACTTTGCGATGCTGGCAGGCCCGGCCCGGTTAACGGCTTCTGGGCAGATGCTGACTGGCTCCTGTGCCGCGATGGAAAGTGGCGGCCAGTTAGCCCCCTCCCACAGCCGATGGCTGATGGGTCTGCCGAGAGCCTGGGACGAGTGCGCTCCGAAGTCATTGACCAAATCGAGGAAGAAGTAAATGCGGCAACAGCACAAAGCGAAGGCGGCAGAGCCACGGCAATGCGAGACCTGCTCGGCCACCTTGGAGCGCAGGCGAAACGAAGCTGGACGTTTGGAGGGGTTCCGGGACTTCATGAGGCGCCGTTTCTGCTCGCTTTCCTGCGCCAACTCCAGGAGCAAGGGTGGCGAATCGCGGAATGCCTATCTGTTCCATGCCCGGAAACTTCTGCGCCCAGCCTGCGAGGCCTGCGGAGCGACGGAGAACCGTCAGGCACACCATGTGAACATGGACTGGCGGGACAACTCACCAGAGAACGTGCAGACGCTGTGCTTGTTCTGTCATCACTTCTGGCACGCCACGCACGAACGGCTTGGGATGACGCCCACGCAGCGTATGCCGAGCTTGGTTTCCCCCTCGCCAGCGGTGCCCGTAGCCGAGCAGGCCGCTTGAAGGGATACGGCAACGCGATCAACGCAGAAGCTGCCCGCGTGTTCATCGAGTGCGTGATGGAGGGGCGCGCATGAGCGACCGGCTGGAAATCCTGCTGCACAACCGCGCTCAGGCGTGGGCGGTGATCCAGTCGGTGCTGTTCCCCCGACTCAAGGAGGTGCTGCAAGGCGGCTCAGTGTGGGTGCTGACGCTGACGCGCCGCAAACGCACGCCGCGGCAAAACCGACGTTACTGGGGCAACGGCGTGCTCAGCCAGATCGCCCAGCAGGCCACGGTCAATGGACGCATGTTCGACGCCGAGGTGTGGCACGAGATGTTCAAGCGCATGTTCGTCGGCGTCATCGAACTCCCCAATGGTGACATCCAAGGCAAGAGCAGCACCGATCTGGGCACGACCGAGTTTGCAGAATTCTGCACAAAGGTCGAGGCATACGCCTGCACAGACCTGGGTGTGACGTTCTATGACCTGGCGCCCCGAGAGGTTGAGCAACCAAAGCCCGCCCGCAAGGTGGCTGCGCCGGAGGTAGGGCACGCATGAGCAACGTAGTCAAACTCCCAGCCACCAGCACAATGACTGTCGAAATGGCCCTGGATCACGCCAAGGATCGCGGGCTGACCGAGTGCATCGTGTGCGGCTATGACGCGGGCGGTGAGCTGGTCGTGTATTCCAGCCGCATGGATCGGCAAAACGCTTTGTGGCTGGTTGAGGCTGCGAAAGATTGGGTACGTGACGCATGAGCCTGTCCGCCCGCTACCTCATCCCGATCAAGACCGTCACCGGCCTAAACGCCCGCGAACACCACATGACCCGCGCCCGCAGGGTGAGGTCGGAGCGCAACGCCACAGCCTTTATCGTCAAGCCGTTCCCCACGCCCTGCATCGTGCGCTTGGTGCGCCTGTCATCGGCTCTTTGTGATGACGACAACCTGCCCGGCGCCTGCAAAGCCGTCCGCGACGAGATCGCCAAAATCTGCGGTTGTGGTGACAGCCCGCGCGACCCCATCACATGGGTGTACGCCCAAGAGAAGGTCAAGCGCGGCCAGTTTGGCATCAAGGTGGAGTTTCTCGCCATATGAGCAAGGCTGAGCAACAACACAAAGCGCGCCTTGCCCTCATGGGCTGCATGGCCTGCCTTCGCATCCACGGACCGCACGACCCCGGCCCTGTCGAGCTGCACCACCTGCGCGCCGGTCGAGGCTGGGGTAAGGGCGATTACACGACGCTCATCCCTCTGTGCCATGAGCACCATAGAGGCAATACCGGGGTGCATGGCTTGGGCTCCAAAGGATTCCCCAGGCACTACGGATTCACCGAGGCCGATTTACTGGCCATGACCAAGCAACTGATGGAGACATGCGCATGAGCAGAATGAGCGACGGGGAAATTGAAAACCAAGCAGTCAACGCAAAACAACTTGCCGACCTCTTGTGTTTGGTGGTCATTTATCTCCCCGCTTCCTCAGCGCGAACTGAGGAAGAGTTGTCTAGGTTGGCGTGCTCATATGGCGCCCTTGCTGACCTATGTCATCGCATCGAGAGAGCTCGTCGCAAGAAGTCGAATAAAAGAAAAGCCCCAAGCGTTTCCACCCAGGGCCTTCCTCACGAATCAGCACCGTGATTGTAGGCAACAAACCCACTGGAGAGCGCATGAGCGAAGCAGTTTTTCGTACAGTCAATCAGGCCCTGCATGTGTCCCACATGATTGCGTCGCTGCCCCCGACGTCCAAGAGCAATACGCAGACAGTGATCGAGCAGCTCATGCGCGACGCTGGGGTAATGCGCGAGGTCGAGCGCGACGGCACGCTGAACTTCGCCGGCCTCTCCCCCCTGGAGGTGCGCGGCCAGTGCGCAACGGTCCGTGGTGCCGTACTCCATCACTGCACAGAAGCCGAGCGCATGGCCATCTGGGCATGGTTCGCGCACGATCAGACCAAGGCCGAGGGGGTGCGGTATCTGCGTGACTGGTGCGCCCCAAGGTTCAGCCTGGAAGGCGATCACGTCCGCATGCTCATCACCTGGAGGGCATCGGTGACCGATGACAGCGCGGCCGCCCGTCATTGCTCCATCCGCGACATTGCCGGCGAGCATGGTCTGGCCAAGTCCACCGTACAGCGCAACATCGCCAATATCTCAAAGGCATGCAAGGGCCTGCGCAACCGTGGTGCGTGGCGGCTCGAAGAGATGTTCATTGCCCATGGGTTGGTGGATAACCCTGAAGTTGAGGAAATCGCTTGACAGCCTTGGGACAGTTGGTGTACATTTCAGCTACTGTCTGAAGATAGATGTCAAAAGCGCCCGGAAAAGGCGCTTTTTTCATGCCTATTCATCAGCAAATTCATTTTTCGCCCATCTCCTGAAACGGTCGTGGGCGTTGTCATTTCTGGAGAAACCCCATGTCCAAAGTCATTAACGCCGCCCTGGTGCTGGGCGCCGCTTTGCTCGCTCCTGGTGTTGAGGCTGGCCTGTTCCGCGTCATCCTGACCGACAGCGCCGGCAATGAGGTTGCGCGCAAGGAAGTGGCTGACCCCTCCGTCACCTTCGAGGCCGTCCCTGCCGGTGAGTTCACCGTGACCGCTCTGCGCTTGGATGCCCATGGCGCTGCCATCAGCGATCCCGTGCATGCATCGATTTCTGTGCCGGCCGATCAGGTGAGCGTCGATGTTCCCGTTTCGATCACTCTTTCGCTGGCTTAAACGGCGAGCCAAGGCGCGTAGCCGGTTGGCGTTCGTGCCTGTGGCGATCCATTTGACTGTTGAGCCATACCATGGGCCGTCCCTCCAATCTTCCAGAATCAAAGTGGGATGAACTGGGGCGCCGCCTCATCGCAGGCGAGAAGGCCGCAGACCTGGCCCGGGAGTACAAGGTATCAAGGTCTGCTGTTTCGAAACGATTTTCGAAACAAACAGAAACGGTGAAAGATGTTGCGCAGCAAATAGTTGGCGCAGAAGAGGCGTTGGCGAAGCTCCCAGTTTCGCAACAGATCAACGCGATCAATCTCGCGCAGCAACTGCGTTCGATATCCCACCACCTGGCCAGCGCCGCGAACTATGGCGCCGCGACAGCGCACCGACTCACCGCGTTGGCGAACAGCGAAGTTCAGAAGATTGACGACGCCAACCCGCTTGGTTCAGTTGAGAACCTCAAGGGTGTGGCTGCGCTCTCCAAGCTGGCCAACGAGTCCGCTGCGATTGGGCTCAACCTGCTGGCAGCCAACAAGGACCGGGCCAAGCAGATGGTGGACGCTGAGGTCAACGACGCGACCATCCCCGCAGACCCAATTGAAGCCGCCCAGGCGTACCAGTCACTCATGGGCGGATAACCCCCATGCCAATACCGTTCAAGTTCGACTTCAAGAAGCCGGACTATGTGGCGGTATTCGAGTGGCGAGTGGAGCGGCTCAAGCGGATTCGTCAGAACCCCGGCCAGATCCCTGCGCTCAAGGCCTACTACCGCGACCATCCAGCCCAGTTCATCATTGACTGGGGGATGACCTTCGAGCCACGCAATGTTGAGCGCGGCCTGCCTTCAAGCATCCCGTTCCTGCTTTTCCCAAAGCAAGAGGAATGGATTGAATGGTTTGTCGAGCGGTGGAAGGATCGAGAGCCTGGCATCACGGAGAAGACCCGCGACATGGGTATGTCGTGGCTGACCGTTGGTCTTGCTTCCACGATCTGCCTGCACAACCGGGGTGTTGTGGCTGGGTTTGGTTCGCGTAAAGAAGAATACGTCGACAAGATAGGCTCACCCAAGGCGCTGTTTGAGAAGGCACGCATGTTCATGTCGTGCCTGCCTCCGGAGTTTCGCGGGGGGTGGAGTCGAGACAAGCACGCGCCCCACATGCGCATCCTGTTCCCTGAGACCGGCTCAGCCATGACTGGCGAGTCTGGCGATGGGATTGGGCGCGGCGACCGAACCAGCTTTTATGTGGTGGACGAGTCGGCGTTCTTGGAGCGGCCCCAGCTGGTGGATGCGTCTTTGTCTGCCACGACCAATTGCCGCCAAGACATCAGCACACCCAATGGGCTGGCTAACCCGTTCGCGCAAAAGCGCCACGGCGGCAAGATCAAGGTTTTCACCTTCCACTGGCGCGACGACCCCCGCAAGGACGATGCCTGGTATCAGAAGCAGAAAGACGAGCTAGACCCGGTCACGGTCGCGCAGGAAATCGACATCAACTATGCGGCCTCAGTTGAAGGCGTTGTGATCCCATCAGAGTGGGTGCAGTCTGCTATTGGCGCGCACACCAAGCTTGGGATTGAGCCGACAGGCAGGCGCTTTGCTGGCCTGGACGTTGCCGACGAGGGGATTGACCTTAACGCCTTCGCCGGCCGGCTTGGTGTCTTGCTTGATTACCTCACGTCCTGGTCAGGGAAGGGTGGCGACATCTTTTCCACGACACAGCGCGCCATCTCAATATGCGATGAGCTTGGGGTCGAGGCCTTCGACTATGACGCTGACGGCCTGGGCTCTGGCGTCCGTGGTGATTCACGGGTGATCAACGAGGCGCGGGTAGACAGCGGGCATCGCGCAATTCTTGCCTCACCGTTTCGCGGATCAGGCGGCGTTCACGACCCAGAAGGCGAGATGGTCAAGGGCCGCAAGAACAAAGATTTCTTCTTGAACTTCAAGGCCCAGTCGTGGTGGTCTCTGCGCTTGCGCTTCGAGGCCACACACAGAGCTGTGAGCACTGGCGGGCCATTTGAGCCCGATGAACTGATTTTCATTGACCCGAAGTTGAAAGACCTCGGCAAGCTGATTCCTGAACTATCTCAGCCAACCTACTCCATCAGCCAGACCGGCAAGATCGTGATCGACAAAGCGCCGGACGGTATGCGGTCTCCGAACTATGCCGACGCGCTGATGATCTGTTTCCAGCCCGCAGGACGAACCATAGACATATGGTCACGCCTTGCATCCTGACCTTGACCAATGAACGCAAAACAACGACGCGCACAGCGAGGCCAGCCGGCCAATGCGCCCGCGTCGGGTAAGGCGTGGGCCTCCAAGGACAGCTTCCAGAACTTCGCCGCTCGCGTGGGCCTTGGGACTGCAAACCAGGGCGCGCAAGGCGGGTATGGCTTTGACTTCATCAGCCGCAACCGCGTCGAAATGGAGGCGGCCTACCGCTCTTCGTGGATCTGTGGCATGGCCGTGGATTGCGTCGCGGAGGACATGACCCGCGCCGGCATCACCATTCAGTCGGGCGTTGACCCGGAGGATACGGAGAAGCTGGAGCGCGAACTGGTGCGCCTGCGCATTTGGGATGAACTGTGCGACAACCTCAAGTGGGGGCGTCTGTACGGTGGCTCGATTGCCGTGATGCTGGTCGACGGCCAAAAGCTCGACACCCCACTGCGCTCCGACACGGTCAACAAGGGTCAATTCAAAGGCCTGCTGGTGCTGGATCGCTGGTGCGTTCAGCCCTCGCTCAATGACCTCGTGACCGATTTCGGCCCCGAGATGGGCCAGCCCAAGTTTTACGATGTGCTGGTCGACTCGCGGGCCTTGGGTGGCCAGCGCATCCATCACAGCCGGGTGATTCGAGCCGATGGGATTGAGTTGCCGCACTGGCAGCGCATCAGCGAAAACCTCTGGTCACAGTCCGTCTTGGAGCGCCTGTGGGATCGACTCATCGCGTTTGACAGCACGACCGATGGCGCGGCCCAGTTGGTGTTCAAGGCCCACCTTCGCACGTACAAGGTCGAGGGTCTGCGGGACATCATCGCGGTTGGCGGAAAAGCCTTTGAAGGGCTGGTCAAGCAGATCGACATGATCCGCCAGTATCAATCCAACGAGGGCTTGACCCTCATGGATGCCAAGGACACATTCGAGGCGCACAGCTACACGTTCAGCGGCCTGGACAATGTCCTGTTGCAGTTCGGCCAGCAGATCAGCGGGGCGCTTCAAATTCCCCTTGTTCGACTGTTCGGGCAATCTCCCGCCGGGCTCAATAGCACGGGCGAGAGTGACATCCGCAACTATTACGACAAGGTCGCTCAACAGCAGGACCGCAAGTTGCGCACCGGTTTGCTGCGCCTGCTGACCATCCTGCACCGCTCCGTGCTGGGCAAGGACGTTGACGAGGGGTTCACCTTCGAGTTTCGCCCGCTGTGGCAACTGTCCGACGTCGAGAAGGCCACCGTAGCCAACAGCATCACAGCCTCCGTGGTCGCGGCCGAAGGCGCCGGGATCGTGGACCGCAAGACAGCGCTTCAAGAACTGCGGCACTCTGCGCAGATCACGGGCGTGTGGGGCCACATCACCGACGAGCAGATCGACGAGGCGGAGAACGACCTGCCCCCGGCCATTGAAGTGGACGACCCCAATGCAGACCCCGCCAATCCAGATGCTGACGCTGGACCGAACGGGCAGCAGGAAGAATCGTCCAAGCCCCAAAAGGGCGGAGCGTCAGTACGCGACAGCGCTGCGCCAGGTCGCCTCGCAAGTTGGCTCAATCGTCGCCGCCTTCGAACCTGACGCCTCCGTTGTCCCGCGCATGACCGATGTTCTGCGCCGGTATGCCGAGGCCCTGAATGCCTGGGCTGAGGCCACCGCGCTGCGGATGCTCACCGATGTTGACCGGTCAGATCGACAGCAGTGGGCCAGCATCAGCGCAGAGATGTCGCACGAGATACAGCGTGAGATTGCCAGCGCTCCCACTGGCGAGCTTCTAAAGCAGCGCCTGGCCGAGCAGGTCACGCTCATCAAGAGCATCCCTCTCGATGCAGCCCAACGGGTCCATGAGTTGACCATCAAGGGGTTGGAGTCATCGACCCGGGGCGATGACATCGTGCAGGCCATCATGGCCAGCGGTGATGTCGCCAAGTCAAGAGCGGTTCTGATTGCCCGCACTGAGGTAGCCAGGACATCGAGCCTGCTGACTCAATCAAGGGCCGAGTACATCGGCAGCACGCAATACATCTGGCGCACCTCCGGCGACTCTGATGTGCGACCAGGACACAAGGCCATGAACGGCAAGGTGTTCGCCTGGGCCGACCCGCCCGAAGTCGAAGAAAACGGGCGCTACATGCGCCACCACCCGGGGCAAATCTGGAATTGCCGATGCTTCCCCGAACCAATAATCCCCGAGTGACGCCATGACCCTACCCGTGTGCCAAGTGACCGCCACGCTGGTCGATCCATCTGGTAATCCGATCACGGGCGCTCGAATCACCGCCAAGCTGACCGCGCCGATTGTCTACGGTGGGGTTGTCATCCCATTGTGCGAGTTCGGCACGACCGATTCAGCGGGCAAATGCGTGCTGAGCCTGTGCCCTAACGGGGTCGTCGCAACACCGACCACCTACAGCTTCGAGATATTGCCGCAAGGCTCGATCCGGCCTGTGTATTTTCACGGCATCACGGTCCCCCAGGTTGCGGCCATCACCTTAGAGGCGTTGCTTGGCGGCTCCGGCAGCACGACTGTGTGGGATGACACCGCCATGTGGGATGACACCAAGATTTGGGCGGAAGCATGAAGCAGCAAACACACGACCGTGGGCGCTACTACACGACCGCCGATCTGGGTGCCAAGCGCAGCACGACGCCCGAGGGCTTCCTGGTCTGCCATGACGTGCCCATTGCACGCACGGGCACGCAGCTTTACACAGCGGCCGAGGTGCCGATTGATCCCGGCCCTGATGGCTTGATCCGCGTCGAGCGACCTCCCGAAGAGGTGTTCAGGCCGGAGACGATTGCCAGCTTTGAAGGCAAGCCGATCACCGTCGAGCACCCAAACGACTTCGTGACCCCCGAGAACTATCGATCCCTGTCGGTCGGCTTCACGCAAAACGTGCGGCGCGGACAGGGCATCGAAGACGACCTGATGGTTGCGGACATCGTCATCACTGACGCTGCGGCCATCAAGTACGTCAATGAGGAATTGCCGGAGGTATCTGCCGGCTATGAGGCTGTGTACCAGCAAACCGATGCTGGTCGCGGTGTACAGCGCGAGATCGTGGGAAACCACGTGGCGCTCGTTGAGCGAGGCCGCGCTGGCCCGCGTTGTTCAATTCAAGACAAGGAACCGATGATGAAGTCGACCCCCAAGAAGCGCACATGGATGGACCGTCTGCGCACTGCCTTCAAGGCACAGGACGAAGCCGCCATGGAAGAGGCGCTGGAAGAGGCCAATGATGCCGAGGTCGATCCCGATGACGAGGACGACAAGGCCAAGACTGGCGATGCCGCATGGGGCCAGATCCTCAAGCAGTTGACCAAGCTGACCGGCGATGTGGATGCGCTGAAAAAGCGCGTGGCCGATGCCGACGAAGAAACCGAGGAAGAGCGCAAGAAGCGCGAAGCCAAGGAAACCGACGACACCGTGGTCGAAGCCGAAACCGGCGGGCACAACCCCGACGCGACGGCCGGCATCCTGTCTGGCGACTCGCTCAAGGCCGTGATTTCGCGTGCCGAGATTCTGGCCCCTGGCATTGCCGTCCCGACCGGTGACAGCGCCCAGGTCAGCGCAATCGAGGCATTGCAGCGCAAAGCCGTGGCCCAGGCATTGACCACCGACAGCGGCAAGGCTGCGGTGCATGTGTTTACTCAAGGCCGTGACCTCTCCACCCTCACCGGTGACGCCCTGGCCGCCGTGTTCAACGGTTCGGCTGAGTTGATCCGGGTTCAGAACAACGATGCGGGCGCTCGCCGCTCTGTGTCGACCAAGGATTTCGGGCTCGCCTCCAGCGTGTCCGTCATCAACGCCCGTAACCGGGAATATTGGGCCAACCGCAAGTAAAGCCCGCCAACCTCAAGGAAACTGACATGAGTGCATATGTGTATCGCATGCCGGCGGGCATCCCTGGCGACATCACCCGTCCCAGCAACGCCACCGTCGAAACCCAACTGTTCAACAGCGCTGCCGCATTTGCCGGCTATGGCCTGTTCGGCAAGATCAGCTCCGGCAAGTTCGTGCCGGTCGGCGCTGGCGATGCGGCCACGGCCGTCTATGGCCTGCTGGCTCGCCCCTTCCCGGTCACTGGCGCTAACGCATCGGACCCGCTGGGCACGAGCGTGCCTCCCACGACTGGTGCGGCCGACGTGCTGCGCCGTGGTTATGCCGCCGTGAAAGTCAACGCAGGTTCTGCTTCGGTGGGCGGCACGGTCTACATCCGAGTGGCTGCCGCTGCTGCGGGCAAGCCCATTGGCGGCATCGAGGCGGCTGCGGACAGCATCAACACCATCGTGGTGGCCGGTGCTTCGTTCATGAGCGCAGCCGATGCCTCTGGCAACGCTGAAATCGCCTTCAACATCTAAACCACCAACCGCAACCAAGAGAGCCGCCTTCGGGCGGTTTTTGCGTTTCTGGAGCACAAATATGCGTTTCTCGAAAAGTGAAATCGCGGCCGTGGCCGCTGTCGCCGCAGGTGGTCGCCGCCTGCAATTCAAAGACGGTCTGATGACCTTCGACCGCCAAACCATCGACTCGGCCGGCGTGTTCCTGGTTGGCGAGTTGGAACGCCTTGACCAGCGCTTGCATGAGCCGCTGGCCGCCGTCACCTGGTCCCGCGACATTGACCTGCGTGAAGACGTCACCATCGCCGACGAGTTCAGTTCGTTCACCAACAGCAGCTTCGGTGCTGCCAATGGTGTGCAGGGCTCGGGCAAGGCCTGGGTCGGCAAAGACGCCAGCGCCATCACCGGCATCAGCCTGGACATCGGCAAGACCACCACGCCCCTGGGCTTGTGGGCCATGCAACTGGGCTGGACCCTGCCTGAACTGGAAAGCGCTCAGAAGCTGGGCCGCCCCGTCGACCAGCAAAAGTTTGCCGGCCTCCAACTGAAGTATCAGATGGACATCGACGAGCAGGTCTACATCGGCGACGCCGCCCTGGGCTTGACTGGCCTGACCAACAGCGCCACGGCTGGCACCAACACCAACGCCCAGACCGGCACTTGGTCGACCGCAACCCAGGCGCTAATCCTGGCCGACATCAATGAACTGTTGAACGCGGTCTGGAAGAACAGCGGTTATGCGATCTGCCCCGATCGCCTGCTGCTGCCCCCGGTGCAATACGGCCTGCTGGTGACCACCATCGTCTCCAGCGCCGGCAACATCAGCCTGCTGGAATACCTCAAGCAAAACAGCCTGAGCAACGCCATCAACGGCCGCCCGCTGGACATCCAGCCATTGAAGTGGCTGACCGGCACCACCGCTGGCGGCCAAGGCCCCGGCACGGCTGGCAAGGACCGCATGGTTGCCTACAGCAAAGACCCGATGCGCGTGCGCTTCCCGCTGGTGCCTCTGCAACGCACCCCGCTGGAATACCGCGACCTGCGCCAACTGACCACCTATTTCGGCCGTGTCGGCGCTGTGGAAGTGGTCTACGGCGAAACCATCGGTTACCGCGACGGCATCTAAGGAGGCACAATGGCGACACGCATTGTCTCCAAAGCCTTCGAGTTGAACAAGGCAGACGGCACGAAAGTGCCCTTTGCCGTGGGCGACGAAGTCGAGGGCGATCTGGCTGAGCATTGGTACGTTCAGCACCATTCGGAAGATCCCAAGGCCAAACCCAAGGCCAAGGCCGAGCAACCCGCGCAGTGACCAGCATGAACGTCATCACCTTCCGCCAGCAGTTCGCCGAATTCGCGGACGTCCAGAAGTACCCGGACGCCGTGGTGAATTTCTGGCTGGACGTGGTGACGCGCATGCTCAACGCTGATCGCTGGTCTGATCTGTTCGATATTGGCTTGGCGCTGGCGCTGGCTCATCATCTGGTGCTCGCCACCAAGAATGAGGCATCGTCTCTGGCCGGCAAATCCCCTGGGGCCACTCAAGGGGTTGTCACGTCCAAGAGCGTGGACACCGTGAGCGTCAACTATGACGTCAGCCAGGTGATGCACGAGGGGGGCGGGTTCTGGAACCTGACCAGCTACGGCATTCAGTTCCTGGGTATGGCCCGCATGGTGGGCGCCGGGGGCGTGCAGTTGTGAGCAAGTCGTTCATCATCAATGACCGGCTGCCCGATCTCTTGAAGTCCATGTCTGCGCTGGTGTCCTCCGATGTTCTGGTGGGCGTTCCTGCGCAGAGCACCGACCGGGACGGCGGCCCGATCAACAACGCCACACTGGCCTATATCCATGAGAACGGATCACCCAAGGCCAATATTCCGGCGCGTCCGTTCCTTGTCCCCGGTGTCAAGAGCGTGCAGGACAAGGTGACATCAAGGCTCAAGAAAGCCGCAGACGCTGCGCTCGATGGCAAGCCCAAGCTGATCGACCAGCAACTGCACGCGGCCGGACTCATCGCTGAAAGCAGCGTGAAGAACACCATCAACGCCGGGATTGATCCTGCCCTGGCGGATTCGACCATCGCAGCGCGCAATCGGCGCGGGCGCACTGGAACGGTTCCGCTGATCGACACCGGCAAGCTGCGCAACTCAATCACCCACGTCATCCGAAAGAAGTAGACCATGGCCGACCTCGACATGTCCGACGTCCTGAGTGACCCGGACCTGATCGAGCCATTCGGCCTGGTTCGGATTCGACGGGTTCAGACGGTCGGCACGGATGGCATCGCCATAGACGCAGAGGTCAGTGATGCCTTTGCTGGCGTGGTTACGGCGGGCAAGGGCGACAAGCTCAACCGAATCGCCGAGGGTGCCCGCGCTATGGGCAACATGACCGTGACGACGAGTACCGAACTGCTCCCCAACACCCCGGATCGGGATGCTGACATCGTGGTCTGGCAGGGCAAGCGCTACGTGGTCGAGTCCATCGCGGATTACCGCAATTTTGGCTACATCCAAGCCTACTGTGACCTGCTCCCCTTGAGGGGATAGCCCATGCCAAACACCTCAGCAACCGGCGGATACCTCCAGCCGGCCAGCACCGCCACGCCTGCCGAGGACGTAGACCTTGACGCCATCTTGCAGGGTATGGTCGCGGGCATCACGGGACTGGATGGCTCGCTGGTGCGCCCCCGATGGCAACCGACGATCCCGCGCACGCCCGAGATTGATGTCAACTGGTGCGCCATTGGCGTGACACGAATCATCCCCGACGACAACGCGGCCGTCCTGCACAGCGGGTCTGCTGATGGATCGGACACGCTGATTCGGCATGAGGACATCGAATTGCTGGCCTCGTTCTACGGCCCCATGGATGGACGCTATGCAGCAATGCTGCGCGATGGCATCCAGATCCCCCAGAACCTTGAGGCCATCCGCCCCTATGGGTTGGCCTTTGTCAAGGCCGGCGACATGGTCGCCATGCCGGAGCTGTTCAACCAGCAATGGGTCCAGCGCACGGACCTGACCCTGGTCCTTCGGCGCATCGTCAGCCGCACTTACCCGGTGCTCAACATCTTGAGCGCGCCGGTCACGCTCACCCGATAACTCTCCCGGAGATCATCCATGACTCTGTCTGTCTCTGACGTCGTGAACGTCAGCATTGTGATGTCGCCCAAAGCGGCATCGACGCGCAACTTCGGCTCCCTGCTGATTCTGGGCTCGTCCGCTGTGGTGGACACCGCCGAGCGTCTGCGCCTGTACACCTCGCTCGATGGTGTGACTACCGATTTCGGCACCTCGGCCCCTGAATATCAGGCCGCTCAGCTTTACTTCGGCCAAAGCCCGCAGCCGTCCGTGCTGTACGTGGGCCGCTGGGCGCAAACCGCGACCTCCGCCGTGCTGCATGGCGGCGTGCTGACCACCGCACAACAGGCCCTGGCCAACTTCACGGCCGTCACCTCGGGTGGCCTGCGCATCACCGTGGATGGCGTGCTCAAGAGCTTGTCGGCCATCAACCTGTCCAGCGTGACCAACCTCAACGGCGTGGCCTCTGCTGTCACCACGGCGCTGGCCGGCGCGGCGACGGTGACGTGGAACGCTGCGCTTCAACGGTTCGACGTGACCAGCGCAACGACCGGCGCGACATCAACCCTCACCGTGGCCCAGGCGCCAGTGAGCGGCACCGACATTTCGGGTCTGATGAAGTTGCAGACCGGGCAGACATCCGCCCCAGTCAACGGCATTTCGGCAGAAACATTGCTCGCCGCCGTGCAGGCCGTGGCGAACCAGTCCACCGATTGGTACGGTCTGTACGTGGCAGCGGCTGGCGTGGCCGACGCCGATGTGCTGGCCGTCGCCGGCTTCATTGAGGGATCGGGCAACAGCCGGATCTACGGCGTGACCACCCAGAACACCACGGTGCTGGACCCGTCAAGCACGACCGACATCGCCAGTCAGTTGAAGGCCTTGAACTACAAGCGCACCTTCATCCAGTACAGCGGGTCGACAAACCCGCACGCAGCCGCTTCGATCTTTGGCCGCGCCTTCACGGTGAATTTCAGTGGCAGCAACACGACGCTGACCATCAAATTCAAGCAGGAACCCGGCATTTCAGCCGAGAACTTGACCGAGAGCCAGGCGGCCACGCTGCTGGCCAAGAACTGCAACGCCTTCGTCAGCTACCAAAACGGCACGGCCATCGTGCAAGAAGGGGTCATGTCCAATGGCTACTTCTTCGACGAGGTGCATGGTACGGACTGGCTCCAGAACGATGTGCAGACGGCGGTATTCAACCTCCTGTACACCAGCACGACCAAGATTCCTCAGACCGATGCAGGCATCAACCGCATCGTCGCCACGGTGGAGAGCCGGCTGGCTCAAGGCGTGGTCAATGGCCTGATCGGTGCAGGTGTGTGGACGGCTGATGGGTTTGGTGCCCTGAACAGCGGCGACACGCTTTCCAAAGGCTTCTACGTCTACGCCGCGCCCCTGGCCACGCAGTCGGCCTCGGATCGCTCCGCACGCAAGGCGCCGCTGATCCAGTGCGCCATCAAGTTGGCGGGTGCTGTCCACTCTGCCAGCGTCATCATCAACGTCAACCGCTAAGGACTGAGCAATGGCGACTTACAGTTTTCTCGACGTCAATGCCACCCTGGTTGGCGCTGGTGGCGTCATCGACCTGGGCGCAGGGGCCGGGGTGTCCGATGAGGGCATCACCATTTCCATGGCCGGTGAAAAAAACACCATGACCATTGGTGCGGACGGCGAGGGGATGCACTCCCTGCACGCCGACAAGTCCGGTACGGTGACGGTTCACCTGCTGAAGACCTCGCCGATCAACGCCAAGTTGATGGCGCTGTATCAGGCACAGACGGCACTCACCAGCCTGCACGGCCAGAACGTCATCACCATCACGAACCCGCAAAACGGCGACGTCACCACCTGCCGCCAGTGCGCGTTCAAGAAGCTGCCGGACAACGTGTACGCCAAGGACGGCGGGACAAATGCTTGGGTGTTCGATGCAATCAAGATTGACTCCATCCTTGGGGTGTTCAAGTGAGCATCGAGACTGAACTGAACGGCCAAACCTACCGGATTGGCAAGCTCGACGCGTTCAAGCAGTTTCACGTCTCGCGCAAGGTGGCCCCGCTCATCCCGAAGCTGGTGCCCGCCTTTGTGGCCCTGTCCTCGGGCAAGGATGCCTTTGGCGACATGAGCAAGCTGGCCGAAGTGCTGGCCCCGTTCGCCGATGCGATGGCCGACATGCCGGACGAGGCCGCCGAGTACGTGGTTGGCACATGCCTGAGCGTTGTCCAGCGTCGACAAGGCCAATCGTGGGCGCCCGTGTGGAGCGCGCAGGGCAAGACGATCATGTTTGACGACATCGATCTGTCCACCACGCTGCCCCTGGTGGTGCAAGTCATCCGCGAGAACCTGGGCAGTTTTATCAGCGGGTTGCTTACCGGCCAGACGCAACCCCAGCAGATCACAGCGGCCTGAACTGGCGCATCTTGCCAGATGGCGAGGACTGGCTATTGCGCCCCGTTCTGCGCGGCTTGTGCAAGTACGAATCCCTCAAGGACGGCACGCTGGGCCTTGAAGACATCGCCCTGATGAACGACGCGCTGGAAGTCGCCGCAGACAACCAGCGCATCGCACAAGAAGCATTCACCGAGAAACCTCATGGCACAGCAAGATGTAATCCGTGAGTTTCTGGTGAAGCTCGGCTTCAAGATCGACGAGGCCGGTCAGCGCAAGTTCGCGGACTCTGTCGGCAAGATGACCGACCGGGTCGTCGAGTTGGGCAAAGCCGCTGCCGTCATGGCCACTGCTGTGGCTGTGGCTGTGGTCAAGGTGGCTGACAACCTGGACAACCTCTATTTCGCCTCCAAGCGGATCGGGGCGGGCGCCGGGAACATCAAGGCCTTTGAGTACGCCATCAAGCAGATGGGCGGCTCTGGCGAGTCGGCCCGTGCAGCGCTGGAAGGTCTGGCGCGGTTCATGCGCAACAGCCCCGGCGCTGAAAGCTGGATCGGTGGTCTTGGCGTGAAAACGCGGGATGCCAACGGCAATCTGCGCGACACCGTCGACATCTATAGCGACCTGGCCAGCGTCCTCAAGGGCATGGACAGCTCGCAGTCCAATGCAGTGGCTCAGGTGCTTGGCCTGGATGACACCACGCTGCAAGCGATCCGCTCGGGCGACATGGCCAAGTACATGGCCGAGTACAAGGACAACCTCAAGGCTGCTGGCCTTGACATGGACAAGGCGACCAAGCAGGCCCACGATTTTGAGGAAGCAAACCGCCGCCTCATGATGAAGGTCGAGGGTCTGGGTTATGCGATTGGGAGTCGGCTCCTACCGTATCTGGTGGCGTTCAATCGAGAACTTGAGCGGCTTCTGCCGATCTCAGAGAAGATCGAAAAGGTTCTGACGCGGATCAGCACCGGTAAGACGGCCGACTTCTTCCAGAACATCGCCTGGGTGCTCAATTCGTTGGGGGTGATCCCCAATTTTGACGCCGCCAAGCTGACGCCCGAAGCGCAATCCCGATCAGGTCGGACATGGATCGGCAGGATTGTTGATGAGGTCACCGGCTCCTCTGCGCCAGCGGGGAAGAAGTCAGATCCTTCGGCCATGTTCTCCAGCCTGGAGCGTCAGTTCGGGTTGCCGGCTGGAATCTTGGATCGGATGTGGTCCAAGGAAAGCGGGCGCGGCAGAAACCTGATCGGCCCCATGACAAGGACTGGCGAGCGTGCGCTGGGCCATTTCCAGTTCATGAGCGACACCGCCAGGCAATACGGACTGTCCGACCCCGGAAACCTTGAGCAATCCGCCGGAGCCGCAGCGAGATATCTGCACGACCTGATGGGCGCTTTCGGCGGGGATATCAACCAAGCCGTGGCCGCCTACAACTGGGGGCCTGGGAACGTGCTGCGCAACGGGTTGGGCAGCATGCCATCTGAAACCCGGAATTACGTGCGTGATGTCGTTCCGATCCAGCAAGCCAACACGACCACCATTAACGTCACCGGCTCCGGCGATGCGATGGCCACGGCCCAGGCTGTGGCTGGGATGCAGGTGCAGGTGGCGCAAAGCCAGGCCCGCAACATGCGAGGGGCGATGCAATGATGGATATCACCACCGTGCTGCTGCGCGATGGGCGCAAGCTGGGCGGGATCATCCCTGACGTGGTGATCGAGGAAGTCCACGCGGACACCTTGACCATCACCGACCACCCGGTAGAGCAGGGCGCGGCCATCACGGACCACGCTTTCAAGAACCCGGCCGAGTTGACCATGCGGATTGGCTGGAGCGCCGGTAGCGTGGCGCTCAATGGGGTGATCAGCGGCGTGGTGTCGGGAACCTTGCTCACCGGCAAGCTCAAGACCGTGCGCGATGTGTACGACGACCTGCTCAAGTTGCAGGCCTCCCGCCAGCCATTTGACGTGAGCACGGGCAAGCGGCTGTACACCAGCATGCTGATCCGGTCCCTGGCAGTGACCACGGATGCCGCAACCGAGAACGCTCTGGTGGCCACGGTGGTGCTTCGTCAGATCATCATCGTGCAGACAAAAGCGGCCAAGCTCAAGGCCTCGGCGCTGAAATCGCCATCCAAGACCGGGCCGGTGGCCAACCTGGGATCAGTTCAACCAGCGGCAGTGTCCTCTGCGCAGAATACGGCCCAATTCCTCAAGCTGCCATGACGTCCCTCTTTCTGATCCCCACGCAACCCGGCGCGCAGTCCGTCACCGTGCCGCTGGCTGGCGTGAGCTATCGGCTCAGGCTCTGGTGGTGCGAGTCGGCAACGCCTGCGTGGTTGCTTGACATCGCCACCGAGAACGGCGCCGCTTTGGTGCGCGGGTTGCCTCTACTGCCTGGCGCGGACATCCTCGCGCAGCACAAGCACCTGGGGATCGGTGGGGGCCTGTACATGGCGAGCGATGGCGCCCCGACCTATGACAGCCTGGGAACTTCGTCCAAACTTTACTTCTTGCCCGACTCATGAGCGAACAATACGGCCGCGTCTGCTCGCTGATCGTGGGCGACCCGACCGGTGAAGCGCTGGACCTGTCAGAACTGCACATTCGCTTTGCGATCATCAATGGCGACGTCCAAACGCCAAAAACCGCAAACATCCGCATCTACAACCTCAGCGACGAGACAGCGCGGCGAGTGCAGAAAGAATCGACGCAGGTCGTCTTGCAGGCCGGCTACGCTCAAACGGTCGGGGTGATCTTCTCCGGGCAGATCAGGCAGATAAAGCGGGGCCGCGAGAACGCCACCGACACGTTCGTCGACATCATCGCCTCCGATGGTGACGTGGCCTACAACTTCGCCAAGGTGAACACGACCCTGGCCGCAGGGTGGACGCCGACCGACCAGCGCAATGCGTGCCTGGAGTCGATGAAGCCCTACGGCATCACGGCGGGCCAGATGGCGCCGCTGCCTGACATCAAGGCGCCTCGGGCGCTGCCGATGTATGACATGGCCCGCAACTACCTGCGCGCATTGGCTGAGACGCACGGCATGACCTGGTCCATCGTGCTGGGCCAATTGCAGATGCTCCCCATCGAGGGAACGCTGGGCGGCACGGCCATCGAGTTGACATCGGATTCTGGCCTGATTGGCATGCCTCAGCAGACCATCGACGGGATCATGGTCAAGTGCCTGATCAATCCACGCATCAAGCCGGGTGCGCAGATCAAGCTCAACAACGCCAGCATTCAGGACGCGCTGATCAGCACGTCGGTGAGCTTTGTGGACAAGTTCCCCACCAAGGACACGGACGGGAACTACAAAGTGTGGGCCGTGGCGACATGCGGCGACACGCGGGGGCAGGACTGGTACATGGATCTGGTCTGCACGGGCATCGATGGGACAGAGCCCATTACGCCGGCATTCACTCAACAACGGGGCATCTATGGATCATAGAGAGCGCTGGGGCGACCCAGAAGAAGCGCTTCGCATGGCCATGGGTGGACACCAAGCGCAGATGTGGACCGCGCTGCCGGGGTTGGTCGTCTCCTTTGACGCATCGTCGATGACGGCCGTGATCCAGCCGGCCATCGGCGGGGTTCAAACCGACCAAAGCGGAGAGCGCCAGGCGACGACCCTGCCATTGCTGGCCGATGTGCCGGTGGTGTTCCCTCGCGGTGGGGGTTGCACGCTCACCTTCCCGGTGACGGCCGGCGATGAGTGCCTGGTGGTGTTCTCGTCTCGCCCGATTGATTCGTGGTGGCAGTCCGGTGGTGTGCAGCGCCCCGCCGATGCCCGCATGCACTCTCTGGCCGATGGGTTTGCTCTGGTTGGGCCGATGTCTAAAGCCAAGGCGATCAGCGCGGTCAGCACCAGCAAAGTGCAGCTACGCACGGACGATGGGCTGGCGGTGATTGAGATCGACCCAGCCTCTCACGCCATGGCTTTCACGGCGCCAGGAGGGATGACGATCAACGCCCCGACGCTGGTTATCAATGCGGCCTTGTCGCAAGGCGCGGCCATGGGCGGTGGTTCGTCCGCTTCCAGCCTGATCGGGCCATTGACGGTGACCAACGATGTGACCGCCGCAGGCAAGAGCGTCAGCACTCACCACCACACCGAACACGACGGCCCCTCTACCAGCGGACCCATCTGACCATGCGCTACAGAAAGTTAGATGCCGCCGGCGACTACACGCTGGGCAGCGGCCAGGATTTCCACGTCGATACGCCCCAGGCTGTTGCGCAGGCGGTTCAGACGAGACTGAATCTAGCCCTGGGCGAGTGGTTCATCGACACGACCGATGGCATGCCATGGAGCACCGAGGTGCTGGGCAAGTACACCGCCAACACCCGCGATTCGGTCATCAAGGATCGGATTCTTGGAACCCCTGGGGTGGTGTCCATCGACGACTACAGCAGCCAGTTCGACGGCAGCAAGCGGCGCCTTTCGGTGGCCGCTTCCATCACCACGGCCTATGGCGCCGCAACGGTTGAGACGACCCTATGACATCAGCAACCGCACCGACCATTGACGCCAGCGGCATCACCGCGCCGGACTACGCCACCATCCTGACGTGGTTGCAAGCTCAATACCATTCCATATTCGGCTCTGATGTGTACCTGGGCAACGACAGCCAGGACGGCCAGTTTCTGGGCATCGTGGCCGCCGCGATCAACGACAGCAACATGGCGGTCATCGCCGCATGGAACTCCGCAGGGCCTGCCACAGCCCAGGGCGAGGCCTTGAGCAGCCGGGTCAAGATCAACGGGATCAGCCGGGCGGTGGCCACCAATTCGCAAGTGGCTGTAACCCTGGTCGGCCAGGCCGGCGCCACCATCAACAATGGGGTGGTGCAGGATGCCAACGGGAACAAATGGAGCCTGCCATCTGTTGTCGTCATCCCCCCGGGCGGATCGATCACCGTCACCGCGACGTGCCAGACCATTGGGTCGATTTCCGCCAGCGCGGGGACTGTGAACAAGATCGCCACGCCTACGCTCGGGTGGCAGACGGTGACCAACGCATCGGCGGCCTCTGCCGGCAATCCGGTCGAGACAGACGCCCAACTGCGCAAGCGGCAAGCTCAGTCGGTGGCCCTTCCATCGGTGACGGTGCTCGGCGGCATCCTGGGGGCGGTGCAGGCCGTCTCTGGTGTGGTGGCCGCGACCGTTTACGAGAACGACACCGACGCAGCCGATGCCAACAGCCAGCCGGCCCACTCCATCGCGGCAGTGGTCAAGGGCGGCAACTCCGCTGATATCGCCCGGGCCATCATGCTCAAGAAGACCCCGGGCACCTACACGCACGGCACGACCGTGGTTTCGGTGACCGATGACATCGGCATCCCTCACACGATCAGGTACTTCCAGCCAGCCGATGCCGCGATGGCTGTCGAGGTGCGCCTCAAGGCCTTGTCCGGCTACACCACGGCGGTGGCTGCGCTGATCCAGCAGGCGGTGACGGACTACATCAACGGCCTGGGAATCGGCGCGACCGTGATGCTCGCTCGCTTGTACCTACCAGCACAACTCAACGGCGGCAGCCAGTCATCAACATTTGAAGTTCTCACCGTCAAGGCAGCGCTAAAGCCAGGCTCGCCGGCCGCATCCGATGTGACTGTGGCATTCAACGCGCTGGCCAGTTGCGCGGTGGCTGACGTCTCCATTGTGGTGGTCCCATGAGCCAGTACACCGACCTGATCACCTCCGAGCACCGGTTGGCAGCAAAGTTCGTGGCCATGGTGGATGCGGTCACGTCGGCGTTTTCATCGGCTGCCGACACTGCCTCGGCTATGTCTGGCGCGTTTGATCTTGATGGGGCGGTCGGCGCCCAGCTTGATGTGCTCGGGCAGTGGGTCGGGATCTCGCGTTACGCGAGCGTGACGATCACCGGGGTCTACTTCTCGTTCGACACGCCTGGCCTCGGGTTTGATCAAGGGATGATCAAAGGCCCGTATGACCCGAGCGAGGGGCTGTCGAAGATGGACGACGGCACGTACCGCGCCATGATCAGGGCCAAGATCGGCGCGAACCACTGGGACGGCACGCTACCCAGCTACCAGTCGATCATGGCCCAGGTGTTCGCCGGGACGGGCACCACATGCTTCGCGCAAGACAACCAAGACATGAGCATGACGGTGTACTTCACCGGCTCCGATCCGGGGGCGCTGTTGTCCGGATTGATCAAAAGCGGCGCTATTCCAATTAAGTGCGCTGGCGTTCGTATCACGGGGTACTACAAGCCCAGCGTAACGGGCGGTCGCCTCTTCGGATTTGACGTGTCAAACACTCTGATTGGCGGGTTCGATCAGGGTGCTCTTGCAATTTCCTTGTAACCATATTGAGGTCTTATGCCTGGCTCTAATCAATTCCTGGCTCTTGGCACAGGCGCGGGAGCAAACACTCTCACGCCAACCGCATGGGCTGCGCTTACGACGCTGCTGGCCAACGGCTTCCAATCTGGCGTGGCCAACTCTCAGCAGTTCAATACAGCATTCCGCCAGACCACCACGATGGCCGCAGCCATTGGTCAGTTCATCGCTGATCAAGGCTTCAATGCCAACGATGACGGCTCGGTCGCAAACTTGAAAACCGCATTCAGCTCAGCCTTTGATGTGAGATACGCGCCTGTTACCTCGGGTATTCCAGTTGGCGCCATCATGGACTTCGGTGCCGAAACACCTCCAACAGGATGGTTGGAATGTGATGGTAGTTCGCTGTCTCGGACTGGCACATATGCGGCGCTATTCGCTGTAATCGGCACAGCGCATGGAGCTGTTGATTCCTCTCATTTCAATTTGCCGGATCACCGAGGCAAGTTCAAGCGCGGTTGGGCACATGGCACATCAAATGACCCAGATCGGTCAAGCCGCACTGCTGCAGCCACCGGAGGGGCAAGTGGCGATCATGTTGGTTCTGTGCAGGGCTGGCAGGTTCAGAGCCACTCACATCCACTTGGGTTTGGTGGTGGTGGTATCGGTTACGGGGCAACCACTGCGAGCGCTGCGGATTGGTTCACTCCAACGTCGACCGGCGCGACTGGTGGAAATCAAACCAATCCTATTAATTCGGCAGTAATGTCGATAATTAAGGCTATTCCATGAGAAAACAAATTTATCAATGTGATTCGGATGGTATTTGGGATGGTCTGGAGAAGTTTGCCAAGCCAGACCCAAACAATGATGGCGATTGGTTGATTCCAGGCGGATGCACTGATATTGATCCGCCCGTCATTGGCGAAAAGCAAGCCGCCATTTTCAAAGATGGCACATGGTCTATCGTTGATGATTTTCGTGGGATGGTTTTCTGGCTTCCGACTGGAGAACGCGCAGTCATCACACATGTTGCTACACAAATGCCGCCTGGCGCGCTTGATCACGAGCCATCCCCGCCGCCGCCGACAGAAGCGCAACTCGAAGCTGAAGCCGCCGCCGCTGTGGCCGGGATGCTAGATGCGTTGGCTATGGCCTGGCAGTACAGCAGTTACCAATCAGCTCGCACATACAAGGGAGACATCAACCCCAAGTTCAATGCCGAAGGCTCGGCCCTGGCCAACTTTGGTAGTGCGTGCTATTCCGTACTCGATGACATTCAGGCGGGCAAAGTGGCTCGACCTACTGATGTCGATGGCCTGCTTGCGCTTATGCCACCCAAGCCGACACGACCGGTGGTCTGACGCACATCACCAACCCGCCACCTGGCGGGTTTCTTATTTCTGGGCCATTGAGCCACCCAAAGGATATGCATGAGCATCCCCATCGTTCAGGTGCTGGTGACGCTTGTCGAGCCATCTGGTGCTGCGGTAGTTGGCGCATCGGTCACTGCAAAGCTGTCTGGCGCGATCCTCTACGAGGGTGTTGTTGCGCCGATCAACGAGGCCGGGACAACTGACCAGAACAGCAAGTGCACGCTCCAGCTTTGCCCGACAAACCTTGGCCCGACAGCTCAGACC
>JAGWTR010000012.1 GCA_028868855.1 Burkholderiales bacterium | reverse complement strand
CGAACATGCCGCCCGAGCCGCAGCACGGGTCGTACACCTTGCCGTGGTGCGGGGCCAGCACGGCCACCAGGGTCTTGACAATGCTGGCGGGCGTGTAGAACTGCCCGCCCCGCTTGCCTTCGGCGCTGGCGAACATGCCCAGGAAGTATTCATACACCTGGCCCAGCACGTCGCGGGCCACGGCGGCATCGGTGCCAAAGCCGATGGTCGAGATCAGGTCAACCAGTTCGCCCAGCTTGCCGTCTGGCAATTGGGCGCGGGCATAGCGTTTGTCGAGGATGCCCTTGAGCTTGGGGTTCTCGGCTTCGATCAGGCCCAGGGCATCGTCAATGTGCTTGCCGATGGTGGGCTGCTTGGCCGCGGCACGGATGGCCTCCCAGCGGGCCGCCTCGGGCACCCAGAACACGTTGGCTTCGCGGTAGTAGTCGCGGTCTTCGAGTTCTGCGTCGATGTCTTCAGGGGCGGCGTCGCCGTAGAAGTATTCGTCGTTGGGGTCAGTCAGGCGCTGGCGCAGCTCGGCCTGGCGGGCGGCGAAGGTGTCAGAGATGTACTTGACGAAGATGAGGCCGAGCACCAGGTGCTTGTACTCGGCGGCGTCCATGTTGGCGCGCAGCTTGTCGGCGGTGGCCCAGAGGGTCTTTTTGATGTCGTCGAGCATGTGTCCCGTGAGCTGGATTTGTTGTTGACTGCAAGGTGGCAAGGGTATTTGCCAAACCTATTGATCTTAATTTGCAGCGCGGGGCGGAAGCGGTTTCGGGAGGGAATTTCCTCCAGTTCAATCAAGGGCGACTCAACCTACGGGTGCGGGTGGCTACTGGCTTTCCGCCGCCAGGTCTGCAAGGGCTGATCCCACCAGATTTCGGACACCCAGTAGCGCGCCGTCTGGCGTTGAGGCCAACCACGACAGCGAGGGAAACGAAGTGGAGGTGGCCACGAACTCCTGATCCTCGGCTGACCAGTGGACGGCGTAGGCATAGCGGTCTTCGGCTTGCGGTTGGGGCAAACAGCTCTTGGCTTCATGCCCTGCCCTGTCAGCAGACTGATCGGGCTGCAAGATGCCCGCCAGAAGCGACGGCACATAAAGATCGGCGCCCAGCGCAGGGAAATGAAGCCCTGCTCCTGAAGGTGAAACTTCAATCTGCAAGAGGTCGATTGGCTGCGCATGTTCCAAGCCCGCAGCAAGATGGGGGTCGAAGGACAGCTCCATGCCCGTGCTCAGCAGGACCACGACGTGACCACTGGCTGAGTCGTACCATGCTGACATCGCCCTCACCTTTTGGAGTGCTGCCAGAAGCTTGTCGTTCGTCGCAGAGGATTCAGTCATCGCCATGCTTTGGTTTCACCACCGCTGATTGATCCGAGAGGCCCGCCCGGCATCTTTTGAAAGAAGAACACCGAGCCTGTTTCGCGGGCGAAAGTCCAGGGCTCATGGGTGTTGCGGCTCGTCAGTGAGCGCCGCCAAGCGGGCCTGAGCCACCAGCTCGTCGTCTTTGTGGATCCCGACCAACTCGTAGGCGCCTGACTCTGTTTGGTAGCCCACACCGAGGTTCAGACGTACGTCACGGGCGACCACGTATGCGCCAGTCGCGGCGACTTCGCATCCGTACTCATGCCCTCGGAAAACCTTAGCCAGCATGCCCAAGGCACGAATGTCTTCATGAGTCACCCATCATGCCGTCCTTCATCATGTCGCAGTCGCCGTCCTGCATGGCCTTCATGTGGGCGTCCATCGCTTTGAGGCGCTTGGCAGGGTCTTTGATGGCCATGATCCTTTGCATCTCCTTGTAATGCTTGCTCATGTGGCCATGCATGCCTGATGCGGGCTTGTCTGCGGGGGCGGCCTTACCCGGTGCCGCCGATGCGGCTTGTTCGGGATGGTGCGCCTGGTGATCATCAGCTTTGGACTGGGCCATGGCGCCAGCGGCGATGAGGGACAGCGCCAGGGCGGAAATCAGGTTGCGAGTGAGGGTCATGGCTTTCTCCGATTCGTGTGTAGGGGGATTTGAACGAGCTGATGTCGTCCGATCAGCTGAGGTCAAGCATAGAGCGGCGCTTCCTTCTGCAACCTGACGCGACAATGACAAAGCTGCCATGTTCGGGCTGCACCTCCGATGTTTACCCTCCGCGCTTGAGGCAGTCAATGCCTGAGAGCGTCTCCCCCATGGCCATCTTGTGCCCCGGCACGAGGTGCCAGAGGGGTGAAGCGGGCCTGCTGGGCATCCAGGCCCGGTATCGAGCAGGGTCGAGCTAATCAGGCCACCGAAGATGACGACGGCTAGCTGCCGTTGACAACGTGGCATACGTGGCGTGCGTAATGTGTTTCCGGCAGCGGTCACTCAATCGCATGGAGCGGTTCAGTCGGTGGCAACTCGCACGGGCTCACTCCGTTTCAGGCCGTAGTAGCCCATTGGAGTAGCCTCAGTTCACTCAAGAATCAAACACTGCACTGCGCCTGTCCGCGAGGGCATTACCCTTCCATGTGGAGGGCTTCGCGCGCCGCTGATCGCTCGGTTGTGCTCGCTTCAGCGGGGGCCGTGAACAGCCGCACGAAGTCATTCACCGGCATAGGCCGGGCGATGAAATAGCCTTGCGCCAAGTCGCAACCGGACTCACGCAGCATGTCTAACTCACCCTGCGTTTCAACGCCCTCGGCCGTGACGATCAGGCCCAGACCATGGCCCAGCCGCACGATGGAGTTGAGCAGTTCTCGTCGCGAAGGGTTGCCGTCTGCATCGGCCACGAAGCTGCGGTCGATTTTCAACTCGTGTGCAGGCAGTCGCTGCAGATAGGCCAGCGATGACTGCCCCGTGCCGAAGTCGTCTATGGCGATCTTCACTCCCAGCGCGCGCACCGCGTTCAGGCATGCGATGGGGGCCTCGTCACTGTCGAGCAAGCCGCTTTCAGTGATCTCGATCTGGAGACGCTCGGGTGACACGCCGTATTTGGTCAGGATGGCCTGCAGGCGCTTGGGAAAGGTAGTGTCGCGCAGGTCATAGGTTGACACGTTGACCGCCACGGTGATGCCCGGCACGCGTTCGCGCATGAGCGCAATGCATTGTTCCAGCATGTAGGTGGTGATCGCGGCAATGCGCCCGGTGCTCTCGGCAAACGGAATGAATTCGATCGGCGGGATCATGCCGCGTTCGGGATGGCGCCAGCGCACCAAGGCCTCGGCACCCACCATGCGACCCGTGGCCAGGCACTGCTTGGCTTGCAAGAAGGGCAGCAGATGGCCCTGCTCGATGGCGTCTTGAAGCTCAGACACCATGCTCAAGTGCGACAAGCGTGCCGCCTCAATGGAAGGGCTGTAAACCGAGAGCGAGCGTCGCTGGCGCTTGGCTTCGAACAGCGCCTGCTCGGCCCGGCGCAGCAACTCGTGCAGGCACTCACCGTGCTCGGGGCAAACGGCCATGCCGACGGTTGCAGCGATGTCGAGCACATGCGCGCACCAGGAAATGCGGTGCTCCATTCCGCGCTGGAACGCGGTGCAGATCGCCAATGGCGCCTCATCGGTTTTCAGCTCAACGACCGCTGCGAAGGTGCCGCCACCCAGGCGAGCCAGATTGAAGGCACCGCCTGCCAAGCTGCTGGCACGCCGCGCCGTCTGGACGATGACCTCGTCACCCGCGTCGAAACCGAGCAAAGCGTTGATGGACTTCAAGCGCTCGATATCGAAACACAGCAAAACGAGGCGCGGGCCACCTTTGCTTGCTGCGGATGCGCGCGCTGCATGGTCGGCCAGGAAGCGGTGGCGCTGCGCCAATGCGGTCAGTGGGTCGATGTCGATCAGGTTGCGCAGCGTCTGCTCGCGCTTTTGAACCTCGTCAGCCAGCTGGTTGAATGCGTCGGCGATTTCGCCCACTTCGCCACCGCGTCGAGCAGGTAGGCGTTTGGAGTAATCGCCGACGGCCAGACGGCTGGCCGCATTGACCGCAGAACGCAACGGGATAGCAACCCCCCGAATAATCCACTGGGCCAGCGTGATGGAGATCAGCAGCCCGATGGCGCTGAGGCCCACCAGCAAATGCCGATAGCGCTCCAGCTGCTGAATCATGGCCGCGACACGCTGACCTTGACGCTCTTGTTCCGCGTGCTGCAAACTTTGAATGGAACCGATCAGGCTGGAAAGATCGAATTCCGTTTTCTCGACGATCAATCGGTGTGCACCAGCCATGTCGCCCGCCTCAATGCGTTGGGCTGTCTCCGCAGAAGACTGGCGATAGCGGCGTAGACCATTGACGATGGCCACATAGCCGAGGTTGCCATGGCCGCCTTGAATATGGCGGGGCAGCAGCTTCATCGAACTGTCGATCTGGCGGATCGCTGCATCGATCTCTGTATAGGCGTATAGGCGAATGTCTCGCGGTGACGTCAGCAACACGATGAGTTTGCGCGTGCTGTCGTTGGCGTTGTCATTGATATCCGAGAACAGCTCCGTGCGCTCTTGATCATCAGCCGCCTGTTGCCCAATCATGGTGGCGATTTGCTGCTCATGAACCAGGGCCGATCCTGCGGTGATCATGAGCAATGCCAGCAATATGGCGATGGCCAGGACAAGACGTCGGGAGGTGACTGCGGGTAAAAAAATGGTCATATGCAAGCTGGAGAGCCCGACTGCGAGCCGTGCGATGTCAGGAAGTATCGCCACCCAACAATGTCATCAACATGTGAAAAGTGCTGTCATACGGGCACTTGAGCGCAGACGAAATTTCATCAAATTGTCACAAATACATGTCCGGGGGTCGGCGCCAACAACCAAGCCCAAATGCGCATTCATCGCAAGCCGTATTTATGCGAAGTGTCGGTTATTCCACAACAGCTAGAGTGGCTGGCCTCGTGCCTTATGGGACGACGACAACGACAACTAACTCAAGGGAATTCTCATGCCTTCGATGCCCATCACCCGGGACACCGCCTGGAACCATTGGTCGCGCGGTTTGATCGCCGCTGCCAATGTCAATCTGGCTCTTGAATCGTTCAGCTCCGCCAATCCGGCCGACCCCAACGGCTACTCGCGCAATATGTTGGCGAGCCTGACGCTGAAGCGAAACTACAACGCCTTTCGCCTGTGGTTCGGCTACGCCGATCGATTTTCGATTTATCCAAACGACATCGTCACCATCGCCCTGTATGGGTGGGATTCGACAGCGGCCACCTCGGGCGGTAACACCGTCGCCGGGGTCGCCGCCCAGATGACGAAGATTCTGGACACGGCCCTGTCGCTGGGCGCAGGCATCTTTCTGGTGACGGACTTCCACCAGGGCCCCACCGACCTGCTGTGGAGCACCAACAGCGGCGACTTGGTCAAAGACCCCGTGACCGGCCAGACCACCACCTACACCTACCGCGACGTGCTGAAGATGTTCTGGGTGAACACGCTGGTGAAGTGGCAGGCCCATCAGGCGCTGATCGGCTTTGATCTGCTCAACGAACCCAACCCGCTGGACAGTCCGCAAAACGACGCCAATGGCCAATTGGTGTTCGACGCCAAACTGGCTTCCTACCGGGCACTGCCCAACGGCTGGCCGCAACTCGCGCAGACCATCATCACCGCCATCCGCGCGAAAGAAGCTCAACTGGGCTTGAAGACACCGCTGCCCCTCATCGTCGAGGGCATGTACGGTGGCGGCCCCAACGGCTTGATGGTGTTTGACGTTCCGCCCACCGTATCGGGCGGCCAAAGCAGCCTCTTCCTGAAGGACGGCAACTCGCCACGAATCGTCTATTCCTTCCACTACTACGACCCCGGTTGCGTGACCCACCAGGGCGTCACCGAATGGAACTACGAGAGCCTGGGCACCCCCTACCCGATGCCTGGGGTGTCTTACGACGCCTACTGGTACGACGGTACGCCTTACGGTGAATTCAACACACACGCCAGCGCCGATGACGTCAAGAGGGACATCAGCCGCGCGATCTCCTTCAAGACCAAGCACCCCGAGGCGCCTGTGTTCGTCGGTGAGTTTTCGATTTGCCAACCGTCGATCTCGCAGGTTTACCCGCCGGACCCGAACCGCGCCAGCAACTTGCCGAGCGTGCGAGTCTCCGAAGTGCAAAACACCGTGGCCTGGCAAGCACCGCTGCTGGCGCAGATGGCGGCCGTCACGAACCAGGCCCAGGCCGATGCATTGGTTGCCGCACAGGGCAGCAACGGCGCGAGGCTCTATAAGGAGGTGTTTGTCGGCACCCAACGACGCTGGATCACCCAACTTGAAGTCAGCGCGGACGGCAAGACGATGACCGCGACACTGGGTCACACCGCCGATCCAGCCAACACGGGCGATTTCGACTACGGCTTTCGCATCTGGACCACCCCCTTGAGTGCAAGCCAGTTGCACGACTATGCGGTGAGCGTCAATGAACCGGCCGTGCCTTCGCGCGGCACACAGTTCGCGACCCGGTTTGTCGGCACACCCAATGCGCGCGTTGTGGGGCGCTACAGCTGGCAGGACGGCTCGGGCAGCACGCAAACGATCGCCATGACGGCCAACGCGCTCCACATGAGCGCGGTGCAGTCCGTCACGCTGACCCGCCATGCCACGACCATCGAATTCGCAGCGCCGACCGGTGCGCCGGCCGGCACAAAATTCGTCGGCGCCCTTGTCAACCTGCCCAGCGATGCCTCTGACCCGAGCAAGACGGTGCCGGTGCAGATGCCAGTGGCCCTGTTGTGGCTGGAATCCCCCCGATCAGGCGCGCAGATTGACCTGTCGCGCCTGGCGTGGACTCAAGATGCGCTCTACACCTGGCAGCAAAACGGCTTCTCCTGGGCTTGGCACTCTGAGGACGTTGATGGCCCAGCCGGTGTGGTCATGTGGCGCCCCTCGAAGGAGATCGGCGAGTTGCTCAGTGTCGCCGCCAGCGGCCGACACATTGCCAAGCGCGCGAGCTGAACGCCCCACCGGGGACACGCACTCCAACGAAACACAAGGACACCTCATGGATCAGAAACGCAGAACCCTCTTGATTGGCGCCTCAGCGCTCCCGCTCGGCCTGGGCCTGAGCGCCTGTGGCGGCGGTTCCGCCGACACCGCCAGCAGCAACGACAGCCGCGCCGTCGCGGCCTCCGTCAGACCCAGCAGCGGCGGCTACATCGAGGTGCTCAACCCCAACGGCACCGTCAACACCGAGTGGAAGAGCTACACCTTGTCCGCCCCATTCACCGCAGAAGCCCTGCGCTACATGGTGCCGACGGCCAATCGCACCACGGCGGTACGCAACAATGGCGTGACCTACGTTGAACTCAACGATGTCGTTGTCGTCAGCGGGACGACCTACTCGCGCTCACTGTGGCTTCGGCTTGAAACACCGACCACCAGTGGAGGCACCAGCTACTCGCTGGCCAGCAGCGCCAATACCTGCCTCTTGACGGCGAATGTGCTGGGCAACCCCGCAAGTTGCCGGCAATACGCGATCACCAGCGGTACGGTGGCGCTGACGCCGGTGGCTTCGACGCCAGGCCAATACACGCTGGCCTTGACGAAGCTGCTCGGCAGCCCAGCCACCAATCAGGTGCTCAGTGGTCCGTTGGTTGCCTCCGTGGACAACAAGGCCACAACCACGGTGCTGGTGCAGACGCAAAATGGCGGCGTGCCGGTCAGCCTGATCCAGCAGGACGTGGGTTGGATATAAGCGCTTTAAAAGAAGTACCGCAGCAGCACCTGCACCGCGTGCTGCTGCGGCAAAGCCCCAAACTCGCTGCCAGGCGTACCACTGTTGCGTTGCCACTGCAGCGCCAGATCGGCCCGATCCCAGTGGTAGCGCGCCTCCAGCCATGACAGGCGACTGCGGTCTTCAGCGTTGAAGCGCAGCATCGCCGTCAGGTCAAAGTGGTTGACCAGCGCGTCCTGCCACGTGGCATACAGAAACAACGCCTGCCGGGTGGGCAGTTCCTGGCTGTTCTGTGCCCAGCCACGGTATTGCACATACGGCAAGGGGTTACTGCGAGCCAGGGCTTTCCAATCGCGGCTGTCCAGCGCGGCGCCGTTGTAGTCATATTCCGCCGTCAGCGACACCTTGTTGGTGGTGGTGTAGGTGAGGCCGGTGGCCAGGCGTGATCGGAAGGTCTCGTCGGATGGCGTCTGCAAGGCTTGCGAGCGTTGCGAGGGGCTGCGCCCGCCAGACCACTCGCCATAGGCCACCGTGGCGTCGTTGAGCAGATAGGTCAGGTTGGCACCCAACTGCGGCGACTGGTGCTCGGCGCCATACAGCAGCCATTGGGGATGGATGGTTTCGGTCAGCGCCTGGCTCAGGGCAATCAACCAGCGGTTGAGGTTGTTGGTGGCGCCCGCATCCAGACTGAATGGCGCGGTGCTTGGCGCCTGAGCCAGCTTGGGCGACACCAGCGCCGTCAGCGAACCACCGTCCCACAGCGTCTGGCCGCGCAGCATCACGCTACCCAATCGGTTGCTTCTCAAACTGCTGGGGCTGATCGAGACAATGGAGCGCGCAGCGCCAGCGCGAAAATAATCCGTCGGGTTGTAGCCCAACGCCACCCCGTAGCGGGCATTGATGCGGCCGAGATCCAGGGCCCGCTCCGCCATCGGCTGCCAGCTCAGATAGGCTTCTCTCAAGGTGTTGACGGTGTTTTGATCCGACAGCCAGTCCTGCCAGCGCACATCGATCTGATCGGAAAAAACCGCGCGCCAGCCCTGGGCGATCGACTGGTCAAATTGCAGGTCGAAGGACAGCCGCTGACCATGCAGCACCGGGCCGCCATCGCGCGGACTCGACTCGCTCGCGGCGACTTCCAGCGCCATCTGCCACCCCTTGTCGGCGTCGACTTTGCTGGAGGTCTGGTCGGCCAGCGACAAAGCGGCGGCATCCGGGTCGTCTTGCGCCAGGGCGGGCGCCGCAGCCAGCCACACGAGGGTGGCCAGCACCACAGACTTAGGCATGGATCACTCCGGCTTGAAGCGGGCCAGGTAATCGCGCTGCAACCAGGCGTCAGGCACGTCACGCCAGGCCCAGCTGGAATAGCGCATGACTGTTACCCAGTTCGGGTCCAGGCCGTCGATGATCACGGTTTCGGTGGGGCGCTCCACGCCAAGCTGCTTGTCGTAGCGACGGTAATAGGCCGTCTTCAACAGACGCCCGCTTTCGGCGTAGAAGCGCCCTTTGACCGGACGGTTGTTGCTGGTGTCGATCCACAACTCGATGCGGTGGTAGGTGACATCGGGCGTCTTCGCGGCCAGCGCCAGCTTGTAGCAATGACGCGCCTTGCGGTCTCCATCGGGCGTGTCTTCTTCGGTCGCCAGCTCGGCCTGGTAGTCCAGCGACAGATTGGCAGTCACCACGTCGCCGTTGGCCGCCTGTCCGAGCAGACGCTGTTGCGGCGACATGCGGATGCTGGCCTTGCTGGATGGGTCGTAAAACCACAAGTCGTTGCCCGTTTTGAGCATCAGCTTGTTGGCATCGCGGGCCGGCGCGATGAAGCGCACCAGATTGCGAAACTGCCCGTTGTTGGCTTCCGCCTTGGCGTAAATGGCCAGGGTCATGTCGCCAGTTTGCTTGCCGTTGCGATACTCGATCAACTGGTTGACCAGGCTGAACGGTTTGTCGGGATTGCGAATCGCATCGCTGGCGGCCAGGATGTCCTGCGCGCTGGGCGTGGCGTGGGCCAGGCTGGCCAGCAGCAGTGGGGCCACCAGGCACATCAGACGCTGCATCAGTGTTTTCATGTCTCGCCTTTCAAGGTCTTGCCGCCATGGCGACGTGCGCCCCGTCATACATGCCGCAGGGCTTCAACGATGTTCTGTTTGGAGGCCCGTTTGGCAGGCCACCAGGCCGAGAGAATGGCCACCAACATCAGGCCCATCACGCTGCCACAAATCAGCGTCCAATCGCCCCAGACCCGCACCGTGAGCGGATAGGGTTGGGTGTAGCCGGGCGGCGTCCAGGAAATGCCGCTGTGGTTGATCAAGCCGGCCAGGGCGATCGCACTGAGCACCCCCAGCACCGCGCCGAACAGGCCCAGCAGCAGCCCCTCGCAGATGAACAGGCGCCGTATGCCGCCCCGACGCAAGCCGACGGCACGCAAGGTGCCGATCTCGACCGTGCGCTCGACCACGGCCATGCTCATGGTGTTGCCGACCGTGAACAACACGATCACGCCGATCAGGGTGGCGATGAAGCTGAACACGGACTTGAAGAACTTGATGGTCTGGCCATACATCGGGTTCAGCGTTTCGTAGTCCTGCAACTCCAGCGTGCGGTCCTTGAAATCGTGGGCCAACAGTTGTTGGAGGCGCGCCCGCGCCACCGGGATTTGACCGGTGTGATGCAGTTGCACCTGGATCGCCGTGACCTGCGGGTCGGAGCCGCCGTAGATGAGCTGCTGGGCCTGGGCCAGATGCATGGTCATGAAGATGTCGTCGAATTGCTTCATGCCCTGATTTTCCGCCTTCACAACGGTCAAGCCCGCCACGTTGGGGACGCCACGGTCATTGGCGGCCAGGATCTCGATGTGTGAGTCATCCCCCGGGGCGCGCGCCTGGGGTTGTTCGAGGGCCGACAGGGCCGCGATGTCATCGGGCGCGCGCCGGCCTTCCTTTGCAGGCATCGGCATCGGCTGCTTGCAATCGGGCACCTTGAGCGGACCGCACAGCTGCAACATGCGCGCCACGCCGGTGCCGATCACGGCGGCATCACTGCGGGTCCCGGTCAAGGCCAAGGGCCCTGAGTAGCGGGCCACGCTGTAGTCGTTCCACAGGCGCAGTTGATTTTGCTCGTCCACCACGATGCCGCTGGCAATGACCGTCTTGGACACGCCCGCCGCGAAATTGCCAGCGATGCCCCCCAACTGCAGAATGGGCGTGACCACGGTCAACATCGGCGCCAACTCGGGATCGCGCTTGACGCGATCGATGATGCGTTGGTAGTCGGCAATGCCATAAGCGACCGGGTTGCCGGTGCCATACAGAAAATAGTCCTGATGTTGAATTTGCAGATGGCCGCTGCGCTGCACATAGCCGGTTTGCAGCGCATCGACGACGTTGCCGGTGTAGCCACCAAACATCAGGATCGCATCCAGACCAAAGACCATGGCCAACAGCGTGGCGATCGAGCGGCGGCGGTTGCGCAGCAGGTTGCGCAGTGCGAGCAAGAAGGTGTTCATACGGCAGCCTCGACCTGGTCGTCACGTCGTTGGATGGAGGTGATCCGGCCGTCGCGCAGGAACACGGTGTCGTCCGCTTCAGCCAGCACGTGCGGGTCGTGCGATGAGAACACGAAGGAGACATGCAGGTCACGCTGCATTTTGCGCATCAGCGCGATGATGGCCTCGCCGGTGTGGCTGTCAAGGTTGGCCGTGGGTTCGTCGGCCAGCACCAGTTGCGGCTCCAGCGCCAGCGCACGCGCGATCGCCACGCGCTGGCGCTGCCCACCCGAGAGCTGGCCGGGGCGGTTTTGCGCCCGGTCGGACAGGCCCACCGCATCGAGCAGGGCCAGCACTCGCTGCTTGCGCTGCGCCGCCGGCACCTGGGCCAGCACCAGGGGGTACTCGACGTTCTCGTAAGCGCTCAGTACCGGCAAGAGGTTGAAATTCTGGAAAATGAAGCCCAGATGGCGCGCCCGGAAGTCCGACAAGGCATCGTCGGACATTTTCTGCACAGGCTGGCCCGCAACGATGATCTCGCCTTGGTCTGGCAGGTCGATGCAGCCAATCAGGTTCAGCAAGGTGGTCTTGCCACTGCCGGAGGCCCCAGAGATGACGGTGAAGCGATTCGACCGGATCTCCAGGTTGATGTCCACCAAGGCCGGCACACCGATCGAATCGAGGTGATAAATCTTTCCGACGTGCTTCAGGATGACTGGATGCATGGTGCCTTCGGTGTGCATTGAAGATGCGTTTAACGCTCCCAACCTGCCAGTATGCCGCTGCTTCAGCGGCTTTCCTTGGGGCGCTTCTATACTTTCTGGCATGTCCTCACGCACCACCCCCCACACCGTCACCCTGGGCACGCCCTTGTCACCCGCCTCGGTCCGCGTCATGCTGCTGGGCTCGGGCGAGCTGGGCAAGGAAGTGTTGATCGCCTTGCAACGCCTGGGCGTGGAGACCCTCGCGGTCGATCGCTACGACCATGCCCCCGGCCAGCAAGTGGCGCACCATGCCCGCACGATCACCATGAGCGATGCCGAACAACTGCGCGCCCTGGTCCTGGCTGAGCGCCCCGATCTGGTCGTGCCTGAAATCGAAGCCATCGCCACGCCGGTGCTGGAAGAACTCGAAGCGCAAGGCGTGGTGCGCGTCATTCCCACCGCCCGTGCGGCGCGTCTGACCATGGACCGCGAGGGCATTCGCCGCCTGGCCTGTGAGACCCTGGGCCTGCCCACCAGCCCCTATGTGTTCGCCGACTCACTGGCCGATCTGCAAGCGGCCATCGACCACAAAATTGGCTACCCCTGCGTGGTCAAGCCGGTGGTGAGTTCGTCGGGCAAGGGCCAGAGCAAGATCGACGGTCCCGCCGATGTGCAAGCCGCCTGGGACGTCGCGATGGCGGGCGGGCGCGTCAGCCACACGCGCGTCATCGTCGAAGGCTTCGTCGATTTTGACTACGAGATCACGCTGCTGACGGTGCGCGCCGTGGGCACCAGCGGTCAGATCGAGACGCAATTTTGCGAGCCCATCGGCCACCTGCAGGTCAGCGGCGACTACGTTGAAAGCTGGCAGCCCCAGCCCATGCGCGCCGAGGCGCTGCGCCGCGCCCGCGAGATCGCCAAGGCCGTGACCGACGACCTGGGCGGCCAGGGCGTTTTCGGCGTGGAGCTGTTCATCAAGGGTGATGCGGTGTGGTTCAGCGAGGTGAGCCCGCGCCCGCATGACACCGGCCTGGTCACGCTCACCACGCAGGTGCAAAGCGAATTTGAATTGCACGCCCGCGCCATTCTGGGTTTGCCCGTGAACACCGCCCTGCGCACACCAGGCGCCTCGGCGGTGATCTACGGCGGGATTGACGCCCAGGCCGTGGTGTTTGACGGCGTCGCCGAGGCACTGAGCGTGCCCAACACCGACCTCCGTCTGTTTGGCAAACCCGAGAGCTTCGCCAAGCGGCGCATGGGCGTGGCGCTGGCCTTTGATGCCGATGTGGACGTGGCACGCCAACGCGCCAAGGAAGCGGCCCGCCGAGTCAAGCCCCGGGCGGCTTGAGGCCGGGATCGGTCGCCGCCAATCCGCCCCAGAGCGCCTCGTCAAAGGGGCCGGCCTTGGCGGCCAGCGCCTGCACGTCCAGGATTTCGATCTCGGCGTAATGCACGGCAATGACGCGACTGCTGGCCAGTGATTTCAAGGCCTTGTTGATGGTCTGGCGGGACACCCCCAGCATGCGCGCCAGGTAGTCCTGCGGCAGGCGCAGTCGGCGTCGCAAGGTGGGTTGAACCGCCAGGCCATAACTGGTCGCCGCGAAAATCAGGCGCCGGGCCAGTTGCTGCTCCGTCGACAAGGACGCGTTGTCCTCCAAGGCCATGAGCATCAGGCGCACCTTGCCACAGGCTAGGCGCGCGATGTCGCGCCAGTATTGCGGATGAGCATCCAGCCAGGGCTCCAGCGCGGCCCGCGACACCACCAGCACCGTGGCGTCGGTGTCCGCCACCGCATCCTGGCTGCGCGGCTTGCGGTCAATCAGCGCGATCTCGCCAAACCACTGGTAAGGCTCGACGTAAAGCGTCAACCGGCGGCTGCCATCGCGCGGACTGGTCGAACCCACTTTCAAGGCCCCGGCCACCACACAACACAGCCCATCGTGCTCGTCGCCACGTTCGAACAGCGTTTCGCCCGCCTTGAGATGCCACAGGCGGGAGCGCTCCACCAGCGCCTCCTGCAAGTCGGCCGGACAGCTGGCAAACCAGAGGTGCGATTGCAGGGCAGACAGCAAACTGGGCGGCGTGACTTCGGTGCGGCGATTCATGAACAACAAGCTCGAAATACTGTGACGGACTGGGCACGTTCCCAAATTGGGTTAGATGGATGGCGTGCAAACTGTACCGATATTGACAATCCGTTCACCCAGCAGCGTCTAGGATACCGCCATCTAGTAGAAAACCCTGAGACCCCTGAGAACCATGAGCACTTCTGAAGCTGTCCACCCTGGCGCCATCCTCCGCAGTCAATTCATGGCTCCTCACGGTTTGTCGGCCAGCGGCTTGGCCATTCGGCTGCACGTTCCCGCCCCCCGGGTGAACGACATCGTTCGCGAACGACGCGGCATCAGCCCCGATTCGGCACTGCGTCTGGCCCAATTCTTTGGCACGCCCGCCCAGTACTGGATGGATCTGCAAACCGCCTACGACCTGAAAGTGGCCGCCCAACTGGCCGGCGACCAGATCCGTCGCGAAGTGCTGCCGGCGGTTGATATGCCGCAGGCCGCCGCGGCCTGATTGGGCAGAGAAAACCTGGGGGCACGCCGCCCCCAAGTCCTCACTGAAATGCCACCTCGGCAAAGCTGCGCAGCTTGCGGCTGTGCAGTTGTCCGGCGCGATTGCCGCGCAGGCGTTCAATGGCCCGCAGGCCTATGCGCAGGTGTTGATCCACGCGCTCACGGTAGAACTGGTTGGCCATGCCCGGCAGCTTGATTTCGCCGTGCAGGGGTTTGTCGCTCACGCACAGCAAGGTGCCGTAGGGCACCCGAAACCTGAACCCATTGGCCGCGATCGTGGCGCTTTCCATGTCCAGCGCAACGGCCCGGCTCTGGCTGAAGCGCTGCTCAGGTTCGCGGTGGGGCAGCAATTCCCAGTTGCGGTTGTCGGTGGACGCCACCGTGCCCGTGCGCATGATGCGTTTGAGCTCATAGCCACTGAGCTGAGTCACGTCTTCTACCGCCCCTTCGAGCGCCACCTGAATCTCAGCCAGAGGTGGAATGGGCACCCACAGGGGCAGGTCTTCGTCGAGCACATGATCTTCACGCACATAGCCGTGGGCCAGCACGTAGTCGCCCATCTGCTGGGAGTTGCGCAGGCCCGCGCAGTGGCCCAGCATGATCCAGGCGTGCGGGCGCAGCACGGCGATGTGGTCGGTGATGGTTTTGGCGTTGGCCGGCCCCACGCCAATATTGACCATGGTGATGCCGCTGCGGTCCCGACGCATCAGGTGGTAGGCCGGCATTTGCGGCAGACGCAGCGGCGCAATGCCCAGCGCATCCATCGCCTCGGCCGACACGCCAACCCGGCGGGTGATCACATTGCCCGGCTCGACAAAGGCGATGCAGTCGTCATCGTCGCGCGGGTTGGCCGGATCGGGCGAGGTGCGCATCAGCTCCAGCCCCATCCGCACAAACTCGTCGATGTAGAACTGGTAGTTGGTGAACAGCACGAAGTTCTGGAAGTGCTCGGGCGAGGTCCCGGTGTAGTGCCTCAGGCGGTGCAGTGAATAGTCGACCCGCGGCGCCGTGAACAGGGCCAGTGGCCGGGTTGCGCCACCGAGGGTTTCGTAGGCGCCGTTGGCAATGCCGTCGTCCATGGAAGCCAGGTCGGGCAGATCGAACTGATCGCGCAGAAGCAAGCGTCGATCTGGCGGCAGATTGCCTTCCAGGTGGTCGTGCTCGGCCAGCGAAAAATGCACCGGAATGGGCTCGCTGCTCAGGCCCACTTCCAACGAAACGCCGTGGTTCTTGAGCAGCAGTTCGAACTGCTCGCGGTAGTAGTCGGCGTAGAGATCGGGGCGGGTGACGGTGGTTTCGTAAATGCCAGGGCCGGCCACGAAACCATAAGACAAGCGCGAGTCCGCGCGCGCTACCGTGTCGGTGTGAATGCGCACGAAGGGGTACTTGGCCCGCACATGCTGCTTGAAGGTCTCACCCCCCACGAATCGGTGCAGCGCGGCACGCAGGTAATGGATCTGTGAGTCATACAGCTGGGTCACCCGATCCAGGGCAGCCTGGGCATCGTCAAAACGCTGAGTCTGGAACTTGGGGGCGGACATACCACTCCTGGAGGCGATCAACACCGCTTCATTGTGCGGGCAAAACAGCCTCGGGCGCAGCTTCCGTGACAAAGGCGATGCGGTTCAAGCCCGCCTTTTGCAGCAGCCCGATCAACTCGGCCACGCGACCATAGGACACCGCCTGATCGGCGCGCAACTGCACCTCGGTGTCGGGGCGCTGGCGCGCCGCTTCGCGCGCCTGGGCCACCAATTCCTCATTGGTCACCACCTGGTCATTCAAGAAGGTCTGGCCCTTGGCCGACAGCGCGATCTGCAGGCTTTGGGGCTCGGCGCCGGCCTGCTTGGCGTCGGCCTTGGGCAGGTTCAGCTTCAGGCTGGAGGTCATCAGGGGCGCGGTCAGCATGAAGATCACCAGCAGCACCAGCATGACGTCGATCAGCGGCGTCATGTTGATGTCGCTCATGGGCTGGCTAGCGGGGCGGCGTTCGAGGCGACCAAAAGCCATGGCGCGGGCGTCCGATCAGGTGTCAGGGCGCTGAACGCGGCGCCCCAGGATGGTTTCACGCAGGTCGTGCGCAAAGCCTTCGAGGTCGGCCTCGGCGGCCGAGACGAATTTACCGAAGATGTTGTAGGCCAGCACGGCAGGAATGGCCACGGCCAGTCCGGCGGCCGTCATGATGAGCGCCTCGCCCACCGGGCCAGCCACCTTGTCCAGGCTGACTGACCCTTCGGTGCTGATGCCCATCATGGCGTGGTAGATGCCCCAGACGGTGCCCAGCAGGCCCACGAAAGGCGACACGGCCCCGACGGAGGCCAGCAGCACCTGGCCAACTTGCAGGCGCGCCAGCACCTCGTGGAGGCTGTCGCGCAGGCGGCGCGTGAGTTGCGCTTCAGGCTCGGCTTGCGATTCCAGGGTGCCGGGCCTGGACGCCACCGCGGCGGCGTCAACCAGCGGCAGCAGCACGCCTTCGCGGTCGAGTGCCTGCACCGCCTGTCGGGCCGTGCTTAGATCGGGCGCCCCCCAGAAGGCCAGCACGCCTCGGTTCAAGTCCTGTCGGGCGCGGCTGAGCAACCAGCTTTTCCAGACGATGACCACCCACGCGCTGATGGACATCAGCAGCAGCAGGATCGCAACACCCCGAGAGATGGCATCACCCTGGGTCCACAGATGGGAGAGTCCTGTCATCGCATGACTCCGATCAGATCAGTTGAGGGCGAGCACGTCGTCCATGCCAAACAGGCCATGCGGCTGGTGCGCCAGGAAACGCACGGCGCGCAGGCTGCCCTGGGCGTAGGTCGAACGGCTGGACGATTTGTGGGTGATCTCGATGCGCTCGCCAATGCCGGCGAACAGCACGGTGTGATCGCCCACGATGTCGCCGCCGCGCACGGTGGCAAAGCCAATGGTGCTTGGATCACGCTCGCCGGTCACGCCTTCACGTCCGTAAATCGCGCAGGACTTGAGGTCGCGGCCAATGGCCTCGGCCACCACTTCGCCCATCTTCAGGGCGGTGCCGCTGGGTGCGTCGACCTTGTGGCGATGATGGGCTTCGATGATCTCGATGTCGTAGCCTTCCTTCAAGGCCTTGGCCGCCTGGGCCAACAGCTTGAGGACGACGTTGACACCGACGCTCATGTTCGGCGCCATGACGATGGCGATGTCGCGTGCCACGTCTTGAATGTCGGCCAGTTGCGCGGGCGTGAAACCGGTGGTGCCGATCACGGCCTTGACGCCCAGTTCGCGGCACACCTTGAGGTGCTGCAGCGTCCCTTCGGGCCGGGTGAAATCGATCAGAAAGCCGGCATCTTTCAGGCCCGCGCGCAAATCGGCGCAAATGTTGATGCCGCTGCGCCCCCCGGCGAAGGCCAGGGCATCCAGGCCAATGGCGGGGCTGCTGGCGATGTCCAAAGCGCCGCCCAGGGCGCAGTCGTCAGCGGCCTGCACAGCCTCGATCAGCATGCGGCCCATGCGGCCAGACGCGCCAGCGATGGCAATCTTGTGGGTCGGGTGGTCAGTGCTCATGCAAAGTCTCGGTGATTGAAGACGCCGTGATCAACGCTCAAGGGCGTCCGGCTTCCAGCGGCGGGTACGCGCGGACCGCGCCCAGCGGGGCCTTGCGCGTCGCATCTGTCTTGGGCGGTATGGGCAAGGCGGCCATCTCCGCATCGGTCAGGTTGGGCACGACGGGTTTGAGGACGGTGGGCTTGTCGATGGACGCCACGAACTCACGTTCGCTGGGCAAGGGGTCGGCCTCGAAGCGCTCCACCATGTCGTCCTTGAAGAACACCGTCACGCGTCGCTGCTGCGCGGGCACGCCCTGACGGCGAATCGAGAAGACGTAGTCCCAACGGTCGGCGTGAAACGCATCGGCCAGCAAGGGCGAGCCCAGGATTTCACGCACCTGCGTGCGGCCCAGGCCGGGTTGGATCTGCGCCATCACCTCTTGCGTGACCACATTCCCCTGCACCACATCGATCTGATAGGGCTGGATCAAACCAAACAGGGTTTCGGGGGACGACCACTTGGTGTTGCGCCAGGACCCACAGCCGGACAGGGCCAGCAAGGCCAGGGGGGCCGCCACACAGGCGAGAGATCGGCAATGGCGGCGGATCGAGAAAAGCAGCATGGAGTCAACGCCCTTGGGTAAACCAGACTAAGCCAGATGAGGCCAAACAGTTTGCATCACAAATGCGCCTCCCACCGCCAGACGGTGGTGATGAAAAGCATTTGCGTAAAACCACACAGGCCCTGGAACAGCCTGTGTCGATATGATTGCCGATTCTAGCGGGGGCCGACGTGAGCTGCCCGTGACTGCAGGAGCATTCCATGACCCACGCCGAAGAACTCAAAAGCAGCGGGCTCAAAGCCACGCTGCCGCGCATCAAGATCCTGGAGGTGTTCCAGCAGTCACCCCAACGCCACCTGACGGCCGAGGACGTGTTCAAGGTGCTGCTCAACGAAGGCTCGGACATTGGTCTGGCCACGGTGTACCGCGTGCTGATGCAATTTGAACAGGCCGGCATCCTGTCTCGCAACCACTTCGAGACCGGCAAAGCCGTGTTCGAGTTGAACGAAGGCACACACCATGACCACCTGGTCTGCGTGGTGTGCGGCCGTGTCGAGGAGTTCTACGACGCGGAAATCGAGCGTCGCCAGCAGGAAATCGCCAAGGAGCGTGGCTACGCGCTTCAGGATCACGCCTTGTCGCTCTATGTGGTGTGCAACCGGCCCGAGTGCGTTGGCAAGAACGCCGGACTGCGCCGCCACGACCTGGGCTGATCGACTCAGCTGCGATCCATCGCGCGCTGGTGGCGCTCGATGAACTCCTTGTAGGTGTCAATGCCGCGCAATTGCAGGACAGTGTTGCGCACCGCCGCCTCGACCAGCACGGCCAGATTTCGACCCGCGTCCACGGCGATCACCGCCTTGCGAATGGGGACTTCCATGATCTCTTCGTACAAAGGCTCATAGGGCAGGCGTTCAAACTCGCGCTCCATGGTTTCCTTGCGCACCAGGTGAACGATGAGCTTGAGTCGCATCTTGCGGCGCACCGCCGTCTCGCCAAAAATGGATTTGATGTCCAGCAGACCAATGCCGCGCACTTCCAGCAAATTGAGCAGCAGCTCGGGACAGCGGCCCTCAATGGCGCTGCGTGAGACGCGGTACAGATCGACGGCATCGTCGGCGACCAATCCATGGCCACGCGAGATCAATTCAAGCCCCAGTTCGCTCTTGCCCAGACCGGATTCACCCGTCAGGAGCACCCCCAGCCCCAGAATGTCCATGAACACACCGTGTCGGGTCAGGCGCTCGGCAAAGTGCTGAGTGAGGTAAGAGCGCAGCACATCAATGACGTGGCCGGCTGGCTCTTGGGTCACGAACAGGGGAATGCCCGCGCGCCCGCACATGTTGACCAGCCGGTCAGAGGGCATCTGCGCATCGGCCACCACCACCATGGGCGGCTCCAGGGTCACGATGCGCTGAATGCGTCGCTCCTGATCGTCGGGCGCGGAGTTCTCGAAATAGTCCGTCTCTCGCTTGCCAACGATCTGGACGCGATAGGGGTGGATGTAGTTGAGGTAGCCCACCAGATCGGCCGCCGATTGCGCCTCCTTGACGGCAGACTCGTCAAAGCGGCGCTCCGGATGGGCGTGACCCGCGATCCACTCCCAGCGCAGGGTGCTTCGGTTGGCTTCAAACAGCGCCTCGGCGCTGATCACGGCTAGTTCTTTGACGCTCACAGGGGGGGCTTACCTTCGTTGGCGACTCAGGCCACCGATTTGAGCGGTTGCCAGCGCTCGATGAGTTCATGCACCTTGGCGGCGTCGGGTTCGGTTTTGAGACGCTCCCTCAATTCACGGTCGGACAGCAGTTCGGCGATCTCCGAGAGGATTTCGAGGTGCCGCTGTGTGGCCGCCTCGGGCACCAACAGAAAAATCAGCAGGTTGACCGCTTCATCGTCCGGCGCGTCAAACGGAATGGGGTGGCTCAAGCGGACCACGGCGGCCAAAGGATTTTTGAGGCCCTTGATGCGCCCGTGGGGGATCGCCACGCCGTGCCCCAGACCGGTGGATCCCAGTCGCTCTCGCGCAAAAAGGTTGTCCGTCACGGTGGCACGGGCAATGGCGTGCTGATTCTCAAAAAGCAAACCAGCGTGCTCGAAGACACGCTTCTTGCTGCTGGCGTCCACATCCACCAGCACCTGGCTTGCGGGGAGGATGGCTGAGAGTCGATTCATCTTGATACGAACAGCGGCGACGATTGAGACCTTGACCCCCACCCAAAAGGGGATGAAGGGCGGATTATAGAAACCGATAACAGCCTTTGAGTCGCTTTCACGCCCATCGGTTTGAGGGATTCTGCACTCATTGCTGCACCGCAGCAAGTATCAAATGCACCTTTTCAGTTTACATCCCGCGCCAAGCACCATCCCATGAAAAACGGCCCCGAAGGGCCGTCAACTTGGTGCCTCGCTACGCGGGCGTCCCACCATCAGGTCGCACCAAGCATGGAGCATCTGTGGGGGAACAAAGTCATGGAGCGACCTCCCACGATGCGCCATCCAGGCGCTTGACGGGAGAATGGTAGGCCTGCACACGATCCTTGTGGCGGCACACCTGACGATCCAGTTTATCCATCAACTGATCAATGGCGGCATAGAGATCTTCGTGAGAGGTCTCAACAAAAATATCCTTCCCCTTGACGTGCACATTGACTTCGGCCTTCTGACGACGTTCCTTTTCCTTTTGCTTTTCAACACTGAGCAGGACGGTGATGTCCACCACCTGATCAAAATGACGAGTCACACGCTCAAGCTTTGTCAGCACATAGGCGCGCAATGCCGGGGTAATTTCAAGATGATGCCCACTGATCGTCAAATTCATACTGCATCCTTTCGAGCGCAGAAGGGTTGAGACACTCTCGGCCAGCTTGTCCAGCGTGAGGGCGGAACACGCCAACCGGGAGTTCAGTTTGCGCCAGCCCGACCAAGATGACAAGCCCATGACAGCAGTGTTTCTATCGACGCCAGGTGTGCAATTCAACGCATCGTGAAGAAACCCCGCAAACGTTGCCGAAGATCAAATCGAAGGGAACTTGGCACGTGTTTTTAACGACAACCGGGTCGCGAGACACAATAGGCGGATGAATCTTCAACGTCCCTCCACTGATGCGTGGCTGGCCCTGGCCGTGGTGGCCATCGTGGCGCCAACCTTGCTGGCCGCCCATGAACCGCCTTCGGTCACGTTCTACAACCAGGTGCTGGCGCTGTTCGGCTGGGGCCTGTGGGCCGCCGCCCTGGCCGGCCCGGTCCTGAACGGCGCCACCGCCCTGATCAAACCCGACCGCCGGACCCAAGCGGCGCTGCTGGCGCTGACAGCGGTGCTGCTGCTCAACGCCGGGCTGGCCTTGATCTCACCGGTGACCAATGGCCTGCCCTGGGGTTTGGCCGCCATGGGCGGTGGGATGCTGTTGTCGGCCTCACTGCTGGTGCTGATCGGCTGGCGCGTGGGCTTGACGGACCAGGCCGAGCGCGTGTTTGACACCTTCTGTGAGGCGCTGGCCTGGGCGGGCCTGCTGGGCATGTTGCTGGCGTTGGTCCAGGTCTTTCACCCGGCCTGGGCCGATGGCAATTTCATCGCCGAACCCACAATGCCCGGGCGGGCGGTGGGCAATCTGCGTCAACCCAATCACTTCAGCACGCTGCTGGTATGGTCGTGCTGCGCCGTGGTCTGGCTGGGCGCTCGGGACCGTTGGCCGCGGGTGCTGACGACGCTGGCCCTGGTGCTGATGATCGGCGGCGTGGTCTTGACGGCTTCACGCACCGGCATGATCGGCATGGCATTGCTGGTTTTTTGGGGCTGGCGCGACCGCAGCCTGCCGCGCCAATTGCGCGTGGCCCTGATGCTGGCGCCCGTGATTTACGGCGCTTGGTGGGGGGGCATGTGGCTGTGGTCGCATCAGGACACCAGCATCACCTTCGCCGCCGAGGCCAGATTGCATGACCACAGCGACATCTCCAGCTCGCGCTTCAAGATCTGGGCCAATGTGCTGGACCTGATCAAGGCCCAGCCCTGGACCGGCGTGGGCTATGGCGAGTTCAACCTGGCCTGGACCATGACGCCCTTCCCCACCCGCCCAGTGGCCTTTTTTGACCACACCCATAACCTGGTGCTGCAATGGGCCGTGGAGTTTGGCTTGCCGCTGACCGCACTGATGCTGGGCGCGCTCGCCTGGGCCGTGTGGGCCTTACTGAAGCCACGACAAGCGCACGGCAACATGCCCCATCCGATGGCTGGCGCCGCCTCGGTCATGGTGCTCATGGTGGGGGTGCACAGCTTGTTGGAGTACCCGCTGTGGTACAGCTATTTCCTGCTGCCGGCGGCGTTTGCGTTCGGCATCGGACTGGCCGCCAAAGCTCGGCAGGCGACGGTGGGCAAGCCCGCCGCCGTACACGTCCGGGCGTCCTGGAACACTGCCTTGGTAGGCGCGGCCGTGATCATGTCCTTGGGCGCCGCCTGGTGCGCCTGGGATTACCAGTCCGCCGTCAGCATCTATGCGCCCCGTAAGGACGCGGGCCCGCTGGCAGAGCGCATCGCACATGGCCAGCGCATGCCTTGGTTTGGTTATCAGGCCGACTATGCCGACGTCACGGGCGCGGACGAGGATGAAGAATCCAGACCGCCCCAAGCCTTCAGCCGCACCCTGCACAACCTGGTCGATGCCCGACTGATGATGGCTTATGCACGCTCCCTGGCCGAACACGGCGAGGTCGACAAGGCGCGCTTCGTGGTGGCCCGGCTCAAGGAGTTCCATAACAGCAGCGCCGAGGACTTTCTGGCGGCGTGCGACGATGAACCGGACCCGATGCAGCAGCCCTTCCAGTGCAAGCCCCCCGAACGCAGCTACACCTGGAAAGAACTGCGCCCTTGAAACCGCATCACGGCCGCGTCCAGTGGCCGCTGCGGCCACCTTCTTTTTCCAGCAGGGCGACATCGCCGATGACCATGCCCCGGTCGGCGGCCTTGCACATGTCGTAAATCGTGAGCAGGCCCACCTGCACGGCCGTGAGGGCCTCCATCTCGATCCCGGTGGGGGCCACGGTTTGCGCCGTGACCTGACATCGCACGGCCGGTGGGCTGGATTCGAGTTCGAACTCGACCGCCACCTTGGACAGGGGCACGGGGTGGCACAGGGGAATGAGGTCGGCGGTGCGTTTGGCGCCCTGGATTGCCGCGATGCGCGCCACCCCCAGCACGTCACCCTTGCCAGCGCGCCCTTCGGCGATCAAGGCCAGCGTGTCGGCGTGCATGCGGATGCGCCCCTCGGCCACGGCGCGGCGCACGGTGGCCGGCTTGGCCGAGACATCCACCATGTGGGCTTGCCCATGGGCATCGAAGTGTGTCAGTTCAGTCATGTCAATAAAGCGTAAAGATCGGGCGCCGCCGCGAACCGAATGGCCCGGCGCGGCTCCAAGCAATCACGGACCAAGCATACTGCGGCCTTGATGATCTTCAAATTTCCACCCATCTCTGGCCGCCCTTTGTGGCGCTCCGCCGCCGTCCTGGTGCTGATCTGGCCGCTGGGGCTGACGGTGTCTGCTCAGGAGGGCTCGCCATCAGCGCCCCACACGCCGTCGGCCCTGCCGTCGCTGGGGGATGCGGCGTCTCAGACCCTCTCTCCCATGGCCGAGCGCCGCCTGGGCGACCGCATCATGCGCTCCATCTTGCGCGACCCCGACGTGATCGACGACCCGCTGACGCTGGAATACATCAACGACATCTGGCAGGCCTTGCTCACCAGTGCCCGCCAACGCGGCGAGATCGGCCCCGACCTGGAGGCCAGCCATGCCTGGCGGCCGTTTCTGGTGCGCGACCGCAGCATCAACGCCTTTGCCCTGCCCGGTGGTTACATCGGGGTCCACCTGGGGCTGCTGGCCATGACCGGCTCGCCCGATGAACTCGCCTCGGTGCTGGCGCACGAAATGTCGCACGTCACGCAGCGCCACATCGCCCGCATGATTGGCGACCAGCAGCGCCAGTCGTGGGTCAGCATCGCCTCGATGGTGCTGGGCGCGCTGGCGATCAGCCGCAACCCGCAGGCCGGACAGGCCTTGATGGTCGGCGGGCAGGCAGTCGCCATTCAGGGCCAGCTGAATTTTTCGCGCGACATGGAGCGTGAGGCCGACCGCGTGGGCTTTGGCATTCTGGGTGATGCCGGCTTTGCCACGGCGGGCATGGCTCAGATGTTCGAGCATTTGCAGCAAGCCTCGCGCCTGACCGATGACAACAGCTTTCCCTACCTGCGCACTCACCCACTGACCAACGATCGCATTGGCGAAGCGCGCTCCCGCATGGGGCTCAACGGCTGGCAAGTCCCGGCGACCGACCGTGACGCCGCACGCCTGGTGCTGCTGGCCCGACATGCCTTGCTCGCCGCCCGTGCCCGGGTGCTGGCGGACCCGCGCAGCGTCAGCATCACACCGCTGACCCACCCCACGGTGCCAAAGGACGCCACCGCGCTGCAAACCGTCGCCTTGCACTACATGGGCGCCGTGGCTTCTCAGCGTCTGGAAGACCGCGCCGGCGTGGCCGCCTCGCTCAAGCAGGCGCGTGCCGCAGCCCTCGCCTTGCCGCGGCCTCAGCAAGCGGCCATCGCACGACTGCTGGCGCTGGAAGAGGCCGACGTTCAGGTCGATGGCCGCCAGCCCGTGCTGGCTGCGGCGACCCTGAGCGCTTCAGTGGAACAAGACCCCAACAGCGCCGCCCGTGTGATGGCTCGCCCCGAGTTGCTGTTGGCGGCGCGCATTGCCCTGAACCTGCCGGACGCGCGCGACAACCGCGCCGCCTGGAATGACGCCGCCATGCACCTGCAAACCCATGTCAGCACCCATGCCGAAGACGCCTCGGCCTGGACGGCGCTGTCCGCTCTATGGCAGCGTCTTGATCAACCCTTGCGAGCCGTGCGCGCCGAGGCCGAGGCCACCGCAGCACTGGGCGACTTGCCAGGGGCCATTGACCGCATCGAGGGCGCCCGCAAGGCCAGCCGCCGTGCGTCGACCGCCGATGCCATCGAACTGTCGGTGATGCAATCACGCTTGCGCACCTGGCAGCGTCAACAACGTGAAGATCTGGCCGAAGAAGGTGGGCACTGACCCGTCAACTCGCCCGCAGCCTGGTTGGCTGACGCCGCTTCTTGCCCAGACCCAACTGCTTCCAGACAAACTTGGTGAACACCCACAGCCCTGATTCGTGGGGCTTGGGCTGTTCGCCGCGGCCAATGCGCTTGAGCTGACCGGCGTACCAAGTCACCTCCAGCAAGCCCAGCTTGTCGATGGCCTTGATGCCAGTCTTGATCGGCTTGACCAGGTGCTGAGGCTCCTGGCCCGCCAGCAGACGCCGAGGCAAGTCAGGCTCCACCGCCAGAGATCGCGCCAAGCCCACCATGTCCACCGCACCAGAGGTGATGGCCTCGGCCATGCCTTGCGAGGAGCGAAAGCCGCCGGTCACGACCAACGGTGTCTTGACGGCCTGGCGCGCCTTTTCGGCAAAGGCCAGGAAGTAGGCCTCGCGCTGACGTGTGCTGTCCTGGACGGGCGCTTTGTCGGCCTTGACGCCGGACATGACCGGCGCTTCGTAGGTGCCACCGGAGATCTCGATCAGGTCGATCCCCTCCTCTGACAAGGCGCGGATGGTGTCGAGCGATTCTTCCTCGGTGAAGCCGCCGCGCTGAAAGTCCGCCGAATTGAGCTTGATGCCGATCGGAAAGCGCGGCCCGACCGCCTCACGCATGGCACGGTACACCGCCAGCACAAAGCGGCGACGCTTCTCGGGCGTGCCGCCCCACTCATCGATGCGGCGATTGTGGTGCGGCGACAGAAACTGACTGACCAGGTAGCCATGCGCTCCATGGATTTGCACACCAGTGAAACCGGCTTGTTTGACGATGCCCGCGGCTTTGCCAAAGCGCTGGATCAACTCGCGCACTTCGCTGTCCTGCAACTCACGCGGGGTCGGAAAGAACGACTGCATCTGGGCGTTGAAGGGCACGGCCGATGGCGCCACGTTTTCCTGGTTCAGGCCTTTGGGCGCCTGCTTGCCGGGATGGTTCAGCTGCACCCAGCATTGCGTGCCATGGCCCGTGGCCGCCTGAGCCCAAGCCTTGAGGGCGGGCAGATCGCGGTCGTCTTCGATCACGACATTGCCCGGCTCGCCCAAGGCCCGCCGGTCGATCATGACGTTGCCAGTCATGCAGATGCCCACGCCACCATCGGCCCAGGCCTGATACAGGCGCACCAGTTCGGGCGTGGGCGATCGGTCGCGAGTGCCCAAGGCTTCGGACATCGCCGACTTGAATAAGCGGTTCTTGATCACCACCCCATTGGGCAGCGTGAACGGTTGCGCCAGCACGGCTTGAGGCGTCATGGTGTGGTCTCCAGATTCATCAGTGAATCATCACAAAAAAACGAGATTGAACACTGAAACGCGAAATCGTGCAGCGCGCCAAGCTCGCGGCGGGATGCAGCAGGACCCATTTCATTGACGTTGACGGGCCACAAACCTGCAAATACATGTTTTTTCAGAGGGAAGAGGCATTACTATCGCTAGCGCAACACCCCAGAGGAACACCTGCGAACTCAGCAAGTGCCCTGGGCCTGCATCAGATCTGATCTTTGATGGAGAGAATTCACATGGCAACTGCGAAAAAAGTCCCGGCCAAAAAAGCCGCGGCATCCAAGGAAGTCCCGGCAAAGAAGGTCGCTGCCAAGCGCACCCCCAATGCCGCCTTCATGAAGGCTCTGACCCCGAGCCCGGCCCTGGCCGCTGTCATTGGCGCCGCGCCTCTGCCACGCACCGAGGTCACCAAGAAGGTGTGGGAATACATCAAGAAGCATGATCTGCAAGATGCGGCCAACCGCCGCAACATCAATGCAGACGACAAGCTGAAGGTCATCTTCAAGAAAGACCAAGTGTCGATGTTCGAGATGACCAAGCTGATCAGCGATCAGCTGAAGTGATTCACTGGGGTCGGGTTGACGAACCCGATCCCAGCATCACCCCAGACCCGGCCTTGTGCCGGGTTTTTTCTTGGGCGCTTGGGCTCAATTTTCTGCGGGCACCTGGTGGGTGGCCCCCTCGTGACCGCGCTCGGCAGCCAGCCATCGCAGGACAGGGATGGTGCCGGGCAACACGGGCGCGACCTGAACCGGCAAGGTCTGCCAGGCCATCTGCTGGGCCTCGCGCATTTCAAACTCGCCCGACCATTCGTAGACCTTGCAGAAGTTCAGGCGCACACGCGCATGGGGATAGTCCATCACCTCAACCTGCCAAGGGTGGGCCGAGCCGATGTCGATGCCGAGCTCTTCATGCAACTCGCGATGCAAGGCCTGTGCGACCGTTTCGCCGGCCTCCAGCTTGCCGCCGGGAAACTCCCAGTGGCCCGCATAGACTTTGCCTTGCGGCCGCGAAGTCAAGAGAAAGCGGCCCTCGCGGCCTTGTGCATCGCGCTCGATCAACACACCAACGGCCACCTCGACCGGCACGCGGTCTGTGGCGGGCATGACGTGATAGGACTGGCGCTCAGACATGGTCTCGCCCCGCGGGGTCGCGTCCTGAATAATCCCGCGCGAATTGATAGGCAACACGGCCCGAGCGCGAGCCGCGTTCCAGCGCCCACACCAGGGCCTCGGGCTGCGCAGCGGCGATGGCTGGCGCCGACACGCCAAAGTGCTGCAACCACTGCGCCACGATGGCCAGGTATTCGTTCTGGCTGAAGGGGTAGAAGCTGATCCACAGACCAAAGCGCTCGGACAGCGAGATCTTTTCTTCGACAGCCTCGCCGGGGTGCAACTCGCCATCGGCGGTGTGCGTGTAGCTCTTGTTGTCGGCGTGGTATTCGGGCAGCAGGTGGCGCCGGTTCGAGGTGGCCACGATCAGCACGTTGTCGCCACTGGCCGAGACGGTGCCGTCCAGCATGGACTTGAGCGCCTTGTAGCCGGGCTCGCCGTCGTCGAAGCTGAGGTCGTCACAGAACACGATGAAGCGCTCAGGGCGGGCGGCCACCAACTCGACCAGATCCGGCAGGTCGATCAAATCGGCCTTGTCGACCTCGATCAGGCGCAGCCCCCGATCCGCAAAGGCATTGAGCCCGGCCTTGACCAAAGACGACTTGCCCGTGCCGCGTGCGCCCGACAGCAACACATTGTTGGCCGTGCGTCCGCGCACAAACTGCGCCAGGTTGCGCTCAAAGCGCTCTTTCTGGGTGTCGACCTCTTTCAGGTCCGCCAAGCCGATGACACCAATGTGGCGCACGGGCTCAAGCCAGCCGGTGGCCCACACCGAGGCGGCGCGCTTGCGGTAGCGGTAGGCTTTGGATGCCGCCCAATCCGGCTCGGCGATGGGTGCCTGGTGTGGCGAGGGCAGCAGCGCGTCGAGCCGCTCGATGAGCGCCTCGGCGCGTTGCAAGAGGGAGTTCAAGGGTTCAGACATGCCCCGGAGTTTACGGGGCAAGGCCCCCTCAGCCGCGCTCCCCGTTGATGTAATGCTGAAGTTGATCGATCACGAATTGCTGCTCAGAGATGATGTCCTTGACCAGATCGCCAATGGAGATGATGCCGATGAGCTTGCCATGCTCCATGACCGGCAGGTGGCGAATCCGGCTGTCCGTCATCAAGGCCATGCATTCCTCATTGGTCTGACTGGGATTGACGTACATGACGGGGGTGCTCATGACATCGCTCACCGGCGTCACCTTGGACGTTCGCCCCAGCAGCACCACCTTGCGGGCATAGTCGCGCTCGGTCACGATGCCCACGAGTTGCTCATCTTGCAGCACCAGCAGTGCGCCAATGCGGTGGAGCGCCATGAGCTTGATGGCCTCCAGCACCGAGGTCTCGGGGTTGATGGTGTGGACGGATGGGCTGTGCTTGGAGCGAATGATCTGCGCAACGGTTTTCATGGCGATACCCCTTTTGAGTGATGCTACTGCGATCCCCCTGCGGGCGTCCAGTGCGCCATTCAAGCCAGCAGTTGCCGCACGGTGGCGTCCAGGTGTTCGGTGGGCCGTCGCTTGAAGTCGGTTCGGGCAAAGCGGTGCAAGCGCCCCAGCAGCACGCTGATGGTCAGCGAGGCCCCGGCTTGCGCATCCACCGTGGGGGTTTGCGAGCCACGCACGTCGGCCAGGGCCTTGAAACTTTGGCGCAGCAGTGATTCAAGCCGCTCGAAGGCCTGGTTCATGCGGGTGATCAGCCGCTCGTGCTCAAACACCAGGGCATCGCCCACCATGACGCGGGCCATGCCGGGGTTTTTCTCGCCAAATTGCAAAATCATGCCCAGCACGCGCGCGATTTGCACGGCAGGATCGGGGTCGCGCTCGATGATCTGATTGGCCAGAGTGAACAGACTTTGCTCGATGAACTCGATCAGGGCCTCGAACATCTGCGCCTTGCTGGCGAAGTGGCGATACAAGGCTGCTTCACTGAGCTCCAGGCGCGCAGCCAGGGCGGCTGTGGTGATGCGGTCGGCGCCGGGTTGTTCGAGCATGCTGGCCAGGGCCTGCAGGATCTGCACCCGGCGCTCGCCCGGTTTGGGGCGCTTACGGGGAGCCGCATCGGGCGTCGGAACAGCTGTGTCGTTCATGGCATCACCGGCTGGTTGTGGGCGCGTCAGGTTTGGGCAAAGGCCGCATCAAGCGCACGCAGTTGGCGAATTCTGGCACACACCCAGCTGGGCCGGCGGTGCAGGTGAGCGCCCACTTCGGGGCCGTGCGGATTGTCCTTGAGGTAGTGCTGCATCCACACGGTGCGCAAGCGTGCGGCGCGCGCCGTCTTGAGGTTGGCCAGGGTGTCTTCCACCAACACACAGTGGTGCGCGGGCAGCTTGTGGCGCGCCAGCACGACGCGCAGCATGCGCGCATCGGGCTTGGGTCGCAGGTCGCCAAACACGCGCATGCCTTCGATCGAGATGATGGCTTCGAAGCAGCCCGCCAGATCGAGCGCCGTCAGTACCCGTTTGGCATAGGCCGCCGGCGCGTTGGTGAGGACGAATTTGCGGCCCGGCAGGCGCTTGAGGGCGGCTCGGTCGCGCGCAGGCATGTGCAGATGCGCCTCCAGGCCCGGCAGTGCGTGGGTCTGCGCCAGGAAATGCGCGGCGCGCACGCCATGGTGTTTTTCCAGGCCCAGCAAGGTGGCGCCATAGCGCCGCCAGTAGTGCAGGCGCAGCTGGTTGGCGTCCTCGTGCGCCAGGCCCAGGTGCTGCACGATGTAATCGGTCATCGATTGGTTGAGCCGCCCAAACACGGCGCCCGAAGCGTCGTGCAGGGTGTTGTCCAGGTCGAACAACCAGATGGGCGCGCTCAAGTGAAGCGGCTCACATCAACGGGATCGGATCATCGTGCCGAAGGCCTGCTCAGTCAGAATTTCGAGCAGCAGGGCATGCGGCACGCGGCCATCGATGATGTGCACGGCATGCACACCGCCCTTGGCGGCATCCAGGGCCGAGGAGATCTTGGGCAGCATGCCACCCGAGATGGTGCCGTCTTCAAACAGCTCGTCAATCTCGCGGGCCGACAGGTCAGTGATCAACTCGCCCTGCTTGTTGAGCACGCCGGGAATGTTGGTCAACAGCACGAGTTTCTCGGCCTTGAGAACCTCGGCCAGCTTGCCAGCAACCACGTCGGCGTTGATGTTGTAACTCTCGTTGTCATCGCCAAAGCCGATGGGGCTGATGACGGGAATGAACTGGTCGTCCTGCAGGGCCTTGACCACGCTGGGATCGATGGCGACGATGTCCCCAACATGCCCGACATCGTGCTCTTTGCTGGGGTCGGTGCGGTCTTTTAGGCGCAGCTTGCGGGCGCGAATCAAACCACCGTCGCGTCCGGTCAGTCCCACGGCTTTGCCGCCGGCGTGGTTGATCAGGCCGACGATGTCTTGTTGCACCTCACCGGCCAGCACCCACTCGACCACTTCCATGGTTTCTTCGTCGGTGACGCGCATGCCCTGCACGAACTCACCCTTCTTGCCAATCTTGTTGAGCGCGTCGTCGATCTGCGGGCCACCGCCGTGCACCACCACCGGATTCAGGCCCACCAGCTTGAGCAGCACCACGTCTTCGGCAAAGTCGGCCTGCAAAGCCGGGTCGGTCATGGCGTTGCCGCCGTATTTGATGACGATGGTCTTGCCGTGGAACTTGCGGATGTAAGGCAAGGCCTGCGCCAGAATTTCGGCCTTGTCACGGGGTGAAATCTGGGAAAATGTGTCGGTAGCGGGGGGAGGCTGGTCAGCAGTCATGGCGGCGCGCGGCTCTAGGCAGGTCAAACAAAGGGCTTATTCTAGAAGCTCTTGTCAACCCACGGGCCTGTTTGTGCGTCTAGGGACTGGGGGCTCATACTGGACGCCATCGTGTTCGATTGGAGATCAACGTGAAGAAATCAATGTTCACCGCCGTCACCGGCGTGTTGCTGGGCTTGGGCCTGGCGGTTTCCGCGCTGGCGCAAACGGTGGATGGCGAGGTCAAGAAGATCGACCTGGACGCCGCCAAGATCACCCTCAAGCATGGCGAGATCAAGAACCTGGACTTGCCGGCCATGCAGATGTCGTTCCGCGTCAGCAACCCGGCCTGGCTCAGCAGCGTGCAGGTGGGAGACAAGGTGAAGTTCTCGGCCGACAAGGTGGGCGGCCAATTCACCATCACCGCGCTAGAGAAGAAATAAAAAAACCCCCGGTGGCGACCACCGGGGGTTTTCAGAAGATTAGTCCTCCCTGGACCTGATCTAAACGTGACAGCGTTAAGTCCGTTGAACCAAAGTTTAGTGCCTAATTCACGAATCAGACCAATCCAGGCGCCGAAATTGTTACAGATTGCATCCCATATTCATGGGATGCCCATCAGGAAGGCCGTCATGCCGATGTAACGGGCCAGCTTGCCCAGGCCCATGTAAAACACGCAGGGCCAGAACGGCAAGCGCAGCCAGCCGGCCACCGCGCACAAGGGGTCGCCCACCACGGGCAACCACGAGAGCAAGCATGCCGGCGCGCCAAAGCGTTGCAGCCAGCGCAAGGCCCGAGCCTCATGCGGCGCATGGTGATGGTGCTCCCGGACCTTGTCGGCCCCCCGCCGGGCTGCCCAGCCCATCCACCATGTCACCACCCCGCCCAGGGTGTTGCCCACGGTGGCCACCGCGATGGCCGGCCAGAACATTTCGGGGTTGAGCTTGACCAGGGCAAATACTGCGGGCTCAGAGCCCAAGGGCAACAGGGTGGCCGATACGAAGGCGACCACGAACACCGCGCTCAGGCCCACTTCGGGCAGTGCGATCCAGTGCAAAAACGCGGAAACCCCCGCAGCCATCCAAGCGTCCATGCCTGGATTGTGGGGGGGTTCTGCTCCGTTTGAACGGCTGGATCAGTAGGTGTAGCCCACCATCACCGAGAACACCGACGGGTGAATGCGGTAGTTGGCATCCTGTTGGCTATTGTTGGTGTTGATGGTGATGTGGTTCGAGACTGCGGCGGTGGCCCAGCTGGCATTCAAGGACCAGTTCTTGTCCAGCTTGTAGTTCACGCCCGCCTGGAACGCCAGACCAAAGGAGTCGGACAGTTGGATCCTGACGGGGCCATCGTTGTAGAACGACGTGCCCAGGTCATTCGCGTCAGCCTTCATGTGGGTGTAGTTGATGCCGACGCCGACATAAGGACGAAACGCGCTGCTCGCCTCGCGAAACCTGTAGTTGATGAAGGCGGTCGGCGCAATCTGCTTGACCGTGGCCACCACCTGGTCGTTGTACGACTCAATGTGAGCCGCGCCCGCCGTCGCTGCGGTAATCGTGCCGGCCTTGTAGGCCGCAGCGCCCGCCGCCAGCTGCGGGTTGTTCACACGCAACTTCACATCGTGGGTGGGCGGAAAACCCAAAACGAGTTCCGCTTCCCAGTGCTCGTTGAAACTGCGGGCGATGCTGAACAAGAGTGCTGATTGGGGTTGCACTTGCAGCTGCAAGCCGGACGGCACCGATGCGCCACTGGGCATAGACCCCTGTAAATCGCTGCTGGTTGCACGAGGATCAATGTACCCGGCCCCCACCTTAACGGTGTAGGTCTGGGCCGACGCCGTACCAGCCACCAAAGTGGCCAACAAAGCAAGCAGGGCGGCGCCAGACGTCAGGCTGAATTTCGATGTGTTCATGTGGGAAAACTGCAGAAAGTGTGATTGAAAGTACCGTTGCATTCTAGGTGTAAGGGTTGCACCGAGCACACCGCAACAGGTCGGGTGAAACCCTGTTTGCCCGGCACTAATACACACCATGCCGAGATCTGTTATCGACATGGCCTTGGCCTCAGGGACTACACAAGGCGGTCCCGCCGGGCTATACTCTGCCTCTTTTTTAAGCAGCCCCGATGCCGCTCGCAATTCCGGCGAGCCCGGGGCTGAGTCGTCTTCCCCCGCCATGTTCATCGGCCCCATTTCACTGTCCAACCGCCTGTTTGTGGCCCCCATGGCGGGGGTGACGGACCGGCCGTTTCGCCAGCTGTGCAAACGGCTGGGGGCGGGCTACGCCGTGAGCGAAATGGTCACGGCGCGCAAGGACTTGTGGCACACGCTCAAGACCTCGCGGCGCGCCAACCATGAGGGCGAAACCGCGCCGATCGCGGTGCAAATCGCGGGCACCGAACCCAGCATGATGGCCGAGGCGGCCGCCTACAACATCGACCGGGGCGCCCAGATCATCGACATCAATATGGGTTGCCCGGCCAAGAAGGTGTGCAACAAATGGGCGGGCTCGGCGCTGATGCAGGACGAGGCCCTGGCACTGCAGATCGTGGAGGCCGTGGTGGCGGCCTGTGCGCCCCATGGCGTGCCCGTGACACTGAAGATGCGCACTGGCTGGTCGGCGTCCAACAAGAATGCGCTGCAGATTGCGCGGGCCGCCGAAAACGCCGGCGTGGCCATGCTGACCGTGCATGGGCGCACGCGTGAGCAAGGCTACAAGGGCCTGGCCGAGTACGACACCATCGCGGCGGTGAAGGCGGCCGTGACGGTGCCCGTGGTGGCCAATGGCGACATCCACAGCCCCGAAAAAGCCCGCGAGGTGCTGGCCCGCACCGGGGCCGATGCCTTGATGGTGGGGCGCGCCGCGCAGGGTCGCCCCTGGATCTTTGGCGACATTGAGCACTTCCTGCGCACCGGCGAGCACCGCGCCGCGCCGTTGACCCTGCAGGTGCGGCAGTGGCTGCTCGAACACCTGGACGACCACTACAGCCTGTATGGCGAGTTCGCGGGCGTGCGCACCGCGCGCAAGCACATCGGTTGGGCGGTGCGTGCCCTGCCCGGCGGCACGGCCTTTCGCGACCACATGAACACCCTGGACAGCAGCACCGCGCAGGTCCAGGCGATGACCGATTTCTTTGAACAACTGAGTCAGACCCACGACCGCCTGCCGCGTGCGGAGATGGCCCTTGGCGACGACGGCGGCGCGCACGACGCCGGCCAGGCGCTCTGCGCTGCGAATTGAAGCATCATGAGTAAAAAAACCATCCAAGACTGCATCAAGGACAACCTGGAGGGCTACTTCCACGACTTGCGTGGCGCCGAGCCGCATGCGGTCTACGAGATGGTCGTCAACGCCGTCGAGCGCCCGATGCTCGAAGTGGTGATGCAACGCGCCGAGGGCAACCAGTCGCGCGCCGCCGAATGGCTGGGCATCAACCGCAATACCCTGCGCCGCAAGCTGATTGAGCACAAGCTCGTCAAGTAAGCCGCGTCCCGATTTTTTCATCCTCCCAGACCTCAAGGCATCCCATGAGCCAACACCTCACCGCACTGCTGTCCGTGTCCGACAAGACCGGCATCGTTGAATTTGCGCAAGCGCTGCACGCCCAGGGCGTCAAGCTGCTGTCCACCGGCGGCACCGCCAAGCTGCTGGCTGAAAAAGGCCTGCCCGTGACCGAGGTTTCGGAAGTGACCGGCTTCCCCGAGATGCTGGATGGCCGCGTCAAGACCCTGCACCCGCGCGTGCATGGTGGCCTGCTGGCCCGCCGCGATCTGCCCGAGCACATGGCCGCCCTGAAGGAACACGGCATCAACACCATCGACTTGTTGGTGGTGAATTTGTACCCCTTCGCGCAGGCCACGGCCAAGGCCGACTGCACGCTGGAAAACGCCATCGAGAACATCGACATTGGTGGCCCGACCATGCTGCGCGCTGCCGCCAAGAACTGGCAGGACGTGGCCGTGATCATCGACCCGGTCGATTACACACAGGTGCTGAGTGAACTGAAGGGCGAGGGCCTGACCCGCACGACCAAGTTCATGCTGGCCAAGAAGGTGTTTGCCCACACCGCCGCCTACGACGGCATGATCACCAACTACCTGACGGCGCTGGAAGCTGGCAGCGAGCTGAAAGCCGAAGCCGTGCCGGTGCGCGCCGAGTACCCCGAGGTGTTCAACCTGCAACTGAACAAGGTGCAGGGCATGCGTTACGGCGAGAACCCGCACCAGTCGGCCGCCTTCTACCGCGAGGCCCAACCCGTGGCAGGCACGCTGTCGCAATGGACCCAGATCCAGGGCAAGGAGCTGAGCTTCAACAACATCGCCGATGCCGATGCGGCCTGGGAATGCGTCAAGGCCTTTGACGAATGCGCCTGCGTGATCGTCAAGCACGCCAACCCCTGCGGCGTGGCCGTGGGCGCGACGCCCCTGGAGGCTTACCAAAAGGCATTGAAGACCGACCCGACCAGCGCCTTCGGCGGCATCATGGCTTTCAACCGTCCCATCGACGCCGACGTGGTCGAGGCCATCAACGCCAACAAGCAATTTGTTGAAGTGGCCATCGCCCCGGCCATCACGCCCGCCGCCCGTGCCGCCTACGCCGGCAAGCAGAACGTGCGCCTGCTGGAAGTGCCCATCAGCAAGCTGAGCAATGCCCTGGACTTCAAGCGCGTGGGCGGCGGCATGTTGCTGCAATCGGCCGACAACATCGACCTGGTGGGTGAGGTCAAGGTCGTCTCCAAGGTCCAACCGACCGCGCAACAGATGAAGGACATGCTGTTCGCCTGGACCGTGGCCCGCTTTGTGAAGAGCAACGCCATCGTGTTCTGCAAGGACGGCATGACCATGGGCGTGGGCGCCGGTCAGATGAGCCGCCTGGACTCGGCCCGCATCGCCTCGATCAAGGCGGGCCACGCTGGTTTGACGCTGCAAGGCTCGGCGGTGGCATCGGACGCCTTCTTCCCGTTCCGTGACGGCCTGGACGTGGTGGTCGATGCGGGCGCGACCTGCGTGATCCACCCCGGTGGTTCGATGCGCGACGACGAAGTCATCGCTGCGGCGGACGAACGTGGCATCGCCATGGTCTTCACGGGCACGCGCCACTTCCGCCATTGATGCCAGGGGTGAATCAAGCGCCCCTCCTGAGGTCGGCGTCTGCATCAGCCCTGTCCAACACCTCGTTTCATGACCGACACAAAACCACGCCCCACGCCGAGCACCGACAGCGCCGCCCAGCAGGTCGAGATCACCTGTGCCGACGGCGTGCGCCTGCATGGCCACTTCCTGAGGGCCACGGGCGGCGTCCCGGGCCTGCCGGTGCTGCTGTGCCCCGCCACTGGCGTCAAGCAGCATTTCTACCTGCGCTTTGCGACGTGGCTGGCCGCGCAGGGCCACGATGTGCTGGTGTTCGATTACCGCGGCATCGGCCTGTCGCTCCAAGGGCGGCTGCGTGACAGCAAGGCGACCCTGCAAGAATGGGGGCAGCTCGATCAGGTGGCCGCGCTCGACTGGCTGCTGCGCCGCTCTGGCAGCGAGCAGGTGCTGCTGTTGGGCCACAGCGCGGGTGGCCAGATGATGGGGCTGATGCCCAATCACCCACGCATCGCCCGCCTCGTGGGGGTGTCCGCGTCAACCGGCTGGTTTCGCGGCATGCGCATGGGCTTTCGCGTCAAGGCCCATCTCGGTCTGCGCTGCATCGTTCCGCTGGGCACCCTGATCATGGGCTATGGCCCTTGCGCGGCCGTCGGCCTGGGCGAGAACCTGCCGTCGGGGGTTGCGCGTCAGTGGGGTCAATGGTGTGCTGCCGGTGGCTACGCCACCAATGCCACGCGAAGCCAGCCCGAGCAGGACTTCCACGCCGATGTCCGCACGCCGATCACGGTACTGCACGCCAGTGACGATGACATCGCGACCCCCGCCACGGTCGCTGACCTGCTGCGCACCTTCCCGGCGGCGCCCAAGCAGGCGCTGCGCATCAAGCCGGCCGACTACAGGCTCAAGCAGATTGGCCACATCGACTGGTTCCGCACCTCGCACCAGGCGCTGTGGCCCCTGGTGGCTGCGGCCCTGCGCGACACGGCGTCCACGCCCTCGTAAGCGGCATCAAATCCGATCGGTGTGGATCTCGCTCAAGGTCCAATCCGGCCGGGACGCCGCCAGCGCACGAAAGCGCTCGTCCTTGCAGGTCCAGCCCAGTATCTCGAACTGATGCCCATGCTGGCGAAACCCGGCCCGGCGCAGTTCACGCTCCAGGTCGTGGCGGTACGACGTGATCGCCACATAGTCGGCGCCCTCGCGCCTGGCATGCTCCAGCACGTGCCACAACAAGGCCCGCAACGCTGACTGGCCATCCGGCAAGGACACCAGCACATCCACCACGATCAGGGCTCGGCGCGCGTCCTCCAGCGGCGTGAAGCGCGTGGCCATGTAGCCCACGAGCTGCCCGTTCGACCAGGCGCCCCAGAGGTCACAGCGCCGATGGTGATTCCCCTGCAAGCGCCAGGTCAGCCCAGCAGGCGAGCGATCACTATGGACCAGCGGGTCCGATGCGAGCTTGGAATTCAAGGCCGCCAAGCTGCCATCAAGGCGGTCGAGCGGCCGCACCTGCACCGTGCCGCGCCAGGGTGACAACCACAGCATGCGGGCCACCCTCAGCAGGCCCTCGACCCCATGAGCGATCACAGGGGACAGGCCGGGAAGGGGCAGCCGCTTGCTCAGAAAATGACCGAATCTGAGCGGATGGACAAAGGTGCGCCGATTGGGCAAGGGGTCGAACAGCCGCTTGACCAGACCGATCGAGTGCGGATTGGCGCCAATGGCCAGCACTGCGTCGGCCTGGTCCTGGATGGCCAGATTCAACCAGACGCCCAGGCCCACCCCTTCCAGCTCGGGCTGGATCAGCAGGTCCATCAAGGACAGCGCCTTGCACGACAGGCCGCCGCTGCGCAGCACCATCTCCTGCGTCCCCACCATGCCCAAAAGGTCGCCCTGACGGGTCAGCACCCAGCAGTCGCCGCCGCCTTGATCGGGTCGACCCAGTCGGTAGCGCCAGCTCAGGTAAGCGTGATCATCGGCGTCGGTCTGGGCCCCCAGAACACGTGCACGCAAGGCCAGCATCTGCGGCAAATCAGCCCACACGGCCGGACGAAACCCGGCCGCCAGCTCTTGCATGCTCATGCCCAGGGCGCGAGCAAGCAGGCGGCTGGTCTGTTGCAGTGAGGGGCGGGGCGCCGGGTGGATCGACACGTCAATCGACGAGCATGCCGTGTCGGTCCAGGAAGGCCAGCACGTCGCTGATGCGGGTCATGGTGCGGGATTCGTCAGCCGTCAGTTCGATCTTGAAGCGTTCGTCAAGTTCGGCGATCAGCATCAAGGCCCCCATTGAGTCCCACCCGGGGACGCTTTCCCGCAACACATCGGGCGCGAGCTTGGCCACAGGTTCCATGAAACATTCCGACAGCATGGCCATGGCTTCAGCAGTAGAGATCGGGTTCAATCGTTTGACTCCTTGTGGGGGGCGAAGGGGTAGACGTGATGCAGGAGCGGTGTGTTCGCGTCCAGCGTCATGATGGCCGCGCCCCAGGACAAGCCGACCCCATAGCCGAGCAGCATCATCCGCAGAGGCTGCGTGCCGCGTTGTGCCAGCGAGCGCGTCAAGGTCAGGGGCACCGAGGGCCCACCGCAGTTGCCCATGTCTTCGAGGATGAAGGGCACGCGGTCTTCAGGCAGTTCGCACTTCTTGATCAGGTGCTTCATGATGAAGCGGTTGGACTGGTGGAAGATGAAGGCGTCGATATCGGCCACCGGCAGGCCGGCATAGGCCAGGGTGTCCTGGATCATCGCGGGCACGCGCTTGATGGTGAAGTTGAAAACGCTGGCCCCGTCCATGGCCAGTTTCAAGTCACGCGGATTGGCGGGGGTGGGGTCACGAAACGCGCCACCCCGGACGATCAGACTGTCGGCGCCACGGCCATCGGTGAACAGGCCGAACCAGGCTTCATCCTGCGCGCAGCCGGTGTACTCCAGCGCCGTGGCCGAGCCCGCATCGCCGAACAGCAAGGTGGTGGCGTGGTCCTGCGGATCGACGAAGCGGCTGGGGGTTTCACCGTGCAGCACCAGGATGCGCTGCTGCCCTCCCCCACTGAGCATGGTCGCGGCCAGGTAGAGGCCATAGGGGTAGCCCGAGCAGCCCAGGCCCACGTCAAAGGCGGCACAGTGAACCCCCAAGCCCAGTCGGGCATGGACCACGCAGCTGGACGATGGCAAAAAGTAATCCGGCGACTGGGTGACCATGATGAGGCCGGTGACCGACTCCGGCGTCCAGCCGAGTTGATCGAGCAGGCGGCGGGCCGCGTCGGTGCACAGGTCAACGGCCGTCACCTCAGAAGTCACGACGTGCCGGTAACGAACACCGGCCATGGCGACCACCTTGCGGACTTCGACGGCGCCATGGTCGTGGCCCGCTTCGAGGTTGTCCACGCGTTGCGGCGGCACGCAGGTGCTGACCCCGGCCACTTTGAATCCATGCAAATGAGAAAAGCTCATGGGACTTCCTTGTGGCGCGCCAGGATGGCACGGGTCTGCCCCTGGGCGTCCGGCACGGTTTCAATGACGTCATAGTGGCCGGTCTTTTGCAGCCATTGCAGCACCGCAGGGCCTTGCCCCAGGCCCACTTCAAAGGCCAGCCAACCGCCCGGGCGCAGGTAGCACGGCGCTTGGCGCATCAGGCGCTGCAGAATGCGGATGCCGAACGGGCCGCCGTCAAAGGCCAGGCGTGGCTCGAAGGTCATGATCTCGGCGGGCATGGTTTCCAGCTTGCCCGACGAGATGTAGGGCGGGTTGCACACCAGCAGGTCCACCTGGCCATGAAAATCGGGGCCATCAAACGGCGCCAGCAAATCACCCGCGCGCACCGTCACGCGGTCCTGGTAGCCCAGGTGGGCCACATTGCGCTGCGCCAAGGCCACGGCGTCTTCGCACAGGTCGGCGGCGAACACTTGCGCGCGTGGCTCGAAATGAGCCAGGGCCAGCGCCAGATTGCCCGAGCCCGTGCAGACATCCACGGCGATGACGCGGCCTCGTCCTTGGCCATCGGCCAGGTGGCGCAACTTGGCCACGGCGGCGGTGGCCAGCAGTTCGGTCTCGCAGCGGGGGATGAGGGCTTGGGGGCCCGCCAGCAGCTCCATTGACATGAATTGCTGGCGCCCCGTGAGGTGGGCCAACGGTGTGCCTTCGACGCGCTGCGCGATCAAACGATCCAGTGTCTGGCACTGCGCGGCGTCCAGTTCGGGCAAGGGCGCCGCAGCGGCCTCGATCGACAAGGCGTGCCCGCCGGCCAGGTGCCACAGGGCCCGCAAGGTCGACACGGTGGTTTCTTGCGGCTTGTCCGGCAGGGTTTGCAGGGCCGCGTCCAGGCGGGCCAGGCGTTCGGTGAACAAGGGGTGGAGGCTGTCCATGGCGTGTTCAGTCAGAAGACACTTGCGGGATGGGCTCAACCAGGGCCGGCCGAGCGTGCAGGTAATGGGTGGCGCGCCGCTTGGCCTGGATGTCGGTGTAGAGGTGGGTGGCCTGGGTTTCGGTCAGGCCCAATGCCTGTGCCAGCTCCAGCGCGGAGCGTTGGTGGTTGTGCGCCCACAAGGCCAGGTCCATCTGCGGATAAGGCAGCGCGAAGTAGAACTCGTCCTGCCCTTGTTGCAGGCTGTAGGTGTCGGTGGTGGGCAGGGCCGAACACACCGCCTCGGACAAGCCCAAATGGCGCGCCAGGGCGTACACCTGGGTCTTGTACAGGTGGGCAATGGGTTTGATGTCGGCCGCCCCGTCGCCGTTCTTGACAAAGAAGCCCTGGTCGTACTCCAGCCGATTGGGGGTGCCGATGACCGCGTAGTTCAGGCGGTCGGCATGGAAGTATTCGACCGTCTTGCGGATGCGCTGCTTGTAATTGGTGGCCGCGACGATCTGCAGGTACTCGCGCAAAGGCAGGCGCGCCTCATGCTGTTGGCCATCGGGGGACTGCACGATGAGCTTGAAAAAGTTGATGCGTCCTTCCACGCCGCCGGCGATGGCGATTTTGCTTTTCCACTGCTCGGTGTACTGCGGAAAAACCGCGCGCATGGCCTCGTCACGCCAGCGATAGCAGCCGATGGCCTCAAGCGTGGGGCCGATGTTTTCGAGTTGATAGGCGATGCCCAGTTGCTCGGCCACCCCCTGGCCCTGGTCCGCGCTTTGGGCGCTGGAGTCGCGCTCGGGCATCAACAGGCCAAACACTTTTTTCGGGCCCAAGGCACGCACCGCCAAGGCCGCACACACCGAGCTGTCGACCCCACCGGACAGGCCGAGCACCACGCCACGCTTGTGAAAACTTCGCAGCGACTCGATCAGGTGGCGGCCGATGCGATCGACCTCGGCGGCACAGTCCAGCGCCAGCACCTCAGGCGTGAGCACGGCACCAGTCATGGTCAGGCGGCTTTCTTGCGGTTCACATAGGCCTCGATGGCGTTGAGGCCGTCGAGGTTCTCCGGGACCATCTCCTCATCGGCCACCTGGATGCCAAATCGGCCCTCGATGAACACGATCAGCTCCAGAAAGCCGGTGGAATCAACGATGTGCAGTTCCAGCAGCGAGTCGGCGTCACTGAAGGACACGCCGTCGGACCCCATGATGAAGTTATCGACAATGTATTGGCGAACCTGGTCTTTGATGCTGGACATGATGCTGGCTGATTGGTGAAAAAGGTCGATGGATGCGGGGCTCAACTCAGCCCGGTTTTTTTGATCTTGCCCGTGTCGGTGGTGGGTAGCGAGGCGACGAACTCGACATATTTTGGGGCCATGAAACTCTCCAGGTGACCCAGGCAGTGCTTGATCACCTCGCGCTCGCTCAGGGCCACCTCGGGCTTGAGCACGACAAAGGCTTTCACTGCCTGGCCCAGCAAGTCATCGGGCACGCCAACAACGGCCGCCTCGTAGACCCCCTCCAGCGCGTACAGGGCGTTCTCCACCTCGCGGGGGCTGACCTTCTCGCCCCGGCTCTTGATGATGTCGTCCTTGCGGGACACAAAGTAGAGGTAGCCCTCGGCATCGGTGCGGAACAGGTCACCGGAGTACAGCACCCACTCGCCGGGCAAGGGGCCGGGTTTGAGGCGCTGGGCGGTTTCCAACGGCTTGTCCCAATAGCCGCGCATGACGTGGCTGCCCCGGATCACCAACTCGCCCGTGCTGCCGTTGGGCAGGCGCTGCCCGGCTTGGTCCACCAGCCAGACCTCTTCATTGGGCATGCCACGGCCCACGCTGGTGGGGCGCCTGTCGAGCTGGTCGGGCGGCAGGTAGGTGACGCGCTTGCACTCGGTCAGGCCATACATCGAGAACAGTTCTGCCTGGGGAAACAAGCCCCGCAACTGGCGGATGCGTTCTTGCGGCAGCGCAGCAGCGGTGTTGGTGATCATGCGCAGGCTGGCCAGGTCGTATTCGGCCAAGGTCTTGAGGTTCATGAGCATGGTGAACATCGTGGGCACGCCGGGGAACACGGTGACGCGCTCGCGGGCCATGACTTCGAGCACCTTGACAGGGAAGGTGAACGAGCGCTCGAGCACGATGGTGGCGCCCACCGCGAAGCCCATCAACACCTGGTACAGGCCGTAGTCAAAGGCCAGGGGCAAGGCGCACAGGATGATGTCGTGCTCCGTCAGGCCCAGGTAGGCGCTCACCGAACGGTTGGCCGAAACCATGTTGAGGTGACTGAGCATCACCCCCTTGGGCTCGCCCGTCGAGCCCGAGGTGTAGATGATGCTGGCCAGGTCCTGGTCGATCAGGCCGGGATCACGGCACGCTGCGGTGTCGCTGGCGACGGGCGGGCCTTGGCCATCAAAGGTCGTGTGAACGCTGGTGTTGTGTGCCAGCGCCGGTTGGAAGATCGCCGCCAGCGAGGCCTGGGTGATCAAGGCGCTGGCCCGCGAATCGTTCAGCAGGTAGCTGAGTTTGTCCTGCTTGGTCAGCGGATTGATGGGCATGAACACCGCGCCCGCCTTCAACGCGGCGAAGATGCCCACCACCATCTCGACCGTGTTGTCCATGAACAGCGCGACGCGCTCGCCGCGATGGATGCCGCGCTGCTGCAGGGCCGCCGCCATCTGATCAACACGGGCATGCAGGTCGGCGTAGCTGTAACGCGCATCGCCACACACCAAGGCGGTCTTGGTGGGCAGCCGGGCTGCGGTGTGATCAAGGAATTGGTGCAGCAGCATGGTCAGTGCATCAAGGTGCCACGGATGAACTGCTCGTGCAGCAGCATGGTGGAGAGGATACCGACAAAGGCCATGTTGTCGCCAAAGCCGATGGCCCGGCCGGCTCGGCATTTCTCGAACAGTTTGCTGACAGCGACGGGGTCGAAGTAGCCCGCATCGGCGATGCGCGCCGGACTGAGCAAGTCGGCCACATAGTCCACCGGTTGGCCGGCCTGGAAAAAACTGGCGCTGTCGGGCGCGCGATAGGGCTGCTTGGTGCGGGTGCGGATGCCCTCGGGCAACAAGCCGCTCATCGAGCGTTTCAGCAGGTATTTCTCGGTCAAGCCCATCAACTTGTAGCGCGGTGGCAGGCGGTTGGCGAACTCGATCACGCGGTGGTCCAGGAAGGGGAAGCGCCCTTCGATCGAATGGGCCATCGCCACGCGGTCGCCTTGCGAGCTGAGCAAATAGCCCGACATGAGGGTGTGCGCTTCGATGTACTGATCCTGGTTGAGCGCCGCCCATTGCCCGATGTCGGCAGGCAGGTGTTGGACCATCGCCGCCAGGTGGTCCACCCCCGCCAGGCTTTGGCGCAGTTGCGGGGTGAAAAATTGCCAGAGGCGCCGCGTGGTGGTCCAGCGTGGCCCGTGGGCAAAGTGCGGCTGGCCGAGGTGTTCGGCACCGGCGCTGAAAAAACGCTGCGCCATGACGCGGTTGGCGGCGGGCGAGTGGCGCAGATAGGGGTAGAGCCGGTCCAGCAGGTGGGCGCGCATGCGGGACGTCGGGGCCCGTGCCATGAAACGGCGCACGCTCGCCTCCTTGAACAGGTCGTAGCCGCCGAAAACCTCGTCGGCCCCCTCGCCCGTCAGCACCACTTTGTAGCCCGCCTCGCGCACGCGGCCCGCCAGCAGCATCAAAGGCGCTGGCGCGGTGCGCACGATGGGGCTCTCGGCATGCCAGATCGCGCGCGGAAAAGCCGCTGCAATGTCCGATCGCTTGCAGTGCAGCGTGGTGTGCTCGGTGCCCAGGTAGGTGGCCATCTCCTGCTGGTAGGCGCTTTCGTCGAATTCCTCGTCTTCGAAGGTGAGCGAGAAGGTGCGCAGCGGGGTGTCGGTGTAATGCTTGATGAGCGCGGTGATGATGGACGAATCGAGCCCGCCACTCAGGTAGGCGCCAACCGGCACATCGGCGCGCAATTGCAGGCGCACGGCATCGATCAGCAGGGCGCGCAATTCATCGGCGAGATCGGGGGCGCTACGCCGCGACTCCAGGCCACCGGCCGGAAAGCGCCAGTCCCAATAACGCTCGATGCGCACGCCTTGGCGCCCACGCTCGTCCACCACCATCAGGTGACCGGGTGGCAAGGCCTGAATGCCCTCGAACACGGTGTTGCCCGGCAAGGGCGCCCAGTAGGTGAAGACTTCGCCCAGGGCCTGCGGTTTGAGCTGGCGCGGCATGCCGGGCAAGGCCAGCAGCGCCTTGACCTCGGAGGCAAAGGCCAGTCGTGGCCCGGTCCAGTTGTAGAACAAAGGGCGAATGCCGGTGCGGTCGCGCGCCAGTATCAGTCGACGCTGGGTTGCATCCCACACGGCCATGGCGAACTGGCCATTGAGGTGGTCCACGAATCGCTCACCGTATTGCTCGTAGAGGTGGACGATCACCTCGGTGTCGGAATGGGTGTAGAAGCGGTGGCCGGCTTGCTCAAGCGCCTGGCGCAGTTCGATGTGGTTGAAGATCTCGCCATTGAAGACCACCCAGACGCTTTGGTCTTCGTTGTGGATGGGCTGGTCGCCACCGGCCAGGTCGATGATGCTCAAGCGGGCGTGGGCCAGACCCAGGGGGCCGTCGGTGTGAAACCCCCGGCCGTCCGGCCCGCGGTGGTGCAGGCGGTCGATCATGTCCTCCAGAGAGGCGCGCAAGACATGGCCGTGGCCATTCAAAATCCCTGCAATGCCGCACATGCTTCGCGAAACACCTTCTCATCAATGAAGGCGGGGGTGCCGCATTGCTCCTACGTTGGTGATGCCGCTGCCCAAGCCTGTCGCGATCCTAGCGAGGATCACTGCCCAGGCCAAGTCCTAATTCACGGGGGCAGTCTCAAATGTCCATTTTTGGCACCCGGCGGCCTCGCCGCGAGCGGGTGGCGCACCAGACGGCCAAGCAGCCTGTCGCGGCCAAACCGGCCACTTCAGGTTCTGGCACGGCCGAAACGCTGACGCGCAAGTTGTCCATCGCCCAGGACTCGTCGTCGAGGGATTGAATCCCTTCGCCTTCGATCTGGAAGGTGAAGGTGGCCACGGCGCCCGTGTGCGCGATGTTGTGAAACGCCGGGTCGGCGCCCAGGTTGTAGGCACTGTCGGTGTAGTAGCTGCCCGGCCCGCCGAAGCCCAGGTCCACGTGCCTGGCCAGTTCAACCCCGGCTGGGGGCACATAGCTTTGGATCTGTGAGGGCAAGGCGTTGGCAAACGATTCCCGAAAGATGTTGGCGCCGTCCAGCGTGATCTTCAAGAAATCGCCCGACGGGAACGTGCCCGTGCCGTCCAGCGAGTCGATGGCGGCCAACAGAAAGCCCAAGCTGATCTGGGTGTGGGTGGGCAAGTTGTTCAGCGTGAGCGTCACCACATTGCCGGTGGCGCTGCGCAGGAATTGGCCACCAAAGGTGTTGCCGGCTGAACCCAACCCGCCGAAACCTTGAACGCCGGTCAGCGTGGCGGTGCCCGGATTCAAGGGCGCGGCAATGCCGCTGTCGAAATCGGTGCTGAACACCGTGGTTTGAGCTTGCGCCATGTGAAAGCCCGTCAACAAAGCAAGGGCCAAGAGGTACTTCATGCAAAAGCTCCAAAGTTAAAACCAGGGCGAATGCCAGAATGATGCTTGCTTGGTGTCGAATGCACCATCCCTAGCTTGGAAAATCAGCCATGAGAATTTTGGGCATCGACCCCGGCCTGCAGACCACGGGTTTTGGCGTGATCGACGTCGACGGACCGCGCCTGTCCTATGTGGCCAGCGGCACGATCCGCACCAAAGAGGCCGCGTTGGGCGACCTGCCCGGACGTCTCAAGCTCATCTTCGGCGGCGTGCGCGAGGTCATGGCGCGCTACGAGCCGCAGCAGGCCTCGGTCGAAATCGTCTTCGTCAATGTCAATCCGCAGTCCACCTTGCTGCTGGGCCAGGCGCGGGGCGCGGCGCTGGCCGCATTGGTCAGCGGCGGCGAGATGGCCGTGTCGGAATACACCGCCCTGCAAATGAAGAAAGCCGTGGTCGGCCATGGCCATGCGCGCAAGGAGCAGGTCCAGCACATGGTGATGCGCCTGTTGCAACTGCCCTCAGAGCCCAACCAGGATGCGGCCGATGCCCTGGGCCTGGCTATTTGCCACGCCCATGCAGGCCATTCGATGGCCGCGATGGCCAAAGCCACCGGGCTGACCCGCCGCACCCATGCGCAACTCAAAGGCGGGCGGGTGTATTGACGCTCACTGACCTTCTTTGATCAGGCGACCGGACGCATCCTGAATGGGGCGGGCATTGTTGTTGTAGAGCCGGCCAAACACGGACGCCTGGTAGGGCGACAGCGTGGCGGCCTGTTTCATCACCATCCACAGCACACCCTCGCTGCACGGCGGCGTGGTCAGCGAGCCCATGTAGGTGTAGTACTGGCGCTGCTCGGGCAGCATCAGATTCAGGTCCAGCATGACGGGCGAGGCCTGTTCCACGCCCTTTTCCAGTGGCAGGCTGTTCCACACCAGCTGCACCATCGGGTGCTCCTTGCCCTGGTCCATCAGCACGGCCACCACGGCCAGTCGGCCTTCGGCGTCTTTGTGCACCAGGTGCACCACCATCTCGTACTGGCGGCCGTTGATGCGCTCCTCGCTGGGGCGGTGGAAGTGAAATTGGAGCAGTTCATAGCGCCGCCCGGAGACGGTGATGGCGTTCCCCGGTGGCACATTGACCTGCACCGTGTGACCGTTGTCGATCACCTGAAACGGCGTTGGGTGGTAGTCAAACTGGATGGGCTCCAGTTGCACCTTGATGCCATCGCGGATGTCGATGGGGCTTTGGCGCTTTCCGGTTGAACAGCTTTGAAATTCAGGCTTGAGCCGGCCCCAGTTCTGCGGGCCTGCAGGACCGTTGTAGTCCCAATGCTCACCCTGCCATGCCAGCCCGTCTTGGGGCGACAAGGGCCCTGAGGCCGCGCTCGCGACCGCCCCGTGCTTGCGCGACCTTCCGCCTTTGGCGACCAGCTTGAGCGTCGGGGCGGGGCCCTGCCTGGCGCGCACCTCGGCAATCTTTTGGTCGATCAAATTGCGCAACTCGGACATGGTCGGTGCCGCCTTGGTCTCAGCGGCGGACGCACCGGATGCTGGCGACTTGACCGCCCGCGCGGCGGCGGCCTTGTGCTTGAGCTCGTCCTTGGCGATCACCTTGGGCAAGGCCTCGACCGCCGAGGCGGCGGGCTCACTGGCGGCGTCCTCGACACGCCCGCTGGCCGCCTGTGCCGCCGCCATCAACCCGACGCCGCCCAACAAGACCAGCAAGGGCAGGACAAGACGGGCGGGAAGGGGGAAGCGGCGAATGGGCGTGGGCATGCAATCTCTCCGGAGAACCATGCCGGTTTTCGACCATTGCCCCGGTCGACTTGAGCGCCGCCGCCGGGGCGGGCGCTCAAACAGTGAAAAAAGTGTGAAGTCAGCCGATAGGCCGGATTCTGTGCGGCCACCCGCCTTGCGACGCGTGGCCGTGACCGCCATTCCTCTGGGCCGCCTGTCACCAGAACGGCTCGATGCCACCTACCCGCACACTCCCCGGGCCAGGTCAATGTGTGCCTATTTGGTGTTGCTGCGCGTAGAGATTGCCCGTTTCACCCAAACTTAATTGGCTCGTCTCTGTTGCTCTGATCCTCACCTCGCGGTGGAGAGGTGTTACCTCCTACGCTGCCCTGTGCAGTCCGGACCTTCCTCCAGTGCGACCTTTCGATCCCTGCACCAGCGGCGGTCTGGCCGACTTCACCCGCGCATTATCGCCGCTGAACCCAGCCCCAGGCGACCAGCCCCACACACATCATCAACAAAGAAGCCACCGACAGCCGCACCGTCGAATGCATGACCAGCGGCGCGATCGCCCCGGCCACCACGCCGTTGGCCGCGCTGCCCACAAAGGCCTGCAGGGACGAGGCCATGCCACGGCGTTGCGGACACAGGTCCAGCACCATCAAGGTGACCACTGGCACCATCATGGCCCAGCCAAACGCGTAGATGCCAATGGGGATCAAAGCCCAGCCCACCTGCGCCTTGAACAAGAGATTGGCGACCACGTTGATCACGGAGATGCCCAGCATGATGGCAAAGCCGATGCGGATTTGAAGGTGCGGGGCCAATCGCCCTGCCAGACGGCCACTGAGCCAGGCGCCCCCCATGATCCCGCCGATCGTCACGCAAAAGAACCAGAAAAATTGCTCGGGCGCCAGCCCCAGGTGCTGCCCCAGAAAAGTAGGCGCCGACAGCACATACAAAAACATGCCGTTGAAGGGGATGCCGCTGGCCAGGGCCAGCAATAAGAAGCGCGGGTTGAAGCCCAACTCGGCATAGCCACGCATCAGGTGGCGCACTTCAAAGGGCTGTCGCTGGCTGATGTGCAGGGTCTCGGGCAGCAGCCACCAGTTGCCCAGCCACAGCAGCACGCCCACCGCCGACAGGAACCAGAACACCGCATGCCAGCCCGCGTGCACGAACAGAAAGCCGCCCACAATGGGCGCCACCGCGGGTGCCACGCCAAAGAACAGCGTCACCTGCGCCATCATGCGCTGGGCATCGGCGGGGGGAAACATGTCGCGGATCACCGCGCGCGACACCACAATGCCCGCCCCGGTGGACAGGCCCTGCATGGCGCGAAAGAACACCAGTTGCTCGATGCTGGCGGCCATGGCGCAACCGACGCTGGCCACGGTGAACATCGCAATGCCGGTCAAGACCACGGGACGGCGCCCAAAGCTGTCCGACAAGGCCCCATGAAACAGGCTCATGAAGGCAAAAGCGAACAGGTAGGCCGACAAGGTCTGCTGGATCTGCAAGGGCGTGGCGTGCAGCGAGGCTGCGATGCCGGAAAACGCCGGCAGGTAGGTGTCGATCGAAAACGGCCCGAGCATGCCCAGGGCGGCCAGCAGCACGGCCAGGGTCCAGCGTGGCGCGCGCCACAGGGTTTGGGCGTCGGGGTTCATGGGGGCCTGTCCCGTCAAATCCCGGCCGCTTGCAGGCTCTTGAGGAATTCATCGGCGGCTTGATACCCGATCACGCGGGTACCGCCCTGCTCCCGGCCCTGCCGGTCAAAAAAGATGATGCCGGGCGGCCCGAACAAGGTGAAGCGCTTGAGCAGCGCCTTGTCGGCCTCGCTGTTGGCCGTCACATCGGCCTGCAAGGTCACGACGTGCTTGAGCTGGTCCTGCACCCGCGGGTCGAAAAAGGTGTAGCGCTCCATCTCCTTGCAGGACACGCACCAGTCGGCATAAAAATCGAGCATCGCGACCTGGCCGGCCTTGGACGCCTCGGCCAGGGCCGCATCCAGCTCGGCCACGCTGGCCACGCGCTTGAACGCCACGGGTCGGGTCGAGGCCGCGAAGGCGCTGTTCGCCCCCGCCGTGCTGGCGATGAAGGGCCGCAGCGGATCCCAGGGGTCTTTCGCGCCCGCGACCGCTCCGGCGAGCTCCATCACCGACAGGATGGCCAGCACCATGCCCACGGCCTTGAAGCTGCGGTGCTTGAGGCTGGCCTGCGGGGCCATGTGATCAAAGCCCCCCGTGAAGGCGGCGGCCAGGGCCAGCAGCAGCCCCAACAAGCCCAGCAAGGCCAAGGGCGCCAGAATGGGTGAGACCAGCCACCAGGCCACGCCCAGCAGCAGCAGGCCAAAAAAGGTCTTGACGGACTCCATCCACAGGCCCGCGCGCGGCAACAGCGAGCCCGCCGACACGCCCACCAGCAGCAGGGGCACGCTCATGCCCCAGGCCAACGCATACAGCGCCGTGCCTCCCAGCAGCACGTCGCGGGTCTGACTGAGGTAGACCAGTGCCCCGGCCAGAGGGCCGCTCACGCACGGGCCCACGATCAGCGCCGACAGCACCCCCATGATGAACACCTTGAGCAGCCCGCCGCCACCCAGGCGCCCCGAGTGGTGCGTGAGGTGGCTTTGAATGAAGTGCGGCATTTGCAGGTGGAAGGCACCAAACATGGACAAGGCCAGCACCACCAACAGCACACCAAAGCTGCCCAGCACCCAGGGCGATTGCAGCCCCGCCGCCAGGCCTTCGCCCAACAAGCCCGCCGCCACGCCCAGCACGGTGTACACCAGGGCCATGCCTTGTGAATAGCTCAGCGCCAGCGTCAGGCCGCGCACCCGACTGACCGCACCGTCCTCGCCCACGATGATGGACGACAAGATGGGCACCATGGGCAGGACACAGGGCGTGAAAGACAGCAGCACGCCGGCCACGAAAAACACCCCGACGATGGACAGCCAATTGCCCGAGGCCAGGGTCTGCTGGATGCGCTCAGCCATGCGCGTGGCGGCACTGGCATCGATCGGCGGACTCGCGGCCCCGGCCGGTGACGCACTGGCCGGTGTCCCCGCCTGTGACAGTCCGGCGTCTTGCGCGGTCGCTGGCGCCACCGCAACCACCCGCCCTCCCTGGGCCAGCGTCAGGCGAAAGTAACGGGTCTGCGGCGGATAGCAAATGCCGTCGTCGGCACAACCCTGGTAGCCCACCTTCACGAAGGCTGGTGTGCCAGGCGCGGTGGCCGCGTCGACCCCGACCTCAACGCTCAAACGGTCGTAGTAGACCTCGACTTTTTTGCCAAAGCCCTCATCGAACTTGAGCACCCCGGTGGGCAAGACGGGCGCCATCAATTTGACCGATTCCGGCAGCGCTTGCACCGAGAAGCGGTCTCGGTAAAGATGGGTCTTGGGCGCCAGCGCGAAGTCCAGCATCACCCCACTCTGGGGCGACACCCGCGCCTCCAGTTTGAAGGCCTGAGCCACCGGCAAGAACTCGCCCGCCGCCCGCGCCTGGCCAGTCCACAGCAAGACACCCCCCCAGCCCAACAGGACCGCAGTCCACCATCGCCACCACTTCACGCTCGATCCTTTATCACGGGTAGACACCTTCATACATACTGGCGAGTATGTCGGATACGACACACCCATTTCTGCGACGATACCTTTATTCAGCCCGGAGACCGTCATGAAAGCCCAATCGATTCTCGACACCATCGGCAACACTCCCCACATTCGCGCCGCCCGCCTGTTTGGGCCGAGCCATGAAGTCTGGATCAAGGCCGAACGCGCCAACCCGGGGGGTTCCATCAAAGACCGCATCGCCCTGGCCATGGTCGAGGACGCCGAACGCTCGGGCGCCCTCAAGCCCGGCGGCACCATCATCGAGCCAACCTCGGGCAACACCGGCATCGGCCTGGCCATGGTGGCCGCGGTGAAGGGCTATTCATTGATCCTGGTGATGCCCGACAGCATGTCCCTGGAACGCCGCCGCCTGATGCTGGCCTACGGCGCCAAATTCGACCTCACCCCGCGCGAGATCGGCATGAAAGGCTGCATCGCCCGCGCCCAGGAACTGATCGCCCAAACCCCAAACTCGTGGATGCCCCAGCAGTTCGAGAACCCCGCCAACATCGAGGCCCACGCCCGCACAACGGCCCAGGAAATCCTCAACGACTTCCCCGATGGTCTGGACGCCTTGATCACCGGCGTGGGCACGGGCGGCCACTTGACCGGGTGCGCCCGCGTGCTGAAAAAAGCCTGGCCGCAACTGAAGGTGTTCGCGGTGGAACCCGCAGTCTCGCCGGTCATTTCCGGTGGCGCGCCCTCGCCGCACCCCATCCAGGGCATCGGTGCCGGCTTCATTCCGGCCAACCTGGACATGGCCGTGCTGGACGGTGTCATCCTGGTCGACGCCGAAGAGGCGCGTGAATACGGTCGCCGCGCCGCGCGCGAAGAAGGCATGCTGGTGGGCATTTCCTCCGGCGCCACGCTGGCCGCCATCGCCAAGAAACTACCCGACTTGCCCGCCCAGGCCAAGGTGCTTGGGTTTTGCTACGACACCGGTGAGCGCTATCTGTCCGTCGAGGGCTTCCTGCCGGCCTGATTCGCCCTGCTGAACCTCCACCCATGCCCCGTTTTCGCGCGCCGCACCTGAGCCTGCTTGATCAGGCCAACTCCCCCTGGCCCATGTTGATGGCCCTGGTGGCCAGCACGCCCGCGTTTTACGACTCGCTCATGCCCACCCCGGACTCATGGGCGCCGGTCATGTACGTGGTCAGTGCGCTGCTCGTGTTTGCCTCGGCGTGGCAGCATGCGCGCCAGCATTCGGCAGCGCAAAGCAGCATGACGCATGGCCGCTGGTGGGTCCGGCAAAGCTCGGAGTGGACGCTTGGCGCGGCCTTGCTGGTGTGTGCGGCGCTGCCCGCCAGCAGCCGGTCCATCGGCGCCTTGAGTTGGCGCATGGGGATCGCGCTGCTGATGCTGCTGCGCCTGGTCATCATCAGCAAACCGCTGCTCGAACGCGCCGGATTGGCACGTCTGATGGGCATGGCCGCCGGCGTGCTCGGGCTGTGCGGCCTCGGTTTTTACTGGATTGACCCGGAAGTCACCACCCTGGGCGACGGCTTGTGGCTGGCCTTTTCAACGGCGGCCACGGTCGGCTATGGCGATGTGGTGCCCAGCACCACGGCTTCGCGCATCTTCTCGGTGTTCGTGGTCATGCTGGGCTACGGCGTGCTTTCACTGGTCACGGCCAGCGTGGCCGCCATGTTCGTGGGCACCCAAGAGCGCAAGGTCGAGCGCGAAATTCTGCGGGACATGCATGCGCAACTGAAGGCGGTCAGGCACGAGATCGCCACGCTGCGTGAAAGCCTCGACGCCGCCAAGGCGGATGCCAAGGCGCCCGCCGACTCAGGCCTGTAAGCGCCAGGCCAAGGTCTCCCCACCGCACAAAGGCTTGATGCTGGCATCCTCGCCAAAGGGCAGCGATTCAGGCACCACCCAGGGTTCTCGCTTGAGCGTGACCTGCGCCTGGTTGCGTGGCAGCTGGTAAAAATCAGGCCCGTTGATGCTGGCGAAGACTTCGAGCTTGTCCAGCGCGCCGGCGGCTTCAAAAGCCTGCGCATACAACTCCAGGGCACACGGCGCGGTGTAGCAACCCGCGCACCCGCTGGCATGTTCCTTCAACTGCGACGCATGCGGCGCGCTGTCGGTACCCAGGAAGAATTTGGCGTCGCCACTGGTGGCCACTTGCACCAGGGCCTGGCGATGTTCCTCGCGCTTGAGCACCGGCAGGCAGTAGTAATGCGGCCGCAGGCCACCCATGAATAGGGCATTGCGGTTGTACAGCAAATGCTGCGGCGTGATGGTCGCGCCGACAAAGCGGTCGGCGGCCTGCACATACTGCGCGGCGTCTTTGGTGGTGATGTGCTCGAACACCATCTTCAATTCCGGAAAATCTCGGCGCAGCGGGATCAGCTTGTCATCGATGAACACCTTCTCGCGGTCGAACACATCCACGTCCGTGTCGGTGACCTCGCCATGCACGCACAGCACCAGCCCTTCGCGCTGCATGGCCTCCAGCACGGCGTAAGTCTTGCGAAGGTCGGTCACGCCCGCATCGCTATTGGTGGTGGCACCGGCCGGGTAGAGCTTGAAGGCAATGGCCCCCATGGCCTTGGCACGTGCCACTTCCTCGACCGGCGTGTTGTTGGTCAGGTAGAGCGCCATCAAGGGCTCGAATGTCACGCCAGAGGGGACCGCCGCGCGAATCCGGTCCCGGTAGGCCATGGCCTGCTCGGCAGTGGTCACGGGCGGGCGCAGGTTGGGCATGATCAGGGCGCGCGCAAATTGCCGCGCCGTGGCGGGCACCACGCTGGCCATGGCGGCGCCGTCGCGCACATGCAGGTGCCAATCATCCGGGCGGATCAGGGTCAGGGTCTCGCTCATCACAGTGCTCAAGGTCATCAGGTCAGACAAGACTCAATTGTTGCACCTGCCGCCTCAGGATGCTTCATGCTGTTGCAGTCGCCACATCTGCGCATAACGCCCATTGGCGGCCAGCAAGTGGGCGTGGGTGCCTCGCTCGATGATGCGGCCGGCGTCCATCACCAGGATCTCGTGGGCGTTCACGATGGTGGACAGGCGGTGCGCGATCACCAGCACCGTCTTGCCCTGGGCCACCGCCGCCAGTTCAGCCTGGATGGCGCGCTCGTTGGCCGAATCGAGCGCCGAGGTGGCTTCGTCAAACACCAGGATCGGCGGGTTTTTCAACAAGGTGCGGGCAATGGCCACGCGCTGCTTTTCACCGCCCGACAGCTTCAGGCCGCGCTCGCCGACCGTCGTGTCATAGCCGCCTGGAGTGCCGACGATGAAGTCGTGGATGCGCGCCGAGCGGGCGGCGGCTTCGACCTCCGCACGCGATGCCTCGGGCCGACCATAGGCGATGTTGTAAGCCACGGTGTCGTTGAACAGCACCGTGTCCTGCGGGACGATGCCGATGCTGCGGCGCAGGCTGTCTTGCGTCAGGCCGCGCACATCGTGCCCATTGATGGTGATGCGGCCACTGCTGTGGTCGGGGTTCACGTCATAGAAGCGGTACAGCAGGCGCGCCAGCGTGGACTTGCCCGAGCCCGAGGGCCCGACCACGGCCACCGTCTGCCCGGCGGGGATCTCAAAACTCACGTCGTGCAGGATGACGCGCGAGGGCTCATACGCAAACTGCACATGGTCAAAGCGCACCGAGGGCGGGCCTTTGAACAGCAGGGGCCTGGCATCGGGCGCATCAGCCACTTCGCGCTCGCGCTCCATCAGCGTGAACATCTTGTCCAGGTCGGTCAGCGACTGCTTGATCTCGCGGTAGATCACGCCCAGAAAATTAAGCGGAATGTAGAGCTGGATCATGAAGGCGTTGACCATGACCAGGTCGCCCACCGTCATGCGCCCTGCCACCACGCCCTGCGTGGCCCGCCACAACATGGCGATCAGGCCCACGGCGATGATGCATTGCTGGCCCGCGTTGAGCAAGGAGAGGCTGCGCTGCGACTTGACCGCCACATCGCGCAGGCGCTCCAGGCTTTCGTCATAACGGTGCGTTTCAAAAGCCTCGTTGTTGAAGTACTTCACCGTCTCGTAGTTCAGCAACGAGTCGATGGCGCGCGAATGCGCTTTCGAGTCCAGCTCGTTCATCTCGCGCCGAAAGCGCGTGCGCCAGTGCGTCACCGTCACCGTGAAAGTCACGTAGACCACCAGGGCCACCAGTGTGATCCAGGCGAACACCATGTCGAACTTGGTGGCGAGCAAGGTCAACACCAGGGTGACCTCGATCAGCGTAGGGACGATGCTGTAGAGCGAATACGAGATCAGCGAATGCACGGCCCGCGTGCCGCGCTCGATGTCGCGGGTCATGCCGCCGGTCTGGCGTTCCAGGTGAAAGCGCAGGCTCAAGGCATGCAAGTGCTCGAACACTTGCAGCGACAAGCGCCGCGCCGCGCCCTCGGTGGCCTTGGCGAACACCAGTTCGCGCAATTCAGTGAACAGCGAGGTGGACAGGCGCAGCAGGCCATAGGCCAGCAAGAGGCCGACCGGCACCACCATCAGGGTTTGCGCCGCGCTGGGGTGCGGCGCCAGGCGGTCGATCAGGGTCTTGAGCAACAAGGGCACGCCCACATTGGCCAGCTTGGCGCCCACCATGAAGGCCAGCGCCAGCACCACGCGACCCTTGTAGGCCCACAGGTAAGGCCACAGGCGCGACAGGGTCGCACGGTCGGAACGCCGGGTATTTGTGTCGGAAGTCGGGTTTTCAGCGGTGGGTGCGTGTGCGTAACGGCGCATTCTGGAACAATCATCAATGTGTCTATTGTTGATTGTCGACCTGATTGCCCATGACTGCCGCCCTCCCTCGCAATACCTTTCTGACCCCGCCCGACCTGGCCCACGACATGGAGCTGGTGATGCGGGTCATGCCCATGCCCCGCGACTCCAACGGCAATGGCGATATTTTTGGCGGCTGGATCATGTCCCAGGTCGACCTGGCCGCCTCGGTGATCCCGGCGCGCCTGACCAAAGGGCGCATCGCCACGGTGGCCGTCAACGAATTCGTGTTCCGCTCGGCGGTGTCGGTGGGCGACCTCTGCTCCCTGTATGCCCGGGTCGACCGGATCGGCACCACCTCGATCACCATGCACATTGAGGTCTGGGCCGAACGCCGCCCATCCGATCCCCTGCTGGTCAAGGTCACCGAGGCCAAGGTCACTTATGTGGCCATCGACAACGAGGGGCGCCCTCGCCCCATCCCCAAGGGCTGATCAGGACTACACTGATTTCACTGTTTGAAGGAGTTTTTGCATGTCAGTTCAACCATCACGCCGTTCATCCCCTGCCGTTCAAGCCCATCCCGCTCGCCGCGCTTTTCGAATGGTTGGCTGGCTGATCGGTCTGTCCCTGGTCGTGGGCGGACTAACCCTGGGCCAACGTGCTCACGCCGTCACCCCGGCGGCATCGGGCGCCAGTGCGACCCCCTGCACCACTTGCGGTGTGGTGACCAATGTCCAGTCCTACGAAGTCAAAGGCAAGGGCTCCGGCGTGGGTGCAGTCGGCGGCGCCGTGGTGGGCGGGCTGCTGGGCAACCAGATGGGGCGTGGCACGGGCAACACCCTCATGACCGTGGGTGGTGCGGTGGCTGGCGGATTTGCCGGCAACGAAGTCGAAAAGCACATCAAGAAACACACCGTCTACAAGACCACCGTGAAGATGGACAACGGCACGACGCGTGAACTCACGGTGTCGCAGCAGTTCGCCATCGGCTCCAAAGTGAATGTGAACGGCAAGCGCATCACCGCGCGCGCTCAGTAAGCCAAAAGCGCCAGGCCCGCCTATTCAAGGGCCTGGGCGCTGATCCAGGCCTTGCGGATCAGCCGACCACAGGCGACCGACTCTCCAGCGGGCTTGTCTTGCGGATCCTGGGCCCGCACCCCATGGCGGTCATACCGGGCCACCAGACCGTACCAACGCCGGTCCCCACTGATCCAGGGATAGAAACCAAAGGCACCCGGGCTGCTGAAGGCGCCATCCCCCAGCAACGGGTCGTCCTCCACCCAATGCCCGATCGAGTAATGCCAGGTCTCGGTGTCCGCCATGGGTGAATGCAGGGCCACGCCGGGCGGGCAGGTACGCGGATTGGCGCACACGGCATGCGTGCCGAGCAGTTTGGACAGTTGCAGATCGCCACGCAACATGGCTTGCAGAAAGCTCGCGTAGTCCGCCGCATTGCTCAGACCGCCGCCCGCCGGTTGGGGCTGGGCAAAACCCAAGGCAATGTCAGTGCCAATGACCGGCCGCAAGGTCTGGCGGATCTCGTCCCCCAGTCCCAGACCATCCAAAGCCCCCAGCCCCATGCGGTGAGCGTGCTCCTGCAGGTGGCCGCCGTTGTAGAAGAACGCGCCTTCGTTGGCCGCATCCGGACGCCCACGTCCATTGATCAGGGCAGCCCGGCACTGGTCCACCGTCTGGCCCTCGCGACAGAACCTGAAGCGGGTGTAGCCACTGCGAAAAGTCAGGAAGCGCACGTCGTCGTCGCTCAACTGGCCGCCTCGCTTTTCAGCCACATAGGCGCCATACAGCCACTTGGTGGCCGACGCAATGGGTAGGCTGGTTCGGCGCAGCGGTGCGCCCTCGCCGACCGCGCCCGAAGCCAGCAACGCCTTGGGGCCACCCACCTCCCAGTAAAAGGGCCGGGCCTGCGCACAGGCATTGCGGGGGCTTCTGGCGGTGCTGTCGGCCGCCTTCTGGCGATCCAGATTGCTTGGTTTGGCATCCCCGCGCTGGGCCATATCGTCATTGGCAAAGGCCGCGCCCGACCATGCCTGCGCGGCCACCAGCAGGCAGCATGTCAGGTGCTTGATGCGCCCCTTGATCATTGACAACCCCCGAATATTTTGAACCCGCAGGATAGCTCATGCATCGCACCCGGCCACCACGTGGACCCCCACTTCGTGAGACGATTCCGGCATGCACTCGCTGAACCCCACTCCCCTGGACCAGACCACTGCGGCCTTGCGCACCGATGGCTGGTCCGTGATCGCCGCGCCCGACATGGTCACGTGGCTGGGCGCCACCGAGCCCGAACTGGCCTGGCTGCAATCCACCTGGAATGACCTGCCGGCCGACACCCATTTGCGCGACGGCGGGCATTACCGTTTTCGCCGCCACAGTTGCTTCTTGGTGGAGCCGGCCACGGCACACGTCACCCAGGTGCCGCACCGCGCTCACTGGCAGCCGGTGATCTACAACGCCTTGCACGGCGGCATCGAACGCTGGTTCGAGCCCATCACGCCCGACGTCGCGCAGCACCGGGTGTGGCAGGCCCTGCTGGGGCACCTGGGGCAACTGCTCGCACAGGTCAAACCGGTGGAGCGCTGGTTTGTCGAGGCGCACCAGTTCCGCGTCGACACGACTGGCGGCATTGGCCGTCCCACGCCCGAGGGCGCGCACCGCGATGGCGTGGACTTCGTCGCGGTGATCATGCTGGGCCGCCAAGGCATCAAGGGCGGCGAGAGCCGCGTATTCGAAGCCGATGGCCCCAACGGCGTGCGCTTCACTCTGCAAGAGCCCTGGTCCACCTTGCTGCTGGATGACGAACGCGTCATCCATGAGTCCACGCCCATCCAGCCACTGGGCCAACACGGCTGGCGCGACACCCTGGTGCTGACCTACCGCGCGGGTGGATTTCAAGGGCCATCAAGCACCTGAGCGGCGCCATGAACTAGGGATGGCAAGGGCCATTCATGTGGCTATGCTGACTTCGTTTGCCCCGCCATCCCTTGCCGCTGGAGCCCGCCATGTCTGCCTACAAATGTTGCTACGACCGCATCCTGCCGCGAGACCTGTTGAAGCCGCACACCACGGGCCCAGGCGTCGGCGGCCGAACCCGTGCCATTGCACCGAAAGGCAAAAGCTGGATGAATGGCTCGACCCTGAAGGTGCGCTTCATGAGCGGCACACCGTCCCAGCAAGCCAAGGCGCGCGAACAGGCCGCATGGTGGTCGGCCGTGGCCAACCTGCAGTTCGACTTCGGCAACGCGCCAGAAGCCGACATCCGCATCAGCTTTGACGACAACGACGGCGCCTGGTCCACCATTGGCACCGACGCCCGCAGCGTGCCCTTCAACCAGGCGACCATGAACCTGGGTTTTCTCGATGGCGGCACGGCAGCGCACGAATTCGGACATGCCATCGGCCTGGCGCACGAACACGCCAGCCCGGCGGGCGGCATTCAATGGAACGAGGCCGTGGTGCTCAAAGCCCTGGCCGGCCCACCCAACTACTGGGACGCCGACACGACCCGGCACAACGTGTTCTTCAAATACTCGATGGACCAGATCAACGGCACCGCCTTCGACGCCGACTCCATCATGCTCTACGCCTTCCCGGCCGAGTGGACGCTCAATGGCGTGGCCACTCACGCCAACGACGTGCTGTCCTCGCTGGACAAGGAATTCATCGCCGGCGCCAAGATGTACCCCAAGTCCAGCCCCGGCCTGCCCGAGGCCACGCCCTTGAGCGTGGGCGCCCCCCGCCTCCAGGCCAACATCGGCCAAGCCGGCGAAGAAGACCTGTACCGCTTTCACGCCGATGCGGACGGCGTCTACGTGATCGACACCCAGGGCAAGACCGACATTTACATGAAACTGTTCGGGCCCACCAACGCCACCGCGCTCATCGGTGAAGACGACGACAGTGGCTACGGCCTGAACCCTCGCATCTCCCAGTCACTGCTGGCCGGGGATTACTTCGTGCAGGTTCGCCACTACGACCGCAGCTCAGGCACCGGCAAGTATTCCATTGCCGTGCACAAGCGCTGACGCAGGGCCCTCCAGCGTGGCCTTCGGCGTCACAGCTTGGAAAAATCGGGCTTGCGCTTTTCCATCACCGCGCTGATCGCTTCCATGGCCGCGGGGCCGCGCAGCATGCGCGCGAAGTGGCCGAACTCTTCCTGCATCACCGCTGGCAGTTGGGTCAGCGGCTGCTTCATCAAAGCCTTGGTGATGCGCAGTGACTCGGACGGCTTGGCCGCCAGCTTGAGCGCCTGCGCCTGTGCATAGGCGGCCACTTCATGCGGCGGCAGGATGCGGTTGATCAGGCCCATGTCCAGGGCCTCTTCGGCATAGAAGGCCTCGCCCAGCAAGAGCTTTTCTGCGGCGCGCGGGTAGCCCACCAGCGCAGGCAGCAAGAAGCTGGCACCGGCTTCCGGACACACCCCCAGGTTCACAAAGGGCATGCTGAACGCGGCGTTGTCGCCGGCGTAGATCAGGTCGCAATGCAGGAGCATGGTCGTGCCAATGCCCACCGCTGGCCCCGTCACGGCCGCCACCAAGGGCTTGGGGAAGCTGCTCAAGGCCTCCAGGAAGCGAAACACCGGCGCGGGTTCGGCCGCATCGACCGAGGGCGGATTGGCCATGAAATCAAGCAAGTCATTGCCCGCCGTGAAGACCTCAAGGGCGCCCTGGAACACCACGACGCGCACCGCATCGTCAGTGGCCGCGCTGAACAGCGCATCGGCCATGGCCGTGTACATCGCCGTGGTGATGGCGTTTTTCTTGTCCACTCGGTTGAAGGTCAAGGTCAGCACAGCGGCTTCGCGGTGCTGGAGGATGGCGTCGGTCATGAAAGTCTCCTGAAAAGGAAGCGAAAGAATCAAGCGTCGATCCACTGCAAGACCAAAGGCCACAGTGCGCTCGCCGCTTGCGGTTTGAACAAGCCAAAATGCCCCAGGTGCTTGAGCCCATGTGCCTGCGCGCGCAGGGACTCGAAACGCACCGGCGCGTTGGGATACTCGTTGTACAGACGGCGGATGCCTTCGGGGCTGACCAACTCGTCGTCTTCGATCACCACGACGGTGATGGGGGAGCGCACCTGGGCGTAACGCTCGCGCAGCGCCGGCCCTTCAGCGCCCACATAGTCCGGGTGCAGACACCAGCGACGCCATTGCCACAAGGCCCCGCTGGGCAGGTCGCCGATAACCCCCAGACTACTCCCCGGGAAGTAGCCTGCCAGGGCCGTCGCCACTGGTGCCAAACCCCACCACAACAGCGGCGCCTTGCGACGCACCGGCGCTGCGTTGTAGCGCCAGTAGCCACTGCCACTGGCGACGGTCACCACGCGCTCGAAATGCTCCTGGCCCTCCAACCAGCCGAAGATTTGTCCGCCCAGGCTGTGTCCCAGGTAAGTGCGCGGCACATCGGGCCAACGCCGCAGCAGTTCGGCCAGGGCCGCCGGTTGGTCACGCGTGGCCCAGTCCGTGATGCTGGCCTGAAAGCCCCGCAACGAAACCGGCGCCGAGGCACCGATGCCCCGGTGGTCGCACGTCAGCACCGCCACGCCCTGTTCGGCCAGCCAGGTGGCAAAGGGTTGGTAAAAGACCTGCGCCACCCCCATGGCCGATGACAGCAACACGGCGCGGCGCACCGGACCGGGCGGCTGATAGGCCCGCGCGGCCAACGTGTGCCCGTCCCAGGTTTGCAGACGCAGATCTTCGTGCATCAAGGGCTTCTCGGTCAGTCTCAAATTCAAATGGGGGGGTCAAGAAAAAGCCCGCACAGCGGCGGGCTTCCTCATGGGTAGGAACGCAAATGGTCCCTGAAGATCACAGGCGTTCGATGATGCCGGCAGCGCCCTGGCCTGTGCCGATGCACATCGTCACCATGCCGTACCTGCCGCCAGTGCGATGCAGACCATGCACCACCGTGGCCGCGCGGATGGCCCCTGTGGCACCCAGGGGGTGACCCAGGGCAATGGCGCCACCCATCGGGTTGACCTTGGCGCGGTCGAGCACATGGCCCTTGGCGTCCAGGTCCTTCAGCACCGCCAGCGACTGAGCCGCGAAGGCTTCGTTCAGCTCGATCCAGTCCAGATCGGCGGCGGTGATGCCGGCCTTCTTCAAAGCCAGGGGGATGGCTTCGATCGGGCCGATGCCCATGAGTTCAGGCGGCACGCCCTTGACCGCAAAGCTCACGAAACGAGCCAGGGGCTTGAGGTCGTACTTCTCGCAGGCTTCCTTGGAGGCCAGGATCAGGCAACCGGCGCCGTCCGACGTCTGCGAGCTGTTGCCGGCAGTCACGGAGCCCTTGGCGGCGAACACCGCGCGCAGCTTGGCCAAGCCTTCCATCGACGTTTCGGGGCGAGCGCCTTCGTCACGGCTGATGGTCTTCTTGGTGATGGTGACTTCGCCCGTTTCCAGGTTCGGTGTGCGCACCTCGATTTCGATCGGCGTGGTTTCAGCATCGAACCAGCCAGCTTGCTGAGCAGCGATGGCGCGGCGGTGGGATTCCACGGCGAACGCGTCCTGCTCTTCGCGGGTCACCTTCCACTGCTCGGCCACCTTCTCGGCGGTCATGCCCATGCCGTAGGCAATGCCGACGTTCTCGTCCAGGTCCACAACCTTGGGGTTGAACGAAGGCTTGGAGCCGCCCATGGGAACCATGGACATCGACTCCACACCACCGGCGATCATCACGTCGGCTTCGCCCACGCGGATGCGGTCAGCCGCCATCGAGACGGCGGTGATGCCGGCCGCGCAGAAGCGGTTCACGGTCGCGCCAGCGACGGTCTTCGGCAGGCCCGACAGCAAGGCAGCCACCTTGGCCACATTCATGCCTTGCTCGCCTTCAGGCATCGCGCAGCCAATGATGGCGTCTTCGATGGCAGCAGGGTCCAGCGAGGGCACTTGCTTGAGCGCGCTCTGGATCACGGCCACCAGGAGGTCGTCCGGGCGGGTGTTCTTGAACACGCCGCGGCCAGACTTGCCGATCGGGGAACGAGTGGCGGCGACGATGTAGGCGTCTTTCAATTGAGTCATGTTGTGCTCCGATCGATCAGTTACGCACAGGCTTGCCGGTCGACAGCATGCCCATGATGCGTTCTTGCGTCTTGGGGTTGTCCAGCAGCGTGCCGAAGTGCTTGCGCTCCAGGGCGTGCAGGTATTCCTCGCTCACCAGGGTGCCGCCATCGACGTCACCGCCGGTCAGCACGTCGGCGATCATCGAAGAGATCAGGTAGTCGTGGGCGCTGATAAAGCCACCATCACGCATATTGATCAGCGACGATTGCAGCGTGGCCTTGACGTTGCGGCCAGCGACAGCGAACTGGCGCTTGAGCGGGGCGCGGTAGCCCGACTCGAACATGGCCTTGGCTTGCGCAATGGCCACGAACAGCACCTCGTCCTTGTTGGGCACGATCACATCGTCCCAGCCCAGGTAGCCGTACTTGCGCGACTCGTGAGCCGACACGCCAACCTTGGCCATCGCGGCGGCCTGGAAGCCTTCCTTGATGAAGCCCATCAGCTCGGCACCGGCCTGGCCGGAAACGCCCTTGGAGGCTTCGACCTGCTCCGCCGCACGGCGTGCCAGGTAAGCCAGACCACCGGCGCCCGGGATCAGGCCCACGCCCACTTCCACCAGACCGATGTAGGACTCGACCGCCGCGACGCGCTTGGCGCAGTGAACCGCCAACTCGCAACCGCCGCCCAGCGCCATGCCATGGATGGCGGCCACGCTCGGCACGTTGGAGTAACGCAGCGACAGCATGAAGTCCTGCAGGCCCTTCTGAATCGGGGCAATGGCCTTGCCGCCACCGCTCATGAAGGCGGGCATCATGGCTTGCAGATCGGCGCCAGCAGAGAACGGTGCATCGGGCGACCAGATGACCAGGCCCTTGTAGCTTGCTTCAGCCAGTTGCAGACCCTTGGCCAGGCCGGCGGTCACGGTGTCGCTGATGGCGTGCATCTTCGACTTGATCGACGCGATGACGACTTCGTCGTCCAGCGTCCACAGGCGAATGGCCGCATCTTCGAACAAGGTCTTGCCAGCGGTGGCGGCGTCCGGGGCATTGGAGCCCAACACGCTCTCACGGAAGAACTGGCGCTTGTAGACGGGCAGTTCGCGCTGGGGCTTGAACTTGCCTTCAGCGGCGCTCCACGAGCCTTCAGGCTGGTGCACGCCACCCTTGTCGGCCACGGGGCCGTGAATCGCCCACTGGGGCAACGGAGCGCTGCTCAATGCCTTGCCTGCTTCGATGTCGGCGGTGATCCACTCGGCCACTTGCTTCCAGCCGGCGGCTTGCCACAGCTCGAAGGGGCCTTGCTTGTTGCCGTAGCCCCAACGCATGGCGAAGTCCACGTCGCGGGCGGTGTCGGCGATCTCGCCCAGGATCACCGCGCTGTAGTGGAAGGTGTTGCGCAGAATGGCCCACAGGAACTGGGCTTGCGGGTGAGCGGACTCACGCAGGGCCTTCAGGCGTTCGGCGGGCTTGAGGCGCAGGATGTCGGTGACTTCCTTGTCGGCCTTGGCGCCGGCAGCCACGTACTCTTGCGTCTTGGGATCAAAACGCAGAACGGTCTTGCCTTCTTTTTTGTAGAAGCCAGAGCCCGACTTCTGACCCAAAAAGCCCTTGGCCAGCAAAGCCGTCACAACCGACGGTTCAGCGAAGTTGGCCAGGAAGGGATCGCTGGGCAGGTTGTCGCGCAGGGTTTGCGAACCCTTGCTCATGATGTCGGTGCCAACGATGTCCAGCGTGCGGTAGGTCGCCGACGAAGCGCGGCCCATCTTCTTGCCGGTCAGGTCATCGACCACGTCATAGGTCAGGCCGGACTTGTCGGTTTCGATCAGCGTGAACAAGGCACCGGCAATCCCCACGCGGTTGGCGATGAAGTTGGGCGTGTCGTTGGTGCGGATCACACCCTTGCCGACCGCCGTCGTGACGAAGCTTTCCAACTGGTCGACGATCTTGGCATCGGTCGTGGGGGTGGGGATCAGCTCGACCAGGTACATGTACCGGGGCGGGTTGAAGAAGTGGATGCCCAGAAAGCGCGAGCGCAGTTGCTCAGGCAACACTTGCGACATCGTCGTGATCGACAGCCCGGACGTGTTGGTCGCCAGGATGGCGTGGTCATTGACGAAGGGGGCGATCTTCTTGTACAGATCTTCCTTCCAGTCCAGACGTTCGGCGATGGCTTCGATGATCAGGTCGCAGCCGCGCAGCAACTCAAGGTGTTCCTCGTAGTTGGCTTGCTGGATCAACGCCGCGTCTTCGACCACGCCCAGGGGCGCGGGCTTCATCTTCTTCAGGCCTTCGACCGCTTTGGTGACGATGCCGTTCTTGGGGCCTTCCTTGGCCGGCAGGTCGAACAGCACGACCGGCACTTTCACGTTGACCAGATGGGCGGCGATTTGCGCACCCATCACGCCGGCGCCGAGCACGGCCACCTTGCGCACATTAAATCGACTCATGTTCTCTCCTAGGGGAACTTAAGGGTTACGGAAACAGATGAAGGAGGCGATTTAGAAGAGGGCCTCGTCCATTTCCATCAGGGGCTTCAGACCAGCCTTGGCGGTGGCCATCAGGGTTTCAACTTCGGGCATCAGCTTGGCGAAATAGAAGCGGGCCGTGGCCAGCTTGGCGATGTAGAACTTGTCGCCCGAGCTTTGCTTTTCCAGAGCGATCTTGGCCATGCGGGCAAAGAAGTAGGAGTAGACCATGTGGCCAACCACGCGCAGGTAGTCCACCGCAGCAGCACCGACTTCATCAGGGTTTTGCATGCCCTTCATGCCGATTTCCATGGTGAAGGCTTGCACCTTCTCACCCAGAGCGGCCAGGGGCTTGGTGAACTCTTGCATGGCCTCGTTGTCGGCGTTGGCCTTGACGAAACGGCCCACGATCTTGCCGAACTTGGTCAGCTTGGCGCCGCCATCGCCCAGCACCTTGCGACCCAGCAGGTCCAGCGACTGGATGGTGTTGGTGCCCTCGTAGATCATGTTGATGCGGGCGTCGCGCACGAACTGCTCCATGCCCCACTCGTGGATGAAGCCGTGGCCGCCGTAGACCTGCTGGCAGTGCACCGCCGAGGCGAACGCGTTGTCGGTGATGAAGGCTTTGACGATCGGGGTCAGCAGGGCGACGATGTCGTCCGATTCCTTGCGGACGGCTTCATCGGGGTGGTTGTGCGACTTGTCCAGCTCAATGGCGGTGTAGTACACCAGGGCGCGGGCGCCTTCGGCGTAAGCACGGGCGGTCAGCAGCATCTTGCGCACATCGGGGTGCACGATGATGGGATCGGCGGCCAGGTCAGGGCGCTTGACGCCCGACAGACCACGCATCTGCACGCGGTCCTTGGCGTAGGTCACGGCGTTTTCGTAGGCGACTTGCGTCAGACCCAAGGACTGGTTGCCCACGCCCAGGCGGGCGCCGTTCATCATCACGAACATGGCGGGCAGGCCGCGGTGGGGCTTGCCCACCAGGGTGCCGTTGGCGTTTTCCAGAACGATCTGGGCCGTGGCATTGCCATGGATGCCCATCTTGTGTTCCAGGCCACCGCAGTAGATGCCATTGCGCTCGCCCAGCGAACCGTCGGCCTTCACGTTGAACTTGGGCACCACGAACAGCGAGATGCCCTTGGAGCCTTCAGGGGCGTCGGGCAGGCGGGCCAGCACCAGGTGGACGATGTTGTCGGCCATGTCGTGTTCACCGGCCGAGATGAAGATCTTGGCGCCGGTGATCTTGTAGGTGCCGTCGGCTTGAGGCTCGGCCTTGGTGCGCAGCAGGCCCAGGTCGGTGCCGCAATGGGGTTCGGTCAGGCACATCGTGCCGGTCCACTCGCCGCTGGTCAGCTTGGGCAGGTAGATCTTCTTTTGCTCGTCGGTGCCGTGGGCTTCCAGGGCAGCGTGGGCGCCGTGGCTCAGGCCAGGGTACATGGTCCACGACTGGTTGGCCGCGTTCATCATTTCGTACACGGCCTGGTTCACCAGTTGAGGCATGCCTTGGCCGCCCCACTCCGGATCGGCGCTCAAGCCGGACCAGCCGTTTTCGGTGTACTGCTTGTAGGCGTCCTTGAAGCCCGTGGGGGTCTTCACTTCGTGCGTGGTCTTGTCCAGCACGCAACCTTCGGCATCGCCCACCAGGTTCAGAGGGGCCAGCACCTTGGAGGCAAACTTGCCACCTTCTTCGAGCACGGCGTTGACCGTGTCGGCATCCAGATCCGCATAGGCGGGGATCGTTTTCAGTTCATCAACAGCGCCGAGCAGCTCATGAATCACGAATTGCATGTCGCGCAGCGGGGGGTTATATGAAGGCATCCTGGAGCTCCTCGGTCACAAAATCAGGGTGGGTGAAAAATACCTGATCACACTTTTAAAGATGGTGATTTCAGGCTGGTGGAACGATCAATGAATCAATGTGGGCTGGATGGCGCGCCCTGCGCGTAAAACTGGACAACACGTTCGAACGCCGTGCGGGCCCGATCCTCGGCGCCCTTGGAGCGCAGGAAGCGCGCATCGTGGTGCAGCGACAGGATCAGTCCATGAATTTCGAACAACATCTGCATCGGGTCGGTGTCAGCGCGCAAGTGTCCCATCGCTATGGCCATGCGGATGGCCCGCTCCAGGGCAGCATGCCAGGTCAGCACCATGCCAGCCAGCGCATCGCGCACCGGCCCGGGCCGGTCATCGAACTCAACGGCGCCACTGATGTAGATGCAACCCGAGTCAAGCTCGGTCGCGACCATGGCCACCCAGCGCTCGAACATGGCGCGCAGACGGGGCAGGCCGCGCGACTCGCGGATGGCGGGCAGGAAGACCTCAGCGGAAAATCGCTCATGGTATTCACGAATGACCGAGATTTGCAACTCTTCGCGTGAGCCAAAGTGGGCGAACACGCCCGACTTGCTCATGCCCGTCACCTCGGCCAAAGCGCCGATCGACAGCCCCTCAATGCCCATTTGCGAGGCCAGATTCAGGGCCGCGTCCAGGATGGTCGCGCGGGTCTGCTGCCCCTTGGCAGGCCCGTGATGCCCGCGCCCACGCTCACGCACCGCTTCGGCGGTGTGTTTAACGTCGTGCTGCAGCATTTCGGACACGCGAACTCCTAGAATAAAACGAACGATCGTGCTATTTTTCAGAATAGTAAGGCAGCTGAGCGCCCCGTGGGCAACTTTTTTTTGGGTTTTTTAGACAACCGGGCTGATCAGAACGGCTTTCCTGCGCCTTTCTGTCGGCAAAACGCCCCGATCTTTGCCCCCACGGTAGCGAATGTCACACGCGGTGGATTATTCTTGACAGCAGCAATCCCCCTTCTGGGGTTTGGAGGCTGCATGGACGTGCTGCAACTGGACGTGTCAGGTCGCCCGCAGGCTTGGTTGTCGGCCAAGGATGCGGCAGGCTTGTATGCGAATGAGGCGATCGCCTGGACCCTGGGCGATCCGTGCTTCGTTTTGCGAGGCGGCATCCAGCGTCGCACAGGGCTGCAGTCACGCCTTGAATTGCATCCCATCATCGCAGTGCATGGCACCGTGCCCAGCCGAGCATGGCGCCAGCAGCCCGCCTTGTCCAACCCAAAATTGTTCGCCCGTGACCGCCAGGTCTGCGCCTATTGCGGCGGACATTTTCAGTGGGACGACCTGACCCGCGAGCACATCGTGCCAACTTCGCGCGGCGGTGTTGATTCCTGGATGAACTGCATCACCGCCTGTCGCAACTGCAATGGCCGCAAGGGCAACCGCACCTTGAACGAACTGAGCTGGCAGTTGTATTACCTGCCCTATGTGCCCAGCCTGCACGAAGACATGATCTTGCGCGGGCGCCGCATCCTGACCGATCAGATGGAGTTTCTGCTGGCCAGCGTGCCGGCCAACAGCCGCTTGCGGGCCTGATCGCCATTCTCCAAGCCTTACCATCGAGCATGGATCGCCCCGTCAACCCGCTCGACTACAACAGCATCTTCTGGCAAAGCGCCCGTCAGTGCCTGGAACGCCGGTGCTTTTGAAATCGTCCCGAGCGGTCTCGGAAACGGCCTGCAAGCCCTGGCGCAATTGCGCACGGCCAGAGTGTCTAGGTCACCGTGCTCGGCGCAAGCCCGGCACGCCACGGTCAATCACATAGCGCGCCTGCGTGTGCAGCCTTGAATCGGCGCGCACCGGGTGGGCCGTGGCGCGAAACTCGCAGCAGAGCTGACTGGGCGAGATGTCCAGCAACACAAAGCCACGCTCATCGCTGCGCGCATGCAGCAGGTCCGGGTTGGCCGCCTTCATCCACTGGGTCAACAGTTCGCTCAAACCCCGACTGGTAATGGACGAGGTGACGATCTCACTGGCGATGATGGGCGAGGTCGGGTCGGCTGGATTGAGGCGCAGATTGGCCGCCACATGGCGATGCACGTCCCCGCCGAGGCAGACCACATCGGGCACACGGGGTTGGGCAATCGCGGCCATCAAGCGCTCGCGGGCGGCCGGGAAGGCGTCCCAGCCATCGCCATAGAGCAGGCGACCCATCGGGGATTTTAGACCGCTCGGGCTGACCTGGGTGGACTGAACGATGAGCTTCCAGGCCCGGGTGCTGCTGGCCAGGCCATCGGCCAGCCAGAATTCCTGATCCTGTCCCAGCATGCTGCGTTCGGGTTGAAGCACTTCGGGGCAGTTGAACAACATGCGGCCATTGCTGGGGCCGCGCCAGCCCTTGCACACATGGGCTGCGCGAAACTGCCGCGTGTCCACGGTCCAGAATTCGGCCAACTGGCCCCACTCGTAGCGTTCGTGCATGAGCATGCGCCCGCCCACCGGCGCGCGGCTGGGCGAGATGGGCAGGTGCTCAAAATAGGCTTGGTAGGCGGCCGCGCGCAGCTTGACGAACTGCGCCGCGTCCAGCTTGTGGTCCGGCTCGGAATCGCCCGCGTAGTCGTTCAGCACATCGTGGTCGTCCCACACCATCAGCCAGGGGTGGGCGGCATGACTGGCGCGCAAATCGGCATCTTGCCGATATGCGGCATGGTGCAGGCGGTAGTCACTCAAGGTGAAGTTCGCCGGATCGTCTGGAAAGACATGCGAGTGCTGACGCACGCGCAGGGGGCCTGGCAATTCGGTTTCGTAGATGTAGTCGCCCACGAACAGCACCAGGTCGACGTCGCTGGCGGCGATGTCGCGGTGCACGCTGAAATGCCCGGCTTCATAGTGCTGGCAGGAGGCCAGGGCCACGCGCAGGCGCGGCGTCGCTTCAAGCGGATCGGGCGCGGTGCGGGTGCGGCCCACCGGGCTGGTCTGGCCGGCGGCCTGAAAGCGGTAGAAGTATTCGCACCCCGGCTGCAGATCGGACACGTCAACGTGAATGCTGTGCGCGCGGGCCGGATCGGCCAGCCCCACGTCAGCGCGCACCACGTTGGCAAACCGGGCATCGGTGGCCACTTCCCACTGCACCGGCACGGACTGAGCGGGCATGCCGCCATCCGGCTGCGTCGGCTTGGGGGCCAGTCGGGTCCACAGCACAACGGAGGTGGGGCGGGGTTCGCCACTGGCCACGCCCAGCGTGAACACCTCAGCGGTTTCGCGCCAATCGTGCTGCGTGGAGGCCTGCGCCCGCACTGCGGGCGCGAACAGCTGCTGCCACGCCACGGCAGCGGCGGTCAGACTGAGGTGGCGAAGGAGTTCTCGGCGTTGCATCAAGGTGCGGATTATGCGGTGGCTTGAGGGCACAATGAGCCGAGACTTCAGGAGCTTTGTCATGCCTACACGCCCCCCCAGCCCCGATCCCGTCCACGGCCCGTCTGACACCCCTTCGGCGTTCAGCGGACTGGGCGCGGGCATGTCCTTCTTTCAAGACTGGATGAAGGCCGCCGGCAGTGCCCTGCCCCACATGCAGGGGGCGCAAGGCGCGGCCTCGGGTGGCTCAGGGAGCTGGTCCATGCCCACGCTGGACCCGGACGAACTGGACAAACGCATTCAGGACCTGCGCACGGTGCAGTTCTGGCTGGAGCAAAACGCCCGCCTGATCAGCATGACGATCCAGGGCCTGGAAGTGCAGCGCATGACGCTCACCACCTTGCGTAGCATGAATGTGTCGATGGACGCCGTGCGCGACTCGCTCAAGGCCCGCGCCAGCGCGACGGGTTCGACCGAGGCGCCGCCTGCACCGGAAGCGCCGGCCACGGAGCCTTCGCCCGACAAGGAAGGCGCAGGCCCCGCCGTCAACCCGATGCGCTGGTGGGACACCTTGACGCAACAGTTCACCACCCTGGCCAGCCAGGCGGCTCAGGCCACTCAAGCGGCCCAGGCCGTTGCGAGCCCTCAGGAAAAGCAAGCCGCCGCCCCGCAATCCAGCGCCAGCCCTGCACGGCCCCGTGCCACCCCCAAAACCTCGGCGCGCAAAACCGAGGGCAGCGCAACCAGCACCAAGCGCCGACCGGCCGGATCAGGATCAGAGGGCTGAGCGCCATGCGCTTTTTGCACGCGCACGCCACCCATCCGCAAGCCGATCTGGTTTTGTCGCGGGTGTGGGCGCAACTCGAATCACAGGGAGTCAATGCGCTGGGCGCCACCTTGGGCTGGTGCTACGTGACCGAGCAACTCGCCCCGCAGATCGCGGCCATCCTGCGCGGCCTGCGTGAGCGCCTGCCCGGCGTGGCCTGGGTCGGCGGCGTGGGTGTAGGCGTGCTCGCCAGCGGGGTCGAATACATCGACGAGCCGGCCATGGCGGTGATGGTGTCGACCCTGCCCAGTGACGACTTCCGCGTGTTCTCGGGCCGCCAGCCTCTGCCCCCCTTGCCCCGCGATGGCCGCAGCGCCCTGGCCCTGCACAGCGGCGTGGGTTTTGTGCCGCACACGGCCCAGGTGCATGCCGATGCGTCCACCCCTGAACTGCAGGAGTTGCTCGCCGAACTGGCCGAGCGCACCCGCACCGGCTATCTGTTCGGGGGCTTAAGCACCGGGGGAGCCCACAGTTTCCACCTGGCGCTGGACCCCTTGGCCGAACATGGAGAACAGGCCCCTGGCGTGTGGTCGGGCGGCATCTCGGGCGTGGCGTTTTCAGACCGGGCGCACTTGGTGTCGCGCGTGACACAAGGCTGCCAACCCATCGGCGTGGCGCGCCAGATCACCGCGGCAACTCGCAACGTGGTGTATGAACTCGATGGCGAACCGGCCTTGCAATGCCTGCTGCGCGACCTGAACCTGACTGCGGCCGTGACCTCGCAGGGTCTGCCACGCGAGGTACTACCCAAGGTGCGCGCGACCCTGGTGGGACTGACCGACGCGAACAGCGATCTGCTGGAAAGCCGCCAGCACTTCGGGGCCGACACCCGCGTGCGCCACCTGATCGGACTGGACCCGCAGCGCCAGGGGGTGGCCGTGAGCGACCTGGTCGAGCCAGGCATGCACCTGGCGTTCTGTCAGCGCAATGTGGCGGCCGCGCGGCGCGATCTGGTGCGCATCTGTGCCGAAATCCGCGAAGAATTCGACCCGCAAGACGGCACGAGCCGCCCCCCTGCGGGCGCCATCTACATCAGTTGCGCCGGCCGTGGTGGGCCCCACTTTGGCGGCCCGAATGCCGAAATGCAGATCATCCAGCACGCCCTGGGTGACATCCCGCTGGTCGGCATGTTCGCTGGCGGCGAGATCGCCCGCCACCACCTGTACGGCTACACAGGCGTGCTGACGGTGTTTGCCTGAGCCGTCGGGATGCCCCCTTTTGGGCTCCCTATAAGTAGGGATGGTCAGACCGCTGTCGCACGAACACAATTTGTTGCATGGTCCACATCGGGCCGGTCACTGCAGGACACCTCTGATGATTGCCCGAAACACCTCCGCGCCAACCCATCCCATCTCGTTTAATTCGTCGATGCCTTCGCAAGCACCGGCGAGTACACCACCCAAGCCAATGGCCCTGGCGCAGGGGCAAGTGCAAGGGTCCGTGTGCGCCAAATACTTTGGCCATGGCTCACTGAGCGTGCGCTCGTCGGTCACGGGCCAGTACTACCGCTTTGAAGGGCATGGCGACACGCAACCCATCGACCGCCGCGACCACCTGATGCTGGGCCGCATCCCGGAGCTGTCCATCCGTTGATTGGGTTTACAGTGACACCGATGGACGCCACGGTCACTGCCCCAAACCCTCCCCTCCGGGTTCAACGCCAGCGCGAGGTCGTCGCCGCCCTGCAGCGCGTGCTGCCGACACGCAGTGTGCTGTGGCACGACGAGTCGGTCGCCCCCTATGAATGCGATGGGCTGAGCGCCTACCGACAACGCCCGCTGGCCGTGGCCTTGCCGGAAACCCACGAAGAAGTCGGCGCCGTGCTGAAGGCCTGCCATGCCTTGAACGTGCCCGTGGTGGCGCGTGGCGCAGGCACCGGCTTATCCGGGGGGGCACTGCCCGACAACCTGGGCGTGACCCTGTCGCTGGCGCGACTGAACCGCATCGTGCACCTTGACCCGCTGGCCCGCACCGCCATCGTGCAATGCGGCGTGCGCAACCTGGCCATCAGCGAGGCCGCCGCCGCCCACGGCCTGTACTACGCCCCCGATCCCAGCAGCCAGATTGCCTGCACCATTGGCGGCAATGTGGCCGAGAATGCCGGCGGCGTGCACTGCCTCAAGTACGGTCTGACCGTGCACAACGTGCTGCGCGTGCGCGGCTTCACCGTCGAGGGCGAATCGTTGACGCTGGGCAGCGAAGCCCTGGATGCCGCTGGCCTGGACCTGCTGGCCGCCTTCATCGGCAGCGAGGGCTTGCTCGGTGTGGCCACCGAGGTCACCGTGCGCCTGCTGCCCAGGCCGCAAGTGGCGCGCTGCATGCTGGCCAGCTTTGATGACATCGGCAAAGCCGGCGACGCCGTGGCCGCCATCATCGGCGCGGGCCTGATTCCGGCCGGGCTGGAGATGATGGACCGTCCGATGACGGCGGCCGTGGAAGATTTTGTGCATGCGGGGTACGACCTCGAAGCCGCCGCCATCCTGCTGGTCGAAAGCGACGGCACACCCGAAGAAGTCGACGAAGAAATCGCCCGACTGACCGACGTTTTACAAGCGGCGGGCGCCACCCGCTTGGACATCAGCGCCGACGAGGCCCAGCGCCTGCGTTTTTGGAGCGGCCGCAAGAACGCCTTCCCCGCCACGGGCCGCATCAGCCCGGACTACCTGTGCATGGACGCCTCCATCCCGCGCAAGCGTCTGGCCGAGATGCTGCACGCCATCAACGCGATGCAGACCACCTATGCGCTGCGCTGCGTCAACGTCTTCCATGCCGGCGATGGCAATCTGCACCCGCTGATCCTGTTTGACGCCAACAACCCGCAGCAACTGCACCAGGCCGAAGCCTTTGGCAACGACATCCTGCGCACGGCGGTGCGACTGGGCGGCTCCATCACCGGGGAGCACGGCGTGGGCGTTGAAAAGCTCGACGCGATGTGCGTGCAGTTCAGCGACGCCGAGCGCGGCCAGATGCTGGCCTTCAAAGCCGCGTTCGACCCGCAAGGCCTGCTCAACCCGGGCAAGGCCGTACCCTTGCTGGCGCGCTGCGGCGAGTTGCGCGGCGTGGTCAAGTCCAGCGCCCTCAACGAGGCGCTGAACAGCCTGCCGCGCCTTTAGCCAACTTCAAACCCTCACTTCCTCACTTGAACGCCGCCACCCGTGCGGCTGCGAGTTCTTTTTCGAACTGCGCCTGATCGATCTGCTTGGCGGTGAAGCGGGCCAAGATCTCGGCTTCACGCCGCTTGTAGTCCAGCGTCTGCTGTTCGTCATGGCGCAGCTTTTCCTGCATGACCGGGTCTTGCGCCTGCGTCTGCATCAAGGCCTGACGCGCCGATTCCAGCAACGGTTTGCGCTGCGCTTCATCAGGCACCAGATCGGCGTAGATCGCCGCCTGCAGCATCAAGGCTTCGCCCGAGGTCACCTCTTGATTGGCAAAGTGTGCAGGCAGGGCCTCCAGCACGCGCCGTCCCACTTGGGCGCGCTCGGCCGTATCGGGCTGGTCCTTCAACGCGGTCCAGCGCTCCACGTCATTTTTAAAGCGCATATAGCCCACCACACGCTTGAGCTCGGCCTCGCGCTGCGGATGGTCGCGCAGTCCGTCGAGCAGCTGCTTCCACTCCTCGGGCGGGATGTCCGAAGGGCGCTCAGGGTCCGCACTGGCAAGGGCACCGCTACCAGCAACACGCGGCGCACCGGCCACGGCCCAGTCAAAGGATTTGCCGTCATGGCCCGCCGTGGCCGCCACCGGCCCGCCCTGCGGCGCACGGGTGAAATGGTAAACAGCGCCACCCACGGCCAGGACAAGGGCCCCGCCCACCAACCAAGCCAAGCGTGCGCGTTTTTTATCCAACACCAACATTGTTGTGTCCCTTGGGAAAAGTCCGTCTTTTTCGATGGTATCCCACCGCAAATCACCGCCGCTGTCGCAATAAATCTCCCAAACCGCTGCACGGTGCGGTATAACTGCGCCCTGATTCGAACGACCGTTTGAAAAGAACGATCGTTCGAAAACAACTGAATCGCCGGTTTGGGCGCGCCGATGTGCCGCCCCGTTCTCCAGACATCCCGAGGTGACCTATGCCGCAATACAAAGCCCCTTTGCGCGACATGCGCTTTTTGTTGAACGAAGTGTTCGACTACACCAGCCACTACGCCAGCCTGTCCAACGGCGCGGATGCCACCCCGGACATGGTCGAGGCCATTTTGGAGGGCGCCGCCACCTTCTGTGAAGAGGTGCTGGCCCCCCTGAACCTGTCGGGCGACCAGGAAGGCTGCCACTTCGACAACGGCGTGGTCACCACGCCCAAGGGCTTCAAGGAAGCCTACGCCGAATACGTCGCTGGCGGCTGGCAGGGCCTGTCGCACCCCACCGAATACGGTGGCCAGGGCCTGCCCATGTCCCTGAACCTGCTCAAGTCCGAGATGATGGGGACGGCGAACTGGTCCTTCACCATGTACCCCGGCCTGAGCCTGGGTTGCATGAACACGGTCTTCCAGTTCGGCAGCACCGAGCAGAAAAACACCTACATGCCTCCCCTGGTCAGCGGCGAGTGGACCGGCACCATGTGCCTGACCGAACCCCAGTGCGGCACCGACCTGGGCCAGGTCAAGACCAAGGCCGAACCCCAGGCTGACGGCACCTATAAGATCAGTGGCACCAAGATCTTCATCTCCGCCGGCGAACACGACCTGGCCGCCAACATCGTCCACATTGTGCTGGCCCGTTTGCCCGATGCGCCCAAGGGCACCCGCGGCATCTCGCTGTTCATCGTGCCCAAATTCGTGGTCAACAAGGATGGCTCGCTTGGTGCGCGCAACCCGGTGGTGTGCGGCTCGATTGAGCACAAGATGGGCATCCGGGCTTCGGCCACGGCCGTGCTCAACTTTGACGAGGCCGTGGGCTACATGATCGCCGAGCCCAACAAGGGCCTCGAAGCCATGTTCACCTTCATGAACACGGCCCGCATCGGCACCGCCGTGCAAGGCGTGGCGCATGCCGAGCTGTCCTACCAAGGCGCGCTGCCCTATGCCAAGGAGCGCCGTTCCATGCGCGCCCTGTCGGGCAAGAAGGACGCTGACCATAGCGCCGACGCGCTGATCTGGCACGCCGACGTGCGCCGCATGCTGCTGACGCAAAAAGCCGTGGCAGAAGGTGGCCGCGCCATGATTTACAACGCCGCCAAGATCGCCGACCGCATGGTCAACGCCGTGGCCGAAGGCAAGCCCGACGACTACGAGCGCTACGACAACGAACTGGGTTTCTTCACCCCCATCCTCAAAGGTTTCCTGACCGAGATGGGCCTGGAAGCGGCCAATCTGGGCATGCAGGTGTTCGGTGGGCACGGCTACATCAAGGAACACGGCATGGAACAGATCGCCCGCGACGCGCGCATCTCCACGCTGTACGAAGGCACCACCGGCATCCAGGCGCTGGACCTGCTGGGCCGCAAGGTGCTGCTGCAGACCAAGGGCAAATGCGTGCGCGAGTTCACTGGCGAGATGCTGGGCTTTGCCAAGTCGCACCTGCTGGACGGCGGCCCGCTGGGCAAGATGGCCCGCTCGGTGGCCAAGCGCGCCATTCAGTGGAATGTGCTGACCACCCGCATCATGCTGCGCGCCGCCAAGGACCGCGACGTCGTCAGCTCGGCCAGCGCTGACTACCTGATGTACTCGGGTTTCGTGATGATGGGCTACTACTGGGCCCTGCAGGCCAAGAAGGCCACCGAACTACTGGCCAGTGGCAAGGGCAAGGAATCGGCCGAGTTCTACAAGGCCAAAATCCAGACGGCCGAGTTCTACTTCGAGCGCATGCTGCCGCGCGCCGATGGCCACAAACAGTCCATGCTGGCCCCAACCAGCGCGCTCATGCAAATGGACAACGAGCACTTCAGCTTCAATTGAGCTGACGGGCTCCGATCAAGAAGGCCCTCTTGCGAGGGCCTTCTTTCTTTCACCTTCCCCAGTGGCGGAGCATGAAGTCGGCCTGCCGACGCAAGGCCGCCGTTGAACCGTGCAGCAAGCCGGCCTGCGCCTGGAACACATGCCAGCGTTTTGCGTAGACTTCCAGCTCGACGTGGTTGCCCGCCTGCGCCGCCAGGCCCGCCACATGGTGGGCATCGTCAAACAAGACCTCGTGCTCACCGACCTGGATCATGATGGGCGGCCAGCCTGACAGGACTTCGGCGGTGGGATTGACGAGGGGATGGCCATGCGGCACCTTGAGCCACTCCACGATCAACTTGCCCCAGCTGGTGTTGATCATCGGGTCTTGCCCGCGACGCTCCTGGGCACTGCGTGATTTCATCTCCAGGTCGATGGCCGGCGACATCATCACCAGCACCCCCGGCAGCGGCAGGCCGGCCTGGCGCAACGCCAACGGCACCATCAGGGTCAGAGAAGCCCCGGCCGAATCGCCCGCAATGGCGATGTGCTCGGGTTGATAACCATCTTGCAGCAGTTGACGGTAGGCGGCCACACCATCTTCCACCTGCGCCGGGAAGGGATGCTCCGGAATGCGCCGGTAATGTGGCACCAGCACCTCGGCTTGCGTCATTTGCGCCAGGCGCGTCGTGATGGTGCGGTGGCTGCGCGGGCTGCCCGTGCAGAAACCGCCGCCGTGCATGTACAACACGGCCCGCCGGGGCTTGAGGCCCTTCACGGCAAGGCGCTCGGCCGGGATGCCGCCGATGCTGACATGGCGCACGCTCACGCCAGCGACCTGAGGCATGGTCAAGGACAGGCCATGCAGAAGCCCGCGCTGCACGAACAGCGGGAAGGGCGGGCGCATGAATGCCTTGAAGGTCATGCGCAGCCCGAGCTTCAAGGCCGGTGCCAAGAGGGCTTCCCGCAGCCCAGGGGGCGGCATGAAGTGGCGGATGATAGGGTCACGTGGCGAGACGGCTTGCGGCTCGGTGTCCTGGAATTCGGCGGCGGCAGCTCTCATGATTTTTACATCATTCCTTGTTTGGCAAAGAGGGTGGTCAAGGGCTGATACCAGGACCCCAGCAGACGCGCCACCTTGTCCAGGAACATGGCGTCCACCCCGACCAGCACGCGCCGCTTGTTGCCCTCGACCGCGCGGATGATGGTGCGCGCCGCACTGGCCGCCGTGGTGGTGTTGAGCAGCTTGTCAAAGCGCATGCGGGCGTCATCGGCCGTGCCGCCGATCTTGTTGTGGAGCGTGGCGTCAATCCGGGCGGCACGGGCGATGTTGGTGCGGATGCCTCCCGGGTGCACGCAGGTCGCGCTGACGCCGCTCTTGTCGATGTCCAGTTCTTGGCGCAAGGCCTCGGTGAAGCCGCGCACGGCGAACTTGCTGCTGTTGTAGGTGCCTTGCGTGGGCACGGACAGCAGGCCGAACAGGCTGGAGGTGTTGATGATGTGGCCCTCACCGGCCTGTTTGAGGTAGGGCAGGAAGGCTTGCGTGCCCCACACCACACCCCAGAAGTTGATGCCCATGATCCATTGAAAGTCTTCGGGCTTGACGCTTTCGAGCAAAGCCCCCAGGGCCACGCCAGCGTTGTTGAAGATCAGGTTGACCTTGCCGTGATCGCGCACCACCTGAGCGGCCCAGGCATTCATGGCCTCGCGGTCGGCCACGTCCAGCGTTTGCGAGGTGACCTTCACGCCCAGCTTGCCCGCCATGGCAACGGTCTCGGCCAGGCCTTTTTCATTGACATCGCTCAGTGCCAGATGGCAGCCCTTGGCGGCCATTTGCAGCGCCAACTCGCGCCCCATGCCGGAGGCGGCACCCGTGATGGCGGCGACTTTGTTCGTGAAATTTTTCATGTATGCAAGGGAGGTAACTCAGGGGTTTTTAACGGGAAGACACCAGATCAGCGGGATGGCAAATTGCGGCAAGATGCCCGACATGCCAGTCAACGCCATTCTGACAATGGTCCTCATCAAAAATAGTATTTGACAATGACTGTTTCCAGAAATAGGGTAAACCCCGCGAACCCCTCCACATCGGGGTCCCTCGGGCGGCGTTATGCGGGCATCGATCCGCAAGAGCGACAGCGCCAGCGCAAGGCCCGCCTGATCGAGGCCGCGCTGGCCGTGTTTGGGGACAAGGGCTACCACCCCGCCACGGTGCGTGACGTGTGCAATCAGGCGCAACTGACCTCGCGCTACTTTTACGAGTCGTTCGACAGCATGGAGGCCCTGTTCCGCGCCGTGTACGCAGACATCAACCGCCAATTGATGAACACCACCATCGTGGCACTGGCGCAATCCCAGCCCGACCCGGAACAACTGGCCGAGGCGGCTTTGCGCACGTTTCTGGAGTTCATCCGCGACGACCCGCGCCGCGCCCGCGTGGCCCTGATCGACGCGCTCAATGTGGGTGAAGGCATGTACTCCCTGGCCAACAAGGCCACGCAAGATTTCTCGCAGATGGTGGCCGGGTTCATGCAGCAATTTTTTCCCCACCTGAACCAGGTGGGCCTGAACGTGCAAACCCTCGCCGATGGTCTGGTGGGCGCCAGTTCGCGCATCGCCACGCAGTGGGTGTCCGACAAGTGCAGCACCCCGATCGATGAGGTGCTGCACAACACGCTGGCCCTGTTCAAGGCCTGCATCGGCTACGCCCGCCAGCAGAGCCAAGCCACGCCCTGACACGCACAGGGTCGGGCCCTGCGCCGCCTGTGTGTATTTTTCTCAATCTTTGAAAAACTTACCGTCGTGGCCCGCTTTGCTCGGCGCCGTCGACAGCGCTGTGGCGCCTCCTGAATGGGGGTGCCGATTTGGGAACGCCAATTGCTCTCACAGACAAGGCCCCCAAACGTCCGCACGTCGACCGCGCATCTCACCGCCACGAAAGGATCGCCATGACCACCCTCCGCAGCAAAGCGCAAAGCGCGCCTCAGACCACCTCACCCAGCGCCGCAGGATCGCAGGAACAGTCCAAAGCGGATGTGCTGGGTCCCCACTATTCAATCCGACAAAACGCATGGCACGCTGCGAATCGCGACACCCAGACCGCATCCGACCAGCCCCCCCCGACCCCCACCTCGCCCAACGCGTGGTTCAGCTCGATGTTCCATGCCTTTGAAGAGCCCTTCAACACCATGAAGCGCCTGACAGAAAACCTGGACCGCGAAGTCGAGTCCTTCATGTGGGGCGCCCCGGGCACTGCGCGGCGCAGCCTGGCCGCGCAGATCGCCCCCATGTGGTCTCCGTGCTGCGAGGTGGTCCAGACCGCGGACGGTTTGAAGGTCACCGCCGACCTGCCCGGCATCGACAAAGCCGACGTCACGGTTGAAATCCAGGACGGGCAACTACTGATCTCCGGGGAGCGCCGCAGCCAGTTCGATGACCAGCAAGATGGGCGCCAACTCAGCGAACGCAGCTACGGTCGTTTCGTGCGCAGCATTGCGCTGCCCGAAGGCGTCGACGCCGGCAGCGCCCAGGCCCACATGGACAATGGCGTGCTGGAGATCACGCTGGCGGGGCCGATACACCAGCAGCATCGCATCGAAATCATGGGCGGAACGGGCCGTGAACGGCCATCTCCCTGACACCGTACTTCTGCTGGGTCAAGCTGGCCTGCGTCCTGCGCTCTTCAGGCTGAAGTTGCTGATAGATTGTTGAGGTGCTTTGCATCTGCGAACCTTGCAGGGTGGCAGGTATTGCACTTCACTTTTGAATCCGCCCTGGCGCAGACGCATCAACATGAAGAATCCGAATCGCTTGAGCGCCTGGGCCACGGCCTTGCTGGCGATCTTGGCCGTGCAGACCCCCGTCCACGCGGCCAGCTACAACGTCGGTGTCGGGATGAGCGACGTCACCGGCGAAGCCGCCGATGTGGGCATGATGGGCTACGCCTCGCTGACGCAGAAGACCAGCGGCATTCACCAGCGTTTGCGCGCCCGGGCCTTCGTGAGCGAAGACCTCGCCACCCACAAGAGCGTCGTGATCGTCGTGACGGACGCAGCCCTGCTTACACAGGCGGTGCACCAGGCGGTGCTGGCCCGGCTGGCCGCCCGCTACGGCTCGCTGTACAAAGAGCAGAACGTTGTACTGACGGCCACGCACACGCACGCCGGTCCGGGCGGCTATTCGCACTACGCGCTCTACAACATCACCGTGCTGGGCTTTCAGAAGGCCACCTTCAACGCCATGGTGGAGGGCATCGTCGAGGCCATTGACCGCGCCCATGCCAGCAAGGCACCCGGCGACATCCAGTTCAACCAGGGTGAGTTGACCACCGCCAGTCGCAATCGGTCGGCCACCGCCTTCGCAGCCAACCCCGCGTCCGATCGGGCCGTGTTCCCGCTGGGCATCGACCCCCTGATGACCGTGCTGACCTTCAAGCAGGCCGGCAAGGCCGTGGGCGCGCTGAGCCTGTTCCCCACGCACGGCACCAGCATGACCAACACCAACACGCTCATCAGCGGCGACAACAAGGGCTACGCGGCCTACCACTGGGAGCATGACCATGCGGGCGTGCGCTACCTGGACATCAAGGCGCCCTTCGTGGCGGCCTTCGCCCAGACCAACCCAGGCGACATGACGCCCAACCTCAACCTCAAACCGGGCAGCGGCCCGACCGAGGACGAGTTCGAGAACACCCGCATCATCGGTGAGCGGCAGTCCGACAAGGCCGAGTCCTTGTCCAAAGCATCGACCGCCATGCTGAGCGGCGGCGTGGACTACCGGATGCGCTTCATCGACATGAGCAACATCCGGGTGGCCGGCGCCTACACGCCCGACGCCCAGGTCCACAACACCTGCCCTGCCGCCCTGGGTGCTTCGTTCGCGGCGGGCAGCACCGAGGACGGCCCCGGCCCGGGCGTGGCCAATGAAGGCGTGCCCAACCCCTTTCTCAATTCCATCGGCGGCCTGGTGTTTTCTATTTCGGATGAGCTGCGCGCCTGCCAGGGCGCCAAGCAGGTCTTCGTGCCGACGGGCGTGCTCAAACCTTATCCATGGACCCCGGAAGTGCTGCCCATCCAGCTGATCCGTCTGGGCCAGCTTTACCTGGCCACCTTGCCGGGCGAGCCCACCATCATGTCGGGCTACCGTATTCGCCGGCAGTTGGCTCAAACGCTGCAGACTAATGTCAAGAACGTGCTGGTCGTGGGCTACACCAATGCCTATACCGACTACATCACCACGCCGGAGGAATACAGCGTCCAAGACTACGAAGGCGGCAGCACCCTCTTTGGCCCATGGACACTGCCGGCCTACGTGCAGGAGCTGGACAAGCTGGCCCATGACATGGCGACTGGCGCACCCACAAGCAACCCGCTCAGACCGCGCGATCTGAGTTGCTGCCAGATGAATTTTCAAACCGGTGTGGTGATGGATACGCCCTCCATCGGACGCACGTTCGGCAGCGTCCTGACCGACGCCGCAGCCAGCTACCGCACGGGCGACACCGTCAGCGTGCGCTTTCAGAGCGGGCACCCCAAGAACAACCTGCGCCGCAACGGCACCTTCCTTGAAGTGCAGAAGCTGACGCCCACAGGCTGGATCAGGGTGGCCGACGACGGCGACTGGTCGACCCACTACCACTGGGACCGCCTCTTCGCGACCGCGTCCAGCGCGAACATTTCCTGGACCATTGCGCCGGACACAGCCCCCGGCACCTACCGCATCGTGCACCATGGCGACGCCAAATCGCTGCTGGGCAAGATCACTCCGCTGCAAGGCATCTCGCGCAGCTTCCAGGTGCAATGATGTGCGCTCACTTCTTTCTCATCGCTTCAAGCCCAACAAATCAGGGAGAACTTCCATGACCTCGCCCACTACGCCTTCTCGCCGCCGCCTGCTGGCCGGCCTGACCGCCTCGGCCGCCGCCGCCCTGATCCCTGCCGGACGCGAAGGCGTGGCCCATGCACTGGGCGCCTCCGGGCCCGCTGCGGCCGGTGACTACAACACCGACGTCGTGATCGTCGGCGGTGGCTATTCCGGCCTGGCCTGCGCGCGGGCGTTGGTGGCGGCGGGGCGCCAGGTGCTGGTGCTGGAGGCCCGTGACCGCGTCGGTGGACGCTGCTGGAACCAGCACCTGCCCGCGCCCTTTGACCGCTTCGTGGTCGAGGGCGGCGCCGAATTCATCGGCCCCACGCAAGACCGCATGTACGCGCTCGTGCAGGAGCTGGGCCTGCGCACCTTCACCGCCTACAACACCGGCAAGTCGACCAACTACATCAACGGCAAACTCACCACCTACAGCGGCGTGCTGCCCTGGACCAACCTGTTCTCGATCGGCGAAGTCGGCATCGCCATGCTGAGCCTGGACGCGCTGGCCAAACAGGTGCCGCTGGACACGCCATGGACGGCCGCCAAAGCCGCCGAATGGGACAACCAGACCGCGCAGACCTGGCTGGACCGCAACGTGCTGACGCGCGACGCCAAGACCTTGCTGCGCCTGGCGGTGCTGGCCTTGCTGTCCGCCGAGCCGCGCGACGTGTCCTTTCTCTACCTGCTGCACTACATCCACTCGGGCGGCGGCCTCACCAGCCTGCTCAGCACCGGCGGCGGCGCGCAGCAAGACCGCATCGTGGGCGGCTCGCAGTCCATCGCCATCGGCATGGCCCAGACACTGGGCGGGCGTATCCTCTATCAGGCCGTCGCGCGTTCGGTCAAGCAAGACAGCGGTGGCATCACCGTGGCCGGCGACGGGTTCACGGTGCGAGCGCAGCACGCCGTGGTGGCCATGGCGCCCTGGATGGCATCGCGCCTCAGCTACGAACCGCTGGACGGCCCCACCCAGACCCGCCTGCAACTGATGCAGCGCGTGCCGATGGGGTCGGCCTGGAAAGTCCAATGCGTCTACAACCGCCCCTTCTGGCGCGACGCTGGCCTCAACGGCCAGGTCACGAGCGACGCCTTCCTGCCCAAGATCGTGTTTGACAACACGCCGCCCGAGGATGGCGCACCCGGCGTGATCATGGCGTTCTTCGATGGACAGGACGCGCGCGATGCCTGCCTCATGACACCCGCTGCCCGCAAGGCCAACGTCCTCAAGGCCTTCACGACCTACTTCGGACCGCAGGCCGCCAACCCGCTGGCCTACATGGAAACCGACTGGCAGGCCGAAAACTTCAGCGGTGGCGGCCCCACGGGCATCTTCCCTCCTGGCGTGCTGACCGGCTTCGGCCCGAGCCTGCGTGCCCCCATCGGGCGCCTGCACTGGGCCGGCACCGAGACCTCGCCGGTATGGAGCGGCTACATGGATGGCGCCGTGCGTTCGGGTGAACGCGCCGCCCAGGAGATCCTGGGATGACGCGGGCGCCGGTCGAATCCTCCGTGGTCATCGTGGGGGCCGGGCCGGCGGGCCTGGCGGTGGCAGCCTGCTTGCAGGCCGCCAGGGTGCCGCACGTCATCGTGGAGCAGGCCGGTGAGGTGGGCACCGCATGGCGGCACCACTATCACCGCCTGCACCTGCACACCGACAAGGCCCACTCCGGCCTGCCCTACCGGGACTTTCCCAAGTCCTATCCGCGTTATCCATCGCGCCAACAGGTGGTCGATTACCTGGACGACTACGCGCAGCATTTTCAGATCAAACCCTTTCTGAACCAAACGGTGAAGAAGGCCCGCCACGTGGGATCGCAATGGGAAGTGCAGTCGCAAGACACCCTCTACCGCGCCCCCACGATGGTGGTGGCTGCGGGCTACAACCGTGAGCCGCAACGCCCCAGCTGGCCTGGGCAAGACGCCTATGGCGGCCAGATCCTGCACAGCGCGCAGTACGCCAATGGCGCGCCCTTCAAGGGACAGCGCGTGCTGGTTGTCGGCCTGGGCAACTCGGGCGGCGAGATTGCCCTGGACCTGTGGGAACACGGCGTGCAACCCAGCGTGGCAGTGCGCAGCCCAGTGAACGTGATCCCGCGCGAATTCTTTGGCGTGCCCTTTCTCACCATGGCGATCCAGCAACGCCGCTGGCCGCCGCGCCTGGCCGATGCGATCAATGCACCGGTCACCCGCGCCCTAATCGGCGATCTGACGCGCTACGGACTGCGCAAGCCGGCCCAAGGGCCGGTGACCCAGATCCACTCCACGGGGCGCATCCCTTTCATCGATGTCGGCACCATTGGACTCATCAAGCAAGGCCACCTCCAAGTGCGGCCCGGCATCGAGCGCTTCACCCGCGATGGCGTGGTGTTCACCGATGGCCGCGAAGAGCGCTTTGATGCGGTGGTATTGGCCACGGGCTATCGTCCCAATGTGGGCGCGTGGCTTGAGGATGGTGGCCAGGCGCTCGGGACCAACGGCGCACCCTTGGGTAGCGGTCAGTCGACCAGTCTGCCGGGCTTGTATTTCTGCGGCTACTACATCTCGCCGACCGGCATGCTGCGCGAGATCGCGCAAGAGGCCCGGCAGTTGGCGCAACTCATCAGCGAACGCCAGCGCGCAGCGGTGCAGGCAGGGCGTCTGTGTCGCTGTCCCACAGGTCGGCTTGCGGGTAGGCCGTGAAGCGTCGCGCCAGGAAGGGCAGGGCATCGAACTGCCAGCGCGGGGACAGGCGGTCCTGCAAGGTCAGGTGGCCATCAATGCTTGGCATGGGGCTGCTCATGGCTGGCCTCCTTGAAGCCCGTGCCAATCGAGAACACCGTGAACAGCCCTTTGACGGCGAAGTCCCACGGCGCGACCGGTTGCGCGAACGCCTCCACGATGGCCGGGATGCCCAAGCCCGCGTAGCGCCAGGCATCGCGCCCCCACAAGGCCAGCGCCAGCACGACGCCCCCAGCAGGGGGCGCATGGGCGCGTAGGCGATGCGCCGCTTGATCCACGCCGAAAAGCCATGCGTAGCGCCCGCAAAGGCCCGGCCCGTCAAGCCAAAGACCGCGCCAGCCACCATCGCGGCGGCGAGCCCCCATACAGTGATTGGGCCGAAGGCGCCCACCACGTAATGCGTGTGCTGCACGCCCCACAGCGAACACACCTGTTCGGCCACGATGGCGGCCACAAAGCAAGGCAGAAGTGCGTCGTAGCGCAGGCGCCAAACAGATGCGAGATCACGGTGCTGACCAGGATCAGCGGGGCCATGCGCAAGGGAATGACGCTTTGCGGCCGGTGGATCTCGTCGATCAGCAGGTTGTTGCCGGCCTCGACGCTCTGCCCCACTTGCAGATACACCCAGCCCACGGCCAGCCACTTGCCGGAATGGCGCAACAGGCCCAGGGGTTCGGAGAAGGTGAACAGCCGCATCTTGAAGCGCGTATGGGCGAAATTGTTTTCCTGGCCCGGATCTTAAACAGCGAGTGACCGTGGACCGACAAAAACTCACCGACCGCATGCCGACAGTCAAGAAAACCGGGCTGCGTTAGGCCGCATGCACGCGTTTGCGCCACTGTCCTGGTGCCGCCCCGCTCCAACGCTTGAAGGCCTGAGAAAACGAGGAGGCGTCGCTGAAGCCCAAGTGATTGGCAATGGCATCGAGGGCCAAGGACTCGTCGCTCAGCAGCTCTTGAGCATGCTCCTGTCGAGCCTGCGCCAGCAGTTGACGAAATGAGGTGCCCTCGGCCTCCAGCCGGCGCTTGAACGTGCGTTCGCTGCTATAGAGCAGCTGCGCCATCTGCGCGAGATTCGGCAGCACCTGCCCCCGCGTCACGGCCAGGTGGGCACGCACCAGCTCGGCCGTGCCGTGACGTGCGCGTCGTCGCTCAACCAGCGCCGCACACATCTGCTCGCACGTCGACGCGGTCAGTGGGTTGGCATTGGGCAGTTCGTGCTCAAGTTGCGCCGCGTCGACCAGGATGGCGCTGGTGCTGGCGCCAAACTGGCACACGGCGCCCAGGTCCGGCAAGCAGGCACGCTGTGCCGCACTGACGGGGGCCGCCTCTGCCAGCCTGACCACCAACTGCGCGAAGCTGGGCCCTGTCAGGTCCGCAATGAGCCGGGTGGCCGCAGCCAGATCGCGTTGCACGAGAAAGCTGCGCAAGGGCTCTTCAACGCCCGGAGGGCCGAAGCCCAGCACCAGCGACGAGCCCTCCTGCATGACGGCAATCCTGCTGAACGCGTAGGTCAGCGGCAGATAGCGCATGGCTCGGGCCAGTGCCTCGGCCACCGTGGCGCTGCTGATCAGGCCATAGCCCCAGATGCCGTAGGTCGTGAAGCCGTATTGCAGCCCGACCTCCAGCCCCAGCCAAGGCGGATTGTTCGTGAGCCGGATCAAGTTCGCGATGACCTGCAGCTCTTGTGGGGGCAGCACCTCGACCCCGGGATCGGACAGCTGCGCCAGCACCAGCCCCGTGCGCCTGAGCAAAGCGCTGGCAGCCAGCCCTCGCTGCTCGCCGAATTGGACAAGCAGGCGCACGCTGGCGGGGTCTCGGACAAAGGCCGGGGTGCTCACGATAGAAGTGCCTAAGGGTTTTCAGTACATCAAATAGGCCAAATGGCCCAAATTATAAATATATCGACCCAGCCCAACATGGGCGAACCGAGCGGGCTGAGCCAACATCTGGAAAAGTATGAGGTTGCATATGTCCCTAGACGCCTGTGATATCACCCTGATCCTCGACGAGGTCGGGCATCTGGTCACCAAGGAGATTCGCCCTTGCGTGACCCCCTGCGAGCGCACGATGGACGCGTCCAGCTTCCACCAGTTGATGGACAGCATGGGGGCACTCGGTTTGTTCCCCTGCACTGAGCAGGACGACACGCCCGGCTTGTGGAGCGATGTGGACGACGCTCCGGCAGTCCAGCTCAGTTTGGGCATCCTTCGGGAGCTGGCACGCGGCAACGCGGCGCTGGCGCTGGCCGCTCATCGCCGCGCCCTGGCGCAATGGGTGCTGGCAGCCTGTGCCGCACCTCCCGCGCTCGCCGCACCGATTCAGGCGGCTGGACTGGCCATGGTGGCCGTGGGTCACCACGGGCTGGCCCGCGAAAGCCTGGGCCGCTGGCTCGCGCAGCAGTCCCTGCAGGACGACGACGTGCACATGCTCTCCGACTGGCTCGACCGCTCGGCCCATGCCACCCAGGTCTGGGCCACACCCGGCTGGCAAGCCCTGCTCTGGCCGGTCTGGCGCGATGGCGTGGTGCAGTGGCGCGTTGACGCCCGCCACGCACTGCAGGTGCAGTCCGGGGTCGCCCCGCATGGCTTGGGCGAGCTGGACACCGCCTCGGTGCGCCACCCCCCAGGGGCTCATGTCGACCGGGCCGGGACAGACCCCCGCTGGTGCTCGACCCTGGATGAGTCCACCGCGCGCCAGTTGATGCTCAATGTCTTGAAGATGGAATTCATGGCCACCATGGCCATTGGCCTGGGCGTGCTCGATGGCGGCGCAGCGCTTGCGCGGCCCTTTGCGGCTTTGCGTCGCCAGGGGGGCTGCACCATCGAGCGCCACCCTGCGGTGCAAGCCATGCTGTGCGACATCTCGACCACGCAGCAACTGGTGCAAAGCCTGCTGGCCCAGTGCCATCGGCCCATGGCCGACATCGCCCTCGCCGAGGTGGCTGCGGCGCGCTGGAACACCAGCCGGGCGCTGGTGCATGCCAGTCATCAGGTGATCCAGATCCATGGCGGCGTGGGCTATATGCGCGATGCCGGCCCGGAAAAACTCATGCGCGATCAAAACATGTTGCGCTGGACGGCAGGCGGTGCCCACAACCTGCCGCTCTTGCTCAGCGGGCTTCAAGGAGGTCAGCCATGAGCAGCCCCATGCCAAACATCGATGGCCACCTGCCCTTGCAGGACCGCCTGTCCCCGCGCTGGCAGTTCGATGCCCTGCCCTT
>JAGWTR010000015.1 GCA_028868855.1 Burkholderiales bacterium | reverse complement strand
CTCGGTGTCATGGTCTGGGCAGTTCGAGTTCCTGGAGCGGGCCACGGCCAAGCTCAAGGTCGTGGTGCCCTTCACGCTGCTGATCATCTTCGTGCTGCTGTACCTGACCTTCGGAGCCTTTGACGAAGCCTTGCTGATCATGGCTACGCTGCCCTTTGCCTTGGTTGGCGGCATCTGGCTGCTTTACCTGCTGGGCTACAACCTGTCAGTAGCTGGCGCGGTCGGCTTCATCGCCCTGGCTGGGGTCTCCGCCGAGTTCGGTGTGATCATGCTGCTCTACCTCAAACAGGCTTGGGGCGAGCGCATTGACAAGGGGCAGGTCACCGCCGACGACCTGTTGGATGCCATCCGCGACGGCGCGGTCCTGCGTGTGCGGCCCAAGGCCATGACGGTGGCCGTGATCCTGGCAGGCTTGCTGCCCATCATGTGGGGAACAGGCACCGGGTCCGAGGTCATGCAGCGTATTGCCGCTCCCATGGTCGGGGGCATGGTCACCGCGCCGCTGCTGTCGATGTTCGTGATCCCTGCGGTGTATCTGCTGATTCGTCGCAGCAAGCAGCCTGCAGTCTGTGCGACCGATTCTGAAAATACACAGTCATGAGCGCACCGGCATCAAGTCCGGGCAAGGTCGAGCACCAGCTGAGAGAAAGGACCTTGCTCGTTTCTGTCATTCCGCTCAATGCAGACACGATATGAACAGCTAATTTTGGGATAAGTCGGGCGCTCTACATTGAAAAACGCCGCCCTTTGGCGATGTTCAATTGGAGACCTGCCATGCCCACCCCCCACAAGTTCGCCCTGATCGGAATCACCGTCATCACAGGCTTGGCTGCGACAGCGGCCTATGCGGCCAGTCACATCGAAGAAAACACTCAGGCCATCAACCAGGCAAAACTGACCCTAGGCCTAGCCATCGCTGCCGCAGAGCAATCCACGCCAGGCAGCACAGCGACCCATGCAGATTTTGAGCGTGATCGTCAAGGGCGCTGGGTGTTCACGGTCGAGGTGGCCAAGGCGGGCGAAGCACTGGACGTCAAGGTCGATCCGGTAAATGGCAAGGTGCTCTCGGTCACGCGTGACCTTGAGGATCGCGAAGACAACGAAGACGAGCGCGAATGATCCCAAGCCAAGTCGGAGCACCTGTGGAATCCCTCAACAACATGCTGTTTCTGACGCTCAACGCTCAGACTGACTCGCCAGCTTGGGTGACGGGGCTTGCCCTGTTGCTCGGCGAGCACGCGATCTGGCTGGTGCCTGGCACGCTCGTGCTTGGCTGGATGCGCGGCAAGCCACCCTTGCGAAGGCTCATGCTTGAAGCAAGCATTGCTGGGTTGGTTGGCTTGCTGCTCAACCAGTTGATTGGCCTGACATGGACGCATCCCCGGCCTTTTGTCGTGGGGCTGGGACACACGCTGATCAGCCATGTGCCAGACAGCTCCTTTCCCAGTGACCACCTCACTTTGTGGTGGTCTGTCGCGTTCAGCTTCATGTTGAATGAAGGCACACGCCGCCTCGGGATGCTGGCTGGACTGATCGGTATTCCCATGGCGTGGGCCCGCATCTACCTTGGTGTTCACTTTCCCCTGGACATGCTGGGCGCCCTGTGTGTCTCGTCATCGGCGGCATGGCTGACTCACCACAAAGCAGGCGCCTTGATCACAACAGCCCTGGGAAGGCTGGTGCCCATCCACCGTCGTTTTCTGGGCCCCCTCATCCGAAAGGGGTGGCTTGAGCCTTGAGTGCCGCATGGATGTACAGGTGCTAATTCAATGCTAAGTCTGGCACCACAAGATCACACCCAATGACGCCCCGGCGTATACCTCTGCACGGACAAACATGCTTCCAGCCTCACACACACCGACTCTGCGTCACCTGAATAAGGTCCCCATGGTGACGGCCATTTTCTGGCTCATCAAGATGATGTCCACCACCGTTGGAGAAACGGCAGCCGACTTCCTCTCAGCCGATCTGAGCTTCGGGCTGGAAGGTACCGCAATGGTCACCGGCGCCTTGCTCGCAGCAGCCCTGTTTGCCCAAATCCGCGCGCCGCGCCACATCCCGTGGCTGTACTGGGTATCGGTGGCCTTGATCAGCGTATTTGGCACCCTGGCCACAGACATCATGACCGACACGCTGGGCATCCCCCTGTCCGCATCCACACTCGGGTTCGGGCTGGCTTTGCTGTGCACCTTTGCCATCTGGCATCAACAGGAACGCACGCTGTCCATACTGGCCATAGACAGCGTCAAACGCGAACTCTTTTACTGGGCCGCCATCTTCGTGACCTTCGCCATGGGCACAGCATCAGGCGACTGGGTTGCCGAAGGTTTGAGCCTGGGCTATCGGAATGCTGCATTGCTGTTCGCAGCAGCCATTGCCGTCACGGCACTGGCCAGATGGGTACTCAAGGCCAATGCCATCGCCTGCTTTTGGGTGGCCTATGTTTTGACCAGGCCCTTGGGTGCTGCCTGCGGGGACCTCCTTTCACAACCCCTGGCCAATGGTGGACTGGGGCTGGGCACGGTCACCACCAGCGTCGTCTTTGCCATCACCATCACCGGCGCCATCGCCTACCTCTCGATGAGGCCACAACAGCCCAATGGGCAGGCCTGAAGGCACCCACAACGCTGCGCTCAGCGTTCGAGCATCAAGCCGAGCGAGCAACGGCCCCCGATCCAACGTCGTCACGCCATGAACAAAGTTGCCCAAGTCACCCTTGCCTTCTGGGTCATGAAGATCTGCGCCACCACGCTGGGTGAAACAGCCGGTGACCTGCTCTCGATGACATTGCATGTCGGCTACGCCATCAGCTCGATCATGCTCATGGCCTGCTTTCTCGTGTCCCTGCTGTTCCAGATCAAGGCGGACAGGTTTCACCCCCTGCTGTACTGGACCGTGATCCTGACCACCAGCACGGCGGGCACGACCATGTCGGACTTCATGGACCGCTCCCTGGGCTTGGGCTATGCGAAGGGCTCCCTGCTGCTGGCCTCAGGCTTGGTCGTGATCTTGACCGCCTGGCGCCTGATTGAAAAATCATTGTCCGTCGACAACATCCAAACCAAACGCGCCGAGTTGCTTTACTGGGCGGCCATCCTTGTGTCCAACACCTTGGGCACGGCCTTGGGCGATTTCCTGGCCGATGACTCTGGCCTGGGTTTCATGGGTGGCGCGTTGCTGATTGGCGGCTTGATTTGTGCGGTGGCCGCAGCGAACCATTTCACGAAGGTGAACAAGGTTGCGCTGTTCTGGATCGCCTTCGTGCTGACACGTCCATTCGGCGCCACCTTCGGCGACCTCTTGACCAAGCCGCTGGACAAAGGGGGGCTGAATTTTGGAACCGTTGGTTCGTCCCTGCTGCTGGCCGCATTGCTCGGTGCCTGCTTTGTGATCTCTCATGGCCACATCGGCAAGCGGCGCCCTCGGCCGCTTTGAAGCCCACACCCCTCAGTGCTGCTTCCAACCGGGGTCGCCATGTCGTGACCAGAGCACTGCGCCCCTTTCGACTGTTCTTTAACTGCTCCAGCGTGAGCGATCTCGACATACACACATGGCAGTACCACACACACACCTCACCGCATTGGCGTTCAGAAGTTCCTTGGTCGCATTGGCTTTGTCGCAGCCGGTGCTTGGGCACGCCGCCAACGGCCAGACCACCAGCCTGATCACAGCCATCAAACTGGCTGAGGCACAAGAAGCGGGCACCGCTTCCAAAGCCGAAATGTCGTGTGCTGAACAGCCGTGCGTGTATGAGATCGCCATTGAAAGACCCGATCACGCCGTGGTTCAAGTGCGCATCCCAGTCAGCAGCAAAATACTCCTAGCTGAGGCAGCGCCGGGAACTGAAAAGCTCGGCGCACCCGCACCCGCACCCGCACCCGCAGCCATCCCCCCAACCAATACCGGGTTCACCAACCGACAAGTTGAAATCAAATTGGGAGCGGGCCAAATCGCAGGCATGGGCAATGCCATCCTTCACCCTGTCTTGACGCTGGGCATGGGGGGAGACTTCCACCTGAGAGATTTTCCACAGGTGGACACAGACTTCAATGCGTCGGTCATCGTGGGCAAAACAGAATCAACCCAAAACACAACGAAGCCGGGGCTGCAAGAGATCCGAGGGAGCGCTCACTCCATCTACAACTTTTACAACGATCGCGGGATCTCGAAAGCCGGCGTGGGCTTGTACGTTGATTTTGCCCAGGCGCTGCGTCATCAATCGCGGTATGTGCCACAGGACACCAGCAGCATCTATGCCGCTGAAGAAAACGAGTCCATCCAACATCAACTCGACATGGGACTTGACTTTCGGGTTTCCATCCACAACGACAGGGTGGCATCCGATCTGCACAATGTCATCTTCCTGACCGGAAACCGGGTCGGACCCAATTTGTTGACCTATCAACCTTTGCTGGGGTTCATGTGGAGCAACAAATTCCACTTCACTGGCAGTGAATCGGAGCCTGGCTTGAGCTTCCTGACAGACTTGAACTTCTACTTCGCGAAGAAGAACGGCGTCAAAGTCTTCAACTCACACGATGGCTTGGGCGGAACCAAGCGCGAGATCTACTTGAGCTATGGACTTGCATACACCACGGCATCCAAGACGTCCTACACGATCCGAACCTACGGATTCAACAACTTGAACCGGGGGGCAAGCACAATGGCGCCATCTGGGTTCAAGGATGGACTGTCCATCGGCATCGTCAAACCTTTTTGATAGCAGCGCACGCCATGCCATCCCATCACGCCATCGATCCCCAACCCGTGGATTCTGCAAGTCTCGATCTACAAACATCAGCGAAGCGGCGACATCCTCTGGCTGAGCCATCGTGCATCGCTGCTATCAACTGGAAGGCCTGAACATGCGCGTGCTGCTGGTTGAGGACGATCCGATGATCGGGCAAGCCGTGGCTTTGGCGCTCAAGGACGCCGCCTATGCGGTGGATTGGGTTCGTGACGGCGTGACCGCAATGAGCACCATCAGCACCCAGAGTTACGACCTGATGCTGCTGGACCTGGGCTTGCCTCGCAAAGATGGCATCGAAGTCCTCAAGCACACCCGCCTCAACGGATTGGGCTTGCCAGTGCTGATCCTGACTGCCCGCGATGCGGTCAGTGACCGCGTGCAAGGCCTTGACGCTGGCGCTGACGACTACCTGGTCAAGCCTTTTGAGATCAGCGAATTGCTGGCACGCATGCGGGCCTTGGGTCGCCGGCAAGCCGGTACAGCGAGCACCGTGCTCACCAACGGCACATTGTCATTGAACCTATCAACGCGCACCGCCGTGTACGAGCAAAACGAGGCCCGATTGAGTGCCCGTGAGTTCGCACTGCTGCAAGCCCTGCTCATGCGTCCGGGCGCCATTTTGTCGCGCAGCGAACTGGAAGATCGCATCTACGGCTGGAACGAAGAAGTCGAGAGCAATGCAGCGGAGGTGCTGATTCATGGCATCAGGAAGAAGCTTGGCGCGGCCGTGATCAAAAACATCAGAGGCCTGGGCTGGATGGTCGATAAATGCCAATGAACCCATCCCTGCAGGGCCGTCTGGCTCGATACATCACGATCCTGGTGACCCTGGGTGGCCTGGCGGCCGCAAGCATCGCCTATGTTCAGTCATACGGTGATGCCCATGAGTTGCAGGACACGCAACTCCAGCAAGTGGCCTATCTGGTGGCCCGCAATGCCCCACCCTCTGGCCCCGTGGCAACCCCCAATGAACCTGTGGTTGATCCAGAAGACCAAACCATGGTTGAAGTGTCCGGGCCATTTACAAAAGCGGTCGACCTGAAGGCATCAAATCCCCAAGGACTCAGCACCATCTTCTTCGATGGCAATGAATGGCGCGTGGCATTGCAGGTGCTGCCCGATGGCCGCAAGGTGGTCGCCAGACAACTCACGGAGGTGAGGGACGAAATTGCCAGGCACAGCGCACTGCAAACCTTGTTGCCGTTGCTGACGTTGATCCCCGTGCTGATTGGTCTGCTTACCGTCGTGATCCGACGCACGCTTGCGCCTGTTCGCCAGATGGGGGAGATGCTGGACCAAGCAAATTCGCTCAACCCCATCAAGCTGCCTGTCCAGGGGGTACCCGTCGAAATCCTGCCATTTGTGGCGTCTGTCAACGCCATGATGCAACGCTTGAGAGAATCGCAACAGCAGCAGCGGCGTTTCATCGCTGATGCGGCACACGAGTTGCGCACGCCGATTGCGGCCCTGTCCATCCAGGCGGAGAACCTGTCAACCGTCATCGCGCAGGGCGAGGCAAACGAGCGGATGCAGGCCCTCCAGAGTGGACTCAAGCGAACCAAAGGCTTGTTGGAGCAACTGCTGTCACTGTCCCGAATACAAGATCAGGTTGACGCCACACCAGTTCAACCTTGTGATGTGATGGCAGTCGTGCGCGAAGTGGTCGCCGATTTGCTCCCATTGACGATTGCTAAAAATATCGACATCGGGTTGACGCAAGCTCAGCCGTGCCAGGTCTTGTGCAGCCCTTTCGAGATGCGGACCTTGCTGACCAATGTGCTGTCCAACGCCATTCGACACGTGGCAGACGGTGGTCAGATCGACATCGCCGTGACGTCCAGCAACGGCCACATGGCCTTGCTCGTTGACGACAACGGCATGGGCGTACCGCGCGAAGATCTGCCTCATGTATTCGCCCCCTTCTACAGAGCCGCAGGCAGTGACCAAGAAGGAACTGGGTTGGGCTTGGCCATCGTCAAGGCCATTGCTGACCGCATGGGAGGAACGGTCGCGCTGGGGCCAAGGCCTGCAGGTGTCAGCGGGTGTCGATTCACGCTTTGCTGCGGGCTGGCACGCATTGAGTAACAGGGTGAGCCAATTTTCCGAGCGGCCACCAAGTCCCAAGCCGTGCAGAGAGGGGCTTTCACAAGATGACCCGATTGGGCCCTTGGCCTTGACTGTACTGGGTGTCTTCGCATGGAGTCTCATGGCGATACTGGGCGCACTGTTGGACCCAGAAAACCGCGACGCTGGCGTGGCAGCGTTTGATGCTTGGTTCACCCACGGTGGCGCCTTGCCTGAACGATATGACACCTCGGCCGGTCGCCTGCATGAGACCTGTTGGCACCTTCTCCTCTTCGCTCCCTTGCTCGTGCAAGTGGCCATGAGACGCCGTGCCCTCTTGCCACAAGCGGATCTCAACCGTCCCCTGGTGAAAATGGCGGCAATCTGCTCATTGATCGTCGGCACGACGATGCTCGTCAAGGGATTCGGCCTGCCATCGACCATCGCATTGAATTGGGCCTTGTGCGGCGTGCTCACGGATATCATTTCAAGGACGGGCATCAGGATCAAGGCTGCCTACTGAGCGCGTCAAGGCTTGCCCCGCCTTGAACGGCACCAGCCCCCTTGAGGATTTGATTGTTCAGCGCCTTGCTCGTCCAGCCGCGTGCAGGCTGCTTGACAAGCAGATCAGCCTGTTCTCCGGTTGCACAATAATGCCATCCACAAACTGAGCCACACGACATGAGCAGCCCAATGCAGCACAACCAACACGGTCAGGCAGCCGAAACCATTTTGCGAGACGATGGGCTGCGTTATCAAAGCAAGGCACCTGGCTCCCCTTTTGCAAACGGTTTTGCCGGCGGGATAGGTTCAATGTCATGCTTTTTTTGCGGCGCTCATCGCGGCGCCAGCTTGCGTGTCATGCAAAAGGTCCTCGGGCGTAGCCAACCTGTGTGTCAACCACCTTGCGGCAAGAACCCACGTCACGACCGCGACAAACAAGACAGCTAGCCCAACGCCGCAACTACTAAAAAAGCGAGGTACCGCATGTTGCGATTGACCATCCTGTTTGCCCTGACAGCGATTGCAGAAATCACGGGGTGCTATCTGCCGTGGCTGGTTCTGAGGCAGGGCAAGGCGCTCTGGCTCCTGGTTCCGGCCGCAGCCTCGCTCGCCCTGTTCGCATGGTTGTTGACTTTGCACCCCAGCGCGGCCGGTCGCACCTATGCTGCTTATGGCGGCATGTACATCGCCGTCGCATTGGCGTGGCTGTGGCTCGTTGATGGCATCACGCCAACACCATGGGATATCGCAGGCGCCGGCATCGCCTTGGTCGGCATGGCCGTCATCGCGTTGCAGCCCGCCACAAGTTGAAAAAATCCCACATCAACTGCGGCAACAATCACTTGGCGGTGAGACGACCGCCGGACCGATCAGGTCATTGAAAATCGTACACGCGGACGGGGCGCCGCCCATGCATCGGTCCGTGCAAGATTGCACCAACGCGGCCAGCCCGAACTCCAAAGCTCGAAACTCCGCCAACTTGAGACGAACGTCGTCTAGGTGAGACTGAGTCAGGTCCCGGGCATCCACGCAATCGCGGCCACCATCGACCGCCAGATCGATGAGGCGACGGACCTGCTCAATCGAGAACCCGAAGTCCCGGCAGCGCCGTATGAACGTCAATCGGTCCCGGTCCACACTCGAATAGATCCGATGACCATTGGGGCGGCGTTGCGCCTTTGGCAACAGACCGATTTCCTCGTAGTAGCGGATGGTGGGCACGTTGCAGCCGCTGCGGTCAGCCAGCAAGCCGATGGTGAGTATCGCTTCGATCACGACAGTCATTGCAATTTCCCTTGCACCTCAAGTTACTTGAGGTTTTAGAGTCAGTTTAAGAGCCTGGTGCTCGCCTTGCAACTCACTGGAGAATTCATGAAGAAACTGTTGATGGCCCCATTGCTCCTGCTGAGCGCCTGCGCGGCATGCTGCGCTGTGCCCTTGCTCGCTCCGCTGTTGGCGGGCTTGCTCACATCAGGCCTCAGCGCGGCCTTCGGGGAATGGCAGATCGGCCTGCTCGTGCTGACCATCGGCGTTGGAGCCGCCTTGGTTCAGGTGAGCAGACGAAGGACCATGAATATGCATTCGACAGCTCCCTGCCTGGTCATCTGCAAGTCAGCACAGGACGTTGCACCCTGCAACTGCCACACAGATTCCCAAGCTTGACGCCTCAGTGACCGTGCCGATGATGGGCATCAGGAAAATGCGCGTGGGTGTGGCGCATGGGCAGATGGTGATGAACGTGCTTGTGCGACACGCCCGGCACGACAGGGCCATCGTGCTCATGTTGATGATGCGCATCGTGAACATGCTCATGCGCGTGTTCCAGGGCTTCATGCGCATGCTCGTGGGCATGGTCTTCCGACAGGTGCAGCCAGACACCCCACGCCATCAAGGCCGCAGCCACCATCAACTGCACCGTGACAGGCTCGTGGAGAAGCAGCACAGACACCAGGGCACCAAAGAACGGCGCCACAGAGAAATAGGCCCCTGTGCGCGAGGCACCCAGATGGCGCAGCGCCAGAACGAACAGGGTCAGGCTGGCGCCATAGCTGAGAAACCCGAGCAAGCCCGCTGACAAGGTGGTGTCCCAACCGGGCCACCCCGCACCCAGCGCCACGGCCAAGACCAGGTTGGTGCTGCCCGCGCTCAATCCTTTGGCCATGGCGATGAAACCCGCGTCGTTCAAGGCCACTTTGCGCGTCAGGTTGTTGTCCACAGCCCAACCCAAACATGCCCCCAGCACCGCCAAAGATGGCCAGAGTGTCGAAGTGGCTACGTGCTCAGCAGCACCTGGCCAACTCAGTACCAAGGCACCGGCCACGATGGCGGCCATGCCCAGCGCGATGCGCCGGTCCACGTTCTCCTTGAACACCACCCAGGCCAGCACGGCAGTCAGCACACTCTCCGCATTGAGCAGCAAGGACGACTGAGACGCCGACATGCCAGCCAGCCCCGTCATCAACAAGACAGGCGCTGCGATGCCGCCCGTCACGATGGCGCCTGCCAGCCACCCCCATTCGCGCCAGGCCAGGGTCACCGGAGGTACACGCTGAATGCGACGCACCACCCACAAACCCGTTCCGGAGCCCAGGTACAACAGCGCCGCCAGCAGCCAGGGGCTCGCCTGAGCAACCAGAACCTTGGCAAACGGCGCACTCACACCGAACAACAATGCGGCCAACAACGCGGACATGACGCCAACATGTCGATGAGAGAGCAGTTTTTGGATCATGGGTGAGCAGGTTCAAGCAAGAAGGATGTCATGGCTCAAAAGCCTTTGCTTTCAGTGCCCAATTGTTTGAGGGCCATGCGGCAATCAGTGATGCTGACGGCAACCCAATCGCCCACATTGACATCGACATCATTGGGTATCGCTACGATGCGTTTTTCCCGCAGGTTTGGGTTGCCACCATAGCTGTAGGAGGCTACCGCAAACCGCATGAAACTTGCATCTGCACCCAATGCCGTTCGACAATCTTCCTTGCTTGAGCGCACCGCCAACTGATCCTTTCCGATGGACATAACCTGCGCACGCCGCCAACCTTGCGAGTAGGCGTCGCTCGATACCTGCGGCCCCGTCGCGCAGGCGGTGGTCACGGCCGCAACGATAACTACCAGCGTCATTTTCAATTTCGGCATGATGAACTCCTTCGGATTAAGGCAATCAGTTCGTAGGGGAAAAATCATCTGTGCGATGCGTCCATCGGTAGAGCAGCGGCAGCACGAACAGGGTCAATACAGTCGATGACAGGATGCCGCCGATGACCACGGTGGCCAACGGCCGCTGCACCTCGGCGCCCGTGCCAATGGCTACCGCCATGGGCACAAAGCCCAGGCTGGCCACCAAGGCGGTCATGAGCACAGGCCTCAGGCGTGTCAGGGCCCCTTCTCTGATCGCTGGCTCCAGGGCCATGCCGCCTTCGCGCAGGCTTCGGATGTAGGCAATCATCACCAAGCCATTGAGCACGGCCACACCCGACAATGCGATGAAACCCACTCCTGCCGAGATCGACAAGGGAATGTCACGCAGCCACAGCGCCGCCACACCGCCGCTCAAAGCAAAGGGCACACCGGTGAACACCAGCAAACCATCCTTGACATTGCCGAACATGGCAAAGAGCAACAGGAAGACCAACAGCAATGCCACGGGCACCACGATGGCAAGACGGCGCGAGGCCGATTGCAGTTGCTCGAAGGTGCCGCCCCAGGTGGTCCAATAACCAGCAGGTACCTTGACCCCAGCTTCGATCTTGGCTTGTGCCTCACCCACAAAGCTGCCGATGTCTCGCCCGCGCACATTGGCCGTGACCACCACTCGGCGTTTGCCTTCTTCGCGGCTGATCTGGTTGGGGCCAGGGGTCAGGTCCATCGTGGCGACATCACCCAGGCGGGCAAAGCCCACGTGTTCACCCGCAGCGTTGGCGGGAAGACGAATGGGCAACTGCCCCAAAGCGTCCAGGTCGCTGCGCAGGTTTTCTGGCAGGCGAACCAGGATGTCGAACCGGCGGTCACCCTCGAACACCGCCCCTGCCTCACGCCCACCCAGTGCCGTGGCCAGCGTGTCCTGGATGTCGCCCACGTTCAAGCCCAGGCGCGCAGCCTTCTCGCGGTCGATCTTCACAGATAGCATGGGCAGGCCGGTGGTTTGTTCTACCTTGACATCTTCGGCCCCAGGCACGGCCTCCAGCACCTTGGAGATCTGCTCCGCAGTCTCGTTGAGCGTGTCCATGTCATCGCCAAACACCTTGACGGCCACATCGCTGCGCACGCCCGATATCAGCTCGTTGAAGCGCATCTGGATGGGCTGGGTGAACTCGTAGTTGTTGCCGGGCACCTTCAACACGGCCTTTTGCATGGCCGCGATCAGATCGTCCTTGGGCCGCTTGGGATCGGGCCATTGCTCACGTGCCTTGAGCATCACGAAGGTGTCAGCCACGCTGGGCGGCATCGGGTCGGTGGCGATTTCGGCCGTGCCAAGCTTGGCGAACACCGCCTCGACCTCAGGGAATGCCTTGATGGTGCGCTCCAGTTGCGCTTGCATCTCGACGGCCTGGCTCAGGCTGGTGCCCGGGATGCGCAGCGCATGCAAGGCGATGTCGTGCTCGTCCAGGCTGGGAATGAACTCGCTGCCCATGCGAGAGGCCATCAGCACAGCCAACGCAACGGAGACCGCCGTGATGGTCAACACCAGCGGCTGGTGTGCCAAAGCCTTGTCCAGCAGAGGCTCATAGCCACGCTTGGCCCAGCCCATCAGGCGGTTTTCTTTCTCGCTGACCGAGCCCGTCAGGAACAGCGCAACGGCTGCCGGGACGAAGGTCATCGACAGAATCATGGCGCCCAACAAGGCCGCCACCACCGTGAAAGCCATGGGATGGAACATCTTGCCCTCAACACCCGTCAAGGCAAAGATGGGCAGGTAGACCACCATGATGATGAGTTGCCCGAACAACAGGGGACGGCGCGACTCCTGCGCTGCTGCAAATACCTCGTGGAAACGCTCGCCTCGGGTCAAGGGGCGTCCGTGATGCGATTGGGCGTGCGCCAGGCGCCGCACGCAGTTCTCTACGATCACCACCGCACCGTCGATGATGATGCCGAAGTCCAGCGCACCCAGGCTCATCAGGTTGGCACTGACCTGCTGGGTCACCATGCCCGTGAACGTGAACAGCATCGCCAGCGGGATCACCATGGCCGTGATCAAGGCCGCTCGGAAGTTGCCCAGGAAGGCAAACAGGATCACGACGACCAGCACAGCCCCTTCGAACAGGTTCTTCTTGACCGTGGCAATCGCCTTGTCCACCAGCACGGTGCGGTCATAAACCGTCTTGGCGATCACGCCTGCCGGCAAGGTCTTGTTGACCTGCTGGAGGCGCACATCGACCGCTTTGGACACATCGCGGCTGTTCTCGCCAATCAGCATAAACACCGTGCCCAGCACCACCTCGCGGCCATCCTCGGTGGCCGCACCCGTGCGCAGCTCTTTGCCCAGCACCACCTCGGCCACATCGCGGATGCGAACGCTGACGCCCTGCGCTTGCTTGACGACAATGCTGCCGATGTCCGCCATGCCTTGCACCTGGCCAGGCGCGCGGATCAGGTACTGCTCGCCACGCCGCTCGATGTAGCCTGCGCCCACATTGGCATTGTTGCGCTCCAGGGCCGTGACCAGATCGCTCAGGCTCAGGCCATGGGCGACCAGTTTGGCCGGATCGGGTGCCACTTGGAACTCCTTGGCAAAACCGCCAATGGTGTTGATCTCGGTCACGCCGGGCACATTGCGCAACTGAGGCTTGATGATCCAGTCCTGGATCTCGCGCAGATCCATGGGGGTGAAGGGTTGGCCGTCGGCCTTGAGGGCACCGGGCTTGGCTTCAACCGTCCACATGTAGATCTCGCCCAGGCCGGTGGCAATAGGCCCCAGAGAGGGGGCCAGGCCTGCAGGCAGTTTGCCGCGTGCCTCCTGGATGCGCTCGTTGACCAGTTGGCGGGCAAAGTAGATGTCGGTGCCGTCCTTGAACACCACGGTGACCTGTGACAGGCCATAGCGCGACAGGGAGCGCACCTCCTTCAAACCCGGCAAGCCTGCCATCGTCGTCTCGATGGGAAAAGTCACACGCTGCTCGGCCTCCAGCGGCGAGTAGCCTGAGGCCTCGGTGTTGACCTGGACCTGGACGTTGGTGATGTCCGGCACGGCGTCAATCGGCAAATGCTGGTAGCTGAAAACGCCCAGGGCGGCAACCGCCAGCGTGGCGAGCAACACCAGCCAGCGTTGCTCCAGCGCAAAGCGCAAGATGCGTTCAAACATGGCTGGGCTCCTTGAAGCATTCAGACAAAGGGGTGCGTTCAATGGTCATGGCTGGCTCCTGCCTTGCCCAGTTCAGCCTTGATCACAAAGCTGTTCTTGGCGGCGTAACGCTCGCCTGCGCTCAAACCACTGAGCACCTCCACCACACGGCCGTCGCTTCGGCCCAGCTCCAGGGGGCGCGCCTCCAACTGCTGGCCGTAGCGGCCAAAGACCACCTGCCAATCGCGCACACTTTGGATGGCGTCCACCTGAACGGCCACGGGCACCTCGGCCTCGCTTGAGGTGACCTCCACGCTCACCGGCAAACCCGGGCGCCACAGTCCCTTGGGGTTGGGCAAGACTACCCGCGCCGTGGAGCTTCGGGTCTGCTCACCCACCAGGGCACTGACGTAGGTGATCGTGCCCGCTGCTTGGGTGTCAAAGCCTGAGGCCTTGACCTGCACGGCCAGGCCTTCTCGGACGGTGCCCAGGTCCTTGGTGGCCACAGGCGCTTCCACCCACACAGAGGACAGGTCCGAGACCGTGAACACCGGCTCGCTCTCGCCCACCGACTGGCCCACCGTGATGCGCTTGTCGGTCACGATGCCGTCAATGGGCGAGCGCAACTCAAAGCGCGTCAGGTTGCCGCCGCTGTTGGCCGAGGCACCCAGGTTGGCCAACTTCTGGCGGATATTCTGTTCAGCGATCTCGGCCTCTTGCAAGGCAGCGCGTGCCTGCAAGTAATCCTGCTCGGCAGAAATTTTGTCCTGCCAGAGCTTTTTCTCACGATCATGGGTGGTGCGCGCCAAGGCCAGCCGCTTCTGAGCCGCAACGCCTTCGGCGCGTTGATCGGCCAGCGCAGGGCTCGACAGCACAGCCAGGACTTGCCCCTTGCGAACGCGTTCACCCGCGCTGACGGGCACGGCCTCGACCAACCCCGACAGACGCGGTACCACCTGCACGGTGCGGTCGCCGTTGTAGCGAACCTCGCCCAGCAAGGTCAACTGGCTGTTGATGCGCGCCGGGCCTGCCACGGCCAGCGTCACCCCGGCTTGCTGCAGTTGCGCATCGCTCATGGTGACTCGGGCCTCTTCCTGCGCGTAGCCAAAGCGATGGGTTTGTCCGCCCTGCGCAGCCTCAACCGTGACCTTGAAAGAGTGGGGCTCGACCACCTCGGCATCACCTCGCAGGTAGTCGCCCTGGGGCTTGAACCGGATGACCTGCGGCTCACGGCCCAGGCGTTCCAGCGTCAGCGTCGCCGTGGTCTGGCCTGGGGCCAGGGGTTTTCCATTCTGATAGGCGTAGAGCCGGAACTCAGGAGGCACATCGGTCTCGAAGATGGTCACTTCCAGGCCATAAGCGCCGGCGTTGAACAGGCGGCCACCGTGGGGGCCTTTGGCGGGCTTGGCCTCTGTGGCATCCTCATGGTGCTCTTCGTCACCGTGCTCTTTGTCGTCGGAATGAGGCTTGGCTGCGACAGTGCCATGGTGCTCGTCATCGGCATGTCCCTCGGCCTCTGCGTGTTCGTCGTGGCCGTGTTCGTCGCTGGTCTTGGGCTTGTCCTTCTGGAGGATCGCCCAGCCCAGCAGCGCGCCCAAAACGACGACGACCGCAATGGCCAGCCAGGATTTGTGTTTCGTGGGGTTGTTCATGGGGTCAGTCTTTCGTCGGGGTGGGCTCGCCCAGCAGCTCAAGCAAGCGGGCATCGGCCTGATAGGCCTGAGCGGCGGCGCTCAGCGCCTGTGTTTCTGCTTCAAAGAGGGTGCGTTGGGCGTCCAGCACGTCCAGGAATCCGAACTTGCCCAACTCGTAGCCTTTGGTGCTGGCGGCAAAGGCTTGCCGTGCGGCGGGCAGCACCTTGTCGCGCAGGGTCTGGGCCTGCGCCAGCGCGGAGGTCAATTGCGACAAGGCCTGGGTGGCTTGCGCCTCAACGCTGGCGCGCAAGGCATCCAGCACAGCCCGGGCCTTGTCTTCGCGGCGGCTGGCTTCCAGGATGGCGCCCTGGTTGCGATCGAACAGCGGCAGCACCAGGCTCACGCCCACGATGGCTTGATCACGGCCCATCTGCTGGTCGCGCTTGGCACCCAGCGACACCGTCAGATCCGGGGTGCGGCGCGCCCGCTCCAGATCGCTCAGGGCTTGCCTGCGCGTAATTTCTTGTTGAGCCCGAGCGATGGCCGGAGTGGTCTCCAGCCGCTGCGCCAAGGGCTCCCACAGCGCAGCAGAAGGCAGTCGCCCGATGTCAGCTTCGACACGTTCGAATTTGACGGTTGGATCGCCCAAGGCCTGACGCAGTTGGGCCACCGCAGCACGCCACTCGCTTTGGGCAACGGTGCTCGCCGACAGCGCCTGGGCCTCAGCCACCTGCGCCTTGAGTTCCTCAACGGGCGAGACCTTGCCTGCCAGCACCCGCTTGGACGCCGCCTCACGCGCTTGAGAGGACAAGCGCCCCAGTTCATCGGACAGCCTCACCCGTTCTTGCGCCACAGCCACGCCGTAGAACGCCGCCATCACCTGAGACCGGACCTGGGCACGCCGCGCGACCACATCCAGCTCGGCCTGGCCTTGGCCCGCCCGCGCCGCACTGATACGCGCCGAGCGTTTGCCGCCCAACTCGATGGGCTGGCTCAACTGGATGGTGGTGGTGCGAGTGGCCTGCCGGGTGTCTTCCATCAGCGTGGACAACTCCGGGTTTTGCCATGCACTGGCTTGTTGGATGGCACCTTCGCTGGCCTCGCGCTCCAGCATGGACGCGCGCAAATCAGGGTGGCGTGCCAAGGCCGTGGCCAGCGCCGCATCCAGGCTCAGGCCTTGAGCCCAAGCCGCTTGAAACATGAAGGGAACACACAGGGCCGCACAAGCCGTGCGCGCCGCTCGGGAAACATCAAACCGTCGCATCGAATTCTCCGCAAATCAGCAGGGGACATTCGGCGAACAGGTCAAGGGCTCAGTTTGAGCGCCTCGGTCACACAGCGCATGCAGGGGCCTGGTGGTCGCCCACCCCCCGTACATGGCCAGGATCACATCAGGGGATGTGCAAAAACCCGTCTCGCCGGCTCAGAGCGAGACGGCCCAATTCGGGCGTTCGATGCGGGTTGCATCGAAGGAGGCATAACTCGCCAGCGGCGAGGCCACCCCGGCAGCCTGGGGCAATGGCCCAGGCAGTGGCACAGCGGCAGACAGCAACGAAACACCCGAGCAGCAATGGTGATCGTGATCGAGCATCGCTGATGCCTTGCCGGTGTTGTTGGCATCGCCATCATGGTGAGCGCCATCGGCTTGCGCATGGTGCTGATGCTCGTGGTGCCCAAAATGATGCGATTGACTCTGCGCACTTTCATGCAGGCAGTACGGCTCCATGGCCGCCCAGATGGACTGGAGCGGCAGCAGTACAAGCAGGAAGATGGCGATCAATCGACGCATGGCACTGAGTATATCGGCAGGCTACTGAAAATTTGAACCCGATCTGCGTGAAGCAGTAGCGCGCAGCAGCCTCAAGCCATTGCCCACCACCAGCAAGCTGGCACCCACGTCCGCGAATACGGCCATCCACATCGTGCCCAGGCCAGTCAGCGTCAGAACCAGGAACACCGCCTTGATGCCAAGGGCTAGCACGATGTTCTGAACCAGCAGCGCATGGGTGCGGCGCGACAGGCGCACAAAGCGCGGCAGCTTGCGCAGATCGTCGTCCATCAGGGCCACGTCGGCCGTCTCGATGGCGGTGCCTGTGCCTGCCGCCCCCATGGCGAAACCGATGTCGGCGCGGGCCAGAGCGGGCGCGTCGTTGATGCCATCGCCCACCATGCCCACCGAACCGCCTTGCCCGATCTTGATCTCGATCGCCTTGAGCTTGTCCTCGGGCAGCATGTCCCCTTGGGCTTCGTCGATGCCCACTTGCGCCGCGATGGCGCGGGCCGTGTGGGCGTTGTCGCCCGTGAGCATGACCGTCTTGATGCCCAACTCATGGAGTTCGGCGATGGCCTGACGGCTGCTGTCCTTGACCGTGTCAGCCACGGCAAACAAGCCCTGCACGCTTTGCTCATCGCTCAGCAAGATGACGGTTTTGCCCTGCTCCTCCAAAGACGTCAAACGGGCTTCCAACTCTGAGGAGCAGCGACCTTGCTCGTGGATCAAGCGGTGATTGCCCAAGTAGTAAAGCTTGCCGTCGATGAGGCCCTTGACGCCCCGCCCGGGCAGCGCCTCGAAGGCGTCCACGTCTCGTAAAACGATGCCTTCTTGTTGCGCAGCCGTGGCCAGGGCGCGTGAGACCGGGTGATCGGAGCGGCTCGCCAGGCTGGCTGCCAGGCTTCGAACATCCGCCTCGCCGTGGCCATTCAAGGTGACGAAGTCCGTCTGCACCGGCTTGCCGTGCGTGATCGTGCCGGTCTTGTCCAGGGCCAGCCAAGCCAGCTTGCGGCCTTCTTCCAGGTAGGCCCCGCCCTTGATCAGGATGCCTTGGCGCGCGGCTGCGGCCAAGCCGCTCACGATGGTCACGGGGGTCGAGATCACCAGTGCGCATGGGCACGCGATGACCAGCAGAACGAGCGCTTTGTATACCCAGTCAAACCAGGCACCTCCCATCAACAGCGGCGGCAGGATGGCCACGGCCAGTGCGATGGCAAAAACCACGGGTGTGTAGACGCGTGCGAATTGATCGACGAAACGCTGTGTCGGCGCCTTCGCCCCTTGCGCTTCTTCCACCGCGTGGATGATGCGCGCCAAGGTACTGTCGCCCGCCGCTGCCGTCACAACGTATTCAAAAGAGCCCGACTCGTTGATGGTCCCGGCAAAGACGGCATCGCCCTCGGTCTTGTCCACGGGCAGGCTCTCGCCCGTGATCGGAGCCTGGTTGATCGTCGAGCGACCACTGACGATGGTGCCGTCCAATGCGATGCGCTCACCCGGCTTGATACGCACACGCGCCTGGAGGGCCACCGATTTGGCTTCGACCTCTTGCCAGTCACCGTCATCCTGCAAGACGGTGGCACGCTCTGGCGCCAGTTGCATCAAGCCCTGGATGGCGTTGCGCGCACGGTCCAACGACTTGGCCTCGATCAACTCTGCTACTGTGAACAACACCATCACCATGGCCGCTTCGGGCCACTGGCCCAACACCAGCGCGCCCGTCACAGCGATGCTCATCAAGGCGTTGATGTTCAGGTTGCCGTTGCGGATGGCCACCCAGCCTTTTTTGTAGGTCGTGAGGCCGCAGGCCAGCACGGCCGTGACCGCCAGCAATGCCGCCAGCCATGTCGGCAAACCGAACCAGTGCACTGTCTCGGAGGCGATGGCGGCCACGCCCGCCAGGGCAAGCGGCCACCAGGGTTTGGCTAGCTCAGGCGTGAGGGCTGAATCGGATGCGGTGCCCGTGGCGATTTCCGGCGTGAAACCCAGGGTGCGGATCGCGTCCAGGATGGGTTCGATGGCTTGAGGCTCGTGCGTCACCGTCAGCACGCGCTGCATCAGGTTGAATTCCATGCCCGACACACCGGCCATGCTCCCCAGCTTCTTGCGCAACAAGGCCTCTTCCGTCGGGCAGTCCATCTGCATGATGCGGATGGGCGTTTGTACGCGCGCGCCGATGGCCACAGGCTTGCCCAATGCCACCGGAGCGGGCTTCACGTCATGGCTGCAGCAAGCCGTCTCGCAAGTGGCAACAGGCGACACGGAGGTAGGGGACGTCGTGCAACCAGATTCGTCACCGTGATTGTGGTCGTCGTGCGAATGGTGTTCGTGATGGGTGGACATGGGCATTTGAGTCAGCGTTTGGCCCATTACACAAGCTGAAGCTACTATAGAGTCAAGAGGTTTATGGAGTCTTCATGAAAATCGGTGAATTGGCCCAGGTCGCGCAGTGCACGGTCGAGACCATCCGCTACTACGAAAAGGAGGCCCTGCTGCCGGCGCCTGATCGCACGGCTGGCAACTTCCGCGTGTATGGGCCCGAGCACGTCGAGCGGCTGCGCTTCATCCGCAATTGCCGTGCGCTGGACATGAGCCACAGTGAAATCCACACCTTGCTGGGTCTGGCTGACCAGGCAGAGCAAGGTTGCGGCGCGGTGAACGACGTTTTTGATCAGCACATCGCCCACGTCGATGAGCGCATACGAGAACTCATCCACCTCAAGCTGCAATTGGCCTCATTGCGCCAGCGATGTCGAAGCGAACAAACCACGCAGTCCTGTGGCATCTTGCAAGGGCTGGCGGCCATGGAGGCCGAACCCAAATCAGAGCGACACACCCATCTGGGCTGAATAGATCAAGGCGCAAAACATGCAAAACAAGGATCATTGGGAAAAGGTTTACAGCACCAAGGCACCGGACAGCGTGAGCTGGTTTCAAGCGCATGCAGTCATGTCCATGCGGCTGATCCGCGCAAGCGGCCTCGGCCACGACGCGGCCCTCGTCGACATTGGCGGTGGAGCCTCCACCCTTGTCGATGACCTGCTGGACGACGGCTACGCCAACGTGACCGTGCTGGACCTGTCCTCCGCCGCCTTGGCAGAAAGTCTGCATCGCCTGGGCGCGCGTGGAACTGGCGTCAAATGGGTGGAGGCAGACATCACCCGCGCGACCTTGGAGCCCCACAGCATCGATCTTTGGCATGACCGCGCCGTTTTCCACTTCCTGACAACGCAAGTGGACCGCGAGGCCTACGTCAAACAGGTCTTGCGTGCGCTCAAGCCAGGCGGTTACGTCATCATGGCCACGTTCGGCACCAATGGCCCCACCCAGTGCAGTGGCCTGCCCGTCATGCGCTATGCGCCGGACGAATTGCACGCCGAATTTGGGGAGGCCTTCACCATGCTGACCCACGAACAACAAGTTCACCACACCCCCTTTGGCACCGATCAGGAGTTCATCTACTGCATGTGCCGAACGCACACAAGACATGGCAGCCCAGCCCCCGTTCAATGACTCCTGGACACAGCCTTTTCCGGCAACATGGGCATTGCTTCGGCGCTCAGCCAGAGCCACGATGAAACACCGGACGCCCGTGCGACGCGTTCGTTTTCCGCCCGGTCTTTCGGTGGCATGAAGGCAGTGATGAGGTGCAAAGGCAGCGGCAGCGGCCCGCATCCAGCAACAAGGCATTGGGAAACGCAGCGGCGCTTTTGGCGTCATAGCGCAACGGTTTGACAAAGCGCCTGCCCTGCTCCACCAGGGCATGCACCAGCGGCAACTCGTGCACGCCTTCAACCGGAATCCAGTGCTCGCTGGTCAACATCAAACTGGCTGCATCGATCTCGTCGTGTGTTCCCAGCGGGCACGGATCAGTGCAGCCAGCACCAGACGCACCTTGTGACCGCTGCCGGCATCGCGAGCTTCGAACAAGGGAGCGAACACATGCTCAATGCGCTCCCAGGTCTTGCTGCCCACCAGCAAGGGCGCATCGGGCATGTGCTTGATCCACACGCGTCGCCCCAGGGTGTTGGCATCACTGGCCTTGAATTCACCGATGGCGTCGTGCTGATTGGGCTGCTGTCGGAAGTCATGGCCAAAACCATGGACGCCAGACTGGCAGGCAGCGCTGTGCCGCGGATTGTCGCGTCATTGTCAGCACAGGGCAATGGTCGCCGCGACGCAACTACGCCACCATTCGTTCCGCAGTGGGCGAATGCAAGTCCAGGGCGTGATCGGTTGAATCCGCAGACAGCACTCTAGCCTACCCACCTAAGGTCATGGCCATGTCGATGGCAGTCCCGAAACAACGGTCGGCCTTGGACAGGTTCTCGGGGCCATGGTGAATGTCTGAAAAATACGCAATGCGAACCACGGTGCTTCTCCCTCATGACACCCGGTGCAGTTCGCGCCCGATCTTATCAAAGTAGCCCTAAGAGTCATTGCGATAGCTGTCCAGTTCATCCCAAGCACGGCGTCGGTCAACCTCCAGGACCAACCGACACCAAGGCGGCCTGCTTCGATTTCATGGTTCAAACCCGGGACCGCCCGGGCGAGATGCCCATCGAGGACCCCACGGTCGAATTGGATGAGAAGTCGGCACCCTTCACCAAGGTCGCCCGGATCGACATCACACCGCAAACGGCAGAACAAGGTGAAGCCTGCGAGGTGCGTTCCTTCAGCCCCTGGCATGCCATCGTGGCGCACCGGCCCCTGGGCGGCATCTCCCGTGTTCGCAAAGACGTTAACCAGGCCATCTCCACGCTGCGCCATCGGCTCAATGGACAACCACGGGTCGAGCCGGGCGCAAAGGTGGAGTGACGCGAACCGGGCTTCAAATGTTCAATGGGTGTGGTGCTTGGCATGATCATGTCCGGGCATCGCATCACTGCCATGGTCAGACAACTGGGCATCGAACCATTTGTGTAGGGCCACCACCAGTTTGGCATCCTTGGTCGCGTAAGTGACCTGCGCGCCCGCAGGCACATCGGCGTACTGGATCGCGATGTCGGACCGACCAGCCTTTTGAAGGTCGGCCAGTCCGGGCATGTCCGCCCCATGAATATGAGACGGCCCGGAGAAGTCGCCTTTGGCGAACTGGTCCGCGATGTCCTTGAGGTGTTCCCGCGTCAACCTCACCTGCACTGCGTCGTCGGAATTCTTGGCGATCACTTTTTGCACGCCGCCCGTCTCCGTTTTGGTGAAAACATGGGTCGTGGCCTTCAAGCTGAAGGGCATCACGTCGGCGCCGCGCTCGGCGACGACCTCTTGCCGTGTGGGGGTCTGCGCGACAGCGGCCCCCATGGCCGCCGTCCACAGCGCCACGCCCATTGAGATGATGCCGAGTTGTTTCATGTGTTCCTGCCCTTTTGTGAATGGCTGATCCCGCCGCCGAGTTCTGGCTGCGTATGACATGCCGTTCGCAGCGAAGTTCCGCTTCTAGCGTGTTCCGCGCCCGCTTTCGTTGACAAGGAGACACGCCCACCACTAAAGTTACAAACGGTATGATGGCTCGCAGCTGTCTGCCCCTCAATGCCCCACTGGACCACACGCCCATGACCCGCGACTTCAAACAAATGATCTGCCGACTGATGGTCGGGATCATGCTGTTCGCGCAAATGAGCATCGCGGCCTACGCCTGCCCCGGTGCCTCGGCCCAGGGCGCCGCGCAGGCCAGCGCCATGCAAGGCATGGTCAACTGCGAACAGATGTCAGGCTACCCTGACAAGACCTTCGCCAACCTCTGTGCCGAGCATTGCCACCAGGGCCAGCAGAGCGACCACCACACGCAGTTGCCCAACTTGCCCGCCGTGCTGCTGGTCAGCCTGTACCAGGTCGACCAGACGGCTGGCGCTTGAGAGCCCTCATGGCGGGCGCTGACGGCGGGCCTGCGCCCCGACCCGGCGCCTCCGCCCCTGTCGATACTCCACTGCTGCTTCCGAATTTGATCTTCCAAACGACACGGCGTTGAGGACCTCACCGGTCACTCGGACGCCACGGTCGCGCTGCCGCGTGCCTGAACCCTGTTCGCACGCCCGTCAGCAGGCGCGCCTTTGCGCTTCGTTTTGGAGACCTCATGTTCACCGATTTTTTGCCCCTAGCCCTGCGGGGCGCGATCCTTCTGCTGGCAGGCAGCGCCTGGGCCTTCAACGCCCACGCCGAGCCTCCTTTGGACTTCGGCCAGGCGCTTGCCGTGTCGCAAGCTCGGTCCCGCCAGTTGGTCGCACAGGACCGTGCTGTTGCCGCGGCCCGGGACATGGCCGTTGCAGCAGGCCAGCGGCCCGATCCCACCTTGACGCTGGGCATCAACAACCTGCCCATCGATGGGCCCGACCGCTTCAGCGTGACGCGCGATTTCATGACCATGCGGTCGGTGGGCGTCATGCAGGAGTTCACCCGCGAGGACAAACGTCTGGCACGGTCCAGGCGTTTTGAGCGGGAAGCCCAGGCCAGCGAGGCCAGCCGTGCCTTGGCCCTGTCCCAACTTCAACGCGACACCGCCTTGGCCTGGCTGGACCGGTATTTCCAGGAGCGCATGCTGGCCTTGGTCAAGGCGCAGCGCGATGAAGTTCGACTTCAGATCGAGGCTGCCGAGGCCGCCTACCGAGGTGGACGAGGATCGCAAGCCGATGTGTTCTCCGCACGCGCTGCGCTCGCCCAGATCGATGACCGCATCGACCAAACCACACGCGAGGTGGCCATCGCCAAGACCGCACTGGCCCGGTGGACAGGTGGAGCCTCAGACACGCCACTGGGCGATGCGCCCGACACAGACCACATTCAACTGCACCAGGCTGAATTGGAAACCGAACTCGCTGCTCACCCCGACATCACCGTCATGGTCAAGCAGGAAGAAATGGCCCAGGCCGATGCAGACGTGGCGAGGGCCAACAAACAAGCCGATTGGAGTGCCGAGGTGATGCTCAGCCAGCGCGGTCCCGGCTATTCGAACATGGCCTCGTTCAATGTCTCGGTCCCTTTGCAATGGGATCAGAAGAACCGCCAGGAGCGGGAGTTGGCCGCCAAGCTGTCCATGGTGGAGCAGATGCGTGCCCAACGCGAAGAAGCGACGCGGGAACACCTCGCTCAGGTCACGGCCATGCTGCAAAGCTGGCAAAGCGGCCGTGATCGACTGGGCCGCTACGACAGCGCCCTGATTCCGTTGGCGGCCGAGCGCACGCGCGCCACCTTGTCGGCCTACCGAGGCGGCAGCGGCACACTGGCCTCCGTGCTGGAGGCTCGCCGCATGGATCTGGACGCCCAGATGGACCGGCTGCGACTCGACATGGAAACCGCCCGCATCTGGGCCCAGCTCAACTACCTGATCCCGGCCGAGCGCGACGTGGCCGCGCCCCGTCCTTGATCACCGCGATGGAGACCCACATGAAACTCAAAACCCTGGTGATCGCCCTGATCGCCGCCTCCACGCTGGGCGCAGCCGCTTACGGCCTGTATGCCCTGGGCATTAAAAACGGCATGGGCATGAGCGCGGCCTCTGCGCAGCACCCAGCCCAGCCCGCCACCGAGACCAACGCCACGCAAGCCCTGCCGCAAAGCATCGCCGAAGGCGAAGACGCCACCCGCCGTCACATTGCCAACGGCATCAAGGCTGGCGACATCGACCCGACCACCGGCAAGAAGGTCTTGTACTACCACGACCCCATGTTGCCGGGCAACAAGTTCGACAAACCCGCCAAGTCGCCCTTCATGGACATGATGCTGGTGCCGGTCTACGCCGATGGCGAGAGCGATCAGGGCAAGGTCACCATCAGCTCACGCATCCAGCAGAACCTAGGCTTGCGCACCGCAGAGGTCACCGAAGGCGTGCTGTCACCCCAGGTCTCGGCCGTGGGCAGCATCGCCTACAACGAGCGCGACCAGGTCGTCGTGCAAGCGCGGGCCACCGGCTATGTGGAGCGCCTGTACGTGCGTGCCACGCTGGATCCGGTCAAACAGGGGCAGCCCCTGGCCGATCTCTATGTGCCCGACTGGGTGGCCGCGCAGGAAGAGTTTTTATCGGTGCGCCGCATGCAGGGCACCGCCATGGGCAGTCTGGTTGATGGCGCCCGCCAGCGCATGCGCCAGGTCGGCATGAGTGAGGATCAGATCAAGCGCGTCGAGCAAACCGGCAAGACCCCGCCACGCATCACCCTGGTGGCGCCCATCAGCGGCGTGGTCAGCGAGTTGATGGTGCGAGAGGGCATGTCCCTGATGCCCGGCGCCACCTTGCTGCGCATCAACGGTGTGTCCACCGTCTGGGCCAATGCCGAAGTGCCAGAAAGCCAGGTGGCCCAAGTGCGCCCTGGTACCAAGGTCCAGGCGCGCAGCCCGGCCGTGCCCGGCACCACCTTTGAGGGCAAGGTGCAGGCCCTGGTGCCCGAGGTCAACCCTGGCACGCGCACCCTCAAGGCACGCGTGCAGTTGAACAACCCCGGCGCCCATCTGGTGCCAGGTATGAGCGTGACCATGCAGTTCATGGACCTGCGCGCCGAGAAGGCCTTGTTGATCCCCACCGAGGCTGTGATCCAGACGGGCAAACGCACGGTGGTGATGCTGGCCGAGGACAAGGGGCGATTCCGCCCGGTCGAGGTCCAGACCGGCATCGATAGCAATGGTCAAACAGAGGTCAAGCGTGGCCTGGCTGCGGGCCAGCGCGTGGTGGTGTCCTCGCAGTTCCTGATCGACTCGGAAGCCAGCCTCAAGGGTGTGGAAGCGCGCCTTAACGGTGGGTTGCCACCAACCAAAGCCAACACCGCGCCACGGCATGAAGGGCAAGGCAAGGTCGAAGCCATCGGGCGCGATGCGATCACGCTGTCGCATGGCCCGATT
>JAGWTR010000007.1 GCA_028868855.1 Burkholderiales bacterium | reverse complement strand
AAACCCTGCTGGGCGACCCCTCCAAGGCCAAGGCAAAACTGGGCTGGACGCCCAAAATCACCTTGGCAGAACTGGTCGGCGAAATGGTGCGCAGCGACTATTCATCGGCCAAGCGCGACAGCCTGATCAAGTCAGCGGGCTTCAAGGCTTACGACCACTATGAATAAGTCGGCCAAAATCTTCGTCGCAGGGCACCGCGGCATGGTGGGCAGTGCCATCGTGCGGCGCCTGCAACAGGCGGGCTACACCCATGTGGTCACACGCAGCCGCAAAGAGCTGGACTTGCTTGACCAAAAGGCCGTGCACGCCTTCATGGCCGAACAGAAGCCTGACTACATCTTCATTGCGGCGGCCAAGGTCGGTGGCATCCAGGCCAACAATGTCTACCGGGCCGAGTTCCTGTATCAAAACCTGGTCATCGAGGCCAACCTGATCAACGCAGCACATGAAGCGGGCGTGCAGCGCTTGATGTTCCTGGGTTCCAGTTGCATCTATCCCAAGCTGGCGCCACAGCCCTTGAAAGAAGACTACCTGCTGACCGGCCCGCTGGAGCCCACCAACGAGCCCTATGCCATTGCCAAGATTGCGGGCATCAAGCTGTGCGAGGCCTATAACCATCAGTATGGCCGCCAGTACATCAGCGTCATGCCCACCAACCTGTATGGGCTCAATGACAATTACGACCTGAACGCAAGCCACGTGCTGCCCGCCTTGATCCGCAAGGCCCACGAGGCCAAGCAAAGAGGCGACACAGAGCTGGTTGTTTGGGGCAGCGGCACGCCCATGCGCGAGTTTTTGTACGCAGACGACCTGGCCGACGCCTGTGTCTACCTGATGGAGCAGGGCTATGACGGGCCTCTGGTCAACATCGGCACCGGTACGGATGTCACCATCAAAGAGTTGGCCGAAACGGTGGTCAAGGTGCTTGGGTTCAAGGGCCAATTGGCATTCGATGCCAGCAAGCCCGATGGAACGCCCCGCAAATTGATGGATGTCTCTCGACTGGCATCTTTGGGCTGGACGGCCAAAACCCGATTGCCTGAGGGAATTGCCCTCGCGTATCAAGACTTTCTTGCCAAGTTGGGCTGAGCCATGCGTATCAAGAGTCTTGGGCTCCTGTTTGCCATGCTGCTTGCGGCGGGTCTCAGCGTTGCACTGCAACCCAAGCCACTCTACAGCGCTGGGCAAAAGCCTGACGTAAACCTGTCGCAACTGATTCCTGAAGCATTTGGTGGCTGGCGTGCAGACACAGACACTCCGTCGACCATTGTCAGTCCAGACATGCAAGCGCAGTTGACTCTGCTCTACAGCGACATGCTGTCGCGGACCTATGTCAATTCAAAGGGTGATCGCGTCATGCTGTCTCTGGCTTATGGGGCGGATCAAGGGCGCGCGCTTCAGGTGCATAAACCTGAAGTCTGTTATGAGGCGCAAGGTTTCAAGCTTGCCGATATCCAGAAGGCGGCGGCCCAGATCGATGCGCGTGCTGTCCCCGTGATGCGGCTTCAAGCCACCATCGGGGCTCGTCACGAACCGATCACCTACTGGATCAGGTCCGGTGACTATCTGGTTCGTGGGTGGTGGGAACAAAATGTCGCTCGCGTCAAAAGCGGCCTGCAGGGCTTTCTGCCTGATGGGATGTTGGTTCGGGTGTCGACCATCGATGATGATCGTCAACACGCCTACGTGGTTCAGGATCAATTCCTGAATGACTTGACCAACGCGCTCTCACCCAAAGCCAAGGAAATGCTGCTTGGAAAGAAGCTCCCCGAGCAGCAGTGATGGTGCCGGTATGAAGGTCAGCGTCATCATTCGTACGTACAACGAGCAGCGCCATCTGCGCGAACTCTTGCAGGGGATCCAGCAGCAGCACCGCGATGGCTTCGAGATCGAAACGATCATTGTCGACTCCGGTTCGACCGATGACACCCTCAAGATTGCCAACTCGTTTCCTACCCGCGTCGCCCCGATCAACAAGGACGAGTTTTCTTTTGGTCGCTCGTTGAACATCGGTTGCGCCGCCGCCAGCGGTGATGCCTTGGTGTTTGTGAGCGGGCACTGCATCCCCACCGGACCGCGCTGGATTGCCGATCTGGTGGCGCCACTGGGCAAAGATGACGTCGCCTACACCTATGGTGGCCAGGTGGGCAATGGCGACAGTCATTTCAGCGAGTGCCAGATCTTCAACAAATACTTCCCTGCGGTCAGCAAGGTGCCGCAAGACGGCTTCTATTGCAATAACGCCAATGCCGCCATGCTCAAGAGCGTGTGGCGCGAACACCGGTTTGACGAAGACCTCACCGGCCTTGAAGACATGCACCTGGCCAAGCGCCTGGTGGCCCAAGGCTACAAGCTGGCCTATGTGGCGCCTGCGGCCGTCTATCACCTGCACAGTGAAAGCTGGGCGCAGGTGCGGCGCCGTTTTGAACGCGAGGCCATTGCCTTGCAACACATCATGCCCGAAGTGCATTTGAGCCGCGCTGACGTGTTCCGCTACTTTTTGAGCGCCGTGTTCATTGATCTTGGCGCAGCCCTGCAGCAACGCAGCATGCGCCAGAACTTCAAACACATTCTGCTGTATCGCTTCATGCAGTTCACGGGTTCGTTCCGGGGTAACCACTTCCACCGCAAGATGTCTCGCGAGCTCAAAGAGAGCTATTTCTACCCCCGTTAATTCACAACAAAAACACCATGTCTACACCGCAACCCCGCATCGTTGCCCTGTTGCCCATGAAGGCCAACAGCGAACGCGTCAAAGGCAAGAACTTTCGCTTGTTCAATGGTAAGCCGCTGTTTCAATGGGTGCTGGATACCTTGCTCAGCGTTGAAGAAATCTCGCAAGTGGTGATCAACACCGACGCCCGTCACATCCTGGCCGAGAACGGGCTGATTGATCGTGACCGCGTGTTGATCCGCGACCGCAAGCCCGAAATCTGTGGCGACTTTGTCAGCATGAACCTGGTGCTGGCCGATGACGTGGCCAACGTGCCCGCCGACATCTACCTCATGACCCACACCACCAACCCGCTGCTCACGGCGGACACCGTGCGCAAAGCCATTGAATTGCAAAAGCAGGGCATGGCCACTGGCGCTCATGATTCGGTGTTCACCGTCAACAAGCACCAGACGCGTTTTTATCGTGCCGACATGAGCGCGGTGAATCACGACCCCAAGAACCTGATTCGCACGCAAGACCTGGAGCCCTGGTTTGAAGAGAACTCCAACCTCTTCGTGTTCAGCGGCGCCAGCTTCAAAGCTGCCAATGCCCGCATTGGCCTCAAGCCCGTGATGCTGGAGCAGCGCAAGACTGAATCCATCGACATCGACGATGCCGAGAGCTGGGAAATGGCTGAAGCCATGTCCATGTATCAAAGCACGCAGCCTCGCTGAAATTCGCTATTTTTTTGTTATCACTTCCTTCAAGTAGTACCCAGGCGCAGTACCCGATTTAAGTCATTAACCTTCATCAAAGGAGTCGATCATGCTGAACAAGCTCAATGTGGCCCTGAACTATTTCCAAGAGCACGGCACCGCCGCTTTTTTGCGTCGGCTGGTTCAAGAGTTCAAACCAGAAGCAGTTGATCGACATCACATTGATGAAGTTGGCATCGTCATCAAAGCGCTCGACATCAAACACAACAAAGGTTTGATGATTGATGTCGGCGCTCACTATGGCGGCACATCGTATCCATTTTGCAATGCTGGGTGGCGTGTCTATGCCTTCGAACCAGATTCGCTCAACAGAGCGAATCTGATCAAAAAAGTCGGCATGTTCTCAAACATCACCATTGACGATCGAGCACTGTCAAACGAAGAGAAAGAATCCGTGACGTTCTACAGAAGCCAACAATCAACGGGCATCAGCGGCTTGTCCGCATTCCACAGCACCCACACGGCTGCGGACACTGTGGCCGTCACCACGCTCGCGAAGGTGATTGAGCAGAACGGCATCAAAGAGATTGACTTCCTGAAGATCGACACGGAAGGCTTCGACAAATTTGTGCTGGAAGGCTTGCCTTGGCAGACCCATGCACCCAAGGTCATCGTCACCGAATTTGAGGACTTCAAAACAAAGCCTTTGGGCTATGACTTTGACGACTTCGCGACCTACCTGACCAGCAAAGGCTATCAAGTGTTGGTCAGCGAGTGGAAGCCCATCGTGGTCTATGGTCAGCAACACTCCTGGTCTGAGTTCAAGGCTTACCCATGCAAGCTCAGCTCAGAGCGCGCCTGGGGCAATTTCATTGCCTGCAAAGACCCTCAGACCTTTGCCCGCGTCCTGGCTGTCTGCGAAGAAATCAAACGTAGACTTCATTAAGCATTTCTTCTTGAGTTGATCCCATGAAAATTCTGGTCACCTGCCCCCCCATGCTGCGCATGATCGACGAGTTCCGGCCCATCTTTGCCAAGGCCGGCGTCGAGATCACGACACCCAACGTCGTGCAAGTGCTGACGGTTGAAGAACTCAAGGTGCTTGTGCCTCAGCACGATGGTTGGATCATCGGCGACGACCCAGCCACACGCGAAGTGTTCGAGGCAGGCAAGAAGGGCCAACTCAAGGCCGCCGTCAAATGGGGCATCGGCGTTGACAACGTTGACTTTGCTGCCTGCAAAGACCTGGGCATCCCCATCATCAACACGCCCAATATGTTCGGCGGCGAAGTGGCCGATGTGGCCATATCGTACGTGCTGGCACTGGCGCGCGAAACCTTCCTGATAGATCGCAAGATTCGCGAGGGGGGCTGGCCCAAGCCGCGCGGCATTTCAACATCGGGCCGCACCATCGGCATCATCGGGCTGGGTGACATTGGCCGCAGCACCGCCAAGCGCGCCCTCGCTCACGACATGAACATCATCGCGTGGGACCCTGGTTTCACCGCACCGCCAGAAGGCCTGGAGGCCGTGCAGGTGAGCCCGTGGCCTCACCGAATCGGCGAGTGCGACTTCCTGGTGTTCACCTGCTCGCTCAACGACAAGAACCGCCACATGCTCAACGCCGACACCCTGGCCAAGGCCAAGGACGGCGTGCGCGTGGTCAACGTGGCCCGCGGCCCGCTGATCAAAGAGGTGGACTTGATTGAAGCCATCCGCAGCGGCAAGGTGTACTCGGCTGCGCTGGATGTGTTCGAAGTCGAACCTTTGCCCATGGACTCGCCCCTGCGCGGTTTCGAGCGCTGCATCCTGGGCTCGCATAACGGGTCGAACACCTCTGACGGCGTGGTGCGCGCCAGCCATCGGGCCATTGAATTGTTGTTCGGCTTTTTGGGCGTGAACAAGGGTGATGCGTGTTAACACCACGCATACTCTGTCAGAGTACATAAATGTGAAATCCACCCAATTAAAGAGCGTCCTGTTAGGCGTGGACACAGCGGAAGGCACTTGGCTTGGTAATGCTGTCAAGATGATCAGCCTCCGGTTTTTTCGCTCTAGACTGAGAGTCAAAAATCGCAAGAGCAACAAGGTTTTTATCAAAGGCGTACATCGGTTGCTGAACTCTTCCGTGGAAATAACGGGATTTGGCAATGAAATTCGAATTGCAGGGCGCTTGCAACAATGTGCGCTCAACATATTGGGCAATAACAATAGAATAATTACGCACGAAAATTCCGACATCAACTGGACGGAAATTACCATCATTGCAAATGACTCCGAAATTGAAATAGGTCGTGATGTTCATTTCAACGGAAAGCAAAGCGCTCAAAATCTAATTCTAGCCAGAGGAGAGCCCAGCAAAATATCAATTGAAGCAGATTGCATATTTTCCTATGGCGTCGAAATTAGGACCCCCGATTCTCATAAAATTTTCGACGCAACAAACAATCGAATCAATCCAGAACAGAATGTAATCATTAGAAAGCACGTATGGGTCGGTGCGAAAACGACAATTTTAAAAGGCGTCAGCATCAGCGAAGGCTCAATCATCGCAACGGGCAGTGTAGTCACGAAATCAATTAGTGAAAACGTCATTGCCGCGGGCATACCTGCTCGCCCCATTAAAAATCACGTGCACTGGGAAAGATAATTATGCAAAAAACTTCCAGTATGCCTTCAGTATTGATAACCGGATGCCTTGGTGGGATTGGTCTCGCGTTAGTTCATGAATTTTCTCAAAATGGATATTATGTTATTGGCCTCGACAAGGCGGAGCAACTCCCGTCCAACGCTACCGCAGTAGACGCCTACATATCTTGCGACTTAAACAAGATTGCCGTTGATGTCACATGCCTGAGCGAACTTTTAACAAAGTTAAAATCACTTACCAAAAACAAATTAGACGTTCTAATAAACAACGCCGCCTATCAAGCAGTGAAAAAAATTGAAGACATCACTCACATTGATTGGCAATTGACGCAAAACATTAATGTTCATGCGCCTTTTCTTTTAACACAAGGCTTACTGCATGAACTGGAATCTGCGCAGGGTAGTGTTATCAATATTGCAAGCATTCACGCAAGCTTAACAAAATCTGAATTTATAGCCTATGCAACAAGCAAGGCTGCACTGATTGGTATGAGCCGAGCCATGGCTGTCGAGTTGGGTTCTAGAGTGCGAGTCAATGCGATATCTCCGGCGGCAATTGCCACCCCCATGCTCGAAGAAGGTTTTGATGGCCGCCCTGAGGCTCGCCAACAATTGAATGAAATGCACCCAGTTGGGCGAATCGGCATGGCTAGTGAAGTCGCCAGGACTTGTCTCTTGCTTGCAAACATGGAGTTGGGGTTTTTGACAGGTGCGAATATTGCGCTGGATGGCGGCATTGGTGCACGCCTGCACGACCCCGTTTAAGCGAAGCGTGCAAACACCATGAAGGCCCTCGCCCAGCGCCTTTGCCACTCGCCTACCTTGATGACATGGGGCAGCATGGGTGCGCGCCTGCTTGGCGTCATGCTGGTGCTGCCATTGGTGCTCGTCAAGTTCCCTGCGGCTGACATCGCAGTGTGGCAACTCTTTGCCACCATCCTCACGCTGCAGCTGATTCTGGACTTTGGGCTATCGCCCACTTTCTCGCGCATGCTGTCATATGCACTGGGCGGCGCCAAGGTTGAAGACCTGAAGGTCATGGCGCAAATCAAGCGCAACAAGGCCACCGAACCCGACATCGACACCATTCGCGCCGTATACGGAACCCTGCAATGGCTCTACCCCCGGTTCGGCGTGGCTATCTTGCTTGTCACGGCTGTACTGGGCACCTGGGCCATCAACAAGCCGGTCTCGCAAATGTTGATACCCGATCAAGGCTGGTTGGCTTGGGGCGTGATATTACTGACCTCCCTGGCCTCTATCTGGGCCAACGCCTACTCATCGGCCATTCAAGGCTTCAACCAGATCGCCACCGTACGTAGGTGGGAAATCCTCACCGCGCTAGGACAAATTGGCAGCTCCTACCTGGTGCTCTCTCTGGGCGGTGGCCTGTTGATGCTGGTTTGCGTGGGTCAAGCCTGGGTGGTCTTCAGCATGTGGCGCAACCGCAGGCTCGTACTGCGCATTGAACCAAAGCTCAAAGACTGCCCCCATACACGGCACCCCCTCGTCCTGGCGGCGCTTTGGCCAGCGACCTGGCGCAGCGGTATCGGCATCCTTATGAGCCAAGGCATCATCCAGGTAAGTGGCGTGATTTATGGGCAACTGGCATCGGCAGCCGAGGTGGCCTCGTACTTGTTCGCACTACGCGTCATCACGACGATCAGTCAATTCTCGCAAGCTCCCTTCTACAGCAAGCTGCCCGCCATGGCCATTTTGTACGCCCAGAAAAACTTCGCCGAGCAGACACGCATGGCGCGCAAAGGCATGGCCATGGCATCGTGGGTGTTCACGCTGGGCACCATGGGCGTGGCCCTGACGATTGCCCCTGCATTGGCCTTCATTGGTAGCAAAGTATATTTTGTGTCACCCACCTTCTGGGGCCTGATGTCTCTGGCCTTTTTTGTGGAACGAGTGGGCGCCATGCACATCCAGCTCTACAGCATCACCAACCACATCGTCTGGCACATCGCCAACGGCATCACAGGTTGCATCATGCTGGCGCTGGCCTATCGGCTCTACCCATCGCAAGGCATTGCAGCTTTTCCTATCGCCATGCTGGCGGCCTACGGCTTGTTCTACACAGTGTTTGCGATGTACAAAACATCCACCACCTACCAAATCGCCTTGCTGCGGTTTGAGAGTGGGGCATCTTTGCCGCCAGCCATCGCGCAACTGCTCGTCATGGGCGGTCTGCTCATCAGCCAACGTTGATCACAGCCATGAAACAAGTACTCAAAGGTGCAACCCAAGGCATGTACAAGCTCATGCCATCAACAACTCGCAAAACCACCGTGCGCGTCGTTAACGAAGGCCTCAACCCGGCAGACAAGGCCGACATCGAAAAGAAGATTGCCTTCTTCCTGCCATCGGTCAAACACATCGAGTACGTTGCCAAGCTGTCACCAGGCTTGCTGAGCAGCAGTGCCGCCATCTTTCACACGCTTGGCGACAAAGCCCCAAGCTGGCTACGAGCCCATCCAGGCCGTTTCGACGTCAACCGCCACAACAATCCACTTGAAGGCTGGAACTGGATTGATGCCGCCACGTATGTGGATGGCCACCAGCCTGATATACAAGCCTCAAAACAACGCTTCATTAACCTCCACAGCGCATTAACAAAAGGAGCAGCTGTCGGACGCCCTTGCTATGTGTTCGGCACAGGCCCTTCATTGGAAAAAGCCATAGAGCACGACTGGTCAGATGGTATTCGCGTTGTCTGCAACACCATCGTGCGAGACAAAGCATTGTGGGACCACATGAATGCAGACATCATTGTCGCAGGCGATGGCATCTACCATTTTGGTTTCACGGACTTTGCCAAAGCCTTCCGTGCCGACCTCAAGACACGGCTGGAAGCATCAAGCACTTATTTCATGTATCCAGCCCGGTTCGATGTCATTATCCAAAGAGAACTCGGGCATTTGGTTGACAGATTGCTCCCTATTCCAGTCGGCACGCACACAAGTTTTTATAACAATCTGCTGGACAACTTCGCCTTGCCAGCATTAGGCAATATCCTAAACCTTTTATTACTACCTGTTGGATGCAACTTATCAAAGACAGTAGGTCTATGGGGGTTTGATGGCCGCGCACCGGATGACAAGCTTTTTTGGGCCAACTCGTCTAAACACAGCTATGCAGAGTTAATCCCATCGTTACAGGAAGCGCACCCGGCATTTTTTGATCACAACGTGCCCAAGCATGACCCTGAAAAATACATTCGGAGCGTCCATGGCGACGTGCTCGAGAATTGCCTAACTGATGCAGAGAAGCTAGGTTGGACATTCAAAATGTTGCACCACTCTTGGACGCCCACTCTCGCCAAACGACATGTTGACGAGCGGTAAGAGAATAATGAAAATTGCCTATGATGATCAAATTTTTGGCCGCCAATATGTTGGAGGCATATCAAGGTACATCCTTGAGGTTGCGTCTTGGATAAAAATTGTAGACACGGATATAGATGTATTTATAAGCGCCGGCCTAAGCATAAATGAACTGATAAAAGATTATCAGGCAAAGAAGTTCGGGCTATCAATTCAAACTCAAAAAGGCTACCGACTGAGAAACTCAATTAACAAAGCTCTCAGCCACGGCGCACTTGGCATATTCAAGCCAGACATAATACACGAGACATACTACAGATCTGAATATATTGGCCCATCAAACTCCCGCAGAGTTGTCACAATTCACGATATGGCACACGAGGCCATGCCGAATGAAACAAAATGGGCAGACTTGGAATCAAAATGGAAGGCCGATGCTATTGCGCGTTGTGATGCGATAGTCTGTATTTCGGCAGCCACAAAAAGCGAATTATTACGCTTCTTTCCAGAAATAGAAAACACAAAGCCAATAAGAGTTATCCATCATGGATGTTCGTATCGTGACCCATCAGAGAGCAGCTTGCGTCAAGTACAGAAAGACCTCGGAAAAAAGCCATATATCCTATTTGTGGGCCAACGAGGAGGATACAAACGATTCGTTGATTTGCTACACGCGTTTGCAATCTTGAAATTGAATAAATCATTCAATATGGTGGCATTTGGAGGCGGCCCATTCTCACCAGAAGAGGTCGCCACAATAAATGGATACGGTCTATCCTCTAGCGAGGTTATCCAATACTCCGGACCCGACGAAATACTATACGCAACGTACAAGCGCTGCAAAGCATTCATATATCCATCCGTTTATGAAGGCTTCGGCATCCCAATTCTTGAGGCAAGAGCTGCACAAGCCAATATTCTTTGCTCAGATATCCCAGTTTTCCGAGAGATTGGCGATGCGATGACTACATATTTCAATGCCGGCGACCCGGCAAATTTAGCAACCCAGCTGAATAAAATATTAAACACAAGCCCCTCGCGAGCCATAAGCACACCAAGCAACTTTTCATGGGAAAAATCCGCCCGCCAACATTTGGCACTTTACAAGGATTTATTGGCACCCAATTCAATATAAATCAAAGGGGGTTTCAATAATGCTATTTAACTCTTTTGAATTTATATTATTTTCCATTGGCTTTTTGGCAATTTATTTTTCAACATCAGATCGCATAAAGCCATTCATCCTGCAACTGGCGTATCACATGGGTTTCAAAGAGGTGGCCTTGATTGGTTGCGACCATAATTTTGCGCAATCTGGCCCGGCCAAAAAAACCGTGGTGTCTGGCGAGAAAGACGCCAGCCACTTTGTCCCCTACTACTTTGCGGGCGGTGTGAAGTGGCAATTGCCGGACTTGCTGCAAAGCGAAGTGTCGTACAGCATGGCGCGTGATATTTACGAAGGCAGCGGGCGCAAGGCATACAACTGCACGGATGGTGGGAAGTTGGAGATTTTTGACAGAATGGCATTAATCGAATTTGTAGCGAGGAAATGATATGAATCAAAGGCCATGGCTTACATCTGTGCTTTGGCTATTGTTGCCAACGTTCATGAATGCCCCGCTCCTTTTTATACCCGGTGGATCACGAGCGCTGGCCATCCTTGTATTGCTATTCATCATGGCAATCAATGGCCTCATTGTGCCGGCCACATCAATAAAAAAGAGTAGATTACTTTTCAATGTCAAAATTAGCGAGTACTGCGCCCCCGTGCCATTAGCAGTGACGGTAGCATTCTCATGCCTACTGGCAATATGCACTGTAAGAGGCTTGGGCGTCTTTTATACGTTCTCAAATACTATTGCTAATGCCGGTATTTTCGTATTTGCTGTCATTGCGATCACGGTTTCATTAATTCAAGCCGAAACAACAGAAAATAGAAATCAAATACTCAATGCCGTGTTTTTTAGTGCTCCACTTTACGTTGCAATAAATCTGATTTTATTTGTACTAGGGTTGGCTGGAAATCGGGAGAATACGGGATTAGACTCCGAAGCAGGCGTCAATCAAACATTGCAACTCATTGGAATCACAACAAAACGAATTGTATTCCCATTGGCGCCAGGCGTTAATGGTTTTGGCGCAATTGCTGCTTTTTCACTATTAATATGCGCATTTTATGGGGCCTACGCAAAAGGCTTACTGAAATATGGGGCGTTGATATTTGCACCATTGGTTTTAGTTGCGCTTGCGCTAACAGACGCACGCGGCGCCACCCTCGCCGCCATTGCAGCCGGAATAGGCGCTCTTTGGTTAAAGAAGCACCCTGGTTGGATACGGGGTGCATACTCGGTACTGCTGATTACACCGTTAATACCAAGTTTGGCTTACAGATTCTTCGACTTTGCAAATCAAAGCTCCTTATTCTCTTTTGCGACTAGAGAGGGCGACATAGGCGCCCGACTAGGCGTTGGGACTGGCAGAGGTGAAATATGGAAAAGCATTCTTGGCTTATTCAGTAATTTCGAGCCAATACAGCTTGTGGGATATGGTCCATTTGGTCAAGCGATATCCGGCGTATCGAGTCAATATGCATGGATATTCAACGAGCTAGGTGCTTCCTTAATGAGTTGCCACAGCGCATACTTACAATATCTTATCGACATGGGGTATATAGGTGTAATAGCATGGTTAGGAATGCTTGCAACAATCATCTATAACACATCAAAAATGCTAAATTCGGCGAATGAAAAAAATAGCACTAAACTGATAGCAACCAGCCTGCTGCTGCTGACGCTTATTCAATCTCAGACCGAGACTATTGGCACAATATATACACCTGAAATGCTGATTTTTTTACTGGTCATAACAGTTGCATCAAGCTTCCACGCTCAAGGCCAGGCAGTCATAGATAAATCAAGCATCTTGGAGAAAACCAAAACATACAAGCCCCACCGCCGCCTGTACAACTCATGAAAACGAATTTGACGGATATTGAATTTCCATTCGCCATGCAAATAACTCACCCATAAGAGGGGTTTCAATAAGAATTCTGACCGACTTGTCTTTTCGCCAAAAGGAGGGCTGGCTCATGAAAATACTTGCAATGAAGTCGCATGAGGTGCCTATCAAATGCATGTTTATGCAAACACTCACAGGATGTGACGCGACATGATGCATGCATATAACGCCCTCAGCAATCGATTTATTAGGCCATTTATCTCTTCGATATCAGTCCCTAATCACATAGCCGGGTTTGATTACCTTCGCGGATTTGCCGCATTTGTTGTGGTAATTCATCATATAGTCGGCATGCTGACAGGTGAAACCCGGGCAACGCATCATTTTTGGGTTGGTGCAGCGGGAGTGGATATATTTTTCGTATTGAGCGGTTTTTTGATGTTCGGTTTTTTGGCCGAAGCTCGCCCTCCTGTTCAGTTTTGGATTAGAAGGCTCCTTAGAGTATTTCCATCCTATTTTTTATTCACCACATTTGCCTTTCTCGTTAATATATTAATTCTTAAGCGAGACGTCCACTTTCAAATTTGGCATTATACGCTCAGCCTATTATTCATTCCGCACATCAATCAACTGGGTGATTTAAAGCCAATTGTCGGCGCAGGATGGTCGCTGGTCTACGAATTTTGGTTTTACACCTTCATCATGATCTGCTTATTTTTCCGCAGATATAGATTGTTGATTTTTATCGCGCCACTCTTCATTCTTCCCGTAATAGATTATTCAAATAAAAACATAGCGCATCAATTCTTGGGGAATAACGTCATTTTTGAATTTTGGCTGGGCGCACTTTCCAGGGCAGTGCTCTGTATTTCCATAAAGAAGAGTTACAGCATTCTTATGCTAATAACTGGTCTTGGGGTTCTCTGCGCCGATCAATTTCTGCATTTAGATCGCGATATGAACCGACTTTTCATTTGGGGAATTCCAGCCCTTCTTATTGTGACAAGCATATCTCACATGAATATGGCCAGTACTTCAGTTGGTCGATTTCTTGGGGATACTTCATACGCCGTATATTTAGCCCACCCAATTTTCATCATCGGTGCGCAACGGTTTTTTCTAAAAGGAAACCCTTCTCTAATTGGTTCCGCTATTTGTATCGGCGCGATTGTTTTGCTCACATACATGACTGCGTTCTTTGTGCATAAATACGTCGATATTGTTGCAACAAATAAGCTCAAAAAGATTATTTTCAAAAATCGACAAAATACACCTCTAAACCAATACTATCCAGCCCCCAACGACTGATGTTAATTTAGAGGCACTCAATGCGATGCTCATACAATGACGACATGGATTCATGATGAACTCCGATGCGCTAGACTCCATCCTCTCATCGAGAAGCCGAGTCTCGCATATCGAAAAATCTTCACGAGTATAAAAAAAAGTGAAATGCACCATCATCACCATCGTTCGCAATGGCGAATCCCATATCGAGCGCACTATCAAAAGCGTCATTGCACAGCAGTACCAGAACATTGAGTACATCTTTCTGGACGGTGCGTCGACAGACAACACGGTCAAGGTGGCCGAAAAATACCGGCAGCACTGTGCCGTCTTCATCAGCGAACCCGACAAAGGCATTTCAGATGCATGGAACAAAGGCATCGGTCTGGCCACGGGTGATGTCATCGCCCTGTTGAATGCGGGTGACGAGTACTACCCAGACACCCTGGCCAAGGCGGTAGCCGCCTTGCAGGCCGGCGCAGACATGGTCTATGGCGATACCGAATTGGTCAGTGAAGAGGGCGAGGTGCGTCTGTTCAACAAAGGGCGCTTTAGCCTCTGGAAGTATTCGGCGGGCATGGGCCTGTATCACCCGTCCGTCATTGCGCGCAAGGCGCTGTATGACAAGGTGGGCTTGTTCGAGCTGCGCTGGAAGTACGCCATGGATTCAGACTGGATGGTTCGCGCTGCCGTGTCAGGTGCGCGCATCCGGCACGCCAACTACCGCGTGCGCATGGTGGACGGTGGCGTGAGCGTCAAAAACCGCTTCATGGCCTACGGCGAACACCTGCAAGCCTTGCAGGATCGTGGTGCAGGTGAGCGCACGGTTTACTTGTCTATGCTGGCAACGGGTGTGCGGGGCTTGGTACGCAACCTGCTCCGAGGTGAGCGCCGCTTCTGAATCGACCACGTTATTTGGCTATACCCAAGAACACGGCCAGGCAACGTTCAACCTCTACCATCGCATCGGCATTGATGCGCCCAAAGGCCGGGCCTACCTTGTCGCGCTTCACGGTCATGGCTTTGTCCACCATCACTTGCGAAGGCTTCTGCAGGCCGTTCTCTCCGCTGGGCTGAACAGTGATGCGAAACAACGGCGCGGCGACAAGCGTGCTTGTTACCGGCAGCACGGTGACGGTGGCCTGCTCGCTGAACGCATCGGCTTGAATCACCAGGGCTGGTCTGGGCTTGCCAAAATCACCTTGTATGGTGATGGTGACGAACTCACCCCGTATCATTCCGTCCAGCCGTCTACGTCGGCCAAGGCTTCATCCATGAAGTGCTGCATGTTCGTGTCGGCCATGTCCGCACTGGCCGCAAGGCGGCTTTGGCGGCGGCACTCCTCTGCAAAATCTGGCCGTCGCGTATCAGGCACCCAAATTTGTACTGGGCGAAGCCCCGCCATGCGCAAGGCTTCGCGGTGCTTTTGAACCCTGGCATTGACGTGCGTGTTGGCCATGTGAAGCATCCCATTGAGCTGTTACATGCAACAATATAACAGCGTCAACTGTTACATGCAACTCAGGGGCGGCGCCCCACAACCGGCGCGTACAAGCTGGCCTTGTAGAACATCAGGCCGCGCATGCGCATGGACATCGGCAGCAGCCTGGACTCGGCCATCCAACGAGCCAATGGCGCCATCAAGGCCTGCACGTGCAAGAGCCCGATCAGGCGCGCCACCTTGTACAGCGATGTGCCCGTTATCAGCGCCGGGCGCTTGTCCAGCATCAGGCTGAAGTTGCCGATGGACTCGTCATATTTTTGAAGGATCTGGGGTGCCGTCAGCAAGCCCAGATGGCTGGCGCTGTTGTCTTCATGGCGGATCTGGTATTTCTCGGCCACCCGACATGCCCATTCGCAATCCTCCCAACCCCAGCCGGTGAACTGTTCATCCAATGGATAGGCGTCAAGAATGTCCCGCCTGACCACAAAATTGCATGAGTAGAAATGGTAGGCCGGTGATTCACGCCTGGTAGATGCAGGCAATGTCTCACGCTCAACGGTCATCAAACGATGCAATTCATATTCCGGCCCTGTGAGCGCCACAGTATTGGCACTTCGTCCACCGTAAATCACATCAACACCGCCCTGTGCAATCCAGGCCAGGTATCGCGCCAGAAAATCAGGCCGGTCTGGCCACATATCGGCATCGAGGTAGAGCAAATACGTGGTGCGGGCCACCTGACAAAGGTAGTTGCGCACCTTGGCGCGCCCCACGTTGCGCCGCAAAGCCATCATCTGACAGGGCTGCGAGGCCGCAGACAAGGCCGCCCACAGGCGCTTGCGGTAAGCCGGGTTGGCGGAGCCATCATCCACAAAGATGATGGGCACGATTGCCCCAGCGGCGTTGGCGCCATCGAGCAATCGCCCTGCCAACGGCGCTACATCGAAATCCTTGAACGGCACAACGATGGACAGCTGTGCCGTGACTTGCGCGGCATCCCATGCGGCATTGGTCAAGACTTCGGCTGGCTCTGTATGCATGGCTGCGTGAGGGGGGGCGTAAAAGGATCGGAAGATTATCAGGCCACCAATCAGGCCCAATGAACCATGCCCCTGGAACAGGCGCCCCGCGAACTAACATTCCCATCATTTTCAAACACTCCATTCATTTGGTGCCTTGTATCGCGGGCATGATTGGTTCATGCTGTGCGCTTTGCAAGGCGCGGAGACGCCATATCAATTAATTGGAGGGGTAAACCGGGTGAAGGTGCTTTTATACGGAATCAACTTCTCTCCCGAACTGACTGGCACCGGCAAGTACAGTGGGGAGATGGCAGAGTGGCTTGCCAGGCATGGTCATGCCGTCGACGTTGTCACGGCCCCGCCCTACTACCCGCAATGGCGTGTGTCTGAGGGCTTTTCAGCCTGGAAGTACCAACGCCACGAGATGCCCGATACGAACGGGCAAGTCCAGATCCTGCGCTGCCCTTTGTGGGTGCCCCGCAAGGTCACGGGCGCCGCACGCCTGATGCATCTGGCATCGTTTGCCGTGTCTAGTACTTTTGGCTTGATCTGGGGGCTGGCACGCAAACCAGATCTTGTGTTTGTCGTGGTCCCCACATTGATGCAGACACCACAAGCAGTTGTGCTTTCCAAGCTTGCTGGCGCGCCCAATTGGCTGCACGTGCAAGACTTTGAAGTAGATGCTGCACTGGACATGCACATGGTCAAAGGTGCGGCAGAGAGCGGAGGTCTGTTGCGCCGGATGTCGTGGTGGCTGGAGTCCTACTGGATGCGACGCTTTGACCGGGTGTCATCCATCACGCCAGCCATGGTCAAGCGCTTGCTGGTCAAGGGTGTGGAAGCCGATCGGGTGGTCGAGCTACCCAATTGGGTCAGCTTGGATAGCGTGTTTCCCATCTCTCGGGCCGAATCAATGCGCCACGAGCTGGGTATCGCAGATGACCAGGTGGTGGTGCTGTACTCCGGCAACATGGGTGAAAAGCAGGGGCTGGATCTGTTGGTTGAAGCTGCAGAGCGGCTTCGCCATGAACCCACCATCCGCTTTGTATTGGCTGGCACGGGTGCCGCCAGAGCCCGCCTCGAAAAGGCTGCAGTCAGCCTGGGCAACGTGACCTGGCTGCCCTTGCAACCTATCGAAAAACTCAATGCCCTGCTGGGCAGCGCTGATGTGCACGTGCTGCCACAACGCGCAGATGCCGCCGACCTGGTGATGCCATCCAAGCTCACAGGCATGCTGGCCAGTGGCCGCGCCATTGTGGGCACGGCGGCGCTGGACACCCAGCTTGGCGGCATCTTGAGCAAGGTAGGCGTGCGAGTGGAGCCCGGCGATGCAGATGGCTTGGCTCAAGCCTTGAAGGCACTGGCCCAAGACCCTGCCCGCCGTGAGGAACTGGGCCAAAAGGGGCGCCGCTTTGCAGAAGAGACGCTGGACAAGAACGCCATCCTGCGTCAGTTCCTTCAAGATGCAACCGCGCTGCACTCGCAAGCACCACCAAGGCCACGGTTCAAAGCAAGGTGATGAACATGCGCTGGACGGTATTGGTGAACCCGGCCTGCAGGCTGGGTGAAGGCATCTCGTGGTCACACGACAGGCAGGCCTTGATATTCGTCGACATTCATGGCCAACGCATCCTTCAGTACACGTTGTCGAGCGGGCAATTGCAAGAATGGGACACACCGCAGCGCATTGGCTGGTTGATACCCAGAGCACACCACAGCGGCTTTGTTGCGGGCTTTCAGCAAGGCTTTGCCTTGATCGATCTGACCGACACGCTGTCGATGACCTGGTTGGCCAGGCCCTTTGGTGAAGCGCAAGCCTTCATGCGTCTGAACGATGCCAAGGCCGACGCACAGGGCCGCATCTGGGCTGGGTGCTTGAACAACGAAGACGAATCGCAAGCCATTGGTCGGCTGTATTGCCTGAGCACAAGGGGTGAACTGCTGACGGCTGATGAAGGCTACTGCGTACCCAACGGCCCGGCCATCAGCCCTGATGGCGCTGTGCTCTTACACACAGACAGCGCACGCCGCACCATTTACGCTTTTGATCTGGACGGCGCGCAAGGCACCTTGAGCAACAAGCGCGTGTGGCGCGTTTTTGCTGAAGATGAAGGCTACCCGGATGGCATGAACTTCGATGCAGATGGCCATGTGTGGATTGCACATTGGGGTGCAGGCTGCGTGAGCCAGTTCTCGATGGGCGGTGAGTTGTTGCAGCGCTTCAAGCTTCCCGTCTCGAACGCCACCAACGTGGCCTTTGGCGGCGAAGGCCTGTGCAGACTGTTTGTCACTACCGCTCGTCAGGGGCTACCTGAAACACAACTGGCGCTGGAACCTTTGGCCGGTGCGGTGTTCGAACTCAAGGGGCACGGTGCACGTGGGCTGCTGCCTTTAGCTTACGGAGCTTGATCATGCATCAACGTCGAATGCCTCCCCGCTACCTGCCGGTGGTGGCAGGGCTCATGCTGTGCCTGCCACTCACACAAGTTGCCGCCGCCACTGACATCGTTGTCAACCCTGCGGACGGTGCAAGCGGCTTGGTTCAAGCGCTGCAAAGCGCACGGGAGGCCCGACAGCGCAACAAGGACAAGCCACAGGCTATTCGCATTGTGTTGAAGGCAGGCACCTATGTGCTCAAAGAGCCCTGGGTGATCGGTAGCGCAGACTCGGGCACCAGCGACGCACCATTGCTGATCGAGCCTGAGGTGCCAGGCTCGGTCACGTTGGTGGGTGGCGCGGCCATGCCGATGGCCGAGAAATCAGGCCATCACTGGACCTTCACCCCACCTCAAAACATTGACCGTGCAGCCGAGCGCGGGGGCGGGCAGTTGTATGTGAATGGCCGCCGCGCCGTGCTGGCACGCGAGCCCAACGAGGGCTCGTGGATGTTTGTGCAAGCGCCATCCAAAGATCAGTTGCTGATGACACCCGCTGATGCCAGCAAGGTGCGCCAACTGCTCGACAACCAACGCGACCGGGCCATCATCGAACTCATGCAGAGCTGGACATCGGGCATGCACCGCGCAGGTGCCCCGACACCCGATGGCAACGGGCTGACGCTGCAGCCTGCGCCCAAGTGGCCAATGTTGATGTTTGGCTCGGCGCAGCGATTCTTCATCGAGAACGTGCCCGGTGCATTGGATGCGCCAGGCGAATGGTTGGCCATGGATGGCCGCTTGCACTACATGCCGCGCAAAGAAGATGGCGCCTCAGGCACCGCCATATGGCCCAAGCTGCCCACCCTGGTGTCGATCCATGGTGATGACAGCGGCAGCCGCAAGGTGCGCCATGTCCAGCTCAAAGGCTTGAAGTTTGCCTACACCGGTGTGACGACATCCATGCAAGGCTGGCTCGACATGCAAGCCGCCGTCGACGTTGCCGCGGCCATTGAAGTGGACAACGCCGACGATATCCACTTGACGCAATGCGATGTGCGCCACACGGGTGGCTATGGCGTGTGGCTCAAGGGCGGCGTGCTCAACAGTGAAGTCTCTGGCTGCGTGATGGATGACCTGGGGGCTGGGGGCATCAAAGTTGGCATGACCAAAACACAGGCATCGAGCAAGACTGGCAACAACACGATTGCGCACAACGTGTTGATGCACACGGGGCGGACTTTTCCAAGTGCGGTGGCATTGTGGGTGGGCAAATCAGGCCAGAACATCCTGTCTGACAACGTGATCGGGCACACCACCTACACGGGTATATCTGTCGGTTGGACCTGGGGCTACGACGAGCAAGACGCTAATGGCAATCAGATTAAGCGCAACGTATTGTTTGACATTGGCCAAGGCGTGCTGTCTGACATGGGCGCCATTTACACGCTGGGCAAGGGCAAGGGCACTGAGATATCCGGCAACTTGATCCGCCAGGTGCAGGACTACCCCTTCTATGGTGCGGGTGCCTGGGGCATCTACAACGATGAAGGCTCCAATGGCATGACCGTCAGCGGCAACGTGGTGGTGGGCACGCGCACCGGCGGCTATCACTTGCATTACGGCCGCGACAATGTGGTGAATCAAAATCTGTTTGCCCATAGCGGCCAGGCTGCCATGCGCTGGAGCAATCCAGACAAAAGCGGCGACTGGCAGGCACAAGACAATTCCGTTGGAGACGACAAGAACGTGCCCGATGTGGATCTCCATGGCGCACCTGTAGCGACACTGGGGCGGATGGGCATCAAGGCCCAGCAGCCTGCCATGACGCGTGTAACAGCCCAAGCCGCATCGGGCAAGTTGACCGATATCGATATTCAAGGCGGCAAGGCGCAGCAACGTGAAGTGTGGGCATCTGCACTGGATAATGCTCGCAAGACCTTGTCAATTGCCGCGACCCAAACTGGGGTTGAGCCGAACTGGTTCATCTTGCCGTCCGTGGCGTCAGTGGCAACAACACCCCGGCCTTCGTTGCAATGGGCCTGGCGTTTTGACACCATGCCCGATGGACCGCCGCCGGCCGGGGTTCGCTTTGCGCCCAACCGCACGCCTGCACTGGTCGGCATTGGTGCAGAAGAGCAAGATGGATCAGGCAGCAAGTGCCTGTTCTTGCAAGATGGCGCGGCAGGGTTGGCTCGCTACGAACCTTATGTGTACCTGTTGCCCGATCTGCCAACCAGCGATGCTGTAGCCGAATTCGAAGTCAAGCTAGACGATGCGAGCCTGCTGATTCACGAGTGGCGTGACAAGGGGGCGCAACCATACAAGACCATTTTGAAGTTCAGCCTGTCGGCTCAAAAAGGCTTGCTGATTGGCGACAAAGCGCTGATGCCATTGCCACATGGTGAATGGCTGCAAGTGCGTGTACAAGCCATGCCCAGCCAAGGTGTTTGGGCGCTTGAGATCGGCGGCCCTCATGGGCCTAAACGCCGCTTTGACAAACTGGCATTGATCACGCCCAGCGTCCCCTTGGTGGGCTTTGCTGGATGGATATCCGATACGGATCAGGTCAGCCGCAGCTGCCTGAAGCGCATCGATTTCCATGCTCACTGATTGGTAATTGAGATCTTGCCCAAGCAAGGCGTGCTGGCCGTTGTAGCGTTCGAGATGAACAGCACAGCCATGGTAGATGCCCAGTCAGCGGTGTAGGGCGCATTGTTGTTGACAGTGACAACAGAGTTGTCTGCGTACTTGATCTGCAAACCCCAGGTCTGGTTGGCACCTTGGCGCGAAGTGACCGTGACGGTGACCCATTGACCCACTGGTAGGTTGGCAACACGTTGATTGGCCACCAGCACACCGCGAGAGGCAGACAACACCAAGCGTGGCCCGGTCTTGTACGGGGCGCCTTTGTAGTTACGCCACTCGTGGATGAACTCGGTGCTGGCATCGGCCTTGAGCGTGAAGCTAACAGTTGTCAAGCCTGCATCAAAGTTGGTTTCAACAAAGGAGTAGGGCTCCCATGGGTTGGTCATGCTGGCGCTGTCCTGGAAGCCCAGGCATTTTTCATTGCTGCTATTGCGGATCACCGAAATCAACTCTGGATGAGCTGTGGGGATCACCCGCATACCTGCTGGCGTACTGCCAAAATCTGCCGTAGTTGCATCAAAATCAAAATTGCGGCTGGGCACGTTAGAGGCCGATGTGCCCCACCACTTGCTGGGTGACTCGTAGGACGTCAGCGGCTTAGTCGACCAGCTTGATGCAACGGTATTGGGTAAAGCCACAGGGCTGGACCCATTGTTGAGAACGGGGACATCCAGCAGCGCACCAGGCACCAGCACATGTGCGCCAGACACTGCACAACCCGCCCCGCATTCTGCTGGTGAAGTAATGGTTGGCACATACTGGCTTGCCACAACGTTACCCGAGAAGCTCGTGATGGGAAACGGCGCACTGCCGTAAGAAATGAACGAAGCCACGGTGGGCACAATGTAATTGTGATCGAAGGTTACCTGCTTGCTGGCTTCAGTCTTCGACACTTGCACCTCTGCATGATCACCCTGCGCCAAGATATTGTTAGACACCGTGTTGGCTAAGCCGTAATGCATCAGATAACCGCCGTTGTCTGTGCCAACCACGATGTTGCTGTCCATGACGATGTTGGACGAGCCTTCGTCGTTGTACAGGCCCCAAGCGCCTGCCCCGTACGCGGTGAATCCGTGAACATTCTTGATGACGTTGCCCTTGATTTCGGTGCCTGGTGAGACGCCGAGTGTGTAGATGGCTCCGGCATCGCTGAGCGAACCTTGAACCAGGTTGTAAAGGAAGTTGCGCGCAATGACGTTGTTCTGCGCGGGGCTGGCACCATAGCCCCACGTCCACCCCACCGAAATGGCAGAGTAGGTGGTGTCGCCAATCAGGTTGTCTGCAATGGTGTTGTTGCCACTTTGCCCAACCCAGACGCCCACACCACTAGGAAACTGAAATCCGGTTGCGTGAATGCGGTTATTAGAGACAGTGTTGTAGCCAGTGGCATTGGTGTCGACCGGTTGAATACCCAGCCCCACCTTGATGCCGCCCGCGCCGGTGTCAAAGATTTCACACCCGGTGATGGCCACGTTGCGTACATTGGTGCGCAGCCACATGCCGTAGCCGCCCACGCGCGACACTTCGCAATCGCTCACGCTTGCATTGCGCACGCCGTCCATCTGAATGGCGGCTTCAACGGTGACGGCGGCTTGGCTGTCTGAGAATCCCGCTGCGGGCAGCGGCGAATGGGCATAGCGGAATTTCAGGCCCTTGAAGTTGACGTATTCAACCCATTGGCCAGAACTGACTTTTCCTTGGAGTTGCAACAATTGGTTGACACGGGGGGCCGAGAACACCAGGTCATTGAGTTTTTGCGCATCTGTTGGCAGGTAGCTCAACTTGAGCGACGCTGGGTCGAGATACCACTCACTTGCTGCGTCGAGAGCGCTGGGCACGTTTTCAATGAAGTACCGCTGCGCAAAACCAAACTTGGTGTACAAGAAGGGCCACTTGGCAGGAGGGGACACGCGGACTTCGTTGGCGCCATTCGACTCTTGCACGCGGTGGTGGCTGGTGGTCCAGCTATGCGCAACCACAAGCACTGCCGCCGCCTTTTGGGCCGACGTGAGGCCATTGAGGTAAGCCAAGCTTGCCGGGTCGGCACCAAAGACCTGCTGTGACACGGGGTCGGCACCATAGGTGGCACTGCCGGCCCACGTGGTCACGGCCTTCTTGACGTAGTAGAAGCTGCCCAGATTGGGTGCGCGAGCGCGGACAGCGCGGCCACCGTTGACCCAGAGTTGCTCAAAATTGCTCAAGCCCGAGGTGGAGAGGTCGGTGACGACCTTGGCTGCGCCAGCATGAACCGCCTTGGTCACCGTCACGTCTTTGGCGCCGGATATGACAACCCCACCGGGCGTTTGAGCCTCGATGGTGACAGGGGAGTCAGCGCGGCCCGATTGGCTGGGCGTCCAGGTCCAGGGGCTGGTCAGATAGTAGGTGCCGTTGCCCAGCACGACGCGCAGCGGCAGACGACCCGTGGTCTTTTTCATCCAGTCGCTGTTGGCAATGCCTTCGGGCAGATCTTCCAGCTTTTGAACAGCGACGCCACCGACCTTGGTCAGGGCAGGTGTTGTGGTGATCCCCGTGCCATTGTTGGTGGGCGTGACCGTGATGGTTTCAGCGGTGGCCGCAGGGGCTGCCGTCGTGCCCGTTGGTGTGGTGGTGCTGGGTGTCGTGCTGCTGGGTGTGGTGGTGGTGCTGGGCGTTGTTGTAGCACTGGAAGCGGGCGCGCCCGTCACGGCGGCTGCGGCGCTTAAGTCGGTGCCGGGGGTGGTGGTGGTGGTCGAAGTACCAGAGCCACCGCCGCCACAGGCAGAAAGGGTCAATGAGACAATGACGGCCAGTGAGAGCCAGGTTTGAGGTTTGCGCGAGAAGGGGGCCATCACATTCAGCTTCACAGAGATCGAGTGCTTTAATTCTCGGCGTAGTGTCTGTGAACTTGGGGGGCATCCTTCACGCCATTTGCAAGCGATACAAAGCGTTGCTTCTGACGCGGGCATTAGGCTGCCTTCGCAGCTACCCCTGGCGGTGTCAGCTGAATGGCAGCTAAATGAAGCGGCTGAATTGCCGAAGAACTGCTTGGTGTTTCGATTGTTGAATCTATTGGCGAAGGTGGCCGTGGCAGGCTCGCTTCGTTTGCGTGGAGCTTTTTGATGGGCAGCCCGAAGACACTGCGGATTTTGGGCATTCGAGGCTTGCCGGCAGCGCATGGCGGGTTTGAGACATTTGCCGAGCACTGTGCCTTGTACCTGGTGCAGCGTGGCTGGCGTGTGGTGGTCTATTGCCAGGTTGATGGGGAAGGGGAGATTCGCGAAGACGTCTGGAATGGCGTCGAGCGGGTTCTGATTCCCGTCAAGGAGCGTGGTGTGGCCACGACCATGATTTTTGACTGGAAGTCGATCCAGCACGCGGCCCGCTTCAACGACCTGTGCCTGACCTTGGGCTACAACACCGCTGCTTTTTGCGCGCGTCTGCGCTTGAAGGGCATTCCCAATGTCATCAACATGGACGGCATTGAGTGGTCCCGAGCCAAGTGGGGGAAGGTCGCAAAAACATGGTTCTGGATGAATGACTGGGCTGGTTGCTGGCTGGGCAATCACTTGGTGGCGGATCACCCGGAGATCAAGAAGCACCTGATGACCCGGGTGAGTGGGGACAAGATCACCACGATTGCCTATGGTGCTGATCCGGTATTGACCGCGCCCGAAGAGCCTGTGCGTGCCTTGGGTCTGGAGCCCGGACGCTATCTCACCGTGATTGCCCGCCCCGAGCCAGAGAATTCGATCCTGGAGGTGGTTGAAGGGTTCTCTGCCAAACCGCGTGGCGTCAAGCTGGCTGTCCTGGGGCACTACGAAGAGGGCAACCCGTTTCACCGCGCTGTCCGCGAGGCCGCCAGCTCGGAAGTGAAGTTTCTGGGCGCTATTTATAACAAAGCCATTGTTCAAGCCTTGCGCTTTCACAGCCTGGTTTATGTCCATGGCCATCAGGTGGGTGGGACGAATCCTTCGCTGATTGAGGCGCTGGGGGCGAGCAATGCCGTGATCGCGAGTGACAACAGGTTCAACCGCTGGGTGGCTGGACCTCGGGCTCATTACTTCAATGGGGCGGCAGACTTTGATGAGGTGCTGACCCGCTTGCTCAGACAGCCTGAAGAAATCAGCCGGATGAAGCTAGGCAGCCGAGCTCGCTTCGAGGCAGAGTTCACCTGGGTAAAAATTCTGGCGGACTACGAGCGCTTGTTGCTGGCGTATCTGCCGCCATAAAAAAACGGGGAGCACCGCTGTGGTGTTCCCCGTTTGCTGTGGCCGCCCGACGCTGGGTCAGGGGGCGGTTGACGTGGGCATTACTTCAAACCAGACAGGCCCTTGCTCAGCGAATTGGCATCAAGGCCACCACTGGCTGCAGGAGCCGGTGTGGCCGCGACAGATGCCGCAGGTGCTGCGGCCGGGGCGGTGCCGCCGCTGGCCGTCCCAGCGACGCCACTGGCGGCTTTATCGGCGAATTTGCCGATGTATTCAATCTTGGCAGAGGTGCGCAGGTTCTTGGCTTCCTTCTGGATGAATTCTTGCCGGCGTGATTCGGTCAGGAAGCGCTCGATCAGCGGTTTGGCCTGATCCATCGTCAGGGGTTGTTGCTTGCTGGCTGCCACGAGCACGACTTTCAGGCCGCCGTTGAGCGGTTGGTACATGCCCTCACCGTCCTTGATGGTGTTGAATTTGTCAACCACGTTCAAAGGCAAGGCTTCAGCGGGTTGCGTGACTTGATTGACCGCGAACTTCAGGCCGCTGGCCTTGAGCGCGTCGACGAAGGCTTGCGAGGAGTTGGTGGCCTGCAATTTGGGCATCACGTCGGCGATTTGCGCTTGATCACCCTGGATGGAGAAGTCTTGCAGCATGTAGATGCGGCGTTGCGCAAACAGGGCCGGGTGGTCGTTGTAGTACTTCTTGACGTCGTCCGCGGACGGCGCGCCAACGGCGGCCTGAGCGGTCTTTTCAAGGTAGGCGCGGCCCAGGATGCTGCGACGGGCGGCGTCCAGCATTTGAACGATCTGGGGGTCGCGGTCCATCTTCTGGTCAACGGCCTTTTGCACGGCCAGTTCCTGGTCGATCAGGCCTTCGAGGATCTGGCGACTGGCTTGCTCGGCCTGTTCGGGCTTGATGCCTTGTTGGCGTTCCAGGATCAGGTTGATTTGATGAACGGTGAGTTCTTCACCATTGACGCGGGCGGCCGCCTGACTGGCCTTGCCGCCGTCTTTGCTGTCCTTGTTGCAGCCCGCAGCCAGCACGGCAGCCAGCACGATGGGGAGCAGGGCTGCGCGTTGCAGGGCACGATGACGAGCGAATGTTTGCTGGTGAGAGTGCATAGTGGGCTGAACGTAGAGGGTTGATTAAATTGTTTGTGGACTTGGTATGGGCACAGACCCGGCTCAGGCGCAGGAAGTTCCCTGGCGATGAGTTGAATCGATGAGTGTAAGGCGGCGCTACGCCCAATCAGGGGGGGGATTGCGCGCGACGGTGTCGATTGAGCAACGCCGTGGCCACCAGCGCGCCGACCAGGGTGCCGGCCAGATGGGACAGTGGCGCCACGTTCATGGCCAGGTCGGATCGAAACACGAGGGGTTTCAGGGTCGGGTTTTCGAGCGCGCATTTGAGGAGGACGCCGCCAAGGACCGCCCAGCCGATGAGCGGGCCGCTGATCCGGCCAGGAGGGTGGGGCTGGCGTGGCTGCACGATGAGGTGGACGGCGATCACGGCGATGCCGGCATGCAGCACGCCCGACATGCCAAAGTAGTGGTCTAGGCGGGGATCAAGCAGCAGGGCCAGGTGAGTCAGGGGCCAGGCCAGGAACCACGCGAGGGCGCCAGTACCGGGCAATTGGCAGGCCCACCCGAGAACGATCATCAGCGACAGGGCGCCAAGGTTGACCAGCAGATGCCGCGCATTGGCGTGCACCCAGGCGCAGGTCCAGAAATTGAGGGGGTTTTGATGCAGGCCCTGGCTGGGGTGCAGGGCCCAGGTCGCGTCGTGCGCGAGCAAGGTTGGCAGCCCGAGTATCAGCCCCACGCAGGCCCACCACTGCGCGCCGCTCAGGCGGCTCATGGGCCCAATCATGCGCCGAACACGGCGTTCCACAGGCTCAGGACGGCCAGGCGGTGCGTGTCAATGGCGGCGCGGGCGTCGCCTTCCAACTTGGTGGGCGATTCATTCAGGCGCGCCAGATGCTGGACGTGGCGCAGTTCGCGGTAGGCCTGTGCGGCGCTGTGGCCGACGCCTGCGGGCAGCAACTCTGCCTCTTCGGCGCGGTGCAGCAGCGCGATGTTGCCGACGTTGTCCAGCAATTCGGGGTTTTGATGGCTGTGGTTCAGCACCAGGTATTGGACGACGAATTCGACGTCGATCATGCCGCCCGGGCTGTGCTTGATGTCGAACTGCTCAGGGGGGCAGGCGTGGGCACTGCGCAGGCGGTCGCGCATGGACAGGACTTCTTCGCGCAGGGCTGGGGTGTCGCGCACGGTGGACAGGGCCGCGCGGCGGGTGGCTTCGAAGCGGGAAGCCAGCGCCGGTTCGCCCGCACACCAGCGGGCGCGTGTCAGGGCCTGGTGTTCCCAGGTCCAGGCGGTGTTGCTGCCGCGCTGGCGTTGGTAGTCGTCAAACGAGTGGAAGGAGGTGACCAACAGGCCGGCGTTGCCGTTGGGACGCAGGGCGGTGTCGATGTCGAATAGTTCACCTGCCGAGGTGCGCAGGGTCAGCCAGTTGACGACTTTGCGCGCAAAGACCAGGTAGGCATCGACCGGATCGGGGGCGTCCGGGCCGGCGTCGGCATCGAGGTGGTCTTGCTGTTCATCGAACAGGAAGACGACGTCGAGGTCGCTGCCATAGCCCAGCTCCTTGCCGCCCAGTTTGCCGTAGGCGATGACGGCGAAATGCGGCTGGCGGCCCACGGCCCAGCGGGCGCTCTTGGGTGGACGTTGTTGGAGGTGGCCCCAGGCCCAGCGCAGGGTGATGTCAAGCGTGGCGTCGGCCAAGGCAGAGAGGTCGTCGGCGACTTGTTCAACGGTGAGTTGGCCTTCGACGTCGCGCACCAGGGTGCGGAAGATTTCGGCGTGGTGGGCGCGGCGCAGCGTGTCGAGCAGGGCCTCCTCGTCGGCCTGGCCGGAGCGCTCCCAGCCTTGATGACGCTCTTGCAGGTCTTGTTGATAGGCGAGGGGGTCGAAGCGGCCTTCCATGAGGCGGGGGTCGGCCAGTTCGTCGATCACCCCCGGGTGGCGCATGAGGTAGCGCATTGGCCACTTGGCCAGACCCAGCAGGCGCAGCAGGCGCGTGAGCACTTCGGGGCGCTCGGCCAGCAGGGACAGGTAACTGTCGCGGCGCAGCAGGGGTGTGACCCAGTCCAGAAAGCGTAGGACGGTATCTTGGTTCAGGCCTTCGTGGTGTTCATCAGCGTGGGCCAGCTTGGTGGCGCGGCCAATGAGTTTGGCCAGGCGCAGCTTGGCCGTGTCGCTGAGCATGCCCACGCGCGGCTGGCTGGCGAATTCGCGCACCTGGGTGGCGATCGGCTCGGGCAGCTTGGCGATGAAGTCTTCGCTGTCGACGGGCAGCGGTGGGCCGTTGCAACTGCGGCAGCCATGGCCATTGTTGTTGCCATTGCCCTGGGCGTTGCCTTCATGCAGCAAGGCATCGAATTCGGTGGCGACGCATTCGCGCACATTGCACAGGGATTCGAGCAGCTGGCAGGTGCCGTTGCGGCAGTCGGGGTCGGTGTCGGCTGGCGAGCTCAGGCCCAGGCTGGTGGCGATCCAGGCCAGGTCGGCGTCGTCGGTGGGCAGCAGGTGGGTCTGCTGGTCGTCCAGGTATTGAATGCGGTGTTCGATGCGCCGCAGGAAGGTGTAGGCCTGGGCCAGTTTGTCGGCGGTGCTTGGCGGAATCAGGCCACGCGAGGCCAGGCGTTGCAGGGCTTTGAGGGTGGAGCGGGTGCGGATTTCCGGGAACTGGCCGCCGCGCACCACTTGCAGCAGTTGCACGGTGAATTCAATTTCACGGATGCCGCCGCGCGAGAGTTTGACGTCGTTGGCGCGCTCGGGGCGACCGGCGGCGCGGCGATTGGCCTCGTCGCGGATCTTGCTGTGCAGCTGGCGCAGGCTTTCGAAAATGCCGTAGTCCAGGTAGCGTCGGAACACGAAGGGCATGACGGAGTCGCGCAAGGCCAGGGCCCGGGTGTAGCGCTCGCCGCCGGGCATGGCCGCGCGCGGGGCGACAATGCGGCTTTTGAGCCAGGCAAAGCGCTCCCATTCACGCCCTTGTACCAGGAAGTATTCCTCCAGCATGGACAGGCTGACCACGGGCGGGCCAGAGTTGCCGTTGGGGCGCAGGGCCAGGTCGACGCGGAACACAAAGCCGTCTTCGGTGACGTCGCCGATCAGGCCAAAAAGCCGACGGGCCACTTGCGAAAAATACTCATGGGCGCTGATTTGCCCGCTGAGGCCACCCCGGCTGTCGTCGATGCCGGTGGTCTGGCCGTCTTCTTCATAGACGTAGACCAGGTCGATGTCGGACGACACGTTCAGCTCGCGGCCGCCCAGTTTGCCCATCCCGACCACCCACATGTCGATGCGTTGACCTTGCTTGTTGAGCGGTGCGCCGTGTCGGGCGTCGATTTCCTGGCTGGCGGCGGCCATGGCCCGCTCCAGGGTGACTTCGGCCAGCTCGGTCATGGCCGTGGTGACGTCGGCCAGGGCGCAGGATTGTTCGACGTCAAGGGTGGCGAGTCGCTCCAGCACCAGTTGGCGGGCCACGCGCAAGGCGGCGGGCAAGGCACGCCCCTGAGCCAGCAGGTGGTCGATCAGGGCGCCAATGATCGGGCCGGTGGGGGCCCCTGGTGCCGCTTGGGCAAAGGCCTCGCGCTCGGCGGCATAACGGCGCCGTATGCGTTGCACATAGCGTGCGTGATCGGCGAGGGCCCGGGATGCGTTGGAGTCAGAAGGGGTGATCAAGGTGGAACCCATGAGCCTGGGTGAGGGTCTGTGCTAGGGTTATCAGATATCGGGCCCCGCCACTGTACCCACAATGCCGTGACAGTGGGGGGGAACAGGACGAGGTTGATGCCCCGATTGACGATTGCTTTGTTTCATGCCCACGATCCCTCCTGCGCCTTCCAATTTGCCTGTTGAACCTGATGTTGTCAGCGTGAGCGAGCCGCGCTCGCGCAGGACGCTGAGACGGTGGCTCGTGTTGGCGCTGGGACTGCTGGTGTTCATGACGGCGTTGGCGTGGTGGGCCTTGTTGTTTCAAATTTTGCCCCGGATTGGCCAGTGGCGTGACGTGGTGGCTGAACAAGCCACGCAGGCTTTAGGGGTGAGCGTGCGCATTGGCATGGTTTCCGGCCGCGCCGAAGGGTGGTCGCCAGTGCTGACCTTGCGCGAAGTGACCTTGCTGGACGAGCGCGGCAGTGTGGCCCTGCGCCTGCCGGAAGTCACCGCCCGGATCTCGCCCAGCACCCTGTGGCCCACCGCCTTATGGCGCAAGGAAATGCGCCTGGATCGGCTGGTGCTGGTGCGGCCTGAGTTGCAGATCCGCCGGGACGCACTGGGCCTCTTTCATGTGGCCGGCCTGAAGCTGACGTCCACGCCTTCGGTCGACATGGGCGGCCGCGTGCTGGACTGGGTGCTGTCCCAGCCCCTGATCCGCATTGACCAAGGGGCTGTGCGCTGGACGGACGAGATGCGCAACGCCCCCACGTTGGCCTTGAGTCAGGTGGATGCGTCCTTGCGCGAGTGGCCCGGGCTGGGCACACGGGTGCATGAGCTGGGCCTGCAGGCCACGCCGCCGACCCAATTTGGTCAGCGCTTTGAGGTCAAGGCGAAGATGGTGCAACCTTTGTGGACACTGTCCGAGCCGGTAGTTCCGGCCCGTGCGGCCACTGGTGCGGCCTCTGGTGCGGCATCGGCCACGCCAGTGGAGCCGCCCTTTTGGCGCCGCTGGCTGGGCGGTGCGACCAGGCCTGGCGACTGGACGAGCTGGTCAGGCACCCTGGCCGTGAGCTTGCCGCACGCGGATGTGCAGTCGCTGCGTACCCATGTGGCTTTGCCGGTGGACGTGCAGGGTGGGCGCGGACGCATTGGCGCCGAACTGACGGTCGAGCGCGGCGTGCCCAACGCCTTGGCGCTCGATCTGGATGTTCAGGATGTCAGCGTGCGGCTGGATGCGGGTCTGCAGGCGCTGGCTTTTTCGCACTTGAGTGGGCGCATCGTGGCCCAGCACGAACGCACGCTGTCCCAGCTGGCGCTCAACGAACTGGCCTTCACCATGGCCGATGGGCTGGTCTGGCCGGCCAGTTCGGCCCATCTGGAGTGGCGTCATGCCCCCTTGGGTGGGCAGATCAATGGCGAAGTCTGGCGTCAGACGGTGGGCGGTGCCGTGGATGCCGACCGGCTCGACCTGGCCTTGCTGGCACGTCTGGCGGACCGGCTGCCGCTGGCGTCGTCCATGCGCCAGACCCTGGCCGAGTTGGCGCCTCAGGGTGTGGGCGAGTCGCTGCAATGGCGTTGGGAGGGGCCGGCCGATGCGCCGCGTCAGTACGTCGCCAAAGGCCGGATCAAGGGACTGAGCTGGGCGGCTTCGGCCAGCTTGGGCCGGCCCGGATTGGCACAGGCTGACATTGATTTGAATGCCGACGAACGCGGTGGACAGGCCACGGTCGCGGTGACGCGCGGTTGGGTGGAGTTGCCGGGCGCGTTTGAGGAGCCGCGCATTCCACTGACCACGATGAACGCCAGCGTGGGCTGGCGCATCACGCCGGCAGACAAGGCGGGCGCGCCTTCGGGCTTGCAGGTGGATGTCAAGCGGGCCCGTTTCACCAACGATGACGCCGAGGGGCAGCTGGACGCCCATTGGCAGACCGGGCCGGGAACCGGCGCGGGCGCGGCGGCGCGTTTTCCTGGGACGCTGGCGTTGGACGGCACGCTGGCCTGGGGGCAGGCCAACCGCGTCTGGCGCTATCTGCCCTCGGTCATTCCTTTCCATGCCCGTGATTACGTGCGCATGGCGGTGCGCGAAGGGCGTGGCGAAAACGTCAGTTTCGAGGTCAAGGGGGACCTGGCGAAATTCCCCTTCAAGGACGATCAAGGCGGGCGCTTCAGGGTACTCGTGCCGGCCAAGCACGTGACCCTGGACTATGTGCCGACAGCCGCGCCTGCTGCCGTCCAGTGGCCTGCCTTCACCGGGCTTGACGGCGAGCTGATATTTGAAGGACTGCGCCTGCGCATTCAAGGGGCCAAGGCGCAACTGGGCGGCTTGGGAACGGGCAGTTTTGCGCTGAACAATGTGCAAGGCCGCATTGAAAATCTAGCCGCCGATGACCCTCACTTGGTCATTCAGGGTCAGGGGCAGGGGCCATTGAACGACCTGTTGCGCTACATGGCCGTCTCGCCCGTGGGGCTCTGGACAGGCAATTTGCTGCGCCAGGCCGAAGCCACCGGCACGGGCGTCTTGCAATTGGCGTTGGACATTCCGCTGAACCACACCGCCAACACGGGCCTGAAGGGGCGCGTGGTTCTGGCGGAGTCCGACCATGCCAGCCTGCGCCTGCACCCCATCGCGCCCACACTGAAAGCGGTGCGGGGCCAGGTCGACTTCACCCAAAAGGTGTTGAAAGTTTCGGCCCTGGCCAAGGTGTGGGGCCAAGAGGTGACCGTGGAAGGACAGCAGGACGCCAGCGGGGCCCCGCGCTTCGTGGCCCAGGGCACGATCTCGGCCGAGGGGATGCGCACCGCCACGGAATGGCCAGCGCTGGCCGAGCTGGCTCAGCGCATGTCCGGGCAAACCGCCGTCCGGGTGACGGTGGCGCTGCCCAAAACGGACCCGGGCAGCACCGCCACGGCCTTGCCGGAGCTTCAAGTGGCATCCACGCTGCAAGGCCTGGCGGTGGACATGCCGGCCCCATTGAACAAACGCGCCGAAGATGTCTGGCCCTTGATGGTGACCCACCGCAGTGATGACCCGCAAGGCCACACGGATGCCTTGCTGGTGGAGCTTGGCGGCGCTCAGGCTGCCAGTGTCTCGGGCATGCCGTGGCTGCGGGCCGACTACCGACGCGATGTCAGTACCGAGGTGCCCAAGATTACCCGTGGTGCCTTGACCCTGGTGCAGGCGGCCGCTGGTGGCGTCTTGGGCGCGCCCGCCTTGCCCCCCAAAGGCGTGGTCGCGCAAGTGACGGTGCCCTCACTGGACCTGGACGCCTGGCAGGGACTGGCCCGCATGATCAAGACCCCATCCAGCGGGGGCAACGGTGATCCCGTCGAAGACTTCCTGCCCGACACGCTGACCCTGCGTGCTGGCGTGTTGAGCTACCAGCAACGCAGTCTGCGTGACGTGTCGGCCACCTTGGCTCATCCGGCCCCGGATGTGTGGCGAGCCCAGGTGGAAGCCCGGCAACTGGCTGGCCAGATCGAGATCCGCCCCGAGACCGCGCCGCTGGCCAGTGGCCCGACGGGTCATCGCATCGTGGCCCGCCTGTCGCGCCTGTCAGTGCCGGCCGCCGAGGCACAGGCGCTGCAAGAACAGGCCACCCAGCAGCTGTTGACCCCGGAGACCGCGACGGTGCCGGCGCTGGACATCGTCATCGACCAGTTTGAATGGCGCGGCCTGCCCTTGGGTAAATTGGAAGTCGAGGCCATCAATCGATTGGCGCCGCTGGCTGGCGCGCCCGCTGGCGGCGTTGGCTACCCCGAATGGCACCTCAGCAAATTGCGCATGTCGTCCGCCGACGCGCAGCTCAACGCCAGTGGCAGCTGGTCCGTGGTGGGCGCGGTGTCCAGCGCTGCCGTGGGCATGCAGGAGCCTGGGCGCAAAGTCGTGAACAAGCCCAAGCACCGCGCGGCGTTTGATTTCACGCTGGACCTGGCCAACACCGGCGGTTTGCTGACCCGCCTGGGTCTGGCGCAAACACTCAAGGGCGGCAAAGGCAAGTTGATGGGCCAGATCGCGTGGATGGGATCGCCGCTAGAGCCCGACCCGGCCACCATGACGGGTGATGTGGCGGTGGCCATCAACGAAGGCCAATTCCTCAAGGTCGACCCGGGCATGGCCAAGTTGCTGGGCGTGCTGAGCCTGCAATCCCTGCCGCGCCGACTGGTGCTGGATTTCCGCGACGTCTTTCAGCAAGGCTTTGCCTTTGATGCCATCGACGGCGACGTGTCCATTCAGGAAGGCGTGGCCAGCACCCGCAATCTGCGCATGCGCGGGGTGCAGGCCGTAGTGATGATGGAGGGCCGTGCCGATCTGGCGCATGAAACGCAGAACCTGCATGTCTTTGTGGTCCCCGAGGTCAATGCGGGGACAGCCTCGCTGGCCTATGCGGCCATCAATCCCGCCATTGGGCTGGGCACATTCATTGCCCAGATTCTGCTGCGCAAACAGGTGGCCGAGGCCAGCACCCGCGAGTTCAACATCACCGGCTCATGGGTTGACCCGCAGGTCGAGCGCGTGCAACGCACACCGATCACAACGCCGAAAACACCTTCTTAAGCAAGGCGCTGCCGGTGCCGACGGGGTCGTTGCGGATGCGGCGCTCTTCTTCGCCGATCACGAAATACAGTCCATCCAGGGCGCGCCCGGTGACGTGCTGCTGGATGGTGACCGCTTGCGGCCCCTTGATCAGACCCAAGCCGGCGGCCCTGCTGGTCAACTCGTTGTAGCGCTGCGCCAGGGAGAATTTTTCCATCGCCTTGCTGACCACCGGCATGAACTGCGTGCTCAAAGGCTCGCGCGTCCTGGCCGAAAAGAAATCAGTGACGGAGTGCTCACCCCCGGTCAGGATTTGCTGCGCGTCTTGCACCGACATGGACTTGATTGCATTGTTCAGCAAGGGCAGCGCCAGACTGACGGCGTTCTCGGCGGCATGGTTCATCGACGTGACCAACTCATCGAGTTGACGCCCGCGGCCAAGGGTGCGCAACAGCGGGGCAACCTTGTCCAGCACGTCTGGCAAGGGGATGCGGATTTTGTCGTTGGACAGAAAGCCGTCCGCCCTGCCCAATTGGCCAACCGCCACCTTGGCGCCCCGTTCCAGGGCCGCGCGAACGGCGCCACTGGCATCGGCTTGGCTGAATGCGGCGGCGTGGGCACGGTACGTCAGCAGGGACAAAGACGTGCCACCCACCCAAGCCACCAAGGCAGACGACAATACGGTTCGACGATGCATCAACGACTCCACTCTGACCTATGGCCATGAATTTCAACAGACGACATCTTGCCTTGTTCGCGCTGGGACTGCCAATGTTTCTGTCCGGATGTTGGTGGGATGCCCGACCACCCATGCCCGACCTGGCTTTCACGCAACTCGATGGCAGCCAGCACCGCACCGCTGAGCTGAAAGGCAAGGTCGCCCTGATTAATTTCTGGGCCACCAGCTGCGCCACCTGCATCAAGGAAATGCCCCAGATGATCGCCACGCATCAACAGTTCAAGGCGCGCGGTCTTGAGACGCTGGCCGTGGCCATGGAATATGACCCGCCGGCCTATGTCATGGAGTACGTCAAAAGCCGACAACTGCCATTCACGGTGGCCATGGACCACACCGGCGAACTGGCCAAGGCCTTCGGGCCGGTCGAACTCACGCCCACCACCTTGGTCATCAACAAGAAGGGTGAAATCGTGAAGCGCTACATCGGCGAGCCAGACTTTGCGGCCCTGCACATTTTACTGAGCCAGCTGCTGGCCGAGCAAGGCTAGGGCGCGCCCAGACGCGCCCGACGTTCACATGATCCGCGAGAGTTCGTAGACCAGAGCCGAGGGCAGCGAGGTGGCCACGGCATCCTTGCCCACCCGGGCCATGCCGGTCTGGCTGATGCTGGAAATCTCGAAGGTGCTGCCTTCGTCCAGCAACTCAATGAACACGAACTCGGGCACTTCATGGCGAAGGCTGGTCACCAGGTGCTCGAATTTTTGGTTCCGCAAGTTGGACTCGACGACGATGGCGTGGGGCAAGCCCTCACGACAGAAGGCCACCGCCTCGGCCACCGAGTTCACGAAATCCACCACCATGCCCATCGATTTGATGGATTCACGCACCAGCACGCGCACGTCGCGGCGGGCCGCCACCACCAGGACGTGACTGCCCGCCAAGGGCTTGGAGTTGACGGAGTCGCCAAAGCCGCTGTCCGGGGCCTGGCTGGCCTCGGACTCCATCAGGGCATTGACGGTGCGTGGAAATTCCAGCGTCAGTTGCGCTTGTGTGTTGTCAACCTGGCGCTCGCAGACCAGCCCTAGCGAATGCGCGGTTTGTTCCAGCAAGTGCCAGGCCATGCTGTCCAGTGCCGGGTTGGGGGCATCGGCGGGCAGGCCGTCCGACAAATCGGCGGGACGGTGCTGAAACTTGCACACCAGACGCCCGTTGGCGGGCCACGCTCGGGTGTCGATGCGCACGTCGACCACGCCACGCGCGCCAACCAGCCACCACTCAACCAGGGCGTTGAGCAAACCATGCAGCATGGAGGCGTCGAGTTGCACCTCAACGGGCTGCAGCGACTGGACGATGTGGATGCCCCGCGTGTGCAGTTCGCGCGCCCGATGCGCCAGTACGCTCTGTGCCGTGTGGGTCAGGTGCACCCGTTCGTGCGACTGGCGCACGCGCCCCGAGGCCAGGCGTGAAATCTGCTGGCACCAGATGCCTGCCTGACGAGCCCGTTCCACCTCGTCGCGCAAGGCGCGCAGGCCGTTGCGGTCAATGCGGCCGGTGGCGGCCAGGGTGGTGACGCGCTCCAGGGCCACTGTCAGGGGCTCGGCCAGTTCGCGGCCCACCTGAGCCAGCAGTTCGTGCCACGGGGGCGCTTCGGCATCCCCGCCGTCCAGCGCGCGCGGGCTCTCAGTCGGGGCCCCAGGAGCGAGGAAGCTGGCCAAGGGGCGGAATTCAGGCAGGTTCATGGGCTTGGTCCGTGGTTTGGGTCCAGTCTCCGATCGGTGGGCAGCCCTGTCCATCCCATGCTTGGGTGAAAAGCCGGGCTCTGTTGATAATGGCGGCATGAATCGCCCCCCTTTCTGGACGTGCTTGTCAGGGTTGATCCCACTGTGTCTGGGGTTGGCCGCTTGCAGTCCCGCCTTGAATTGGCGCACGGTTCGCCCCCCGGATGCGTCGGGCCTGGAAGCCCTCTTTCCTTGCAAGCCCAACAAAGTGGACCGACTCGTGCAGTTGCCCGGGCAGGCAGGCCCCCGCGTGCTGGTGCATTTGCTGTCGTGCCAGGCCGGGGAGGCCACCTGGGCCGTGAGCTACCTGAATGCCACCGAGCTGTCCCAGGTGCCGGCGCTGCAGTCGGCCATGGCGCGGACCTTGCGCGACAACCTGGAAACTGCCGCGAGCCTGCCCAAGCAGCCAGCCCTGGACGTGCAATCGTGGCATTTTTCCCACGGTTTGACGGTGTTTCAGGCGACGGTGTGGCGTCGCGCGCCCCGTGCGAACCGCCCGGATGCCACCGAGGCGACTGAGGCATTCAAATCAGGACTCATCTTTCCGGGGTGACGCGCCGATAATCAATCCTTATGCCTGGCCTGTTCATCATTGCGCACGCACCACTGGCTTCTGCCTTGAAGCTGGCGGCGCAGCATTGCTTCCCGGAAGCATCACAGAAGTTGCAGGCGCTGGACGTATTGCCTGGCTTGCCGCCTGAAGAAATCGAGGCGCAGTCCCGGGTGCTGCTGGCCCTGGTCCAGGACGCCGACCCCCGAGGCGAGGCCCTCATCCTGGCCGATGTCTTTGGTGCCACGCCCTGCAACGCCGTTCAGCGATTGGCCGATGGGGTGCACGCGAAGGTGATCACCGGCGTCAACGTGCCCATGCTGTGGCGCGCCCTGAACTATTCCAGCGAACCCCTCGACACCCTGATCACCCGTGCGTTGGCCGGTGGCGCCCAGGGGGTCATGCAGATCGCGACCAACCGGCCTCAAAACCAGGCCAGCCAACCAAGCAATGATCAAGACCACCATCAACATCAGCAATAAGCTGGGACTGCACGCACGGGCATCGGCCAAGTTGACCAAACTGGCCAGCAGTTTCCCCTGCGACATCTTCATGAGCCGCAATGAGCGTCGCGTGAATGCCAAAAGCATCATGGGCGTGATGATGCTGGCTGCTGGCTTGGGCGCCGCGGTCGAAATTGAATGCGATGGCGAGCGTGAAGACGATGCCATGAAGGCCTTGCTGGCACTGGTCAACGACAAGTTTGGCGAAGGCGAATAAATCAAGCCCTAGGGTTTGCACTGGCCCTGATCTGGCGATTTGGTGTGCATTCCGACCGCACTGTCATCGATCAACGTCTCGCCATTGCGACAAGCTGGGTACACGTTCCGTTTAATCCGGGCACAGTTGTGTCGATATTGAACCAGATACTTTTTGCAACGTGTTTGACACGGCAATTTCATTTCAACGCATTTAACCCCGTAGGAGACCTCTGGATGAACACTTTTCGCTGCAATACCTCATCGGCCCGCATGCTGACCCTCAAGACGGTGGCTTTGGCCGCCGCGATCAGCGCTTCTTCCGTGGCCATGGCGGCCGAAAACTACAACCAGCGCTACGCCCCCGGCATTGGCGGTAGCGACATGAGCACCCCGGTGCAACCCGGCTTGTATGGCCAGGTGGCGATGCTGGCGTATCACGCCTCCAAGCTCAAGGGCAACGATGGTGGGGATATGTATCGGGAAACACCCATTCCGGTGGCCGCCATTACTGCGGTGAACGCGGGGTTAGGTGGCGTTTTGGGCGCCACGGTCGGTGCCACTGGCTCGATCCCGGCGCGCTACAAGACCGATCTGAACGTGGATATCGAAACGATATTGCCGCGCATCACCTTCATCAGTGCGACCAAATTCCTGGGCGGCAATGTCGGTTTCACCGCCATGCTGCCCCTGATGCGGCAAAAGATCACCCCCACCGCTTCCAACGTCAGCCTCCCGACTGCCGCGGCAGCACTCTCGCCCCTCGGTGCTGGGGCGGGAGCAGCCGCCGCGGGTCTGACGGCCGCGCTGGCGCCCAGTGTCATTGCCGGGGTGGCTGACAAAGACAGCACGTACGCCGGCATCGGTGATCTGGAAGTCGCCCCCCTTGTCCACTGGGAAATCGGTGACCACCAGACCGTCAGCGCCGCGGCCACCGTCATCCTGCCTACGGGCGAGTTCAAGGCCGATCGAAAGGCCAATTCCGGCTTTGGCAACTTCTACACCTTCCGCCCCTCCGTGCAATACGCCTTCATTGGTGACGGATGGGATCTGAGCGGCCGCATGGTGCTGTCTTTCAACACCAGGAACAAGGACAGCGACTACCGCACTGGCAACATCCTGAACATTGACTGGGCGGCCATGAAGTTCGTCTCGGAAGATGTGCGCGTGGGCCTGCAAGGCTATATGGTCAAGCAGTTCACCAAGGACTCGTCGGGCGACGCTACCGAAGCCGCCAACATCGCCCTGGCCGGTGGCAACAAGATGCAGGTCTACGCGGCCGGCCCGGCTGTGGCCTGGCTCAAGAACGGTGGCGAATTCCTGCTGGAAGGTAAATTTCTTCAGGAATTCAGTGCGAAAAATCGCACTGAAGGGCAGACGTTCTGGCTCACCCTGTCCAAGCCCCTGTAATCTCGTGATGTTCCTGGCCGCGGGTTGACCCGGCCAGGAGCGTTTGAGGCTTGTGCTGATTGGAGTACACACCATGCAAGACGATCGTTCATCGCGTTCCCCTTTTGACTCCACGCGCCGCCAATTGGTGCTGGGTGCGGCGGCCGCGTCCCTGGTGCCGTGGGCGGGCTCAGCCCAAGCTGCGGTGGAGCTTGAAGGCCTGGAGGTGAGCGAAACGGCCACCGGGATGAGGGGGCAAAAACTGGTGCTCAACGGCGTCGCCGTGCGCCGCCGGGGGTACTTCAAGGCCGACGTGACGGCCTTGTACCTGCCTGAAAAACGCACCACCCCCGAGGCCATTTTCAAGCTCGACGGCTACCGACGCATTCAGCTCAATATCCTGCGCGAGTTCACCTCGGCCACCATTTCGCGCATCTTCATTGCCGACTTCAAGCAAGCTTCCACGGATGAAGAATTCAAAAAGCTGATCAGCGTGGTCGGCCAGATCGGCGCCACCTACGCCAACGTCAAGCGCGTGGTCAAGGGCGATGTGATCAATCTGGACTGGGTGCCAGGCACCGGCTGGACGGCGTTCCACAATGGCAAGCAATTGATGACTGACGATGGCGGCGCCATCAACAGCGAGCTGGCCTATCAGATCTACCTGCGCATGTACATCGGCCAGATGGCCCCTGACGACCTGCGCAATGGTTTGCTGGGTCTGACCAAGCAGTCCAGAGGCGCTTGACCTGACCCAAGGTTGACCCCGTGGGGTCAGCCGGGTGGGTAGTGCGCGGCCAGCACGGGTGGCATCGGCGAGTCGACCAGCGTGGCCGCCAGGCGCAAGGCGTTGGCGGTGTCGTCTGACAGCAGGCCGCCCGGGCTGTGGTTGAGGGCCTCCTCGACCCAGGCGCGCAGCAGCACGGGGCGCAACATCCATGACATTTCCTGCACACCTGCCAAGGCGTGCATCAGCGCGTCCGCATCGGGAAGGCTGCAGTCGATCAGGGTTTCATGGCGGGGCGTGCAGCGCGCCATGACGCGGCCATACCAGGTGCGACTAGATGCGGCCAATCGGCCATCGGTTTCCAGCTCAGGAATGAAGCGCGCCAAGTAGGCCGTCAGCGCCGCGACGTGCTCGCGCTCGCTGGCCTGCATGGCCGACAGATCGAGCCCCTGGCCCGTCACGGGGCGGATGAAGCGAGTTGGCTCTTTGCGCTCACCCAGGTGATGGCGCAGGGCCAGCCACCACAGGCGCTCGCGGGCGCTGACGCGGCCATCGGCGCGCAGCAGGTCGCGCGCGGCCTCGACCAGCGCACGGCGCTCCGACAGGGGGTCGCCGGCGATGTCCTTGCACAGTCGTTCAAACTCGGGCAGGCGGCGCTGAGGCCACAGGGCCTGCACATCGCTGCGCACTTGCGCGGCATGGGTCAGGCCATCAGCCAGGCGTTGCCACAGCTCATCTTCGGCTGGGTTGTGGTCGGACATCATCAGCGCAAGCACGGTGAGGCGTTTTTCCCGGGGGCCGGTCAGGCGCCGCAGTCGGCCCAGGTTTTCCGTGTCATCGGCGGGGCCGGTTTGGGGTGGCGCGGTCGGCGTGTCAGTCTGCGAGGCGGTGAATCCCACCGGGGCAGCGCCCAGGGCTGCAGTCCCAGCAGCGGATGGCGACGAGGGCGGTCGCCGTGGCTCGGTGACGTCCCCCCGCAGTAAAGGAGCGGGCAGCGGCGGCAGTACGGCGCCGCAGATGCGGCGGATGCGCTCGGACAGGTGGGGGTGGCTGGACAGCCAACGACTCCAGCCACCTTCATGCAGCAACAGGGAGGCCACCATGTCGGCTTGTGGATGGTGCATCTGGCCCGCCAGCAGCTGTTGGTCGTGCCAGATTTTGCGCAGCACATTGCCCAGCCCGTCGCGGGTGCGGGTGAATTGCACCGCGCTGGCGTCGGCCAGGAATTCGCGTTGGCGTGACACGGCGGCCTGCAGAAGCCGCCCCGCGCCCCAGCCCAGCCAGCCCACGACGGCGAACACCAGCCCGATCAGCCAGATCACCGGGCTGACGCGGCCGTTCTCGTCGGGGCTCATCAGGCTTTGGCCATAGCCATGCACCAGCGACAGGCCCCACACCAGGGCCAGCAGCCGCATGGTGATGGGCAGGTCGCCTTCCTTGATGTGGCCGAATTCATGGGCGACCAGGCCTTGCAGCTCGGCGCGCGTCAGGCGATCCAGGGCGCCGCGGGTCACGCACAGAACGATGTCCTCGGACGTCCAGCCGGCCACGAAGGCGTTGATGGCGTCTTCGCGGTTGAGCACGTAGACGCGTGGCACGACTTGGCCCGAGACGAGGGCCATTTCGTCCACCACGTTGAGCAGGCGCCGCTCCAGGGCGTCGTCCGGGTCGATGACGGCGCGGCCGTGCATCCAGTTGGCCACGCGCGGACCGCCGCCTTCGCGCAGCCGTTGGGTTTCGATCAGGCAGCCACCCAGTACGAACAACAGCACCACGGCTGAATTGGTTTCGAAAAACAGGGCCGGAAAGCCGTGGCTGATGGGCACCACCACCTTGAACACCAGCGCCATCACGCCGTTGACGGCCACGACCAGGCCCAGCAGCAGCACCGCGAACCAGGCGAACAAGCGGACGGTTTGTGCCTGCGCCTTGGCCTGGTGTTGTCGAAACAGCATGGAGGGGAGTGGGCGGTTTAAGCGGCCAATTTAAAAGGCCACTTTCACGGGGGCGCGTTCGGCCTCAGACGTGGTGGCTTGCAGCATGGCGGCGGTTTTGAAGCCAAACAGTCCGGCCAGCACATTGGCGGGAAACTGGTGGATGGCGTTGTTGTAATCCAGCGTGTTGTCGTTGAACAGCTGGCGAGAAAAGGCCACTTTATTCTCGGTGTGTGTCAGTTCCTCGCTGAGCTCGCGCAGGGTCTGGTCGGCCTTGAGTTCGGGGTAGGACTCGACGACGGCCTGAAAGCGACCCAGGGCGCTGCTCAGCACCCCTTCGGCCAGGTTGAGGCTGCGGATGGCGCCGGGCTGATTGGGCTGGGCTCGCACCATGTCTGCGGCCGCAACGGCCTGGGCCCGGGCGGCGATGACGCGCTCCAGCGTTTCGCGCTCGTGTTCAAGGTACTTGCGCGCGATGTCGACGAGGTTGGGGATCAGGTCATGACGTCGCTTGAGCTGCACGTCGATCTGCGCGAAGGCGTTGGTGATCTCATTGCGCAGCCGTATCAGGCGGTTGTAGGCGCCGACGCTCCAGAATACGAGCAAGGCCACGATGATCAGAGTGATGATTTGCGACGTGTTCACGCCATGTCTCCCTTGGTTAGAGATGGGTAGGACTGGGTCCAGGTTTCAAAGCCTTCTCGGCGCAGTTGGCAGGCCGGGCACTGGCCGCAGCCGTAGCCCCAGGGGTGGCGCTGGCTGCGGTCGCCCAGGTAGCAAGTGTGGGTGTGCTCAATGATGATGTCATTGAGCGCCGCGCCGCCGAGCTGTGCGCTCAGGGCCCAGGTCTGGGCCTTAGTGAGCCACATGAGCGGGGTCTCGACCGTCATGGGCGTGTCCAGCCCCAGACTCATCGCCACTTGCAGGGCCTTGAGGGTGTTGTCGCGGCAGTCGGGGTAGCCGGAGTAATCGGTCTCGCACATGCCGCCCACCAGCACGCTCAGGCCGCGCCGATAGGCCACCGACGCCGCGAACGTCAGGAACAGCAGGTTGCGACCGGGCACGAAGGTGTTGGGCAGGCCATTGGCCTGCATTTCAATGGCGCGGGTTTCGGTCAGGGCGGTGTCCGAGATCTGGCCCAGCAGGGCCAGGTCCAGGCGGTGGTCGTCGCCCAGGCGGCTGGCCCAATCGGGAAAGGACTGGCACATCGCATGACGCACCTGGTCGCGGCATTCCAGCTCGACGCGGTGGCGCTGGCCGTAGTCAAAGCCGATGGTCTCGACCCGGCGGTAGCGGCTCAGCGCCCAGGCCAGGCAGGCGGTCGAGTCCTGCCCGCCCGAAAACACCACCAGGGCGGCGCGCGGGTCCAGGATGTCAGTCGTGGGGCTGGATGCGGGGGCTGAACTGGCGGACGGGGCAGGCATGGTCACATTCAACATTGATGGTGATCAGCATAACGGATCAAATCCCCGGAAATCAGGGGGCGCAGCGGCTTAGGCTGGGTGACCGGCCCCAAGCTGGGCGACAATGACCGGTTTTCGAGAGTCCCTGCAGGAACCCGTCATGGCCGCTTTTAATCACGAGACCGTTACCCACGTTCACCACTGGAACGAGACGCTGTTCAGTTTTCGGACCACGCGCGACCCGGCGCTGCGCTTTGCCAGTGGCCACTTCGTGATGATCGGGTTGGAAGTCGATGGCAAGCCTTTGATGCGCGCTTACAGCGTGGCCAGCGCCAATTACGAAGAGCACCTTGAGTTTTTGAGCATCAAGGTTCAGAACGGTCCGCTGACGTCCCGCTTGCAGCATCTGAAAGTAGGCGACAAGCTGCTGGTCAGCCGCAAGGCCGTGGGCACCCTGGTGGTCGACGACCTCAAGCCCGCCATGAACCTGTACCTGTTCGGCACCGGCACGGGCCTGGCGCCGTTCATGAGCATCATCCAAGACCCCTACACCTACGAGAAATTCAACAAAGTAGTGCTGGTGCATGGGGTGCGCTACAAGAGCGAACTGGCGTATCACGACTTCATCAGCGAAGAGTTGCCCGGCCATGAATTGCTGGGCGAAATGGTTCGCGAAAAATTGATCTACTACCCCTTGGTGACGCGCGAGGAATTCCGCAACCAGGGGCGCCTGACGGATCTGATCGAGAACGGCAAGATGGCTGCCGACATCGGCCTGCAGCCGCTGAATCCGGCCAGTGACCGCGCCATGATGTGCGGCAGCCCTTCGATGTTGGCCGATCTGTGCAAGATCCTGGATGCGCGTGGCTTCCACGTCTCGCCATCGCAGGGTGAGCCGGGCGATTACGTGATCGAACGCGCTTTCGTCGAAAAGTAACGGGCTGACCCTGCGTCTGCGCTGGCGGCCTTACAGCGGGCCGAAGTAGGCATCCCAGGCGGTTTTGAGGATCAAGGCGCCGACCACAGCCAGGAACGCGCCACGCACAAAGCCTGCGCCATGCCGCAGGGCCAGTCGGGTGCCCACGGTGCTGCCCGCCACATTGGCCGCGGCCATGGGCAAGGCCAGCGCCCAGACCACATGGCCGTGCGGTATGAACCACGCCAGGGCTGCTGCGTTGGTGGCGAAATTCAGGCGCTTGGCGCCCGCGCTGGCGTGTAGAAAATCCCAGCCCAGCAGGCGCACCAGCGCAAACACGAAGAAGCTGCCGGTGCCGGGGCCGAACACCCCGTCGTAAAAGCCGATGATGGCGCCAATGGCCGTGGCCACGGCCGATTCAGTGCGGGCCGACCAGTGCGGCGCATGCTGGCGCCCCAGGTCCTTGCGCCACAGCGTGTACAGCCACACCGCGCACAGCACCACCGGCAAGACCGTGCGAAAACGCTGTGCCGGCACTTGTGTGGCCAGCCAGGCCCCGAGCGCTGCGCCGAGCACGGTGGCCAGCAAGGCGCCCATCAAGCGGGACGAGGGCAGTTTGACCTGTTTGGCGTACTGCCACGCGGCCCAGCCTGTGCCCCAGATGGAGGCGGCCTTGTTGGTGCCCAGCAGCGTGGCCGGCACGGCCTGCGGAAACAGGCCGAACAGCGAGGGCACCATGATCAGACCGCCGCCGCCCACGATGGCATCGACCAACCCTGCACCGGTCGAGGCCAGCAGCATCAGGCCGACATTGACGGCGTTGAGTTCGAGCAAAACGGGTCTTGCGCCGATCAGGAGCGCACTTCGCCTTGGCCCAGGACCACGTATTTCAGCGAGGTCAGCCCTTCCAGTCCGACCGGGCCGCGCGCATGGAACTTGTCCGTGCTGATGCCGATCTCGGCACCCAGGCCGTACTCGAAGCCATCGGCAAAGCGAGTCGACGCGTTGATCATCACGCTGGCCGAGTCCACTTCGCGGATGAATCGCATCGCGTTGGGGTGGTTGGTCGTCAGGATCGCATCGGTGTGGTGCGAGCCGTGGTGGTTGATGTGCGCAATGGCGTCACCCAGCGAGTCGACCACTTTCACGGCGATCACCGGCGCCAGGTACTCTTCAAACCAGTCCTGTTCGGTCGCATCGACCACCTTGGCGCCGGGCACGTCGGCCAGGATGGCTTTGGCGCGGTCGTCGCAGCGCATCTCCACGTCCTTGGCGGCAAACACCGCACCGATGATCGGCAGGAAGGCCGCCGCCTGGTTGACATGCACCAGCAGCGATTCGGTGGCGTTGCAGGGGCTGTACTTTTGCGTCTTGGCGTTGTCGGTCACGTTCACGGCCAGGGCCAGGTCCACCTCGCTGTCAACGTAGGTGTGGCAGTTGCCATCCAGGTGCTTGATCACGGGCACTTTTGCCTCGGCGCTGATGCGCTCAATCAGGCCCTTGCCACCGCGCGGAATGATCACGTCCACGTACTGCGGCATGGTGATGAGCTGGCCCACGGCGGCACGGTCGGTGGTTTGCACCAGTTGCACGGCCTCCATGGGCAGGTGCACTTCGGTCAGCGCGGCCTGCACCAGCTTCCACAAGGCCAGGTTGGAGTGGATGGCCTCGGAGCCGCCGCGCAGCACGCAGGCGTTGCCGCTCTTGATGGCCAGCGAGGCGGCCTCAATGGTGACGTTGGGGCGGCTCTCGTAGATCATGCCGAACACGCCGATCGGCACGCGCATCTGGCCCACCGTGATGCCGGTGGGGCGGCGCCGCAGATTGATCATCTCGCCGACGGGGTCGGGCAGGGCCGCCACCTGTTCACAGCTCTCGGCCATGGTGGCGATGACCTTGTCGGTCAGGCGCAGGCGGTCGACCATGGGCGTGGACAGCCCGTTGGCCTCGGCGGCGGCGATGTCACTGGCGTTGCGGGCCTTGAGCTCGCCGGCATGGGCCCGGATCTGTCGGGCCAGGGCCAGCAGCGCGTTGTTGCGGGCGGCGGTGGAGGCGGCGGCCATGCTCGTGGCGGCGGCGCGGGCCGCCTGGCCCACGGCGGACATGTATTGGTCAACGGGAAGGTTGACCGAAGGGGAGGTGTGCTGCTCGGTGTTCATAAGGCAAGATTGTCGCAAACCCCAGCCCACCATGCAGCATCAAGTCATACATATCCATCCCGAAGCACCGCCCAAGCCCGCATTTGGGGCGCCCTGCAACGGTTGCGGTGTGTGTTGCCTTGCGGAGCCGTGCCCGGTGGGCATGCTCATCAGTCGGCGCCGCAAAGGGGCGTGCGACATCTTGGTGTGGTTGGCGGATGGCGGTGTTTACCGCTGCGGTTTGTTGCTTGACTCAGGGGGTGTCGGGCCGGCGCCATTGCGGCGTTGGCCCGCGCTGCGGCGCTTATGGCGACGCGTCTGGCTGCGCTGGGCGCGACGCGTCATCGCCGCCGGTCGTGGTTGCGATGCGGATTTCACGGTGGATCGGCCTTGAACAGCCGTGTTTAACGGGACCTTGTCGGGTCATTGGCGTGAGGCTTGCTTCCATAAGATGAATTGCGTTGCCACTTTGTCGGCGATCCGCCATCCGAGGAGATTCCCATGCGCAAGAAACTGCTGCAAAACACCTTGTTTGCCGCCATCGCTGCCTGGACGTTGTACGGCGTGCAGCTGCACCTGGACACCGCCGAAGCGGATCGTGGAGACGCCGGCATCATGGTGTCCATGAACCGGTGAACCGTTTGGTTCGGCCTCAGCGCAGGCCGAACATCATGGTGCGTGCCAGCTTGCGCTTGACCGGCCCCAGGGCCTGCATGGCGCCCAAGGCCAGGCCTCGCGCGGTGGCCAGTATGGGCGCCGGCCATGTGAAGCTGCGGGCCAGAACATCCGTCCCCGCGATCAGGGCCCAGCGGTCCGGTTGACGCCGGCGCTCGAAACGACGCAGGGCGGTGGCCACATCCACCTGGTCACCCACGCTGGCGCTGCGCAGCGCGTTCACGAGTTCACGCACATCGCGCAGGCTCAGGTTGAAGCCCTGACCAGCCACGGGGTGCAAGGTCTGCGCGGCGTTGCCAATGCGCACGACCGAGCCCTCGCTCACCAACCGTCGGTGTGCGTTCAGCCCCAGCGGGAAGGCCTTCAAGGGCGACAGTTGCTCAATCACGCCGACGCGTGGGTGGAAGATCGAATTGAGCACCACCAGGCGCTGCGCCTCGTTCAACTCGCGGACGGGGTCGTCCTCGCGCTGAACACACCACACCAAGGCGGCGCGTCGGCCCACCGGACCGCCAGGGACGACGCTGCCTCGCGTCAAGGGTAAGAGCGCGGCTGGACCGGACGGGGTGAATCGCTCGTAGGCCACGCCGTCTTCATCGGCATCGGTCAGCAGAACTTGCCCCACCCAGGCGGTTTGTTCGTAGTCGCGGCTCAGGCCTTGAGGCCACTGCAGCGAGGGTTGACCGGCAAACACACCGCCTTCGGCCACCACGACAAGGTCAAATGGCTCGGCAATTTCGGCGTCCACTTCCACCCCACCATTGGGCAGGGGCTTGAGCCCCTTCACGGGCGTGCCAAACCGCATCTGCAAGCGCTGGGGGTCGCGCTCAGTGGCCTGCACCCAGGCGGTCTGCATGGGCGCCACCAGGGTTCCGTAACTGGCCACGGCACCCAACTGCGGCTGGCCCTGTTCCGCGGCGCTGATGACGACTTGAGGCTGGTCCTGGCCGGGCCACAGCACCGTGGGCTGCTGCTGCGACACGTGCACCGCGCGAATGGGCGCCACCTGCTGGTCTGCTTCCACGGTCGACCACAAGCCCATGCGTTGCAGCTCCTGGACGCTGCCCAGGGACAAGGCCAGGGTGCGCGGGTCTTGCGAGATGTCCTTGTCGGCGGGCCGCGCGTCAAACACCGTGATGTGGGTCTGGGGCAGCGCCGTGGCCGCCTGCAGGGCCAGGGCCAGGCCAGCCGGGCCGGCGCCGATGATGGCCATCGACCACTTAGCGGGCGGAGACTTTGGGACGGCGGCGATGGGGTCTTGAGGGGAGGTCATGATGGCGTGGCGGCAAGGCGTCAAAACGGCGAAGCGCGGGGTTCCTATAATCGCAGACTACTGCAGCCCAACCAAGTCCACAGCGTGTCCGCCACCCCAAAATCTCCCGCCAGCTACCGCAGCCTCGTGGCCCCTGACATGGCCGAGGTCGATCGGGTCATTCACCGCCGTCTGGCGTCGCAAGTGGCGCTGGTCAATCAGATCTCGCACTACATCGTCAACGCCGGCGGCAAGCGGGCGCGTCCGGTGGTCTTGTTGCTGGTCGCTCGGGCGCTGGGCTGCGACAGCACCCAGCAGCACGAGCTGGCCGCCGTGGTCGAGTTCATCCACACCTCCACGCTGCTGCACGACGATGTGGTGGACGAGTCCGAACTGCGCCGTGGCCGCAAGACCGCCAACGCTGTCTTTGGCAACGCGGCCAGTGTGCTGGTGGGCGACTTTCTGTATTCGCGCTCGTTCCAGATGATGGTCTCGACCGGCCGCATGCGCGTGATGGAAGTGCTGGCCGAGGCCACCAACGTGATCGCCGAGGGCGAGGTCTTGCAGTTGATGAACATGCACGACCCCGACCTTTCGGTGGAGGACTACCTGCGCGTGATCGAGTACAAAACAGCCAAGCTGTTCGAGGCCAGCGCGCGACTTGGCGCGGTGATCACGGACGCGCCACAGGACATCGAAGAGGCCTGCGCCGCCTATGGCCGTGCGCTGGGCACAGCCTTTCAATTGATTGACGACCTGCTGGACTACGAAGGCACCACGGCCGAACTGGGCAAGAACATCGGCGATGACCTGCGTGAAGGCAAGCCCACCTTGCCGCTGCTGGTGGCCATGCAGCGCGGCACCGAGGCCGAACGTGAGTTGATCCGCCACGCCATCATCCATGGCGAGGTCGAACGCATGGGCGAGATCGTCGAGATCGTCAAAGCCACGGGTGCTTTGCAAGCCACCCGTGAAGCGGCGCAGGCCCAGGCCAGGCTGGCCCAAGGGCACCTCGATGCGCTGGAGCCTTCGTCGTATCGGGACGCTCTGCTAGAATTGGCGCTTGACTCGGTGAGCCGATCTTCGTGATCCGCCCCGGCGTCACCACAACACTGCGGGGTGTAGCTTAGTCAGGTAAAGCGCTACGTTCGGGACGTAGAGACCGGAGGTTCGAATCCTCTCACCCCGACCAGAAATTCCCCTTCTGAATCAATCACTTATCGAGATCACTCTGATTCGGCATTCATGGCGATTTAGAGCAAATTTCGGCGCGCACTGTCGCACCAGTGTCGCAATAGCCGTTTGACTGGCGCAACAGTCTTGGGTATTGTGGAGACTGCTCCAAGCAGCTCCAAACCAATGCAACCCAGGCTCAACCATCGGCAGCAATCACAGCGGTACGCACTCGCTTTCGGCGTGAGCTTGCTTGCATTGGCTTGCATGGTCGTTTCAGTGGCTTTGAGCCTGTTCCCCGATGCGGCGGCGGTAGCAGGCAGCGCGGTCGTTGCCATTGCTTGGCTCGCACTTGGCGGTCTCGCCCTGAGCATCGCCATCCCCACCGTGCTGGCCTCCGGCAGGCGGCCCAAGGTGGCAGCGGCAGTCACATTGCCCACCGGCCTCACGTCCGATCGATTCAAGTCGCGGGCACCAAAGCCTGACACCCCCCCACCCCGCAAGTCGCCTCGCTGACTGACGGGGTGGCGCTGATGCGCGCCACCGATTCGCGACCATGGTTCGCGTGCCCAACCATCGGTGGGGAAAATGAAGAAATCTATTTGCGCAGTCCCTGGGCAGCGGGAAGTTCTGTTCGTCGAAGATTTGTCCGAAATCATCGGAAAAACAGCCACAACCATCCGAACTTGCTCAACCAATGAGAAATACCAACACCTGATTCCACGGCCCTGGAAAATGCCTGGCAGCCGAAGATTATGTTGGTTTCGTGATGAGGTCATGGATTGGATTCAATCCAATCGACCAGCATGTCCGCCACCGGCCAAACGCCCGCGTGGCCGCCCAACCAAGGCTGAGCAATTGAATATGCAGCGTTGGCAACAGCAAGACGCTGAGAATGGAGGTCAACAATGACTTCCACCAACAATAGCCGCAAGACTGGCTCATTGATATGTCCGGCCCACACTGGAATCATCAACCATGCCGTCGAATTGCAGGGCACGGCGAATTGGCGTCAGCCCGATTGCTATATGGCAAATTTTCTTGTGCAGACAACGCTGCCCCACAGCAACCCCGACGACAAGCCGGGAGCGCATTTCAGCAGAAGCAATCGACTGATGCGCCTGACCATTTCTCCGACCTCTCCTCGATTCGGTATACCTTACGGCCCAATCCCTCGATTGATCCTTGCTTGGCTGTGCACCGAGGTCAAAAAAACCAAATCACAGGTCATTGACATCGGCAAAAACCAAACTGAATGGATGAAGAAAATTGGGCTGAATTCAAAGGACACAGGCACCATTGAGCGATTCAAGGACCAAGCCATGCGGCTATTTTGCTGCACCATTTCACTTGAGCGGCTGGATCAAATACCCAGAGAGTCATCGAAGAGGCTCCTTGTTACCGACTCTCTTGACATCCTCTGGGACCCTATCGATCCCCAAAAAGGATCACCATGGAAAAACACAATCACTGTTTCCGATGGCTTTTATCGAGCCATCTGCAGGAGCAGTGTCCCGCTGAAGTTCTCTGTTTACAGAAAACTCACACGATCCCCGCTGGCCATGGACATATACCTGTGGACAATTTATCGAACATACACACTCAACAGATCCCAAAGAAAGCACACAGAAATACCTTGGGAGCAACTCATGAATCAACTAGGCGCTGACTACTCAGGGCCCACGAAACGGCAATTGAAGGACTTCAAATCAAATTTCAAAAAGCAGCTTCGAAAGGTGGCCGCTTATTACCCAGAGCTCCATGACCTTGTCTCAGACTCAACAGACGACAAATGCATCGTGATCCATGCTGGCGTGCTGATACACCCCAAGCCAGCAGCGACAGGCAGTGGATAGCCCTGTGAATTGAGAGACTTATCCACGTGTGATCACTCGCTGACCAAGATGCGGTCATTTACCCCGAGAACACCGGCTCACGGCAACTTGTCCACGTGTGATCACTCGCCAATCAGCGTGTCATCGCTCACCAGGCAGCGTGTGATCACTCGCCAAAAACGAACGTGTCTTCACTCGCTGCCCCTCCGTGCGTTGGCCTCCCGCCCGCTCAGGTGTCGAGCAAGTAGCTGCACGTAGCTTGAACAAATAGGAACACCACTGGTAGTGGCTGCCCTGCAAATTGTGGGCAAGCCCTGCCAACGAAAAGCACATCCATGACGGAACATCAAACCCTGCTGGAGCTGACGCAGCAGTGCACTCAGGCACTCCTGTCCATTGCGCCCAAAGGTGGGCGATTCGGCTCACCCTCAGATAAAACCAAGGCCGAGTACATCCAGACAGCGCAGATGCTGATCAATCGATCTGCTGGCACCAACGGCGGCCTGCAAGCTGCCATCCTGGACACAACCCGACCCTCCACCTACTTCAAGCGTCTGGCAGCGCTGCGTTACTACTGTTTTGCCAGCGTCCAAGACGCACTGAAGACGGCCGAGATCGAACGCACCCAGGGCCAGAGCCCGGTCAATCTCGGGCCAGATCTCGCGCACATACTGGGCATCATTCACTCAGTCTCGGACGTGCAAGCAAAGGGCCTGTCGGCTGCTCGCACCCGCCGCAAAAGCAAGCGCCAGGCGCTTCGCGGCCTGCCTACAGGCTGGCGCACTCAGATGTTTCAGGCGGCGGCAAGTGGCCGCTACGCCCTTCCGATGCTGATCTGCGCGCTGACCGGTTGCAGGCCTGAGGAATTGGCGCGAGGGGTGCTCATTGGTTATGGCTACGATGACGCGCGGCAGACCAATGCCATCAACATCCGCGTTGAAGGCGCCAAGGTCAAGGCGAGCCAGGGCCAGCCGTCACGCGATGTGCTGTACCGTGCCGACGACCCTCACCCGCTCGTGGACGCCTTGCGTGAAAGGTGGCGCAGGCATGGCGCCACGGCCATGAAGGTTCAGATCAAGAGCCCCGTCAATTTCACAGTGGAAGTTCGCAGAATCGCCCGAAAGCTCTGGCCCGAACACCATGCTTCGGTTACCGCCTATTGTTTCCGCCACCAGTGGGCAGCAGACCTGAAGGCCATGCTTGGCGAGGATGCAGCGAGCCGAGGGTTGGGACACCTATCGTGCAAAACACGGCGCCTGTACGGCACAGCCAACCAGGCGTCAGGTAGTCAGGCCTTGACCCCCATTGCGGTTGAAGTCAGCCGTGACGACGTGGTCAAGGCTCGCCTGAATAAGCAGTACATCGAGGCCGTGGTCTACAGCCTGGGCACCACCATGCAGCAGGTGACCGACTTGCGCCGCACGGTGCTGCGCCAGGCCTGGGCTCGCAACGTGCTGATTGGCCAACAGCTCAAACAAGCAGGCATTGCCTGCACCCCACTGCTGCTTGTGCAGGTGGCCAACGGTGAGCGCACGGTGGACGAGGCCGCAGACGAGTTGATGCGCCAGTGCCATGTGCCTCCCGAGGCCATTGGTAAGCACTCTGCCGACGAGCCTGACCCAATCTTGATGGCCGCCATTGCCAACGACACCACCAAGCAGGTGCTGATCTTCAAACAATCAGCAGGCACGGGCTTTGATGCACCGCGTGCCTTTGTACTGGCCAGTACAAAGCCGGTGAACGACACTGACTTTGCCATGCAGTTCATTGGCCGCGTCATGCGCGTGGCGCGCCAGGTTCGCGACGGCTTCCCGAAGCCGCAAGCCATCCCAGCCGAACTGAACACTGCTTATGTCTACCTGGGCAATGCCCAGGCGCAAGCAGGCTTTGAGACGGCGGTGCAGGCCACCAGCGCGGTCAAGAGCCAGCTTGAAGGCCAGACCGAAAAGCTGCTGACAAGGCATACCGTGGCCGGAGGCGTGGTCTACACCAACCGTCCGACGCCTGATCAGCCCCTGAGCTACAACCTCGGGTTGCCAGGGTCGTCAGGCGTCGCGCCTCCTGCGACATCGGACTCAGTACAGCCCTCCCCTGAGTGGCAAGCTCACCACGATGGCGCTACGCCTCAGCCCTCGGGTCAAGATCTGTTTGGTGATGCCACGTGGTCGTTTGACACAACCGTCGGTGACCCAACTCAGAAGAAGCCTGCTCGCGCAGGCAAGCCGCGCACGCGAGATGAGGTGCTGGAAGCCTTGAGCGAAAACCGCCTGAAGACCTTTCATCGGAAGGCCCACCTTCCGACCTTGGGTACCGCCCTGAAATCGGAAGAAAAGCCCTCTCTGGTCGATCTGTCAGCCATCTCGCTGCAGGTGGCGCAGACCCTGGACATCAGCGCCACGCTCGCTCAAACGGCCGTGCACGCAGCGCTCAACCGAATCCGGCAGAAAGAGCTGCACAAAGAGCTGACCCTTGGAACCAAGTACGAGGAATCCATCCAGGTTGTCACGGACCGGGCCGCGTTGGCTCGCGAAGCCATGGCTGCCCTGGAAGAGTTGCCACACGCCGAGGAAGAGGATTACCGCATCATCGTGCAGGCTCTGTCTGCCCGCTTGAGGCCCACCCTGGATGCTGCTCTGGCATTGACGCCCTCGGACACGGCATTGACAGGCAGTGACCTGTTGCGACTGACACGAGATGCCGCGCACTGGGTCATCCGGGATAGCGCTCAAGAGTTGCGCGAGGCCATCTTCCAAGCCATTGCTAACCAAGCCAAACAGGTGGATGCACAGCCCCTTCCGGATGTGATGATCTTCCCTGAGGACATCGCACTGGAGGAGTCCAGCAAGAACATCTATGGCGTACTGCCGCCATCCACCGAAGATGCGCAAGACGTAGAGACCGTGCTGTTCATGGACGAGCGGCACTGGTGGGCAGACCAAGTTTTTAAGCTGGACGATGGCGCCACTTTCAGCGTGGGCCGCTATGACGGCTGGGTCAAGCTCAACACGCTGGAACTGGCGTTTGCCAGGGCATTGGACGAAGCTGACTTCGTGCACTGGTGGCACCGCAACCCCGACAAAAAGCCTTACTCAGTGCGAGTGGTGCGTGCAGAGCACGAACACTATTTCTACCCGGACTTTGTGGTGTGCGTGTCGCACGAGGCAGGCCAAGCCCCCATGCAGCGCCTGCTGGAAACCAAAGAGAGCACCAAAGATGCCGCTCGCAAGTCCCAGCATTTCCCGGCGGCCTATGGCAAGGTCTTGTTCATCACGCCATACGGCAATCACCTGCGTTGGATCAATGACGATGGCAGCATGGGTGAGTTGGTCAAGTTGACTGAGCCGCAGGCCATACTTGAGAAGCTGAAGGCGTCACGACCAAGCATCACGGCTTAACCACCTGGGAGTGTGAAGGTCATCATGGGCTTGGCGTCATAGCCATTGACCTTCCACGAATAGGCCTTTGAAAAAAGGCCGGGCGTACCGCTTGCATTTTGCGTCAGCACCTTGGCATTGCCGGGCAAAGTCACCTCCACCGCGCCATCTACCTTGATGCCAAGACCCATCAGCTCGGAGCGTTCTTTCTCTTTAAGCTGAGAGCCAGACAAGGTGTAAACGCCGTCCTTCGACTTGGTCAGGGAGACGATACCCAAAACTTCTGAGCGTTGACCCACCCTCAAATCACGATCAACAGAAACCTCATATCGACCAGAACCTTGATAAGTCAGCTTCTTGACGCCAGGTGCCTTTGCCGCCTTCTCGGCATCAGCCTTGAGTTGGCTTTCCGCCTTGGCGCTCAAGCTGCCGCTTTTCTTGATCTCCATGGCCGCCAGCATGTGAACTGCTGTGCCCTGGTATTTGTAGGTATAGGCCCCATCAGGGCGAACGGTTACCGATGCATTGAATTTTTCTGGCACCAGACACCCGGTCAAGGCCATGGCGGTTGCCACCACGATAGCGGCGCGAACGAGATGAGTCACTTGCATATTGCTTGATCCCTTGAGTATTTTTTGATGGTCCTGAGGCCAGCCTCAGGCCTCGGAGATTAGCGCATGCGAACGATGGCCAACACACTGAGTGGCACAAGGTTGACACACGGTTCACACCGACTTGGCACAGTGGTCGTCATCGTGTCGGCACATGGTTGACATCATCAGCGCACAGTGTTGACATCTTTGTCGTCACATTCTTGATGTGGACGCAGCACCAAATCGAGCTGTCCCCAGCCATCCAGAACATTCTTTGTGCTGGCTCTGCCAGAGCACAAAGAATGTGGCCGTTGGTTGCGATTTCGTCAGGAATCGCGGCCATCGGCCAGTTGGGGACATCAATCAATGGGTTGCGTCCATCACTCTGACCGGCTGAATCCGCCCCTGAATGCGGCCACAAGCCGAACTGCCGCCCACGCGGCCACTGGTGGTGATCAGTCAAGCTGAATTCAGATGGTGCGCACGTTTCAGGTGGTTACATGAACCCACCTTAGAGGGGCTGCCTGACGTGCGTTCAGGCCTGAAAATCCCCCTGTTGAAGTCAAACAAATAAACGCAACGTCAGGGAACCCAATATGGGTCTGGATTCATTGAGCATGGCTGGAGGGCTGTCGTCCATCCAGTCTGCTGTTCAAGGGGCCTTGGCCTCCATCATTGGCCAGTGGGGCACAGATACCCGCCTCTACACCCTGTCCGCACCCAGCAGCGAACGCAGTCTGCCCGCCGACTTGATGGTCGAGAGCTTCGTTTTGCACGAGGCCGTGTCGCAGCCTTTCGCTTTGTACATCAACGCGTTGGTGCTCAACGCCCACGTCGAGCTCAAGCAGCTCTACGCCCGTCCCATCACATTGCAAACCACGCTTGCAGATGGCAGTCGTACCCGGCGCAGCGGCTACGTCATGGAGGCGGATTCACTGGGCTCTGATGGCGGATTTGCCCGCAAAGGCCTGTTGGTTCAACCCTGGATCGCCTTGCTTGGCCACACCCTTTGCAGCCGAATCTGGCAGGGCAAATCGATCATTGACATCGTCGAGGACGTGTTCGCTGACCACACCTCGATCGCCGCATGGAAGTGGGATGACGATGTGCCCAGCTATGTCGCGCAGGGCCTGTTTGCCCGCAACGGTGGCGAGCGCTCTTACTGCGTCCAGTACCGTGAGAGCGATCTGGATTTCGTGAGTCGTCTGCTGGCGGAGGAAGGCATCTGCTGGCGCGTCGAGGAAGACGAATCTGCACCTGGGGGCCACACCGTCGTTTTCTTCGTCGACAGCAAGAATCAGCCGCAAGATCCGACCAGTGGCAGCAGCCTTGGCGGCCAGGGCATCCGCTTTCATCGAAGCAGCAGCCAGGAAGTGCAAGACAGCATCCAGGCTCTGGGCGCCATCCGCAAGCTGGGCCCGACTGCTACCGTGGTGCAAGGCTGGGATTACGCCAGCAACAGTGCCATCACCGCGGATGTGCCCACCAACCAGCAATGGGGTGGCGACGAAGCCACCAGCCTGCAAGGCTGGCTGGTCAATTACGACCCCACCGGCGATTACATCTTTGGCAACCAGGCCGAAGCCCAGTTCACCGCCACCCGTTTGCAAGAGGCCCATGAGGCCCGCTACAAGACTTGGTTGGGCCGAGGTACTGTGCGCACCTTGCGCGCGGGCACTTGGATGTACATCACCCAATCCACTTTGGACCCGCTGTCAGCGTTTGGGCTCACACCGGACGACAAATCATTTTTCATCACCACCACGGATGCCTATGGGGTCAACAATCTGCCCAAAGACCTCAGTGACACCATCGCCAAGTCATTGGGGCAAGCCGCACTGCCGCAACTCAGCATCTCGGTGGACCAGGAGGCCGTAGACACCAGAGCCTTGCAGCAGCAAGCCGCAGAGACGGGTTATGCATGTCAGTTCCAGGCGGTGCGTCGCAGTGTGCCCTGGCGTGCGGTTTTGATGGACGACACCGGCCATCGGCCACGCCCCCGCCCAACCGCATTAGGCCCCCAGACTGCCATCGTCGTTGGCCCAGACGGCAGCACCACACCCAACGGCGCCGATGAACTCTATACCGACAAGCTCGGGCGGGTCAAAGTCAAGTTCCACTGGCAATCCAATCCCTATGCGCCCCAGCGAGCCAACAGCGATCACAGTTGCTGGCTGCGCGTCATGCAGCGCCTGTCAGGCCCTGGCATGGGCCACCAGTTCATCCCGCGCATTGGCCATGAGGTGCTGGTTGGCTTTTTGAGCAATGACATCGATCGCCCCTACGTTCAGGCCAGCCTCTATAACGGGCGGGGTGAAGGTGGCGTCCCCCGTACGCCGGGCGGGCAGGCTGACGCGTCCGACACAAGTGCCTTTGCAGCGTCCACCGATCACAGCCCCAGCGGCCAGATGAATCTGGTGGGCTCTGGAAGCGGTGGCAACAGCCCGCCCTGGCACGGTGCTGCACCGGGTGCCGCAACCGATGGTGCCGAAGGCCAGAACAACGCTGGGGCACTGAGTGGCGTCAAGAGCAAGGAGTTCGGCGGACAGGGCTACAACCAGCTTGTCTTTGACGACACGCCCAACCAGGGGCGCATGCAACTGCACTCCACGCAGGCCCAGACATGGCTGCAGATGGGACACCTGCTGCACCAGGCCGACAACCACCGGGGATCATTCAGAGGCTTGGGCTTCGAGATGCGCACGGATGCTTGGGGCGGCCTCAGAGCGGTGCGTGGCGTGATGCTGAGTACCTATGGGCTCAACAACGGCTTGGGTCAATCCGGAGAAGGTGCGGGCGACAACGCAGCAGGGATGGCCCTGGCTAAACAGATGCAGCAACTGGCCAGTGCCTTCCATCAAGCCACCACCACGCACCAGACCGTTGGCTTGGCCGCTACGGCGGGCAGCACAGGCGCCAATCAAAGCGCGCTGGACGACAAGCTGGCACCTGCGGCGGCGCTGACCAAGAGCCTGAGTGGCATGGTCAGCAACACGAGTCTGCAAAACGCTTTGGCCGATGCGCAATGCAAAAACACTGGCACAGGGCAAGACAAGGTGCCGCACATGGCCGACGCCAACATCGCCATGGTTGGCAAGGCGGGTATCGGCATCACGGCAGGGCAAGACCTACACCTGAGCAGCAACGACACCACAACGATCGGCAGCGGGCAGGACACGCATTTTGCCGTGGGGGGGCAAGCACGCATCCATACGGGGCAGGCCATCGGCATCTTGGCGGGGGCCATTCAGCCAGGTAGCGAAGCAGCAGGCAAGGGCTTGACGCTGATCGCAGCCCAAGGGCCGATTGATCTGCAAGCGCAAGCCGGAACTGCTCAGATTGCAGCCAAGGGCACGCTTGAGATCAAGACAGCCAATGGTGTAGTCAACCTGGCAGCTTACAAACGTATCGTCATTGCGGTATCTGGCGGCGCAAGCATCATCATCGAGAACGGGGGCGTCACCTTCCAGTGCCCAGGCCAAATTACCGTGCAAGCAGGGCAGAAGTCGATGGTGGGGCCAGGCACCATGAGCTGGTCTATGCCCGTCTTGCCGCGAAGCACTTTCAAGCTCAATGGGCCATTTCCCTTTTCCGCGTAACTCAGCTCGACCATGTTGATCAGCTATCCCGTGTTGCCTACGAGGCAAAACAACGAGTCCGAAGACGCGTACCTTGACCGCCTGCTGGCAGCCCATGTCGATGCCAATGAGGGCAGATACCCCGTCAGCACCCTCAACACATCCCATGGCCCTGTGCATCGCTGGCATGGCGGCATACACGTCATTGGGGGTGGCGAACCGATTCGCGCCATAGCAGATGGCGTTGTTGTTGCTTATCGCTTTGCGCGGTCGCCAGAAACCTATGAGGGCTTGGGCCAATATGACACCAGCTTCGTGCTGATCCGGCACGCAACGCAAACGGGCGAGCACACCGAAGTCGGGTTCTATACGCTCTATATGCATCTGGCCAGTCGCAGTTCATTGCTGCCCGACCGCTTTCAGCAACTTAGCGAATGGCTGAGGCAAGCCTCGCCTGGTCCGTCAGTACAGAGGCCAACAAACCTGCGTGTATGGCGCAAGGACGTGCTTGGCTTTGCGGGCGTGTTGTACGACCGGGAAGCGTGCCACGTCGAAGTCTTTGCCACCGATGCAGGTCTCCGCGCATTTTGGCGTGACAGTACATCCGTCACACAAGGTGCAGGCAGTGCTGACTTCTATGGTGACGCACACTTTGTGATTCCCGCCAATCGAGACTTTGCAGTGCGCCATCCGCGTGCTGCAGAGAACGGCGCACATCGCATTGACTTCCCTGGCAACATCGACTTTGCGTTGCCTGAAGGGGCTGCTGGACAAAACGCGTTGCCACTGTGTGTGTCCGTCAAGCTGGAACAAGGTCGGCGTGTCGCTACCACCTATGTGGCAGGGGCAGATGGCAGTTACTCGCAGTTAGGTGCCCCGGTCGTTCAAGATAACTATGAATACGAGCTGTTCAGACTGGCCACGGCCCTGTATCCAGACTGCCCCAGCGCCGGGCTGGAATGGCTGCGCTTCGGTCGTGTTCTGGGGACTGACGTCACCACGCGCAACGAAAATTGGCAACTGGTGCGCTACAGCGCCACGGCCATGGGGTACGTTGATCTGGCGCCTGATGCCATTGCCAAGTTAAGCGATGCGGACTTCGTGCATTGGCAAGGCTGGGAAAAGCGCGAGGAGGGCCAAACGGCCAATGCGGGCGATGGCATTTGCGATGACCAACGCACGATCACGCTGTGCCAAGGCGCTGATGAAGCATCACGCGTCAAAGTTCGGCATTTGGTGTGCAAGGCCCCCAGTGAATGGGATGCTGCCGACCTTGAGGCCAGGTATGGGCATCTGCGCGAACCCGGGCAACCGCTGGCCGAAGCTGATTCATGGCAAAAGTTCGTCGAGCATGTGCAAAAGATGGCTTTCTGGGCTGATGCTGGTTTGGGTGATCGCAGTATTTGGCACTTTCATCCGATGCAGTTTGTGCGGCATTTCAGGAAAAGCGCATGGCTGTCGCTTAGCGAGTTGAGCCAATTGATGCCTCGCTACCCATACTATGACCGCGTGGGCAATCAATACCGAGCGCACACCAACGGCCCCGCGACGGTTTATCAAATTACAAACAATGCGGCCCGTATTAGGATAGAAAGGTATGTGCTTCCGCTCAACGAAGCCATGCGGAAATACCATATTCAATCAAGGCATAGGCAAGCCCATTTTCTTGCGCAAGTTTTTTTGGAAACCGATCGCTGGAAAACAATGCGGGAATATGGGAGTGGGGCGCCAAATCCTGGAATTCCGATGGCTCAGTATTACGGGCCGTTCTATGGTCGCGGAATACTCCAGTTGACATGGTTAAGTAATTATGTGATATACGGAGATTTTAGATCCGCTGGCGCACTTCCTAATCATTCTGGAAATTATTCTGATCAACGGATTACTGGTCAAACTATTCACTGGTCAGGGGATCCTGGCAGCAATGGGTCATTGCAGGCGCGCTGGTCGCCTCGATTTGATCCTGATGTGATAGCAAGTTCAGCCCATAATGCCTGTGATAGCGGTGGATTTTTTTGGGCATCTAAATTTGTTGGCGGTGGCAGGTACAACATTAATTCTGTGACTGACGCCGGAATTGATGCAGCCGCAGTGGGGCGGGTGTGTGTTTTGGTGAATGGTGGTGGGAATGGGTATATGGAGCGTCAGGGGTATGCAGCATATTTGTTTAGGCTGCTGACCGATGACGTGTCTTTGGATGTGGAGAAAAGCATGCAGACGCCACGCGGGACAATTATTGTCAACTATGAAAGACCCTCTCAATGAAATATTTGATGCGTCTGACGCTTGGTGTCTGTTTGTTGATCGGGGCGACATTTCATGTCATAGCAGCCATGTCGGCTAGCCCTATGGCAGTATCCGTCGAAAAGCCGCCTCAAAAAGTGTTGAGGAATGCGCTAGCTTTTGTCGGTGTTGATGCCCATGGTTCAGTCAAATTTTATGGAGCTAAATCTGCTTTTGTTCTGCCGTCCAGAGGAACAGACAGATTGTGGCTCATTGCGATGCAGGCAAAGAACAAGGAATATTGCTCCTTTGTCAACGTTACGGCAAATTCAAGAAGTGCAACGGACGCGGGAAGCTTTGTTGGGTGCTTGATTTACGCGGTAGAGTTCAAGGACTTCAATGAGGACGGAAATATTGATGCACTTTATCGCATCAAAACGAAGAGCAATGTATCCGATGCATGGGTCGACGAGGAAGTTCTTTTTCTTTCTCGCGAAGAGGGATTTTGTCGGGCTGGTATTGGGTGGAGGTTTGCCAGTTCGCCAGCTGTAATTAAATGTGATTAAGAAGTTGGTTTGTTACTAAGGGATATTCAACTCCTCAAAGGCTTGTTGATCGCTCAATTGCATTTTTCAATACCCTCATGGTGCTGACTGAGCACCCGTTGTTCCCAAATAGTCAGGGGGTAAATCAACTTGTGCCAGAAGACTTTTTTAAAAGAGTGGTTGCATGAAAACTCGTTCATTTCAACGATTGGTTTTCTCGTTTTTGCTGTTCGGCATGAGTCACATTGCATTGGCGAAAGCGGTTGATATCGGCGATGGTCTGGCAACAGCAAGTGCACGCTGTGGTTACGACTTGATCGATCTAAAGTCTAGTGTGACGGCCGCAAACGTCGAGGCATTTTCTCCCTCCGGTGTCAAGGTCAGCTTTCGCTTGGAATTGAAGAGGCGGAAGCAACTCATGTCAGCGCGACTGAGCATCAGTTGCGCTGACCCATTGAACAATGCCGCAAGTCAGGGGGGAAATGTTCCCGATGCACAAGCCGTGATTCAAGAAGAGGATGCGGGCGGACGCTACTTCAGGCACGTGGCTTCGCAGAAATTGATCAAGGGCCGTAATTGGCTCGCCAACGTTGCGGTCATTGACTACGTGTTGGGAGATGCTCAGCCGATAAAAGAAAATGAACTGCTTGCATGCAACGCGGAGGTCCATGCCCCTTGCATTTCATTACGCGTAGATAAACCTCGGCGTCTTTCCCAGAAAGACCTGAACTTGTTGTATTTGCTGTTTGAACAGATTGCGGTGATCCGAGTTGTGGATGTTGACGTTGGTACAGGCGCAGCAAAATGACCCATTTTTTTGACGCATCGCGGATTCGTGTGGGGCAAACGGGCAATTTTTGGGCATCGCCGATAGCGGCTGCACCTCGTGGAAGAAGGCCCTGACTGAATGCTTGATGAGAACTTAACTTCCGGTTTCAAAATCAATCTGACGCATGCATCACGGCAGCGTATTGATATGCAGATACCAGATGCCTTGCGGGAAGCATTCCGTGCGGCTTGCCTGGCCTCTTGCTACTTCGGAGGAGGCTTGATCAAAGTGCGCAACTGGGCGCCAGGTCTGACGTTGCGCGTCACATTGGGTGAAGGTCCGTGGTTGGCTGATCTACCCAACCTTGATGATGCGGTGTACCGGTTGGAGATCGTTGCGGACACGTTTGATCAAATTTGGAACATGGTTGACTATGACATCCGTGCCTGGCTGAGCAGCCCGCGCCAACCGCCTGTTCATGCTGTCACCGGATTGGGAAATACAACGGTCTGTTGGTCAGAGAGAACAGCCTGCGTAGAGGCTCCGGCAATGACTTGGGATGCGTGTTGGCCAGGTTTGTCGCCTCCGCAAGAAGATGAATGGCTCCGCAAAATACTGCCGCCACATGATTACCGAGGATATGCGTGATCGTGGTGACGTGCTCAATTGATGCAATGGATTTACCAAGCTGTTTCGCCAGTTCCAACAGGGCGTTGCTGGCATGGCCTTAATTCTCGTGAACTTCGAAAACTCTCATGAAAAACTCATTTCTTACGCGCCTCGCAATCCTCGCCCTGATCGCATCCGCAGCAGGCTGTGCATCTATTGCCGTCAGCAACGAGGCTATTGAGCAAAATACTGCCTTTACCCTCGGCTTGCCCAAGGGCAGCTTCACCATCTCGGACCGAGTGGATGACGGGGTGAAGTCCACCTACGTGGTCAAGACCAACGCTGGCAAGCAATACAGTTGCTACGTGACCGGCGCTGTGGGCATTACGGGCCGCGTTGTCTCTGATGCCATTTGCCAGGCACAACAAGGCAAGGCATCAGCCAAGCCTGCTGCGTCGGCGGGCGGCGGTGCGGCTTCGTGCAACGCTTTGCTCAAAGCCGCAGGCAAGTGTCAGTGAGTCGCATCTGACAGATGCGCTTCCTTTGCGCCATCGTCAATCAGCTTGGCGATGGCGCTGGGCGATACGCCCAATCGAAGGGCGCGGCTAAGCGCACCTTCTAGCCGTGTCCACTCAGACGCAGATGCTGTGTTGAACACCAGATCCCCAGCGGACAGATCAGCCAGTCGGGCCATCAACCCCTCCAGTAGTTCCTGATCGCCGACATCAACGGCCATTTGCTCGGCCATGGCCAGCAACGTATCTCGCGCGTCAGACAAGGAGTCAGTTGGCACGTCGGACAGCGGTGTTCGGAATGTGAGCACCCGGTTGGCGTGAATGGCTTGGCTCAAGTCTGCAGCGGCCGTTGCACTGGCCGTGATTTCAAGGCGAAGCCAGGCGTTGTTCACTTGCATGAACCGCGTCTTGGTCAGCGCTGGCTGCAAGTCCTTAAACAGCCATTTGGTGCCCTCATTGGTCAGCAGGGCATCCAGCACAGTCTTTGTGTCGCTCAGCAGGCCAGAGTCTTGCCACTGATGCAGGACGTCGCTACGCAGTTGGCCACCTTCTATGCCCAGGTGGTACAGCAACCCTGCAACCCGCTTGGCTGAGATCACTTGCGCCTTGCCGCGCAGCCATACAGAAAGGTTGGCGGCGCGTATGTCTGTTGCCGCAGCAATGGCACTCAACGTGTCACCCCGCAGGCGTATCAGGGCTGCGGCCACGATAGGCACTTGATCGTTGGTCAGCTTGGGCATGTCTGCCATTTGGGTTTAACTGTAAATGACTATATCAAGTCCTTCTGCATCATTGGTGTTATAGTGAATTATAGTAACGAGAGGGGGTAATGATGATCTCAAAAGGCTGCCGCTCCCTGCGCCGCAAAGAGTACCGGCTCGCGATTGATCAGTTGAGGCAACGCCACCCTTGGCTGGCGCAGCAGATCGTGGAGCCTCCTCCAGGGCATTTGCGGGTGCTTGCTCACTTCTTGGCTCAATGCGAGTTGTTGATGGGCGAAACGGGGCCTCAGAACCCGTTGATGCTGTGTGTGACCACGGTACGCGACAAGATGCTTCTGCGATGCGAGTTGACCAATGCGAGCGTGCAGCGTGAGCGAGCCATCCAAGACATCACTGAGCAGGCGCGCGATGCTGCCCAATTGAGCTGTCCTGTCTGCGGGGCCCCCTCCATGGTCAGCGACGTGCATGCAGCACAAGGGCAGCGATGCATGGAGCACGCTGGTGTGGGCGGGCTTTTTGCAGAAGATGTCCGGCGTCACAGGCAAATGGCGCGACAACGCGGTGTGCAGCGCACGAGTCTCACCGTTGGCCACCGTGGTGATGAAGTCATGGTGCTGCTGCCGAAGACAGAATCCGGCGAAGACGAGCAACAAGCCGCTGTCAGTTTGTTGTTGAGCTCGGCATCATCCTCAGGCGGAGCAGAACCCTGTCCGACAGAGCCCACGGTGACGCTGCTGGAGTTGGCGGGGCTCAAGCGCTTCGTTGATCGCCATCGTCCGAAAGGTGATGACAAGTTGAGGCGTGCTCAGGCGATGGTTGAACGCATCAACACGGCAGGAAGTGAGCGCCGAAAGTTGGGCGTTCTCCCTTGTGACTGGCCCGCCGTGCTGGACGAGTTCATCCAAGCCTTCCCGAACTTCTTCGAACTGGCTGATCTGCTGCGTGACCACTTTGCCTTGTCGGCATTGGGCGATCGAAGGGTGGCCTGGCCTCCCGTATTGCTGGTTGGCTCAGCAGGTATCGGCAAGACCGAAGCGGCCAGATGGTTGGCCGAAAAGCTGTCATTGCCATTCCGCGTGCTCGACATGGCCAGTGTGCAGTCAGGCTCCCCTTTGGCTGGGTCTGAATCCTTCTGGAGCAACTCGGAGCCGGGCATGTTGTTTGAGCTCTTGGCCTATCAACCCAAAGCCAACCCGATCATGCTCCTGGATGAGCTGGACAAGGTTGATCAGCAAAAGCCATATGACCCCATGGCACCGCTTTACACCCTGCTGGAGCCCCGCAGCGCGCGTAGTTTCATGGATCTGTCCATCCGAGACTTCACCATCGACGCCAGCCATGTCAATTGGATCGCCACGGCCAACTGTGCGGACAACATTCCGGCGCCACTGTTGTCGAGGATGGCTGTGTTGCATGTGCAGGCGCCCACGCCCGACCAGGTCGCTCGCATTGCGCAGGCGATCTATGTCCGCATGCGCGCTGAGGCTTGTTGGGGTGAAACCTTTGCCTCGAAGCTGGATGACGCAGTGCTAGACCAGCTAAGAGGGTTGCCACCTCGTCAACTGAGCCAAGCGTTGCGCAGAGCCCTCGGTCGGGCCGCTCGCGATGAGCGCAATCACATCACCATTCAGGACTTGCCTCCCGCCATGAGGCCAGCTGTACGCGGAATTGGGTTCATCGCAGCATAGAAGGCTCCCCCCCAAAAGGTCGCCCCGGATATCGATAGAAAATACGCGGTAATTCAGATAACTAACAGGGGGATGGAATGGATCTCAAAAGACTGGCCGCACTGGCAAGCTTGATCATGGTGGGCTGCGCAACTCCTCCGCCGAAGGAGTCTGCGATGGACTGGGCAGCATTCATTGCGTCGGTGCAAGGTTCGGCGATCAGCGACGTAGACTACAAGACCTCGACGCTTAAGCGCAGCGCACATCGGGCCAACACGCCAGGCCTGGCGCAAACCAAGGCCAGCTTTGGGGCTTGGTGCCAAACCCATGGCGGTACGGCCGCCGACATACCACCTCCGCGCGGCACTGGCGTGGCGCAATCTTTCCATGTCGCCGCTGCGGCCTGGTCGAACCAGGATCTGGTCCTGCGCGGAGATCGTTACAGCAGCACGTCGCTGTTCTGCTTCGATGGCCAGGCGCAGTTGATGGCCGTGATGTTTGTCCGAACCTATGGCGGTTATCGCAACTCGCGCTACGAGCCGGACAAGCTGCCAGCTCCGGTGATTGCTTTTTACACGCCGGAGCAAGCTGCTCAATTCGCGGATTTCTACAACGCCAAGGAAAAGGAGCGCAGCGAGGCCATCATCAAAGAAAGCCAGCGTCGCTCAGATCGTCAGGCCGAAGAGACGCGTCGTCTGCGCAGTGCGCCGAAGGTAGGCGACCAGACCATGGAGGGCATCGTCATAGAGCTGCGTCCACCTCTCGCGTTGATCCAGTACAGTGAACTTCAGCGCCAGATGTTTGGCAAGCCGCAGTCAGAGTGGGTGCCGATCACGTCGTTGACCGCACCACGTTGATGTCCAGCGCAACGTGGCGCGAAGCTGACTACCGTGATTACGATGATTACGGTAATTACCGTAATCAAGCGGGTATCTAGCCGCGTTGGTGCGACTGACCGCACCCATGGCAGAACCAAGTCTTGCGCCATTGATCTTTGGCGGCGCTGTAGTCTTTGGCCTGGATGTGCCAGGCCTTCATCAGCAGCCAACCCAATGCGATCAGGCCCAAACCAGCAAGCGCCTCTTTCCAGTTGTGGGTAAGCATGGCGACCGCTGACATGTCCAGCCTGCAGCTCCGCTCAAATACGTCACAGCTCGTCGATGCGTGGTACGTGACCGCGCCGCCAAGTCCATAGCTCACCACAAAAGGCAAAGGCGATGGCGGAGAGGGTGGTGCGCAATGCTGAGCAAGCAACGTGGCCTGCGAGCCGTGGCTGCTTCCCTGCGCAAACTGGCCATTCGACGTGAAGGCGATGTGCTCGGCTTGAAAGTGCTGTGTTCCATCGGCATGCACCACGGCCATCAGCTGAATGTGGGGGCTGCCGCAACGAGGGCATTGCATCGACATGTTCACCCCTCCGCTCCTTCGGTGTTGACGGTGCAGGTCAGCGTAGGATCGCCGCCCTCCATGTCAGCGGAGAGCACACCGACCTTGGTCAAGCGGCCATAGGTTTTGCCGTCCTTGCCTAACTTCAAAGCGGCTGCTTTCACCACCTCCTGCCAACTGACACCCGGCATGAAGCTGCGATAAACGTGCTCACCACCATCACGAGAGACGGCAACCTTTCGCACGGTGAGCCCATGAATCCTGAGTGGTTCGGCTAAGGTCACTGGCGTGATGCCTTGGTCTGGGCTCCATCCCGATAGCCTGAGTGCCGCCTCGGCTTGATCAAAGCGTTGGGTGATAGAGGCGCAAGACAGCGCCTGTTCGAGCTGGATCTTGGCCTTGCTGCCCAATGGCTGCACAGTTGCGCTGGCGCCATACCCGACCAGCCACAGATTCGTCGGCGCGCCAGGTTGCCAGCCGGTGTCGCGCACCAGTTGCTGAATGAAGCCCTGGAAGGCAAGTTGTTGCCTCTCGCTGATCGGTTGTCTGTCGGGAATGGCCAGCATCGGCGGTTTGGGCCCGGAGGTGCGCACGTTGCCGCTGTGTTCAATGGCGGTCTGTTGCATGAACAGCTGCAAGTTGGCTGCGTTGTTGACCGCGTAACCGAGCGATTGCCCCCAGCAAACTGAGAAGGAGGGTACCGCTTCTGACTTGCTCATGCTCCACCAGATCGTGGCGGTCGCCGACCAACAGTCGTTCCGGGCCCAGTCGGTCACCGTGACGGCCACACGCGGAAAGTGAGTCTTATTCGTGCCGTCGTAGGGATGCTTGCTGAAGACACCGGCCAGAGGCGTCGTGCGGACACTCGGCAAGGCTGCCCTATCTTGGCGCTCGAAGTTGTCTGGTGCAGCAGCCTGAGCAGGCTTTGTTGAGGTACCCACTGACAGTCGCACCTTGGTTGATCCGTCGGGTTGCGCTTGTGTGGTGACACACCCTGATAGGGCCTGCATCAGAGAAAGTACACCGATGGATGTCATCAGGCGCAGGCTGGAAGCCTTGTGATGGCAGCGCGACTTCACGCTGCCCGTGGTGTTGAGTCGTCGCTGACCTTCCATGATCTTGCTTTCCTCTCGAATGTTATCTATAGACACGTGTCAATAGTGTACATATTCGAAAGACTCGCTGTCCATGAGACCGAGTCGAAACCAACCGTTGATCGAAGCCTTGGGGGTGGAGATCAAGGTGCGCAGGTTAGAACTCGGCTTGTCGCAGGAAGACCTGGCGGGGCGCTGCGAGTTGGATCGGCCTTACATCACGCTGATCGAGAGCGGGCGCAAGCAGCCCACCATCAGCGTGCTGCATCGGCTGGCGGTGGCCTTGGAGTTGTCGCTGGCGGAAATGTGTGGTCGTGTCGAGGTGCGCTACCAAGCGACGGCGGCATAGGCAGTTCAAGTCGAGCTGAATGGGATTTGAGAAACTGGGAAACGTGCAGGCCACGTCAACCTAGTTTTTTTGCCAAATCTTCTGCCCTTGGGTGGTAGTACCGCTTCAGCATTCGCAGGTCCTTGTGCCCCGTCACGGCCGACAACTCCAGCATGTTCGACAGTTTGTCGGCCAGTCTTGACGCCGCTTCATGGCGGCTGTCATGGAAGTGGACATCTTCCAAGAACCCAGGCACAGGCCTCTTCTTTTGAGTCTTGCAGTCCGCCAAGTACTGTTCTCGTGCGCGCTCGACCGCGCGGGTGAAGCCCTTGCGCAGGGCCATGGCCGTGGTGCCGAACACAGGGCCCACGCGTGGGTCATCTTCGCTGCTGTGCTCGTCTTCAAGCTCATAAGGCAAAGACTTTAGGATCGCAACGGCGCGCGTGGACAACGGCACCGTACGGGCATCGCCGTTCTTGGTGTCCGGCAAGTGTGCCGTCTGCTTGTCCAGATCGACCAACTCCCACCGCAATGCCAATAGCTCACCTCGGCGCATTGCGGTTTCTAGAGCCAGTCGCAACAAGGGAGCAAGCCATGGATTACGCGTTCCTTTGGTGAAAGTTCCGTCCGTGCGGCGCTCTCCGCTTTCCAGGTAGCTCAGCAGGTACCGCTCCTCGTCTGGCGAAAAGCGTCGATCTCTGGCCTTGGCCTTCTCTGGTCGCTTCACGTACGGAATGGGGTTGTCAACATAGATGCCCCATTCGCGGCGAGCGTGGTTCAGCACCGTGGAGATCACGTCAATTTCACGATTGACGGTGGCGCCCGACACCACAGCCAGGCGACGGTCACGCCACGCCGCCACGGCCTTGCTGGTGATGGCGGTCATCTTCAGACTCACCAGAGCTGCATCGCGCAGGATCACGTCGATCTTCACCGCTTCGATCTCGGCCGATTTTTTGCGGGGCGTCACTTCCTGCTTGTAACGCTGCAAAATCTTGGCAAGGGTGTTGGCCTCGGCCTCCTTTCGGTCCACGAAGCCGGTTGTTTCCATCTCACGCTCAAGGCCTCGCACCCACTTCTCAGCATCCTCCCGATACATGAACGTCCGGACCTGAGGTGGAAAGCCATTGCGCCGAACCCGTGCCTGCCATTGCAGTTCGCCTCTTTTTGTGATTGTTCCCACTGTGTTGCTCCTGTCTCTTTGCCTGTCACTGTCGCACCAGTGTCGCAAAAAACATGGAAATCAACCAGTGGATAAGCAGGCATTGAATGTCCGGTTGCGTTCGGGACGTAGAGACCGGAGGTTCGAATCCTCTCACCCCGACCAGGAATTCCCTTCAAAAGCAAGAGCGCGCCGCATTTGTGCTTCGGCAGGGGCGCCTCAAGCCAGCCTGTCGGCCACCTCGTCAGCCAGCGCAAGACACGAAGTCAAGCCCGGCGATTCAATGCCGAAGAGGTTCACCAGACCCTCGATGCCATGATCCTGCGGCCCTTGTATGAGGAAGTCTGGGGCCGGTTCATCGCAGGCGTGAATCTTGGGGCGAATGCCGCTGTAGGCGGGCAGCAATGCCCCATCGGGAAGGCCTGGCCAGTAGCGTCGCACTGCGGCATAAAAGACGTTGGCCCGCGATGGCTCTACCGCATAGTCGAGCGGCTCGGCTTGTGCGTCGGGTAGCCATTGCACGTCGGGGCCGAAACGGGCCTGTCCACCCAGATCGAGCGTGAGATGCACGCCCAGCCATGCGTCTTGAGGCAGGGGATAGATGAGGCGAGAGAAGGGCGTCCGGCCGGCCAGCGCGTAGTAGCTGCCTTTGCAGAAACGGGCGCGCGGCACGAGCGCTGGGTTCAGCCCTTCGGTGTGCTGCGCCAACAAGGGCGCCCACAGGCCGGCCGCGTTGACGACGATGCCTGCTGCGAGTGTTGTCGGATCCTGTCCGCCGACATGCAAGACATGCCCGCCCGCGCCACATGAGATGCGGTGCACGGGCGATGACAGGGCCACGACACCCCCGGCGCGCTGAAGATCGCCTTGGAGCGCCAGCATCAGGCCGTGGCTGTCGATGATGCCCGTGGATGGTGACACGATGGCGCCTGTGCATGCCAATTGCGGCTCGAGTGCCATGGCCTGTGTGGCGCTCAGCCACTGCAGATCGTGCACGCCATTGGTGGCTGCTCGGGTCATCAGTTGATCCAGCGCAGGCAGTTGCTCGTCGTCGGTGGCGACGAGCAGTTTCCCGCATCGCTGGTGAGCGACGCCATGCGACTCGCAAAACTCATAGAGCCGCTGCTTGCCTTGCACGCACAGTCGTGCCTTCAGTGAGCCCTCGGGGTAATACAGGCCCGCGTGGATCACCTCGCTGTTGCGTGAGCTGGCGCCGGTGCCGATGGCCTGCTGGCTTTCCAGCACCAGCGTCTCCAGGCCTCGCTGTGCCATCTCGCGAGCGATGGCCAAGCCGACCACGCCGGCGCCCACGACCGCGACATCCACCTCATGCATTGCAACGCTCCCGGTTGACGGCCCAGCTCACGGGTCGGTTTGTAAGTGCCATGTCACAAAACTACAGCTATGTAAACCCCTAAGTTGAGGTGTGTTGGTGTTTTTGAGGGCGCCTGTCGTGGTTGGGTAACAAGCCTTCGCCCCGGAGATGACCACATATGGAAAACGAGTGCCGCGAAAAGAGGGCGATCTGCGCCCCAGTTGCACTGCTCACGACGCCCGCTCCACACGGCCAAGTGATTACAGCTTGTATCAGGCGCGGCGTCCAGCAATGGGTTAATGCGAACTGTAGCTGGTGCAAAACCGGTCCTTGACGTCTTCGGAGGATGTTCGTCAGGAACAGTGCCCAAGGCGAAGCCCTGTTAAGAGCTCGTGCCGACCCGTTCGGATTCCTCGCTGGAAGCACTGCATCACGCCACGGTTGACGCTGCTCTTGGCTTGACGGTGGAAGTCCACTTGTATTTTTTGGTAGATGTTTATATGCAGTCTGATTTTCAGCAATACCGGAAAGCTCTATTCGCTTCCTTGATCTCCAGTGCCTTCCTGGTCACCGCATGCGGTGGTGGTGGGACCAGCGGTGGCACCACTCCTGCCGTGCCGCCCACTGCCACGGCACAGGGCACGGCCACGGCCCCGGCCCCGGCCCCGGCGGCTGTGACGACGCTGCTTGGCACCAACGCCATCCAGGCGGTGGTCGATACCGACCAATCCGGGATGGCCGAGGCCTTCGTTTATACCGCTCAGGCGACCGGTACAGCGAACGTGCTCAATGTCTATCTCGATGCCACTAGCACGGCGACCACGGTGATCGCCGGCGTCTATGCCGATGCGGGCGGCAACCCTGGTCAGCTTCTGGCCAGCGCAACGCTCAATGGTCCAAAGTCGGGCGCATGGAATGCCTTCAACCTCGCATCGGTCAACGTCACGGCCGGTACCCGTTATTGGATCGCCGTCTTGACCCCGCCGGGCGCTGGCGTCATTGGGTTCCGCTCCACATTGGGTGGTGGCACCGCGGTCTCGACCAGTCAGGGTAATCTGACCTCAATGCCGGCGACCTTTGTGGTTGGCGGAACGTGGGCGAGTTCGCCGATGTCGGCCTATTTGACGGGGGCGGCACTCGCATCTGCACCTGCAACTGCACCTGCACCAGCACCAGCACCAGCACCAGCACCGGCACCGGCACCTGCACCTGCACCTGCACCTGCACCTGCACCCGCACCCGCACCCGCACCTGCACCTGCACCTGCACCTGCACCTGCACCGACGGCCGCTGCTGTGTTGAACTGGTCAGCTCCGACCACGGGGATCCCCAGCAGCTATCGTGTCTACTTCGGCACGGCATCGCACACGTATGCCCAACCGCCTGGTGCCGGTCTCAACCCTGGCCTGAACACCAGCTACACGGTGACTGGTCTCTCGTCGGGTACGACGTACTACTTCTCTGTGACCGCTGTCGATGCTTACGGTAACGAAAGCACCTATTCAAACGAAGTGTCCAAGCGCGTCCAGTGAGAGGCCCACCTATGAAATCCATTGATTCCTCCGCACAAACAGTCGAAAGTTCCCGTCCCATGATGACCAAATCAGTACTTTCTGGATCAAGAGAATCCAACGGCCGCAAGGGCCCGATGCGCAGCGGCATGAAGCTCAAGCTTGCCGCGCCAGCCCTTCTGGTGCTGAGCGCGCTGTGCGCGATGGACGCGCAAGCCGCCAATCACTACGTGAGAGCGGGCGCCACCGGTACGCAGACTGGCGCCGACTGGACCAACGCCTATGCAGCTCTTCCGTCCACGCTGGTACGTGGCGACACGTACTACGTTGCGGGTGGCACCTACGCCGGGCGCACCTTCAACACCGCGGTGAGCGGATCGACGCCGATCACCATCAAGAAGTCGACGGTCGCGGACCACGGCACCAATACCGGATGGAGCGATGCCTATGGCACCGCTCAGGCGAGCTTCACCAGCGCTTTCGTCTTCGGCTCTTCGTACTGGGTGATCGACGGTCAGACCGGCGGTGGCGCGGCGAACGGCTGGAATGGCGGCTTCGGCTTCAAGATCACCGAGACGGGCGACAGCAACGCGGTCATCAAGATTGGTCAGAGCGGCACGTCCGACAACATCACGATCCGCCACGTGGATTTGCAAGGCAAGGGCAGCGTCAGCAACTCTGGCGGCTCCATCTCCAACGACGGCGTGGCCATCTATGGTTCGTCCAACGTGACCTTGTCGTACTTCCACATGGCGGGCATCGGCCGTTGTCCCTTCTTCATCAGCCCCAAGAACCTGGTGGTGGAGCACGGATGGGTTCAGTCCTACTTTGGCTCCGGTGCCGTTCACTCGGAAGTGGCCAGCATCTGGGGTTTCGCGGGTAGCGTTGGTGACGTGACGTTCCGCGACAACCTGATCACCGATATCAAGAGTACCGGCGGGATCATGTGGGACAACTCGACCAACAACGCGGCCAAGCTCAATGTGTACGGCAATGTTTTCTACAAGCCGGCTGGTGCGACTTGGGAGCAAGCCAACGGGGTCATCGGGGGCTGGACAGGCGGTGGTGGCGAGCAGTTCCGCAATGCATCCGTCTACAACAACACGTTCATCAACGTTGATCAGGAAAGCCTGAGCACCTTCCCGAACGTCTACTCCGGAAACGTGGCGTACAACAATCTCTTCTACAACAGCGCCAGCCCGAATTTCGCCAAGTTCGGCGCGCATGACAACAACCACTTCATCAATTCCGGCGGCACCCACTCGGAATCCAACGGGACGAGTGCCGCGAGTGGTGATCCGTTCGTCAACTACACCGGCCTGGACTTCAGGCTGAAGGCGGCCACGGCTGCGGGTGCGCCTGTGTCGGCTCCGTTCAATCAGGATCCTCTGGGCAAGCTTCGCGGGGCTGATGGAAACGCCGACCGCGGTGCGTTCGAATTCGATGGCGGCATGCTGCTGTCGGCGCCCGTTGGGCTGAGCGTCCTGTAATCCGCGATACCTCGGGTGATCCGCGCCCGGCGACGAGACTGCGATCTCGTCGCCGGGCGCGTCTTTTTATACGCAGGCAAAAAGAGAGTGCCGCAACGTCACCGGCTGATCGGTGAATTCGGCGCAGCCGTGGTCAGGGCGTCAAAGCCACTTGCGGCGATGCGCATGGGCCCAGACAGTCTGCACGAGCGCTTGGCGCTTGAGCAAACGCTTGAGAACAAACCACAGCTTCCTGAAGGCGTCCCGCGCGTTGGATCCGGGTGTTCTGGCGAACCGTGTTCGCTGCCGGAAGGCGTCGTAAAAGGCGGCGTTCAAGTTCGGAATCTCGGGGTTCCACGGTTTGGCCGCGGTGATGAAGTGAACGATCTTCGGTCGATCTTCAGCGGTCAGCTCCCGCAGGCGGGTGTGCAGATGCCGCTGGAAGTTCCACGTTGAGTCCAGCTGCTTCCATGCGCCATCAAGCACGGCGTTCAGCGCATCCTGATCGCAGAACGGCGTGTGAGGATGTTCAATCAGATACTGCATCGCCTTCTCGCCGATCCGGGCCTCTCGCCAGCGGTCGAGATCGATCAGCAGTACACCGGCGTTGAAGTAGTCCCGAACCTGCGGCATGCCCGCGCATTTCGAATCGCGCCGCTTCACGAGTGAGTCCAGGCCGTGATCGGTTACGGCCCCGATGCAGCACTCGTCCAGGGGTGTGTTGCAGAGCGGCTCAAGATCACCCAGAACCAGCAGGTCTGCATCCAGATAGAGCACTCGGTGCACCGTTGGCGGCAAGAGATCCGAGAGCAGGAATCTGGCATAGGTCATCGCCGATATATGCGCGATGGTCACCATGCCGCGAAAGGGCTCAAGGCTCACCGTTAGCCATTCCACACATGCAGATCCTTCTGGTAACGAGTCCATCACCCGCTGCATCGTTTTCTTGCGGAATCCGTCAGACAGGACGTAGAAGGGGGTGGGCCAATGGCCGGCGTTGGCCTCCACGATCGACCTCATGGTGGTGGCCAAAGGCATCGCGTAACCCTCGTCACATGCCAGGACGATGGGGCATGAGTTGGTCGTGCGATTCATCGGCGCAACCCGGCCGGGAATCAACCGTGGATCCATGTGCGGGCCTCGCGAATGCGAGTGACAGTGGGCAGCAGCGCCGTTGACATGCGGTGCCCCATCAGCTTCTTGCATGCCAGAGCCAGCCAGGCGGGGCTGCGCCGCACACCCGGGTGCGCGCTCGTGGCGAAGTCGCACAGGCGTTGGCAGAGCTCCATCCGATTGGCGTTGAATGCGCTGCTGGCGTGGCCTACCGCGTCGAGCGCCATGGGCGGCAGGAGGCTCTGGTATACGCGCAGCATTTCGGGCGCGGACGTGCGGCAAATATCCCGAAAGGCGTCGATGGCCACCTTGCGCTGCTGGAGATCCGACAGGCTGTGGTCTTGGAGGTATGCGCTGGACATGTTCGCGCCGTGCCGGCGATACACCGCCTGGTTGGTGTACAGAATGCCGATCGGGGCATGCGCGGCAACGCGCAGCCACATTTCCATATCGCCGGCGTGTGGCAGGTCGGGTCGATATCCGCCCAGCCGTTTGAGGAGATTCGTCCTGATAACGGCGCTGGGCGTGGGCACGATGTTGTTCGTTCCGGCCCGAGCGCACATGCGCACGAATTCGGCGCCACTGACGACGGCGGACGGCTCACCCGATGAGACCGCCTCCAGTTCGATCTGATGCAGCGTGCCGTCCCCATGCATGGCCAGCGCTTGACCGAAGCACATGCCGACGTCGGGGTGGGCATCCATGTGGTCGATGGCTCTTTGCAGCGCGCCGGGTAGCAGATAGTCGTCGGCGGAGAGCAGGAGCATGTAGTCGGCGCTCGTCCAGTCGATGCCTTCATTGAACGTGCTGATATGCCCTTGGTTCACGGCATGACGGCGGTAGGTCACCCGCGAGTCCTCCCGGGCGAGCGCGGTGGCGACCTCGGGCGTTTCGTCGGGGGAGGCATCGTCCAGGATCAGGACGCGAATGTGTTCCACACCCTGGTTCAACGCGCTCAGCACGCAGCCGCGCAGGTAGCGACCGTAGCGATAGCAAGGTACGACGATGTCAATCGAACTCATCTTTTCAGGCTCCATGAATGTTGAAGCGACGGCAGGGCGTGTTCATGCGCGGTACCCGGTCTGGCGCCGGGCTTGCAGCACCCATGCGGCCGCGCCCCAGCGGCCGAGCTTGCCCTCGATCTCTGGAATGGGGGGGGCGTTGGGCCAGCGCACCGCGGCCACTTCGAGTCCCGAGGTCTTGAGGTAGCGCTTGAGCGTGGAGGGCCCCACGGCGTTGATTCCGCCGTCGTGAAAGGAGCGCAGCTTTCGATAGCCGCCCCGGTTGAGTGCTCGCTTGGCCAGCACGCGCAGGGAACCGAAGTTCGGTCCGCCCGCCACCAGCGTTCCGCCGGCACGCACGAAGCGCGAGCAGTGTTCCACAAGCTGCCTCGGATCGGGCAGCAGGTGGAGCAGGTCGTTGATGATCACGCAGTCGAAGGTGCGGTTCCCCAGGCGCGCGACGCATTCGTCGAATGACCCGCAGGCCACATCCAGGCCTCGATCGGAAGCAACCGCTCCGACGATCGCGTCGATCGGTATGACGGTGACGGCGGCGTGGCGGGCCAGCAATTGCGCTTCGGTCGCTCCCCAGCCGCAGCCCACCGACAAGATCGTGCGGGCATCGCGAGGCACCATGGCCAGGACATCTGCGCTGGGCTGCTCATACAGGTTCTTGGCCCACGCGCTGTGCGGCCAGCGGGATTCCGCGGCGAACGGGGTGCTGGCGGGGCGGCGGCCATCGGCCACGTCCATCAGCGCGCGAATCTGGTCGCGCAGCGTGGCCAACGACACCCCCACCTTGCCCGCATATCGATTCGAGCGGTGATGAATCAGGAAGTCGTCGATCTCCGATACGCAAATGACCTTGCGCATGCCGTACGAGGTGTAGGGGTCGGTCGCGGCCGTGCAGAGCATGTCGTAGCGGCCTTCGTATGGTTCACGGACAAAGCCATCGGCGGCGACCATCGCGCGCAACTGAGCCTGGGTCAGTAGGAAGAACGCGGCGTGCTCGTTGGTGAACTCGGCGATGGTGTGGCTCCCCCGTCGCCGGGCCGACTCCGGCCTCCAGCGGTATCCGCCGTGCACGTCGGGCAGCGACCATGCGCCCGAGGCGTCCACCTCGTAGCGCAGGAATCCGGCGATCTCATCGGGCGCCAACTCCTCCGAGGCTCGCATGAATGCGCGGATGTTGCGTTCGGTCACGGCCATGTCGTCCTCTGAATAGGCAAACAGGTCGTATTGGTCCACGTCACGGGCGAACACGGCCTTGTGCGCGAAGGGCAGGGACCATGGGTTCTCGCTGGGCAGACCGACGGCGACTTCCACGTCCGGGCCCAGATCTTTCGGAACGTTGGACAGCACGACGATGTGGACATCAAGCGCCATTGCGCGATAGTCGGCAATGATGGACTTGAGCAACTCGACGTTTCTTTCGCCGTAGCTTGCGATGACGGCCAGGAGCCTGGGCTGGTCTTCGTGCTCAAGCGCATGCGCGGAGGTCATGTCGTTTCCTTTCGGGTTATGTTGAGCAAGCTGTTTCCGCCAGCAGAGGACTCTCGGACGGAGCGCTTTGGACGGGCAAGGGAGCCTCGCTCAAGGCGCTTGAGCCCATGGCGGCGAGCGTCACATAGAGGAATACGACGGACTGATCGAAGTACGAGACCGCGAGGAACGTGGCCGCGTGAGCGAACAGCGAGGAGCCGAGCGCCCACGCGACAAAGGGCACGCGCGAAGGGGTGTCGCTTTGCTGTTGTCGCAGGGCCCGGCCCACACAGGAAAAACCTTTGGCGAGGACGGCGATGAACAGCAGCATGAGCGGCAGCCCGCCGTCGACACCCATGCGCAGGTAGTAGTTCGTGATATCGGCATGATTCGCGCTCCAAGGCACGCCGTAGGGCATCCAGCCCCTGGTGTGGCTCGTGCCGGCGAGCCACCACTCGGAGATGTGATCGATGGCGGCGTCGATCAGCGCCGCCCTGTGCCAGCTGGTGCTGCTGCCAGTCAGGTCGATGCGCGCGAGTAGGTAGTACGCGGGTGCGTTCATCACGCGGTTCAGCGCGATGTAGCCGAGGAGCGCCGTCCAGCGCATCAGACGCATGTGGCGGCGCCAGGGCCACATGAGCAGGGCCAGGATGGCGAAGCCGGTGCTCATGATCGGGCCGCTTGAAGCCGTGGAATAGACCATCGTCAAACAGGCGGCAATGCCGAGGATGGAAGCCATTCGGTAGGGCTTCCAGAGCACGGCCATCAACGGCAGGGATACGGCTCCGACGGATCCGGCCAGGATCGAATGGGCAAAGGGGCCTTGCGCGCGTATCGTCCCGGCACGGACCTCGGAGACCTCATTGATCCCGCCGAAGGCGGAAAAGAGGTTGTGGCCGGTCAGCCTCTCGTAGAGCATGGCCAGCGCAATTGGGGTCAGCACATAGGCGGTGATGCGACATAGCGTGACCACATCCTCCTCGGATTGGCAGAGCGCGCGAAACACGAAGTACGTGGCGCAGGCGGTGTACACGAGCCCCAGGCGGTTGATCAGCGTGGCGCCGACGTCGGCGTAAAAGAAGCTGCTCATCAGCGCCGCCGCCGCCCACAGCCACATCATCCAGTCCAGGCCGTGCATGCGGTTGCGCGCCCGTTCGCCTCGGAGGGTGATCCTGATGAGCGCGCAGGCCAGCAGCCAGCGAAGCGGGTACATGTTGAACGGCCCCAGCTCCATGCCGAGGCCCGATGGCAGGTAGCAGCCTCCGACCAGCAAAGGCAGCGCGGCCCAGCGCCGCGGGGCCGCCAACAAGGCGATCGAGGCGATGACCAGGAGTGCGATCGCGAGCTTGCTCATGTTGATCCGCTGCTAATGAAAGCTCGGCCCGACGTGCTCCAGCAGAGCGTCAACGATGCGCTCAGCTGCCCGTCCATCCCAGTAATCAGGTATGCGGCCACGGGGGGGCTTGTCCTGCATCAGGTCCTCCACGTCGCTTGCCAGCCGATCGAGCCGCGTGAGGCGATTCGTGCCGACTTCGATCGTGACGGGCCTCTCGGTGTTGGGCCTCAGGGTCAGGCAGGGCGTGCGCAGGTAGGTGGACTCCTCCTGGATGCCACCCGAATCAGTGAGAATGAATTTCGCGTGTTCGGTCAGCCACAGCGAGTCGTGATAGCCGACAGGCTCGATCAGCCTCAATGCAGAGTGGCCATCGGACTCATGCCCGATGCGCTCGAGCATCCCGCGCGTTCGAGGGTGGACGGGAAAGACCACCGGGATGCGCCGTGCCAGCGTGTCGAGCGCCCGCATGATGCCGCGCAGGCTGGACTCGTCGTCCACATTGGAAGGGCGATGCAGCGTGACGTAGACGTAGCCTTGAGGCTCAACATGAAGGCGGTGCGGAAGTTCCGATGCTCGCGCCTGCGCGAGGTTCGCCACCAGCGCGTCGATCATCACGTTGCCGACCAGCCTGATTTTCGACTCCGGGATGCCCTCGCGCTTGAGGTTGACATCTCCGTCGGCGGACGGCGTGAGCAGAAGATCGGCCAGCGCATCGGTGACGATCCGGTTGATCTCTTCGGGCATGCCTCGGTCGAAACTGCGCAAGCCGGCTTCGACGTGCGCAACCTTGATGCCCATCTTGGCGCAGACGAGGGTGCATGCGAGAGTTGAGTTGATGTCGCCGACCACGACCACCCAGGAGGGGCGCTCGGCTTCGCAGACAGGTTCGAAGCTGGTCATCACGTTGGCGGTCTGCACGGCGTGAGAGCCCGAACCCACGCCGAGGTTGATGCCCGGCGCGGGAATGCCGAGATCGTCGAAGAAGACGTCCGACATGGCCTGGTCATAGTGCTGGCCGGTATGAACCAGGCGGTACTCCAGCCCCGCATGGCCGTTCTCAACACGCTTGCGAATCTCGTGAATGATGGGCGCCACTTTCATGAAATTGGGCCGCGCCCCGGCCACGATGAGAATCTTCAGCTGTGTGGTCATGGTCTGTCCTTCGCGTGGGTGATCGGGAGGGCCGTGCCTGGATCGGCAGCAGTTCGAGAGGTGGGGGAGGTGCCGTAGGGCCCCGGGATCTCGGGCAACGCTGAATCGCCCTTGTCGAGGCGGCGTCGCCATGCGCTCTTGATCTTGTCCGTCAGGCCGACACGCGCCACGATGCGCCGTGCGGCGCCGTCCAGCAGCAAGGACGCTTTGAGCAACAGCATCAAGGTCACGCCCTTGGCGGTCGGGGCGAACAGCCACACGGGGGTTTCGCGCCAGCTTCGATCGCCGAAACGTTCTTTGTATTGGGCGTCCCCAAGGCCGAAGTCCAATCGCACGACGCCCTCGCGCGCCAGCTCATCAACCATCTTGATGAACATGAGGGTACCGACTTCAAAGGCGCGCAGATCGGGGTCGTAGCCGGTTTCCGAGGAGTGGAAGACGCCTGCATAGACGGTGCCGAACCAGAATGCCCGGGCTTGTCCGTCGATCTCCAGCATTTGCACGCGCAACTGCTTGCGGCGGGCGAACAGCTCAAGCCGGCGCCTGAATTCCTCGTTGTCGAAGAAGCCTGCTCCCAGCCCGCGCTGATAGGTTCGAGATGCGACTTTCTCCAGGCGTGTACAGAGGGCCGGGATGTTATCGAACTGGGTCAGCCAGGTCCACGCGACGCGCTTTGGAAAGGCGGCCTCGAGTTCCTTGCGCAGCTTTCGTATTCGGGTGCGATGCTTGGCCCTCAGCAGTTGCTCAATGCTCGCGCCCGGAGCGGGCAGCAGCATCTCGCGGTGCGTGGACCACCTGGGTGTCCTCTCCTGGAGCCGGGCGGTGCGGTCGCGTTGAATGGCCTTGAGCAGGGGTGAATGCTCCGGCAGGTGATGGAACGCCACCGCGTCGGCGACGCCCTCGTGCAGCAGCGAGCGCAGATAGCGAATCGATTGAACGGCGGCCTCGTCATCCAGCGGCCCCACCACGCCCTGGTGGATCACCGAGAGCATCGTCGCTGGGATGCGAATGGGCGTGAGGTAACCGATGGTGGGTGCGAACATGGTCCGTTCGAGCCTGCCGGCCAGCAAAGTTCTGGGCTGCCCATCACGTTCGATAACGGTGACGAACGGGCTCTCCACTTCCGGACGCAGCTGGCAAACCAATTCAAATTGGGCGAAGTCGTGGTTGGTATGGCTCTGCCATTGCTCCCAATGGGCGCGCACGCTGTCGAGACCCTGCAACGTACGAATCGACCAGATGTTCATGGTGCCGTCCTTGGGTGATTGGAATGATCAGGCGTGGCCTCGCCACACTTCCATGTGCGGCGCCGCCGCAGGCTGGCCATGGCGCTGAAGAAAGCCGCTGGCGTCCAAAACGTCGGCGCAGCGCGGAGCCTTGTAGATCACGTAGCGCTTCTTTGCGGCGCTGGCGCGCAGCCGGCTCAGCATCTGGTGAACCACTACTTCGGAAAACGGGTTGTACATATACAAAACCAGGTCGTCGTCTGGAAAGTCGAAGTCGCCGGCGTCGGCGTGAAGAACGATCGCGTTGACGGCCTGGCGCCGTTCCAGGTTGCGCGCGGCGGTGTCCGCCAACTCCCGAGCGAACTCCACGCCGATGACGCGTTTGAATCCGCGTTCCGACGCGACCAGGAGCGTTCGCCCTTTTCCGCAACCCAGATCAATGAAGGTGAAGTTGCGCAGGTCTTCACTCAGGAAGTCGAGCGCCGCCGTGAGCTCTTCTGCGGTGGTGGCCTCGTAGCGTTCGCCGAATCTGGCGTTGGGCGAGCCGATGCTGAGCTTCCACAGCGGCTCCCGGCCGCCTGTGTCGGTGCCATGCAGACGATCGAATTCGTCCGCCGGCTCCTCAGCCGTTCGCCGGCGCGAGATATGCGCCATGGCGCGCCGACAGGTCGTCTGGACGCCGTCCTCGCGCAAGGTGCGCAAGAGTTTCGAGGTCAGCAGCTGAACGTTCAATTGGCGGCTCCGTCGGTCGGGTGGTTGGGGGGCTGGAACGTGTCAAACGGGGGCGCACGCGCTTTCAGTAGTTGCGCACCCAGCGCTCGCCGCCAAGTGCCCAGCGCAATCGGGCCATCCACTTGCGCAACGCCTGTGCGCCCCGCCAGTTCCGGTTGTGCAGGCCTCGCATGGGCCACGCAAGCGCCAGGGCACTCACGCGCAACACCGCAGCGCTGAACATGGCGGCGCGATACAGCGCGGCGTAATGCCATGAACGAGTCTTGCGGAAGAAGCGCCACTGCGATTCCAGGGCCATGACAGCCGAGAAGGTATTCGCTGGCGCTTGTGCGCTGCTCGCACCGCCGTGGTGGACCACGACGGCGGTGGGGACGTAGTACGCGCTGAAGCCCGCTCTGCTGGTCTTGAGGCAAAGGTCCATGTCCTCGGCGTACATGAAGTAGTCGGTGCTGAACAGACCGACGGCTTCAAACACCGAGCGTTTGATCATGAGACAGGCCCCGGAGACGGCCTCTACCTTCATCGGTAGATCGGTTTGCACGGACAGCGTCTGCTTGCCCCACAAGGCGGCTTGCGGGAAGCGGGTGCGCAGCAAGTCGGAGTCGAGGAACTGATTCAGGATGGTCGGGAAGGCGCGCACGCACGTGTCCTGAACCGAGCCGTCGCTGTTGAGCAGCTTGGGGCCGACGATGCCCGCTTGGGGCATGCCGGTCAGACGGCTGTACAGCTGCTCAATGGCGTTGCCCAGGATCTCCGTGTCCGGATTCAAGAAGAGGATGATCCGCCCGCGCGCGGCTCTGAACGCTGCGTTGTTGGCCGCCGCGAAGCCGAGGTTGTGCCGGCTTTGGATGAAGACCACATCGGGGTGGGTGGTTTGCAGCATCTCGGCACAACCATCGAAGGAGCCGGAGTCGATGACCAGGACCTCGAACGACATTGATCTCGTGGCGGCGAAGATCGAGCTGATCGCCTTGGCCAGGTAATCCTTTGAATTCCAATTGACGATGATGATCGAGAGGTCCATGTCCGATCTCCTATCGGCTGATGAAGGTGCGGTGCCAAAGCTCCAGGGACACCAGCAAGTAGATGTGCCTCATGAACTGCTCCTTGCCATCCTGATGCCGCGTGACGAGCTGCCGTATGTAGCCCTGATCGAAGTAGCGCGGCATGTATGAGTCGCTGCTCAGCAGGCAGTCATCGACGAGGGACTTCATCGGCCCGCGCAACCAGTCGGCCACCGGGTGGGCGAAGCCCTTTTTCTTGCGATAGACGGTCTCGGGCGGCAGCCACTTGGTCATCGCCTTCTTGTGCAGGTACTTGCCGGTCATGCCTCTGAGCTTGAGGTCGGGCGGCAGGCTCTCGATGAAGCGGACGAGGCGATGGTCCAAGAACGGCACGCGGACTTCGAGCGACGTGGCCATGGAGGTCTTGTCTGCGACCATCAGCAGATCGTCCGGCAGGTTTGCGCGCGTGTCGATGTACAGCATCTGCGTAAGCGGATCGAGATGTTCAACATCGGCTTGCAGCCTGCGCAGTGCCTCCTTGGGGCCGAAGCGGGCTTTCTCAAAGCTCGCTTTGAGCGCGCCGCTGTAGAGTTGCGCTTTCATGTCGGCGCTGAAAAACGAGTAGATCTTGGTGAATCGGGTGAGGATGTCGGGCTCCGCGAGCGAAGCCACGCCGCGCTTGAGGCGCTCCATCGGGAGCGGCACCTTGCCGATAAGCGATGCCAGTTGCCCGGTCACCATCGTTGGCAGGCGGCTATAGAGGGACGACAGCTTCACGCCGAGATAGCGGTCGTATCCGGCCCATGGTTCGTCCGCACCTTGTCCGGTCAAGGCGACCTTGACGCGCTGGCTGGTCATCTGTGCCAGGAAGTAGAACGCTGGCGCCGGCTCATGCGCCACGGGTTCTTCAATGTCGCGCATGTAGCGCTCGAAGTAGGCGATGTAGTCCCGGTGGCTGAGCATCATCGAGTGGTGCTCGGCGCCGAAGCGCCTTGCGGTTTCGGCGGCATCGTCCACCTCATTGCTGCTATCTCCACCCTCGAATCCGATCGTGAAGGTTTGCACCGGCGCCTGAGAGTGGCGGCTCATGATGGCCAGCAGCGCGCTGGAGTCGACACCCGAACTCAGGAAGAGGCCAAGCGGAACGTCGCTGCGCAATTGCAGGCGCACGGCATCTTCGAGCAGCGCCTGATACTCCTCGATCAAGTCGGGCTCCGAGTATTTCGACCGCTGTTCTGGCACGCAGTTCCAGAATCGACGGATCTGCAAGTCTTCTTTCGCGACGCGCATCCAGTGGCCGGGCGGCAGCTTGAAGATGCCCCTGAACAAGGTCTTGGGTGACGGCACGAAGCGAAAGGTGAACAGCTCGGCCAGCGCGTCCATGTCAACCTCGCGGGGGCATCGCGGATGCTTGAGCAGCGCCCCGATCTCGGAGGCGAAGATGAGCTGATCGCCCACCAGCGCGGCGTAGAGCGGCTTGATGCCCAGGTGGTCGCGGGCCAGGAACACGGATCTGTCCGCGCCGTCGAAAATGGCGAACGCGAACATGCCATTGAAGTGGTTGACGCAGTCTTCTCCCCACTGTTCGTAGGCGTGGACGATCACCTCGGTGTCGGACACGGTTCGGAACTGGTGACCGAAGGCCTTGAGTTCGGCGCGCAGTTCGATGAAGTTGTAGATTTCGCCGTTGAAGATGACCTGGAGCGTTTCGTCCTCGTTGCCGATGGGCTGCGTGCCGCCCTCCACGTCAATGATGCTCAGGCGCCGGTGTCCCATGCCGATTTCGCGGTCGATGAAAAAGCCCTCGCCATCCGGCCCGCGGTGGGCCAGCGCATCCGTCATCCGCGCCAGAACGCCCTGGTCCACGGAGCGGCCCGATCGGTCAAAGATTCCGCAGATGCCGCACATAGGTGTCTTTCAGTGAGTTCCTGAGCTTGCGGCTCTGTTCGTCGCGCAGATACCGCACGACATCTGGCGGCAAAACGGTGGGGTGGTCCTTGAGCGCGCGTTGCACGTAGCCCAGCAGCGTCGCCGCACTGCCGATGAGACGGGGCCGGTCCATCGATCGGTAAACACATCTCAGGCACATGAAGGCAAATCCGTATCCCAGCGATTGCAGCCTTTGGCCTTCCTTGAACTTCGATGCCACGGGTGGCGCAGTCGCGGTGCCCGTGCGGCGGTGTTCGAGTACGCGCAGCGTCGGGATGGTGCGCACCCTCCAGCCCTTCATGCGCGCCATGATCTCGGCCGCTGAATCGATGCCGCCTTCCGGCAGCGCCAGGTAGCCGCCAACCTCCTCAAAGCATTCGCGCCGGAACAGCTGCACGGCGCCCGCAACGCTGTCTGTCGCCACCTCCTGGCTGACGAAGCGGTTGCCGATGCGTGTGGAGACCATGCCGCCGGCGATGCCAAGGCCGGAATCGGCTTCGAATTCGCGCAGCAGATCCTCGAAGTAGGTTTGCTCAAGCGAGATGTCGGCGTCCAGGTTGCCGACATAGCGGTAGTCGAGGGCCCGCGCCTGCTCCAGCCCAGCGTTGAAGGCCCGCACCTTGTTGCCGAAGTGCCGGGTGCCCGTGCGCCGCAGATTGACGAGTTGCAGGAAGTCGTGGCTCGCGGCGTACCGGGAGACGATATCGGCGGTGCGGTCTGTCGAGCTGTCATTGACGACAATCCATTTGAGAGGGCGCACCGTCTGGCCAATCATCGATTCGAGGGTGCGCTCAATGAGCGCCTCCTCGTTATGGGCAGGCGTGATCAACACGAATGGCGCGACGGCAAGGGCGGTGCTCACATCAGGTCTCCGGCGCTTCTTGGCAAGATGGAGCGACCCAGGGTGCCGAACTGGAACATGTCCGGATGGCCCGCCGAGTGTGCGAGGAAAGGTCTCACGGCGCCTTCGTTTCGAGGTGTGAAGAGCTTGGAGTGCCCGATCAGCACAAACGGCAAGAGGGAGTCGGCTTTGCCGTCGTACTGGCGCGCGGCCCGGCGCAAGGCTTTGGTCAGCTGCCGTCCGCCGCACTGGTTGAAGTCGGCCTTCCATGCGTGCTTGTTCAGCACCATGGACATCCAGTGCCGTCTGGCAGTGTCGGGCGCATCGTGCCCGCCCGGGGCGCTCGGCGCTGCATGTTGCGCAAGCTTGTGCCGCCATCCGGTGACGGCGCGGTACACACGGCCGGGCGAGACGAACGCGCCCAACCAGCGCTTTTCGCTGTAGATGGGCACCTCCCAGAGCACGCCCGCATCGTCTCGCACGCACATGTCGTCATCTTTCACCGGCCAGGGCACGATCGGGCTGTCGGCGTGCGAGTAGTCGAACGAAACCAGGCCGTTGCGGCGTCCGTACTTGAACACGGAGGTGTCGATCTCGATGCCGTTGTCGGCCAAGGCCTTCACGACATTGCGTGACGGGCTGACCGACCAGTTTGCCGCGCGGAAGGCCACGCATCGGTAATTCGGATCGACGGGGCGCAGCAGCGATTCCAGATACTTCTTGCCCGTGGCGACCATCCATTTCATGCGTTCATAAGGCAGCGCTGCGAAGTCGTATTCGGACCAGTCCTGCGCCCAGCCACCGTCTTCCAGCGTGGCGTTGAAGTAGGAGGAGTGGATGTGCAGCTGCACGTCGTGGCCGGATTGGATGGCGCGGCGCAATTGGCTGGCGATGGCGCCGTAGTGATAGGTGTCCTGGCCGTGGGTGTCCTTGTGCTCCTTGAACTTCATGATTTCGGCCACGTCGGCCATGATCGTGAGCTTCGCGCCGTATTCATCGAAGAGGCGCAACAGCCTGTCGGTCGGTTCGACCATCAAGGCGCGAGGGCAGCCCTGGCCGTTGCCGTGGATTTCGTAGTCGAGCGTGAAGATGACGCGTAGCATCTAGTGCTCCTGCGCGACGGTGACAAGCTGATCGACGATCCTGTCGAGCGCCGACGTGTCAGCCACGCTCGCACTTGCGCTTTTGAGGCGCGAGCGCTTGGTCAGCACGATCCTCGTGCGGACGTCTTCGGCGGTTTCGAGCAGCACCAGGCGGCCATGGTCGGCCAGATAGCGATCGACGGCGCCGATGTGGCCGCGAAAGATGCTGTAAACCGGCACGCCTAAGGCGGCGGCTTCTCTGTTCATCGTTCCCCCGCCACTGATCACAAGGTCGGAATGCCAGACGAGGTTCAACCCGTCTACCGCCTGCCTCGGTATGATCATCTTGCGGGTCGCCAGCCAGTGGGGCCAGCGCCTGCTGATTTCTCTGGCCTGCGTGCCGTTGCGAGGCAGAAGCACGATGCGCGCATTGGAAGTAGACGCCAGCAGGTCAATCACCGCGTCCAGCAGCGCCTCGCTTTCAGGGTTGTGATAGTGGGCTTCCGTCGCGGGCGGGCGCACGGTTACCAGCAGCTCGTCCGTATCCAGGCCGAGTTCGCTGACGATGGCCGGGTCGGGCTTGAAGCCCGCGGCATACACGTCTTCCTTGATGCCTGGGTACTTGAGCACGTGGCTGGCAAACTTGCCTGCCACGTCGGTGGGGATGACGTCCGGCACGATCATGAAATCCGGCCGGTTCACATGCGTCACGTGTTCGTAGTCGGCGATCACGACGGATGGAATGCCCAAAATCCTGGCCACCATCGTCTGCGCGCGCGATCCGTGCGACACGGCAAGCGCGGGCTTCTCGCGCAGAGCCAGGGGCAGCAGTTGGGCCGACCGCACGAGCAGGCCGATCGCCTTCATCAGCTTGTTCTTGCCGAAGTGCCGGCCAATGGTGACGCAGTCCATCTGGTGCAGCCGCACAAGATCGGTCACCTGGTAGGCATCACGCGCGGTCAACAGCACCGGGTAGCCCATGGCGCGCAACTGGTCGACGATGGGGTGGAAAAATGGAACGTGTGGGGAGTTGTCCAGATCGATCCAGATTTTTTTGGCGTTGGGCTTCATTGCATGTTTCCTCGCAGGCGGCGGATTGGTCGGGGTAGCAGGTCGGGGGGGACGAGCACCAGCAGCATCCACATGGAATAGGCACTGCCGGCGGTCAACGCGACCACACCGACTGCTGTGGCCCACAGCGGGGGCAGTGTTTCGAATGCGCAAAACACCGTGCCGATGGCACAGATGAAAAGCAAGCCCGTTAGCCTGTTTGCGGGCGTCCAGCGAAAGCCGTTCGCTCTTCGAACGAGGCAATAGACCATCACGCAGTGGAAAACGTACGATCCGGCGAACGCCACGCCCGCCCCGGTCAATCCGAACGACCGGATGCATGCCCATGACAGACCGATGTTGACGACCGTCCAGGCGACTTCGGTTGCCATGAAGAGCAAGCGCCAGTTCTTGGCCACGAGGATGTAGCCCATGGGCCATGAAATCACCCGAAGCGCCATGCCCAGGCAGATCCAGCGCAGCGCGCCGATGGCCGCGACAAATTCGCGTGTGTAGAACAGGGCGATCACGAGTGATGCGAAAGTCAGCGTGGCGATGACGCCCGGGCCCGCTAGCAACAGGCTGACCTGTGCCTGCTCATTGACCAAGCGGTTCGCATGGGGCGCGTCGGTGATGACGCCGACCAGTCGCGGATAGAAGTCCGTTCCCATGGCTTGCAGGATGAACCCCACATACAGGCCGCCCAGGGCCCACGCCGCCTGGTAGAGGCCGGCAGCCTCCAGACCGGATTGCCGAATCACAATCAGCCGCACGACATAGGCCGCGCCGGTCGCCAGCAGCCCGCTGGCCATGAAGGCGAAACCCAGCTTCAACAATGAACTTGCTTCCTGCGTGACTTGCTTGGCCGTCATCGCTGCACAGGGAGTCAGCCGAACTTTTCGCGTGTACCACCACGAAGTCAAGCCCGATACCGCTGCAATTGCCACGAGCGCCGGCACCACCCCATCTTCGCGCAGGTAGTAGACGATCGGGATGCTGGCCGCCGTGCCGAACAGCGCACCCAGCACGCCTACCCTGGCGAGGTCTGCAATGCGCCGCATACCCTGGAGCAAGGCGCCCTGGCCATCGGACACCAGCCGCACGAAGGTGGCCATCGACAGCAGCGCCACCGCACCGGCGTGGGCATCGGTGCCGAAGGTCAAGTTGGAGATGGGGCGGGCAAACAGCACGAGCAGCAGTGCGCTGATGATGCCCAGGCCGATGGCGGTTCGCCGCAGTACGTAGATGGTTCTGGCGATGCGATTGGCGTCGCCAGAACCGACCGCTTCGGCGATCTGGCGCACGCCGCTGCTGTTGATGCCCATTTCGGCGACGCTGCGAGCCAGGTCGGCTATTGACGTGTAAACGCCCATCAAGCCGAAGCCGGCAGGGCCCAGCAACACAGCCATGACCTTGGTGCGCACCATGCCGATGGCGACGTTCAGCGCAGATGCCCCCCCGATGATCATCGTTGAGCGGAGGATATCTTGGTACGTGGTCCGCTTCGCATGAAGCGTTGCCCTCGCGGCCACGGACGACAGTTCGGCGGTCATGCGTGAAGCAGGGTGCATGGCATTGCTGTTCTCGAGGCGGGGGTATGTCGGACGCACGCCTGAGCCAACACACTGGCCGTGTGTTTTTGTTCCGCAAGCGTCATGCCCGGGTACAGGGGCAGCAAAATGCATTGGTCCTGGGCTTCTTCGGAATGCCGCAGCGGATGGGGCAGCAAGAGGTCCTTGCAGGCGTCCTCACGATGGCTGCACATGATTCCTCGGCGTGTGCTGATGCCCGCGTCCAGCATGGTTTGCATCACCGCGCGTTGATCGCAGCCCGCGGGCAGGCGCACGCAGTAGCTCTGCCAGTTCGAGCGCGCCCAGGCGGGTTCATCGGGCAGCACCAGGCCTTCGATATCCTTCAGCAGATCCTTGTAGCGCTCTGCCATTTGCCGCCGCTGCTTCACGATCTCGGGCAGGCGCTTCAATTGCTCGCGGCCTACTGCCGCCTGGATATCGGTCATGCGGTAGTTGAAGCCAACCTGGGGATATGACTCGAATATCACCTGGGATGAGCCATGCCGCACGGTGTCCGGCACGCTCATGGCATGCTGGCGCAGCAGGTGGAATTGACGGTTCCAATCGCCATGGCGTGTGGTGAGCATGCCGCCATCACCGGTGCTGATCACTTTGCGCGGATGGAAGGAGAAACAGCTCACATCGCCGTGTGGCTTGCCGATCTTTTCCCACTCGCCGTTCCACAGGATCTCACTACCGATGGCACAAGCGGCGTCCTCTATCAGCGGTATGGCGTGGCGCTGAGCCAACGCAACGATGCGCTGCAGGTCGCACGGCATACCCATCTGATGCACGCACAGGATGGCGCGCGTGCGCTCGGTGATCGCCCCCTCAATCAGACTTGGGTCGATGTTGAACGTGCCTGGCTCCACGTCCACAAAGACAGGCGTCGCACCAAGGTAGCGAATGCTGTTGGCGGTGGCGATGAACGAGTGACTGACTGTGATGACCTCGTCACCCGGTTTGACGCCGGCTACCAGCATGGCCAAGTGCAGTGCCGTGGTGCAATTGGACACCGCGCATGCGTGAGGTGCGTTGACCAGGGCAGCGAACTCCTGCTCGAACGCGGCGACCTCAGGACCCTGCGAGATCCAGCCACTCATGATGGCGCGTCGTGCGGCATCCGCTTCTGCGTTGCCCATGACGGGCTTTGCAATGGGGATCATGCTTGCTCCACCGTTGATTTGTTTGTCTGCCACCACGCAACCAGGCGGTTCAGGCCCTCTTCAAGGCCGATCTGGGCCTTGAATGCAAGAAGGCGCTGGGCCTTGCTGGTATCGGCGAGCCGGCGTGGCACCGGGTTCACGGCCCGCTCCGGTCCGTATTTGGGTTGAAGGGTCGAGCCCATAACACGGAGCAGCGCCGCCGCGAGGTCATTGAGGCTCGTCTCGGTTCCACTGGCCACATTGAAAACGTCGTCGTCCGCGTCGGACAACAGCGCCAGCACATTCGATCTCGCGACATCCTCGATGTAGACAAAATCCATGGTTTGCTTGCCGTCGCCCAGGATCAAGGGTGGCTGGCCGGCGGCAATGCGATCCATCCAGCGGATCAGAACCTCGGTGTATTTGCCGTGCAGATCCATGCGCGGGCCATAGACGTTGAAGTAGCGCATGGCCACGTAGGGCAGGCCGCTCATCGCGTGATAGGACCGCAGCAGGCCCTCCAGCATGACTTTGCTCGCGCCGTACAAGGTCTGGTTGTGGTACGGGTGGTGGTCCTCGCGGGTGGGAAAGGAATCGGCGAGCCCGTAGATGGAGGCCGACGAGGCGGCGACGACTTTCTTGACACCGGCCTCGCGTGCCGCGTCCACGACGTTGAAGGAGCCATCGCACATCACCTGCATGGCCCGCCTGGGGTCGGCGGCGCAGGCGGTGATGCGCAGCGCCGCGAGGTGGATGACGGCATCCATGCCTTTGGTGACGCGCCTGACGGTGTCCGCGTCGCAGATGTCTCCTCGCACCAGACGCACGCGCGGATCCGCCAGCGCGTGCTCAATGTTGTCCATCGTGCCTCGAACCATGTCATCGAGGATCACGATCTGCGCTGGCGCATGCTTTACCAACAACAAGTCGATCGTGGTCGATCCGACCAGGCCGGCCCCCCCGGTAACGAGAATTCTTGATCCATCGATGTCCATAGGTCTGTGCTCCCAGTTTGAAGTTCCTGAGCCTATCGGCGGTGGTGGCAATGGCTAAACCGCGCCGTCGCAGCGGATTACGACTAGAACGGTCTTCAGCAGGATCTTGAGATCCAGGGAGAGCGAGCAATCCCGGATGTAGCGAAGATCCATCCTGACCATGTCGTTGAATGTCACGCGGCTGCGACCATCGACCTGCCACAAGCCGGTGATGCCTGGCTTGAGGTTCAGGAGGCGACGTAGGTGCCATGGCTGGTATTGCGTGGCCTCATAGGGGAGGGGCGGCCTTGGACCGACCAGGCTCATGTCGCCCTTGAGCACGTTGAAGAGTTGCGGCAGTTCATCAATGCTCGTCTTGCGGATGAACCGGCCGACCGGCGTGATGCGTGGATCGGCGGCCAATTTGTAGGCCGCCTGCTTGAGTTGGTAGCCAGCGCTGTTGGAATCGACCTCAGGGGCCCCTTTGATAAGGCTGGTCACGAAGTCTCGGTGAATGAGGTCGTCCACATTCATCATCATGGAGCGAAACTTGTAGAAGGTGAAGGGGATGCCGCCCTGGCCAAGCCGTGTTTGCTTGAAGATGATGGGCCCGCGCGAGCTCACGGCGATCGCTGCCGCCGTCAGGAGCATCAATGGCCACGCCAGAGATAGGGCGACGAGCGCACCCACGATGTCCAGAGTTCGCTTGAGCGGATAGGGCTGGCGCCTCGTGCTGCTCGAGTCAGTGGCGAGAAGCGGTTGGAACGCCGGCTGCGTTGGGGTGCCCTTGGCGAGGCTGTCGAACAGTTCGTGCGGGTAGGTGGCCGAGATGACCTCGACGGAATGGCCGTCCATTCGCGTGGCGATCTTCTGAATGAAGCACCTGGAGCCCTCCTCGTCGGTGTCGGGGCACAGCACGGCGATCCTGTCGCCCCCCACGTGGCCAACGATGTCGGTTTCTCGCTTGGCGTTGTGCAGCACTTCCAACAAGATGTCCACGTTTCGTGAATCGCCCAGCTGATAGAGAACCATGGACAAGGCCGATCGAGAGCGCTCCACGCGGCGCTTTTCGCGATAGAGGTCTTTCAGAAAATCATTGGGTGGCAGCGTGTCATCAAAGCGCGGCCGCTCTGAGGGGCCCGCAACAAACGCGGGGCCTGTGGATCGGCGTTTGCCTTGAGCGATCCAGTGTGGCGTGTCTCCGAACCCATCATCATCATCGAAGGGTTGGTAGCCCATCGACGATGTTGGTGAATGCCCCTGAGGTGGGACGACTGCAGCGGCCGAAGCTCCAATCTCATCCCTCATGCCGTTCTCCTTGAACAGGCGCAGAAACGGTCGCCGGGAATTGGGATGCGAAGCCAATACCGGCTGAAGCGCGCGTCATTCTTCAGTACTGCTTCTGCGCGGCTCCCTCATACCCACTGCTCGGGCGGCATCTGCCAGGAATGCGATGCCGTCGCTTGATCGATCAAACAGTATTCGATCAGCAGGCCTCACGCAATGCCCCTTGTAAAGGTCCCCCTAACCCTTGGGGGGCGCTGTTTTCCTGACTCGCGTTTCCTTCATGGACGGCGCACACTGGCCCCGGCGCGAGGGGTGGTGCCAAGCGGCTCTGAGGGGCGCAGGGATCGCGTTGCTGGTCATTGTTCAATGACACGGGAGCAAGATGTGAACAACGTCGTGGAAGACTTCGCAGACAAGGCGAAGTGGGTTGCCAGAATCGTTGCCAAGCGTCGATGGCTGGTGTTGTTCGTGGCTTCGGGTTTGGCCCTCATCAGCGGCGTGTTCATCGCCGCAGTGCCCGATCGCTACCGCGCCAGCGCCACCGTCTATGTGGACACGGACACCGTGCTCAAGCCTTTGATGTCCGGGATCACCTTCCAGCCGGATGTCGACCAACAGGTTCGCGTGCTCGCTCGAACGCTGATATCCCGACCAAATGTGGAGCGGCTGGTGGGCCTCCCACAATTGCATTTTCAGGCGTTGACTGCGAGCGCGCATGAAGAGTTGGTCGCACGCCTCATGACTGAGATCATGGTCGTGCCCACCGCATCGGACAACCTCTACCAGATCACCTACCGCGGGCCGAGTCCCGAGCGCGCAAAGAGCGTCGTTGACGAAACCGTGCAAATGTTCGTGCACTCGGGGCTGGGCGCGAAAAAACGGGATTCTCGGGAGGCCGGTCGATTCATCGAAGATCAGATCAAACTTTACGAGGGCAAGCTCGTCGATGCGGAGAGTCGACTGAAAGAGTTCAAGGCCCGCAATTTCGGCGTGTCGGGCACGTCAAATCAAGACTACTTCACCCGCGTGTCGGTGCTGACCGACGAGGTTGGCAAGCTGCGCATCGCATTGATCGCCGCCGAGAAATCTCGCGATTCGTATGCGCGTGAACTCGCCGCCACAGACCCGCACGACGAAGCCCGCCTTGATGCCCAGAAAAAGCACCTCGACGAGCTCCTGAGCAGCTACACCGAAGCGCACCCGGAGGTGATCAGCACGCGTCGCGTCATTGCCACGCTGGAGGCCGAAGCCCAAGCGCGCAAGACGGCCGGCACGCGTGTTTGGGACCAGCCGGGGAAAACCGCGACCAGCCCCGTGTATCAGAGGCTGAGGCTCTCCTTGGCCGACACCGAAGCGCAGGTGGCCTCGCTGCGCTCACAACTTGCTGCGCAACAGGAGCGCCTCGACCAAGTCAGGGCCTTGGCAAGCCGCGTGCCTGGGGTCGAGGCCGACCTGGCGCAACTGAACCGGGATTACGAAGTCATTCGCAAGAACTATGACCTGATGGTGGCTCGGCGCGAAGCTGCGTCCCTTGGGGTCAAGCTGGACGAATCTTCGCGGTTCACCGAGTTCAAGCTCGTCGAGCCGACGCGCGTTTCACGAACGCCCATCTTTCCAAGCCGTCTCCATTTGGCCTTGATGGCCGCCGTGGCTACGCTGGCCGTAGGGGTGGCAGCGGCCATCGTCGCCGACCTCATGTGGCCGACCTTCGACGAGACATCGTCCTTGAGGATGTTCTCGAAGCGACCGGTTTTGGGCAGTGTCCCGACCCTCCTCACGATTCACGACAAGCGCGCGCAGCGAATGAGTGCGTATCGATTCATGGCCGCCTCCGCGGCGCTGGTGACGATGCAGGCGATGTGGCTGGCCTGGGTCACCTCTCATTGAAGCTACATCTGGAGCCATCTCATCATGAGCATCACGGGTCAGAAAGGGCAACGTTTGACGCCGCGCGAGTTGCCCACGCGCGGCGAGTTCAACGGGCGAAGCGTTATCGCGGATTTTCCGCCCAGGGATTCCACACGTTGGCATCCGGGTGATCAGGTGCCCTCCAACTCGGGTTCGCGCGGTGGCGCCGTGACGCTGGACATGGACGGGCTCGTGCGTGCTGGTCGCATTGTTCCACCGCATGTGGGATCGCCTCAGGCCGAGGTGTTTCGCCACATGAAGAGGCAGCTGCTCAAGAACGCGCGCAGCAAGGAGTCTGCGGTGAAGCGGCTTTCGCTGATCATGGTCACCAGTTCCTTGCCTCGCGAGGGCAAGACCTTCTGTGCCATCAATCTGGCCTTGAGCATGGCCGCTGAGATTGACACGTCTGTCTTGCTGGTGGATGCCGACGTTGTGCGGCCCAGTGTGATGAAGCGACTGGGCATTCACGCTGGCAAGGGCCTGCTTGACGTGCTGACGGAGCCTGACCTTGATCTGGCTGACGTGATCTTGCAGACCAACGTGCCCAAGCTCAGCATTCTTCCAGCTGGCACACGCAACATCATGTCGACCGAGTTGCTCGCCAGCGCGGCGATGGAGTCGCTGCTCATGTCGCTGGCGACCAGCCAGCCTGATCGAGTCGTGATCCTAGACGCGCCACCGCTGCTGGTGACCAATGAGGCGAATGTGCTGGCCTCTCGCGTCGGACAGATCTTGCTGATCGTTGAGGCAACGCGCACGCCGCGCAATGCTGTCGGCCAGGCGCTGGCCACCATCGAGCAGTGCCCGATCGTGATGTCGGTCCTGAACAAGGCACACGAGTCGACCTTGCCGTATGGCTACGGCTACAGCTAGGCGCACAAGGGGGGTGATGATGAAATTGGCTGGGTCGCGTTTATTGAGGGCTGCGCTGTTGATCTCGTTGGGCTGGTTGTCCGGTGCGCACGCATCGGAGGATTTGGCCTGCAATGCACCGAGCGCCGATGCCGGGCATCGGCAGCGCGCGCTATCGCAGTCACGACGTGGGGTCACGGCGATCGCGGTGGCGCCCGACGGAAATGCCATCGGCGTGGCCAGCAGTGATGGTCGGCTGCGCCTGCTGGACGCCTCGGGCGCGCTGGAGATCCGAACACTCAAGGATCGGGGTGGCGTGATCGTTGAAGGCCTGGCCTTCAGCGCCGATGGGCGTGACCTCATGGCGGTGAGCGGGGACAGCCTGGGCAAGGTCTGGAGCGCCGATACGGGCGAGGTTCGTCTCACGCTACGTGGCCACGAGCACGCGCTGCGGGCGGTCGCCGAAAGTGCGGACGGCTTGCTCATCGCGACCGGCGGAGAAGAAGCCCGCGTGATGCTGTGGGACGGACAGACCGGCCAGCTTGAGCGGACCTTGAGCGGCGCCACAGATTTCGTGAACGCTTTGAGTTTCAGCCCCGACGGACATTGGCTCGCCAGCGGGGGTGCGGACGGGCGCATTCTGGTCTGGGACCTGGTGTCAGGCGAGCTGCTCCACATGCTGTGCGGCCACATGGGGGCGATCAACAGCGTGGCCTTTAACGCGGCAGGGTCGCTGCTGGCCAGCGGGGGCGAAGACGGGCAGGTGTTCCTGTGGGACCCGCTCGAAGGCAAGCGGATTCAAGCGTTGACAGGACACCTTGGGGCGGTGCGCAGCCTCGCGTTCGGCCGCGACGGCGGCTTGCTTGCGAGTGGAACGCAGGGCGGCCGAGTTGTCGTGTGGGACATGGCAACGCACCAGGTTGTGCAGGACTTCGCGGAGGGCGCCGGCGCGGTGAACGCGGTGGCGTTCGGTGCAAAAAATCAGAACCGGCTCTTCGTCGGCACAGAGGCAAAAGGCGTTCTCTCGTGGGCGGTATCGCGTGGCGCGGCCAAGTAGCGTGCGGCCCAAGAGGCGTTTGGGGGAAACCATGGCTTTTAAAAATGGCGGGTCGAGATTGAGGGGCCCGAAGTGGTTCGCCACGGCGCTGGCGCTGCTGTGCTGCTTGATCGGCTTGGTCCCGTTGGCGCACGCGGCAGCGGACCCTGGGCAAGGACCAGGCGGCCCCATTCTGGTGGTCACCTCGGGGTCATCGCCGTTCGGCAAGTACTACGCCGAGATCTTGCGGACCGAGGGGTTCAATGCCTTCGCCGTGGCCGACATCACGACCGTGACCGCGAGCACGCTGGCGGCGTATGACCTGGTCGTGCTCGCCAAGACGGCGCTCACCTCGGCTCAGGTGACCTTGCTGACGACCTGGGTCAACGGTGGCGGCAACCTGATCGCGATGGCGCCGGACTCGCAGCTCGCAAGCCTGCTCGGCATCGCGGCCACCGGGTCGGTCCTCTCCGACGGCTATTTGCGCGTCGACACCTCGGCGAGCCCGGGCAATGGCATCGTCGATCAGACCATTCAATTTCACGGCGCGGCAGGCCTCTACAGCCTGAGCGGCGCAACGCAAGTGGCCGCGCTCTACAGCACCGCCACGGCGGCACTCAGCAACCCCGCCGTCACACTGCGCGCCTTTGGCAGCGGGAAAGCGGCGGCCTTCGCGTATGACCTGGCGGCCTCGATCGTCTATACGCGCCAGGGCAACCCACTCTGGGCTGCGCAAGAGCGCGATGGCGTCGCACCGATCCGCTCGGACGACAAGTTTTACGGCAATGCCGTGGGTGACGTGCGGCCCGACTGGATCGACCTGAGCAAGGTCGCGATCCCGCAGGCCGACGAGCAACAGCGGCTGCTGGCCAACCTCATTCTCTCCATGAACGCGAGCAAGAAGCCCTTGCCGCGTTTTTGGTACTTCCCCAATGGCGCGAAGGCCGTGGTCATCATGACCGGCGACGATCATGGCAATGGCGGGACGGCCGGGCGTTTCGATCAATTCAAGGCCCTCAGTCCGTCGGGCTGCGCCGTCGCGAACTGGGAGTGTGTGCGCAGCACTTCCTATATCTATCCCGCGACACCCTTGTCCGATGCCCAGGCGGCCCAATACGTCAGCGACGGCTTCGAAGTGGGGCTTCACATCAACACGAACTGTGCTGACTTCAGCCTTGCGTCGCTTCAGGCCTTCTATGACCAGCAGATCGCCGATTGGCGCGCCAAGTACCCGAGCGTGGGGTCCTTGGCGACCGAGCGGCACCACTGCATTGTGTGGAGCGACTGGAGCTCTGGCGCCGAGGTGGAGTTGAGTCATGGCGTGCGCCTGGACACGAGCTACTACTTCTGGCCCCCGACCTGGGTCGCCGATGTGCCTGGCCTCTTCACGGGTTCGGCCATGCCGATGCGATTCGCGCGGCTCGACGGCAGCTTCATTGACGTCTACATGGCGGCCACGCAGATGACGGACGAGTCGGGCCAGACTTATCCGTTCACGGTCGACACGCTGCTCGACCGCGCGGTGGGTGCCCAGGGCTACTACGGCGCGTACACGGTGAATGCACACACCGACACGGCCGCCTCATCGGTGTCGGATGCGGTGGTGAGTTCGGCGCTTGCGCGTGGCGTGCCCATCGTCTCGGCCAAGCAGATGCTGACGTGGCTTGACGCCCGCAATGCGTCGTCTTTTGGGGCCATGACCTTCAGCGCGGGAGCCTTGAGTTTCACGGTCACCAAAGACCCCGCGGCCAATGGACTGCAAGGCATGCTGCCGATGCGCTCAGGCACGCAGTTGCTCGGCTCAATCACGCGCGGTGGCAGCCCGGTGAGCTTCACGGTTGCTACCATCAAGGGCCTCGACTATGCGTTCTTCTCGGCCGACGCAGGGTCCTATGTCGCGACGTACGCGTCCGACACCACGGGGCCGAGCGTCACCGTGTTGACGCCAGCGTCCGGATCGACGGGGGTCAGCGTCTTGGGCAAGGTCAGCGCCACCTTCAGCGACGCCATGATGGCCTCGACCGTCAACGCCACGACATTCCAGTTGCGTGACGCTGCCAACGCTTTGGTGAGCGCAGCGGTTTCTTACGACGCTGGCACGCGCACGGCGACATTGACGCCGGTCGGCGCGCTCGCCCCTTCTGCGGCTTACACGGCCACGGTGCGCGGCGGCTCCACCGATCCGCGCGTCAAGGACGCCGCTGGCAACCCACTGGCGTCGAGCGTTTCCTGGGGCTACACGACGGGTGCCACGACACCGCCACCCACCTGTCCGTGCGATGCGTGGCCTGCGACAGCCACGCCGGCCAATGCGGCGGTGGCGGACCAGAATGCCGTTGAACTGGGCGTGAAGTTCACCGCCGATGTCAACGGCTACATCACCGGCCTGCGGTTCTATAAAGGGGCCAGCAACACCGGGACGCACATCGGCAACCTGTGGGACAGCAGCGGCGCCCGGCTGGCTTCAGCCACATTCACCGGCGAAACGGCATCGGGCTGGCAGCAGGTGAATTTCGCGACGCCTGTGGCCGTGACCGCCAACAAGGTCTATGTGGCCTCGTATTTCGCGCCGCAAGGCAACTACGCGGCCAATGGGGGCTTCTTCGCCAGCGCGGGCCTTGACAACAGCCCTATCCATCTCTTGAGCAATGCCACGAGCGGCGGCAATGGCGTGTATCAGTACGCTGCGGCGAGCACCTTCCCGACCTTGTCGTTCAATGCAACGAACTACTGGGTGGACGTGGTGTTCAATGCCAATGTGGCGCCTGACACGACACCGCCCACCGTGAGCAGCGTGTCGCCGGTCGCTGGCGCGACAGGCATCGGCATGACCTCCAGCATTGCCGTGACATTCAGTGAAGCGATGGACCCCGCGACCGTGACCGCATCGAGTGTCGAGTTGCGCAATGCGGCCAATGCGCTGGTGCCATCGACCGTCGCCTACGACGTGCAGACCAACACGGCGAGGCTGACACCAAGCGCTGCGCTGTCTGCGTCAAGCACGTACACGGCAACGGTGAAGGGTGGGGCGACCGATCCCCGCGTCAAGGATTTGGCCGGCAATGCGCTGGCGTCCAATTCATCATGGAGCTTCACCACCGCCGCCGTCAGCGGCGCTTGTTCGTCCCCGGCCAACAGCATCGTTGCGGAGAACTGCCTGGTCGGCAACCCGGCCAGCGAATGGGACATCACCGGCATTGGCGACCCCAGCATCCAGGGCTTTGCGACCAACATCAGCGTCACCCGTGGCAGAACGGTGTCCTTCAAGGTCAACACCTCCGCCGCGAGCTACCGTTTCGACATTTACCGCATGGGCTACTACGGCGGTCTTGGCGCGCGCAAAGTGGCGACCGTCATGCCATCGGCCACGCTGCCGCAGACGCAGCCGGCGTGTCTCAACGACGCGACCACCGGCCTGGTGGACTGCGGCAACTGGGGCGTGTCGGCTTCTTGGTTGGTGCCGGCCTCGATGACGTCGGGCATTTACTTCGCGAAACTGGTTCGGGCCGACACGGGCGGGGCCAGTCATGTTTTCTTCATTGTTCGCAACGATGCCAGTACGTCGGCGCTGCTGTTTCAAACCTCGGACACCACCTGGCAGGCCTACAACGACTTCGGTGGCAATAGCCTCTACACCGGCTCCCCAGCGGGACGTGCCTATAAGGTCAGCTACAACCGACCGTTCTACACGCGTGCTGTGGATGGTGGACAAGATTGGGTCTTCAATGCCGAATACCCGATGGTTCGATGGCTGGAGGCCAACGGCTACGACGTCAGTTACACCACCGGAGTCGACACTGAGCGGTACGGCAGTTTGATCCTTCAACACAAGGTCTTCATGTCAGTGGGCCATGACGAGTACTGGTCGGATGGGCAGCGTTCCAAGGTCACCGCAGCCCGCAATGCCGGGGTGAACCTCGCCTTCTTCAGCGGTAACGAGATCTTCTGGAAGACCCGCTGGGAAGCGAGCACCAACGGATCGACCGTCGCCTACCGAACGCTGGTGTGCTACAAGGAAACGCACGCCAACGCCAAGATCGACCCGACCGCCACCTGGACCGGCACGTGGCGTGACCCGCGCTTCAGCCCGCCGGCCGATGGCGGACGACCCGAGAACGAACTGAGCGGCACGCTCTTCATGGTCAACGATGGCGCCACCACGTCGATCACCGTGCCATCGGCGGACGGCAAGATGCGCTTCTGGCGCAACACCGCCATCGCCGCGTTGGGTGCAACGGCGACGGCCACCCTGCCCAACGGGACTTTGGGCTACGAATGGGATATCGATGCCGACAACGGCTCCCGTCCAGCCGGTTTGATCCACCTGTCCTCGACGACCGTCCCCAACGCGCCTGTGTTGCAGGACTATGGTTCGACCTATGGAACGGGCACGGCCACCCACGCCATGACCCTCTACAAGCACAGCAGCGGCGCACGCGTGTTCGGCGCAGGCACGGTGCAATGGGCCTGGGGACTCGACGCCACACACGACAGGTCGGGGACCGTGGCCGATGTGCAAATGCAGCAGGCCACCGTGAACCTGTTTGCCGATATGGGTGTGCAGCCTGGCTCGCTGCAATCGGGCCTCGTGGCGACCTCTGCGTCGTCGGATGCGCTGGCGCCGACCTCGGTCATCACGGCACCAGCGTCAGGGGCCAACTTGTCGGTCGGGGCGCCCGTCACGATCAGCGGCACCGCGAGCGATGTCGGCGGCGGCGCAGTCGGCGGGGTCGATGTCTCGGTCGACGGCGGTGCGAGCTGGCATCCGGCGAACGGGCGTGGCGTGTGGAGCTACACCTGGACCCCTTCTTCGATTGGCACCATCACCATCAAGTCGCGCGCGGTGGACGACAGCGGCAACATCGAGACACCGGCCACGGGGGTCACGGTGACAGCGGGTGCGAAGACCTGCCCGTGCACGATCTTCCCGGCGAGTGCCACCCCGGCCGTGCTGAACGATGCCGACACGGGTGCGGTCAACCTGGGCGTCAAGTTCACGGCAGATCAGAGCGGCGTCATCACCGGCATTCGCTTCTACAAGGGCAGCGCAAACACCGGCACGCACGTTGGCTCGCTGTGGACGAGTTCCGGAACGCTGCTCGCCTCGGCCACGTTCACGGGCGAAACGGCCTCGGGCTGGCAACAGGTGAACTTCGCCACCCCGGTGGCCGTGAGTGCGAACACGGTTTACATCGCCGCCTACCTGGCGCCTGGGGGGCGATATTCCGCAGACCGCGGGTTCTTCACCAGCTCGGCCACGGACAACCCACCTTTGCATGCGCCCAGCGGCAGCAACGGCGTCTACACCTACGCCGCCACAACGGCCTTCCCGACGTCGAGCTACCAGTCGAGCAATTACTGGGTTGATGTTGTCTTCAACCAGGGCGGGCCCGACACCACGCCGCCGACTGTGACGGCGCAGAGCCCCGCGAGTGGTGCCACCGGAATCGGCCCGGCCAGCCCCGTCACTGTGACGTTCAGTGAAGCGATGGATGCGGCAACGATCACGACCACGTCCATCGAGTTGCGCAATGCGGCCAGCGCCCTGGTGTCGGCCACCGTGAGCTACGACTCGACCACGCGCACCGCAACACTGAGGCCAAGCGCCCCCTTGGCTTCCTCCAACACATACACGGTCACGGTCAAGGGCGGTACGACCGACCCGCGCGTCAAGGATCTGGCCGGCAACGCGCTCGCCGCGAACACCGTCTGGTCCTTCACGACGGCGGCAGCGTCGGCATGTCCTTGCACGGTCTGGCCCAGCTCAGCGACGCCCGTCAATGCGGCGGACGCCGATGCCAGCCCGGTGAATCTTGGCGTCAATTTCAGGTCTGACCAAAGCGGCTTCATCACAGGCATCCGCTTCTACAAGGGCACGGGCAACGGCGGCGTTCATGTGGCGAACCTCTGGAACACGGCTGGCACGCTGCTGGCCTCGGCGACGTTCAGCGGAGAGACCGCCACCGGCTGGCAGCAGGTCAACTTCGCCACGCCTGTGGCCATCACCGCCAATGTGGTTTACGTGGCGTCTTACTTCGCGCCCAACGGGCACTATGCGGGCGACAACGCATTTTTTGCGGCGGCCGGCGTCGACAATGGCCCGCTCCATCTGCTGCAAGACGGTGCGAGCGGTAGCAATGGCGTTTACAGCTACGGCTCAGGCCCAGCGTTCCCGTCCAATACCTGGCAGTCGAGCAATTACTGGGTGGACGTGGTGTTCACGCCCTGACGCGGGCAAGCGGGGTCGTTGCAGCCATCCAGGCGCTGAGACTCGATTATTCGGCCCACGGTTCGAGCTGGATTCCCGGCGACTCGTTGTGCGGCCCCGACGTCGCGCACGACGTTGCTGCCCAGGCCGACCAGAGCGGCCGCACCGATCGTGACCCCGTTCATGAGGTGCGAGCCGCTGCCGATGTAGCAGTTCTCGCCGATCACGGAGTGGCCGGCGGCGATGACGGTGGCACCGAGCAGGCTCCAGTCACCGATGTGTGCATCGTGGTGAACGACCGTGTTTGGCAGGATGCAAACGTGGTCGCCAATCACCGCGTTACTCGTGATCACGACACCCGCCATGATGAGAACGTTGTGCCCGACTGTGGCAAGGGGCGAGACACTGGCTTTCGGGTGCACGACCCGTGCCCATCGCGACGCATCGATCCCGAGCCCGTCGATGATGCGTTGTCGAAAGGGGTAGGACTTCGGGCTGCCCGGCACAGCCAGCACCATCGCGTGAGGCCATCGGTCGAATGCCTCGCGCGAATACACGGCATGACCGTGGTGGTCGATGCCCTGCTTTTCCGGCGTGTCATCGACAAATCCGATCAACCGGAAGGCGCTGCCCAGGCAGTCCAGCGCTTCGAGGCCGTTGCCATTGAAGGGGAAGATCAGAAGCTCCGGGGCCTCCTCGGCAGGCAGCGGCTCGGGGTTTCGCATGGCTGGTCGGCGTTAGGGCATTACGTTACGGGGGCAAGGTCGCGTGCGCGGGCCTGCGGCGAGGCGAGCTCAATCACGGCGTGAGCCACCTCTTTGCATTGCGCCTCGGTGAGCTCCGGGAACATCGGTAGCGACAGCACCTCGTTGGCCGCGCGCTCGGCGTGCGGAAAATCGCCGACGCCATGGCCGAGATCGGCGAAGGCGGGCAGCAGGTGCACCGGTGTTGGGTAGTGGATGCCGGTCTGTATGCCTTGGGCGCCAAGCGCGTCCATCCATTCCTGCCGATGCGGCGTGCGAATGACGTAGAGGTGGTAAACGTGGCGCGCATAGGCCATGGCCTGCGGCGTGACGACACCGCTGTGGGAAAACAGTGCGTCGTAGCGTGCGGCGGCTGCGCGGCGCGCCTCGGTCCAGCCTTCCAGGTAGCGCAGCTTCACGCGCAGCACGGCGCCCTGGATGCCCTCCAGGCGGAAGTTGTAGCCCTTGAGGACGTGGTGGTACTTTTTCTCGGCGCCCCAGTCGCGCAGCATGCGGATGGTTCGCGCGTACTCGGCATTGCCGGTGACGACCATGCCGCCTTCGCCGTAAGCGCCGAGATTCTTGCCCGGGTAGAAGCTGAAGCAGCCCATGTCGCCCATGCTGCCCGCGCGTCGCCCCTTGTACTCGGCGCCGTGGGCCTGGCACGCGTCTTCGATGACGAGCAGGCCGTGGCGTTTGGCGATGTCGAGGATCGGATCCATGTCTGCGGTCTGCCCGTACAGGTGCACCGGCAGAATCGCCTTGGTTCGCTCCGTGATTGCAGCCTCGATGGCCGACACGTCCATCGTGAACGTGCGCGGATCGATGTCCACGAACACCGGCGTGGCGCCCGTGTAATCGATGGCCGACACCGTGGCCACGAAGGTGAACGGCACGGTGATGACCTCGTCACCGCGGCCAATGCCTGCCGCCAGCAAAGCCAGGTGCAGGGCGCTCGTGCCCGTGTTCACACCGATGCCTTGCGGCGACTGGCAATAGGCGGCGAACTCCTTTTCGAAAGCCACCACTTCGCTGCCCAAGGTGAACTGGCAACTATCGAGGACGCCCTGGATGGCAGCGTCCACCTCGCCCTTGATGGACAGGTACTGCGCTTTGAGATCGACGAACGGAATCACGATGCTCTCCCCCTTGACTGATGGATATAGACGGTTTCACCCTTGTGCCGCATCGACTGGTTGGCCGCCTCGATGAGCTCCACGACCCGCAGGCCCAGATGTCCATCGGTCTTGGGTGTCTTGTTGTTCTCGATGCAGTCAATGAAGTGCTCGCCTTCGACACGCAGGGCCTCGGTCACCGCTAGTTTTGGGGCCCACATGTCGCCGGTGCGGTAGCCCACGCGCATCTCCTGAATCTTCTTGGGGTCGTCGGTGAAGCTCACACCCTTGTCGTAGACCTTGATCTTCTCGCTGGGCTCAAGGTCGTCGTAGGTGATCATCTTCTTGCTGCCGCCCACCAGGATCTGCCTCACCTTGACCGGCGCCAGCCAGCTCACGTTGGCGTGGGCGATGCTCCCAGACTCGTAGAAGAGCGTCACATAGGCGAGGTTTTCTGGTGTGCCAGGAAAGTGGTTGGTGCCGCTGGCGGTCACGGCCACCGGGTGTTCACCCAAGAGGTGGTCGAGGATCGAGAAGTCATGGACGGCGAGGTCCGAAATCACGCTCACGTCACGCTGGAACAAGCCCAGGTTCACGCGAATCGAATCGTAGTAATAGACGCGTCCGAGGTCGCCGCTTTTGATGATCTCTCCCATCTTGGCCACCGCACCGGTGTAGATGAAGGTGTGGTCAACGAGCAGGACACGGTTGCGTTGCTCGGCCTCGTCGATGAGTTGCCTGGCCTGTGCGGAGTTCTCCGTCATCGGTTTTTCGAGCCAGACGTGCTTGCCCGCGCGAAGCGACGCCAAGGCCAGATCGAAGTGCGTGTTGACGGGGGTTGCGATGGCGATGGCGTCAATGTCGGGGTCGTTGAGCAGGCTTCGAAAATCGTTCGTGGTCCTGACTGCCGGGTAGCGACGCTGAACCGTGGCGAGCTTGTCTGAGTCAAGATCAGACACGGCGGCGATGTTGGCCCCCGGCAGCTCGGCGAAGTTGCGCACCAGATTGGGTCCCCAATACCCATAACCCACAATGCCGATATTGATCATGGCGTGTTCCTCATTGAAGCGGTAGATGACTACTGCAATCTCTGGGGCGAAGGCGTCGCCCGACGCACAGGCGCACTCAGCGTTGCGCTCTCGTATCGCCCACGACGCGAGCGGGAACACCCGCCACGATCGCGTAAGCAGGAACGCTCTTGGTCACGACGGCGCCCGCCCCAACCAGGGCTCCTTCGCCAATCGTGATGCCGGAAATGATGGTCGCGTTCGTGCCGATCGATGCGGCCCGCTTCACGCGTGTGATCTCGACCTTCCAGTCCGCGTCAGTCTGAAGGCTGCCGTCAGGATTGGTCGCTTGTGGATGGCGGTCATTGGTGAACATGACTCCGTGCCCGACAAAAACTTCGTCTTCAAGGAAGACACCTTCACAGATGAAGGTGTGAGAGGAAATCTTGCAGCGCGCGCCAATCGTCGCGTCTTTCTGGATCTCAACGAAGGCCCCGATCTTCGTGCCTGCGCCAACGGCGCAACCGTAAAGGTTCACCAGTGACGGGTGGAAGATTGTGACGTTTTCGCCAAGCGTCACGCTGTCTGCGATGGGCATTTCAGGAGCCTTCTTGACCAATGGGCCGGTGGTGGCGGCCGTGTGTTCTTTGGTGAACCTTGACGAAGTGTTACGGATGTGTGCGGCGTGCACCACCCCTAGTTCATACCTTGAATCAACGTTCCGACAGGAGTAGTGCGTCCGATGACGCTGTGAGCCCCGCCATTTCAGTCCGGGCAATAATGCTCCAAACTGATTTTCCGGAAGTGACCTTGATGACTCGCAGAGCAGTTGATGTTGAGAATCTGGCATCACGTCCCTATGGTGGGATCGGGGCGGACGAGCGCCGCCTGCAGCGGCGCCAGCGGTTCATTGAGGCGGGCATGGAGGTGTTTGGCACCCGCGGACTGTCTCAGTCGACCATGCGTGATCTCTGCGCCGAAGCACGGCTGACCGACCGGTATTTCTACGAGTCGTTCCGCCGTGTTGAAGACGTCTTCGAGGCCGTCTATGCCGAACTCACGGCCCGTCTGGTCGACAAGCTGAGCGCAGCGATGTTTCAGGCGCCCTTGCAGATGGCGGCGGTGGCCGACGCAGGCCTGCGCGCCTTCTTCAGCTTCGTGCGCGAAGACCCCCGAAGGGCGCGCATCATGTTGATCGATGCCCAGGCCTTGCGTTTTTCGAAGCCACGCAATGTGGAGATTGCGGTCGACGGCTACATCAGTCTGCTGAGTGCCCTGTACCGGGCCTTGTACCCAGCGGCGGCCGATCTGGATGTGGATGTCGAGTTCCTCGCCAACAACCTGCTCGGCATGACGACCCAGTCGGCCGCAGCCTGGTCACGCGCTGGATTCGACAAGAGCCTGGACAGCATGGTTGAACACAACCTCTTCGCCTGGCGTGGGCTGGATGCCTGGGTTAACGAAATGATTGCCACACCCCGCGTTTAAGGGGTGGCGGGTGTTTTTCGTACTTGCTCCCGAGGAAACCCTGTGCGTAATTGACGAACCTGCTCGTCAGAATTTGCGCACGCGGTCCCTTGATCGCTGGTGATCGGTCAGATTGCCTTGATTCACTCATGGAGAGAGACATGATTCAAACATCTTTGCGCAAGTCAGTCCTTGCCGTGCCGCTGGCCGCCATGGCGATGGCGGTGACCTCGGCCTATGCCGCTCCGGTGGTCGGCCCTTCTGGCTCGACGTTTTACACGCTGCCGTCGCCCCTGCCGGCAGGCAACCACGGGGACCTGCTTTCTTATCGTTCGACCACGGCCAATCTGGGTGTGGGCGCGCCGGCCACCAAAGCCTGGAACGTGCTCTACCAGTCAACGGACTCGATCGGTGCCACGAACGTGGTCTCCGGCTCGGTGCTGGTGCCTTCAGCGGCCTGGGCCGGGACGGGGCCGCGCCCGGTGATCTTGTATGCCGTTGGAACACATGGTCTGGCCCAGAACTGCGCACCGTCGCGGCAGTTCGAAAATGGCACGGACTACGAAAACGCGAACATCGTGGCCGCGCTCAAGGCTGGTTACGCCGTGCTCGTGACCGACTACCAGGGCTACATGACTGGTGATGCGCCCACCTATCTGGCGGGGCAATCCCAAGGACAGGCGGTGCTCGATATTTTCAAGGCGGCCACCAGCATTCCGTCGGTCGGGATCAGCCCGAGTGCCAAGGCGGCCATCTGGGGCTATTCGCAAGGCGGCCAAAGTGCAGCCTGGGCGGCTGAGCTGTTGTCGACCTATGCGCCGGACTTGAATGTCGTTGGCGTGGCCGCTGGCGGTATTCCTGGCGACTTCATAAAGACGTCGTTGAACCTCAATGGCAACCTCGGCTTTGGCTTCCTGGCCTCCGGCATCATCGGTTTGCACCAGCAATATCCGCTGGAGATACCCGTCGATCTGGTGGCCACCGACGCAGGCAAGGCGGCCCTTGAGGTCATCAAGTCGCAATGCGTTTTCCCCGCGTTGCTTGGCCACCTGAACCAGAACATCACCGAGTACACGATCCCCGGCGTGACCCTCGAAAAGCTGGAGAATATTGCCTCCGTTCGTGACGATTTGCTGGCGCAGAACCTTGGCAACAACAAGGTTCCGGTTCCCCTGTACCAATATCACGGCCAAGCTGACGAGTTCATTCCACTCGATCAGGACATCGCGCTGAAGAAGGCGTACTGCAGCAAGTTCAGCAAAGTCACGTTTGATGTGTACCCCAGCGAGCACATCGTGACGCAGTTCCAGGCTGCGCCGACGGTGTTGGCCTGGCTGGGCGACCGATTCGCCGGCAAGGCGGCAAGCGACACCTGCTCCACGACCGCGGCCGAGCCGCAATCAACGGCCAATCCGGGTGGTGGCAACTACGTGGTCTCTCTGAAGAGCTGGCCGCTGGCGGCCACGGTGGGGTTGAAGACTCTGGGGCAGACCGTCACCATGCCCAGCACCTCGACGTTCACGGCCCAGACCGACATCACCGCCAAGACCTTGACCGGCAGCATGTCGGTTCCGGATTTCAAGCAGACGCTGAAAATCATTGGCATCCCCGCTCAAGTCGGACTCAGGATTGCTCCTGTTGGCGCGACCACCGGAACAGCATCTTTGGACAACGACGGACAGCTGCATGTGCATGGCACCGCCTATGCCAACATCACCGTGACTTCGGTGCTCGGCATTCCGTTCGGCGAGTGCAAGACCGTCACGCCCGTCGCCTTCCCGCTCAACTTCGACGGCCCCATTTCCTCGCTGGGAAACGGTGGCCTGACCTTCGCCGGGACGACGACCTTCCCGCAGATCAAGGGTTGCATCATCTCGGCGATTCTCTCGTCGCTGATGTCGGGCCCTGGCCAGACCTATTCCTTCACCGTGTCGCCGCCGGCACCCGTGAAGTATTGATGGTGACGGCCTAGCTTGGGCCTGCTGCCAACCTGCCCGCTTTCTGTGGGTGGGTTGGCATTTTTTATGATGCTTCTGGCTTCGTGGCCAAGGATGGAGAGATGGCACACATTCACGTGACACGGCGTCCGAACGTGACCTGGCTCGGTGTGGTGGGCGTGGCGCTGGCGGTGGCAGGTGCCGGTGGCGCTGCCTTGTTTTGGTGGCCCGGCGCGCCTCAGCAAGCGGCCGTTTCTGCCATGGAGCCCACTAGAGGTGTGGCCGCTTTGGCAGATCACGCCACGTCAGCAATGACCGCGGGCGCTGTCCCCGACGTGGCCGCCGTCGTTGCACAACAAGTGGCCGCCGCCCAAGAGATCGAGCGACAGCCCGACACGAAGCCGGTCAAAGGATCTACCAAGGAACGCCCGGCCTTCGTGTCTGCAATGGAATGGCAGATGTTGCAAGGCGCTGCGCAACAACATGCCACTCCTGACAAGGAGCTCACGCGCCTGGTCAACAATTTGCGTTTTATGAAGCAGTTGGAGTTGTGGCAGTCGATGAGCACGTCAAGCGACCTTGCCAAGCGCCAGCTGCTGGCGACGCAGTTGCTGGATGACTTGCCTCAGCGTTTGATCAACGGAGAACTTGAACTCGCCGAAGCCCAGAAGCTGCAACAGGGTTTTCTGGAGGACGCGGTCCGTGATCCGCAAGAACGCACCAGGCGCGCAGCACAGGAGGCCTTGCGTCTTGTGCTGCCAGCAGGTGCCGAAGGCACCACGTCAGCGGTCAGGTGAGCTGCTTGAGCGCGCCTTGACCCGCTGCCTTGCCGCTGGCCAAGCAGGCCGTGAGCAGATAGCCCCCGGTAGGGGCCTCCCAGTCGAGCATTTCACCGGCGCAGAACACCCCCGGCATGGCCCGCAACATCAGGTGCTCGTCCATGGCTTCGAAAGGCACGCCACCGGCGGTGCTGATGGCCTCGTCAACGGGGCGGGGCGCCGCCAGGGTGATGGGCAGGGACTTGAGCGCCATGGCGAGCTGTAAGGGGTCGGCCAGTTGTTCGGGACTGAGCACTTCGTGCAGCAGGGCCATCTTCAAGCCTTGAATGCCCAGACAGCTTTTGAGGTGGGTGGACAAACTGCGGGGGCCGCGCGGGCGCCGGGTTTCGTTCAGAACCTGCTCGGGTGTGTGCGATGGCAGGAGGTCCAGGTGCAGCGTGGCCGACCCCTGCGACTCGATGGCATCGCGCAGGCGCGCTGAAAACGCGTAGATCAGGCTGCCTTCCACGCCACGGTCGGTGAGCACGAACTCGCCTTGCTGGCGATGCGTGTGGCCTTGCACATCGGTGAATTGCAAGGCCACCGGTTTGACAGGTTGACCGGCAAAGCGCTGACGCAGGTGTTCACTCCAACCGGAGCCTCCTGCGCCGGTGGCGGCCACGTCAAAACCGCAGTTGGCCGGCTTGAGGCGTGCCACCTCCACACCGCGCGCTTGTAGCCACGGCACCCAGGCGCCGTCAGACCCCAGGCGAGACCAACTGGCGCCGCCCAGTGCCAGCACCGTGGCATGGGGGGTGTCGAGCATCTCGCCAGCGGGGCTGGCAAAGCGCAGGGCGCCCTCACTCGTCCAGCCTTGCCAGCGGTGACGCATGTGAAAACGCACGCCCGCTGCTCGCAAGCGGTGCAACCAGGCGCGCAATAAGGGTGCCGCCTTCAGGTCGGCCGGGAACACCCGTCCCGAGCTGCCTACAAAGGTGTCGATCCCCAGGCCTTGGGCCCAGTCGCGCACGGCCTGTGCGGAGAAGGCCTGGATGATCGGCGTCAAGGCGGCTTGCCGTTCGGCAAAGCGGCTCAGGAAAGGCTCGATCGCTTCGGAATGGGTGAGGTTGAGCCCGCCCCGTCCGGCCAGCAGAAACTTGCGCCCCACGGAGGGCATGGCATCGAACAAATCAACCTGCACCCCGCCCGCTGCCAAGGTTTCAGCCGCCATCAACCCGGCGGGGCCGCCGCCGATGATGGCGACGCGAGGTGATTTGATGGAAGCGGGGGAGGGCGTGGAAGCGTTGGACATGGAAGGCAGGCGCGGGCCGGCGGGGCCACAGGAACAGGACAGCAGGCGCCGAGTGTCGCACGTGGACGCCATCGAGACTAGGGATGGTGCGACCGATTGATTTGCTGCCTACTGGCCCAGCCTGCCCATGCCGAGCGGCCACCTTGCTCTGGCGTAGTCGCTGACTAGTTGCATCAGGCTTTACATCGGCTATCAGCAAGAACGGGGCGAGCGTTTTATAGTGGTCACATGAGGAAGCTAAACACGTGAAGAAACGCGCATCCAATGACACTCAGATCACGCTCGGCGATGGCTGGCGTCAGTTCGCCGCCATGGCCAGGCCTGACTTGGAATACCTGGGCGTGATTCGACGCGGCATGCAGATTGGTGCGTTGGCCAAGGATGAGGCCGGCGCCTACTGGCAGGTCAATGGTGACATGCGTCAGGCATTGAACCTTAGCCGCGTCGAAGCCAAGTTGCGAGGGGCCATCGTTCGCCGTCCCAGGGTGGAGGTGGTGCGTCAACCGTCACCCGATGAACGAGCCGCCGTGGTCGTGGTGGTCAAGCCAAAGCGGCGGGTGCTGATGCCTCATTGACGCCGAACCGCACTTGTCAGGGGGCTGGGCAGCGGTAAGCCATGGCCGTGAGTGATGTGCCGCTGTAGCCAACGTTGGGCCTGGACCAGACCACATGCGAGGCGCCCAGAACGTCTGCCTGCCTCAACAAATCTTGCTTGAGGTCATCGACCCCCTTTGGGGCAAAGAAACCAAACAGACCTGAAGTGCTGGTGAGCGTTCCCAGGTAGTTGCAGCTAGCCACCGAACCTTCCCCAACGGGGATCACTGCACCGGCGTAGCGTTCATGGGCGGTGCTGGCGCAAGCGGCCAGCCCCAAGGTGATCAACACGCTGATTGCGGCGCTGATGAGTCGCATGAGCTACTCCCGTTATGTCAATGGATGATCCCACTGTAGCGACCTGGGCTCAATCGTCAAGACCCTGCAGTGGCTGGCGCACTAGCCGCCGCAGCGCACCGCGCGCAGATGCATGACCGGCCACGCTGATCGGCGGGGAGGGTGTCGAGCAGCGCCGCGTTGAAAACCGCCTTGGTACACCAACAAGGCGTGTCCAGCGTTCCACACGCCGCAGGCGCGCACTCGTTGGGGCCGCCGCACAGTGGGCAGGTGGCGTGGGGCAAAGCAGGTTGGGAAGAGGGCGTCATGGGCCCAGTATGCCGCCACTGAAACTTTGTTGCCCACGGGCGTGAGTGAATTAGCATCGACGGTCGCGTCCAATTGACCATGACTAGGAGAACTGCCATGAAGTCTCTTGTTTTTGCTGGCGCTGTACTGATCGGTTTGCTGGCCGGTGGCGCAGCGCGGGCTGATACCGAATGCACCGCGCCAGTGGCGACTTGGCAGTCTCGTGAGGTGTTGCGCAAGCAGTTGGAGCAGAGGGGATTGCAGGTGCACCGCATCAAGGTGGACGACGGCTGCTATGAGGTACGCGGCATCGACGCGCAAGGAAACCGGTTCAAAGCCAAATATGCGCCCGATTCACTGAAGGCGCTCAGCATGGAAACCAAGGATGACCAGCACGGTGAAAGGCGCCGCGAGCGCGGTCAAGGTTCGAGATAGCGATCTTCGCGTTAAGCGGGCCTTCATCTGGCGAACGCAAAATATTCACTCACACATTTTTGAAGGAATGGATGATGAAAAAACTCGCTTCTTCACTTTGCCTGGCGGGGGTGTTGGCATTGCCCGGCGTGGTGCACGCCCGCCCTGTGACTTTGACGACTCAGTTGCAAAGCTATTCCGGCAATGGCGCGTATCTGGCCATATATGTGACCGATGCCAAGGGGCAGTACAAAAAAACGCTCTGGGTGGCGGGTAAGAAAACCAAGTACTACAAACATCTGCGCGACTGGGCGCGCGGTAGTGGCATGAAAGCCAGTGAGTTTGACGGCGTGAGCGGCGCCAGCGTTGGCAGTGGCCGCACATTGAAGGTCACGGCTGAACTGGCCGATGCGCTGATAGACGCTGGCTACGAAATCCGCGTGGACACGGCTGTTGAAGACCAGCGCGACAATCCTGCCGAGCTGCGCGCGCCCCTGACCACCACGGGCAAGGGCAAGCCGGTCACAGGCCGTGGCTATGTCAAATCCTTCAAGTACGACATGTGAGCGCCCTGCGTTTTGATTGGCGACAGTATTCTCGGTAGAGGTACAGGCGTAAAAAGGTTTAAAGGTGCGAAAGCTTCATTCGCTGTTGGGACTGCTGGTCGCCTTGCTGGCTGTGGTTGTGGCCATCAGTGGCGCCATCCTGTCGCTCGATCCCCCATTGGAAAGGCTGGACAGCACCATCCATGCAGACGGCCAAATCAGCGTCGCACTGCTGGCTGGCCGGGTGGCGCAGCATTACCCAGGCGTTGAGCAGATTCAGCGCTCCCCGGAGGGCTTGGTCATCGTGTACTACAGCCGGAATGGGAAAACCGGGGTGGACCGCGTTGACCCGCACACCGGCCAAGGCCTTGGGCCCTACGTCGTCTCGCCGTTCTCGCGTTGGCTGAAGGATTTGCACCGCGCCTGGTTGCTCGATACCCCGGGACGATTGGCCTCGGGTTTGACGGCGCTGGCCATGCTGGTGCTAATGGTTTCAGGCTCGGTGTTGCTGGTCCGACGTGTGGGAGGGTGGCGGCATCTTGCCGATCCACTGCGAGGCAACTTGATTCAGCGCTGGCACACCCAAGTGGGACGTATCGTGGTGCTGGGCTTGCTGGTCTCGGCCCTCACGGGCGTGTACATGTCGGCGGCCACTTTTGCGTTGATCCCCGATGGCATGCAGAGCGAGCCGGATTTCCCGTCTGCCGTGACCCGCGGGCCGGTTGCCCCGGTCACTGCCTTGCCAGCGCTCGTCGCCACCGATCTGAACCACCTGCGCGAACTGGTCTACCCCAGCCCTGATGACCCTTCCGGTGTGTATTCGTTGAGCACCGACCAAGGCGAGGGCTATGTCGACCCAAGCAACGGCGCACTCTTGGTATTCCAGCCCTATGGCGGTGTTCGCCAAACCTATGAGCTGATCTACAAACTCCACACCGGCGAAGGCCTCTGGTGGTTGGCGTTGCTGCTGGGTTTGTGCGCATTGAGCGTGCCACTGCTGAGTGCAACAGGTGCCTTGACGTGGTGGCAGCGGCGACAGTCGATGCCGCGCATGGTGGGCAACAGCGCTGCCAATTCGGCGGACACCGTTATTTTGGTTGGCAGCGAAAGCAACAGCACCTGGGGATTTGCCAACACGCTGCATGACGCCCTGCGCAAAGCCGGTCTGCGTGTGCACACAGCGGCGATGAACCAGTTGGCAACCGAATACCTCAAAGTGGAGCGCCTTTTCATCCTCACGGCCACCTATGGCGATGGCGATGCGCCCAGCTCAGCCAAGCAATTTCTGACGCGGCTTGGCAAGGTCAAAGCCCCTTCCAGAACCGGTTTTGCCGTACTGGGCTTTGGTGACCGACAGTTCCCGCAGTTTTGCAAATTCGCCTACGATGTAGAGGCGGCCCTGCTAGCGCAGGGATGGCGCCGCCTGCTGGACATCGACACCATCGACCGGCAATCGGGGCAAGCCTTCACTCGCTGGGGCAACGCTGTGGGGCAACTGATCGGCCAAGAGTTGAATCTGCTGCACACGCCCAAGCGACCTCGTACCGACGCCTTCACGCTGATCGAACGGGATGATTACGGCGAAGCCGTGCAGGCACCTACAAGCATCTTGCGGTTTGCCGCCGTGCCGCTACAGGGCTTCAAAGGCCGGCTGATGGGGCTATTCGGGGGGCAAGGACTGCCGCATTTTGAAGTGGGCGATCTGCTGGGTGTCGTGCCGCCCGGCAGCGCCATTCCCCGGTTTTATTCGTTGGCCAGCAAGTCGAGCGATGGGTTCCTGGAGATTTGCGTGCGCAAGTTGGAGGGTGGCCTGTGCTCGGAATATCTACATGGCCTGCCGCTTGGCGGTCGAATGGATGCCTTCATTCAACTGCATCCAGACTTCCGGCCTGCTGCTGGGAAGGCTCCCGTGATTCTGATCGGCTCGGGCACGGGAATAGGTCCGTTGGCCGGATTCATCCGCAACAACACGGGCAAACACCCGATGTATTTGTATTGGGGCGGGCGCGACCCGGCATCGGATTTTCTGTACAAGCCGGAGCTTGACGCGTATCTGGCCGATGGCCGCTTGACAGGTCTGCACGCCGCTTTTTCGCGCATCCAGAATGGCGCCTATGTGCAGGACCGCGTGCTGGGTGATGCCACGCAATTGCGCCAACTGCTGGAGAGCGATGGCCAGGTGCTGGTGTGTGGCAGCCGGGCCATGGCAAAAAGCATTGCGCAGGCCCTTGATGAAGTCCTGGCCCCTTTGAACCTCAGCGTGGCCACGCTCAAGGCGCAAGGACGCTACCGTGAAGATGTCTTCTAACCCGTCCCATGCAAGCGCGGCGGCCCCGGCCTTGCAGCGCCATGCCTTGAATGGTGAAACCATGGGGACCCGGTATAGCGCGGTTTTCTTTGCCCCTGCCGTCACCGACCTTGCCACCATTGGCGCAGCCCTGTTTGCGGCCGTCGATCAGGTGGACCGGCAGATGTCCACCTGGAAATCAGACTCCGATTTGAACCGGCTCAATGCGGCACCTGCACACCAGTGGCATGTCATACCGGCCGAGCTGCTGGCCGTGTTGGATGCCGCCGTGCGCGTCGGCATCGAATCCCAGGGAGCGTTTGACATTGGTGTAGGTCAGCTGGTGAATGCCTGGGGCTTTGGGCCGACCGGACTGCAGCCCGATGCGCAACAGATCCTTGCCCTCAGGCAGCGTACGCACCGCGCCGCAAGTGATGTGCTGGAAATCGATCTGGCCCACCAACGCGTGCGCAAGAAAGAAGCCATGACGCTGGACCTCTCGGGCATCGCCAAGGGCTATGGCGTGGACGCGCTGGCCCGCGCTCTCGACGGCTTGGGCATCCACCGCTATTTGGTGGGCATTGATGGTGAAATGCGCGCCAAGGGCAGCAAACTCGATGGTCAGCCCTGGGCTGTTGCCATTGAAAAACCCGTTCGCCACGTGCGTGAAGTCATGGGCGTGATGGATCTGGCCGATGCTGCCATTGCCACCTCGGGCGACTATCGCCATTGGGTCGAGGTGGCGGGCAAACACTTTGCCCACACCATGGATCCGCGAAACGGACGACCTGTGGACAACCACCTCGCTTCGGTCACGGTGGTGATGTCATCTTGCATGCTCGCTGACGCCTGGGCCACTGCTCTGCTGGTCATGGGTGCGCCGGCGGCGATGGAGCTGGCGCAGCAGCAGGGCATGACAGTCCTGCTGGTTGTGCGCGAGGGTGACGCCTTCGAAGAGATATCTATCTTGGCTGGGCAGCTTCAGCCGTAGGGATGGGGGTAGCTGGAGAAAGTAGCCGATTGCGGGTGTTTTGGCGAGTTGCCGCCCGCAGCCCAGATGGTTTGAACCCCGCGTGGCGCGGGGATTTCTGGGAAAAAGGCCCGGATACTATCCGAGCCCTCGTATATGGTGGTGCAACACGGGAGTCGGCCTGACCGGCCACGCAGGAAAACATGGACAGCCGCCCTATCCGCACCGAAGTAGACTACAAGGCCACTCTCAAAGAGATTTCGGCCTTGATGGATCCGACCCTGATCTGGGCGCGCCGGAGGGTGATCACCGAATGCGGAGCTTGAGGTTTTTCTCGAGGTCGCGCTTGAGATCGAGACACTTCTTCTTGATGACCGACAGGCAGCCACGCCGAATGAATCCGATCTGGTTCCAGCGAAACCCGGTGCCGGTGGATTGGAGGGCGCAACGCCAGATCATCACGCCGCTGGACCGGGATGCCGCCCGTGCGCTGGCGACGGCAGCGCCAACAGGCGGCCCCGGGTCGCCAGTCATGAGGAGATGCAAGTGAGTGAGTACGACTACATCATCGTCGGAGCGGGTTCGGCCGGCTGTGCGCTGGCCAATCGTTTGTCGGCCAATCCGGACAATCGGGTCTGTCTGCTGGAGGCGGGGCCGAGCGATCGCACCTACTGGATTCGCAACTGCAATCCGCTGAACATGCTGCTGCTCATGAACAGCCGCACCTACAACTGGGGCTATCGCACCGAGCCGGAGGCCCCGACCGGCAACCGGAAGCACTTTTGGCCACGGGGCCGTGCGCTGGGCGGCTCCAGCTCCGTCAACGCCATGATCTATACGCGCGGCCATCCCCAAGACTATGACCACTGGGCGGCGCGCGGCAATCCCGGCTGGGACTATCAAAGCGTGCTGCCTGTCTTTCGCCAGTCGGAGCGGCAACAGCGGGGTGCCGATGCCTGGCATGGCGATGAAGGGACCATGGATGTGGTGGACACCAACTACCGCTTCCCCGTGAGCCATGCCTTCGTCAAGGCCTGCGGTGAGGCGGGCTTGCCCTTGAACGACGACTTCAACGGCGCACAGCAGGAAGGCTGCGGGTTCTTTCAGGTCACCCAGACGCCGCAGGGCGGGCGTGCCAACAGTGCCCGCTCGTTTCTCGATGACGTTTTGTCCCGCCCCAATCTGACCGTGCTGACGAATGTGAGGGTGACCCGCATCTGCTTTGACGACAAGGTGGCCACCGGCGTGGAAATCAGTCATGACGGCGCGTCGGGCCGCAGGGACATCCTCAGTGCGCGGCGCGAAGTCATCCTGAGTGCCGGCGTGATCAACTCGCCCCATCTGCTCAAGCTGTCCGGCGTCGGGCCGGCTGAGGAATTGCGCGCCCACGGCATTCCCGTGGTGCATGACCTGCCGGGCGTGGGCGAAAACCTGCAGGATCATCCCGACGTCATCATCCGCTGTCTGGATAAATCCGGCACCTCTATGACGGTGGCGCCCAAGTTGAGCTCGGTGGCGTTTTTCACCCGCATGCTGTTCCAAAAGCCGTTCATTTTTACGCCCACCGACAGCGGCGGTTTTGTGCGCTCACATCCGGACGAACCCATCCCTGACCTGCAGCTGCAGTTTGCGGCCGTGCGCATGCAGCCGCACGGGCAGGGCCTGTTCACGCCCATGCGCTCGGGCTTTGTGCTGCACATCTGCCACCTGCGGCCCGAGAGTCGCGGTCGCGTGACATTGCGCAGTGCGGATCCGTTCGCCGCACCGGTCATTCATGCCGGCTATCTCACGCGCGACAAGGAGCTGGACGCGCTGATCCACGGCATCCGTCTGGGCCGACAGATTTTGGCGCAACCGGCCATGCAAGCGTTTCACGGCGGCGAGGAAAGTCCGGGGCCGCAGGTGCAAAGTGATGAGGCCTTGCGCCAGTGGATCCGTGATCATGTGGAGACGGTCTATCACACGGTCGGCACCTGCCCGATGGGCAACGATGCCATGGCCGTGGTGGATGCCGACCTGAAGGTACATGGCGTGGAGCGGCTGCGCGTGATCGACTCGTCGGTCATGCCCACCATCACCGGAAGCAACATCCATGCGCCGACGGTGATGATTGCCGAAAAGGGCGCGGACAAGATCCTGTCGGGCCAACATCGCAGCTCATGAGCTATGCGCCCAGCAGCCTTCTCGTCAACACTGACTGCAAATCACGGCGCCCGTCAGCAATCAGGTAGACGATGACTTGGCTGCCCGTGACACGATAGATCACCCGGTAAGGCTTGAAGAAGGTCTGGCGGTATTCTTTGATCCCAAGACTGACCAGTTCCTTCGGGTAACTGCCGCGTTCCGGGAGTTTCGACAGTCTCTCCACAACGTCCATCAACTCATCCAGCACGTGGTTGGCGTTGGCCACACAGTCAAATTCGGCGATGTAGTCGTGGATGGACTCCAAGTCCTGCTCTGTCCCCTCGGTGAGCAGTACCTCGAATTTGACAGGTGCGCCAGCCATCAGTCAGCGGTTCGCTTGGCGCGAAGGCGGGCAATGACGTCGGCCACAGGCTTAACCTTGCCAGCTGCCACGTCTTGGTTGCCCAGCGCCAGGATTTTCAGCAAGGCCAGCGTTTCTTGGGTCTCTTCGAACGAGGCTACGTCCTGCAGGACGGCCTTGGCCTCACCGTTTTGGGTGATGACCATGGGCTCACGCTGCTCAGTGAGTTGCTTCAGGACCTCGGCAGCGTTGGCTTTGAGGTAGCTGATCGGCTTAACGTGAGATGAGTAACGCATGGCCGGGCTCCGGATTTGATGAGGACTAAATATAGTCTTTTTGTGGTCTTACTGCAAGGCGCCTGAATGGGATGCAGTGGTGCCGTCAAGGAGCAGAGAACAGAGAGAGAAAAACGGCGGAATGCGCGCTTGGAACGGCGACTTCCGGAGGGGCGTGCTCAAGAGGCAAGGGTCGAAAACCGCGCCAACACAGGGGGAACGGGTAAAAAAAATCCCAACCGGATAAGGGTTGGGATTTCACATTATGGTGGGCCGGGGTCACACGAACATCGGGCTGTAAGCCGCATAGATGCTGGGTTTGGTGATTTGCGGGTTGAGAGTTACCCGCAAAGTTACCCACAAGCTTGTAGCGTCAGATAGAAGCAAACTCGGCAATTCGCTCTTCTTCTGTCGCATCCACCGCCAGCACCTCAACATGCTTAAGCTCAGTACAGATTTCCATGAATGCCGCATAACGCTTGGCATCAGTGGTGGGCGGCCCTTCGACAGCAAACATCACGTCATCCGGTAGCAAATTCTTCTTGCGCAGGCGGCGGATTTTTTGCACCCACGCATCCCCATGGTCAAAGATGCCGTTGGGCTCGCTTTGAGTCAGGTTGAACGGTTTGATGACTTTGCGAAACAGCTCGCCACGCCGCTGAACCAAGGGGAAGCGGGCGTGGACTTCATCGTCGCCGATCTTTTCCGCGCGGAAAGGCTGGCTGAGTTGCAAATTGCCCAGCAGTGCCTTCAAACGCTTCTCTATGGCCATTTCAACGTATTCGGGCGTCGCGAACGAACGGTCTACGTAGTGATCAAAAAGGCGTTTTAGCTCTTGCTTGGGCGAATCGGTCAGCACCGCACGGGCGGTGCCGAAGCGAATGATGGCCTCGCGCGGGTGCACGAGTGCGGTGAACATCTCGCGGAGGTGATCAACCCGCCCAGTGCTGGGGGCGTTGGCCATGGCCTCGCCGATCCTGGTCAATTCACCCTGGATGATCTTGATCGCCGTCAGGTAGACAGGCGACTTCAACTCGTCGAAGAACGCGGTCACTCGGGCGTACTTGCGGGTTTGGAGTTGAAAGCCGAAGTACCCAGTCTCTGGACACATCAACACCACGCCCACATTGGCGAACTCGCCCGTTTCGCTATACGGAACAAACTGGACCACGGCGTAGCGGCAAGCAAATTTTTTCATACCGTCCTCCATAGTTCAGGGGTTACACAGCGTGACAGGGTGGCCAGAGCCTCTTCTACACTGAAATTGGCGGGGATGTCCATTTCCGGGTTGGCCCAATGCCACTCCGGAGGGGCATTATCGCAAGCCAACTGAGCTTGCGGCAAGGCATCCATGAATCGCCGCACATGTTCATCTTGGGTCACCAAATCTGAGCACAAGACTGGCCACTGAGCCGCAAAAATGTGATCTTGGCAGAAATCAAGGGCACAGAAATCTGGATCAAAGGCCATGTTGTGGTCAATGACGACAAGACTCTTGCAGTCGGCATCCCACAGGAGGTTGGTGTTACCTGTGAGCCGGTCCATGTTGTGCACCCAGCGACAACATATTTTCCTTGCCGCCGAACCGGTAGCGCAGGCGCCACCACCTTGGCGCCGCTGGGCTGCACCTCCAGGCCGAGCCCGCCGCCATCGGGCAGGTTGTAGACCGCATCGCGCGGCTTGGCGTTTCGGATCGCCGGGTCGGTCAACTTGTTGGTTGCATTCTTCGCGCTCATGGCTGGCCCCCTTCGTTGCGGGTAACAGGTTTTCGCGTAGACAGGCTACCCGCAAAGTTACCCACAACAAGGCCAGGATGTCCAGACACCCCATGGGATGTGTTGAGACGAAAAAAATCCCTAAGTCGTTGATTACTTAGGGATTTTTAGATCTCAAGAGACTTCTTGAGACACTTGAATGGTGGAGCCGGGGGGAATTGAACCCCCGTCCGCAAACCATCACCGAGCAGTTCTACATGTGTAGCCGTCTGATTTGGATCTCACGGACTCTGTCGCGCAGCGGCACGCTACAGAACCCGCCAGTCACTTAATCTCGTCCCATGCCGAGTGACCCGGCAAGAGACCAGCCAATGTGTATGACCTCACAGCCCTTGTCTTGCGACTCAGGCCCAGCCCATCGGCCAACTGTTGTGAGGCTCACCGGTGTTAAGCGGCGAGTGCGAACGTTTGATCGTTTGCAGTTACTTTGTTTCCAGATGGATTTACGAGCTGACTGGTGCTCGACATGCCCTACTTCGGATCCGCATCCACGTCGAAACCTGGTCGGCCCCTTAAAAGGATGGCTGATTGTAGGCCTGAAACAACGTCCGTGCACACCTTGGGGTTTTCGGTCTTTGCGCGGCCCCTTGGGGGGCATCAGCAGTTTGTTGGCCGGGCCGGTGTTTGATCTGCCGATCCAGGCTTGCTGCGCCAGGTGCTGATCAATCTGCTGGGCAATGCCTTGAAATTCGCGCAGCAGGCCACGCCGCCACGCCGAGCGGTTCAGCTGCGGTAATCGGCGTTGATCGTCACGTAGTCGTGTGAGAGATCGCAGGTCCACACCGTGGCCTGTGCCGTGCCGCGCGCCAAGCCCACGCGAATGGTGATCTCGCTTTGCTTCATCACGCGCTGGCCGTCTTCTTCGCGGTATTCGGGGCGGCGGCCGCCCTTGCTCACCACGTGCACGTCGTCCAGGTGCAATTCGATCAGGTTCTGGTCCAGGTCGTCGATGCCGGCATAGCCGACCGCAGCCAGGATGCGGCCCAGGTTGGGGTCGCTGGCAAAGAAGGCGGTTTTGACCAGCGGTGAATGCGCGATCGCGTAGGCGGCCTGCTGGCATTCGGCCTCGGAGCGGCCGCCCTCGATGACGATGGTGATGAACTTGGTTGCACCTTCGCCATCGCGCACGATGGCCTGGGCCAGTTGCTGTGACACAGCGATCAAGGCCTCGCGCAGGATGCGGGCGTCCGCGCTGTCCAGGCTGGTGATCTCGGCATGCCGGGCCTGGCGCGTGGCGATCAACACGAAGGAGTCGTTGGTGGACGTGTCGCCATCAATGGTGATGCGGTTGAACGAGGCATCGGCCGCCTCGCTCACCAGGGCTTGCAGCAGGCTGGGGGCCACCTTGGCGTCGGTGGCCACGAAGCCGAGCATGGTCGCCATATTGGGGCGGATCATGCCGGCGCCCTTGCTGATGCCGGTGAGGGTGACGGTGGCGCCACCAATGGTGACTTGACGCGAGACGGCCTTGGGCAGCGTGTCGGTGGTCATGATGCCTTCGGCGGCCACGGCCCACTGGTCGGCCTTCAAGTCGGCGATCGCGGCAGACAAGCCAGCCTGGATGCGGTCGGTCGGCAGGGTCTCCATGATGACGCCGGTGGAAAACGGCAGCACCTGCTCGGGCGCGATGTTCAGGTGGCGGGCCAGGGCCACGCAAGTGGCATGCGCACGCACCAGGCCGTCTTCGCCCGTGCCGGCGTTGGCATTGCCGGTGTTGATCAGCAAGGCGCGGATGTCGCTGCTGGCGGCCAGGTGCTGGCGGCACAACTGCACCGGGGCGGCGCAGAAGCGGTTCTTGGTGAACACACCGGCGACGGCGCTGCCTTCGTCCAGGGTGATCACGGTCAGGTCACGGCGGTTGACTTTGCGGATGCCCGCCATGGTGATGCCCAACTTGACGCCGGGAACGGGGTGCAGGTCTTGGGGCTTGGGCGCTGACAGGTTGACGGGCATTTCAGGACTCCATCACGCCAGCTTGCCGTGGCAGGCCTTGTACTTCAGGCCGCTGCCGCAAGGGCAGGGGTCGTTGCGGCCAACGCGCGGCACTGCTTGCGTCACGGTGTCGGGGTCCGTTTCGGTGGCCACGCTGCCATCCTCGTTGGGATGGGTGTAGGTGATGTTGGAGAGTGATTCGCCCTGCTGTTCAATGGCCTGCGCCGCCAAAGCCGCTTCTTCCGCGCTCTGCACGTGCACGGTCATGAGCCTGCGGGTCACGTCCATCTTGACCACGTCCAGCAACTGGCCAAACAGCTCGAAGGCTTCGCGCTTGTATTCCTGCTTGGGGTTCTTTTGCGCATAGCCGCGCAGGTGGATGCCCTGGCGCAGGTAGTCCAGCGCCGACAGGTGTTCACGCCAATGGCTGTCGATCGACTGCAGCAGCACCATGCGCTCAAAGCCCCCGAATTGCTCGCGGCCCACTTGCGCAACCTTGGCCGCGTAAGTTTCATCGGCGATCTTGAGGACGCGTTGCAGCACGTCGTCGTCGTCCACGGCGTTGCTGGACTCGACCCATTTCTTGAGTTCAACCTCGGTCTGCCATTCTTCGCGCAGCACTTTTTCCAGGCTGGCCAAATCCCATTGCTCTTCCAGGCTCTCGTTGGGAACGAACGTGCGCACCACGTCGGTGATGGCGCCCTTGCGCAGGTTGCTGATGGCATCGGCCACCTCGGTCGATTCCAGAATTTCGTTGCGCTGCTGGTAGATGACCTTGCGTTGGTCATTGGACACGTCGTCGTATTCCAGCAGTTGCTTACGCATGTCGAAGTTGTGGCCTTCAACCTTGCGCTGCGCGCTTTCAATGCTGCGGGTGACGATGCCGGCCTCGATGGCCTCGCCCTCGGGCATCTTCAGGCGGTCCATGATGGCACGCACGCGATCGCCCGCGAAAATGCGCATCAACTGGTCGTCCAGCGACAGGTAGAAGCGGGTCGAGCCGGGGTCGCCCTGACGACCGGCGCGGCCGCGCAACTGGTTGTCGATGCGGCGCGATTCGTGGCGTTCAGTGGCGATGATGCGCAGTCCGCCCAGGTCCTTGACCTTCTGGTTCAGTTCGATCTGTTCGGTCTTGAGTGCGTCGATCTGGCGGGCCTTCTCGGTCTCGCTCAACGAAGCGTCTTCTTCGATGTTCTGTACCAGCTTTTCAACGTTGCCGCCCAGCACGATGTCGGTGCCGCGACCGGCCATGTTGGTGGCGATGGTGATCATGCCGGGGCGGCCAGCCTGGGCCACGATCTCGGCTTCGCGGGCATGTTGCTTGGCGTTGAGCACCTGGTGCGGCAGACCTTCCTTGGTCAGCATCGCGGCGATCAGCTCGGAATTTTCAATGCTGGTGGTGCCGACCAGGGAGGGTTGGCCACGTCCATGACACTCTTTGATGTCGTCAACGATGGCCTTGTATTTTTCTTGCGCGGTCTTGTAGACCAGGTCCAGCTGGTCCTTGCGCTGCATGAAGCGGTTGGGTGGCACCACGATGGTTTCCAGGCCGTAGATTTCCTGGAATTCGTAGGCCTCGGTGTCGGCCGTGCCGGTCATGCCCGACAGCTTGCCGTACATGCGGAAGTAGTTCTGGAAGGTGATCGAGGCCAGAGTCTGGTTCTCGGCCTGGATCTCCACGCCTTCCTTGGCTTCGACGGCCTGGTGCAGGCCATCGGACCAACGGCGCCCCGACATCAGGCGACCGGTGAATTCGTCCACGATGACGACTTCGGCGCCGTTCGGCCCTGTTTGCACGACGTAATGCTGATCCCGGTTGAAGAGGTGGTGCGCACGCAGGGCCGCATAGACGTGGTGCATCAACGAAATGTTGGCCGCGTCGTACAGGCTGGCACCTTCGACCAGCAGGCCCGCTTCAGACAGCAGGCGTTCGGCGTTTTCGTGGCCTTCTTCGGTCAGGTAGATTTGGCGGGATTTTTCATCGGCGGTGAAATCTCCGGGTTCGATCACGCCTTCACCGGTGCGCGGGTCGGCCTCGCCGATTTGCTTCTTGAGCTTGGGCACCACGGCGTTGATCCGCACATACATCTCGGTGTGGTCTTCGGCCTGACCGCTGATGATCAAAGGCGTGCGGGCCTCGTCGATCAGGATGGAGTCGACTTCGTCCACGATGGCGTAGTTCAGGCCGCGCTGCACGCGGTCGACCAGCTCGTAGACCATGTTGTCGCGCAGGTAGTCGAAGCCGTATTCGTTGTTGGTGCCATAGGTGATGTCGGCGGTGTAAGCGGCTTGCTTTTCCTCGCGGGACATCTGGGGCAGGTTGATGCCAACGCTCAAGCCCAGGAAGTTGTAGAGCTTGCCCATCCACTCGGCGTCACGACGTGCCAGGTAGTCGTTGACGGTGACCAGGTGGACGCCCTTGCCGGTCAGGGCATTGAGGTAGACGGGCAGGGTGGCGGTGAGGGTCTTGCCTTCGCCGGTGCGCATTTCAGCGATCTTGCCGTTGTGCAGGGCCATGCCGCCCACCATCTGCACGTCGAAGTGGCGCATCTTGAAGACGCGCTTGCTGCCCTCGCGGACCACGGCAAAGGCTTCGGGCAGCAGGTCGTCCAGCGACTCGCCCTTGGCCACGCGCTGCCTGAATTCGTCGGTCTTGGCGCGCAGCTGATCGTCGCTCAAGGGCTCGAAGGTGGGCTCAAGGGCGTTGATGTTCTCGACCACGCGCCGGTATTGCTTGAGCAGCCGTTCGTTGCGGCTACCGAAAATCGAAGTGAGAAGCTTGGGCAACATGGGGCGTAGGTAGAGAGGATCAAAGCCAAAAAGTGTAGCACCAGGGGGTGATGGGGCTGTAAGGGTGCAAAAGTGGGCCCTGAGTGCTCATGCCGCCGTAGGCCGGGCCCACCACCGGCCACTGAGCACGCCACTGGTCAGCACGCCAACCGTGGCCATGGTCAGCACCACCACGGCGCCTGAGGGCAGGTCCAACATGGCCGACAGGGCCAGCCCCAGTGCATAGGCCAGGCCGCCCATGCCATAGGCGACGGGCAATTGCCATTGGGGCCGCGCGTGGCGCACCGCCAGGGCCGGCATGATCAGGCTGCTGAACACCAGGTAGACGCCGACCAGCTGCACCGAGGCCGTGACGGCCAGCGCAAACACGATGTAGAAGCCCGCGCGGCCCAGCCGCTGCTGCGCCCCGAACCACAGCGCCAGCACGGCGGCCGACAGCACGGCCATGGCGACCAACTGGCCCGGGGTCACCCACAAAATCTGCCCGACGAGCAAGTCTTTGAGGTGTTCGCCGCCATGCGGATTGCCGGCCAGCAACAAGATGCCCAGGCAGGAGGCCAGCACGAACAGCGTGCCGATCAGGGCTTCCTGGATGTCGGGCCAACGGCGCTCCGTCCAGGTCAGCAGGGCCGCGCCCGCCAGCGCCGCCGCCACGGCCGCGCCTTGCACGCCCCAGCCTTGCGGCTCCCATCCCAGCGCGTCGGCGGCGATCACGCCCAGCCCGGCGATTTGGGCAATGGCCAGGTCAATGAAGACAATGCCGCGCGACAGCACTTGCAGGCCCAGTGGCACGTGGGTGGCCAGCACCAAGAGACCGGCCACCAGCGCGGGCCCCACGATGCTCCAGTCGACGGCATGCAGGTTCAGGCTCGACATCATTGGGCGGCCTTCAGCAGTTGGTCTACGGTGTCGTCGAACAGGCCGAACAGGTCCTTGGCCCGCTCGCTGCCGCCGACGGTGAAGGGCAGCACCACCACGGGGATGTGGGCACGATCGGCCAGCCATTGGCTGCCCCGGCCTTCGTTGTAGGCCGCGCGGATGACCAGCTTGGCCGGGTGTCGTTGCAACTGCGCCAGCACGTCCGACAAATGCGCGCTGCTGGGTTCAACGCCGGGCTTGGGCTCCAGCGCGGCCACCTGGTTCAGGCCCAGCCACTGTTCCAAGTACGGAAAGCCCTTGTGTTGCACGACGATAGGAACCCCCTTCAAAGGCGTGGCGGCCTTGGTCCAGCGCTGCATGGCCTGGTTCCAGCGCGTGTTGAAGTCGGCCAATCGGGCTTGGTAGGCGCTGGCATGGGCGGGATCGACCTCGGTCAGTCGCTTGGACAGGGCCAGGGCCACCAGGGCGATGTTGTTCGGGTCGGTCTGGATGTGCGGGTTGCCTGAGGCGTGCACGTCGCCATCGGCGCGGTCCAGGCGGGTGGGTATCTCCAGCTTGCGCACGTAAGCGGCCGCCTCAAAGTTGCCGGGCTTGCCGTTCTGGAGTGCCGGGTTGCTCGACTGCCTCAGCAACAGGGGCAGCCAGCCCACCTCCAGCTCGGCCCCGGTGCACACCAGCAGGTCGGCGTTGCGCATGGCGGCCATCAGGCTGGGCCTGGCCTGGATCTGGTGCGGGTCCTGCAAGGCGTTGGTGGCCGTGTAGACGCTGGCTTGCTCGCCGGCCAGTTCTTTGGTCAGCGCGCCCCATTCGGGTTCGCAGGCAAATACCTTGAGGGCGGCGTGGGCCGAGGTCATGCCGGCCAGCAGCAGCGTCAGGGCCAGGACACGGTGACGGATGGTGCGTTGCATGGTGAGTTCCTTTTTCAATAGCTGTGCGCGCCGTGGGCGCCCAGGCTCATCTGGTACTGCACAAAAAATTGCAGATCGCTGTTGTCTTGCCGGGCGTGGTCGTTCGAGAACTGCACGCGCCAGCGACTGAATTCGCTCAAGCTCCAATCCAGCATCAGACTGGTGCGGCGGGGTCTGAAGTCGGGCCGGGCGATAAAGGCGTTGTTGCTGGCGTAATCCACCGTGCCGCTGTCCAGTTGATCCTGGCGCAGGCCTACGCGCCACTGGGGCATGAATTGATAGACGCCTTGCACGTACCAGCCTGATTGAGCTGAGCGGTAGGTGTCCGGCTGGTTGAGGGCTGCGGTGTCATGGGAGACTTGACCACGCTCGGTGCGATGGAAGTACTCGCCTTGCAACTTGAAGTTGGTGTGGGTGGCGTTGCCATTGGGCGCCCATTTCCAGACGCCATCAAGCAGCCACAAGCGGCTGCGGCCGGTGAAGGCATTGGTGACGGTGGCGGCGGGCGTGCTCAGGTCGGCGGCGTCCCAGGCGCGGCCCTTGGGTTCGGTCCACAGATAGGACACGCCGGCTCGCCAGCTGCTGCTGTCGCTCCAGTCGCCGCCGGTGTGCGCGAAAAGGGACTGTGAGCCAGCCCCATTGCTGTTGTGTTCGCTGCCGGGAAAGTGCGTGCCATTGCCCAGCTCAGCCCCCAGCTCCATGAAGCGATCGGTCGGCAGCAGCCATTTGACCTGCACCCCGTCCTGGCCCAGTTGCGTGCCCAGGAAAGCCTGATAGGCCAAGGGGCTGTCGACAAAGTCCCAGGTGTGAGCGTGCTGTTCGTTCAAATAGCCGATGCCCGAAAAGAAGCGGCCCACCTTCAGGCGCAATCCATGGGGCAGGGCGGTGGTCTGCACAAAGGCTTCTTCCGTCGACACGGTGTTGTCGGGCGCTACCGCCAGGTTGAGTCCCCCGAAGAACCAGGGGTCGATGTTGGCGTACAGGCCCAGCTCGGACTCGCCCAGATTGAAGCTGCGTTGGCCCGGGCCCATGTCGCCACTGGGGACGAAGCCGCTGATGTGCCAGGTCCGTGGGTCGCGCTGCAGGTGGGCGTAGGTGCCCGACAGAATCAGCGACACCTGTGGATTGAAGGCATTGTCAGAAGCCGGTGCGGCATCACGGGCCTGTTGCACACGCTCTTCCAGTGCCCGCAGACGAGTTTCGTATTGCTGGCGCAATTCGTCAATTTGCTGGCGCAACTCGCTCAACGGGTCTGGTGGTGGGGCGGCGAACGCCGGGCTCCCAAACGGACTGATCAATACCGGACTGATCAATGACAGGCAGGCCAGGGCAGCGGCGCGCCTCAAAGGGTGTTGCAACATGAAGGTTTTTCCGTGATGAGCAGGCGCTTGGCGTGCTCAAAGCAATCCAGTCCGGTCGTTTGAAAACGCACCGGGGGGGGCGATCAGGCTTGCACGGAAAGGCGCGGCGGGGCGCGTGTCTGATAACCCGCCTGGGGCGAGTCGTGGCGCTGCGCCTCCTGATGATCAGCAAGAGGCACTCCATGGGCTTGCAGCAGCGCCATGACGGGCGGCGTGCTGAACGCCAGCGCATCGGTGGCCGCATGCGCCAGGCATTGTTTACACAGCGTGCTGTGAGCCGGGTGACCATCGTCCCGCGCGGCGTGTTGCAAGGCGTGACGCAACGACGCCTGCTGCATCAGCAGCAGCACCAGGGCCAGCAGCAGATGCCAGCCGATGCGGGTCAACCGGGTCGAGCGTTGCATGGTCGTCAATGTAGCGCTGAAATGGTGTCAGCGTGGCGACAGGAGGGTTTAGCGTGCGCGGTTGCTGGCCTGGGCCACGGTGGCGGGCGCCTTGCCTTGTCCCGCCAGGAACTTGGCCGGGTTTTGCTGCACGCCTTCCACCAGCACTTCAAAGTGCAGGTGCGGCCCGGTGGAGCGGCCCGTGGTGCCGACTTCGGCGATCTTCTGGCCGCGTTTGACCAGGTCGCCCTGGTGCACCAGCATCTTGGAGGTGTGTGCGTAACGCGTCACCAGGCCATTGCCGTGGTCCAGTTCCACCAGTTGACCGTATTGCGGGTGAGGTCCGGCCGACAACACCACGCCACCAGCCGCCGCCATGATCGGGGTGCCAATGTCCGCAGGGAAGTCCAGCCCGGTGTGCAAGGCGCTGCCGTGTGTGAACGGGTCGGTGCGAAAACCAAAGCCCGAGCCCACGGGGCCGTCGACCGGCGCGCTGCTGGGGATCATCAGCGCTTCCAGTCGCTTTTCAAAGAGGTGGGACTCGATCAAGGTGAAGACATCGGCGTTGCGTTCGCTCAGCGAGGTCATGGTTGCCACTTGGGCATTCAGGTCGGCCACCGTCGTGCTGGACGCGGTGGACTGACGCAGTGCCACCAAGGGGCCGCCGCTGGCCTGCGCCGGAGCGCCTTCAATGTGCTTGAGCTCGTCGGGTTTGATGCCCGCCATGCCGGCTACGCGCTCGCTGACCGCTTCCAGTTGCAGCATGCGGGCTTGCATCTCGCCGACTTTTTGCGCCATGGCGTCGAGGTTTTCGCGCATGTAGCGGTCGCGTTGCGCCAGCTCCTGACGTTCGACAAAACGCACCGCTTCGGAGATGATCGGCCAGTGCTCGTGTGCCGCTTTGAGCACCACGGCGTGGTACAAGGCCAGGGACGCCAACATCATTGGCACGGCCAGTGCCAGCAGGGCCAGGCCCAATGACCAAGGCGTGAATTGCATGACCCGGGTCCGCGCCGAGGCGCTGGAGGTGATCAAAATTTGCATTGAACCGAATCCTTTGTGATGACCCGCAGTCCGCGTTCCGCTTCAAGAAGCACAGGGCGTCAGTCCAGTGCCACCTACAAACCATCGGTGCCCGATGTGCCAACCGTGACGACCGCGCTTGCGCGGGCCGAGCCTTTGGTGAGCCTGATGCAACGTCTGGAAGCCTCCAAACGCTGCCTGGAGGCCGTCCGTGCGGTGCTGCCCGGTGCACTGGCGGCCAGTGTGCGCGCCGGCCCCATCGATGACGAAGGGTGGACCCTGCTGGCGTCCAACGCGGCCGTGTCCGCCAAGCTCAGGCAGTTACAGCCACGGTTGATGGAAGCACTGCTCCAAAATGGGATCAAGGTTAACGCAATCCGGGTTCGGGTTCAAACCCAGTAAAACAAGGCCTTAATCGAGCAGCACAGGGGGCACCAGGGCGGCGAGCGTCTGGCGCTGCGACACGGCCTTGCCTTGCAGGGCAAAACCCAGCAATTGCTCGGGGTTGGAGGCCGATGTGAAGCGTGCCTCCAGGGCGTCGTCGGTGCTGGTGACCACCCACTGGCCAGGCGCACCCATGGGCGGCGGGCAAACCACCGTCGGGCAGGCGGGCGTCTTGACCACCACGGGCATGGCCGGGTAGGCCACCGGGGTGTGCGTCCCGGCCAGGGTAGCGGCCAGCGCGCGGGCTTGGGCCATCAAGGGCAACACAAAGGGCAGGTTGTGACCGGCCACTTCGGCACAGTCACCCACGGCGTAGATGTGGGCGGCGCTGGTCGCTAGGTGATGGTCCACGACCACGCCGCGGTTGATCCGCAGACCGGCCTGATCCGCCAGGCTCGTGCGGGGCCGCAAACCAATGGCCGACAAAACCAGGTCGGTGTCCAGCGTGCTGCCATCCGTCAAGGTGACTTTCAGTCCGCCATGGGCGGCTCGATCGACCGACTGCAGGGCTACGCCGAAACGAAACCGTGCGCCGCCCGCTTCCAGGTGGCTTTGCAGGCGTTGGCTGGCCGCCTCGGGCAGCAGGCGAACCAAGGCGCGGTCGGCCAGGTCCAGCACCGTGGGGGCGATGTCCCGGTGCAGCAGGTCATTGGCAAATTCGCAGCCAATCAAGCCGGCGCCCAAAATGACGACTCGCTTGACGGGCTGCCCATCAGCCCCGGAATCCAGCGCCTGGGCGAAGTGGGCAAAGTCGTCCAGGTCATTGACCGACAGTACGGTGTCAGCGGCATTGCCCTGCAGTGGCAGGCGGATGGGGTCGGCGCCCAGGGCCAGCACCAGGTCGCGGTAAGGCAGCACCTCGCCATTGGCCAGCACCACGGCGCGCGCTTGAACGTCAATGCGCTCGACCGCGCTGTGGGCGCGTACCTGGGCGTTGATCTCGGCGCCGATCTTGTCGGCGGCCTTCATCACCAGCGTGGCGGCGGTTTTCTTGCCCGCCAAGGCGTTGGACAGCATGGGCTTGGAATAAAAGCCCGCATGGTCGCGGCTGATGACCACGATGGGCACGTTCGCGTCGAGCTTTCGCAATTCGCGCGCCACGTTGTAGCCCGCCAGGCCCGAACCAATGATGACGACCGGATCCATGGCTTAAATCTCGATCATCTCGAAATCGGCCTTGCCCACGCCGCAATCGGGGCAAGCCCAGGTGTCGGGTACATCGGCCCACTTGGTGCCAGCAGGGATGCCGTCCTCGGGGCGGCCCTGGGTCTCGTCATACACAAAACCGCAAACAACACATTGGTACGTCTTCATGACTCAAACTTTCAAAAAACAGGGGTGAATTGTTACCTAATTAGCTGGCGATCTTGTCCAACACGGCCTGGTAGTGGTTGGCGTGGCGCTCCTCCACTTTGGCCAGCGCGGCAAAGCGTTTGGCGGCCTTGTCCAGCACGGCCTTGAATTGCGCCGCATGTTCCTTCGATTCGGCGATCTGCTCGTCGATCTCTTTCACCGCGGCGTCATGGCCTTCAGCCACGGCGGCGTTGCGAAAGCTCGGGTACATCTCGGTGTATTCATACGTTTCGCCTTCAATGGCGAACTGCAAGGCCTTGGCGGGCGTCATGTTGGCCTTGGGGAAGAGCAGGTCCAGGTGGCCGAAGGCATGCATCACCTCTTGGTCGGCTGTGGCTTCAAACGCCTTGGCGGTCTCTTCGTCGCCCGCCTCGCGGCACAGTTTGGCGAAGTAACGGTACTTGATGTGGGCCATCGATTCGCCAGCGAAGGCTGATTCGAGGTTCCGGATCGTGACCGATGCGGGGTCGTGGAAGGGGCTGGCCATGGGGAACTCCTTTTTGACGGGGAACGTGATCAGCGATCTGCTGTCGATGAAGTGACTGTAGGCCTTGGAGTCAAATAATCAAAGACAATCGATTAAATCGATTTGATTTGTTTTGACTATTGGTGTGGCCCGGCCTTCATCGGGAAGGCAACCGAGGGGCCCTTGCAATTGCTCGGGCATTTCACATGAGAGAACTGGCTTCATGGCACAGCGCAGCTTGCATCCGCTCCGACCAGTGATGTGTCAATGGCCCGGGTGCCACATATGCTTGCCCTGAGAAGAGGTGGCTCTAGGTACAACCGGGCCGTGGGGATTCTGGTCGGAGAGCCGACGTGCAGCATGAAAGTTGCCGGGTCACGATAAATTGCTCACATACCACTGCATGGCATTTGGGATGCCTTGATCCAAGGTGTGGCTTGGGGTGTAGCCCAGCAAGGTTTTGGCTTTGGTGATGTCTGCCAGGCTGTGCCGCACGTCGCCAGCTCTGAAGTCGCGATAGCTCGGCTGTGCAGTGGGGCTGACGCCCTTATCTGCCAGGTTGTCCCGGATTAACTTGTACAGCCTGTTGAGCGTGGTGCGGTCCCCGACGGCCACGTTGTAGATTTGGTTCATCGCTTCAGTGTTTGACACCGTGGCGGCGAGCAAGTTGGCTTGCACGGCATTGGCCACATAGCAAAAATCGCGGCTGGTCTCGCCATCGCCATTGATATGAACGGGATCGTTTTGCAGCAGGGCCGCCGTCCATTTGGGGATGACCGCTGCATAGGCGCCATGGGGGTCTTGGCGTGGGCCGAAGACGTTGAAGTAGCGCAGGCCGATCGACGGGGTTCCATAGCAGCGTGCAAACACGTCCGCATACAGTTCGTTGACGTATTTGGTCACGGCGTAAGGGCTCAACGGTTTGCCGATGACGTCTTCCACCTTGGGCAGGCCAGGGTGGTCGCCATAAGTGCTGCTGCTGGCGGCGTAGGTGAAGCTTTTGACCTGGGCATCACGCGCGGCCACCCGCATGTTTAAAAAACCGGTGATGTTGGCCGCGTTGGTGGTGATGGGGTCCTCAATGCTGCGTGGCACGCTGCCCAGGGCTGCTTGGTGCAGCACATAGTCCACCCCTTGGCACGCCGTTTTGCAGTCGGCCAGCTCACGGATGTCGCCTCGAATCAGTTTGAAGTTCATCCACTGCTGGTTTGAAACCAGGGTCTGCACTTCGTCCAGATTGCGTTGATGGCCGGTGGCAAAGTTGTCCAACCCGACGACGCGCTGGTCGAGCTTGAGCAAGGATTCCAGCAGGTTGCTGCCGATGAAGCCGGCCACACCGGTGACAAGCCAGGTTTTTGGTTCGGCCAGCAGCTTGGTTTTCAACTGCTCGTAGGCACTCATGCTCACAGTCGCAGGTCGGCTTCGGTGGTTGAAAACACGTACTTGAGGTCGTAGATCACATGCACTGGCTTGCCGAGTTTTCGGACGGCAGCGGGGCCCATGTCCTTGAACTGTTGGTGAGCGACGGCGACGATCACGCCGTCGTAGAAGCCCGCTTGCAGCGCGGTGACGGGGGTGATGCCGTACTCGTGTTGTGCCTCCTCGATAGACACCCACGGGTCGTACACATCGACCTCGCAGTGGTATTCCTTGAGTTCGGCCACCATGTCAACGACACGGGTGTTGCGAAGATCCGGGCAGTTCTCCTTGAAGGCCAGGCCCAGTAGGAGCACGCGAGCATCTTCCACCTGAATGCGGCGTTTCATCATCGCTTTGACCAACTGCGCGACGGCATAGGCCCCCATCTTGTCGTTCAGTCGCCGGCCAGCCAGGATGATCTCGGGGTGATAGCCGATCGCCTGTGCCTTGTGGGTCAGGTAGTAGGGATCGACGCCGATGCAGTGGCCCCCGACCAGGCCTGGTCGGAACGGCAGGAAGTTCCATTTGCTGCCGGCTGCCCTCAACACCGCTTCCGTGTCGATGCCCATTTTGTTGAAAATAAGCGCCAGCTCATTGACCAGTGCGATGTTGAGGTCGCGCTGGGTGTTTTCGATGACCTTGGCGGCTTCGGCCACTTTGATGCTCTCTGCTTTGTGCGTGCCCGCCGTGATGATTTCCTTGTACAGGTCATCGACGAGGTCCGCGATGTCGGGTGTTGAGCCGGAGGTGACCTTGCGAATGTTGGGGAGGCGGTGCGCCTTGTCGCCCGGGTTGATGCGCTCTGGGCTGTATCCGCAGTAAAAATCCTGGTTGAACTTGAGGCCGGAGAATCTCTCCAGCACGGGCACGCAGTCTTCCTCCGTTGCACCGGGGTACACCGTTGATTCGTAGATGACGATGTCGCCCTTTTTCAGAGCCTTCCCGACGGTTTCGCTGGCCTTCAAAAGTGGCGTGAGGTCCGGGCGCTTGTGTTCATCGATCGGCGTGGGCACCGTCACGATGAACACATTGCATGAACGCAAATCGTCCATGTTGGTGGTGTAGGTCAGGTGTCGGGCGGACTGGAGTTCTTCGGGGGTGGTCTCCAGTGTGAAGTCATTCCCCGACTTCAGGTCGTTGATGCGGCGCTGGTTGATGTCGAAACCCACCACGGATCGCCGGCAGCCGAACTCCACGGCCAGTGGCAGCCCAACATAACCCAGGCCAATGATGGCGAGTCGGATGTCCGATGGCGTCATTTTGATCATGGACGATGACTTGTTGAGGCCATCGGCCCTGTCTTCAGGCCTTGGCGTCTTGCAGGGACTCTTTTTGCGCGCCGGTTGGGGCGTTCAATGAGCGGACAATGAAAAATAGTGCCCCTGCGCGCAAATGACAACCCCCCAGAATCGCAGTAGAAGGGCTGTTGCTGGCCATCGTGGCCGCCGGTGGATCAGTCCGGCAAATCTTCCGCTGCGGGTGGTTTGGCCTCTACCCGAAACTGCTCACTGGCCCACGCTCCGAGGTCAATCGCCTTGCAGCCTTTGCTGCAAAACGGTCGGTAAGGGTTGTCGGTGCGGTAGGGCACGGTTTCGCCGCACGAGGGGCAGCGCACCATCGGGGGCTTGGTCGGTTCGCTCATGGCGTTTAAGCGCAAAGTGTCAGTTCAAAGCCGGCATCCACTGCGGGTGCCAACTTGAGTTTGCCTTCGATGTCTTGCCGCATCAAACGAATGGCAAGCATCAGGCGGTTGCCGCTGATTTCGGGCACCAGGCCCAGGCTGGGATCGATGCGCAGACGCAGCAGTTGGAAGGGTTTGTTTTCCTTCAGGTTTTGCTGATAGAAGCCCCCGGGCGCGGCGACCATGTGCGGGTGACCCGTGTCGCGCAGCAGGCTGAGCACCAGCTTGAGCGCGTCGGAAAGCGGGGTCAGGGTCGAGACCCATTGTTGCAGGTCGGCCTGCCGTTTGGCGGGCGCTTCGTGCTGCCAGGCGAAGTAGGAGGGCAGGTCGAATTCGCACGTGCCGCCGGGGATGCTGATGCGGCTGCGGATGCTCATCAACCAGTCGTTGGCGGCCAGTGTCTGGCCTGCCTTGCCGGGCAATTGCTGAAGCGTTTGGTGGGTCTTTTCAATGCGATCGAGCACCTGGTCGAGCACGGCTTCTTGTACGGCAGGGTTGCCGCGCCAGGCCATGAATTGGGCTTTGTAGCGATCGAGCTCTTTGAGCAGATCGCTTTTCAGGTCGGCGCGCGAAGCCACGTCCATCACTTCAAAGATGCTGGCCAGGGCGTAGTGGTGGTCCACCGGGGTGTCGCGCCAGATCAGCAGCGTCAGCCGATTGAACAGATGTTCAAGCCGCAACATGGTGCGGATGCTTTCGTTGAAGGGGTATTCGTACAGAATCAACGCGCCACCTGAGGTAAGTTGGGTCACCGGTCAGGCTGGATTGTTCCACAGGCGCCAGACCTTCTCGACCTCGGCGCGTAATTCATCCAGGCTCAAGCCTTCATTGACGATGACATGGTCGGCCAGGGCGAGGCGAGTTTCGCGTCGGGCCTGCTGGGCCAGGACTTTCTCAACAGCCTCACGGGGCCAGCCGGAGCGCGCCATGACACGGGCAATCTGGGTTTCGGGGGAGCAGTCGACGACCAGGATGCGGTCGACTTTGTTTTTCCAGCGATCGCCCGACTCTGCCAGCAGTGGCACGTCATAGACGATGTGCTGTCCGGGCAGGGCCAGTTTGGCACGGGCCTGGGCGTGCTGGCTTATCAAGGGGTGGAGGATGGCTTCAAGTCGGGCCCGTACCGTGGGGTCGGCAAAGACGGCATCGCGCATGCGGGCACGGTCCATGGCGCCTTGGGCGTCGACAAAATCGGACCCAAAGTGTTGCTTGATGGCTTCAATGGCCGCGCCGCCGGGCGCCGTGAGGGCGCGGGAAATGGCGTCCAGATCAACCAGGTGGGCGCCCAGATCTACCAGCATCTGGCTGACGGTGGATTTGCCACTGCCAATGCCGCCGGTCAGACCAATGGTCAAGTCCATCCCAACCATTCCAGTACCCGCTGGGGGCCGGACAGCATGACCGCCAGGCCTGCTCCGCCCAAGAAGGGACCGTAAGGCACGTAGTGGCCTTCACGCAGGCTGCTGTTGAGCTTCATGGCGATGCCGACCACGGCGCCGATGACGGACGAGGCCAGCACCACCGGCAACACCATCGACCAGCCCAGCCAGGCACCCAAGGCGGCCAGCAACTTGAAGTCGCCATAGCCCATGCCTTCCTTGCCGGTGGTGAGTTTGAACAGCCAGTACACGGACCACAGCGACAGGTAGCCGGCCACCGCTCCCCACAGGGCGTCACGCAAGGGTAGCGTGGTCCAACCGAGGGCGGCGGCGATCAGGCCGATCCAGAGCAGGGGCAGGGTCAGGTCATCGGGCAGCAGGGTGGTGTCCCAGTCGATGGCCGAGGCGGCCACGATGACCGCCACGAAGACGCACCACAGCAGCACCACCGGCTGTGTTCCGAAACGCCAGCCGCAGGCCGCGAACAGGGCCGCCGTCAACAGTTCGATCACCGGGTAGCGCACCGAGATACTGACTCCGCAGGACGAGCATTTGCCGCGCAAGACCAGCCAACTGATCAGCGGGATGTTTTCGTGCCAGCGGATGGCGTGGCCGCATGCGGGGCAGCGCGAGGCAGGTTTGGACAGGGTCAGCGGGGCTTCGTCTGGCTTGTGGGGCAATTCGAGCATGGCCGCGCTGTCGGCGCGCCATTGACGCTCCAACATTTGCGGCATGCGGTGAATGACCACATTCAAGAAGCTGCCCACGCACAGGCCCAGCAAGGCCAAGCCCCAGGGGGTGGTCAACAACCCCAGCAGATCGCTAAATTGCATGAAGCCTTAAACCACCTGGCCGAGCTTGAAGATGGGCAGGTACATCGACACCACGATGCCGCCGATGATGCCGCCCAGGATCACGATGATGAAGGGCTCCATCAGGCTGGACAAGGCCTTGACGGCTTCGTCGACCTCTTCTTCGTAGAAATCGGCAGCCTTGCCGAGCATGTGGTCCAGCGAGCCGGATTCTTCGCCGATGGAGGCCATTTGCAGCACCATGACCGGGAACAGGGACGCCGATTGCATGGCCGTGGTCAGACTGGTGCCCGTGGACACCTCGCGTTGGATTTTTTCCGTGGCTTCGGCAAACACGGCATTGCCGGCAGCACCGCCCACCGAGTCAAGTGCTTCCACCAAGGGTACGCCCGCCGCAAACATGGTGGACAGGGTGCGCGTCCAGCGCGCCACGGCCGACTTGAACAGCAAATCGCCAAACACCGGTATCTTTAGCAGCAGGCGGTCCATGGTCTTTTGCATTTTTTCGGACCGCTTCCAGCTTTGCAGGAAGAAGTAAATGCCGCCCCCGATGGTCCCGAAAATGGCCCACCAGTATTTGACGAAAATCTCGGACATGGCCATCACGAACAAGGTCGGGGCCGGCAATTCAGCACCAAACGAGGTGAACACTTCCTTGAACGCCGGGATCACGAAAATCATGATGACCGCCACCACCACGAAGGCCACCACCAGCACGGCCACCGGGTAAGTCAGGGCCGACTTGATTTTTTGCTTGATGGCAATGGTTTTTTCTTGGTAGATCGCCAAGCGTTCCAGCAAGGCTTCCAGGATACCGGCGGCTTCGCCAGCTTCGACCAGATTGCAGTACAGCGCGTCGAAATACATCGGGTGCTTGCGGAACGCCGCCGACAAGCTGGTGCCGGTTTCGACGTCGGAGCGGATGTCGTTGAGCAGCTTGGTCACGCGGGGGTTGGTGCTGCCCCGGCCCACGATGTCGAACGACTGCAGCAGCGGCACGCCAGCGCGCATCATGGTGGCCAACTGGCGCGTGAAGATGGCGATGTCCCTTTGTTTGACCGAGCCGCCACTGCTGATGCGGCGTTTCTTGATCTTTTGCACCAGGATGCCCTGTCGGCGCAAGGTGGCGCTGACCACTGCCTCGCCGGCCGAGCGTACTTCGCCGCGCACGACCTTGCCGTTGCGGTCCTTGCCTTCCCATTCGAAGACAAACTCTTGCGTTTTCTTGGCAGCTGCCGTGGCCATGTGTGGACTCCGTGGCGCGTCGCGCGTATCGTGAACTGCTTACTCGTTGGTGACCGAAATCACCTCTTCCAATGACGTCAGGCCCGCCTTGACCTTGACCAAGCCTGCCTCTCGCAAGTCTCGCACGCCTTCGCGCTTGGCTTGCTCGGCAATGTCCATGGCGGTACCCAGTCGGAGAATGATCCGTTGTATTTCTTCACTAATGGGCATCACTTGGTAAAGGCCGAGCCGTCCTTTGTAACCATTGTTGCAACTTGAGCAGCCAATGGCTTTGTAAGGCTTCCAGCTGCCGTCCAGGTCTTCCTCTTTGAAGCCCCCGCGCAACAAAGACTCACGGGGATAATCGGCAGGGACCTTGCAAACTTCACATAATTTTCGAGCCAGGCGTTGCGCCGTGATGAGAATCACGGCCGAGGCGATGTTGAAGGGCGGAATGCCCATGTTCAACAGCCGAGTCAAGGTGGTGGGCGCATCGTTGGTGTGCAGCGTGGACATCACCATGTGGCCGGTCTGGGCCGCTTTGATGGCGATGTCGCCGGTTTCCTGGTCGCGAATTTCGCCGACCATGATGACATCGGGATCCTGCCGCAGGAAGGCTTTCAGCGAGGCGGAGAAGGTCAGGCCTGCGCGGTCGTTGACATTGACCTGGTTGATGCCGGGCAGGTTGATTTCGGCCGGATCTTCGACGGTGCAAATGTTCACGCCGGGTTGGTTCAGGATGTTCAGGCAGGAGTACAGCGACACGGTCTTGCCCGAGCCGGTGGGGCCAGTGACCAGCACCATGCCATAGGGCCGCTGGATCGCATTCATCAAGCGGTCTTTTTCGGCCTGCTCGTAGCCCAGGGCCTCAATGCCCATCTTGGCCGATGACGAATCCAGGATCCGGATCACGATCTTTTCGCCAAACAGGGTGGGCAGAGTGCTGACCCGGAAGTCGATCGACTTGCTGCCGAACTTGAGCTTCATGCGGCCGTCCTGCGGCACGCGTTTTTCTGCAATGTCCAGGCGCGAGATCACCTTGATGCGCGAGGCCAGCTTGTCCTTGATGGCAATGGGCGGCTGGGTGATTTCACGCAACTCACCGTCGACCCGAAAGCGCACCCGATAGTTGTGCTCGTAGGGCTCGAAGTGCAAGTCAGACGCGCGTGCGTTGATGGCATCCACCAGCATCTTTTGCAGGAACTTGACGACCGGGGCGTCCTCGACGTCGGCGGACAGCTCGTTGGCTTCCGGCGCGGGGGCGTTCAGGTCATCGGTGATGTCGAACTCGAAGTCCCCTGAGGTCAGGGCATTGAGTTGCTCTTCGGCCGTGGCCGTTTGCCCTTCCAGCAGGCGTGAGAGCTTGTCGTGCTCGACGATGACCCACTCCGGCGTGAGCTGCGTCGCAAATTTGATGCGTTCAAGGGCTTCCTGGTCGGTCGGGTCGGCGCCCGCGACAAACAGGCGGTTGCCGCGCTTGGACACCACCACCACCTGGTATTGCGTGGACAACTTGCTGTCGATCACACCCTTGGGCAGGCGTTGCAGGTCCATGGCCGACAGGTCCAGCACAGGCACGGCCAGTGAGGTGGACAAGGTCTGGGCCAGGTCCGAGGCCGAAATCGACCCGGCTGCCATCAGCGCACTGATGAAGCTGCGCTTTTGTTCCTTGGCCGCGCGCGTCAAGTCGCCCGCTGCTTTGGCGTCGAGCTTGCCGGCATTGACCAGCACACGGGCCACGCCAGTCAGGGATCCGGGAGTTTCAGCCAGAGCGGGTTCAGCCATTTAAATTATCAGACCACAAAAAAAACGCCAAGCGACACAGCAAGCAATGGGAAATCATCACTCATTCACCACCTGCTGTAAACCCGAAAAAGACCGTAATCTTCACGCTGCCGATTGGATTTTCACCATTCCGGCATACAAACCCTGCTGGGCGATCAACTCTGAGTGGGTGCCTTGCTCGGCCACCTTGCCGTCCGACATGACGTAAATGGTGTCGGCGTTGCGGATGGTGCTCAGGCGGTGGGCGATCAGGATCAGGGTCTTGCTGCCGCGCAGGTCTTCGATGGAGCGTTGCACCACCGCCTCGGATTCGGAGTCCAGTGCCGAGGTGGCTTCGTCAAAAATCCACACGGCGGCGTCCCGGTACAGGGCGCGGGCGATGGCCAGGCGCTGGCGCTGGCCGCCGGAGAGCTTGCTGCCGTTGGTGCCAATGTTGGCGTCCATGCCCTCAGGCAGGGTGAGCACGTGGTTCCAGAGGTTGGCGGCTTTCAGGCAGTTTTCTACCTTGGCGCGGTCCAGGCCCAAAGGGCTGGCGTAGGCGACATTTTCGGCCATTGAGCCCTCGAACAGGATGATGTCCTGAGAGACAACGGCGAAATGGCGGCGCAGGCTGGCGAGTTTGAGCTGGTCAATGGGGATGCCATCGAGCGTGATCTCGCCGGAGTCCGGGTTGGCAAAGCGCAGTAGCGCACTGACCACCGTGCTCTTGCCGGCCCCAGAAGAGCCGACCAGGGCAATCGTTTCACCCGCAGGGATGCGCAGGTTGAGGTCATTGAGTGCCGGGACCGAGGCGCCTTCATATTGCAGGCGAACGTGTTTGAACGCAATGTTGCCCTGGCATGTGGGCAGCGTCTGGGTGCCATTGTCGGGCTCGGGGGGGGTGTTGATCAGCTCGAACGCCCCTTTCATCGTGATGAGTGCGCCGCTGATCGGGGTGGAGATGTCGGTCAGGTGCCGCATGGGCGATATGGCCATCAACAGGGCGGTGATGAAGGACACGAACTCCCCCACGGTGGATGAGCCCTGGCTGGCCTGCCAGATGGCCAGCGTCAGGATGATTGACACGCCCACGGCCGCCAGCACCTGGGTGACGGGGGTGACCAATGCGCTGGCCACCACCTGCTTCATCGTCATGCGGCGGTGATGGATGGCCGCGGTATCAAAACGGTGCAGCTCGAAATCGACGGCGTCGAAGGTGCGCACCACACGCCAGGCGCGGGCGTTGTCATCCACCGTGGTCACTAGCTTCATTTGCGCCAGGTACTGCGCTTCGCCCACCTTGGTGAGGCGTTTGCGGATGACCTTGACACTCACGCCCAGCAGGGGCATTGAGACAAAGGCCAGCAGGGTGAGTTGGGGGTTGAGGTAAAGCAGGTAGCTGACCAGGAAGATCAGGGTCGAGGCGTCGCGGATGATGGAAATGACCGAGCTGCTGAGCGCGCCAGATGCGGCCTGGGGGTCGTTGATGATCTTGGCCACGGCAATGCCGGGGCTGATGGTGGTGAACAGCTTGGCATCGGCACGCAGCAGGGCGCGCATCAGATCGCGCCGCAAGTTGAGCACCATCAATGATGAGGCGTGGCTCATCACGTAGGTGCCGGCGAAGTTGAAGAGCCCACGCACGGCGAACAGGCCGATCACCACGATGGGCACCACCCACAGCGGGTACTTCAGCCCTTCCTTGAAGCCGGAGTCGATCAACTTCTTGAACAGGGCGGGCACCGCGGGCTCAACGGCCGAACTGAGCAGGAAGCACGCCACGCCCACCGCAAAGGTGCGCCACAGGGGGCGCATGTAGGCGAAGAGTGTTTGAAACGTTGCTTTGTAGTTCATGGATTCAAGCGGACTGGAATGAGTTCATGGCTTGCAACACGGCGGCCAGGGTGGGGACATGGCCCTTGCCCCCCAGGCTCAGTACTTGGCCGGGGCCGGTAACGCCGGCCAACCCGGGCTCGTGGTCACAGTAGATGCCCAGTGTGGGGCGGCCATGGGCGGCAGCCAGATGGGTCATGCCGGTGTCAAGCCCGATGACGAGGCTGGCATGGGCCAGTGTGTCGCCCACTTGAGCCACGCTCAGGAACGGTGGGACATTACCACCCACGGCCTGCGCAATTTCGCGGGCGCGCTCTTCTTCTTGTGGGCTGCCCCACATCACGGCGACGTTCAGGCCTCGCTCCCGCAGGCGCTTGGCCATGGCGATCCAATCGGCTTGAGGCCAGAGCTTTTCGGGTCGGCTGGCGCATGGGATCAGGGCTGCAAAAGGGCCAGGACCGGGCGTCCAGGCCTCGGCGCTGGCCTGCAGGCCGAAATCAGGTGGGGTGGCCGGCAGGGAATAGTTCAGGACTTGGGCTGCCAGCTGACGGCACCGGTCCACGGCGTGCAGATTGCGCGCGACCTGACCTTTGCGACTGTAAAACAGTGAGGCCAGGGGTTCGCGGATGCTGTGCCAGTCGTAGCCCGCACGGGGGCCTTGCGCAAAACAAGCAAAGGCCGCACTTTTGAGCAAGCCTTGCAAGTCGATGATCAGGTCGTAGCGCTGCTGGCGCATCTCGGCAAGCCAGCCGCGAATGGCCGCTTGTGTCTCCGGCGTTCGAAGGCTTTTGCGCCATTTGCGCCATTGCAGCGTGATGACGCGTTGAACGGCGCGATGCTGTTGGGGCATCGCTGCAAAGCTCTTTTCAACCAGCCAGTCGATCTGGATGCCGGGAATGGCTTGCGCCATGTCGCTGATGGCAGGCAGGGCATGGACGACATCGCCCATGGAGCTGGTTTTGATAATCAGAACCCGCATCAGCCTTGCTGTTTGGTGCGTTCGGCCACCAGAGCTGGGTTGAAGCGTGGGTCGTTGTACATCTTAAATTGACGGTAGACCTTGAAGTAGGCGCAGCCGGCCTGGGTGTCGGCGATCAACTCGTCCAGGCAGGTGGCCAGATCGCCGCGTTGCTGCAGGAGTTTGTCTAGCTTGATCTGGCTGCTGTCGCGGTGAGCCTGTTCCACATCGGTGCGTTGTGTCTGGGCGCGCATGGCATATATCTTCAGCGCCATGATCGACATGCGGTCGATGATGCTACCCGCAGTTTCACTGTTGAGCGAGGCACCTGCAGGCACCTTGGAAACGGGCGCATCGGTTTGCGCCGAGGCCGCGTCAACCAGGCCTAGTTCGGTCAGCAATATTTCATCGACACGTTCCGTGGCGTCATTGCGTGCCTGATTGAATTTATCGATCGCGCGTTTGTTTTTGGCGATTTCGCTGTCGGCGACCGTGGTGCGGCGGGCTAGGTCTTCTTCGGCCCACAAGCTGCTGTTGAAGAAGTGATTGGTGTGGATCCAGAACCAGAGCTGTGCACTGCGGTCAGTGTCAGCCGCCGGTGCGGGTTTGGCAACGGGCGGGCCACCGGCAGCGTTCAGTGTTGTGTCGTGGAGTTGGTTGACCTGCGAGCCAAGGTTAGAGAGGGTAGTCATGGTGTCGTACTTTGAAGCTTTTCATCGAAACGACTTGATCGCTTCGATGATTTTGTTTTGCTCGTCCACACGTAGGCCTGGAAAGATCGGCAGGCTCAAGATACGCCCGGCCTGTTGCTCGGCCAATGCGTGCGTTTGCTGCCCATGCGTCGCCGCGTAACATTTCTGGCGGTGTGGCGGAATGGGGTAATGGATGACCGTCTGGATGCCTTGATTCAGCAAGTGGGACTGCAGGGCATCACGTCGGTCTGACTCGATGACATAGAGGTGCCATACGGCTTGCGCCCATGCAGGCACGAAGGGAGTGCTCACTCCGCTATCGATCAAGCCTGCCGTGTAGCGATCTGCCAGGGCTTGCCGCTCTCGGTTGGATTGCTGCAGATGGCGCAGCTTGACCCGCAGTACGGCGGCCTGGAGTTCGTCCAGGCGAGTATTCTGCCCTTGGACCGCGTGGTGGTATTTCTTGGTTGAGCCGTAGTTGCGTAGCACCCGAACCTTCTCTGCAATGGCCGCGTCGTTGGTGACGATGCCGCCACCATCGCCCAGCGCGCCCAGATTCTTGCCGGGGTAGAAGCTGGTTGCTGCGGCGTGGCCCAGCGAACCCGTGATGCGGCCTTTGTACAAGGCGCCCTGGGCCTGCGCGTTGTCTTCAATGACGATGAGCCCGAACTCCTTGGCAATTGCCATGATCGGATCCATGTCCGCAGGCTGGCCGTACAAATGGACTGGGATGATGCACTTGGTGTTGGGTGTGATGGCTGTGCGGATGCGTTCCGGGTCGATGTTGTAGGTGCGGCTGTCGGGCTCGACGGCCACAGGCGTGGCGCCCACATAGCTGACAGCCAGCCAGGTTGCGATGAATGTATTGGAGGGAACCAGCACCTCGTCACCGGGGCCGATGCCGTAGGCTTGGAGCAGCAATTGGATGGCATCCAGCCCATTGCCAACTCCGACGCAGTGCGCCACGTTGCAGTAAAGCGCGAATTCCTGCTCGAAGGCTTCCACCTGCGGGCCGAGGATGTACCAGCCTGAGTCAAGGACTTCCTTGATGGCCTGGTCGATCTCGCTGCGGATGCCTTCTTGCTGACGAGTCAGGCTGACAAATGGGATGGACTCAGAGGGGATGGACATCATGGGTGACGCAGGCTGGTGTGCGTGATGGGAGCGAAATACTGCGGCTGACGGTGCCGTACGCGAAAAGATCAGCGTGACGATCGAGCGCTCGCTGCGCGCTCAAACTCTTGATAGGCTCGGTAGTAATCGGATTCTGAGTAGCGCTCCGATGCCAGCACCATGCACACTGCACCAGACGAGAAATTGTCGATCTCTCGCCAGATCATGGTGGGGACGTAGAGCCCGAAATAGCTGCGGTTCATGTGAAAGGTCTTCTTCGAATGCCCATCGTCGAGGTGGATATCGAAGGAGCCAGACATGGCGATGATCAGTTGCTGAAGATCCTTGTGGGCGTGCCCGCCGCGCTCTGCGCCGCCTGGTACGTCATAGAGATAGTAGACACGCTGGATGGCGAAGGGGATGTGGACGTCCCCTTCGACGAACGTCAGATTGCCTCGCGGGTCGTTGATGCGTGGCAGATCGATGATCTTGCAGTCGTTGATGCTCATGTGATCGCAGGTTGGCAGGGAGGCGGCTATGGAGCCGCTGACTATAGCGAAAGATTTGACGCCGCCAGCAAACCGGCACCCCGGGTACTTGATGCGTTTCCCATTGGGGATTGTGCTATCGTTCGAGCCGAATTCCCGGGGGTGTCAGAAGGCGGGGGCTGCATCTCGTCAATGAATGTGAGCCACAAAAGTTGTCGGCGGTAGTCGGGCGTCAAGCAACTTCCCACTCGGTAGTCTCGATCCAATATGACTGAATCCTTTATCCATCCCTTGTCGGATGTGCTCGCCTCGGAAATCGGTGCGGGCACGCGTGTCTGGCAATTCGTCGTGATTTTGCCGGGAGCTAAAATCGGGCAGGACTGCAACATCTGCTCTCATTGCCTGATTGAGGGTGATGTTCAGATTGGACACCGTGTCACGGTCAAGAGTGGTGTCCAGTTGTGGGACGGCTTGCGGCTGGGCGACGACGTCTTCGTCGGGCCGAACGTGACTTTCACGAACGATCTGCATCCTCGTAGTGGCAACAAACAATTCGATAAACTCTACACAACGATAGAGTCAGGTGCTAGTGTTGGCGGAGGTGCCACGATCCTGCCGGGCATTCGCATCGGACAAAACGCGATGGTGGGTGCAGGTGCGGTCGTGACACGTGACGTGCCTGCAGGTGCGACCGTGGTGGGCAATCCCGCGAGAGTGGTGTCAACTAATCCATAAATTATGGTTGGTGCATCAGGACCAACTTCAGACATGCATTCCTCTCCACCACATGTGCCGCCGGGCAAACCAACCTACCGAGTACTGACAACTCCGACGCTTGCGGCACGACTGCACCGAAAAATTCGGCGCTCCAAGAAACTTACCCGTATCTTGCTGCCTCAGCCTGCTCGACTCCAATTGATCGCGCAAAGCGAGTTGGTGAACTCCTGCGGCGCCTGTGCCACCACCCTGCTTTCTGCCGCCACAATCCCTGCGCCACCGAAGCTTCGGTGCATTGGAGAACCGTTAGTTCGTTTTGATGCGCCCAAAGACCCTCCGCAGTTTCCTGCCATCCAGGTTATCAGGACAGGCCCTGCAGTCGTGTTCGGACATAGCAACTTGGTGCAAACCCCTAACGGGCAACTGGTTCACCACGATCTTTTCAACCCAACTACGCACCTTCTCGGCGAAGAATACCGTCGGTGGCTGCACGTTGAGTTGAGCAATCTCACTGCTCAGATCATTGGCATGTCGATGAGCACAACGACATTAAGCCTCGCTGCGGTGTTCACGGACGCCTGTGCTTCGAACTACGCACATTGGCTGACCGAGGTGTTGCCCCGTATCGTGCTGTACATGCGAAGTTCCAACTCGACGGGCATCCCACTGATCGTTGATGCGGGATTGCATCCCAACATTTACGAATCCCTCTCGATTGCGGCTGGCGGGAACCGCTTCATCTACGCCTTGCCCAAGGACGGGTGCGTAAGAGTTAGTAATCTTGATGTAGTGACACCAACGGGGTACGTGCCCTTCGCAGCACGCGCACCTAGGTTACCCGGACACTCACATGGAGTATTTTCGCCGCAAGCCTTGTTAGCAGTGCGAGAAGCTTTCAGGCGTTTGATGTCGAGCCCCTCCACAGCCTACGGCAGGCGTATTTACGTTCGCCGCAACGCGGGATTGCGCAAGCTGATCAACGATCAGGAAATCAGCAACTTGTTGTCGGCAGCGGGCTTTGACATTGTTTCTCCTGAGCAACTTTCGTTCGCTGAACAGGTGCGCTTGTTTTCCGGCGCCGAACTCGTGATCGGCCCCACAGGCGCCGCTATGGCCAATTTGATTTTCTGCCAACCGGGGGCCAGGGTTCATGTGCTGATGGCTCAACATCCGGAGATGCCGTATTGGTATTGGCAGAGGATGGCAGACTGCGTGGGGGTCCGCCTCAGTTATGGTTTGGGTGAAATTTGCGATGCATCAGAAAATGGATTTCATTCTGACTTCACATTCCCGCTTGATATGCTTGAGGATGCATTGATTTCATTTGAAAAAGACGGCTCAGAAACGCCGCAATCCCACTCATGAGAGCCGCCAAGGGTTTTTTGGTTAATTGATACGTAATATGAATTCGATTCGAAGTAACGGCGAAGCAACGGCGAAGTGGGCGGTGATCCGTTGCTAGTAAAGCCTTCCCTCAATTATCGACCGGACATTGATGGGCTGCGTGCTATAGCAGTCTTGTCGGTCGTTGCGTATCACGCTGCCCCATCAATAATTCGAGGGGGCTTCATTGGGGTGGACATTTTTTTTGTTATATCAGGGTTCCTGATCACGCGAATTGTTCTGGAGGGTATGCATCATGGTGAGTTCACCTTGGTGGGGTTTTACTCTCGGCGTGTAAACAGAATATTTCCAGCGTTGGCAATCGTTTTGGCTGCAACCTATCTCACCGGTTGGGTGGTTCTCTTTGCAGACGAATACAAGAATCTCGGTAAGCATATCGCCGCAGGCGCCGCTTTCTTGTCAAATATCGCGCTTATCAAAGAGTCAGGATACTTCGACGCAAGCGCAGACACAAAACCACTGCTTCACCTATGGAGCCTGGGTGTTGAGGAGCAGTTTTACTTTATCTGGCCAGCTCTACTTTGGTTGGCGTGGAAAAGAAGAATTCCGGTAGGCATTGTCATCGCCTCGCTGGCCATTGTTTCGATATACCTTAATCTGAGGGGTGTTAAGAATGATTCAACAGCTACATTTTATTCCCCGCAAACGAGGTTTTGGGAGCTTGCCTGTGGCGGCTTGTTGGCATGGGTTGGCGTACGAAAACAAATAGGCTTGAACACTCGCCAAGCCTCGTTGGTCAAGTGGGGTAGAGAGGGTGTGAGTAGCTACTTGAGTGGCAACTTAATCGCCTCGGCGGGGTCTTTGCTGATTGCATACGGGTTGCTGACCGTTAATCACAATGTGCCGTTTCCTGGCAAATGGGCATTTATACCCGTTGCGGGCGCGGTCTTGGTGATCGCGGCCGGTCCCAACGCTTGGATCAACAGAATAATTTTGTCGAATCGCCTTGTCATTTGGTTTGGGTTGATAAGCTTCCCGCTTTACCTGTGGCACTGGCCTTTGCTAACGTTTTTGCGAATCGGTCAAGGTGGTGAATTGTCGGCATTGGTGCGGGCCTTGGTTGTCACGCTGTCCATCTTCTTGGCTTGGTTAACTTACCGATTCGTTGAAACAGGCATTCGCCGCAATCAACACCGAACCTGGCAAACGGTGGCACTCTTTGTGACGGTGGTGACCATGGGAGGGTTAGGCGCCCATGCGTACATAAACGCTGGTTTTCCAGATCGGGCGATTGCAAAGAAGTCAAAGGACTTTGACTACTCGGAAGAGGTGCCAAACTATATACCTTGTGATCAATCGATGCTGATTGATTCGGCGAAGAAATTGAACTACTGTTTAAAGCCAAAATCAGGCCAGGCAAACGCTGTCATTATTGGAGATAGTCATGCCGAAGATAAGATCCATGGTTTGGCCTCTGTTGACGTAAAACGCAAGTAGATGCTGATGGGTAATTCCAGTTGCCCTCCAACGCTCGGCATTAAAGTTGAGGGTGATCAAAAGAATTGCGCTGAAAAATTTGAAGACATTCTAAGAAAAATATCGTCAGACGCCCAAATAAAACATGTGGTTCTGGCATTCTTCGGTAACTACTTCTTGACGACTGCATATGCGGCTGATCATATTGCAAACAAGACGGGGCCGCAAAGTTTCAAAGTTGAGATCCCGGGAGGGCGTGGCCCTTCTCGGGAGGATGTTTTCTATGTCGGGCTTAACAACACGATCAAGCTCCTGGTATCAAACGGCAAGCAAGTTACACTATTAATTGATATCCCTGAGCTTCCATTCTTCCCCAAGGATTGCATTCGCAATACGCTCAAAACTTGCGTTATCAAAAGGGCAGAAGTCGATAGACGGCAAGCGTCGCTCAGGAAAATCATATCTGAGCTGAAAAAATCCAATCCGACTTTAAGTTTGTTTGATCCGATTCACCTCATGTGTGACGCCAAGCAATGCGGCTACCTTATGAATGATGTTGCCTTGTACCGGGATTCTCATCATCTTTCGGTTCGGGGTAGTTTTGAGTACGCTAAGAGGTTCGTGGCGAGTCAACAATAAGAAGGGGTATATTTTCGTGCCGCACAAGCACCTAATGAATCATGGGCGTGGCGTTAATTTGCCTTCTGCCTCCGAAATTTTAAGAATTCCAAAACCGTTTTTTTGCAAAGAAAATGCCTGACAAAATCATCTTCGTCGTGAAGTTGAGTATTTCCGCATTTATTGTCTACCTGATTGCTGGTCGCATAGATGTCGAGCAAGTTAAACTCACGCTGCGGCACGCGAACGTGTATTATCTATGTTTGTCAGTTCTAGTTGCTGCGTTGGCGGTTCCTGCTGTGAGTATGCGCTGGGCTATGGTGGCAAGAATTTTTTCGATTGATTTGTCCAATACAACAGCGGTGAAGGCGACATTCGCGGGATTGTTCGTTGGGCAGGTTCTGCCGGGCGCAATCGGTGCCGATATTGTTCGTGGTTGGATGATATGGCACCTTGGCATGCGCAAAAAAATGATCGTGGCGAGTCTGATCGCCGATCGCGTCATTTCGCTCGTTGCGGTGGGTCTCATGATTTTAATTGGACTTCCCTTTTTGGCTCGCTATGCGCCTCAGTACGAAAGCCTGCTTAATAAATTAAGCCTCGTTGGCTTGGCGTTTTTTGTGGCTTCAATCTTTGCGCTCCACAAAACCATCACGCACGCCCGTGCAATGAATTCGCTCACAATTCTTAGAAATAAATTCTCAATAAAAAATATCTCAATATCGACCCGAAAGGTGCTCTCTCTGATTCTTTTGGCAAACTTTGGGCACCTCCTTTTTATTCTTTCGGCATACTCCATCGGTATTGCGATGAATATAAAAGCTGAATTCTGGGTGTGGTGTATCATCATTCCGATTGTGAGCCTTGTGTCAGCAATGCCTGTATCCATCAACGGGTGGGGGGTGCGCGAGTTTGCTATGATTGAGTTGTGGTCGATTTTTGGGATATCTAGCTCTGACGCCTTTCTTGTATCCGTCTCCGTAGGGATTGTTTCAGTTATATCAAGCCTCCCTGGGGTGTGTTATTGGGTCTCAAGTCGGGGCGCTGGGAAGTTGCTGCAGGAAAGGGGGTGATATGATCATCAAGGAGGTTCGCGCCTTAAAGGGCGTGGCGTGGTATGTTCAAATAATAGTAATTGCGTCGATATTCATCTATTATTTTTTAGAGAACTTTGTCATGTCGGCTGACTGGGAGATTTTATCCCTTAGAAGCATCGACGACTTTGCCATGCATGACTCGGTGCGGCGCATGCAGGAAGCGATTCTGTCCGGTGAATTCAAGAAGGTGCTAACCTTTTTCGATTACGGCTACGGTAACGTTTTCTGGTTAGCCAACGCGGTTGTCTTTCTGCCATTCTATTTCTTCGACAGCGTCCAAACACAGATAGTGGCCGGGCGCCAGTTGTCGCTTCTGTTTATTTTTGGCAGCATGCTCTTGATCGGGAAAATCGGGCAAAAGCTGCGCCCCGACGCTCCATTGCTACGTGTGTCAGTAATGTTGATCATCGCCACATCGCCGATGCTCGCCATTATTGGAACAAAATTTCACGTAAATGCTCAATGCATTTTTTTCGGCATCTTGGCCTATTACACCCTGATTCGCGATGACGTGTTGGGTCATAAAGCAGCTTCAAAGGCCGCTCTCTGGGCCGGTGTGGCCGTGGGGCTAAAACTCACCGCGCTATTCATCATGCCCATCATCTATGCGACATTGTGGCTGCGCATCACGCAGGCAGGCACCCTCGATGTCCGAAAAGGTTTGCTGGAATTCAGTGTGCGCTTCGGACTAGTCTCCGCCGCATGCACGGTTCCAGCTATTTTGTTGTTCCCATTCTTTACCCGTGATCTGGCGGCTACCTACGCTACCTTCCAGATGTACAAGAACATGGGGGCGGACTTCAGCGAAAAAATCGACCTGCTCACGTCTATCACTGAAACCCTGAGTTACAGCATTCACCCTGCTGCCTTCGGCATTATCGCGTTGTTGTTCTTCAACCTTGCGCGCACAGATGCCCGCAAGGGCAACTTTATCGCGACGATTCTAGGCCTCGGCGTCCTCTGTGCGTATGCCTTGGTATTGCTGACCGTCCAAAAGCCTCCCTTGTACCAGGCGACGTACGTCTTAAGTGCCAGCTACTTCGTGCCGCTGGGCTTGCTCGGTGTGTCGGACCTGCGGCTGCCTTCGGCGTGGAGAGGGGGGGTCGCACTTTGCATTGTGCTTATCGGCACCGGCCTGTCTCGGGATTTTCGGGAGAGGGCGCTTCCGCTGCATCGGTTCTTTGAAATTGCGCGGAGCAGTCACGTGACCAACCAGTTGCAAGCCTTAGAGGGCATGCGGGCGGCCATTGGGCAACTGCGCACACCGGTGCGCATCTACCAAGACTACACAACGGTCTTCCCAGCGACCCGTTTCTCAAAGGGGGTGGAGGTTGTGTATTGCTACGGTACCCTGCGCGACTATACCCCTGAAAGCCTCGGTCGGTTCGACTATGTGGCGCTGAACTCAGAGCACTATATTTTCAAAATGCCTCCCTCCTCGGCTCAATACAAAAACGCCACCGACTCCGAACGGCGGAAAGCCGATCAGGAGGAGGCTGCCCGAAAACGCATGCGCGAAACGGGGATTCTCGGTGGCGTGAAGTACAAACTGATTTACGAAGGGCACAATGCCCTCCTCTACAAGAGGGTGGATCAGTGAATCAAACCTGCAATCAGACAAGGTTCGTAATGCAGCCCAAATGTTTCATTCTCGACGTCGATGGCGTGATGACCAGTGGCCAATTTTATTACACCATGCAAGGCAAGGTGATGAAAGTATTTGGCCCTGACGACAACGATGGCCTTTCTCTACTCAAGCCCTTCGTTCAGATCCGTTTTGTCACTGGAGACAAGAAGGGTTTTGAAATCAGTAAAAAACGTATCGTAGAAGACATGGGCTTTCCCCTGGACTTGGTCAGCACGATTCGGCGCATCGACTGGATTGAGCAACACCACGCCCCAGAGGAAGTGATTTACATGGGCGATGGCATCTTCGATCACTACGTAATGAAAAATGTGGGCTACGCCATAGCACCAGCCAATGCAGACGCCAACGCCAAGCGACACGCGCACCATGTAACCGAGCGGTCGGGGGGAGACCGCGCAGTGGCCGAGGCCTGTTTGCACATACTTGAGAAATTCTTTCAACCATACAATCCTAATGCGTTGCCGAGCGCACAAGGAAAACTGTCAGGAGAGTGGACGGTATGATTCATCAACGACTTGAGTCTTTCTTGAACAAGCAACGCTGCACTTTGCTTGGCGTTGGTCCGATGAGTGTGAACTGCGTGGACGCAGCGATCGAGTTGGCCAACGAGCACGAAGTGCCCTTGCTGTTGATCGCAAGCAGGCGGCAGATCGACTCGGAGGAGTTCGGGGGAGGCTATGTCAACAACTGGAGCACAGCCGAGTTCGCCCGTTACGTGATCGACCGTGATAAGAAGGGCAAGATCCTGCTTGCACGCGACCACGGAGGCCCCTGGCAAAGCAGCAAAGAGGTAGAGCAGAAACTCAGCCTAAGGCGGGCGATGGAATCGGCCAAATCTTCTTATCGCGCCGACATCGAGGCAGGCTTCCAGGTTATCCATATCGATCCCAGCGTCGATATTCATGGGCAACCAGATGTCGACGAGGTGCTCAATCGGGTATTTGAACTCTATGAGTTTTGTTGGTCGCAAGCCCAGCAGTTGCGCCAGGAGATCATCTTCGAGGTGGGCACCGAAGAGCAGAGTGGCAGTACTAACAGTCAGGAAGCGTTGGACTATACGCTCAATGCGATTCAACAGTTCTGCAAGCGCAATCGGCTTCCACAACCGACGTTCGTCGTAATCCAGTGCGGCACACGCGTCATGGAAGCCCGTAACGTCGGCTCATTCGATGCTCCGGTTCGTGTGGCAGATGAGTTGCCTGCAGAAATCCAGTTGCCCAAGATGATCGACATCTGCAACCGCTACGGCATATTCATGAAGGAGCACAACACCGACTACCTCTCGGATGCGGCGCTGCAGTGGCATCCTCGCCTCGGCATCCATGCCGCCAACGTCGCACCTGAGTTCGGGGTTACCGAAACGCGCGCTTTGGTTTCTGTGCTGGAGAACAATGGGCAGACTCAGTTAGCAGAGCGTTTCTTGCAGTGTGCCTATGACTCGCGCAAGTGGGAAAAGTGGATGGTCGAGAATACCCGGGCCACAGATCGTGACCGAGCCATCATCGCTGGGCACTACGTTTTTGCCAAATCCGATTGTCTTGAAATCAAGGCGGAGGCGGCCTGCAACCTCAAAGGCATGGGCATTGACCTGAACGAGCACCTGAAGCAGGCTGTCAAGATGTCCATCCTTCGCTACCTGCACAACTTCCGCCTGGTGAGGGCCGCATGAAACGAGTCGCCACGATCATCCTGAACCGAAATCTGCCCGATGTCACCAATAGGTTGCATGAACACTTGGCGCGCTTCGATGCTGACCTGACCGATTTGTATGTGGTCGAAGCCGGTTCTGACGCCGAGCGCTTTTCGCGCTATGCGACTTGGCATGCGTCTTGGCCGGATGCCATGGTGCACGGGCTGCGCTTTTGCCGCGGCATGAACCACGGACTTAGTCAGCTTTGGAAGGAAAACAAGTTCAAACAATACGACGCCTTCTTTCTGCTGACCAACGACACGGAACTGCCCGATGGGCCTACCTTGGCGCCGCTGATGTCCGTGCTTGATAGCCATCCGCGCGTCGGCATCTTGTCTCCTTGCGGGGCGCGCTGGGGTGAACGCTTGTTGCTTACGAAGGAGTCCACCAAGTACTTCTGGTTTATCCACAACCATGCTTTGCTGCTGCGTCGCGAGTTCATCGAGTCGATCATGAATCGAGAACAACCAGATTTCATGCACTTCCTGTTCGATGGCACAAACTTCCGAGGTTATGGTTCCGAAAGTGAGCTGATCGCCAAGGGGTACGCCAACGACTGGGCTGCGGCGATAACGTCCAAGGTATTTGTTGGCGAAAACGAGTCGTACTTGCTGAACCAGGCTGCCCTGATCAAAACAGAACAGTATGAAGAAAATCTGCGACTGTACATCGAGGAAGGTCAGAATTGGATGCGCAACAAATATGGCTTCAATAGCCGTTGGTCCATGCAGCAATACGTCAAGAGCTTCTATGACCGTTTTTTCGAGTTTCATCCAGAATACCATAATTACCAAGTGTGAGTCTGTCCATGCAAGTCATTGAAAAACCCTGGGGTAAGGAAGAAGTCGTCGAGATAAACGACCGCTACATGATGAAGAAACTAACCATGTGGAAGGGGCACCGCTGTAGCATCCAGTACCACAACATCAAGCGCGAGACCATTTACGTCTTGTCGGGGCAGTTGCGCATCTACACCGGTCCCTCGCTTGAAGAGTTGACGTCACGAGTGTTCACACCGGGAGAGTCCGTCACGTTGGCTCCGGGCATCGTTCACCGCATGGAAGCCGTCGAAGACAGTGTTTACCTTGAGGCCAGCACGCCCGAGATGGACGACGTTGTTCGCTTGGTTGATGACTACAAAAGGGCACCGGAATGACCTACCGGGTCTGCATCCCAACGGCGGGCACCGGCAGTCGCCTGGGCGAACTAACTCGTTACGTCAACAAGTCGCTCGTCAGCATCGCCAACCGTCCAACACTGTGTCACCTGATCGAGCAGTTTGCCGACGACGTCGAGTTTGTCATTGCGCTGGGACACAAGGGCCACCTGGTCCGTGAGTTTATCGAGCTGACTTATCCGCAAAGGATCTTCTTCTTCGTTGATGTCAGCCCGTTCGAGGGGCCTGGATCTGGGCTGGGCCTGACTATGCTGGCGTGCAAGCAACATCTGCAGCAACCGTTTGTCTTCCTCTCGTGCGACACCCTGGTCGATGAGCCCATCCCTGCACCGGATCGCAACTGGATGGCTTTCGCCGAAAGCGGTGATTTGTCTCCTTACCGTACACTGCTCATCGACGAGGGCGTCGTGCGAGACATCTGCGAAAAAGGCGAAGGCAGCCCATCTGCCCATCGACCTTACATCGGCTTGGCTGGCATCTACGACCATCAGGCTTTCTGGTCGGCCATGGAGCAGGGGGGTGGCAAGGCCATCGAGACCGGTGAGGCACATGGACTGCGTGCTCTACTCAATCAGCGCATTGATGCGGTGGCATTCACTTGGCACGACACTGGTAATATGGCCGCACTGAACAAGACCCGTGACGCTCTACGCGAAGCGGGCGAGCCTAATATTCTGGAGAAGGCAAACGAGGCCATCTGGTTCATAGGTGATCATGTCGTCAAGTTCTCCGATGACGCGAAGTTCATTGCCAACCGAGTCAAGCGCGTCGCAGAACTCAAGGGCTTCGTGCCCGACGTGACAGCCTCGCGCCCGCATATGTACTGTTACAACAAGGTGCCAGGGCGTGTTCTGTCCGAGATCGTGACCTTGCCACTCTTCCAGCGCTTGCTGGAACACAGCCAGTCATTCTGGGTCAGACATGATCTTTCCGGCGATGCCTTGGCTCACCATCGAAAGCTCTGTGATCGCTTTTACAGAGAAAAGACCCAAGAGCGCGTTCAACTTTTCTACTCAAACTTTGATTGCCAGGATGGGACACAACCTATCAACGGTGTGGGCATGCCCACGCTTGGCGAATTGTTTGGGATGGTAGATTGGGCATGGCTGTCCAACGGTCTGCCCGGACGCTTCCATGGAGACTTTCACTTCGAGAACATTCTCTGGGATGCATCAGCTCGGAAGTTCACCTTCCTTGACTGGCGACAAGATTTCGGCGGCGACCTGTCGACTGGCGACATCTACTACGACCTTGCCAAGCTGCTACACGGCCTGATCATCAGCCATGAGCTGATTGCACGGGAGTGCTTCTGGGTCCAATGGAGCGACACTGAAATTCGCTTTGACTTCCATCGCAAGCAGATGTTGGTCGAGTGTGAGCGGCACTTTGGCGCTTGGATCTCGGACTGTGGATACGACCGCAGGAAGGTCTGGGTCTTGACCGCACTGGTGTACCTGAATATTGCCGCACTACACCACCACCCATATTCGCTGTTGCTGTATGCACTCGGCAAGAGCATGTTGTTTAAGGAATTGAGTCATGAACGTGATTGAACGGTCGCGATGCGTGCTGTCTGACCAGGCAGACTTGGCGCACCTCCACACCTTCAAGGATTTCCCTGTTTTCATGGGTTGCATGGATCAGCCGCCGGAGGCCGATCTCAAGGCGGACATGAGTTGGTGGATCAGCCGCAGCTCTGGCTTGGTGCAACTCAAGCAGTTGCTGCCTTTGGACGTGCTTTACCCCGAATCCCATGGTGCGGGCGCCGTGGGTGCATTGTGGGAGCGCCATCACCGGAGTTTTGCGCAGTTTGTCAACAAGCTTGCACCTCGCGCAGTGTTCGAGATCGGTGGTGCGCACGGCATCTTGGAGCGGGAGTATCAGGTGCTTGGCGCTGTGCCATGGACGATTATCGAGCCCAACCCTTCTCCAGTCGAGGGCTGTCAGGCCCGCTTCATCAAAGGCTTCTTCGACGACAAGTTTGTTTTTGACAGTCCCTTTGACGTGGTAGTCCACTCGCACGTGTTTGAGCACATTTACGAACCTGAGCGCTTCATGAGCCATTTGGCCGGTTTTATGCCGGACGGTAAGAGCCTGGTGTTTTCTCTGCCGAACATGCAGGTGATGATGGAGCGCAAGTACACCAACTGTATTAATTTTGAACATACGGTCCTCCTGACTGAACCCTATGTCGAGCACCTGCTGGCCAAGCACGGCTTCAGGCTGCAGGCCAAGGAGTACTTCATGGACGACCACAGTATTTTTTACGCGGCGGTGCGTGACTCCAGCGTCAAAGCCCAAGCGTTACCAGCCGAGCTGTATCAGCGCAACAAGCAGCTCTACGCCGATTATCTGACATATCACGATGAACTGATCACGCAACTCAATGGTGCAATGTGTGAGACAAACTCGCCCATCTACCTGTTCGGTGCCCACGTTTTCGCACAATACCTCTTGGCCTTCGGCTTGGATACGTCAAACATCATCTGTTTGCTGGACAACGACAAGAGCAAGCAGGGGCGGCGTCTCTATGGCACCAACCTGTTTGTGAAATCTCCTGTCTGCCTGCGTGACGTCGCCAATCCCTATGTGATATTGAAGGCGGGTGTATACAACGACGAGATCAAGGCAGACATTCTGAACAACATAAACTCGAACGTCCGATTTCTGGAGTGAACTACATCAACATGACGACGCACCCCATTCAGGTTGGACTGGTCATCCCGATTTTCAATGTCGAGCGGACTATCGGTAAGGTGCTGGACAGCATCGCGAGCTCCCTCGAAAGCGACATTGCCGAGGTGTTGCTCATCGACAACTGCAGCACAGATTGCACGTTGAAGGTCGTCCGTGAGCGACTGGCCGCGCACCCCGCGCTGGCCGCGTTGGTTACTATCATCCAGCACGAAGAAAATTACGGGTACGGATGTAGCATCAAGAGCGGTTTCGACCACTTCTCGCGTAGAGATGTTTCTCACGTGATGGTCATTCACGGTGATAACCAAGTCGATCCCGCATGGTTGATTGACAAGCTGCTGTCTGCGTTGCACTCCGATGAGCGCACGGACTTGATTTTGGCAAGCCGCTTCAAACCTGAAAGTGACATTCACAACTATAGTTTTTTGCGCAAGGCTGGCAACTACTTCTTCAATTTCGCGACAGCCATCTGCTCTGGGCGTAGTATGTCTGACTCCGGTACAGCGATGATTCTGGTCCGGAACTCGCTGCTGAATAATGTGCCATTTCGCAATCTTTCCAACTCCTGGCAGTTTCACCCCCAAATTAATATTCTATTATATGGGGTGCCGGGCGTTAGTATCAAAGAGGTTGCTATGAACTGGGCGGACTCGGATGCCGGTTCCACAGTTCCCCTCATACGCTACGGGCTTACGCTGTTGAAAATGCTCGTACAGTACTGGTTCAAAAAGAATGTGATGAGGGTCAAGGAGGGGGTGATTTTTGGGGTAAACCCTATTCCCAAGGATCGCCGCTTCAGAATAACAGGGCCAATTTCTCCTCGGTGTGACGCTGCTGAAAACAGATGTCCCGAGCACGTGCGGTAGCAAAATATTAACGTTGTTTATATTTTTCCGGGGTGAACACTCTTAACACCGTTTCCCTGAGTTGTCCGCTATTTTGGTTGAGCCTTGCGCTTACCTCCGGATGATTTTGGGTGTGGATTTGATTGTCAAGCGCGTACGCCACATGCGTGAGAAAGGATGTGGCTCTTCGTGTTTGAGGAATAGGGGTGCTGGGCTATGTTGAAAAGAAGTTGAGATATGAGTGAGATGAAGGTGCGTGCGTAGTGCATGCGGAGGTTCAATTTGGAGGCGGTGCGCTAAGCGCGTGTCAATTGGGCGATGTCGTGGGAGTCAGGGTTCTAAGCATACCAAAATCCAGTGTGTGTAACTGGGTGCGGCAGTAAGCATGGGGCGTTTTGGTGTGGCACGGATAACGCCAGGAAATTAGCCAAATTCAGCCCCGAAAGATAAAGGCTACTCGGATGCTTGCATCGGTCAAATGCCATTTCACAAAGCGCGACATTCCACAGAAGAGCTGCGACGTACTTCGCGCAGGCCACGCTGCGAGATGCTCCTAGAACACCAAATGAGAAAGTAGATGAGCTCGCTGCGTACCAACAGCAAGATGCATGAGGCTGCGGATGAGAATCGCGTTGCGCCCTTAAGTGAGACGCTGTCGCCTATAAAAAGGGGGGGCTTGCCCACTAAGGTGCTGCGTTCCAAGAGGTTGACGTCATTGATCATGAAGCTCACGGCCGCGAGACCCTTGTTGTCGGTCGAGCGCCTTGCGGCTGAGCAGAGCGTGGCGGTGGTCAGCTTGCTTGATGAGACTCCAGTGTGCAAGGATCTGCCGGTTTTCATTGGCGCGATGAGGCCGAACGCGCTGGATGTTCCCGCTGATCCGAACACCTATCCTGTCGTTCGCATGTATCGAGTGCCCGATGTGACGGTGACCGGGCATTCCAGTCTGCTCGATCATGGCGCCACCACGTTTCATCATGAGCGATTTGATCCGCGCCATCATGTGCTGGGTGACGAGAATTTCAGAACCCTCACGATTGATCCCCAGCACAGCACGGTTCGCAGGCTATTTCCTGATCCTTCTCCGCATCGGCTTGATCGAGCCGCTGTGTTCACGGATGCCTTGTCGTACAACTATGCGCATTGGCTGACCGAGGTGTTGCCAAAGGTCGCGCTGTTCGCGCGCCACTGTGCATTGGATGAGGTGGCGTGTGTTGTGGATGCCGATCTGCACGAGAACATCTACCGATCTCTGGACCTGGTCCTGAATGGACGGCACAAGCTGGTTCGTGTTCCCAAGGATCGTCGTGTGGTGGTGGGGGAACTCCTGCATGTGGGATGCACGGGGTATGTGCCCATGGAATACAGGCCTCCGCGGCCACCGGCGCAATCGCAAGGTCTGTTTTCCGGCGAGGCCTTGAACCAGATGGCGCAAGGGATACTGTCCCGCATAGGCACATCTTCGCCAAAGGCGTTCGCCAGGAAGATCTACGTTCGAAGAAATTCTGGCGTGCGTTGCCTGGCCAATGCCGAGGTGCTTGAGCAAGCCTTGCAGGCCATTGGCTTCACGATCGTGGAACCGGAGAAACTCAGCTTTGACGAGCAGGTGCAAACCTTCGCCGCAGCCGATGTGATCGTTGGGGCGACAGGCGCCGCATTTGCCAACATCATCTTTGCCAACAAGCGTAGCCGTATCTATGTCTTGATGGCCGAGCATGCCGAGATGCCCTATTTCTATTGGACTCGCCTGGCCTCGTGCATGGGACTGAACCTGAAATACGTGTTGTGCGAGCAGAGCGACAGGTTCCACAAGCGCTTCCATGCCGATTTCGTGATCCCGCCAGCACAGGTGGACGCATTGATCGCGGAAGTGTCCGATTGATGGAGTGCGCGCGATCACATGTCCAAAGCACTTGATTTGTTTCATGAAGGGCCTGCGCCGCGCAATCCATTTGGTGCGCAGGTGTGCCAAGGCGTGGCTTGGTCAGAAGGGGCGGCGCTGGATGGCCTGCCTTATCCAGACGCCTGTTTTGATTACATGACCTGTAGCGATCTGCTTCGCAAGTTGTCGCGGTTGGGCGCGTCCATTGACAAGGTGCAGCGCCTGGTTGGCCTCATGAACGAGGTGCATCGCGTGCTGAAGCCTGGCGGTATCGTCTGGTTTGATCAGGCGAGCCAGCCTTGGTTCTCGCGGCGCCGTGCGACTTGCGCGGTGGGCGAGATCACCGAGCAGAACTTCTCGCGCTATTGGGATCAAGCGACGATGCTGGCGGGGCCTTTGGGCTTGCGCGAGGGATTCGATGTTTGCGCGGGCCATGCGGGTCTGTGCGGCGGGCGTGGACTGGCGCTCATGCGCCCCAGGCTGGGCAAGGCGAACCTGTGGCCGTTGCCTCGCACGAGCAAGATCAGCGTGGTCATACCGGTCTATAACGGGGCCGCCTATCTGCCTCAGACGCTGGCTTCTCTCTATGCGCAGACGCATCGCGATTTCGAGGTGCTGTGTGTGGACGATTGCTCCAGGGATGACAGCCTGGCCGTGTTGCAGGCGGAGGCCGCCAAGGATGCCAGGGTGCGCGTGATCCGTACGCCAGAGAACTTTGGTGGCGCACCCAAGGTGCTGAACTTCTCTTTGCCCTTGTTGACGGGCAGCTACTTTGTGTATGCCTCTCAGGATGATCTGTTCTCCGTTGATTGGCTTGAAAAGATGCTGGCGCGTGCGCAAGAGACTGGCGCCGACGCGGTGCTGCCTACCGTGACCTATTACTACGAGAACCAACCCGAGCGGAACAAGAGTCTGGTTGGCGTGGGTGGCAACACCGATGCGGTGCTGAGCGGGCAGGACGCGGTCATGAAGACATTGGGCTGGGACATTCCAGGCAATGCGCTTTGGAACGTCGAGCTGATCAAGGGCATGGGGTTCTCTGACTTCGCGCTCAATGCCGATGAGTTTTCCGTGCGACGTTTCTTCAACGTCTGCAACAAGGTTGTCTTCAGCGGGGGCGAGTTTCTCTACCGTCAAGACAATGCCGGCGCCATCACCAAGAAGATCACGCCCAGGTACTTCGATTTTTCCTATACCCACCTGAGGCTCGCGCGCTGGCTTTTCGAGCAGGGGTACCCGCGTGCGGCCGTTCTCAAGGAGTTGCGGAGTGCTCGCAAAGGCATGGCCTTCATGGTCGCTTGGCTCAAGCGGGGCAGATATGAGCTGACGGATGTCGAACAGCAGGATGTAGCGACTCGCATCGCTCGCTTTCAGCAACTACGCAAAAGCAGGCATCCGTTTGGTAGTCTGCCCCGTCGATACTGGCGCTTGTAATCGACAGGTCGTGACGCAGGATGATGTGCCGATGGTGTGCACGATCCCCTGCCTCAATGCGATTCAATATGGTTGATCGCATGGTCATCATTTAAAAGCAATGAACACAAAACAGACATTTCACCGCGTGGACATCCAGGCGCTTCGCGGCTGGGCGGTACTGATGGTTGTGCTTTATCACGCGAAGATTGGTGCCATAACGGCTGGCTATCTCGGTGTTGATGTATTTTTTGTCGTGTCCGGCTTCCTCATCACGAAGCTTGTTGCGTCTGCTATTGAGCGGGGTGAATTTCGCCTGGCGAACTTTTACTTCAGGCGTGCAAAGCGCCTTTTACCTGCGGCATATACAACCTTCGCCGTTGCTGCAGCCCTTGCGCCATTTTTTCTAAATCAACAGGAATTGCGTGACTTTGGGTCTCAAGTGATTGGCGCAGTGACGTTCACAGAGAACTATGTTTTGCTGCAACAGACTGGATACTTTGAGGGGAATGCAGATCTTAAGCCTTTGCTTCACGTCTGGTCTCTTGCAATTGAAGAGCAATATTATTTGCTGCTTCCGGCATTTCTACTTTTCATTCGACCGTCCAGATGGCTGGCTGGTATTTTGACCTTGACTTTGTTGAGTCTGGTTTTGTGCCTCTTGGGAGCGAGTTGGTGGCCCGTGGCCAATTTCTATATTCTTCCGACGCGTGCGTGGGAGCTTTTGATAGGCTCATCAGGAGCGCTTTGGATGTTGCGGGCGAAGTCGGGCAATGATGATATGTCCCAACGGGTTTTGGCAATTTTGTTTGTCCCTTCGCTGCTATGCTTGGTACTGCTGCCTTTTTTCCCATTTGCTGGGAAGCACCCAGGCTTGAATGCAATGTTGATCTGTGTGGCGACCATGGTCGTCATATTGAGGGATCACAATTTATTGAGTGTCGCTTTTCCCTTCAAGTTTCTGGCACGTATTGGTGACTTTTCCTACTCGCTTTACCTTGTGCATTGGCCGATCATTGCATTCGTAAAAAATGCGTGGGTAGGTGCTAATCCGCGGGCTCCGTTTAATATCAGGCTTGCAACTGTTCTGGCCTCCTTTGTCGTTTCTTATGCGTTGTATAGGTTTGTCGAGGATCCGGTGCGAAAGATGCGTTTTGGATTCTCTTGGGGATTTTTATGCAAGGTGGTATTTGCCTCTGCGTTGCTTGCTTTAATGACGCCAGCATGGATTCATTTCATGCCTTCCGAGCTGAATTTTGCGGAGTTGAGAAGGGCCAATATGGGTCTTTCTGATGAGTGTGAATATGCCGGGCGATTTACGCCTAGAGCCCAGTGTCAAACCGGAGAACGCCAGAATTTGCTGATCTGGGGTGACTCATACGCCATGCATCTGGCGCCAGGTTTGCGGCGCGAGTGGAATAATGGGGGGGTGATTCAGGCCACACGAAGTGGTTGCGGTCCTTTAATGGGATTGGCGCCTCGTGCTATAGCTAGTCAAGAGCAAGGGAATCGCTATGACCAAGCATGGGCGCAGAGCTGCATTGAATTCAATCAATCTGTCATTGACTTTTTGAAGCAAACGCCGTCTATTGAGGTGGTTGTGCTTTCAAGCCCCTTGTCTCAGTACCTCGACAAGGAGCAATATCAGCATGTGATTCAGCGTGGTGCGGGGTTCGTCGCATCTCCTGTCAGCTCTGCCAACGTGGTGGCTGCCCTGCTGCGTACGGCTCAAGAGGTTCGCGCACTCGGCAAGAAAGTCGTTTTGGTCGCGCCCCCACCATCGTCCAGTTTCGATATCGGCGCTTGTCTCGAGCGCCAACTGAGTGGTGCAATTTCGTTGGGCGGATCTCCGGGGTGCATCATCGATCGTGCGGATTACGAGTCCAGGCGTGCTGACGTGCTGGATGTTTTGCGCAGCATTGGGTTGGATGACGGCGTGTCGGTCATCAGATTTGAACCGTGGCTCTGTGATGCAACCGCTTGCAAGACCCTGGTGGATGGGACGATGGTCTACCGGGATGCTGGGCACCTCTCATACGCAGGATCGGAGTTGATGTCCAAGCGTATGAATTTGAAGCAGTTGATTCGCGAGCAAGCGCGTTAGCTGTGAAGTCTCGTTTGATCATATCCCCCGTCGAAGCTGGGCACTTTTCCGAGCCAGGGATGTGATGCGCGGCGTGATCGAGTCCTTCAAAGTAGAGCAAGCCGCATGCGCCAAGTCCACGCACAAGCCCGAACGACGCCAAGAACCCGGGCAGAGATCAAGGAGTCCGCCCTGAACAACTCGGTGAATGTCAAGGTAGTTGTCGCCTGGTGCGCTCAATGCTGTCTGAGGAAGGTCAGCATGGTGCTTGCGGCCAGTTTGTGCCCTTCCGAGCCCCAATGGGTATCGTCCGGCAGGTAGACATCTGGCTGACCACGCTCAATGGCCTGGCGCATGGCCAGATCAAGGCGCGGCATGGTTTGTGGGTTCAAGGCTGCCAGCTCGGGCAGTTGGCTGGCGTGGGCCCATTGCGTGTCCTGCAGTTCAGGGCCATAGGCCGCCAACTTGTCGGGCGCCACCATCAACACGAAGCGTGTCTGCCCCTTGCGCTCCACCTTGTCTCGCAACTGCTGAATGCGGCAACTCATGTCGCTCATCGGCAGTGCGGCCCATTTTTTGCGCGTGTCGAAGTCTTCTCTGTAGATCAGGACGTCGCGCTGATTGGCGCTGCTGAACAGGCCTGAACGCTGCAGTGCCAGCTTGCCGACGTCAGCGCGGGGCTCGCCACCGCGTGCCATGCGCCACTGATTGCGAACGTACTTCCAAACAAACTCCAGCTTGACGTCATTCCACTGTTGCGGGCGTGGCATGGCCGATGACGGCAGCTCGCGGGGATGGAGTGGCTCGGTTGCTAAGGCAGGCATCATGCGGGCGGCTGACTGGGTGTTCGCCGGGACGCAGGCCGGCATCTTGCCGACGCGATCCGCGAAGTAGCGTTCCACCGATTCGACGATGAGTACCTTGGGGGGCGAGGCCTGGAACACTGGATTGGCCAGGATCTGATCGACCGATACCGCGTTGATGTCCAGCGTGACGACGGACCAGCCCGTCTGGGCGATCAGGTGGTTCTGCCATTGCTGGCGAGGCCAGGCTCTCGAGAATGAGTCGCCCAGCACGACCACATCGGCGTGTTGCTTGTAGCTGTCCTGAACATACGCGGCTTCCTTGAAACTCTCTTGCGTGCCATGCCAGCCGAATTCGTGCTCGGAGAACAGGCCGATGCGTGTCAGATCGCCATAGAGGGGCTGCAGGAAAATGCCGTAGATGAACAGCAGCAAGCCTGGCACGAAGGCCAGTGCCAATACCCAGCGCGTGTACGAACGATTCGCTTCAGAACTGGAAGTAGAGGAACTCACTGACTTTTCCCATTCGAGAGAGGGCATAGAGCAAGGCGACAACGGTCAGCAGCATCCAGTACTTGTTGGGGTGCCAACGCAGGTGACTGCTGGACGTGACGGGCTCCAGTGATGGATTGAACTCGGCCATGATCTCCTGGCTATTGGGGGCCAGCCAGACGATGGCCCACAAGGCGCCAATCCAGGCGGCTGCCTGAGTCAGATCGCCCGGCGTCTTGCTGAACAAGGGCAGGTCGCCCATCGACATGCCGTGTGATGTCAGGAAGTGGCCCAGCGAGGCGGGAAGCAGATCTGGCGGGACCACGAGACCATACTGCCCCGACATGGCTGTCAGCATGTTCAAGGCTGCTTGAAGGTTCGGTGCTCTGAAAAACACCCAGGCCACGACCACGGCCAGGAAGGTCAGGCACATGCCGCCAAACCGACCCGCTGCCGTGCTTCGGGTGACGTCCTGCCCACAGGATGTGCGAACCTGATGCCAGGCGTGGTTGATGACCAGATACAGGCCATGCAGGCCGCCCCAGACCACAAACGTCCAGCCCGCACCGTGCCACAAGCCACCCAGCAACATGGTGAGCATCAGGTTGACGTAGCGCTGGACGCGTCCCTTCCTGTTGCCACCCAGCGAGATGTAGAGGTAGTCACGAAGGAAGCGCGACAGGGTCATGTGCCAACGGCGCCAGAATTCGATGATGTTGACCGACTTGTAGGGCGAGTGGAAGTTCAGTGGCAACTTCACGCCAAAAAGGCAGGACAGGCCGATGGCCATATCGGAGTAGCCGGAGAAATCGAAATAGAGCTGAAAGGTGTAGGCCAGGGCGCTTGTCCATGCCTCCAGCAAAGTCAGGTGCTCGCCATTGGCTGCTGCGGCAAATGCCGGGCTGGCAAAGGGGGCGATGGCATCGGCCAGGCCGACCTTCTTGAGCAGCCCGATGGCAAACAGGGTCAGGCCTGCCGACAGCTAGGGCCAGCGCAGCGAGTAGGTCTGGCCTTGAGCGAACTGCGGCATCATCTCCTTGTGGTGGATGACGGGCCCGGCGATCAAATGCGGGAAGTAGGTGATGAACAGTCCATAGTGGACAAGGCTGGTCTCCTGTACCTTGCCACGGTAGGCGTCCACCAGAAAGGCGATCTGCGTGAACGTGAAGAACGAGATGCCCAGCGGCAGCGCGATCGCCGCCACATGTGCATCCACACCCAGCGCAACGTTGATGTTCGTGATGAAGAACTCGGCGTACTTGAAATACCCCAGCAAGGTCAGGTCAGCGATGACGCCCACACTCAGCAGCCAATAGGCCCGCTGAGTCGCTCGTTGTTCATGCAGCTTGACGATGCCCACGCCGATGCCGTAGTTGAACAGCATGGAGGCCAGCAGTAGGCCGACCGATCGCGGATCCCACCAGCCATAGAAGAACAGCGAGGCGGCGAACAACCACAGCCCGCCCATGAAGCGGCTGCGTTTGCCCAAAGCGAAAAAGCCCATCAGCACGATGGGCAGGTACACGAAGATGAAGACGTAGGAGTTGAAGAGCACGGCGCCAGCCTCAACGACCTCTCAAGCGCCGGACGAATTGCCTTCTGGCCTGGTTGTGCTTCTGGAAGACGGCATAGGGTTCGTGGAAGAGCGTGGTGATGATTTTCTTGTGACGCCAGAAGAAGGGCACATCGGGATGGCGCCGTGAGATGGCCAGCATCGGCTTCCATGTGCTGTGATCGAGGATGTCCTTCATGAACACGGCGCGATTGAGCTTGTCCTGGAAGCGTTCGCGAGCCAGTTGTCCATAGCCGGCGGTGTCGGCATCCTTGATGATCTGGCGCATTTCGGCCACGTCAATGCGGTTGACCTTGCGGATCCAGGCCAGTTGTTCTGCAGGCATCATCTCGTCTGGCCGGCGAGAAATGCCGCCATCCCGGTAGAGCACCAATGCTTCGTTCACGGTCACGCCGCCGCCAGCGCACATGGCGCGGAAGGTCATGATCTGGTCTTCCCCGGTCAGGTCGCTGGAGAAGGGGCCAAAGCGCGTGTGCAGGCGACGCGTGAATGCGTGCGTCGCGCCAATGATGTAGGGGCGTTTGATCAGCCACTGCTGAGGTGTGACTGTGGAGAGATCGTCCGTGTTGACCTGGCGCCCCACCGTGCCGTTGTAGGCCATCTGCTTGCAATGGCTGCTGATCAGATCGGCCTTCTGCCCGCTGTCATCCCAGGCCTTGATCAAGGCTGCTGTACGGTTGGGCAAAGAGATGTCATCGCCAGCAGACGCGATGAACAACTCGTTCTGGAATGATGCGATCAGGATGTTGAAGTGCTCGCCAATGCCCGCATTCTTCTCGTTGCGGCGAACGATCAGATTGTGTGGGCCCTTGTACTCGCGAGCAATTTCCTGCAGCACTTCATAGGTGTTGTCCTTGGAGGCGTCATCCGAAAAGATGATGTCCAGCGGTTCGCATTCCTGTGCCAGGCAAGCCAGTGCTGATTCGCGCACCAGCGAGGCCTGGTTGTAGGTCAGCATCAGGAAGGCGACACGACGAGGGCTTGTCTGCGAAGTGGAGGGCATGACGGTTTATCCGAGATAGATTCTGAGCCACAGCCGGGCGTCGGCCAGGTTCATCCTTTTGGCGGCGGTGCGCTTGCTCAGGGCGATGCGGGCCGCTTCTTTGAGTCGCCGCTGTACCAGGCGTTTGATGAAGCCACGGGCCTCGATGGCCGTGAACAGCGCGGCGGGTGCGCGTTGAACGAAGTCCTGCAACTCTTGGTCAGACAGCACATCGGCGAGATTGGACAAGCCATGAAAGCCGAAGGTTGATGGGCACTTGCGCTCGCGCTCGACGGCGAACTGATGGGCCATGGCCTCATCGGCGAACCGGATGCCCCAGCGCTGTTCCAGCAGCGTGCGGTAGGTTCTGGCGATACAGATGTCTTCCGGATGATGTGGCACGATCTCGTCGTGCGCCAGGGCATCCAGCAGCTTGCGTGATCGCAACGAGAACCCGCCGTTGCCAACCCGGTGCGCATCGTTGTACTGAGGCCAGACCGCACCGATGTAATCCACGCTCAGGAAGTCATCGCTCCACATGCCGGGATCAATCACATAGCCGTCCCACTGCACGATCAGCATATGCGAGGTGTGGAGATAGGGCCCCATTTCCTTGAGCAGGAAGTGCGAGTAGGCCTCGATGGAGCGGATCGTATCGACCTTGATCACCTTGATGCCGGGCGGTACATCTTGCAGGCCGTGCTGTGGGCGCGTGAAGAGCAGGGCGTCGCCAAACTGCGCGCGCGCCATGCAGATTTTCATGGCGTCCAGCGCCATCTGGGGCAGACGGGTGTCCACGCAGCACAAGGTGACTTGCGGCAAGTTCAGCATGTCGATGCGTCCTTTCGTGCCGCGTCTGGTGCGTACAGGTGCATGTATTGCTGCGCCGCGCGCGCCCAGGTATAGCGCCGCGCTTGCTGGCGAACCAGAGCGGCCGTGTCAGGGTGTCGCTGATGCTGCGTCAGCCACGATTCGGTGATCTGTCGCATGCCATTTGGATCGAAGCTATCCCAATAGGCGGCACCTTCTCCGCAGACCTCAGGCAGGCTGGTGCGCCGCGCCACGATCACAGGTTTGCCAAAGAACATGGCTTCGATCGGCGGCAAGCCAAAGCCTTCTTGCAAGGACGGAAAGAGAAAGGCCCGGCAGTGTGCGTACAGCCAAGCCTTTTGAGCCTCGCTGACGTCGGTGCAGAAGTGGACGTTGCGCAGCCCGAGCTCATGCACGCGCGCCCGGTGAGCTTGCACCTCCGGGCTTTCGGGGCCAGCCAGTACGAGCATCTGCTCAGGCCAGATGGTGGCCATGTCGATGAGCGCGCCGACGTTCTTGGAAGGTGACATCCGACTTATGTGCAGCAGAAATGGTCGCCCAATAAGCGCTTCAACGGGCTCTTGTCGGGACGTTGTCAAGTCCGCCGCGCCATTGTGGATGACCACGGCGGGCGGTGCCCAGGGTAGGTACTTGGCGAGATCATCGGCCGCGTACTGGCTGATGGCCACAAGCTGATGCGCGCGCCGCAGGTGCCGGGTCAGGCGCAGGTTCTGCCACCACAGGCTCAGGCCCTTCTTGGCGTAGACATGGTTGAGGTCATGCACCGTGATGATGTTGTGCCGGCTGTTGACGGGCGGGCGAAAGCGCATGTGCTGATGCAGCCCATGCCAGACGTCCAGATCAACCGGGAAACGATGGCGCAGCCGCATGCTGTCGTTCAGCTCGTGGTACTGAACCTCGGGCCCGAACATGCCATGCCACTGGCTGGGCATGATGAAGTGAAAGTGCCAGTTGCGCTCGGCCTTCAGCACCCCAGCCTGCTGCGCGAACTGCATGGCCAGTTGGCGAGAAAATTCGGCCAGCCCTTCGTTGAAGTGCTTGATGTGGCCGAATTGCAGGGCGATGTGGCGAGGGGCAAGCGTCATGATTGCGTGGCCTGGTCGATGGCGTGAAGCACATCCTGCAACGTGGGCCACCCCTGATCCGGCCTCAGTACCGTGACCTTGTCACCCTGGATCCACCACATGGGCGCCGCATCAGGCCCCAGGACGCTGACGACGTGCGCGCCAACGGCCGCAGCCAGATGCCCGGGGCCTGTGTCGTTGGACACGGTGCAGGCGGCCAGCTGGCTGAGTGCGGCGTAGGTACCCAGGTCGATGCCGCTGATCACCTTGGCCGACGGGTAGTCGGCCAAAGCTTGTTCTTCCTCTCCCGGGCCAGGGCACAGGACCACATCGTGACCTTGCTCGCCCAACTGGCGAGCCAGTTCGGGAAACGCTGGCCACAGCTTTTTGCCGGTGGTGTCTGCTGCGCCGGAGAACGGGCACAGGATGATGAAGCCAGGGCGCAGCGCATAGTTCAGCACCAGTTGCGCAGCCTGAGACAGGTGCGTGGGCGAAGGCTTGAGGCCCAGGTTGCGTGGGCGGGACGAGGGCACGTCCGCGAAGTGGCTGCCGATGCGCCAGTAGTTGTCGGCCGCATGCAAGCCTGGTTCGTAGGGCACGCCGTGGCCCAGCAGCAGGCTGCGGCCTTCTTTCTGGTAGCCAATGGGCTTGAGCCCGGCCAGGCGGGCCTCCAGCGCGCTGGAAAACGAATTGGTGAACAGCACCATATTGGGCCGGCGCGTGAAAGCCGGGTGTTGCTGACCCAGTTGCTGTCGCAGACCTTTGAGTTGCTGGATGGCATCGCTGCGCTTGGCGGGGCGAACATGCACCGTCCAGCCGTGGCCCTCAAAGAGGTTGATGGCCCAGCGTTTGCCGATCAGGTGCAGTTCATAACCTTGATCGGCCAGCATGGTCAGCGTGGGCAGCGACAGCACGGCTTCGCCAACCCAGTTGCACAGCCTGATGATCAGTGGGCCCTTGCTGTTGCTCATGCATCGACCTTTTGCATGACGTCACGCATCGAAGGCCACTGCCCGCCAGGGCCCTGGGCAATGCGGTTCTGTGGTCCCCAGGGGCGCCATTGCGCTGGCTTGGTCGGCCCGAGCACGCTCAGCACGGTGGTGCCCACGGCTGCGGCCATGTGGGCTGGGCCGGTGTCGTTGGAGATGACGAGGCTGGCTCGTTTGAGCAGCCCCAGGTAGACGTCCAGTGCCACGCCGGGCAGGCAGATGGCATCGGGGTGGTCTTTCAGTGCGATGTCTTCTTCGCCGGGGCCGGGGCAGGTGACGATTTGGCGGTCCTTGCGTGCAGCGAGTTGGCGCGTGAACGCGGCGAACTCGGGCCAGCGCTTGTCTTTGCCATCCACATCGCCGGCCGCATACGGCACGATGCAGATGAAGCCGGGCCGGATGCCATGCGCGGCCATAAGTTCATCAGCTTTGGCTTGGGCTTCTTTTGTCACCTGCAAGTCAATGCGATCAGGTGGTGGTGATGAAGTGTTCGTGAGCTTGCAGGCCAGCTCCCAGAAGCCTTCCAGCGCATGCGCGGGTGGGCTGGGGTGTTGTGCCGTCCACGCGCTGCACAACAGCAGGCTGCGGCCATCGCGCGCAAAGCCTGCCGGCTTCAGGCCCGCCATGCGAGGCTCGAACGCGCTAGAGAAGGAGTTGGGCATGAGCAGCGTGTTGACCCGACTGTTGAAGCCAGGGTCCAGCAGCATGCCTTGATGCTTGAGTTCGCGCAGCTGCGCGATGCGGTCGCTCAGCTTGCCTGCGCGCGGCGTGAAGTGCCAGCCTGGTTCACCAAGATGGCCGCTCAGCAGGGCTTTGGCCCAACCCTTGCCATACAGGTGCAGTTCAAAGCCGTGGTCTTGCAGCAGTTGCAAGGCTGGCAGCCCAAGCACCACGTCACCGACCATGTTGCACAGCCGAACAAGCAGTGGGCGACGCAGCGATGGTGTGGGCATGGACATCTTGCGAATTCTGCCAGTGAGCAGGCAATAAAAAACCCCGCAAAGCGAGCTGTGCGGGGTTCGAAATTTTGGTGGCCAAGGGCGGAATCGAACCACCGACACGCGGATTTTCAATCCGCTGCTCTACCGACTGAGCTACTTGGCCGCTTCTTCAGCGAAGACCGAGACTATACCTCAGTTTGCGGCCGATTTTTTGTTGCGAGTCAAGTCAACGCCCAGTTGCTTGAGCTTGCGATACAGGTGAGTGCGTTCCAAGCCGGTCTTCTCGGCGACGCGGGTCATGCTGCCGCCTTCGCGGGCCAGGTGGAACTCGAAGTAGGCGCGTTCAAAGTCGTCACGGGCCTCGCGCAGTGGGCGGTCCAGTTCGAAGCTTTGTTCATGCGAGAGCGTGTGGTGCGCATAGCCGCTGGTGGGCGCGTGATGTGCTTCAGCGGGAATGTGGGTTTCGATGCGCACGGCCGCCAGGTTGGGGGCGTTGCTGTACGACGGTGCCGCCGTGATGGGCGTGACCGTGGCCAGGTGCACGGGGGCGGCTGCGAGGGCTGCGCGAGGCGCTGGCTTGGTAAGGCCTTGCTCAACGGCGCGCAGCAGCTTTTGCATGGTCACCGGTTTCTCAAGGAAGGCTTGCGCGCCGCACTTGGTGGCTTCAACCGCCGTGTCGATGGTGCCGTGTCCGGACATCATGATGACCGGCATCGTGAGTTGGCCGTTGGTGGACCACTCTTTGAGCAGCGTGATGCCGTCAACGTCGGGCATCCAGATGTCCAGCAAGACAAGGTCTGGACTGCATTGCTCGCGCATCAGGCGGGCCTGCGCAGCGTTCTCAGCGATTTCGACGGAATGACCTTCGTCGGTCAAAATTTCTGAGAGCAGGGCACGGATGCCCAGTTCGTCGTCAACTACAAGAATGGTGGCCATGAATTTTGTGTCCTCAGGAGACGGAACACCACTAGTGTGTACCAGCCGGAGGTATTGTGGATGACAGCTTTGAAAATGATAGCGAAACTTGAGCCCCTCGCCAAACAACTTCTTCTGGGGATTTGCCTGGGGGTGGGGGCTGGGGTGTTTCGCTTTCGAGGTTGCGGATGCGCACCAGGGCATGGTGCTCGTCAGCGATTTTCTTGACGACTGCCAACCCCAGTCCGGTCCCTTTGGCCTTGGTGGTGGTGTAAGGCTCGAAGGCTCGCTTGAGAATTTTGTCAGGAAAACCGGGCCCATTGTCGCGCACAGACAGCCGGACCGCACGCACCGTGCCGTCGGGGTGGTGCGGCAAATCGGTGCGAATGAGCACGCGGGCGGCTTGGTCGGACGGTGGGTGGTCGGTGACCACGTCCAGGGCGTTCTGCACCAGGTTATGAATGACCTGGCGCAACAAGGTGGCGTCGCCGTCAATCAGGGGTAGGTCGGGCGTGAGCGCCGACACCAAGATGCCCTTGTCGATGGCGTGACCGTACAAGGCCAGGACGTCCATGACCAGGGCGTTCAGATCGAGTGGTGCCAGCTTGGCGGTGGGCAGGCGGGCGTAGTCGCGGAATTCGTTGATCAGGGTTTTGAGCGCCTGAACCTGTGTGACGATGGTGTTGACCGAGCGGGTCAGCAGGCTGCGGCTGGCCTCGTCGAGCTTGTCTTCCAGCTTGAGTTGCAGGCGTTCGGCCGACAGCTGGATGGGGGTGAGCGGGTTTTTGATTTCGTGGGCGACGCGGCGCGCGACTTCGCCCCAGGCCTCGGCACGCTGGGCCGAAACCACTTCGCTGATGTCGTCGAACACCAGCAAAGTGGAGTCGGGTGGCAGGTCGGCGCCGCGCACCAGCAGGGTTTGGGGCTCGTGCTGCGGGTTGAGCCGCAGTTCAAAGGACTCTTGCCATTGCTGGCGTTCGCCTGGGGTGGGGTCGCTGGCGTACAACTCAAAGCGTTCGCGCACGGATTGGGCGAAGTCTTGCAGACCGGGGACATCGGACAAGGGGCGACCACGGTAGGCCGACAGGGGCAGGCGCAGGATGCGGGTGGCGCCCGGGTTGACGGTGTCGATGTGGCCTTGTTGGTCGAACACGATGACGCCGGCGGTGAGGTTGTCCAGGATGGTTTGCAGGTGGGCGCGGGCGCTGTCAAGTTCGTGGACGCTGTGCTGGGCCAGGTTGCGGGCGTCCGACAACTGCTGGGTCATGGCGGCGAATGAGCGTGTCAGTCCGCCGAGTTCGTCATGGGTGGCGAAGATGGCTTTGGGGCTGAGGTCGCCCTTGGCCACCCGGTCGACGCCTTCGGCCAGCAGCAGCAGGGGACGGGCCAGTTGCTGCCCGAGCAGGGCCGCCAGCAACAGGGCGCCAAACACCGCCAGGATCAAGGCCAGGGTCAGGGTGCCGATGTACATGCGGCGCAGGCCTTCACGGCCCAGTGAGCGCTGCTGGTATTCGCGGTAGGCGGTTTGCACGTCGAGTGCGTTTTTCAGCAGGTCCGGGCGCAGCTTTTGCGTGACCATCAGGTAATGGCCCTTGCTTTGCAGGCTGAAGGTGGGGTCGGGCATCCAGGCCAGGGCCAGGATGCGGGCTTCGTTCAAGCTGCTGCCATTGCCCCCGCCAGCGTCGATCCCATCGGTTTTGTCCTCCAGGCCTTCGATGATGCTGATGACGCCTTTGCTGCGGGCCTCTTGACGCCAGTTGGGCGGGATGCGCTCGGCGGTCAGTAGGTGCAGGGTCTCGTCCCCCGCATTGGTCTGAATCTGGCCGGATTCGTTGATCAGCGCGACGGACTGGGCGCTCAGTTGCTCCCGGGTGCGCTCCAGGTCGAGCACGCCGGGCGTTGGCGTCAGCCCGAGCGCGCCTTTTGGGTCGCCCAGGCGTTCGGCGGCCAGGCGGGTTTTGTTGCCGAGGTCGGTGGTGAGGGCGTCGAGCGTGCTGCGCCCGAGGTTGAGGCCGGCTTCCAGGGCACCTTCAACGCGCACGTCAAACCAGGTCTCGATGCTGCGCGAGACGAACTGGTAGGACACCGTGTAGATCAGCAGGCCGGGGATGACGCCAACGACCGCAAAGATGCCGGCCAGTTTGAGCAGCAGGCGGCTGCCGAATTTGCGCTGGCGCAGGCGCATGACCAGGCGAACCACCGCGATCAGGATGACCAGGATCAGGATGGACGCGATGGCGACGTTGGCCCAGAACAGCCAGGAAAAATGGGGCTCGAAGCGTTCGCGGTTTTGCGTGGCAAAGACCAGCATGAAGGCCAATACCAGGCCGGCTCCGGTCATGGCCACGCCCGAGACGATCCATGCCCAGCGATTGGCTTTGATGGTGCTCATGCGGGATCAGCGGGGTGTGCCAATGCTGATGCGGCGTTGTACGGCCAGGGTCCAGTCGCTTTGGCCGCCCAGCCCGATTTGCAGGGGGCGGGGTAATTCGTCGGTGTCCAGGCGGAAGCTGAAGTCGATGTAGTGGTCGCTTTCGTCAGCGGGGCGGACGTTGTCGGCGATGCGCCATTGGCTGGCGCGGCGCATGACGCTCAGGGCTTCAGGCAGGGTGGGATACCAGCGGCTCAGGCCGTCAAAACTCAGGCGCCAGCGACGGGTCAGGGGTTGATAGGCCAGCCGCCAGCGACGCACCGCATGGGCGCGGTGCTTGTCGCCCCAATACCATCGGGATTGAAAGAGGTCGGCCTCGGCGACGAACACCACGGCGACGCCTTTGAGCAGCGCGTCTTCGACGTCTTTGGGCAGTTCGAACCGAACGGTGTAGCTCAGCAGCAGGCCATCGTCACCGCGTTCGGCTTGCAGTTGCGTCAATTCGATGCCGGTGTGGCCCGGTCCCGCCTGGGCATGCGCTGGCAGCCCTGCCTGCGCCAGAGTGGCGGACAGCAGGGCAGAGGCACTGCGTTGCAGCAGGTCTCGGCGGCGCAGGAGGGACATCGGCTGGCTAGGGTGTCTTGATCAGCAGGGCGTAGAAGAATCCGTCGCCCAAGTCCTGCGACGTCGCTGAGGCAGCGACGGCAGGGTCGTTGGGATATTCGACCACAGGCAGCAGATGGCCGGGTGCCGGCATGGCCCGGGCGCTGGGGGTTCGTTGCAAAAATGCGTCGATCCGGGCCTGGCCTTCCTGTTTGAAGACGGAGCAGGTGCAGTACAGCAGGCGACCGCCGGGGGTCAGCTTGGGCCACAGGGCGGTGAGCAAGGCGTCCTGGCTGCGGGCCAGGGCGGCGATGTCGGTGTCGCGTCGCAGCCAGCGCACGTCGGGATGGCGGCGCACGATGCCCGAGGCACTGCAGGGGGCGTCAAGCAGGATGGCGTCAAAGAATTGGCCGTCCCACCAGGTGTCGGGCTGGCTGGCGTCGGCGGCCACGGTGCGGGCCTGAAGGCCCAGTCGACTCAAGGTTTCGGTGACGCGGGTCAGGCGGGCGGGGTCGGCGTCGACCGCCGTCACCTTCAGGTCGGCCAGTTCCAGCAGGTGGGCGGTTTTGCCGCCGGGGGCGGCGCAGGCATCCAGCACACGGGCGCCGGGGGGGAGGGTTTGGCCATCAATGGGCCCCAACAGCAGGGGGGCGGCGCGCTGCGCGGCCGCGTCCTGCACCGAGACGTCGCCGGTCTCAAATCCCGGTAGGCGTTGCACCGGCACGGCGTGTTCCAGCACGATGCCTTGCGGTGCGTTGGCAGATGAAGGCAACAAATGGGCGCCGATGCCGGCATCTTGCAGCCTTTGCAGGTAGGCCGATGCAGTGCTTCGGCGGGCGTTGATGCGCAAGGTCATGGGCGGCTGATGCTGGTTGGCATCGAGCAGGGCTTCCCAGTGCTGGGGCCAGTCCTGGCGCAGGCGCTTGATCCACCACTGCGGGTGGTTGTAGCGGGCCATGGGGTCGGCATCGGTGGCGGCCATCAGGGCCTGGCGCTCGCGCAAGAACCGGCGCAGCACCGCATTGACCAAGCCTGCGGCCCGTTCGGCGCGGCGCTTGGCGGCTTCCACGGTCTGGTCGACCAGGGTGTGTTCGTTGTATTCGGTGCCGCAGGCCAACGCCAGGGCGGACAGCAACAGGCTGTCGACCCAGGGGGCCGGTTTTTTGGGAACCAGGGTCTGGCGCAGGGCCTGGGCTCGGCCCATGCGGCGCAGGGCGGCGAAGGACAGGGCCTGCACGCCGGGCCGCTCGGCGGGGCGGCAGGCGTTGAGGGCGTCGGTCAGGGATTGGCCGCTGCTCACGGCTGAGATGGCATCGGCGCACCCGGCCAGCAACTGCCACAGGGGCAGGCTTTTGGGCGTGTTGAGCGAGGAAGGAGGGGGAAAAGACTGCGTCATGGGGCGCAGTCTATGCGTCTTTGCGCCGACGCCGGATTGGATCAGGCCCCCAGGAAATGGCGGCGGTAACGGGGGGGTAGCTCGGCGATGCGCATGAGCATGGGCAGGTCGGCGGTGTTGAAGTCAGGATCCCAGGCCGGGGCACCGAGGATTTTGGCACCGCAGCGCAGGTAGCCCTTGATCAAAGCCGGGGCTTCGACGTTCAGGTGGCGGTCGAGGTCGTTCACCGGCAGGGGCAGGCGAGGGCGGACTTGCAGCTCGATGGGCGCCATGTGGGTGTGGCGCAGTTGTTCCCACAGGCTGGCGGCCACGTGACCGCCGTCGCGCATGCTGATGCTGGCGCAGCCGATCATGGTGTCCAGGTCGTTGCGCACCATGAATTCGGCCAGGGCACCCCACAGTGCCAGGATGGCCCCGCCGTGGCGGTGGTCGGGGTGAACACAGGAGCGCCCCAGTTCCACCATCTTGCCGCGCAGGCTGCGCAGGCGGGTCAGGTCGAATTCGGTTTCGCTGTAGAGGCCGCCCACGCGTTTTGCCGAGGCTGGGGTCAGAACGCGGTAGGTGCCGATGACCTCGCCGGGCTGTCCGTTCCGGCTGGACAGGCGCACCAGCAGGTGCTCGCAATAGGGGTCGAACAGGTCAACGTCATGGCCTTTTGGGGTGCCGCTGGGCACGCTCAGGCGCGCTCCCATTTCTTCGGCGAAAACCCGGTACCTCAGGCGCTGGGCCGCGAGAACATCTTCTTCAGTGCGTGCCCAAACGATTTCCAGGGGCTGTGGTGGGCTTGGGTGAAGTGACCTCCGCGCGGCGCGATCGGCCGACAAGGTGGGGCGCAGATCGGCAATGGGCAGCGTGGGCATGGGCAAGTCCCGCATGGTCGGCTCTCCTGGCAAGGGTCAATGAACAATGGGAGTCAGTGTTGCTGCGGGGGGTGACGCTGGTGTGAATGTCAGATGACGGAACTGTGACCAAGGGTCCATGTAAATCCTCAGACCCAGGCAGGGCTGGCACTGGTAGCATCAAAGAATGAGCATCCAGATTTTCGGTTTGCCAGTCTCACGGGGTGTGGCCATTGGCCGGGCGGTGTTGGTCGCCTCCAGCCGCGTGGACGTGCCTCACCATTTCATTGACCCTGCCTTGGTCGATGAGGAAATCGCTCGCATGATCAGGGCCCGCGATGTGGTGGCACATGAGTTTGATGTGCTCAAACGAGATCTGCCCCGCGATGCACCTTCCGAGCTGGCCGCTTTGCTGGATGTGCACCAGATGCTGCTGCAGGACGAGGCCCTGATCGGGGCCACAGCCGACTGGATCAGCAAGCGCCACTACAACGCCGAATGGGCGCTGTCAGCCCAGCTGGAAGTGCTGGCGCGTCAGTTTGACGAAATGGAAGACCCCTATCTGCGTGAACGCAAGGCTGATCTGGAGCAGGTGGTCGAGCGCATTTTGCGCACCCTGGCACGTGGGGCGCCATCGCCCATGCCCGGGACGACCGAAGGGGCCAAGGATTTTGGGGGCGACGAGCCCCTGGTGCTGGTGGCCAGCGACATCGCTCCGGCGGACATGCTCAGCTTCAAGCGCAGCGTGTTCAAGGGCTTCGTGACCGACGTAGGCGGCAAGACATCGCACACCGCTATCGTGGCGCGCAGCATGGACATTCCGGCCGTTGTGGGCGCCCGCCAGGCCAGTAACTTGATCCGCCAGGACGACTGCATCATCATTGACGGCGATGCGGGTCTGGTCATCGTGGATCCCTCGCCGATCGTGCTTGAGGAGTACCGCTTCCGGCAGCGGCAGAGCGAGCTGGAGCGCAGCCGCCTGGCGCGCTTGCGCCACACGCCGGCGGTCACCCTGGATGGCGAGCGCGTCGAGTTGATCGCCAACATTGAAATGCCTGAAGACGGCGTGGCCGTCCTGGAAGCGGGTGCCGTGGGGGTGGGGCTGTTCCGCAGCGAGTTTCTGTTCATGAATCGGGGCCGAGACAATCTCCCCGACGAGGAGGAGCAGTACGAGGTTTACCGCCGCGCGGTCGAGGGCATGAAGGGGCTGCCGGTGACGATCCGCACGGTGGACATCGGTGCGGACAAGCCTCTGGATGGGATGTCGCCCAATGAGTTGCGGCATGAGTCGGTGTTGAACCCGGCCCTGGGCTTGCGGGCCATTCGCTGGAGCCTGTCCGAACCCGGGATGTTCCGCCGTCAGTTGCGGGCCTTGTACCGGGCGGCCTACCATGGCCCCGTCAAGATCATGATTCCGATGCTGGCCAGCCTGCACGAGATCCGCCAGACCCTGGAAAACATCGCCCATGTGCAGCGCCAATTGACCGAATCAGGCAAGCCGTTCGGCGCCTGTGAGGTGGGCGCCATGATCGAGGTGCCGGCAGCGGCCTTGACCCTGCCGATTTTTTTGCGGCATTTTGATTTCCTCTCCATCGGCACCAACGACTTGATTCAGTACACCCTGGCGATCGACCGGGCTGACGAGGCAGTGGCGCATTTGTACGACCCCTGGAATCCAGCCGTGCTGCACTTGGTGTCCTCCATCATTGCCCAGGCGCGTGCGGCGGGCAAGGCGGTGAGCGTGTGCGGCGAGATGGCTGGCGACCCGATATTCACCGAGCTGTTGCTGGCCATGGGGCTGCGCAGCTTCTCGATGCACCCTTCGCAGATTGCCTCGGTCAAGCAGCGCGTGCTGCGCGCCGATACACGACGTCTGGCGGCACTGCTGGAGCCGGTCTTGAGCAGCGATGACCCGGAGCAAACATGGACTGAGTTGTTTGCCGCGCTGACCACCTCGGGCCACGGCCAGATGGTGTCGGTCGCGGCCTGATTGTTCAGCGCTGTCCCAGAGTCTCCCAGCGGTCCAGCAGCGTCAGCAGACTTTCATCAATGGCTTCAATGCGCGCCTGCATGAGCGGCAAGCCTTTGGGGTCTTTCTTGTAGATGTCGGGGTCGGCCAGTTGGGCATGCAGCGCTTTTTGCTCGGTTTCCAGGTCGGCAATGCGCTTGGGCAGTTCGTCGAGTTCGCGCTGTTCCTTGAAACTGAGCTTGCGGGTTTTGGGGGCGTTCACTGCCGCGGTGGGCGTCACTGCGGGGGCGGGTGCGGCGCTTGCCGAGGTGTTGCCCGCTTTGGCACCGGCGCTGGCATTGCTGGCCGCCAGGGCCTGGGCGCGACGCGACTGGATCAACCAGTCTTGGACGCCGCCTTCATATTCGCGCCAGCGGCCTTCGCCTTCGGACACCAGTGTGCTGGTGACGACGTTGTCGAGAAAGCGCCTGTCGTGGCTGACCAGAAAGACCGTGCCGGGATAGTCGGCCAGCAGGTCTTCCAGCAGGTCAAGCGTGTCGATGTCCAGGTCGTTGGTGGGTTCGTCCAGCACCAGCACATTCGAAGGTTTGGCGAACAGGCGTGCCAGCAGCAGGCGGTTGCGCTCGCCGCCGCTCAGGGTGCGCACGGGGGAGTTGGCGCGGGCCGGCGAGAATAGAAAGTCCTGCAGATAGCCCATGACGTGCTTGCGCGAGCCGTTGATCTCGATCCACTCGCTGCCCGGGCTGATGAAGTCGGCCAGCGTGGCGTTGAGGTCCAGGTTGTCGCGCATCTGGTCGAAATAGGCGACGTTCAGGTTGGCGCCTTGCTTGACGGTGCCGCTGTCGGGCTTCAACTCGCCCAGGATCATCTTGAGCAGCGTGGTCTTGCCGGCGCCGTTCGCGCCCACCAGGCCAACCTTGTCGCCGCGCAGGATGGTGCCGGTGAAGTCATTGACGATGGTGCGGCCACCGTAGCTCTTGCTGACGTTTTCCAGTTCGGCCACGATCTTGCCGCCGCGGTCGCCTTGCGAGACTTCCAGCTTGACGCGCCCGACCACATCACGGCGTGAGGAGCGGGCGCTGCGCAGGTCATTGAGGCGCTTGATGCGGGCCACGCTGCGGGTGCGGCGTGCTTCGACGCCTTTGCGGATCCAGACTTCTTCTTGCGCCAGCAGCTTGTCAAAGCGGGCGTTGGCCAGCGCCTCATCGGCCAGTTGCTGGGCCTTGAGGTCCTCGTACGCGGCGAAGTTGCCGGGGTAGGAACGCAATTGGCCGCGGTCCAGTTCCACAATGCGGGTGCAGACGTTGTCCAGAAAAGCGCGGTCGTGGCTGATGAGGATGACGCTGCCCTTGAAGGCCACAAGCAGCTCTTCCAGCCAGGTGATGGCGTCCAGGTCCAGGTGGTTGGTGGGTTCGTCCAGCAGCAGCACGTCGGGCGAGGCCACGAGGGCCTGGGCCAAGGCGACGCGTTTTTTCATGCCGCCTGACAGGTCGGCGATGGCCAGGTTGGGCGCCAGGTTCAGCTTCTGCAGGGTCTGGTCGACACGTTGCTCCCAGTTCCAGCCGTCGCGGGCTTCGATCTGGGTCATCAGGGCATCCAGGTCGTCGCCTTCGGCATGGGCTTCAAAGCGGTCGCGCAACTCGCGGATGTCACCCAGGCCCAGACTCACGGCATCAAAGACGTTGATGCCTTCGGCAAACAGGGGTTCTTGCGCCACGTAGGCCAGGCGCAGGCCGTTTTGCTGCTGCACGGCACCGTCATCGGGTTTTTCGAGCCCAGCGATGATTTTGAGCAGCGAGGACTTGCCCGTGCCGTTGCGCCCGATCAGGCCGACGCGCTCACCGGTTTCGAGCGAAAACGCAGCATGGTCCAGCAGGGCCACGTGGCCAAATGCCAAGCAGGCGTCATTGAGGGTGAGGAGGGCCATTCGTTTGAGTGCTCGCGATTGTTTAACCCTCTATTGTCGCGCCTGGGACCGCACAATGGCGCTCCATGCCTTCATTTGCCCTTGCTTGCCGCTGTCGTTCTCGCCGCTCCGTCGCCTTGTGGGGGCTGGCGGCCGCGTTGGCGCTGGCTGGCGTGCAGTGGTTATGGTCTTTTTCACCGGGCCTGCGTGAGGTGCAGGCGGGGGTGCTGGCGTTGGCCGAGGCCGAGGTGCTGGCGTCGTCTTCGGCCACGCCGCCCGACGAGGGGGCCAACTGGCAGCCAGTGAGCTTGCCTCACCGATGGACGCAGACGAGGGGCCCTCTGCCAGACACGCGGTGGTATCGCCTGAAGGTGCCTGTGTCCGATCTGCCCCGGCAATCCTGGGCGGTGTACTTGCCGCGCGCCAGCATGAACGCCGAGGTTTGGCTCAATGGCGTGTCGCTGGGTTACTCGGGCTCGATGGACACCCCCGTGACCCGAAATTGGTACACGCCCCTGCTGTTTCGGGTGCCGTCCAGTGTATGGAAGGCTGGCGACAACACGGTGTTGATCCGGGTGCGCGGCAACTACTTTGTTCAATCTGGGTTGGGGCTGTCACGGGTGTGGGTGGGGCCGTCACAGGCCTTGTCGCAGCTGTATAGCAGTCGTTGGTGGGTTCAGGTGCTGGGCGTGCATGCGGCCAACGTGGGCTTGGGGATGCTGGGCGCGTTTCTGGTGGTGCTGTGGCTGCGTGATCGAAGCCAGGTCGCCTTTGGCTTTGTCGGGCAGGCGGCGATTCTTTGGGGCGTGGGTGTTTCGGCCACCATCGTGCCCGAGGCCTTTTTGAATTTGTATGTCTGGGACATCGTGACCTTCGCGGCGCTCGTGTGGTCCCAGTTGTCCCTGACTCTGTTTTTTCTGCGTTTTGCCGAGCGCCGCTGGTTGTGGTTTGAGCGATTCATCGCTGGGTTTGCCCTGCTGTTTCCCGCAGTATTTTCTTTGGCGCCCACGCAGGCGCTGGTGGGCCTGACCTACGCCATGATGTACGGCATCGCCATGGTGGGTTTTTTGGCCGCGATGTGGCATGCCTATCGCGTGCGTTTGCCCGACAGGAATCTGTTCGCGTTTGGCAGCATGGTGACCGTTCCTCCGGCGGTACACGATGTGCTGCTGCAACTCAACCATCTGCCCTTTGATGCGGTCTATATCCTCCCCTATACCGTCGTCGTGCAGGTGACCTGCATGGCCTTCATTGTCGCGGGGGACTATGCCAGGTCGCGTCGCACACTGGACACGTTGAACCAGGAGCTGGCGGACCGAGTCGAGCGCCGGGAGGCCGAGTTGCGGCTCAGCTTTCAACGCGTGGCTGCGCTGGAACAGGCGCAAGCCGTGTCGGCCGAGCGCTCGCGCATCTTGCGTGACATGCACGATGGCGTCGGCGCCCACTTGACCACGGCCTTGCGCCAGTTGAGCCCGATCACGCAACAGCCTGTTGACCTGCCCCTGGTGACGCGCACCTTGCGCGAGTCGCTGGACCAGCTCAAGTTGTCGATTGATGCGATGTCGATGCCGCATGGCGATGTGGTGGGCCTGCTGGCCAGTTTGCGCTTTCGCATGACGCCGCGCCTCAAGGCGGCGGGCTTGCATTTGAACTGGGACGTGGACGATCTACCCGATTGGCCGGGGGGCACCCAAGCGGCCTTGCGCCAGCTGCAATACATTCTGTTCGAGGCCTTGTCCAACGTTTTGCAGCATGCCGGGGCCAAGGAGATCACGCTGCGTGCGCGCAACCTGGGCGATCACCTGCTGTTGGTGTTGCACGATGATGGGCGGGGTGTGGCGGGGTCGAGCGAAGGCCCACACGGGCACGGTTTACAGATCATGCGCGGGCGCGCCGGTGCGATTGGCGCGGGCATTGAGTTTTTCAGCCCGGATGAAGGGGGCCACGACGTGCGATTGACCTTGCCAATGAAAGTCCAGGATGAATGAGGCCCATGAGCGTTTGACGGTGGTGGTGGTGGAAGACAACCCACAGACCGCCGAGTTTCTGGCGACGAGCATCAATGCCCATCCCCAGTTGACCCTGGCAGCTTCGTTCATGACGCTGGCTGCTGCGCGGGGCTGGTTTGCCAGACAGGGCGCAGACTTGCTGCTGGTTGATCTGGGCTTGCCCGACGGCAGCGGCTTGAGCTTGATGCGCGAAGTGCGTCGCCACTGGCCTCGGTGCGACATGTTGGTGGTGTCCATGTTCGGGGACGAGATGAACGTGGTGGCCAGCATCGAAGCTGGCGCGGTGGGCTATGTCCACAAGGACGATGAAGCCGCTGACATCGCCGAAACCTTGCTGGCCGTCAAACGCGGCGCCTCGCCTATTTCACCCATGATCGCGCGGCACCTGTTGTTGCGCATGCGGCCAGCCTCCACAACGACACCTTCTGGTCTTGAGGCGGCACCCGCCCCAGCGGTGGCCTTGTCACCACGCGAGCAAGAGGTGCTGCAACACATCGCGCGCGGGCTGGCCTATGCCGAGATCGCTCGTCTGCAAGGCGTGTCCGTGCACACTGTGCAGACGCACATCAAAAAACTGTATGGCAAGCTGGCCGTGCATTCGCGCAGCGAGGCCGTGTTTGAGGCCAATCGCCTGGGCTTGCTCGACGAGACCTTCAAACGCTGAGGCGGGCCTCCAGCGCGTCGATGAAGCGCGCGGCCACGTCAAACCCCGTCTGCTGTGTGATTTCCTGAAAGCAAGTCGGGCTGGTCACGTTGATCTCGGTGAGGTGCTCGCCAATGATGTCCAGCCCCACCAGCAAGAGACCGCGTGCGGCCAGGATGGGGCCCAGTGTGCGCGCAATGTGCCAGTCCTTGTCGGTCAACGGTTGGGCGACGCCCAGGCCGCCGGCTGCCAGATTACCGCGCACCTCGCCGCCTTGCGGAATGCGGGCCAGGGCATGAGGCACGGGTTCGCCATCAATCACCAACACGCGCTTGTCGCCTTGCGCGATGGCGGGCAGAAAGCCTTGCACCATGATGGTTTGTGTGCCGTCGCGGGTCAGCGTCTCGGTGATGCTGCCCAGGTTCAAGCCGTCCTCGCGTACCCGGAAGATGCCCGCGCCGCCCATGCCGTCCAGCGGCTTGAGGATGATGTCGCGGTGGGTGGCGTGAAAGGCCCGCACCGCCTGGATGTTGCAGGTGACCAGGGTGGGCGCGATGAACTCCGGAAACTCCAGGATGGCGAGTTTTTCGGGGTGTTCGCGCAAGGCCTGGGGTCGATTGAAAACTCGGGCACCTTCGCGCGCGGCCTGGGTCAGCAGGTGCGTGGTGTAGAGGTATTCGGTGTCAAAGGGCGGGTCCTTGCGCATCATCACGGCGCCCATGTCGGCCAGCGCGACCGTGTCGGTGGTCTTGACGTAGAACCATTCATCGGCCAGGCCGGTCAGCTCGATGTGACGCGCCTTGGCCTGCACCATGCCGCCGCGCTGCCACGTGACATCGGGCTGTTCACAGGCCCACACCTGATGGCCGCGGCGAGCCGCTTCACGCATCATCGCGAAGGTGCTGTCCTTGTAGACCTTGAAGCTTTCCAGGGGGTCGGCAATGAAGAGAATGTTCATGGTGAGTCGGTAGGATCGGGTTCGGGCGCCCTGAAGTGTTGCACCAATAAGGCCAGCGTGCCCGCGACCAGGCCCCAAAAGGCCGAGCTGATGCCCAGCAGGCTCATGCCGGACAAGGTCACCAGGAAGGTGATCAGGGCAGCTTCGCGGTGGTGCTCGTCGCGCAGTGCCACGGCCAAGCCACCGCCGATGGTGCCCAGCAGGGCCAGCCCCGCCACCCCCATGACGAAGGCCGCCGGAAAGGCCGCCAGCACGCCAGCCACGGCCCCGCCCAGCAGACCCATGACGATGTAGAACAAGCCGGACATGATGGCAGCGGTATAGCGTTTGGCGGCGTCCGCATGCGCATGCGGGCTGAGCACGATGGCTGCCGTGATGGCCGCCAGATTGAAGGTGTAGCCGCCAAACGGCGCCAGCAGCACGGTGGCCACGCCTGACCAGCTCATCAAGGACGACACCGGCGTTTGGTAGCCGGCCACCCGGATGGCCGACACCCCGGGCACCGCCTGCGAGGCCATGGTCACGATGAACAGCGGGATGCCCATGCCGATGATGGCGTGCCAGGACCACTGCGGCATCACGAAGACCGGTTGGGCCAGGCGCCAGTGCAAATCCTGATGGTGCAGCTGGCCCTGCCATGCGGCCACCAGCATGCCCACCAGCAGCACGCCCAGCACCGCGTAGCGTGGCCACCAACGGCGACCCACCACGTAGGCGGCAAACATGGTCAGCACCAGCGTCGGTTGCACCGTGGTGGCGGCGAATGCCAATAGCGCGAATTTGGCCAGGATGCCCGCCAGCAAGGCCGACGCCAGCGCCACGGGGATGCGGTTCATCAGGCGCTCAAACAGCCCTGTCACGCCGGACAAGCCCATCAGCACGCCGCAGGCCACAAAGGCGCCCACGGCTTCGGGCAGGCTGACGCCGGCGGCGGAGGTGGCGATCACCGCCGCACCTGGGGTAGACCAGGTGATGAGGATGGGCGCGCGCGAGCGCAGTGATAGGCCCAGTGTGGTCAGCCCCATGCCGATGCCCAGGGCCCAGACCCATGAAGTGATCTGCTCCGGGGTGGCGTTCAGGGCTCGGGCCGCCTGGAAGATCAGCGCGATCGTGCTGGTGAAGCCCACCAGCGTCGCCACAAAGCCGGCCGATACCGCCGCCAGTGAGGTGTCCTGGCTGATGCGGCGCAGTGGCGACAGGAGGGGGCTCAGATCTCGACCTTGGAGCCCATTTCGATCACCCGGTTGGTGGGCAGGCTCAAGAAATCGGCCGCACCAGAGGCGTTGCGATGCATGCTGGCAAACAGTTTTTCCCGCCAGGGCGCCATGCCGCTGCCAATGGTCGGGATCACGATGTCGCGTGACAGGAAGTAGCTGGTTTCCATGTCTTCGATCGTCACGCCATGCTCCTTGAGCAGCTTGAGTGCCTTGGGCACATCGGGCTCGTTCTTGAAACCGTAATGCAGCATGATTTGCCAGCAGTGGTTGCCCAGGTCCTCGATCTCGATGCGGTCCTTCAGCTCGACCCAGGGCACTTCATGCGATTTGACGGTGACGAACAGATTTTGCTCGTGCAAGACCTTGTTGTGCTTGAGGTTGTGCAGCAAGGCGTTGGGGGTAGTGCCCGCATCGGCATTAAGAAACACGGCCGTGCCCGAGACCCTCATGGGCGGACTGGAGAACACCGCGTCCAGGAAGGGGTGCAGATCGATCGAATCCGTGCGCAGTCGTTCGCTGAGCAATGCGCGACCTTGCTTCCAGGTCATCATCAGCATGAACATGACCGCGCCGATCAGCAGCGGAAACCAGCCGCCGTCAATCACCTTGATGGCATTGGCGCCAAAGAACATGGCGTCGATCACGAAGAAAAATCCGGTGGCAAAGATGCACAGCAGCAGGCTGAGCCTCCAGGCAAAGCGGATCACGAAGAAGGTCATCACCGTGGTGATGAGCATGTCGATGGTGACGGTGATGCCGTAGGCGGCGGCCAGTTTGGTGCTGGAGCCAAAGAACACCACGGCCAGCACGATGCAGGCGTACAGCCCCCAGTTCACGAAGGGGATGTAGATCTGGCCGGTTTCCTTGATGGACGTGTGCAGGATGCGCAGGCGCGGCAGGTAGCCCAGCTGGATGACTTGCTTGGTGACCGAAAACGCCGCCGAGATCAAGGCCTGCGAGGCAATCACCGTGGCAAAGGTGGCCAGGATCACCAGGGGGTACAGCGCCCACTGGGGGGCCATTTCAAAAAAAGGGTTGCCGATGTTTTCGGGGTGCTGCAGAAGCATGGCTCCTTGGCCGAAGTAGTTCAGGACCAAGGCAGGCATGACCAGCCCGAACCAGGCCAGGCGGATGGGCTTCTTGCCGAAATGCCCCATGTCCGCATAGAGCGCTTCGGCCCCGGTGGCGCAAAGCACCACGGCGCCCAGTGAGATGAACGCTAGTTTGGGATGGTCGTGGATGAAGCTGATGGCGTAGTGTGGGCTCAGGGCGAACAGAACCTGGGGATTTTCGTGAATGTGCACCACGCCCAGCAGCGCTAGCACGAGGCACCACACCGTCATGATCGGGCCGAAGAATTTGCCAATGCCTCCGGTGCCGTGCTTTTGCACCATGAACAGCAACGTCAGCACGACCAGTGTGATGGGCACCACGAAGTGGTTGAGCCCCGGTGCTGCCACCTCCATGCCCTCGACGGCGGACAGCACCGAGATGGCCGGTGTGATGACCCCGTCGCCAAAGAATATGGCGGTGCCGAAAATGCCAACCCCCAACAAAATTTGCCGCAATACCGGCCGATCCTTCACTGCGGTGGATGCCAGCGCCAGCATGGCGATCAGGCCTCCTTCCCCGTTGTTGTCGGCCCGCAGGATCAGCGTCACGTATTTGAGCGACACGATGATCGTCAAGGCCCAGAACACGATCGACAGGATGCCGAAAATGCTCTCCGCATTGACGGGCAAATGCCCGTGCGCAAAGACTTCCTTGAGCGCATAGAGCGGGCTCGTCCCGATGTCGCCATAGACGACACCGATCGCCCCCAATGTCAAGGCGGCGAGTTGCGAGGCGCTGGGCGCGGCGTTGGGGCGGAGTTGCACAGTTGGGACAAGGCGCGAATCGACGAAGCGGCCATTCTGCCCGCTTATTCGTAGATTTCGGCGTTCGGGTCGGTGGCTTCCAATTCATAGCTGGCGGCCAGCATGGCCAGGCGAGCAATCACGCCATACATGTAGAAGCGGTTGGGCGCACTGGCGCCGGGTTTGGCGCCGAGTCTGGGCATCTGGGTGGGTTCGGCAAAGGCCAGCGGCACAAAGCTGGAACCGGGTGCATTCAGGTTCTCGTCGACGCCTCGCTCGGCATGCACTCGGTAGAAGCCTCCCACCACGTAACGGTCGATCATGTAGACCACGGGTTCAGCCACGGCATCGTTGATCCGTTCGTAGGTGGGCACGCCTTCTTGAATGATCACGCGGTTGACCTCCTGGCCATCCTTGACCATCGACATCTTGTTGCGGGTGCGGCGGTTTAGGTCGGTCAGTTCCTTGGCGTCATGCACGGTCATGATGCCCATGCCATAGGTGCCGTTGTCGGCCTTGACGACGACAAAGGGCTTTTCGTTGATGCCGTATTCCTTGTACTTGCGGCGGACTTTGTGGAGCAAGGCGTCGACCTGGGATTGCAGGCAATCGCCCCCACTGCCGTCTTGGAAGTCAACGTCGTCGCAGACCGCGTACATGGGGTTGATCAGCCAGGGGTCCATGCCCAGCAGCTTGGAGAATTTCTTGGCCACTTCTTCATAAGATGCGAAGTGCTGACTCTTGCGGCGCACGGACCAGCCGGCGTGCAGCGGTGGTAGCAGGTACTGCTCGTGCAGATCTTGCAAGATGTCGGGGATGCCCGCTGACAGATCATTGTTGAGCAAGATGGTGCAGGGGTCGAAATGCTTGAGCCCTAGGCGGCGCTTGGTGCGCACCAGGGGTTCGAGTGTGAGCGAACCGCCGTCGGGCAGCGCCACCTCGGTCGGGGCGGTGATGGCCTCGTCCAGGGTGCCCAGCCGCACGTTCAAGCCGGCCACACTGAAAATTTCCACCAGACGCGCGACATTGGCCAGGTAAAACTGGTTGCGGGTGTGTTTTTCCGGGATCAGCAACAGGTTTTTGGCCTCGGGACAGATCTTCTCGATCGCGGCCATGGCAGCCTGCACGGCCAGGGGCATCATCTCGCGCGTCAGGTTGTTGAAGCCGCCCGGGTACAAGTTGGTGTCCACCGGCGCGAGCTTGAAGCCGGCATTGCGCAAATCCACCGAGGTGTAAAACGGCGGCGTGTGCTCCATCCACTCCAGCCTGAACCAACGCTCAATGGCAGGCACGGATTCGAGCATGCGCTGCTCCAGCTCGTTGATGGAGCCGGTCAGCGCGGTGATCAGGTGTGGAACCATGGGGCTTGTGATGGTGCGAGAGGGATGGGCCCCCATTCTAGAAACATGTGGCCCCAATGTGCAGCCCCCCAAAAAAATGGGGCCACCCGAAGGCAGCCCCTTGACTCATGCGAGTCGATGGTTCAGAGCACTGGTCGAATCACTTGTTATAGGCGGTTTCGCCGTGAGCAGTGATGTCCAGCCCTTCGCGCTCCATTTCTTCCGAGACGCGCAGGCCGATCACCAGATCGACGATCTTGTAAGCGATGACGGAGACCACGGCCGACCAGACCACGGTCAAGCCAACCGCCTTGGCCTGGATGATGACCTGGTTCAGGATGGAGTAATCGGCCGGCGTGACCATCGTCACCGAGACCCAATCAGCCACCGAGCTGGGGCCGCCCAGGTTGGGCGAGTTGAATACGCCGGTCAGCAGTGCACCCAGGATGCCGCCCACGCCGTGCACGCCGAACACGTCCAGCGAGTCGTCAGCGCCCAGGATCTTCTTCAGGCCGGTCACGCCCCACAGGCAGATCAGGCCCGCCAGCACACCAATGATCAGCGCGCCGCCGATGCCGACGTTGCCAGCGGCGGGGGTGATGGCGACCAGACCGGCCACCGCTCCCGAAGCGGCCCCCAGCATTGAGGCCTTGCCCTTGAGCAGCGATTCACCCAGTATCCAGCCCAGCACCGCCGCTGCGGTCGCCGCAAAGGTATTGGCGAAGGCCAGGACGGCGAAACCGTTGGCTTCCAGGGCGGAGCCCGCGTTGAAACCGAACCAGCCCACCCACAGCAGGGCGGAACCGACCATGGTCAGCGTCAGCGAGTGCGGGGTGAAGGATTCCTTGCCATAGCCAACGCGTTTGCCGATCATGACGGCACCGACCAGACCGGCGACCGCGGCATTGATGTGCACCACGGTGCCGCCAGCAAAGTCCAGCGCACCCCATTGCCAGATCAGGCCGGCCTTGCTGTTCATGGCATCAACCACTTCCTTGCCAGAGTAGGCGTCCGGGCCCATCCAGAACCACACCATGTGGGCCATGGGCGCATAGCTGAAGGTGAACCACAGCAGCATGAACAGCAGCACAGCCGAGAACTTGGCCCGTTCTGCGAATGCGCCGACGATCAGCGCGCAGGTGATGCCCGCGAACGTGGCCTGGAAGGCGGCGAATACCAGCTCGGGGATCACGACCCCCTTGCTAAAGGTGGCGCCATTGGCGAAGGTGCCTGTGACGTTGTCCCAGATGCCCTTCATCATCAGCCGGTCCATGCCGCCGATGAACTGGTTGCCCTCGGTGAATGCCAGGCTGTAGCCGTACACGAACCAGGCGACCACGATGACCGAGAAGGTCACCATCACCTGCATCAACACAGACAGCATGTTCTTGCTGCGCACCAGGCCACCGTAGAACAGGGCCAGTCCTGGCACGGTCATCAGGATCACCAGCAAGGTAGACACCATCATCCAGGCGGTGTCGCCCTTGTTGGGGACGGGTGCGGATGCTGCGGCAGATGCCGCTGGCGCGGCCTCCGGTGCTGCGGCCGATGCCGCCAGCGCAGTGGCCGAGGGTGCTTCTGCCATGGCGGCAGGAATCATCGGGGCCGATGCGGCGGTGTCCTGGGCGTGGGATGTACCCAGGACACCGAGGGCCGCAAGCCCCAGTGCGAGCGACGCAATGAGTTTTCTCATGGAATGCCTCTTGGAAGATCAAAAGTTGGCCACGGAGATGCGATGTGAGGCGCCCTCCAGGGAGTAAACGGGGGGGCGGAGGCGGATGCCTCCAGCCTCACAAGGCGTCTTTGCCGGTTTCGCTGGTTCGGATGCGGATCACCTGCTCCAACGAGGTCACGAAGATCTTGCCGTCACCGATCTTGCCGGTGCGGGCCGATGCTTCGATGGCTTCGATGACGCGGTCGAGGATGGGGTCATCCACGGCGGCCTCGATCTTGACCTTGGGCAGAAAGTCGACCACATATTCCGCGCCGCGATACAGCTCGGTGTGGCCCTTTTGGCGACCGAAGCCTTTGACTTCGGTCACGGTGATGCCTTGCACGCCAATGGCGGACAGGGCCTCACGGACTTCATCAAGCTTGAAAGGCTTGATGATGGCGGTCACCATTTTCATGGTCGGTTCTCCAGTGAGGTTGACGGGGCAGGAAAAGGAAGGGGGACGAACCACCTGTCTGCACGAACTGTGCCAACGATTCAGTGCGGGGGAGATCGAGCAAGCCCGCCGATGACGCACCAGTGTGGATGGCGGGCTTGCTCAGCACGCACCACATCTGTGCTTCCAATCTGGCGTGGTCGTGCAGCGCCTTTTTTGCACAAGAAATGTGCAATTGCGCCGGGGTCCTGTGTGGACGCCCGTGGCCGGACGTTGCTGGATGCCCCCAAAGGGGGACAGCCACGCGCCGCCGCCATGGGCACAATCGTCGCGCATCGGATGCCATTCGCTCCGCCACACCACAATCATGTCGCTTGCCATCGTTCACAGTCGCGCCCTGGATGGGCTTCATGCTCCTGAAGTCACCGTTGAAGTCCACCTGGCCAATGGCCTGCCTTGCTTTACCTTGGTGGGTCTGGCCGACACCGAGGTCAAGGAAGCGCGTGAGCGCGTGCGAGCCGCCCTGAGCAACAGCGGGCTGGACTTTCCCTTCAACAAACGCATCACGGTCAACCTGGCCCCGGCGGATCTGCCCAAGGAATCGGGCCGCTTTGACCTGCCCATTGCCCTGGGCATCCTGGCCGCCATGGGTCACATCGACGCAAGGCACTTGCAGGACCTGGAATTTGCCGGCGAATTGTCCCTGGGAGGTGAGTTGCGACCGGTGCGGGGCGCCCTGCCCATGGCCCTGGCTCTGCGACGTCGCGTGCAAGGCGGGCAGGTGCAGCGCGGCCTGGTGTTGCCCAGGGCCAGTGCACGGGAGGCCGCCCTGGTCTCGGGCGTGGCGCTGTTCGAGGCCGGGCACCTGCTGGACGTTGTCCAGTCCTTGCTGGCCGATGAAGGCGTGCGCCAGCCCTTGACCTGCGCGCAGCGCGAGCCTGAAGGGGCTGCGCCCGCCGCCTTGATAGACCTGCGCGATGTGAAGGGACAGTCCGCGGCCAAGCGGGCCCTGGAGGTCGCTGCCAGCGGCAATCACAGCCTGTTGATGGTCGGGCCTCCAGGCACCGGTAAATCCATGTTGGCGCAGCGCTTTGCGGGGCTCTTGCCACCCCTGACGCAGGACGAAGCGCTGGAGTCGGCTGCGGTGTTGAGTCTGGCCGGTCACTTTGACGCCAGCGCCTGGCAACGGCGCATGTTTCGCAGCCCGCACCACAGCGCATCCTCGGTGGCCCTGGTGGGCGGTGGCTCACCCCCCAAGCCGGGCGAAATCTCGCTGTCGCACCATGGCGTGCTGTTCCTGGACGAGCTGCCCGAATTTCCACGTGCCGCTCTGGAGGCCTTGCGCGAACCCCTGGAGACCGGCCACATCACCATCTCGCGCGCCGCGCGCCGACATGATTTCCCCGCGCGCTTTCAACTTCTGGGCGCCATGAACCCCTGCCCCTGCGGGCACCTGGGCAATCCAAACAAGGCGTGCCGCTGCACGCCCGATCAGGTCACGCGCTACCAAAGTCGGCTCAGCGGCCCCTTATTGGACCGCATTGACGTGCAGGTGGAGGTGCCCGCCGTGTCGGCCGACATCCTCGCCCGTGTCCCTGATGGCGATACCACGGCGGTGGTGGCCGAGCGTGTGGCGCGGGCCCGCCAACGCCAGCTGGACCGGCAGGGCTGCGTCAACGCCGCGCTGGACGGCGCGGGCCTGGATACCCTGGCCAGACCGGAGCCTGCCGCGCTGACCTTCCTGCAAAACGCCAGCGTCCGCCTGGGCTGGTCGGGGCGCGGCTTTCACCGCGTGCTGCGCTTGGCGCGCACCATCGCGGACCTGGCTGAATCAGAGACGATTGTCCTGGCCCATGTGGCTGAAGCCATTCAATATCGAAGGGTTGTGCAGGCGGCCTGACTTTTTGAGGGATCATGTGACGTCTAAAAAGCTCAGCAATGGAGGGCATCCATGAAAACGGCACTGATCACCGGCGGCAACAGCGGCATCGGCAAAGAAACGGCGCGTGCGCTGGTTCAGCAGGGTTACCGGGTTGTCATCGCGGCACGCAACGTGGCCAAGAGTGATGCCCTGGTTCGATCAATCCGCTCGGAGCTGCCGCAGGCCCGGATCGAATGGCTGGCGGTGGACCTGTCCGACTTTGATGCGATTGCCCCGTTTGCGGCGGAAGTCGCGCATCGCCTGCCGGTGCTTGACGTGCTGGTGCTCAATGCCGGCCTCTACACCCGTCAATTGACCACAAACCGTGCTGGCTACGAAATGATGTTCGCCACCACGCATCTGGGGCATTTCCTGCTCACGCACCACTTGTTGCCCAATGTGCTGGCCTCGCCAGACGGGCGCATCGTGGTGACCAGCTCGGTGGCGCATTGGATGGGTGGCAATCTGGACCTGCACACCTTGCGCAACCCCTCGACCAGCCAGTTCCTGCAGGTCGAGCCATTTCGGGCCTATGGCCGCTCCAAGCTGGCGAACATGCTGTTCGTGCGCGAACTGGCTCGACGCTTGAAAGGCACTCAGGTCAAGGTCAATGGCTTTCACCCCGGCGGCATCAGGAGCGACTTCTGGCGTGATACACCGGCCTGGGTCACGGCTTCGGTGGGACCGTTCCTGGTGTCTGAGGCCACGGGCGCCCGGACTCAGATCTACCTGGCGACCCAGGACGGCTTGACCATCAGTGGTCAGTATTGGGCCGGTCGCAAAGTGCGCAAGGGCAGCCCCGCCAATCGGAATCCAGAATTGGCGCAGAACCTGTGGCGCTACAGCCAGGAGGCTTTGGGCATTCACAATTTCGGATCGCCGGATATGGCACAGTCCATTGATTTGAGGAAAGCATCATGAGCAGAGCTGAAGTCCCCAGTGTCCACGTGACGGTGTTGGCGTTGCTGGCGGGGTGCCTGTTGCTGGGTGGCACCGCGGGCGCGGCCTCCACCGCGGCAGCGAGCGCTCTTACGGCGTCCACTGCTTCGGGCTCAGTCGCTGCACCAGTCACCCTGGTCGATGTCAGTGGCGCCTGGGTGCGTCAGGCTGTCAAGGGCCAGAGTGGCACGGGTGGCTTCATGCAGTTGACCAGCGCCAGGCCCTTGACCCTGGTGGGCTTCACGACCCCCGTGGCGGCAACGGCCGAATTGCATGAAATGAGCATGGAGGGCGATGTGATGCGGATGCGCGCCATTGATTCCTTGCCTTTGCCCGCGGGTCAGAAGGTGGCCTTGCAGCCGGGGGGGCATCACCTCATGCTGACGGGCCTGAAGCAGGCATTGAAGGTCGGTGAGGCGGTGCCCCTGACCCTGATTCTGCGCATGCCCGATGGGCGCACCGTCCAACAGGACATCGTCGTGCCGGTGCGGGCTTCAGCGCCTCAGACCGGGGGCCACTCCGCAGATCACGGCATGAGTCACCAGCACTGAAGCGGGCCTTGTCTCGCTCACTGGTCTTCCAGTCGGCGTGGCGGGTAGGTGTCCCAGCCGTGGCAGCCGGGGCATTGCCAGAAGTAGTGCTGGCTCTCAAAGCCACAGGCCGCGCAGCGGTAGCGTTGCATGGGCTTGGCCGCAGAGGCCAAGGCCGCTTGCAGGCACGCCAGTTCGGACTCATCCAGCGCCCGCCCGCTGCTGACTCGCTCGCGGATCAAGCCTTGCGCCGCAGCCAGCGAAGGCTGGCCGCGTAGGTGCTTGAGCAGGCTCTGGCGGCGCAGCGTCGGATCGCTCTGCAATTGATTGATCGCGGTGAGCACGTCCACGGAGGTCGTTTGCCGGTAGAGGGCCTCCAATTTGGCCCGGGCCTGGTCAGCTTGCTCACTGGCCTGAGCGCTGGTGGCGTAGTCTTGTGCCACCAGCGAAAAGGCTTGCTGCTGGATGGTCATCAGTTCATCCCACGCCGCCAGGGCCGCATGATGCTGGCCCAGACGGGCCAGACGCTGGCCTTGAAGCACCAGGGGACGTGCCGCGTGAGGGGCGGCCTTGCGGGCCTCCGCCAAGGCGCGTTCAGCCTCGTCTGCCTGGCCCCGCGTGTCTGCCTCCTGGGCGATTTCGCACCAATGGTGGGCCATGCGCTGCGCGAAAGACCCAGTGCCCGCGGCTTCCAGTTGCCGTGCTACCTCTATGGCTGGGCGCCAGTTGCGTGAGCGCTCGTGCAGGGTCAGCAAGGCCAGCCGCGCATCGCTGCTGAAGGCCGTCCCTTCCAGCGCCTTGAAGGTGTTCTCGGCCCTGTCGAGCAGACCCGCTTTCAGGAAGTCCTGTGCCAGCGCGTGCTGGGCGCGTTCGCGCTCTTCACGTCGCAAATCGGCCCGGGCCAAGAGGTGTTCGTGCACACGGATGGCGCGCTCGTACTCCCCCCGGCGGCGGAACAGGCTGCCCAGTGCAAAGTGCAGATCAGAGGTGTCGGGGTCCTGCTGCACCGCCTCAATGAAGGCATCAATGGCCTTGTCGTGCTGTTCGTTCAAGAGCAGATTCAGGCCCTTGAAATACGCTTGGGGCGAGGAGCGTTCCTCGCGTTTCATCTGACGCAGATCCATCCGCGAGGCCAGCCAGCCCAGCAAAAACACGCCAGGCAGGGCCAGCAGCAGCCATTGCAGATCAAAGTCCATGGGGCAAGCCGATCACTTGGTGGGCTTGCGTGGCGCAGGCATGTCGGGCGGAAAGGGTAACTCAGCCGGCAGGGTTGACGGACCCGGGGTGCTTGCGTTGGCGCCAGTCGCCTGCTTGGCACTCTTGGGCTGTGCTGCGGTTTCTGGCAGCAGGCGCAGGCGCTGACGCGCATCGCGGCGGTGACGCCACCAACTGGGCACCATGGCCAGCACACCGGTGATGCAGCCCAGGCCAAAGACGGCCAGCACGACGAAGACCATGGGCGCTTGCCACTGGTAACCCAGGAACCACTTGAGTTCGACCACATGCTGGTTGTTGAGCGCAAAGGCAAACAGCACGAAGAACATCAGGCCACGCCAGAACCAGGTCAATGCACGCATAGGCTGCCTCAGGAGTTATTGGTGGGGATTGTCAAAGGCAAGGCATCGGGCGCGTCGGCATGTGCATCCACAGCCTCGCGCAAGGCTTTGCCCGGTTTGAAATGGGGCACCAGCTTTTCGGGAATCAGCACCTGTTCACCCGAGCGTGGGTTGCGGCCCTTGCGGGGAGGGCGCCGGCTGATGGAAAAACTGCCAAACCCGCGGATCTCGATGCGGTGACCACGGGCCAATGCTTCAGACATGCCGTCCAGTATGGTCTTGACGGCGAACTCGGCATCGCGTTGCGTGAGCTGGCTGAAACGCTCGGCCAAGCGGGCCACTAGATCGGAACGGGTCATGAGGGGGTGACTGCTAAGGATCGGGGGCTGTGATGAGGGCACGGGGTAGTGTGCTCATCACAACCCCCGCCGGGGTCTGGTTCAGTCGAGACTGGCCAGATCCTGACGGAGGTTGCTGGATGGCTCAGGAAACGGGATCAGCCGTTGCTTTGATCCAGCTTCGCCTTCAACAGGGCGCCCAGGCTGGTGGTGCCGGTGGCTTCCTTGTTGTCGGCGCTCAGACGTTGCAGGGCTTGTTGCTCTTCAACGCTGTCCTTGGCCTTGACCGACAGTTGCAGCGAACGGGTCTTGCGGTCGACGTTGATGATCACGGCGGTGACTTCGTCGCCTTCCTTCAGCACGTTGCGGGCATCTTCCACGCGCTCGCGGGCGATTTCGGAAGCACGCAGGTAGCCGGTGACGCCTTCGGTCAGTTCGATCTCGGCACCCTTGGCGTCGACGGTCTTGACCTTGCCGGTCACGGTCATGCCACGGTCATTGACCGAGGTGTAGTTCGTGAACGGATCGGAGTCCATCTGCTTGATGCCCAGGGAGATGCGCTCGCGCTCGACGTCGATCGCCAACACGATGGCTTCGACTTCCTGGCCCTTCTTGTAGTTGCGCACGGCGGCTTCGCCGGGTTCGTCCCAAGACAGGTCGGACAGGTGAACCAGGCCATCGATGCCAGCGGCCAAGCCAACGAACACGCCGAAGTCAGTGATCGACTTGACGGGGCCCTTGACCTTGTCGCCGCGCTTGAAGTTGACCGCGAAGTCGTCCCAAGGGTTCGGCTTGCACTGCTTCATGCCCAGGGAAATGCGACGCTTGTCTTCGTCGATTTCCAGGACCATGACTTCCACTTCGTCGCCCATGTTGACGATCTTGTTGGGCGCCACGTTCTTGTTGGTCCAGTCCATTTCAGAGACGTGGACCAGGCCTTCGATGCCGGGTTCGATCTCAACGAATGCGCCGTAGTCAGCGATGTTGGTGACCTTGCCGAACAGGCGAGTCGAAGCAGGGTAACGGCGCGACACGCCAACCCATGGATCGTCGCCCATTTGCTTCAGGCCCAGCGAAACGCGGTTCTTCTCGGCGTCGAACTTCAGGACCTTGGCGGTCAGCTCTTGACCCACCGTCACGACCTCGGAAGGGTGACGGACACGGCGCCAGGCCATGTCGGTGATGTGCAGCAGGCCGTCGATGCCGCCCAGGTCCACGAACGCACCGTATTCGGTGATGTTCTTGACCACGCCATTGACGATCGCACCTTCGCGCAGCGTTTCCATCAGCTTGGCGCGCTCTTCGCCCATCGAAGCTTCCACCACAGCGCGGCGTGACAGCACGACGTTGTTGCGCTTGCGGTCCAGCTTGATGACCTTGAAGTCCATCGTCTTGCCTTCGTAAGGACTCATGTCCTTGACGGGGCGGGTGTCCAGCAGTGAGCCAGGCAGGAAGGCGCGGATGCCATTGACCAGAACGGTCAGGCCGCCCTTGACCTTGCCGTTGACGGTGCCGGTCACGAAGTCGCCGGAGTCCAGCGCGGTTTCCAGGGACAGCCACGAGGCCAGACGCTTGGCCTTGTCGCGCGACAAGATGGTGTCGCCGTAGCCGTTTTCGATGGCGTCCACAGCCACCGACACGAAGTCGCCGACTTGAACTTCGAGTTCGCCTTGGTCGTTCTTGAATTCTTCGATAGGCACGTAGGCTTCTGACTTCAGGCCTGCGTTGACCACGACGAAACTGTGTTCGACGCGCACCACTTCAGCGGTGATGACTTCGCCGGTGCGCATGTTGGTGCGCTGCAGCGACTCCTCGAACATGGCGGCGAACGAATCCGTGCCGGTGTAAGCGGCGATTTGAGCTTGAGACATGGAAATTTCCTGTGCCGGCTTGGGGCCAGCGGTGACGACTTCATCGACAGGAACGACGAAGTACGGTTGGGTTGAGAACATGACACCCGGGTTGACACAAACAGCGGTCAACCCCGGACAAACCTGAGCCTTCACCGGGCGGCGAAGGCTGGACGTCACAGCCTTAAATCGGCTTCACGTCAGTGCCAGCATTGACATTGACATGAGGCCACCCGTCTACCCACCAACCCAACACGGTTTCCGACGATCGCTCGCTGGTCAGTGCTGAGTTGTCAAGCATCCGGGCATCTTGCGCAGGCTGCAAGGGCGACACGGCGCGGGTGCGATCCCGCAAGTCGCGCACTTCCAAGTCTGCGCATATCTCTGCAAGGTTAGCAGAAAATCCCTTTGAAATCAATTGGTTATATCGGCGCTCGGCGCGTTCTTGCACGGTGGCCGTCAAAAACACCTTGAGGCCGGCGTCTGGGAAGATCACGGTGCCCATGTCGCGGCCATCGGCGACCAGGCCCGGCAGGCCGCGGAAATTGAGCTGCAGGTCAACCAAGGCCTGGCGCACGGTGGGGATCGCCGAAATGCGCGAGGCCATTTGCCCGGCGGACTCCTGGCGCAAGTGTTCGCTCACCTCAAGGCCATCCAGCCAGACCTTGTGACCGTCAAAACGCAGGCTGATTTCCTGGCCAATCTGGCGCGCGACCGCTGTCACGGCCGCGTGATCGTCGGGGTCGATGCCGCGCTGGCTAACCACCAGGCCCGTCACGCGGTAGAGGGAGCCGGAATCCAGGAATTGATAGCCCAGGCGCGTGGCCAGGGTGCTGGCCAGCGTGCCCTTGCCCGACGCCGTTGGCCCGTCGATGGTGATGACCGGAATCAGCGCCGGGTCGGTCTGCGCGACCTGGAATAGCGTTTCGAAGAAGTCGGGAAAGGTCTTGCCCACGCAGCGCGGGTCTTCGATCCGCACTGAAATAGGCCGACCGGGCACGGCCATGGGGGCCAGCGGGTTGAAGGCGGCCAGGGCAAAGCACATCGCCATGCGGTGGTCGTCGTAGGTGTGGATGCTGGCGTGCTGCCACTGCGCTGGCGGCGTCACTTCGATGAAGTCTTCGCCTTCCACCACGCTGGCGCCCAACTTGCGCAATTCGGTGGCCATGGCGGCGATGCGGTCGGTTTCCTTGACGCGCCAGCTGGCGATGTTGCGCAGGCGGGTTGTGCCTTGCGCATACAGCGCCATCACGGCCAGGGTCATGGCCGCATCGGGGATGTGGTTGCAGTCCATGTCGACCGCTGTGAGCGGCCAGCTGCCTCGGCGCACTTCCAGCCAGTTGGGGCCGCTGTTGATTTGCGCGCCCATGGCTCGGGCCGCTTCGATGAAGCGGATATCGCCCTGGATGGAGGCAGCGCCCACGCCTTCGAGGCGCACCGGTTGCCTGGTGCCCGCCAGGGCGCCTGCGGCGATGAAATAGGATGCCGACGACGCATCGGCCTCGACGTGGATTTCGCCGGGCGACTGGTAGCGGCTGCCCTGGGGGATGACAAAGCGTTCCCAGCCGTGACGCTCGACATGAATGCCAAAGCGAGCCAGCAGGTTGAGTGTGATCTCGATATAGGGCTTGGAGATCAGCTCGCCTTCCACCTCAATGGTCAGTGCTTGCGGTTGCGACACCAGGGGCAGCGCCAGCAGCAAGGCGGTCAGGAACTGGCTGGAGACATCGCCGCGCACCCGGATGGGCGCCGACAGATTGAGTGTGCCGCCCGCCAGGCGCAAGGGCGGATAGCCCTCCTGGCCGGTGCATTCGATGTGACAACCCAGGGGACGCAAGGCATTGACCAGATCGCCAATTGGGCGTTCGTGCATGCGCGGCACGCCGCTGAGCGTGAAGGTGCCGCCTTGCGTGGCCGACAACAGGGCCAGTGCAGCGGTCAAGGGCCGCATGGCCGTGCCGGCATTGCCCAGAAACAGCGATGCATTCTGGACGGCCAAGGTGCCGCCCAAGCCGGTGATGCGCACCGTATCGTCTGTTTGATCGAGGGCGCAGCCCAGGGTGCGCAATGCATCAAGCATCACGCGGGTGTCGTCCGAGGCCAGCAGGTCGTGGACCACCGTGGTGCCCTCGCTCAAACCGGCCAGTAATAGGACACGGTTGGAGATGCTTTTGGAACCCGGCAGGCGAACGGTGCCACCGGCCCCCAGCAAGGGGGGAATGTCGAGAAAATCGGTCGTGTACATAAAGCGGGCGAAAAATCAGCGCTGTGTTGGCGTGCCGGCGCGGCTGCTGCTTTGCTGCGACCATCGACCACGGGCATCGGAGGCGGTCGCGATCAATTGCTCCAATTCCTGGCCGTTCCAGTCGCGCATCTGGCGTTCCATGGCTTCCAGCGAGTCGCGAAAGGCCGCCGACTGTTTGAGGACTTCTTCGCGGTTGGATAGCAGGATGTCGCGCCAGATGGTGGGGTCGCTGGCGGCGATGCGCGTGAAGTCCCGAAACCCAGGACCTGCCAGTGACAGGAACTCCCGGCCCGAGGGTTGTTGGGCCATGGCGTTGACGTAGGCAAAGGCCAGCAGGTGAGGCAGGTGGCTCACTGCGGCAAAAGCGGCGTCGTGGTTTTCCGGTGTCATCTTGAGCACCTGGCATCCCACGGCAGCCCACACGTCGATGGCTTTTTGCAGCAGCACCGGGTCGGTCTGCGCCAAAGGAGTCAGGATGACCTTGCGTCCCTGGTAAAGCATCGGGTCGGCGTGTTCAATGCCGGCCACTTCGCGCCCGGCAATTGGGTGCGCAGGCACGAAGGACGGCAGGCGCTCCTTGAGCACACGCCGCGCCGCATCGACGACATCGCGCTTGGTGCTGCCCACGTCCATGAACAGCACGCCCGGGTCGACCAGGTGGCGAATCGCCTTGAAGGTGCTTTCGCTGGCCGATACCGGCACGGCGATCAGCACGATGTCCGAGCCCGACACGGCCAGCAGCGCCGATTCGGCCGCCACGTCAATCACGCCCAGTCGGCGCGCTTTTTCAACGGTGGATGGGGATTTGCTGTAGCCCACCACGCGCTTGACCAGGCCGGCCTTTTTCAGTGCCAAGGCGAAGGAGCCTCCCATCAGGCCGCAGCCGATCAGTCCCAGTTGGTTAAACATGGTTCAAGGTCCTTGCGGTGCTCAGTGCACGTCCAACGGGTAGGTGCCCAACACCTTGAAGAATAAACACTGCGCACGCAGTTCATCCATGGCGGCGGCCACATTGTCCTGCGCCGGGTGGCCGGCCAGGTCCATGTAGAAAACGTATTCCCATTGGCCGGAACGGGCCGGGCGCGATTCAAAGCGCGTCATCGATACGCCATGGCGTTTGAGCGGGGCGAGCAGGTCATGCACCGCGCCGGGCCGGTTGCTCACCGACACGATCAAGCTGGTGCAGTCGTGGCCAGTGGGGGCGGCGGGGGGGATTTTGTCGGTCTGTGTCACGACGACAAAACGGGTGCGGTTGAGGGCCTCGTCCTGCACCGCCGTCTGCACCACATGCAGGCCGTATTGCGAGGCGGCACGAGCGCTGGCCAGCGCCGCGATGCTGTCGTCCTGACTGGCCAGACGCGCACCTTCGGCATTGCTGGAGACGGGGCGGCGCTCGGCATCGGGCAGGTTCTGGCTCAACCAACCCTGGCACTGGGCCAGGGCTTGAGGATGAGCGCACACGATCTTGATACCCTCGCGCTGAGGTTTTTTGCTCAGCAGGTTGTGGGTCACCAGCAGGCTGGTCTCACCGATGATGGTCAAGGGCGATTGCAGCAGCAGATCGAGCGAACGGGCCACCACGCCTTCGGTCGAATTTTCGACCGGCACGACCCCGAAGTTGGCCGACCCCGTCACCGTGGCGCGGAATACCTCGTCAATCGACGGGCAGGCCATCGCATCAACCGACGAGCCAAAATAGTCCAGCGCTGCTTGCTCGCTGAAGGTGCCCACGGGGCCCAGGAATGCCACGCGCAGTCGCGCTTCCAGGGACCGGCAGGCAGACATGATCTCGCGCCAGATCGGGGCGATGCTGTCGCTTCGAATGGGCCCGCTATTGCCCGCCTTGAGGCCATCAATGACCTGCGCTTCGCGGTCAGGCCGAAACACCGGCGAGCTGTCGATTTTCTTGACCTCGCCCACGGCCTGCGCCAGCTGGGCACGTTGGTTCAGCAGGGCCAGCAACTGCTGGTCGACGGTGTCGATGCGCGTGCGCAGGTCCGCCAGTTGTTCGTCAACCGGTCGTCCATTGTCGTGGGCCGGAGTGCGTGGGTGATCAGCCATGGCGCTGTGCAAAGTCTTTCATGTAGGCCACCAAGGCCTCGACGCCTGCCAGCGGCATGGCGTTGTAGATCGAGGCACGCATGCCGCCCACGCTCTTGTGGCCCTTGAGCTGCAGCAGGCCGTGGTCCTTGGCGCCGGCCAGGAAAGCCTCGTTCAGCGCATCTGAATGCAGGAAGAAGGGGATGTTCATGCGCGAACGCGCATTGACGGCTACGCGGCTGCTGTAAAAGGCCGAGCCGTCGATGAAGTCATACAGCAATCGAGCCTTGGCCGCGTTGCGGGCCTCAATCGCGGCCAAGCCGGTCAGTTCGCCCTGCGGCGTGTTTTCAACCTGACGCTTGATCCACTGAAACACCAGCCCGGCCAGATAGATGCCATAGGTGGGCGGAGTGTTGTACATGGACTCCGCGTCGGACACGACCTTGTAGTCAAACGCCGACGGCGTGATGGGCAGTGCATGGCCCAGCAAATCTTCGCGAACGATGACCATGGTGAGCCCGGCAGGACCGATGTTTTTTTGTGCGCCGGCATAGGCCAGGCCCACGCGCGACCAGTCGATTGGGCGCGAAGCAATGTGTGATGAACAGTCGATCACCAAAGGCGCATCACAACCAAGCGACTTGAGGTCGGGCAGTTCGTGCATCTCGACACCATGGATGGTCTCGTTGCTGCACACATGCACATAGGCGGCCTGATCGCTCAAGCGCCACGCCGCCACCGGCGGCAAGGTGGTGTGGTGGTCGGCCTCATTGCTGGCGACCACCTGGACGTCACTGTATTTGCGCGCCTCTTTCGCCGATTTTTGCGACCACGAGCCGGTGATCACATAGTCCGTGCGCCCGCCACGCGACAGGTTCATCGGCACGATGGCGTTTTCCGCCAGTGCGCCGCCCTGCATGAAGAGCACCTTGAACTCGTGCGGTATGGACAGAACCTCGCGCAGGTCGGCTTGCGCCTGATGGGCAATGGAGATGAACTCCTTGCCTCGGTGGCTCATCTCCATCACACCCATGCCGCAGCCATGCCAGTCCAGCATCTCGCCAGCAGCTTGCTGCAAGACCTCTTCGGGCAGGGCCGCCGGTCCGGCTGAAAAATTGAAAGGACGCGTCATCGCAACTCTGAAGTGAAAGCCCTATTTTTTGGCGGCGGGCTTGGCAGCCTTGGCCGGCGCATCGGCAGAGGGGGCGCCGGCGCTTAGCTTCCCGCCTGAGGCCTTGTCCAGGATGGCGCGGATGTTGGTCTGTGCGACCTGCAGTTTCGGGTCGACCTGTGGGCGGGCATCGGCTATGACTTTTTCCAGCAGCGAATTGCTCACCTCGGGCAGCAGGCCCTGGTATTTCTTCAGCACCGGCGATTCGAGCATGCCCACCAGTTGCTTGAGTTCTTCTTCGGTGAACTTCTCTTCAAACAGCGGTCCGATGACGGATTGGCTCAGTTTGAGCGTGCTGGCGCGCACGGCAGGGCCCGCAGCTTCGAGGTACTTTTTGATCTCGGCGTCGATCTGCTGGGCGGTGGCTTCACGCTTATCGGCGGGCACGGCCTGGGCCAGCACGGATTGCGACGCGGCCACCAGTTGGCGCGCGGGCTGTTCGGCCAGGTTGCGGGCAGTGTTTTCCAGCGAGGGCTGTTGAGCGGTCAGCAGCTTTTGCACCCATTCTTTTTTGTCAGCCAGGGCCGACAGGGGCAAGGCCAGCAGAGTACTTGTCAGGGCGGTGATCGCCATTTTATTGAATTTCATCAGATGACCTTTGTTGGGTGTGTGGGTTGATGGTGATCAATTGGAGGCGTCGTCGCCGTCAGAGGTTCCGGCGTCGCCGCCACTGGCTTCACCACTGTCGGCAGCGTCGCCCTGGGCGTCGTTTTCAACAATGCGTTGCAGGCCGATCAGTTGGGCACCCTCGTCCAGGGCGATCAAGGTCACGCCCTGGGTGGCGCGGCCCAGTTCACGGATCTCGGACACACGGGTGCGCACCAGCACACCCTTGTCAGTGATCAGCATGATCTCGTCTTCCGGGCGCACCAGCGTGGCGGCAACAATTTTGCCGTTGCGCTCGGTTTGCTGGATGGCGATCATGCCCTTGGTGCCGCGGCCGTGGCGGGTGTATTCAACGATGCTGGTGCGTTTGCCGTAGCCGTTCTCGGAAGCGGTCAGCACCGATTGGGTCTCGTCCTCGGCGACCAGCATGGCGATCACGCTCTGACTCTCTTCCAGCATCATGCCGCGCACGCCGCGCGCATTGCGTCCCATCGGACGCACGTCGTTCTCGTCGAAGCGCACAGCCTTGCCGCCATCGCTGAACAGCATCACGTCGTGCTTGCCGTCGGTCAGCGCGGCGCCCACCAAGATGTCGCCTTCGTCGAGGTCGACCGAGATGATGCCGGCCTTGCGCGGGTTGCTGAACTCGGTGAGTGCGGTCTTCTTGACGGTGCCCAGTTTGGTGGACATGAAGACGAAGTGATCTTCAGGGAAGCTGCGGAACTCGCCGGTCAAGGGCAGCACCACATTGATCTTCTCTTCCGGTTGCAGCGGGAACATGTTGACGATGGGGCGACCACGCGAGTTGCGCGAACCGCTCGGCACTTCCCAGACCTTCAGCCAGTACACGCGCCCACGGTTGCTGAAGCACAGCATGTAGTCGTGGGTGTTGGCAATGAAGAGCTGCTCGATCCAGTCGTCGTCCTTGGTGGCCGTGGCCTGCTTGCCGCGGCCGCCACGCTTTTGCGCACGGTACTCGGCCAACGGCTGGCTCTTGATGTAGCCGGTGTGGCTGAGCGTGACCACCATGTCGGTGGGCGTGATCAGGTCCTCGGTGCCCAGCTCCTGGGCGTTGTGCTCGATGGTCGAGCGGCGTGCGCCAATCTTGGTCTGGCCAAATTCCTGGCGGATGGCCGTCAACTCTTCAGAAATGATGAAGGTCACGCGCGCGGGCTTGGCCAGGATGTCCAGCAAGTCGGCGATCTGGGCCATGACCTCCTTGTACTCGCCGATGATCTTGTCCTGCTCCAGGCCGGTCAGGCGTTGCAGGCGCATCTGCAAAATCTCGCCGGCTTGGTCGTCGGACAGGCGGTAGCGGCCATCGGCTTGCAGGCCGTACTGGGGGTCCAGGCCATCGGGACGGTAGTCGGCGGCATTGCCCTGGGCGCGTGTGAGCATCTCGCGCACCATGGAGGACTCCCAGTCCTTGCTCATCAGGGCGGCCTTGGCCACTGGGGGCGTCGGCGAGGTCTTGATGGTTTCGATGAATTCGTCGATGTTGGCCAGCGCCACGGCCAGACCTTCGAGCACATGGCCGCGCTCGCGCGCCTTGCGCAATTCGAAAATCGTGCGGCGTGTCACCACCTCGCGGCGGTGCTCCAGGAATACGACGATCAGGTCCTTGAGGTTGCACAGCTTGGGCTGGCCATCGATCAAGGCGACCATGTTGATGCCGAAGGTGTCCTGCAACTGCGTCTGCTTGTACAGGTTGTTCAGCACGACCTCGGGCACTTCGCCGCGCTTGAGCTCGATCACCACCCGCATGCCGGACTTGTCGGACTCGTCCTGGATGTGGCTGATGCCCTCGATTTTCTTTTCATGAACCAGCTCGGCGATGCGCTCAAGCAGGCTCTTCTTGTTCACCTGGTAGGGGATTTCGTCGACGATGATCGACTGGCGGTTGCCCTTGTCGATGTCCTCGAAGTGACAGCGCGCGCGCATGACCACGCGGCCCCGGCCGGTGCGGTAACCCTCGCGCACACCCGACAGGCCATAGATGATGCCGGCGGTGGGGAAATCGGGCGCGGGGATGATCTCCATCAGCTCGTCGATGGAGGCTTCCGGGTTTTTCAGCGTGTGCAGGCAGGCGTCCACGACCTCATTGAGGTTGTGTGGCGGGATGTTGGTGGCCATGCCGACTGCGATGCCCCCCGAGCCGTTGACCAACAGGTTGGGCAGGCGCGTGGGCATGACCAGCGGCTCTTTTTCGCTGCCGTCGTAGTTCGGGCCGAAGTTGACCGTCTCCTTGTCCAAGTCGGCCAGCACTTCGTGGGCGATCTTGGAGAGGCGAATTTCGGTGTACCGCATGGCCGCCGCGCTGTCGCCGTCCACCGAGCCGAAGTTGCCTTGGCCGTCGACCAGCATGTGCCGCAGCGAGAAGTCCTGCGCCATGCGGACGATGGTGTCGTAGACGGATTGGTCACCGTGTGGGTGGTATTTGCCAATCACGTCGCCAACGATGCGGGCCGACTTTTTGTAAGGACGGTTCCAGTCGTTGTTGAGTTCGTGCATGGCGAACAGCACGCGTCGATGCACGGGTTTCAAGCCATCGCGCGCGTCGGGCAGGGCACGGCCCACGATCACGCTCATGGCGTAGTCGAGGTATGAACGCCGCATTTCCTCTTCGAGGCTGATGGGCAGGGTTTCCTTGGCGAATTGGGTCATGCGGTGCGTTTATCCAGGTCCAGGCGGAAGCCAACCCGTCGATTGTAATTGGCCGCTCTTGTCGCCATCGCGCAACAGGTGAAGAAGACTTGGCGGCACAGGGGCTCGTGCACTTGAGTGAAATACTGTCTATGGCACAATCGTTCACGGATGGGCTTTCTAGGGTCATCCCTTGGTTTATGCCAAGTCAAGACCTGTTGAAACTCTTATTTTTCGGCCCTTATGGGCACCCCGCAGTTAGTGCTGCGTCTAATTCGTGAGGATCTGCATGAACAAACTTAATAACATTGCCGCTCTGTTCGCCGTGGTCGCTATGTCGGCTTCTATGGGTGCTTCCGCCCAGGCCATCGACAACTGGCGTGCTACGGATGGTTCGGTCATCCGCAATGGCAGCAATGAATACTGCTGGCGCAACAACGTCTGGACCCCGGCGACTGGCGTCCAGGGTTGCGATGGCGTTCCTGTCCCTGCCGCTGCTGCCGCTCCGGTGACCGCTCCTGCCCCTGCCGCCGCACCCGCTCCTGCAGCGGCTCCGGCGGTTGCCGCTGCTCCTCAAACCGAGAAAGTCAGCTTCGCCGCTGATGCTTTCTTTGACTTCGACAAGGCTGTGCTCAAGCCTGAAGGCAAGGCCAAGCTGGACGACGTGGCCGAGAAGGTCAAGGGCCTGAATCTGGAAGTCATCATCGCCGTTGGTCACACCGACTCGCGTGGCTCCGATGCCTACAACCAGAAGCTGTCGGTTCGCCGCGCTGATGCTGTGAAGGCTTACTTGACCAGCAAGGGTTTTGACGCCAGCCGTGTTTACACTGAAGGCAAGGGCGAGAAGCAGCCTGTGGCCGACAACAAGACGGAAGCTGGTCGTGCCAAGAACCGCCGCGTTGAAATCGAAGTGGTGGGCACCCGTACCAAGTAATGGGTCAAACCTGAAGCTTTGATGCATGTAAAACCCCGCTTCGGCGGGGTTTTTTGCGTCTGGCGGCCCTCTTTAGAGTGATTGATGGTCCGGTTGAGCGGCGGGACACTGCGTTATGCGCTGCATGTCATGCAAAGGGAGGGAGTAATGGAGTCCGTTCACGCTGATTCAGTCTCATCGGCCCTGTCGAGACGCGCCACAATGGCATTGATGCTGGCGATGGCGTTGGCCGCCATCGCCGGTTTGATGGCCAACGGCCCGATGGGATTGGTTCCCCATCGACACTATTTTGCCGACGAGGGGCTATGGCTCGGCGTGCCCAACGGCCGCTTGGTCCTGAGTCATCTGCCCTTGGTTCCCATGGGGGTCTGGGGCATCTGGCGCGTCAGTTGCCTGCCGTCCAATGAGCCCTTGCGATGGATATGGGGATGGTTCTTCCTGTGTCAGATGCTGGCGACCTTTGGGGGAATGATCTATCACCTTGAGCCTGGCGATGCCGCGTTTATTTGGGATCAGGTGCCAAAATCCGCAGCGTGCTCGCTGTTCGCCTTTGCCTTTCTGGCCGAACGCGTTGATCGCCGTTGCGGCGGGGTGCCCGCAATCACGATCGCCCTGACCGCGCCCTTGCTGGGGGGGGGCTGGTGGATTTACAGCCTGCATCAGGATGGCGTGGGTGACCTGCGTCCCCTGCTTTGGCTGGAAATGCTGCCGGTGTTGCTGGTGGCCACCGGGGCCTGGACCCTTAGCGGGCATCTGTTGTCACGCCAGGACTGGCTTCGGTCGCAGGTCAGCTTCGTCGTGGCACAGACGGTGGACTGGACGGATGCCTCCGTGTATCAACTGTCGCACCACCTCATTGGCGGGCATTCGGCGCGACATCTGGCCTTGGCCGCTTGCGTGGGGTGGGTGGCTTATCGCCTGGGGCGGAATGCCCACCTCTCCGCCCTCGGTACCGCATCAATGACCCCAGCACAGGATGCGGTCATTGAGCCGCCGTCCAACTGGGGGCGTTTGACGTCTTCCTGAGCTTGGCGGTCTCAGGCCAATACAACGTCCTTGCCGGTCATTCGCTTGGCCAGTTGCGTGGCCATGCGGTTGGTGGTGCCATAGATCGATAGCTGCGGATTGGCGCCAATGCTGGTGGGGAATAGCGAGCCATCGTGCACCGATAGGTTCTTGATATGCCAGTGCACACCGTCAGGTCGGACGACGCCTTGCTGTTCGGTGCCGGCCATGTTGCAGCCACCCATGATGTGGGCACTGCCGGCGCCTGTGAGTTGCGGCTTCATGTCGAACTGCGCGATGCTGGCCTTGGCTTCGGCCCAGCTTTGGTAGGTTTTCCCCTGCTCGTGCATGGGGAGGACGGTTTTGGCGCCTGCCGCGAACTGGAGTTCGGCCATGGTCAACAACGCACGGCGGAACCCGTCGAGGACGTAGTCCGTCAGTGGATAGTGCAGGATGGGTGATCCGTCGAGTTTGAGAAAGACCTTGCCCCCCTCTGATTCGGGATGGAAGCCATCGCGCATCAGGGCCAGCATCACTTGCGTGTTGGGGTAGGTGTGATAGCGTGCGGCCAGCGTTGCGCCAATATTGCCCAGCAGCTTGGAGGTCAGGCCAGGATGTACGGGGGTGGCTTCCAATTTGTAGCCGATGGGGCCATCCAGCGGCTGGTGCAGGAAATGATCGACATAGATCGACTGCGGGGCGCCTGCCCAGCCTTCGATTTTGTGACCGAAAACGCTGGATGAAAATGCCACCGGGTGCAGGAAGGTCCGAGCACCCAGCAGGTCGTGGGGGTCGGGCGCTTTGGAGCGCTTGAGCAGTGCCGGTGAGTTGATGGCCCCGCCGGCGACCACATAGTGCTTGGCGGTGACGCGCATGACCTTGTCCGAAACCGGAGTGCCATTGCCGGTCACGCCCACGCATAGCAGCGCTTTGACCTCGCCGTTTTCAATTTCAAACTTTTCGGCGCGGGTCTGGTGGAACAAGCGGGCGCCGGCATCGAGCGCGGCTGGGATGGTGGTCACCAGCATGGATTGCTTGGCATTGGTGGGGCAGCCCAGGCCACAAGAGCCCAGGTTCCAGCAGCCTTTGACGTTGCGTGGGATCACATGGGCTTCAATGCCCAGCTGGGTGGCTCCCGTGCGCAACAACTCGTTGTTGGTGTTGGGGGCCATTTCCCAGGGCAGCATGTTCAGGCGCCGCTCGGCCTGTGCAAACCACGGTGCCATGGACTCCACGGTGAAGTCCTTGAGGCCGAATTTGTCCTGCCAGTACTGCAAGGTCGTTGGTGGGGTGCGGAATGAGCTGGTCCAGTTGATGACCGTGGTGCCGCCCACGCAACGCCCTTGCATGAGCGTGATGGCCTTGTCCAGGGTGGCACGGGTGCCACCCTCCTGGTACAAATCACCATAGGCCTCGGATTCCTTCTGATTGAAGTCGGAACTGGTTTTGAGCGGGCCTTCTTCGATCAAAACCACATCAAGGCCGGCCTTGGTGAGCACTTCGGCGGTGATGCCAGCGCCAGCACCGGAGCCAACAATGACCACGTCGCAGCTGATTTTATCGGGCAATCCCTGTGCGCCGTGGGTGGTTTTCCAGCCGCGCTCAAGTCCAGCGCGGAAAGGGTCGGGCAGTTTGCTCATATGTCGAGGGGGCCGGGGTAGCCAATCAGGGACCAGTTGTCGGGATTGGTGAAGAAGGCGAGGCCGGCGAGGTCGCGCACAGCGTGGTACGACATCACCGTGGTGGGCAGCTTGTTGATGCGCATGCTCTCCAGCGCCTGCGCGATGTCCTCGGTGCTGGCGGTTTCCCATGGGCTGCTCAGGCCGGCGATCAACAGCCGCGTGGGGGCATTGGCCAGAAGGCCCAGCAGTGCAGCCAACTCTTGTTGAGAGCTGGTGGGCATCGAGGTGATGATCTCACTCAGTCGCTTCATCATGCCTTCGAGCTTGATTTCGCGTGCGCTAGGGTCGGTGGGCAACATGTCGGACAGCACCGCGCGCCCCACGCCCTTGAGCACCGCACGACCTGGCTCGGTTAGGCGGCCGTTGGAGATGCCGCGCTTCCAGAACACGGAGCCGCCCAGGGCTGCTCCGACAGCACCGATGACCAAGCCGGTCTTGAGTAGCCAGCGGCGTTTGGGTGAGGTGGGTTCAGAGGTTTTGCGTGGGGTCATGAGCAAGGGCCCTGGATGGGGAGGCCTCAAGGTGAAAACAAACCAAGTCACATTTGCACCCATTGTGCACCGAGTCATTTGGGTTCTTTTGTGCTGATTTACCTCAGTCTGTTGTGGTGCGGGAATACCCTGATCTGACTATGTTGCAAAATGAATGCATTGTTGCAGCGTGTGCATCTGTTCGATTCAAGCGCTGACTTGGTAGCGACTATTAGAGAAAGGGACTTGAAATGACATTGGCGAAACCTTGGCTGACGCAGTATGAGAAGGGCGTTCCTGCAGAGATTAATCCCGGCGAATACAACTCGCTGGTCGATGTGCTGGATCAGGCCTTTCGTGAGCACGCCAAGCGTGACATGGCCGCATTCATGGAGGTGCACTGGACCTTTGCACAAGTCGATGAAATGTCTCGGGCGTTGGCGGCTTGGTTGCAGGCTCAGGGTTTGGCCAAGGGCGCCCGTGTGGCCCTGATGATGCCCAACGTGCCGCAGTACGTGGTGGCCATCGCGGCGGTGTTGCGGGCCGGCTATGTGGTCGTCAACGTCAACCCCTTGTACACGCCACGCGAACTGGAGCACCAGCTCAAGGACTCTGGCGCCGAGGCCATCGTGATCCTCGAGAATTTCGCGGTGACCTTGCAAGAGGTGATCGCGCGCACGCCCATCAAGCGCGTGGTGGTGGCTGCGATGGGCGACATGCTGCCCATGCTCAAGGGCACGTTGGTGAATTTCGTGGTGCGCCACGTCAAGAAAATGGTGCCGGTCTTCAGCCTGCCCAGCAGCGCGAAATGTCAGGTCATCAGCTTCAAGGCGGCTTTGTCCAAGGGGCGTTCGCTCAAGTACAACCGTCCTGCTTTGAAGAGCTCGGATGTGGCTTTCCTGCAGTACACCGGCGGCACCACCGGCGTGTCCAAGGGGGCGACGCTGATGCACAGCAATGTGGTGGCCAACATCCTGCAATGCGAAGCCTGGTTCAAGCCCACCTTGTCACATCTGGGCACGCAGCCGATCGTCACGGTGTGTGCTTTGCCGCTGTATCACATCTTCTCGCTGACGGTGTGCTACATGATGGGCGCGCGGCTGGGTACGATGAACATCCTGATCCCCAACCCGCGTGACATTCCCGGTTTTATCAAGACCTTGCAGAATTACAAGGTCAATATGTTCCCGGCGGTCAACACGCTGTACAACGGTTTGGTCAACCATCCTGATTTTGCGAAGCTGGATTTCTCCGGCCTGAAGATCTCTAATGGCGGTGGCATGGCCGTGCAGCAGGCGACGGCCGAGAAGTGGAAGAAGGTCACGGGCTGCACCATCGTGGAAGGTTATGGCCTGTCGGAAACCTCGCCGGTGGCCACGGTCAACCGCATGGACCTCGATACCTTTTCCGGCAGCATCGGCTATCCGCTGCCCTCGACCGAAGTGGCCATCCTGGACGACGACGGCAATCACCTGGCCATTGGCGAGACGGGCGAAATCGCGATTCGCGGCCCGCAGGTGATGGCTGGTTACTGGAACCGTGCGGATGAAACGGCCAAGTCCATAACCGCCGATGGTTTCTTCCGTACCGGTGACATCGGAATCATGGACGAGAAGGGCGCCACCAAGATCGTGGACCGCAAGAAGGACATGATTCTGGTGTCCGGTTTCAACGTCTATCCCAACGAGGTGGAGCAGGTGTTGAGCTTGCACCCCGGCGTGCTGGAGTGCGCGGCCGTGGGTGTGCCTGATGCGAAGGCTGGTGAAGCCGTCAAGGTGTTCGTGGTGCGTAAGGACCCGACGCTGACCGAAGCGGCGCTGGCCGATTTCTGCAAAGAGCAGCTCACCGGCTACAAGCGTCCCAAGTTCATCGAGTTCCGCGATGACTTGCCCAAGACCAATGTCGGCAAGATCCTGCGGCGGGAGTTGCGTGACGAGAAAAAGGCTGCCTGATCGTCGCAGGCCAAGTGTTTGGCCACTCAGTCCTGCAGGAATAACGCCTGCAGGTCGTTGAGGAAATCAAAACCTTTGGGCGTGGGCCAGGCGCGCGTCAGGTCGCGTTGCAGCAGGCCCTGGGCCTCGGCCTGGGCCAGCGGCTGTTGAATGCTGGCCAAGGTCAGGCCGGTGCGTTCGCCAAAGCGCGCCAACTCGAAGCCGTCCTTCAGGCGCAGGGCGTTCATCATGAACTCGAAGGGGCGTGAGGCCAACGGCACCTCGGTTTCGTTGGAGCAGGCTTGCCCTTGCACCGCCTTGTCCATGTAGGCCTGGGGCTCACGCCAGCGCACCTGGCGCACGATCTTGTCGGGCAGGCTGATCTTGCTGTGCGCACCTGCACCGATGCCCAGGTAATCGCCGAACTGCCAGTAGTTCAGGTTGTGCAAGCAGCGGTGGCCCGGTCGGGCATAGGCGGATACCTCGTAGCGTTGCAGGTTTGCTTGTTCGGTGGCCTCCATAAGGCGGTCCATCATCTCGAAAGCCATGTCTTCGTCAGGCAGACCCTGGGGCGGGTGCGTGGCGAAGCGGGTGTTGGGCTCCATCGTGAGGTGGTAGAGCGACAGGTGCGGGGGCTCGAAGGCCAAGGCTTGTGCCACGTCGGCATTCAGGCCCTCCAAAGTCTGGCCCGGCAGCCCATACATCAAATCGAGGTTGAAGGTGTCAAAGCAGCTCTGTGCTTCTTCAACGGCCGCGATGGCTTGCGCACGGTTGTGCACGCGCCCTAGCGCTGCCAGTTTGGCGTCATCAAAGCTCTGCACGCCGATGGACAGGCGGTTCACGCCGGCCTGACGGAAGGCCTTGAAGCGGTCTTTCTCGAACGTGCCGGGGTTGGCTTCAAGGGTGACTTCGCAGTCGGCCTCCAGCGGCAGTCGGGCGCGGATGTCGGCCAGCAGGCGGTCGATGCTGTCGGGCGAAAACAGGCTGGGTGTGCCGCCCCCAATGAAGATGGTGTGGATGCGACGGCCCCAGATCTGCGGCAGGCTCGATTCGAGGTCGGCGCGCAGGGCGTCCAAATACTGCGCTTCGGGCAGAGCGCCACGAGGTAAAGCCGATGGCGCCTTGGGGACTGCAAACTCATGCGAGTTGAAATCGCAGTAGGGGCATTTCTTGAGGCACCAGGGCAGGTGCACATACAGCGATAGCGGTGGCAATGTGGTCAAGTTGCCCGGGCGGCTCAGGGGGATCACGGAAGACATCGGGAGCGCGGAGGCAGTTATAGAGACAGGCCCCAACGGGCCCGCATCAACTCGCGCAGGCGCTGGCACGCGAGGGCGCGGTGGCTGAGGGTGTTTTTGACCTCGGGGGCCAGTTCTGCGGCCGATTGTCCATGGTCTGTTAGCCACAGCAGCGGGTCATAGCCAAAGCCATGTTCACCGCGTGGGGCGTCCAGCAAAACACCGGCCCACTGGCCTTCGGCGATCAGGGGTTCGGGGTCTTCGGCATGGCGCACCGCCACCAGCAGGCAGGTGAAGTGGGCCCGTCGATCGGTCTGGTCTCGCATCTGGTCGAGCAACCAGGCGTTGTTGGCGGGGTCGATCAGTTCGCGGCCCGAACCTTCGGCGACTCGGCCGGCATCAACAGCGTAGCGGGCCGAGCGCACACCCGGGGCGCCACCCAGTGCTTGCACGCACAGGCCGGAGTCGTCGGCGATGGCCGGTCCTTGGCCCTCACGCGAGGCGTGGCGCGCCTTGGCTAGCGCATTTTCGACAAAAGTTAGGTGAGGCTCTTCGGCCTCGGGAATGCCCAGACTGCCTTGCGTGATCAAGCTCAGGCCTGACTGTTCGGCCGGGCCTAGCAAGGACTGCAACTCGCGCAGTTTCTTGGCGTTGTTGGAGGCCAGAATCAATTGCATGACAGGGCGGCGTCTCGGTCTGTTGAACAGGCCTTTGGAGGCACTATGTCTTGTGGCCGCCGCGCGCCGAGCGCTTGATCGCTTCGTTGATCTCGCGGATCGAGCGTTCGATTTCCGCCTCGTCAAGGTCGTCAGCGTCGGCCGTGTCCCCGGGGCCCATGCCATTGCCGACACTGGCCTGGATGGTTGAGGCAAACACCGCATCCCCGAGGTTGTCGGTGGATACATTGGGTTGATCTTCGTTGGCCGCCGATTCCCATTCCATGGCGAGCACGGTGACGTTGTCACACTTGACGCCGCCATTGCGCAGGGCTTCCTCGACCAATTCAGGAACGGCATCGGAAATGCTGTGCTTGGTCAGGTAGCGGGTAATGACGTCGTCTTCCACCGTGCCCCACAGGCCGTCAGAACACAGCATGATGCGGTCGCCTTCTTGCAGCAGCAATGGGCCGGCGGTGTCGACCACGGGTTTGCCGGGGCTGCCCAGGCAGGTGAACAACACGTTGCGGTTGTAGCGGTCATTGAGAGGGACCACGGTGGCCAGCGTTTGCTGCAGTTCGGAATAGGAATGATCGCGGGTGCGGGCAACGAGCTTGTCACCACGAACGAAGTACAGGCGCGAGTCGCCGCAGTGCGCCCAGTAGGCCGCGTTGCCCTGCATGATGCAGGCGACGATGGTGGTGCGGGGGGTGTCGATCAGGCCCTTTTCGCTGGCATAGCGCAGCAACTGGTGGTGCCCGGCCATGACGGCGTCTTGCAGAAAACGCAGGGGGTCGGCCAGGGTGGGGCGGGCGTCACGCTGGTAGAGCGCGGCCATGGTCTGCAGGGCCAGTTGCGAGGCCACTTCGCCTTCGGGGTGACCGCCCATGCCGTCCGCCAGAGCGAACAGGCCCGAGTCCCGCGTGTAGCAATAGCCCATGCGGTCTTCATTTTTTTCGCGGCCGCCCTTGCGGCTGATTTGATAGACAGAGAACCTCATGCCTTGGTGCCCGTTTTGAGGTTTTCAAGTTGAAGCTTGACCCGTTCGGAGAACGTCAACTTGGAATAGCGACGTTCCGTTTCGCGGGCCAGCTCCTTTTGCAGTGCAAACACGCTTTGCGGGCGTGCCAGCGGATCGAGTGACATGCACCACTCGGTCACTTCCAGAAGATTATCCGAATAGACGTTGCGCAGTCGGGAGAGGGACAGGTTAAGTCGGTCTTTTTCGATGCGTTGTGGTGCGTCGTTGGGGGGATAACCCTGCATGCAGGCATAAATGCACGCGCCGATGGCGTAAATGTCGGTCCACGGACCGAGCGAGCCGTCGCGGCGGTACATCTCTGGGGCGGCAAAGCCGGGCGTGTACATGGGGCGGATGAAATTGCCTTCTTTGGACAGCACTTCACGGGCGGCGCCGAAGTCCAGCAACACGGCCTTGTTTTCGTTGGTGACGAAGACGTTGGCCGGTTTGATGTCCAGGTGCAGCATCTTGTGCTGGTGGACGATGCGCAGGCCGCGCAGCATCTCGTCGAACAGCGAGCGGATGGTGGATTCGCGGAAGACCTTGTCGCGCTTCAGGTCGCGCGCGGTGACGATGAAGTCTTGCAAGGTATCTCCTTGCAAGTAATTCATCACCATGTAAACGGTTTCGTTTTCGCGGAAGAAATTGAGCACCGAGACCACGCTGGGGTGCGAAATCTGCGCCAGCGAGCGACCCTCTTCAAAGAAGCTTTTCAGCCCCAGGCGGTACAGGGGTTGCTTGTCGGGTTTGACACGCGGGATGAGTTCTCCCTGGGCGCGTTCGGCCAGTGATGAGGGGAGGTATTCCTTGAGCGCCACGAGCCGGTGTTCGGGGTCTTCAGCGAGGTAAACCACACCGAAACCGCCGGCAGCCAGTTTCTTGACGACCTGGTAACCACCCACGACGGTGCCGGATGGCAGCGGGGCAGGTTTTTGCTTTGACATAATCGGGCTTTGGCTCTGGTGTCAAGTATCTATGTCAGTCTACTCTATGACCGGCTTTGCCAGCGCGGTCGCGTCGGTTCCGGAACACAGCGGCGAGGGCGCCGATGAGGCCGATTTGTCAGGGGCAGCGCGCGCGGCTGGTAAAGGAGCGTCGGGCGGCGTCGGGGCGGAGCTTCGCTCGGTCAACAGCCGTTTCCTGGACCTGAGTTTCAAGCTGTCCGACGAGTTCCGGGCTCTAGAGCCGGCCTTGCGCGAATTGCTGACCACTTCTTTTCGGCGCGGCAAGATCGAACTGAAGATGCAACCGCAGCGAGCGGTCGAGTCGGCCTGGCCGCAGCCGCAACCCGATCAGTTGCATTCCCTGGCGCGACTGGAAGGCATGGTGCAGAACTGGCTGCCCAAGGCGTCGCCGCTGTCGGTCAACGAAATCATGAACTGGTGCCGCACGGCTGGGCCGGTGGCCAAGCTGGAGGAGGTGGCCCTGGAGGCCGCGCGCCAGAGCATCGAGGCTCTGCTGGAGGCGCGCAAGCGCGAGGGCAAGCGCCTGGTGGCGATCCTGATGGAGCGGGTCAATGGGCTCAAGGCGCTGGCCGAGCAAGCCACGCCGCTGGTGCCGCAGGCCGTGCAGCGCCAGCAGGAGCGCTTTATCCAGCGCTACCAGGAAGCGCTGGAGGCCGTTGGGGGCAGCATCACGCAGGAGGCCGCGAACGAACGCGCATTGAGCGAAGCGGCGGCCTATGCCCTGCGCATTGACGTTGATGAGGAGTTGACGCGCCTGAAGGCTCACCTCGAGGAGATCGCCCGCCTGCTGAAAAAAGGCGGCGAAGTGGGTAAGCGCCTGGACTTTTTGATACAAGAGTTGCATCGCGAAGCCAACACCTTGGGCTCGAAGGCGGCGGCGCTGGAGTTGACCCAAATCTCGGTCGAGATGAAGGTGTTGATCGAACAAATGCGCGAACAGGTTCAGAACATTGAGTAAGGTTGCGTGGGGTCTCTTGCCATCCGCAAGTGCCTTAACAATCAATGGTTTAGCGTGGATTTTGGTCTCATGAGGTAGCAAGCGGTTTCAGTGAAGCGCACGATTTCTGTGGGGTAAATCGTGGGGTAAATCGTTTACCCCACAGATTTGGGTCAACGCCCGATTTGTTACCCCACAGGTTCCTCGTGAATCACTGTGGAGATCGCGCTATGACTGACACCGAACGGGTCACTGACAAGACGTTGCGTGCCTGGCTGAATGCCGGCGCGGTTGACCGGGGCATTGGCGGGGGGCTCACCTTCGTCGCCTCGACCGCCGGAGCCCTCAAGGGCAAGGCCTCCTGGATCCTGCGCTATCGCTTTGGCGGAGCCAACAGAGAAAAGGTTCTGGGCCGCTACCCGGATGTTTCGCTCAAGGACGCTCGGGAACTGGCACGCCAAAATCGTGCTCGCATCCAACAGGGTGTCGATGTGGCTGTGGAAAAGCGCATCGAGAAGCTGAACGCTGTTGAGCGACATGACGTCGCCGGTCTCGGCATGGCTTGGTATGAGCGTCACATCGAGAAGTCATACAAGCATCCTGATGTCGTGCATCGCGTCATGCGTCTGCACATCAATCCAGTGATTGGCAGGTTGCCGATCAACGAGGTGCGCCCCGTCCACATCGACAAAGTCTTGACCAGGATCGTCGAAGGTGGGGCGCCTACCGTGGCGAATGATGCGTTGCGCTACCTGTTCCGGATGTTCCACTTTGCGGTGAAGCGGAAGTGGATAGAGACGAACCCGGCCTATGGGTTCGAGATGTCCGACGCAGGTGGAACCGAAGAGTCGCGGGAGAGGTGGCTCACCAAAGATGAACTGGTCGGATTGGCAAAGGACATGAGCGAAACGGCATCCTTTGGTCGCCAGAATGAATTGGCGGTATGGCTGCTGCTGGCACTGTGTGTTCGAAAGATGGAGTTGCTGTCCGCGAGGTGGGCAGAGTTCGACTTGCAACAGGGCATTTGGTCGCTCAAGCCGGCGCGTACCAAGATGAAGCTGGCAATCGAGATCCCCCTCGCACCACATGTGTTGAGCTGGCTCGAAGAGGTCAGGGTGTTCGCCTGTGGAAGCGAGTTCCTTTTTCCTGCGCGGCGACTGATTCGCCAAAAGAACGGCATGGCCCGAAGAAACCGTTTCGGTCACGTGAGTCCTGACACGTTGAACGTGGCGCTCAAGCGCTTGCCCAGGGACGGCATGGAACACTTTACTGTTCACGACATGCGGCGCACTGCTCGCACACACATGGCGGCGTTGGGTGTGGATCGGTTTGTGGCGGAGAGGGCCTTGAACCACAAGGTGCGTGAAGTTGAAGGGGTCTACAACAAGTACGACTACTTTGAGGATCGAAAGGCAGCGCTGACAACCTGGGCTCAAATGCTTTGTGCGCTGGAAGAAGGCGTCAGTCAGCCGAGCATCATGCAATCGCGTTTGCAGGCCAAGCGGGCCATGGGGCCAGGAGTGCCTACAGGCAAGGCAGTCGGCCATTCAAGCGTTTCGTGACCTGATGTGACCCTCAGGTAGACGCCAGCGCCGATAGCCAGAATCGCAGCTGAGCATTCTTGATGCTGCCGTCGTCGTTGTAATAGCGGGACTGCCATTCATCGGATTTGATCTTCAGGCTGGCGTCTGCCTTGGTGCCATCTCGCTGCACCATCCAGCGCCATGAGAAATGGTCATAGATGTCCAGTACGTGTGTCGCATAGGCCTCGGCCAAGGCGCGCTGGCCTTTCACGATGACAAGGTTTTCGTCGTTGTTGAATGACGCCTTGTAGCCAAGATTGTGGCTGCCGGTCACGACCACGCAGTCATCAGAGAACGGATCGATGACGATGATTTTGTCGTGCGTCACCGCGAACCCAGCGTTAAGGATTTCCTTCTTCCAGCCGTCCGGCACGACCTTGTCCAAGGCGTCGGCTGCGATCACGCGTGGATCTTGGGGTCCGGGTGGATCGCCCTTCTGCTTCTTGGGTGGCACCATGCCCTTGAGTTCATAGGCGAAACCTTCGGCGGCCGACGGGTTGGTCACGCAGCCACGTACAAACAGGTTCTTGTTCGCCTTTTGCGCCTCGGCTGCCCAATTAGCCAGGCTCGGAGTGCCGGGATAAAAGGCCAGGAACAGAATGGCCTGCTTCGCGCCCAGCATCAAGGTCGCGACTTCGTCCATGTCGGGCGGGCGCGTTTCATTGGCAGGCTTGCTCTTGCGCAGCGCCGGCGTGTTCGGCGAGAACCAGCTCGTCACGGTCGCATCGCCGTCGAGTTTGAAGGCTTTCGACTTCGCGTCCCAACTGCGCAGATCCTTGCCCTGCAGCGCCTTCGGATCATCGGCGGCATCTGCCGTGTCACCGGAAAGCTTCTTCCAGTAGTCGAGATAACGGCCCGCCAGATCGGCATCACGCCAGATGATCGTGTTGTTGGTCTGGGTGCAAAGCCCGGTCGCGGTCCAGTTGGTCGAGCCGAACAGCACGGCGACGGGCTTCTTCTTCTGCACCAGCACGGCGAACTTGTTGTGCCCTATTTGGTTGCTGGGCAGCATCCGGTCAACGACCTCGGCCCCTGCATCTTTGAGTGTTTGTCGCGAGGTGACGTTGCCGTCGGTCTCGCCACTCTGACTCTGTTCATCGCTTGCCTTCGGGTTCGACAACACGACATGCAGGCGGGATTTCAGGCCAGCCAGAGCATTGATGAGTTGGTCGTCGCCCAACTCATAAAGCGCGCAATAGAGATCACCACCCGCCTGTGCCTCGGCCACGAAGCCAGTCAGGGCTTGAATCATGTCGCCCGCCAGATCGGCGCGCAAGCTGTCGGCCTCATTCGCGACCCGCTTGAGCAGTTTGCCCTTCGATGGCTTGTCGGCGCCAAGCGCATCTGACACATGCTGCGTCGAAATAATGCCCCGATTGAAATAGGCTGCGAGGCTGTCAGAAAGATGCGGCGTGATCTCCACTTCATTTGACACGGCGAAGCCGACAGCCATGGGCTTCAAGGATCCGGGCTTGCCAGCCAGAGGCACGACTTTGTAGCGGAATTTGCGCGAGCCGGTTTTATTGGCGACCAGCCGAGCATAAGGGTCCTTCCAATAGAACTTTTGCACGGGAAAATCCGCAGTCGTCTGGCCTGGCTTGCGCTTAAATCCAGGGAACACCGCCATGGACGGCAGGACCGTCTCATTGCCAGCAGCGTCGATTCGGTACACCGCGAAACCCATGCAGTCGGGCAGCTTATGCCCGTAGCTCCAGGCGACAACGATGATGTCGTTGTCTGCGAAAGCAATAGCGTTCTGCATGAACCTTCCTCCAACGAATTGAGACGCTCTGTTTTATAAACCATGAGTACCCAAGATTTGTTGACAGAAGCTCGCGGTTGCAGCCTACAAGACCGCTGCAGCTTGATTTCGGCGCTTTGTATTGCTCCTGTGCCTGTGCGTGCTCCACTCAAAAAACCCTCTCATTTCGGTTCACTCCAGGCCTGCCATGCGGCCGTAACCGACCCCTATGTATAGGACTCAACTATGCGTAGTTGCCCGCCGCCTGATGGCCGCTGACCAATCAAGACGCGGCCCCCGCGAGCCCGATGCTTTGAGCATCTATACATAGTCCTCGCGCTCAGGTGCACTGGTGGCTCCACAACCTGGAGATTGCCATGCGCACAAAGCTTTCGTCACGATCCGAACATCATTCAGGCCGCTCTCGCGGCTGCGCTCAGTTGGAGCGGCACACGCAGGCGTACTGTGCGTACCTTGTCGAACGCGGCAATGCCGCCGGCTATGTACGCAGTTGCGAGGCGGCGGTGGTGCACCTGTCGATGTGGATGAAGCAGGCGAACAAGCGCCTGGCCGACGTCGGCGAGAGCCTTGTAGCCGAGTTCCTCGAACATCATCTGCCCGGCTGCCGCTGCGTGACGAGTGCGCGTTACCCGACCACCGTGCGCGCCGCGCTGGGCCACCTGCTGGTCGTGCTGCGCGCTGCCAACGCCATCGCGCCCAAGCCGGTGGACATGACACCTGTGGCCCAGGAGCTGCGCCGCTACGACCAGCACATGGAGCAGGTGCGGGGGCTTGCAACGAAGACCCGCGAAGGCGCGCTGCGCCTGGTCTCGGCGTTGCTGCGCAAGCACTTCGGAGACGACACCATTCGGTTCGAGGTCATCACAGCGGAGCACGTGCGCCGCTTCTTCGCCACGCAGGCCAAGAACTACAAGACGCCGTCGAGCCTGGGCGCTGTGGTCTCGGCCCTGCGCGGCTACTTCCGCTGGCGCGCGACGCTGGGCGATCGGACCCATGCGCTGGTTGGTGCCCTGGCCTATCCGGCGAATTGGCAACTCGCATCGTTGCCCAAGTCGCTGGAGCCAGCAGAGGTCGAACAACTTGAGGCAACCCTTGGCCAGAGCGGCCCGTCGATGCTGCGTGCCGACGCCATGGTGCGCTGCGCGCTTGATCTGGGCCTGCGTAGCGGCGAGGTTGCACGATTGAACCTGGACGACATCGACTGGGAAGCTGGCACCATCACGCTGCGCCACACCAAGGGTCGGCGTGAAGACGTGATGCCCTTGCCTGAAGCGACAGGGGCGGCCATCGCCGCGTACCTTCGCAACGAGCGGCCCAAGACCCAGCACCGGATGGTCTTCGCTCGGCACATGACGCCGCGGGAACAGCCGATCGGACCGGATCTCGTGCGCAAGACCATCCGCCAGGCCTATGCGCGCGCTGGCCTGCCACACACGCGCGCGCACCTGCTGCGTCACACGATGGCCAGCCGTCTGCTGGCTGGCGGCTCCTCGCTCAAGGAGGTGGCCGACGTGCTTCGGCACCGATCGCTGAACACGACGCTGATCTACGCCAAGCTCGATAGTGGCCGCCTCGTCGAAGTGGCCCTGCCTTGGCCCTGGAAGCCCGTGGCCGCCACCGCCGGGAGGGCATCATGACGATCGGCCTGACCGCGCTCGTGGAGCGCTACCTCACGGAGCGTCGCACCCTGGGCTTCCAGTTGCGTTCGACCGCCTACAGCCTGCGTAGCTTGGCCGACTACGTTCGCCGTACGCGCCACCGCGGTCCCCTGACCCTGGAGGTCATGGCCCATTGGGCACGGCTTGACAGCCATGCCAGCGTTGATCCCCGAACCTGGGCCAGGCGGTTGAAGCACTTGCGCTCCTTCGCACGCTGGATGCAGCAGTTCGAGCCCGCCACCGAGGTGCCCGACGACACGATCTTCGGACGGCTGCCTGAGCGGCAAGCGCCGCACATCTACAGCCAAGAGGAAGTGCAGCAGTTGCTGGCCGCCGCGCGCGAACTCGGCCCCAGTCCAGGCCTGCGAGGCCTGGTGTACGAGACGCTGTTCGGCTTGATTGCCAGCTGCGGTCTGCGCCTGTCAGAGGCGCTGTCGCTCACCCTGAGCGACGTAGACCTCAGGCGCGGCATGCTGACCATCCGGCGCACGAAGTTCGCAAAGTCGCGCCAAGTACCGCTGCATCCGAGCACGGCCAAGGTGTTGGGTCAGTACCGCTGGACGCGGGACGTGGCTGGCGCCTCACGCGACGATAACGCGCCTTTCTTCATCGGCACACGGGGTCGTCTGTTCGGCAAGCCGATCAGCGGGCACCAAGTGGAGCGCGTCTTCGCCATGCTGCGCAGCGAACTGGGGTGGGTCAATCGCGGCACGCACCATGCGCCGCGCATCCATGACCTGAGGCATACCTTCGTGGTCAGGCGCATCCTGCTGTGGCAGCAACAGGGCATCGACGTGGATGAGGCGATGCTGTCGTTGTCGACCTACGTCGGGCACGCGATGGTGACCAACACCTACTGGTACCTGCAGGCCGTGCCGGAATTGCTGGCAGTGGCCGCTCAGCGCTTCGAGTCTTGCATGCCGGAGCTCAGCCATGAGTGACGCGCACCCCAACCGCAAGGGCTCCCCGCCAAGCTTCCCGGCGCTGGTGCAGCAGTTCTTCACCGAGTACCTGGTCGCACAGCGCGCGCTCAGCCCACGCACAGTGGCCTGCTACCGCGACTCGATGACCCTGTTCCTCGGGTATGCCACCCAGCACCTGGGCAAGCCGCCGATGGCCATGCAGCTCATGGACATTACGCCGGAGTTGATCCTCAAGTTCCTGGCCTACCTGGAGCGGGAGCGGCACAACTCGGTGCGCAGCCGCAACCTGCGGCTCACGGCATTGCGGGCGTTCTTGAAGTTCGCTGGTCGACGCGACGTGACGGCGTTGCACGTCGTCGAGCGAGCGATGGCCGTGCCGATGAAGCGCTTCGAGCGGCCGCTGCTGGGACATCTAACCAGGCCCGAGATGATCGCCGTGCTGGGGCAGCCTGGCACCGAGTGGACGTCGCAGCGCGACCATCTGCTGCTAAGCCTGCTGTACAACACCGGCGCGCGCGTGTCGGAGATCGTCGGGGTGCGCGTCGTCGACGTGGTGCTGGACGGTGCGGCATGCGTGCACTTGCACGGCAAGGGGCGCAAGGATCGCTCGGTGCCTCTTTGGAAGTCCACCGCCGCAGCCATCCGGGCCTGGTTGCATGCCAACCCGCAACTGCGCGGTTCGGCTGCATTGCTGCCAAACCGATCCGGCAATCCTATGACCCGGTGCAACGTGGCGCAGCGACTGGCGCTAGCCGTGGGCAGGGCGGCCGCAGAACTGCCGAGCCTAAAGACCAAGCGTGTCTCGCCGCACACGTTGAGGCACACGACAGCAATGCACCTGCTGCAAAGCGGTGTGCCGTTCAACGTGATCGCACTATGGCTTGGCCATGAGAGCACGAACACGACGCACCGCTACGTCGAGGCCAACCTAGAGATGAAGGAGAAGGCACTCGCCAGGCTTGAGGCGCCGGACATCAAGCTCAAGCGCTTCCGTGCCAGCGACGACTTGATGAGGTTCCTGCAGACCCTGTAACTATGCAAAGCGCACCACGCTTCAGCGCGTTCTTCAACCAAGCAGACGGCCATGCTGGGCGAGGTGCGACTACGCATAGTTGAGTCCTATACATAGTGGCCGGGAGCGTGAGTACCAGGCTGTGCCACAAAGTTGACGCTGGGATGGGCCTCTTGATGGCCATATTGATCGCCACTAGCCAATGTCAGGTTCCAGCGTAGACCTGCCTTAGGCTGGCGGCAGCCTCCGATTTCATCATTGGGCAAGCGGAGACATTCGTTGTCAAATCCCACGCGGCAGCAACCAGCCTGAGCCCCTCTAGTCTCTGGTTGGACTGTTGCAGCTTGCATTCCGTGTATAGACTCTACCTCTCAACATTGAATGGAGTCTCCGCATGGCAACGTCTCTATCGAAGATCAAGAACCAAATCGAGAAGCTTCAAAAGCAGGCCGAGTCTATTCAGTTCACAGTCATCTCGCGCATCAAGAAGGACATTGCTCAGCACGGATTGACGGTCGACGACCTTTTCGGCAGTTCGTCCAGTGATGCCGTAGGAAAAAGCACTGTGCTTCAGTCACGAAAGTCACCCAAACCGAAAAAGGCAGCTGCGGACAAACCGGCCAAATTCGCAGATGAAAAGGGCAACACCTGGCATGGCGTTGGCAAGCGGCCGCAGTGGATTCATGACTTGCTCTCAGCTGGGAAAAATCTCGAAGAATATTTGGTTGGCAAGAGGAAGCCGGCGGCTGTGCCTCCCGTGAAGTCGTCTGGGAAGGTGAACGGGAAGAAGGCCCCGGCCAAGAAGGCGGCCGCAACCAAAAAGAATGCCTTGGCGAGGAAGACTGCAGCGAACAAGACCTCTAAGTTTGCGAACGTCACGGAGAGAGCTGGCGACATAGCGCCTAAGAAAAGACTTGTCAAAAAGTCCGCCAAGCCAGGCTCGGCTGCAGCCCTCGCAAAAAGCGTTGAGTTGCCATCGGCGGAGTCCTGAAAGGTTCTCGGTATCGCAAGGCTTTTGCCGCTGTGGCGCCTATTGGCCATGGGCATCGCGGGCCTGTAGCATCGCGGGAACTAGGCCGATGGCACGATGGCGCGCAGCTTCACCATGCTGACGGAGTTGTATGTGCGGGTGGCATTGCTCAACCGCTTATCCGACTCCTCCTCGGTCGGATGCAGCCAAGTAGCTGGCGGGGTTGCAAGCTCACCCGAGGGGCCGTAGCCTGATCAACGAGAGGTGCCCAAATGCAAAAACCAATCTTCTTCGGCGTCATTGCTTTAGGTGGTCTGGTGGGCTTGTTCTCAGCCGCAATGGACGGTTGGGGCACACGAGTGGTGATGATCGGCATTGGGATGCTTTTTGGCACGGCCATCGGCGGGGCGCTGGCTCGCATTGGCGGCAGAGCGCGAACTTCGAAGCGGGATGTCGATCCGATCCCCGGGATGGGGGTGACGTCAGAGGATTTGGCCGCGAACTACTGGCGTGACAAAGGGCATCCGCCTTTTATGAAGCCACCCGAAAGCGACTTGACCTCGAACAAGAGCGGCGCGCACGATGACCCAGTCTGATCACTTTTTCAGAAGATCTTTCACGATGCCAGTCGCGTTGTCTACGGTCGCTCCGGCGTCCTCAATAACTTGCTTGCCAGACTGTTTGAGCAATGACTTCTTCGAGGCCAGTGTTCCATCTTCGTTCTTGACAACCTCTGCCTTGGCATCGAAGCCGGTTTGATCTGCCTTCGACCTTGCCCGTATCTCTGTGCCTCGGGCCTGAACCTCTTGCCTTGTCGAAGATGGCTTGGGGGCGGGGGCTGGTTGGCCTGCGCGCGCAGACTTGCCAAAACGAGACACCTGTCGGTCGTCGCTGCGATGGCGATCATCTAGCGCCGGATTCAAGGCTGTGTCGGCCTTTTCTTGTCGGTGTTGAACTTGAACGTCCTCAAACGAAGTTGGCAATGCCGTGCCATCGGAGAACACCCGATTGGGCTTGAGTGACTGCCTGGCCAGTTCTGCGGCCATCAACGCCTGAGCCGCTTTGCTGTCACCCCCGTATTGCTCTGCATAGCGAGTGAACATCTCCAGGTTGTGCGGATCCTGCGCAATGTCGATGGAGATGGTTTCGCCCTTTTCATACGCGGAGGTCAGGCGCTCTGACAGTGCGGTGCGTTCAGCAAGGCTTGCCTCCGCACGTTCGGATCGCGTGGCCGTGTTCGTCAGTCGGGACGCCATGTCACGGGCCTCTCGGGAGTCGCTGCTGATGGTGTTGATGAAGCTCGAATCTCGGGAGACGCGATCACCGAATTGCTTGAAGTCGGCAATTTGCTCGCTGGTCAAATTGCTCAGCACCTTGCGTTCATCGGCGGACAGGCCCGACAGGTAGCTCTTGTCAGCGCTGGCATTGGCTTTTGCGCCAGCGAAGCGCCCGTCAACGCCCACATGTCCAGACGCACCAAATGCGATGCGAGCTACCTGAGACTGTGAAAGCCCTGTGCTGTCGGCGATGCCCTTGGAGATCTGGTCCAGGCGATTGAGTGTTTCTCCAAATTGCTCGAAGCTGCTGGACGTGGATCCGCTGCTGCTGCGGCCAGAGCGAAGGCTGCTCAGTCCTCGCGTGAATGCTTCGGAGAGGGCCGCGGATCGATCCGAACTGGCAGCCAAGGCTTCGCTGCGTGCCGCAGTGACCTGCCGACTCGCGTCGGACACGTCCTGTTCAGACACCCGCATGGACACCACCCGCGAAGCAAACCCCTGGTTGCGCAGCAAGCTGACGGCAGTTCGCCCGGTCAGGCTGTTTGACGAAAAGGTGTTGCCACTGAGGTCATTTTGCCAACTGCTCATGAACGCCGAGGTTCGGTTAGGTGCAAGTTGTGCCTGGTCCATGGTGACGTTGCCCATGTTCATGTTGCCGGTGGCAGCAGATGCTGTGCTGCCGGTCAGCATGCTTTGCAGGCCGGACAAGCCACCCACCAGGGCGGTCCCGACACCCTCCATCTTCTTCAAAGCTGCCCAGGCAATGACAGGAATGCTGATCGCAAGGTAGCCCACAACAGCCTCACCCGAGATAGCGCCCGAATAGATCGTCGAGGCGGTTCGCAAAGACAGGGCCTTGGTGCCCGAGCCGATGTCTGAAGCCGCAGCCAGATCGTAGGCCGCGTAGATGGACGCCATGTAGTTCAACACCGCGTACAGCGGGGGCCACAGTTGGATCCAGATCAGGATGGCGGCGTAGCCTTTGAAGGCCAGCATCGTGTCGCGCCCGCTGGTCAGCAGCAAGAGCAGCACCATCAAGGGGAACATTGCGTAGGTGAGCGCTTCAATGACGTTGCGGAACACGGGCAGGGCTTGCTCGGCCACCTTGCCGTTGTTGATCCACGCGGCGTTCTGCTGAGCGACGGCTTGTGCCCGGCCAACGGCCAGCACCATGGCCGCTGGATCATTGACCTTCTGCCCAACGATGGTGCTGGTGTCGTTGATTGCATTGAGCATGGCACTTTGGCGGATCAGGTCGGCAGCGGTGGTGGCCGCATCGGCGATGTTGTTCTTGATGTACGCCTGCTGAATTTGATTGGCGATGACAGTTGCCGCAGCAGCACCAGGCAGGGTGGGGTTCAACTCGAAGGCCAGGCGACCCTGAATCTGGTTGATCTGCGCTGGCAGTCGGCCATTGAGGTTTGTGTAGATGTTCGGGCAGGTGTCCACATCGATGCCCGCAGCGCTGGTGACCGTGCTGAAGCGCGCAGGATTGGGCGTGGCCATGAGGGGCCAGACGTCTGCGGATGTCGAGAACAAGGCAGGACCAATCGTTCCGTCGATGAGGTCATACATCGTGCAGTTGTGAATGAAGTTGATCAAGTCAGTACGGAAGTTCGGATCCTGGAACGTCACCTTGCTGGTGCTCCTGATCAGCCGGTTGCCAAACATCAGGCCGTTCTTCTCGTAGGTAAGTTCGCTGGGCAAGGCGCCTGGGCCGGGAATGGTCTGGAAGGCGGTTTCGAACAGGCTTGTCAGGGTGTGCCCAATGGTGCTTGTGATGCTGCCGAGCATGACCATGCCGAAGGGCACGTTGGCCACGACCTTGACCGGGGCTCCGCCTGTCTTGTCCACGATGCCCACGGTGGCCCTGGGCAGGATCAGGATGGAGAACACCAGCAGCACTGTGCCCAGCCACTTCCAGCCTTGCAGCTTCTCAGGGGCAAAGGCGTAGGCGATCAGGGCGGCCACGAAGCCGCAGAAAGCCACGGCGGCAACGGCCGACATGTAGTCGCCCGAGGCGTGGATGGCCGCTGCTGCATTGAAGACGCCGAACAGGCTGTCCGCGTTCTGGTAAGCGTAGATCTCCCACATGGCATCCCCTGTGGTCGGTGAAGGTCAACGAGCCATGTAAGCAGCCTGCTGCCCAAGCATGTCCATCACGTGCTGCGGCATGCTGGATCGCAATTGCCGCTCCAACTGTTCCAGGTGGCTGGAGACAGCTCGGTAAGAGCCGACCTTCTGATACAGGAGGTTCTTCTCTTGAGAGAGTTGCTGCAGCATGACCAGGGCGCGTTGACGAATCTGGACCGCCTGTTCGCGCTGTGTCTTTTGCAGTTGATAGTCCTTGTCGAGCGCAGCCAAGCCGACGCGCAGATTGCGCTCCAGGAACACATAGGCATAGTCCGCTGCGATCACGTCGCGGTATTGGGCGATGAGGCTGTCTGCCAGGCCCGATCCTGGGATGGTCGCGCCCACCGACAGCATTTTGTAGACCGGCTCGGTGGTCTGGTTGACGAAACCGACTTCTGCCGAATTGTTGGGAATGGCGGTCCGGGTGGCGATTTTTTCCGCGATGGAGCGCATCAGTGCCTCGACTTTGGCGGTGAATGGCGTGTGTGTGTAGGTGGTGTTGAGGGTCACGGCATCACAGTTCACGTAGTCATTGCACTTGAGCAGGTGCTGGGTGACGTTCACGCCAGCGCCAGCACTTTGCCCATAAAGCAACTGGCTGATCGAGGTGAGTGTGGCGGCGATGGGTTCAGGGTCGCGAGCGGCTTCTTCCGGGTGGTAAATGACGGTGCCCACCATGCTCATGATCAGTTCACGCTCCTGATCGTCCAGGGAGACCCCGGTGTACTTCAGGGCCTTCCAGGTCAGGTTTCCCACGAAGGGCGCCTTGTTGCGCACGTTGGCATCGCCTGAGGTGCGGGCCGAAGCGAGGATGCTGGGCCGGTCGGAAGCGCAACGCCTGCGTGCCGCGTCACGGTCGCTTTCCATGCCCATCTCGATGGCGAGGTCGGCGCAGGTCTCCTGCGAGCTGTACCCCGTGGCCTCGGCCGCCGTGCTGACGATGGCTTTGGCTGTTTCGCAGGAGTTGATGCGGGCGTTGTTGATCCAGGTCTCCAGACCCTTGGCCCATTTGCTCAAGCCACCCAGGAGTGGTGAGACGGCTTCCAGTGCAAGTTGAAAGGCGATGCCCGGTAGGGCCGCGGTGATGTTCTTGAGCATGTTCTTGAACTCGGTGGCCGAGATGTGCGAGAACGATCCGCCGAACACATCGATGCCACCGCAGCCCGCCTTGGCGCTGGGGAACTGAATGGCGGCGAGTTGGTACACCTTGTTGGGGGAGCGCATGAACAGACTGCCGCCGGTGTAGGTGTTCATGGTCTGACCACGGAAGGCGCCAGGTGCGGTGTAGTTGCCAATGGCCCCCAGGTTGTTGAACATGCTGTTCACTTCGGCATTGAGGTCCCCGGCGTGCAGAGGCAGCGGCGATGCGATGACCAGCACGGCCATCAGGGTGGCGACTAGTCGTCTCCAGAGCGGTGCCGTTGGCGTGGGTGTCTGAATCATGATCTGCTCCTATTGAAGAACGACTTGCCTGTTCACGCTGGGCAACATGGCCTGGGCAGCAGGTGTGCTCACCGTGGTGATGCGCTCCAGCAATTCGGATTCGGACAGCACGCCAAAGCCAATGGGTGTGATTTGCCCGGTGTAGGGCTGGGCCAGGAACACCGCCGGCACCTGGGTGACCTTCAGGGTGTTGGCGATGCCGTTGTCGGCTCGGGCATCTGCAAAGCCAGGCATGGGGCCGCCATCCACGCTGATGGCCACCACCTTGATGCCGTGGCGCGCCTCGAAAGCCGTCAGCGTGGGGGCGAAGGCGTGGCAGTACGGGCAGTCACTGCGGAAGAAAAAGAACAGGACGTGGTCCTTGCCCAGTGAGGTGATGGACTGGGAACGGCTGAGCAACTGGTCCCGGTCGAACACCTCCAGCGCCTTGGCGTTGACTGGGCGGCCATGTACGGTGGGGTCCAGCTCCGGTGTGGCCCAGGCGACGCGCTGGGCGACGTCGGCGAAGTAGGACGCTCTGGCCACGACCTTGGCCTCCAGTTCCATGTAGCGGCGCACATTGGCCTCGGTCGGCCGCATGATCGCAATGTTGCGGTAGGACTCGACAGCCTTTTGCAGTCGCTCGAATTCGACCAACTCTGGCGCTCCGGCCGGGCGGGTTGATGGTGTCGGGGCCGCTGGTGACGTGGGCGGTGGCAGGGCGGGAGTCTTGGGTTGAGCCTCAGGTGTGTCGTGTACCTCGGGTTCAGGGTCTTCGTAGAAGTGCCATCCTCGCCATGCATCTGACCAGTAAGGCGCGGCAATGGGCTCGTCCGGCTTTGACGAGGCTTGTGCCTGTGCTTCAGGCGCTGCGTTGATGCATGCGAAGGCGAGGAGGGCGATGCTGGCGAGGCGTCTGAAAAGACCTGAGCGAGACGCCCATGACGGGCGAGATGGGCGAGGCATGTCAATCTCCTCATTGCAGCGACTTGGGCGGCAAGCCATCGAGGCAGTAGTTGATCCCGAACTCGATGGATTGTTTGCGAGGGGCCTGGGCACCAGGCAACCAGACACCGTCTTGCCAGAAGGTCACCTTCAGGCGGCTGCAACCAGGCTGGCGGTAGCGCTTGTCGGTGGTGACGTCGATGGAGATGGGTGTGTTCGCCTTGAAGCGCTGGCTGATGGCGTCGGCAGATTCGCCTGTCAAGGTGCCGTGTGCCTTTCCGTCTGGCGCTTGCAGTGCCATCACCATCAGCACTCTGGCGTCTTTGACGGGCATTCGACCGACGGACGTTTCGGGCGTCCTCTCAGGCGTCTGCGCTTGTGTTTGTGCTTGGCAAGTCAATGCAAATGCCATCACCGTGATGGCGATGGCATGGACCATGATCGGTGTCATGAGGTGCTGTGTCATTGGCAACGCCCCTGTCCGTAGTAGCAGTTGGGCACCTTGGCGCTGTTGCCGCTTTGGATGGCACCCAGGTTCGGGTTGTTGGGCACGATGGAGGCGTAGAACTCGGTGAGGTCCATCGCAGCGAAGTCCAGGCTTTGCAGCTGAGCGATGGTGAAGCCTGAGCAGTCGGGGTTCTGGCCGCTGCCCCAGCCCTTGCCAATCTGCATGCGCCCCTGCTCATTGACGATCCGGGCGAGTTTGCTGTTGAAGCAGCATTTGCCTGTGGTGTGCTCCAGGCACGACACGCAGGCACCAAGAACGCGAAGACACGATGAGCACCATGACCCCGTGGCGTGGCACAGCCCCGCGCCTTCTCTCATGGCCAGCTTGCCCTCTTCTTCATTGCAGGACATCATCGACATGACGATGTAGATCACCACAGCGATGGCCAGCGACCAGGGATCGAACGCGACCACCATGCTGTCGCCTGCATAGAGCACCGACGATCCGGCGGGCAGAGCGGTGCCGTTGACGGCCACGGTGACGCCGTAACTGGTGAAGGAGCCGCTGAAGCCGCCGCTGGTGAGCAGTGCGGACATGCCCTGGTAGATGAACTCCCGGTTCTCGGAGTTCATCAGCACGTCGTAGACCAGGCGTGAGCCCACACCGAAGGTGCTCTGGTTGCTCATCCCAGAGCCAGCGCTGTCCGAGTCGCAACAATCTTTGAACAGCCGGTCTCGGCAGTGGTTGCCTTCGCCCTTGAAAACCTGCATCAGCTTGGTGTCCAGGTACACACCGGCTTCTCGGGCGGCTTCCAGCATCGACATGGAGCGGGCAAAGTCCGCATCGTTCGTGTAGCTCGTGTTGAAGCAACTGTCACCCAGGCAAAAGACATTGGATGGGCAGTTGGTTGCTGTCGTGATCGTTTGGGCGCTGGCCGGGCAGGTGTAGCTGTCCTGGTAGACCTCGCACATGCCTGTGGCAGCGTTGGTTTGCTTGCATGTGCTGCTGCCCAGCGTGCAGCCTTGGCTCAGCAACGGGGCGCATTCGTCTGTGAGGGCACCGGATGTGCAAGAAAGGGTGCGCTCGTAGGACCAGCAAGCGCGGGTGACGGCTCGGCCATCGATCACCTTGGTGGCGGGGCCATCCACGCACCTGTCGGCTGTGGTGACGGTGCAGCGTCCGCCTGCTTCGAGTGGGGCGCTCTTGTCATCCCAGACATCGGTTTCGATGTGGTTCATGGTGGGCTGCTGGAAAGACAAGGGGATGTTCCAGCCAGAAGCGCCGACCAGGCTGGCCGCGCCCGCATCCTGAGCGCAGCGGGTCTCTGTGCGGCTGACCAAGACAGAGGGGCCGCTGTCACAGCCCATGCGGGGGCGGGGCATGGTGAGCGTGAAGCAGCGATCAGCCGGCCCCGAAGATTGAACGCGGCTGGACCAGTAGGCATGCAACTGGTCGCCGCGCACGGTGCCGGTCGGGCAGGCATAGACCGGCGTGCCGAACTGGAAGTTGTAGTTGCACTGGCCAGATGAACAGCCGGATCCAGACATCATGACCACCTTGAAGGGGCGCCAGCAATGGCCACCCCAGTGTGGTGAGAGGTCGGTGACGAACGCGGGTTGCGTGGCTGGCGTGCTGGGCAGTTCGAGGTTTTGCCACCCGATGCAGGCGCCGTTGCCACCTGCCGCATAGAAGCGAAATTGTTGCAACAGGTCGGTGCGGATGCGGCACTGGGCCTCGGCCACCATGTAGTCGGCACCGTTGCGATTGGCCTGACCATGCGCAAACCAGTCGCCAGCGGTGCAACTGGGGACGAGTTCGACTTGCACCGTCAGATCCCGCCGGGTGGCGTAGTTGCCCACACCGTTGTAGCGCTGGCACTGTTTGGTGACCGCGCCTGCTGGTGTGGTGACGTCGGCGGTGGCGCAGCCGCTGTAATACGAGGAGAGGCTGCCAAGGGCCAGAGACGGGTTTGCGGCGATGTCCCGCGCGCCCATGACGGCGGGGTCGTAGGGCGAAATGACAGGGCGTGGCGTGTTGGCCGAGTTGAGCGCGCCGCGTTGGGCCTGGCACACCGGGTCATCGGGCGTGCTGGTGCAGGCGGTAAGGCGCGCGTTGGCCGGGCCTGACAAGCTGGGTTGGCCGTAGTAGGCTGCCTCAGCGGGCGTGCGGGTGTATCCCGGCACATTGGCCGTTGCATTGGGGGTGCTGACCGTGCCCCGAATCACCGGGTTGGCCGCTTGACCGGCGGCGGTGCCTTCTTCGTGTGGCCCAGCCAGTGCCATCGTCTGCGCCGTGACGAAGCACCAGAGGGTGAAGCAGGTGACGAGTCGGCGCAGCATGACGATCTCTAACCCTTGAGCCGTTGGATGAAGGCGCCGACATCCTTGCTGAAGCGGGGGGTGCGGTGCTGAATGTGGCCCAAGGCGTAGTCCAGGCTCACGTCTCCGGCCAGGCGGACATGGTCATTGGGCGGCGCACAACTGCCTCGACCACCATCCCCACAGGGCGTGCCGCCAGCGCCCTCACGCACCAGCACAAAACTGGGTACCTGTGTGATGGCGTAGCGCTCGAAAGCTTGCGGGTCGATCTGGAAGGCCACAGACTGACCGGCCAACAATGCCTGTGTTCGCGCGACGGTGTCACGGAGGGAGCCATTGAGCAGGCCTCTGATCAGCAGGGATGCCTTGGCACGTGCCGCTTGGCTGACCAGTCTCTTGAGCGTGGCCTCGGGCATCGACAGGCTGATGAACACCATCAGGATCGGGCCACCACTCATGTCCTTGCCCACCCCGGTGCCGGGGGGCTGGGCGGTTTTCATCTGCAGGGCGTAGGCTTTGGACAGCGCTTCGAGGTCCACAGGCGCTTTGGCTTGGGGCTGCGGGAGCGCATCAATTCTTGGTCCCGCTGTGTTGGGCACACGTTCCAAGTCTGCGGCGCTGGGCACGCCGTGCGCTTTCCGAGCACGTTCGATGTCCTGGTCCGTGATGGTGGGTTGCGCGCGCCTGGCCCGAGCCATGTCTGCTTCGGTGATGACCGGTGTGGTTTGGGCCTGTGCGCTCAGTGCAAGCAGCATGGACAGGCCAAGACCGAAGCCCCAGCGTGAGGTTTGATGGAAGTCAGAAGCCGACACAGCAGTTCCTTTTGCGAAACAACATGAAGGCGAAGTCTTCGCCACGCACCGGGTATTCCTTGCCGGCCCCCCAGATCACGGTGCTGCGCCCGAAAGGCTGGCAGCACCTGCCGCCGTCCTTTTCGGTGTTGGGGATGGGGTAGGTGAGTTGTGTCTTGTAGGCCGTCTTGTCCATGACGGGCTCGAAGTAGGGGCCACACAGGCCGGGCGTGCCATGCCACCCCCAG
>JAGWTR010000006.1 GCA_028868855.1 Burkholderiales bacterium | reverse complement strand
TGACGATGTTGGCGGTGGCAGGCGCAACGGCCGTCACCACGGTGCCGCTGGCGTTCATGGCGCCAACCAGGGACTTGCTGAAGTCCAGGCCGCCGAAGCCGCCGGTCAGGGTCAGGCCACCAACGGTGTCGCCAACGTTAACGGTCACATTGGCAGCGCTGGCAGCGCCAACAGCGATGAAAGCGGCGGCAGCAACGATGCTCTTGAATGCAAATTTCATGTCTATTTCTCCACAGAAAAGCGGTCCCTTTTTTGGGGCAATCACTTGGGACGAGTAAGGCGTCCGCGTATTCCTTACTCACCTCACAGACTTTACCGATCTGTCTGGCTTAAGCATAAGGGCGATTCCAAGGGCAGGGCAACGGGGCTAGCCTCGATTGGCCGTGGTAGAGCCCCCATCTGCCTGCCGATTTGCGGCTCAATCCCCCTAAGTAGGCGTGGGGTTGACCCTCACCCCCAGGAGAACCCTCTAATCAAGTCACACGTATTCTGGGTATTTATTTCGCCAAATGAAAATGGCTCACCCATCAATTCGGCACCGAGCAAGCGATGCCAAAAAGATAAAAAAACGCCCGTTGGCTTTGAGGGCCACCAGGCGTTTTTTACAAACCATCAGGCGCAAGGACGGCAAGCGCCGTCAAGCGCACTGATTACTTGACGCGACGACGACGCGCGATCAGGCCCACGCCAGCCAAGCCGGCCAGAGCCAGGGCGTAAGACGAAGGCTCAGGGACAGCGGTGACAGTGATCGACGAGCTGATCGTGCCGAAGTCCGTTACGCCCGCCAGGGCGCCTTGACCAATGGCGGTCAGACCCAGGGCGTTAGAGAAGGCGGTGAAGCCAGCAGCGGTGATCTTCAGGCCCGACAAGGTGGTCAGGCTCGTACCGGCAGCAAAGTGGGTAGCACCAGTGATGGAGGTGATGTCCCACAGGTAGAAGTTGTTCAGGGTGCCCACGCCATTGGCGCCCACGATGTTAGCGAAAACCTTCTTGTTGGTGAGATCAACGTGAAGATTGGTCACCTGCAACGAACCGCCGGTGGTGGCGAAGCCGTCGTCAATGGTGGTTTGCAGTGTGCCACCCAGGGTGTAGGCGTCAGTCACAGCACCCGTGGTGGTATCCACGTTGATCTTGGCAATCTGGGCGTTGGTCACACCCACGGACACGTACTTGGTGCCGGCGGCGTTCGTGACGATGTTGGCGGTGGCAGGCGCAACGGCCGTCACCACGGTGCCGCTGGCGTTCATGGCGCCAACCAGGGACTTGCTGAAGTCCAGGCCGCCGAAGCCGCTGTCCAGCTTGAGGCTACCGAGGGTGTCGCCCACGTTAACGGTCACATTGGCAGCGCTGGCAGCGCCAACAGCGATGAAAGCGGCTGCGGCCACGATGCTTTTGAGTGCGAATTTCTTCATAGTTCTCTCCACAGATATCAGATAGATGTGCAGGCAATTTCATTAAGATGAAGCCGCAAGAGGCACCTGCATCCCCCTTATGGCCGACAAACCGTGAAAGATTTATCAGACTTCAGCATAAGAAAAATCGGCCAGAAAGAACAGTAAAACGCGTCGAATTACACACTTTTACGCCCACACTTACCCCTGAGGACCAAGTCGGGCCCCCGCGAACCAATGGCGGGTTTCCCCTTGCCCCTTGATTGGGGCATGAGGCCCTTCCATTTAAGCCAGTGTCACCCTGGCGAATTTTCGCTTGCCCACCTGCACCACGTAGGTGCCCGCCCCGAGTTTCAGGCCCTTGTCGCTCACGGCTTGTCCGTCCATGCGCACCCCGCCCTGCTCAATCATGCGCAGGGCCTCGCTGGTGGAGGGCACCAGCCCCGCTTGCTTGAGCAAAGCGCCTATGCCCAGACTCACGCCATCCGCCGGCAGGGCCAGTTGTGCCTGGGGGATGTCCTCAGGTACGCCGCCTTTGGCACGGTTGACGAAGTCGGCCAAGGCATCGTCTGCCGCCTTGGCCCCGTGGAAGCGCGCCACCACCTCTTGCGCCAGCATGACCTTGGCATCGCGAGGGTTGCGCCCGCCGTCGCATTCGGTCTTGAGTTGCGCAATATCGGCCAGGGGCTTGAAGCTGAGCAACTCGAAATACGACCACATCAGGGTGTCTGAAATGCTCATGAGTTTGCCGAACATGCTGTTGGGCGCCTCGCTGATCCCGATGTAGTTGTTTTTGGACTTGGACATCTTCTCCACGCCATCCAGCCCCACCAGCAAGGGCATGGTCAGGATGCACTGGGGCTCCTGGCTGTATTCGGCCTGCAGATGGCGCCCCATGAGCAGGTTGAACTTCTGGTCGGTACCGCCCAGCTCCAGGTCGGCCTTGAGTGCAACGGAGTCGTAGCCCTGCATCAACGGGTACAAAAACTCGTGCACGCTGATCGGGGTGTTGGCCTTGTAGCGCTTGGTGAAGTCGTCCCGCTCCATCATGCGGGCCACGGTGTAGCGCGAGGCCAGCTGGATCATGCCGCGCGCGCCCAGGGCGTCGCACCATTCGCTGTTGTAGCGAATCTCGGTGCGCTCGGGGTTGAGCACCAGGCTGGCTTGCTTGTAATAGGTGTCAGCGTTGGTTTTGATCTGCTCGGCAGTCAGGGGCGGGCGCGTACTATTGCGCCCCGAGGGGTCCCCGATGAGTGAGGTGAAATCACCTATCAAGAAGATCACCGTGTGGCCGATGTCTTGTAATTGGCGCAGTTTGTTGAGCACCACGGTGTGCCCCAGATGGATGTCGGGCGCGGTGGGGTCCAGCCCCAGTTTGATGCGCAGAGGCACCCCGGTCGCTTCGGATCGGGCCAGTTTTTTCACCCAATCGGCTTCGGGCAGCAGTTCGTGACAACCTCTGAGCGTGACGGCCAAGGCGTCGCGGACGCGGTCGGTCACAGGATGAGAAGGCTGGGCTTCTGGTGGTATTTCAGGATGCAGCATGAGTGACCAATGGGTGAAAATGCGGGGCAAGTGAGCACTGTGCGACAGCTATACTTGCTTTTCAGGGATTTTAGGGGACAGCCCCCTATGCAGCAGGAATTAGAGTTTTGACTTCTAAAAACAACTTGCGCGACGTTTTTCCGTCTTTGCGCACTTTGGCCCTCGTTGGCCTGCAATCCACCCAGAATCTGATGCATCGGCATCCGCGCCGGGTCAGCGCCGCCGTCCTGGCCTTGCTGGCTGGATCGGCCATGACCGCGTTTGGTGTGGCGCCGCTCACGGTGCTCCCAAGTGCGCCACCCCCGACCATCACCCAAGTCAGTGAAGCGGTGCCCCTGTCTGAGCTCGCAGGACAGCTCGTGCAACTGGACGCCCAGTCGCTGGCGCTGTACCGCACGGATGTCACCCGGCCCAATGACACCGTCGACACCCTGCTGAACCGCCTGGGGATCAATGACCCCCAAGCCGCTTATTTTTTACGTCATGACCCGATTGGACAGACGCTGCTGCTAAAGCGCACCGGCAAGATGATCAAAGTGGTGAGCGACAACGGGCGCCTGCGCGAACTGGTGGCGCGCGGTCCGGCCGAAGCCTCGGCCCAAGTCGACACCCTGTTCACCCGCTTGACCGTGACCCGTGACGCCAGCGGCGCCTTGGCCGCACACACCGAACAAGCGCCTTTGCTGGCCACCTCGCAATTGGCGTCCGGCACCATTGCCTCGTCACTGTACGCAGCAGCCGATGATGCCCATGTACCTGACGCGATCACGAACCAGATTGCTGAAATTTTCAGCAACGATATCGATTTTCGACGTGAATTGCGCAAGGGCGATGCTTTCAGCGTGCTTTACGAGGCGCACACCGCCGATGGCGAGCCGATCACCTGGGGCGGGTCGTCCGGCCGGGTGCTGGCCGCACGCTTCATCAACAAGGACAAGACTCACGATGCCGTCTGGTTTCAGGAGCCAGGCCGCAAGGGGGCCTATTACGATCTGAACGGGCGCGGCAAGACCCGTGCGTTCCTGGCGTCGCCACTGGCGTTTTCGCGGGTGACTTCTGGCTTTGCCATGCGCTTTCACCCCCTGCTGCAACGCTGGAAGGCCCATCTGGGCACCGACTACGGCGCTCCCACAGGGACAGCCGTGCGTACGGTAGGCGATGGCCGCGTGAGCTTTGCGGGCCAGCAAAATGGCTATGGCAACGTCATCCAGATTCAGCATTCGGGCGACCGCCTGACGGTCTACGCTCACCTGAGCCGCATCAATGTGCGCCCCGGTCAAACGGTGGAACAAGGCCAGTTGATCGGCGCCGTGGGCGCCACCGGCTGGGCTACGGGCCCCCATCTGCACTTTGAGTTCCGCATCAAGGGCCACCATGTGGATCCCATGATCATTGCCCGCGCTTCGGAAAGCACCCAGTTGTCGCCACTTGCCCTGGCGCAGTTCCGCCAGATGGCCGTCACCGTGGCGCAGCGCCTGGACACGGCGGGGCAACAACAATTGGCGGGCGCCCATTCAAGCCAGCGGTTTGAATGAAGCCTGAGGGCGAGCTCTATATCGGACTGATGTCGGGCACCTCGCTGGATGGGGTGGACGGCGTATTGATGGACTTGTCGGCGCGGCCCTGGCGCCCGTTGGCCCACGTGCACCGCCCCTTCCGTGCTGATTTGAAACACACGCTGCTGACCCTGAACACGGCCGGCCCCGACGAGTTGCACCGAGCAGCGCTCGCAGCGCAGGACTTGGTGCGTGTGTATGCCGATGTGGTGCAGGCCGTGTGTGCGGCTGCCAATGTAATGCCAGCTCAGGTGCGCGCGGTCGGCGCCCACGGCCAGACGGTGCGGCATCGGCCTGAACTGGGCTACACCGTGCAGCTCAATGCACCCGCCCTGCTGGCCGAATTAACGGGCATTGACGTGGTGGCCGACTTTCGCAGCCGCGATGTGGCCGCCGGAGGCCAAGGCGCGCCCTTGGTGCCAGCCTTTCACCAAGCGGCGTTTGACCACAGCCGCCTCACGGTCGTGGTGCTGAATGTGGGGGGCATGGCCAACCTGAGCATTTTGCAGGCCGGTCAGCCACCCCTGGGGTTTGATTGCGGCCCCGGTAATGCCTTGATGGACACCTGGTGCGAGCAGCATACAGGCCAACCTTATGACCAGCGTGGCGCTTGGGGCGCGCAAGGCCAGGTGCATGAACGGGCATTGCATGCCGCTTTGGCCCAACCGTTTTTCAATTTGCCGCCGCCCAAGAGCACAGGGCGGGATTTGTTCAACGCCGAGTGGTTGGGCCATTGGGTGCACAACGCGGACCTGGGCGCGGCACCCGCCCAGGATGTGCAAGCGACCTTGTGCGAGCTGACGGCGCGCAGCGCGGCGCTGGCCATCCAGGCCCATGCGCCGACGACGGCCTTGGTGTTGGTGTGTGGCGGCGGTGCGCTCAACGATGAATTGATGCGTCGCCTGCAAAACCAGCTGCCCGGTATCCGGGTGGAGCCCACAGACGCCCATGGCTTGCCCGTGATGCAGGTTGAAGCCGCCGCCTTTGCGTGGTTGGCGCAACGCCATGCTCACCATCTGGCGGGCAATGTGCCGCAAGTGACAGGGGCACAAGGCCCCCGGGTGCTGGGGGCACTTTATCCGGCGTGATGTCCGGACTGGATGCGCCTGCGCTCAGACCGAGAAGCTGGAGCCGCAACCGCAGGTGGTGGTGGCCCCGGGGTTGCGAATCACGAACTGGGCGCCTTCCAAGTCGTCCTTGTAGTCGATTTCAGCGCCCACCAAATACTGCAGACTCATGGCATCGATCAGCAAGGTGACGCCATTCTTTTCCATCCGGGTGTCGTCGTCGTTGACGATTTCATCAAAGGTGAAGCCGTACTGAAAGCCCGAGCAACCACCCCCCTGCACGAATACGCGCAGCTTGAGATCGGGATTGCCTTCCTCGGCCACCAGTTCGGCCACTTTGCCGGCCGCACTGTCGGTGAACACGATGGGAGCCGGGGGCTCGGAATGGGCGTCGGGGGCGGTGGTTTCAACAGCAGCGGTCATGAGATTACTCCAGGGTCAAATTAGGTCAGCGAGCCGTGCTCAGCCATTTTTGGACGCCAGCTTCAAGGCTGGCTTGCCTTCAGATTTCAAAGGGTGCAACTCACCGTGGATGGTTGCGCCCTGGTGCATTTCAAGGGCCTCGTAGCGGACATCACCCACGATTCGCGCCTTGGGCTGCAATTCGAGCAGGTCGTCGGCTTCCACCGGGCCGTTAACCTCGCCGTTGATGATCACATGGCCAGCGCGGACCTTGCCGGTGACCTTGGCTTTGTCGCTGATGACCAGCATGCTGCGACCCTCGCCGGTGGCGGTGATGTTGCCATTCACTTCACCATCAATGCGCAAACCATCGGCAAAACGGATTTCTCCAGCGATGACGGTGCCTTCACCAATCAGGGTGTGAATGAGCGGGGTCTTTTTCCAGCCAAACATCAACGTTACTCCAATGGTGAATGATATCCGTGACCTATAACCTCAGCGATTGCGTGGCGACTTCCTTGCCATTGTCGTCAAGGACCCGCACCTGGATTTGCTTCACCGTGGCATTGATGGGATATTGTGCCGTGCCATCCACACGCCGATACTGTTTAAATTGCAAGGGCTGGCTGATCAGCGGGCCCGGCAATGCCCACGGTTTGCCATCGTAGCTGCCCGACAGCAGCAATTCGTAGCGGCCTTTGAACTCCGGCTGGATGCGTCCGCCGTGCTGCATCACCAGCACCTGAAAACGCAACTGGCCCTGCGCGGGTAGGTCAGCCTGCAAGCCGCGCACAGAAATGCCCTCGCTGTTGGATGCCGGCAAGAGTCGTTCAAAAAATCCCAGGTCGTCCTTGAGTGCCAGGTTTTCCGCCTCCAAAGCCTTGACCTGCTCAGCCAATCGCGTCTGGGTGACGCGCTCGGCTTTGATCAGGCTGTCTGCTGAGTTGGCCTGGGCCTGAGCCCGATCCCGCTCTTGCCGGAGATCCTGCAACTGCTGCCGCGCCTGAGCGAGTTGTTCGGTCGCAAGGGGCGCGCCGTGGTTGAGACCGGCGATGTCGCGACCAAACTCAAAGGCCCACAGCGCCAAAGCACCCGAAAACCCCAGCACCAGGGCGGCCAATGCCCAGCGCAGGGGCCACGGCAGGTGGCTGCGCACCGACATGCGCGTGGCGCTGATCGACAGGCGCCGCCGAATGAGTCGCCAACGCATCAGGGCAGGACCGGCACCAGCGTCAGGCCCAGTTGCTCATCCAGGCCACACATGAGGTTCATGCACTGCACAGCCTGACCCGAGGCGCCCTTGGTCAGGTTGTCTTCGACCACCAGGACCATGACGGTGTCCGGCAAGGGGCGGTGCACGGCAATGCGCACCGTGTTGCTGGCCCGCACGCTGCGGGTTTCGGGGGCACTGCCCGCAGGCAACACGTCAACGAAGCGTTCACCCTGGTAGAAGGATTCGTACAGGGCTTGCAGGTCGACCGCCTGCGCTTCGCTGTTGAGGCGGGCGTACAGGGTCGAGTGAATGCCACGGATCAGGGGCAGCAGGTGCGGCACAAACAGGCAGTTCACGCTGGCATCGCCCGCAATGATGCGCAGCTGCTGATTGATCTCCGGGCCGTGGCGGTGTCCTTTGACACCATAGGCCTTGAAATTGTCGCTGGCTTCGGCCATCAAGGTGTGCACTTCGGCTTTACGTCCTGCCCCCGAAACCCCCGAAGCACAGTTGGCGATCAGGTGCTTGGGCTCGATCAGTTTGTTTTTCAGCAAGGGGGCAAAGCCCAGTTGCACGGAGGTGGGATAGCAGCCGGGGTTGCCGATCAGGCGGGCTTTTTTGATGGCCTCGCGGTTGATCTCTGGCAAGCCGTAGACGGCTTCGGCCAGCAGGTCTGGGCAGCTGTGGGGCATGCCATACCACTGCTCAAATTCAGCGGTGTCTTGCAGGCGGAAGTCGGCGGCCAGGTCGATGACCTTGACGCCGGCGGCCAGCAGTTCGCGGGCTTGCGCCATGGCCACACCATGGGGGGTGGCGAAGAACACCACGTCGCACTGCGTCAACCGGGCGTCATCCGGCGTGACGAAGGGCAGATCAACATGACCGCGCAGGCTGGGGTACATGTCCGACACCGGCATGCCCGCTTCTTTGCGGCTGGTGATGGCCTGAATCTGAACCTGAGGATGCTGGGACAGCAAGCGCAACAATTCCACGCCTGTGTAGCCCGTGCCGCCAACGATGCCAACCTTGATCATGAGATTCCTTCGCGCCAGATTGCGGGAAAGCCACCATTGTAAGAAAAAGACGAAAAAACCCGCCATGGTGGCCCAGGCGGGTTTTTGATCTGGCGCCCTGCCGACACAAGGTCGACAGACTCCAGGACAGCCGGATCAGCGCTTGCTGAACTGCTTCCTGCGGCGAGCGCCGTGCAGACCGACCTTCTTACGTTCGACTTCACGCGCATCACGCGTGACGAAACCGGCGCGGCTCAAGTCAGGCTTGAGGGCTGCGTCGTAGTCGATCAGGGCACGGGTCACACCATGGCGCACGGCGCCGGCTTGACCCGATTCGCCGCCACCCTTGACGCTGACCTTGATGTCGAAAGCTTCGCCATTGTTGGTCAGGAGCAGGGGCTGCTTGACGATCATGATCGAGGTTTGACGGCCGAAATAATTTTCGACTGACTTGCCGTTCACAATGATCTGGCCGGTGCCCTTCTTGATGAAGACGCGGGCGATGGACGACTTGCGACGTCCGGTGCCATAGTTCCAATTACCGATCATGGCCGTTCCTTAGATTTCCAGGGGCTTGGGGGACTGCGCAGCGTGCGGATGGGCATCGCCTGCGTAGACCTTGAGCTTCTTGATCATGGCGTAACCCAGGGGGCCCTTGGGCAGCATGCCCTTGACCGCCTTTTCGATGGCACGACCGGGGTGCTTGGCTTGCATGTCCTTGAACGCGGTGGCATGGATGCCGCCGGGGTGACCCGAATGGCGGTAGTACACCTTGTCCGTGGCCTTGTTGCCAGTCACGCGAATTTTGTCTGAGTTGACGATGATGATGAAGTCACCGGTGTCGACGTGCGGCGTGTAAATGGCTTTGTGCTTTCCACGCAAACGGAGAGCAACTTCGCTGGCTACTCGTCCAAGCACCTTGTCGGTGGCGTCGATCACAAACCACTCGTGCGTCACCTCGGCCGGTTTGGCGCTGTAGGTTTTCATGAGAGTTCCTAAGTGGTAAAAAACGGCTGACTGTCGCCCTTGGCGCCACTTCTAATGAAAAACGATGTGGTGGCCTCGCAGGCAACGTGGCGGCCCCCGGGAATAAGCCCCTGGAACCACTTCAGCGCCAGTGCCATGCCAATGCATTGCACCATGTGCCGCCCCGGCAGCCATGTCGGGAACTGGGCATTCTAATGTGTTTTTGCCCCCCCACGCAAGGCATGTTGTTACCACAACGCTACCCTGAGGAATTCAACAAGCCCCATAATATAAGTACTAACCCTAGGAAACGTTGCGAAGCGGTGATCGATCGTCTTCGCCCAGCCCAGGAAAGGGTCACACAATGACTATGCAAAAGCCACCCCTTCCGCTCGACAAGTTCGGCTTGGCCACGGAGGGAGCATCCGTTCAGCATCACCGTCGCCGAACCTCGCATCATTGGGTGCCGATCCGCGATTTACACGCCCACCACCGTCGGCGCATCGTGGATCACTTGCTGGCGCTAGACGCACGCGACCGCTATTTGCGCTTTGGTCATTCCGCGTCGGCAGAGGAGGTGTCGAAATATGTCGCATCGATCGACTTTCGGCGCGACGAGGTTTTCGGCATTTTTGGCCGTCATTTGCAGTTGATGGCCGTGGCCCACCTGGCTGCCATGCCCGGGGGCGACCCGAAAACGGCGGCCAATGGCCAGGCCATGGAGTTTGGGGTATCCGTCTTGGCCGAAGGCCGCGGCCAAGGCTTGGGGCTGCGCCTGTTTCAACACGCGATCACTCACGCCCGAAATCGCGGCGCCAGTCACTTGATGATCTACGCTCTGTCGGAAAACGCGCCCATGCTGCGGATTGCCGCCAAGGCGGGCGCCACGGTTGAGCACCACGGCTCCGATGCCGAGGGTTGGTTGAAGTTGCCGCCGCACACGGTGGCCACCCGGCTGGACAGTTCCTTGCAGTCGCTGGCGGCCGAGGCGATTTACCGCATCAAGTACCGCATCGCTCACATCAACGACTGGGTGCGCATGATGATGTTTCCGGCCCAGTGACCTTCAAGCCAACCACCATTAACCGGTACTATTGCTCGCTCTTGGCAGAGGGTTGTTATGCGGTTAGATGGATTGTTCTGGATCGTCATGGTGCTGGCGGTGGCCGGCGGTTGGCTGATGGGGTGGGCGTGGCATCGCCGTCGCGCTTCAAGCGACCGTGGATGGCCGCGCCGCTGGAACCTCAATGCCCGCCCGGTGTTCACCGCCGACGAGCGGGCGCTGTTCAACGAGTTGCGCTTGGCCCTGCCCCACCATGTGGTGATGGCCAAGCTGAACCTGCTGAGGTTTTGCCAGGTCGCCGACGGGCATGATGCACGCCAGTGGTACGACCGGCTGCACACCCTGCATGTGTCGTTTGCCATCTGCACGCCCAATGGCGCCGTGGTGTCGGTGATTGACATCGAACCTCGCGGCAAGGCGACTTCGCAGCGCTCGCAGCGCCTGAAGGAGGCCGTGCTGGAGGCATGCCGGGTGCGCTATGTGCGCTGCCGCCCCGGCCATTGGCCCCATGCAGGCTTGATGGCTCCGTGGGCACTGGGTCAGGTCGGACAGCAAGTCGACGCTCAAGTGACCGGCCCCGGCGCCTTGCACGACGCCGGGAACCAACTGGCCCACAAGTTGCGCGAGCGCCGCGCCGAACGCGCCGCCCGCTGGGCCGAGTCGAGCTTTGCGCAGGATTCTTTTTTTGCCTCGGACAGCCGCCTTGATGATGTGCAGCACTCAGAGTCGATGCCCTTTCAGGCATCGCGCAAATAAGCTCAACCAGCCAGCAAGGCGTTGATGCGGCGCACATAAGCGGCCGGATCATCCAGGTGGCCGCCTTCGGCCAGCAGGGCCTGGTCAAACACGATGTTGGCCAGGTCATCAAAGTGCTCGCTGGTATCGAGTTTTTTGATCAGTGCGTGCTCAGGGTTGATTTCCAGCACCGGGAGGCTGGACGGCGCTTCCTGGCCAGCTTGCTTGAGCAGGCGCGCCAGGTGTCCGCTGATGTCGCCGTCTTCGACCACCAGGCAGGCGGGTGAATCAACCAAACGCGTGGTGACGCGCACGTCCTTGGCCTTGGCTTTCAGAGAGGCCTGGAGGCGCTCCAGCAAGGGCTTGAAGGCGGTGGCGGCTGCTTCGGCCTTTTTCTTTTCCTCTTCGTCTTGCAGGGTGCCCAGATCGACCGCGCCCTTGGCCACGCTTTGCAGCGGCTTGCCTTCGAACTCGTACAGGTGCGAGAGCAGCCATTCGTCGACACGGTCGGTCAGCAGCAGGACTTCGAGGCCCTTCTTGCGGAAGATTTCGAGTTGCGGGCTGCTTTTTGCGCCGGCCATGGTCTCGGCCGTGATGACGTAGATGGCTTCCTGGCCTTCTTTCATGCGGCTGACGTAGTCGGCCAGTGACACGCCTTCATCGGCGTGCGTGGAGGCAAAACGGAACAGTTTGGCCAGGCGTTCGCGGTTGGCGAAGTCCTCGCCGATGCCTTCTTTCAGGACGGCGCCGAACTCTTTCCAGAAATTGGCGTATTGGTCGCGCTTGGCTTGGTCTTCGTTGTTGGCCAGGTCTTCGAGCATGGACAGGACGCGCTTGGCGCAGCCTTCGCGGATGGCCTTGACGTCGCGGCTTTCCTGCAGAATTTCGCGCGAGACGTTGAGCGGCAGATCGGCGCTGTCGACCACGCCCTTGATGAAGCGCAGGTAGGACGGCAGCAAGGCTTCGGCGTCGTCCATGATGAAGACGCGTTTGACGTAGAGCTTGAGGCCTCCGCGCTTTTCGCGGTTCCACAGATCTTGTGGCGCGTGGGCCGGCACGTAGAGCAGCTGGGTGTATTCGCTGCGCCCTTCGACACGGTTGTGCGTGTAGGCCAATGGTGCCTGGCTGTCGTGGCTGATTTGCTTGTAGAACTCTTCGTACTGTTCTTGGGTGAGGTCGCTTTTATTGCGCGTCCAGAGGGCGGCGGCCTGGTTGACGGTGTCCCACTTGTCTTGGATGACATGCTCGCTCTTCTCGGCGTCCCATTCTTCCTTTTGCATCAGGATGGGCAGGGAGATGTGGTCCGAGTATTTGCCGACGATGCCGCGCAGCTTCCAGCTGGAGAGGAATTCGTCCTCGCCTTCGCGCAGGTGCAGGATCACGTCGGTGCCCCGGCTGGGCTTGTCGATGGCTTCGACTTCGAAGTCGCCGGTGCCTTCGCTGCTCCAGCGCACGCCTTGAGCGGCGGGGATGCCAGCGCGGCGCGATTCGACGGTGATGCGGTCGGCGACGATGTAGCCGCTGTAGAAGCCGACACCGAACTGGCCGATGAGTTGCGAGTCCTTTTGCTGGTCGCCCGAGAGCTTGCCGACGAATTCCTTGGTGCCACTCTTGGCAATGGTGCCCAGGTGGTCGATGGCCTCTTGCGCGCTCATGCCGATGCCGTTGTCGCGAATGGTCAGGGTGCGCGCAGCCTTGTCAACCAGGATGCGCACTTCCAGATCGGGCGCGTCTTCAAACAAGCTGCCGTTGTTGAGCGCTTCAAAGCGCAGCTTGTCGCAAGCGTCGGAGGCGTTGGAGATCAATTCCCGCAAAAAGATCTCTTTGTTGGAATAGAGCGCGTGGGTGACTAGGTGCAGCAGTTGCTTGACCTCAGCCTGGAAGGAAAGTGTTTGCTTGTCCATGGTGTGCTTTTTTCTGTGAACAACAATGAAAGGGGGCGTGACCCGATCTGGGGGCACACTTTGCAAAATTCAAGAGGGGCCGGCCTTGACGCGCCCCAGAAAACATGGGTTATAATCTGAGGCTTAGTGGCGCTTTAGCTCAGTCGGTTAGAGCGATGGAATCATAATCCACAGGTCCGCGGTTCGAATCCGTGAAGCGCCACCAAAAATTCTCTAGGTGCGACAAGCACTTAGGCAACAAAGCCACCCTCGCGGTGGCTTTTTGCTTTGGGGCTTCAGTGTTGCTTGTCGAGGGCTGGGTCGGTCTTGGGCTTTTTCCCACCGGCAGACAAACGCCGTTTATCCCTGGCGATTTTTTGCTTCACATCAAGGTTTCTTCGTCGATATTTCCATGGTCGTGCGCGGGGAGCCGCTGCGCACCTGTCAATGGAAGAAGCATGAAAAACCTGAGCATCAAAGTTCGCCTGTCCCTGTTAGTCGCGGTGTTGCTGTTCATCCTGGTCGCCTCAGCGGGCTCCTCGGTGTACCTGCTGAAATCGAGCAATGCGGTACTGCAGTCGGTTTACTTGGACCGGGTGGTACCGCTGCGGCAACTCAAGGCCGTGGGGGACGCCTACGGCATGAGTCTGGTGGATGCTGCGCATAAGGTACGAGATGGCAGCATGAAGCCGGAGGAAGGCATCAAGGTCGTGAGCGAGGCGCGCGTGCGAATCGACAAAGAATGGCGCGAGTACATTGCCACTTACCTCACCCCTCAGGAAAAAACACTGATCGCGCAGGCAGAGCCCTTGTTGCAACATGCCGACGCTGCGACCCAGCGCTTGCTGGACTTGCTGCGCAAGAACGACATGGCCGCGTTGACGGTGTTTGTCGCTCACGATCTGTACCCACTGACGGACCCCTTGAGCGACGCGCTGGATCAGCTGAGTTTCCTCCAACTGGACGAGTCCAAGCATTTGTATGAGCACAGCCAGGAGAGCTATCAACAGGTGCTGTGGACCAATGTGGCCGCCACCTCGGTCGTCTTGCTGTTGAGCGGACTGATGGCCTGGCTGCTGATCCGGGCAATTATCCGTGACCTGTCCGAGGCTGTGCGCGTGGCAGACACCGTCGCGCAAGGCGACCTGAGCTCACGCATTGAGGTCAAGAGCCAGGACGAAACCGGACGCTTGCTGACCTCGCTCAAACGCATGAATGACAACCTGATCACCATCGTTGGTCAGGTTCGCAACGCCTCCGATTCGATCGCCACGGGATCGGCGCAGATCGCGATGGGCAACGCCGATCTGAGCCAGCGCACCGAAGAGCAGGCCTCGAACCTGCAGCAGACAGCCGCCTCGATGGAGCAGCTCACGACCACGGTCACGCAAAACAGCGACACCGCGCGCCAGGCCAATCAACTGGCCACCAGCGCCTCTGTGGTCGCGACCCAAGGGGGTGAGATGGTCAGTCAGGTGGTGGTGACCATGGAGCGCATCACGGCCAGTTCGCGCAAAATTTCCGACATCATTGGCGTGATCGATGGCATCGCCTTTCAGACCAACATTCTGGCGCTCAATGCGGCCGTCGAGGCGGCCCGCGCCGGCGAACAAGGACGCGGCTTTGCCGTGGTGGCCAGCGAGGTGCGTTCGCTGGCACAACGCAGTGCTCAAGCCGCCAAAGAGATCAAGAGCCTGATCAGCGAGAGCGTGAAGGAAGTGGAAGGCGGCTCCAAGCTGGTCGACGACGCTGGACACACGATGAAGGACATCGTCACGCAGGTTAAAAGGGTCACTGATCTGATCGGCGAGATCAGCAGCGCCAGCAGCGAACAAAGCAGCGGCATCGGACAAATCGGCAATGCGGTCTCGCAACTGGATCAAGTGACGCAGCAGAACGCGGCCTTGGTCGAGGAAAGCGCCGCTGCAGCGGAGAGCCTCAAGCATCAGGCGGCGCAACTGGCGCAAACCGTGTCGGTGTTCAGGCTGGCTTGAGTTGTCGGCACCCGGGTGGGCACCGTCTGTATCATGCGCCGCATGAGAACTGCCGCCCTTCCCGCCTTGATCCTGGCCGCCGGCCGTGGCGAACGCATGCGCCCGCTCACTGATCAGACGCCCAAACCTTTGCTGCAGGTGCGGGGCAAACCGCTGATTGAATGGCATTTGCAGGCACTGGCCCGCGATGGCGTGCGCGAGGTGGTCATCAACACGGCTTGGCTGGAAGATCAGTTCCCGACGGCGCTCGGCGATGGGTCTCGCTGGGGCTTGCGCATTCGCTACTCCATGGAAGGCCGCGACCACGGTGGCGCGCTGGAAACCGCCGGCGGCATGGCCAAGGCCCTGCCCCTGCTGGGCGAGGCCTTCTGGGTGCTGGCCGGTGATGTCTTTGCTCCGGATTTCCGCTTTGAGGCAACGGCCGCCCGACAGTTCGTAGAGGGCACCGACTGGGCGCACCTGTGGATGGTCGGCAATCCAGCTCATCACCCACAAGGCGATTTCGCCCTATCCGAGACGGGGCGAGTCTTGCTGCGGGACGCCGCGCCCGCCGGCACTCCGTGCTGGACCTACGCCACGGTGGGTCTGGTCCGCCCGGACTTGGTGGCCGAGGTGGCGGCCGGGCAGCGCATGGCGCTGCGACCGTGCCTGGAACGGGCCATCGCCGCAGGACGGCTCAGCGGCGAGGTCTACGGGGGCGCCTGGACCGACGTCGGGACCGTCGAGCGGCTGGCCGCGCTCAATCTCTGACCCACAGGGGTGCGGTCGGCCTTAAAATAGGCCTTCCATCAACAGCCTCTGGATCTACACCATGCACCGCTGTCTTGTGACCGCTGCGGCCATCGTCGCCCTGGCAGCCCCGCTCCTTGCCCCTCTGTCCGCCCAGGCGCAACAGCAAGTGCAGCGCAATTTTCCGGCCAATGCCCTGCGCGGCACCCTGACCGTCTCGGCCCCACCGGACGTCCTCCTCAACGGCGAAGCCGCCCGTCTGGCGCCCGGCGCGCGCATTCGCGGTCAGAACAATATGCTGCTGATGTCGGGCGCCGTCACGGGTCAGGAGCTCATCGTCAACTACACCACCGAGCAATACGGCCTGGTGCACGACGTGTGGGTGCTGCGCGATGAAGAAATCGCCAAACGCTGGCCCAAGTCGCAGGAAGAAGCCGCCAAGTGGACTTTCGACCCCATCGGCCAAACCTGGACCAAGCCCTGAGATCCCCATGAGCGACACCACGACCCAGGCCAAGAAGGTCTACATCAAGACCTACGGCTGCCAGATGAACGAGTACGACTCGGACAAGATGTCCGACGTGATGAACGCCGCCAAGGGCTACGAACCGACCAACGACCCCGAACAAGCCGACTTGATCCTGTTCAACACCTGCTCGATCCGCGAGAAGGCGCAAGAGAAAGTGTTCTCCGACCTGGGTCGGGTCAGGCACCTGAAAGAAAAAGGCGTGCTGATCGGTGTGGGCGGCTGCGTGGCCAGCCAGGAAGGCGCGGCCATCATTGAGCGCGCGCCCTATGTGGACGTGGTCTTTGGCCCGCAGACCCTGCACCGCCTGCCGGCCATGCTGGAAAAGCGCGTCAGCAGTAACCGTCCGCAGGTCGACATCAGCTTCCCCGAAATCGAAAAATTCGACCACTTGCCGCCACCGCGCAAGGAAGGCGCCTCGGCCTTCGTGTCGATCATGGAAGGCTGCTCCAAGTACTGCAGCTACTGCGTGGTGCCCTACACGCGAGGCGAAGAGGTCTCGCGCCCCTTTGATGACGTGTTGACCGAGGTGGCCGATCTGGTCGACCAAGGCGTGAAAGAGATCACGCTGCTGGGCCAGAACGTCAATGGCTACCGGGGCAAGATGGGCGACACCACCGAGATCGCCGACTTCGCCCTGCTGCTCGAATTCGTGGCCGAGATGCCTGGTATCGAGCGCATCCGCTACACGACCAGCCACCCCAATGAGTTCACGCAGCGCCTGATCGACGTCTACGGCAAGACCGACAAGCTGGTCAACCACGTGCACCTGCCCGTGCAGCACGGCTCGGACCGCATCCTGATGGCCATGAAGCGCGGCTACACGGCCATGGAATTCAAGAGCACCATCCGCAAGCTACGGGCCGTGCGCCCCACCATCAGCCTGTCGTCGGACTTCATCGTGGGCTTTCCCGGCGAGACGGACGAAGACTTCGCCAAGATGATGAAACTGGTGGATGACCTGGCCTTTGACGCCTCCTTCAGCTTCATCTTCAGCGCGCGCCCCGGCACGCCTGCAGCCTCGCTGGAAGACACGAACTCGTACGAGGTCAAGCTCAAGCGCCTGCAAACCCTGCAAGCCGCGCTGGAGGCCAATGTGGTGCGCTACAGCGAGGCGCTGGTCGGCAAGACGCAGCGCATCTTGGTCGAAGGCCCCAGCCGCAAGGACGCCACCGAACTGATGGGGCGCACCGAGTGCAACCGCATCGTCAACTTCCCGGGCGGGCCCCACATGGACCGCCTGATCGGCCAGTTGCTCGACGTGACCATCACTCAGGCGTACCCCCATTCGCTGCGCGCCAAGGTGCATGCCTAAGCAATAATTTCCGCACCAAGGGCAAACACCTCCGGATATTCGGTCAAGTTCTGGCGGTGATTGCCGTTATACCGCCGAGAAGTGCGAGAAGTTTTGCCTTGGAGTGCGCTGGATGAAGCTGTTGCGCCTGTGTGCCCACCAGATCCGATTGAATGAAAAACTGCCCTGGAACGTTCGCAGCGAGCCAGGCACCCTGCTGCTGGGCAAAGGTTTTTTGGTGACCTCTCAAGCGCAGATCAATACCCTGCTGGATCGTGGTGTCTACGTTGATCAAGAGGAATACAAAGAACATCAACGCACCGTGCAAGTGACCCAGCGCGTGGACCCTTTCCACCTGTGGAGCCTCATTTTCAAACGCACGGCCATTTTGCTGCACGACCCTCTCAGCAACCCCAATTTTTTGGCGGATCTGGCCAGCCTGTCGGACATGTTCCAAAAGACGCTGCGCATGGACGTGGACGCTGGTACGTTTGCGATGGTCCACGCCGACACCCACAACTACGCGGTGGAACATTCGGTGCAGACCGCGTTCGTGTGCACGCTGGTGGCGCAGCGTTTTGGGTGGTCGGAGGCCGATCGATCCACCCTGCTCAGTGCAGCGCTGACGATGAACATTGCCATTCTGGATCTGCAAAACGTTCTGCAGCGGCAGTCCGAGCCGCTGACGCCTCAGCAACGACTCGATATCGACAACCACCCAATCCAAGGGCGCGCACTGCTGGAACAAAGCGGCATCACCAACGAAGACTGGTTGCGCACGGTGGAAGACCACCACATCGCGCTGGACAGCACGATCATGGGCAAACGTCACTCCCCGGTGTCGCAAGTCGCATGCATCATTCACCACGCCGACATCTACTTGGCCAAGATCAGCGCCCGCACCAGCCGCCCGGCCTTTGCCGTCAACGTGGCAGCCCGAGATATGTTCATGGAAGGTGGCTCCGACAACCCCTTCACCGCAGGGATCATCAAGGAAGTCGGGATCTACCCGCCGGGGACCTTCGTGAAACTGGCCAATGGCGACACGGCCATTGTCGTGCGCCGCGGTGACACCGCCAGCACCCCAAAAGTCAACAGCCTGGTCGGCGCCGACGGATGGGTTTTCCCCGACTCGCTTCCACGCGACACCAGCAAGCCGGAATACAAGATCGTGGCGCCGGTGCCGCGCAGCGACGTGATGCTGAGCTTGAGTCCGCTCAAGCTGTTTGGGTATACCGATTGAACGTCAAATCCCCATCTTGCCCAGCGCATCCATGACGTTGCGCAGCGCCGTTGAGAGGGTGGGGTATTCCGAAGAAAAGCGGGCCTCAATGGCCTGGACGCTGTCATTCAAGGCCGTCAGGGCATCGTCTTGCGATTCATCTGCCGATTCCTTGGACAACTCACTGCGCGCCAGGGCCGAGTGAATGTCCTGGTCCAGGGTCTTGAGCAACTGCTGAAGTTCGGGGTCAAGCGGGGCGCCAGATGCCAGCTCACTGTGCAGTTGCGCCAGCGTGGCCTTGAGGGTGTTGGTGTCCATGAGGTGTCCTGCAAATCGTGTTGTCGTGTCCATCGTAGCGCAGCATCGGCCTCATGCGCGGCATGAAGCGCCTCTCAGGGCATGGCACAAGGCATCCACCTGATCGCAGGTGTGCGCCGCTGACAAGGAAATGCGCAAACGGGCCGTGCCCTGCGGCACCGTGGGGGGGCGAATGGCCGGCACCCACACGCCCAGGCTGTCCAGGTGGGCCATGACGGCCAGCGCGTCGGCATTGCTGCCAATGACCAAGGGCTGGATGGCGGTGTCGGACGGCATCAAATGCCAGCCGCCCAGTTGTGCGCTGATTTTCTGGTGAAGGCGCTGCCGCAAAGCAGCCAGGTGATCACGCCGCCAGCCCTCTTCCTGAATGACGCGCAGGCTGGCACGCAGGGCCTCGGCGATCATCGCCGGCGCGGCGGTGGCGAACATGTAGGTGCGCGCCTTTTGCAGCAGCCATTCGACCAGCGTTGATTCGCCGGCCACAAATGCACCGGCGACACCTGCCGCCTTGCCCAGCGTGGCCATGTAGATGAGGCGGTGCAGGCGCCCTTGCCACGCCGCTTGAACCCCCTTGCAGCCGGTGATGCCCCAATGGGCCAGGGCCCCCTCGCCATGCGGACCCAACACGCCAAAACCGTGTGCGTCGTCCACCATCAGCCAAGCATCGTACCGTTCGCACAATTCAAGCAAGGCGGGGATGTTGGCGATGTTGCCGTCCATGCTGAACACGGCATCGGTCAGTACCAGCTTGCGCCGGGCCGTGCTCGCTTGCAAGGCGGCCTTCAGCGCCGCCAGATCGCCATGCGGCAGCACGTGGATGTCGGCACGCGACAGGCGGGCGCCGTCGATCAGGCAGGCATGGTTCAAGGCGTCGGAAAAAATCGCATCGCCTCGCCCCACCAACGCCGGCACGATGCCCACATTGGCCGCATAACCCGCCACGAAATACAAGGCACGCGGCAGGCCCACCATGGCGGCCAATTCGTTTTCCAGCGCCTCATGGGCGGGGCTGTGACCGCACACCAGCGGCGAGGCCGTGGCACCCACGCCATAACGGCCTGCCGCCTCCTGCGCGGCGGCGATCAAGGCCGGGTGCTGCGACAGGCCCAGGTAATCATTGCTGCCAAAGGACACGCGCGCCTGGCCGTTGATCAGGTAAGTGGTGCCGCGCAGGTGCTCGTCATCGGGCGTGATGCTCTGCGGCGCCACCAGGGGAGCCACTTGGCGGCGCTGACGCAGCAGGTTCGCGTCGGCCAGGGCCTGCAGTTCCAGAGAAAAGGGTAGGTCAGTCATCCGGCAAGGTTAGCAGCCCTGCTGGCCCCTGGCCCCTGGCCTCTGGCGCCAAGCCCACGAGGGACGGAGGTGCTGCTCTTCACCCCCACCCCGCCGATCCACTTACTGTCCGATGGCACAGCCTCGCTCATCAACGCCGTCGCCAGCCGGTGTGTTCGGACAAGCATCAGCGGCATCTGGTACGCCATCACCATCGCTATCCAGCCAAGGGCTACTGGCCCACACGGCAATCCTGGATGTCTTGGGAGCCACGGCCAGAGGGAACGTCAATGCCGCGCGCGTGCGCAGGTCGACATATTGACCGCAACGACTCTGGTCCGACGCGGGGCAGTTGAAGGAAACGCTCGACGCGCCTGCGTTGTAAAAGGCCATCGCGCCATCGGTTCCTGAGGTGGTCGTGGCCTCAATCAGCCGCACATTGTCGATGTAGACGGTGCTGTTGGCATGCATTTCAATGTCGAGTCGTGCCGTGCCATTCACCGTGGAATTGGCGGTCAGAACACGGTGGACACGCTGCCATGTCGTCTTCAATTCCACCGGTCCTGGCGAGGTGACCTCCTGGTAGCCCGCCGCATTGTCGCGAACCACTGCATACAGTGACTCCCCCCCCGTGGTCGCACGCACATCAAAGGCGACAAGGTACTTCTTGCCTGCCTGAATCGAGAACTGCTGTGCGGTGTAGAAGATGAAGACCTTGCGGCCATCGGGAAGTGAACCAGCCGCGGCCGTGGGAGTGACGGACATGCACTTGCTGTCCAGGCAGCCGGAACTCACGACAAGGGCATCGCCGTTATAGGACGTCCATCCCTGCCCGGACGCGTCGAAGGAGCCATCGGGAACCAGGGACACCGCATTGGGCACGACGGCAACACTGGGAATCGTGGAGAACACGGTGGACTGCGCATCCTTGCCGAGCGCTTGCCATTGTGCAAGCGTCAGGTTGGGGCCGCCCGCTTGGTCCTGCACAATGAAACGATTGGACAAGGAGGCGTAGGTGTTGGCGGAATAGTTGGCAAAGTCGCTGGTCGACGCGAAATCGCTGGACTGCCACAGGATGGGGCCACCGCCCGTGGACACAAAGGCGTTGTTGAAGAAGTTGTTGCCCATCAAATAGTTGGAGGCATCGCATGGTGCCAGTCCGTAGGATGCGCAGTCAAACGTGGCCGGCCTATTTTCCTGCAACCACGCCTCGGCCACCCGGTTGTTGAACGAGAGGTTGCCGCTGACTTCCGTGTCGCGCGCAAAGTGCAGCATATAGCCGACCGCTGTGCCCATAACAAAGTTGTTTTGCACTTTCGAGGCCCGGGCGAAGTCGTCCATATAGATGCCCTTCGTGGCCCCCCCTCCGTAGGGATTGCCGTCCGGCGAGGCCGGTGCGCCGTCCACAAAGTTGTTGCGGATGGTGAGGTTCAGCGGGTAGCCATTGGGACGGCCGGCTTCGCCTCGCCCGATTGAATAAATGGCGCCGCAATCATCGAAGTCGAGGCAGCTGTTCTTGATCAAGTTGCCTGAAATGTTGGAGTTCTTCCAGGCATGCAGGCCGATGTAACTGGAGTTCTCGATGATGTTGTTGGAGACGTTCCCGCCGTCGCCGAGCATGACGGCGCTGAGGGCGTAGTAGCCGCGACCCGCATTGCGAACTGTGCTGTTGCTAAGGTTGATGGTGGACGACGGCGATGTCTCGGGGGCACGGAAGTCACCCATCCAGATGCCATGCCGCACGCTGTCCTGCACCAGCAAGGCATCCAGGGTGCTGGACGTCGAGGCGGTGATGGCGATCCCCTTGGCCCCAGGGCGATTCACAGTCACGCCGACCACGTTGGCGCGCGCGGCCCCTTGAATGATGATGCCGTCGCCGGCGGTCTCACGTACCTCGATGTTGCGAATGGTGAAGTCCGTGGCGCCGACCGCGATGATGGCATTGGCGCGCACCGCCGCCGTCAGGGCCTGACCACTCGGGCTGGCGCCGTTCGGCATCCAGGCGTATAGCTTGCGGGCTTTGGTGTCGTAATACCACTCCCCGGGGCTGTCGAGCATCCATAGTTTGTTCTCCAGCCAGTACCCCCAGCCTGCTCTGATGTCGTAGGGGTAGTCCATCTGTGAGAAACGAGGGTCCAGCACCCGCTGTTTTAATTGCAGCTGAGCACCCACCACCCCGGTCACGTCGTAGTCGAGCAAGGCGTAGTCGACGTTGCGGATATGGGCGACAGCGCCGACCAAATCAGCACCGGTCGGTATCGCACCCGTCGCGGGCGTCAGGTAGTTGGAGCCCGACGGCGTATCAACGGCGATCTTGAGGTAGCGACTCGTGCTGCCCCAATCGCCCTTCCCGGTGTTGGGGTGCTTGGCCCGGGTCATTCGAACCCCGTTCAGGTACATCTGGGCAATATCACTGATATTGAGACTGCTGGCATCGGCCACCCGAATATTGCCGCTGTAGACCGCCCAGGTGAGTTTCCCCACATCCCTGGAGCCGCGAATCACGGGTTTGGCACCCGAGCCGTAGTCCGCATAAGTGACGTTCGATTTCACCACCAACGTCTCCTCCCAGCTACTCCCTCGCGCGAACAAGACCGTGTCGCCGGCCTTGGCCGTGGCGTTCACTTTCTGGATGGTTTTCCATGGAAACACGGTGCTGGTACCGCTGTTGCCATCGCCCCATGACCCGTTGCTGACGTAGTAGGTCGCAGCATGCGTCATTGGTGAAACGGCGGCCAGCAGCATTGCGCACGCTGCAGACCTGATGGATCGCTCAATCATGGTTTTCCTCCTGATTTCAAATTAATTTAGTGGCGCGAGTATCCGGCAACGGGTGATCCATGCGCATGCACCCCCCGAGAAACGGGGGGACGGGATTACCCCGTGAATCAGGTGAGCCGTCCTGATGACTTGATGTAGGCTGAGCGGCACGCATTTACCCCACCCCAACGCGCGCCCACCCATGAACAAACTACTCCCCTTGCTTGCGGTGTTCGCCGCATCGCTCGTCCACGCCGAATCCGTCGGCGAAGTGGACACCGTGTTCAAGTTCATCGGGCCGGACCACAAGATCGTGGTCGATGCGCATGACGACCCCAAGGTCAGCGGTGTGACTTGTTACCTCTCACGCGCCAAGACTGGGGGCATCAAAGGCGTGCTCGGTGTCGCCGAAGACAAGTCGGAAGCCTCGATCGCGTGCCGCCAAGTGGGGCCCATCGTGATTGCAAAGCCCTTGCCACTTCAGGAGGAGGTCTTCAGCGAGCGCATTTCCCTGGTCTTCAAGAAACTGCGCATCATCCGCATGGTCGACACCAAGCGCAACGCCCTGGTCTACCTGACGTATTCAGAACGCGTCATTGAGGGCTCGCCTCAGAACAGCGTAACCGCCGTGGCGGTGGATCGCGCCCACCCCATCCCTGTGAAGTGAAGCCTGGCCGGCGCACAGAGCGCCCCCGTCAAAGATCGAGCGTGTAGACGTCGGCGGCCAGTCGCTCAAGGGTGCTGTGCCCTTGCAGTGCAACATCCCACTCCGACCCATTGGCCACCTTGGCCGCAATGAGCCCCTGAACCATCTGCACGACCTCCGGAGCGCCGCCCTCGAACTCGGCGACCTGCTGACGCGCATCGCTCAACAACCTCGCGATGGCTGAGTTGTCAGCGTCAATGATGACCACATAGCGCACACGCTCGCGCCGCAGATGCGCGATGTGCCCACTCGGTGCTTCCATCCCAAAGGTTTGGCTCATGGTTTGATGTTGCCACGCTTGCCCCTGAGGCGAAAGGCTTGACCCTGCTGTCAGCTGGAACTCAGCGACTCAAAGGCAGTCGAATATCCAGATCTGCAGACTCAACCCCAGGGGCCCAGCCCCAATCGGCCAGCAAGGGCGCCTGCAAGCGCTGGCGCAAGGTTTCCACGTTGGCCTCGGCGCCCAGCATGCTCGGGTCAATGCGGTTGGCCACCCACCCGGCCAGGGTCAGCCCCCTCGCCAGAATCGCCTCCTGCGTCAGCAAGGCATGGTTCAAGCAGCCCAGGCGCACTCCCACGACCAGGATCACGGGCAGCCGCAGCAGCACGGCCAGGTCGGCGCTGGTGGCCGATTGGCCTGAGTGCCCCGTTGCCTCGCACAGCGGCACGATGAAGCCCCCCGCCCCTTCCACCACCACGGCATCAGCCTGCTGCTGCAACGCATGAAAGCACGCAGCGATGTGTTCAATGTCGATGTCCACGCCTTCGCTGCGAGCCGCGATGTGGGGCGAGGACGCCTGATTCAAGAGATAGGGGTTGTCGTACAGCGCGGGCACGTGAATGTTGGACGCCGCCCGCAGCGCCAGCACGTCTTCATTGGCCCATTGACCGTCGATCCATTGCGTTCCGGCGGCCACCGGTTTCATGCCGATCACGCGGGCATGTTCGCGCCGCAGGGCGTGCAGCAAGGCGCAACTGACGCGGGTCTTGCCCACGCCGGTGTCGGTGCCGGTGACAAAAAAAGCCGTCACGCCAGGCGTTCCGCACGGGCCGATGACGACACCGCTTCATGCGCCAACACCTGCTCTAGGGTGCGCACCGCGCCATCGACCAGATGCTGCATGTCGGCCTCGGTCAGCACATAGGGCGGCATGAAATAGAGCGAGTTACCGATGGGGCGCAGCAGCAGCCCCATATCGAGCGCCGTGCGGTGAAAACGCGCCGCAAAGGTTGGGTCGGTCGTGTCGATGTCCCAGGCCCAGATCATGCCGATCTGGCGATGGCTGCTCACGCGGGGATGCCGCGTCAACGGTGCGGCCAGCGCCGACAGGCGCGCAGCGGTGGCACGGTTGCGCGCCAGCACGTCGTCGCGCTCAAAGGTGTCCAGCACAGCCAGGGCCGCGCGGCAGGCCAGCGGGTTGCCGGTGTACGAATGCGAGTGCAGGAAACCATGCGTGGTGCGGTCGTCCCAAAATGCCGCGTAGACCTCATCCGTCGTCAACACCGCCGACAAGGGCAGCACGCCGCCCGTCAAGCCTTTGCTCAGACAGATGAAGTCGGGACGAATGGGCTGACCGTCGGCCCCCCGGGCCTGCTGGTGCGCGAACATCGTGCCGGTGCGGCCAAAGCCCACGGCGATCTCGTCGCAGATCAGGTGGACCTGATGGTGGTCGCACAAGGCACGGGCCGCGCTCAGGTAGGCGGGCGCATACATGCCCATGCCAGCCGCGCCTTGCACCAGGGGCTCCAGAATCAAGGCGGCGGTGGACTCGTGGTGCTCGGCCAAATGGTCGGCCAGGGCCTGCACGCAAGCGGTGGTGTGCGCTTCAACGCTGACACCCGGCGCCGCATGACGCGGGTCGGGCGATGGCAAGGTGGCGCTCAGGCGCAGCAGCGGCGCGTAGGCCTCGCGAAACAGTGGGATGTCGGTGACCGACAAGGCGCCGACGGTTTCGCCGTGGTAGCCGCCTTGCAGGCCGATGAAACGGTGCTTGCCGGGGCGCCCCCGATTGCGCCAGCTGTGCGCGCTCATCTTCAGCGCGATCTCCGTGGCGCTGGCGCCGTCGCTGGCATAGAAAGCATGGCCCAGGCCGGTCAGGGCGCCCAGGCGTTCGGACAGCTCCACCACCGGGGCATGAGTCAAGCCGGCCAGCATGATGTGGTCCAACTGACCCAGTTGATCGATGATCGCCTCGCGGATTGGGGCAAAGCCGTGGCCAAACAGATTGACCCACCAGGAACTGACGGCATCCAGGATGCGGTGGCCCTGCTCATCAATCAACCAAGGACCTTCGCCGCGCACAATGGCGCGCGGTGGCGCCTGGTCCAGGCCCTTCATCTGGGTGCACGGGTGCCACACGGCGTGGCGGCTGCGCTCGGCCAAGGTGACGCCCATCAGCGGATGCCCAGGGACTTGTGGGTCTGCACGCTGAGCATCCAGCGGGGGTTGTCCAGGCACCATTGCACCGCCCAGTCCATCGCCACGCGGCGCGCATGGGCATCGGCGCTGTCCAGCGCCTGGACCCGGCACTGGGCAAAGTCCAGCGCCTCCAGGACTTTCAATTCGGACGGGCCGAATCCAGCCTGGGGCACGACCACTTTCAGTTCGTGGCCGCTTTTTTGCACCAGCGTCGAGCCCGCCTTGGGGCTGACGCAGATCCAGTCCAACCCGGCGGGCGCGGCGATGGTGCCATTGGTCTCGACCGCGACCATGAAGCCTTGCGCATGCAAGGCCTCAATCAGGGCGGGATCAACCTGCAGGAGCGGCTCGCCGCCGGTCAGCACGACAAAGCGGCGCTCCTGGGCGCTGTCGGCGCCCGTTGGCCAGAAAGCGGCAATGCGCGCGGCCAGATCGGCGGCTGTGCTGAATTTGCCGCCACCCAGCCCGTCGGTGCCAACAAATTCGGTGTCGCAGAACTGGCAGACGGCCTGCGCCCGGTCGGCCTCACGTCCAGACCACAGATTGCACCCCGCAAAACGGCAGAACACAGCCGGACGCCCGGCGTGTGTACCCTCGCCTTGCAAGGTGTAGAACATCTCTTTGACGCTGTAGCTCATTTCAACGCAATCCTGTCCACCACACGGTCAGGCTGGAAGCCAACACCAGTGCGGCATAAGTGGCCATGGCGCCGTCGCGTCCCAGCAGCATCAGGCCTGCCATCAACACCAAGGCATTGATCACGGCCACCCAAGTCATTTGGCGCGCAAAGCCCACCGGCTTCAAGGCGCGCCACCATATCAGTCGGGCTAAAAGGGGCAAAAGCACGGCCATGACGAGCGCCGGCATGAAAAAATTCACGCCATGAATCAGAGCATCGACCAATCCCATTGAACGCCTTCGCGACAGCAAAAAACCGTCGATTTTATAATCCCCGGTTATGACCATCCTGACCCTTGGTTTGAACCATACAACCGCCGCCGTGGATTTGCGGGGTCGGTTCGCGTTTGCCGTCGACCAATTGGTCCCCACCTTGCAGACTTTGCATGGGCGTTTGACCAGTGCCCCCCAGTCCAGCACCGCCCCAGAAGTGGCCTTGCTGTCCACCTGCAACCGCACCGAGTTGTATTGCGCCATCGGGGGCCTGAGTGGCAGCACCCCGGCCCTGCAGCGCGCTGCCCTGGAATGGCTGGCCAACACCGGCGACGTGGCCCACGACGAACTTCTGAGGCACACCTATGTGCTCGAAGGCGGCGCCGCAGCCCGGCATGCCTTCCGCGTCGCCAGCGGTCTGGACTCGATGGTGCTGGGCGAGCCCCAGATCCTGGGGCAGATGAAGCAGGCCGTGCGCGAGGCCGACGCGGCCGGCACCCTCGGCACGACGCTGCACCAGTTGTTCCAGCGTTCCTTCGCAGTCGCCAAGGAAGTGCGCACTTCGACCGAAATCGGCGCGCACTCCATCAGCATGGCCGCCGCGTCCGTGCGCCTGGCCGGCCAGTTGTTTGAAGACCTGGGCACAACCAAAGTGCTGTTCGTCGGCGCCGGCGAGATGATCGAGCTGACGGCCACGCACTTTGCCGGACGCAATCCACGCAGCATGGCGGTGGCCAACCGCACCCTGGAGCGTGGCGAAAAACTCGCCAATCACCTGGGCGCGCAGGCCATGCGTCTGGCCGATCTGCCCGAACGCCTGCACGAGTTCGACATCGTTGTGTCCTGCACGGCCAGCACCCTGCCCATCATCGGCCTGGGTGCGGTCGAACGTGCCCTCAAGGCCCGCAAGCGCCGCCCCATCTTCATGGTCGACCTGGCCGTGCCGCGCGACATCGAACCCGAAGTCGCCCAGCTGGACGACGTCTACCTGTACACGGTGGACGACCTCAGTGCCCTGGTCCAGACCGCGGGTGAGAAACGCCTGGCCGCTGTCTCGCAGGCCGAAGCCATCATTGAAACAGGCGTGCAAGGCTTTGTGCACTGGCTGGACCAGCGCGCCACCGTGCCCCTGATCCAGGCCCTGCATTCGCAGACCGACACCTGGCGCGCCCACGAAATCGCGCGCGCCCGCAAGCAACTGGCCAAGGGCGAGGACATCGAAGCCGTGCTTGAAGCCCTGTCACGCGGACTGACCCAGAAAATGCTGCACGGCGCCATGGCTGAACTGCACAGCGCCGACCCGCAACAGCGGCCGCAGGTGGTGGCCTCACTGGCCCGCTTGTTCTTGCGCGGAGAGCTGCCGGCGGGCCAGGCAGCGAGCCTGTCAGCACCGCCCCACGGCGACCCATCCGACGAGGACCAGGCGTGAGCGCCGGTCTGGCGCCTTCGCTGGCCGCCTCCCTGGAACGACTGGCCCGCCGCCTGCGCGAACTCGACGCAGCGCTGTCCGACCCTGCCGTGGCCGCCGACAACCGGCGCTATCGCGACCTCGCCCGGGAGCACGCCGAAGTCAGCGGTGTGTGCGAACTCGCCCGGCGCCACGCGCGGCGCAGCACCGACCGCGACAGCGCGCGCCAGATGCTCGACGAGTCGGGCGTGGACGCCGACATGCAGGCCATGGCCCAGGACGAAATCACCCAGGCCAACGCCGACCTGGTGCGCATCGAAGCCGACCTGCAAACCGCCCTGTTGCCCAAGGACCCGGACGACGCCCGCAACGCCTTTGTTGAAATCCGCGCCGGGACGGGCGGCGACGAATCGGCCCTGTTCGCTGGCGACCTGGCCCGCATGTACACCCGCTACGCCGAACGCCAAGGTTGGCGTTGCGAGGTGATGTCGGCCAGCGACTCCGACCTGGGTGGCTACAAGGAAATCGTGCTGCGCTTCGAAGGCGCAGGCGCGAATTCGAATGTGTATGGCCGGCTCAAGTTCGACTCTGGCGGCCACCGCGTGCAGCGCGTGCCCGCCACCGAAACGCAAGGCCGCATCCACACCAGCGCCTGCACCGTCGCCGTGCTGCCCGAACCCGACGAAGCCGAAGAAATCCACATCAACCCCGCCGACCTGCGCATCGACACCTACCGCGCCAGCGGGGCCGGTGGCCAGCACATCAACAAGACCGACTCGGCCGTGCGCGTCACGCACATCCCGACCGGCATCGTTGCCGAATGCCAGGACGACCGCAGCCAGCACCGCAACAAGGCCAAGGCCCTGGCCGTGCTGGGCGCGCGCATCCGCGACCGTGAGCGCCTGGCGCGCGAAGCCAAGGAAGCGGCCCACCGCAAGAGCCTGGTGGGCAGTGGCGACCGCTCGGACCGCATCCGCACCTACAACTTCCCCCAGGGCCGCCTGACCGACCACCGCATCAACCTGACGCTCTACAAGCTGGCCGCCATCATGGAGGGCGACCTGGACGACGTCATCGCCGCCATGATCACCGCCCAGGCCGCCGAGCAACTGGCCGAACTGGAAGCGGCCACCGGTGTCTGAGCCCAGCGCCACGACGCCGCCCGCCACCCTGGCTGCGGCCTTGCTGCTGGCCCGACCAAGCGGGGTGGACCGACTCGACGCACAAATCCTGCTCAGCACGCTGCTGCAACGCCCACGCGCCTGGCTGCTCTCGCACGACCAGGACGCCCTGCCCATCGAAGTGGCCGAGCGCTTCACCGCACTGCTGCAGCGCCGCGCCCAGGGCGAACCGTTGGCCTACCTGCTGGGTGACAAGGAATTCCACGGCCTGAGCTTGCGCGTCACGCCCGACGTGCTCATCCCCCGCCCCGACACCGAAACCCTGGTCGACTGGGCCCTGGAGCGCATCCCCACCACCGCCACGACGCCGCCCTTCGAGGTGCTGGACCTGGGCACCGGCAGCGGCGCCATCGCCCTGGCGCTGCAACACCGGCGCCCGCATGCGCACGTCACGGCCGTTGACGCCAGCGCCGCGGCCCTGGCCGTTGCCCACGGTAACGCCGAGCGCCTGGGACTGCCCGTGCAAACCCTGCTGGGATCCTGGTTCACCCCGGTGCACGGCCAGCGCTTCGACCTCATCGTCAGCAACCCGCCCTACATCGCCCAGGGTGATCCGCACCTGCCGGCGCTAGCCTTCGAGCCGGAGCAAGCACTCACATCCGGCCCCGACGGCCTGGATGACATCCGCCTCATCACCGCCCAGGCGGCGAGGCATTTGCAAGCTGGCGGCTGGTTGCTGCTGGAACATGGCTGGGACCAGGCCGAGGCGGTGGCACAACTGCTGGCGGCCCAGGGCTTCACGCACATTGGCACCCGCCAGGATCTCGGTGGCCAAGCCCGCTGCACGGGCGGGAAAACCCGCCCCCTAACTCAGCGCTGAACCGCCAGCAAATCACAGCCCTCCAACGAATAGCGGCTACGAACGCTCACATCTCCGCTGCACAAAACAAATAAAGCGGCGTAGCATGAATTCGTCAACAGGAGCTCGCCATGCGTCGCACCACTCACTGCCCTACTCTGTTAAGCGTGCGTTTTGCTGCAACGGTCGCTGGCGTCCTGACGCTGGCGACGGCCCAGGCGCAAATGGTCCCGCTGCCCGAACATGTCATGCGCACCATCGCGATACCCGCGCAAGGCACTGGCCTGAACGTCGCTGACCAATCCTTCTGGCCGCACTGGGAAGGGCGCATCGGCCTGGTGCTAGACCGCCCCGTGAACCCCCTGAAGGACTCCTATGTGCTGACCCAGCCGTCCCCGAACAATGGCTTGACGCTGCGCAGCGCCCACATCCTGTCGGACTACTATTTCTCTGGCGGCTTCCGCGCCACCGCTGGCTTGGTGCGCGGCTCGGTCACCAGGTCGATCTGGGGCGACAGCGTCGGCACCAGCGGCCTGAATCTCAGCCTGCAACGCCTGGACACCTTGAGCCTGTACCAAGGCAACAATGCTGAATCTTTCGACGGCGAAAACCGAACCTTGCCCTATGTAGGCGCCGGCTACACCGCCAGTCTGGCCACCGCGGGCAACGTCAGCATGTGGCGCTTCAATGCCGACCTGGGCATCATCACGGTCAATTCCAACAACATTGACCGCATTTCCCGCGTATTGCAGGGCGATGCCAGCGTCACTGAGCTGGTTCGCGACCTGCGCCTACGCCCTGTCGTGAAAGTCTCGGTGCGCTACGCCTTCTGAGCCCCGCCCGACATAGCCCCATTTTTCCCTTTTTTGTGACAGGCCTGCTATAACCGGGCCTGTTTTCATTTCAGTCAAGCGATTCCTCATGAGCGACGTCCAACAACGCATCGACACCCTCGTCAAAAGCCACAAAGTGGTGCTTTTCATGAAGGGCACGGCCAATTTCCCGCAATGTGGTTTTTCGGGCCGAGCCATTCAAGTCCTCAAATCCGCCGGCGTGACGGGCCTACACACCGTCAACGTCCTGGAAGACGAAGAAATTCGCCAGGGCATCAAGGACTACGCCAACTGGCCCACCATTCCCCAGCTCTACATCGGCGGTGAATTCATCGGTGGCTCCGACATCATGATGGAGATGTACCAGTCCGGCGAACTGCAACAGGCACTCACCGGAGCGCAGTGATTTGGTCACGGCCCGCCGTCTGATCATCGGCATCACCGGTGCCAGCGGCGCTGTTTACGGCGTGCGCCTGCTGCAGCGGGCCCGTGCACTGGGTGTGCACACCCACCTGGTCGTGACACCGGCCGGCATTCTGAACGTGCACCACGAACTCGGCCTGGACCGGGGTGAACTCGAAGCACTGGCTGACCAGAGCCACGCACCTGGTGATGTGGGCGCCTGCATCGCCAGCGGCAGCTTCATGACGGACGCGATGGTGATTGCGCCCTGCTCCATGAAAACCCTGGCGGCCGTGGCCCACGGCATGGGTGACAACCTGCTCACCCGCGCCGCCGACGTCACGTTAAAAGAGCGCCGCCGTCTGGTGCTCATGGTGCGCGAGACGCCCTTCAACCTGGCCCACCTGCGCAACATGACGGCCGTCACCGAGATGGGCGGGATCGTCTTTCCGCCGCTGCCGGCCTTCTATCACCGCCCGCAAAGCATTGACGACCTGGTCAACGACACGGTCGAGCGGGTGCTGGCAATGGTAGGGTTGGAAAAGGCGATGCCGCAGGAGTGGCAGGGCTTGTAAGCCGCAGCCCTCAGCAAGGCCCGGATCAGCGCCCCGTCGCCACGAGTTGCGGCGCAGGTAGCTCCGGCATCTTCCAGTGCCGCAAGGCCCCAAACACCGCATTGGGGTACTCGGCGCGACCTCGGCTGCCGTTGTAGCGCCCCAGCGCCAGGAACAGATTGCCCCGCTCGGCGTCCAGGTAATGGCGCAGGATGATGCAACCAAAGCGCAAATTGGTCTGCATGTGAAACAGGCTGGCCGGGTCACCGGTGCCGATCAGGCGTGACCAGAAGGGCATGACCTGCATATAGCCGCGCGCCCCGACGGGCGAAATGGCGTATTTGCGAAAGCCGCTTTCCACCTCAATCAGGCTCAGCACCAGTGAAGGCTCCAGCCCGGCGCGCTTGGCTTCGTACCAGACGGTTTGCAGGAATTCACGCCGCACCTGCTCTTCAGGCTTGCGCTTTTTAAGGCGCTCGCCCGCCGCATCGGCCCAGCGCTCAAACTGCTCGCGTTGCAGCGAGTCGGCAAACACGGGCGCTGGCGGTGCGGCCTTGAGCACCGCCGCCGACAAGGCCGTGCGCACCGAGTCGGCCAGCGGTTCTTCGGCCTGCGCACCCGCCCACACCGGGCGTGCCAGCACGCAGCCGACAGTCAAGGCGACCGCCGTCAGCACACCACGCCAGGGAGCAGAGAACTCAAATGCCATAGCCTTCAACCTTAAACCATCTGACACCCGAGCGGTCAGCCGATTTGCAGGCGAGACAGCACGTGGTTCAGGACTTCCGTCACGGCCACCTTGCTGGCGACGGCATCTTGGCGGCCCTGGTACTCGGCCAAGCCCTCTTTCAAGCCCTTGTCGCCCAGCACCACGCGGTGCGGCGCACCGATCAACTCCCAGTCGGCGAACATGGCGCCCGGTCGCTCGCCGCGGTCGTCCAGGATCACGTCCACGCCCTTGGCCAGCAAGTCGGCATAGAGCTTGTCAGCGGCGGCCTTGACGTCTTCGGAACGGTCATAGCCCACCGGGCAGATCACCACGGTGAAGGGCGCGATCGACTCTGGCCAAATGATGCCGCGCTCGTCGTGCTTCTGCTCGATCGCGGCGCCCAGGATGCGGGTCACTCCGATGCCGTAGCAGCCCATCTCGAAGTGCTTGGGTCGGCCATCGACGTCCAGGAAGGTCGCGTTCATGGCCTTGGAATACTTGTTGCCCAGGTAGAACACGTGACCGACTTCGATGCCGCGCTGGATGGCCAGCACGCCCTTGCCGTCCGGTGAAGGGTCGCCTTCCACCACGTTGCGGATGTCGGCCACCAGATCGGGCTCGGGCAGGTCACGGCCCCAGTTCACGCCCTGGATGTGGAAGCCCTCCTCATTGGCACCGCAGACGAAGTCCGCCATATTGGCCACAGTGCGGTCAGCGATGACCTTCAGGGGCTTGAGCAGCTTGACCGGGCCCAGATAGCCGGGCTTGCAACCGAAGTGCTCAATGATTTCCTTTTCGGTGGCAAAGCGGAAGCCCGCCTTCAAGCCCGAGCCATCGGGCAAAGCAAGCTTGCCGGCCTTGACTTCATTGAGGTCGTGGTCGCCACGCACCAGCAGCAGCCAGACGGTGGACTTGGCGATCTCGCCGTGTTCGTTGAGCTCATCGGTGGCCAGCACCAAGGACTTCACCGTTTGCGACAGGGGCAGACCCAGCAGCTCGGCCACATCGGGGCAGGTGCTCTTGCCGGGCGTGGCCACCTTTTCGCAGGCCTTGGTGGCCGCACCGCGCTGCGCAATCAGCGCCACGGCTTCGGCCAGCTCGATGTTGGCCGCGTAGTCGCTCATGGGGCAGTAGACGATGGCGTCTTCACCCGTGTCGGCGATCACCTGGAACTCGTGCGAGCGGTCGCCGCCAATGGCGCCGGTGTCAGCGGCCACGGCGCGGAACTGCAGGCCCAGGCGCTCGAAGATGCGGGTGTAGGCGGCAAACATGCCGTCATAGGTCTTGCCGGCGCTCTCGACGTCACGATCGAAGGAGTAGGCGTCCTTCATCGTGAACTCGCGGCCACGCATGATGCCAAAGCGCGGACGGCGCTCGTCGCGGAACTTGGTCTGGATCTGATAGAAGTTTTTCGGCAGCTGGCGGTAGCTGCGCAGCTCCTGGCGCGCGATGTCGGTGATGACTTCTTCAGCGGTGGGCTGGATCACGAAGTCGCGACCGTGGCGGTCTTTGAAGCGCAGCAACTCGGCACCCATCTTCTCGAAGCGTCCGGTTTCTTCCCACAACTCGGCGGGCTGCACCACGGGCATGGACAGCTCGACCGCGCCGGCCTTGCTCAGCTCGTCACGGATGATGGCCTCGACCTTGCGGATGGTGCGCAGCCCCATTGGCATGTAGTTGTACAGGCCGGCGCCCAGCTTCTTGATGAATCCGGCGCGCATCATCAGCTTGTGACTGACGATCTCGGCATCGGCCGGGGCTTCTTTGAGGGTGGAGATGAAGAACTGGGAGGCTTTCATGGGCAGGGGAAATGCACCGTCCGAGGCCATCGCCTTGGCGTTTGGACCACTCAGTGCAATAATGAAATCAGTTGAAAAATTCGGAGTTGATTATGCTCGACCGGGAAGGGTTCCGCCCTAACGTCGGCATCATCCTGCTCAATCATCGGAATCAGGTTTTTTGGGGCAAACGCATCCGCACCCATTCCTGGCAGTTTCCACAAGGCGGCATCAAGTATGGCGAGTCGCCTGAGCAGGCGATGTTTCGCGAGCTCCACGAAGAAGTGGGCTTGCTGCCTGAGCACGTTCGCGTGGTCGCGCGTACCCGCGACTGGCTGCGCTATGAAGTGCCCAATCACTTCATTCGCAAGGATGCGCGCGGTCATTACAAAGGCCAAAAGCAGATCTGGTTTTTGCTGCAGCTGATGGGCCGCGACACCGACATGAACCTGCGCGCCTCCAGCCACCCAGAGTTCGACGCCTGGCGTTGGCATGAGTACTGGGTGCCCCTGGACACCGTGATCGAGTTCAAGCGCGATGTCTACCAGTTGGCCCTGTCTGAATTGGCGCGCTTTCTGCCCAGGACTCAGCCCCAGGGGCCGGGTGCGCACAACAACCGCTATCTGCGCGGCAGCATGCGGAGCGCCAAACGACTTGATGACGATGGCGCGGAGCCGACCTACGACCCGGACCCGGACCCGGACCAGGACCAGGACCAGGACACCAACTCCATCGCCAGCAACCAAGAGCCCTGAGGCTGAGCCATGAAAAAAGGGGCGCTGATGAAAGCGCCCCTTTGCTTGGTTCATCGCCGGGATGACATCACTCGATTTCAACCTTGGTGGCGCATTCGGCATCGGCGGGGTTCACGTCGCAACGGGCCCGCTTGATGATGTTCAAACCACGCTTGTTGTAGAGGCCTTCCTTGGCGATGGCAATGCGTGCCTCACGGAACATCAGCACATACTTGGCCATGTTTTCCGGTGGCAGCTCGTCCCACATCGATGCCGGAATTCCCTTCTCGGCCACATCGACGACGTGCAAAGCGCGGTCAAACTGCGATAGCCAGTATCCGCGGGACTTCTCGCCAAACCCCTCGGGGAACTTGGTGCGATTGATGATGATCTGCACGGTGGGGATCAAGATCGGGAATCGAGCCATGCCTCCCTTGGTGCCAATCCCCTTGTACAACTCGAACGGCTTGAAGGCCACCGCAGGCAAGGTCACCATGTCCACAAACCCGTTGTTGAACTTGGGGCCCACGTTGGTCACGTCCACCGACACGGGTTGAGCGCCAATGCGCTGGATCATCACGGCTTGCGCCTTGTCGTAGTCAAAGGCGGCGATCTTCTTGCCCGACAACGCTTCGACAGAGTTGACCCTGCGGTCACGCACGATTGGGTAGGCAGCCCCTAGCGGGATGATCCCGGCCACTTCGTAATTGCCCTCGACCATCAATTTGGCGCCCTGCGGCGTGGCAAACACCTGCACGACCTTGCGCACGACTTCGTAGCTGGCTGGAATGTCGACCTTGCCATTGCGAACAATGGTGGTCACACCGATGCTGTCCAGCGTCGCAGCCAGCGGGTTGAAGGGCCGGGTGCGAAAGGCCGTGGCCACCACCGCGTCACATTGACCGGCGCGAAAGTCCTCAATCGCCACCCGTTCATCGACATAACTCTTGACGTCCATCTCGACGCCACTTTTCTGCATGGCCAGCGCGAAATCGACCGTTGATGCGTAGATATCGCCCGTCTTGCCGGCCACGTCCCACACACACGCGATTGTCTTGGCTTGCGCCACGGGAGCCAAGCTCACCATCGCTGCCAATGCAGCCCCTATTGACCATCGGTTCAACTTCATCTGAGTCCTCTGTTTCCGGAACATGAACAACCTCCGCTCGTTAATCATATGAGTCGCCACGAGAGATCGTGACGCAGGTCATGATTCAACGCGGTAATTGGTCGGCACACAGACAGGGGGAACCCGTAGATCAGGCCACCAACACCATGTTGTCGCGGTGGATCATCTCAGCCTCGCCGGTGAACCCCAGCAGGATTTCGAAGTCGCTGGAGGACTTGCGCAAGATCAGGCGGGCTTCACTGCTGGCGTAATTGGCCAGCCCCCGGGCGATGTCCTGCCCCTGGCGGTTGCGCACAGCGATCACGTCGCCACGGTGGAACTCGCCCACCACCTCGGTCATGCCGATGGGCAGCAGGCTTTTGCCCTCATCCCGCAACTTGGCCACTGCGCCATCGTCCACCACCACCGCGCCACGCAGCTGCAGGTGATCGGCCATCCACTGCTTGCGCGCCGCGACCTTGGCGGTGGCCGCCACGAACAGGGTGCCGATGGCCTCCCCCTGCGACAGGCGCACCAGCACATCGGGTTCGCGCCCCCAGGCTACGACGGTGCTGGCACCGCTGCCTGCGGCACGCCTGGCCGCGAGCACCTTGGTGATCATGCCGCCACGACCTATGCTGGAGCCGGCCCCTCCGGCCATCTGTTCCAGCGCCGGATCACCCGCCATGGCCACGTCAATGAAACGGGCGCTGGGGTCCTTGCGGGGGTCGGCACTGTACAGACCCTTCTGGTCGGTCAAGATGACCAGGGCATCGGCCTCGATCAGATTGGCCACCAGAGCGCCGAGGGTGTCGTTGTCGCCAAACTTGATCTCGTCGGTGACGACGGTGTCGTTCTCGTTGATGACCGGCACCACCTTGTGCGACAGCAAGGTCAGCAAGGTGGAACGGGCATTGAGGTAGCGCTCGCGGTCGGCCAGGTCGGCGTGGGTGAGCAACACCTGCGCGCTGCCCAGGCCGTGCTCGCTGAGCTTGGTTTCGTACATCTGCGCCAGGCCCATCTGGCCGACGGCGGCGGCGGCCTGCAGCTCGTGCAACTCCTTGGGACGCTGCACCCAGCCCAGGCGCTTCATGCCTTCGGCAATGGCACCGCTGGACACCATGATGACCTCTCGGCCATCCTGCGCCAGGGCGGCCAGTTGGCGGCACCAAGTGCTGATGGCTTGGGCATCAATGCCGCGGCCTTCGTTGGTCACCAGGCTGGAGCCCACCTTGACCACAATGCGGCGGGCGTTTTTCAGGACGTCATTCATGGACAGGCGTGCGGCAAATCTCAGCGGAAACGAGGGTCGTCGGCATCAGGCACAAAGGCTTCAGGCTCGGCTTGCTGATCGGCTTTTTTGGCGGTTTTCTTGGCAGCGACCTTCTTGGCAGCGACCTTTTTGGCAGCGGCTTTCTTGGCCGGCGCTTTTTTGGCGACCACCGGCACGTCAAGCTCAGTGGCGACTGGCGCGATCTGCTGGCGCAGCGATGCCACCAGGGCGCCGTCGCCTTCATCGGCCTCGAAGCGCACGTCACGTTCCTCATGGTGCTCTTGCAAGCTGGCGACGAATTCGTAAATTTTGAGGGCCAGATGCTGGCAGCCTTCATGGCTGAGCGCCGAGATCTCGAAGACCGGGCCCTTCCACTTGTAGCGCTTTACAAAATCGGCGACACGCTGGACACGCTCCTCGGCCGGCACCATGTCCAGCTTGTTGAGCACCAGCCAGCGCGGCTTGTCGTACAAGGCCTTGTCGTATTTCTTGAGCTCGTTCACGATGGCCTTGGCCTGCTTGACCGGGTCCACGTCGTCGAATGGTGCGAGATCGATCACGTGCAGCAGCACTCGGGTGCGCTGCAGGTGGCGCAGGAACAGGTGGCCCAGGCCAGCGCCTTCGGAGGCGCCTTCAATCAGGCCGGGGATGTCGGCCATGACAAAGCTCTTTTCAGGGCCGACGCGCACCACGCCCAGATTGGGGTGCAGCGTGGTGAAGGGGTAGTCGGCGATCTTGGGGCGCGCGTTGGACATCGCCGTGATCAGAGTCGACTTGCCCGCGTTGGGCATGCCCAGCAGGCCCACATCGGCCAGCACGCGCAACTCCATCTTGATCTTGAGTGCCTCACCCGGCCAGCCGGGGGTCTTCTTGGTGGGGGCGCGGTTGGTGCTGGTCTTGTAGCGCAGGTTGCCAAAACCGCCGTCGCCGCCCTTGGCCAGCATGAAGATTTCACCGTGCTCCAGCATTTCCTTGATCTGCTCACCCGTTTCTTCGTTGCGGATGATGGTGCCCACCGGCACGCGCAGCGTGATGTCCGGGCCGGCCGCGCCGAAACAGTCCGCGCCACGACCCTGCTCACCGTTGCGGGCAATGTGTTTGCGGGCGTAGCGGTAGTCGATCAGGGTGTTGATGTTGCGGTCGGCCTGCACATAGACATGCCCGCCCCGCCCCCCGTCGCCGCCGTCGGGGCCGCCAAAGGGGATGAATTTTTCACGGCGGAAGCTGGCGCAACCGCTGCCGCCATTGCCTGCGGCCACATCAATGGTGGCTTCATCGACAAATTTCATGGGGCTGGATCCTTGTGTGGTCCTTGAATTATGGACAGGATTGCCGCCTACCTGGGCATGCAGCAGGAAAAACGCAAAAGCCCCGGCGAACCGGGGCTTTGTCTCAGCAGCCTGACCCAGGGATCAGGGCCGCTGATGTTCGATCAGACCGGAGTCACGATCACCGTCTTGCGGTTCATCGAACCTTTGACGGCGAAGGACACGGTACCGTCGATCAGCGCGAACAGAGTGTGGTCGCGGCCCATGCCGACGTTGCTACCTGCATGGAAGCGGGTGCCACGTTGGCGGACAATGATCGAACCGGCCGACACGACTTCGCTACCGAAAGCCTTGACGCCGAGCATCTTGGGTTGGGAATCGCGGCCGTTCCGCGTGGAACCGCCGCCTTTTTTCTGTGCCATGGATCTGCTCCTTGGTGACTGAAGTTAGACGAAGAAGGCGCTGGATCAGGCGTTCACAGAGCTGATTTGCAACTCGGTGTAGTTCTGACGATGGCCTTGGCGCTTTTGGTAGTGCTTACGACGACGCATCTTGAAGATGCGCACTTTGTCGTGACGACCTTGCGACAAAACAGTTGCTTTGACGGTTGCGCCAGCCACCAAGGGCGTGCCGACCTTTAGTTCAGCGCCGATTCCGACAGCCAAAACTTGGTCGATCACGATCTCTTGGCCAACGTCCGCAGTAATCTGTTCTACTTTGATCTTTTCGCCAGCAGCAACTTTATATTGCTTGCCACCGGTTTTTATGACCGCGTACATAGGGAGACCTTTCAAATATCTGATGCCCGCCTCTCAAAACAAGGAACACGGCGATCAGACAGGGAAAAATCCCAAATCTTCTACACGTGCCGTATTGAAAAGAAGGCGACGAATCTCCGCACACTAAAGTGCGAAGCTCTCGATACTACCATGAGGTCTGTTGGTCGCGCAAGCGGGGTCGTCCGACTGTTTATCGGCAGGTGCGTCGGTGGGCAATCCGTCAGGCGCTTGGCCCCACCCAAAGAAGGCGATCACCTCGTCACGCCGGGCCAACGTGTCGGTGAAACCCAGGTGAATCAATTCACGCGTGAAGGACGACTCGAACAGAAGGTAGCTGGCCAGGGCCGCGCCACGGGCGGTTTTGCCCCGTCCATACACACCGACAGCGCGCAACATGGCACGCACGGCGGGCGGGAGTGCCCACAGGTGACGGGCCGCGATGTCGTCAACGCGCTGACTGGGGGCGATGACCAGGACATCCACAGGGCGCAACGACGATTGCGCACGCGCTTCGGGCGACATCAGGCTCAGTGTCTTGTTGACGCGTTCCAAGCGCTCAATGTCCACCGCGAGGGCATCCAGAAAAATGCTGGACATGGCGTGGCCAGCAATCTGCGCCAGATTGGGGTATTCGAGCAGGGCGTCGCGGGGTGCCGGCGGCTCCTGCAGGCGCCCCGCCCCGACCACTAGGATGCGGTCCGCCCCCAGATGGATGACCGGAGAGATGGGCGCCGCCTGGCGCATGGACCCGTCGCCAAAATAATGCTGGCGCCCTTCGACCCCAAGTTGCACCGCCGGGAACACGAAGGGGATGGCGCTGGAAGCCATCAGGTGGCTCAGTGACAGGCTGTCGCGGACACTGATGCGCTGCGAGCGCGACCAGGGTTGAACCGCGTGGGCACAGTCGTAGAAGGTGACGTGCTCGCCCGTGGTGTAACTGGATGCCGACACCGCCACGGCGTGCAGGTGACCGTCCTCCATCAACTTGGGCAAGCGGTCGATGTTGAGCGCGGTGCGCAGGAGCTCATGCAGGGGCTCGTTGTCCAGCAAGGAGCGTGGGCGCGCCCGACGCCAGCGAGCCAAGGCCCAACCCAGCGAGAACAAGCTCAACCACTGGGCGCCACTGCGGATGATGCCAAAGGAGTCGGAGCGATAGACTTGCTCGGATCGGAAATCACGCCACAGTTCGACCATGGTGCGCACGGCCAATTCAAAGTGATCGGCCCCGCACGCCAGACTCAAGCCATTGATGGCGCCCGCCGACGTCCCGGAGATGATCTGAAATGGATTGCTCCGCCGAGGTTCGCCACTGTCACGGCGAATCAGCATCAGGGCTTGAAGCACACCAACTTGGTAGGCGGCGCGAGCACCGCCACCTGTCAGGACCAGTGCGGTTTTTCCAGGCAGACTCATGGTGTGTTATCGGCACCCTCGGTCAAAATATTGAGCCTCAAGGCCGCAAGCGCATCAGGGTCGACTTGCCGAACAGGCTTTCCACCAGGTCGACCACCAGTTCGGCCGTGCGGTTTTGCAGGTCGCGCGCCGGGTTGAGTTCCATCACGTCCAGCGACCCCAGGCGGCCGGTGTCGGCGATCATTTCCATGCACAACTGGGCCTCGCGGTAGCTGGGGCCGCCGCGCACGGGGGTGCCCACACCGGGGGCAATGTCCGGGTCCAGAAAATCGACGTCAAAGCTGACGTGCAGGTGGGTGTGCTCATCCACACCCATCAGGGCCTGCTGCATGGTGGCGCGCAAGCCGTGCTCGTCCAGATGGCGCATGTCGAAAACTTCCAGCCCGTGCTGATGAACAAAGTGGCGCTCGTGGGCATCGACGCTGCGGATGCCAATCATGCGCAGCTCATCACGCGACAAAGCGGGTCGAGCCTGCCCTGCGGATGCCAGTTGCACCAGGGACTGCGGCCCCAGTCCGCACAGAATCGCGACCGGCATGCCATGCAGGTTGCCGCTGGGGGTGATCTCGCTGGTGTTGAAGTCCGCATGGGCATCCAGCCAGAGCACCCGCAGCTTGCGTCCGGATTGGCGACAGTGCGCGGCCACGGCCCCGATCGATCCGATGGCCAGCGAGTGGTCGCCTCCCAGCAAGACCGGCAATTCGTTGGCGGCCAGGGCACCGGTCACTGCCAGAAACACCTGCTGATTCCAGTCGAAGACCTCGTTGAGGTGGCGATGCCCGTTGAAGGGCTCCTGCCAGGGATTGGGCGGCCCACTGAGGTTTCCCGCATCATTGACGACCATGCCCAGACGGGTCAAGGCTTCCGGCAGGCCGGCCACGCGCAGGGCTTCAGGCCCCATGGATGAGCCGCGCATGCCGGCCCCCACATCCGTGGGCGCGCCGATGAACCGAAGCGAAACAGGTACCATCGTCGTCTGCCTTTCAGCCGGACCTTCAGCCCGTCGTTCAGCCCTTAAGCCGCTACTGTGTCGAGCTTGCCCAATCCGTAGGTTTGCTGCAGGGTGCTCCAGGCTTCGTCTGCAGTTTCAACGTAGTGAAACAGATGCACATCCTCCGGGTTGATCATGCCGGTGTCCACCAGGTGATCCATGTTGATCAGCTTGGTCCAGAAGTCGCGCCCGAACAGCAGCACGGGGCGCTTGCGGCACTTGCCGGTCTGCATCAGGGTGAGCGCCTCGAACAGTTCGTCCAGGGTACCAAATCCGCCGGGGAAACACACCAGCGCCACGGAGCGCATCAGGAAGTGCATCTTGCGCAGCGCGAAGTAGTGAAACTGGAAGCACAACCGGGGCGTGATGTAGGGATTGGGCTCCTGCTCGTGCGGCAAGACGATGTTGAGCCCGATGCTTTTGCCGCCTACTTCAAAAGCGCCGCGATTGCCGGCTTCCATGATGCCGGGACCACCGCCGGTGACCACATAGATCGGTGCCTGCAATTGCGCCGAGTGGGCCGTGACCAGGCTGGCAAAGCTGCGCGCCTCTTCGTAATAACGCGACATGCCCAACTGGCGCTCGGCTTGACGCACGGCGCGATCACGCTCGGCGCCTGGCGCCAGCGCACGTGCGTTGTCCAATTTGGTCTCGGCATCTTCCGCTGCCAGGATGCGTGCGCTGCCAAAAATCACGATGGTCGAGGTGATGCCTTCTTCGCGCTGCACCATTTCAGGCTTGAGCAATTCCAACTGCATGCGCACGGGGCGCAACTCGGGGTTCAGCAGGAACTCGGGGTCGGCGAACGCCAGGTCATAACTGCTATCGGGGCCGGCATACAGCGACGGCTTGGCCGCGTTGCGGGCGTCTTGCACTGCCGTGGGGAAGTTGCGCGCCAGCAGTTCTTTCGGATTGTTCATGGAATGGTCAAACACTGAGGACTGAGCCCCCAGTATGCCGCCCGGCCCCTGGCCCTAATCCCGGAGCGGCGCCACAATTACCGCCCAGATGGTGAAATCACCACGAACCAGGATGACTTCAGGGCGCACCCGATGCGGGTGTTCCGCACACCGGGCATCCGGGCTCGCGACGGGCCCGAAGTTCGCTCCAGCGCCAGGTGCGGCCATCCAGCATCAGGAGTCGACCGGCCAGTGGCAGATGGGCCTGGCCACCAGGGGTGTCGGTCGCGGGGACGAGCAGATGACCCAGCAGCTTCAAGGCCTCGCCGGCCTGCATGACACCCATCATGCCCACCACGGGCGCGAAGATGCCCAGCGTAGCGCAGCGGGTTTCGGGTGGGGCCTGATCCGGCGGAAAGAGGCAGGCGTAGCAGGGCGACTGCGGCACACGTGAATCGAACACACTGATCTGCCCGTCAAAGCGCAGCGCCGCCGCCGACACCAGGGGCACTCCGGCGTGATGGCATGCGCGATTGATGAGCTGGCGTGTGGCGAAGTTATCGGTGCAATCGAGCACCACATCGGCCTGCGGCACCCACTCGGCCAGCAGTGCCTCATCGGCCGCTTGGGCCACCGTGTGAACGCGCACCTCAGGATTGAGCTGCAACAAGGTGTGCGCCGCCGAGGTGACCTTGGCCTGTCCGACGCGTTCGGTGGTGTGGACGATCTGCCGCTGCAGGTTGGTGACATCCACGGTGTCGGGGTCCACCACGGTGATGCGCCCCACCCCGGCGCTGGCCAGGTACATCAGCGCCGGTGCACCCAGCCCGCCGGCTCCGATAACCAGGGCATGCGCGTTCAGCAGACGCGTCTGCGCGTCTTCCGACCACTCGTCCAGCAGGAGGTGGCGGCTGTAGCGCAAGCGTTGATCGTCGTTCACTGCGCCTTGCTGTCCTCGGACTTGCCTTCGGCCTTGCGTTCGGTCATGGTCTTGGAGACGGCCACGGTGTGGCCTTTCAGCTGGTTCAGCGCCTGCTGCAGCTGGAAGTCCTCGGCGCTGCCGAACTCGGGCAAGGGCTTGGGCGTGTCGTTCTTGTCGGCCTTCTTGGCGTTGGCTTCTTCCAGCTTTTTGATGGCGACTTCGCGGGCCTTTTCGCGGGCGGCGTCTTTGGTTTCGGCGCCCTGTCCGCTGGCGATGTGCTTTTCCAGGTCGGCTTCGCGCACACGCAAGGCCCCATACAGATTACCGTCAGCGGATTCGTCCAGCATCACATCAGGCACGATGCCCTTGGCCTGGATGGAGCGGCCGCTGGGCGTGTAGTAGCGGGCGGTGGTGATCTTGAGCGCGGTATCTGCCGTCAACTGGCGCACGGTCTGCACCGAACCCTTGCCGAAGGTTTGCGCGCCCATGACGACCGCGCGCTTGTGGTCCTGCAAGGCGCCCGAGACGATTTCGCTGGCCGAGGCCGAGCCTTCGTTGACCAAAACGACCAGGGGAATGCTCTTGAGCGCCGCCGGCAGGCGTGCCAGGGGGTCTTGTCCCAGGCGACGCGAATAGTCTTCCGAGCGGGCCTTGAAGATGGCTTTGGATTCGGGGATCTGGCCGTTGGTCGACACCACCGTCACGTCCTTGGGCAGGAACGCGGCGGAAATGGCCACGGCGCCTTCCAGCAGGCCGCCCGGGTCGTTGCGCAGGTCTAGCACCAGGCCCTTGAGCTTGGGGTCGTCCTTGAAGAGCTTGTCGACCTTGGTGACGAAGTCTTCCACGGTGCGGTCCTGGAACTGTGACACGCGCACCCAGCCATAGCCTGGCTCAACAACCTTGGCGCGCACACTTTGCACGCGGATTTCCTCGCGTGTGATGGTGACGGGGAAGCTGCGGCTTTCCGACTTGCGGAAGATCGTCAAGGTGACCTTGGTGCTGGGCTCGCCGCGCATGCGTTTGACGGCTTGGTCCATGGTCAGACCCTTGACGAAGGTGTCGTCAATCTTGGTGATCAGGTCCCCACTTTTGAGGCCGGCGCGAAAGGCCGGTGAGCCTTCGATCGGGGAGATGACCTTGACCAGGCCGTCTTCCATGCCAATTTCAATCCCGACGCCCACGAATTTGCCCGTGGTGCCTTCGCGAAATTCCTTGAAGGTGGTTTTGTCGAAATACTGGGAATGGGGGTCCAGGCCGGACACCATGCCGCCAATGGCGTCACCGATGAGTTTTTTCTCATCCACCGGTTCGACATAATCGGTTTTGATCATGCCAAAAACAGCCGCCAACTGCTGCATTTCTTCCAGCGGCAGTGGCGCCACGGCGTTTCGGGCCGTGGCCTGGAATTGCATGGTGGTCAAACCGCCTGCCAACGCACCCAGCGCGACCCAGCCTGCAATCTTGAATTTGGAAGTCATGGCTTCTATGCCTTTTCGAACCCGCAATGCAACCGGAAACATCCAGATTGCGCAATGACTTTCCAGTATAGGACGGCGCAAGCCCCGGCAAGGTTCAATAACGGCATTAGTTGCCTATCGAATCGGGCTTTGCAGTCCTTTACGCGCAACGGTGACGATTTCCGGGCAGGATTTCAGGGTTTGAGTGGTGCGAAATCAAGGGGCACCCAGGTAAATTGGCCCCGGCCATCCGGGCGCACATGGCCCACACCCGGGAAGGGCAGGTGGGCACCCGCCACCAGCAGCTTGTCCTTGGCCGTCCAACTCAGCAGCTTCAGACGTGTGGCCTGGGCTGTGGCTTGGTCCACGTCAAATTCAATGGTGACTTTGGGGTGCGGAAACTGGACGGCGGCGTTGTGCACCACGTCACCCCAGATCAGCAGTTTTTGGCCCTTGGATTCGAACAGGTAACCGGTGTGGCCAGGCGTGTGTCCACGTTCGTCCACGGGACGAACGCCAGGCAGGATTTCAGCGGGGCCCTCAAAAATCTTGAGCGTCCCTGCTTTGACATATGGCGCGGTGGAGCTCTGCGCCATCTTGAAAAAGCCTTGCGCCTGGGCTGGAGCCTTGGCCGCGATGTCCGGGTTCAGCCAGTAGTCTGCATCGGCCTTGGCCACATAGACCGTCGCCTTGGGGAAGGCCGCTTGACCATCGGGGGCCAGCAAACCGCCCACGTGGTCGCCATGCATATGGGTGATCAAGACGGCATCAATTGCGTGAGGGTCATACCCGCTGGCCTTGAGATTGGCCAGCACCTGGCCCATGGTCGGGCCAAACAGCTTGGCTGCACCGGCATCCACCAGCACCAGTTTGCCGCCGGTGTTGACCAGGTAAGCGATCACCGCGGTTGGCGTGGGGTTGGCACGGAAATTTTGCGCCAGCCGTTTCTGCACCTGGGCGGGCGTGGTGTTTCGCAGCAACTTGGCGTCCAGCATGATCTGGCCGTCGTACAGCGAGGTCACTTCAAAGTCGCCAACCATCTGGCGGTAGTAGCCGGGCACCTGGGTCTGGACCTGAGGCGCTTCGGCATGGGTCAGCAAGGGGCTGCCCAGTGTGATCAAACTCAAAACCAGAGGGGCGAGACAGCGTGAAATCGTCAACATCAAACATTCTCCTTGCGGTGGCTTGTTGGCAAACTCCCTCACGGAAACCGCCCCGGGGGTGCTAAGGTGCGAAAAAAATCTTAAACGAGACAAGGAAACCTGCCCATGCGCCAGGAATTAGCCGTGACGTCGCCTTGGATTCGGGCAGTCATCACGTGGCTGCTCTGCACGGCCGTCGGCACGCTCGCCGTGTGCCTGGCTTCACCGCAAGATCATATTGCGCCGTTGTACCTGTCTGCGGGCATCGGCCTGGCCTGCGTGCTGGGCTGGGGGACGGCCATGATGTGGCCGGTTGGTCTGGGTTCGGCGTCGGTGATGCTTTTGGCCCAATGGCAGTCAAACGGCAGCGCCCAGTTGGGGCCGGTGCTGGCCTTGGCGCTCGTCTGTGGCCTGGGAGCCGCCGTTCAAGCGTGGGTCGGGGCCCGCTGGAGCCGCGCATCCCTCGACGCCGAGTTGTCCCTGGAGCATCCCAAGGAAATTGGCCGCTTCCTGCTCATCGCCGGCCCCATTGCCTGCCTCATCAATGCGGGCGTGTCAGTGCCAGCCATGGTCGCCCTGGGGCTGTTGCCCGCGGATCAGGGGCCACAAGCCGCCTTGGCATGGTGGGTCGGCGACACCTTGGGCGTGCTGATCGGTACGCCGATGATGCTGACTTTGGTGGGCCAGCCTGCCGATCTGTGGCGTGCCCGTCGACTGGTCGTGGGGGTTCCGCTTCTGGTGACCACCCTGGTGTTGGGCGCGACCATTCATCAGACCCAGCAATGGGAGCAGGAGCGAGCTCAAGTGGCGTTTGACCGCGATGTGCAGTCGCTGTCCAGCGCCATCCAGTTGCAGCTGAACGGATACCTGGACGCCGTGGAGGCGCTGCATGGTGTGTACGTGGCCTCCAATGAGGTCACCCGCAAGGAATTCCACACCGCCAGTAGCTACTGGCTGGCTTCGTTAAGCGGCATCCAGGCCGTGGGTTGGAATGAACGACTGACCCAGGCGCAGCGGCCGCAATTCGAGGCACGACAAAGGGCTGAGGGCATTGCCGGCTATCAGGTCTTCGACACGAAGGACCGCCGCCCGTCCACCGAGTCCGAGATGCTGGCCATTCGATTCATTGAACCCCTGGCAGGCAACGAAGCCGCACTGGGCGCCAACGTGCTGTCCACCCCCGCAGCACGCGCAGCGTATGAGCGCTCCCAACAAGAGGGCCGGACGGTTGCCTCATCAGGCTTCGCATTGAGTCAGGAAACCGGCCAGCAAGTCGGCGTGGTGCTGTACCGCGCCATCTACCCGGGCGAGCCACCCGCACCGCTGGCCCGTGCGCAGGCCAGCCGGGGCACGGTGTTCGTGGCGCTGCGCATGGGTGATGCCATCCAGGCCATGACCAAGGGCCGGTCGAGCTACATCAGTGTCTGTCTGGTGGATGCGTCCGCTGGTCCGCCACTGGTGCTGGGGGGCGACGCCAGCTGCGGTCGGGATGTGCGTGGCCATGCCAACATGCATCGGGGCGTGACCCCCATCGACTTCGCGGGCCGCACTTGGCAGTTGATCGCCTGGGCGCATGCACCGGTGGCGGTGCCCGGCCAAATGGGATGGCCATGGCTGCTGTCCATCGGTGGCGTGCTGCTGGCTGCGGCCTTGGGCGCCTTGCTGCTGGTCATCACCGGATACACGCGGCGAGTCGAGATGGCCATGAATGCCTCGCAGCAGCAAAAAGCCGCTGCAGAAGCATCCAACCGCGCCAAAAGCGACTTCCTGTCCCGCATGAGCCATGAACTGCGCACGCCCTTGAACGCCGTGCTGGGATTTGCCCAGGTCATGGACATGGACCGCCAAGCGCCCTTACCCGCCACGCAGCATCAGCGTTTGCAGCAGATCCAGCAGGCTGGCTGGCATTTGCTGGACATGATCGACGATGTTCTGGACCTGTCTCGCATTGACACAGGCACGCTCAAGCTCAATACCGAAATCGTGCCGGTTGCCGAGGCCGCCCAGTCCGCCTTGGAGGCGGTCGACGAGCTGGCCAAGCAGCGGCAAGTCCAGTTGTTGCCGGTGGAAAACGCCCTGGCTGGCTGGGGTGTGCGGGCCGATCGAACGCGTCTGCGCCAGATCCTCATCGCCCTGCTGAGCAACGCCATCAAGTACAACCGCCCCGGCGGGGATGTCAAGCTGTTCATGCGGATGCTGACCGAACCGGGTCAGGAAGACCGCATCCAGATCGCTGTGCAAGACACGGGGCTGGGCCTGAGCGCCGAACAGGTGGCGCAATTGTTCCAGCCCTTCAACCGCCTGGGCCGTGAACGCCTGGCGCCCGATGGGGCAGGCATCGGGCTGGTGATCAGCCAACATCTGGCGCAATTGATGGGCGGCCAACTCGAGGCGCACAGTGAGGAAGGAAAGTGTTCGACCTTCACGCTGACCCTGGCGGCGGCCCGGGTGCTGGCGGTACGCGCCGCGCCGACTGCGCCCATGCCTCCTGCGGCGCCTCTCCATGGCCGCCACCAGATCCGTCATGTGCTGTACGTTGAGGACAACAAGGCCAACAGTGACGTGATCCGGGGCGCCTTGGCATCGCGCACCTGGATCAGCCTGAGCGTGGCGCCTACCATCGAGTCGGGTCTGGCCGTGCTGCACGACCGGCTCAAGGGTCCGCCGCCCGACCTCGTGCTGCTGGACGTGCACCTGCCGGATGCCTCGGGACTGGAATTCCTCAAGCTGATGAAGGCGAACCCACAAACGGCGGCCATCCCAGTGATCATGATCTCGGCCGATGCCATGCCCGAGCAGGTGGACGCGGCCCTGGCGGCCGGCGCTCGCTGTTATCTGACCAAACCCGTGCAGTTGCCCTCGCTGCTGGTGCAAGTGGACGAACTGCTGGCTGCTTAGCGCATTGCCTCAATTGCGGGCTTGGTATTCCGGCACCAACGCGTGCAGCCTTTGCCGCAAGGTGCTGGGGGTGCTGGCCAACTCATCGTGGGCCAAGGCCAGCAGGCGCTCAATCCAGTCGTGCGGCAACTCGCCGCGCAACTGGGCCAGTCGCAGGCGCGGGTGCGGCGTGGGCAGGGACGTGTCCGCGTCGGCCAGCAGTTCTTCGTAGAGCTTTTCACCGGGCCGCAAGCCGCTGAACACAATGGGTATTTCGGCCTCGGTGTGCCCCGACAGCTGAATCATCTCGCGCGCCAGGTCGGCGATGCGCACGGCCTTGCCCATGTCCATCACGAAGACCTGGCCGGACTCGGCCAGCGCGGCGGCTTGCAAGACCAGTTGCGCCGCTTCGGGAATGGTCATGAAGTAGCGCGTGATGTCGGGGTGGGTGACGGTGACCGGACCTCCTTTGGCGATCTGGTCCTTGAACTTGGGGATGACGCTGCCGCTGGAGCCCAGCACATTGCCAAAGCGCACCGCCATGTAGCGCGTGCCAGGGGCCTTGGCGGCCCAGTGCGAGACGACCATTTCAGCGGCTCGCTTGGTGGCGCCCATCACGTTGGTGGGGTTGACGGCCTTGTCGGTGGAGATCAGCACGAAGCGTTTGACGCCACATTCCGCCGCCGCCTGCGCCGCCTGATAGGTGCCCAGGGTGTTGTTGCGCAAGGCAATCCAGGCGTTGTCGTCTTCCATCAAGGGCACGTGCTTGTAGGCTGCGGCATGAAAGAGCAAATCGGGATGGTGCTGGGCCATCACGCGGCGCAGCTCCTCAATGTTCTTGACGTCGCCAACCAACTTGACCAACGGCAAGTGGGGGAAACGTTCGCTCAGGTCTTGCTCAACGCCATAGAGGGCGAACTCACTGAGCTCGAAGAGCACCAGTCGGCTGGGGCCAAAGCGCGCGATCTGGCGACACAGCTCCGAGCCGATCGAGCCCCCGGCCCCGGTGACCATGACGGTCTGACCACTGATCAAGGTGGACAGCGCCGTCTCATCGAGCTTGACGGATTCACGGCCCAGCAAATCCTCCGGCTCGATGTCGCGCACGCGATCAATGCGTGAGCGGCCTTCGCGCAGTTCGTCGGCGGTGGGCACGGTCAGGACTGGCAAGCCCGTCGCCACGGCCATGTCGAACGCGCGCTTGCGCTGCGCCCCGCTGGCCGATGGCATGGCCAGGATCAGATGGGTGACGTCTTCCAGTGTGGCCGGGTCTTGCAGGCGCTCCAGGCCGCCCCACACGGTGACGCCGGCCATGCGCGTGCCATGCTTGCGCGCATCGTCGTCCAGCAAGCCCGCCACGACCCAGCCGCGGTGCTGGATGCCCGCGATCAGCAGCTTGGCCGCCGCGCCTGCGCCCAGGATGAGCGCGCGCTGTCCGGCCACATCACCGCCGGCACGCCGGGCCCGCGCATGCTCGCTGGCCATGCGCACCAGCGTGCGCGCCAAGGACATCGTGATCAGCGCAAACACCGGATGCAGGGCCAGCACGGCGCGCGGAATCTCAACCAGTTGCGCCATCAGCACGACCACCGCGCTGGCCAAACCGGCACCCAGGCAGACCCAGCCCAGCCGGGTGATTTCATTGAAGCTGGTGTAACGCCAAGGCGCGCGCGGCACGCCCAGGGCCCACGACACCGCGCTGTACACGGCCACCACGCCCAGCAGCACCACACCGTCATACGCGGGCCGCTCATGCAACCAGCGCTCCACCCCCAAGCGAAACAGGTAGGTGGCGTGCCATGCCAGGATGATCAATAAGGCATCAAGCAACAGGACTGTCGCCTGGCGGCGCAAGCGCAATAGATCGACAAAGCGGTTCAGAGGATGGCGAGGCATGGTGAAAAGATGAGCGACTGGCTGCCCCAACGGGCGGCTAACTCTCCATTGTGCGCCGGGATGACGGGGCGAGTTCATCCGCCTCGAACCAGGGTAAATCGTACTGGGCGGGCGCCTCTTGCGCCACCGACTGGGACTGTGGCGAACCCCGCGCCGACACCTCTTGGGGCCGACCTAAACCGCCTGCACGCACACCCAGCAGGCGCAGGCGCTGCGCCAAGGACACTTTCTTCAGACAGCGCCCGGCGCACTGACGGATCTCGCGGGCATCGCGGGTGGGCGTGGGCAAGGTGATTTCGCGGGTGACTACCTTGAAGTCGTCATAGCGCAATTTAACGCCGATGGTCTTGGCCACATAACCCTTGCGCAACAAATCCTGAGCCAGTTTTTCGCACAAGGTGGTGAAGATGGTACCCAGCACCTCACGGTCGTCGCGGGCATGCAGGTCGCGCTCAAAGGTGGTTTCCCTGCTGATGGATTTGGTCTCGCGCCAGGTGACCACGGCCCGCTCGTCACGGCCATGCGCGGCCATGTGCAGCCAGGCACCGTAGTTGGCGCCGAAGTGCTCGATCAACCAGTCGGCCTCGGCGGCCGCCAGCTCCCCAATGGTGTGAATGCCCAGGGCCTCCAGTCGGGCGCTGGCCTTGGGTCCGACCCCATTGATGCGCCGCGCCGGCAGCGGCCAGATGCGCTCGGGAATGTCGGCCTGGGTGAGCAGGGTCAGGCCATCGGGCTTGTCCAGGTCTGAGCACAATTTGGACAGCAACTTGTTGGGCGTCACGCCAATGGAGCAACTCAAGCCGGTGGCCTGATGCACCGCATCTTTGAGGCGTTGCGCCAGAGCGCGGATGCCGCCGTGCGGATCGTCATCGACGGCGTCTTGTGCGCCGGCCACTTCGCTCAGGTCGATGTAGATCTCGTCGATGCCGCGGTCTTCAATGACGGGGGCGAGCTCGGCCACGGCGGCCTTGAAGCGGCGCGAATAGAGGCGGTACTGCTCAAAGTCGACCGGCAGCAGCACCGCATCGGGCGCCAGCGCGGCGGCTTTCATCAAGCCCATGGCCGAATGCACGCCAAGCGCACGCGCCTCGTAGGTGGACGTGGTGATGACGCCGCGCCCCACATAGCTGCTCAAACGCGCGAAGCGCCGCGTGCCATCGGCCTGCATGATGGGCTGCTGACGTGCGCCACCCCCAATGACCACGGCTTGCCCGCGCAGTTCCGGGTAGCGCAGCAACTCGACGGACGCGTAGAACGCGTCCATGTCGAGGTGGGCCACCCATCGATGCGTCATGGACTCGCTCGCCTCAAAACAGACTGGCGGCGATGTTGATGGTCAGCGCCAGAACGGTGGTGTTGAAGGCAAAGGACAGCATGCACTGGACCAGTCCGGTGCGGCGCATGGAGCGACTGCTGAAGGACACATCGGCGGTCTGACCCGAGGTGCCGATCACACCCGACAGGTAGAGAAAATCGGCATAGTCCGGGTCTTCGGTGCCCGGGAAGATCAAGCCGCCGTCCTGTCCGCGCACCTTGGCAATGTAGAAGTCATGTGCGTAATGCAGGGCGAACATGGTGTGCGTGAAGGCCCACGACGACACGATGGTCACGGCGACCAATCCGATGTGCAGGCTTTTGTTCAAGCCATGCAGATCCTTGGCCACGGCCAGTTCCAACACAATGGCGATCAGACTGACGATGGCGGCCACGATCACGACGATCAAGACCGCCCAAGGCCGCACGTCCTGGACCTGGGCACGCTGGCGCATGTGGTCGTGCGAAGAACGCGCCATCATGATGCCGGCCATGACCAGGTAAAAGCCGACCCCCACATTCCAGCCAATCAGGCCACGGCCCACCCAGTGCACACTCACGCTGGGGGGCACCAGGAGGCCGACCGCCACGCCAACGAGCAAGGCGCTGAACAATCGGGGGCGTGCGCGCATCTGGCGCAAGAAAGGGTTGCGCGTGGGCCTCATGTCGTCGCCGGCCAGCGGTGAATTTCGACCGTGACGTGGACGATTTCCTCATGCACCGCCAGCTGTTCACGCACCCGCGCCGGGCTCAGGTGTTCATCGCGCGTGACGACGCTGAGCGCACACGCATATGAACTCCGTCCCACGCGCCACACATGCAGGTCAGTGATGCGGGTGGCGCCTTGCGCCCCATCGGGCTCGACGGCCTCGCGGATCTCGCGCACCACGGGGTGGTCCATCTCACGGTCTAGCAACACCGTGCTGGTCTGCTTGACCAGGCCCACAGCCCACACCCCCACCACCACGGCGCCCACCAGGCCCATGACCGGGTCCAGCCAGGCCCAGCCATAGAACCAGCCGCCCGCCAACGCCACCAGCGCCAGCACCGAAGTGGCCGCGTCCGCGACCACATGCACATAGGCCGACTTCAGATTCAGGTCATGGTGATGTTCGTGGCCGTGATCGTCGTGGTCATGGTGCGTGTGCTCGTGACCGTGGGTGTGTTCATGCGCATGCCCCAGGATCACGGCGCACACAATGTTCACCACCAGCCCGATGGCCGCGATGATCATGGCCTCCTGGTAGTGGATGGGCGCCGGTGTGAGCAGGCGTTCCACCGATCCGAAGACCATCAGGCCCGCCACCCCCAGCAGGAAAATGGCGCTGGCAAAGCCGCTCAGGATCTCGATTTTCCAGGTGCCAAAGGCATAGCGGGGATCGCGGGCATGACGCCGTGCGGCCGCATAGGCAAACGCGCTCAGGCCAATGGCGATCGCGTGCGAACTCATGTGCCACCCATCGGCCAGCAAGGCCATGGAGTTGAACCACCAGCCTCCAGTGATTTCAATCACCATCATGGCGATGGTGACCCAGGTCACGATGCGGGCACCGCGTTCGGCCAGGGCATTACCCTGGTCAAAAACATGGTCATGAGTCCATTCGGACAGGTCGTGCAAGGTCATGGGCAACTTCTCTTTGATCGGGCTCGCCATTGTCAGCGGCCGCGCTGTCGGCAGGGACTTTAAGGGGTCATCATCTGAATGCGCAATCAGGGGGATCATGTCGCTGCCCGCATCCACCAAGGCTCACATGTACCACGGCGAACGTTTGAACAGCGCAACACACCTGGTCGGCTTGGCCCTGGCCGTGGTGGGTTCGGCCGTGCTGATCGGCCAGGCCACTCACGCCGGCAATGTTTTGAAGATCGTCAGCTTCAGCATTTTCGGCCTGTCGATGATCGCGCTCTATGCCGCGTCCACGCTGTACCACAGCTTCCGCGGCGCCACCAAGGAGCGATGGGCCAAGGTGGATCACTGCGCCATCTACCTGCTGATCGCGGGCACCTACACCCCGTTCACCCTGGTCACGCTGCGAGGCACCCTGGGCTGGACCTTGTTCGGTTTTGTCTGGGCGCTGGCCATCGTGGGCATTTGCAAGGAACTGTGGCTGGGACGTGACACCGTGCCGTCGGTGCCCTTGTACGTCTTGATGGGCTGGTGCGGTGTGGTGGCCAGCGTGCCGCTGATGGACGGCCTGCAAGGCCAGGGCTGGTGGTGGCTGCTGGCTGGGGGGCTGCTCTACACGGTGGGCATCGTGTTTTATGTGATCGACACCCGCATGCGTCACGCGCACGGCATCTGGCATCTCTTTGTGCTGGGCGGCACCGCCAGCCACTATTTCACGGTGCTGCGCTATGTCGCGTGACATTTGGCGCCAATGCATGTACATTAGCTGCACAGATATACACAAGACCGTTTCCTCAAGGTCTTCGTTTCTAACCGCTTGGCACGAGTCCTTCAAACGACACGCTGCTGATCCGGCCCAGGTTTCAACTCCCGGTATGACGTTTCTTGAGTGTTTCTGCCCGTGCGGGTTTCCGCTTGCATGGATCTTTTTTTCAATCACTCACCAAGGAATTCATCCATGAGTACGACACAAACTGGCACCGTGAAATGGTTTGACGACGGCAAGGGCTTTGGCTTCATCGCTCCTGAAGATGGCAGCAAGGACCTGTTCGCCCACTTCAGCGAAATCCGCAGCGAAGGCGGCTTCCGCAGCCTGCAAGAAAACCAACGCGTTGAATTCGAAGTCAAGATGGGCCAAAAGGGTCCCCAAGCTTCGAACATTCGCCCGCTGTAATTCCAGCGCGCGAGTCTTCGCACAAAAAAGCGGCCTAGGCCGCTTTTTTTACGTCTGTCTCCGGCCGAACGATCAATGCTCGGCACGGATCGCCTGGACCAGGCCCGCCACGCGCGGCGACATATTGGCCGGGCTCAGCTTGATACCGGGATGCTGACGGGCGAACACCCGAAACAGTTCGTCGGCAAAACTGTGCCCGACATCGGTCACGCCATTGAAGTCGATCTGGGCATGGCTGAATTGTTGCAATCGCGCGGCGGCTCGGCGGGCCTGTGCCCGCGAATCCAGCGACGCCCCGGGTGACAAGAGCAAACGCAGCGGCACCATGGTGCGATCAAACGCCAGGCCTGCGTTGTCGCAACTCCAGGCGCTCAAGACCGCGTCCAGCGTGCGCGGCGTGTCCAGCGCGATGGATGCATACACCGAGGTGCCCTGACGATCCAGCGGGCGCCCGCTGTGCCAGCTGCCGTCGTCCCAGCCGCGACGCTGAAAGTTGGCTCCATTGGCATGCACCTCGAACACATCGGCCAGTTGCGCCGAAAAGAACAGGCCTCGGCCGGTGTGTCGATCCGGCTGGCTGGTGAGCTTGCCCTTGCTGAGTTCCAGCATCGCGTGGTGCGCGTCGTCGATGGCGAATGACTCGCGGATCTGATCGAACAGGCCCCGACCATCGTCCGACACCAGCAACTGCACGTGGCTGGGCGTTTGGCGCAAAGACACGGTCACCGTGGTGCCGCCGCTGTGGTCAATGGCGTTGTTCAGGATCTCGCCAAACACGTGCTGGACCATGCGTTGCACGGTGGGTGGCATGGAAAAATTCGGCGCGAAATCGCGGACCCAGGGGACGTCTTCCAGTAGACCTTGCACGGGGTAGGTCGCCACGATCTGGCGCATTGCGCCGGGGCGATATACGGGACGAGACGCCGGGCCTTGCTTGGTGAGCCAGCCGGCATCCACCAGCTTCACCAGGGCCTTGCGCACCGCTGGTCGGCTCGACCCGGTTCGTTGGGCCACATGGGCACTCAGGTCATCCGGGTGGCGCAGCGCCGCAGCGGTGATCCAGCCCGTCAAATGGTGCAGCGTGAGTCGTGACATGGTCGGCATCCTGTTCAGCAGACCACAGTATCAAAGAGGCCCCGCCATGCTGAAACGGCAAACAAGGCCGTGCTTGACGCCTCAATTCACGGGATCAAGACCTTCCACCCAGGCAAAGCGAGCGTGCTCGACGCCGTCCAGCAGCACGGTGCCCATGAACATCGCGTAAGGGCGCACCCACAGGGCACCTTCGCCATACAGAGGTCGATAGACCACCACCGGTTCGAGTGTTTCACTGTGACGCGCCACGCCATACACCTGATAGCGCTGACCTTTGTAATGGCGATAAATGCCCAGCTTGATGGCGGGCAATGGCCGCACGGGGCGCTCTTGACTCATCGATCACCTTTTACCAACACAGGCCCCTGTCTCACGCCTGCTTGATCTCGGGCTCGGGGGCATCTTCGTCGGACAACTCTACCCGATTGCGACCGGCACTCTTGCCTTCATAGAGTGCCCGGTCCGCTCGGGCAATGGCCTGGTCGATGGACTCGTCCGCGTGCAAAGAGCTGACCCCGATGGTCACGGTCACCGACAGCGGCCCTACTTTGGCGGAGACCCTCATGTCCTCCACGCATTGGCGAACGCGGTTGGCCACGAGCACGGCCGCAGGGGGCGGGGTTTCGGGCAACAGCAGCAGGAACTCCTCACCGCCCCAACGGGCAGCATGGTCGACTTCGCGCACCGCAGCGCCCATCACCTGGGCCACGGACTTGAGCACGTCGTCCCCCGCTCCATGGCCATGCACGTCGTTGATGGATTTGAAATGATCCAGGTCGCACAGCACAAAGGACAAGGGCCGCCCGTTACGCCTCATCCGGGCCACCTCCAGTTCCGCAGCCTCGTGCACGCTGCGTCGATTGCGCAGACGGGTCAAGGGATCGGTGACGGCCATCTCCCTCAGCTGGCGATCGCTTTGCACCACGAATCGGTAATACGCGGCCGCCACGAACACCAGCAAGGACAAAACGGCCAGCAGGTTGAAATAGTGCAAGCCCATGAGCACGTTGGAGTCCAGTGCGACGCCAGGCCGGGCATGGCGCAGAAAGAAGTCCAGCCCCACATAGAAGGCGGCCAGGCTCGTCACCACCACTGCCTTGAGCCACACCTTGCGCAGGGTGCTGATGATCATGATCGGCAGCACCAGGATGAGATAAAGATGAAAGCCACTTTCCCAGCCCAGGAGATACACCGCCAGGGTGGCATGCACGACCACCTCGACGAGGATCAACATCCAGCCCAGTGTGATTCGGCCTCGCCGGATCAGAAGATAGATCCCTGCATAAGAAAGAACGCTGGCGACATTGACGCTCACCAGGGTCGTGACGCCTTGGGCATAAAACAAGGCAAGAAATGCCACATGCGTGAGCCCGGCCGCGACCGACGCACCCAGCAAAGTACGGCGAAAAAGCAATTGGTTCGTGGTGCTCAACATGTTTGAGTTCGTCACTGAATCCGTCACGGCCACTCAGCCCACCGGCAGCGATTGATTCGACCACTGCCCCACCATGGTGGTGAACTCAAGCAAAGGCACGGGTTTGCTGTAGAAGAATCCTTGGACCATCTCGCAGCCCCAGGCACCCAGGTGGTCGCGCTGCAACTCGGTCTCCACGCCTTCGGCAACCACGCCCATGCGCAAGCTGTGGGCCAGCGTCACGATGGCCCTGGCGAGCACCGCGCTGTCGCGGTCCACGGTGAGTTCCCGGATGAACGAGCGGTCAATCTTGAGTGTGTCCACGGGAAAGCGCGTCAGGTAGGACAAGGCCGAATAGCCGGTCCCGAAGTCGTCAATGGCGATGCTCAAGCCCATGTCATGGAATTTCTCCAACATGGTCCGGGTGTCAACCCGGTCATTGAGCAGCAGGCTCTCGGTGATCTCCAACTCGATCCACTCGGGCCGGCACCCGGCCTCACGCAAGGCGTGGCACACGGTCGCCACCAGGTCACCCGTTTCGAACTGGCGGGGGGACAGGTTGACGGCGATCTTCAAAGGCCAGCCGTGCTGGTCATGCCACTGTCGCGCCACCGTGCAGGCCGTTCGCAAGGCCCATGCACCCATCTCGATGATCAGGCCTGTGCTTTCGGCGATGCTGATGAATCGATCCGGCGGCACCAGGCCACGCTCGGGATGACGCCAGCGCATCAGCGCTTCGGCGCTCACCACCTTGCCGGTCGACAGATCGACCTGGGGCTGGTAGAACAGTTCCAGTTCGTTGCGTTCAATGGCCTTGCGAAGGTCGGCTTCGATCGTCAGTCGCTCCAGAGCGGTGGCTGTCAGCTCGCGCGCATAGAACTGGAAGTTGTCACGCCCACAGCTCTTGGCGTGGTACATCGCCGCGTCGGCATGGCTCATCAGTTCATCAACGTCGGCCCCGTCGGCCGGGTACATGGCAATGCCAGCACTGGCGGTCACGAAAATCTCGGTCTCGTGCAAGGCAATGGGCGATGCAAACACGCTCTTGATGCGACTGGCCACCACGTCCATGTCAGCGGCCTGACGGATTTGCGGCACGATGATGGCGAATTCGTCGCCCCCCATTCTGGCCACGGTATCGTAGTCGCGCAGTGCATGCGACAGGCGCTCGGACACCATCCTGATCAGGCTGTCACCCGCGCCGTTGCCCAGCGAATCATTGATTTTCTGGAAGTGGTCGATGTCCAGGAGCACCAGGCCCACCCCCGAGCTCTCGCGCGTGGCCTCGTGCATGGCCAGTTGCAGGCGGTCATGCAGCAAGGCGCGGTTGGGCAGGTTCGTGAGCGGGTCGTAGAACTCCAGTTGGTGCGTCTGGCGCTGCAGTGCTTTCAGGTCGGTCACGTCCTGCGTCACGCCAATGGCGCGCACCGCCCGGCCAGTGGGGCCATATTCAATGCGAACCCAGTTGTGCGTTTCCCGGCGATCACCATTGGGCAGCATCAAACTGTGCTCGTAGCGCAGTTCGCTCAAGCCCTTGGCAAAGGCGTCTTTGTAGAGTTTGTCCATCGCCGCCCGTTCGTCGATCGGCACGATGGCGTGGAAATCACTCAGCGACATTGAGGTGATCCCCGTGAACCCCAACACCTCCAATCCGACTGGGCTGATGAACGCGCGCCGGGTGGTGTAGTCCCATTCCCAATGACAGATGCGAGCGATTCGCTGGGCATCTTCCAGGCGGCGCTCGGACGCCTCGAAGGCGGAAATGTCGCGGCCAATGGCCAGCACACTGACCACCTGACCATCCGCATCACGCTCGGGAACGATGCGCATGTGGAAGGTGCTGTCGGACATGCCCTTGGCGCCCCAGCGATAGCGGCATTCCTGCGACTCTCCTGTGCTCAAGGCCTGTTGCAGGACATGCTGGTAACCCTGCGTTTCAGGGGTGTCATGTGCCTGCGTTGGTGTGACACCCAACAAATCCGACACGGGCAAACCAGTCAGCTTGGACAGCATCGAGTTGGCATAGATCCGGCGGCAGTTTCGGTCGTAACGGGTGACCACGTCGGGTGTGTTCTCCATCAACACACGAAACTCTTGTTCATGCTTGCGAAGCAGTTCGTCGGCACGCACATTCTCGGTGATGTCTTGTGACACCGCGAACAGACTGAGTGGCTCACCCTGGGGAGAGTATTCAAACTCCAACAGGGATTGAAAATGGCGCGGCGCTCCGTCCCGAATCCAGGTGTATTCGTACTGCAGGCTCTTCTGATGAGCCGCCAGGGCCGCTTGATTAATGCCCACCACCCAGTCGCGTTCTTCTGGACGGTACAGATCTAGCAGCTCCTGCATGGTCGCCGTGGTGGTGCCAGGCGCGAAACCCGCCATTTCACAAGCCTGGCGTGAAATGTTGGCGCTTTCACCTTTAAAGTCAAATTCCCAAAACCCGATTTTGGCCAGCTGCTCTGCTCGCTCCAGCCTGACTTGCAAGTCCTTGTGCGCCGTGATGTCGTGCGAGACGGAGAGCACACTGACCACCTGCTGGGCAGCATCCCGCTCAGGGACGAATCGGATCTGGCTCCATCGGCGCAGGCCATCGGGGGTTCTCCAGGCCAAGTCCAGCGCAATGGGTTCGCCCGTCTGGAATGTCTTGCGCAAGTGATCCTCGTAGCACTGCACATCAAAAACCAGCGGCCATTCTTGCGCCAGGCTACCGATCAGCGCCTCCGGGTCTTGACCACACGCCAAAAAGAACGCCGCGTTGGCGTAAACGCACCGCAGGTCGAGGCCATGGCGAATGACAACGTTTGGAGAGTCTTCAATCAAGATCTGAAACAGATTTTCACGCTCATCGTTCATTGGATTTCCCTCCCTCGGGAGGATTCCGCCAGACCCCATGCCGGGTGGTCAAGCAGTCAGGAAAACAGTTGTTCGGCAGTGAAGACATGCTCAAGGGCCCCATCGCCATGGGCTAGGATTTGTGTGAGTCCTAGCTGTTTCGACATCCGCCGTGCAAACTTGAGGCGGCGCCCAGCCCACCGCGCCTCAAGCCGGGGCGCTGAAGTGCCGAAAAATAAGCACCAATCCCCAAATAACAGCCCTAAATGAATGGCCAGACGGTATTGACCTTGATGGGCGACCGAGTCCTGGGAAGCGAGCGCGTCCGGCGCCAGCGCATCTCCCGTTTTTTGCTGACCCTGCCCGCTTTTGTGGCGGGCATCGGATTGCTTCACTACGCCCGACACCTTGGCCTGAGCGATGGAGCGAATGCCTGGTGGCTGACGTGGTACGTGGCCGGGGGCCTGGGTCTTTTCTACGCCCTGCTGCGCATGGGATGGGCCGTGCATTCGTCCGACCCGGACCTGATGATTGAGCGCAGCGTGTTTGCCATCGTCGCGCTGTTGATGGTCTATGCGTGGGGCGGCAGCGCCCGCTCCAATGCGCTGCTGCTGTTATCACTGGTCGTGGTGCAGGGCATGTTCACCCTGTCGCCCAGGCAGACCCTGGTCGTGGGCGGTTTGTCGGTGCTCCTGCTCGGACTCACCATGGCCTACATCAGCCACCAAGACCCCCAGCGGTATCCTCCACTTCTTGAACTACTGCGTTTCATCCTGGTGGCTTTTGGCATGATTGGTCTGTCCATGGTCGCCCGCCAGGTTCAGCAGTTGCGCCGCAAACTCGTGCAGCAAAAGGCCGAGCTGCAAGTGGCCCTTGAACGCGTGCAGCGCTTGGGGCAGCGCGACGCCTTGACGGATTTGGTCAATCGCCGACACATGCTGGAGTTGATCGAGTACGAACTCAAGCGTCAGGCGCGCGGCCATGCGCCCGCCTGTTGCGTGGCCATGGTTGATTTGGACTGGTTCAAACGCATCAATGACACGCACGGCCATGCCGTGGGCGATCAGGTCTTGCGGGGCTTTGCCCATGTCACCACCAAGCTGTTGCGCACCACCGATGTGGTCGCTCGCTGGGGTGGGGAGGAGTTCCTGATTCTGTTGCCTTGCACGGACCTGCCTCAGGCCATGGCCACACTGGAGCGCCTTCGACTCCACCTGTGCCATGCGCGACTGGCAGAGGACATTGTGCCCAAGCTGCAGGTTACGGTGTCCATCGGTGTGGCTCAGCACCAGCACGGTGAGTTGCTGGACCACTTTCTGGACCGCGCCGACCAGGCCATGTATGCCGCCAAGTCCGCAGGCCGCAATGTGGTCAGGTCAGCCCCGATGGATGTGTCTGATGTCGCTCCCTGAATTCTCACCGACTGAACAGGAGCAAGGCCGGGACCGGCACTGGCTGCTCGATGGCGTGCTGGGCCGGGACCGCGCCGTGCATGTGCGCGTACGGCATCAGATGACCGCCTTGGGCGTCTACGTGGGGGCGGCCATCGCGCTGGCGACGGCGATTGCGCAAGGCATCGCGCCTCCAGGGTTGGGCTGGAGCCTGTTCGCGTGGATCGTGATCGGGCAGGCGATTTTTCTGGCACTGATGCGCAGCGGCTGGAGCATGCGCCTGCGCGACCCCGGCATGATGCTGCCCCAGAGCGTGTTCGCGCTCACCACCATTTCGGTGGCCTACGCCCTGCTCTGGCCGATTCGAGCCAGCGCCCTGATCCTGGCAGTGCAGGTGGTGGTGTTTGGCATGTTCAGCCTGACACCGCGCCAGACCATCGGGGTCGGTGCGTTCGCCGTCGCCATCCTGGGCGCCTCGATGGCATGGATGGCCCACCATGACCCCATCCACTATCCGCCCACAGAGGAGTGGCTGCACTTTTTGACCGCGGTCATCACGCTGTCCTGCGCGTCCACGTTTGTGCACTACGCGGCGCGCTTGCGTGAACGGCTGACCCGTCAAAAGCAGGAATTGCGCGCGGCCCTGGCGCAAGCTCAATTGCTGGCCACGACCGACGCCCTGACGGGCTTGCACAACCGCTTGCACATGCAGGATCTGCTGAAACACGAGTGCATCAGACAGGACCGGCATGGCGGTGCCTTCACGGTGGTGCTGTTGGACCTTGATTTTTTCAAGCACATCAATGACCAGCACGGACACCAGGTGGGTGATGCCATCTTGCAGGGCTTTGGCAAGGTGCTATCGGAAGCGCTGAGGTCCACGGACGCCGTGGCTCGTTGGGGCGGCGAAGAGTTCCTGGTCCTGTTGCCAGCCACCAAACTGGAGGTCGCGCAGCTCACCTTGCGACGCTTGCGCGAGCACCTGATGTCAAGCTCCCTGAGCGCCCAGCATGCTTCGCTCAGGGTGAATTTTTCGTCCGGCCTGGCCGAGCACCGCACCGAGGAGTCGCTGGAAGCCACCCTGGAGCGCGCCGACCGGGGTCTTTACAGAGCCAAAGAAGCCGGGCGCGGTCGAGACTGGGTCGGCCACTGAGACAATGGGCGAACCTTTCATGAAATATCCCATGCGCACCTCCCCCTCCATGTCGATGACCCAACGCTGGCCCATGCTGCTGAGCGCCCTATGTCTGGCGGCCGCGCTACCCGGTTGTGCCGTGGTCGACGTGGCCGGCTCCGCCGCCGGCGCGGCCATCTCGGTGGCTGGCGCCGTGGTCAGCACGGGCGTGTCGGTCACCGGCAAGGTCGTTGAAAAAGCCATTGACGTGGCCGTCCCGGACAGCCAACCATGAATGACACCGTGAACAAACCATCACCCGATGACGTGATCGCCGCCACCGAAAACTGGCTTGAAAAAGCCGTGATCGGGCTGAACCTGTGCCCTTTTGCCAAGGCCGTGCAGGTGAAAAAACAGATCCGCTATGTGGTCAGCGAGGCCACCGACGAAGAAGGCCTGCTGGCCGACCTGCTGCACGAGCTGCAATTGCTGCACAACACGGACATCGAAGAGGTCGAGACCACGCTACTGATCCACCCGCAGGTGCTGACGGATTTTCTGGATTACAACGACTTTCTGGAAATCGCCGATGCGGCGGTGGGCGAGCTGGACTTGGAAGGTGAGCTGCAGGTGGCCAGCTTCCACCCCGACTATCAATTCGCCGATGCGGCGCCCGATGACATCGAAAATTTCAGCAACCGCGCGCCCTACCCGACGCTGCACCTGCTGCGCGAGGTCAGCATCGACAACGCCGTGGCGGCCTTTCCCGATGCGGCCAATATCTATGAGCGCAACATCGAGACCTTGCGCCAGTTGGGGCATGAGGGTTGGAAGAAGCTCTGGACTTGAAGCTCAGTCCTGCACCCGCCCGCGCCCGGATTTGACCTCCGAGCGCTGACGCTTGCCTTCCAGGCGGCGACGTTTGGAGGCCAGGGTGGGCTGCGTGGCCTTGCGAAAACGCGGGGGCCGCGCCACGCTGTCGACCAGCTCGGCCAGACGCCGCAAGGCCTCGGCGCGGTTCTGATCCTGGCTGCGGTGCTCCTGGGCCTTGATCACCACCACGCCATCAATGCTGATGCGCCGGTCGCTCAAGGCCAGCAGACGGGACTTGTGTTCATCGCCGAGCGAGGGCGAGGCCACGATGTCAAAGCGCAGATGCACCGCGCTGGAAACCTTGTTGACGTTCTGCCCACCGGCGCCTTGTGAGCGCACGGCACGCAGTTCAATCTCGCCCTCGGGAATGACAACGTGCATGGCGGCGAGTCACTCGCTTTGCGAGATCCCGGCAATCGCCCATTCGCCCGAGCCGGTGTTGGGTTTGACCAGGTGCCACACCTCGTCAAACACCGCCGTCGGCGCGTCTTTTTCTTCGCGGATCAGGCCATGGAAGCGAACGCTGACGATCTGGCGCTCCGCCTCATCAGCAAAGTCCAGCACCTGGGCATCCAACTGGACCACGTCGGTGAGCTGTTCAGCGCCCTTGCGGTCTTGCAGGTCAAGCTTGAAGACGGCAAACATTTCGGGGGTCGAGAACTTGCGCAGATCGTCCAGGTCGGCCTTGTCATTGGCCGCTTGCATGCGGATGAAAATGAGCTTGGCCAGGCGCTCAAACGCGGGCGCGTCAAAACCCGCTGGCAGGCTGGGCGCGGTGCCGGCCGCCACCGAGGCAAAGCTGGGGCCGCTCAGGATCGATGACGCGGCCACTGGAGCGGCGGCCTGAGGTGCGGACGAGAAACCGCCGCTGCTCCCCCCGGTGCCTGCCCCCGCGTACTGCATGCCTTGGGGCTGCGGGGCCGCATTGCCAGCGGCGCCCGATGAAGCAAAGCGTTGCATGATGAAGCGCACCACCACCACCGCCAGCACGCCCAACAACAGCATCGTGAGGAGGTTGCCCATTGCGGCGCCCATGCCAAGGTGGCTCATCAGGGCGGCGATGCCCACGCCGGCGGCGATGCCGGCAATCGGACCCAACCAGTTGCGCTTGGGCGCAGCAGCTGGCATCGCCGGAGTGCCCCCTGGCGTGACGGCCGGCTGCGCGGGCGCTTGTTGAGCTGGCGGCGCGGTGGGTGCCGGGCGCGCCGGCATCTGGCGCCTCATGCCCGACGAGCTGCCCCCACCCAGGCGCCGTGCCTCCACTGGGCCAGCCATGAAGCTGGCGCTCAACACCGCGACGGACACCGCCAACACCACATTCTTCAACAACTTTTTCAAACCATCTCTCCAGAAAAATCAATGGCTTGGCACACCAAATGCCAAACCCCAGGCCCAGATGGAAGCGGCTTTGTGAAGCGCCCTCCCAATGGAGCCTGTGCATGGGCTCCACGACGGCGCCACCCTGCGTTTGTACACCACCGCCGCCCGCCGCGCCATTCTGACCCCGATGGCGTCGCGGCCTCAGCCCTCCTCGGTCTCGTGTTGTCGAAACGCACGCCACAGCAGCAGGTCGTAACTGATCTTGAGCAGACCGCACGCCACCAGCGGCAGGCTGATCCAGCCAGCAGCGAACAGCGCGCCCCCCAGGGTCGGCCCCAACGCCCCGGCCAGACTGCGCGGCACCGCGGTGAAGCCGGCCGCCGCCGGGCGCTCCTCTGGCGTGACCACCGCCATGACATAGGCTGTGCGGGTGGGCACGTCCATCTGCGACAAGGCACTGCGAACCAGCAACAGCGCCAAGGCCACCGGCAGGGTGGGCGCCCAAGCGGCCAGCACCAGGCACACATTGGCCGGAATGTGCGTGAAGACCATGGTGTTGAGCAGTCCGAAACGCTGAGCGACCTTCGGCGCCGCCAGTTGCGAGCCCGCGCTGAGCAGCCCCGACCAGAAAAAGAACAAGCCCGCCGCCGTGAGCGACAAGCCAAAGCGCTGCAACAACCACAGGGACAGCAAGGCATTGACCACCAAACCGCCTGCAAAGGAGTCAATGCAAAACAGCGCGGCCAGCTTGACCACCGTGCGACGCGACGGCCCCAGTGGCGCGGTGGCCTGCGGCGGGTGCCCGGCCTCGGCCAGCGGCAGGCGCCGGTACAGGCACCAGACCAGCACGCCGATGGCGCCATAGAACACGAACATGCCGCGCATGACTGCCAGGCGAGGCCACCCCGCCTGCGTGTGCAGCCAGTCGGGCAGCCCGGTGGCCGCGGCCCCGATGGCCGCGCAGAGGGCGCCCAGCAGGCTGTAGCGGGCGAACAGCGCCACCCGGGCCTGAGCTTGCGCGGCGCCAGCCAGTCGGGCCTGCTCCAGCGGCAGGAACATGCTGACATCGCCCGAGCTGGGGTTGAGCGTGCCGAAAAAGGCCACGACGATGAGGGGCCAGAACGACGACAGGCCGGCAAAACACACCCCGGTCAAGGCCATCAGCAAGGCGGCACTGCGCAGCAATCGACTGGGTGGAACCCGGTGCCCCCAGGCGCCGACCGCCAAGGTGGCCAGCGCCGAACCGAGCATGGTGGCCGTGCTGATGAGGCCCACCTGCAATTGCCCCAGCCCAATGGCCAGCAAATAAGCTGGCAGCAACACCGCCATGTAACCATCGACCAAGGCGCGCAGCGCCCGTCCGATCAGCAAAGGCACGGCGCTGGGATCGGTCCCCGCGGGCAGCACCCAGCGGGTCAGCCAGTCCGTCAGTCCAGCAGCGTGGTCAGGGCGTGTTTCTCCAGGCATGCAGGAGTGTCGCCCACTTTTCTTGCGCCACTTTCTGATGCGCCTGCTTGATGTGCCCGAAACCGCGGATGTCTTGTGGGACGCGGGCAATGTCCAGGGCCAGGGCGGCCTTGTGGGCGCTCAAGGTGGGCAACAAGGCGTCGATGCCAGCACGGTACTGAGCGATCCAGGCGCGCTCCTGGCGGCGCTCGCGCGTGTGGCCAAAGGGATCGAAGGCCGTGCCGCGCAAAAATTTGAGCGGGGCCAGGGCCGCAAAGCCAAAGCGCAGCCACGAACCGAAGCGCCTCTTGGTGGGCGCGCTGATCGACTCACCAGGCCCATGCGCCTGCCCCATGAAGGGCGGCGCCAGGTGGTAGGCCAGCGTGTAGTCGCCTTCAAACTGAGCCGCCACTTGGTCGTGGAAACTGCGATCCAGCATCAGGCGGGCCACTTCGTATTCATCCTTGTAGGCCATCAGCTTGAACAGCTGGCGCGCCACCGCTTCAGTGATTTTGGCGCTGCCCAGCGCCGCCTGCTCGGCCTGCCGCACCCGGGTCACGCATTGTTCATAGTCTCGCGCATAGGCGGCGTTTTGGTACACGGTCAGGAACTCGCAGCGGCGCTGGATCAGCTCATCGATCTCGGCCTTGGGTGGGCGGATGAACTGCACCGTTTGCACCGGCGCCGCCAAGGCCTGCACTGCGTTCAGGTCATGGGCCGCACGACAGCCCCATTCAAAAGCGGCCTTGTTCTCATCGACCTTCACGGCGTTCAGTTCGATGGCGCGCACCAAGGCCGCCCGACTCAGGGGCACCCAGCCTTTTTGCCAGGCATAGCCCAGCATCAAGGGGTTGGCATAGAGGGTGTCACCCAGGAGTTGCGCGGCGAGTTGATTAGCGTCGAGGCGCCCCACCTGCCCGGGCAGGGCCGCCGCATTGATCACCTCGTCGCAATGTCCGGCGGGAAACTGCCAATCAGCATCGGTCACGAAGGCGGCGGTCGGCGTGCCATGGGTGTTGAGGGCCACATGGGTGCGGCGGCTGGCCATGGTCACCAACGTGCTGGCATGGGCCGTGACGATGGGGTCGCAGCCGATCACCAGGTCGGCCGCTGCAGTGGGCACGCGGATGGTGTGAATGTCCTGAGGGCGGTCCGCGATCTGGACATAACTCCAGGTGGCGCCGCCCTTTTGCGCCAGGCCCGCCGAGTCCTGCGTGACCACGCCCTTGCCTTCGATGTGCGCGGCCACGCCCAGCAACTGACCAATGGTGATCACGCCGGTGCCGCCAATGCCCGCCACGATGATGCCGTAGGCGCTGGTGGTATCAGGCAGGTCCGGCTCGGGCAGTGGCGGCAAAGCGAACGGGTCCGCACGTTGCGCGCCCTTCTTGGGGGACTTCAGCTGCCCCCCTTCCACGGTCACGAAACTGGGGCAAAAGCCCTTCACGCAAGACAGGTCCAGATTGCAAGTGCTCTGGTTGATGCGGCGCTTGCGGCCCCACTCGGTCTCGACTGGCTCGACGCTCAGGCAGTTCGATTGCGTGGAACAGTCACCGCAGCCCTCGCAGACCAGTTCATTGATGACCACGCGTCGGCTCACCGGTGGCATGGTGCCGCGTTTGCGGCGACGGCGCTTCTCGGTGGCGCAGGTCTGGTCGTAGATGATGACGGAACAGCCCGACACCTCTCGCATCTGGCGCTGGATGGTGTCGAGTTCATCGCGGTGGTGCACGGTCACGCCAGGAGCCAGGGTGTGCACACTCTCGTATTTATCGGGCTCATCGGTGACGATGGCGATGCGCGCCACGCCTTCGGCCTCTAGCTCGCGCGTCATCTCGGGCACACGCAAGGTGCCGTCCACCGGTTGGCCGCCGGTCATGGCCACGGCGTCGTTGTACAAAATCTTGTAGGTGATGTTGACTTTGGCCGCGATGCTCTGGCGCACGGCCAGCACCCCGGAATGGAAGTAGGTGCCATCGCCCAGGTTGGCGAATACATGGCGCTCCTTGGTGAACGGCGCCTGCCCCACCCACGGCACGCCTTCGCCGCCCATTTGCGTGAAGGTGGTGGTGCTGCGGCCCATCCACACCACCATGTAGTGGCAGCCGATGCCGGCCATGGCGCGCGAGCCCTCGGGTACCTTGGTCGAGGTGTTGTGCGGGCAGCCGCTGCAGAACCACGGCGCGCGCTCGGTGCTGACCTTCAGGGGCACCTCCTGGCTGCGCTCCTTGGCCTCGATCATGGCCAGCCGGTCCGCGATGCGAGCACGCACGTCCGAGCCCAGTTGCGCCAGCAGGCCCAGCTTGTCCAGGCGCTGCGCGATGGCCTTGGCGATCAAGGCCGGATTCAGATCGGCCTTGGCGCGCAGCAGCCAGTTCGATGCCGGATTGGGCATGGACCATTCGCCGCCGCTGTGGTCGCCCTCAGGTTCGCTGAACTTGCCCAGCACGTTGGGGCGCACGTCTTCACGCCAGTTGTAGAGCTCCTCCTTGAGCTGGTATTCAATGACCTGGCGTTTTTCTTCGATCACCAGGATCTCTTGCAAGCCTGTGGCGAACTCGCGCGTGATGCTGGCCTCCAGCGGCCACACCACGCTCACCTTGTGGACGCGGATTCCGATCTGAGCGCAGGTGCCCTCGTCCAGCCCCAGGTCGTGCAGGGCTTGTCGCATGTCGTTGTAGGCCTTGCCGCTGGCGATCAAGCCCAGGCGTGCCTGTTTCGAATCGATCACCGTGCGATTCAAGCGGTTGGCGCGCACATAGGCCAGCGCGGCATACCACTTGTAGTCCATCAGGCGGGCTTCCTGCTCCAGTGGCGCATCGGGCCAGCGGATGTGCAGGCCGCCAGGCGGCATGACGAAGTCCTCGGGCATGAGGATTTGAACGCGGTCGGGCTCGACCGAAATGCTGGTCGCCGATTCGACCACCTCCTGGATCACCTTCATGCTGGCCCACAAGCCCGAGAAGCGGCTCATGGCCAGGGCGTGCAGGCCCAGGTCCAGTATCTCTTGCACATTGCTGGGGAAGAACACTGGCAGGCCGCAGGCCTTGAAGATGTGGTCACTTTGGTGCGCCACCGATGAACTTTTGGCCACGTGGTCATCGCCCGCGATGGCAATGACGCCGCCATGCTTGGCCGTGCCGGCCATGTTGGCATGTTTGAACACGTCCGAACAACGGTCCACGCCGGGGCCCTTGCCGTACCAAAGGCCAAAGACACCGTCGAACTGGCGCTGCTCGGGGTAGAGGTCGAGCTGCTGACTACCCCACACGGCGGTGGCGGCCAGCTCTTCATTGACGCCAGGCTGAAACACGACCTGGTGCGCCGCCAGATGCGCCTTGGCTTGCCACAAGGCCTGGTCATAGCCACCCAGGGGCGAGCCGCGGTAGCCGCTGATGAAGCCGGCGGTGTTCAGGCCCGCCGCGACGTCCCGAGTGCGCTGCAACATGGGTAAGCGCACCAGGGCCTGGATGCCGCTCATGAAGGCGCTGCCATGCTCGATGACGTATTTGTCGTCCAGCGTGAGTGAGGCCAGCGCCTTGCGGACCGATGCAGGGAGCGGAGCGTTCATGAAGAATCTCCTGACAACAGCTTGGAAATCAGTGTAGGCAGCTTGCGCGCCAATGGGCCTGCTTCATTGCCCTAAGAATGCGCTGATTTAGCCCACTTATTCCACAGATACCGATTTTGATCATCGCCACAATCGGATAACCCACCGGTGTTTCGGGGATAACGACACACGCTCGCACCCTAGGCCTGCCCCGCTCAACTCTTGTCTCGATCCACTCCATGAGCCTCATCAACCTTCTCCGACTCTTCACCATCCGCACCAGAATGCTCGGGGCCATCGCCATGGTCGTGACCTTGCTTTGCCTGATGGCTGCGTCTGGCCTTTATGAGATCGATCAGGTGGATCGCAACACCCAACACTTCGTTGACAACACCCATCACGACGGGGTGGTCTTGAGCGATTTGCGAGGTGCGCTGGGAAACGTCCGACGCTATGAGAAGGACATCATCATCAACCTCGACAACCCGGGTGAGGTCAACAAATACATTCCCAAGTGGCAGGCGTCCCTTGCAGACAGCCAGCGGCACACCAAACTCCTGATGGACCACCAGCATGACGATGGCCTCGCTGCCGCCAAGCAGATCGACAAAGCCCTCACCAGTTACGCCGACCTGGCCCTGCCCGTGCTGCGCCAAGTCCAGTCCGGCGCGGTCACCTCGGTGAAAGAGGCCAATGCGATGCTGGGCCTGGCCAAAAAAGCGGCCCACAACGCGGAACAAGAGCTGCCCAAGCTGAGCCAACAGTTGAACAACGACGAGAACGAAGCGACCGCCGAGCGGCTCCGTGTCAACCACCAAGCCAATGTGGTGATGGCTGTGATGCTGATCATCGCCATCGTCGTCGTGGCGCCCTTGACGCTGGCCAATATGGTGTCCATCGGGCACCCGGTCGAGGCGGCCCGGACGCTGGCCGAGCGCATTGCCAATGGTGACCTGGTCACCAGCGACATCGACGTCTCCGGCCAGGACGAAACCGCCCAGATGCTGCGCGCCCTGGTCAAGATGCAGGATTCCTTGCGCGGCATCGTCGGCCAGGTGCGTCAGGCCACGGACAGCATTTCCACCGCCTCGCGCCAGATCGCCGCCGGCAACCAGGACCTCTCGGCCCGAACCGAGCAGTCGGCCTCCAACCTGCAACAGACCGCCGCGTCGGTTGAAGAAATTGCCGGCACCGTGAGACAAAGCGCCGACTCCGCGCGGGAGGCCAATCAGATGGCCTCATCGGCCGCCGAGGTGGCCTCGCGCGGGGGCACCGTGGTCTCGCAAGTGGTGAGCACGATGGAAGACATCAACTCCTCCTCCCGCAAGATCGTCGACATCATTGGCGTGATCGATGGCATTGCATTCCAGACCAACATCCTGGCTCTGAATGCTGCCGTCGAGGCCGCCCGTGCCGGCGAACAGGGCCGGGGCTTCGCCGTGGTGGCCAGTGAGGTGCGCTCGCTGGCGCAGCGCAGCGCTGCCGCCGCCAAGGAGATCAAGGCCCTGATCGGCGCCTCGGTCGAGAAGGTCGAAACCGGGTCCCGACTGGTGGGCGACGCCGGGTCCACCATGACCGAGATCGTGAGCAGCGTGCAGCACGTCTCCAGCATCATTCACGAGATCACCAACGCCGCTGCGGAGCAAAACACCGGCATTGGCGAGGTGAACAGCGCCATTGCCAGCTTGGACCAGATGACGCAGCAAAATGCCGCCCTGGTCGAGGAATCGGCCGCCGCCGCCGAGTCCTTGAAGGATCAGGCCGACAACCTGGCCAGCTTGGTCAGCACGTTCCGACTGACGTCCAGCGAGCAAGCCTGCGGTTGACCCTCGTACATTGACCGGCACTCAAAAATAGGTGCCGGGTAAACACCCAGTCACCGACCCACAAATGGCGGGCAAGCTGAACAATAATTGAGCGTCACTCAATTATTGCCAGCATGTCTACGCTCCAGCGCACCACCCCCCGTCGGGCCAAGTCACAACAGCGGATTGCGGAGTTGCTGGCCGCCGCCCGGGCGGTGTTTTCAGAACACGGTTTTCAGCGCGCCACCACGGCCCAGGTCGCCGAAATGGCGGGCGTCTCCGAAGCCACGGTGTTCACCTACTTCGCTAGCAAGCGCGAGCTGTGCATCCAGGTCATCACGGACTGGTATGACGAGATCAGCGGCGAGTTGGAACGCGAGCTGCCGCGCCTGAACGGCGTACATGCCCAACTCAGTTACGTGGTTCGCCAGCACCTGTGCACCTTGCTGGCCGACGGCTCGGGCCTGTGCGCGTTGGTGCTGGGCGAAGGCCGCGCCAACGCCCCCGAACTGGCCGAGGTCATCCTGGCCTGCCAACGCCGCTACACCACACCCCTGATGGATTGCCTGGCGAAGGCCAGCGCGCGTGGCGAGATCCGCCAGGACATGCCTCTGCGCTTGCTGCGCGATTTGGTCTACGGTTCAATGGAACATGTGCTGTGGGACTCCATCACCACCCACAAGCGCCCGCCCATCCATGAAACAGCGGAACAGCTTACCGACTTGATCTGGAGTGCGCTGATGCCGCGCGATGCCTCGCTGGAGGCCTTGACGCGCTTCAGGAACGAGGTCGGCGCAGCCCTGCGTCACGCCAACGCGGCCCAAGCCTGACACCCCCGGACCACTCCATGCCCCTGATCGAATCCACCCTCAGCCCCCGCTCCGACACCTTCAAGGCCAATGCCCAGGCCATGCAGGCACTGATCGACGACCTGAACGCGCAACTGGCGCGCATCGCGCTGGGCGGCGGCGAAGGCCCACGCGCCAAGCACCTGGCGCGCGGCAAGCTGCTGCCGCGTGACCGCGTCGAGATGCTGCTCGACCCGGGCACGCCGTTTCTGGAAATCGCGCCCATGGCCGGCCTGAACCTGCACAACAACGACGCGCCGGGCGGCGGCCTGATCGCCGGCATCGGCCGCGTCTCCGGGGTGGAGTGCATGATCGTCTGCAATGACGCCACCGTGAAGGGCGGAACCTACTACCCCATCACCGTCAAGAAGCACCTGCGCGCACAGGAGATCGCGCAGCAGAACCGCCTGCCCTGCCTCTACCTGGTCGACTCCGGCGGCGCCAACCTGCCCAATCAGGACGAGGTCTTCCCGGACCGCGACCACTTTGGCCGCATCTTCTTCAACCAGGCGCAGATGAGCGCGCAAGGCATCCCGCAGATCGCCGTGGTGATGGGCTCATGCACGGCTGGTGGCGCCTACATGCCGGCCATGAGCGATGAATCCATCATCGTCAAGAACCAGGGCACGATCTTTCTGGCGGGCCCGCCGCTGGTCAAGGCCGCCACCGGCGAAGTCGTGAGCAGCGAAGACCTGGGCGGCGGCGACGTGCACACGCGCCTGTCCGGCGTGGCCGATCACCTGGCCAACGACGACACCCATGCGCTGGCGCTGGCGCGGCGCAGCGTGGCGCACCTGAACTGGCGCAAGACCGTGCCGCTGGCCTGCATCAAGGCGCGCGCGCCCCTCTACGCCAGCGACGAACTCACGGGCATCATCCCCATGGACACGCGCAAACCCTTTGACGTGCGCGAAGTCATTGCCCGCATCGTCGACGGCTCCGAGTTCGATGAATTCAAGGCCCGCTACGGCAGCACCCTGGTCACCGGCTTTGCCCACATCGAGGGCATGCCGGTGGGCATCGTGGCCAACAACGGCATTTTGTTTTCAGAAAGCGCCAACAAGGGGGCGCACTTCATCGAGCTGTGCTGCCAGCGCAAGATCCCGCTGGTGTTCCTGCAGAACATCACCGGTTTCATGGTCGGGCGCAAAGTCGAAAACGAAGGCATTGCGCGTGCTGGCGCCAAGATGGTCACCGCCGTGTCCTGTGCCGCGGTTCCGAAGTTCACCGTCATCATCGGTGGCTCGTTTGGCGCGGGCAATTACGGCATGTGCGGGCGCGCCTTCAACCCGCGTTTTTTATGGATGTGGCCCAACGCCCGCATCAGCGTCATGGGCGGCGAGCAAGCCGCCAGCGTGCTGGCCACCGTCAAGCGCGATGGCATCGAGGCCAAAGGCGGCCAGTGGTCGCCTGGCGAAGAGGCCGCCTTCAAGAGGCCCATCCGCGAGCAGTTCGAACAGCAAGGCCATCCCTATTACGCCACCGCCCGCCTGTGGGACGATGGCCTGATCCGACCGACCGACACTCGACGCGTGCTGTCGTTGGGCCTGAGTGCCAGCCTGAACGCGCCGATCGCCGACACGCACTTTGGTGTATTTCGCATCTAAGTCCCATGTCGTGCCCCACCTTGATCAGGATCCGTCCATGAGCTCCCTCGACATCCACCACCACCGGCTTCACCAAGGCAGCGTGGTCCACGTCTGGCTGAACCGGCCCGAGCTGCGCAATGCCTTCAACGACTCGACCATTGCCGAATTGACGCGGACCTTTGGGCAGCTGGGCGCCGACCCCGGCGTGCGCGCCATCATCCTGGGCGCGCACGGTCCGGCCTTCAGCGCGGGCGGCGACCTGAACTGGATGCGCGCCATGGCCGATTACTCCTGGGACGAAAACCACGCCGATGCCGCCCGCCTGGCCGACATGCTGTGGACCATTGCCCGCTGTCCCGTGCCAGTGATCGCGCGCGTGCAGGGTGATTGCTTCGGCGGCGGCGTGGGCCTGGTGGCTGCGTGCGACATGGCCGTTGCCAGCGACAACGCGGGATTTTGCCTGTCCGAGGTCAAGCTCGGCTTGATCCCCGCCACCATTGGCCCTTACGTGGTGCGCGCCATAGGCGAGCGCGCTGCCCGGCGCTACTTCCTCACCGCCGAACGCTTCAGCGCTGCCCAGGCAGCCGCTTTGGGTCTGGTTCATGAAGTCTGCACAGCCGAGGCGCTGGACGAGGTGGTGGATCGCTTGGCCCAGGCCATCGTCGCCAACGGCCCGCAAGCCGTGCGCGCCAGCAAGCAATTGGTGGCCGACATCGCCGGCCACCCCATCACGGCGCAACTGCGCGACCAGACCGCGCGCACCATCGCCAACATCCGCGCCAGCGACGAAGGCCGCGCCGGCTTGCAGGCCTTCCTGAGCAAGACCCCGGCACCCTGGTTGCGCAAGACCGACACTGCGCGTGGCGATTGAGCCGACACACCATGTTCACCAAAATACTCATTGCCAATCGGGGCGAAATCGCCTGCCGCATCGCCGCCACCGCCAGGCGCCTGGGCATCCGCACCGTGGCCGTCTACTCCGACGCCGACACCCAAGCCGCCCATGTGCAAGCCTGCGACGAAGCCGTGCACCTCGGCCCCGCCGCGCCGCGTGACAGCTACCTGCGAGCCGACCGCATCCTCGCCGCCGCCCAGGCCACGGGCGCGCAAGCCATCCACCCCGGCTACGGCTTTCTGAGCGAGAACGCCGGCTTTGCGCACGCCTGTGCGGACGCCGGTGTGGTCTTCATCGGCCCACCGGCCTCGGCCATCGCGGCCATGGGCAGCAAATCTGCGGCCAAGACCCTGATGGAACAAGCCGGCGTGCCCCTGGTGCCCGGCTATCACGGCGATCGGCAAGAGCCCGGCTTCTTGCAAGCCGAGGCCGACCGCATCGGCTACCCGGTCTTGATCAAGGCCAGCGCGGGCGGCGGCGGCAAGGGCATGCGTGCGGTGCACAGCGCCGCCGAGTTCGAAGCGGCCCTGGCCTCCTGTCAGCGCGAAGCCGCCGCCAGTTTTGGCAATGATCACGTCCTGGTCGAACGCTACGTCACGCGCCCGCGCCACATCGAGATCCAGGTGTTCGGCGATGTACACGGCCACTACGTGCACCTGTTCGAGCGCGACTGCTCGGTTCAGCGTCGCCATCAAAAGGTGCTGGAAGAAGCCCCCGCACCGGGCATGACCGAAGCGCGTCGTGCCGAGATGGGGTCGGCTGCGATCGCCGCCGCACGCAGCGTGGGCTATGTGGGCGCGGGCACGGTCGAGTTCATCAGCGAACAAGACGGTCGCTTCTACTTCATGGAGATGAACACGCGGCTGCAGGTCGAACACCCCGTCACCGAGGCCATCACCGGGCTCGACCTGGTGGAGTGGCAGCTGCGCGTGGCCGCTGGCGAGTCCCTGCCCCTGGCACAAGACGCGCTGCGCATCAACGGTCACGCCATCGAGGCGCGCATCTGCGCCGAGAACCCGCAACAGCAGTTCCTGCCCGCCACCGGACGCTTGCAGACCTTCCGTCTGCCACGCGCGTCGACCTTCAGCGTCGCGCCCGTGCGGGTCGACGCTGGCGTGCGCGAGGGCGATGAAATCTCGCCGCACTACGATTCCATGATCGCCAAGTTGATCGTCTGGGGCGCCACACGCGACGACGCACGACAACGACTGGATACAGCGCTCAGCGAACTGCACATCACCGGCTTGCACACCAATGTGGCCTTTGTGCGCGACGTGATCAACACGCGCTCCTTCGCCCAGGCCGACCTGGACACCGCCCTGATCGAGCGTGAGCGCGCTGCGCTGTTTGCGCCCTTGGCACTGGAGCCGCTGCTGGCGGTGGCCGGCGTTGCGGCACGCCTGCTGAGTGAGGAAACGTCATCCGTCAGCGCCGACCCCTGGTCGCGGCGCGACGGCTGGCGCCTGCATGGCGCGGCGCATCGAGCCCTGACATTCAGCCTCAACGATGACCACACCCTGAAGGCCACGCTGCGCTCTCAAGCCGGCAGCGCGCACCGCGTGGGCTGCGCCGGCATGGAGGCCGCGTTGACCGTCCACGCGCAGCATGGCGATCAGTTCGATGTGACGCTGGAGGGCGCCGTGTCGCAGCGCCTCAGGCTGGCCGTGTACCGTCACCACGATCACTTCGAGGTATTCGCGCCGCAGGGCCGCGCCAGCCTGATCCTGATCGACCCGCTGGCCCAGGCCAAGGACAGCGGCCAAAGCCAGGGCCGCCTGACCGCGCTCATGCCTGGCCGCGTCGTCGCCCTGTTCGTCCAGCCCGGCCAATGTGTGAAAGTCGGCGAAGCCCTGGCCATCACCGAGGCCATGAAAATGGAACACACCCTGAACGCCCCGCGCGACGGCATCGTTGGCGAGCTCCTGTGCGCCGTCGGCGACCAGGTGCCCGAAGGCGCCGAACTGCTGCGCCTGCAACCCCTGAACGACAAGGCCTGACATGCTGCCCACCCACGTCACACTCGTCGATGTCGGCCCGCGCGACGGCCTGCAAAACGAAGCCCAGGCCGTCAGCGTGGCCGACAAGATCGAACTGGTGCACCGCTTGCAAAGCGCCGGCCTGCGCGAGATCGAGGTCACCAGCTTTGTCAGCCCCAAGTGGGTGCCGCAAATGGCCGACAACGCGCAGGTCATGGCCGGCCTCCAGCGTCAGGCCGGCGTGCGCTACAGCGTGCTCACGCCCAATATGAAGGGCTTTGAAGGCGCCCTGGCCGCCCGGGCCGATGAGGTAGTCATCTTCGCGGCAGCCAGCGAAGCCTTCAGCCAGCGCAACATCAACTGCTCCATCGCCGAGTCCATCGAACGCTTTCGCCCCGTGGCCGAGGCCGCCAAGGCCCACGGCATGAAGGTGCGTGCCGCCGTCTCGTGCGCCCTGGGCTGCCCCTACCAGGGCGAGGTCTCGCTCGACGCCGTGGAAGACGTGGTGCAACGCCTGCAGGGCATCGGCGCTGACCACATCGGCATCGCCGACACCATCGGCGTGGGCACCGCCGGCCGCGTCACCGCCGTGATGGCGCGCGCCATGAAACACGTCCCGCTCGCCGAACTCAGCGGCCACTTCCACGACACCTATGGCCAGGCGCTCACCAACATCTACGCCTGTCTGGCCCTGGGCATCCACACCTTTGACACCAGCATCGCCGGCCTGGGCGGCTGCCCCTATGCCAAAGGCGCCACCGGCAACGTCGCCACCGAGGACGTGGTCTACCTGCTGCACGGCCTGGGCATCGCCACCGGCATCGACCTGGATCGGCTGGTCGATACCGGCGCCTTCATCTCAACTGCGCTGGGCCGCAAGCCCGTCTCGCGCGTGAGCAATGCCATGCTGGCCAAACGCGCCACGCCCTGAATTCTTCCCCACCCCATCCAAGGAGCCTCCATGAACCTGCCAGGCCTGAACCACCAACTCGGCGACGACATTGACGCGCTGCGCGACGCCGTGCGCAGCTTCGCGCAGCAGGAGCTGGCGCCCCGCGCCGCCGACATCGACCGCGACAACCTCTTTCCCGCCGACATGTGGAAGAAGCTGGGCGACCTGGGCGTGCACGGCCTGACCGTGCCCGAAGAATACGGCGGCACCAACCTGGGCTATCTGGCCCACATGGTGGCGATGGAAGAGATCAGCCGCGCCAGCGCCTCGGTGGGCCTGAGCTACGGCGCCCACTCCAACCTGTGCGTGAACCAGATCAACCGCAACGGCACGGAGGCGCAAAAGCGCAAGTTTCTGCCCAAGCTCATCAGCGGCGAGCACATCGGTGCGCTGGCCATGAGCGAGCCCAACGCGGGCTCGGATGTGGTGAGCATGAAGCTGCGCGCCGACAAGAAGGGTGATCGTTACGTGCTCAACGGCAGCAAGATGTGGATCACCAACGGCGGCGACGCCGACACCCTGGTGGTCTACGCCAAGACCGACCTGGAAGCGGGCGCCAAGGGCATGACCGCCTTCCTGATCGAAAAAGGCTTCAAGGGCTTCACCAAGGGCGCGCACCTCGACAAGCTCGGCATGCGCGGCTCCAACACCTACCCGCTGTTCTTCGACAACTGCGAGGTGCCGGCCGAGAACGTGCTCGGCGGCGAAGGCAACGGCACCAAGGTGCTGATGAGCGGCCTGGACTACGAACGCGCCGTGCTCTCGGGCGGCCCGCTGGGCATCATGCAGGCGGTGATGGACAACGTGATCCCCTACGTGCACGAGCGCAAGCAGTTTGGCCAGGCCATTGGCGAGTTCCAGCTGATTCAGGGCAAGGTCGCCGACATGTACACCGTGCAACAGGCCGCGCGCGCGTTGGCCTACACCGTGGCCAAGAACCTCGATGCGCTGGGCTCTGGCCACGCCCGCCATGTCCGCAAGGACTGCGCCGCCTTGATTTTGTGGACGGCCGAAAAGGCCACCTGGATGGCCGGCGAAGGCGTGCAGATCTTTGGCGGCAACGGCTACATCAACGACTACCCGCTGGGCCGCCTGTGGCGCGACGCCAAGCTGTACGAGATCGGCGCGGGCACCTCGGAAATTCGCCGCATGCTGATCGGGCGCGAGCTCTTCGCCGAGACCTTGTGACACAAGCGCGGCAGCAAAGCCGCTGTTGCCAGCCAGGGCGCCTGTTGGCCCTGATGCATGAGCTCAATCACAACGGGCTGACATCGCTGCTGGACCCGTTGCGTTCGAGGTAAGGCAGATCAGCCCGCGCGATGCTGGCGCAACCGGCGCCACCCCAACACCGCCAAGCCCCCCAGCATCAAGGCATAGGTCTCAGGCTCAGGAACTGCGGCCTGGACGGCATTGAAACCCGCCACCTGCTCGCCCACATACGAACCAACCCACTCGTTCAGCGTGTTGCCTTGGGGAATCTGTGCCGTGAGGGGGTCAACCAAGCCCTCATTATCAAAGCGGCCCAGGTATTTGAAGAACTCATAGCGAATCACCATGGATGGATCGCCCTTGAGATCGACCGCTTTGGAAACCTCATCCACAAAGCCCGGCTGCAAGACCTGCCATTCGATCTCGGTTTCCACCTTGTCGTTCAGCGCGGCGACGCCCGGGTTTTCAAACGGGTGGTGACCGCCCATCAACTCGTTCAGATCCACATTCTCGGGCAGGGTGGTCTGCACGATCTTGACCCAAAAGGCATTGTTCTGCGGCACCACCGGATCGACCTGCTGGGCCTGGATCACCGCGACCACCGGCGCAGCCGGCTGCCCTGGTACGGGCGGTGGCGGCGGGGTGAACGTCACCGATGGAATCGCCACATTGGCCGCCACCAGAACCCCTGGCGTGGGCGACTCCACCAACCAGCTGTAAGTGGTGCGCGTGGGCGAGCCGAAAGTGCTCACGCCAAAGTGATCACAAGGCACGTTGGGGTAGCCCACATTGCCGAAACTCCAGCAACTCTCGCCCGGCGTATTGAACACCCCCGAGGCGGTGCCCGTGCTCCAGGCGCCGTTGACATAGCTCGCCATATAGGTCACTTTGGCCCCGATGACATTGCCCACGCCATCCCGCAAATCACCCACGGTGGGGATGCCATAGCGCTCCACGTCCCCAGGCGAGGGGGTGCCGAAATTGCGGTTCAACCCGAACACATCGCTGATCTGACTTTGGGTGATGCCTTCGAGGTCGATTTCAAACCCACGAGCGGTCTGACCGGTGTCATTGACGACGTCAAAGTTGGCCAAGGAGCCAAAGGTCGCGGCCGCGCTGGGCATCGCCGACGCAGCCGCCAACGCCAAGCCTGTGACAATTGCATTCAGTTTGAACATATCGCTCTCCACCAGGGCGCTCGACAAGCCCCCACACCAACACCGAAACCGCTGCTTGTTGCAGGGTGACACATGGGATCATCATGTGTCAAATTCACGTTCACGATTTGATTTGGCTCAGCTTTCATGCGCCGCACCCCGCAGGCGGGTGGTGGCGATCAAATCCTCAAGACCACATCCGACGTCGGGCACGCCACACAGGGCAGGATGCAGCCCTCGTCCTGTTCATCCAGGCTCAGGCCGGGCCACTCGATGAGGTAGCGCACGCGGCCGCTTTGCAAGTGGCACAGGCACTCGCGGCAGGTGCCGTTGCGGCACGAACTTTTCAAGACGATGCCAGCCATGGCGGCCGAGCGCAACAAGGTGTTGGAGGGCTCGGCATCAAAGCACTGCCCGCCGGGCTCAAGGCGCACCTGGTACGTCATGCTCACGTCATGCTCCGGCCACCGTCAGAGAAAGCGCTCCAGGATGCGCTGCGAGGCACGGTCCAGCGCCAGTCGGTCACGAATCATGAACTGCACGCCCTGCCCGCCCGCGATCAGCAAGCGCTGCCCCTCCAGGCGGCGAATGTCCTCTTCTCCCTTGAGCACAAAGCGGGTCTCGCCCCGGTCGGTTTCAACCACCCAGGTGCTGGGCGTTGAAAAGGTCGACACGCTCTTGATGCACTGAATCTCAGGCGTGAATTCACGGCTGCTCAACTCTTGCATCAACAGCGCGCGCAGGTCGGCGGGCAGATCGTTCACGTGATCCACCCAGGCCAGCTCGTGGCCCTCGGCGCTGACCAGCGACAGGCCTTCATCGGGCGCACCAATCGGAAAGGCGCGCACCGGCACCACGCCTTCATGGCGCTCGCCCGTGGAGGTGATGAACACCAGTCGGCCAAAGGCATTGCGTTCGAGTCGGTAGTCCATGCTCGCCTTCATTCTTCCAGCACCGCGGCGGTGCGGGCCTGCGCTTCGTACAAGCGCCAGTAGGCGCCCTGTTTGAACATCAGTTCGTCGTGGGGGCCCACTTCGACCACCTGGCCTCGGTCCATCACCACCAGCCGGTCCGCCTTGCGCAGCGTCGACAGGCGGTGCGCAATCGCGATCGTGGTGCGGCCCTGCACCAGGTTATCCAGCGCCTTTTGAATCTCTTTCTCAGTCTCGGTATCCACCGAGGAGGTGGCCTCGTCCATGATGAGGATGCGCGGGTCGATCAGCAAGGCGCGCGCGATCGAGATGCGCTGGCGCTCGCCCCCCGACAGCCCCTGGCCGCGCTCACCCACCAGCGAGTCATAACCTTGCGGCAAGCGCAGGATGAACTCGTGCGCGTGGGCCGCCCGGGCCGCCGCCACGATCTCGGCGCGACTCGCCTCGGGCTTGCCATAGGCGATGTTCTCGGCGATGGTGCCAAAGAACAGAAACGGCTCTTGCAGCACCAGGCCAATGTGGCGCCGATAATCGGCCACCCCGTAGCGGCGAACGTCCACGCCATCGACCTTGATCGCCCCATCGGTCACATCGTAGAAACGGCAAATCAGGTTGACCAGCGTGCTCTTTCCCGAGCCGCTGTGGCCCACCAGACCAATCATCTCGCCGGGTTTGATCTCCAGATTCAGGCCGCGAATGACGGAACGGTTGCCATAGCGAAAACCGATGTTCTGCATCTCGATGCGGCCCTGCAGACCTCGGGGTCCGGCGCCAATGGGCATCGGCTGCGCCGGTTCAGGCACATTCGAGACATGGTCCAGGATGTCGAAAATTCGCTTGGCCCCGGCCGCCGCCTTTTGCGTGACTGAGACGATGCGGCTCATCGAATCGAGCCGCCCGTAAAAACGCCCGATGTAGGCGATGAAAGCGGTCAGCACGCCAACGGTGATCTCGTGTCTGGAGACCTGCCACACGCCAAAGGCCCACACCACCAGCATTCCCATTTCGGTCATCAGGGACACCGTGGGCGAAAACGAGGCCCAGGTCTTGTTCAGGCGGTCATTGGCCGCCAGGTTGTGCTGATTGGCGAGGCGAAAGCGCTGCGCCTCGCGCTTTTCCTGGGCAAAGGCCTTGACCACGCGGATGCCCGGGATGGTGTCGGCCAACACATTGGTCACGTCCGACCAGACACGGTCGATCTTTTCAAAGCCGGTGCGCAGGCGGTCGCGCACCACATGGATCAGCCACGCGATAAACGGCAGCGGCAACAAGGTCACCAGCGCCAGCCAGGGGTTGATCGAAAAAAGTATGATCGCCGTCATCCCGATCATCAGCACGTCGGTGGCGAAGTCCAGCGCATGCAGCGACAGGAACACGCAGATGCGGTCGGTTTCCGAGCCGATGCGAGACATCAGATCGCCCGTGCGCTTGCCCCCAAAGTAGTCCAGCGACAGGCCCAGCAGGTGGTCAAAGGTGGTGGTGCGCAAGTCGGCCCCGATGCGCTCGGACACCAGCGACAGCAGGTAGGTGCGAGCCCAGCCCAGCCCCCATGCCAGCAGCGCGGCCAGCAGCAAGCCCCCCAGATAAGCCCCCACCAGCCAGGGATCGATGTGCTTGCCGTTCTGGAACGGGATCAGCACATCGTCCATCAACGGGATGCTCAGGTAGGGCGGCACCAGCGTCGCGGCGGTCGATGCCAGGGTCAGCGCGAAACCGGCGGCCAACTGGCCTCGGTAGGGCTTGGCAAAGCGCCCCAGGCGCAGCAGCACCCAGGTCGACGGGGGTGAGTTCTGTTCGCGGCTGCACACCGGGCATTCGTCGCTGTCGGGTGGCAGGGGGGCTTTGCAGGACGGGCACAGCGTGGACTCATCACTGATCGTGCCAAAGCCGGCCTTCAAACTGGCCTGCTGGCGGTCAAACTGGGCGATCAGTTTCAGGGCCTGCACGTTCACCCCCAGGGTGAAGCGCCACAGGGCCAGACGGGTTGTTGGGTCGTGCAGCTCGATCGTGCCGACACCGGCGTGGTCAAAATGGCGCAGCGTCAACTCACCCGACAAGGGCCAGGACCGCCACACCTTGGGCCCTTGGTCACCGTCCGCCTGCGGCGAACTCGCCCATAAACGGTGATTTGTCAACGCCAAAAGCCCTTGCGCGAAGCGCAAATGCTCATTCAGGTCAACCAGCAGCGTGGTCAAAACGTTCTCGTCTTTTGCAAGCTGTTTTTGCAGGTCGACCAGTCCGGATTCGGCTGTGCCCTCGAAAGCGTCGACTGAATGGTGATGTTGCATGTTGATTTCGTACCGCGCGGCCACTGGTGGGGGCCATGTCCTCGGGAGGCAATCGAAGATTCTCGCCCAATCGAGGAGCATTGTGGGGCCACTTGGGGATCCTGCGATGGTGAAGACGCCTGGCCCTGCCGGGCGCACAATTAAAAACACACCCCCCGCCCCCTGCATTTAAGCTGCCCCCAACATGACACGAATGGAAGACATCAAGCTGCTGCGCATCAACCACCTGCGCGGCCCCAATGTCTGGACCTACCGTCCGGTGCTGGAGGTGTGGCTGGATCTGGGCCAACTGGAAGACCACCCCTCCCACCGGCTACCCGGCTTCAATGAGCGCCTGCTGGCGCAGCTGCCCGCCCTCATCGAACACCATTGCGGCGTGGGTGAGCGCGGCGGCTTTCTGGAGCGCCTGCAAACCGGCACCTGGGCCGGCCATGTCCTGGAACATGTGGTGATCGAGTTGCTCAACCTGGCGGGCATGCCCACCGGCTTTGGCCAGACCCGCAGCACCGGCACCCGAGGCGTCTACCGGATGGTGTTCCGTGCGCGCGACGAACAGGTCGCCCGCACCGCCCTCGCCGAAGGACACCAATTGCTGATGGCCGCCATCAACGATCAACCCTTTGACGTGCCGGCCGCCGTGGCCAAAGTGCGTGAGCAAGTCGACGATTGCTACCTCGGCCCCAGCACCGCGTGCATCGTCGCCGCCGCCACCGACCGGCGCATTCCCCACCTCCGGCTCAACGACGGCAACCTGGTTCAGTTGGGACACGGGGCCCGCCAACGCCGCATCTGGACGGCCGAGACCGAGCTGACCAGCGCCATTGCCGAAGGCATCGCCGGCGACAAGGACCTGACCAAGGGCCTGCTCAAATCCTGCGGGGTGCCCGTGCCCGAAGGCCAGGTGGTCGACAGTCCCGCCGCCGCCTGGGAAGCCGCCCAGGACATCGGCCTGCCCGTGGTCGTCAAGCCCTCGGACGGCAACCACGGCCGGGGCGTGACCCTGGACCTGAGCACCCGCGAGGACATCGAAGCCGCCTTCACGATGGCCGACCAGGAAGGCACCGAAGTGATGGTCGAGCGCTTTGTGCGCGGCGACGAACACCGCCTACTGGTGGTCGGTGGCAAGGTGGTGGCCGCAGCGCGCGGCGAATCGCTCTGGGTCACCGGCGATGGTCGCTCCACCGTCCTGGCCTTGATCGACGCCCAGATCAACACCGACCCCCGGCGCGGCCTGACCGAAGACCATCCACTGGGCCGCATCGACGTCCGCCAAGATGGTGTCGTCCTGCTCGACCTGCAGCGGCAAGGCTTGACCCCCGAGGCCGTGCCCGCCCAGGGCCGCGCGGTGCTGATCCAGCGCAACGGCAACGTGGCCATCGACTGTACCGACGCCGTTCACCCCGAGGTCGCGCACGTCGTGACCCTGGCCGCGCGCATCGTCGGCCTGGACATTGCCGGCGTCGACCTGGTCGCGCAGGACATTGGCCGCCCGCTGCACGAACAGGGGGGCGCCATCGTCGAAGTCAATGCCGGCCCCGGCCTGCTGATGCACCTCAAGCCCGCTGAGGGCGCACCGCGACCGGTCGGGCGCGCCATCGTCGACCACCTCTTTCCAGAAGATGAAACCGGTCGCATCCCGATCGTGGGCGTGGCCGGCACACAAGGCACCCACACACTGGCGCGCCTGATCGCCTGGCTGATCCACCTCAGCGGTCACTACGTGGGCCTGGCTTGTCGCGATGGCCTGTTCCTAGACCGACGCCAGGTCCAAACCCATGACGCCTCCCACTGGGAAGCCGGCCACCGCCTGCTCATGAACCGCGCCGTTGAAGCCGCCGTGTTTGAATCCAGCCCGCGCGCCATCTTAGGCGATGGCCTGCCCTACGACCGATGCCAGGTCGGCATCGTCACCGACCTGAACGGCTGTGAAACGCTGGCCGAATTCGACATCCAGGAATCCGACCAACTGGTCAAGGTGCTGCGCACCCAGGTGGACGTGGTGCTGCCCGAAGGTGCGGCGGTGCTCAATGCCCACGATGAACGCATCGCCGAGCTGGCATCCCTGTGTGACGGACGCGCCATTCTCTATGGCCTCGACCCGGACCTGAACGCCATCACCCAGCACCGCGCCCACGGAGGGCAGGCCGTCTTCATGCGCAAAGGCGGCATCGTGCTGGCGACCGGCGTGCTGGAGAACACCCTGACCGAACTGAGCAGCCTGACCTTGCGCCAGGGCCGGGGCACGCCGGTGTCATCGGAAACCTTGTTGGCGGCCATCGCCTGCGCCTGGGCGCTGGACATCGCCCCCGATCTCATCACCGCCGGCATCGAAACCTTCGATCCCGACCTGTCGCCTGCCCGCCCGGCTGCAGGGTTTGCGTACGCCCGCTGAAAGCACATTGATGGAAGTTTCTCGCATCCGGGCCCTCAGGGGACCCAATCTCTGGAGTCGGCACACCGCCATGGAGGCCATCGTGGCCTGCTCCGCCATGGAACAGTCCATCGCCACGCTGCCCAACTTTGAAGCGCGGGTCCGCGCCCTGTTCCCCAGCATTGGGGCCTTGCAGGCCGGCGGAGGCCACAAGCAAATCTCAGTGGCCCATGTGCTGGAGGCCGCCGCGCTGGCCCTGCAAGCCCAGGCGGGCTGCCCGGTCACCTTTAGCTGCACCGCCACCACCGTCGAGCCCGGGGTCTATCAGGTCGTGGTGGAGTACAGCGAAGAGGCGGTCGGCCGTCAAGCCCTGGAACTGGCGCAAGCCCTCGTGCAAGCGGCCTTGCAAGGCGCGGAATTCGACGTCAACGCGGCGATCACCCAACTGCGCGAAACCGACGAAGACGTGCGCCTGGGCCCCAGCACCGGCACCATCGTCGAAGCGGCAGCAGCGCGCGGCATTCCCTGGCGGCGCCTGACGCAAGGCAGCCTGGTGCAATTTGGCTGGGGCTCGCGCCAACGCCGCATCCAGGCCGCTGAAGTGGACCAGACCAGTGCCGTGGCCGAGGCCATCGCGCAAGACAAAGACCTGACCAAGACGCTCCTGCTCGCCGCCGGCGTGCCCGTGCCCCTGGGTCGCCCGGTGCAGGACGCCGACGACGCCTGGGTCGCGGCCCAGGAGATCGGCCTGCCCGTGGTCGTCAAACCGCAGGATGGCAACCAGGGCAAGGGCGTGACCGTCAACATCATCAGCCGCGATCACCTGCACAAGGCCTTCGTCGCCGCAGCTGAGTATGGCGATGTCATGGTCGAGAAATACCTGCCCGGCGACGATTTCCGCCTGCTCGTGGTGGGTGATCGCCTGGTGGCCGCCGCGCGGCGCGACCCGCCGCAGGTCTTTGGCGATGGGGTGCACACCGTGCGCCAGCTCGTCGACCTCGTCAACGCCGATCCCAAGCGCGGCGAAGGCCACTCCACCTCACTGACCAAAATCCGCTTTGACGACATCGCCATGGCCCGCCTGGCGGTGCAGGGGCTGGCGCCCGACTCCGTGCCCGACAAGGGCCAACGTGTCATCCTGCGCAACAACGCCAACCTCAGCACCGGCGGCACCGCCACCGACGTGACCGACAACGTGCACCCTGAAGTGGCCGCCCGCGCCGTGGCTGCCGCCCAGACCGTCGGGCTGCACATTTGCGGCGTCGACGTGGTCTGCGAGAGCGTCCTCAAGCCCCTGGAAGAGCAGCACGGTGGCATTGTGGAAGTCAACGCCGCCCCCGGCCTGCGCATGCACCTGTCCCCCTCGTTCGGCAAAGGCCGTGCGGTGGGCGAGGCCATGGTGGCCCACCTGTTCGGCCCCGGCGAAGACGGCCGCATCCCGGTCGTGGCCGTCACCGGCACCAACGGCAAGACCACCACCGCGCGCCTGATCACGCACCTGCTGACGGCCACCGGCCTGCGCGTGGGCATGACCAACACCGATGGCGTCTATGTGGACGGTCGCCAGATCGACAGCGGTGATTGCAGCGGCCCCAAAAGTGCCCGCAATGTGCTGATGCACCCGGATGTGGACGCCGCCGTGTTCGAAACGGCCCGGGGCGGCGTGTTGCGCGAAGGCCTGGGTTTTGACCGCTGCCAGGTGGCCGTGGTCACCAACATTGGCAGCGGCGACCACCTGGGCTTGAACTACATCACCACCGTCGAAGACCTGGCCGTACTCAAGCGCGTCATCGTTCAGAACGTCGCGCCCACCGGCTATGCCGTCCTGAACGCCGCCGACGCCAACGTGGCCGCCATGGCCAGCAAGTGCCAGGGCGAGGTGATCTTCTTTGCGCAAACGCCTCATCACGCCGTCATGGCCACCCACCGTGCCCAAGGCAAGCGCATCGTCTTCGTCGATGGCGATGCGGTGGTGGCCACCGAAGGCGCCTGGCGCGAACGCATCTTGCTGCGCGACATCCCCATCACCCGCAACGGCACCATCGGCTTCCAGGTCGAGAACGTGCTGGCCGCCGTGGCCGCCGCCTGGGGCGTGGGCCTGGCCTGGGACGCCGTGCGCAGCGCCCTGGCCAGCTTCGTCAATGACGCCGACAACGCACCGGGGCGCTTCAATGTGATGGACTACCGGGGCGCTACCGTGATCGCCGACTACGGCCACAACCCCGATGCCATTCGAGCCCTGGTGGCTGCCGTGGAAGCCATGCCGGCCAAGCGGCGCTCCGTGGTCATCAGCGGTGCCGGTGACCGCCGCGACGACGACATCCGCGAGCAAACCGCCATCCTGGGCGATGCCTTTGACGAAGTCATCCTGTACCAGGATGCCTGCCAGCGTGGCCGAGTGGACGGCGAAGTGCTGGCCCTGCTGCGCGATGGCCTGAAAGACGCCCAGCGCACCCGCAGCATTGACGAGGTGCGCGGCGAGTTCATCGCCATCGACCGCGCCCTGGCGGGACTTCATGCAGGCGACCTGTGCCTGCTCCTGGTCGATCAGGTGGAAGAAGCCCTGGCTCACTTGTCCAAACGCATCAACGAGGCCACCACATGAACGCCAAGCCATGGAAGACCTGGGCCGCAAGATCGGCAGTCGCCACCCTGGTGGTGGGATTGATGGGTTGCGCCACCGTGCAGGTCCACCGCATCGGCACCGACAGCAGCACCGAGGCCGCCTTTGAACTGGAAGGCGCCAGCAAGTCACAGCTTGACGTCGAAGCCCGTCGTCTGTGCCCGAATGGCTACCACGTGATGCGCCAGTCGCAGCAATATCAGCGCCTTGACAACGACGACATCTTTTATGTGCGCTGGTGGAACCGCGCCAGCGCTTTGGTCAGCGGCCCCACCACCCAAAAGGCCCAATTGACCGTGGTTTGCAAGGTTGTTCCGCCAACACCATGACAAATTCCCGTGCCAGCGCCTGATCGCTCGGCACGCGGCCCTGGATCGGCCTACAGTGGGTTCATAGCGCTTGCGCACCGCCTGCGGAGGTCAGCATGAACGTCAGTGCCGTTTCATCCATCGCACGATCCGGAATGAACGCCGCCCAGCAGCATCTGGACACGGCTGCCCACAACATCGCCAACGAAGCAACCGATGGGTTCAGGCGGCAGTCGGTGACGCAACGCGAATTGCCCGGCGGCGGCGTCACGACCACCGTCGAGCAAGCCCAGACCATCGGCCACGACCTGCCCACCGACATCGTTCAGCAAATGTCGTCGAGCTACACCTTCGAGGCCAATTTGCGCACCATCCGCACCCAGCAAGACATGCTGGGCACCTTGCTGGACATGAAGGCCTGACCCCGCTCAAGCCGGCGCTCAAGCGACCTCATCCGCCTCGGGCAAACACAACACCCCGGTGTTGTAGTTGTAGTCGAACACCTCGCCATAGCGGCCCCATTCGATGGCCACTTGCAACACGCGCTCGGCCGCGTCGGCATCCATGCTTTCGCGCAGCAATTGCAGGAAAGGCTTCTCGGGCAACTCGCCTGACGGGGCCTGCTCCAGGCTGTGACGAATGTGCGCCACCAGCGGCACATGGGCCAGCAACTGTTCGCGGAAGATCTCGTGCCGCTGCCCCATTTCACTGGCCACATAGCGCTCGCCCAGCGGCGTCAGCGTGATGTCGCCGTCGGCCGCCAGCGCCAGACCCAGCAAGGTCAGCGCGCTGCTCAAGGGCAGCAACTCGTCGTCGGTCAGGTCGGTTTCTTCGGCCAGTTGCGGCAAGTCGGCCCGGCCGTTGAAGGGCTCATCGTGCAGCAACTCCAGCACACCGTCCATGCGGCTAACATCGGCTTGCGGCAGGCGGTCGCCCAGGTGCAGGCGTTCAGGCTGCTCTTCCACCCCGCGCCCGCGACGTGACGCGCCCGCCGTCATCAGGGCATAGACCTCGTCGATCAGCGAGCGCACTTCGGGGCTGTCCGCATTGCGTGGGCGAGGCAAACCAATGGCCAATTGAAAGCGGACTCGTCCCGGGTCGCTGGCAAAGATCAGCACGCGGTCGGCCATCATCACGGCCTCTTCAATGTTGTGGGACACCACCAAAATGGCCTTGGTGGGCATGGACCCGCCCTCCCACAGCTCCAGGATGTCCTCGCGCAAGCGTTCACCCGTCAACACATCCAACGCCGAGAACGCCTCGTCCATCAGCAAGACCTCGGGCTCGACCACCAGGGCGCGCGCAATGCCCACCCGCTGGCGCATGCCGCCCGACAACTCGCGTGGCAAGGCCGATTCAAACCCCGACAGGCCGATCAGTTCGATGGCCTTTTCGGCACGGGCCACGCGTTCTTCGGGCGCCACGCCGCGCGCCTCCAGGCCCAGCTCGACGTTTTGCTGCACCGTCAGCCAGGGGAAGAGCGCGAAGGACTGAAACACCATGCTGACGCCACGTGCCGGGCCGTGCAGCGGCTGGCCCCGGTAGCGCACCTCGCCCTGATCGGCGCCGACCAGGCCGGCCATGATGCGCAACATGGTCGACTTGCCCGAGCCCGACTGGCCCAGCAAGGCGACGATCTCGCCTGAGCCGAGCGTGAAGTCGACGTCTTCCAGCACGGAGCGCACCGCCCCGCCCGCCGAACGAAAGGACTTGCCCACGGATTTGAGTTCCACGATGGGATGAGACATGACGGCCGCTTTCTCAGAAATGCATGCGGTCTTCGGCCAGCCGGTACAGGCGGCGCCAGACAAAATGATTGAGCCCCATGACGAAAATGCACATCACGCCGATGCCCAGCGCGATGCGCGGGAAGTCGCCGGTGGCCGTCATCTGGGCGATGTAACTGCCAATGCCATGGGCCTGGACGGTGGTGTCGCCCCAGCTCACGTATTCAGCGACGATGCTGGCGTTCCAGGACCCCCCGCTGGCCGTGATGGCGCCGGTCACGAAACTGGGGAACACCGCCGGCAGCAGGTAGCGACGCCACTTCAACCAACCCGACAGGCCCAGGTTTCGAGCCGCATAACGCAATTCCGTGGGCACGCCCGAAGCGCCCGCGATGACATTGAACAAGATATACCACTGCGTGCCGAAAATCATCAGCGGCGACAGCCACACGTCCGGGTTGAGGTGCCAGCGCACGATCAGCACCACCGCCACCGGGAACATCAGGTTGGCCGGAAAGGCCGCCAGAAACTGGGCCACCGCCTGGATGCGCGCCGCAATGCGGGGGTTCATGCCGATCCAGACCCCCACGGGCACCCAGATCACCGCCGCCAGGGTGATCAGCACCAGCACGCGCAGCAGGGTGTAAATACCCAGCAGCAGGACATGCCCGACCTCGTGCCAGCCCACCTCGGCGCGGATGAACGTGCCCAGGCGCCACAAGGCGAACAACACCAGCGCCGCCGTCAACGCATCCACCAAGCGCATCCAGTTGAACGTGACCACACGCGGCCTGGCGCGGATTGAGGTGCCGTCATGCTCGCGCCGAAAGGCCACGAAGGAGCGCTCCAGCAAAGCCGCGACGGCCGCCCCGATGCCTTGCACGCGCTCGGTGCGGCGCAGCCAGGTCAACAGCCAGGAGGTCTGCGCCGTGTCACCGCCGCTTTCTTCAAACTTGAATTTGTCGGCCCAGGCCAGCAGCGGGCGGAAAAACAGCTGGTCGTACAGCAGAATGCCGATCAACATGGCGCCGATGGCCCAGCCAATGGCGGCCATGTCGCGCTGCTCAATGGCCAAGGCGATGTACGACCCGACCCCGGGCAACTTGATGTTCTGGTTGGACACCGAGATCGCCTCGGACGCCACCACAAAGAACCAGCCGCCCGACATGGACATCATCATGTTCCACAGCAACGCGGGCATGGCGAAGGGCAACTCAAGGCGCCAGAAACGATGCCAGCCCGACATCTGGAAGACGCGCGCAGCCTCCTGCAACTCGGGGGGCACCGTGCGCAATGACTGATACAGGCTGAAGGCCATGTTCCATGCCTGCGAGGTGAAGATGGCGAAGATCGCCGCGCACTCCACGCCCAGCAGATTACCGGGGAACAAGGCAATGAAGCCCGTCACCGTGATGGACAGAAAACCCAGGATGGGGATGGACTGGAGAATGTCCAGCAAAGGCACCAACAGCTTCTCGGCAGCGCGGTACTTGGACGCGAGCACCGCGAACACACCAGCGAACAGCAAGGACACCCCCAGCGCGATGAACATGCGCAAGGTGGTGCGCAGCAGGTAGTACGGCAGCATCCAGGGGTCGAGCGTGAGCGGCAACGACGCCCCCACCTGATAGGGGCGCGCCATTTGCTGGGCCCCATAGGCCAACAAGACCAGCAACGCCAGGACCAATGGCAGGATGGCCCAATCCCATCGGTTCCCGCCGGCTTCGACCACCTGGCGTGGAAAAAACTGCTTGTTCTTGTTCATGAAAATGGGGCTTCGGGTCAACTGCAAATTTTTCTGCACTTTAGCCGAGCAATGTGTCAACCGCTTCAACTTTCAAGGCGTTGAAGCTCCAAGCCCCGTGACTCGGGCTCTAACGAGTCTCGTTTAAATAGGAAATCACCATGAAGAAGACCCTCGCCATTGCCGCCATGTTGTCTGCTTTCGCTGCAAGCTCGTTTGCACAAGCCCCGGCCGCCGCTCCTGCAACTCCTGACACCACCGCTCAGGCTTCGGCCCCTGTCAAGAAGGCCAAGGCTGGTAAGCGTCATCACGCCAAGCGTCATCACCGCGCCAGCAAGGCCGCTTCGGCCGCCGCTTCCAAGTAAAATTGGCAAGCACGCCCCGACGGCAACGTCCGGGGCCAGCAAGGCAAGAGGCCGGGGTTTCCCCGGCTTTTTTCATGCCCGGGCGGCCACTTGCCCTTCACCTACACTGGTGAGCTGCCCCATGAGTACCCCGCCCCCACCTCCCCTCCTCAGTTGGACCGAAGCCGACCAGGCCCACCATGCCCGCTGGCGCTCGGAAAGCGGCGCGCCGCAGCCCAAACGCGTGGTGTTGGCCGACGACCGCACCACGGCTGACACCGCCTACCGCCTGGCTTGTGAGGGCACGGGCCTGCTTTGGCGCGGCGACTTCCAGAACGCCCGCCAGTTGCTGCAGGCGCTGATGCGGCGCACCGACCGCAAGAGCCGCCCAAGCGCGAAGGTGCTCACCGCGGCCGAGGCCTTCCACCTGCACCGGCAAGCTCAGTCGCAGCGCGCCCGCGTCCTGGGCATGCTCCTGATTCCGTTGGACGGCGATCGAAGCATCCCTTTGCGACGTGCGCCCGACCTGCGCCAGGCCTGCCTGGAAGCCTACGGTCCGGCCGACGGCGAGCCCTCGGTGACCTCGCTGCGCGAACTCCTGGGCCTGATCGGAGCGCATGAATGGCGCAAAAAAGGAGTCGACATTGCGCTGCTCAAGGGCCGCATCCATCCGCACTACGGCGTGTTCTCACCCGTGCGCGGCGAATATGTCGAACTGGTTCACCAGGCCCCGCTGCCAGCATCCCCCTTGGCGCTCGCGTTCGACATTGGCACGGGCACCGGCGTGCTGGCCGCCGTGCTGGCGCGCCGTGGCGTGCGCCGCATCATCGCCACCGACCAGGACCCGCGCGCCCTGGCCTGCGCCCACGAGAACCTGACGCAGTTGGGGGTGATCCAGCAGGTGGACCTCGTGCAGGCCGATCTATTTCCGCCCGGTCAGGCTCCGCTGGTAGTGTGCAATCCACCCTGGGTGCCAGCCCGCCCCAGCTCCCCCATTGAACACGCCGTCTACGACCCCGACAGCCGCATGTTGAAAGGCTTTCTGCAAGGGCTGGCCGCGCACCTGGCGCCGGGCGGCGAAGGCTGGTTGATCCTGTCGGACCTGGCCGAACACCTGGGCCTGCGACCCCGCGCCGAATTGCTGACGCTGATCCAAGCTGGCGGCCTGCGGGTGCTGGGGCGAATCGACATCAAGCCCCGCCACCCCAAGACCCAGGATGACAGCGACCCGCTGCACGCTGCACGCCAGGCCGAGACCACCTCGCTGTGGCGCCTGGGGCACGCGCAAGGCTGAACGCCCGCCCACGGATGCGCGCATGGCTCTGAACACGGACCCGTCATTCACTGACCTCGACTCTGCCCGCGCCGTTTTCGCCGCGCTGCAATCGCGCGCCAAGTCGCAAGGCCTGATGTTGCGCGCGCCTCCGCCCGAGCCCACCAGTTGTTGCGGCCGGGGCTGCAACGGTTGCGTCTGGGAGGGCTACTTTGCCGCAGCCACTTACTGGCGCGACGAAGCCGTGCTGTTGCTCGACCGTGACGCAGCGCCATGACCCCCTAAATTGAACTTGCCCCGATCATCGACGCGCATGACGTTCATCGCTATAACCCAATGCACCTCGAATCACCGCCAAAGGATGGGTCATGGACATTTTGCTGGTCAAGGGAAGCCAAGGGGCTGCGGTCGCACGCTTGCGCCAGCAACTGCTCAAGTCGCTGGGACCCGATGCGGCCGACTTCCCCACCCTGGCCACGGGCCAGATTTTTGATGCCGACACCGAAGCAGCGGCGCGACGCTGGCAATCGGGCGTGGGACTCCTGGCCGATGGCGTCATTGGACCGCGCTGCCAGATCCTGCTCGGCCTGATCAAACCGCCGGCCCTGTGCGTGGCGCTGGACCTGGCCTCGGTGCGTCGGCTCTTTCCAGCCACCAAGCCGTCCAACATCGCGCGCTACCTGCCCTATATCGCCGCCGCACTGCAGGCCACGCAACTGACCGACCGTTCGATGATCTTTGCGGCCCTGGGCACCATCCGCGCTGAAAGCGAAGGTTTCCTGCCCATCTCCGAATTCCCTTCGCAGTACAACACGCGCCCGGGCGCGGCGCCGTTCAGCGCCTACGAAATGCGCAAGGACCTGGGCAACACCCAGCCTGGCGACGGCCCCTTGTACAAGGGGCGCGGCTTCGTGCAATTGACCGGTCGCAGCAACTACCACCAGTACGGCCAGGCCCTGGACATCGACCTGGAAGGCAACCCCGATTGGGCCAACGCCCCGGAAGTGGCCTCCATGCTACTGGCCACATTTCTGGCCGACCATGCGGACGCCATGCGCGCCGCCCTGCTGGATGGCAAGTTCATGGCCGCACGCAAGCTGGTCAATGGCGGCTCGCATGGACTGGACCGTTTTCACAGCGTCTTTGAACTGGCCGCTGACATCTGGCCCGCCATCGCCGCCGTCGGGCGTGCCGCGCGGGCTGGCGCCAAAACCAAGGCAAGGGCCAAAGCCATGGCCATCCAGCCCATCACCCAGTCCGGGCGCGCTTTGAAGGTCCGCAAAGACCCTGCGGATCTGCGCGACCGCCCCTATCTACCGCCCCCCGTGAGCCTGCCCGACGAGTATCCGCCGGCGCCGCAAGTCAAAGCGGACATCGGCACCTACACCAAGGCGGGCCTGATCCTCGATCAGGGGCAGGACGGCGCCTGCACGGGTTTTGGCCTGGCCTGCGTGGTCAACCAGTTGCGCTGGCGCAAGCTGGGCGCGCCCGCCGACATGGTCTCCGTCAGTCCGGCCATGCTGTACACCTTTGCACGCCGCTATGACGAATACGAGGGTGAGAGCTACGAAGGCTCCAGCTGCCGCGGGGCCATCAAGGGTTGGTTCCATCATGGGGTGTGCCTGGTCAACGACTGGCCCCATGAGGATGGCCCGCATCCGCAACCCCGCTATGGTTACGCCACCCGCGCCGCCAGCAATACGCTGGGCGTGTACTTTCGCATCGAGATCAAATCGATCACCGACCTGCAGGCCGCGATCCTGGAAACCGGCGCCGTCTACGTTTCCAGCTTCACGCACGATGGCTGGAACGACATCCCCAACAAGGCCAAGCCCCCCACCAAGCACGCCGACTTGCCGGTGATCCCCTTTGACGGGCACCCCTCCAAGGTCGACGGGCATGCTTTTGCCCTGGTCGGCTTCAATTCGAACGGCTTTGTGGTCCAGAACTCATGGGGCACCGGTTGGGGCACCGGCGGCTTTGCCGTGCTCAGCTATGCCGACTGGATGTCCAATGCCATGGATGCGTGGGTGGTGGCGCTGGGCGTGCCCGGTGTGGTGATTGGCAACATGGCCACCGGCAGCGTCAGCCTCAAAGGTGTGGCCGGCGCGGATCGCAGCAAGTGGTGGGACGAACGCCTGGCCTACGAGCACAGCATCGTGATGGGCAACGATGGCCGGGTGAATCGCTACCTGACCGAGGACGAACCCAGCCGCGCCTTGCTGCATCAGGTGTCGGTTTTGCCCGACGTCTGGTTCCGCAACAACAAGGCCCGGGTCAAGCGTCTGGTGATCTACGCGCATGGCGGCCTGAACAGCGAGGCCAGTGCCATCCAGCGCGCCCGGGCCATGGGGCGTTTCTTCATCAACAACGACTGCTATCCCCTGTTCCTGGTCTGGAAAACGGGCCTGCTCGAATCCATCAGTGACATCGTGGCCGATGCCTTCCGCAAGCAGACGGGACGGGCCGCTGGGGTGGGCGAGTGGCTGACCGACCGCACCGACCTGCTCATCGAGAAAACCATTGGCCGCCCCCTGGCCAAACCGATCTGGAGCGAGATGAAGGAAAACGCCGAACTGGCGTTCAACACCGCACGCGGTGGCGACCTGCTCATCACGGCACTGCAAAAACTGGCCGCAACTTGGGGCGATCAACTGGAGATCCACCTGGTTGGGCATTCCGCCGGCTCGATCATCCTGGGCCACATGGTGAGCTCGGCGGCCAGTCGTGGCCTGTCCGACCATGTGGCCTCGATCCAGTTGATGGCACCGGCCTGTACCGTGCAGTTTGCCAACCAGCATTACACGCCCCAGAGCGATTTGATGAAGCGCCTGTCGCTGTACATCCTGTCGGACCACAACGAGCGCGACGACAACGTGGCGGCCATCTACCGCAAGTCGCTGCTGTACTTTGTCTCGGACGCTTTGGAGAGCGATCTGCGCACACCCATCCTGGGCATGGAAAACGTCTTCAAGCCCGATTACTCGGGGTGGGACGGGTCCTCCAGCACGGGCGAGGCGCTGGGCAACTGGCGTCAGGCCGCCAAATTGGCCGGCCTGCTGTCGGCTGATCGACTGAACATCGTGGCGCCAGAAAAAATCACCGTCAGCCGCCCCGACGTGCAGGCCAACGCGAGCCACGGCGGTTTTGACAATGACGTGAATGTCATCACCCAGGTACTGGAGCGCATCACCGGCGGACCGCTGGCCGCGCCGGTGGATGACCTGCGCGGCTTTTAACCCTAGGTGGAATAGGAGGCGTCGTCCACCTGGATGTCATGCTCCAGGATGACCGCGCCCAAATGCCCCTCCGGCGGGCGCCCGAAGAAGGGGCCGCCGGGTTCGGCAAACAGGTACACGTCCGACTGCAAGGCACCGCAATGTGGGCAGTGGTTCGTCAGGCGATTGACGCCATCGTCGCCGGGCTGCTCGACGCGCAGATTGGGCGCCAGCAGGCGCAGGGCCGATGTCAGCTCAGTAGGCGGGCTGGCGATGCCGTGCACATAGGTTCGGCACTGGCCCGACTCGCCCAAGTCCACCACGTCGGTGGCCACCAGGGCATGCACCTGAGTCAAGGAATGGCATTTCCAGCACGTCGAGGTGGAGGTGCGCAGATGGATGGGCGCCACCAGGCGCATGCGTCCGTCGGCGTCGGGCGTGGGTGCTGCACCCTGGCCGATGTTCTTCTGACTATAGGGGTTGGTCATACCGACAGTCCTTGATGAAGAGATGAGGAGTGAACGCTACCACGCCGAGGCATCTTTCGGAGCAGTCCTGGATCGCTCTTTTCACGCTTTATAGACATACAAAGCCGTGCATAGGAGCACACCCACGAGGTACATCAACCAGGTCTGGGGAACCACATAGGGGTAGAGCATCAAGGCCACGCCGAGCCATTTCACCCGAGGCACCGCGGCCTTCTTGCCGTGGCGGTAGGCCACAAAGCCAATGAGGCCAAACACGATGGCGCCAAAAATATAGAGCGGGCTGGGCAGTGTGAGGCCCATGGACTCAAGAGCAGCAAGGTCGTTCATGGGCCGCAGTGTGCCAGCCAACGGTGTGCTGCGCCATGCCCCGCGCAGGAGGCCTGTCACCTCAGGGGGTCGGCTAACATCGACTGTCCAACCAAAATCGAGGTCCCCCTGTCCGATGCCCGCTCCGTCCATTCTTCTTCTGGTCGCTCACCCTGGCCTGCACTACTCGCGCGTCAACCGTGCCTTGATGGATGCGGCCACCACGCTCACCGCACAGAGCCATGCACCCCAGATCACCGTGCGTGATTTGTATGCGTGCTACCCCGACCAGATGCTCGACGTTCAGACCGAGCAGACGCTGGCCGAGCAAGCCGACCTGATCGTCTGGCAACACCCCATCCACTGGTTCAGCATGCCCCCGCTGATGAAGCAGTGGCTGGACGAGGTGCTGACCCAAGGCTGGGCTTATGGCGAGGGCGGCACCGCGCTGCAGGGCAAGGACCTCTGGCTGGTGGCCTCCACGGGCGGGTACGAAGGCGCCGACACTTTTCTGCCCCCCTACGAACAAACCGCGGCCGTGTGCGGCATGCGTTTTCTGCCGCCCCTGATCCTGCACGGCTTGAACGCGCTGTCTGACGCCGACCTGCAAACGCACATCACGGTCTACCAGCATCGCCTGGCCAGCTACCCCAACTGGCCCGAGAACTAAGCATGGAACACACCAACTGGCTGATCAGCACCCTGGTTTATCTGGGCGCCGCCATCCTCGCCGTGCCGCTGGCCAAGAAGCTCGGCCTGGGCTCCATCATTGGCTACCTGGCCGCCGGCATCGCCATCGGGCCCTTCGGCCTGCAGTTCGTGAGCGACACCGACTCCATCCTGCACTTCGCGGAATTTGGCGTGGTGCTGATGCTCTTTCTCATCGGCCTGGAACTGGAACCCCCGCGTTTGTGGGCGTTGCGACGCCCCATCTTTGGTTGGGGTAGCCTGCAGTTGATCGGCTGTGCAGTGGCCCTGATGGGCGCAGCCCTGGCCTTTGGCGTGTCCTGGCCGATCGCGCTGGCGGCGGGCCTGGGCCTGGGCCTGTCCTCCACCGCCGTGGCACTGCAGTCCATGCACGAGCGCAGCATGCTGCCCACCTCGTCCGGACAGGCGGTCTTTGCCATCTTGCTGCTGCAGGACGTCGCAGCCATCCCGATCCTGGCCTTGATCCCCTTGCTGGGGGTCAAGGCCGACATCGTGGGCCACCCCGGATTGCACGCCCTCAAGGCCCTGGGGGTCGTCGTCGGCATCGTGGTGCTGGGGCGACTGTTGCTGCGCCATGCCCTGCGCTGGATCGCGCGCAGCAACTCCACCGAGATCTTCACAGCGGCCTCGCTGGGCCTGGTGGTGGGCTTGGCGGCCTTGATGCAAGCCGCAGGCTTGTCGATGGCGCTCGGTGCTTTTCTGGGTGGCGTGCTGCTGGCCGAGAGCGAATACAAGCGCGAGCTTGAAACCGATGTCGAACCCTTCAAGGGCCTGCTGCTGGGCTTGTTCTTCATGGCCGTGGGCATGTCGATCGACTTTGCCGCGCTGTCCCACCACATCACGCTGGTGGTCGGTTTGCTGGTGGGCTTCCTGCTGATCAAGGCCGGTGTTCTTTGGGGGCTGGCCCACCTGATCAAAATCCCACGCGGCGAACGCCCCGTGTTCACGCTGTTACTGGCCCAAGGGGGTGAATTCGCCTTCGTGGTGTTTCAACAAGCCGAGGGCGCGCAGGTGTTTTCCGCCGATATCTCGACCATTCTGATCGGCACAGTCGCGCTGTCCATGGTGGTCACGCCTTTGCTGCTGGTGGCCGTCGACAAATGGGTGCTGCCCCGGTATACCCCGGTGAGCCAGCCTGGCTCGACTTCGCTGTCCGAGCCCCAGGAAGCGCCCATCATCATCGCGGGCTTTGGCCGCTATGGCCAGGTCATCGGTCGGCTTTTGTACGCCAATGGGCTGAAGGCGACCGTCCTGGACCACGATGCCGACCAGGTCGAAACCTTGCTCAAGTTCGGCTTTCGCGTGCACTACGGTGATGCCACTCGACTGCCCTTGCTGCGCACCGCTGGCGCGGCCACGGCCAAGGTGTTGGTGGTGGCCTTCGACGACCTGGAACACAGCCTGAAGCTGGTCGACGTGGCACGCGCGCACTTCCCCAATCTGGCCATCGTGGCCCGTGCGCGCAATGTTCAGCATTGGTATGCCCTGCGTGACCGGGGCGTGACGATGATCGAACGCGAGACGCTGGATTCGGCCCTGATGAGTGGCCGCAGCGTGCTGGAGCAGATGGGATGGCACCCCTACCATGCTCGGCAGATGGCGATGAAATTTCGGCGCCACTCCGTCAATCAACTGGAAAAACTGTGGCCGCACCACCAGGATGAGAAGGCACTGGTGGCACTGACCAAGCAGGGCCGACAGCAGTTGCAGGAGCTGTTCGCCCAGGAGCGCGAAGCCGCCCAACGCCGTGGGCCCCAAAGCTGGGGGGATGAGCAGCGCTGAGGTTCAGGCCTGGTAGAAGGCCTCGATCACCGCCCGGTTGCGATCGCTCACCACCTTGCGCTTGACCTTCAAGGTCGGGGTCAGTTCGCCGCCTTCAATCGTGAGCGACTTGGGCAGTACCGCAAAGCGGCGAATCTGCGCCACGCGGGCGTGGTGTGTGTTCACCGCGTCGATGGAATGCTGCAAGGCCTCCAGCACACGGGGATGCTCGCGCAGCCCGGTTTCGGGCAGGCCATGCGTGCGGGCGAATTCAGCCAGCACTTGTTCATCCAAAGTCAACAGGGCCGTCAGGAAGTGGCGGCCATCGCCGCACACCACGGCATGCTCCACCAGGGGCATGTCCATCAGGGCGGCTTCAAGATTGCCCGGCGAGATGTTCTTGCCACCCGAGGTGATGATCAGGTCCTTCTTGCGGCCCGTGATGTACAAAAAACCCTGGGCATCAATGTGCCCCAGGTCACCACTGCGCAGCCAGTCGCCATCCATGGCTTCGGCGGTGGCCTCTGGACGGCCGGCATAACCTTGGAAAAGGTGCGGGCCGCGCACCTGAATTTCGCCATCATCGGCGATGCGCACTTCGGTGCCCTGCAGGGGCTTGCCCACCGAGCCAAGGCGCGTGTTTCCTACAGTGCTGACACTGGTCGGGCCGCTCACTTCGGACTGTCCATACACCTCACGCACCACCATATCCAGCCCCGCGAAGAAATGCAGATTTTCAACGGCGATGGGCGCGGCGGCCGAGATCAGCATGCGGGCTTGGTCAAAGCCCAGGGCCACCTTGATCTTGCGGTAGATCAGCCGATTGGCGAGGTGCTTTTGCAGCGTCAACCAAGCCCCCGGTCGCCGGCCTTCGATGTCCAGGGCGTTCCAGCGCTGCCCCACCCGCATGGCCCAGCGTGCCATCACGGCTTTCAGGCCGGTCGCCTGTTGCAGCTTCATCTGGATGGCCGCCTGCATTTTTTCCCAGACACGCGGCACGCCAAAAAAGTAGGTGGGGCGAACCTCCTTGAGGTGCTCACCCAGTTCTTCCATGCTGCGTGCAAAGTAAACCGAAAAGCCTGCAAAGGCCTGGCTGTGCAGGCATCCCAGTTGTTCGGCGATGTGGGCAAACGGCAGGTAGGACAGCACACGATCGCGCTCCGTGGCCTGCAAGGTGCGGGACAAGGCTGCGGCCGTCCACGCCAGGTTGGCATGGCTCAACACCACCGCCTTGGCCGGCCCTGTGGTACCCGAGGTGTAGATCAAGGACCCGACGTCCCGCGCTTGAATCGCCGCAATGCATCGATCCAGCCGCGCCTCCAGCGCCAGGTTGTCTTGGGCCAGGAAGTCGTCCCAAGACATCTGTTCTGGCGACGTCACCGTCGCCCCTTTCATCATGACCACCTGGCGCAAGTTCACCACGCCTTCACGGCAGGACTGCACCTTGAGGTAGCGCTCCTGGTCGTCCACCAGAAGCAGCGGCGCCTTGGAGTGGTTCAGTATGTATTCGATGTCGTCGGCCGAGCTGGTCCAGTAAATGCCCGTCGGCACGGCGCCCACCATCATCGCCGCGTAGGCCATGATGGCCCATTCGGGCCGATTGAAACCCAGGATGGCGACCGCATCCCCGTGCTTGATGCCCAGCGCCAGCAGCGCCCTCGCCGCGCACCGCGCCTGGGCGGCATAGGCGGTCCAGGTGGTGGCTTGCCAGCCTTGGTCATCACGAACAAAATACGCTGGTTTGTCGCCCAGTCGGGCGGCGGTAGCCAGCAGGCGTTGCGGCGATGACGTGAACACGCCAGCCGGTGCAGATGAGAACTGGGCGGGCGACGTGGCGCTCGCATCAGTGGGCCACGCAGTCGCGGCTGAGGATTGCGCCATGCGGGTCTCCTTGTGACTGACGGCCATTAGACGTTATGGATAACGTTAACGTCAACATCATGTCTCACAGGTAAAACCCTCACCGCACATCGCCCACGTCGGGGGTCACGCCGAGTCACCGTGCCTCTTGCGTTTGATGCGCATCAAGCTGCGTCTCATTCCCATCCGAATAGGCAAGACCGGGGAATAAATTCACTGAGCTCCCAGTCGAGCCCTCCTAAACTGCTCGACAGCATTTGAGCTTCCATAAGGGCACATCGTGAGAATAATCAATCTGGGCATCGGGCAACGACTGGCCTTCGGCTTTGCGATGCTGCTGCTGATGCTGGGCGCCGTCAACGTGGTCGCCACGCTGCGGTTCAACGAAGTGGGCCAGGTCAACCGGCGGATCATCGAAAAAGACTGGGTGAAGGCCGAGGCAGCCAGCGTCATCAACGCGACCACACGGGCCAATGCCCGGCGGACCATGGAGCTGTTGATCGCCACCGACCCTGCGCAGTTGGTGCGCATCAATGAAGCCATCGACCTCAACAAGAAGGCCATTGACGAGGCCTTCATCACGCTGGACCGATTGGTGTATTTGCCCGCTGGAAAAGCGCTCCTGGCCACCATCAAGGAAAAGCGCGGCCACTATGTCGCATCGTTCTCCAAGGTGCGGCAACTGGTGGCCAGCGGACAACGAGACGAAGCCATTGGGGTCATGAACACGGAAACCTTGCCCGCCATTGATGCCTTGCAGGAACCCATCATGGCCCTGAGCAACCTTCAAAAGGAGATTGTCTCGGCCAGCAGCGCCGATGTGCAACAGCACATCGACTCGGCACGTCAGCTGATGTTGGGGCTGGCGATCGTGGGACTGTTGATCGGCGTCGGGGCCGCCACGTTGATCACGCGCTCCATCACCCGACCGCTCCGTCAAGCGCTGCGCCTGGCGCAGAAGGTGGCCGCTGGCGATTTGACCGGCCAGGTCAGAGTGCGCGGCCGCGATGAGGTGGCTCGTTTGCTGGAAGCGCTGCAAACCATGAATGGCAACCTGGTCGGCATCGTCGGTGAGGTGCGCAGCGGTTCCGACTCGATTTCAACGGCCACCAGCCAGATTGCTGCAGGCAACCTCGACCTGTCGCAACGCACCGAAGAACAGGCCAGTACCTTGCAACAGATCGCCGCGTCGGTGGAGCAACTGGCCGCCACTGTGAAACAAAACTTCGAAAGTGGCGGGCATGCCAATGAGGTGGCCTCCGCCGCAGCGACGACCGCCGCGCACGGCGGCGCCGTGGTGGCGCAGGTGGTGCAGACCATGGAGGCCATCAATGTCTCGTCGCGCAAGATTGCCGACATCATCGGCGTGATTGATGGCATCGCCTTCCAAACCAACATCCTGGCGCTGAACGCCGCCGTGGAAGCGGCCCGGGCTGGCGAACAAGGCCGCGGCTTTGCGGTGGTGGCCACCGAGGTGCGCAGCCTGGCTGGCCGCTCGGCCACGGCCGCCAAGGAAATCAAAACCTTGATCGAGGCCTCCGTTGGCAACGTGACGCAGGGTTGCCAACTGGTGGAGCAGGCTGGCAGCACCATGGACGAAATCGTCGTCCGGGTGCGCCGTGTCGCCGACATCATGAATGACCTGACCGTCGCCACCCGAGAGCAGGCCGCAGGGATTGACCAGATCAATCAGGCCATGGGACAGATGGATCAGGTGACGCAAGGCAATGCAGCCCTGGTGGAAGAAGCCGCTGCGGCCGCCCAATCACTGGAACACCAGGCCAGAACGCTGGTGCAGTCGGTCGATGTGTTCAAGCTGCAGGGCGCACATGCCCTGGCGGCAGGGTAAACCGCGACCAAGGGGAGGCAGCATGGCGTATTTTGAATGGGCCGCCGATCTGGTCATCGACAACGGTCCGATTGATGTCGACCATCAACACCTGGTCAACATGGTGAACGAATTGCACACCGCCACCAGCCAGGGCTCTGGTCAGGAGGTGGTCGGCCAGTTGCTGGACCAGTTGCTGAGCGACACCGAGCAGCACATCACGCGCGAGGAACAGATCATGGCGGCGCTGAAATTCCCGCGGCTCGACGCCCACCAGCGTGAACACCAGAAGTTCGTCGCCGAACTGCATGCACTGCAGAAGAAGTACGCCCAAGGCAGCCTCACCACGGCCTCACAGCTCTCGACGCTACTGCGCGACTGGCTGTCGCTGCACATCCGCCGATCTGACCGTGAAATACGCGATTTCCTGACCGCCAGGCGCGCTGGACGCTGAGGTCCACCCTCAGGCAGCGCCCATGCCTGCGTGGTGTAGAGTGTGAACAAAGTCACACTTTTTCCACCAAACAGAGGGATTTCCCCAGCATGAGTACGATTTTTCTCACGGGTTCCACGGGTTTTCTGGGGAGTCACTTCCTGATCGGTTTTGTGGGCACGCAGTTCGAGCGCGCCTATGTGCTCATCCGTGGCGAAACCGAGCAGATCCGTCGCGACAAGCTGGTATCAGCCTTGCAACTGGCGGCTGTCTCGTACAGCGTCAAACCCGACATCGAAGCCCTGCTGCAACGAGTCACCATCGTCCAGGGAGACATCTCCAAGCCGCGCTTCGGTGTGAGCGACAGCGACCTGCTTGAACTCCAGCAAGCCCACCTTGCGCAGTTCTGGCATTTCGCGGCGTCCCTCAATTTCGAGGAGCACCGCAGGGACCACATCAAGTCCACCAACATCGATGGCGCGCTGTATGCCGTCCAGTTCTGCCAAGCGGCCCACATCGAGCATTTCATTTACATATCGACCGCCTACACCAGCGGCCGCGGCAATGGCCCCGTCCCCGAATCCCTGCATTCGCCCGACCGCAGTTTCTGCAACTACTACGAAGAGAGCAAGTGCCAGGCCGAGCACACGGTGATGGAAACCTGCCACGCCATCAAGCTGCCCGTGACGATCTTCCGCCCGTCCATGGTGATCGGCAATTCTCAAACCAAGAACCCCGGTGGCAGCGACACGGCGCTGTATGGCTTCCTGCGCGAGTTGCGCCGCCTCAAGCGCGCCGTCACGGGCGTCAATGAGCCGGTGCGACTTTTTTGCATGCCCCAAGGTCAGGTCAATTTCATCCCCATCGACCTGTTGATGAGCGACATCCGTCTGGTCCTGAACACCGGCCTGGTCGACGGCGACATCCACCACCTGACATCGGACCAGTGCCCACAGATCAAATCGGCGCTGTCGATGATCTGCGAGCAACTGGGGCTCACCAATATCACCTTGATGCAGCGGGATGACAGCCCCTTGTCGCTGGTGGAAACCGTTTTGGAACAGCATCTGTCCCTCTACGCCAACTACATCAATGCGCACAAGCTCTTTGCGCGCAAGATTGCGCAATCGCACACCGTGACGGACGAGGAGTTCGTCGCCTATGTCACCGAAGGCATCAAGCACCTGCCCGCAGAAATTGCGCCTGTCGCAGCGCGGGTCGCGGCGCACTGAGTTGACGCGTCCAGGTGTGCCGCCTCAGAGGTGGCGCGCAATCACCAGTCGTTGAATTTCGCTGGTGCCTTCATAGATCTGCGTGATGCGCGCATCGCGGTAATGGCGCTCTGCAGGGTAGTCCTGCAGATAGCCATAACCGCCATGGATCTGAATCGCCTTGGAGCACACACGCTCGGCCATCTCGGAGGCAAACAGCTTGGCCTGCGCGACTTCTGAGGCGCACGGCTGACCCAGGGTGCGCAAACGCGCCGCATGGTGCACCAGCAGGCGCGCGGCGCTGAGCTGGGTGGCCATGTCGGCCAGCGCGTGGGCAATGGCCTGGTGCTCGGCAATGGGCTTGCCAAACTGCACGCGCTCCTTGGCGTAGGCACACGCCTCGTCAAAGGCCGCGCGCGCAATGCCCAGGGCTTGCGCGGCAATGCCGATGCGCCCGCCTTCCAGGTTCGACAGCGCGATCTTCAAACCCTGTCCACGCTCGCCCAACAAATTGGACTCAGGGATGCGGCAGTCGTCGAGCATGATCGGGCAGGTGTCCGAGGCCCGGATGCCCATCTTGCGCTCGGGGGCGCCCACCTTGAAACCGGGGGTGTCGGTGGGCACGAGGAAGGCGGAGATGCCTTTCTTGCCCAAGGCCGGATCGGTCACGGCAAAGACGATCGCGACGGACGCGATGGCCCCATTGGTGACGAACTGCTTGCTGCCATTCAAGACCCAATGGCCATCGTGCAGGACGGCGCGGCTGCGCAAGGCATCGGCCTCGGAGCCGCTGTGGGGCTCGGTCAGGCAGAAGGCACCGATTTTCTCGCCAGCGGCCAGCGCGGGCAGCCAGGCCTGTTTTTGCGCCTCGGTGCCGAACTTCAAGATGGGCACGCAGCCCACCGAGCTGTGCACGCTCATCAGCACGGCGCACGAGGCGCAGCCGGCCGCCACCTCTTCAACGGCCAGGGCATAGCTCAGGTCGTCGGTGCGCGTGCCACCCCATTGCGGCGGCACCGTCATGCCCAGCAAACCCATGGCGCCCATGTCACGGACGATGCTGGCGGGCAGCGCGTGGTCCTGGTCCCATTGCGCCGCTTGAGGCGCGAGCTGTTGCTGCGAAAAGACCCGCGCGGCATCGCGCAACAAGCGCTGGTCTTCGGTGAGCAAGGCGTCCATGGCGTTGCTCACTTCACCACCTCGATGGCCAGGGCCATGGCTTCGCCACCGCCAATGCACAGCGAGGCGATGCCGCGCGACAGGCCGCGTGAGCGCAAGGCATGCAGCAGCGTGACGACGATGCGCGCGCCGGTGGCGCCAATCGGGTGGCCCATCGCGCAGGCGCCGCCCAGCACATTGACCTTGTCAGCGGGCAGGCTCAACTCGCGCATGGCGATGAGCGTGACCACGGCAAAGGCTTCGTTGATTTCGTACAGGTCGACATCGGCGGCTTGCCAACCGGTCTTGTTCATCAGTTGACGAATCGCCTCGACGGGCGCGGTGGCAAAGCGGGCCGGGTCGGCCGCATGGGTGGTGTGGGCCACGATGCGCGCCTGCGCAACCCAGCCACGCGATTGCGCCAGCGAGGCTCGGGTCAGCACCAACGCCGCTGCGCCATCGGAGATGGAGGCCGAACTGGCCGGCGTGATCGTGCCATGGGGGCGAAACGCGGGCTTGAGCTGGGCGATCTTGGCGGGGCGGCATTTGCCCGGGGTTTCGTCTTGCGCGAGGGCCTCCAAGGCAGAGCCTGCCGGCTGCACCGGCGTGATCTCGCGGGCAAAGGCCCCCTCGGCCACGGCTGCCTGCGCGCGGCGCACGGACTCGATGGCGTAGGCATCCTGCTCGGCGCGCGTGACGCCGTATTCCTCGGCGATCAGGTCGGCGTAATGGCCCATCAGCTCGTGGCCATAGGCGTCTTGCAGGCCATCAAAGAACATGTGGTCGAGGGTCTGGCCATGCCCCAGGCGCTGACCGGTGCGGGCCGTGGGCAACAGGTAGGGCGCATTGCTCATGGACTCCATGCCACCGGCCACCACCACCCGAGCCGACTCGGCGCGCAGCAGGTCATGCCCCAGCGCGACCGTCTTCATGCCCGAGCCGCACATCTTGGTCAGCGTGGTTGCCGGCACACTGTGCGGCAAGCCGGCGTGGATCAGCGCCTGGCGGGCCGGGGCCTGCCCCAGACCGGCCATCAGGCAGCAGCCCATCAGCACTTCGTCGACCTCGGCGGGGGGCACGCCCGATTCCTGCACCGCTGCGGCGATGGCGGCGGCCCCCAAGCGGGGCGCGGGCGTGGTCGCGAACTGGCCTTGGAACGATCCGATCGGCGTGCGTCGGGCGCTCAAGATGACGATGGGGTCGGCGCTCATGTGGTGGGTGCTCCGGTCGTTCGTGATCATTTGGCCGCCATCCGGATGGCGCCGTCCAGGCGCACCACCTCGCCATTGAGGTATTCGTTCTCCACCATGTGGCGCACCAAGGCGGCGAATTCCGCCGGGCGACCCAGCCGCGCGGGGTGCGGTACGGTGGCCGCCAGCGAGTCCTGCACTTCTTGCGGCAGGCCCTTGAGCATGGGCGTCTCGAAGATGCCCGGGGCGATCGTCAGCACACGCACCCGATCCCGCGCCAGTTCGCGTGCAGCGGGCAGGGTCATGGCCACGATGCCCCCCTTGGAAGCCGCATAGGCGGTCTGGCCGATCTGGCCGTCAAACGCCGCCACCGAGGCGGTGTTGATGATCACGCCCGCCGATGCGTCGGGCAGCGCGCCCGAGGCCACGAAGGCGGGCACCGCCAGACGCATCATGTTGAAGGTGCCGATCAGGTTGACCTCGATCGTCTTGGCGAACACGCTCAGGCGATGTGGGCCGTTCTTGCCGTTGATCTTTTCAGCCGGGGCGATGCCGGCCGCATTGACCAGCACGTCCAGACGCCCGAAACGATCCATGGCGACCTGCACGGCGGCGATGCCGCTGGCCTCTTGCGTGACATCGGTTTTGACGTAGGCCCAGCGCTCGGCGCTGCCCCCCGGCAAGGCCGAGTCGATGGGTTCGGCCAGATCGGCGATCACCACACGGGCCCCCTGTTCCAGCGCCATCCGCGCCACAGCAGCCCCCAAACCGGAGCTCCCCCCGGTGATCAAAAATACGCTATCAGCAACGATCAAGATACGCTCCTGTCCAGCCCCGGACAATGAGGCCATTGGTCACAGTCTATGTCATAAACCGCCTGGACTACTGTATGTATTTACAGTATAAAGGCGCATGGATACCGTGGGCCCTGCGCCGTTTCCCCTTTCTGGTCGACCCCTCCCCCAGCCCTTGCCGCGCGCCGTTGAGGCTGCGCTGTGGCGCGCCGATCGCCTGGGTCGGGTGACCGAGCGCACTTGCGCCACCGGCTTTGAGGCGCTGGACCGCGAATTACCTGGCGGCGGCTGGCCCACGCATGCCCTGACCGAAGTCCTGCAACAGCCACCCCGCCCCACTCAGCCCCTGGCGGAATGGCGCCTGCTGCTGCCCTGCCTGAGTCAGCTCGACAGCCGTTTGCCCGTGGTGCTGATCGGCCCGCCTCACCCACCGCACGCGCCGGGGCTGCAACAGGCCGGTGTGGCCGCCTCCCGCCTGGTGTGGGTGCAGGCCCGCTCCACGCCCGAGCGGCTGTGGGCCACCGAGCAGCTGATCAAAGGCCCCGGCTCGGCCCGCGAGTTGGGCGCCATCGTGGCCTGGCTGCCGCAAGCGCAAGCCGCCCATATCCGGCGTCTGCAGACCTGGGCCTTGCACTGCGATGCCCCGGTGTTTCTGCTGCGCCCGGCGCAGGCACGCGGCGAGTCTTCAGCAGCGCCCTTGCGCGTGTTGCTGAGCTTGAGCGCGCAAGCCGGTGACCTGAGCGTGCACCTTCTCAAACGCCGTGGGCCGGTGCGCGACGAAGCGATCACCTTGCGCGCCTGGCCCCTCGGGTTGGACACCCTGGACCGGCCCAACCTCACACGCCCCACGCACCCCCTGCGTGCCCAGCCCCCCGCCCCGAAAGAAACCCATGCTCTGGCTATCGCTGATCCCCTGCACCACTGAGGCCTCGCCTGAGCAAGCCGCCTTGCAGCAACGTCTGTTGAGCTGGTGGGCCTTGCAGTTCAGCCCGCGCGTGGCCGTGCTGGAAGAGTCCGTGGTGATCGAGGCCTCGGCCAGCCTGCGCCTTTTCGGGGGCGAGGCAGCGCTGCGCAAACGCATGCTGGCCGAGGCCTCCAGCCTGGGCTTTCGCGCGCTCAGTTGGGCGCCCACCAGCCTGGGCGCCCTGGCCCTGTCACGCCACGGCGGCGGCGATGGCATGAGCCAGGCCTGGAGCGAGGTACTCAATGACTTGCCGCTGGACACCTTGAGCGCCGTCGCCACGCACCGCGACACGCTGGCACGACTGGGGTGTCGCAGCCTGGGCGATGTGCGACGCCTACCGCGCAGCGGCATGGCGCGGCGCTTTGGCGCCGACCTGCTCGACGCGCTGGACCAGGCCTATGGCCTGCGCCCTGAAACACATGCCTGGGTGACGCTGCCCGAGGTGTTTGACGAGCGACTGGAGTTGCCCGGCCGCGTCGAATCGAGCCAGGCCGTGCTGCTGGCTGCCGGGCACCTGCTGGCGCGCTTGCAGGGCTGGCTCAGCGCACGACATGCCGGCGTGCGGGCCATCGTCCTGCGCTGGCGGCATGACATGCCTTCGCGGGCCGCAGGCGATGGCGGCGAGGTGGAGGTGCGCACCGCCGAACCCGTCCGCGCCGTGCAGCACCTGGGAAGACTGCTGGGCGAGCATCTGGCCAAGATCCAGCTCAAGGCGCCCGTCGGCGAGTTGAGCCTGCACGCCAGCGAGGTCGAACGGCTGCCCGACCAGGCGGGCTCTTTATGGGCCGATGCCCAGCCCGATGGCGAAGCCTTCACGCAGACCCTGGAACGCCTGACCATCCGCCTGGGGCCCGAGCGCGTTGTGCGGCCGCAATTGCGCGCCGACCATCGACCGGGCCACATGCAAACCTGGGTGAGCGCCACCGAGCCCCCCTCCAGAGCCGCCCGGGGCACACCCACCCACCCAGCCGCCACGCACCAGCTGCCCCTGCCCGCCTGGCTGCTGGACGAGCCGCTGCCCTTGTCACAACGCGATGAGCGCCCCCTCTACCACGGCCCGCTCACCCTGCTCGCCGGCCCGCACCGCATCGAAAGCGGCTGGTGGGACACCCGCCTGAGCGGACGCCAGGCGCGCGACTACTTCGTGGCCCGCTCCAGCATGGCCGGCCTGCTGTGGGTGTTTCGCGAGCGCCTGCCGGGCGACGAGGCGCCCACGACACAGGCCGCGAACTGGTATCTGCATGGCCTGTATGGATGAATCATGCGCACCGGTCTGCCGGCCTATGCCGAGCTGCATTGCCTGTCCAACTTCAGTTTTCAGCGTGGCGCCTCGCACCCGCGCGAGTTGATCGAACGCGCCCACCAATTGGGCTACGAGGCCCTGGCCATCACCGATGAATGTTCGCTGGCCGGCGTGGTGCGAGCGCACGCGGCGCTCAAGGAACTGCAAAGAGAAGCCTTGCTCCAGGAGCGACAAGGCCAGCCAGTGCGCCCCGTCACGCTCAAGCTGCTGATCGGCAGCGAGTTCAGCGTGCACGCCTGCGCCCTCGATGGCGACGATCAGGTCTCGTTCAAACTGGTCGTGCTGGCCTGCAACCGCCGGGGCTATGGGCATTTGAGTGAGTTCATCACCCGACTGCGCCGAAGCAGCGCCAAAGGCCACTACCGCCTGAACCGCGATGACATCGACCCCGCGGCGCTGGCCGATTGCGTGCTGCTGCTGGTGCCTGCGCGTCCGTGCAGCACACCGGCCTTGCAGCAACTGGCCGCCTGGGCGCAGGCCCGCTTTGCCGGACGCCTGTGGCTGGCGGTCGAACTGCTCACGGCCTGGGACGATGCCGACTGGCTGCAGCGCCTGCGCACGGTCGGCCACACGCATCAACTGCCCCTGGTGGCGGCCGGCGATGTGCACTTTCATGTGCGTTCGCGCAAGCCCTTGCAGGACCTGATGAGCGCGATACGGCTAGGCCGCACGATGGCCGAGTGCGGGCTGGCCTTGCAGCCTAACGCCGAGCGCCACCTGCGCTCGCGCCTGCGCCTGGCCCGCCACTACCCGCCCGAACTACTATCGGCCAGCGTGAACGTGGCCGCACGCTGCCGCTTCAAGCTCGATGAGCTGAGTTACGAGTACCCGCAAGAGCTGGTCCCGCCGGGTCAAACGCCCAGCAGCCATTTGCGCCAGCTGACCGAGGCCGGCCTGCGCAGGCGCTATCCCAAGGGTGTGGCCGCGGCCATCCGCGCCCAGATCGACAAGGAACTCGACCTGATCCACACCCTCGGTTATGAAAAATTCTTCCTCACCGTGGAGGATGTGGTGCGCCATGCGCGCGCCATCGGCATCCTGTGCCAGGGCCGCGGCTCGGCGGCCAACTCGGCGGTGTGCTACTGCCTGGGCATCACCGAGGTCGACCCCGCGCGTTCCAATCTGCTGTTTGAGCGCTTCATCTCGAAAGAGCGCGGCGAGCCGCCCGACATCGATGTCGACTTCGAACACCAGCGCCGCGAAGAAGTCATCCAGTACCTGTACCAAAAGTATGGGCGCCACCGCACCGCCCTGGCCGCCACCGTCATCAGCTACCGCACCCGCAGCGCCGTGCGCGATGTGGGCAAGGCCCTGGGCTTTGAGCTGGACACGGTCGATGCGCTGGCCAAGAGCCACCAATGGTGGGAAAGCCGCGATGCGCTGGAGACGCGCCTGCGCGAGCTGGGCCTGGACCCAGGCCACCCCAGCGTGCAGCAATGGCGAGCCTTGACCGAGCAATTGATCGGCGCGCCGCGCCACCTGAGCCAGCACGTGGGCGGTTTCATCATCGCGGCCGATTCGCTGGCGCAACTGGTGCCCATCGAGAACGCGGCCATGCCCGAGCGCACCATCATCCAGTGGGACAAAGACGACCTTGAAACCCTGGGCCTCTTGAAGGTCGACGTGCTGGCGCTGGGCATGCTAACGGCCATTCGCCGCTCGCTCGATTTCATCGGCCAGCAACGCGGCCAGCCCTTTCGGATGCAGGACGTGCCCGCCGAAGACCCGGCCACCTACGACATGATCTGCCGCGCCGACACCGTGGGCGTGTTCCAGATCGAAAGCCGCGCGCAGATGAGCATGCTGCCGCGCCTGCAACCGCGCCGCTTTTACGACCTGGTGGTGCAGGTGGCCATCGTGCGTCCCGGCCCCATTCAGGGCGGCATGGTCCACCCCTTTTTGGAAAGCCGCCAGCACAAGCGCAATGCACCCTACCCGGCCATCCTGGAGCCAGCCCTGGCGCGCACCAACGGCGTGCCAATCTTTCAGGAACAGGTGATGCAGGTGGTGATCCTGGGCGCCGGTTTCACGCCCGGCCAGGCCGATGAACTGCGCCGCGCCATGGGTGCCTGGAAACGCAAAGGGGGACTGGAGCCCTTCAAGGACCGCATTATTGAAGGCCTGGCTTTCACCACCCACGACCGCCCCTTTGCCGAACGCATCTTCGAGATGATCAAGGGCTTTGGCGATTACGGCTTTCCTGAATCGCACGCGGCCAGCTTCGCCCTGCTGGCCTATGTCAGCGCCTGGCTCAAGTGCCACGAGCCCGCCGCTTTTCTGGCCGGCCTGCTCAACTCGCAACCGATGGGGTTTTATTCAGCCAGCCAGTTGGTGCAGGATGCGCAACGCCATGGCGTGCAGGTGCTACCCGTCGATATCGCCCACAGTGAGCTGGCCTGCACCCTGCCGCAGGGCAACACCGTTCGCCTGGGCCTGCAGCACGTCGCCGGACTGGGGTCGGGTGCGGTGCAACGCATCGTGGCCGCCCGCCAAGCGCACCCCTTCGCCAACGTCAACGACTTGGCCCGCCGCGCCCAACTGGACCAGGGCGAGTTGCGCCACCTGGCCAGCGCCGATGCCCTGCACAGCCTGGCCGGCCACCGCCGCCAACAGGTGTGGGACGCCGCAGCCCTGCACCGCGCCCCCGGCCTGCTGCGCGACGCGCCGGTGCATGAAGACACCCTGGCCCTGTCGCCCGCCCCCGAGGGCGAAGAGATCGTGTTCGACTACGCCGCCACCGGCCTGAGCCTGCGCCGCCACCCGCTGGCTTTGTTGCGCCCCCTGCTGCTCAAGCGCCGCCTGCAGAGCGCCGAAGTGCTGCACGCTTACCCCCATGGCCGCCTGGCTCGCACCTGCGGCATCGTCACCATGCGCCAGCAACCGGGTACCGCCAAGGGCACCATCTTCGTCTCACTGGAAGACGAAACCGGCTCGGTCAATGTCATCGTGTGGACCAAGATCCGCGACCGTCACCGCACGGCCTTGCTACAAGCGCGCCTGCTGGCCGTGTATGGCGTGTGGCAAAGCGTGGGCGGCGTCAGCAACCTGGTGGCGCAGTACCTGGAAGACCTCACGCCGCTGCTGGGCCGACTCAACACCAGCAGCCGCAACTTTCACTGAAAACAGCCGGCAAGTCTTCAGTCTTCCAGTGCATTGTCTCCCCGGATCAGCGCCACCAGTTCATCGGCACGCAAGACGCCTGACACCTCAGCGCCCAGGCCGTCGCTCTCAAGCACGCTGTCGGCCAATTCGCGTTTGTGCTGGTGCAGGGCCACGATGCGCTCTTCCAGCGTGCCCTTGTTGACCAGGCGGTACACGGTGACAGGGCGTTGCTGGCCGATGCGGTGAGCGCGGCCACTGGCCTGGTCCTCGGCCGCCGGGTTCCACCAGGGGTCGGCGATGACCACGTAGTCGGCCACCGTCAGGTTCAATCCAAAGCCCCCGGCCTTCAGGCTGATCAGAAACAGATCGCCTTCGCCGGCCTGAAAGGCCGCCACGCGACGCGTGCGCTCGACCGCCGGGGTGCTGCCATCGAGGTACTGATAGGCAATGCCGGCGGCGTCCAGCGGCGCACGCAGCAAGCCCAGAAAGTCCACGAACTGGCTGAACACCAACGCCTTGTGGCCATTGGCCACCAACTCGGCCGCCAGCGCTGAAAACGCCTGCACCTTGCCGCCCACCCAGCCCAGCTCGGGGCTGATCAAGCGCGGGTCGCACGCGGCCCGCCGCAGCTTGGTCAGTTGCGCCAGGATGTTGAGGTGGGCCTCGCCCGCCTTGTCGCTGCCGACGGCCTGCTCGGCCGCCGCCAGGGCCTGACGACGCAGCGCTTCGTAGTGGGCGCGCTCTTGCGCATCGGGCTCGATCATCAGCGTCGACTCGGTGCGTGGCGGCAGATCGTCCAGCACCTGCGCCTTGGTGCGCCGCAAGATGAAGGGCGAAATCAAGCGCTTCAACACGCGCTGCGCCTGCTTGTTGCGATCGCGCTCGATCGGGCCGGCCAGGCGTTCATTGAAGTGCTTGAGCGTGCCCAGCAAACCCGGGTTGCACAAACGCATGATGGACCACAGCTCGGACAGGCGGTTCTCGATCGGAGTGCCCGACAAGGCCAGGCGAAAATCGGCCTGCAAATCAAAGGCCGCCAGCGAACGCTTGGCGCTGGCGTTCTTGATGGCTTGCGCCTCGTCCAGCACCAGCGTGTGCCAGTGCTGTTTGGCAAAGAGCTCGGCATGGGTTTGCAGCAACTGGTAAGACACCACGACCACATCGCCTTGGGCGGCCCGGGTGATCAGCCCTTCGCGCTCGGCCTCCAGATGGTCGCCAAACACCTTGAGCGTCAAGGTGGGTGCGAAACGCCGCGCCTCGGCGCACCAGTTGCCGCCCAGGGAAGTGGGCGCCACGATCAGCGCCGGGCCACCGGGTGCGCGCGCCACCAGCACGGCCAGGGCCTGCAGCGTCTTGCCCAGGCCCATGTCGTCGGCCAGCACCGCGCCAAAGCCCGCGCGCGCCAGGCGCATGGCCCAGGCATAGCCTTCTTCCTGATAGGGCCGGAATGTGGCCTGCAGCGTCGCTGGCAAGACCGGCACCAGGTACTGCGCCTCGGCCAGACGCGCCAGACGCTCGCCAAAGGCGGCATCGGCGTCCAGCACCATGCCATCGAGCGTGCCTTGCAACCACGCGGCCGCCACGCCGGGCACGCGCAGCTCGCCCGCCGCATGACCCTTGCCACCCGACTGCGCCACCGTGGCCAGCTCATCCAGGCGAGCGCGCAGCTCCTGCGTCAAGGCCAGGTAGCGCCCTTCGCCAATGGGCACGAAGCGGCCCTTGCTCTCGCCATGCAGACGCAGCAATTGCTCCAGCCCCAACACCAGTTGCTCGTCGACCTTGATCTCGCCCTGCATCACCAGCCACTCGCGCCCGCTGCGCAGGTGCACATGCAGTTGCCCCAGGCTGGCCGTGTCGACGCGAACCGGCTGACCCTTGGGCCAGTCAATGCCAGCAATGACGGACAGGTGCGGCAATTGTTCGACCAGGCTCAAGGCCTCGTCGGCGCCCTCGATGACCCAGTCGGCGCTGACCGTGGCGATGCGCGATGCGCCGTTGAGCACCTCGCAGGCCTCCATCACAGCATCGACGTTCTCGCGCTCCAGGGCCAGGTCGCGCTGCGCGCCCAGTGTCTCCTTGCCAACGGCGGCGATCAGGTGGGCGCGGCCATGCCCCGGGGGCAAGCGCGGCCCCTGCAGGCCCAGCGGCGTCACGACCAGGCGCAGGCTGACGCCATCGCCCTGCGGCGCCAGTTCGGCACGCAGCCGCGCATCGGCGCTCACCTCGCGCACCGTGGCCGGGATCTGAAACGCATCGGCATGCACCTGAAAATGCGTGCCCAGGCCATGCAGCACCTGCTGCAATTCCTGCAAGGCGCTTTTGGGCACCACCAGTTGCTCGCCGATCAGTTGTGCCGCGCGTTTCTGCGCCGCGTTCAGGCGGATGAGCCGCGCGCGCTGCGGCGTGTCGCGCACCACGGTCACCGCTCGCAAGGACTCGGCTTCCTGCTGCTGCGCCTCGGTCTGGGGCCAGCGGGACACGAGCACTTCGCTGGCGGGCAATTTAGGCAGCAGGCGCAGTTGCAGCGTGTCCCCGGTGTCCACCACGTCGAGCTCGGGCTGGCCTTCGATCAGGTCCACGGCCACGCCAGGCGCGTCATCAAACTCCACCGCCGGGTGACCCAGCAGCGCCACGATGGCAGCGGCCAGGTCCAGCCGGTGCGTGCGCGTGCTGTGCGCCACGGGATGCACGGCGCGGGCCACCGCAGCGTCCTCGGGCCGCCAGGTTTCGGTCTTGAGCAGACGCGCCAGCGCGATCTCCTTGGGCTTGCCCCAGCCGCGCACGCTGCGCTTTTGCTCATGCGGCACGATGTCCTGCAAGCCCCCGCGCTCGTTCAGGCTCACCACCCACAGCAAGCGGGTGCGCTCGGGGTCTTCCAAGGGGATTGCCGCGCCGCCCAAGGTGGCCAGGGCCGCCAAGGCATTGCGCCAGCCCGCTTGTTCGGCGGGCACGAAAAAATGCTCCGGTGCGGGCTTGCCCTGCAGCACCGCCACCGCCGCATCCAGCTGGGTGCGCAGGCCCTGCAGGCCAATGCTGCTGAACAGCGCGCCCAGGCGCTGGGCGGCCTGGGTCTCCACCTCGGTGAGCTCGAAGGCTGGGGCGTCGGCCTTCAGCCAGGCCCGCATCAGCCAGCGCCACAGATCGATCCGGTAATGGTGTTTTTCGGTGCTGACTGGCTTGAAGCGCGTCAGGTTCAAAGGCACGTCGCCGCAACGCATCTGCACGGCCAAGGCCATCAGGCCATAGGGCGTGTCAATGCTGCCTTGCTTCTTGCCGCTCTCGACCAGGCAAAACTTCAAAGCCTTGTCCAGGTGCGCGGGCGACTGCTGGGCCAGCAAGGCCAGCACATAAGGCAGGCTCAGCATCTCGGGCAGCAAGCCTTTGCGCAGCCCGGTGCTGCGCTTCAAGGTGCTCAGCGCCGCTTCAAAACTGGCTTCGGCGGCCGCCCACTGGCCACGCACGCTCAACGCGGCGGCCGTCACCGCGGTGGCCGTGGCCTCCCAGGTCTCGTTGCTGTCCACCCCGTTTTGCAGTGGGCGCAACACGCCATCCAAGGCCTCCAGGCGCTCGGACCACAGCAGGTGCAGGGCATAGGCCAGGCGCAACGGGAAGGTCGACACATCGCGGTGCTGACCCAGATGCGACTGCGTCAACTCGGCCAGCGGCAGCGAGTGGTAGGCCCAGGTATTGACCTGAGCCAGCAGGCCCGCTTCCAGAACCTCTTGTTGCTGTCGCTGTTGCGAGCCGGCTTGGGAGGCCCTCATCAAGGCCCGGCCCTGCGGGCGCCACGAGCACGATCTCTACAAAAGTGACAGCAATTCATCAATCAGCCCAAGGGGGATTTTCCGTGGGGGGATTTTCGCTCCAGATGTACGCCGGTTTCGACGATCCGAAAAGATCCGTCAGCGTCCACGTCCACATGCTCACCGGTGTCCAGCTTATATTCCGCGACCCCCGTGGGTTCCCACTCGCGTGCGGGATCTTGCAAGGTGTAGACCCGTGCCAAGCGCTCATAAGCGTGAACGGTGTAGGTGTTGCCATGCGCGTCGTGCACGGGAATCGATTCGAGGCGGTTGAGCCTGGTTTCCATGGTGCGTCCCTCCAATCAAAAGTGAATGTTGCCTGCGCGGCTGACCAACAGCATGCACTCCTGCCGGCATTCGGGCAAGTTCCAAGGCTGGGCAAGGCGCTTGACCGAGCCAGCTCACCCACGCATCATGGCGCCCAGGCTTGTTGCAACGCAGCAAACCCAAATCGTGCAAGGAGAACGCACCATGCCATCGCCGACTTCATCCAGACTCGCCGCATCCGCAAGCCTGCTCACCCTCCTTGCCCTGCAGGCCCTCGCGGCGGTTGCGCAGCCCCTGTCCAAGCTGCCTGCCCTCGGCCTGGACCCCAAATCGGTCACCGTGTCCGGCCTGTCGTCGGGCGGCTACATGGCCGCGCAATTCGAGATCGCCTATTCCAGATCCGTGGCGGGCGCAGCCATCATCGCTGGCGGGCCCTACGGCTGCTCGCTGGGGTCGGCAGTAACGGCCTCCGAGACCTGCTCGTGTCCCTTTGACGAATCACCCGACGCCAGCACCAGCGTGGCCCGCGCCGCCTGCATCCACCTGCCCGCCCACATCCTGGCCGAGCGGAGCCGGGACGTCATCGCCGGCAACCAAGGCTTCATCGACAGCACCCGTTACCTTGCCAAACATCGGGTATGGCTGTATTCGGGGGACGCCGATCCGGTGGTCGATGCCGGGCTGGTCGATGCCTACCAGCTCGTTCTGCGCCAGTTGCACGTGCCGGCCAAGAACATCGCCCGGGTGCGCGAGGCCCAGGCCGGGCACGGCATGCCGATTGCCACCACTGGCAGCTGTGCGCTGACGCAATCACCCTACCTGAACGGCTGCGGCCTGGATGGCGCGGGCGATCTGCTGAAGTGGCTGTACAACCGGCCCACCCTGCAAGCGGCCACGCCACAGACGTCCTCGCTCAAGCCGTTTGACCAAAGGCCCTATCGTGGGGCAGGCGATGGCGCGTTCAGCGGGCTGGACGACTCGGGCTGGATCTACATCCCCAGCACCTGCCAGCAAGTCGGCGCCCACTGCAAATTGCACGTCGTGTTCCACGGCTGCGAGCAAGGCCAGAAGGTGCTGGTCAAGGGGCAAGCCTATGGCACCACCTTTGTCGAGCAGGCCGGCTACAACCGCTGGGCCGAAGGCGCTCACATCGTGGTGCTCTACCCGCAAGTGGCCCCCAGCAACACCGTGACCCCCGGCCTGCCCTATCGTTTCAACCCGAAGGGCTGCTGGGATTTTTGGGGTTACACCGATCCGAATGGCGCCTCGTTGACACCGCGCTCACCGCCCTTCGCGCGCAAGGACGCCCCACAGATGCGCGCCGTCAAAACGATGATCGATGACCTGACGGCCACGCCTTGACCGGATCAACCTTCGAAGGCCATCATCTCACCCAGGCGGATCGAGCGCCCCGGCGTCCACTCGGGGTTGAAGCGCAAGGGGCCCTTGGGGAACAACATCACCACCGTCGAGCCCAACAGGAAGCGTCCCATCTCGTCACCTTGCTTGAACAGCACCTGCTGATCCTGGTAATACCAGTCGCGCACCTGCTTGACGCGCGGCGGGTTGACCACACCGTGCCAGGTCGTCGCCATGCTGCCCACGATGGTGGCCCCCACCAACACCAGCACCCAGGGGCCGCGCGGCGAATCGAACACGCACACCACCCGTTCATTGCGGGCGAACAAGCCCGGCACGCCCCGCGCCGTGGTCGGATTGACCGAGAACAAGGGGCCGGGCACATGGACCATGCGCATCAGGCGGCCATCGGCGGGCATGTGAATGCGGTGGTAGTCCTTGGGACTGAGGTAGAGCGTGGCAAAACTGCCGTCCTCGAACTGCGCGGCCAGCCGGTGGTCGCCGCCCACCAGCGCCGTGGTCGAGTAGTGGTGCCCCTTCGCTTGAAAGATCTGATCGCCGTGGATCGGGCCGAACTGGCTGATGGCGCCATCCACCGGGCAGATCCATTCGGCCTTGGCCAGAGGGCGTGCGTCCGGCTTGAGGGCCCGGGTGAAAAACTCGTTGAAAGTCGCGTAGCTGGCGATGTCGGGGTTGGCCGCTTCGCTCATGTCCACGCCATAGCGGCCCACAAACCAGCGGATCACGGACGTGGTGAGGGCACCGCCCTGCCGGGATGCGAAGGCACCGGCCAAGGCGGTCAGCGCTTGTTTGGGCAAAAAATACTGCGGCACCACCGCAAGACGATCTGACACAGGAGCCACCGATAGTTTCGAATGGCGGCGATTGTATCGAGTGGACACCCTTACCCCTTGAGTTCGACGGCCTGATCCAGGGCCTCGATGCAGTCGAGCATTTGATGGTGGCAGCGTTCCATCAAGGCCGGCATGTCTTCCAGTGTCAAGCCGGCGGTGGGGATGGGCGGCAAGGCGCGGATCATGACCGTGCCACTGTTCCAGCGGTTCAGGTGCATGTGCTTCTTGTAGGTGCTGGAACACAAGGGAATGATCGGCACCCCCGCGTTGATGGCCATCTGGAACGCCCCCTTCTTGAAAGGAAGCAGCCCCTTGCCGAGGTTGCGCGTTCCTTCGGCGAACACCCAGATCGAGGTGTCGCGATGTTGCAGTGTTTCGGTGGTCGTGAGCATGGCCTGTTTGGCCTGCATGACGTTGCCGCGGTCAATCATGACATTGCCCGCCAACCAGTAAAGCTGGCCAAAAAACGGGATCCATTTCAGGCTTTTCTTGCCCACCGAGACGGTGCGCGCAGGGACTGCGCAGCCCACGACATACAAGTCATAATTGGATTGGTGATTGGCCACGACAACATAAGAGCGCGGCTGATCCCACAAGGCAGCCACATCCAGGTGCATCTTCAAACCCAGGATGCGCAATGCTGGCAAGGAATAAAGGCGTGCGCACAGCCGGCTATTGTCAGGGTTGAATGGCCGGCACAGCCCGATCAGCAGGCCGAGTACGCCGGCCACCACGAAGTGAATGCACATCAACAGCATGCGCAGGGAATAAAGCATGAAAATGCCGATCAGGACAAAGTCGCAAGTCTAAGGTGTCCAGATGAACCAACGCAGAACCGATGGTTATGTGCCCGGTGCATCCGCGGCCGGTGAGGAAGATCCGGGCGCCTCGGTGGCGCCGTTTTCGCCGCTCCCACCGATTGACTTCTCGGCCTCCTCCGTCGAAGTGGCCCGCGCCCTCATCGGCGCCACCTTGCTGGTCGATGGCGTTGGCGGCGTTGTCGTCGAGACCGAGGCTTACGACGGCGAAGACCCCGCCTCCCACAGCTTCAGCGGCCCCACGGCGCGCAATGCCTCAATGTTCGGGCCGCCCGGGCGAGCCTATGTCTACCAGTCCTACGGCATTCACTGGTGCCTCAACCTGGTGTGCCAGGAAGAAGGACACGGCGCGGGTGTCTTGATCCGTGCGCTGGAGCCCACCGCCGGCCTGGACCTCATGCGCGCCCGGCGCGGCCTGCAAAATGTGCAATTGCTCTGCGCCGGACCTGGCCGCGTAGCGCAAGCCTTGGGCATCACGCGGGCCCACGATGGGCTGAGTGTTGGCGAGCCGCCGTTTCAACTGCTGCCACCGGCCGGCCCCGTCGCCTTGGTGACCGGCCCACGCATCGGCATCAGCAAGGCCATCGAGAAGCCGTGGCGTTTTGGCCTGGCGGGCTCGCGCTTTGTCAGCCAACCGTTTCGCCAATCCGGGGTGGGCCCCTGAACCGAGGCAAGCTCGCCACGGCACCGGGCATCCGCCAGGGTCAGCGCACCGCCACATGCCTTAGCATCCAGGCACCGTCCCAACCCTTGAAACTCAGATGCACGACGTCATCGTAGTGGGCGCTCGCTGCGCCGGCGCATCAACGGCCATGTTGCTGGCACGCCAGGGATATAAGGTCCTGATGATTGATCAGACCGAATTCCCAAGCGATGTGCGACTGTCCACGCACCTGTTGTGGCATGCCGGCGCCGACCTATTGCACAAATGGGGCCTGCTCGACGCGGTTCGCGATTCAAACTGCCCGCCCTTGACGGACCTCTCCCTCGACCTGGGTGAGACGGTGCTTCATGGGCACCCACCCGGCACACAAGTCGGCGCGGCCTTCGCACCAAAACGCATCGTGCTGGATCAGATTTTGCTGAACGCCGCCGTGGCGGCGGGCGTCGAATTTCGTCAGAAGGTGTCGTTTGAGGGCACGCTCAAAGACGGCGCCCGCGTGGTGGGCATCCGGGCCAAGAATGCCGACGGCAGCAACTGGACCGCACTGGCTCGTGTCGTCGTCGGCGCGGACGGCCGCACCTCGCGAGTGGCCCGGGCCGTCCAGAGCCCGACCTGCAACGAGACCTCCAAGGAACAAGGCACACACAACACCTACTCCTACTTCAGCGGAGTCGCGGTCAAGGGCGTGGAGTTCTTCTCCCGTTCCGAGCGCATGGCCTACGCCTGGCAGACCAATGACGGGCAGGTCGTGGTCGGCATCTTGCAACCAGGGCGAGAGGGCAAGGTCAGCCGCGACGATGTGCCCACCCATTTCTTTGAGCAACTGGACGCCATGGCCCCCGATCTGGCAGCGCGAGTGCGCGCGGGCCAGCGCGAAGAAGACTGGATCACCGGGGCCATTCCCAGTTTCTGTCGCAAGCCTGTCGGCCCCGGCTGGGCTTTGGTGGGCGACGCGGGATTGACGATGGACCCCATCACCGCCGCAGGCATCACCGTGGCCCTGCGGGACGCCGAGAGCCTGACCCAGGCCCTGCACGAAGGCCTGTCAGGCCAGCGGCGCATGGACGAGGCTTTGGCGGGTTTTGAGGCGCGGCGCGATGCCGTGTCCCTGCCCCTGCACCAATTCGCCCAGCAGATGGCCCAATTGGCCCCACCCACCCAGGAGGTCATGCAACTCTTTGGCGCGCTGGCGGGCAATCAGGTTGAGACCGATCGCTACTTTGGCGTCTTCGCCCAGACGGTGTCTCCGGCAGACTTCTTCGACCCGGCCCATCTGCAAAAGCTCCTGACGGCCTGATCACGGCGTCATCGAGCCGCCACCCATCAAGCGCCCCGCAGGCGCGCCAGATCGGCCACCGCGCGTCGCTGCCAACTGAGGGCATGCTGGTCCGTGGCCACCTCGATGGCCCGCTGAAGGCTAACCTCGGCCGCGCGCACATCAGCCTGCGGGCCCATGGCCAGCAGGCGCCCCCGGATGCGGTGCGATTCGGCCTCGTGCCAGCGCTCACCGCCCTGTTCAATGCGCCGTGCAGCGTCATCGAGCAGCGCCAGTCCTTCGTGCTGGCGGCCCACCTGACCCAAAGCGTCGGCCAACAGCGTCTGAAAGAAGGGCACCGCGATGCCCGCGCCCGTGTCCCTGAACGCCGCCAGCCCGCACCGCATCTGATCAATACCTTCTAAGTCGCCCTGCTGCGCCTGGCCCCAGCCCTGGGCAAATGTGCCGATGGCCGCCACATAGGCAAAGCCATGTTGCCGCGCGATGCGCAGCCCCTCCTGTGCACGGACCAGCAGCCCGTCAACATCGCCCCGGTGCAGGTAGGACATGGCGCCCCAGGTCAGCGTCCAGGCCCATGAATAGGGATGATCCAGCGACGTCGCAAAGCGCTCCTGCTGCTCGCACAGCGCGGCGGCGTCGTCCACATCGCCGCAGATCCAGCGCGCTTGTGAACCATGCACCATCGACACCAATTTGAGGTCGGTCGAATACAGCGCAATGAGGCCCCTGTCCTGCGGGTCGCGGTAGCGGTGCTCCACCTGATCACCGTGCGCGGCGACCCGGTCCAACTCGCCGCTGTAGAGGCACAGTTGCGTGTGCATCATGTTGGCCACCAGCCAGACCGTGCGACTGTTGGACTGACGCGCCACGGTCATCATGCGGCGGCCCACCGCCTGCGCTTGCGTGATCTCGCCACGCACCAGTTGGAACACGCACACACCCCACAGTGGCCAGATGGACTCTTCCACCTGATCCGCCGCGTCGGCCAGTTCGTGGGCCCGCACATAGGACTGCACGACCTCGGGCGCGGCCCAGCCCTTGCCCAGCATGTGCACCGTGCCCAGCGCGGCCTGCAACTGCAGCTCGGTTTGATCGCGCTGCGGCGAAGGCGGCAATGTCGAGGCCGAGGCCAGACCTGCACTCAAGTGCGCCACGGCGTCCCTCAATGCCAGGCGCTGCAACGCCAACTCGCTGGCTCGCCGCCAATACGGGATCGCCGTTTGCGGCTGGCCCGCCGCCGTGGCATGGTGCGCCACCAACTCGGGCTCGGCCGTCGCGATCGCGGGGAAGCGCTCTTGCAGCACGCGCACCATGGCTCCATGAAGCGCTTCGCGTCGCGTTTTCAGCAAGGAGTCATAGGCGGCGTCCTGCACCAGGGCGTGCTTGAAGGTGTACACCGTGCCTTGCTGACCGGTGCGTTCGGTGGCCAGACCCGATTGCGTCAACGCCGCCAGTGCATCGGCCAGCTCATCGTCGCTCCAGCGGGACAAGGCTTTCAGCAAGTCCAGGCTGAAGGTGCGGCCCACGACCGAGCCAATCTGCGCGATCTCCTTGGCGGCCGAGACACGGTCCAATCGGGCCATCAAGGAATCACGCAAGGTCGCCGGAATCATCGTCTGGCCGGCCAAGGAGCGCGCATCGACGGGCGCATCCAGCAAAGACTTGGTCAACTCCTCGACGAACAAGGGCACCCCATCGGTCTTGCTCACAATGTGATGGGTCAGCTCACTGGACAGGCCGGTCTCGTCAGCGCGGCCCGCCATCAGCGCCGACACCAGGGATGTCACCTCGACCTGGCCCAGGCTGCCCATCCGCAAGGCCGTGACATGGGCATGGTGATCCAGCCCGGGCTCGAACTCCGGGCGGTGCGTCACCACCAGCAGCAGAGGCCAGTGGCGAGCCCGCTCGACCAACTGCTTCAACCAGACCACGGTGGCCGGGTCCGCCCAATGCGCGTCTTCCAGCAGCATCAGGGTCGGCCCGCGCCGGACCTCGGCGACCATCAGGTCCGCGAGCGCCTCGATGGTGTCCTGCTCGTGTCGGACCGGACTTTGCACGAGCGGCCCGTAGCGCGCCTGCGCAGGGATCGACAGCATGGCGGCCAGCAACGCCGCTTGTGCCACGGGCCGTTGCAACTGCCCGACCACCCAAGACTCCAGTCGATCGAGCTTCCATGACAGCGGCTGATCCCGCGTCAGCCCCAGTGTTGATTCCAGGTGTTCGATGCCGGGGTGTAAGGCACGGTTGACATGGTGCGGTGAGCACTGCATCCGTATCGCGTTCAAACCAACGTTGCCCAAGCGGTCGTGCAACTCCTTGAGCATGCGCGACTTGCCAATGCCCGGCTCGCCCGACAGCAACACCACCTGTCCCAGCCCCTGGCTGGCAGCGTGCCAACGATCCATCAACAACGCCAACTCATGCTGACGGCCCACCAGCGGGGTCAGGCCCAGGCCGGTGGCCGCCTCAAACCGGCTGGATGTCCCACTGAGCGCCATGACACGCCAGACCTGCCGGGGTTCACGCACCCCCCGCAGCACATGCTGGCCCTGGTCCTGGTACTGAAAACTACCGCCCGCCAATTTTCGGGTGTTGTCGCTGATGAGCACCGTGTCGGGGGCCGCCAGGGTTTGCAAACGCGCGGCCAGGTTGGGCGCATCACCCAAGGCCAGTTGCTCGCGCCGCGGACCAGCCCCCATGCTGCCAATCACGACCACCCCGGTGTCAATGCCCACGCGCACCGACAAGCGCACCGTCTCCTGCGGAGAGACGGTGATGCGCACTTCATTCAAGGTCGCCACCAGCGCCAAAGCCGCGCGCACGGCCCGCTCGGGCGCATCTTCGTGGGCCTGCGGGTATCCAAAGTAAACCAGCAGGCCATCACCCAGATACTGGGCAATCACACCACCCAGGCGCTCGATGAGCGTGGAGGCCGCCTGCTGATAGGCCAGCACCACCTCTCGCCACTGCTCGGGGTTGAGACGCTCGCACAGCGCGGTCGAATCCACCAAGTCACAAAACATGATGGTCAATTGCCGCACTTCGCCGCCATCACCTGCGGACATGACGGCGTGCGGCAAAGTGCCGATGGCCTGAAGCAAGCGCTTGCGATCGCCCATCGACACACCCAGCTTGTCAAGATCGGGCTCGCTCAAGCTGTGCAAGACATCAAGGTTGATGTCGTTCTTCAGCAAAACATCCTCAAGGCGATGCAATCCAATCGACCTGAGCCAGTCAGACATCGATGCCATGCCGGCCCCCATCACCCGTGGGCCACCGCGGGCTCGAGTGCCAGGGCGGACAGGGCCTGAGGGTCCATCAAGGCGCCCTCGGCGCGCAGTCTGGCGATGGTGGGGGCGTCCAATGCGCACTCGATCACGACGCGGGCCTGGCTCCAGATGTGCGCCATTTGCTCCACACGCGGACCCAGGTGCTGGTGCTCCGCATCGGCCTTGCCAAGCAGACGCGCGGCCACCTCGGCACGCCCTTCCCTGGTGGCCAGCAAGGCGAACAGACCCGCGTAGAGGCCGAACCATTCCCAGTCTCGGCTGCGCGACGCTGCCGCAAAATCCACCAGCGCCGCTCGGGCCTGCACGGTGTCGTCCTGCAAGAACGAAGCGCACGCCAGGATGGCCAGGGCATGCAACACAAAGTTGTCCCGCCGGTGGCGTGCGCGACTCAAGAGCTGACGACAGTGGCGCACCGCCTCAGCGATTTCACCCAGGGACAAATTCAAGGCGGCCAGATCGCTGAGCGCGGCCGACACCACGGCGTCCAGGCCGGCGGCCTGCGCGCGCGCCAGCAAGTCTTCGCACACCGTTCTGGCTTGCGCAAACTGTCCGATCGACTTGAGCACGGTGACCTGGGCAAACAAGCGTTGCAGACGCAAACGAGGGGGCCACTCAGGCCGCTCCACGGTTCGCATTTCGGCGAGGATCGCCAGTGCTTGCGCAGCAGGCAGCATCGCGCTACCGGCCACGCAACGCAAGGCCTGGTAGAGGCCTCGATCGTCCCGTGCCGCACGAAATTGCTGCGCGGCCCGATCGGCAAAATCGTGCATCAGGGCGTTGGAGATGCCCCAATGCAAGCGGCTGCGCTCCAGCCAGTAGCTCGGCACCGCCAGGGCGTCGCTCTTCGCCCCGACCTGCGCCTCCAGGGCCGCGCAACGCTGGCGAGACTCCGCAGCCAGGCCCAGCAACATGAACAGCGAACTGGCCGCCCCGATCATCTTGATGGCCAGGCCGGGCTCATGCGCCGTGGCCCAGTCCATGGCGGCACGAACATTGTCGATCTCCGGCCCATAGGACTCCAGCCAGACGGCATCGGGCGTGGCCCAGTACTGCTCGTAGGCCTGTTCCATCAGCGCCGCCATCGCCAGCGCATGCCGACGCTTCAGCGACGCCGACTGTCCAGCGGCGTCCAGCTTCAGGGCGGCATAGTCACGAGGGCTATCCAGCAAGCGGTAGCGCGGCACATCGCCGTCGGCGCCACCATCGGCGGCCACCAGCGAGCGGTCCACCAGCATCCCCAGGGCGTCGATCACCCCCCATTCATCCAGATCGTCGTCATGCGCCACGGCACTGGCCAGCTCCAGGGTGAAGCCCCCCGCGAAAACGCTCAACCGGCGAAACACCGCCTGCTCGGCGGGCGACAGCAAATCGTGACTCCAGTCCAGCGCACCACGCAGCGTCTGATGGCGGACAGGGGTCACACCGTGGTGCTCACCCAGCAGCTTGAATCGCTCATCCAGGCGATCGGTGATGCCTTGCAAGCCCATCAGTGGCACCCGCGCCGCCGCCAGCTTGATCGCCAGGGCGAGGCCATCCAGGCGTCGGCACAAGGCCATCACGGCCTCCACATTGGCATCGGTGAGCGCAAATCGATGATCCGCTGCGTGCGCACGATCGGCAAACAGCGCCACCGCACCATGGGTCAAGGCCTCCTCGGCCCCCGTGCCGGGGTCAGGCACCGACAAGGCACTGAGTCGAAACACGCGCTCGCCATCCACCTTCAAGGGCCCTTGACTGGTCACGAGCAGACGCACATCGGGCGCGGCGACGGTGATGGCGTGCGCCAGCGATGCCACCGCTTCCAATACATGCTCGGCGTTGTCCAGCACCAGCAGCAACTGCAGAGGCCTGAGTGCGGCAAGGAACGCGGGCAAGGGCTCGCGCCCACCCGAAGGCAGGCCCAAAGCCTGCGCCACCACCGTGAGCACCAGCAAGGCATCGCTGATGCCCGACAAATCCACCCAGACCGCGCCGTCCTTGTGGCCAACTCGCCAGGCGTGGGCGGCGTTCAATGCAAAGGCGGTCTTGCCAATGCCCCCAGCCCCGACGATGGTGATGAGCGCGTGATGACGCTGCGCGTGCAGCAAGGCCAGATCACGCTCGCGGCCCCACAGTCGACTCGCCAAGGTGGGCAAAGCCGTCAAGGCCGAGGCCTGCGTTGCCACCGCGGCTGAATGGGCGGGGGCGCCAGCCCCATCAAGCGCCGCTGCGAACCGGTAGCCACGCCCCGGCACCGTGGCGATCGCCTTTGGGCCCAGCAGCTTGCGCAAGGTCGAAATCTGGACCTGCAGATTGTTTTCTTCAACGACCAGATTGGGCCAGACCAGGTCAAGCAATTCGGCCTTGGACACCAGGCGCCCATGGCGTGCCACCAAGGCCAGCAGCAGATCAATGGCGCGGGTTCCCAGACTGGCCGGATGTCCGTCAACGTAAAGCATCCGCTCGGCGGGGCGGATCTCGAATCGATCGAATCGATAACAGGTTGGCAAGGGTTCCACGGCACTTCCGGAGCATTGCCCGAGACTGGTCAGCGCACACTTTATAACCCATGCAAGCCAGCTTTAAGGCGCTTTCAGGATTCCTTAAGGACGCCAGCCCCCCCTCTGGGGAGAATCACTCCCTGAGTAACGCTGTCACCTTTATTTTTGCTTCAGTCATAAAATTAACAGCCCAACAGAGCGGGACGATTGGGCGGATCAGAAATCAACAATGCAATGTCCCAAGCCAGAGAGGGACGTCGGTGCCCAGAAAACAATGGGCGACCCCAGTCGCATAGCGGCTGCAAATTTGCGCACTGGCCTCATGACCTCGGGGCTGATGTCCTGGACAACGATCGTGTTGGCCGCCCCCGACCAGCCTGGCCATCCAGCCGCCGCCTTCCTCGAACGCCATGCGGACCCAGGCCTGCTTGGCGCCTTGCTCCTGGCGCTGGGCCTGGGGCTCTGGAATCTCATCCTGCGCCGACGCTTGCGGGAGCAAACAAGGGCCCTGTCACGATCCCTTGACGCGCTTGGTGATGCGAATGAGCGGGCCGAGCAAACCATCGCCCAGCTGAACGCCACCCTGCAGGCCGTCCCCGACCTGTTGTTTGAGCTGGACATCGACGGCCGCTACCTGGACTATCGAGCCGCCCGAACCGATTTGCTCGTGCTCCCGCCCGACCAATTGCTTGGGCGCACCGTGAGTGAGGTGATGCCCCCGGAATCGGCCAACACCGTCCTCGCCGCCTTGAAGGAAGCCGCCCACAAAGGCACCGCCAACGGAGCCCAGTTGCAACTGGATGTCCCCCAAGGGGCGTGTTGGTTTGAGCTGTCTATCGCGGTCAAACGCAGCCCCTGCGGGCAAGCCGATCGCTTCATCGTGCTGTCACGCGACGTCACCGAACGGGTGCAGGCCAGCCGCGCAAAAACCGACTTTCTGTCGCGCATGAGCCATGAACTGCGCACCCCCATGAACGCCATCCTGGGCTTTTCACAACTATTGGAGCGCGATACCGCCTTACAAGCGCGCCCACGCGGCTTTGCCACAGAAATCTTGCGTGCAGGCAAGCACCTGCTGAACCTCATCAACGACGTGCTTGACCTGACGCAGGTGGAGTCCGGACGCCTTACCTTGTCGATGGAGCCGGTTCAACTGACCGACCTCGCGCATGACGTCATGACGCTCATGCAAGCGATGGCACAACAACGCGATGTGACCTTGCGATGGGACGCCTTCAGCGGCGTGGCCGTGCGTGCCGATCGTCTGCGCCTCAAACAGGTCCTGCTCAACCTGGTTTCCAACGCCGTCAAGTACAACCGCCCGGGCGGCAGCGTGCATCTGCAAGCCACGCCGCACGGAGAGCACATGATTCGCATCACCGTGCGCGACACCGGCACTGGCATTGCTTGCGAGCGCATGGCCCAGATGTACCAGCCCTTCAACCGCCTGGGTGCAGAGTTTGGCCCGATTGAGGGCACCGGCATCGGCCTGAGCACCTGTCAGCGCCTGATGGACCTGATGGGCGGTTCGATCGGGGCGCGCAGCACGCCGGGTGAAGGCAGCGAGTTCTGGATCGACCTGCCCGCCCTTGAGGGCGCCCTGCCTTGGTCAGGTGATTCAGAAGGGCCGCTGGGTCGGTAGTTCAATGCGTTCATCGTCGTCGGGCACCGCCTTGAATAACCTGGCATCCCAGTCCTGCGCGGCGCGGGCAATTCGCCCCCGTTCGCTGGACACGAAGTTCCACCAGATGAAGCGTGGCCCGTCCAGCGGCGCGCCGCCAACGACGACAAACCGGGCCTCACCCCGGCCCTCGTTGCTCAGGTGGCTGACCCCATCCAACACGGCCAGGGTGTTAAGCGCCAGGTGGGCACCGTCCACTTGCAGCGCCTGGTCGACGGTATAGATCGCCATCTCTGGCGCCAGCGGGGGCAAGGTCAGACCTTGGCCAGGCGCCAGCGCGACGTCCAGGTACAAGGTGGGCACCAAGGTCGCCACGGGTGATTCGGCCCCCCAGGCCTGCCCGACCAGCACGCGCACCTGGGCGCCTTCCACCTCGATCTGCGGAATCTCCGACGCGGCGGTGTGGGCGAAGCGGGGCGATGACTCCTCGTGCTCCTTCGGCAGGGCCACCCACAGCTGCAAGCCATGCATGGGGCGATCACTGGCGCGCAGATCCTCGGGCGCGCGCTCCGAATGCACAATGCCACGCCCCGCAGTCATCCAGTTGATGGCGCCGGGCTCGATTCTTTGGACAGACCCCAGACTGTCGCGGTGCATCATGACGCCTTCCCACAAGTACGTCACGGTGGCCAGGCCGATGTGCGGATGCGGGCGAACATCCGTGTTCATGTCGGGGGTCTGCACGATCGGCCCGAAGTGATCAAAGAAGACAAAAGGCCCGACAGCCTGACGCTGTGCCGCCGGCAGCATGCGACGCACCAGCATGCCTGCGCCAAGGTCCGTCAAATGGCCGGTCAAGGTCAACGTGATCGTCATGCCGTGCCTCGTTGGGGAGCAGGTTTGGAGTCGGGTCTGAACGATCAGGATAGGACAAATCAAGCCACGATTCCACCCCACTTGTGCCATGCACCAATTTGCGCCACTATTGTTTCCCCCCGCGCAGTGTCAGGAGCCAAGACCATGAACCTGCTCAGCCACATGGTGCATCGAACGCTAGAGGCCTTGCCCAGTGCCCCGACCGCCCCACTGGCTGTCGAGTGGCCGGGCGGACGCGCAGGCCCCGCACATCCCCGCATCCACATGCGCTTTCGCAGGACGGCTGATTTGCTGGCGCTGGGACGCGGGCATGTGGGCAAGCTGGCCGACCTCTATGTCAAGGGCCAACTGAACATCGAAGGCTCCATGCGCGATGTGATGTGCGCGACCTCCGCCCTGGCGACGCAGCCCCTTGATGCGCACGCCCCCTGGCCCTGGCAAAGCGCCTTGCGCCACCTGCGCTCGACGTGGCGCCACAGCCCCTGGCGCGACGCGCGACAAATCAACTTTCACTACGACATCGGCGACGAGTTCTATGCGCTGTGGCTCGATCCGCGCCGCGTCTACTCATGCGCCTATTTCGAGGCCCCCGACGTGAGCCTGGCCCGTGCGCAAGAAGCCAAGCTCGATCTGATTTGCCGCAAGCTGGGCCTCCACGCCGGGTTGCGCCTGCTGGACATCGGCGCCGGCTGGGGTGGCTTGCTGATGTGGGCCGCCGAGCACTACGGCGTTCAGGCCACGGGCATCACCTTGTCCCACAATCAGCATGACCACGTCAGGCAAATCATCGCCGAGCGAGGTCTGGGCCAACGCGTACAGATGCATCTGCTCGACTGGCGCGACATGCCCGAGGACCAACCCTTTGACCGCATCGCGTCGGTGGGGATGGTCGAACATGTGGGGCGGGCCCACCTGACGGAGTATTTCGCCAAGGTGCACCGCCTGCTGCGCCCCGGCGGCCTGGTCATGAACCACGGCATCACCGCAGGTGGCCTGCACAACGACCAACTCGGCGCGGGCATCGGCAATTTCATCGAACGCCACATCTTTCCGGGCGGGGAACTGGCGCATGTGGCGCATGTGAACGCGCACGTGGCCGAGGCGGGCCTGGAACTGCTGGATGCGGAGAACCTGCGGCCGCACTATGCGCGCACGCTGTGGGCCTGGTCTGACGCACTGGAAACACGCTTGCCCGAGGCGCACCGCGTGGCCGATGCCGCGACCGTGCGCGCCTATCGGCTCTACCTGGCGGGCTGCGCCATGGCCTTTGAACAAGGCTGGCTGTCTCTGCACCAATTGCTGTGCGCCCGGCCCAGTGGCGAGGTCACGCCCGCCCAGGGGGCCATGCGAGGGGCGCAATGCGACTACCCCTTCCGTCGCGATTACATGTACCGGACTTGAGGGGGGGTGCTGCTCAGTGGCTGATCAGCTGGGGATTGGGCGGCTTTGCAGGCTGCTTTCCAGCGCGGCCATGCCAATGGGCAAGTCCACCTTGGCACCCAGATCGCGCAGGGTCGATCCGAGCGCATGCACGGTCCTGAACAGGTTGTGTTCGCGACACTGTTCACCCATCTGACCCACCCGCACGATGGGCAAGCCAAAGGAGCCGGAGATCTCGACGTGGTATCGGTCAGAGATGTGCGTGCAAATGGCCGCGCCGGTCAAACCGGTCGGCACCGTGATGCCCACCACTGAGTTCAGGCGCGCCTGCGGCACGGCGAACAGGGACAGCCCCATGGCCTCCATGCTGTGCTGCAAGGCGCTTGAACAACGCGCATGCCGCTCGAAACGCGTGGGCAGGGTTTCGGCACACACCAGCCGAAGTGCCTCGTGCAGGGCCAGCACCCCGGACACCGGCGCGGTGTAGTGGTACGAGCCTTTGTGCCAGAAGTTTTCAGCCAGTTTGGCATCCAGACACCAATGGGTGTTGGGGGTTTTTCGCTCGCTGATGCGCCGCCAGGCCTCGTTTGAAAACGCGATGAGCGAGACGCCCGGGATCGACGACAGGCCCTTTTGCCCGCCCGTGATCACGGCATCCAGCATCCACGCATCCATCTCCAAAGGCATGGTGCTCAAGGTGCACACGGCATCGACAATGACCAGGCAACCGTGTTTTTTGGCGGCCTTGGCGATGGCGGGCAACTCGCGGTTGAACACCGTGTTCGACGTCTCGCCCTGCACGATGGTCACGCAATCGGGGCGGTGCAGTTCGATTTGCCGCTCGATCTCTTGGACGGAGGCCGTCTGATGATTCGGCACATCAAACACCTGCACCTGCGCACCAAGGCGGCGACTCATTTCGGCCATGCGCTGGCTGAAGAACCCATTGTTGACGCTCAAAACGGTCTGGCCGGGCTCGACGAGGTTGCAAATGGCCATCTCCATGGCCGCCGAACCCGGACCGGCGACGCCCAACACCCATTCAGATTCGGTCTGAAAGACGTAGCGGGCCATGGACTTGACCTGATCCACGATGGTGGACATGGTGCGCCCGAGGTGGTTGATGACCACCGAATTGGCGCGGGCCACGGCCTCTGGAATGGGCACGGGGCCAGCACCCATCATCAGGAGGGATTCATCGGGAAGGATCTCGGCAAGCGAGCGAACCTGCGGCGGGTTGGAATAAGGGGGCATGACGATTGATGATTGGGCCATGGCACCACCATAGCATCACCCGTCAGCGTTGCGTGAGCGTCAGCAAGATGTCGGTGTACCAGGCGCAGTTGAGTCCAAGTGCCTCATCCAGGTTCAGGTCACGCGTGCCGACATCAAGCCGCGAGGAGTGGACACCCAGCAGCAGCCATGGCAAGTCGCTCTGCATCAACTCGCCCTCGGCAACACGCATCACGACGGGGGCGCCACTGGTGCCTCGGTGCGTGCGCGCATCCGTGAGGAAATACCCCTGCCCCTGAAAGCGCAGCCCAAACGACGAAGCGACGACCGCCTGGCGCACCACAGGCATGTGGTGCAGCGTGTCGTGAAACCCGAGCGGAAAGCCCACCACCAGCAGCGAGGTCCCCACCTCCACCTGGTGGCTGCTGGCTTGGTACAGGTGTCGGGGGGTGAACGCGCGCAAGACCGTCGTGCTGGGCAGCGCCGAGCGTTCGATCTCGATCACCGCCACATCGATTTCTCCGGCGGTGTCGAGGCCCTGACGCCACAGGCTCTGCCCATGGCGATAGAGCGGAATCGAAAATCCGGTGGACAGGGCCATGTTGTCCGGGTCGATGTGCAGTTCGATCTCGATGCGATCCGGGAAGTGCTTGCTCGGTTCATCGAACATCACATGCCGGCTCGTGACCAGGAACAAGCGCTCATCTCGCTCGAAGAAAAAGCCGCTCGCCGTCGTCAGCAATTGCTGCTGATCGAAGGTGAAGACGCGTGCCGCAGCGAGCAGTATGGATTCGATCATCGAGGTGTCCGTGCATGGTTGGGGCCCGCAGCCCGGCGGGACCATGCTACACCCCACTGCGGTGAGCGTCTTCGGATCGGGCCGGGTCAGCGGGGCTGCTTGCTGCCGAAGCTGCGCGCAATGACCCCCTGAATGCGCTTGTCGCTGAGCGCTTCGGCGCTGGCCGGCGAGTAGGCCTGGCGGCGCAGCGGCTCCAGCGGCTTGCCACTCTTCTTCAACTCGCTCTTTTCCTGCTCGGCGCGCTTTTCGACGTCCGACAGACGCATGTCGCGCAGGCGGTCGAACTCTGACTTGATGCGCTCGGCGTCGCGTCGCAGTGCGTCACTGCCCTGGCTGGCCAGTGCGGCGATCACGCGCTGGGCAGCCGCATGCACCTCGGGTGAGACCAGGGGGGCGTTTTTCAAGGCGAAAGGCACCAGGAGCTTGTGCGTGGTCAGCACGCTGCCCAGCGATGAAAAATGCTTCATCACCGTCATGGCATCGGGCACCAGGGTCGGATTCTTCAGCAGGATGAGGGCAATCTCCGGGCTGTTCCTATAGTAGACATTGGCCAACTCACGCCCACCCGGCCACGGCAGCATGGCATGGTCACGGAACTTGCGCAGCCCACCGAGCAAGCTGTCCCGATCGGCCGGGCGCAAGTTCTCGCTCGCCACTTTGGTGGCCACGCACGACGAGGGCAGCAGCACTGGCATCCAGTTGTAATTCATGATGGTCTGCGCGGCGGGCCGCTGCGCGCTGCTGAGTTCGCCACCCAGGTCATTCCAGAACTCGATGACGTTGTGATGCTGGGTGCCCACCATGGTGTCGCGCAGCATGGTCGACAGCGCCACGGTGTTAGCGGCATTGCTGTCGGAGGCGCCATTGCGGCCCCGGTTGAGGTTGCCGCCGTTGTCATCATTGGCATTGTCGAACATGTCCAGCACGGCCGCAGCCACCCGCCCTTCAGTGCTTTCGCCGGTCTGACAGGTCGACGAGAAGTTCTCGATGGCGCGGCCGGTGTCGCCTTCGTGCCAGTTGTAGCGGCCGTCCTGACGCAGCGTGAGCATGAAGCCAGTGGCCCATCCTTCAGACCATGACAAGGCCTGGTTTTGCCCGCAGTCGCCAAACCCATGACTGCCGCCGGGGGAGGGGTCGCCGCCGGAATAGGCGCGCGCCATGACGCCATGACCATACTCGTGCGTGATGGAGTCGGGGCCGTCAACGTCGCCAGCCTCGATGTTGATCTTGCCGTTGAAGAAGGTGCCACTGCCCGGGAAGCAGCCATCAACCTTGCCCGGATCGAACCCACCGACCGTGACCGAGTGGTTCCACGCCAGATTCAAGGTCGACCACACCTTCAGCGCGTCCATGTCGGTGGTCGCGGTTTCGTTGCCAAAGTCGAGCACGGTGCCGTCCGACAGATCGTTGTGCACCGCCGATTTCCACTCATACGAACCGGCCAAAAAATTGCAGGTGCCCAGGGACAGGCGCGTGGTGTCGAGCTTGAGGGTGTAGTAGATGTCTCGGCCGTCCTGGAACCAGCCGTCATCGTTGTTGACGGTGAACGACCAACGACCGTCCCAGTCGGTGGCCACCATGCCGAGGTGTTCGTCCCCAAAGGTGTCGGAGTCCCACAGGTGGACCGCCCCATTGACCAGGGGCTTGAACACGCCATCGATGTCTTGAAACATGAAGCGACCACGCACCGTGATCGGGTCTTGCGTGGTGTAGCTGGTGGCGGTGCTGTCAACGCTGTGTTCGCGCAGGTAGGGAGTGATGTCGCTGGGCCTTACTTCGATGCGCCGATTCTCCGGAACGGGCGATCCGTCCTTGATCTTGGCCTTATCGGGAACGGCGGCGGTGTCGCCAAACAGCTCGCGGATCGGATGCACGCGGGGGTCCTTGGCGCGCGCTTCATCGAACCGTTGTTGCTTGATGGCATCGCCCTGCAGCTTGTGCCGCGTGGGGGTCATCACGGTGATGCGGCCGCGTTCATCGACCCGCAGGTAACGCACCAGCACATTCGAAAATCCGTCCGTCTCGCCCTGCTTTCCGACCAGCCGGACTTCCAGTTTCCAATCGCCGCGCGTGAGTTTCTCCAATGGCAGCTCGACCTTGGAGGCGCGCTCCCTGTTCGGCTTGATCGTCATGCGCGACAGGACGCGAGGCCTGCCCTGCGCAAACTCGGGCTTGCCCGGGTCGACCTCAATGACCGAGGCGACGACCACCATCGATTCGATGCCCTCTTCGCGCACGATGACCTGCAGCGGCAACACCGCGCTCTCCAGAACGACCTCCTTGTCGGAGGCCATCGACTCCGGCAGGACCAGCGACGCGGGCGGTTGCGGGGGCGTGGCCGATGCCATCTGGAGCGTCAGCGCCAACGTCAACATTCCCAACAGCGACTGCCACAGCGCAATGCGAACCGGTCGTGCATTCATGATGGTTTCCCTAGTTTTGGATCGACCCCTGTTGCGCGCAGCAAGGCGGCATGGGGTCATTGATCCGAGACTAGGGTGCGGACAGGTGCCGAACCATCCCTAACGATAGGGGGCTTGCCAGGTCAGCTGTTGCACAATTTCCGCACTGATGCGCTCCAGAGGAACCGTGCGCTCGACCGCGCCACGCTTGACCGCCTCCTTGGGCATGCCATAGACGACACAGGAAGCCTCGTCCTGCGCCAGAGTGATCGCGCCGGCCTGGCGCATCTCCAGCAACCCTGCGGCCCCATCGTCGCCCATGCCGGTCATGATGATGCCCAGCGCATTGCTGCCCGCACACTTGGCCACGGAGCGGAACAACACGTCCACCGACGGCCGGTGTCGGTTCACAAGGGGCCCATCCTTGACCTCAACGAAGTACTGCGCGCCGCTTCGCTTGAGCAGCATGTGTTTACCGCCCGGTGCGATCAGCGCACGACCGGGCACGACGCGGTCATTGTTTTCGGCCTCTTTCACCGTGATCTGGCAGATGGAGTCAAGCCGGGCTGCGAACGCAGCGGTGAATTTTTCAGGCATGTGCTGCACGATCACCACGCCGGGCGACACGCGCGGCAGCGCCGTGAGCACCTCTTCGAGCGCCTGGGTGCCCCCGGTGGACGTCCCCACGGCCACGACGCGTTCGGTGGTTTGCACCATGGCGCGGGACCCGCCGGGCGGCAACATCACGTCAGCGGTGTACTTTTCAGCCGGGGCCACGATCGGCTTGACGCGTGCCGCGAGGCGTTTCACATTGGCCTGCGCGGCCGACTTCACCGTGTGCACCAGGTCGTCGCTGCTGTCGGTCAGGAACTGCTTGAGCCCCAGCTTTGGCTTGGTGATGATCGCCACCGCCCCCGCGGCAAGGGCCTCCATCGTGGTGTGGGTGCTTTTTTCCGTCAGCGTGGAGCAGATCACCACCGGCGTGGGCCGCTCGCTCATGATCTTGCGCAGGAAGGTGATGCCATCCATGCGCGGCATTTCGACATCGAGCACGATGACGTCGGGCCAGCACAGGCGCAGCCGTTCGATCGCAAGCAGCGGGTCAGCCACCGCGGCGATCAACTCAATGCCAGGCGTGGCCTGCAGCAGATCGCCCACCACCTTGCGCACAACCGCAGAGTCGTCGACAACCATGACCTTGATTGGATTCACTGAAACTCCTGCCTGAACATGGCCACATCATTGGGCGCCACCTGACGCGCCCAGACATGGCCGGTGGCCACGTCAAAGATGATCTGGCGGTGGCCCACGCCGAACAGGCTCTCCGAGCGCACCGGGATGCCGTGCGCCAGCAGCATCGCCCGGGCCGCCTCGCCATTGGCCTGGCCGACATTCACTCGGCACTTGCACGACTGGTTCGGAAACATATTGCCGCCACCGAAGATCTTGGCTTCGCACTCGACGATGGGCACACGCTGGCGTTTGAGCTCACTCAACATCAATTGCAGAGACTCATCCCCGTATCGACCATCGGGCTCGGCCGAGGCAGGCATGCCGCGCGTCGAGAGCAGGAAGTGCGACATCGCGCCGACCCGCATGCGCGGATGCCACAAGGTGATCGACACGCATGACCCCAGCAGGGTGCGCATTCGCCACAAAGCATCACCGACAAAATGATGCCCGGGTTGCAGGAACACTTCGCGGGTGACGAGATCGGCGCACATGGTCTGAGCCTTGCTATGGCTTGCGGTAAATCGATGGCGCCACGGCTTGCACTGCGGTGGAGATGTCGTTCAAGCTCTCTGAATGCCCGATGCAGAAATACCCGCCCGGCTTGAGGGCCGAGAGCACGCGAGCCACCACCTGGCGCTTCGTGTCGCCGTTGAAATAAATCATCACGTTGCGCAGGAAAACCACGTCGAATTGCCCCAGTTGCGGCAGCGTGGTGTTGAGGTTGACCTGCGTGAATTGCACGCGCTGACGCAGACTGCGCTCGACCAGCAGCGTGCCATCTTCCGGGCCCGTGCCCCTGAGGCAGAAACGCTTGAGGAAATCGGGCGGGATGTGGCGGGTGCGCTCCAATGGGTAATGCCCCCGGCGCGCGCGCTCCAGCACCCGCGTGCTGATGTCGGACGCGAACACCTCCCACGGGACGGTGGGCCCAATCGCATCGGCGAGCACCATCGCCATGCTGTAGGCCTCCTCGCCGGTCGAACTGGCCGCACTCCAGACACGAAACGGCTGACGCCCCCCACGGGCCTTCGTCGCCAGTTCGCGCAGCAGCTCAAAATGCCGCGGCTCGCGAAAAAAGTAGGTTTCGTTGGTCGTCAGCAGATCCACCGCGGTCTGCACTTCCGCTTTCGCCTTGCCGCTTTGCAGCAGCTCAAAGTACTTGCCGTAACTTGCGACGCCGCAGTGCTGCAGCCGCTTGGCCAGCCGCCCGCTGACCAGCGCCTTCTTGCTCGAGGACATGGTGATGCCCGCCGCATCGAAGATGAAGCGCTGGAAGCGGGCGAACTCATCATCAGTGAGGGTGGCGCCGGTCATTGAGGTCTCTCCCTGATGTGCTCAGGCATCACTGTGCACACCGTCGAGCGCCGGCACGAGCTCGCTGGCGCTACCCACCTGGCCCAACGACGACAACTCGTCCATCGACAGGACATGGTTGGCATCCAGCAAGATCACGAACTTGCCCTTGACCTTGCCCATGCCGTGGATGAAATCGGTCCGAATGCGTGTGCCAAAGGTCGGCGCCGGCTCGATTTCGGCGTTCGCAATGTCGATCACCTCGTTGACCGCATCCACGATGACACCCACATCATGACGCTCCTCATTGGATTCGACTTCGACGATCACGATGCAGGTACGCTTGGTGACCGGCGCAGAATCTCGCGCAAAGCGCGCGGCCAGATCCATCACCGGCACCACCGCGCCGCGCAAGTTGATCACCCCGCGGATGCAATCTGGCATCATCGGAACGCTGGTCAGGCCTTGGTATTCGATGATCTCCTTGATGGCCAGGATGCCGATGGCGAACATCTCGCCGCCGAGCATGAACGTGAGGTATTGCGTCGGCTGCGCGGCGCCAAGTTGCGCCGTCAGCGGCGCGACCGCCTGGGCTTTGATTGGATGAGCGACTGCATTCATCTGCGCGCTCCTTCAGAACCGGGCGAAATTGGTTTCGTCAGGCTCGGCCCCTGCCGTGGCCATGGCCAGGTTGCCACCAGCCTTGATCCGGCCTTGCGGCTTGGGCATTGCGACGGGGGCTGGGTTTGACTTGCGCGCGGCCTGATGTACCGCCCGCGGGCTGGCGTTGCTGGCGATCTTGAAGAAGGCCATCGCGTGCTGCAGTTGCTCGGCCTGGCTGCTCATTTCTTCAGCCGTGGCCGCCAGTTCCTCAGAACTCGAAGCGTTTTGCTGCGTGGTCTGGCTCAACTGGCTGACCGCCGAGTTGATCTGGCTGACGCCCGACGTCTGCTCCTCGGAAGCCGCTGTGATTTCCTGCACCAACTCCGACGTCTTCTTGATGTTGGGCACCATCTCGTCGAGCAGCTTGCCGGCCTTTTCGGCCAGTTCGACGCTGCTGCTGGCCACTTCACCAATTTCCTGCGCCGCCACTTGGCTGCGTTCGGCCAGCTTGCGCACCTCGGCCGCCACCACAGCAAAGCCCTTGCCGTGTTCGCCAGCGCGGGCCGCTTCAATCGCAGCATTGAGCGCCAGCAAATTGGTCTGGTAGGCGATGTCGTCGATGATGCCGATCTTGGCGGCAATCTGTTTCATGGCCGTGACCGTCGCCTTCACCGCTTCGCCGCCTTCGCTGGAGTCCTGCGCAGCGCGTGTCGCCATGCTGTCGGTCACCTTGGCGTTCTCGGTGTTTTGCGAGATCGACGCCGTCATCTGCTCAATCGACGCACTGGTTTCTTCGACCCCCGCAGCCTGCTCGCTGGAGGCCTGGGACAAGGTTTGCGCCGTCGCACTGACTTCCTCAGAGGCGCCGGCCAGCGCTTCGGCCCCGCTGTTGACCTCAGCCACCACGCTAGACAGCTTGTCGATCATGTTTCGAATGGCGCTCAACAACTGCCCGGTCTCGTCCGTTGAGCCGACCTCGACCTGCATCGTCAGATCACCTTCTGCCAGACGATTGGCCGCCTGCACCGCCTCGGCCAAAGGCACAGTGATGCTGCGCGTGACCCAAAAGGCTGCCAATGCGGCCAACACAAAAGCTGCTCCGGTCAAGGTGAGGACCATGCTACGCGCGGCTTCATAGTCCTGGCTGGTCACCTCGCTGTCCTTGGTCATCAACTCGGCCTGGTAATCGGCCAGGGCTTGCACATTCTTGTTGTATCCCAGCAAGACTGGCTGCAGCTCACCCAAAAGATAGCGCCCCGCGTCATCCCGCTTGCCGTCCTGCACGAGCTTGATGATCTTCTCCTGACCATCGATGAAACTGGCCCGGTTTTCCTTGATCTCCTTGAGCATCGCGATGCCCTTTTCCAATTTGACCATCTTATCGAGCTGCTGAACGGTCTCTCCGATCACCTTGCGGGATTCGTAGATCTTGGCGACCTCATCCTTGACCCGAGTCGGGTCCGTGGTGATGATGGCATTGCGCATGTAGCGGGCGATGTTGGCCACTTCGTCACCGACCTTGTTCGCAAGGACAACCTTGCCGTAGCGGTCGTGCACGATCTTGTCCATGCTCTCGTGCATGCTGGCCATGCGCGTCACGCCAAGGTAGGCGACGGCCAACAGCAGCAAGCCCACGAGGCCAAAGCCCAGGCTCAGCCGAACCGCGATTCTCAAATTTTTGAACATGACCTATCCTTCTTTACTAAGCTAATTGGGTGGGTGGAAAATTCAATCAATGGGCCGCCAACGCATCGGTGGCCGGCCGAACGGGAATGTTGTGATCCTGTGGATCGCCTGCTTGCTGAATCAGTGACGGCACATCCAGGATCAGCGCAACCTCGCCACTGCCCAGGATGGTGGAGCCGCTGATGCACTTGACGTGGCCGAACATCTTGCTGAGGGGCTTGATGACGGTCTGAAACTCGCCCAAGAGCGCGTCGACCACGAGCCCGACCTTGCGGCCTGCATGCCGGACCACCACGATGTTCTCGCGCCGACCGGATCGGGCATCAACCTCGAAAATATCGCGCAGGCGGATGAATGGCAACAGCGAGCCGCGCAGATTGGCGTAGTCGTGACCGGGCTCGCAAGAGAACTCCACGCACTCCTCAACCATGTCCAGCGGCAGCACAAAGACCGACTTACCAAGCCCGACCAGGAATCCATCGATGATGGCCAAGGTCAGCGGCAAGCGCACCGTCACCGTCGTGCCCATGCCTTCTTCGCTGCTCACGTCAACCTGGCCGCGCAGCGCGGTGATGTTGCGCTTGACCACGTCCATGCCGACACCGCGTCCGGACAGGTTGGTGACCTGTTCAGCGGTGGAAAATCCTGGCTCGAAGATCAGTGCATAGATCTCGGAGTCGCTCAAGGTGCGGCCCGGCTCGACCAGGCCACGCTCGATGCCGCGCGCCAAGATGCGGTCTCGCTTGAGCCCACCTCCGTCGTCGCTGACCTCGATCACGATGGTGCCCGAGTCGTGGTAGGCATTCAGACGAACGGTGCCCCTGACCGGCTTGCCACGCGCCATGCGCACATCGCTCGACTCGATGCCGTGATCCACGGCGTTCCGCACCAGATGCATCAGCGGGTCGGCGATCTTCTCAACCACGGTCTTGTCCAGCTCAGTGTCCTCACCACTGACCACCAGGCCGATGTCCTTACCCAGGTCGCGAGACACATCGTGCACGACCCGCTGGAAGCGGCTGAACGTCGCGCCGATCTTGACCATGCGCAACTGCAGCGCGCTGTCGCGCACGTCCTGCACCAGGCTCGACAGCGTGGAATTGCATTCCTGCAGTTCGGCGTTGCGCGTGCGACGCGCCGCAAGGTCGGCACTGGCCGCCGCAATGATTAACTCGCCCACCAGGTTGATCAGGTGGTCGAGTTTTTCGGCATCCACACGGATGGACTGGTTTTCCTGCGACTTCAGGTCCTTCACATGCTTTTGCTTGGACAGGGCTGCGGCCACCACGGCCGGCTGAACCACGCTCTGGCCGACCAGAATGGCCCCAATCGGCTGGTCAGATTTTGCGCGCGCCTGTTCGGCCAGGGCCTCGGCGAGTTCGTGTTCGGTGATCGTCCCGCAACGCACCAGAATGTCACCCAGACGGACAGGCTCCTCCTGCAGTTCGTCAATCAGCCGCACATACTCCGCCACGCGGCTGTGCGGCGGCAAAATTCGCACCACGCTGTCGTCGCGGACAAACTCGAAGACGTCCTCGATGGTGGCCTTGTCCGCGTCGCTGCGCAGCGCGATCTCAAAGCCCAGGTAGCAGTCCTCAGGGTCCATCTCCGTGACCGGCGGCAGCGCGTCGGGCAGGGTCACGATGTTGATGATCTGGCCGATGCGCCCCAGATAGCGTATGAACGACAAAGGGTCCATGCCGTTGCGCAGCACGTCGCGCCCGAAGCGCAGGGAGATGTGCCAGTGATCGGTGCCCACCACCGGCCCCACAACGCGCTCGAATGCTTCGCTGTTTGAAGCACTTTCAGCGTGCGGCGCCAGCGCACGGGTCACCACCACCTCGGGGCCCGAGGCATCCAGGGGCAAGAAGGTGCGAAGCCTATCGAGCAGCGCTTCACCGTGCAGCGTGGTCTCGGCATCTGATGAGAGCTGCCCGGCCTGCGCCTCATCGACCAGCGTGCCGATGTGATCACTACACGAGAGCAGCAGTGCGACAAGCTTGTCATTCAAGGCCACCTGGCCTTCGCGAACGTGGTCGAGCACACTCTCCACCAAGTGCGTGAAATGGACGATCTGATCGAGGCTGAACAAGCCTGCCGAGCCCTTGATCGTGTGTGCGGCGCGAAAGATCGAATTGATCGTCTCGGCGTCCGTTTCCGAGCCTTCGATGCCGAGCAACGCCGCTTCCATCTCCTGCAGCAACTCGCGACACTCGACGATGAAACTTTGAAGAAGTTGGTCAAGATTCATGCAATGCCCTCAGTGCGTCAGGCGGCGGCCGACGAAATGACCAGCGGATCACCGAAGTGCCCGGCCAGGTCCAACAGGTCGAACACTTCCAGCACCGCCGCGCTGTGTCCACTCAGGTGCATCTCGCCCCCCTGGGCCTGCGCCATGCGCTTGGCCAGCATCAGCAGCTGGACGCCACAGGTGTCGAGTTCACTGACGTGGGACAAGTCCACCTCCAGCACCGCATCACCTTGCAGTGGTTCGAGCAACTGCGCTTTCAGCTCGGCGGCCCGGTAGATGGTGAGTTCGCCCTCAATGCGCAATGGGGTTGGTGCGGGGCGCGACATCATGGCAGCACCAGTTTTTCGACCGCACTGAGCAACTGCGGTGGATTGAACGGCTTGACCACCCAGGCTTTGGCACCCGCCGCCTTGCCAGCCTCCTTCTTGCTCTCGTGCGACTCGGTGGTGAGCATGATCACCGGCGTGAATCGGTAGGCCGGCAGCAGCTTCACCTCTTTGAGAAAGGTGATGCCGTCCATATTGGGCATGTTCAGGTCGCTGATGATCAGATGGATTTTCTGGCCCTTCAGCTTGGCCAACGCGTCCTTGCCATCAACCCCTTCCAATACTTCGTAGCCAGCGCTCCTGAGCGCCATGCCCACGACCTGACGGACGGACGACGAGTCGTCCACCACCATGATGGTCTTTGCCATGCTTACCCCCTTAGAAAAAAGTAATCTCGGTGTCCTGCGGCTGTGCCGACACGCCTGCGCCAGCAGCCTGTTTGCCGCCGTGCAGCGCACGTTCTTCAGCCATCGCATAGGTCTTTTCGAGCTCAGCCAGCAGCTCTCTGGCATCCACGGCGTGCAATGCCCCCGCCTGCTCGAAGTTCTGCCGGTTCTGGGCCAGCACGCCCGGCAGGCGCTCAATGTTATGCACCACGTGGGTCATCATCTGGCCGACTCGATCTTGGAACTGCAACTGGACCAGCGCGTCGCTGATCTCGGACTTGATACCGACGCTGCCCTGGGTCAACAGGTTGGCGGACTCGGCCAATGCATCGGTCACCTCCCGGAACTCGCTGAGCACGCCGGTGATCACCCCCTCGGAGGCCTCCATCGACCGACTCTCCTGTTCAACGGACTCCTCGGCGATCCGACAAGTGCTGGTGATCGCTTCACTGATCACAGCGACCTTCTCGGCCATGAGCTTGCCCGTTTCGCCCGACAGCGCGGACAGCTTGCGCACCTCCTGCGCCACCACGGCAAAGCCTTTGCCGCTCTCACCGGCGTGCGCCGCTTCAATCGCGGCGTTGAGCGCGACCAGATTGGTCTGCGAAGCAATGCTGGCCACACCGGCTGCCATTTCCTGCAGTTCACTGACGAATCCGCTGAGCTCGCGGACCTTCTTGAGCACCTGTGCCTTGCTGGCCACCGCCGCCTTCAGCGACTCGACCACCGAGCTCAACTCACTCTCGCTGCGAGTAAACACCGCGCCCAGGCCCTTGTGATCACCCTGCATCGAATCGGTGGCGGCACTCGACACCCGCGCGGTGTCATCGAGCTTGTCCACGATCCCCGAAAAGCGCTCGGTCAGTGCCGAGATGGCCGATTCCATCTGCACCCGGGACGTCTCAATGTGTCCGCTCCATACCGGCGCGAGCTCGTCGCCAAAGCGCGCCTGCCCGATGACGTAGTCATGCAGGCTGCGGCGGGCGTCGCGTTGTGCGGCCCAGCCAAGACGACTACACGCGATGCCGGCACCCAGCAGCGCGACAGCGGTCGCTCCGCTGGCCAGTCCCAGGCCACCCACCGCCATCACCGCGACCCCACTGGCCAGCCCAAGCAAGGCCGGGCAGAGTCATTGCCTGTTGTTTGCCGCCCCCATCATTTGCACAAACCCTGCACAAGATCCGCAAGGCGCGCCGCGTCACTGCGCGTTTCAACCGAATAGACAGACACGATACCCGCTCCCTTTGGTGGACGTTCAGTCAGCCCAGACAGCGGGCCTTCAGAAACACTATCGACAGAGTAAGCAAAGCCATGCACCTCGCTTAACGTGATAAATGCCGCCAAACTGGTGCATTTCTCGCCCCATTTGGGTGCATGAGCGCGTATCGACCCGAGAACCCGCGATGCGACCACGTGCTACGCTTCAACGCGATGACCCGACCCTTGGTCACCCAGGGCATCGGGGCGAGCGGGACCGGCAAACCCTCACAAAATAGACCGCCCTGGAGCGTGCGGCCCATGCAAAAGCGTTCTGAAACGATCAGCCCCACGGCGCATTACACCGGCTACACCTGGTATCAGCATGGCCTGTCGCACCCAGCGCTGGTGACGCCCCAGGGGCGTGTGTTGCACACCATGGTGGGGCCCCTGAACGCCCTGGCGCGTGTCACCGGCGCTCCGACCTTGTCAGGCCTCCTGTTGGCGCGACACCACTCCATCGACCACCTCCTGCAAGGCGCCATTGACGACGGGCGCATCACCCAGGTCATTGAAGTGGCGGCCGGCTTATCGCCGCGTGGCTGGCGCTTCAAGCAACGCTATGGCGATCGGCTGCGCTACGTTGAGGCCGACCTGCCGGACATGGCCCGCCTCAAGCGGGACCGGCTGGCCCGCTCGGGCCTGCAAAGCCCAGGTCATGAGGTCGTCGCGCTCGATGCGATGACCGACACCGGCCCGCTGTCACTGTCCGCCCTGGCCGACACGCTGGATGTGCACCAAGGCACGGCGATCATCACCGAAGGCCTGGTGAATTATTTTGACCAGGCCGCCTTGCTCGGCATGTGGGCGCGATTTGCGCAGGTGCTGGCACGCTTTCCGCACAGCCTGTACCTGTCCGACATCCACCTGTCCAGCACGGGGGACCGAATGGCGGTGAAAGGCTTCCTGGCCGTGCTGTCCGCCTTCGTGCGGGGGCGGGTGCACTTGCACTTTGAAAGCGCTGGCGAAGCCTGCGCGGCCTTGCGCCAGGCCGGCTTTGAACACGCCACGCTGCACGAGCCCCGCATGCTGTCGTCAGCAGCGGGCTTTACGCCGTGTGCCGGCGCCGATCTGGTGCGCATCATTGAGGCACGCGGCCAGCACACATAGACGTTCAGTCTCGACACAATGTCGCACGGTGCACACCCCTATCCTTAGGGATCGTGTGGTGCGCGCGCCAATCCGAAACTCTGGCCCGTTTTGGCACGCAAGGCTATGCTGGTTACCAAAGAGTTCCCGCATCGAGATTCGCCATGCACCAGTACCACCTCCCCGGCATTTTCGTCGAAGAAGTGTCATCTCGATCAAAGTCGATCAAGGGCGTGAGCACCAGCACGACCGGCTTCATCGGGCCCACCCGCTTCGGCTCGGTGACGCGCTCCCCTGAAATCCTGACCAGCCTCAGCGAGTTCGAACAGCACCACGGCGATGGCCACCCCCTCACCTTCGACGCCCCCCTCACCACCCACAACTTCCTGTGGCATGCCGCGCGCTCGTTCTTTGAAGAAGGTGGCCAGCGCCTGTACGTGAGCCGACTCTTTCGACCTCTGGCGGGCCCCTATCCGACCGATCTGTCCCAAGCCGTCGAGGGCAGCGGGCCGCACGATGACGGCCACGCCCGGCTCACCGTTGGGCTCGACGGCCATGGCTTTCGCATGGTCGCGCGATACCCCGGCGCTGCGGGCAATTTGCACATTCGCTTTGGCATCAAGCTCGGCCCCATCGGCGCCAAAGTGAAGGATGGCGATGTGGTGTGGGTGCCCTCCAGCATGGCCTTGCTCGACTCAACAGCGACCACCTCAACCACCGCGCCACCCGCCCGTGCGGTATCGGCCCTGCCGCTGTATGTGGCACACCTGCAAGCCGATGGCCAGTGGCGCTTGGTGCCTGGCGAGGGCTCACCCTTGCCGGAGTTGGTCGTGCCAACACTGGCGAGCCATGGTGACTCGATCCGACCCCTGTCGCTGTCCATGGATGTGTTGAACGACGGCGGCACCCATACCCTGGCCAGTTACCGCCCGCTGTCGCTCGACCCGACACACAAAAACGCCGGCGCCCCCGATTCGATCTTCGACCTGTTCTCGGTCAGCCAGCCAGGCACCACCCGGGCCGTGATCGTGTTGCTCAACGACGGCATCGGCAACGCCCTCCAACTTCTAGAGGCGCTTGGCCACGTGGGCGGTCTCGACTTCGCGCTCACGGACGCGCAATGGCAACAAGCCGGTGGCCACGAGCTATCGGCCTTGCACAACAAGCTCGAGCGTGGCATGTTGGGCTCTGCCGTGTTGACCGGCGGCAACGACGGCAAGCTGCCCGGACTGCCCGAGTACGAAGGCCGCGATGGCCCCGCACTTGGGCAGTCCAAGGGCCTCAAGCAATTCGAGGAACTTGAAGACATCTCGATCGTGGCCGCGCCTGGCGCCACCTGGGGCGGCGGCGAACGCAGCGACGACATCAACGCGGTGATCCAGCTGCTGATCGGCCATGCCGAGCGGATGCGCTACCGCATCGCGCTCATCGACCCGCCACCGGCGCAGAGCATCGCCGAGGTGCACGCGCTGCGCGCCAGGTTTGACAGCAAGCACGCCGCGCTCTACTACCCATGGATCACGGTGTCCGACCCGATCAGCCATCAACGCATCCAGTTGCCACCCTCGGGCTTCGTGGCGGGCATCTATGCGCGCAACGACATCGAGCGCGGCACCTGGAAGGCGCCGGCCAACGACGTGGTGCGCGGTGCGATCGGCCTTGAGGCCCTGATCAACACGGCCCAGCAGGAGGCGCTCAACCCGGAGGGCATCAACTGTTTCCGATTTTTTGAAGGGCGTGGCTTCAGGCTATGGGGTGCGCGCACCATGAGCGCCGACCCCGACTGGAAGTACGTGAACGTGCGACGCTATTTTTCCTACCTGGAGCACTCCATCGACAAGGGCACGCAATGGGTGGTGTTCGAGCCCAACGGCGAGGCCCTGTGGGCCCAGGTGCGCGCCACGATCAGCGACTTCCTGATCAATGAATGGGTCAAGGGTGCACTGCTCGGCGACAGGCCCGAGAAAGCCTTCTTTGTGCGCTGCGATCGCTCCACGATGACGCAAGACGACATCGATAACGGGCGACTGGTTTGCTTGATCGGCATGGCTCCCCTTAAACCGGCCGAATTCGTGATCTTGCGCATAGGACAATGGACCGCCGATGCGGCAGGTCACGACAAAGGGTGATGTATTGAATGGCAGTGCATTTGACAACCTTCAACCGGCGTTCAATCTTGCCGGGTCTCTGGCGGTTGGCCTGGTGATCGGACTGGAGCGCGGATGGCGTGACCGTGAGCTGTCCGAAGGTGGCCGAGTGGCCGGGCTGCGCACCTTTGCCCTGTCAGGCATGCTCGGCGGCTTGCTGGCCAGTTTGCTCCCCGCGTTTGGTGCAGGGCCCTTGCTCGCCGGGGTCCTCGGCGTCTCGATCCTTCTCGCGGTGTCTTACCGGGAAGCCTCCCGATCGTCGGGCAATCTGAGCATCACCACAGCGGTGGCGATGTTGTTGACCGTCGTCCTGGGCGCTGTCTCTGCACACGGGGCCGTCGCGCTGGCACTGGCCGCTGCCGTGATTGTGGCCGTGCTGCTCAATCTCAAGCCGACCTTGCACCGCTGGCTGCGCCTGGTCGAACACCAGGAACTGAGCGCCGCGCTGCAATTGCTGGTGCTGTCGGTGGTCATCCTGCCCTATCTGCCCAATGTGGGATTCGGTCCCTACGAAGCCCTGAACCCTTACCAATTGTGGTGGTCCGTCGTCTTGATCGCCGGGCTTTCTCTGGCCGGGCACCTGGCCATGCGAGCCACCGGCCCTCACCGGGGCATTCTCTGGACGGGCATTTTGGGAGGGCTGGCTTCGTCCACCGCCACGACCCTGGCCTTGGCACGCTACGCCCGGCAGAACCCATCGCTGGCGCGTGCCGCAGCCACCGGCATCGTGGCAGCGTGTGGGGTGATGTTCTTTCGCATGGCCGTGCTGGCCGCCGTGATTCAGCCGGGACTGATGCGAACGTTTGGTTTGCCGCTGCTGCTGCCAGGCATGGCCTTGCTGGTGGTGAGCTTGTGGCAGTGGCGGCAACTGTCCAAGGCTGACCCGAACATCAGCCAGGTTGAACCGATGGCACCGTTTGACCTGGGCACGGCCTTGGGCTTTGGCGCCTACCTGGCGGTCATTGCGGTCCTGGTGCCCATCACAAAGCAGTGGCTGGGCGCCAGCGGTCTCTACATCCTCTCGGCCGCCTCAGGGCTGGCCGATGTTGACGCGATCGTGATCTCCGTCGCGCGCCTGCACGGTCCCGATGGCCTGCCCGTGGCCAGCACCATCCTGGCCCTGAGTCTGGCCGCACTCGCCAACATGGTCGCCAAAGCATCCATGGCCTGGGTAACCGGGGGCGCGTCCGTGGGTTGGCCGGTGCTCCGGGCTTACGGTGTCGGTGCCGTGCTTGGCTTCGTGAGCGTTGCCCTGGCCCTCACCTGAGGGATCAGCCCGGATAGGCGCGTTCCAAGAGGGCCTCCACCTGCAGGCCCCGCGTGACCAGGGTGCCGACCACGCGGCCCCAGTGCGGATCGAACCGGCTTTGTAAAAACCCGTCCGACACGGCCACTGGCGCATGGCGTCGCAACAAACAAGCCTGCGCCACCAGCACCAGGCGCTCGGCGAAGCGGCGCCCCAGGGCTTCGAGTTGCTCGGGCGGCGTGGCCAGCATGTCGCGCAGCACCCGCAGTTCCGCCTGCAAGCGCGGCTCGTCGCCACCCTCGCGTTCCAGTTCGTCCAGCAGCGCCAGCGCCGCCTCGGGCTCGCGGGCGATCGCCCGCATCACGTCCAGGCACATCACGTTGCCGGACCCCTCCCAGATCGAATTCACCGGCGCTTCGCGGTACAGGCGGGCCATGATGCCATCGTCCACATAGCCATTGCCGCCAAAGATCTCCATCATCTCGCCGGTCAGTTCCACGGCGCGCTTGCAGACCCAGAACTTCGCCGCCGGCGTCAGGACGCGTTTCCAGGCACGCTCGGCAGGCTGGTCACCACGCTCGTAGGCCTGGGCCAGGCGCATCATCAGCACCATGGCGGCTTCACTCTCCAGCGCCAGGTCGGCCAGCACAGCGCGCATCAGCGGCTGCTCGGCCAGCACCCGACCAAAGGCCTGGCGCTGACGGGTGTAGGCCAGTGCCTGCACCAAGCCCTGGCGCAGGATGGCGGCGCTGCCGATCACACAGTTCAATCGGGTGTAGGTCGCCATCTCGATGATGGTCGGGATGCCGCGCCCTTCTTCGCCCATCAGGATCCCGTAGGCGTCCTGAAACTCGACCTCGCTGCTGGAGTTGCTGCGATTGCCCACCTTGCCTTTCAGGCGCTGCACCTGCACCGGGTTTTTGCGGCCGTCGGGTCTCCAGCGCGGCACGAAGAAGCACGAGGGCACGCCTTCCTGGGTACAGGCCACCACCAGGTGCGCATCGGACATCGGCGCCGAGAAAAACCATTTGTGGCCGCGCAGCAGGTACTCGCCACCGCGACCACCTGCCCCCACTGGCGTGGCCATGGTGGTGTTGGCCCGCACGTCCGAGCCGCCCTGTTTTTCGGTCATGCCCATGCCGATCCACACCGATGTCTTGTCAGCCAGCGGCACGTCGCGCGGGTCGTAATCGGGGCTGTAGAGCTTGTCCTGCAACTGTGCCCACAGCGCGGGCTCTTTTTGCAGCAGCGGGATGGCCGCTTGGGTCATGGTGGCCGGGCACAGCGTGCCGGCCTCGACCTGGCCGTGCAGATAGAAACCGGCCGCCCAGGCGGCCCAACGGCCGGGCTGCTCGTCACCGAAGGGCATCGAGATCAGGCCCTGCCCCCGGTACATCGCCATCAAGGTGTGCCAGCTGGGGTGGAAGTCGACTTCATCAATGCGACGCCCGCGCCGGTCGAACGTCTTGAGTTCAGGGGTGCAGCGGTTGGCCTGCTCGGCCAGCGCGTAGGTCTCGGCCCGGCCCAGCGCTGTCCCATAGCCGTCCAGGCGCGACATGAAGGACTCGGCCCCGGCTCGCTGCAACGCCTCGCGCAGGGGCGCGTCCGTCGCAAAGAGGTTGTAGTCGCTCAGCTCATCGAATTGATTCGTGATGTCGTGGGTATGCCAGTTCATAAAGAGTCCTCCAGACCGACCAAAAATGGGTGAACCATCCAAGCCCTGAAGCCCCCCGCGCACGGCTGAACTAAGCCAAGGCAGTCCCCACCCAGTACGCCAGCAAAATCGCGGTGACCACCACGGTCAGCCAGCCCACCATCAGGCGCCGCCATAGGACGGGGGCATGGCGCAATTCCATGAAGTCCAGAATCACCAGGATGCCCTTGCCATATGCCAGGGCGAACATCACCAGCACCGGCACGATGCCCGCGCGGCCCGCCAGGCCACTCTCTCCGAGTCCGAACGTGATGAGTGTGGCCACCAGCAGGGCCACCCAGATGCGGTTGATTTTGTTGTTCAGCATGGCATCGTCTCAGCGCATCACGTAGACCAGCGGGAACAGCACGATCCACAGCAGGTCGACCATGTGCCAGAAGGCCGCGCCGGTTTCGAGGGCGTGGCAGTCATGCCGGCCATAGGCACCTTGCGAGGTCTTGATCAGCAAAATCGTCAGGATGACCATGCCAGCGACCACGTGCAGAAAGTGAAAGCCGGTCAGCATGAAATAGAGCGTGTAGAAGTCGTTGCTAGACAGGTCCACACCGGCATTCAATTTGGCAAGGTACTCGCTTGTTTTCATCGCCAGAAATCCGCCGCCGCACAGCAGTGAACCGACCAACCACCGCGCGCTCTGCGCCGAATGATCACCCCGAGCCGCCTGAACGGCCCGCGCCACGCACCAGCTGCCCGAGATCAGCAGCACGGTGTTGATCACTCCGGCGTGCAGGTCCAGCGTGCGCTGCGACTCGTTGAACAGGGCCACATGGCGCGCACGCGTGAAGGCAAACGACAAAAACAGAATCCCGAAGGTGAGCAGTTCGGCCAGGATCACCAGCCAGATGACCAGATCCCCCACCAGGTGCGGTTCATCGTCGTCGAGCGTCGATGGGGGTTCGGCCCATGCCGACGTCACGCTGTCATGCCCCATGGGTCACTCCGTCTTGACGGTGTGCCGGCCGGCCTCGTTGGCACTCTTGTTTGCACTCACACATCTGTTCACAAGCCATGGGGTCTGAGGTTGTTGATCGTAACGCACCTTCATCAAGCGCTACAGGTCAAACACCTTGCCGGGGTTCATGACATTGTTGGGATCAAACACCCGCTTGACCGCCTTCATGTAGGCCAGCTCCTCGGGAGAGCGGCTGTAGCCCAGGTAGGGCTTCTTGGTCAGGCCCACACCGTGCTCGGCCGACACCGAACCGTCGTAACGCGCGACCGTTTCGAAGATCTGCGTGTTGACCGTGGTGCACCGCGCGAAGAACTCCTCCTTGGGCATGCCCTCGGGCTTGAGAATGTTCAGGTGCAGGTTGCCGTCGCCAATGTGGCCGAACCACACCACGCGAAAGTCCGGGTACTGGCGGGCGACGATCTGATCAATCTCGGCGATGAAGGCGGGCACGCGCTGGATCAGCACGGACAGGTCATTCTTGTAAGGGGTATGGTGCGAAATGGTTTCTGAGATGTCTTCGCGCAGGCGCCACAGTGCCTTGGCCTGAGCCTGGCTCTGACTCATCACGCCATCGACCACCCAGCCCTGATCCACACACCCTTCAAACAGGGACATGGCCTCGTTGACGACGTTCTCGCTGGCCGCCTCGAACTCCAGCAGCACATAGAACGGCGTGGCCGCAGGAAATGGCCGTGGCAGCCCCTGGCGCTGCGTCACCATCTGCAGCGCCAGTTCGGAGAAGAACTCAAAGGCGGTCAGGTCCAGCCGGCTCTGAAAGGCCGATAAAACCTGCATCACCGCCTCAAAATTGGGCGCACCCAACACCATCACGCGCAGGTCGCGCGGCGCGCGCTCCAGCTTGATCAGGGCCTCAACGACAAAGCCCAACGTACCTTCGGCGCCGATGAACAGCTGGCGCAGGTCAAAGCCGGTGGCGTTCTTCATCATCCCCTTGTTCAGGTCCAGCACGTCGCCCTTGCCGGTCACCACCTTCAGGCCCAGCACCCAGTTGCGCGTCAGGCCGTACTTGATGACCTTGATGCCCCCCGCATTGGTGCCGATGTTGCCGCCCAGCTGCGAGGACCCCGCGCTCGCAAAGTCCACCGGGTAGTACAGCCCATGCTCTGCCGCGAACTCCTGCAACTGCGCGGTGACGACACCGGGCTGCAGGCGCACCAGACGGTCTTGCGCGATGAACTCGATGATGCGGTTCATCTGGTCAAAGCTCACCACAAGCTCGCCGGCCGGGGCCACCGCCGCAGCGGACAGGCCGGTGCGCCCACCCGATGGAACCAGCGCCAGCGCGGCCTCGTTGGCCAGGCGCACGATGGCCTGAACCTCATCAATCGTGGCGGGAAACACAATGGCGGCAGGGGCCGCCGGGTAGATGCGCGTCCAGTCACAACCCCAGTGCGCCAGGCTATCGGCATCGGTCTTGAGGCGGCTTTCACCCACGATGGCGATCAGTCGAGCAAGAATGTCGGGGGCAAGTGGCATGACCATGTTTCCCAATAGAAATTGCCTGCCATGGTACCTTTTAGGCATCGACCCTATCCTCGTGGGGCTGATCACCCAGACGGAGATTCCCAGATGCAAGCGCTCTCGCTCGACAAGGCCAAGATTCGTTTTCTGCTGCTTGAAGGCCTCCACCAAAATGCGCTGGACGTGCTGCAAGCCAATGGCTACACCAACATCGACTACCTCAAGACAGCGCTGGACGAGGCCGCCCTCATTGAGCGGCTGCGCGACGTTCACTTTCTGGGAATCCGCTCGCGCACACAGGTGACGCCAGCCGTGCTGGAAGCTGCCAACAAACTGGTGGCCATCGGCTGCTTCTGCATCGGCACCAACCAGGTGGCACTGCAACAGGCCATGCGCAAGGGCGTGCCCGTGTTCAACGCCCCATATTCAAACACCCGCTCGGTGGCCGAACTGGTGCTGGGTCAGTTGATCCTGCTGCTGCGCGGCATCCCCGAAAAGAACGCCCTCGTCCACCGTGGCGGCTGGAGCAAATCGGCCGAGGGCTCGTGGGAGGCCCGCGGCAAGACGCTGGGCATCGTGGGCTACGGCAGCATTGGCTCGCAGTTGTCGGTACTGGCCGAGTCGCTGGGCATGCACGTGGTGTACTACGACACGGTGACCAAACTGCCCCTGGGCAACGCACGCCAGCTGGGCAGCTTCGACGAGCTGCTCGGTGTGGCCGACGTCGTGACCCTGCACGTGCCCCAACTGCCATCGACCAAGCACATGATGCAAGCCGCGCAGTTCGCCAAGATGAAGCCCGGCGCGATCTTCATCAACGCGGCCCGCGGCACCTGCGTGGACATCGACGCCTTGGCCGATGCGCTGCGCAGCAAGCACCTGGGCGGGGCGGCCGTCGATGTCTTCCCCACGGAGCCCAAGAGCAACGACGAGGAATTCCAGTCGCCGCTGCGTGCCTTCGACAACGTGATCCTGACACCGCACATCGGCGGCTCAACCATTGAGGCGCAGGCCAACATCGGGTTGGAGGTGGCCGAGAAATTCGTGCGCTACTCCGACTGCGGCACCACCTTGTCAGCCGTGAATTTCCCTGAAGTTTCCATGCCCATGGGCGCGGGCAAGCATCGTTTGCTGCACATCCATGAGAACGTGCCCGGCGTGCTGTCCAGTGTCAACCGCGTCTTTGCCGAAAACAACATCAACATCGCCGCCCAAAGCCTGATGACCAACGAGGCCATCGGCTATCTGGTGATGGATGTGGACGCGAGCTACTCCGAGGTGGCCCTCCAGAAGATCCAGCAGATTCCAGGAACCATACGCAGCCGTGTGCTGTACTGACCGAGCGCCCATGGGGCTGGCTATTGCATTGAATGCAAGCCGATCAGATTGCCCTCTGAGTCAAAGGCCAAGGCGATGAATCCATACTCGCCGATGGACGATTTTTCGCGCTGAAGGCGCCCGCCAGCGGCCACGACGCGACCGGCCTCGACCGCACAATCCACGCAATTGAAATAGATCAGCGTGCTGTTGCCACCGGATGGAAAGCCTTCCACCTTGACGAGTGAGCCGCCAGCCCCACTGACGCCCCTGGCCATCGGAAAGGCCCGCATGTCCATCGCAGGAACCTTGAGTTTTTCCAGTTTGACCTCAAAGACCGACTCATAAAACTTCTGCGCACGCTCCATGTCTTGCACGTAAATTTCAAACCAGCCAACGGGGTTGTGGTCCATGGCAGTGCTCCTTGAAGGATCGAAGTTGACGACGGTGGGTGAAGCTGGCAGATTAATCTGCACACAGACATCCGGCAAACCCCCTTCGACCTTGAGGGATAGCGCGCCCGCACGAACTGAAGGACCACCCCATGATTGACCTCTACTACTGGACCACACCGAACGGACACAAGATCACGCTGTTTCTGGAAGAGGCCCATGTGCCTTACCGGATCGTGCCCATTAACATCGGCAAGGGCGAGCAATTCGCCCCCGACTTTTTGCGCATCGCACCCAACAACCGCATTCCGGCCATCGTCGACCACGCTCCGGCCGATGGCGGAGGGCCTTTGTCCATCTTTGAATCCGGGGCCATCTTGCTCTATCTGGCCGACAAGACGGGACAACTGATCGCCCCCGACCTGCGCGGACGCAACGAGACCCTGCAATGGCTGTTCTGGCAGATGGGCGGGCTGGGGCCCATGGCCGGCCAGAACCACCACTTCACGCAATACGCCCCTGAAAAGCTGCCCTACGCCATCGACCGCTACGTGAAAGAAACATCGCGCCTGTATGCGGTGCTGAACAAGCGCCTGGCAGACCGCGAATTCGTGGCAGGGCCCTACTCGATTGCCGACATCGCCTGCTACCCCTGGGTGGTGCCCCACGGTCGCCAGCGACAAGACCTCAAGGACTTTCCCCACCTCAAGCGCTGGTTTGACACCATCCAGGCACGACCGGCCACCGTGCGCGCTTACGCCCGGGCCAAGGAGGTCAACCCGGACAACCAAGCGACCGTGAACCAGGATTCGGCCAGATTCCTCTTTGGGCAGGACGCCAGCACCGTGTCACGCTAAGTCCGGTTTAGCCTCCACCACGGGAGGCCAAAATCGGGGCAGATGGCATTACAGTCGATGGTCATCACCGCGCATTCCTGACGAGTATTCGCCACAATGGTGCAAAGCATGGAACCCGTCAATCAGACAAGGACCTTGGATCGGCTATGAAACGTTTGGATGACTTCCGCATGCGGATGGGGCGCGACGAGTTGGTGCCGATCATGATTGGCGGCATGGGCGTGGACATCTCCTCGTCCGACCTGGCCCTGGAGGCGGCCCGCCTGGGCGGTGTGGGACACATCTCCGACGCGATGATCAAGACCGTGACCGACCGGCGCTACAAGACCAAGTACGTCAAGGCCAAGCAGGCTCTGTACCAGTACAACGTCGCGTCGGCGGACAAGTCGGCCGTGAAGTTCAACCTGGGCCACCTGGCCGAGGCCACGAAGCTGCACGTTGAGGGCACCATGTCCCGCAAAACAGGCAGTGGCATGGTGTTCATCAACTGCATGGAAAAGCTGACGATGAACGCGCCGAAAGAGACGCTCAGCGTGCGCATGAACTCGGCATTGGACGCTGGCATCGACGGCATCACCCTGGCGGCCGGCCTGCATCTGGGTTCGTTCGCGCTGATCGAGCAGAACCCGCGATTTCGCGATGCCAAGCTCGGCATCATCGTGTCGTCGCTGCGCGCCTTGCAACTGTTCCTGAAGAAAAACAGCCGCCTCAATCGCCTGCCCGACTACGTCGTAGTTGAAGGCCCCTTGGCCGGCGGACACCTCGGCTTTGGCATGGACTGGGCCCAATACGACCTCGCCACCATCGTGGCCGAGATCCTGCAGCACCTCCGGCAGGAATCGTTGGACATCCCCGTCATTGCCGCAGGCGGCATCTTCACGGGCAGCGACGCGGTGCGCTTCATGGACATGGGGGCCTCCGGGGTCCAGGTGGCAACACGTTTCACCGTCACGCGCGAATGTGGCTTGCCCGACCCGGTCAAACAGGAATACTTCAAGGCCACAGAAGATGACATCGAGGTCAACCAGATCTCGCCCACCGGCTACCCGATGCGCATGATCAAAGGCAGCCCCGGCATCGGGGACGGCATTCGTCCGAACTGCGAGGCCTATGGTTACCTGCTCGATGCCAATGGCCAATGTGCCTACATCACTGCCTACAACCGCGAAGTGGCAGCCCACCCCGAGGCGCGCCGCGTGTCCGTGATGGACAAGACCTGTCTGTGCACGCACATGCGCAATTTCGACATCTGGACCTGCGGCCAGTTGACCTGGCGCTTGAAAGACACCTCCTTGCGCAACGCCGACGGCACCTTCCAGCTGCTCAGCGCCGCGCATGTCTTCGAGGATTACCAATTCAGCATTGACAACCAGGTTCGACTGCCCCTGCCAGAAGTGGCCTCCACCTAGCTCGACGGGATTGCGTCAGTGTGCGTCCACTAAACTGGGCGCAATCCCTGCCATTTGAAACGCCAGCCATGAACCAACCCACCGCACAGCCCACCTTACCCGACCACCTATCCATTGACCCGAACAGCCCGCATTTCAACGCCGCAGTGTTCGAACACGACATCGGCATTCGCTTCAACGACAAGGAACGTTCCGATGTCGAGGAATACTGCCTTAGCGAAGGCTGGATCAAGGTGCCCGCTGGCAAGACGGTGGATCGCAAGGGTCGCCCGCTGTCAATCAAGTTGAAGGGCAAGGTCGAGGTGTTCTACCGCTAAGGGGGACGCTTGACCCCTGAGCGAAACCGCCACGGTCTAGACGCTGCGGGGCCCAATGATCGGATAACGCCACACCTGGCCCGCCATCGCCTTGGCCAGGGCAAATACACCGAACAGCACCAGCATCCCGTGCACACAGACCAAGTAGATGGTGACGGCCACCCAGGTCCACGGCCAGCGCAGCCCGCCCAGGGCCACGAGCGCGGTTGACAAACACACGATCAGCATCCCGGCGACGACACTGACGCAGGTGGCCTGCAGCAGATGCTGGCGCGCCAGCAGCGGCGCGGAATCCTTGTGCTTGAACCACAACCAGAGCAGCACAACAAAGGCAATGCCCGGCGCCACCAGCAAGTTGGCCAGGTACAGCGCCTCGGCCATCACCGCCAGGCTTTGGCCAGGATGGTGGTGGTGGTCGATGGCGCTCGTGTCGCCGGTGCTTTCGTTCATGATCACTCCCCGAGCGATGTCGAATCATCTGCCACAGGCCTGCGCCCCAATGCCGCCAATCTTGCCACGTCAACCCAATGAAATGAACTGCGGATTGTTTAGACGATGCCCGGTTAGCAGCGGTTGCGGTCATTAGTCCTCTGCTTCCGAACATCCGCTTTCGCACCGCAGCAGTCTTCGACGCTAAAGCAAATGCCTCATCGACGCCGCTAGTAACTTGCATGCCGCTCGATTGGTCATTACATAAGCGGAATAGGGCCCTCGCTACACGAGCGTGACAGCCTAGGTCAGGCTTGACCACCCCCTGGGCGAATGCAGTTTGAACACGCAATCCCGCCACTTACGCGTTCCTGATGAACTTGGCGTTAGTCTCACGCCATGAACAGGCAGCACGTCACTCATGCACTACTCGCCCTAGTGGCGTGGCCCATCACGTTTGCGGTGATGTTCGTGCTGGACGGCCGCGTTGACCTGGCCAATCTGGCCATGCTGCTGGTCCTCGCTTCTGCGCTGTCTGCTCTCTGGCTGCCGGGGTGGCTAAGTTGGCTGGCCAGCGCATTAGCGGTGTTGGCCTTCAACTGGTTCATGGTTCCACCGAAGTTCACTTTCACAGTGGACCTTCATCAGAATGCGCTATTGCTAACGGCTCTCTTGCTGGTCAACTGGATCATCGCTGGCTTGGTGATCCGCCAGCGCCGCTTAGCTGAAGCCGCACAGACTGCGGCCCAACGAGAGGCTCGCCTGCGTCAGTGGGGTGACACGCTTCGTGACGCCAGTGATCCGGCTGCCCACGCGGTGGCCCTGCAGGCAGCTCTGCAAGAGGCTACCGGGAGCCCTGTGGCGGTGTCAGTGCTGCGCACACTCGGCAGCCCGTCGGACGGCCGTGTCACGGTTCAAGCCGGGGAGTTGCTCGACACCCAAAGTGAGGGGTTAGCCCTGTGCGTGCGTGAGGGCAAAGCCTTGGGCGCGGGCAGCGGACGCTATGACAATTTATCCGACGCCTACCTTCCGTTGCGAGGACGAGGTGTCACCCTGGGAGCGGCACTCATTGTCGGTTTGGCTCGACACCCACAGATGAGTGAGTTGTGTCCGCACCTGCAAGCGCTGTGTGACCAAATGGGCAGCGCGCTGCATCGGTCTTTGATGGCAGAGCAGGAGCAACTGGCGCGTGAGCAGGCCCAGATGCAGGCCACGCGCAACGCCTTGTTGGCAGCTATCTCGCATGACTACCGCACGCCGCTCGCCACCATCATGGGGGCTGCTTCTGCCTTGCAGGAGCAGGGCGACCGCATGGGCGGGGCACAACGTCAGCGTCTGGCCGCTGGAATCGTGGAAGAGAGTGAGCGACTGGCAAGGCTAACGGACAACACCCTGCAACTGGCCCGGCTGGATACGCCCTCGGTGGCACTGCGCTGCGACTGGGAGTCCGCTGAAGAGATCGCAGGCGCTGCTTTACAGCGCATACGGCGCAGACCGGAGGGTAAGCGCGTGCAAGCCTGGGTTGAGCCTGATCTGCCTCTACTGTGGTGCGACGCGCTGCTGGTGTCGCAGTTGCTGGACAACCTGTTGGACAACGCCCTGAAATACAGCCCAGCCGATGCGCCGGTGGAGTTGGATTTCACGCGCGACGGTGCTCACCTCGTGCTGGCTGTGAGCGACCTCGGCCCCGGCATCCCGCCAGCGTGGCGCGAAAAGGTGTTCGAGCTCTTCCAACGAGGCGATGCAGGGGCAACAGCCCACCCGGCAGACGGTGGTCGGGGCGTTGGCGTGGGTCTAGCGGTGTGCCGTGCCATTGCCAGAGTGCATAAGGGTGAACTGCTGCTGCACCCTCGTGGTGAGGGAGGGTGCCGCTTCGAGTGCCGGTTGCCCTTGGCTGGCTACATGCGGCCGCCGGCCACGGACGTGAAGGAGCCATCGCCATGAGCCACCGCGTCCTCCTGGTAGAAGACGATCGAGTATTGCGAAGCTCACTGCGTGAGGCATTGTCGATCGAGGGCTACGATGTCCGCACGGCGGCCAGCCTGGCAGACGCTCGCGCCCAGTTGCAGCACGAGCAACCTGGCAGCGTCATCGACCTCGTGCTGTTGGATCTGGGGCTTCCCGATGGTGATGGTCAGAGCTTGTTACCAGAGTTGCGGGCCAAAAGAAACATCCCGGTGATCGTGATCTCGGCACGCGAAGCGGAGGGGCAGAAGATTCGATTGCTGGACGATGGCGCCGACGATTACCTGGTCAAGCCCTTTGGCATTGGCGAGTTGCTGGCCCGCATGCGCGTGGCCTTGCGTCATCGCGGGCGCAACAGCGAGCCGGCGCTGTTGCATTACCGCCATGGTCCACTTGAGGTGGAATTGAAGACTAGGAGTGTGCGGCTGGGGCAGGTTGAGGTTCATCTCACCCCCACCGAATACGCCCTGTTGGCGCGGCTGGTTCGTCATGCGGGCCAAGTGGTCACGCATCGCCAATTGCTGGCCGATGTGTGGGGTGCCGAATACACCGAGCAAACCCACTACTTGCGACTTTACATGGGCCAACTGCGTGCCAAGTTAGAGACCAACCGCACCGACCCGCAGCACCTGATGACCGAGCCTGGGGTGGGATATCGCCTTGCGGAGCCGGACGCTGCAGACTGAGTGAGTGTTCTGGGCACTTATGCGATCCTGATGCACGCCAGCGCATCTTGGTAGCCTTGTACACCCATGGAGTCTCCATGCAGAAACCCAAATTCGCTGCGCAGCCCAGTGCGACTACCCACGCCAGCGGCAAACAGGGTACCGCCGCGCTCACTCTGGCTGCCCTTGGCGTCGTTTACGGTGACATCGGCACCAGTCCACTCTATACCGTCAAGGAGGTCTTTGCCCCGCACACAGGCGTGCCGCTGGATGGCCCCCATCTGATCGGCGCGATCTCAACGATCTTCTGGGCACTGATGCTGGTCGTCACGCTCAAATACGTGATCTTGATCCTGCGTGCAGACAACCACGGAGAGGGCGGTGGGTTGGCCCTGACAGCGCTCGCCGCAAACGCTGTGGCACAGCGACCAGCGCTGCGTCGCGGTCTCTTGCTGCTGGGTGTGGGCGGTGCCACGCTGTTTTACGGTGACAGCCTGATCACGCCAGCCATCTCGGTGCTGGGTGCCATGGAAGGACTGGAAGTACTGACGCCGGCGCTCAAGCCCTACGTGGTCCCCGCCACGTTGTTCGTCTTGATCGGGCTGTTCTTTGTGCAGCGATTCGGCACAGCGGTGGTTGGACGATTTTTCGGTCCGATCATCGTGCTGTGGTTTGGGGTACTTGGTGCTGTGGGAGCATGGCACGTCATGCAGCAGCCTGCCATTCTCGCGGCTTTGAACCCCTGGCATGCTTGGGAATTTCTGGCCGCACGCGGCTGGCACATGTTCGTGGCAGTGGGCGCCATCGTGCTGGCATTGACCGGCGCGGAGGCGCTGTATGCCGACATGGGACACTTTGGACGTCGACCCATCCAGATCGCATGGACCGGTCTGGTTCTGCCAGGCCTGGCACTCAACTACCTGGGCCAAGGCGCTTTACTCATGGGCGATCCATCGGCGATCCAGAACCCGTTCTACCGTCTGTTCCCCGAGGGTTGGCTGCTGCCCGCGCTCGTCCTGGCCACGCTGGCAGCCATCATCGCCTCGCAGGCGGTCATCTCGGGCGCTTACTCGCTGACCAAGCAGGCCATTCAGCTGGGTTTCCTGCCACGCATGCGAGTGCGCTATACCAGTGCTCTAGAGATCGGGCAGATCTACATGCCTGCTGTTAACTGGACGCTGTTGGCTGGCGTGTTGGCGGTAGTGCTGTTCTTCCGTAGCTCGTCGGCGTTGGCCAGTGCCTATGGGATTGCGGTCACCCTGACCATGATGGTCACCACCATACTGACTTACTTTGTGGTGCGAGAGGGATGGCGTTTGCCAGCGCCGGTGGCTCTTGGCTCCACCGCGTTCTTCCTGTTCATTGATGCGGTACTGGTGGCGGGTTGTGCCATCAAGTTTATCGATGGCGGCTGGTTTCCACTCACACTGGGCCTGATGCTGTTCGTACTGATGACGACATGGCGACGTGGCCGTGAACTGCTGATGCTGAGCATTCGCAAAGATGGACTGGTGCTTCAGGATTTCATTGCACAGCTTGATCCAAGCAGCCTGAACCGAGTCGAGCGCACGGCTGTGTACGCGGTGGCCGATCCCGAGATGGTGCCTCAGGCGCTGCTGCATAACCTCAAGCACAATCAGGTACTGCATGCACGCAACGTGATCCTCACGGTGCGCTTTCAAGAGGTCCCTTGGGTGCCGGTAGACCGCCGCGTGGATGTTCAGCAACTAGAGCACGGCTTCTGGAGAGTCCAGGTGAACTACGGGTTCATGGACTCACCAAATGTACCCATGGCGTTGGAGCTGACCGCCCCGCATGGGCTGGTGACATCAGTGTTCGAAACCAGCTACTTCCTCAGTCGTGAAACCGTGGTCCCCACTCCAGGCGGCGGCATGTCGAACTGGCGTGAGAGGTTGTTTGCCACCATGAGTCAGAACGCCGGGGGCGTGGCTGAGTTCTTCCGCCTTCCTAGTAATGCCGTGGTGGAACTGGGCACGCGGGTGCCGATCTGATGGATCGGTAAAGGCAGGTTTGACCTGCACCCTTCTAGCCGTACCAGTTGAATGGAAGTGAGGTCTGTCAACCTGGAGAATGACGGACATGAGGAAGAGTCGATTCACGGAGCAGCAGATCATCAGATTCTTGAAGCGGTCGCCGCCGGCGCTGCCTAGTCGGCTACGAAACTCAATCTATCCCTGAAGACAACGTGATTGCTCTTTGTGCACACCATCATCGAGAAGCTCACTACGGGCGAGATGCCGAAAAACTCAAAGCCAGCTTCACGGCCAAGTTGCTGCAGCTGAACAGTTGACGGCCGCCGCTCACAGTACACCGGCCGGGAGTTCTTCAGCGCACCTTGTCTCAGACTCTATTGCCTCGTCTCAGACTATGTTGCGCTGTCTCAGACTCTATTGCCCGTGAACAGCAGTCATGACTGACTCCAACAAATAAAGTCCGTCGGAGCGGCCCACCCTAAGTTATTGATTTGGTTAGGCGCTCATTTCACGGGAAAGTCCGTCGAGGACGCTCGTCCGGCACGGCTATGTCAAGCACCCAAAAGAAAGTCCGTCGGACGACCTAAGCGGCACACGTAAAGCAGAACACACCAACGTACTGACGCCATCTGCCTGCAAGCCAATGGTTGCTCAAGGCTGGAAGCGGCCATTGACTTCGCGCAAGTAAGTGACGGCGGCTACCGGAAGTGCCCCTTCCACCGATTGCTTGCCGGATGAGCGCAACGCCCCCCGACACGGCCATTCGGGGCGGCGCCAGAGCAGGTCCGTCCGTGGGCAATGGGGCGCCAAGCATGGCTGTTCGCGGGAAGCAAGCTGTCCGGACAGCGCACCGCGATCGTGATGAACTTGCTGCGGTCGGCCAAGCTCAACAGGCACAATCAGCATGCCTGCCTCAGCGACATCCCGGAACGGCTGCCCACGCACCCGGCTAGGCGTCTGCGCGGCAGAAATCTACTTTTGAGGGCATCGCCGGATGCTTGCGCGAACTGGGCTTGGGGAAATCGAGCCCATGCCGACGAGACATTCCTACGCCCGGAGCGCTCCCGCGCTACCAAACGCCCGGTACTTTCAACAGATTCTGTGAACAACCCGCCGAAGCAGCGAGGTTAGGCTGCGCTTATCGGGACTTGTATAAGCCGGGACAACAAGCTCTGACCGTAGCCTCTAGACGCTGCCAAAGCAACGTCTCTCCGGCGACCTTCTTGTACTTGTCCACTGCATCCTTGGCCTTTGAGCATTTGCGCAATGCAATCAAAGTATAGGCGTACTGGTAAAGGACAGTCGGGTTGCCCGGATCAGACGTCCTCGCTTGCTCAAGTAATTCAAGGGCTTCCGAGTGAAGCCCGAGGTCATTGCATGCTGCCGATGCGTTGATGCGAAGACCGACATCATTGGGCGACTTCGCGATGAGAGGCCGGAGTGCATTCAGGCTGGCCTCGTGGAGGCCGCGACGTTGGTCGTTGACTGCACGCTGACCCACAACATCTATGCCTTCGCTGGCCAGTTGCGCGTACTGCACTTCAGCGAAATCGTGATATCCCGTTTGGGAAAAGGCCACGGCAATGTTGACCCTTGTCGCAGCGTTGCGCGATGCCGATCCATCAGCCATCGTCTTGACGACCACGTCTGGCATGCCAAGCGCGATCAAGCCTTGGCTGAATACTGCAAAAGCTTCCTCCCCGGCTTCGACAAGCGAGGTGCGCACCTCTGGAAACATGAACGCCTGTTGGATCTCCAACAACGTCGGGCGCTTGGCCGGATCGACCTCGAGGCATTGCAACACGATCAAAGGGACGCGCGGATCCGCATTGACCACGCCGCTGCGCATCGCGATCTTGAGGCGATCGATCGAAGCCCTTGACGCTGCCTCCCAAGGATTCCTCCCCGTGAACAGCTCATATGCGATGACGCCCAGGCTGAAAATGTCGGAACTTGCATTCGGGAGCACGCCATTCGCAAGCTCGGGCGCTTGGTACAGCGGCGCGCCGGGTGTGGCTGCTCGATCTTTCCATCCGGCCAGTCCGAAATCGGCAATCTTGCAGATCCATCCTTCCGCGACGAGGATGTTGTCTGGCTTGAGGTCGGCATGCGCGAATCCCTCGACCAATTCACCGCAATGGAGTAGCCCCGTGGCGATGTGCCCGATCCACTGGCGCACCGGGAGCGACTCAAGCTCATTCCGGTACTCAGAGATCCAGTCCGCTAGCGTGACGCAGCCCCTCGGGCCTGGCAGAACGGACTCCAATAGCCAGACCGGCACTCCACCGGGTCGTGCCTCGACTTCGAGCAGCCGAACCACATGGGGGCTGCGTCTGGCGAAGTTCAGAAGGAGTAGCAACTGGCACTCGCGAACATGATCCTCGTTGCCGCCTGGGCTGATCGGCAGCTTGGCAACAGCGAGAGAACGCGGGTCGCCTCGGTGTGCGCAAAGGTAGTCCGTTCTTAAGCAGTTCCCCTCCAGTAGCGGCTCGCCTCTCATCTCGGTGGCTGCGCTGAGCGATGTCGATCAGCACGCTGTAGCTAGACCGTCGAGAAAGACTTTAATTACCCGACAACATGCACGAGTGGTTTCGAAACACATGAAACACCCCAATTTGGGGGGCGGCGCCCTGACCATCGCGGACTACAATTTTCAGTCTGTGTATATAAGTGAATTGGGGAGTTCCGTCTATGACGCTATCGCACGTTATTAATTACCAGTCGGCAGCCATTGCGGTTGCCTTGTTGGCTGGATTTGCAAGCTCGGCACAAGCTGAAGCCATTTCAGGGCAAGGTACCTGGGAAACGACGCTGCAAGCCCGGTACTTTACGAACGACCATGGTCATGGGCCAGATGCGTTCTATGACAAGGACTTGGACATCACTTGGCTCGCTGACGCCAATGCTTTGGCCTACGATTACAGAAATTACTACGCAAATAGCCCGCTAACCCAAGGCATTGCCTACTACACGGAGGCACAAAGTTGGCTGGGTTCGTTGGTAGAAGGTGGAGTATCCGGTTGGCGCCTTCCACAAGTAAACAACCTTGGGTGGACCTCATGTGGCGGAACCCCAGTGTGTGGCTCAAACGTGCCCTCCAACTCATCTGAATTGGCACATTTGTTTTACACCACTCTTGGCGATAAAGACAATGTCAACCCCATTACACACGAAGCGAATCAGCCAGGCTTTGGTCTGTCCAATACAGGTCCATTCCTGAATTTGCAGTCGGGTAAGTATTTAGAGGAATTGCCCAGGCAAATTGCCCCATCTGTGTGGTCTTTCGACATGGCAGTTGGCGATCAATGGGACAACGCCTATACATATCCCGGCCATGTGTTTGCCGTGCACGATGGTGATATTGGTTCACCAATTCCTGAACCCGGGACTTCATTGCTGCTGACGTTCGGCCTAGTTGGACTCACGGTTATGCGTCGCTGGTCTCGCAGCTAGTTGAGTTCCATAAAAGGTGGCACTTGAGCGTGACGAATCTTTGTCGTCTCTAGCCCGGCATGCCGAGCATGTACAGGTCCGTGCGCAAGACAGTCGTAGGCTTAAGCAGCCTTTTTCGCTCGTTGGTCAACACGGCATCCCAGCCACCTCAACAATCTGAGTCTCACTTTTAAAGTGGGACTTTTTGTTTTACGGCTTAGCCGTAGTGTGTTCAAAAACCACCCCCGATCCAAGCGCTGTTTATGGGGGCGTCCATCCTTTTGCTTACGGCGGCCATAGGTCGGTTCCGCCCGCTCACCTTGAGCCGGACCTGCCATTCATGATTGGGTCGTGGCCACCAGTTGTTTAAGTGGCAGGTTCAGAGCGCTGCGGCCAAAACGCGCCTCTGCCCGTCGATTGGCCGGTCATGGTCGAAGCAGCTGTTCTTTGCCATTAATGTCCGAGACAACCTCTCCTGGGAACTCTGACATTCCCAGTCTACTCAACACGCGCTAAAGTCTGAGACAACATCGGCAAAAATGCCGTTGGTTTGGTGAGGTGCGCGCCAAAGTCTGAGACACAGCAACTCGCTTCACCGAAGGCCGCGTCGCTACGCCTAACACTCATCACTGAAGGCTCCTGGTTTGGCCGCACGGGCACCCACTACATCAAGGTGCCCGCTCTAAAGCAGTGGATTAGAGGATAAAGCTGCCTTGATCGGCATATCCCTTTGGCATAACGTTCAAGCCGACAAGCATTGCTTGGGCTGTTCGTTTGCAAGAGAAACCCTCGCCACCATCTTGAATCCACGCGCCTAACCGACGTTCGAGCCAACAATGAGCTACCGCATCACCATCGGATAGTCCACAGAAAATGCTAGGGTTCACGTCGAGCCGCTTGGGATCCAGAACCACTTGGATCGACAGCTCATCACCGGCGTGCGCATCAACGCTCGCAATCGCAGGGATTCCGGAAGCGACATTGAATCGGTAGTTGGCGCTCTGGCACTCGTGGTGGTTACGTGCCGCGCCTGGCCACCAGTTATCAGTAGGCTGCAGTCCAAACAGTCTTTGCTCAAGCCCCGCATTGATGGCCATCACGACGAGGTTTCGCCATGAATTCCAACGCACTCCACGTCGCTTGTTAAGTGGAAATTGGCGAAAAGGAGTATAGGAGTGCTGGAGCTCAGGGACCAACTGCAAATCATCAGGCACTGATGTATAGCCAAGCTCACGAAGACGCTGCAAAAGTCGTGCGTTGCTGGGCTTTGGGACTTCTACTGTCGCCTGCCCGACAAGTGCAGCACGCAATGCAGCGTTGGTTCGAAAGCCAATTGCCGCTGCAAAAGCCTCGCTGAGATGCGCAGAGGAAATTCCATAAATGCGGCGCACAGACGTACCTTTGAGGTTTCGTACGGCGGCCTCGGAAACGAAAAACGTTGATTCAGACATGCCAAATTCCTTTTGGATGGCCGATGTCTGCCGATTACGCATCGACCGAAGGAGTTGGCTCGGTCAAAAAATACTCAGACGTCATTTAACCCGGCAGCAGGTTCAGCGTGACGCGGCTTGCGGAGCAATGATAGCGCAAGCTCAAAACCGCGATCATTTGCCTCAGCGTTGAAGAAGCTTCTTGCTCCAGCGCTATGGCTACCTCATGAGCACCTTGACATCTTGCCCGTCTCGCCGGAGGACTACCGATCCGTCAAGTTGCTCATAACGCTTGGCTACGTTGAGCAAGGCGATTGCCTTTCGCAAAACTGCGGCCTTGGAGACGGTTCCGTAATGCTGCATCAGATCCTCAAGCACCTTGTCGGTCTTCGCATCGAATTTGAATGTGGTGACAAACATGCTCGAACTCCTGACGCCATAGTTGGACTTGAATTTAGCCGATTTACCCAAATGCTGCACTAGCGCGACTGAGTGGCTCTCGCCCTATCTGCAACTCGGATGTTCAACGTCGTACCCCAACCCCAGGTACAAGTGAGTCGCCTCAGTGGAGCCCTTTCTGTCGATCAGATGCACCCCCTCTTGGCTGGTACAGGACCCAATCCGACTCGTCTGGCCTTGTCTGGTCTTCGCTACCAATTGCCCCTTGACACCCATTGCGTGCAAGCCCCGTCCAATAGTGGCAGCCCCCACAAACGGCATATCGGCCCACAGTTTAGGTATGCGTGCGCTGTAAATCACAGGCGGATTCCCCGTGACCTCATTGGTCACCAACGCGTTTGCACCGTCAACCTTGGTGAATTCGCCAGTCATCAATCGCTTGCAGCAAACGGGTTGCTGTTTGACATCGGGATACTGAAAGTACACCGTCTGACCTGCGGCCAGCGGATCAGCCACGACCAGCATGGCGTGTCCAGCGCCATCAAGCTTGATGATGCCGTGCTGGACTTCGCTGCCTGACGCATAGGCAGCGACCAAAAGCAGAATGCTAGGGAGAAGGAATTTAATGCCCATCATCTGACCAGTGAGGGGGATCCGACAAGAGCTTGTGAACACCGTAGGTGGCGCCGACAGCATTGAGATCGCTCAACTGCTTGATTTCAACGTCCTTGTTCGAAGCATCTTTGATCTTCTTGCCAACCATGCCACCGATTGTCATGTCGATCGCCGCCATCTCGGTGTGGCGAGAAATAAGGGCTGGTGGATAAACAATCGTGAATCCCTTAGCCATTGCGGTTGCGGCCTTCTTGGATTCGTCCGCTGAGTCGTGGACCCAATCGATATTGACCCCATCCATTGCAGGCACCTTGTCGGCAGTGATCTCGCCCCTGGAGATCATCGAGCTGTAATGCATGAGGTACGCACGCTCTCTCGGCCTGTATGTCGCAGCAATGCTCACAGTACCGCCAGCGGCTTTGATGGCGTCGATGAACTTGGTTGCATTGGCCTTGAAGGTTGGCTCAAGGTCATCAAGACTTGCGCTGCCTGGAAACTTGCCAACCCACTGTGCCCCGCTCTTTTCCTTGGCAGGAACGTTAGCAACAGCAGGCGTCGTATCTGTTGTTGGCGTCAGCTCCGCTGTCACTGTTGTCGCCATAGTGGTGAACCTCCAATTTTGCTTGTTGCTTTGTTTTCGAACTGATCTTGTCTGTCAGCCCGTTTTCGTCGGTCACACCTGTGATGGATGTACCGTCGTCCAAGGTGATCTTGTACGAGACCTTGGGTAATACATCGCCAGTCTTTTCATCCCGAACTGCGAAATGAATATCGAACTGGTGGTTTTCTGGTAGCAGAGAACTGATCAAACCTGAAGCTCGCGCCCTCTCGGCTTGAGCCTGACTAGCAGCCTGTGGCGACGATGCCGCGCCGCCGCCATCGCCCACAGTTGATACGAACTGACTTGAGATCAAAGTGGCACCACAGGCGCATTTGTCGCCATGCCGCGCAGCGGCTTTGCCATCAATGATCATCGTAGGGTCGCCCGTGACAATCACCGTAGTGCCATGATCACGCTTCGGGCACGTCACTTGATCGCCGACACGGGCGATGCCCTTGCCGTGCGTGTCCGTCATCTGCGATGCCTCAATGACAACCCCGCCGTGATCGGTCTGATCACCAAGCACGATGAAAGGTCTAGCCGCCATCGATCCTCCTGAATATTGAATGCATAAAGGCTGGCCTGACGCCAACAGCCGCAATTGTGATTGTGATTGTGATTGTGATTGTGATTGATCGTGTAACTGTGCTTACCCCTCTCTGGAGGGGGTGTGCGTTACATGATGTAAACCCAAAAATGGGGCATCAATTGCACATATGGTGCGCTGGGATTGCCACTACAGATAAGTGAGCTACATGCCCTCAGCGGCATAGAGAAGAAATTCCTTAGCTTTCTCCGTCATAAATGACAATGACACAACGCAATTCCTGGGATAGCATTTGAGCATCACCCAAACGCCATTCATCAAAGATCGAGAGACCAAAATGAAACTGTCATCAGCTTTTAGACGATTCATCAGCACCCAAAAGTGCTTCACGCTGGGACTCTCAATTGGTTTGTTTATGTGGGCAACCGAAATCTTCGGATCACCAAGTTGGCTCAAAGCCTTTCCAATCCATATATTGGATCTACCAGGCATCCCGCATCCGAGCAATTTTCATTACACGTTAATTATAACTTGCTTAACACTGTGGACAGTAAGTCAACTAAAACCAAACTCCAGGTTTCAACGATGGGTAAAGAATGACTTTTTCAACCTTCTGCATTTAGTCGAAAAGACGATTGATGGCACGAATGCAATCCTTGGCGGCATCGCAACAGTATTGGCCACATGCTACCTAACAACTGGAAGTAAAGGTGCGCTCACGGCGATGATCTGGGCATTACTGGTTGTAGTACAGCAAAAGTTCATCCTGATGCTCTTGCTGCAACTCGCTTCCCCCACGAGCTGGAACGCCAAGCACATTACTTATTAATATATATACTTCAAATATCAAAAGCCGCGAATTGGCTCAATGTCCTTGTACTGAACCTCATCCTGAGAGGGAATGTATTTCCCCATTTCAGGAAAAAGAACAGAGACCGTTGTGAGCGCTTGGTGCAGAAGGCTGGAAAAGTGCCTGATATGCTCATATGAGCCTGGCGACGGTTTTATAAACCTATTCGTCAGAGTGCGCGGCTTTGCGGAAATACTCTTAACCCGATCGGTTCCACCACAATCGAATACATCCGTCAGCTTCATTGAAAATGGATACAAAACCCCATCCTCTTTTGAAAATATATAAGTTAACAAGCCATCCTTGATGCTTAGCACAAAGTTGTGCCGCACATTGGCCGGATATTTTGGATGCTCTTCACCATAGCAGGAAAGTATGCTTTCCATGTTTTTAGCAAAGTCAAAATCGAAGCGCTCGCAAAGAAGAAAAGTCACCAGTTGGTCTCGCTCGTCGCACTGAGGCTCAAACTTGGATCGTAGCCCGCTCTCTTTGGCGCAATAAACATATGATGGATCAGACAAAAAGTCACGCAGCAACTTAACCTCAGCCAGCTTTCTCAAAGCAACTTTTAGGTCCGTCACGCTTAAGACCGACTTCACTTCCCCAATGGCACAGACTGATTCCACCGGAAAGAATCGCTGACGGTTAGCGTTTTGCAATACAGGGGTAGCTGCCCGCTGTTTCGCGTTTGCGAAGGTGGCACTTGGCAAACGTTGCCACACGAGGCCTTGCCTCACGCACATGCAGAATCAGACGCAGTGGTCGCGCACGCCCTGGGAAACGCGGTAATCCGTCGCTACTCAGAGATCTGTACAGAGCTTTTGCACCAGCCTAAGCCGTTTTCAACCCTGCAGGTAATGCGAGCCATCACTGTGCGCGCTATGGCATGCGGTCTGACGACTGCCCCCAATATGCCGGGCGGTAGACTGAGTGACCTAGCCGCCGAAAGCATTGCAGGTCCATGGCAAAGCAAGTTCTGGAATGGTCTCGCCAGCGAGCGCTCTGGCGGACATCATGACCTTCTTGACGCAACCATGTTGCGAGTACGCGGAGTGTGCGCGACGACGGCCTATGCACTTGCTGCTGCCCTGCTGTACGAATCGATCGACGAAGCCTTCAACGCCCTGAGCAGCCCCTTGCCGCCCTGCGGCGCCTTCCATGCTGCAATAGAAGAAGAAGCGAGCAAGCCCGTTAAAAACGAATCGCCAAGGAGTACGAGCGACCAAGATCGGCGAGAGACAAGATTGCGGGCGGCAGTTGAAATGATCCTCAATGGAGCCCCATTGCATTTGGCTGCGCACGCGCATGGCTGGGCGGCGCACCCGCTTGAAAGAATGCTTCGAAATTGCGTGCTTTCTGACGAGGTATACGCATGCCTGCCATCTTGAGCAGGCATGCATTCGCTATGCCACCCCTGGGCCCCACTGCCGAAGGGAACCCATCAGGTCTTCATAGTGCTGCAGCCGCATGGGATCATTGCTCAGAAGCGCAGCCACCGCAGGCCTGAGTGGGGCCAACGCATTTTCTGCAGCATGCCGAAAATCCTCAAGCGCCAACCCTTGCGAATGGCGTTGGATGGCACGACGATGTGCTTGGATCCAAGTCAACACCGCAAACTTGGGCACGCCTGCACTCAGTTCAAAGATGAGACGGCGTAGCTCGTCTGATACTGGCAACCGATCAGGCAGCCACTGGTACCGGCACAGCACTGGGAACAGTCGCTTGCGAAAGAATTCGTCGTCGGCAGACTCGGCATGCGGCATCGTGTGGAAGCCTGCCGTCAACATGCGCTGCGCCGTGCTCATGCGTGTTCCAAACGCAGCCATGCCGTCGGGTGTTGCGCAGTACAGCGTCGGAATTTTGGCGAAGTTGGACAGGGTCAACAGAAACTTCAATGTTTCATCGTCAGCGACACGCAACTCGGGTCTGATGCCGCTCTTGCTTCGCTTGGCAGCCATTCGGGCCTCCTTGTTTTGGACGCGAAACAGGTTTTGAACCTCGTCCAGGACGAGCAGCCCCAGAAAGTTGCATGAGACCTTTTGAAGCCATTGATGCGCGAGTGCGACACCAGTCTGCCGTCGCCCGGAAAACAGATCCTCGGCGTACGATGTTCCAAGTGCCACGTCTGTTGCCCGAGCCAGGTTATCCACGAGGTCGGCCGTCTTGCCGGTAGACGGAACTTCGACCTTGAGCCAAAGAAGCTGCCGGCAAGGATTCGCCAATCCAGGGACCTTCTCGTGCGTAACCACCTGCGGGTACAAATGCAACGCCTTTTCGATGGCCGTCGATTTCCCTACGCCCGAGATCCCTGTGACCGTAGCACCCAACTGAATGGGGCTAAATGCAGCCTGCGCCCCGATACCACTGTAGATTTGCCGCCATGTGGCCGGGCTGGATGGGTTTCGATGGACATACCCCTGCCGCAGCATTAAGCCAATGGTCCGGGCCAATTCGATCCCTGTGGCTGTAGGGATATGCATGCGCAAGATGTCAAACAGTTCATGGTCCGATATGGACTCTCCGGGCTCAGGCTGCGGAGGGAGATATATTAGACGTTTGCCAATCTCCACGGGCTCAAGTGGCAGGCCGCATGCCTCTATAAAGATGTTGTCTCGGTGAGCGCTTGAGTGTTGCCTAATGGCATTGGTGACGTGCATCATTGGCCCGCCTCGCGGTTCATGGTGGCAAAAACCTCGTCCATCAACGTGTCATACGCTGCATCAGATTCCAACACTGGCATGGTCGATGGTGCCGTCGCGGTCGTCGTCGAAGCCGATCCCGTCAAGGACAAGGTTTCCAACAGCCGAGCCTCTCGAGACGTGGGCTTTGGCCCTTCATAGGCAGCGTCTGCCGCTGCCGTTTGCTCAATGGCTTGCTTACGCAGCAGCGATTGAGCCTCCATGTTCTTAAGTGCGGCCGTGAGCCTTCTGTATTCGCGATCGTCACGCTTGCATTTGTCGAAAATCAACGCGTCACGCCACTCATCCAGGGAGAAATCCGAAGTAGCCCGTGCGTTCTCACGCAAGCGAAACTCGTGCATGCTGCCCTGCGGATCTGGCCACCAGAACCGTGAGGTGGAACCAGGGAAGTGAAATACTGAACGCTCAATAGCTCCGAAATTTCTTGCGTGGGCAGACCACTGCTGTGTTGCTGCAATGTCAGCTTCGTATTGCAAAGACTCAAAATAGACGCCGTCACGACGTGCCACTGCCTGCCCTTGCTTGAGCAAGCCCGTGATCAGTCGATCCTGATGGGTCAACTTTTGGTAGCCGATGCCTGCTTCGTGTCCGAAGCGCCAAAGCCCGGCGGGGGTGGGCTCGACACCAGCACCGATCATCTCCACCGTCAGTCGGTTGCTTCGATCGGCGAACAAATTGTAGTGACTGAAGATGCCATAGAGATACTGGACATACTGACGCATCGTGTAGGCCGACTCTTTGGCCGATGGCCTGTTCTCCAACTCCTTTCGTCGCGCATTGATGGCCCCGGGAAGAAAGTGGTACTGCTTGTCCTTGGCGATACGATGTAAAACCTCGACCATGCCCTTCATGTCAGGTCGATAGGCCTGATTGATTGCGAAGTTGATGGCCATCGTCAAGCAGGTTTGACGTGCGCCAGCGCTGACGTACTCACCTCTATCGGCCCACACCTCGAACGGCACGGTTGGGGTCGGCGTCAGCACGTCGATGTACTCGTATCCCCATAGCTGCGCCGTCAACTTTGGGTCACAGAATGTTGAGAACAGTGCAAGCTTGGCTGTGACCCAGGATGGGCCCGACAGGCAGACATAGAAACCGACAATCGCCGTCGACCAGATGTCGACCACAACATAGACAATCGGCCGTCCGATGGGCCAGGCTGGATTCACCGAGCTGCGCAGGTGAATGTCACCGATGGTTGCGTCTATGGCATATGCATACCCAGGCCCAGCGACGCCGTCATAAGCCTTACCACGCAAGCCGCGCAGATTCCGCTGGAAGTGCCCCAGGGTTGTGGCGCGCAGGACGCGCTCGAGCCGCTTGACGCCGCTCTCGATGATGTGGCGCACCTGGCGCTTGTTCGGAAAGCTTCCCTGTGGGGGCACGATACCGACACGCCCATTTTCCGTCTGCGCATACTGCGTCACATATACACGCTGAATGAGCTGGTCGTATAGTTCAACGAACGGCAAGCCCGCTTTACTGAGGATCTTGGCATGTTGAAGGATCTTGACTCGATCTGCCTCGGTCGTGGGCTGCTGCGGAAAGGCAATGGGTTCACCAAGGTGCTCCGCAAGTTTTTTCGCACCGACCTTCTTCATACCCTCCCTATGCGGCCTGAGTACACCTGGCGCACCACATCGATCAAAGCGTGGATGGAGCGAGCTGGCATCGAACCCGTTTTCGCAGAGCAATTTCCAAAGGCGATAGACAGTTGTGCGGGATGCATCCCCCGCTTTTAGTGCCAGTTGTACGACAGGGCCGATGCCCTGTGTCCGCATGAGCGCGTCAGCAATCAGCTCATGGTTTAGGAATGGCGCCATTTGTGTTTGCCGCCGCTGCCAAATGGCTTTCTCAACATCGGTCAGGTCCTCGGAAGGTTGCAGCAACTTGCCCACAGGCCTGAGCTCCACGGATGCCAGCTGACCCTCACCCGCCATGCTCTGGAGTGTGGCTCGTGCGACTTGGGTTAACGAGCCGAAGGCGAGGGACTCGGATGCAACATGGGGCTGCTCAGCGGCATCAGCCCAAGGACCGATATAGGCCAGCCACACTGTTGCCTGTCCGGCCGGTGTCGCAACCACTCGATAGAACCCGCAGAGCCCTTTGCCATCTGCGCGCAGAACTTCGTTGAAGATTAGTGCGACCATGCTGTCCTCCGGGATGCGATGGGGTTTTGTTGCCAGAACGCGGCTGGCGACAGCAGTTCGAGTGGTTGGTTCATTCGCATTGAGCGAGAGAGATTGATTGGCAGTTGCCCAGACCAAATGGCTTGCCACATCACGCATTGAGCAGCCTGGATGTCGATGCTCAATTGCCTGCTGATCAGCTCAAGGCACTGGCGATACGAGCGGCCATGAATTTTTGGGGCCAGCCCAGCGCAGACCGCGCGCAACTCCGGCGCCACATCAGGCTGCCCGACCGTCCACGCCATACCCACCCTGATTGCGTTGGCAACCATGTCGTTGTAGAGCGTCGAGTTGAGAAGCAGCCAGTAAACATCTTGGCGCCGCCAGTACTCACGCTCAATGCGCAACAGTTCGAGCGTTCTCTTGTCAGACAACTCGTCGGCGTGCTTGACACTGATCGCCAGCAACTCGCTGCGACCCATGCGATTGAATAGGGTCAATAGCAAGTCGGTGGTCATCACCCAGGGCTCATCGTCCTCGCCCTTGCGCACCCACGGATGCTTATGGCCCAGATCCTCCGCAATCTGCAACGTTCCGGGCATGGTCAGCCCGTGCCTGTCAACTTGGTACGCGGCCAACTCCGGCGGGTGCTCATCGTGTGCCAGCGGAAACTGCTCACGCAAATCGACGACACCCGGCAGCATGGAGGCGAATCCGAATGCCACCAGTTCTTGGTCGGACAGCAGATGATGTAGTCGACCAAAGCGCCAGTTGATGAGATGGGATCTACCGCGACTTCCGGGGTCGTCGCGGGTAACCTGATGCCAGGGCTGATAGTCAGCCCCCCTGCCTGTGCCTCGACCGTGGTCGAGCCACCTGACCAAACGAGCAGGCGTAAATCGTTGGCCCTTGCGCATGGGCACTCCTTTCCGGCCGCACTACTGGCGGCCATCTGTTGATCGGAAAGGAGATGCCCTTGACGCGTGCCGACGGCACGAGTACATTTATTTCACTGACGAAATCTGAGGCACCTCCTCAGTACAAAACGCCACAGGTCCTCTAAACCTGTGGCGTTTTTGTTTGTGCGGCTATGTGCTGATCACGGCGGCCCCCTGCGTGGTTGTGGTGGAGAAGTTCAGAACTTAGGTTCTGACGCTACAGGCACATGTGGCTCGCTGCCAGTGGCTTGTAGCGCTACGTCGCGCGTAGTCGCACGTTGTCGTTGTTGACTCAGCCAGATGGCTACATCACGTGCTAAAGCAAAACGTCCCCTTCGGTTGGGAATCTGGAACAGCGGCACCGGAACGGTATCTCTCGTCACGGCCTGGCGATAAGCCGCAGTTGACTTGTAGCCGAGTGCCTTCACCAACTCTGCGGACGACAAGATCGGGCCGAATTTCTGAACGAATTGGTCGTTAAGTTCTCGCGCGATTTCATCGGTGAGTGGGCTCGAATTGGCATCGCTGGGCACGTCTTGTCCTGTCGCTGTTGGTCACTCCGATGCTATGGTGCCAACGCGATTTGGTCTAGCGCAGAGCAGGGCACCAATCGTCACTGGCCAGATCACGCTCGATCACTGACAAGTGCTTGATTTCTCTGGGCTCCAACTCGCCAACCTTCGTTTCGCGTCCAGGACGCGAAAATTCGCCATGCGCCAACATCGCCACGAAGTTGATCGGATCCGCACGGTGTGCTGGTTTAACTGTCTTTGGATTACGGTCGGCGCCAAGCGCACCCATCAGATGGACGTGCTGATAGAGCGACCTTTGGACCTGGGCCATGACGCCACGACCGACCTCAAGAACAAGTGGCGTAGCTACAGCAAAGGTGCCCACGTCCCCCAACCCAGACTTGTCGATGCCATAGATCTGCGATTTGCTGGGAGCCGGGCGCTGTTGAATCACCCGTGCTGGCAGCTGCTACGCACGGATAGTCAGGTGATGGAGCTGATCCCTACTGTTCTGGTTAGCCTGCCGCCTGCGGTCTACGCCGTGGTCCGAAACAGCGCTTCGGACAATCGTGCGCTCCTCATCACCACGGACGGCTGGGGCGCCAGGCGCCTACGCAAACTTGAACGCCATGTCGGACTTGACTCTCTGGCGTGCTTGGTTGCCCTGTTGCGCTTGTCTGCCGAGTCCGGCAGCAGCGGGCAATCGTTTGATTTCGGCTGCGCCGTCTGCAGGATGCTGTTGATAATGGGCCCATGGCTTTTCGCTCACGGTATTGCCCAGTCAATCGTCGAATATGTAGAGGGTTGCGTTCTACCCATGGCGACTCACAATGGGCAACGGCCGGGCTTTGGCGAGTTAGGGTTTCTTCAAGCAGCTCGGCGACTATCTGGAGTGGCCAATTTGTTCGAGGCAAATGAAAACAAAGTGCTTACGAACATCCAGCGCGTGGAGCTAAGGCTCGATCTTCTGGATGACAAGTACTCCCTCGAATTGAGTGAACTGGTGGGCGCGGTGACTATGCCGACGACATCCAGCACATGTGAGGCTGAGCGCTGAAGAACTCCCGGCACCCACCAATTACGCGCTAGTCAACCGCTCTAATGCGCGTGTTTGGCCGCCAACCGCCGCAGATCAATAACTTGGTCTGATGAAGTATCAGGGTAGACCTGCTCCAATGCGTCCGCCATCGCAGCAAGCTTGATCCCGTGCCGGGCACTAGCGGCCTCGGGTGATTCATCCGCACCAACCAGAAAGCTCAGGATCTCGCTTTCATCCATGGTGAAGAACCAAATAGCGCGAGCGGCGCCATCCATGGAGGAGAACAGTCCTCGGTAAGCCACAAGTTGCTCGCCGTGATAGCGCTGCTTTTCATCCTCGGTCACGGTACTTCTTTCTCTGCCGCCTAGACCCCACCAATGTTCGGGCATGGCTATCGGTTGGTCAATGACCATCCGATAGCTGTAGGAAATTCCAAAACAAACGCCGTGACGCGACGGAGCGCGACAGAGCACGACTTAGGTTGTCACGGACTTTAATGCGCTGTACCGGACTTTAATGCGCTGTCACGGACATTAATGGCAAAGAACAGCAGCCGTCCAGGCTGCCGGGCGCGAATGACTCTGACCAGCCTTCAGCTGCCCGACACATTCGACCGCTCGATTTCAGGCCCCATCAGTTCACCCTAGATACGAAAAAGCCAGCGATCCAAGAACGCTGGCTTTTTGTCAAAGACCACAATCAGGCGAAGCGAAAATCTCCGACCGACTTTATTGTTATCCGACCAACTTTATTCGTTGCAGTCATGACTTTTGAGTCAATTACTCCACAGTGACCGACTTGGCCAGATTCCGCGGCTTGTCCACGTCCGTCCCCTTCGCGCAAGCGGTGTGATACGCCAGCAACTGCAGGGGCACCACGTGCAAGATGGGGCTCAAAGCACCATAGTGTTCGGGCAGCCGAATCACGTGGATGCCGGGCTCGGCCTGGATCTGCGTGTCCGCATCGGCGCACACATACAGCTCACCACCACGTGCCTTCACTTCCTGCATATTGCTCTTGAGCTTTTCCAGCAATGCGTCGTTCGGAGCGACCACCACCACGGGCATCTCGGCGGTGACCAGCGCCAGCGGGCCGTGCTTCAACTCGCCCGCCGGGTAGGCTTCGGCGTGGATGTAGCTGATCTCTTTCAGCTTCAAGGCGCCTTCCAGCGCGATGGGGTAATGCAGCCCACGGCCCAGGAACAAGGCGTTGTCCTTGCGGGCAAATGATTCGGCCCAGGCGATGAGTTGCGGCTCCAGCGCCAGCACCGATTGCAGGGCCACGGGCAGGTGACGCATGTCGGTCAGGTGCTCGGCTTCTTGTTCGGGGCTCAGGTGGCCGCGCAGCTTGGCCAGCGTCAAGGTCAGCAGGAACAGCCCGGCCAGTTGCGTGGTGAAGGCCTTGGTCGAGGCCACGCCAATTTCCACGCCCGCCCGGGTCACGTAAGACAGCGCGCATTCGCGCACCATGGCGCTGGTGGCCACGTTGCAGATGGTGAGCGTGTGCTTCATGCCCAGGCTTTGCGCGTGCTTGAGCGCGGCCAGGGTGTCGGCCGTTTCGCCCGACTGGCTGATGGTGACGACCAGGGTGCTGGGCTCGGGCACGCTGTCGCGGTAGCGGTATTCGCTGGCCACTTCGACCTGGGTGGGGATCTTGGCGATGGATTCGAGCCAATACTTGGCGGTCGAGCCCGAGTAGTAGCTGGTGCCGCAGGCCAGGATCAGCACGCGGTCGATCTTGCCAAACACGGCTTCGGCCTGCTCACCAAACAACTTGGGCGTGATGGCCACCACACCTTGGAGCGTGTCGGCAATGGCTCGCGGTTGCTCGAAGATTTCCTTTTGCATGTAGTGCCGATACGGGCCCAGTTCGACCGCGCCGCTGTGCACGGTGACAGTGCGCACGGGGCGCAAGGTGGCGTCGATGCGTTGGTAGTCGGCGGCGCCGTCCACTCGGTTTTCGATCCAGTGGCGGCCCGGTTGCAGGTCGACCACATCGCCTTCTTCCAGGTAAACGATCTGGTCGGTCACGCCGGCCAAGGCCATCGCGTCAGAGGCCAAAAATCGTTCGCTGGCGTCCACGCCGCCCACGCCCAGAATCAAGGGCGAACCTTGACGGGCACCGACGACGCGTTGCGGCTCGTCGCGGCAGAACACGGCAATGGCGTAGGCGCCCCTCAAGCGCAGCGTGGCGGCCTTGACGGCGGCGAACAGGTCGCCGTCGTACAGCAGGTCCACCAGATGGGCGATGACTTCGGTGTCGGTCTGGCTGGCGAACACGTAGCCCTTGGCTTGCAGCTCAGTGCGCAGGGCTTCGTGGTTTTCAATGATGCCGTTGTGGACCAGGGCGATGCGGCCCGGCTTGCTGGTGGCCGCATCGGCACCGGGGCCATGCGAGAAGTGCGGGTGGGCGTTGTGCACCGCCGGTGCGCCGTGCGTGGCCCAGCGGGTGTGGGCAATGCCCAGGGTGCTGTCGATGCCGTCAGCCTTGGTCAAGGCGTCCAGCTCAGAGACACGCGCCGTGCTGCGTGAGCGGCGCAATTGGCCGTCTTGCAAGACCGCCACGCCGCAGGAGTCATAGCCCCGGTATTCCAGGCGCTTGAGGCCCTCAACCAAAATCGGGGTGATGTTGCGCGACCCGACTGCGCCGACGATTCCACACATGCTCAAACTCCCTGCGACTGATCAACAGCAAAACACACAAGGGATCGATGCTAGTGGGTCTCACAAGAAATGTTGTTTTGTTTTTCCATGATTTATGGATTTTTATTTCAAAACACAATTCATCAGGAATTTATAATAATTTCATGGGGCTTTTTTGAAATAACTTTCCATGCAAAACACCAAATCGTTGGACATGGATGCGACCGACCTGCACCTGCTGGACCTGCTGCAGCACGATGCCACGCGGTCCAACCAGGCCTTGGCCGAGGCGGCGGGCTTATCCCCCGCCACCTGCCACCGGCGCATCAAACGCCTGTGGAGCGTCGGCGCGATCGAAAAGCAGGTCGCGGTGTTGTCTCCCGAGCGGCTGGCGGACGCGCTGGGCTGGGGTTTGTCGGTGCTGGTGGAGGTGAGCCTGGATCAGCAGACCCAGGAGGCGCTGGACGCGTTTGAAGCGCGCGCCGTGGCCGATGATCGCGTGCAGCAGTGCTGGCGGGTGTCCCCGGGGCCGGATTTTGTGCTGGTGGTGCAGGTGACCGACATGCCCGCGTATCAAGACCTGGCACGAGTTTTGTTCACCGAAGATCGGCAGGTGCGCAATGTGCGGGCGTTTTTCGCCGTCAAGCGGGCCAAGTTCGGGTCGGCGCTGCCGCTGCGTTAATTGGACTTGGACGCCGCCGCAGGGGCCGAGGGGGCCAGCAGCTGTGTTTCGATGCGCAGATTCAAGGACTGGCCGTCCAACGGATGCAGCCCCTCGTTGCGCTGGAGGCGCGGATCGGCCAACGTGGCAGGCCGTGAGGCTCCAGGCTGACCCAGGATCGGCAAGACCTCCAGCAATTGCTCGTCGGACATCTTGGACAACTCCGCGGCCGTGGGTGAATGGGTTGCATCAGGCGCCGGGTGGCGTAACGCGGCAGGCCGCGGCGGCTCAAGCAGATCGTGGGCCGTGGCCCTGGGCTGTGCGGCGTACTGCTCTGACAAGGCACGTTCCATCTTATGGCGCGACACCACTCCCCAGGTCGCCCAGACGGCCCCAAACAGCAACACCACCCCGGCCGCGCCCATCGCCAAGGTGGTGCGGTTGCGCGTGGTAGGGGTGTTCGGCTCCGGCAAATTGGGATTCCATCGGCCCAACTCGTCCTGCGATGCGGTCTTGCCCGCCTCAGACTCGAGCGCCGACTCAGGCGCCTGGGGAGGCAGTCCTGAGGCGATCGCCTGGACGATCATCGCCGCATCGTATTCATTGCGCAGAGAGGGGTCGGACAGCACTTTGTAAGCGGCGTGAACCGCGGCGATCCGCTCCGACCCAACGCCACCGTCTTGATCATCAAGATGCGCCATCCGAACCCAGGCTTCATAAGCCGCCTGAATCACCTCAAGCGGCGCATCCGGAGTGACCTTCAATCGATCGTAGTGGTTCACGGGCCAACGTCCTGAAAATATGAAAACCTGACCTGATGTTAGCGATCACGCGCGCGCCCATGCGCCGCGCAAGCCGCGACATTGCGGCCTTTTTCAACGGATGCCCCGTTTAACGCTTGATCTTTTCGGGGCGCTGCCACCCAGGCAGGGACAGCTGTTTGGCCCGCGCCACGGTGAGCTGCCCGGCAGGGGCGTCCTTGCCGATGGTGCTGCCGCCGCCAATGGTGGCGCCGTCACCCACGGTGATGGGCGCCACCAGCACGCAGTTGGAGCCCACCTGCACGTCGTTGCCGATGACGGTGCGGTGCTTGTTGGCACCATCGTAATTGGCCGTGATGCTGCCCGCGCCATAGTTGACGCGCTCGCCCACGGTGGCATCGCCCAGGTAGGCCAGGTGGTTGGCCTTGGCGCCCCGACCCAGGGTCGAATTCTTCACTTCGACGAAGTTGCCGATGTGCACCTCAGGGCCCAGTTGCGCACCGGGGCGCAGGCGGGCAAAGGGCCCGATCAGGGAACCTTCGCCAACGCTGACGCCCAGGGTGTCGCCATCGATGTGGGTAAAGGGGTGGATGACGGCATTGGCGCCGATGGAGGCATTGCGGATGACGCAGTTGGCCCCGATTTGCACGTTGTCGCCCAGGTCGACCTGGCCTTCGAAGACGCAGTTGACGTCGATGTCGACATCACTGCCGCATTGCAGCAGGCCGCGCAGGTCAAAGCGGGCCGGGTCGGCCAGCCGCACGCCTTGTTCCATCAGGCGCTCGGCCTGGCCGCGCTGGTAACGGCGCTCCAGGTCGGCCAGTTGCAGCGGGCTGTTGACCCCCAGCACCTCCACCTCGTCGCGCGGCTGCGCGGCGACCACGGTGACGCCTTCGGCCTGCGCCATGGCAACCACGTCGGTGAGGTAGTACTCGCCTTGCGCATTCTGGTTGCTCAGCTTGGACAGCCAGTGCTTCAGGCGGCCGGTGGGCGCGGCCATCACACCGGTATAGACCTCTCGGAGGGCGCGCTGCGCCTGGCTGGCATCCTTGTGTTCGACGATGGCCAGCACCTGTTGGCCCGAGGCATCGCGCACGATGCGGCCATAGCCCGTCGGGTCGGCCAGGTCGATGGTCAGCAAGGACAGTTTGTCGCCATCACAGGCGTCGACCAAGGCACACGCGGTGGCGGCCTCGATCAGGGGCGTGTCGCCATTGAGGATCAAGGTGATGCCCTCGTCGGGCAGCATGGGCACGGCCTGCTGCACGGCATGGCCGGTGCCCAGCTGCGGCTCCTGGCGCACAAAGCTCAAGGGCGCGCCGGCAAAGGCGGCGCGCATGGCGGCTTCCACCTGATCCGCGCCGTGGCCGGTGATGACGATCTCTTGCTGCGCGTGCAAGCCGCCCATGGTGTTGATGACATGCGCGAGCATGGGGCGGCCAGCCAGTTTGTGCAGCACCTTGGGGTGCGCGGACTTCATGCGGGTGCCTTTGCCCGCGGCCATGATGACAATCGAAAGCGACATTTAAATCCTGAGAATCAGTGTTTTTCTGGACGCGGCACCGTGACCTGGCGCGGGCTGATGGCCGGCGAAGGGAAATCCTTCATGGCAGCTTCGAACATGGGGGCCAGCAGCCGCTCATCCAGGCCGCCATTTTGCTGGTGGATGGCGTGGGTTTCGTACAGAACCTGATTGCTGCGCCGATCGCGAATCAGCAGGTCCACCTGGGCTTGTGTGATGGGCGGCTCAATGGTCATGCCCAGCCCGATGCCACCGAAACCACCGCTGCCAAACCAGCCGCCCATGCCCATCCGCGCAGAGGAACCGTAAGCACCATAGGGGCCGTAAGCGCCATAAGGCCCCCAGGGCGAGGCCACAGTGCGCGCCTGCGCGCCCACCTGCACCATCACGTCGGCTTGCTCTGGCGTGACAGAGGGCTTGAAGCCGGCAGCACTCAATGCGGGTGCGGCGGCGGCTTCGACCTTGGCCTGCAATTCGAGGTTTTGTTGCTGCGAGGGCAGGCGCTCAAACGCATAAAGCCCGGGTGCGCGTCCAGCCGGCCAACTGCCGTAGCTGGACACCTCGCTGGTCACATTGCGCAGGCCGGCACAGCCTGTCATCAACACCGACAAGCTCAACACGACCAAGCGCAGGGTGTTAGTCATCTTGGCGAATGCTCACAAAGGAGATCTTGGACTCGCCCACCGGGCCGCAGCTTTCGTCTTCATCAAAGGCGATGTCGCCATCGGCCACCGGCTGGCCCGTGGCCTTGATGGTTGTGAAGGGGTAGAGGCTGCGATCCATCAGGTGCGAGGGCACGATATTGGCCAGGGCCGTGAACATATTGTCCACGCGGCCTGGGAATTTGCGGTCCCATTCGTTGATCATCTCGCGCATTTGCTGGCGCTGCAAGCCCTCCTGACTGCCGCACAGATTGCACGGGATGATCGGGAACTGGCGGTGCTGGGCGTAAGTGGCCAGGTCTTTCTCGGCGCAATAGGCCATGGGCCGGATCACCACATGGTCGCCGTTGTCGGTCACCAGCTTGGGCGGCATGCCCTTGAGCTTGGAGCCAAAGAACATGTTCATGAACAGCGTTTGCAACATGTCGTCGCGGTGGTGTCCCAGGGCGATCTTGGTGCAGCCCAGTTCAGACGCCACGCGGTACAAAATGCCGCGGCGCAGGCGCGAGCACAGGCTGCAGGTGGTCTTGCCTTCGGGGATGACGCGCTTGACGACGCTGTAGGTGTCCTGCTCTTCAATGCGAAAGGGCACGCCGACGCTGCGCAGATAGTCGGGCAGCACATGCTCCGGGAACCCGGGCTGCTTCTGGTCTAGGTTGACGGCCACCAGCTCGAAGGCCACGGGCGCGCGCCGCTGCAAGTTCATCAGCACGTCCAGCATGGCGTAGCTGTCCTTGCCGCCGGACATGCAGACCATGACCTTATCGCCGCCTTCGATCATGTTGAAGTCGGTGATGGCCTGCCCCACCTGCCGATGCAGGCGCTTCGAGAGTTTTTGCATCTCGAAAGCGTGCTTCTTGGTTTTGGCGTCTTCGGCCCGGACTTCGTCAGAGCGGGACAGGAATTCAGAGGATACGGCGTCGTTCATCCTTGGATTTTCGCTCACCATTGCCCGGTTTCCATGCGAATGGCCACCTCGCAGTCGTCAAAAATCTCCAGTTTGGCGATCTTGACGCGCACCCCCATCACGCCGGGCAGGCCCATCAGGCGCAGGCACAGCTTGCCGATCATCGACTCCAGCAAGTTGACGTGCTGGGCGGTGCATTCCTCGATGATGATGGTGCGCACGCGGCGGTAGTCCAGCACGCGGGTGAGGTCATCGTCGTGCGGCAGCAGCGGCTGACTGCCCATATTCAGTTCGGCGTCGACCAAGATGGGCTGGGGGGCCGCCTTCTCGTGGTCCAACACACCCAGATTGGCATCAAAGCGCAAGCCGGTCAGGTTCAGGGTCTGGGTGCCTTTACTCAGCGACATGGCGCCCTCACATTCTTGAAAAATCACGGTCAAACCGCTGAAGGTGCTGGCCGCCATCAACCAGCAAGGTGGTGCCCGTGATGGATCGGTTGCCCAAGGCAAAGGCCACGGTGGCGGCCACGTCGTCGGATGACGAGGACCGCCCCAGCGGCGAGAGGCGGTGCAACTGCTCGAACTTGTCGCCTTGCAGCCATTCGCTGCTCAAGGTCAGGCCTGGGGCCACACCGACCACGCGCACACGCGGCGCCAGGCTCAAGGCCAGCAAGGTGGTGGCCGATTCAAGCGCCGCCTTGGACAAGGTGTAGCTCAGAAAGTCAGGGTTCGGGTTCCAGAGCTTCTGGTCGAGCAAGTTGACCACAGCGGCATCGACCGCCGACCGGTCCGCCACATGGTCGGCCAGACTTTGAGCGAGCACGATGGCCGGGGCGGTGTTGGCGCGCAGGTGGCGCTCCAGCATGGCATAGGTGAAGGTGGCGGTGTCGTCAAAATCAAAGGTGGACGCGCTGTTGACCACGGCATCCAGCGCGCCCAGGGCTTGCACGGCCTGCGGCACCAGGGTCCGGCAGGCCGCCTCGTCTGACAAATCGGCCTGCAGCACCACGGCACGGCGCCCCAGGGCCTGGATCTCGGCCACGGTGGCCTCGGCCTCGGTGCGCGAACGACGACAGTGCACGGCCACGTCCCAGCCTTGCGCGGCCAAGGTCAGCGCAATAGCGCGGCCCAAGCGCTTGCCGGCCCCCGTGACCAGGGCTGCGCGCGGCGAAATTGTCTGCAATGGGGAGAGATCGGACATGTTTTTCTACAATGGCGCATGAACCGCCAAGAACCGACTGAGCACAGTGTAGTGTCCGCCCCCCTGAACCCGCACCCGTTGGCGCGAATGATCCATGAGGAGATCGTGCAACGTGGCGGCTGGATGCGCTTTGAGCGCTTCATGGAACTGGCCTTGTACGCCCCCGGCCTGGGCTATTACAGCAGCGGCCGCCGCGTGCTGGGCCGCCTGCCGCAGGACGGCAGCGATTTCGTCACCGCCCCGGAGTTGACGCCCTTGTTTGGCCTGACTCTGGCGGCCCAGGTGATCCAGGCCCTGGAGGCCACCTCGACTTCCGAGATCTGGGAGTTTGGCGCCGGCAGTGGCGCGCTGGCCATTCAATTGCTGGGGGCGCTGGGCGACCGCATCAAACGCTACACCATCGTTGACTTGTCGGGCACCTTGCGTGACCGCCAGCACCAGACCTTGGTGAAGGAACGGCCCGAGTTGGCGCACAAAGTGGTCTGGGCCGACAGCCTGCCCGACGAACTGCAAGGCGTCATCGTGGGCAATGAAGTGCTGGACGCCATGCCCGTGCACCTGCTGACCTGGACCGGTGAGCATTGGCTGGAACGCGGCGTGGGCCTGGCCCCGTCATCGAACCCGGACGCTCCCGTGTTCGCCTGGGCGGACCGCCCCGCCCCACCGGGCGCCAGAGCGCCCACCGAGCGCCCCGACAGCGATTTCGTGCCCGGCACCGTGGTCGAGACCCACGGCACTGCCGAGGCCTTCGTGGCCACCCTGGCGCAGCGCATGACGCGCGGCGCGGCCTTCTTCATCGACTACGGTTTCCCTGAGGCCGAGTACTACCACCCGCAACGCACCGGCGGCACCCTGATGTGCCACCAGGGCCATCAAAGTGACACCGACCCCTTGAGCCTGGTGGGCGAAAAAGACATCACCACGCACGTCAACTTCACGGGCATCGCCCTGGCCGGGCAGGAGGGCGGGTGGGAAGTGCTGGGCTACGCCACCCAGGGACGCTTTCTGGCCAACTGCGGATTGATGGGGCACCTTACCCCGCCGGACCAGTCCTTGTCGACCACGCCCACCGCCGCCGACTACAAAGCCCGGGCCGCCATGCAGATGCTCATGGCCGAGCACGAAATGGGTGAGTTGTTCAAGGTGATCGGCTTTGTGAAGGGCGACTGGTTCGACGCGATGGGTTTCAGCCAGGGAGATAGGACGCACACCTTGTGAGCCTGGGCGAAACAAGCCCAGCACCGCACCGCACCAGCACGAGCGGATGCATCACCCGCCCGACCTCATCGGCGATGCTTTGCTTGAAATCCCGCTTGAGCAGCGTGCGCTTACGGTGATTGGCCTTGATCAGGTTGATCGGCTTTTCAAGCAGCGGAACGGGCAGGATGTAATGGCCGCGCTCGGTGCGGATCCCGTGGTGCTTTTCCCAAAAATGGGTGTAGCTGAAGGTCGAATTGATTTTCAGCATTTTCTGGTAGGACAAACAATTCTCCAGGGCCACGCCTGCCACGATGGTGATGCCCAAGGCGTCGGCCAGGCCCTCAAGGGCAGCGATCAGCATATCGACAGGCGCCACATCACCGCACGTCCCGGTGGCCTGCCGGATCCTGTCAAAATCGCCCGGACAACCCTGCACCTGGCCCACATAAATGAGGTGCTTAGAGGCCGGCGATCCCGGCGGTGTCTCCAGCTTGAGCAGCGCTGATTCGATCAGCGAAAAGGCGATGCGATACAGCCAGCGGCCATCCATCTTGAACACCAGGGTCAGATCGCCCTCACGGGACAGACACGGCCCGCTCACCTCGATTGAAAAGGAGCGGGCGTCGAGTTCTCTCTGCCACAAGGTCATGGACCCGGCCAGGACACGCTGGAAAAATGAGGCGTCCAGCGCCGTGTTGAGGAAGTCGTAGTGCCCCTTGAGCATTTGATGTCGCTCAAGCCGATTGAAGTCCATCGACAAATAGGGCAAGGTGTAGCGATTCACCACCCGTGGGAAGGTCTTCAAAATGCCTTTGGTGTGAGCCCCACCAATAGCGCGCACGACCTGCCAGTGTTGGCGGGGGTGCATGGCCACCACCATCGCCCTCATGCCCTTGCCGACCAACCCCAAGCCGGGTTTGGCCGCCCATTCCTGCCTGATGAAGCGCCATGGCCACATCAACACATCGATCATCGCCTGCCTCAGCGCGCGTCTGATATCGCTCTTGTCTGGGACACGCAGGAGGGAATTGCATGCGGGCATGTACATCGCCGACGACCACCATTTAATGCTTGAAGAACACTCCTCTTGAATTTACATTCAGTCACGATTGTGAATGTCCGTAAAAACGCGCTGTTTTTCTCGAACAACCCCGAATCAGGGGGTGGCCAAGCGCCAATTTCGCCCAGCCGCGATAATCCCCACCATGCTGCAACAACGCACCCTCAAATCCCTGACCCGCGCCGTGGGCGTGGGGCTGCACAGTGGCCACCGCGTTGAACTGACCTTGCGCCCCGCCCCACCGGACACCGGCATCGTGTTTCGGCGGGTTGACTTGGCGCAACCCGTCGACATCCCTGTCTCGGCCACCGCCGTGTGCGACACGCGCATGGCCTCCACGCTCTCGCCCGGCGGTGACCCGGGCGCGCCCAAGGTCAACACGGTCGAGCACCTGATGTCGGCCTGCGCTGGCCTCGGTCTGGACAACCTCTACATCGACATCACCGCCGAGGAGGTGCCGATTCTGGATGGCTCGTCGGCCGCCTTTGTCTACCTGCTGCAAAGCGCTGGCATCGCCCAGCAAAACGCGCCCAAGCGCTTCATCCGCGTGCTCAAGCCCGTGGAGGTGCGCGAAGGCGAAGGCCGCAACTTGAAATGGGCACGGCTGGACCCGTACCACGGCTACAAGCTGTCCTTCGAGATCGACTTCGACCACCCCGCCGTCAACCAGACCGGCCAGCGCGTTGAATTCGACTTTGGCAGCGGCCAGTACAAGCGCGACATCGCGCGGGCCCGCACCTTCGGGTTTTCCAAGGACTTCGAAGTGATGCGCTCACGTGGCCTGGGCCTGGGCGGCGGCATGGACAACGCCATCGTGGTCGACGACCACCGCGTGCTCAACGCCGATGGCCTGCGCTACGACGACGAATTCGTCAAGCACAAGATCCTGGATGCCATCGGCGACCTGTACGTCGTGGGCCACCCATTGCTGGCCGCCTACAGCGCCTTCAAATCGGGCCATGCCCTGAACAACGTGCTGCTGCGCGCCCTGCTGGCCCAACCCGATGCCTTTGAGATCGTCACCTTCGAGGACGAGGCCCAAGCCCCCAAGGGCCTGGCCGAACTGGCCCCGGCCTGGTAAGGCGCGGCCCCGCATGATCTTGTTTCGCTGGCTGTTCCTGATGTTGCTACTAGGCATGGCCCTGTGCCTGGCCGCCTACACCATCACCGGCCACCCCGCCTGGCGCCAGCGCGCCGTTCAATTGCTGCGCTGGAGCGTGGTCCTGGGCCTGGGTTTCTTCGGACTCCTGATCCTGCGCCGCGCCGCTGTTTTCATCTAACCTCACGTCCCATGAACCCAAAGCCCACCCCCCTCCTGACCGACGCCGACATCAACGAGATCGACGAGTTGCTGGCCGCCGTGCCGGCGCCCCATGAAGCCGTCGACGCCGTGATGCTGGATGGATACCTGTGCGGCGTGCTGGTACAACCCGTGCTGCTGACGCCCGAACAATGGCTGCCCCCCATTTTTGGCGAAGCCGGCCTGCCCACCCCGGACAGCGAAGGCTGGCCGCAGGCCAAGCACACCCGCCTGATCACCCTGATTGAGCGGCGCAAGGACGAAGTGCTGCGCGGCATCCTGGAAGATGGCTGGTTCGACCCCATCGTGCCGCAACTCGAAGACGACGACGGCAAGCTGCTGACCGGCAAAGACGCCATGGAAGGCCTGGGCTACTGGGTGGCCGGCTTTGAATGGGCGTTGGCCAACTTCCCGCAGCTCGAAGACCTCGGCGCAGCGGGCGTGCCCGACCTGCTCGACTCGCTGTGGCGCCACCTGCCCGAGCAAGACGAGACCCAGGCCGAGATGACCAAGGCGCTGGACCAGGAACACCCGCTGCGCAACCTGGACGAAGGCATCCAGGCCTTGGTGTTCGACATCGTTGATCTGGCCGAGGTGGGCGTGGCCGAGCGCCACAAGGTCACCACCGTCAAGCACGAAACACCCAAGGTGGGCCGCAATGACCCCTGCCCCTGCGGCAGTGGCAAGAAATTCAAACAGTGCCACGGCGCCTGAATTTTGAAGCTCCAAGTCCTGTCCGACTTGCACCTGGAGACCGAGCTCTTCACACCCCAGCCCGCGCCCCACGCAGACCTGCTGGTGCTGGCCGGCGACGTGGACAGCACCTGGGCCGGTCTGGCGCGCTTTGCCGACTGGCCCGTGCCCGTGATCTTCGTGCCGGGCAACCACGAGTTTGACCAGCGCGACATTGACGAGGCCCGTCAAGGCCTGCGCGAACGCTGCGATGAGCTGGGCCTGATCATGCTGGAACGCGACAGCTGCGTAATGAACACCCCCGATGGCCGACGCCTGCGCTTTGTCGGCACCACCCGCTGGTCCGACTTTGACGTGTTTGGGCGGGAGCAGCGCGACCGCGCCATGCGGGCGGCCAGTTATTACGTGCGGGTGATGCGCGCGACCCGTGGCGGCCAGGTGTTCGACCCCGAAGCCGTGCGCGTCGAGGCGCTGGCCTGTCGCGACTGGTTGGCCGACACCCTGGCGCAAGCGGCGCCCGTCGATGCCTGCGGCCGCCCCGAGTGGGACCGCACCATCGCCATCACCCATTACGGCCCCAGCCTGCGCAGCGCCGACCCGCGTTATGGATCGCAACCCGGCACGGCCAGTTTCTGCAACGCCGACGACGACCTGTTGGCGCTGACCCCGATCTGGATCCACGGCCACTTGCACTGCCGGCACGATTACGTGGTCAGCCATGCGCAAGGCGGCCAGACCCGCGTGGTCAGCAACGCCCGGGGCCATGGCCACAAAGGCGAGTCGGACCACTTCAACGGCCTGTACTGCATTGAGGCCTGAGCGCCTGCGGTTGACAGGCATCAACTTTCAGCGAAGATACCGGCTCGACACTGAACCCCCCGAATCATCAAGGAAGGCTCATCATGAACATTCTGCTCGCGGTTGATGGCAGCGCGTACACCAAGCGCATGCTGGCCTGGCTGACCACCAACGATGAATGGCTCAGCGCGCCGCATGAATTCACCATCGTGACCGTGACGCCGCCCATCTCACCCTACGCCGCGTCCATGTTCGCGCCCGACGAGCTCAAGAGTTATTACAGCGAATCGAGCGAAGCGGTGTTCAAACCCATCCGCAAATTCATGGCCAAGCATGACCTCGCCACGCACTACGTGAGCAAGGTGGGACACCCCGCCGAAGTGATCGGACGGCTGGTCGACAAGGAAAAATTCGATTTGATCATCATGGGCTCGCACGGCCACGGCAACTTCCTGAACCTGGTGATGGGTTCGGTCGCCAGCCAGGTGTTGGCGCGGTGCAAAGTCCCGGTGCTGCTGGTGCGCTGACGGGCGTCTTGAGGCCCTGAGGCTGCCCGCTCAGGCCAGGGCCTGGCGGCGGCAGCACTTCGGCATCATGCCCAGCGTCTGGCTTAACCGCCCTTTTTGGAGCGCTTGCCGGGGTTCTTCTTGCTGCGGGTGGCGGTGCCACGCTCCAGGCTGCGCTTTTGGCCGCGCACGGTGGTGACGGTCACGCCAGCAGGAGCGGCAGGACGAGGGGTGGCGCGGCGGTCGGCTTCGGTGACGATTTTGTTGCCCATGATGGCTCCGGTTGTAGGTACTTGAACCCTCTATTAGGCCACAGCGGACAGGGCACAGTCCTTCTAGCCCTCTGAAGAACCCTCAAGTTGACCCAACCCGGCCAGCGCAGCACGGCTCTGAGCGCCCTCATGCGGCTGAACGTCGTCACGGATCACGCCACGGCCAACGAGTGGCAAACCGACCGCGAAAGCCAGGGCGCGCCGAACTCTGCAACGGATACGTTTGGTCACCATTGAGCCCTCAACAATGGACCAGGGCGGTCGATCTTCTGACGAAGAAGCCTCACTGGAAGCACCCGTCATGAACACCACCGCCCGCCTCGCCAGCTTTTCCACCGCCAACCCGCACGCCCTGGCCACCATCTTGGAAGCCAGCGAGACCAAACGCATCATCGCCTCGCGGGACATCTTCGACGCCTCGGGCATCAAGCTGTGGGCGCGCAGCCAGGCGGTCTCGCAAGAGTTGCAGCGCAAACTGCTCGACCGGCAACTGCGCCAGCCCCTGGAAAGCTGCCTGCGGGCCGAAGACGGCGTCACCCCACACACCTTGGTGAAAACGCTCCAGGCCCAGTTGGACCAGGACACCCCCTTGTCCACGATCCTGCTGCGGCACGCCGACAAGCTGCTGCGCGAGGCGGGGCAGATCCCGGTGCACCCGGTGGCCCAGTTGCTGCTCACCGCGTCCCAGGCCTCGCGCCCTGAGTCCTTCAAGCATGCGGTACAGGCCATGGCCTTGAACGGCGCCCTGATGATCGAGCGCGGCGGCAGCGTCCACGACCTGCGTCTGGCGATGTTGTGCGGCCTGCTGCACGACCTGGGCGAGATGTACATCGCCCCCGAGTACGGCGAAATGGACGCCGACCGCACGCTCGACTTCCAGAACTACCAGCAATTGGTGGTGCACCCGCACATCGGCTACCTGCTGCTGACGCAACTGACCGACTACCCGCCGGTGATGGCCCGGGCCGTGGCCGAGCACCATGAGCGCCTGGACGGCTCGGGCTATCCGCACAGCCTGCACGGCCCCCAGGTGTCGCCGCACGGGCGCTTGCTGGCCGTGACCGACGCCACGCTCAACGTGCTGCGCAGCCAACAGCCCAACCTGGCGCGCGCCAGCGTGGCCCTGCGCGTGGTGCCCGGTGAATTCGACCTGCAATGCGTCGGCTTGATCTCAAAGGCCGCCCTCACCCAGAAAACGCCACCCACGCGCCTGAGCAGCAGCGCCATCCAGACGCGCCTGGACGGACTGGACACCCTCATGAAGAAAACGCAGGACCATGCCAGCGTGCTGCTGACCATCGCCGAGGCCCCCGCCCTCAAGGAGGCCCTGAACTTGGCGCACCACCTGCTGGCTCGCCTGCGTGTGGGCTGGAACGCCAGCGGCCTGTGGAGCGCGGACGCCATGGACGCGCAAGACGCCGTCGAACTGGAGGCCATCGAGGACGAACTGCTGTTTCGGCTGAGGGCCATCCACCGGGCCATCTTGCTGCGCGCGGCCAAGCTGTCCGACACGGATACCCAGCGCTTGAGTCTCTTGTGCGAACACCTGGCGATCGACGAGGGCGCCTGATGCGTCGCGGGCCGCCTTTTTCTAACCATGCAAAGCCAAGGGCTTCGATGACTCCCTAGAATGTTTGCGCCACTGCCTCGGCAGTCCTCTTAGCGCAAGGTTCCATCCATGTCGTCGTTGATCCGCATTCGTGGTGCCCGCCAGCACAACCTCAAAAACCTGGACCTGGACATCCGCACGGGTGAATTGACGGTGGTGACCGGCCCCAGCGGCTCGGGCAAATCCTCGCTGGTGTTCGACACGCTGTACGCCGAAGGCCAGCGGCGCTATGTGGAAACCTTCAGCGCCTATGCGCGCCAGTTCCTGGACCGCATGGACCGCCCCGCCGTCGACCATGTGGACGGTGTGCCTCCGGCCATTGCCATCGACCAGAGCAATCCGGTGCGCACCTCGCGTTCCACCGTGGGCACGATGACGGAGCTGAACGACCACCTCAAGCTCTTGTTTGCGCGTGCGGGCCAGTTGTTCGACCAGGACACCGGATTGCTGGTGTCCGAGGACACCCCCCAGTCGGTGTTCGAGGCCCTGCTGGCCCGTTGCGTCGCCACGCCTGGGGGCCGCCGCGTGGTTGTCACCTTTGCCGCCGAACTGCCCGCCAACACCAGCCCCGAGCAAATGCACGAATGGCTGTCGGCCAGCGGCTTTTCGCGCATCCAGGCGCAGCGCGTGATCCGCAGCGAAGCGCCGGTGAGCGACGCCAAGAAGTCCGTCAAGAAGACCACCAAGAAGGCCCCGACGGCCGGCATCGTGGAGACCACCGAACGCCTGGTGCTCGATGTGGTGGCCGACCGCTTTCGCATCGGGGCCGACCCCTCGGGCGCCGACCTGGACCGTCCGCGCATCATGGAAGCCCTGGAAGTGGCCTTCAAACGCGGCGGCGGCCACATCACCGTCTATGCCCTGGCGGACGCCGAGGACGCCGCCCCCGAGCTCTGGCGCTTTTCCAGCGGACTGCACTGCCCTGACAGCAACCGCCGCTACAGCACGCCCCAGCCGGGCATGTTCTCTTTCAACTCGGCGGCGGGCGCCTGCCCGACCTGCCGGGGATTTGGCCGCGTCATCGGGGTGGACTGGGGCCTGGTCATTCCCGACCAGCACAAGACCCTGCGCTCGGGCGCCGTCAAGACCATCCAGACCCCCGCCTGGAAGGAATGCCAGGACGATCTGCTGAAATACGCCGGAGAGCTCGGCATCCCCCGCGACACCCCCTGGTCGCAACTGACGCCCGCGCACAAGCAATGGGTGCTGGACGGCGACCCGGACTGGAAGGGCAAGTGGAACAAGCAGTGGTACGGCCTGAAGCGCTTTTTTGAGTACCTGGAAAGCAAGGCCTACAAGATGCACATCCGCGTGCTCTTGTCCAAGTACCGCAGCTACACCACCTGCCCCAGCTGCGCTGGCGCGCGTTTGCAAACCGAGTCGCTGCTCTGGCGCCTGGGCAGCGAGGCCGACGCCGATGCGGTCCTGCCCAAGTCCCAGCGCTGTGCGCCGCACGGCATCGCCCTGCCCCGTGCCACGCTGGAGTCCCTGCCGGGCCTGAACCTGCACGACGTGATGCTCTTGCCGCTGGATCAGCTCAAGACCTTCTTTGCCTTTGTCAAACTCCCCAGCCGCACCCAAGACGACGCGCTGCAATTGCTGCTCGATGAAATCCGCACCCGCCTGAAGTACCTGTGCGACGTCGGTCTGGGCTACCTCACACTGGACCGCCAGAGCCGCACCCTGTCCGGCGGCGAGGTGCAGCGCATCAACCTGACCACGGCCCTGGGCACCTCCCTGGTCAATACCCTGTTCGTGCTGGACGAGCCCAGCATCGGCCTGCACCCGCGCGACATGAATCGCATCAACGAGGCCATGCAGCGCCTGGTCGATGCGGGCAACACCCTGGTGGTGGTCGAGCACGACCCCGCCGTGATGCTGGCCGCCGACCGCGTCATCGACCTCGGGCCCGGCCCCGGCCATCAGGGCGGGCGCATCGTCTTTGACGGCACGCCCGACGATCTGAAGAATGCCGACACCCTGACCGGGGCCTACCTGGGCGCACGCCGCACCATCGGCATGGGCCTGCGCCGCCCCGTCCAAGAAAACACGCCCAAACTGATCTTGCAAGGCGCACGCGAACACAACCTCAAGAACCTGACGGTGGCGTTTCCGCTGCAACGCCTGGTGGGTGTGACGGGCGTGAGCGGCTCGGGCAAGTCCAGCTTGATCCAGGACCTGCTGCACCCGGCCTTGTTGCGCCACTTCGGTCAAGCCACCGAAAGTCCCGGCGACCACGATGATCTGCTGGGCGCTGATTTTTTAAGCGGCGTCAGCTTTGTCGACCAGTCCCCCATTGGCAAGACCGCGCGCTCCAACCCGGCCAGTTATGTGGGCGCCTTTGACGCCGTGCGCACCCTGTTCGCAGTGACGCCTTTGGCGCGCGAGCGCAAGTACACCGCGGGCACCTTCAGCTTCAACGCCGGCACGGGGCGCTGCCCGACCTGCGGCGGCTCGGGCTTCGAGCACGTCGAGATGCAGTTCCTGTCTGACGTCTACCTGCGTTGCCCGGACTGCGATGGCACGCGCTTTCGCGCCGAGGTGCGCGAGGTCACCATTGAGCGCCTGGGCAAGGCCTTGAGCGTATCCGATGTGCTCGAACTCACCGTGGCCGAGGCCGTGCGCCTGTTCGCGCAGGATGTGGACGTGGTGCGCGCGCTGCAACCTCTGTCGGACGTCGGCCTGGACTACCTCAAGCTGGGCCAGCCGGTGCCGACCTTGTCAGGCGGCGAGGCGCAGCGCCTCAAGCTGGCCGGCCACCTGGTCGAGGCCGCGCAGCAGGCCAGCAAGTCGGGCCAGCGCATCGCGCGCAAGGGCACCCTGTTCATGTTCGATGAACCCACCACAGGGCTGCATTTTGACGACATCGCCAAGCTGATGCGCGCCTTTGGCAAGCTGCTGGACGCGGGCCATTCCATCATCTTGATCGAGCACAACCTGGACGTGATACGGGCCTGCGACTGGTTGATCGAACTGGGCCCCGAAGGCGGGGCAGCGGGTGGCCAACTGGTCGCCTCGGGCGCCCCGCAAGACCTCAAGCAACACCCGAGCTCGCACACCGCCCTGGCCCTGCGTGAATACGAAGACGCGATGGGCCTGGGTGGCACGGCCCTGATGGCGGCCGAGCGCCTGGCGGGTTATCACCTTGATGCGCAGGCGCAGGCCGCTGCCGAGCGTGACGGCGTCTCGCTCCAATCGCTCATCAAGGCGCGCCGCGACCAGCGCCGCGCGGACCGGCGTGAACGCGCACTGCACGCCCCCGGGGCCACGAGCATCGAAGTCGTCAACGCGCACGAGAACAACCTGCAGGGCCTGAGCGTGAACATCCCGCGCGGCAAGTTCAACGTCGTCACCGGGGTGTCCGGCTCGGGCAAGTCCACCCTGGCCTTTGACATCCTCTTCAACGAAGGTCAGCGGCGTTACCTCGAATCCCTCAACGCCTATGCGCGCAGCATGGTCCAACCGGCGGGCCGCCCTGAAGTGGACGCCGTCTATGGCATCCCGCCCACCGTGGCCATTGAGCAGCGCCTCTCGCGCGGCGGACGCAAGAGCACCGTGGGCACCACCACCGAGGTGCACCACTTCCTGCGCCTGCTCTACGTCAAGCTGGGCGTGCAGCACTGTCCCCATTGCGTGGACGCCGAGGGCCGCCACATCCCCGTGCTGCCGCAAACGCACGAGGCCATTGCGGCGCAATGGTTGCGCGACTACCGGGGCCAGCACATCGGCTTGCTGGCGCCGCTGGTCGTCAACCGCAAGGGCCTCTACACCGAGCTGGCCAAGTGGGCCTCGGCACGCGGCTTCACGCACCTGCGCGTGGACGGCGAGTTCATCCCCACCGCCAACTGGGGCCAGGCCGGCGGTGCCAAGCTCGACCGCTACCGCGAGCACACCATCGAACTGCCCGTGGGCGACGTGGTCGTCACGCCCGACAACGAAGCGCGGCTGCGCGAGCTGCTGGCCAGCGCGCTCGAACACGGCAAAGGCGTGGTGCACATTCTGACGTCGCTGGACGGCTTGGCCGACGCCCTGGCCAGCGGCAAGCCCACCTTGCGCATCGGTCGCGTCAAGGTTTTTTCCACCGAACGCGCCTGCCCGACGTGTGGCACCAGCTTTGCGGAACTCGACCCGCGCCTGTTCTCGTACAACAGCAAGCACGGCTGGTGCCCCGACTGCGTGGGCACCGGGCTGGCGCTCACGCGGGAGCAGCGCAAGGTGCTGGACGATTCTCAGCCCGATGAGACCAAGGGCCGCGAACAAACCTTCGCCGAGCCCGAGGTGGAAGACATCGAAGACACCGCCTGCGGCAGCTGCCACGGCGCGCGCCTCAACCCGGTGGCCCGCGCGGTCCGTCTTGAGGGGCCGGGGCGTGGCCAGTCCATCGCCGAACTGTCGGCCTTGTCGGTGAAGGATGCACGGCGCTGGAGCGAGCAACTCAAGCTCGATGGCCGCGAAGCCACCATCGCCCGCGACATCGTCAGCGAGATCAAAAGCCGCCTGAGCTTCATGGAACAGGTCGGCCTGGGCTACCTCAGCCTGGACCGCGCCGCGCCCACCTTGTCCGGCGGCGAAGCCCAGCGCATCCGTCTGGCCGCGCAACTGGGCTCCAACCTGCAAGGCGTTTGCTACGTGCTGGACGAGCCCACCATCGGCCTGCACCCGCGCGACAACCAGCTGTTGCTGGAAGCCCTGCGCACGCTCAGTCAGGAAGGCAACACCCTGGTCGTGGTCGAGCACGACAAAGACACCATCCGCCGCGCCGAACACATCATCGACATCGGCCCCGGCGCCGGTCAGCGTGGCGGCACGGTGGTGGCGCAAGGTTCGGTGCAGGACATCATGACCGCGCCCGATTCCATCACCGGCCGTTGCCTGCGCGAGCCCATGCAGCACCCCTTGTACCCACGCCGACTGGTCGACAAGGACACCCCGCACCTCACCGTCAAGCACGCGCGCTTGCACAACCTGCAGCACCTGAGCGCCGCCGTGCCGCTGCAGCGCCTGGTGGCCATCACCGGCGTCAGCGGCTCGGGCAAGTCCACCTTTGCCCGCGATGTGCTGCTGGCCAATGTGCAGGCGGCGGTCAGCATCGCCCCGCGCGAGCGCGCCACCACAGCCCCCTTGTGGACCGGCTGCGCGGGCGTCGAAGGCTGGGGCGCCATCGACCGCGTGCTGGAAGTCGACCAGACCCCGATCGGCAAGACGCCCCGATCCTGCCCGGCCACCTACATTGGCTTTTGGGACACCATCCGCAAACTGTTCGCCGACACGCTGGAAGCGCGCGCACGCGGCTGGGGCGCCGGGCGCTTCAGCTTCAACACCGGCGAAGGCCGCTGCCCCGACTGCGAAGGCCAGGGTGTGCGCACCATCGAGATGGCCTTCCTGCCCGATGTGAAGGTGCACTGCGACACCTGCAACGGCATGCGCTTCAACGCCGAGACCCTCACCGCCACCTGGCGCGGCAAACACATCGGCGATGTGCTCAAAATGGAAATCGACGAGGCGGTGGAGTTCTTCGGCTCCATGCCCGCCATCTCGCACCCGCTCAAGCTCTTGCAGGACGTGGGCCTGGGCTATCTCACGCTGGGTCAGCCCTCGCCCACCTTGTCGGGCGGCGAGGCGCAGCGCATTAAGCTGGTGACGGAACTGAGCAAGGTGCGCGACGACATCACAAGGCGCGGCCAAAAGCCGCCGCACACCCTGTACGTGCTGGACGAACCCACCGTGGGCCTGCACCTGGCCGACGTCGCCAAGCTGATCCACGTGCTGCACCGCCTGGTCGAAGGCGGCCACAGCGTCATCGTCATCGAGCATGACCTGGACGTGATCGCCGAAGCCGACTGGGTCCTGGACCTGGGGCCCGAAGGCGGCACAGGCGGCGGTCAGGTCGTGGCCGAAGGGCCGCCCGAGGTGCTGGTGGCCAAGGGCACACACACGGGGGTGGCGCTGCGCCACGTCATGCAACGCCAGGCCCCCGATCAAGGCCCCGTTTAAGACCGCGCCTTGATCTTTTGCTGCCAGGCTGCCAGCTCCGGGCAGGCCTGGTAGCCCTGGCGCTTGAGGCTATCGGCCAGCTTCTGCAACAGCGCTTGCTGGGCCGCATCATGCGCGGCGGGGGCCACCGTCCGGATCGACACATGCAAGGGCCCACGCGTCCCATCCCGACGCGGAAAGCCCATGCCCGCCAAGACCTGCTCGGTGCCATCGCGCAAGCTGATCTTGATCAAATGACCCTCCAAGCTGGGCACCTCGACCACGCCCTGACCCAGCGCCGTGTACAGGTCCACGGGCACCTCGCAGGCCAATTCCTGATCGGCCCGCCAGCGCAACCACGGGTGCTCAAGCACGTGGATGGTCAAGGCCAGATCCCCGCATTGTTCGCCGCATCGTTGCCCTTGCCCGCGCAAGACCACGGCCTGACCATCACGCAGGCCCGGTGGAATGCGCACCTCATAGTGGTAGCTGCGCGTCTGCGCAGCCTGTCCTGAGCCAGCGCAGGTGTCGCACGGCTTGCGGTCCGAACCATCGCCATGGCAATGCCCGCAGACCACCCAGGTCGACGCGGTCTGGCCCGGCACACGTCCCTCGCCATCGCAGACGCTGCAGGCCGTGCCAGGGGCCACCCAGCGCCCAACACCCGCGCAGTCCTCGCACAAATCGGTGATCAGACCCTGGACGCGATGCAGGCAAGAAAAGGCCGCAGCTTCCAATGAAATCGTGGCATCCAGACGCAAGGTGGCGGGCTCGATCTGGCCATCGGGCTGCCATCGCGCCGCCCCCCAATGGCGCTCCCACCAAGCGCGCTTGGGTTTGGCTTTGGGCTTTTCGGTGTGCGCGTGGGGCTGAGCGGGCGGCGGCGCAGGCGCCACGTCCGCCACATCGTCGTCACTCCCCGAGTCATCCCAATCACACAACTGCCGATAGGCCTGATTGATGCGCTGCATGCGCCCCATGGCCTGAGGGTCGGCATTGCGATCCGGATGCCACCGAGCCGCCAGTCGCCGGTAGGCCTTCTTGATCTGCGCCAGACTGGCCCCTGAGCTCAAGCCCAGTTCGTCATGGGGGTTTAGCATCGTGTCACCGCACTCCAGCAGGATGAACGCCCACCTCGGCCCCCAGCGCGTGCGCCCAGACCGTCAGGGTGAGCAAGGCACAGGTGGTGGTCCACAAAATGAGGCGCGCCACCAGCGCCGTATCGGCACCTTCGCGCTCGGCCAACATCGACACATTGCTCGCCGATGGCAAGGCCGCCGCCAGCGTCATCGTCATCAGCCCCGCGGCAGACAACTCCACACCGACCTGTCGCAGGCCCCAGCCCGTCGCGCACACCAGCGCAGGGTGGGCCAGCAGCTTGAGCAGGGCCGGCGCCCAGATCGCCCTTGAACGCGTGGCCTGTGACGGCAGCATCTGGGCCCGCGCCAAGATGGCCCCCAGCGTGAACAAAGCCGTCGGCGTGGCCGCCAGGCTCAGCAGGCGCACCGTCTCGTCCAGCGGACGCGGCAGATGCCAGCCCAGCGAAGACACCAGCAAGCCCAAGGCCATGGCCCACAACAGTGGGTTGCGCAGCGCTCCGTTGAGCGAGGCCTGGACCGCATGCCAGGCCTCAAGCGGGTCATCGCCAGACGCATCGCGCCCCGCATGCGAATGCGAATGGGCCCAGGCCAGGCATAGCGAACTGAGCACCACCACATCGACCACCAAGGTCGCTGCCACGGGCCCCGCCGCCTGTGGGCCCAGCAAACCGGTCAACAGTGGCAGACCCAGAAAACCCGTGTTGGGAAAGGCCGTGGCCAAGGCCACCAAGCCGCTGTCGCGCCGAATCAGACCCGAGCGCACGCCCCAAACCAGGGCCAACACCGTCACGACGGTGCCTGCCAGTCCATACGCCAACAACACTCCCAGCAGACCGCCTTGCTGCAACGCCCCGCTGGCCGCCAAACGAAACACCAGGGCCGACAAGCCAAAAAACAGCACGAAACTGTTCAGGGTACCAATGCCCTCCAAGGGCAGCCAGCGCAGGCGTGCCGCCGCCCAACCCATCAGGATCAGGGCAAAGAAAGGCACAAACAGAAGCAGCAGATCAATCATCGGACCCGCAACATTCCCATCACGCCACCTTTGCGCAGCACGCGCCAACCCAGCAGCACCGCCAGGATCACGGCATAGACCATCACTTCATTGAGGTCGTGCTTGGCTGATTTCTTCCAGTAAAAGTGCAGCAGGCCCAGCAGCGAAATCGCGTAGACCAACTTGTGCAGGGCTTGCCAGCGCCTGCCCCCCAGCGACTTAATGGCCCGGTTGAACGAGGTCAGCGCCAGGGGTGTCATCAAGATCAGCGCCAGCATCCCCACCAGAATGAAATTGCGCTTGATCACATCGCGCACGATGTCATCGATCACCAAGCCCTTGTCCAGCCACGCATAGCTCAGAAAATGCAGCACCACGTACATGAAGGTCGTGACCCCCAGGGTGCGCCGATAGCGTACCAGCGCGGGCAGCGCGGCCGCCTCGCGCAAGGGCGTGACCGCCAGCGTCAGCCACAGAAAACGCAAGGTCCAATCGCCGAACCCGTCAATGAGTTTTTCAGCGGGGTTGGCGCCCAGTGAATCTGTCATGGCCGCCACCATCAAGTGCGCCGCCGGCACCGCGCACACTAACCACAGCAGGGGCTTGACCCAGGGCTTCACAAGCCACTGGTTGATCAACAAACGATTCATCAGTAGTACTTTTTCAAATCCATGCCCGCATACATCTGGCCTACTTGGGCCTCATAGCCATTGAACATCAGCGTGGGCTTGCGCGGCGTGAACAGCCCGCCCTCCCCGATGCGGCGCTCGGTACCCTGACTCCAACGCGGGTGGTCAACCTTGGGGTTCACGTTCGAGTAAAAGCCATATTCCGAGGCATTGGCCTTTTCCCAGGACGACTGCGGCTGCTTCTCGACCAGCCGGATCTTGACGATCGACTTGGCGCTTTTGAAACCATACTTCCAGGGCACCACCAGGCGCAGCGGTGCGCCGTTCTGATTGGGCAGCACCTCGCCATACAGCCCGAAAGTCAGCAAGGTCAAAGGGTGCATGGCCTCGTCCATGCGCAGACCTTCCACATAGGGCCAGTCCAGCACGCGCGATCGCACACCCGGCATCTGCTTGGGGTCGGCCAGGGTGACGAACTCGACATATTTGGCGCGGCTATTGGGCTCGGCGCGCTTGATCAGCGTGGACAGCGGATAGCCCAGCCACGGGATCACCATGGACCAACCTTCCACACAGCGCAACCGGTAGATGCGCTCTTCCATCGCGCCCAGCTTGAGCAGGTCGTCCAGGCCCAGCCGCTGCGGCTTGCCGACCTCGCCTTCAATGCTGACCGACCACGGGTGCGTTTGCAGCGTGTGCGCGTTCTCGGCAGGGTCGGACTTGTCCGTGCCGAATTCGTAGAAGTTGTTGTAGCTGGTCACATGCTCATACGGCGTGAGTTTGTCCATCACATAGGCGCCCGCCACGCTGCTGTGCGCGCCGGCCAGGGCCCCCAGCTTGCCGGGCCGCTTGACCACGCTGGCGGCCTGCGCCAGGGCGTCGCGCCCAGCCCAGGCACTCAGGGTGACGCCCGCCGCCCCCGCCGCCATCTGCCGCAACACCTCGCGGCGCTGCGCATAGACCTCGGGCGGGGTGATTTCGCTGGGTTTGATCAGGGACATGGCCGAACTCCGGTAACCATTTTTTTGAACCTTACACCGGAGCCAATGCCACCTGCCCGCCAGGGGTCAGGCTGCGGGTCATGCTGCTTTTTTGGCCGCCTTTTTGGCCGCCGGCACACGCGGCGCGCGGGGCTCGAACTCGAACACCACCTTGCCCTCCTTGGCATCCCAACTCAAGAAGGCCTTGAACTTGCGCTTGGTGCGGTTGGACACGAAGTTTTCCAGCAAATCGGTCTTGCCCGTGCTCAGCAACTTGCCCATCTGCTCGGCCAGCACCGGCTGCTGCAGGATGATCTTGCCACTCTTGAAATCACAAGTACTGGGAGCGCTCACGGTGTTTTCACACACGTAGTTGCTGCCATGCTCGTAGACATGGCCCTTGCACTTGGGACAGGTTCCCAGGCTTTGCTGCCCAGTGAAGTCCACGCCCTCGCCGGATTCCTGGTCCTTCTTGGCGTCCTCGCCGAAGTCGAACTCCATCTTCCAGTTGTTCGCCTCCTCATCACGCACCAGCCGGAGCTCGGCCGTGAAGGGCCAGCCGGCCTTGGAGCGGAAGCCCTCCAGCGGACCAATCTTGTGGTCGCGCAGCAGTTGTTCCACCTCGGGCAACTCGAAGCTGCGCGCACCGGGGATCTTGCTGATGCTGAAACCGCAGCCCGTGCCTTCCTGACCGTCGACCTTGGCCGCGCCTTGGCCAATGCAGGTAAAGCGGCGGTAGTTTTCCTTGACCACGGCGCCGCAATTTGGGCAGGGCGTGCTCAGGGTTGCGTAGTCACCTGGGATGGTGTCGCGGTCGTATTCCTTGGCCTTTTGCACGATGCGCTGCGTCATCTGCGCGATCTCGGCCATGAAGGCTTCGCGGCTCAGCAAGCCCTTTTCCATCTCTGACAGCTTGAATTCCCAGTTGCCGGTCAGCTCGGGCTTGGTCAGGTCTTCCACGCCCAGGCCACGCAGCAAGGTGGTCAGCTGGAAGGCCTTGGCCGTGGGGATCAACTCACGTCCTTCGCGGATCATGTACTTCTCCGCGATCAGGCCTTCGATGATGGACGAGCGCGTGGCTGGCGTGCCCAGGCCCTTGTCCTGCATCGCAGCCTTGAACTCTTCATCGTCGATCAGCTTGCCCGCGCCTTCCATGGCGCTCAACAGCGTCGCTTCCGTGTAGCGCGCTGGCGGCTTGGTTTTGAGCGCGTTGGCGGTCACGTCTTCATTGCGCACCGACTCGCCCGGCTGCACCGCCACCAGCGTCGCATCGTCGTCCTGAGCTTCCTTGCCATACACGGCCATCCAGCCCGGCTTGACCAACACCTTGCCGTTGGTCTGGAAGTGGTGAGTCACAGCATCCCCAGACCCGGTGCCTGCGGCCGGCACCTTGGTGATGCGCGTGGTGACCATGAACTCTGCCGACGGGTAGAACACCGCCAGGAAGCGCTTGACCACCATGTCGTACAACTTGGCCTCGATCTCGCTCAGGCTCTTGGGCGCTTGCAGTGTCGGGATGATGGCAAAGTGATCCGACACCTTGGCGTTGTCAAACACGCGCTTATTGGGCTTGACATAACCATCGCTCAAAGCCTTGCGCGCATGCTGGGCCAGCTCACGCAACGGACCGGGCATGTCCTCGTTGGCGATCATGCCCATGGTCTCTTTCACCACGGCCACATAGTCCTCGGGCAAGGCGCGCGAATCGGTCCGTGGATAGGTCAACACCTTGTGCTTTTCGTACAGGGCCTGCGCCAGCGACAGCGTGGTCTTGGCCGAAAAGCCAAAGCGCGAGTTGGCCTCGCGTTGCAGCGTGGTCAAGTCATACAGCAGTGGGCTGGCCTGCGTGCTGGGCTTGGCTTCTTCGGTCACGGTGCCGGCCTGGCCGCGCACCGCATCGGCAATGGCCTGCGCCTCGGCAGCGCTCCAGACACGATCGGCCTTGAGTTCGGCGTCCAACGACCCCTCGGCCGCACCCTTGTCCTTCTTGAAGGTCGGATCAAACCACTTGCCGTCATAGCTACCGGCCTGCGCACCAAAGCTGGCGCGCACTTCCCAGTAATCGCGGAACACATGCTTGCGGATTTTTTCTTCGCGCTCCACCACGATGGACAGCGTGGGCGTCTGCACCCGCCCCACGGTGGTCAGAAAGAATCCGCCATCGCGCGAATTGAAGGCCGTCATGGCGCGCGTGCCATTAATACCTACCAGCCAATCGGCCTCCGAGCGGCAACGCGCGGCATCGGCCAGGGGCTGCATCTGCTCGTCGCTGCGCAGCTTTTCAAAGCCGTCGCGAATGGCTTGTGGCGTCATGCTCTGCAGCCACAGGCGCTGCACACCCTTGCCCAGGCCCTTGGCCTTCAGGGTGGCCGTGCTCTCCTGCGCGTACTGCGCGATCAGGCGGAAGATCAACTCCCCTTCGCGCCCCGCGTCACAGGCGTTGATCAGGTTGGTAACGTCCTTGCGCTTGATCAGCTTGACCAGGGCATTGAGGCGCCCCTTGCTCTTGTCGATCGGGTTCAGATCGAAGTGCGGCGGGATCACCGGCAGGTTGGCGAAACTCCACTTGCCGCGTTTGACGTCGAACTCTTCCGGCGCCTTGATCTCGACCAGGTGGCCGACGGCAGAGCTGACCACATAGTGCTCGCTCTCGAAATAATCGTCGTGCTTGTCGAACTTGCCATCAATGGGCGTTAGCGCCCGCACGATGTCTTGGGCAACGGAAGGCTTCTCGGCAATGACCAGGGCTTTGCTCATGGTTTGAATTTTTATCCTTAAAATCAGCACTCTCGCGGGCGCACACGCACACATGCACGCGCGCGCCCATCAATTCAATGTACCCAAAGTTATCGATGACGCAAGCAGATTCCAAAAAAACCGCGTCAAACCGCCGCATTCAGGTGCGTCGCTCCGGTGTTCACGGCCGGGGCGTGTTTGCCACCCAGGCCATCGAAGCGGGCAGCATGGTCATCGAATACAAGGGCCAAATCATCACCTGGCAAGAAGCGCTGGATCGCCACCCCCACGACCCGGAACAACCCAACCACACCTTCTACTTTCATCTGGACGACGGCCATGTGATCGACGGCAAGTATCAGGGCAACTCGGCGCGCTGGATCAACCATTCCTGCGCCCCCAATGTCGAAGCTGAACAAGAAGGCAACCGCGTTTTCCTGCGCGCCCTGCACGACATCCTCCCCGGCGAAGAGTTGTTTTTTGACTATGGTCTGGTGATCGACGCCCGCCTGACCACCAGCCTCAAGCGCGAATACGCCTGCTGGTGCGGCGCGCCCGACTGCCGAGGCACGATGCTGGCCACGCGGCGCAAACGCGCTTAACACCCGCGAGCAACGCGCCTGACGCAGGCCCTGACCTCATGATCGACCTCAACACCGCCGCCGAACGCATCTGGCTCGACACCCAGGCCGACTGCCCCACGCTGAGCCTGGAAGTCCTGCCCGAAGTCGACTCCACCAACACCCAGTTGCTGCAACGCGGCCGCGACGGCCAGACCAGCCCCACCTTCCTGGCCGCCCGCCAACAAACAGCCGGACGCGGACGCCAAGGGCGGCAATGGCAGGCCCAGCCGGGTGACAGCCTGACCTGTTCACTCGGCCTGCCCCTGGACCTGGATCGCGTGCCCGGCGGAGGCAGTGCCCTATCCCTGGCCGTGGGCCTGGCCGTGGCCGAGGCGCTGGACACCGGCTTGGCCCACGGACCGGGACAGGACACCATCACCCTCAAGTGGCCCAACGACCTGTGGTGGCGACAACGCAAGCTGGGCGGCATTCTGATCGAAGCCACACCGGCGCCAGGCCTGCGTGTCGGGCAACGCTGGGTGGTCATCGGCCTGGGGCTGAACCTACGCCGTCTGGCCGATCAAGACCTGCCACACGCCGCCTTGCAAGACTGCACCGACGCCCCCCTCAGCGCCGGGCAAGCCTGGACCTGGATCGGCGCCCCCCTGCTGCGCGCCGTGCTGCGCTTCGAGCAACACGGCTTTGCCCCCCTGCGCCAACGCTACGCCCAGCGCGATGCCCTGGCGGGCCATGACGTATCCCTGTGGCGTGGCGCCACCGCGCAAGATGTGTTGCGCAACGCCCCCACCCAGACAGGCCGCGCCCAAGGCGTGGACGATGACGGCGCCCTGCTCGTGCATACTGATGCCGGCTTGCAGCGCTGGACCACCGGCGATGTGAGTGTGCGCCTGGCGGCCACACAAGCCAAGCCCGCCCCTTGATCCACCCTGCCCCTAGCCCATGCTGCGTTCCCTGGTTTTCGTGCTGTTGTTGGTGAATGCCGGTTTCTATGCCTGGAGCCAAGGCTGGCTGGACGACATCGTGGGCGTGCGACCCGACGCGCAGCACGAGCCCCAGCGGCTGACCCAGCAACTCCACGCCGATCAATTGATCGTGCTGCCGCCGTCCGCCAGCGCATCCCCCACCCAACAAGCAGCCGCCCCGGCCTCGCCCGCGTCGGCCGCGCCATCCGAGCCCCCCCCCGCAAGCCGCACCATTTGCCTGGAAGCCGGCCCCTTCACCGCCACCGAACACACGCAGGTCGACGCCGCGCTCAAACCCCTGCTCGCGCCCAGGCAATGGGGCACCGAGAACGTGGTCGTTCAAGGGTCATGGCTGTTGTACATGGGCCCCTACGCCGACCCCGCCACCCTGGCGCGCAAACAGGCCGAACTGCGCCGCATGCGCAGCCTGAGCTTTGAAGAAGTGCACGCCCCAGCGAACTTGGCGCCAGGCCTGTCTCTGGGTCGATTCAGCCGCCTCGAAGACGCCAATGCCGCGCTGGATGCCATGAAGCTGCGGGGCATCCGCAGCGCACGCGTCGTCACCCTGCGCCCCCCCACCGACCAGACCATCGTGCGGGTGCCCGAGGCCGATATCAAAACGCAGGTGCTGATCTCGGGCGTGAAACTACCTCAGGGCAAAACCTTCACGGCCTGCGGGCAGTGATGTGGCGGGTGCGAACGGCCAGCAGGGCGAGCCCCGCCAGGGCCAGCAATTCCGGCCAATCGGCGGCACCACCCCCGCCGCCGCCGCCGCCCGATAAGCGTGCGGCACTCACACGATTCGGCGTGAAATAGTTGACCGACGTGACGGGTGCAGCCAGAGTCGCCGGGGTCGCCCCAATGGCCCAAAGCACCGCAGCATCCGCGTCCAAAATACCGCTGCCACAGGTCAGATGGGCCGGGTCATTGCTGCAATTGCAATTGCCCTGCGGCTGCCCTGGAACGCACGCCAGCAAGCCGCCCACCGAAGGAAAGGCCCGTGAGCTGGCCTTGATGCCCTCCAGCAACTGCTGCCCCGTCAGCGCCGGGTTGACCGCCAGCATCATGGCCGCCACCCCGGCGGCCTGGGGTGCCGCAAAGCTGGTGCCAGCCAGATAGACCATGTTATACCCACCGACGGCCTTGGCCCCATCATTGCTCGTCGTCAAAATACCGACGTCAGTGATGACGTTGCCGCCATTAACATCCCCAGAAGCCACCGCCACCCCATCGCTGATCATGTTGGCGTAGCTCGCCTTGTAGCCATTTTGATTCAAGCCCGTCGCGGCCAATACCCCGGTGCAACTGGCCGGCCTGGACGGGGTCGCATTCCCCGTCACCCCATCGCCGTTGCCGGCCGACGCCACCAGCAACACGCCGTTGTTGCGCAAAGTGGCCACCGTCTGCGCATACAGCCAACCGGCGTCACGCTGATCATTCGAGGTGGTGGCCGAGCAAGGCCCGTCACTGCCAAAACTCAGGTTGATGATCTTGGCCGGGTAAGGGTTGGTCGTCGGTGAGCCCTGATAAGACACACCCGCCGCCCACAACATGCCTTCGATGATGTCACTCAATTCAGCCCCGCATTTGCCCGCCACGCGCACTGGCAGCAACATGGGCCGCGCGTTATTCGGGCCATTCAACTGCCCCAGCATCCCGGCCCCATACAAACCCTTGTCGGCATTGGCCACCAACATGCCGGCAATGCTGGTGCCATGCCAGGAACTGGCCTCTTCCTTGCAGGAGCCAAACAGGTCCGGATGGGCTGCCTTATCTTGGGCATCCACCCAATCGCCAGGGTCGGTCGGATCGCTGTCGACCCCATCGCCATCATTGGCTTCAACGGCATTGGAGACGAAATCGTAGCCCGGCAACACCCGGCCCGCCAGGTCTGGATGGGGCAAGATGCCCGTGTCCAGCAGGGCGATCGCCACAGGCCACAAGGTCGCCCCAGTCAAGCGCCCCCATGCCGCCGGGAATCCGGCCACGCCGGCTCGCCCACCTGCCACATCCGTGACCGCCTGCAACCAGGTTTGACCAGAAGAGCCCCCGTAATAAGGATCAGTCGGCACCGTGACGGACTGCCTCTGCTGGAGTTCATTGACAACCACCCACTCGACATCCGGGTCCGCACGCAAGCGCGCCGCCTGTGCCTTGGCCTCCGCCACAGTGATGGGGTACCCTGAATGAATCACATTGGCCGCAAATGCTGTCGGCCGATGCACCAGATAGGACACGTGCTTGCGCTGCGCGACCGCCGCCATGTGCAGACGCAACTGCTGAGGAGTTTCGCGAGACAGGCGTGAGGCCGTCAAACGCACCACCGATGATGGTTGCGCATCCTTGAGCTTGACGATCAGGCCCATGGCCAGCCGAGGCGGCTCTGCCTGAGCCGCGTGCGCCCCCGCCAGCAGAGCCATCACCCCGCACAAGCTCAGGAGCAGCGTTTTAAGCCAGGCGCCGGTGATGAAAGATTGATGCCCGTGGGCTAGGCCGCGCCAGTTCAACATACCACCCCAAATGATGAAGAGTGCTGATTATGAAATAGGCCTCGCCGGGGCGGCGGGGCCATTTGCACACCCATCACATTTGGGCACAAGAATGTGGCCTTTCTGGCCATGAAAAAAGCCCCCGAAGGGGCTTTTTTCTATCGTCCATCGATCACTTCGCTGCGATCACACGGGTCATTTCCAGCACCTTGTTGGAATAACCCCATTCGTTGTCGTACCAGGCCACGACCTTCACGAAGGTGCTGTCCAGCGCGATCCCGGCTTCGGCGTCGAACACCGAGGTGCAGGATTCACCCCGGAAGTCCGTCGCCACCACCTTGTCTTCGGTGTAGCCCAGCACCCCCTTCATGGCCCCCTCCGAGGCGGCCTTCATGGCCTTGCAGATGTCGGCGTAGCTGGCTTCCTTGTTCAGCTCCACCGTCAGGTCCACCACCGACACATCGGAGGTGGGCACGCGGAACGACATGCCCGTCAGCTTCTTGTTCAGCTCAGGGATCACCACGCCCACGGCCTTGGCCGCGCCCGTGCTGGAGGGGATGATGTTTTCGAGGATGCCACGGCCGCCGCGCCAGTCTTTGTTCGACGGGCCGTCCACTGTTTTTTGCGTGGCCGTGGCCGCGTGCACGGTGGTCATCAGGCCGCGCTTGATGCCGAAGGTGTCGTTCAGCACCTTCGCCACGGGCGCCAGGCAATTGGTGGTGCACGAAGCGTTCGAGATGATGGCCTGACCGGCGTAGGTCTTGTCGTTCACGCCGTAGACGAACATGGGGGTGTCGTCCTTGGAAGGCGCCGACATGATGACCTTCTTGGCACCCGCTTTGATGTGCGCTTCAGCGGTTTCCTTGGTCAGGAACAGGCCGGTCGATTCGATGACGACGTCCGCGCCGACTTCGTCCCACTTCAGCTCGGCGGGGTTCTTGACGGCGGTCAGGCGGATGGGCTTGCCGTTGACGATCAGCGTATTGCCATCGACCGACACCTCGCCCTTGAAGCGGCCATGCACCGAGTCGTACTTGAGCATGTAGGCCAGGTAGTCAGGCTCGAGCAGGTCGTTGATGCCGACGACTTCGACGTCCTTGAAGTTCTGAACAGCAGCACGAAACACCATGCGCCCGATACGGCCAAAGCCGTTGATACCAATTTTGATGGTCATGAGAGATCCTCAGGAAAATGAAAAAAACGAATCAACAATCAATCAGTCCATTCAGCGACGACGCCCCAGGGCCACCTTGACGGTATCCACCACGTTCTGCGTGGTGAAGCCAAAATGCTTGAACAAGGTGCCCGCCGGAGCCGACTCGCCAAAGGTGTCAATGCCCACCACGGCGGCCACGCCGTACTTCCACCAGAAGTCGGTCACGCCCGCTTCCACGGCAATGCGCGGCACGCCGGCCGGCAGCACGCTTTGCTTGTAGTCAACGCTCTGGCGGTCGAACACCGTGGTCGATGGCATGGACACCACGCGCACCGCGATGCCGTCCTTGGCCAATTCGGCCTGGGCGTGCAGGGCCAGCTGAACTTCCGAGCCGGTAGCGATGATCACGGCCTGGGCCTTTTTCTTCAACCCCACTTCTGAGGGTTCGGCCAGCACGTAAGCGCCTTGCGTGATGACATCGGCATCGGTCTTGGGCGCGTAAGGCAGGTTCTGGCGCGACAGCAGCAAGGCCGAGGGGCGGTGCTTGTTGGCCAGGGCCATGGTCCAGGCCACGGCGGTTTCGGTGGTGTCGGCCGGGCGCCAGACATCCAGGCCCGGGATCAGGCGCAGGCTGGCGGCGTGTTCGATCGACTGGTGGGTCGGGCCATCCTCCCCCAGGCCGATGGAGTCGTGCGTGAACACGTGCACCACGCGCAGCTTCATCAGCGCGGCCATGCGGATGGCGTTGCGGCTGTAGTCACTGAAGGTCAGGAAGGTGCCGCCGTAGGGGATATAGCCGCCATGCAAGGCCACGCCGTTCATGATGGCGGCCATGCCGAACTCGCGCACGCCGTAATTGATGTGGCGGCCGGGCTTGCCGTCCGTGGTGGCCACATGGCCATCGGCGTCCACGCGGAAGGCGGGCGTGCTCTTGGTGTTGGTCAGGTTCGAGCCAGTCAGGTCGGCGCTGCCGCCCAGCATTTCAGGCAAGGAGGCGGTGAAGAACTCCAACGCGATCTGGCTGGCCTTGCGGCTGGCCACGGTCTCGGCCTTGTCGTGCGCGGCGGCCACGGACTCGACCGCGATCTCGGCGAAGTTCTGCGGCAGGTCACCGTCCATGCGGCGGGTGAATTCAGCGGCCAGTTCGGGGAAGGCGGCTTGGTAGGCGGCAAAACGCGCTTCCCAGTCGGACACAAGCTTTTCGCCCTTGACCTTGGCATCCCATTCGGCATAGACCGCCGAGGGGATGACAAACGCATCGTGCGGCCAGCCAATGGCTTCGCGCGACAGCTTGATTTCATCCGCACCCAAGGGCTCTCCGTGGGCCTTGGCCGTGTTGGCGCGGTTGGGCGAGCCCTTGCCAATGTGGGTCTTGCACACGATCAAGGTGGGCCGGTCGGTGCTGAGCTTGGCGGTGGCGATGGCGCCGTCGACGGCGTCCACATCGTGCCCATCGATCGGGCCGATCACGTTCCAGCCATAGGCCTCGAAGCGCTTGGGGGTGTCGTCAATGAACCAAGGGGACACCTGGCCATCGATCGAGATGCCGTTGTCGTCGTACAAGGCGATCAGCTTGTTGAGCTTCCAGGCGCCGGCCAAGGCACACGCCTCGTGGCTGATGCCCTCCATCAGGCAGCCATCGCCCATGAAGGTGTAGGTGTGGTGATCCACGATGGTGTGGCCATCGCGGTTGAATTCGGTGGCCAGCAGCTTTTCAGCCAGCGCCATGCCGACGGCGTTGGTCAAGCCTTGACCGAGCGGGCCGGTGGTGGTCTCGATGCCCGGCGTGATGCCGACTTCGGGGTGCCCCGGCGTCTTGCTGTGCATCTGGCGGAAGTTCTTCAGCTCGTCCAGCGGCAGGTCGTAGCCGGTCAGGTGCAGCAGGGCGTAGATGAGCATCGACGCATGGCCGTTGGACAGCACGAAGCGGTCGCGGTCAGCCCACTGCGGATGCGCCGGGTGGTGGCGCAGATGGCGGCCCCACAAGGCCACCGCCATGTCGGCCATCCCCATGGGGGCGCCGGGATGGCCGGAATTGGCTTGCTGGACAGCGTCCATCGCAAGGGCACGGATGGCGTTGGCCATGGCGGTGATGTTCTTGGTGGTGTTGGACATGGGTGGGCGGCTAAGGGTGGGATCGGGGCGGAAACGGGATTTTAGCTGGGCGCCGCAGCGAGTTCCGAGGCAAAACGCTGCTGTAGCCCTGCACACACGGCGAAGCCCAGAATCTTGCCGCTCGACGACTACCACAAGAAAGCGCAAGCGAGGCGCGACGGCAGGGACAATTGTCTCGGCGCGCTTGCGACTAGTCTTAGGTTATCTGCCGCTACGAACGCGTCGATCCACCCGCCAGTGGTGTTGATTAAATATGCCAGACTTGGGACGATCAGTCCGGATTTGCTTCAATTGGTCGGGAGATCAGCGCTTGATAAAAACCAAGATATTCGGCTACGCAACTAGCCCAAGACCACTGCAGGGACAAGTCTTGAGCTGCTCGCCGCGCACTTGCCAACCTTATGGGATCACGCACCAATGCCGCTAAGGCCATGCGAAGCTCAGATGCCGCATCGGCCCCACGAATTTCGACATTAAATACACAATCGGGATCAATGGAAGGAAACGCCGCCGCGACTTCCAGACTCACCAGAACCGGAGTACCGCACGCCAGTGCCTCTTGTATCACCAAGGGAAAGCCCTCTCCCTTGCTCGGCAATACTAACAAATCTGCCTGTTGGAAATATGGGACTAGTTGCTCGGATCGAAGATTTTCGTGCACGCGAACATTCGAGGGAAGCCGATCTGCCCACGTAAGTGGCGACAGAGGACCCCAACCTATAAATGTCCAATCGGTATCCGGCAAGCTGACACAGGTTTTCAGTAATGCCACGCCTTTTTTTTCAACAAATCGCCCGACAAAGAGAATTTTTGTCTGCCCGGGAGCCTCCTTTGATGCCCGATATACGGGGAAATATTTTTTGTGATCCACTCCATTTGGCACCAAACGCGGCGGAGCGCGAAATCTCACAAATTCACTGAAATAATCCAGAACGGGACGCCCCACAAATATTACCTGGTTTACACCACCAAGAACCAGCCGCCCAAGGGTTTTATTTAAAATGCGCAAAACATATCTAGGGATTGGCGACTGGAACGAAATATCGCCGATGTGTTGCGTTAAAATAATTGGTTTACCCCGCAAAACTGCAAATAATATTGCAGTCAATGTGGGCATATACAGAAAGTCATGAACATGGACCACGTCTGCACGACCTACCCGCCGCCATAGGCTAACCGTACTAGCCCATCCCCATATGGGCAAAGGCAAGCCCAGCCATCTCTCTAAAAAATCAACTGATTTCGCCAGCTCGACTTCCACACCTGACGAAGAATCTCCGGCTGGCACATCACATCGCCTGCCGCCAGCCATCCAATGAACCTTCCACCCAGCCCTTCCGACCCCTTCTGATAATTGCCCAGCCACCGCCTCAATGCCGCCGCCGTGCATGGGAAAAAATGCGCTCACCATCAATACAGTCGGTGCGTGACCAGGGGCATTTGCTGAATCTGAAAATGTGAGCTTAAGGTGCCCAAAGAAATTAGCGAACGCCAATCCTATGGTAATTGAAAAGCTGGCACAAAGATAATTAAACCCCACAAAATCAACAAGCACATACATTAAGACCATATTGACAGCCAAGCTAACCGCCATGACCAAATAGTATCTGATGAGTTCAGCCCCACGAAAGCGAGATCTCAGCTTATAGGTAACCCTCTTGTTGACCCTATAACTTGCAAAGTTGAGCACTGCGAAAGCGATAAAACAGGCCAATAGATACGGAACGTGCCACTCACCAACCAAGACGCGCAGCATAAGAAGATTCACAGACGCGAACCCCCCACCCACCATCGCGAAGCGCCAAAAACGTGAATCAGTGAGGCTTGGCAAGATTAATCCCATTTATGCTCTTCTCCCTCACCACACCGTTGTTCAACCAAATTGGCAATTGCTACCTGCATTTTCAGCACCTCCAAGGCATCGTCCCCAGAGATGTCATTTGCATCATAGCCACCATCTATGGCCTGGGCAAACCGGCTGAAGACAATCTCGTTTCCGTATAGAAGGCGACCTACCAAATGCAATGGACCATTGACAATATGCCGCGCCCAATGCATTACGGTTGCATGCCATGATGTCCGAGCGACCATGAATGCACCGTGCGATCCGTCATTAGGTAGTTTTAAATAGATATCCCGAAAAACATCAACCACCCCGGTAGCCTTATCGCCCAGAACCGCGACATGCCATTCACTCAGTGGTGCTTCAAACCGGCAATTTACCGTCACCGGTATATCCACTTCCCCCACCGTAGCTCTGAACGACGCATCTACGCTGGCAGGGGTGCGAAGTCCCAATGTGCTTGGGCAGCTATCAACGTGAACCAACCGCAAGGGGCCTGGAGACAGACGCCTCACCAAATACAGCAAATGCGGACTTTCATCAAAAAACAAACCACTCGGAAGCTGCTCATACCACGTCGGCAGCCTTCTCAAAGGGTTGCCCCACTGGAATGCCACAATTGACCGAACAGTTCCCAAGCGCCCCCGATCGATATCCTTTATCAGCCTCTGTGTCGAAGATGCAAACTGGAAATTATGCACGATTGCCAAACGCAGATTCTTAATCTTCGCAAGGCTAACCAGTTCCTCACCTTGCTCCAAGGACATAGCAAACGGCTTTTCCGTGATTACATGTTTTCCTGCCAGCAAAGCGCCTTTGATTAATGGGTAATGCGACATGGGGGCCGTGGCCACGTCAACAGCATCCACTTCAGACAACCAATCAATTTCAAGTATTGAAGAGGCAGCAGACCAATGCCGAACACGCAATTTTTTCGCCCACCGAACTGCTAGATCAGCATTGCGGTCAGCGACGGCGACGATTTCAAAGCGTGGGTTTCTCAACAATGACGGAATATGCCGGTGAGTACTTACCCAACCAAGACCGATGATTCCAATTCTTATTCGCTTCATACATTTTCGGCAGACTGTGATCGCGCCAATTCCGCATTCGTCGATTTACTTGGCCGGGGTGCTAACCTAATGAATTCGAATAAAAACCCACTAGTTGCAACCTGGCCCGCGGCAAACATGAAAGCGGCGGAAGGAATTGCAACACGCATTAGAAATTCAGGCGAAATAGCCGAAAAACTTTGACGTGACCAGTAAAATACACTCAGCACAGCCAGACCGAAGCCAGCCAAGAACAGAAAAAGCCCCGCCATCAGAAACGCTTCAAGGGTCGTCCTTCGCATCCATCCTAGACCGCTTGGCATTGCGGGAAGTATGTTGATCTGCACAGCATGACTCGAAGTCGCTCCGGCCAAAAGGACCATCTGCAGCCCCATGCAAGCAGCGACCGAAAAATAGAGAAAGCTGTGTATATCCAACGTAACAACGCCAAGCGCCAGCGGCCCCCTAAACAAGAGGCCAGACCCAATCAATCCAACAATAATAAGGACCAGCCCCGGATAGAAAAACAACCATGCTGGCGCATGAATGAGCAAAAACCGGAGATGGCGCCAACCATCCCGCCAACTTCTCAGATGGGGAGGGCGGCCGCGCCCGTCCTGTGCCAACTTGGTGGGCACCTCTGATATTTTAAGTCCGGACAGAGTCGCTTTTACTATCATTTCACTTGCGAACTCCATGCCCGTCGCAACCAAACCTAAGTTTAAGATTGCTTGGCGATCAAATCCCCGCAATCCGCAATGAAAATCACGTATAGGACTTCTAAAAAATAGTCGCCCCACAAAACTCAATAGCGGATTTCCTAAGTACTTATGCAAGGCCGGCATTGCCCCCGGGGCAATACCTCCTGCGAAGCGATTACCCATGACCAACTGGTCACCACGCCGCAAAGCCTGTACAAAATAGCTTAAGCCAAAAAAGTCATAACTGTCGTCTGAATCCCCCATAATCACAAATTTTCCCTGCGCGGCCTGTATACCAGCTAACAAGGCAGCCCCATACCCCCGGATCGGTACGTTGACAACACGCGCTCCGGCCGAACTGGCGATCTGTTGTGACCCGTCCGTCGAGCCGTTATCCGCGATTAGTACTTCGCCTCTAATATTATTGTGTTCGAAAAAACGTTGCGCCTTGTTAATACAACGCGCAAGCGTACGCGCCTCGTTCAAACAGGGCATCAAAACGGTCAATTCAAGGGCATTCGACATGACACTTCTTTATAATCAATCCGGAGCGCGCAGAGACCACATTTTACATTCAAATTTACCTTTTCCAGCGCGCACATCGTTAATAGAACCAATGACGCGGTCAATGTTAGATCGGCCATGCGATACGAAAATTACATCATCAGTCTGTGAAATGGTCACAGTGGCGTCAGTATTCGCATAAAAGCGCTGCCATTTACCTACCCCTCGCTCGGAGACCCCGGTACGAGGGCTGAATATCATTGGGCAAATCGCCTCGACTTTTTCAAATGCCTCATCCATAAGAATCCTTTGCGACTCAAAGGATTGGTCAGATTTGACCGGCATAACCGCTGCGCAGCTAAGTAAATTGAACCCAGGCCCTCGAATAGGCAAACAATCCGACCAGTTCACATCCAGGCCCAGTCGATAAAGAATTGACTGCATTAACGAATGGATTGCTACACGGCGATCCACGTCCGATCTATCGAAAGTTGGCATAAGGATTCGTGTGCGTCCGCGCCAAGCAGCAAGGAGATCAAGCACCTTCTTTCCGAGAGGGCCGGAAGTTGGTAGTGAGACTTGACCGACCGGATTCATCATTGCTCCATGGGCGTTTATAAAAGGCGCAATGGACGCAAAAGATTGAAGACCCAAAGAAACATGCAAGTATGGTTTGTCAATCAACCTTTTTGGAACTTCAATATTAAAATAAGGCCCGGCATCCCAGCGCTTCGGAACCAAACGGACATTGGCGCTTGCGAAGTAACTTAATTGCAGAATTATAACAATTAAACATAGAGATCGGGCAATTTTTAAAGGCATTAGAGCCCACAACAATCTAACCAACAGCAAACCAATGATTAGGAATAATGGAATCACATAACGCGCATTACCTGAGGTTTTCATCCATAGAAAATACGAAACCAAAACAAATAGTGCCAGCTGCACATCGACGGAAGCCAGCTTATTACTTCGCTCGGATCTCGAACCCTGTACCTCACGTACTACAAAGCGCCCTACTGTTACCAAAAAAAGCATTATTGCAAGCGCAAACAGAAGCACAGGCCGTATATCCGGCAAAATAGACTCCATTGAAACGAATTCTTTAAACCAAGCCATCTCCCATATTCTCGATACGTAGTCGAACGGGCTATGCGCCATGAAACGCATCGCAAGCATTGGATCTTGAGATGCGTAAGGGGAATGAAATACGTTGTTATATAGCGGATATATCGGGTTGTTGAATTTTTCCCATAGCATCCATGCCCACCACCCTACCGCCGAGCAGGTGGCCAACAAACCGCCGGCAACCAACGAAAACATGGCCCTCAGCCTTCCTTGAGTCATTAGCACGCGCCATAGGGCCACTGCTCCAATAGACAGGGCGAACACTGCATTACTCTGCTTCAATGCAAATGCCAATCCAACCAGCAGTCCGGCCTTGAAAGCCGACCTGCTCTCCAGTCCGTCTTCTTCGCCGATGACCAAAAGCAAGGCCAAAAGTATCAAAACGGCAGTAATCGGATCAATCGAGGAGGTCCCCACCACAACCAAAAATGCGGGAGAGATCCAAGCCATTGCTGCGGCTAATGCTGCCCAAAACACGCGAAGGCGATCACGCGACCAAACAATCAATGCAATCTGAAAAACCGCTACGATCCCGAGGCCGTGAATAAAAGCAAAGGTAGCACCCACCACCCAGGCAGGCCATTCCGCAACCACAGCCATCAAATAAAAAGGCAGGTATCCCAAAGGGTTCTGATAACTTTGCGGACCTGCTGCATACAGGTCGGTGTCATACCGCCCCGTGAGAAGGGAAAATGGCAGGTAAAGATGATGATTCGCAACATCCCACCCGAGGTCTTTACCGGCCCAGAACGTCCACGATAGACTGGCAAACAGGATAATTGCCCATGCCACTTTATTGGATTGCCGAAATTCAAACATCTGTATATTAAAAAAAAAGGAGGTACGCTGTACCTCCTTTTATTGAACCACTAAATTAGTTAGCCGCGGCACGAACCCGGCAGGAACTTAACATCAATACCTGATGCACCAGGACCACACTTCCAACCTGCAATCTGCTTGCCGGCATCGGTACTAGTTGACATTGTAGTGCTCAAACCGGTATCGGAGTACGGCGTCATGACGATAGTTTTGTCGTCAATCAATGCGTCATTAAATCCTGTCGCAGTTACTGTAATTGCGCCGTTTGCGTCGGTTTCGACCTTTTTCACGTATTTAGAAGTTGCTGTCGAAGATTCGCAGCCCCATCCGTTCGCGGCAACCGTAGCGCCTGAGGAAAGCGACTGATAAACTTCAGTGATTGTGGTTCGGCAAGCGGACGCCGCCAAAATCACTTCAGACATTTTTGCCTTCTTGGTATATTGCTGATAAGCAGGCAAGGCCACAGCCGCCAAAATACCGATGATCGCCACAACGATCATCAATTCAATCAGGGTGAAACCCTTTTGTACGCTCTTTTGCATATGCTGCATCGTCTTCATGGTCATGCTCCTTGGGCTGGGCCCGCTAAAAAACCGTCTTATCACCGCTGACCCAGAACTCCGGATCGTGCTTCGTATTAGGCAGAAGCCGTGCCAGCCTTAAAGCCCCGAAAAGCCGTGATATTTATCGCGCTTTCCCTCAATCACGGGGTTGCGACCAACGGGTCTTGTCACGTCACCCAACAATTTGGCGCCAAATTCCGTCGCCCTGCTTAAGAAGTGTGACGAGAAACGTCACTCCGCCATGCTGAGGTGAAAGCGCTGGCCTTCCCGCAGCGGCTCGATTCGGTGGCGGCTTTCAAGGGCATGGATTTGCCCCAAGACCGCTGGAACCTCACCCGGTTTCGGATGAGTGATGTAAACGCTCACTTCACCTTCAAGCTGCATAAGCTCTTGCGCCAAGCTTTGGGGCGAGAGATGGCCACTGATGGATGCCAGGTGGGCTTCCTCATCGCCGAACGCAGTTTCGATCACCAACTGTGCAATGCAGCGTCCCGCCAAGGTGGCCCACAAAGCCGGATTCGGCCCGGTGTCCCCAGTAAAAACCCACCAGCCTTTTGGCGCATCCACACCGAAACCCACACCAGGCACGGTGTGTGCCGCAGGCAAAACGTGAATCGTTCGATCAACATCCCGCTTGCCCTTGGCCGGAAAGCGCAGCACTTCGCCCACCGCGATGGGATGAAATACCAAAATCGGGTGCGCCGCGCTCGGCAGGCGAGTGAAGTCGGGCCAGATCACGCCGTTGAAGATATGGGCCCGCAAGGCGTCCAGCGTTTCAGGCAGGGCGTGGACATGGATGGGCCGCAGGTCGCTCAAGCCGCCCGGGCCTTGCCGCAAGCGGATCACGCTGTCGGCCAGCAAGGGAATGCTCAGCACATGGTCCAGATGGCTGTGGCTGATCAGGACGTGGTCGATGCGGGCCAGTTCGTCCAGCCGCATTTCGCCGACGCCACTGCCCGCGTCGATCAGGATATCGTCATCCAGCAAAAAAGCGGTAGTGTGGCAGCGCGCCGCGATCGACCCAGAACAACCCAGGACGCGGATCATGGCCGCCGCCTCAGCCCTGGATGAATTGCATCTGGGTGCCGGCCAGTTCGATCACGTCGCCGCTCTTGAGGTGCACCGGGTCGCCTGCGACGGGCTGACCATTGACGGTCGGGCGCGCGGTGCCTTCCACGTGGGCAAACACATAGCCGCCGGGGCGCTTGGTGAGGGAGGCCACTTGCACGCCCGGCTTGCCCACGGTGGTGACCACCTTGGTGAGCGCCACTTCGCGCCCGGCCGCTGCGCCATTCATGACCTTGATGGACGCTGGGGCCTGAGCCGGCAGTCCACCAAAGCCTGACAGGCCGCCGGTGCCGGTGTTGCTGAAATGGCTGGCTGGCGACGCTGGGGGAGCGCTGTGGCCTGGGCTCATGGGCGCAGTGCCGCCCATGCTGCTGAAGCCGCCGCTGCCCGGGCGCATGATCATGGTCTTTTCGTAGTCGCTGCCTTCTTCGGCCAGGTACTTGATTTTGTACTTGCCGATCTCGACCGTGTCGTTGTGCTGAAGCAGCTGCTTTTTGACGGCCTTGCCATTGATGTAGGTGCCGTTGGTGCTGTTGAGATCTTCGATGAAGAGGTCACTGCCCACCAGCTGCATGACCGCATGCTCCCCACTCACCGCCAAGTTGTCGATGACGATGTCGTTGTACGGGCGGCGTCCGAGTAAGGTCTTGTCCTTGGTGACTTGAACCTCCTTGATGACGACTCCGTCGAGCGAGACGACCAGTTTTCCCATGCAGAACCTCTAATTATCGATCTAATAAATATTCAAACCGCACCGCCCAGGCGCTTGAAGGGCCACCAGGACTTGGGCTGAGGTTCGGCTACGCCCTGCGCCCGAACCAGTACGACAGCGATATTATCTCGCCCACCGACATCGTTGGCGGCAGCAATCAACGCAGCCCCCATTTCTGGCAGGCTGGTGTGTGCTGCCATCACTTGCGCGATTTGGGCATCATTGAGCATATCGGACAGACCATCGGAACACATTAGGCAAATATCGCCGGATTGGATTTCGTGCAGATGGGTTTCCATCAAAACGAGGTCTTCGACCCCCAAGGCCCGGGTGACCAAGTTCTTGTTGCTGGAATACGCCGCCTGCTCCGGTGTGATGATGCCCGCATCGATCTGCTCTTGCAGTAACGAATGGTCTTTTGTGATTTGTTGCAAAACGCCCGCCCGCAAGCGATAGGCGCGCGAGTCGCCAATGTGCCCGACCAGAGCCCGCCCCGATCGGAACACTGCCACCACCAAGGTGGTGCCCATGCCCGCATACGTGGGGTTGGAGTTGGCGGCGTTGAAAATGGCCCGGTTGGCGTTGTCAACGCAGATGTCCATGGCGCGCTTGACGTCACCATCGCTGGCCCCCGGCGCGGCCTCCATTAACCAGCGGCCCAGTTCGGCCTTGATGAACTCGCAGGCCATCCCGCTGGCGACTTCGCCGGCGTTGTAGCCACCCATGCCATCGGCCAGCACAGCAACGGTGCATCGCTCATCAACCGCGATCGAATCTTCGTTGTTCGTTCGCACGCGGCCGGTGTCTGTCTGACTGAAGAACTCAAACTCCATAGTGGTGCAATTGTCGCTTGATTTGCATTCAGCCTAGCTCGATGTCAACGTTGGATGTGGACGACAGTTGTTCGGCCACGGCCCGCAGATCGTCGGCCATTTGATGACCGTCGGCATAACGGGTGGACGGATGCTTTTGCAACGCCAAGGCGACGATGTCGCCCACGGCGCGCGGCAGATCATCACGCAGGTCGCACACATTGGGCACGGCCTCGTGAGCGATGGCCCGCATGAGGTGCGCCATGGAATCGTTGCGGTAGGGCAGGTAGCCGGTCAGCAGTTGGAACAGGCTGACGCCCAGGGAATAGAGGTCCGAGCGCCCATCAATGGTTTGCCCGGAGAGTTGCTCGGGCGACATGAAGGTCGGCGTGCCCAACACGACGCCGGTGCGTGTGCGAGCCGCATCGGCGACCCGAGCCACGCCGAAATCCATGACCTTGAGCCCCCCCGACGCCAGGTCGACCATGATATTGGCGGGCTTGATGTCACGGTGGGTCACGCCCCGCGTATGCGCGTAGGCCAGCGCATCGGCCACGCGGGCCATGATGGGCAGCAATTGCGCCAGAGGCAGGAGATGATGGGGCTGAGTGAACTGGCTGAGGTCGGTGCCGCTGACCAGTTCCATGGCGATGAAGGCCAGTCCGTCGACCTCGCCGGCCCCGATGATGCTGACGATGTCGGGGTGGTCCAGGCGACCGGCCATCTCGGCCTCGCGCAGAAACCGCGCACGGGCTTCCACCAGTTCATCGCCCTGGAACTCGCGGGCCAGGGCCATCGTCTTGAGGGCAACCTTGCGGTCGGTGACCGGGTCATAGCCCAGGTAGACCGCCCCCATGGCGCCACGCCCGATTTCTTTTTCGACGAGGTACTTGCCCAGCTGACGCCGGCTTTCCTCAGGCATGGGCCGAGAGGGCACGGTGCCCCAGGTGTTGGCCGCAGCCGCCTGGGCCAGGCCACGGGCACGCATCAGGCGCAATTTGACCTGGTTCCACTCGGGGTCGATGTCGGCCATGTGCTCGTAGACATCGCGAGCGCTGTCGTAACGCTGGTCGCGCTCAAAAGCCTGGGCGATGCCTTCGAGCGTTTGCAGGCAGGCGTGTTCCTGACCGGGCTCCGGACGAAAGCCCCTCAATGACTCCCAGGCTTGGTCGGCGGGGCCTTCTTTGAGGGAATTCAGGGCGTGCGCGACCTTTTGCATGCCGTCTGAGACCCCCCGCTTCGGCGCAGTGGTGGTGGGGGGGGTGGCAATGGGCGCGGGCGACGCCGATGCGGGCACCTCGCGCCGCCAAGCCTGCGGACGGGTCGAGTGGGCGAAGTCGTCCCCCAACTTGGAGGCGGGTCCGCTGGCACCAAAATCAGAGGGCGGCACGGAGCTTTCTGAGAAGTGCAGGTAGGACAACACGGTCTCGGGTCCGACTTCACCGCCCTGTGCGTGGCGAGCACGGGCGATGGCGATGGCCTTCTCGCGCTCGGCCTCCGTTGGCATGGATCGGCTCGGTCGGGTTGGCGGGCCGCTGCGGGTTCGCCGGCCCCCTTGTTGCGTGGACGGACCGAACGTTGAGCGCGCCTGCGCGGCTCCTTGGTTTTGACGCACCAGCCACCACACGAGCAAGGCCACCAGCATCACAAGCAGGATCAAGGCGGTGACCAGATTCATGAGGCGTGCATTTTCCGGTGAAGGTCAGTCGGACGTCGGGTGTCGTTTGGCCAACAGGGCGCCCAGCCCCAGCACCAGCAGGGCCCCAGCCACCCCGGCCACATATCGATTGGCGTCCGTTTCAAGCACATGCTTGGTCACGGCCGGATCGCTGATCGCCAGGACCCCGGCGATCCAGCCGAGCAGCATGCCACCGACCGTGATGATGAGGGGAAAACGATCCATGAGCTGGAGCACCAGATTGCTGCCCCAAACAATGATGGGAACGCTGACCAGCAGCCCAAAGATCACCAAGGCCAGCTGATGGCTCTCCTGGCCCGCGCCGTGGGCGGCGCCGGCAATCCCTATGACGTTGTCAACACTCATGATCAAGTCGGCCACGATGATGGTTTTGATGGCCCCCAGCAGGCGGCTACTGGCCTGGATAGTGCCATGACCATCTTCGTCGGGCACCAATAATTTGACACCGATCCAGAGCAGCAGCACCGCGCCCACCAATTTTAGGTAGGGCAAGGCCAGCAGCGCCATGGCAAAGAAAATCAGCACCACGCGCAAACCAATGGCCCCCGCCGTGCCCCAAAGAATGCCTCGCCGACGCAAATCCGGCGGCAGCTTGCGACACGCCAAGGCAATGACCACGGCGTTGTCACCACCCAGCAGGATGTCGATCATCACGATCTGGCCAACAGCGAGCCAGAATTCGGGGGTCAGGAAGGCGTCCATTGCTCTTTACAAAAATCAGCCCCAAGTGTAGGGGCTGATCCTGGCGGCGAAAACACAAACAGCAAGGGACGGCAACCGCATTACAACAAGCGTTTGAGCAGCTGCCCCATTTCCGACGGATTGCGGGTGACGGTGAAACCGCACTCTTCCATGATGGCGAGCTTGGCATCGGCCGTGTCGGCGCCGCCACTGATCAGCGCGCCGGCGTGGCCCATGCGCTTGCCAGCCGGTGCCGTGACGCCGGCGATGAAGCCCACGATGGGCTTTTTCATGTTGGCCTTGCACCACTGCGCTGCTTCGGCTTCGTCCGGGCCGCCAATTTCGCCGATCATGATGACCGCGTCGGTGTCGGGATCATCGTTGAAGGCCCGCATGATGTCGATGTGCTTGAGGCCATTGATGGGGTCGCCACCAATGCCCACCGCGCTGGATTGACCCAAGCCGAGCTCGGTCAACTGCGCCACGGCTTCATAGGTCAGGGTGCCCGAGCGGGACACGACGCCAATGCGGCCCTTGCGGTGGATGTGGCCGGGCATGATGCCGATCTTGATTTCTTCAGGCGTGATCAGGCCGGGGCAGTTGGGCCCCAGCAGCAAGGTCCTTTTGCCGCCAGCCGCTTCCTTGGCCTTCATTTTGTTGCGCACCATCAGCATGTCGCGCACCGGGATGCCTTCGGTGATGGCCACGACCAGATCCAGGTCGGCCTCAACGGCTTCCCAGATCGCATCGGCGGCGCCAGCGGGCGGCACATAGATGACGCTGACGGTGGCGCCCGTTTGCTTGGCGGCGTCTTTCACCGTGGCGAAGATGGGAATGCCCTCGAAGTCTTCGCCGGCTTTTTTAGGGTTGACACCCGCGACGAAGCAGTTCTTGCCGTTGGCGTAGTCGCGACAGCCGCGCGTGTGGAACTGACCGGTCTTGCCCGTGATGCCCTGGGTGATGACCTTGGTGTCCTTGTTGATCAGGATGCTCATGATGGTTCTCGATTCCTAGGCAATTACTTGACGGCGGCGACGATTTTCGTGGCGGCTTCGGCCATCGTGTCGACACTGATGATGGGCAGACCGGAGTCCGCCAGCATCTTCTTGCCCAGGTCTTCGTTCGTGCCCTTCATGCGAACCACCAGAGGCACGGTCAGGTTCACGGCCTTGCAGGCGGTGATGACACCATCAGCGATGGTGTCGCACTTCATGATGCCGCCAAAGATGTTGACCAGAATGCCCTTCACGTCGGGATTCTTGAGCATGATCTTGAAGGCCTCGGTGACCTTCTCTGCGGTGGCGCCACCGCCCACGTCCAGGAAGTTGGCGGGTTCGCCGCCAAACAGCTTGATGGTGTCCATGGTGGCCATGGCCAGGCCAGCGCCGTTCACCAGACAACCGATGTTGCCATCGAGCTGGATGTAGGCCAGGTCGAACTTGGAGGCTTCGATTTCGGCAGGGTCTTCTTCATCCAGGTCACGGTAGGCCACGATTTCGGGATGGCGGAACAGCGCGTTGGGGTCGAAGTTGAACTTGGCGTCCAGCGCCATGACCTTGCCCTTGCCGTCGCGGTTCAGCGGGTTGATTTCAACCAGCGAGGCGTCCGTCTCCATGTAGCACTGGTAGAGCTTTTTGAAGATGTCCACAGCCTGGGTGGTGGAGTCGGCCGGCATGCCGATGCCGTCCGCAATCTGTTTGGCCAACGCGTCGGTCAGGCCGGTCAGCGGGTCGACGAAGACCGTGATGATCTTCTCGGGCGTGCTGTGCGCGACTTCTTCGATGTCCATGCCGCCTTCGCTGGAGGCGATGAAGGCGACCTTCTGCGTGCCACGGTCGGTCACGACCGAGACGTAATATTCTTTTTGAATGTCGGCGCCGTCTTCAATGTAGAGGCGGTTGACTTTCTGTCCGTGCGGTCCGGTCTGATGGGTCTTGAGCTGCATGCCCAGGATTTCACCAGCCAGACGTTTGACGTCCGCCATGGACTTGGCCACTTTCACGCCACCGCCCTTGCCGCGTCCTCCTGCGTGAATTTGGGCTTTCACCACCCAAACCGGGCCGCCCAGTTTTTCAGCGGCGGCCACCGCTTCATCCACAGAAAATGCCGGGATGCCCCGGGGCACCGGGACGCCAAATCGGCTCAGAATTTCTTTGCCTTGGTACTCATGAATTTTCATGGTGTCGACTCGCAGGAAGGATTGCAAACTGTTGCAGCGCAACATTCAGAATAGCACCACCCGCCTGAGCTTGTCCCAGCAGATGAGGCAAATGTCACAACTTACTGATCTCAGTCGTCTTCGATGCCTGAGCCGCGTACCACACGACGGATCACGTCGCCTGAAAATCCACGGCCGGCCAGAAACCGCATCTGCTTGGCTTTGTCGACCGGGCTGGCGGACACCTGACCATAGCGACGCTGCCAAAGCGCTTGCGCACGCTCAAGTTCGGTGCCCTGCAAGGTGGCCAGGGCCTGACGCACGGCGTCGTCCGGCAAGTGGTGCTGTGCCAGTTCGCCTTTGATGCGGGCCATGCCAAAGCGCGCGGCTTTGCGGTGCACCACGGAGTCGACAAAACGCTCCGCCGACAAATAGCCCAAGGCCTCCAGGGTGTCGAGCACCTGGGTGATTTCACCCTCGTCTTGGGCGTGTGGCGCGAGCTTGCGCAGCAACTCAGTGCGCGAATGCTCGCGCATCGACAGGTATTTCAGGGCCCGACCCTTGAGCGACAAGGTGGGCCCCCGCCTTGCCTTGGCGCCCCCTGGGTCACCGTCACGGGGGCGCTTGGTCCAGGCCACGAGGCGCTACCCAGCTTGCCAGGCCTTGCTTACGCAGCAGCCAAAGTCACTGCACCCACCGGAGCGGCTTGCAGGGCAATGCCCAGCGAGTCGCGGATTTTGTTTTCGATCTCGTGGGCCAGGGCGGGGTTCTCGCGCAGGAACTCGCGGGAGTTGTCCTTGCCTTGGCCAATCTTCTCGCCCTGGTAGGCGTACCAGGCACCGGATTTATCGACGATTTTGGCCGCCACGCCCAGATCAATGATCTCGCCTTCGCGACTGATACCTTCACCGTACAGGATGTCGAATTCAGCGGTCTTGAAGGGCGGGGCCACCTTGTTCTTGACGACCTTGACCTTGGTTTCGTTGCCGATGATTTCTTCGCCCTTCTTGATGGAGCCGATGCGGCGGATGTCCAGGCGCACGGAGGCGTAGAACTTCAGGGCGTTGCCACCGGTGGTGGTTTCAGGGCTGCCGAACATCACGCCGATCTTCATGCGGATCTGGTTGATGAAGATGACCATGCAGTTGGTCTTCTTGATGGTGGCGGTGAGCTTGCGCAGGGCCTGGCTCATCAGACGGGCCTGCAGGCCGGGCAAGGAGTCGCCCATTTCGCCTTCGAGTTCGGCCTTGGGGGTCAAGGCGGCCACCGAGTCGATCACGATCAGGTCCACCGAGCCGGAGCGCACCAGGGCGTCGACGATTTCAAGGGCTTGCTCGCCCGTGTCGGGCTGCGAGATCAGCAGATCTTGCAGGTTGACGCCCAGCTTTTGCGCGTATTGAGCATCCAGTGCGTGTTCGGCGTCGATGAAGGCGCACACACCACCCAATTTCTGCATTTCGGCCGCCACCTGCAAGGTGAGCGTGGTTTTACCGGAGGATTCCGGGCCGTAGATTTCAACCACACGACCGCGCGGCAAACCACCCACGCCCAGGGCGATGTCCAGGCCCAGTGAGCCGGTGGACACCACCTGGATGTCGTCGATGACTTCGCCTTCGCCCAGACGCATGATCGAGCCCTTGCCGAACTGCTTTTCAATCTGGGCCAGCGCTGCCTGTAATGCTTTGGCCTTTTCGGCGCTCAGGGCGGATTTGGCGGTAGTGGGGTCCATGCAAGGTCTCCGTGGTGTGGCAAAAGATGAATTGGTTGCCATTATGACAAAGGCTGGATGGATGTACAGTACTTTCGTCGTTTGAATACCACCCTCGGAGGAGGGGGATGCACGACCAGAGGGGCAAGGGCGTGCCCTGACTCGCCCTTTGACGGTGGCCCCGTACAATTTCGCCACCATGACCGAGTCCGCCCCCACGCCCGCAGCATCGTCTGCCACCCCGCCCTCCTCCATCTTTGCCGGGCCATCGGCCGCTGTGCCGCCAATGCGCCTGTCGGGCCTGGAGCCCGTATCCATCGGGTCGGGTTCCTTGTTCGTCAACGTGGGCGAACGCACCAACGTGACGGGCTCCAAGGCCTTTGCCCGCATGATCCTGAACGGGCAATTCGAAGAGGCCCTGGCCGTGGCGCGCCAGCAGGTCGAGAACGGCGCGCAGATCATCGACATCAACATGGACGAGGCCATGCTGGACAGCAAGGCCGCCATGGTGCGCTTCCTGAATTTGATCGCCTCCGAGCCTGAAATTTCGCGCGTGCCCATCATGGTCGATTCGTCCAAATGGGACGTGATCGAGGCGGGCCTCAAATGCATTCAGGGCAAGGGCATCGTCAACTCGATTTCGATGAAGGAAGGCGAGGCCGAGTTCAGGCGCCAGGCCGGGTTGGTCAAGCGCTATGGCGCGGCTGCCGTGGTGATGGCCTTTGACGAAACAGGCCAGGCCGACACCTACGAACGCAAGATCGAGATTTGCGAGCGGGCTTACCGCATCCTGGTGGACGAAGTGGGCATGGCGCCCGAGGACATCGTCTTCGACCCCAACATCTTTGCGATCGCCACGGGCATTGAAGAGCACGACAACTATGCGGTCGATTTCATCAACGCCACGCGCTGGATCAAGCAGAACCTGCCGGGGGCCAAGGTCAGCGGGGGTGTCTCGAATGTCAGCTTCAGCTTCCGGGGCAACGACCCGATGCGAGAGGCCATCCACACCGTGTTTCTGTACCACGCCATCCAAGCGGGCATGGACATGGGCATCGTCAACGCCGGCATGGTGGGCGTGTACGACGCGCTCGACCCGGTGCTGCGCGAGCGCGTCGAAGATGTGGTGCTGAACCGCCTTCCGACCTACAAGGAAGGCGAGGCCCGACTGACCCCGGGTGAGCGCCTGATCGAGATCGCCGACAGCGCCAAGGGCGCAGCCAAGGACGACAGCGCCAAGCTGGCCTGGCGCGGCACCACTGAAGCACCGGCCACGGTGGAGTTCCGCCTGAGTCACGCGCTGGTCAACGGCATCACCGACTTCATCACGGTGGACACCGAAGAGTGCTGGCAGAAGATCAAGGCCACGGGCGGGCGCCCATTGCACGTGATCGAAGGCCCGCTGATGGACGGCATGAACGTCGTCGGCGACCTGTTTGGCGCCGGCAAGATGTTCCTGCCGCAGGTGGTTAAGTCGGCGCGCGTGATGAAACAGGCCGTGGCCCATCTGCTGCCCTACATCGAAGAAGAAAAGCTGCAACTGCAAAACGCTGGCGGCGACGTCAAGCCCAAGGGCAAGATCGTGATCGCCACCGTGAAGGGCGATGTGCATGACATTGGCAAGAACATCGTCACCGTGGTCTTGCAGTGCAACAACTTTGAAGTGGTCAACATGGGCGTGATGGTGGCCTGCCAGGACATCCTCAACAAGGCCAAGGAAACGGGCGCGGACATCATCGGCCTGAGCGGGCTGATCACGCCCAGCCTGGAAGAGATGCAGTACGTGGCCAGCGAGATGCAGCGCGATGAGTACTTCACGAGCCGCCAGACGCCCTTGCTGATCGGCGGCGCCACCTGTTCGCGCGTGCACACTGCGGTGAAGATCGCGCCCAAATATGACGGCCCGGTGGTGTATGTGCCCGATGCATCACGCGCGGTGGGCGTGTGCACGGAGCTGTTGAGTGACGAGCGCCAGGCCGCCTACATCGCCGAGTTGAATGCCGACTACGAGCATGTGCGCCAGCTGCATGCCAACAAGAAGTCCACCCCGCTGGTGACGCTAGCCCAGGCCCGTGCCAACAAGACGGCGCTGGACTGGTCCGCCTACACGCCCGCCTTGCCCCGGATCACTGGCCGGCGCGTGTTCAAGAACCAGGACCTGGCCGAGCTGGTGCCCTACATCGATTGGGGCCCCTTCTTCCAGACGTGGGATTTGGCCGGCCCCTTCCCCGCCATTCTGGATGACGAGGTGGTGGGCGCGCAGGCTCGCCAGGTCTACGCCGACGCCCAGGCCATGCTCAAGAAGATCGTCGAAGGCCGCTGGCTGACGGCCAATGGAGTGATTGGCCTGTTCCCGGCGAACACGGTCAACGATGACACCATCGAGGTCTACCGCGACGAATCACGCGGCGAGGTGTTGATGAGCTGGAACCCGCTGCGCATGCAGTCGGAGCGTCCGGTGGTGGATGGTCCCAACGGGGAAAAAATTCGGCGCCCGAATCGCTCACTGGCCGACTTCATCGCCCCCAAGGGCGTCAAGCCCGATTACATCGGCCTGTTTGCCGTGACAGCGGGCCTGAACATCGAGAAAAAGGAAGCCGAGTTCATGGCCCACCATGATGACTACTCGGCCATCCTGCTCAAGTCCCTGGCCGACCGCTTGGCCGAGGCTTTTGCCGAACGCCTGCATGAGCGCGTGCGCAAGGAGTTCTGGGCCTATGCGGAGTTCGAAACCCTGGGTAACACGGACCTGATCAAGGAACAGTATCGCGGCATCCGCCCGGCGCCGGGCTACCCGGCTTGCCCAGACCACACGGTCAAGCGCGACATGTTCGAGGTGCTCGATGCCCACGAAATCCACATGCACCTGACTGAGAGCCTGGCGATGATGCCGGCGGCCAGCGTGAGTGGCTTCTACCTGGCCCACCCGGAGTCGACCTACTTCAATGTGGGCAAGATCGGGACCGATCAGCTGCACGACTGGGCCGAGCGCCAGAGCATGACCTTGATCGATGCAGAACGGGCCTTGTCGCCCAACCTGTGAGCCGGTGAGACATGGCCGCCGCGCTCAGACCTCGTCCAGCAAGGTCTTGAGGTAGCGGCCGGTGTGGCTGCCCGGGTGCGCGGCCACCGCTTCCGGCGTGCCGGCCATCACCAGCATGCCGCCGCCGGAGCCACCCTCGGGCCCCATGTCGATCAGCCAGTCGGCCGTCTTGATGACGTCCAGGTTGTGCTCGATCACCACGATGGTGTTGCCCGCATCGCGCAACTGGTGCAAGACCTTGAGCAACAAGGCGATGTCGTGAAAATGCAGGCCCGTGGTGGGCTCGTCCAGGATGTAGAGCGTGCGGCCAGTGTCGCGCTTGGACAGCTCCAGGGATAGCTTGACGCGTTGCGCCTCCCCGCCCGACAAGGTGGTGGCGCTTTGCCCCAGGCGGATGTAGCCCAGCCCCACATCCATCAGCGTTTGCAGCTTGCGCGCAATCGAGGGCACGGCGCTGAAGAAGTCCAGCGCGGCCTCCACGGTCAGGTCCAGCACCTCGTGAATGTTCTTGCCCTTGTACAAGATTTCCAGGGTTTCGCGGTTGTAGCGCTTGCCGTGGCACACATCGCAAGGCACGTAGACATCGGGCAGGAAGTGCATCTCGACTTTCAGCATGCCATCGCCCTGACAGGCTTCGCAGCGCCCGCCGGCCACATTGAACGAGAAGCGCCCGGCGCCATAACCACGCTCGCGAGCCGACGGCACATCGGCCATCAACTCACGGATCGGCGTGAACAGGCCGGTGTAGGTGGCCGGGTTGCTGCGCGGTGTCCGGCCAATGGGCGACTGGTCCACATTGATGACCTTGTCGAACAGATCCAGGCCTTCGATCTCGTCGTGCGCGGCAGGCTCGAGGTGGCTGTGATAAAGCTTGCGGGCCACCGATGCATACAAGGTCTCGTTGACCAGGGTGCTCTTGCCCGAGCCGGACACGCCAGTCACACAGGTCAGCAAGCCGACCGGGATCTCGGCGGTGACACCCTGGAGGTTGTGCCCGCGCGCATTGACCACGCGCAGGCGCGGCGTCTCGTCGGTGAAGGGTCGGCGCTGGCGCGGCACGGCGATGCGCAAGGTGCGCGCCAGGTACTGCCCTGTCAGGCTGTCGGGGTGAGCCGCGATCTGTTCTGCCGTGCCTTGCGTGATGACGTGGCCGCCATGCACGCCCGCGCCCGGTCCCATGTCGACCACATGGTCGGCGGCGCGGATCATGTCCTCGTCGTGTTCGACCACGATGACACTGTTGCCCAGGTTGCGCAGGTGCTGCAAGGTGCCGATGAGGCGGTCGTTGTCGCGCTGGTGCAGGCCGATGCTGGGCTCGTCCAGCACATACATCACACCAGTCAGGCCCGAGCCGATCTGGCTGGCCAGGCGGATGCGCTGCGCTTCGCCGCCACTGAGCGTGTCGGAGCTGCGGTCAAGGCTCAGGTAGGTCAGACCCACATCGTTCAAGAAGCGCAGGCGCGAGCGGATCTCGCTGACCACCTTGTCGGCGATCTCGGCCTTGGCGCCTTGCAGTTTCAAGCCTTCGAAGTAGCGCTGCGCATCGGCCAGGGTGGCGTGGGCCACATCGAAAATGGCGCGCTTGTCACCCGTGATGGCATCGTGCAGGAAGACATGACGTGCCTCCTGACGCAGGCGCGTGCCGTGACAGTCCGGGCAGGCCCTGGGCTGCTGGTAGCGAGCCAACTCCTCGCGCACGGCCGATGAATCGGTCTCCTTGAAGCGGCGCTCGAAGTTGCGCAAAATGCCCTCAAAGGGGTGGCTGCGCTTGACCTTGCGCTTTTTACCCGCCGTGCCTTCGGCTTCGTAGACAAACTCGATTTCTTCGTCCCCCGAGCCATACAGCAGCACCTGCTGGATCTGCTCAGGCAACTCTTCGAAGGGCTGATCCATGTCGACCCCATAGTGCTTGCCCAGGGTTTCGATCAGCGAATAGGTGTAGGGGTTGCGGCGGTCCCAACCCTTGATGGCGCCACTGCCCATGCTCAGGCTGGGAAAGGCCACCACGCGCTGCGGATCGAAGGCGATCACTTGACCCAGGCCATCGCAGGTCTGGCAGGCACCCACCGGCGAGTTGAAGGAAAACAGGCGCGGCTCCAGCTCGGCCAGTGAATAGCTGCACACCGGACAGGCGAATTTGGAGGAGAAGCCATGCTCCAGTCCAGTGTCCATTTCCAGCGCAATGGCGCGGCCATCGGCCAGGCGCATCGCGGCCTCGAAGCTTTCGGACAGGCGTTGCCCCATGTCGGCTTGCACCTTCAGGCGGTCGACCACCACGTCGATGTCGTGCTTTTCATTTTTAAGCAAAGGCACGAGGTCGGCCGCCTCGACCACCTGCCCATTGATGCGAAAGCGCACATAGCCTTGCGACTGCATCTGCGCAAACAGATCGGCGTGCTCGCCCTTGCGATCACGCAGCACCGGTGCGAGGATCATCAGCTTGGTGTCTTCGGGCATGGCCAGCACGGCATCGACCATCTGGCTGACGCTTTGCGCGCGCAAGGGCAGCCCATGGTCAGGGCAGAAGGGCGTGCCGGCGCGGGCATAGAGCAGGCGCAGGTAGTCGTGGATCTCGGTCACCGTGCCCACGGTGGAGCGCGGGTTGTGGCTGGTGGCCTTTTGCTCGATGGAGATCGCGGGCGACAAGCCCTCGATCACATCGACATCGGGTTTGTCCATCAGCTGCAGGAACTGGCGCGCGTAGGCGCTCAAGCTCTCCACATAACGGCGCTGGCCCTCGGCGTACAGGGTGTCAAAGGCCAGACTGGATTTGCCCGATCCCGACAGGCCGGTGATGACCACCAGCTGGTGGCGCGGGATGTCCAGGTCGATGTTCTTGAGATTGTGGGTGCGCGCGCCTCGCACCTGGATCAAGGGGATGTCACGCACCGGCAACGCCAATGACGCAGGAGAGGACGGATCGCAAGGGGAATCTGAACGGGACATCGGGCGGCGCGCGAGGCAGGTCTGGGCAACCGACCATCATACGGCGACTGGACGCGCCGCGCATCGTTCAGCGCGGCAGCACCGCCAGCGTCTTCAGGAAAAATGCCGTCTGACGAGCAACCACCTGCTCAAACAGCGCCCCGCTGTAGGGGGCGAAATGGTCGGCGCCCTTGAGTTCAAGATACTCACCGCGGCGCAATTCCTTGACCATGTCGCGCACGCCGGCGATGGGAATCAGGCCATCGTTCTCGGCCGCAATCACCAGCGTGGGGGCCTGAATGTGGCTGGCACTGGATGCCGGGCGGAAAAATGGCAAGGTCATGAAGATACGCGCCGCCACTTTATTGTCGGCTTCATGGCCCGGTGGGACCAGCGCCTTGTAACCCTCCGCACACTCAGCACAGATCAAAGCCGAGAATTGATCCTTGGCGATGATGGGCACATAGAGGGGCTCCTCTTTGTCGCCCCGCATCAGGTCGCGCAGGCCATACCAGGCGGCCAGCGGCTGGTACTTGAGCGGGAAGCGCAGCCCGCTTTGCAGGCCGCTGACAAAGGGCACTTGGGCACTGACGGCCTTGACGGCATCGCCGCGTTCAGCACCCACCACCAACACTTGGCCGCCGCTGTAGGAGGTGCCCCACAGGCCCAGGCGATTGCCGTCGACGTCACCGCGGGCGCGCACGGCGTCAATGGCTGAACTCCAGTCCTTGACGTGCTCGACGCCGTCCACCACATAACGCGGCTGTCCGCCGCTCTTGCCAAAGCCTCGATAGTCAAAACGCAGCACCGCGAAACCGGCCTTCACGAAACGCTCGGCAAAGGGCAGCAAGCCCCAGTCCTTTTGTGCCCCGAAGCCGTGGGCCATCAGGATGATGGGCGGGCGGGCCACGCCCTTGGGCAGCCACAACTCGGCGTCACAGGTGGTCGTCTGGCAAGCAAACGTGGCGTTGATCACCTTGTATGACCCGGCCTTCGCGGGCGCGCTGGTTTGGGCGTGCGCGGTGACGCTCAGACCCACGCTCAAAGCCAAGGCGCTGGCGAACAAGGGCAGAGCCCGACGGATGATCGTTGAATAGGTCATGAATGTCTCTCTGATGCACAAATAGCATCAATGGCGCCCAAGTGGTCGATCTCGATGCGCACCCGGTCCCCCGAGCGCAGGAACTTCGGCGGCGTCATGCCCGCCCCCACGCCGCTGCAGGTGCCGGTGTAGATCACATCGCCGGGCTCCAGCGTCATCGCCTGACTCAGCAACGCGATTTGCGCCCACACATCATGAATCATCAAACGGGTATTGCTGCTCTGGCGCAGTTCCTCGTTGACAAATCCGCGCAGACCCAGCTGGTGCGGATCCGGCAATGCGTCGGTGGTCGTGATCCAGGGGCCAAAGGGCGCGTGGGTGTCAAAGGACTTGCCCAGGGTCCATTGCGAGGTGCGCTTCTGCCAGTCACGCACCGACACGTCATTGCCCACGCAGTAGCCAAACACCACCTCGTGCGCGCGCTCACGCGGCACGTGCTTGCAGCGCTGGCCGATGATGACCACCAGTTCAGCCTCGTAATCAGTCATGCTGGACACCGCCTCGTCGGGCAGCACGATGGGATCGAAAGGCCCATTGACGGCGGTGACCAGCTTGGTGAACCACACCTGGTGTTCGGGCACGGTGCGGCTCTCGCCCACGATGTTTTCCTGTATGTGTTCCAGGTAATTCAAGCCGATGCCCAGCACCTTGCCGGGGCGCGGCACCGGCGCCAGCAAGCGCACTTGATTCATGGGCAAAGACGCCAGCAAGGACGCGGGCTGAGTCGAGGGCTGCATCATCCGTGCCTGCAATATGGGCCGCACGGTCTCCCAACGCGTGATCAGGTCCAGCATGGGCTGGTGGGGGGCCAGCAAACCGAGCAAGGCACGTTGCACCGGCACGATCTGATCGCCCTGCACCAACCCGACCTCAGGCAAGCCGTTCGGCTCCTTGCTTTGGAAGGTACACAACTGCATCAAAAAACTCCTCAGCGCGCGGCATTCAGCGTCAGCCGGGTCTCCTGGGCCACCCGGCGGGCCGCGCTGGCGAAGTCCTCGCCCGAGCTGGCGTACAGCACGGCGCGCGAGCTGTTGACAATGACGGCACCCGTCACGCGACCATCGCCCCCGACACGGCGGCCAGCCTTGACCGTGGCCGCTGCATCCCCCCCTTGCGCGCCCACGCCGGGAATCAGCAAAGGCAGGGTCGGGGCCAGTTCACGCACGCGGGCGATCTCGTCGGGGAAGGTGGCCCCCACCACCAGGCCCATCTGACCATTGGTGTTCCAGGGGCCCTGGGCCAGGGTGGCCAGGTGTTCGTACACGCGCGGCTGTCCGGCCACATCGGCCAGGCGCTGGTTTTGCAGATCGGAGCCGCCCGGATTGGAGGTGCGACACAGCAGGATCACGCCCTTGCCTGCATAGCGCAGAAAGGGCTCGACCGTGTCAAAGCCCATGAAGGGCGACAAGGTGACGGCATCGGCCTGGTAGCGGTCGAAGGCCTCGCGGGCGTACTGTTCGGCGGTGCTGCCGATGTCGCCCCGTTTGGCGTCCAGAATGATGGGCACTTGGGGCGCCGTTCGCTTGATGTGGGCCATCAGGCGTTCAAGCTGGTCTTCGGCGCGGTGGGCGGCGAAATAGGCGATTTGCGGCTTGAAGGCGCACACCAAGTCTTTGGTGGCGTCCACGATGGCGGCGCAAAAATCGTAGATGCGTTCGGGCTGATTTTTCCAGCCCCCCGGGAACCGGGAGGGCTCCGGATCCAGCCCCACGCAGAGCATGGAGTCGTTGTGGTGCTGGGCGTGCTGGAGCTGGTCGGTGAAATTCATGCGCGGATTTTACCGACCAGCGCCCAGCGCTGGTGCTACAGACGACTTACTTGGCCGAACGACGCCGCGCGAGGGCACCGACCACCATCAAGCCAGCGAAGGCCAGGCCATAGGTGGCAGGCTCAGGCACGGCTGGTGCGAAGGTGGCGGTGGTGCCAGACATGCCGCTTGCGCCACTCAACAGGTCAAACTGAGCGGTCTTGGCGTACTGCGTGGCGTCTGTGCGCAAGAAGAAAAAGCGCGACTCCTGGCCCGCTGCCACGCCGTTGTCAAACAGGAAGTTGACTGAGCCTTCGGGGTGAGCCGTTTGCTCGAACAGGCGCGCAGCGTTGGGCGCGACCGTGCCCAGACCATCGCTGCGCCAGTCGCCGTCAATGATGTTGAAGTAGCCAAAATTGCCCAGGCGGAAAGCCGTGATGCCAGCACCGGTGTCACTGGAGGTCGTGTTGATCTTCCAGTAAAAATCCAGCGTGCCACTGCCGGTTTCGCGCACCACGCGGTTCTGAACCGTGCCTGTCACGCCACTGAAGGAAAACGGGGTGAGCACGTCTTCCAGGACGACGCCAGCCAGCTCAGGTCGAGCCGCATTCGTGGTGCCAAGCAGGGGCGTGTCGGCAAACGGAGCAGGCGGGATGGCCTCAGTCAAGGCAGTCGCTTGAGCGCCAGACTGCACGAACAAACCTGCGCACAGCGCGGCGGCGGACAAAAGCGAGCGTTGAAAGGTCTTCATTGGGCATTTCCCTACAGTTGCGTGAATTAATCACGGTCAGTGTAGGTTCCCGGCGTCAGCGCACGCCCCCCTAGGCTTAGGGGCCTCCCCCCGGTTAAGGGGGATTATCGGACAGCCGATTCACACCCTTTTGGCCAATGCCACGGCCTTGCCGATGTAATTGCCCGGTGTCATGTCCAGCAGGCGTTGCTTGTCCGCGTCGGGGATCTCCAACGTCTGCACGAACTGCTGAATGGCTTCGCGAGTGATGGTTTTGCCCCGCGTCAGCTCCTTCAGGCGTTCATAGGGGTTGGGCAAGGCGTAGCGGCGCATCACGGTCTGGATGGGTTCGGCCAGCACTTCCCAGGCGCTGTCGAGGTCATCGGCCAGGGCCTGCGGATTGACTTCGAGCTTGCCCAGGCCACGCGCCAGGCTGTCATAGGCCAGCACGGCATAGCCCAGGGCCACGCCCATGTTGCGCAACACCGTGCTGTCCGTCAGGTCGCGCTGCCAGCGGCTGATGGGCAGCTTCTGGCTCAGGTGAGTCAGCAAGGCATTGGCCAGGCCCAGATTGCCTTCGGCGTTTTCAAAATCGATCGGGTTGACTTTGTGCGGCATGGTGGACGAGCCAATCTCGCCCTCCTTGGTGCGCTGCTTGAAGTAGCCCAGGCTGATGTAGCCCCAGACATCACGCGACCAGTCGATCAGGATGGTGTTGGTGCGGGTGACCGCGTCAAACAGCTCGGCCATGTAATCGTGCGGCTCGATCTGGATGGTGTAGGGGTTGAAGCTCAAGCCCAGTTGCACCTCAATCACCTTCTGGCTGAAGGCCTCCCAGTCGATGTCCGGGTAGGCCGACAGGTGGGCGTTGTAGTTGCCCACGGCGCCATTCATCTTGGCCAACAGCTTGACGCTGGCGATGCGCTCGCGGGCATTCACCAGGCGCGCCACCACGTTGGCGACTTCCTTGCCCACCGTGGTGGGGCTGGCCGTCTGACCGTGGGTGCGGCTGAGCATGGGCACCTCGGCCAAGCTGGTCGCCAGGGCGCGCAGCGTGGTGATCAGCCCATCGACGGTGGGCAACAGCACCTGGTCGCGCGCGGCCTTGAGCATCAGGCCGTGGCTGGTGTTGTTGATGTCTTCGCTGGTGCAGGCAAAGTGGACGAATTCGCTGGCCTTTTCCAGCTCGGCATTGCCGGCAAAACGCGACTTGATCCAGTACTCCACGGCCTTGACGTCGTGGTTGGTGGTTTTTTCGATGTCCTTGATGGCCTGCGCATCGGCCTCCGAGAAACGCACCGCCAGTCCGCGCAGATAACCCCGGGCGAGTTGGGACAGCGGCGCCAACTCTGGCAGGCCCGCATCCGACAAGGCAATGAACCACTCGATTTCAACCTGCACGCGGCGGTGCATCAGTCCAAATTCAGACAGCAGGGGTCGCAAGGCCGCCACTTTAGAGGCATAACGGCCATCCAGGGGCGACAGGGCAGTAAGGGCAGACAGGTTCATGGCAGGCTTTGCAAGAAGACATCCCCGAGAACAGGGCAACCCGTCATTTTAGGCGCTCATGGGCCCTTTGGGCCAGTGCGCCTTGAGCACCTCGACATCGACCCGGGCAGACACCTCCAGCGCCTGTGTGCGCATGCGCCTTGACGCCACCACCGCCCACGGCCAATACAGGCCCAGCGTCAAGACCAGCAGGAGGGCATGGCGCACCTGCAAGGACACGTAGCCAGACACCGACAACTTGCTGTGAAAGCGCAGGGCCCGGTTGCCCGTATTGCTCCAGACCAGATTCTGCATGCGTGCCTGCACATAAGGCAGAACCACCACGAGCACCGCCACCGCCAGCACACACGATAAACCCAGCCACCAACCGTGCTGGCTCGGCCAGCGCGTCAGCAGCAGGCCCGCCAGCAGCACGGCGCCCACGCCGACCACGAGCATGGACACCAGAACCGCCCAGGCCACAATGCGCACCCACAGCATCAACATCGACAAATACGACGCCTTCCACGACAGGCGCAGCGGCCCCAGGCGCACCCGCTGCTGTCGATATTGAAACGTGGCCCAGTAAAACATGGGCATCCCCAGCAGACAGACACCAGCCAGAAATCCCGCAGCCGCCCACAACCATGGGCGCTGGAAGGTCTCAGCCGCCAGGATCAGCCACGCCACGGCAGTCACCCCCACCAAGGGCAGCAGCGTGGCGCTGTAGATCCCTCCTGTGAATTGCCCATCAAACGACAAACGCCGCCCTGCCCAACTGGTGTGCGCCATCCGGTGTGTAAAGCCCACTTGCTGCAGCAAGGGCATCATGATCAAAGCCAGCGACAGCGCCAGCAAGCCCGACAAGGGCGAGCCCACCCAAGCCCCCGCCACACCCCCCATCAAGCACAGGGCCAGACCATAGCGAAACAGGAGACTGGTTGGCGTGGCGTGGTAGTCAAAGGCATCCCCACCCACGAAAGTGCGGCGCAGAAAATAGCGCTGCGTGCGCACCCGCGCCCAAGGCAGGTACACGCCCAGGGTCAACACGGTACACAACACATTGACGATCCAGATGCGGGCGTATTCCTGGGCATCGATGGTGCAGTCCACCGACAAGCGCACCACCTCGCCTCTCGGCAGCCGCGGTACGCCATCGTCCGACGCCGGTGAATCCTCAAGGTCAGGGTCATGCGTCATCACGACCGTGTCGTCGAAGGCTGAGCCGATGGGAGACGGCCAAGCACGCGCCTGTTCAGGCGCAGCCCCCGCGCTCGGGGCAGCAGATTCGACCAACCGAAGATTACGCACGGAGGAGCAGTCAACAAAGTGTTTACGACTGGGGCGAATGTAACTGTCTTACACAATTTCCGCCCCTAGCAGATTCCCCCCTCATTGGGTGGATCTCGTTGCACATGCTGATAAGGCATCTCACAAGCCCCAGCCGTCGTTAAAATCAGCGCGCAATCCACACATCCCGACACAGAATGAAACTGATAGGTTCACTGACCAGCCCCTTCGTCCGCAAGGTGCGCATCGTGCTGGCCGAGAAAAAACTCGATTACAAATTCGACGTGGCGGATGTGTGGGCCACGGACAGCAAGGTTGGCGAGTCCAACCCCCTGAACAAGGTGCCCTGCCTCGTCATGGAAGGTGGCGAAGCCGTGTTTGACTCGCGCGTCATCGTCGAATACGTGGACACCTTGTCCCCCGTGGGCAAGCTGATCCCACTCAGCGGTCGAGAACGCGTCGAAGTGCGCACCTGGGAAGCGCTGGCCGACGGCGTGATGGACGCCGCCATCCTGGCGCGCCTGGAACAAACCTGGCCCGGCCGCACGGAGGCCCAGCGCAGTCAGGCCTGGATCGACCGCCAGATGGTCAAGGTGCAAGGCGGCTTGAGATCCATGAGCCAAGGCGTGGCCGATCGCCCCTGGTGCAATGGCAATCACCACAGCCTGGCCGACATCGCCGTGGGCTGCGCCTTGGGTTACCTGGACCTGCGCTTCCCGGAAATCGATTGGCGCAATGCCCATCCCAACCTGGACAAACTGTTCGACAAGCTCTCTCAGCGGCCAAGCTTCATCGACACGGCCCCGCCAAAGGCTTGATCAGTTTGGCGCCCGGTCGAAGCTATCGGCGCGCGCACCCGGCCAGTAGTCGGCGAACACGGCCTGCGGCCAGGGCGCTTCACCCCGTTCGGCCGCCAGCAACTCACCCGGCTTGACGCTCGGCAGTAGCCTGGACAGGCGGTGCACCTCATGAGTCGAGACACGCCGCACGATGTGATCGGCCTTGATGTCATTGGGGTGCTGCAAGCCCGCCGCCTCCACCAACTCCTTCAAGGCGCACAGGGTGTTGGCGTGCAGGTAAAACACTCGCTCGGCCTTGTCGGACACCACCAGCGCACGCTGACGCAGCGGGTCCTGGGTGGTCACGCCCGTTGGGCATTGCCCCGTGTGGCAACTTTGCGCCTGGATGCAGCCCAGCGCGAACATGAAGCCCCGCCCCGAATTGCACCAGTCGGCCCCCAGAGCCATCATGCGGGCGATGTCGAAGGCGCTGATCACCTTGCCGGCGCAGCCCACCTTGACGCGGTGGCGTTCACCCAGGCCCACCAGCGTGTTGTGCACCAGCAGCAAGCCCTCCTGCAAAGGCGCCCCCACATGGTCGGTGAACTCCAGCGGCGCCGCGCCGGTGCCGCCTTCGGCGCCATCGACCACGATGAAATCGGGCCACAGATTGGTCTCACGCATCGCCTTGGCCAGCGCAAACCATTCCCAGGGGTGACCGATGCAGAACTTGAAGCCCACCGGCTTTCCGCCGGACAACTGCCGCAGGCGCTCCAGAAACTGCATCATCTCGATCGGCGTGGAAAACGCGCTGTGACTGGCGGGCGAGATGCAATCGTGGCCCACCGGCACCCCGCGCGCCTGTGCAATCTCCGGCGTCACCTTGGCCCCGGGCAGCAAGCCGCCATGCCCGGGCTTGGCGCCCTGGCTCAACTTCAACTCAATCAGCTTGACCTGTGGATCGCGGGCATTCGCGGCAAACTTGGCCTCGTCAAAATGGCCCTCATCGGTGCGGCAGCCAAAGTAGCCTGAACCGATCTCCCAGATCAGGTCGCCGCCAGGCTCGCGGTGATACCGGCTGATCGAGCCCTCGCCGGTGTCATGCGCAAAACCGCCCCGGCGCGCGCCAGCGTTGAGTGCCAGGATGGCATTGCCGCTGAGGGCCCCAAAACTCATCGCCGAAATATTGAACACACTGGCGCTGTAAGGCTGCGTGCAGGACGACCCACCCGCCCCAATCACGACCCGAAAGTCCTCCGAGGCAATGTGGCTGGGCACCAGGGAATGGCTCAGCCACTCGTATCCCAGCGCGCCCACATCGTGCTGGGTGCCAAACGGCCGCTTGTCCGACGCCCCCTTGGCCCGCTGATAAACCAGCGAACGCTGTTGGCGCGAAAAAGGCGCCGCCTCGCTGTCGCTTTCAATGAAGTACTGGCGCATTTCCGGCCGGATGAACTCCAGCAAATAACGCAAATGGCCCATGACCGGGTAGTTGCGCAACACCGCACGCTTGCGCTGAGTCACGTCGCTGAACCCCAGACCCACCAGCGCCAGCCCCAACACCGCCAGCCACGCCCCATGCCCGCTGACATACCATCGCAGCCCCTCGCCCAAGGCCAGTAACCCCGACAGCAACCAGACCCCATAGCGAATGGGCACATACTCATTGAGCCGAAGCAACCACACGGGCATTGAAGACTCCTTATCCAGGCGGATTTCTCAGGCGGATTTTTCACCATGATAAAGACCGGAGCCCGGGTCCAGTCTGGCAAACAAAGCGCTGAAGCCCGACCACATCCGCTCACCCTCGCCCAGAGGGCGGCATGGGTTTGCCGCTACACTGTGCGCCATAGCGCCGATTTTTCCGGCTTGCGGGCGCTCAAGAAATGCCGCTAAGAGGGCGCTGGAATCCGGCCCCTGCTTCAAAGCGCGGCCGGTTTTTTGTTGATCGAATTCATCTAGCGTCATGTCATCCATCGGGGTTGTCACCCCTGCCTCCATGCACTTTGACTCGCCGTTGTCGCTGCAAAGCGGCGCGGTCTTGTGCGACTACACCCTCGTCTACGAAACCTACGGACACCTCAACCCCGACCGCAGCAACGCCGTGCTGGTGTGCCATGCGCTGAACGCATCCCACCACGTGGCCGGTCTGCACGCCGACGAACAGGGCCAGCCCCTGCCCAAAAGCCAGGGGTGGTGGGACAACCTGATCGGCCCCGGCAAACCGCTGGACACCAACAAGTTCTTCGTCATCGGTATCAATAACCCTGGCTCGTGCTTTGGCTCGACCGGGCCCATGCACACCAACCCCGACACCGGACGCCTCTACGGCGCCGACTTTCCGGTGGTGACGGTCGAGGACTGGGTGGACGCCCAAGCGCGCCTCCTGGACCGGCTGGGCATCGGACAACTGGCCGCCGTGGTGGGGGGCAGCCTGGGCGGCATGCAGGCCATGAGCTGGGCCCTGCAATACCCGCAGCGCCTGCGCCATTGCGTGGTCATTGCCAGCGCGCCCAACCTGTCAGCGCAGAACATCGCCTTCAACGAAGTGGCACGCCGAGCCATCGTCACCGACCCCGACTTCCACGGTGGACACTACTACGCACATGGCGTCGTGCCGCGCCGCGGCCTGCGCGTGGCTCGCATGATCGGCCACATCACCTACCTGTCCGACGACGTGATGGCTGAAAAATTCGGGCGCCAGCTGGTCGGGCGCGAGCGCGGCGAAGCCCCCCACTACAGCACGCAAGACGTCGAATTTCAGGTTGAAAGCTACCTGCGCTACCAGGGCGACAAGTTCAGCGACTACTTTGACGCCAACACCTATTTGCTCATCACCCGCGCGCTCGATTATTTCGACCCGGCCCGCACCTTTGACGGCAACCTGAGCGCCGCCCTGGCCAAGGCCGTCGCCAAGTTCCTGATCATCAGCTTCACCACCGACTGGCGCTTCTCGCCCGAGCGTTCCCGCGAAATCGTCAAGGCCTTGGTTGACCACCGGCACGACGTGAGTTATGCCGAAATCGACGCGCCGCATGGCCACGATGCCTTCTTGCTGGACGACCCGCGTTACCACGCCTTGCTGCGCGCCTACTTCGAGCGCATCGACCAGGAACTGAGTGAAGACCATGAGCCGCGCCATGAGTAATGCAGTGAATGAGCGCGCCATCCACGACGTGATCGCCCAGTTGGTGCCGCCCGGTTCACGCGTGCTGGACCTCGGTTGCGGCAACGGCACACTGCTGGCGCACCTGCGCGACCGCCGCCAATGCACCGGCTACGGCATTGAACTCGACGATGCCAAGGTGCTCGAATGTGTGCAGCGGGGCGTCAACGTCCTGCAGCGCAATTTGGAAGAGGGTTTGAGCCTGTTTGAAGACGACAGCTTTGACCTGGTGCTGCAACTGGACACCTTACAGAACCTGCGCAACACCGAGGCCATGCTGAAAGAAACCGCCCGCGTGGGCCGCCAAGGCATTGTCAGCTTCCCCAATTTTGCGCACTGGCCACATCGCCTCAGTGTGCTGCGCGGGCGCATGCCGGTCACCAAGACCCTGCCCTACCAGTGGTACGACACGCCCAACATCCGAGTGTCCACCTTCGCCGACTTCGAGGTGCTGGCGCGCAAGAACGGCCTTCGGGTGCTGGAATCCTTCGGCCTGCACGACCGGCACGTGGTGCGCCGCTGGCCCAACTTGTTGGCCAGCACCGCAGTCTTCAAGTTCGAGCGCGCATGAAAAAAGCGCCCCGAAGGGCGCTTTTAAGGGCGTGATCAGAACCGATCAAAAGTTGTGGCGAATGCCGACGGCAAAGGTTTGCCCCGAGGCGTCGTTGACGGTGTTGCTCTGCGTGTTGCTTGAGTACACGGCATACACGTCCGTGCGCTTGGACAGGTTGTGGTCGTAGCCCAGCGAGAACACTCGGTCTTTGGACGTCGTGCCAGTGGCCACGTCCTTGTTCTTCAACTCACCGTACGACGCCAGGACCGCACCCTTCTCGGTCACCGGCACTGAAACACCGATCTGGAAGATCTTGTCCTTGTTATCGGTGGCGGCCGTGGCAGGCACCAGTGAAGCCGTTTGCTTGATGTCTGTGTACGTCGCAAACGCCTTCAAGACGCCAAAGTCGTAGCTGCCCGACAGGTTCCAGATTTTTTCATCGGCACCATAGGTATGGAACGCAGCGCCAGGTGCGACTGCAGGCTGATCGCTCGGACCACCTTTCACATAGACCGCCGTCAAGCTCAAGGGGCCTGCATTGTAGGAGCCCGACAAAGCAAAGCTGTTTTTCGCACCCGACGTCGAAGATTCTTTGAGCGCGGTCTGCGCCACAAAATTGAAGCCCGAGAAGTTGGGGCTTTCATAGGTGATGGAGTTGATCCAGCCGGTGTCAAAACCCACGCCAGCGCCAGCGATGCCGCTCGTTTGACCAATGTAGTTGTAGTGACGCATGGTGGGCGAGAACGTCATGGAACTGCCGAATGGGTCATAGGTGTAGCCGGCGGTGAACAAGGGGTTGTCGTACTGCCCCAGGGCCACCTTGCCAAAGCCACCGCTCAAAGCGACGTTGGAGCCACGGCTCCAGAATTGCCCGGCATTGTTGGTCACGTTGGCCCCCGTGTCCCCCGCCAGGAAACTCTCCAGCGCGAATTCAGCCTTGAGGCCGTCACCCAGGTCTTCAGAACCGGCGATTCCGAAGTAACTGGGCATCATCTGGCCGCTTTGCACGGCGGTGACCCGATTGGGCGTGCCCTTGACGTGGGCCCCGCCAAACGAACCAAACGACATGTCAACCATGCCATACAGCTTCACATCGGCTTGAGCAGCACCGGCCAGAGCCAGCAGGGCAGCAGCGGCCACCAAGTTCTTCTTTGCAAACATTCGTTTCTCCTAGCGGTGAGATGAAAAAACAGGGGACGCAAAAGTCTTCCGATTCATCAAATGCAAGGAGCATGCCAACGATGTTTCATGGCGCCCAAACGAAAAAAAGCGCCCCGAAGGGCGCTTTTTAAGCTCGGTTTAAGTCTGAAGAGACTTAGAACGAGTGACGGACGCCAACAGCGAAGCTGTTGATCGTGCCCTTTGCGGCAGGAGCCACGGTCAAGTCAGACACGCGCTCGTTGATCACAGCAGCGTACACATTGGTGCGCTTGGACAGGTTATGGGTGTAACCCAGGCTGAAATCACGACCCTTGGACGAACCGCTCACGTTCTCGATCGTTTCCTTGTTTTCGCCGTAGGAAGCCAGCACAGCGCCGTTAGCCGTGACAGGAACGCCCACGCCGACTTGGAAGCCCTTGTGCTTGGCAGAAGCTGCAGGGCTCTTTTCGTTCAGCTTGGTTTGGCCGTATTGACCAAACAGCTTGACCACGCCGAAGTCGTAGCTGGCGCCCAGCAGCCAAGGACGGCTCTTGTCAGCAGGGACGGTTGCGTCGGTCGACTTCACTTCACCAAACACAGCCGACAGACCCAGAGGGCCGGCCACGTAGTTGGCGCTCACGGCGTAAGCACCACCCGAATAGGTCGTGGCCGTCGACTTGGCCGTTTCAGCCAGGCTGACTTGGGCCGACAGAGTCAGGCCGCTCAGGTTGGGCGACACGTAGCTGATGCCATTGGACCAGCTATCATTGGAAGCCAAGCCGGTATTGAACGTGGGCGAGAAAGTCTTGGAGGTGCCGAAGGGGTTGAAGGCGCCGCCTTCCAGCTTGTACAGGCTTTCGAAACGGCCCAGGTTCACGGCACCGAAGTCACCAGCCAGACCAACGGTGGCGTTTTGGCCGAAGAAGTTGGTAGTGGCAGCACCGGTGTCCAGTGCAATGGGGGCTTCCAGCTTGAACACAGCCTTCAGGCCGCCACCCAGGTCTTCTTGACCCTTGATGCCGACGAAGCTTTGCGACATGTCGCTGGAGTCGACATTGGTCGACGAGGACTTGATGGCCTTGCCATTGACGTCAAAGCCGGTGATGACTTGCTTGCGGCCCAGCGACACGTCAGCCGTGCCGTACAGGGTCACTTGGGCTTGAGCGCCCATAGCCAACAGAGCCAGAGCAGCTGCGGCGACAACGTTTTTCTTTGCGAACATGGAATCTCCTAGAGATGAATGGGGTTGCCTTGCGCGCACCACTATGGTGCGTGAGACGTGTGACATTGCTGCCATCGGGTTTGATTCTGACTCGGGCGAGGCCACTTTCCAAGGAAACCCAAAGCGCGGCCACCTCATTGGGGGAAAAAGTGCCCCAATTTGTTGCCTGGCAGCCACACATTGGTGCGATCACCCCGCCAGCACCGCCAGCAACTCGGCGCCATAGGCCTGCAATTTCTTGGCCCCCACCCCCGTGATGGCCCCGAGCTCCCCAAGCGTCTGTGGTGCCATGCGGGCCATTTCCGCCAAGGTCGCATCGTGAAAAACCACGTAGGCGGGCAGATTGTGCTCGCGGGCGACTTCGCCGCGCCAGGCTTTCAGTGAGATGAAGCGCTCCAGGGCATCGCCCACCAAGTCGGCCGGCGCAGTGGTGGGCTTGGCCCCTGCGGAGCGCGTGGTGCGGGCGCGGCGGGGGGTGTCGGCGGCCTCGCGCAAGATGAGTTGAACTTCGCCACGCAACACGGCGCGGGCGCTGTCGGCCAGCACCAAGGTGTTGAACTCGCCTTCGGTGACCACATGGCCCAGCGCCACCAGCTGGCGCAGCACGGCGCGCCATTGGTTTTCGCTCAGGTCGGCGCCAATGCCGAAGGTGGACAGGCTGTGGTGGCCGTATTGCTCAACCTTGTCGGTGCGTTTGCCGCGCAGCACGTCAATGAGGTGGCCAGCGCCAAAACGCTGCTGGCCATGCTGCCAGAAGCGGTAGATGGCGCTGAGCATCTTGCGGCTGGCTTCGGTGGCGTCCCAGGTGACGGGTGGCTTGAGGCAGTTGTCACAGTTGCCACACGGTTGGCTGGCCTCGCCAAAGTAGGCCAGCAGACGCACCCGGCGACAGTCGTGGGCTTCGGCCAGGGCCAGCAGGGCATCCAACTTGCCGCGCTGGATGCGCTTGAAGTCATCGCCCGCCGGGCTTTCATCGATCATGCGGCGCTGGTTCACCACATCGGCCAGGCCATAGGTCAGCCAGGCGTCGGCGGGCTCGCCATCGCGGCCGGCGCGGCCGGTTTCCTGGTAATAGCCTTCGATGTTCTTGGGCAGGTCCAGGTGGGCCACGAAGCGCACATCGGGCTTGTCAATGCCCATGCCAAAGGCGATGGTGGCGACCATGACGATGCCGTCTTCGCGCAGGAAGCGGTCCTGGTTGCGTTTGCGGACGCTGGCATCCAGGCCGGCGTGATAGGGCAAGGCGTTGATGCCCTGCTCGACCAGCCAGTCGGCGGTGTCATCGACCTTTTTGCGCGACTGGCAGTAGACGATGCCGGCGTCGCCTTCGTGTTCGTCGCGAATGAAACTGAGCAGTTGCGCGCGCGGGTTGTCTTTTTCAACCAGGGCGTAGCGGATGTTGGGGCGGTCAAAGCTGCTGATGAAGACGCGGGCGTCCTGCAGTTGCAGGCGCTCGATCATGTCGGCGCGGGTGTGGTCGTCGGCGGTGGCGGTCAGGGCCAGACGCGGCACGTCGGGGAAGCGCTCGTGCAGCATGCTGAGCTGCAGATAGTCTTCGCGGAAGTCGTGCCCCCATTGGCTGACGCAGTGGGCCTCGTCGATGGCGAACAGGCTGAGCAGGCCACGTTCGTGCAGGCTGGCCAGTTGCGCCTGGAAGCGCAGGTTGGTGATGCGTTCGGGTGCGGCGTAGAGCATGACCAGCCGCCCTGACATCATTTCGCGTTCGATGCGCTGCGTGTCTTCCAGGCTGTGGCTGCTGTTCAAAAAGGCGGCGTGCACGCCGACTTCTTCCAGGGCGCCGACCTGGTCATGCATGAGGGCAATGAGCGGCGAGACGACGATGGTGACGCCTTTGCCCGCACGGTGGCGCGCAATGGCCGGGATTTGGTAGCACAGGCTTTTGCCGCCGCCGGTGGGCATGAGGACCAGCGCGTCGCCGCCCTGCACGGCGTGGTCGACGATGGCCTGCTGCTGACCACGGAAGGCACCGTAGCCAAAGATTTCCTGCAGCAAGGCCTGGGGAAGATTCGAGGAAGGGGGGGACACGGGGCGGCTTTGAGGAACAGTACTCGCGATTGTGCGCCCAAGGGGCTGAGCCAAGGCGCGAGCGCTACAGTTTGCGGCCCTGTCCGATACGAAGGGGGGCAGGGCTATATGTAGTGTCGCGCCCACTGCCTGCTGAGCAGTTCAATGCCTGGTTGGCCGCGCACCCCGCCCTTCGAAAAAGGCGATGCCAAAGCCATCGCTGTGTTCGCTGGCACAAGGGGAAATCTCCTTCGAGATCAATGCTACGCCACCCCAGAAAGGGTGCCCCCGGTGGAGGGCCTGGGCTTGGGCGAGGCCCTTGGGCATAATCACTGAAGTTTTTCGAATTCACCGAGTCAGGAATCAGGCCATGGCCTCCATCAACAAAGTCATCATCATCGGCAACCTGGGTCGCGACCCGGAAGTGCGCTACAGCCCCAGCGGCGCGGCCATGTGCAATGTGTCACTCGCCACCACGCGCAGCTGGAAAGACAAATCCAGCGGTGAGAAGGTCGAAGAGACCGAATGGCACCGCGTGGTCTTTTACGACCGCCTGGCCGAAATCGCTGGTGAATACCTGAAAAAAGGCAGTGCCTGCTATGTGGAAGGCCGCCTGAAAACCCGCAAGTGGCAGGACAAGGACGGCAAGGACAACTACACCACCGAAATCGTGGCCGACCAGATGCAGTTGCTGGGTGGCCGTGAAACCCGCAGTGGCGGCGGTGGTGGTCATGGCGGTGGCCAGCAAGGCGGCGACGAAAACTTCAGCCAGGAAGCGCCTGAACCCCGCCAGAGCCGTCCTGCGGCTCGCCCTGCCGCGGCCCCTGCCGCCGCCCGGCCTGCAGCACCCAAGTCGTCGACCGGCTTTGACGACATGGACGACGACATTCCGTTCTAGGATTTACCTTTGCCTGAACGGTAAACAAGAAGCCCTAAGTGATTGTCACTTGGGGCTTTTTTCTTGTTGACGTGTTTCTTGGGATTGGGGTGTTCTCCGGGCTACAAGCTACTTTTCTAGATTTGTAAACAACTCCGATAGATCTGCACCACGGAAGCACCCGGAAAGCTGGATCAACAGGTGGCAGACCCACCAAGAGCGACCGACACCCTCTGGCTATGGTGCTTCGGCTTACGGTCAAGTCGGGTCCGCAGGGGAGTTTGTCATTTAAGCCGCAACACCCAAGGCATGACCACAGGGAAGTTGGGCTATGCGACTGGAACAAATGAATACAGGCTGCGTTAGGCTGAAAGCGGTCATCCACCAATGGCTGCCTTGCCGACGCTCAGTGCGCGACTTACGGGCTTCAAGCAAATTGGGGGCTGTTCAAAGGCCTGACTCCGGTTGAGTTCGAACGTCGTCAATCCCAGCGTCTCGAGCATGTCTAGAAAAGCTGGGGCGATTCAAGGGGAATTCACGCAAGTGTTTGTCGCCAATCCCCTCGAGTACAGACAAGGCGGCGCACGCTAAGCCCGCGCCACGGGTAGCCATTCATCCTCATGCATTGAGGACAGCACTCCTCAGACGTCGCTTCTGGTCAAAAGCATGGCGATGGAACGGCAGCCGGAGCTGACGTTCCATCGCCACCCTATCCCACGGCGGCTACTGAACCCACTCATCCCCAATCGTCTCGGCCTGCTCCAGCACCAGCTCCACCGCCGCATCCGCCAAGTCAGGCGGGTACTTGTACTTGCGCAAGATCCGCTTGACCATCAGCCGCAGTTTGGCGCGCACGCTCTCGCGCTGCGCCCAGTCAACGCTGATGTTCTGTCGCAGGCTTTCGGTCAGTTCATGCGCGATCTTCTTCAGCGTCTCGTCGCTCAACTCGCGCACGGCTGATTCGTTGATGATCAGCGCGTCGTAGAACTTCACCTCGTCGTCGCTCAGGCCCAGGCTCTCGCCTCGTGATGCTGCCTCACGGAACTTCTTAGCCATCTCTACCAGCTCTTCCATCACCTGCGCGGTTTCGATGGAACGGTTCTGGTAGCGCTTGATGACGTTGCCCAGCAACTCGGAGAACTTGCGCTCTTGCACCACGTTGGTGGCGAAACGGCTCTTGATCTCGCCTTCCAGCAGGCGCTCCAGCAGTTCCACCGCCAGGTTGCGCTCGGGCAGGTTCTTCACTTGCGCAAGGAACTCGTCGTCCAGCAGGCCGATGTTGGGCTTGTCCAGGCCCACGGCATCGAAGATGTCCACCACGCTGTCAGACACCACGGCCGAGCCGATGATCTGGCGGATGGCCAGTTCGCGCTGCTCGTCGGTCTTCTTTTGCTGGGTGATGTCCTTCTTGGTCAGGATCACCTTCACGGCCTGCATGAAGGCCACCTCTTCACGCACGGCCTTGGCTTCGTCGAGCGTGCAGCACAGCGTGAAGGCCTTGCTCATGGCCAGCGCCGTGTCGGCAAAGCGCTTCTTGCCGTCGCGCTGGCCTTCGCTCTTCAAGCCGAGAACGTGGTTGGCCGCACCGGCCAGCACCTTGTGCCCGCCCGTGAGGAAGCCGCTGTAGTCAAAGCCGTGCAGCATGGCGCGCAGCACGTCGAGCTTTTCTTCGAGAACGGCGTAGGCCTCGTGGGCATCAACCGTGGGCTTGCCACGACCCTTGCTGGCCGTGTACTCCTTCATGGCAGCTTTCAGCTCATTGCCGATGCCGATGTAATCGACCACCAGGCCGCCCTGCTTGTCTTTGAACACGCGGTTCACGCGGGCAATGGCCTGCATGAGGTTGTGGCCCTTCATGGGCTTGTCCACGTAGAGGGTGTGCACGCAGGGGGCGTCGAAGCCGGTCAACCACATGTCACGCACGATGACTAGGCGCAGCGGGTCGGTCGGGTCTTTGAAGCGCTTCTCCAGCCGCTTCTTGATCTGACCGCTGTAGATGTGCGGGCGCAGCAGGGCTTTGTCGCTGGCCGAGCCCGTCATCACGATCTTGACGGCGCCCTTCTCCGGGTCTGCATCGTGCCAATCGGGGCGCAGCTTGATGATCTCGTCGTACAGGTGCACGCAGATGTCGCGGCTCATGGCCACAACCATGGCTTTGCCGTTCTGGGCCTTGTTGCGCTCTTCGAAGTGCTTGACCAAGTCGGCTGCCACGCTGGCCACGCGGGGTGTAGCGCCCACCACCTTTTCCAGGGCAGCCCAGCGGCTCTTGAGCTTGGCCTGGGTGCTTTCTTCTTCGTCTTCGGCCAGCTCGTCCACCTCGTCGTCGAGGTGGGGCAGCTCGTCTTCCTTCAGGCTGAGCTTGGCCAGGCGGCTCTCGTAGTAGATGGCCACGGTGGCGCCATCTTCCTTGGCCTGCTGCATGTCGTAGACATGGATGTAGTCACCGAACACGGCACGCGTGTCGCGGTCTTCGCTGGACACGGGGGTGCCGGTGAAGGCCACGAAGGTGGCGTTGGGCAAGGCGTCGCGCAGGTGCTGGGCGTAGCCAGCCTGGTACTTGTGTTCCACCTCATACGCGGGTGGCGCAAAGTTGGCAGGCAGGGCGGAGCTTGCGTCGTCACCCGTCGTCAACGCAGACGCTGCCCCATCATCCTTGCTAGCCTTGCGCTTAACCGTCTTGAGCTTGGCCTCGAAGCCATATTGCGTGCGGTGCGCTTCGTCGGCGATCACGACGATGTTGCTGCGGTCAGAGAGCATCGGGAAGGTGTCTTCGTCCTCGCCCGGCATGAACTTCTGGATGGTGGCGAACACGATGCCGCCCGAAGGCCGATTGGCCAGCTTGGCGCGCAGGTCTTGCCGCGTTTCCACCTGCACGGGCTGCTCGCGCAACAGGTCTTGCGCCAGGCTGAACACGCCGAAGAGCTGGCCGTCCAGGTCATTGCGGTCGGTGATGACCACGATGGTGGGGTTCTGCATGGCGGGCTCTTGCATCACCCGCGCGGCAAAGCAGGTCATGGTGATGCTCTTGCCGCTGCCTTGGGTGTGCCACACCACGCCGCCTTTGTGCGTGCCGCCTGGGCGGGATGCAACCACCACATGCTCGATGGCCGCGCGCACTGCGTGGAACTGGTGGTAGCCAGCGACCTTCTTGATCAGGCCGCCGTCGTCCTCGAACAGCACGAAGTAGCGCAGGTAATCCAGCAAGTAAGCCGGGGCCAGCGCGCCACGCACCAGGGTTTCCAACTCGTTGAACTGGCCCAGCGGGTCGAGCGTCAATCCATCGATGGTGCGCCAGGCCATGAAGCGCTCGGCATTGCTGGAGAGCGAGCCCATCAGCGCCTCGGAACCATCCGACACCACCAGCACCTCGTTGTACTGGAACACGTCGGGGATCTGGGCCTTGTAGGTCTGGATCTGGTCGTAGGCCTTCCAGATGTTGGCGTTTTCATCGGCCGGGTTCTTCAGCTCCAGCAGCACCACGGGCAGGCCGTTGAGGAACAGGATGATGTCAGGGCGGCGGGTATGGTGCGGGCCCTTGAGCGAGAACTGGTTGATGGCCAGCCATTCGTTGCCAGACCCGTTCGCTGCGGCATTGCCCCAGTCCACCAGGCGCACGAAATCGCCACGGGTCTCCCCGTCCTTCTGGTACTGCACAGGCACACCACCCACCAGCAGGCGGTGAAAGTGCCGGTTGGCCGACAGCAGCGCTGGCGTGCCCAGGTCTTGCACCTGCTTGAACGCGTCCTCGCGCGCGGCGAGGGGGATGTGCGGGTTCAGGCGGGCGATGGCATCGCGCAGGCGTTGGGGTAGCAGCACCTGGCGGAAATTGTCGCGCTCGGGCGAGGGGCCATCGGGCGCGATGTCGTAGCCGCTCAGGTGGGTATAGCCCACTTCAACCAGCCAGCTCAGGGCTTCTTGTTCGAGTTGGTCTTCGGTCATGGCCTGCCCTGTACTTCATCAAAGCGCCAGCAGCGCAATGTATGGCTGATAGCTGTAGCTGCGGTTTTTCTTCTGCCCTGTCAACTCGGCGACGATGCCCAGGTCTTCCAGCACCTTGACCGCCGCTGTGGCCGTGGGAAAGGTGGTGTTCAGCGCCTGGCGTGCGCGCTCAATGGTGAAGCGCGGCATCATGGGCAGCATCTCGAACAAGCGGTAGCTGGCCGGCCCGGCCTTGGGCGCGGCAAGCAGCCGACGCCGGTCTGCGTTGATCAAGCTCGCCAGGGCCACCACGCTGCGCTCGGCCTCTGCGGCTGCGCTGGCCACGCCTTCCAGAAAGAAGGCCAGCCAGCCCTCCCAATCGCCATCGGTGCGGATGGCCGACAAACGGCGGTAATACTCGGCCTGGTGCTGCTTGAGGTAGCCGCTAAGGTACATCAGCGGCTCTGGCAACAGGCCCCAATGCTCCAGCAGGGCTGCGATCAGCAGGCGGCCGATGCGGCCATTGCCATCCAGGAAGGGGTGGATGGTTTCGAATTGGGCATGCACCAGGGCCACCTTGACCAGCGGCGGCAAGGCTTGGTCATCAGCATGGATGAAACGCTCCATGTCGGCCAGCAAGGCGGCCACATGCTCTGGCGGTGGCGGCACAAAAGCCGCATTGCCCGGGCGCGTGCCGCCGATCCAGTTCTGCGAGCGGCGCAACTCGCCCGGTTGCTTGCCTGCACCGCGCACGCCATCGAGCAACAGGCGGTGTGCATCGCACAGCAGGCGCACGCTGATGGGCAGGCCCTTGGCGTCACGCAAATGGCCCTGCACCAGGCGGAAAGCGCGCAGGTAATTGGTGACCTCTTCGACATCATCGGTGTTGCTGATGGCCAGCCCGGCTTCGTCATCGAACAGGTCCACCAGCGTGGCTTGCGTGCCTTCGATCTGAGACGTCAGCAAGGCCTCTTTGCGGATGGCGCTGTAGAGCAACCAGTCCACCGACGGCGCCAGGCCCGACACACCCGACAGGCGGGCCAGCGCCAACTCGGCCGCGTGGTTGAGCGGGGCCAAAGCATCGGGCGACAAGGGGGGATCACGGGGCGGCAGCGCATGCGGCACGAAGGCCTGGACGGGCTCGCCCAGGGTCGTGGAGATGGCGTAGGTGCCCGTGCTGCGCATCGTATGAAAGCCTGCTTGAATGATTCAGGGATGAATTAAAGCATTCTTTAATAAGGCGCGCAAGAACGAAAGCGGGCCTTCATTCACGCGGAGCCCGGCTAAACTCTGCGTCAAGTGGATTGGGGGTTCCTGGTCGGCGCTACAGCCTCGGTGGGGTCATCGGGGCTTTTCGCTTTCTGGCGGGCCTCAATTAGCGTGGCGACTCGCTCGGCGGCTTTAGCATGCTAAACGGGTAAGTCATTGATTTATTTGGCAAATCCACCAGCGTTTAGCAATTGCTAATGAACTGCTAAACGCCCCTCGCCTTCAACGCAAGGTGTAGAACGGCTTGCCCTTCTCCTTGTTCTTGAGCAGAAAACCATCGTCTTGGCGCCATTGGGGTCAAGCTGCGTTTCCAGGCCTTTCGAGCTCATTTCAGTTCAACTCCTTGACCAAGGGCCTGAAGACGTCCGACATGCGCAGTGCGGCCTGCTCCAGCCACGCGTAGCAGGCCGGCCATTGGTCTTCCATGTCCAGCGGCGAATCGGGCCGCACCTGCAAGATGCGGCAGGCATGGCCGTCAGGCAGCTCCATCCATTCGAGCTTGGCTCCCAAGGCAGCATCAATCTCAACCTGATGAGCCTGAAGCTGCTTGAACATGCTCTTGGAGTTGTCGTGGTTGATGTAGACCTCCATGCCCACCCGGCTTTCACGGGAGTTGACGGTAGCAGCCAGGTGAATACCCGAACGCCCCAGAGCGATGTTGGTCCAGTGCTGCGGCAGGGGCTTTTGCGTGCGCAGCGTGGAGCCCTTGGCCTGCAACCAGGCTTGCCAGCCTGTCCAGAACTTCAACTGGCGCTGCTTGGTGGGCGTGGTGGTGGCGGCGGCCTTGGCGTTTTGCTGGCCCGTCTTGGCCCAATCGTTGGGCTTGACGACCACATTGAAGCTGGGCGCCATGGGTGAATCGCCAATGCGCCACAACTCGATCTCGACGGCGAAGAAATCCAGCTCGTCGGTGGTGTGCTGGTTCAGGAATTCGAGCGCGGCCACATGCTCGGTGCGGAAGGCCTCGGCCAGCCAGATCACCTTGCGCGCACCGACGCCTGCGGCATAGGTGAGGATCTGGCCAAGGTGGGTGTGGTTGGTTCTTTCCAGCTGGTTTTCGATGATGACCTTGCCGCCATCGTCGGTGCACAGGATGTCGACCTTGAAGTCACCCACGGGGTGCTCGGTGCCGACCAACTCCAGCTCGCTCAGGCCCAGGGACTCGGCCAGTAGCGTGAGGTTGTCGGCCTGCGCCAGCCAAGGCGTGAACTCGCCAGCCTCGTGGGCCCAGGCCTTGCGCAGGGGGATGCGTTCGAGTTTGCCGAGCGGGGTTTTCATGCGAGGACGTCCTGCACTTGGGTGTTCAAGTCAAAGCTGTGCCAAGGCATCGCGAAGACAACAGAAGCTTTGCGACCGGTTGCGCGCCGGATCCATGTGGCTCGCCACGCTGCGCGCCAGATCCAACTTGCGCAAGCCTTGCCTGAAATAGCCTTTCTTCTGGAGTTCCCGCTCCATGGCCTCCCAAGTTCCGCCTTTGACCGCATCTGGGTCGCGGTACCCAGCCTTCTTTGGCACCGTTGAATCGACCTTGGGGTAGGCCAGGCGCACCGCATCCCAGTCTCCAAAGAACCAAGCCTCCAGCTCCTCGATGGCGATGCGGTTGATGACCTGAAACTGGCCTTGGACTGGGCGTTGCCGCGTGCCCAACCCGGCCTGGTGGGCCATCTGTTCCAGCTTTTCCTTGAGCCGATGGCAGTCATCGTCATCCCGGTCCACGATCACCATGACCTTTGCTGTGTCTGGCAACCATTGGGCATAGCCCATCAGCCGTTGAGGCAGTTGCTTGAGCAAATCGTCTTTGCACTGAAACTGTCGGATCTCGGCGCTGACACCCGGGCTCAACATCTTGGGCAGCAGGCGTTGCAGGGCTTCCTCCATGGAGGGCTCTTCGACCAGCACATACAAGGTATCAATGGCCACGGCGCACCTTTTTCCCCTCAGACTCGACGCCCTTGAGCGACCACGGAGCGCCTTGGTTGCGTAGCGGATCGCTCATGCCAAACTGCCCCTCCATCCACAGGTGTCCGAGCGAGGCCCCTGCAGCCATGAACTCTTTGATGCCTTGAATGTCGCTGGCGGTGCGGGCTTGTGTGAAGCCCCGATCGTCTCGGTACAGGATGCGAACCTCTTCAGGGCGGCAACTATTCAGGAAGAACGGCGAGTGCGTGGTCACCAGCAACTGCGTGCGTTCAGAGGCCAAGCGGCACTCCTCTCCAAGCTCAGGCAACAGCCTCGGGTGCAGGAAATTCTCGGGCTCTTCGATGCCGACGAACTGGGGCGGCATCGGGTCGTACAGCACGGTCAGGTAGGCCAGCATCTTCAAGGTGCCATCGGACGCGAACTTCGACAGCACGGGCTGCTCGAACGGCGCATCCTTCACCTGCAGCAGCAGGCGGCCATCCGGCATGGGCGTGGCGTCGATGCGCTCCAGCCTGGGGATGCGGTCACGCAGCACCGCCATGACACGCTCCAACTGCTCGGGGTGGCTTTCCTTGAGATACTGAACGACGTTGGCCAGGTTGTCGCCGGTTTTGGACAAACGCTCTTGCGGGCCCGACTCGGGCTGTGATCGTGTGTTGTCCACCGACAGGTAAGAGACATACCAATCGGTGATGAAATCGCGGAGCGCGGCCACACGCGGGTGTTGCGCGATCTGCCCAAGCGTGTTGACCGCGATCAGATCAGGGCCGCGCAAGGGCACATCCTGCCGCTGGTCATTTTCGTCGGGCTGGTCGCCACTTACCACGCTGCCGACCCCTTGGCGGTAGGTCAGGAACTTGAAGGGGCGGCCCGACGATCCGCGACGCCATTCCAGCCACTCTTCGGTGACCACCGGTCCTTTGGCCGTTTCGTCGATGGACAGGTGGTAGGTGATGAGCGGGGTCTTGGGGCGTTCGCGGTATTTGATCTCAATGACAACCGGCCCCACGGCGCCGCGGGTTTTGAGCTCACGGCCACGACCACGCCTGTCCCAGGCTTGACGCAAACCGCCCTGAAAGCATTCAGATAGAAAGTTGAACACATCAAACAAGGTCGACTTGCCGCTGCCGTTGGGCCCGAGGAGCACGGTCAGCGGCGTGATGTTTTTGAGTTCGATGTGCTGCAGCGCCCGGAAGTTTTGAACCTTCAGGTATTCGATGCGTGGGACTGCGGTGGAGGAGACCATGGCTTTACCTGGGGGCGTTCAGATGAAAAAGTGTGCCTGAAATTCAGACCGTTACCGGGATGGACTGCGTGGCTTCGGGCAGGCGGAGTTGGCCGGCGATGAGGCGGGGGAGGATAGTGTCGCGCAGCTCTGCCAGTTCACTGATTTGTGCAGCATGAACCCGATCAACGATCGGCCTGACTAGCGATGCAAACAAATTGAGGACTTCCCCGTCAGGAACGGCGACCAACTCCTTTTCGAGAAAGTGTGTGGTCTGGAAGTTCGCGATCCCCGTGCTTTGGTTTTGATACTCCCAGGTCTTACCTGCCGCATAAATAAACGTCAGGTGCTGACTCAGCAAGACGCCAAGTCCTCTGGTTGTCGGTCGGAACAGGCGGCAAAAACTGGCGGGCTCGACAGGGCAATCAAACTTCCGCAGCAACGCTTCCGTCATGTAGAGCGATCGACCCGTGGGTTGATCTTTGCTGCCCCCGGACACTTCCAAGACGATGTCGCCGTCCTGGATCGCGCGTGAGGCCAACTTCTTTGCACTCGTGTAGCGGATCGGTACACGGCTTCCCCCGCCGGATTGCAAATCGGGGATGTCGGTACCTCGAATGATCGCAACTCGAGTCTCGTTCTTCTCATCAGGTGCGTCGCTTCCCCAGTCCCCACCAATCGTGTGGGAAAGCAAATCACCAAAAGGGACAAGCTTCCACCCTTTCGGCACCAATCCCAACTCTGTCTCTTCCAACGCATCAGGGAACAGCGCGGCCGTGGCGTCGTCCATGCCTTCGGGGGCGCGGCCTGCCATCTTGGCGCGCACGGGGTCGAAATCGACGAACCACGACTTGAACAGCGCCTGGGCGATGGCTTCGAGGGTGGCGTTGGTTTCGCGCAGGAGGGTGATGCGGTCGTCAATCGCGCCCAAAGTCTCAGCAATCTCGCGCTGAATGACCAGGTCTGGGGTGGGCACTCGCAGCGCCTCAAGCACCGGAATTCGAAGGTTGCTAACCGTTGAGCCAGTTCCCTCATTCCACCCGATTTGATGCTGGAGGTATGGAGACTGAAGTGCGTAAAGCAAGAACCTACCGTCAACCTTTGCTGGGTCGGGGCGCAACAGAACCTGTCGCTGCCCAAGGCAGCATTTGAGTCCAGGGGGGATTCGGCAGACTTCACCCATCGGCGCTTCACGCGTGATAACCAAGTCTCCAGCCTGTGGAGCCGCGCGGCGGATTCGGCTCAAATAATGCGCGTCATCGGTGTAGCTGGGAGCCGATAAATCCAGCCTGCCACCTTTGATATTTTGATTGCGAAGAACCACCACACCGGAATCCGTCCAAGCGGGCGTGGCGTGTGGGCAGTCGACGACCAGCAGACAAAGAGACTCAAGGGTGTGCTGTGGTACTTCAGAACTCATACCCCAGCCCCCCCAGCTTCTGCCGCCTCATCCCACCTCTCCCGATACGCATGAACGTGCCGCGCCGTGGCCACCGAGTTCAAGTCCAAGTAATACCGGCACAACCTTCTGAACTGCACCAGCACAGCCGGGTCAAAAATGGCATTGCTCATGGTGCATCCGCCTCGTCGTCGCCTTCATCGTGGTCGTCAGCGCCTGCCCAGCCCTGCAAGCGCGCCGCAATTTGCGCCGGGCTGGGCAAATCGTCGCGGTAGCTGGCGGGCAGTTGCGGGGTGACCGTGTAAGTGGCAATGCCCAGCGCGCGGGTGGCGGTTCGCAGTGCGTACTCGACCATGGTTTTGGTCTTGCTGCGGCAGATGATGATGCCGATGGGCGGGTTTTCGCCTTCCAGCCGGTGCTGCTGGTCGAGTGTGTCCAGATAGAACTCGATCTGGCCTTTGTGCTCGGGTTTGAATTCGCCAATCTTCAGCTCGATCGCCACCAGGCAGCGCAGGCGGCGGTGGAAGAGCAGCAGGTCGATGAAGTAGTCTTTGCCATCTACTTCGAGCCGGTACTGGTTGCCCACAAAGGTGAAGGCGCCGCCCATTTCGCTCAAGAAACTGCGCAGGTTACGCACCAGGGCTTGTTCCAGGTCGCGCTCGGAGTGTTCGTTGGCCAGGCCCAGAAAATCGAAGGTGTAGTGGTCTTTGACGGCCAGCAGCGCCTGGGCCTTGATGGTGTCGGGCACGGCCGCATCAAAATTGGTCTGCCCGTTCAGGTACTGCTGGTAGCTTTGGTTGTCCAACTGGTGTTGCAGCACGTCTTTGGTCCATCCAAAACGGGCGGTGGCACGCAGGTAAAACTCGCGTTGCAAGTCGTCTTTGCAGCGAGCCATGATGAGCACGTTCTTGGCCCAGCTGATTTCTCTAACCAGCGGTTGGAGTTTTGGCTTGTCGGCGTATTCCGTGAAGAACTGGCGCATCAACCACAGGTTTTGCGCCGAAAACCCGTTGCGACCCGGAAACTCGACTTGCAGGTCGCGCGCCAAGGTGGCGACCACGGCTTTGCCCCAGCCTAGCTCGGTTTGGCGGTGGCTGATGTTCTCGCCAAGCCACCAGTAAAAGCCCAGCATTTCAAGATTGGCGGCACGCAAGGCCTGGTACTGGCGCTGGCGCACCTGTGCCTTGATTTCGACCAGAAAATCGCCATAGCCTTCGGGCAGCGCGTCTGCGCCCGACACCAATTTGGCTGGCCCTGGCTGAGGCCGCCCCGTCTTTTTGTCAGAACTCATACCCCAGCCCCCCCAGCTTGCGCCGAATCAGCGCATCCAGCTCCGCGCCCTTGGCCATCTGCTCACCCAGCTTCTCGGTGAGCTTTTGCATCTTCTCGGCAAAGGCCTCGTCGTCGTTTTCCACGGCTTCGGCACCCACATAGCGGCCTGGGGTCAACACATGGCCGTGCTGCGCAATCTCAGCCAAAGGCACGCTGCGGCAAAAGCCCGGCACGTCTTCATAAGCGGTGATGCTGGCACCAGCCTCCACCTCGCCACGCCAGGCGGCCACGGTCTCGGCAATGCGGGCAATGGCGGCATCGTCCAGCTCGGCCTGCACGCGTGAAATCATCTTGGCGAGCTTGCGGGCATCGATGAACAGCACCTCGCCCTTGCGCTGCTTTTGCTTGGCCAAGAACCACAGGCAGGCCGGGATCTGGGTGTTGAAGAACAACTGCCCCGGCAGGGCCACCATCACCTCCACCACGTCGGCATCGACCATCGCGGCGCGGATCACGCCTTCGTTGTTCTGGCTGGAGCTCATCGAGCCATTGGCCAGCACGATGCCGGCGCGGCCCGTGGGCTTGAGGTGGTGCAGCATGTGCTGCAGCCAGGCGTAGTTGGCGTTGCCTTGCGGTGGGTCGCCGTAGTGCCAGCGGGCATCGCCCTCCAGGCTGCCGTGCCACCAGTCGCTGATGTTGAACGGCGGGTTGGCCAAAATGAAATCGGCCCGCAGGTCGGCGTGCTGGTTGCGGGTGAAGGTGTCGCCGGGTTCGCGGCCCAGGTTGAAGTCGATTCCGCGGATGGCCAGGTTCATGGCCGCCAGGCGCCAGGTGGTGGGGTTGGCCTCCTGCCCGTAGATGGACACGTCGCCAATCTTGCCGCCGTGCGCCTCGATGAACTTCTCGCTCTGCACGAACATGCCGCCCGAGCCGCAGCACGGGTCGTACACCTTGCCGTGGTGCGGGGCCAGCACGGCCACCAGGGTCTTGACAATGCTGGCGGGCGTGTAGAACTGCCCGCCCCGCTTGCCTTCGGCGCTGGCGAACATGCCCAG
>JAGWTR010000002.1 GCA_028868855.1 Burkholderiales bacterium | reverse complement strand
GTGGGCCGTCTCTTGACGTTTGAACCAGGCCTGCGCTTCATGCGCGGCGGCGCGCGCGCGCATCAAGGTAGGCAGATCGGATTCACCCAACTCGAACGACCGTTGTGCCAGGTTCAGGTTGTCCGTGGTCAAGCCTTGACGCTCTTGCGCCATGGCCAACTGACGCTGGGCGACATCCAACTCGCTTTGCGCCCTGAGCACCTCTTGCTGCGTACGCGTTTGAGCGAGGACCAATTCCGCTTCAGCCTGCGCCAGTTCCGCTCTGGCTGCAGCGCCGTCCTGACGTACCCTGGCGCCGGAAGAAATCGGGATGGTCAGCTTCACACCAACTGCCTGGCCATACGGCGCCATGCCGTCGCTGCGTTGATTGGTCCACCTTACGGCCAGCTCGGGTGCATCGCGCTGGCTGGCATCCACCAGCGCCAGGCGCCCCTGAGCCACCTCGGTGATGGCTTGCAAGGCACGCAATTGGGGGTGCGAGGCCTCGACGTTCTGCGCCTGTGCAGGCTCAGCCGGAAGCGCAGCCGGGGCATCCACACCCGTGAGCATGCGATAGGCCTGCGTCGCTTGCTGCAAGCCACTGTCGGCATCAAGCACCTCGGCCTGGGCAGCCAGACGTTCCGTCTTGACCAGATTCGCATCCACACGGGCCAGGTCGCCGGTCTTGTACCGACGCAACACGTTGCCCTCCAGCGCTTGCGCGGTGTCCAGTCGCTGATGCGCCAGTGCGGCGGCATCACGTGCTGCAGCCACCCGCCACCAGGCTTCGCGCACCTCGGCGGCCAGTTGCAGCTTCAGGCTGGCATTCCTCGCGTCCAATTCGATCGCCGCTTTCTCTGCCAGGGATTCGCGCGCACTCCGTTGTCCCGGCAACCAAAGGGGCGTGGCCAACTCAACTTCCCATTCACGGCGCCCGGTGTTCTGATTGAGTCGGTCGTTCAAGTGGTTGAGCGACACGGAGGCAGGCCCTGGCGTCAAACCACGCGCAAGGTCCAGCCCTGCCTGCGCTTCGGCTTGTCTTGCGCTCAGAGCAACAGCCTGAGGTGAACGCGCCCAAGCCGCATCCAGCGCCTGGGTCAAAGTCTGCGCCACCACGCCGCGCCCTGAGATCAGCCCCATCATCAAGCCGACCATCCAGGCGGCTTGGGCATGTCTACGTTTGCTCAGCATGTCACGGTCTTCCACGGTTCTCGTTTTGGCATACGGCGATGATGCGCAGCCCTACCCAACAATCGAGTTACCAGAACATGACAATGTTGTAATGTTCAGCTCATCTTTCAGACAGCCGCCGTTCGCTACAGTGCGATGGTCGCTTCGGTGATTTGTGTGTTGTAGATGGGAGACCCAATTGAAACTGCTCGTCGTCGAGGATGAAAGCAAGACCGCTGACTACCTCAGGCAAGGGCTGATGGAAGCCGGATTCATGGTGGATCTGGCACGCACCGGTCTGGATGGTCACCACCTGGTCATGACCGAACCCTATGACCTGATCGTGCTCGATGTGATGCTGCCCGATGTAGATGGCTGGCGCATCCTGCAGTCCCTGCGCGAAGCGGGCAATCAGACGCCCGTGCTGTTTCTGACGGCCAGAGACAGCGTCGAAGACCGCGTGAAAGGCCTGGAGCTGGGCGCCGACGACTACCTGGTCAAACCCTTTGCCTTTGCCGAGTTGCTGGCGCGTGTGCGCACACTGATGCGGCGCGGCAGCACGCCTGCACAGTCAGATCGCCTGCAAGTGGCCGACCTCGTGCTGGACCTGGCCAAGCGCCGCGCGATGCGGGGCACGGTGCGCATCAACCTCACGGGCAAGGAGTTCTCGCTGCTGGAGTTGCTGGTTCGCCGTCAGGGTGAAGTCCTGCCGCGCTCTCTGATCGCCTCTCAGGTCTGGGACATGAACTTTGACAGCGACACCAATGTCATCGACGTGGCCATCCGCCGCTTGCGCGCCAAGATCGATGACGAGTTCGAACCCAAGCTGATCCGCACAGTGCGCGGCATGGGCTACAGCCTGGAGGCACCCGATGATGTCTGATGTTGCACAGCGTCGGCCCGCTTCGCTGGCCTTGCGCTTGACGGTGTCCATCGGCATCGCGATCACGCTGGTGTTTTGGGCCCTGGGCTGGGTGATCCAGAACTCGATCGAACAGCACTTCATGCAGCAGGATGTGGAAGAGCTGGAGGTGGTGGCGCATTCCGTGGAACGGGTGCTGACCAGCATGCCGCAAGCTGCGCCCTCTCAAGACACCGCCGGTCGGCTGGCAGGTGCCGTCAGCGGCCACCATGGCATGTACTACCTCGTGGCCGATGGCACCGGCCACACCCTGTTTGCCACGCCGGGACCCAAGCTGGAAGCCCTGGCACAAACGCAGTCGGCAACATCTGGTGTGGATGCGGACAAGCTGCATGTCTGGCAGGAGCAGGATCAGTCCTACCGCGGAACCGTGGTGCATACGCGTGTTGATCAAGGCGCCACGCAGCCTTACACCATCGTCGTGGCGACGGCCACCGGCTTTCATGATCATTTCCTGGTGAGTTTCAGACGCACGGTCTGGGCTGCTATGGCAGCTGCAGGACTGTTCGCCATCGCGGCAACCTGGCTGGCGGTGTATCGGGGGCATGCACCGCTGCGCGACATGAGTGACCACATCCGTGGCATTTCTGCTGACCAGCTTCACCTGAGGCTGGACCCTAAAAAGGTACCCATCGAGTTGTCAGGTCTGGCGGTCTCCTTCAATGCCATGCTGGAACACATCGAGCAAGACTTCAGGCGCCTGAGTAATTTCTCTGCGGACATCGCGCACGAACTGCGCACCCCCGTCACCAACCTGACCACACAAACTCAGGTCCTGCTGTCCCAAGCGCGCGGCGCTGACGCATACCGTGAAGTGCTCTACTCGAATCTGGAAGAGTACGAACGCATGGCCAAGATGATCAGCGACATGCTCTACCTGGCACAGACAGACAACCAGCTGATCAAACCCGACCTGGTGGACGTGGACATGGCCGCCGAATTGGATGCGCTGTTCGAGTATTTTGAGCCTTGGGCCGAGGAGCGTCACATTCAACTGAAGCGCGCGGGCCAGACGCCTCGGGTCAGGGGTGACCGATTGATGCTCCGGCGCGCATTGAGCAACCTGCTGTCCAATGCCATTCGCCACACCGGCGGCGAACAGGCCGTGACCGTCTCGCTTCGCCAGGAGCAACAATCTGTGGTCATCGCAGTGACGAATCCCGGAGACACCATCGCGCCAGAGCACCTGCCCCACCTCTTTGATCGCTTCTACCGCGCGGACCCGTCCAGGCAACGCAATGGTGATGGTGCGGGCTTGGGTCTGGCCATCGTCAAATCCATCGCCGAAGCCCATGGTGGCGACATCGCCGTCAGCTCCAGCCATGGCAAGACGGCCTTTGAGCTCCGCCTGCCTTGCGCGTTGGACTGAGCCCGCTCAGTGAGCTTTGAGCATGACGGCGTCGGGTAATGCAGGCATCGCTTCCGTGCTCCACCACAACCAGGGTGAGACACCGGCCGTTCGTACAAGTCGGCCCTGATCCACCAGGGCATGCACCAGCGGCTACTCGTGCAGCCTTCCACCGGAATCCGGTGTTCACTGGTCAACATCAAACTGGCTGCATCGATCTCATAGGTGTGCTCCCTGCTTGCCCGGATCAGCGCAGCCCCAAGCTTGCCGGCCATGGCCGGGCTCCATCGGTTAAAGCCCGCTCGCTCGAACAGAAAGTGCATCAAGGCATGCAGGCTCATGCGCCGCCGTGATGCCGCCACGTACATCTCCACACCACCGGAGATGCACAGACACCGGGGGCGCTCGGGTGTCTCGTACACGTGGGCCAGCATCTCCTGAATGTCCGGGGCATTCGCATCCACCACCCGCCCTTTGATGGAAAAGTGCTGGCTGTCGGCCTCGGTGATCGGTCGGGTCGCTTACCGTCAGAGCATCAAGACGGTAAGCAATCAAAGATCAATTGACTCAAAAAATCAACCGTCTTCCGTGCCGACAAAAACCTCGGGATGTCATGAAACCTCATGGGACGTCAAAAACAAAAAAGCCCTTGAAAATCAAGGGCTTCAATGCATTCATGAGACGTTCTGGGACGGTGTGAACCGTCTTCGAATCATTCCCACTCGATGGTGGCTGGCGGTTTGGACGACACGTCATAAGTGACACGGTTGATACCACGCACTTCGTTAATGATGCGACTTGAAACCTTCTTGAGCAAACTATAGGGCAACTCGGCCCAGTCGGCGGTCATGAAATCGCTGGTCTGTACGGCACGCAGGGCCACCACGTAATCATAGGTGCGTCCATCGCCCATCACGCCGACACTCTTGACCGGCAGGAACACCGTGAAGGCCTGGCTGGTCAGGTCGTACCAAGTCTTGCCTGTGGCAGGGTCCACCGTGTTGCGCAGCTCTTCGATGAAGATGTGGTCCGCGCGGCGCAGCAGGTCGGCAAAGTCGTGACGAACCTCACCCAGAATCCGCACGCCCAAACCAGGACCCGGGAAGGGATGGCGGTAAACCATGTCAGGTGGCAACCCCAAGGCCACGCCGAGCTCACGGACTTCATCCTTGAACAGTTCACGCAATGGCTCCAGCAGTTTCAGACCGAGTTTTTCAGGCAGACCGCCGACGTTGTGATGGCTCTTGATGGTGGCCTTCTTGCTGGCCGTGCCGCCCGATTCCACCACATCAGGGTAGATGGTGCCCTGCGCCAGCCACTTGGCGCCCTGGTTGCCTTGGCCCTTAAGTTTGTTGGCCTCGGCCAGAAACACCTCGACGAACTCGCGACCAATGATCTTGCGTTTTTGCTCGGGGTCGGTCACGCCCTTGAGGTGGCCCATGAACTGTTCCGCCGCGTCAACATGCACGACTTTGGCGTGCAAGCGGCCGGCAAACATCTCCATCACGGCCTTGCCTTCGTTCAGGCGCAGCAGGCCATGGTCCACAAACACACAGGTCAACTGTTCGCCAATGGCACGGTGAATCAGGGCTGCGGCCACGCTGGAATCGACTCCTCCGCTCAGACCCAAGATGACCTCTTCATCCCCGACCTGTTCGCGGATGTGCGCCACCGCTTCGGCGATGTAATCACCCATGATCCAGTCGCCCTTGCAACCGGCAATATCACGCACAAAGCGCGTCAACATGGCGGCGCCTTGCTGCGTGTGGGTCACTTCCGGGTGGAACTGCACCGCGTAATAGCCACGGGCTTCATCGGCCATGCCGGCAATGGGGCAGCTGAGTGTGGAAGCCATGAGCTTGAATCCTTCGGGCAACACCGTGACCTTGTCACCGTGGCTCATCCAGACCTTGAGCATGCCGTGGCCATCGGCAGTGTGAAAGTCTTCGATGCCATCAAGCAGCCTGGTGTGGCCATGTGCGCGAACCTCGGCATAGCCAAACTCGCGGTGATCGCTCCACTCCACCTTGCCGCCCAATTGCACCGCCATGGTTTGCATGCCGTAGCAGATGCCCAGCACAGGCACGCCCAGGCCCCACACCGCCTGTGGCGCTCGCAACTGGTGGTCTTCGTAGGTGCTGGCGTGGCTTCCCGAGAGGATGATTGCTTTAGGCGCAAAACTGCGGATGAACTCATCCGACACGTCATTGGGATGAATCTCGCAATAGACGTGGGCCTCGCGCACGCGGCGTCCAATCAGCTGAGTGACTTGTGAACCGAAGTCAAGGATGAGGATCTTGTCATGCATGGTGAAAACCAATCAATGGGTGGATGCAACACCCGTGGAAGCCGCAACCGAGTGGCGGCGCGAAAAATGCCTGATGCCGATCCACGCCGCCATCGCCTGCAAGACAGCGCAGAAATAGAAGGGGGCACCCAAACGCCAGTCGCCCTGCGGGTAGTGCGACACGGTCGCCAGCACAGGCGCCCCCAACAAAGGCCCGACGATGGCCGAGACACTGTTGATGGAGGACAGCGCTCCCATGCTTTCGCCCTGTTTCTTGGGGTCAATGGCGTTGGAAATCAAGCCCTGTATGGTTGGGTTGACCGCATAGCCAAACACATTGATCACAATGACCGCATACATCATCCAGCCTGCAGGAACGGCGCCCCAGGCGACAAAGGCCAGCGTGGCCGACACCAGGCCGATACTGGCCAGGCGCGATGAAGAAACGAATTTTTGAAGGTGCCGCAGCAAACCTCCTTGAACGATCACTGCCATCAAACCGACCACGAACAAGGACAGCCCATTGTCCCGCGGACTCCAGCCGAACTTGAACTCGGTGTACAGCATCCAACTTGTGTGGAGCATGAACTGCGCCAGCGTCGACAGCGCGATCACCCACAGCAAGGGTTTGACCTCCTTGAGTTGACGCAGCCGCGCCATCGCAGAAAATGGGCTGACCGAGGTCAGACGAACAGTTCGCCGCTTTTCAGCAGGCAAGGACTCCGGTAGCACCAGATAACCGTAGAGGCAGTTCAGCAAGGCCAGGCCGCCAGCGACAAAGAATGGCAGGTGCACGTTTTTGTCTCCCAGCACACCCCCCATGAATGGGCCCAGCATGAAACCAAGCCCAAACATGGCCCCCAATAAGCCATAGTTTTTGGCACGATTGTGGCCGTCGGTGATGTCGGCCACATAGGCGTTGGCCACGGCGACGTTGGCGCACACCATGCCGCCCATCAGGCGCACCGCCAGCAGTATCCAGAACTCCGTGGCCAAGGCGGTCACGAAGAAGTTGACGGCCATACCGAATAGGCCCAGCAGCAGGACGGGCCGGCGCCCGTAGCGGTCTGACAGGGCCCCCAGAATAGGCGCACTGAAAAATTGCGCCAGGGCAAAGCACACCTGGGCGGCTCCGTACGCCACCGCGATGTCTGAAGGGCTGCTCATGAAGGTGCCGACCAGCTTGGGCAGCACCGGCACGATCATGCCGATCGACATCATGTCGAGCAGCACCGTCATCATGATGAAGGGCATGGCCGCCCTGCGGCCAGAGGACGCCATCACTCCATGCGGTAGTTGGGCGCTTCCTTCGTGATCTGCACGTCGTGGACGTGGCTCTCGCGAATGCCCGCGGCCGTGATCTCGACGAACTCGGCCTTGTTACGCATGTCTTCAACGGTGGCACAACCACAGTAGCCCATCGAGGCACGCAGCCCGCCAGCCATCTGGGTGATGATGCTGATCATCGAACCCTTGAACGGTACGCGGCCTTCAATGCCCTCGGGGACCAATTTGTCCGCATTGGGGTTGGTCGTCTCGTCGTTTTCCTGGAAGTAGCGGTCCGCTGAACCGGCCTTCATGGCACCGATCGAGCCCATGCCACGGTAGGTCTTGTAGCTGCGCCCCTGGTAGAGGATGACTTCGCCAGGCGCTTCTTCCGTGCCAGCGAACATGCCGCCCATCATGACGGTGCTGGCACCTGCAGCGATGGCCTTGGCAATGTCGCCTGAATAGCGGATACCGCCGTCGCCGATCAAGGGAACGCCCGTGCCTTGTAACGCGGTGGCCACATTGTCGATGGCCATGATTTGCGGGACACCCACGCCAGCAATGATGCGGGTGGTGCAGATGGAGCCGGGGCCGATGCCGACCTTGACACCATCGGCGCCTGCCTCGACCAGCGCAAGGGCAGCCGAACCGGTGGCAATGTTGCCGCCGATCACGTCCACATTCGGATAGTTCTTCTTGACCCAGCGCACGCGCTCAATCACACCGTGGCTGTGACCGTGGGCCGTGTCCACCACGAGGGCGTCGACACCCGCGCGAACCAGCAACTCAACGCGCTCCTCGGTGCCCTCACCCACGCCAACTGCCGCGCCAACGCGCAGCTTGCCATGGGCGTCGCGCGCAGCATTGGGGAAGTTGGTTTGTTTGGTGATGTCCTTGACGGTGAACAAGCCCTTGAGCTCAAAGGCATCGTTGATGATCACCACGCGCTCCAGCTTGTGCTTGTGCATCAAAGCCTTGGCTTCTTCCTTGGTGGCGCCATCCTTGATGGTGATCAGGCGCTCGCGTGGCGTCATGATCTCGCGCACCGGGGTGTCCAGGCGGGTTTCAAAGCGCAGATCACGCCCCGTGACGATGCCGACCACGCGGCCTTCGTCCACCACCGGAAAACCGGAGATGCCGTGCTGCTGCGACAAGGCGATCACATCGCGAACGCGAACGTCAGGCGAAATCGTGATCGGGTCACGGAGCACGCCAGACTCATAACGCTTGACGCGCGCAACTTCAGCCGCTTGCAGCTGAGGCGTGAGGTTTTTGTGGATGATCCCGATGCCGCCCTCTTGTGCGATCGCGATAGCCAGGCGGGCTTCCGTGACCGTGTCCATGGCGGCAGACACCAAGGGCAGATTGAGGGTGATGTTTCGAGACAGGCGGGTGGCCAACGAGGTGTCGCGAGGCAACACTTGAGAGTAAGCGGGCACCAGCAACACGTCGTCAAACGTGAGTGCTTTTCCGAGCAGGCGCATGAACAGGCTCCAGACGCAAAGCGGCATTATACGCGGACAAGCAGCTGCCGATTAAAGCCTTGAGTTACCGTGACGAATCAGCACTTTCCCAACGACCGCTCGTCGCCAGCCGCACTAAACTGCACCTTATGAAAATCCGCCACACCTCCCCCGCCCTGCTTGCGTCACTGACCCTGGCCTTTGCGGCCCTGGTATCCACACCGGCAATGGCTGGCATGCAGTGGAAATGGCGTGATGCGTCCGGCGCGATCCAGTACAGCGATCGCCCGCCACCGGCAGGCATCCCTGAAGCCAGCATCCTGGCGCGCCCGTCTGCCTCTCGAAACATCACGGCTCCCAAGCAGGCCTCTGAGGCAGATGCCGCCGCATCGGCCGCCAAACCTGTTGCGGCCAAGGCGTCCGAATCGGAACTGGACGTCAAGCGCCGCAAGGCCGATGAAGAGAAAGCCGCCAAACAAAAGGCTGACGAAGAAAAGGCGGCCAAAGTGCGTGCCGACAACTGCCAGCAAGCACGCAATTACCAGCGCACGCTCAATGACGGGATTCGCATTGCGCGCACCAACAGCAAGGGCGAGCGCGAAGTACTGGACGACAAGGGTCGCGCCGAGGAATCCAAGCGCACTCAGGAAGCCATCGCAAACAATTGCAAATAGGGTCTCAGGCTGGCCCGGGTCGCACTTTGCTGCGGCGAATGCCCTTGGGCAGCTTTTCGCCATGGGCTCGATACCGCAGACGTCGGGCCTCCTTGGGGTCCACCTTGAGTGCCCGGTACACCTCGACACGATCGCCCTCATGCAGGATGTGACCAAGCGTTGATCGGCGCCCCCACACGCCGACGGCCAAGTCACCAGATCGAATGGCTCCCACGCTCAAACCTGCAACGCGATCAAACAGGCCGCTGGTCAGCAAGGCCTGTTGCAACGAAGTGCCCACAGGCACGATCAGCGCCACGAGTTCGACCTGGCGCGGCGCCGGGCTGAACGCCACCTCAACCTGAATCATGGCAGCAGCGGGGGCCTCAGCGGGGGCCATAGACCTGTTCGGCGCGCTTAACGAAGGCCTCCATGAAGGTGTTGGCGATTCGATCGAACACCGGACTGATCACCATGGACAAGGGGCGACTGGAAAACGCGTAGGACAGGCAAAACTCAACCTTGCAGGCGGCCTCATCGGATGCCCCTGGTTTTTGCAACGGTGTGAACCGCCAGAAACCTTCGAGCTTTGAGAACGGCCCATCCACCAGCGTCATGCGGACCTCGCGGTCGGGCACATTGACGTTGCGCGTCGTGAATGCATGGTGCACGCCTGCAAATGCGATGTGCAGCCGCGCAGTCACGCCATCGTCGTGTTGTTGAACCACCTCGGCGCGATCGCACCAGGGCATGAATTTGGAATAGTCCTCAATGGCAGTCACCAGCGCGTACATTTCACGGGGTGAGTACCAGAGCAAGACAGACTTGTTGACGTACTTCATAGAATGTCGCCATTCTAGGGACACTGACTCCTTCTCCGCACCATGACCATCGCCGAAAACCGCAAAGCACTGTTCAATTACCACATCGAAGAGCGATTCGAGGCGGGCATTGTGCTGGAGGGCTGGGAAGTCAAAGCGATTCGCGCTGGCCAGGTGCAATTGACGGACGGCTACGTCACGATACGCGATGGCGAGTTATTCCTGATCGGCTTGCGCATCAATGCCCTGCGGTCTGCGTCGACCCACATCACGCCCGAGGCCGACCGCACCAAGAAATTGCTACTGAACCGCCAGGAAATCCGCCGCCTGATTGGCAAGACGGAGCAAAAAGGCTACACGCTGGTCCCCTTGAACCTGCATTTCAAAGGCAGCTACGTCAAGGCCGAGATCGCACTGGCCAAGGGCAAGGCCGAGCACGACAAGCGCAACACCATCAAAGACCGCGAATGGGAGCGGGAAAAGGGCCGGATGATGAGACACAAGGTCTCGTCCAATCCGAAGGATTAGCCTTTCAAGGCCATCAGGGCCTGCTCCAGGTCAGCGATCAAATCCTGCGGATCTTCCAGGCCAATGGCCAGGCGCACCAGGGTGCCCTGCGGCACCTCGCCCAGCGCGCGCATGGCTTGCAGGTGGTAGGGCACCGCCAAGCTCACCGGCCCGCCCCATGAATAGCCAATCTTGAACAGATTCAGCGCATCAATGAACGCATCAATGTGAGCTGCGCCATAGCGTTGGTCAAACACCACCGACACCAAGCCGGCCGCTGCCCGGCACAACTGCGCCCAGTGGGCATGCCCCGGTGAACCGGGCAGCGCGGGGTTCAGGACCTGAGACACCTCGGATCGGGTCGTCCACCACTGCGCAATCTGACGAGCTGCCGCATCTTGAGCGGCATAACGCAGTGGCAGCGTGGGCAAGCCGCGCAGGATTGCTTCGACATCGTTGCCACCCACGCCCAGGCCCATGCGCATGTGCGTCATCTTCAGTTTGAGGTGCAAGGATTCGGTGCGCGTGGTGATCGATCCCATCAGCACATCCGCACCGCCCGATGGATATTTGGTGAGCGCATGCACGGAGATGTCCGCACCTTGCGCCTGGCCATCAACGTTGTCGAACGCAAAGGCATCGAACGCCAGTCCGGCGCCCCAGGTGTTGTCCAGCGCCACGACGACATGGGAATGCTGACGAGCCACGCGCAACAGGCCGATCAGATCGGGGAACTCCAGGGTCACCGAGCCGGCCGCCTCCAGCCACACGAGCTTGGTTTTGGGCGTGATCAAGGCCGCCAGATCATCGGCCCGCAAGGGGTCGTAGAAGCGGTGCGTGACGCCCCAGTGGGCCAACTCGGCGCGCGCCAGGTCTTTGTTGGGGCCATAGGCGTTGTCGGGAATCAGGACCTCGTCGCCGGCGCTGAGTAAAGCCATGTCGACCATCGCAATGGCCGCCAGTCCGCTGGGCGTGAGCAGTGTTTGAAGGCCGCCCTCCAGAGTGGCCAGGCGCTCTTCCAGCGTGAAGGTGCTGGGCGTGCCGTGCAGCCCGTAGGTGTAGCCGGTCTTGTCTTTCCACTGCCGAGCCCGCAGAGCCGCCGTGTTCTCAAAAATAACGGTTGATGCTTTGTGAATGCCCGGCACGACCGATTTAAAGCCTGCAGGAGGCTCATAGCAGTGATGGATCAGCTGTGTGCTGGTGGCTTTGGGGACATTTTTTCGCTGGCTCATTTCAAGATGCTAAATGAGATTGGAGGCCGACCCATGCCCACAGGTCGGTGAGACGTAAGATCGGGATCATGCCCTCAAACAATCCGAATGCCTTGATCGATCCCGATGACACGCTCCCATCGGTGAAGGAGCCTCGCCTGTGGTCCGACAACGGCTGGACCGCCCGCATCATCAAGAACGAAGATGATGACGGCTGGGCCGTGGAGATGCTCAAGGATGGTGAACGCGAGTCGGCGCTGGTCGGCCCGTGGACCATGGGGCGCGACAAGAAAAACCCCAAACCACTGGACGTCTCAGCATTCAACACCTTGGTCAAAACCGCCTCGGAGGTGCTGCGCCGCCACGAGCAGCAACTGCACGCGATGCTTCACAAACACCTTGTGGTGAGCACCGCCACGGCACGCTGGGACGTGACACTCGACATCGTGGCTGATGAGTATGAGCCGCATGCACTGCTGGCCGCCCACGATGAAGGCGGGGGCCAGGTGGCCCAGGTGCGTGTCCCGGCGAATTTCAAGCTGACGCCGGCCAGTGCGACTGCATGGATTGAGGCGGGGTTCAGCAAGCCGGGCTGACCAGCCCCCTCACTCAAATCGGCAGGCCAATCAAGTCATGGCCCTCGACCGCCACGATGCGCGCCTTGGTGAACTCGCCCACTTTCAAGGTTTTGCTGGCCTTTTCGGGCGGTAGCAGACGCACGGTACCGTCGATCTCGGGCGCATCGGCATAGGAGCGCCCCACCCCGCCCTTGCGACCCAGGGCCGGGGCACTGTCAACCAGCACCTGCATGGTGGCGCCCACGCGGCGTTGCAGCTTGGCGATCGACACCTGCTCAGCCACGGCCATGAAGCGGGCCTGGCGTTCCTCACGCACCTCCTGCGGCAAGGCACCGGGTAGATCGTTGGCCGTGGCGCCCTCCACAGGCGAATAGGCAAAGCAACCGGCTCGGTCGATCTGCGCTTCGCGCAGGAAGTCGAGCAGGTGGTCAAACTCTGCCTCGGTCTCGCCCGGAAAGCCGGCGATGAAAGTACTGCGCACCACGATCTCCGGACAGATCTCGCGCCAGCGCTGCAGACGTTCGAGGTTTTTCTCTCCGCTGGCCGGGCGCTTCATGCGCTTGAGCACATCGGGGTGCGAGTGCTGAAACGGCACGTCCAGGTAAGGCAGCACCAGCCCCTGCGCCATCAAGGGGAGGATCTCGTCGACATGCGGATAGGGGTAGACATAGTGCATGCGCACCCACGCGCCGTGCTGCTGTGCCAGGGCGGCCAGTTGCTCGGCCAAGTCGAACAGCTTGGTCTTGACGGGCTTGCCATCCCAAAAACCAGTGCGGTATTTGACGTCGACGCCATAAGCGCTGGTGTCCTGGCTGATGACCAGCAACTCCTTCACGCCCGACTCAAACAGCGCACGCGCTTCGTTCAGCACGTCGCCAATGGGGCGTGAGACCAGATCTCCGCGCATGCTGGGGATGATGCAGAAAGTGCAACGATGGTTGCAGCCTTCACTGATCTTCAGGTAGGCATAGTGCCTGGGCGTGAGCTTGATGCCGGCGACGCCGCGCGATTCGGGCACCAGGTCGAGGAAGGGGTCGTGGGGCTTGGGCACATGCAGGTGTACAGCGTCCATCACCTCTTGCGTGGCATGGGGGCCCGTGACCGCCAGCACCTTGGGATGCACCTGGCGGATCAGGTTGCCGCCGTCGGCACCGGATTTGGCGCCCAGACAACCCGTCACGATGACCTTGCCATTTTCAGACAACGCCTCGCCGATGGTGTCCAGGCTTTCCTTGACGGCGTCATCGATGAAGCCGCAGGTGTTGACGATGACCAAATCGGCCCCGTCAAAGGTTTTGGAAGTGTCGTAGCCCTCGGCACGCAGTTGCGTCAGGATCAGTTCGGAATCCGTCAGGGCCTTGGGGCAACCAAGGCTCACAAAACCGATTTTGGGCGCGGCGCCCGACCCGGTGGTGGCGGAAACGGTGGGAGGAATGAGAAAAGACGTCATAGGGGTGGATTGTCGGGTAAAACTGTCCCATGTACTCACCAAAGCACTTTGAAGAAACTCGGCTGGATGTGATGCACGACCTGATTCGCGCGCATCCACTGGCAGCGCTGCTCACCTTGTCGCGGCGGACTTCACTGAACGATTACGAGCAGGCTCTTGAGTGAGGTGAACCCTGTCAAGGCAACTGCGCTTCGCGCACAGATTCACAACCAGTCGATGTGGTGTCCGAGCTTGCTGGCCTTGGTTGCCAGATAGCGTTCGTTTTCGGGTTGGGCATCGCTGCGCAGCGGCACCCGTTCCACCACTTTCACGCCATGCTTTTCCAGCGTGGCCACTTTGCGGGGATTGTTGGTCATCAACCGCACCGAGGTCACACCCAGCTGATCCAGGATCTCGGCAGCGACTTCAAAATTGCGCAGGTCGGCGGCAAAGCCCAGGCGCAGGTTGGCCTCCACGGTGTCAAGGCCTTCGTCCTGCAGTTCATAGGCCTTGAGCTTGTTGATCAGGCCGATGCCGCGCCCTTCCTGGCGCAAATACACCAGCACGCCACGGCCTTCGGCGCCAATGCGCTCCAACGCGGTGTGCAGCTGGGGGCCGCAATCGCAACGCAGCGAGCCAAACACGTCGCCGGTCATGCATTCGGAATGAACCCGCACCAGGGCACTGCCCGTCACGTCGCCCATCACCAGTGCAACGTGCTCCAGACCGGACGCGTCTTCGCGAAACAGCTTCATGGTGAAGGTGCCGTGCTGTGTAGGGATGCGGGCTTGAGCCGCCAGGGTCACGGGGGTTGAAGCCGAATTGTTGTCGCCGGCCTTGTCCGAGGCTAGCGTGTTATGGGTCACATCCGATGACATTCCTGAATCCTTAACCCGCTCATGCGGGGTACTTATGTTAGCTGGAAGTTCACACCCATGCTGGGGTTGACCCCATGGCGGCGAAGATCCGGTTGGCGTGTGAGCATTTCCCACCCACACCCCAAACGCCTCGCATACAATCGCGGTTGCTAGGAGAGAACCCGTTCGCCCTTGTGACGAAATGGGTCGCCGAAGGCGCAGGGCCTGAATGATTTCAGGCCCAAACGCTCAGGCAAAAGGACTGGCAAGCACTCTGTTTCAGAGTGATCCTCACTGGAGAGAGGTTGGCGATGCAGCCAACCCACCGAAGGGGCAAGCCCGCAACGCGCGTCATGCATGGCCGCGACGGGTCAATCTCTCAGGTAAAGCGGACAGCGAGGGCAGCCCCGGGGTTTCGATCCCGGAACGAAGTCGACGCAGGCCATCAAGCCTGTGCGACTGCTCACTTGCCCTTGCGAGCCTCGCCGCTCGGTTTTGCCATGTCCGCTGACACTTCCCATTCACCCAGCCAGCCGCTGCTGAAGACACCGCTCCACGCCCTGCACCTTGAACTGGGCGCCAAGATGGTGCCTTTCGGCGGCTACGACATGCCCGTGCAGTACGCCACCGGCATCATGACCGAGCACAAGCACACTCGCACTGCGGCGGGACTGTTCGACGTCTCACACATGGGTCAGGTCCTGCTCAAAGGGGCCGATGCTGGCGCCGCGCTCGAATCCCTGGTGCCCGTGGACATCGTGGACCTGGCCGTGTTCAAGCAACGTTACGCCCTGTTCACCAATGAGGCCGGAGGCATCTTGGACGACCTCATGGTCACGCGTCGCCAGGACGATCTGTTCGTGGTCGTCAACGCCGCCTGCAAGACGCAAGACATCGCCCACCTGCAAAAGCACATTGGCCAGCGCTGCACCGTACAAGCCCTGCCCGACCAGGCCCTGTTGGCCCTGCAAGGCCCACAGGCCGTCACGGCCCTGGCCCGCCTGAACGCTGGCGTGCAGGCCTTGACCTTCATGACCGGCGGCCATTTCGTGATCGATGGCATTGATTGCTTCCTGACCCGCTCGGGTTACACAGGCGAAGACGGCTTCGAGATCTCTGTCCCCAGCGACAAGGCCGACCAACTGGCCCGCGCCCTGCTCGCCCAACCCGAGGTCAAGCCCATCGGCCTGGGCGCACGCGACACCCTGCGCCTGGAAGCTGGCCTGTGCTTGTACGGCCACGACATCAACACCGAAACCACCCCCATCGAAGGCGCCTTGACCTGGGCCATCCAGAAGGTGCGCCGCGCAGGAGGCGCGCGTGCGGGAGGCTACCCCGGCGCGGCCATCATTGACGCCCAATTCAGCCAGGGTGTGGCCCGCAAACGGGTCGGCCTGATCAGCACGGAACGCGTGCCCGTTCGTGAAGGTGCGCAGGTGGTCGCCGAAGACGGCAGTCCCCTGGGCATGGTCACCAGCGGCTCGCTCGGCCCCAGCATCAACCAGCCCGTGGCCCTGGCCTACGTGGCCACCGCGCAGGCAGCCCTTGGCACGCCGGTGTTCGCCCTGGTGCGCGACAAGCGCGTGCCCATGACCGTCACCAGCCTGCCCTTCGTGCCCAATCGTTATTACCGCGGCTAACGCCTCACGGCTTGAGCCGCCCATATCCCGGATACTTTCATTTTTTGATCAAGGAATCACCATGACCATCAAGTACACGCCCGACCACGAGTGGCTGCAAATCGAAGCCGACGGCACCGCCACCGTGGGCATCACCGACCACGCTCAGGACGCTCTGGGTGACGTGGTTTATGTGGACCTGCCCGCCGTGGGCGCCACCTTCAAACCCGCAGATGTGGCTGGTGTGGTCGAGTCCGTCAAGGCCGCCGCCGACGTCTACATGCCCGTCAGCGGCGAAATCACCGCCGTCAACGAAGCCCTGCGCGATGACCCATCCCTGGCCAACAGCGACCCGCTCAAGGCTGGCTGGTTCTTCAAGGTCAAGTTGTCCAACCCGTCCGAATTGGACGCGCTGATGGACCAGACCGCCTACGACGATCTGGTCAAGAGCGCCTGACCGCCGCCTTGCCCTTGCTGTTGCTGTCGTACCCCTGACCTGACCCACCGCCATCATGCTGACCACCACCCCCACCCTCGCTGAACTGGAAAATGCCGCTGAATTCCAAGCCCGACACCTGGGGCCCTGGGACGACGAACAGGCCCACATGCTCAGCGTGGTCGGCGTGACCTCGCGCCAAGCCTTGATCGACGGCATCGTTCCCGCCTCGATCAAGCGCCCCGCGCCGATGCAACTGCCAGCAGCGTTGGGTGAGGCACAAGCCTTGGCTGAACTGAAAGCCATCGCGGCCAAGAACCGCCTGATGCGCAACTTCATCGGCCAGGGTTATTACGGCACGCACACCCCAGGCGTCATCCTGCGCAACATCCTGGAGAACCCCGCCTGGTACACCGCCTACACGCCCTACCAGGCCGAAATCTCGCAAGGACGCATGGAAGCCCTGGTCAACTTTCAGACCATGGTGTGCGACCTGACCGGCATGGCCATTGCCAACTCGTCCATGCTGGACGAGGCCACCTCGGCTGCGGAAGCCATGACCCTGGCCATGCGCGCTGGCAAGTCCAAGAGCACCCGCTTCGTGGTCTGTCACGATGTGCTGCCCCAGACCCTCGAAGTGATCCAAACACGTGCCCGGCCATTGGGCATCACCGTTGACATGGTGCATGCCGCCCAACTGGCCGAACACGTGCAAAGCCATGACTGCTTTGCCGCCCTGATGCAATACCCCGGCGTGAATGGCCAGGTGCGCGACCTGCGCCCGCTCATCGATGCGCTGCACGCCAAGGGCGCGCTGGCCATCGTGGCCGCCGACCTGCTGGCCTTGACCATGCTGACCTCGCCGGGCGAACTGGGCGCTGACATCGCCGTGGGCAACACCCAGCGCTTTGGCATGCCCATGGGCAACGGCGGCCCGCACGCCGCCTACATGGCCACCCGCGACGACTTCAAGCGCTCCATGCCGGGCCGTCTGGTCGGCGTTAGCGTCGACACCCACGGCACCCCGGCCTACCGCCTGGCCCTGCAAACGCGCGAACAACACATCCGCCGCGAAAAAGCCACCTCCAACATCTGCACCGCCCAAGTGCTACCGGCAGTGATCGCCAGCATGTACGCGGTCTACCACGGACCGCAAGGCCTCAAACGCATTGCCTTGCGCGTGGCCAGCTACACCGCCATCCTGGCCGAAGGCCTCAAATCGCTGGGCCGAACCATCATCCACACCACCTACTTCGACACCATCCAGGTACTCGCCGATGACCGCGATGCCGTACTGACTGCTGCGCGAAAATCCGGCATCAATCTGCGCGCCGCCAGCGTCGACAGCATCACCATCTCGCTGGACGAGACCACCACCCGCGACGACATCATCGACCTGTGGGCAGCGTTCGCGGGCGACAAGGCCCTGCCCTCCTTCGCCGCGTTCGATGCCGGCGTGTCGCTGACCATCCCCCCCTCGTTGGTGCGCACCAGCGACTTCCTCACGCATCCGGTTTTCAACACGCACCACTCCGAGACCGAAATGCTGCGCTACCTGCGCGCCCTGTCCGACAAGGACCTGGCCCTAGACCGCACCATGATCCCGCTGGGCTCATGCACCATGAAGCTCAACGCCACCAGCGAGATGATCCCCATCACCTGGCCCGAGTTCGCCAACATCCACCCCTTCGCCCCGCGCGACCAGTTGCAAGGCTACGACCTGCTGGACGAGCAACTGCGCGCCTGGTTGTGTCAGGCCACGGGCTACGCCGGGATCAGCCTGCAACCCAACGCTGGCTCGCAAGGCGAATACGCCGGCCTGCTGGTCATCAAGGCCTACCACGAGGCCCAGGGCCAAGGCCACCGCAACATCTGCCTGATCCCTGAATCAGCGCACGGCACCAACCCCGCCAGCGCCCACATGGCTGGCATGACCGTGGTGGTCACCAAGTGCGATGCCGATGGCAACGTCGACCTGGACGACCTGCGCGCCAAATGCGAGTTGCACAGCGCCCATCTCGCCGCAGTGATGATCACCTACCCATCCACCTACGGCGTGTTCGAGACCCGCGTAAAAGAGCTCTGTACCCTGGTGCACCAGCACGGCGGGCGTGTCTACGTGGACGGTGCCAACATGAACGCTCTGGTTGGACTGGCCGCCCCGGGTGAGTTTGGCGGCGACGTGAGTCATCTCAACCTGCACAAAACCTTCTGCATCCCCCACGGCGGTGGCGGCCCTGGCGTCGGCCCCGTCTGCGTGGTGGAGGACCTGGTGCCCTACCTGCCCGCACATCGTGCCACCGGCATCGGCACCGATGAGCAAGTCGGTGCCGTCTCCGCAGCGGCGCTGGGCAACGCGGCCGTGTTGCCCATCAGTTGGATGTACGTGCGCATGATGGGCCCGGACGGCCTGAAAGCCGCCACCGAAGTGGCCATCCTCAACGCCAACTATGTAGCTGCCCGTCTGGCCGACCATTACGACATCCACTTCAGCAGCGGTAATCCCGCCATCAAGGGCGGTGGCGTGGCCCACGAATGCATCCTGGACCTGCGCCCCTTGAAGGACGCCAGCGGCGTCTCCGCCGAAGACGTGGCCAAGCGCCTGATCGACTATGGCTTCCACGCTCCGACGCTCAGCTTCCCCGTGGCCGGCACCTTGATGGTCGAGCCGACCGAGAGCGAATCACAGTTTGAACTGGACCGCTTCTGCGACGCCATGATCGCCATCCGCAAAGAAATCCGCAAGGTCGAACAAGGCGCCTGGCCACAAGACGACAACCCCTTGAAAAACGCCCCGCACACGGCAGCATCACTGCTCAAGGGCGACTGGCCCCATGCCTATAGCCGCGAAGAAGCGGCCTACCCCGTGGCCAGCCTGCGTCAACAGAAGTACTGGGTGCCAGTGGGCCGCGTGGACAACGTCTACGGCGACCGCAACCTGTTCTGTTCGTGCATGCCGGTCAGCGACTACGCCGTTTGACAGCGCCCAGATCACGGCAGCTGCCACCAACTGCCGTGTGATTCGTCACGCGACGACTCCGGGCTGCTGCCCCGGGTGGAGGGCGTGCAGCGGCGGTCATCGTCCACAAACCGCTTGATGAACACCACCAAGCCATGCGAGGCCACGCGCTCGGCCAGCCAGGTGTAGTAGCCCTGGGCCAGCCAAAAACCCGGAGCCAGCACCACCAGGCTATAAAGACCCTCGGTTTGCAGGGTGGGTTAGGTCACGGTGGCGGCACGACCCAGGGTCGGGCAAGCAAAGATGGCGCCTCCCTGCGCGCCTGTCAGCCTCTTCGCTTGGGCGGCCTGGACACCTTGGGCTTGGTTGGCCGCCACGGCTCCAGCTCGTACTCGATCGACGCCGTCGTGAAGCGCAGCGTCTCCTTGTGCGCCACCGACAGCTCGGCCCAGCGCCTGCCAAAACTGGCCGCGCATTGGCGGAACATGTCCACCGTGCTAGCCATGACGATGCGGTTGCCTCCGCACTCGATGTCCAGCGCCATCACGGCCTCGCCAAAGACCTGCCAGACGCGCCCGATCAGGCGGCTGCATTCAGGCTCCTTGTCCAGCAGATTCACCGCCAGGATGCCTGACTCGCTCAAGGCCTTTCGGCACGCCTTGTAAAACGCCAGCGAGCACAAGTCCTCGGGCTGGCCGTCGTAGCTGAAGCCATCGACCATGATCACGTCGTAGGATGCGGCCTTGGCCGTTGTCACGAAGGCCGCGCCATCGCCGCACACCACGCGAAAGCGCTCGCCATCGGGTGGCACCTTGAAGGCATCGCGCATCTCGATCACATGGGGATTGATCTCGACCACCGTGATGTCGGCCTGCGTGAAGTGCGCGTGGCAATACTTGGGCAAAGAGCCCCCGCCCAGCCCGATCACCAGGATCGAGGTGGGCGCCGGGTTCAGCATCACGAAACCCATCATCGCCCGTGTGTACTGCAGGTCCAGCTCAATGGGGTCATCCAGGCGCATGCGGCTCTGGATCACCGACATGTCAAATAGCATGGTCAAAGAGTCGTCGTCGGTGTGGAGCGCGGGCTTCAAGTCGTTCGCCTCGATGAACGGGCGAGAGTCTTCGAATTCAGGCATCAGTAAATCAACCGGTCAGGCCGGATGTCTCTCAGGATGGTGGTGGCGATCTCTTCAATCGACTTGTGGGTGGATGAAAGCCAGGCAATGCCCTCGCGCCGCATCATGGATTCAGCCTGAGCGACTTCAAGCCGACAGTTTTCCAGATTGGCGTATTTGCTGCCCGGTCGACGCTCATTGCGAATCTGCGAAAGGCGCACCGGATCGATGGTCAGTCCAAAGCATTTCTTCTTGTGCGCCTTGATCATGGAAGGCAAAAAGCCCCGGTCAAAGTCCTCGGGAATCAAAGGCACATTGGCCGCCTTGACGCCATGCTGCATGGCCAGATAGAGCGAGGTCGGCGTCTTGCCACTGCGGCTCACCCCCACCAACACCACGTCCGACATCTCCAGGCTGCGCGACGACTGACCATCGTCATGCTCCAGCGCAAAGTTGATCGCCTCGATGCGATCGTTGTACTCGCGGTCCTGGCTGGCATCGGAGAATCGTCCCACCCGATGGTTGGATTTCATTTCAAACTCTTCTTCCAGCGGCTCGACGAAAGTCTTGATCATGTCAAACACCTTGCCATGACAACTCTTGATGATGTCCAGCACCTCATCATTGGCAAAGGTCGTGAAGATGACCGGGCGCTTACCTTCACGCTCCCCTGCGGCATTGATCTCGCGCACCACCTGATAAGCCTTGTCCACTGTGTCGATGAACGGGCGACGCACGTGTCGCAACTTGACGGCAAATTGCGCCATGATGGAATTACCCAAGGTTTCGGCGGTGATGCCGGTGCCATCGGACACAAAAAAAACGCTGCGATCGGACATGTTTCGGACCCGCCCGTTCCGCGATGTGCAAAGACACCCGGTTCAGGGACTCGGGAAAAGAGCTTGAACAAGCCAGGATCATAGGCTCCCCCTACAATCAGTCCAACTTGTGCTGACAAGCAATTTGGCTCCCATAAACCATAAACGGCGCGGCCGCCAGACCATCGGCGACGCATCACCAGGGCCTTGAGTTGCCTCAGCACCCACGATTTTTTTATCTTGGAGCTTGTCTATGACCACCCTCTTTGAGCCGACCGCCCTGGTCGTGCCCTTTGAACAACTGCGCATGACCGATGTCGAGTCCGTTGGCGGCAAGAACGCCAGCCTGGGCGAGATGATTTCGCAACTGCCCGATGGCGTGCGTGTGCCCACCGGTTTTGCCACCACGGCCCACGCCTTCCGCGAGTTCCTCCAACACGACGGCCTGACCGACCGCATCAGCAAGCGCCTGGCCGCCCTCGACATCGAAGACGTGCGCGCCTTGGCCGCAGCCGGTGCCGAAATCCGCGGCTGGGTGGAAGCGCAGCCTTTTCCCGCCAACCTGGAAAAAGCCATTCGCGATGCTTTCGCCACCCTGGCCGGCGCCAACCTACAGGCTTCGTTTGCCGTTCGCTCGTCGGCCACCGCTGAAGACCTGCCCGACGCATCGTTCGCCGGGCAGCAAGAGACCTTTCTGAACGTGGTCGGCATCGAAGACATCCTCCACAAGATGAAGGAAGTATTTGCCTCGTTATACAACGACCGCGCCATCTCCTACCGCGTTCACAAGGGCTTTGCTCACGACGTGGTGGCGCTGTCCGCCGGCGTACAGCGCATGGTGCGCTCCGACCTGGGTGCCGCCGGCGTCATGTTCACCATCGACACCGAATCGGGCTTTGAAGACGTGGTCTTCATCACCTCCAGCTACGGTCTGGGCGAAACCGTGGTCCAAGGCGCTGTCAACCCCGACGAGTTCTACGTTCACAAGCCCGCCCTAAAATCGGGCAAGCAGGCCGTGATCCGCCGCAACCTGGGCTCCAAACTCATCAAGATGGAGTTCGCCACCCCTGACGAGAAAGCCGCCAGCGGCAAGCTCGTCAAGACCGTGGACACCAGCCACGAACTGCGCAACCGCTACAGCCTGAGCAACGAAGACGTCACCGAGTTGGGCAAGTACGCCCTCATCATCGAGCAACACTACGGCCGTCCCATGGACATCGAATGGGGCAAGGACGGCGTGGACGGCAAGCTCTACATTCTGCAGGCCCGTCCCGAGACCGTCAAAAGCCAGATGAAGGGGCAGACCGAACAGCGCTACAAGCTCAAGAGCACCGGCACCATCTTGGCCGAAGGCCGCGCAATTGGCCAGAAGATCGGCACCGGCCCCGTCCGCGTCGTGCACTCCCTGGCTGACATGGACACCGTCCAGCCCGGCGATGTGCTCGTCACCGACATGACCGACCCCAACTGGGAACCGGTCATGAAGCGCGCCAGCGCCATCGTCACCAACCGCGGCGGCCGCACCTGCCACGCCGCCATCATCGCGCGTGAACTGGGCATCCCCGCCGTGGTCGGCTGTGGCAACGCCACCGAACAGTTGAAAGACGGCGCCCTCGTCACCGTGGCCTGTTCCGAAGGCGACACCGGCCACATCTACGACGGCCTGCTGGAAACAGAAATCACCGAAGTCACCCGTGGCGAGATGCCCCACATCGGCATCAAGATCATGATGAACGTGGGCAACCCGCAACTGGCCTTCGACTTCGCCCAGATGCCCAATAGCGGCGTGGGCCTGGCCCGCCTTGAGTTCATCATCAACAACAACATCGGCGTGCACCCCAAGGCCATCTTGGACTACCCCAATGTCGACAGTGACCTGAAGAAAGCCGTCGAATCGATCGCCCGCGGCCACGCCAGCCCGCGCTCCTTCTACGTCGACAAGCTCGCCGAAGGCATTGCCACGATCGCCGCGGCCTTCTGGCCCAAGCCCGTCATCGTGCGCCTGTCGGACTTCAAGTCCAATGAGTACAAGAAGCTCATCGGTGGTTCGCGCTACGAGCCCGAAGAAGAAAACCCCATGCTGGGCTTCCGCGGCGCCTCGCGTTACATCAGCGCCGAGTTCGGCGAAGCCTTCGCCATGGAGTGCGAAGCGCTCAAACGCGTGCGCAACGACATGGGCCTCACCAACGTCGAAATCATGGTGCCCTTCGTGCGCACCCTGAAGCAGGCCGAAAAAGTGACCAACATGCTGGCCGACCACGGTCTGGTGCGCGAGTCCAAGGGCGGCAAGGACGGCCTCAAGATCATCATGATGTGCGAGGTTCCCAGCAACGCCATCCTGGCCGAGCAATTCCTAGAGTTCTTCGATGGCATGTCGATCGGCTCGAACGACCTGACCCAACTCACCCTGGGCCTGGACCGTGACTCCGGCCTGGAACTGCTGGCCAAAGACTTCGACGAGCGCGATCCGGCCGTCAAAGCCCTGATCTCGCGAGCGATTTCCGCCTGCCGCGCCACCGGCAAATACATCGGCATTTGCGGCCAAGGCCCCAGTGACCACCCCGATTTTGCCGACTGGCTGGCCGACGAAGGCATCGTGTCAATTTCACTCAACCCGGACACGGTGTACGAAACTTGGCAACGCCTGGCCAATAAGTAATATAATCGCAGGCTTTTCGTCCACCGACCTTTATAAGCTGGTGGACGAATCCCTTGCCGTCGTCGGGTTTGACGCTTCGCGACGGCTTCCATCTGCCCTGTTGATTGACTGATTGACACAGGGCAGGAATCCATAAGGAGCATTTATGCGTCACTATGAAATCGTGCTGTTGATCCACCCGGATCAAAGCGAACAAGTTCCAGCCATGCTGGAGCGCTACAAGACCCTGATCACCTCGACCGGAGGCCAAGTGCACCGTGTTGAAGACTGGGGCCGCCGTCAACTGGCGTACCAGATCATCAAGCTGGCCAAGGCGCACTACCTGTGCCTGAACATCGAGACCACCAAGGAAACCTTGGTCGAACTCGAGACCGGCTTCAAATTCAATGATGCCGTTTTGCGCCACCTCACCGTGGTGAACGACAAGGCGCCCACCGGCCCTTCCATCATGATGAAGCAAGTTGAGCGTGACGAAGCCCGCAAGGCCAGTCACCAAGAGCAAGCTGCAGCCTGATTGATGCCGCAAGGCGTTCAGGCGTTGCGTCCCAGTGTTCATGAACCGTGTGCTGCTGACAGCCCAGATCATTGAACGCAAAGCGCTGAGATACACCCCAGCCGGCCTCCCCGCCCTCGATCTGATTCTGAAACACGAATCGGACGTGGTCGAAGCCCAGCAAGCCCGCAAGGTGACGCTGGACATCAAAGCGGTGGCCATTGGAACGATTGCCCAGCAATTGGTCCGACAAGAAATCGGCGTGCCTTTTGGCCTCGCTGGCTTCCTGGGGGCTCCTCGCAACGGACGTGGCGTGCTGCTGCACATCACCGAACTCAACGAATCTGTTTAGAAAATTTAGAGGTCAAAATGGCTGCTCCACGTTCCAAGAACGGCAAGTTCTCCAAAGATCGCAAAGGCAAGCGCAACACTCAGTCGCTGCTGTTCCGTCGCAAGCGCTTCTGCCGCTTCACCGTCACTGGTGTTGAACAGATCGACTACAAGGACATCGACACCTTGCGCGATTTCATCGCCGAAAACGGCAAAATCATCCCGGCTCGCCTGACTGGCACCCGAGCGATTTATCAGCGCCAATTGACGACCGCCATCAAGCGCGCTCGTTTCCTGGCCATGCTGCCCTACAGCGATCAGCACAAGGTCTAAGGAGTTTTCGACATGCAAATCATCCTCCTCGAAAAAATCGTCAACCTGGGTAATCTGGGTGAAGTGGTCCGGGTCAAAGACGGTTACGCCCGTAACTTCCTGATCCCCACCGGCCGCGCTCGCCGTGCCACCGCCAACGCCATCCAGGAATTCGAAACTCGCCGCGCCGAGATCGAAAAAGCGCAAGCCGAGAAGCTGGGTGCCGCCCAAGCCCTGGGCGAGCGCCTGACCGGCAAGACCGTTTCCGTGAGCCAAAAGGCTGGCGTTGACGGTCGCCTGTTCGGTTCGGTCACCAATGGTGACGTCGCCGACGCGCTGAAGAAAGCTGGCTACGACGTGGCTAAGCAGCAAGTGCGGATGCCCAACGGTCCCCTGAAGATCGTTGGCGAACACGCCGTGTCGGTGGCTCTGCACGCCGATGTGGTCGTGGATGTGACCGTCGCCGTGGTCGGCGAGCACGTCTAAGCTCAGAGCGCTCGCGCCCTGTTCAACAAAGCCGGCATCATGCCGGCTTTGTCGTTTCCAGCCCGTCAAATTGGCCGTGCGAATGCGCAGGGATGACCTGGCGAACTTATCCACGCAGATCCCCAGCATTTCCCCCGGATCCCCACAGACTTGTCCACAGGGCCCGTGGCCCTGCGCTCTATCATCCCTCCATGTCCGCAGTATTCCCAACTCCATTCTCCAGCACAGGCTCCTCGTCGCTGAGTTCCGACGAAGTCGCGCGCCTGCGGGTGCCCCCACACTCCATTGAAGCCGAGCAAAGCGTGCTGGGTGGTCTGCTGCTGGACAATAGCGCCTGGGATCGCGCCGCTGACTTGCTGTCTGACAGCGATTTTTATCGGCACGAGCACCAACTGATCTTCACGGCCATCCACCAGATCATCAACGCCTCTAAACCGGCCGACGTGATCACGGTGTTCGAACACCTTCAGTCACATGGCAAGGCAGCGGACGTGGGTGGTATCGCTTACCTCAATGCGCTGGCGCAAAGCGTGCCCAGCGCAGCCAATATGCGCCGCTACGCCGAAATCGTGCGCGAGCGTGGCGTGCTGCGCAAACTGGTCACGGCCAGCGATGAAATCGCCAGCGCGGCGTTCAGCCCGCAAGGCCGGGCGGTATCCACCATCTTGGATGAAGCCGAAGGCAAAATCCTGAAAATTGGCGAAGAAGGAAGTCGCAACAAACAAGGCTTCCACGCCATGGATTCGTTGGTGGTGGACCTGCTGGACCGCGTTCAAGAGCTGGCCGACAACGGCGCCGAAGACGTGACCGGGGTGCGCACAGGCTATTTTGAGATGGACAGCATGACGGCTGGGCTGCAAAAAGGCGACTTGATCGTGCTGGCCGCGCGACCTTCCATGGGTAAAACAGCTTTCGCGCTGAACATCGGCGAAAACGTGGCCGTCAACGAAGGTCTGCCCGTGGCTGTGTTCTCCATGGAAATGGGTGCCTCGCAGTTGGCCTTGCGGATGGTTGGATCGATTGGCCGTATTAACCAACAGAATCTGCGCACGGGGCGCCTGTCCGATGATGAGTGGGGACGTCTGAGCGAGACAGTGGACAAGCTTCGCTCGGCCAATGTATTCATCGATGAAACCGCCGCGCTGACCCCCAGCGAGTTACGCTCGCGAGCCCGCCGCCTGGCACGCCAGTTCGGTGGCACCCTGGGTTTGATCATCGTCGACTACCTGCAACTAATGAGCGGCTCGGGTGGTAATGAGGAAAATCGCGCCACCGTGATCGGCGAAATCTCGCGGGGCCTCAAAGCCTTGGCCAAGGAGTTGCAATGCCCGGTGATCGCCTTGTCTCAGTTGAACCGAAGCGTTGAAACCCGCCCTGACAAGCGCCCCATGATGAGTGACCTCCGCGAATCGGGTGCCATTGAGCAGGACGCCGACGTCATCATGTTCATCTACCGAGACGAGTACTACAACAAGGAATCCAAAGAGCCGGGCGTGGCCGAGATCATCATTGGCAAACAGCGTAACGGCCCGGTGGGGACCGTCAAGCTGGCCTTCGTGAAATCAAACACCCGCTTTGAGAATCTGGCCCCCGGAAGCTACAGCACTGGCAGCGAATACTGATGCCCCCGTGAGAACGCACCCGCCGAAATGATCAATCCCGCTCACCGCCAACTACCCCCAGAATGCTCAACAGCGACTGAAACACGTTGTAGACATCCAGGTAAATGGCCAAAGTGGCGGTGATGTAGTTGGTTTCACCACCATCAATGACCCGCTTGAGGTCATACAGGATAAAGGCCGAGAAAATAAGCACCGCCAGCACGGAAACCGTCAACATCAAGGCCGGCAGTTGCAGCCAGATGTTGGCGAAACCGGCCACGAGCAGCACCACAACACCCATCATCAGCCACTTGCCCATGGTGGACACGTCACGCTTCATGGTGCTGGCCAAGGTGGCCATGCCCACGAACACCAGGCCCGTGCCCCCAAAAGCCAGCGAGATCAACTGAACCCCGTTGGAAAAACCCAGCACTGCCCCGATCAGGCGCGACAGCATCAAGCCCATGAAGAAGGTGAAACCCAGCAGCAGCATGACGCCTACTCCGGAATTCTTGAACTTCTCGATCCCGAAAAAGAAAGCAAAAGCAATGGCCATGAAGGCCACAAAACCAATCGCAGGATTACCCGCCAAAAAACTAAAGTTAAAGGCCACACCCAACCACGCACCCAGAACCGTGGGAACCATGGACAGCGCCAATAACGCATAGGTATTGCGCAACACCACACGTTGCCGCTCAATACCCACCGCACTGCCATAAACAACATCCAAGGGTTTCAATGATTGATCCATGCGTTCGTCTCCAAGAAATCCATCCTCAATGAGAGGTTGATGGTCCATTCTAGTTCCACCTTGTTACCAGACCTTAAAACCATGCCGACGGCAACGTGATAGAGGTATTTTCCCCTCACACGACGCCAATACGGCGGCGTAAGGATTCATAAAGACAGACGGCGGCGGCGGCGGCGACATTGAGCGATTCCTCGCCCCCTGGCTGGGGAATGGAGACGGTCTGCAGACACTGCGCCATCACCTCAGGCCCCACCCCCTGCCCTTCGTGCCCCAGCACCCAGGCACACGGATCTGGCAACGGTGCGCGCGGCAATTCGTGGTCCGCGTGCGAGCTGGTGGCCACCATGGGCACCTGCAACTGAGCCAACTGTTCAGGCAGGACCTGCTCCACCAAGTGCAATGCAAAGTGCGCCCCCATTCCGGCGCGCAGCACCTTGGGCGCCCACAAGGCCGCTGTCCCCTTCATGGCGACGACCTGAACCACGCCCAGGGCCGACGCACTGCGCAGGATGCTGCCTACATTGCCGGCATCCTGGACGCGGTCCAGCACCACGGTCGCCACGCCAGAGCGCAATCCACCGGCAACCTCTGCGGCGCCTGCAGCCGTAGGCACCAGGAAGCCCAGACGCGCAGGCGATTCCAGACCGGAAAAGCCCTTCCATAGCAACTCAGGCATTACCACCACCTTTTGGGCTCGGCGCGCCAAGGCAGACAGTGCCACGGCAGCGCTGTCCGACCCATTGGCCAGACCATGCTCGCCCAGCCACGCGGTATCGGCAATCACGGCCATGGGCACACTTTGCCCGCGCGCTAGGTAAGCTGTACACAGGTGGTCGCCCTCCAACCAAATCTCGCCCAGCTTACGGTAAGCCACCGAGTCTTGCGCCAGTTTGCGCAACCGTTGCACCAGGGGGTTATCGCGTGAAATGATGTGTTGAACGATGAACATGGCCACCCGCAAATACTACAGCCCGAGCACCGCCCGGACGGGCGCAAAGCTGCGTCGGTGAGCGTCGATGGCACCATGCTCCCGCAACGCCGCCAGATGTTCCGCGGTCGGATAGCCCTTGTGTTTGGCGAATCCATACTCCGGATGGGCCTCATGCAACTGGATGCATAAGCGGTCCCGATGCACCTTGGCCAATATCGACGCCGCCGAAATGGCCTGCACCTTATCATCGCCCTTGACAATGGCCTCGGCCGGCACCTTGAGCATGGGGATGCGATTGCCGTCCACCAGCACCAGGCCAGCCTTGAGGCGCAGTCCTTCGACCGCCCGCTTCATGGCCAGCATGGTGGCGTGCAGGATGTTAAGTTCGTCGATTTCTTCGACACTGGCCTCGGCAATGCAACAGCAAAGGGCCTTGGCGCGGATCTCGTCAAACAGGCGCTCCCGATGACGAGCCGTGAGCTTCTTCGAGTCGGCCAGACCCGCGATGGGGTGCTCATCACTCAGGATGACTGCGGCTGCCACCACGGGACCCGCCAATGGCCCGCGTCCAGCCTCGTCCACCCCGGCGATCAAGGTGGGGCCTTGCCATTGCAGACCCAATTGCTGAGGTTCTGACGGTTTTTCTTTAGGCACGACGGTTGCTCGCAAGGACTTGGGCGATGACCTCACTGGCGCACCGCCCGGTGTCGCACCGCAAGGTGTGATGAAGCTCGATGAAACGCTGGCGCACCTGTTCGGCTTTGGCAGGCTGATCCAGCCAGGCCAGCACGTCCGAGGCCAGTTGCTCGGGCGTGGCGGCATCTTGCAGGCGTTCAGGCACCACAAAGTCCCGCAGCAGGATGTTGGGCAGACCCACCCAGGGCAGGTAGCCCATGCGTTTCATCAGTTGCCAGCTCAGGCTGCTCACTCGATAGGCGATCACCATCGGGCGCTTGAACAGGGCCGCTTCCAGTGTGGCGGTGCCGCTGGCAATCAAGGTCACATCGCAGGCGGCCAGCGCCTCATGCGATCGGCCATCCAGCAGCGTCAATGGAGAATCCGCAGCGTGCTGGGCCACCAGGGGCTCCACCATCGAGCGCAGGCTGGGAACCACGGGCATCACAAAACGCAGATCAGGGCGCTGCCTGCTCAGCAAGCTCACTGCCTGCAAAAACGCCGGGGCGATGTGTTCAATCTCGGAGCGCCGACTGCCTGGCAGCACGGCCACCACCGGAGCATCCGGGGACAGACCCAGTGCAAGTCGACTGGCATCGCGCGGCGGCTCCATCGGGATGGCATCGGCCAACGGATGACCCACAAAAGTGGCCGGAATATTCTTGGCCTCATACAAGGCCGGCTCAAACGGGAGCAGGCACAACATGTGGTCGACCGACCGAGCGATCTTGTTGATACGTTTGCCGCGCCAGGCCCAGATGGACGGGCTGACGAAATGGACCGTCTTGATGCCTTGGGCTTTGAGCCTTGCTTCCAGGCCCAGATTGAAATCGGGCGCATCGACTCCGACAAACACATCGGGCCGCTCCTGGATGAGCCGGTCACCCAGCTTCTGGCGGATGCCGGAGATTTCCCGGTAGTGGCGCAAGGCATCCAGATAGCCAAAAACTGACAACTTTTCGTGCGGCCACCAGGCCTCAAAACCCTGAGCTGCCATGCGAGGGCCGCCAATGCCAACGGCCGTCATACCCGGCCAACGTGACCTCATGCCACCCAGCAGCAACCCGGCCAGCAAATCGCCAGAGGTTTCGCCGGCCACCATCGCCACGAGGGGTGCAGAGTTGTCCATCAAAGCCATCGCGCCTGCGTCTTAACGCACGATACCTCGCGTGGACTGCTCCAGGAAACCCGTCATCAAGGCGACATCAGCGGCAGCCTCCGGATAGGTGTGCACCAGACTTGAAATGCGCATCTTGGCCGCCTCCAGCGTCAGGTCCAGTCGATAAAGGGCCCGGTGCATTTCCTTGACGGCCTTGAGCCGCTCGGCACTGTAACCACGCCGACGCAAACCCTCAAGGTTCAGGCCCCGTGCTTCGGCCATATTGCCTTGCGCCATCACATACGGCGGCAGATCCTGCCCCAACGCAGTGGCCATGCTGGTCATGGCGTGTGCGCCAATTTTGACGAACTGGTGCACACAGGTAAAGCCACCCAGGATAGCCCAGTCCCCCACATGGACGTGGCCGGCCAGGTGCGCATTATTGGCAAAAATGGTGTGGTTACCCACCTGGCAATCGTGGGCTAGATGCACATAAGCCATCATCCAGTTGTCGTTACCCAGGCGGGTGATCCCCTCGTCCTGAGTCGTGCCAACATTGAAAGTGGTGAATTCGCGGATGGTATTGCGATCACCAATGATCAACTGCGTCGGCTCATTGTCATATTTCTTGTCTTGCGGATTACCACCCAGCGAGGCGAACTGATAGATGCGGTTGTCACGGCCAATCGTGGTGTGGCCTTCAATCACGCAGTGTGGGCCCACCGTGGTGCCTTCATCGATGCGGACGTGCGGGCCAATCACGGTATAGGGGCCGACGCTGACGTCACTTCCCAGTTGCGCCTGAGGATCGACGACAGCGGTGGAATGAATACGTGCCATGACTGCGCTCGCCTCAAGTCACCGTGCGTTGGGTGCACATCAGCTGGGCCTCCACGGCCAACTCTTCGCCCACCCACCCCTTGGCGGTGAACTTGTAGATCCCCGCTTTGTGGCGATCGATCTTGACGTCCAAGATGAGTTGGTCGCCAGGTTCGACGGGGCGCTTGAAACGCGCATTGTCGATGCCCACGAAGTAGTACACCGACTTCTGGTCCGAATTGATGCCCATGCCATCAAACACCAAAATGCCAGCAGCTTGCGCAAGTGCTTCAAGCATCATTACGCCCGGCATCACGGGTCGGCCCGGAAAGTGCCCCTGGAAGAACGGTTCATTGATCGTGACGTTCTTGATCGCACGGATGCTCACGTTCTTTTCGATCTCCAGCACCCGATCCACCAGGAGCATGGGATAGCGGTGCGGGAGTTTTTCAAGAATCTTGTGGATGTCCATCATGGTTGTTCTGCTGTCTTTCAAGGGCGCGAATGCGTTCGCGCAAGGAATACAAATGGCGCAAGGTGGCTGCGTTCTTCTCCCAGGACGCATTGTCGTCGAAGGGGAACACGCCGCTGTACAGCCCGGGTTGATGAATGGAGCGAGAGACCAGAGTAGCCGCCGACACGTGCACGCCTTCTGCCAAGCTCAGATGGCCCAGGACCATGCCGCCACCGCCAACGGTGCAGTGAGCACCGATGGTGGCGCTACCGGCCACGCCGGCGCAACCGGCCATGGCCACGTGTGCGCCAATGTGGACGTTGTGCCCGATCTGAACGAGGTTGTCCAGCTTGACCCCGTCTTCCACAACGGTGTCACCCAAAGCCCCTCGGTCGACGCATGAATTGGCGCCAATCTCGACGTCATTACCGATGCGCACGGCACCCAACTGCTCAATTTTTTCCCACCGGCCCTCGGTCGGCGCAAAGCCGAAACCGTCAGCCCCGATGACGACACCGCTGTGGAATATGCAGCGCTCACCCACGGCGCAGCCATACGCGATGTTGACGCTGGAGGCCAAGCGTGTGTTGGCACCGACGCGGGCACCCTGCCCGATCACAGTGTGCGGCCCGATCACGGCCCCATCGCCAATCACCGCCAGGGCTTCGACCACCGCCAAGGGGCCAATCGTGACCCCGATCCCAATCACAGCGCTCGGGTCCACCACCGCAGAGGGATGAATCCCGGCCACAGCGCGAGGGCGCACCCGGCGCGCCCACCATTGCGTCAGTCGGGCGAAATAGAGGTAGGGGTCGGCGGTGACGATGGCAGCCCCACGCGCCACTGCATCGTCTTTCATGGCGGCAGAAACTATCACACAACCCGCTTGAGTCGTGGTCAGTTGTGCTCGGTACTTAGGATGCGCCAAAAAAGTGATGGTATCGATCTGCGCGCTATCCAGGGGCCCGATGCGCGCAATGAGATGCGAAGCAGGGCCGAGCAGTTCGCCACCCAGGTCAGCAACGATCTGCCCCAGCGAGACCGATGATGCCGGTGTCGCCTGCTCTTGCACGACTACGCTCACTTGGCCGGGGCGCTGTTGAGTGCCTTGATCACCCGGTCAGTGATGTCAACGCGAGAATTCGCAAACACGGCCTGCTCAACAATCAGATCGTATTTTTCTTGCTCAAAAATCGATTTGATGGCGCGATTGGTTCGGTCCAACACTGACGCCAACTCTTCATTCTTGCGCTGGCTCAGATCCTCCTGGACCTCGCGGCGCTTGCGTTGAAATTCTCGATCCTGGTCCACCAGATCACGCTGGCGGCGTGCCCGCTCACTGTCGGACAAGGTGGGCGCATCCCGCTCAAATTTGTCAGAGACCGATTTAAGTCGCTGCTCCAACTCGCCGAGTTCCTTCTCGCGCCGCTTGAGTTCGACCTCCAGCTTGGCCTGTGCAGCTTTGGCTGGCGAAGCATCTCGCAGCACTCGATCCACATTGACATAGCCAATTTTGAGCTCTTGCGCAGGCGCCACCGCAGCAATAGCCAGCAGGCTGGTGGTCAGCAGGGTCTTGAAGGCGGATTTCATGGTCAGAAGGCGGTACCGATCTGGAACTGGAGTTTCTGGATTTTATCCACATCAAACTTGCGGAACGGCTGACCATAACTGAGTTTGAGCGGACCGACCGGCGAGATCCAACTGATGCCTATCCCCGCCGATGCGCGCAAATCAGTCAACCTGATGGTTTCATCATCACCCCAGACATTGCCCGCGTCAACATAACCAAACAACCGCAAGGTGCGGTCATTGCCAGCGCCCGGGAACGGCACATACAACTCATTGTTGATGTTGATGCGTTTAGTGCCTCCGATGTAGGCGCCGCTGTTGTCAATCGGGCCGAGGGAGTTTTGATCAAAACCACGTACCGTGCCCAAACCACCACCGTAGAAGTTTTTGAACACCGGGTAGGGCCGTCCGCCCAAACCAATGCCGTAGCCCAGCTCAGCATTGAACCCGAAGGTGAATCGATTGGTCAGCGGCAGGTACTGCTGGAACTGATAGTTGTTGCGGAGATAGCGGGTATCACCGGCCACGCCCCACTCGATATTGAGGCGTTGGTAACGGCCCTGCGTCGGTGCAATGACGCTGTCGCGCGCATCACGTGCCCAGCCGACGGTCAGGGGGATCGACAAACTCCGGTCTCCGAAGTCGCGTCGATAGCGCTTGTAGCTGTCAGGCAGCCCCAGATCACCCTTGATGTGAGTCTGCTCGGCACCAAGGCCAAAAAACACTGTGTCAAATTCAGTGAACGGCACTCCAAAACGCACCGCCACACCTGGCGTGACGATTTCGTAGTCTCCGCCTTGCGTGCTCAAGGGCTTGGACGTGCGGTAAAACACGTCAAACGAGCGTGAAATCCCGCTGTCGGTGAAGTATGGGTCGACCGTACTGACTACCAGGGTGCGGTTGTATTTGCTGGTATTGACTTCCAGGCCCAGGTAGTTACCTGTGCCAAAAATATTATCTTGCTTGATGGATGCCGTCAAAGACAGCTTTTCAGCGCTGGAAAAACCCGCACCCAGCATCAGGTTGCCGGTGGGTTTTTCTTCGACCGTGATGGTCAAGTCCACTTGGTCTTGCGTACCCGGCACTTCAGCGGTGTCAATCCCGACCTGCTTGAAATAACCCAATCGGTCAACCCGGTCGCGCGACAACTTGATTTTCTGGCCGTCGTACCAGGCCGACTCAAACTGGCGAAACTCCCGGCGAATGACCTCATCCCGAGTACGAGAGTTGCCCGCCACGTTGACGCGGCGCACGTAAACACGCCGCTGCGGCTGCGCATTGAACACGGCCATGACTGTGCCTTTGTCATGGTCCAGTTCGGGGCGGAAATCAACCTTGGCAAAGGCATAGCCAAAGGCCGCAAAGCGATCAGTGAAAGCCTTGGTCGTCGACGCTACGCTTTCAGCGCGGTAGGACTCGCCGGGCTTGACAGTCACCAGGGAACGGAACACCTCATCCTTGCCCAAGTAATCACCCTCCAGTCGCACACCCGTGACCGTATAAGTGGGGCCTTCATACACGTTGATGGCGATCGAGATGTCCTGCTTGTCGGGTGAAATGGCCACTTGCGTGGATTCAACCCGGAACTCCAGATATCCACGGTTCAGGTAATACGCCTTGATGCTTTCCAGATCGGCATTGAGCTTGGCGCGGGCGTAGTGGTCCGACTTGGTGTACCAGGTCAGCCAGCCGCCAGTCGTCAGGTCCATCTGCGACAGCAAGGTGCTTTCGGAAAACGCCTTCGCCCCTGTGATGCGGATGCTCTTGATCTTGGCGGTTTCACCTTCGGTCACACTGAATGTCACGTTGACGCGATTACGGTCAACAGGCGTGATGGTGGTCACCACCTCGACACCGTACAGGCTGCGCGACAGGTACTGTCGTTTCAGTTCGGTTTCAGCGCGATCGGCCAAGACGCGATCGAAAGGCTGGCCTTCGCCAATACCAATGTCCTTGAGCGCCTTGACCAGGTTGTCCTTGTCGAACTCCTTGGTGCCCACGAATTCGACCTTGGCAATGACTGGTCGCTCTTCAACGACCACCACGACCACATTGCCATCAATCTGGATGCGCACATCCTTGAATAAGCCCGTGGCGAACAAGGAGCGAATGCCGGTGGAGCCTTTATCGTCGGTGTAGGTATCCCCCACGCGGAAAGGCAGCGACGCGAACACCGTGCCGGCATCTGCGCGTTGCAAGCCCTCGACGCGGATGTCCTTGAGGACGAACGGTTCTACCGCGAAAGCGGCGGTGTGAAACATAGACACGGCCACAATGGCTGCGACCAGGGCCGGCTTAAACCGACGAACAGGCTTAGAAGGGAGTTGCATGCAGAAATCAGTGCGAGGCCAACAGACGGGCCAAATCGTTATAGAGGGCGAGTGACATCATTGTGAGCATGATGGCCACACCACCGCGTTGCAACCGTTCCAGCCACACTTCGGAAATGGGCCGGCCGGTGAGTCCTTCAAAAAGATAATACATGAGGTGGCCACCGTCCAAAACTGGCAAGGGCAGCAGATTGAGCACCCCCAGGCTGACGCTGACCAACGCCAGAAAACCCATGTAATGTACCCAACCCAGCTCGGCCGAACGCCCGGCGTAATCCGCAATGGTCAGCGGGCCGCTCAGATTCTTGAGCGAAGCCTGACCCACCACCATCTTGCCCAGCATGTCCAGACTCATGCAGGAGATGTCCCAGGTCTTGCGCAACGCCAGGGTCATGCCCTCGATCGCCCCATATTGCACATCAACCATGGCCGGGGGCGATCCAATCGCTGCCTCAATGCGCGCCAACCGTTGCCCCTGAACATCCTTCATCATCGGCGTCACGGTCACATTGATGTGCTGCCCGGCGCGCACAATGGTCAGATCAATGGGCCGCGCCTGATCGCCATCGTGGCTCGCGCCAATGATCTGGCGCAAATGGCTGGCATCGCTGGGCACCTGCCCGTTGATTTGAAGCACCCGGTCACCTGCACGCAATCCCGCACGCTCAGCAGGCCCTCCGGCAATGGCTTGGGCCACAACCGGTTCTCCATAGGGTCCGGTCAAACCAATCCGGTCAAGCAAGTGCGCATCGACCTCCGACGCCGGGACCTGACTGGTGGCCAACGTCAACGTGCGATGAACATTGAATGAGCGCTCGTCCTGCCCCGCAGCACGCTGGCTGACCTGCAACCGCAAATCCTGACCATTCAGAGCCGCCTGGGTGAACTGCCATTGCAGGTCGGACATGGAACGGATAGGCGCCCACGTTGGCTCGGAGTTGCTCTTGGAATCACGCCCCACGAGCGCCACGGCCAAGACTTCATCACGTGCATGCAATCCAGCTTGCGCGGCCAGGCTATCCACCGTGGGTTGAGCGATCCATGGTCTCAATTCCTGAACCCCGGCCCAATTGACAACGGCATACAGCACCACGGCCAGCAGCAAATTAGCAAGGGGGCCTGCCGCCACAATGAATGCTCGCTGTGGCAAGGGCTTGCGATTGAACGCCCGATCCAGCAACGCGGGAGGGACTGCCCCCTCACGCTCATCAAGCATCTTGACGTACCCACCCAAGGGCAGCACTGAAACGACGAACTCCGTTTCACCACGCTGGCGGGTCCAGAGCACGCGCCCAAAACCTACCGAAAAACGCAGCACCTTGACATTGCAAGCCACCGCCGCACGGTAATGGCCATATTCATGAATGATGACCAAAACTCCAATGGTCACCAGAAATGCCAGCACCGTGAACAACATGGCAAGACTCCTTCTATCAGCGACTCAGGCTGGCGACGATCGTCAGCGCAACACACCGGGCCTGAGCATCCAGTTCCAACAGCCCCTCGACGCTATCGCAGCAGCCTGACTCTACCTTGCAATCGACCAGGGATTGAGCATTGACGGCATGAATCTGATCAAAGCGAATCCGCTCGTTCAGAAAGGCATCGACGGCAATTTCATTGGCCGCATTGAGGACCGCAGTGCTGCCCATTGGGCCTCCAAGGGTATCCCAGGCCAGTTGCAAACCAGGGTAGCGGGCGGCATCTGCCTCTTCAAAAGTCAGAGCCGACAGACGCGTGAAATCCAGCAAATCTGCACCTGATTCGATGCGATGCGGCCAGGACAGCCCATAAGCGATAGGAACACGCATGTCAGGCGTGCCCATTTGCGCCAGCACGGATCGATCACGACAAACCACCATGGAGTGAATGATGCTCTGGGGATGCAAGACCACCTTGATACGATCGGGACTTAGGCCAAATAGCCAGCGCGCCTCAATCACCTCAAGCGCCTTGTTCATCATCGTTGCCGAATCGACCGAAATCTTGCGCCCCATGACCCAGTTAGGATGGGCGCAGGCTTGATCGGGCGTCGCAGCGGACAGGGTCGCCGGATCGCGCTGACGAAAGGGCCCGCCCGACGCGGTCAGCACGATGTGATCGATGCGTTCGTCCCAGGTGCTCACGTCCTTAGGCAAACACTGAAAAATCGCCGAATGCTCACTGTCAATGGGCAGCAAGGTTGCACCGCCTTCGGCCACCGCACTCATGAACAGAGCTCCGCCAACCACCAGCGCCTCTTTGTTGGCCAGCAACAGTCGCTTACCAGCACGCGCCGCCGCCAAGCATGGCGCCAGGCCCGCTGCGCCAACGATGGATGCCATCACGATGTCCACGTCCGGGTGGGCCGCGATGTCACACAGCGCCTGGTCACCGCTGAGCACCTGCGTTGCCAACCCCGCCTGAGCAACGGCAGCGCGAAGCCGCCGCGCCGCGCCTTCGTCGGGCATGACCGCGAAGCTTGGACGCCACTGCACGCACTGGCTCAGCAACTCATCGACACGTCGAGCGCCGGAAAGTGCGAAAACCTCAAAGCGTCCCGGATGGCGCGTTATGACATCCAGCGTATTGCTGCCAATCGAGCCCGTCGATCCAAGTACACACACGCGTTGCAAGCGGGTGGAATTCAGGGGCGCAATCAACATATCAACCATGACACAAGGACATCAAAGCCAGCGTTAGAGGCAACACAGGTAGCAGCGCATCAATGCGATCAAGCACCCCCCCATGTCCGGGCAAAAGCTGGCTGCTGTCCTTGGCACCCGCCTGCCGCTTGATCTGCGACTCGAACAGATCCCCCACCACGCTCATGCCGGTCAGAACGGCCAGACCAATCAGGAAACCCACAGGACCCAGGCCTGCCAGCAAATGACTGTACACACTGGGCGAGTCGACCGCGAAATTGCGATCCAGGATGATCCAGGCCACGGCCAGCAGCGATACGGCCACCATGCCGGACCATACGCCCTCCCAACTCTTTCCGGGGCTGATGCTGGGCGCCAGTTTGCGATGCCCGAAGGCTCGTCCGCCAAAATAAGCCCCGATGTCTGCTGACCATACCAAGCAGAACAGCGACAACAGGAAATTAAGCCCGTGCTCCTTTGCGTCGGTCAATGCAAGCCATGCCAGCACCAGCACCAGTACGCCCAGCATGCCCCGCAAAGCCATAGGCAACTTCTTCCACCGAGCACCACCGGAGCGTAGTACCCAGGCTCCACCCAACACCCATCCAAGGCTGGCGAGCCACCACAACCAAGCCGGCACGTGGAATCCCACCAGCGCCAACCCCCACGCATGGACATGCAGCGCCATAGGGGCACCGGAAGGCACCTCTAATCCCCAAGGGTTGAGTCCCAAGGCCATGGCCGAGAAATGTCCGGCAACGGCCACCACGAGGCCCAAAACCCAAGCGCGCCAACCGGACCACCCGTTAAGCTTGGCCCACTCCCAGCCTGCCGCGCTGACAAACAGCAGACTCAAAGCAGCAAAGGGCCATGTGGCTTGGGCAGCCAAGGCTGGCAGCAAGATGGCCATCAGGATCAGCGCCGTGATGACGCGTTGCTTGAGCATGTCAGAACCCTTCCGTGTCATCGATCATCGCGCCCCCCAGCGCGCCTTCGCCCTGACCAGAAGCACCGACATCACCAAAGCGACGCTCACGTTCGGCATAAGTGAGCAGAGCCTTGTCCAGCTCTGCCCCGTCGAAATCGGGCCATAGGCAACCGGTGAAATACAGCTCGGCGTAAGCACTCTGCCACAGCAGGAAATTGGACAAGCGCACCTCGCCGCCGGTGCGAATGAGCAGATCAGGGTCTGGCGCGTAGCTCATGGCCATGTACCGCGAAAGCTCTTCCTCGGTCAAGTCTTCGGGCGCCAGCCCTGCAGCCATGGCCCGCTGGCAGGCCTGAACGATGTCCCATCGGCCCCCATAGTTGAACGCCACAGTCAGGGTCAGGCGACTGTTGTCTCGGGTATTGGCCTCGGCTTCCAGCAAGGCCTGACGAATTTTATCGGCCACATTACTTAAATCGCCGGCGATGCGGATTCGCACGCCGTCGGCCTTGAGCTTGGTGAGGTGCTTGGCCAGCGCGACCAGCAACAGACTCATCAAGCCAGACACCTCTTCTTCAGGACGTTTCCAGTTTTCCGAAGAAAACGCAAATACCGTGACGTAATCAATACCCCGGTCGGCACAGGCCTGGACCACTGTGACCAGCGCATCAACCCCTGCCTTGTGGCCCATGCCACGCGGCATCAAACGTTTACGCGCCCATCGTCCATTGCCATCCATGACAATGGCGACATGGCGAGGGGACGGGACAGTAGAGGAACGCGTAGCCATAGGGTTTGCGGGGAGCTCCGAAACGAGCTGAGGCGGTCAAGCCGCCTCAGACTGTATCGCGACCAAATAAAGGAGGCTTAAACCGCTAAGATCTCGGCTTCCTTGGCGTGCACCAACTTGTCGATTTCGATGATCGACCGGTCGGTGTGCTTTTGCACCTCATCTTGCGAACGGCGGTCTTCGTCCTCGGAAATGGCCTTGTCCTTAAGCAGCTTCTTGGCCTGCTCATTGGCATCACGACGCAAATTGCGCACGGCGATCTTGGCATCTTCACCAGCGTTGCGAACCACCTTGGTCAGGTCCTTGCGGCGCTCTTCAGTGAGGGCAGGCATCGGAACACGGATCAAGTCGCCTTGCGAGGAAGGATTGAGACCCAAATCCGACTCGCGGATGGCTTTCTCAATCTTGGCACCCATGCCCTTTTCCCAAGGCTGCACACTGATGTTGCGGGCGTCGATCAGCGTGACATTGGCAACCTGGCTGATGGGGACCATCGATCCGTAGTAGTCCACGTGCACCTGATCCAGGATGCCAGGGTGGGCCCGGCCAGTGCGAATTTTTGCCAACTCACCCTTAAACGACTCAATCGTCTTGGATGTTTTCTGTTCAAGCGAAGTTTTGATGTCTGCAATGCTCATGAAATACTCCCGATCAGACGTGAACCAGGGTCCCCTCATCCTCGCCCATCACCACGCGCTTGAGCGCGCCGGGCTTGAAGATGGAAAACACCTTGAGGGGCAAATTCTGGTCGCGACAAAGCGCAAACGCGGTCGCGTCCAAAACCTGGAGGTTCTTGATCAAGGCCTCGTCAAAGGTGATGGTGCTGTAGCGCGTAGCCGACGGATCCTTTTTAGGATCGGCGGTGTAGACCCCATCCACCTTGGTCGCCTTTAGCATGATCTCCGCCCCTATTTCGGCACCACGCAAGGCGGCGGCGGTGTCGGTGGTAAAGAAAGGGTTGCCCGTACCCGCGGCAAAGATCACGACCTTGCCTTCTTCCAGGTACTGCAACGCTTTGGGGCGCACGTAGGGCTCCACAACCTGTTCAATGTTGATGGCGGACATGACACGGGCGGTCATGCCTTCCTGACGCATGGTATCGGCCAGCGCCAAGGCGTTCATGACGGTGGCCAGCATGCCCATGTAATCAGCGGTCGCTCGGTCCATCCCGACCGACCCACCAGCCACACCGCGGAAAATATTTCCTCCACCGATGACGACCGCCACCTCGCAACCCAGCGTTGTGACCTCCTGAATTTCCTGAACCATGCGCACGATCGTGGCTCGGTTGATGCCGAAAGCATCGTCACCCATCAGGGCTTCACCAGAGAGTTTCAGAAGAATACGCTTATAGGCGGGCATGCATAAATCCTTACGGTCATTGTTATCTTCAGAGTCCCTACAGAGGCAAGAAGTTCTCCTTGCCTGCCCCTGAGCAACTTACTGACCCTTGGCGGCAGCCATCGTAGCGGCCACTTCGGCAGCGAAGTCATCTTGCTTCTTCTCAATGCCTTCGCCCACGGTGAACATGGTGAAGCCCGTCACTGTTGTATTGGCAGCCTTGAGCATTTGCTCGACGGTTTGCTTGTCGTTTTTCACGAAGGTCTGATTGAACAGAGACACTTCCTTGAGGTACTTCTGCACCGCGCCCTCAACCATCTTGGTCACGATGTCCGCAGGCTTGCCTGACTCGGCCGCTTTAGCGGAGGCCACGTTGCGCTCAGTTTCGATCAGCGCGGCAGGCACGTCAGCAGACGACAGAGACACGGGTTTCATGGCAGCCACGTGCATGGCCACGTCCTTGGCAGCAACATCATCGCCGGTGTACTCGACGATGACACCGATGCGAGCGCCGTGCAGGTAGCTGGCCAACTTGTTGGCCCCGCTAAAGCGCTTGAATCGGCGGATGGTGATGTTTTCACCGATCTTGCCGATGAGCGCAGCGCGAGTGACCTCAACGGTTGCGGCGCCGATTTCCAGGCTTGACAAAGCGGCCAGGTCAGCCGGATTTTGCTTGGCGATCAACTCAGCCACCGCCTTGCTGAAAGCAAGGAAGTCATCGTTCTTCGACACGAAATCGGTTTCGCAGTTGATTTCAACCAGCGCACCGGTGGTGCCGTCAATGAATGACATGACAACGCCGTCGGCAGTCACGCGTGAGGAGGCCTTGGAGGCCTTGCTACCCAACTTGACGCGCAGGATTTCTTCTGCCTTGGCAGGGTCACCCGCGGCTTCGGTCAGCGCCCTCTTGCACTCCATCATGGGGGCATCGGTCTTGGCGCGCAGTTCAGCAACCATGCTGGCGGTGATGACAGACATATGCTTTCTCCGTTTAGTTTGTGATCGGCATCAATCACCGCATCACGTCAAAATGTATTAAAAAAAGGGGCTGAATCAGCCCCTATGGTGCCAAGTCAGCAGCGATTAGGCCGCTTCACTGACTTCCACGAACTCGTCGTCGCCAGCAGCGGCTTGGACAACTTCGTTGATGGCGTTAGCACGGCCTTCCAGCACGGCGTCAGCCACAGCCTTGGCGTACAACGCCACAGCCTTGGACGAGTCGTCGTTACCTGGAATGACGTAGTCAATGCCCACGGGTGAGTGGTTGGTGTCAACCACACCGATCACGGGAATGCCCAGCTTCTTGGCTTCGGCGATGGCGATCTTGTGATAACCAACGTCGATGACGAAGAGAGCGTCAGGCAGAGCACCCATGTCCTGAATGCCACCGATGTCTTTTTCCAGTTTTGCCAGGTCACGTTGAAACAGCAGGCCTTCTTTCTTGCTCAGTTGATCCAGACCAACTTCGACTTGAGCCTGCATGTCCTTCAACTTCTTGAGCGAACCCTTGACTGTCTTGAAGTTGGTCAGCATGCCGCCCAACCAGCGTTGGTCCACATAGGGCACGCCAGCGCGTTGCGCTTCAGCGGCGACGGTGTCGCGGGCTTGACGCTTGGTGCCGACCATCATGATGGTGCCGCGACGTGCCGACACCTGGCGCACGAACTTCAAGGCATCCTCGAACGCGGGCAGCGTCTTTTCGAGGTTGATGATGTGAATCTTGTTGCGATGGCCAAAGATGTAAGGGGCCATCTTGGGGTTCCAGAAGCGGGTTTGGTGACCAAAGTGGACACCAGCTTCCAGCATTTCGCGCATGGATACGGCCATAAAAAACTCCAGAGGTTAGGTCTAGAAGCCAACAAAAATCACCGCATTGAATGCGGCAACACCTGAGGTTTGCTGGCTTCGCGATTAATTTGCCCGAACCATTTCGGCCAAACCCAAAAATTATAGCACGGGTCAGCGCTTTCGAGAGGTTTTACCCCCCACCGAGACTCTACCTGCCGCTACAGAGCCACCACGCCCCGCCGAGGCTGGCGCATCCCGATCAGCCCGGGCCTTGCCCTTCTTGCCTCCGACCTGGCCCTTGACATTTTCCCCACCGCCGACCCGCTTGGCAGCTCGCTTGGTTTCGCGATCAAGGCGCTGCACATCGGCCAACTCATCCTGCGCAGACGCTCCAGAGCGACCCGGCGCATCCGACCCACGCCCACGACGGCGCGCCCCACCCGCTCCGCTCGACTGGTCTTCACCGTCCTTGACCAGACGGAAATCGATTTTTCGACTGTCAAGATCCACGCGACTGACCTGAACACGTACGCGCGCGCCCACGGCGTAACGCACACCGCTCCGCTCACCACGCAATTCCTGACGAGCCTCGTCGAAGCGGAAGTATTCGCCACCCAACTCGGTGATATGGATAAGCCCTTCCACATACAAACCATCGAGGTGAACGAACAGGCCGAAACTGGTCACCGTACTGACAGTGCCGCCGTACTCTTCACCCAGGCGTTCACGCATGAACATGCATTTCAGCCATGCCTCAACGTCACGTGACGCCTCGTCGGCTCGACGCTCATTGGCGCTGCAATGGATGCCTGCCGTCTCCCAGGCTGCAGCCTCCTCCGGCGGCAATTTGATCCGCGCCGCTACCTTGGCAGGCACTTTGGGCAAGGCCTTGGCCGGCATCATTCCACCCTTTCCCGGGCGTGCCTTGAAGCGACTCACAGACGATTCGACAGGCGGCAATTTCAAGATATAGCGCCCGGAGCCCAGCAAGGCCTTGATCACGCGATGCACCAGTAAATCCGGATAGCGCCGAATCGGGCTGGTGAAGTGGGTATAGGCCTCATAGGCCAGTCCAAAATGCCCACTGTTGGCCGGCGTGTAAATGGCCTGCTGCATCGAGCGCAACAGCATGGTGTGAATCTGCTGAGCGTCAGGGCGGTCCTTGCTGGCCTGGGCCAGCGCCTGAAATTCACCCGGCGTGGGCTCGTCACTAATACTCAAACCCAGCCCCAGGGCCTTGAGGTAATTCTTCAACAGGGTGCGCTTTTCAGGCGTCGGACCTTCGTGGACACGGTAGAGGGAGGGCTGCTTGGCCTTCGAAATAAAGTCCGCCGAGCACACGTTCGCGGCCAGCATCGCCTCCTCGATCAGGCGATGCGCCTCAGTGCGCACACGCGGAACGATCTTGGCAATGCGGCCATTGTCATCGCAGACGATTTGAGTTTCAGTGGTTTCAAAGTCCACCGCACCGCGCGTGGCACGCGATTTGAGCAAGGCACGATAGACCTCGTGCAAATGCAGCAGATGCGGCACCAAGTCACCACGACGCTGAGCCTCGGGCCCACGGGTGTTGCCCAAAATGGCAGCCACCTCCGTGTACGTGAGTCGGGCATGAGAGCAAATCACCGCAGGGAAAAATTGGTAGGCATGAACCTCCCCCTCGGCGGTGACGAGCATGTCACACACCATGGATAGACGATCAACATCCGGGTTGAGCGAGCACAACCCATTGGAGAGCTTCTCAGGCAACATCGGGATTACGCGACGCGGGAAGTAAACCGAGGTGGCGCGCTCGTAGGCGTCTCGGTCCAACGGCTCGCCGGGTTTGACGTAGTGACTCACGTCAGCAATGGCCACCAGCAGACGCCAGCCATTGGGCGTTTTGCTGCGCCCCACCTTGACTGGTTCACAGTACACCGCGTCGTCAAAATCACGAGCGTCTTCACCGTCAATGGTGACCAGGGGCACGTCGGTCAGGTCGATGCGGTTCTTGCGATCAGCTGGGCGCAGTTTTTCAGGCAACTTGGCAGCTTGCGCCAACACATCTTCATTGAACTGATGTGGCACTTCGTACTTGCGCACGGCGATTTCAATTTCCATGCCTGGGTCGTCAATACCACCAAGCACCTCGACCACCCGACCGACGGGCTGCGCATGCAGTGAGGGCACCTCGGTCAACTCGACCGACACGACCTGCCCTGGCTCGGCATTGGCGATACCCTTTGCCGGTATCAGAATGTCCTGACCGAAGCGCCGATCTTCGGGCGCTACCAGCCAAGCACCCCCCTCATGCAGCAAACGCCCGATGATGGGCGTCTTGCGCCGTTCCAAAATCTCTAGAACCTGCCCCTCTGGACGCCCTTTGCGGTCAAAGCGCAGCACCCGCACCTTGACTCGGTCTCGGTGCATGACGCTACGCATCTCTTGCGGCGGAACATACACGTTGATCTCACCGTCATCACTGATCACAAAACCATGACCGTCGCGATGGCCCTGTACGGTGCCGACGATTTCAGTCATCAGGCTCATTAAATGTTGCGTTGTGGTTGTCATAGACCTTATTTTGATGCTAGAATAGCGCTCTTCGCAATTGGCGCTTGAAACAAATTTCAAGGGTTAAAAACGAAGGCAAGAAGAAAGAAACGAACAAGTTGCACGCCCAGGTGGCGGAATTGGTAGACGCACTAGTTTCAGGTACTAGCGGGTAACTCCGTGGAGGTTCGAGTCCTCTCCTGGGCACCAAACAGTGCAGCATTGTTCGAGAAAATGTACCTGCCCAGGTGGCGGAATTGGTAGACGCACTAGTTTCAGGTACTAGCGGGTAACTCCGTGGAGGTTCGAGTCCTCTCCTGGGCACCAAATTAGAAAAAAGCCGCATGAGTCATATCATGCGGCTTTTTCATGTCGGCTTCAAAGCAGATCCGCCCCACCCTGAAAAAAAGGCAACAAGCCAGCGCCCTGTTGCCTTTCGTGCACATGAACAGGCCGCGCTCAACGCTTTGGCGTATCAGACAGAAAAACGCTTGCCCAGATCCTCAGGGCGCAGTGTGTCGTAGTCCTCGAACGGCTGGTGAATCCATGGACTGGTTGGCAATGCTTCGACATAGTAGTCGGGGATATAACTGGACACCCCCTTGACCCACAGCACCGCCGAACGCAATTCAGTGATGGCCGGCATGCTGCGCAGGCGGCCCACGACCGCACGCAAGGTCACTCCCGAATCGGCGAGGTCATCCACCAGCAACACACGGCCCGCCAACTCACCCTTGGGCATGGTGATGTACTGAGCCATGTCCAAACGACCTTGGAGCGTTCCGCCATCGTCGCGGTAAGAACTGGTTGCCATGATGCCCAGCGGGAGGTCAAAGACTCGCGACAACACATCACCAGGACGCAAACCACCTCGGGCCAGACAAAGGATCTGATCAAATTCCCAGCCAGAGTGGTACACCTTGAGCGCCAGACGCTCGGTCAGTTGGTGGTACTCCTCCCAAGACACGTACAAGTGCTTGCCGTCATCGGTGAGCATGGGATCTCCTATCTGGTGGTCGCGAACGTTGTGACTGGATGCCATGGCAGGGTCAGGTTTCAAGGCTCATCAATCTTTGTAAGGGTGGCGCAGCAAAATGGTGTGGTCCCGGTCAGGACCGGTGGACACCATGTCGATCGGAGCGCCGATGAAAGCCTGAACGCGCTCCAGATAGCGGCGGGCATCGGCCGGCAACTTGCTCCATTCGGTGACGCCGAAAGTGCTGCCTTGCCAGCCAGGGAAGGTCTCATAGATGGGCTGGCAGGCCACGATGTCATCCGCGTCCAGGGGCAGAATATCCACCCGCTGACCATTGAGCTCATAGCCCACGCACATCTTGATTTCGCTCAGGCCATCAAGCACATCCAGCTTGGTGATACACAAGCCGGAGATGCCGTTGATCAGCACCGAACGCTTGAGCGCTGCGGCATCCAACCAACCGCAACGGCGAGCACGGCCGGTGACCGTGCCTCGCTCCTGGCCAACGGTAGAGAGGTGATACCCCACCGTTCCCGCGTCATCCATTGGCAACTCGGTGGGAAAGGGGCCACTACCTACACGCGTGGTGTACGCCTTGGTGATTCCCAGGATGTAGTGCAACTTGTCAGGACCCACACCCGAACCTGCTGCGGCATTGCCGGCCACGCAGTTGCTGGACGTGACGTAGGGATAAGTACCGTGATCAATGTCCAGCAAGGTCCCTTGCGCACCTTCAAACAGGATGCTGCCGCCGTTGACGTTCGTGTCGTGAATGCGCACCCCCACATCGGCCAGCATGGGCAGGATTTGCTTTGCTGCCTTCATGGCGTTGTCGTAGATGGGCTGGAATTCAAGTGCAGTGCCATTGAGGTAGCCCGTCAGCGCGAAGTTGTGCAAATCCAGCAGTTCCCGCAGTTTTCTGGCGAATCGGTCCGGGTGCTTGAGGTCCTGCACGCGCAAGGCACGGCGTGCCACCTTGTCTTCATAAGCGGGGCCGATGCCCTTGCCCGTGGTGCCGATCTTGCCCTGGCCACTGGAGTCACGCAGCAACTCCCGAGCTTTGTCCACCTCGACGTGAAAAGGCAGGATCAAGGGACACGATTCGCTGATGAACAGGCGCGAGCGAACATTCAGTCCAGCAGCTTCCAGTCGTTCGATTTCAAGCAGCAGGTGAGCAGGGTCAACCACCACGCCGTTGCCAATGTAGCAAGCAACGCCCTCACGCATGATGCCCGATGGGATCAGTTGCAGCGCCGTTTTCTTGCCATTGATGACCAGGGTATGACCGGCATTGTGGCCACCCTGAAAACGCACGACGCCTGCGGCGTGATCGGTGAGCCAGTCGACGACCTTGCCCTTGCCTTCGTCACCCCACTGGGTGCCAACGACCACGACATTGCGAGCAGAAGAGGCGGCGCCGGAACGCGCTGGCGCGGAAGTGCTTTGCATGACTGAATCCTGTAATCTCAAATAAAAGGTGGCGATGCCAGGCGCTCAAAGCGCCCGCACCATCCACTGTCCATCGACCAGCGCCAGTTCCCGGTCGCAATCGAATTCCTGGACTTCGTGTTCATGACCGGGTAACACACGGACCACGGTATCGCCTTCCTGACGCAAGTGGTGCACGGCTTTGCGCAAGGCCTGGTCTTCACCCCAGGGTGCGCGCACCGCTGAGCGCACCACCGGGCCATTGCGTCCTGACAGCAACTCCCCCACGACCTTAAGGTCCAGGCTGAAACCCGCAGCAGGACGACGGCGGCCAAAAATCGCACCGACTTCGTCATAACGACCGCCTCGAAGCAAGGCGTCAGCATGCCCTTCTCCATAAACGGCAAAACGTGACCCACTGTAATAGGCGTAGCCGCTCAAGTCGGCCAGGTCGAAACCGATGCGCACTTCGGGGTGCGATTGACGCAGCTGGCTGGCCAGCCAGGCCAGGTCGTCCAGCGCGGCACACACCAAGGGGTGATCGGGTAAGACTCTTCGGGCTTCAATCAGCGCCTCGTCTCCACCATAGAGCTTGGTCAGTGCAGACAGCGCCTGAGCAGCTTGCGGAGACCAGGCACCAGCGGCCTCGCGCACGGCGGTGACATCCTTGGCGGCCAAGGCAGACAGCAGGACGCCGTGAGCCGCAGCATCCAGACGGTCGGCCACGCCGAGGCCATTCAGGACCCCTTGAACCAGGCGCACATCGGCCAGATCCATGACCAGGCCAGTCACACCTGTGGTTTTCAAGCCCTCCAAAGCGAGCTCTTGCACCTCGAGATCGGCCTCCAGGCCAGCGTGGCCATAGATTTCAGCGCCGAACTGCAAAGGCTCACGAGAGGCATGCGGACTGGCCGGTCGCGTATGCAGAACCGGACCGCAATAGCACAACCGAGTCAAGCTCTTGCGATTGAGAAGGTGAGCATCAATGCGGGCGACCTGCGGGGTCGTGTCAGCGCGCACACCCAAAGTGCGGCCACTGAGCTGATCCACCAGCTTGAAGGTCTTGAGGTCAAGCGAATGCCCCGTGCCTGACAGCAGTGACTCGATGTGCTCCAGCAAAGGGGGCATCACCAGTTCATAGCCATAACCGCGCGCTGCATCCAGCCAGACGCGGCGCAACTCTTCCAGGCGCCGGGCTTGCGCAGGCAAGACATCAGCAATGTGCTCTGGCAACAGCCAAGCAGACGACATAAGAAATTGGGAGGGGGTTAAAAACAGGATTTTACCGGGCTCTGGCGTCAGTTTGACGGCCAAATTTCGCGGCGGTGCAAATCAGTGTCTGGAGCGGGAAAGATTCAACGCCCCCAGACCCCTGATAACGTCAATTCAAGAACCACAAAACCGCCAGCCCGATCGACATGCTGAGCAGTCCGACGAAACGGAGCTGGCCATCGCTGAGGCGGAGCGCCTGCTCGAACATGCGCCGCCATCCCCTGGGGTTGAAAAACGGCAGCAAGCCTTCAATCACCAACACCAGCGCCAACAGTGTCCACAAGGAGTCCGCCATGACCCTTATTTTTTAACGGACGCGCCCGCGCCAGTCGTGTTGCCACGCATGACCTTGAAAAATTCGCTGCTGGGGTCCATCACCATCACGTCAGACTTGCTGCGGAAGGTATTGCGATAGGCATCAAGGCTGCGATAAAACTGTGCGAATTGCGGATCCCGGCCGAAAGCCTCGGCATAAATGGTCGAGGCCTTGGCATCGCCCTCACCTTTGACTTTCTGCGCATCACGATAGGCCTCCGCCACAATGATTTCCCGCTGGCGGTCAGCATCGGCGCGGATTTTTTCGCTGTCGGCACCGCCTTGTGAACGCAGCTCATTGGCGACGCGTTTGCGCTCTGATTCCATGCGGCGGTAAACCGAGTCAGTGACGTTCGCAGAGAAGTCGACGCGCTTGATGCGCACATCGACAACCTCGATCCCGAAGGACTTGGCGTCGTCAGCCAGCCGCTTGATGACGCCTTGCATGACCTTCTCACGCTCGGTCGACAGCACGGCGCCCACAGTGCGCTTGGTCACCTCTTCATTGAGCGCGGCCTGCACGATCGGACTGAGTCGGTTCTCAATGTTGCGGATGTCCACGCCATTGTTGCGAATGAACTGCTTGGGTTCGGTGATGCGCCATTTGACCAGCCAGTCAATGACGAGGCTCTTCTTTTCGGCCGTGTAGATCGGGCGTGACTCCACGCTGTCGAGCGTTTGAATGCGGCGGTCCAAGATGACCACATTCTGCAGCGGTGCCGGCAACTTGAACTTGAGTCCGGGTTCACTGATGACTTCCTTGATTTCGCCCAGGGCGTACACGACGGCGAACTGTCGTTGATCAACCACGAACAAGGTCGAGACCAGGATGATGAGGGCCAGCAAGATGCCGACCACGATGATTCCAATGCGATTCATGTCAGGTTCCTTGCCTGGGACGGTCAACGGCTCTCACGGTCGCGATTGCGCAGACCTTCGCGCGATCGCCCGTCAGATACGGTCGTTGGGCTGGTTGCGGCATTGGCATTGGCACTGCCACTGACAGGCTGTTCGCCGCTTGCGCCGGCAACGGCATTGGGCGTGGACAGCGCGGCTGTGTTTCCAGCATTGATTTGCATCAGCTTGTCCAGAGGCAAGTACAGCAAGTTGGAGCCCGAGCGCGAATCCACCATCACCTTGGTCACATTGCTGTAGACCTGCTGCATGGCATCAATGTAGAGACGGTCACGAGTCACACCCGGAGCCTTTTGATACTCGGTCAGCACGGATTTGAAGCGCTGCGCATCACCTTCGGCCTGCGCCACCACGCGCGCTGAATAGGCGGCGGCTTCCTCGCGTAAGCGGGCGGAGGTGCCTTGCGCCTTGGGGATTACGTCATTGGCGTAGGCCTGCCCTTCGTTCTTGAGGCGCTCACGATCGGCACCGGCCTTGAAAGCGTCGTCAAAAGCGGCTTGCACCTGTTCGGGCGCCTGCACGCTTTGTACGTTGACATTGACGATGATCACACCGGCCTTGACCTTGGCGACCTGAGCCTGGATCGATTTGACCAACTCTGTGGCAATGGCATCTCTTTGTTCGTAGAGCACCGAATCCATGGTGCTGTTGCCGACGATTTCGCGCACGGCTGATTCAGCCGCCTGCAAGACTGCTTCGTCTGAACTGCGGTTTTCGAATAAATACTGACGGGCATCGCTCAAACGGTATTGCACCGTGAATCGAATATCAACGATGTTTTCGTCGCGGGTCAGCATGGACGATTCACGCAGACCTGTCGATTGCATGACCGAGTTCGTACCCACATCGATAGAACGCAATTGAGTGACATTGACAATTTCGTGGCTCTGGAACGGGTACGGAGCACGCCACTGAAAACCAGCCTCAGCGGTGTGGCTGAAACGCCCGAAGGACATGACCACGGCTTGCTGACCTTCTTGTACGATGAAAAATCCGCTGCCCAACCAGACCAGGATCAGCAGACCAATGATCAACCCGGCACCGATGCCAGCACCGTTCGCATTCGGCGACATGCCCCCACCAGGGCCGTTGTTGTCACTACCGCCCTTGCCTGAGAACAGGCCGCTGAGCTTGCGGTTCATATCACGCCAGAGCTCATCGAGGTCGGGTGGGCCATCGTTTTGACCGTTGTAGGAAACTTGGGCGCCTGCCATACCCGGCAAGGTCTGGCGCAAAGCACGTGTGCCCAGCCACTTCAGACGGCGGGCGGTGCCCATGGCCATCTGCGTGACTGCAGGCAGCACGCTCAACACCCTGGGGCGAGATTGGGATTGCATGTTCATGATCGGACAGTCGTCGGAGTTTCCAAGAGCGCTTCAGTAGGCTCTTGCAGGGAATTGTCGGCATTGTGCACGGCGAATGGGCTTGGCAAACCAGGAAACTGCCCTGGATCCTCACTCAGTCCGTGCATGGCCGCTTCTGCGATGACCTGACGCAACACCTCCAGCCCTTGCCCACGTAAGGCACTGACGAACACACGCAGGCAGCGCTTGCCCGAGGGAAGCTCGAAGACATCGAGGTTGTGACGCGGCTGTTGGTGTTCAGGCAGGCAATCGCATTTGTTGAAAACCAGCACCTGCGGGATGTCAGCAGCACCGATAGCACCGAGCACACGAATCACCTCGGTCAACTGTTCCAACAGAACGGGACTGGCCGCATCCACCACATGCAAGAGTACATCGGCTTCTGCGGCCTCTTGCAAGGTGGCTTCGAAAGATTCCACCAGAGTATGCGGCAGGTCCCGGATGAAGCCCACCGTGTCAGACAAGGTGACGCTGCGCTGGGCTTGGGCCAGATAGAACTGACGCGTGGTGGTGTCCAGCGTGGCAAACAACTGGTCGGCGGCGTAGGTGCCCGCCTTCGTGAAGGCATTGAACAGGGTCGACTTGCCCGCGTTGGTGTACCCCACCAGGGAGACCCGGAAAGTGCCAGTGCGCTCGCGGGCGCGGCGCTGGGTGTTGCGCTGGCGCTTGACCTTGATCAGTTGCTCCTTGAGCGACTTGATGCGCTGGTCAATCATGCGGCGATCAAGTTCGATCTGTGTTTCGCCTGGGCCACCGCGCATCCCTGCTCCGCCGCGCTGGCGTTCCAGGTGAGACCAGCGGCGCACGAGCCGGGTCGAAAGGTATTTCAGGCGCGCCAGTTCGACCTGCAGCTTGCCTTCGTGGCTGCGGGCACGAGCACCAAAGATTTCAAGGATCAGTCCGGTGCGGTCGAGCACCTCAACGCCAAGGTGACGTTCGAGATTGCGTTGCTGAGCAGGGGACAAGGCCTGGTCGAAGATCACGGCTTGCGCCTGATGCAAAGTGACCAAGTCTTTGATTTCATCGGCTTTACCCGAACCGACAAAAAAAGCGGCATCAGGGGCCTTGCGCTTGGCAGTAACTTTTTCAACTGGCTGGTCACCAGCGGATTCGGCCAACAGCGCTAGTTCGTTAAGAGTGGGGTCGAAAGACGACCCAGGCCCAAAATCGACACCCACCAGCACGACCCGAGGAGAATCGGACGGTTTTTGCACAGACGACGATGAAGAACTCAAGGCGTCAGGACAACAGGTCGGCTGGATGAGCGAACAGGCAGGCTTGAAAAAATCAAACCGCGCCTTCGGGCGAATCTTCGTTGGCGTGGAAATTCACCGCGCGGCCAGGCACGACGGTGGAAATCGCGTGCTTGTAGACCATTTGGGTGACCGTGTTGCGAAGGAGCACCACGTATTGGTCGAACGATTCGATGTGTCCCTGCAATTTGATGCCGTTGACCAGATAAATGGACACCGGCACATGTTCTCTGCGCAAAAGATTCAAGAAGGGGTCTTGTAGGAGTTGCCCTTTGTTGCTCACGATATGCTCCGTGTTGAAAAGTTTTGGACTTGACACCTTAACACAGGCCCTACCCTATCAATGGTGAGGGCATTGTGAATCTGGCGTAAAGCCCACTCAGTCTTTGTCGTTGAAAGGATTGCTGGACGACTTCATCTGAATCCGCAAAGGCGTTCCGGTGAGCTTGAAATGCGCCCTGAAACGTCCTTCCAGGTAGCGCTTGTACGACTCGGAAACGTGCTCCAAAGAATTGCCGTGGATGACGATGATGGGCGGGTTCTGGCCGCCTTGGTGAGCGTATCGCAGCTTAGGCCGTGAAATACCGGCCCGCTTGGGCTGCTGAAACTCCACGGCCTCCAGCAGCAGGCGTGTCAGGATGGGCGTCGGCATCTTGCGCGTGGCCGACGCCCAGGCGTCGGTGATGGACTTCCACACCGGCCCCAGGCCTTGGCGCTTGATGGCCGAAATGTGCAGGATCGGTGCGAATTTCAGGAAGGCCAAACGCGTCTCGATGGAACGCGCCAGCAATTCACGCTGGTAGCTGTCAACCGCGTCCCACTTGTTGATGGCCAGGACCACGGCACGCCCCGACTCCAGAATGTAGCCGGCGATGTGGGCGTCTTGCTCAGTCACCCCCTGGGTAGCATCCAGGAGCAGCAGGACCACATTGGCGTCGGAAATCGCTTGCAGTGTCTTGACGACCGAGAACTTCTCGATGGCTTCGAAAACGCGGCCCTTGCGGCGCAGACCGGCAGTGTCAATCAACTCAAAGCGCTGGCCCTCCCGCTCAAAGGGCACACTGATGGCATCTCGCGTGGTACCAGGCATGTCAAAGGCCACCAGCCGCTCTTCGCCCAGCCAGGCATTGATCAGAGTGGATTTGCCAACGTTGGGTCGCCCCGCCACGGCCAGCTTGATGGGGCGATTGGGGTCTTCCTCCACCTCTTCTTCGTCGTCTTCACCCACGAAAAAGTCATCCAGCGCCATGTCCAGAAGGCTGCGAATGCCCTGCCCGTGCGCAGAGGAGATGGGAATGGGCTCACCAATGCCCAGTTCGAAAAATTCGGCCAACTGCACGCCTTCTTGCATGCCTTCGGCCTTGTTGGCCGCGAGCAGGACTTTTTTATTGGCCGTGCGCAGGTAACGGGCAATGTCGTGATCCTGGGCGGATAAGCCACCGCGGGCATCGACCACAAATATAACGGCGTCCGCTTCGGCGACGGCCTGCCGGGTCTGCTTGGCCATCTCCTTGAAAATGCCTTCGGTGCAGTCCGGCTCGAAGCCGCCGGTGTCGATGACGATGTAGTGGCGCGAGCCCTGGCGTCCTTCACCGTAGTGGCGATCACGGGTCAGGCCGGCGAAGTCGGCCACGATGGCGTCACGGGTTTTGGTCAGACGGTTGAACAATGTCGATTTGCCGACATTGGGTCTTCCGACCAACGCAATCACAGGTTTCATGAAAATCCAAAAATACTCAGTTGGCGCGCAAGGCGTAGAGCGTGCCAGGGCGGGTGGCAACCAGCAGCAAGCCATCGACCACCACCGGTGCTGCGCTCAAGGGTCCGTCCAGGGAAACTCGTGCCACGGTGCGCCCGTCGTCGGCCGCCAGCACATGCAATTGCCCGTCGTTGTCACCCACTGCGATCAACTTGCCCCACACCGCCGGGGCGCTTAGACGGCGGTGAAGAAAGCGATCGACACGCCAGCGCAAGTCGCCATTGTCAGCTCGCCAGGCACTCAGGCGATCTGAGCCGTCGGCCCCCACCACAACCACCTGGTCCGCAGCGACGGCCTTGGTGCCCGCCTGAGGGCGTGACCAACGCAAGCTGCCACGATTCAGCTCGACACAAGCAACTGCCAACTGGAAGGAGCGTACGCACATTTCATCATCGACGCGGGCACCTGGCCCGACCAGATCGGCCAGTCGTTCGACTTCGTTGGTGCCACGCGGGGTGCCAACGCCAAAATCAAAACGAGGGGTGCCTTTCAGAGGGTCAAGGCCCACGAAACGAGCACCCTGCCCCACCACCAAAGTATCTCGGAACGCAGACAACAAACCGGGAGAAGATAAGGACAGGGGCTCGCTGCCGGCACGCTGGTAGCTCCACAACCAGCGGCCATCGAGCACGTCATAGGCTCGCACGCTGCGGTCCACCCCTTGCACGAAGACGCGTTCGCCCGCCACCAACGGCGCCGTGATGACCCGACCGGGCTGGCGCTCACGCCACAGGACCTTGCCTTGATCAAAGGTGATCAGCTCGTTGTCATTGGTGACCACGGCGGCGTAGCGACCATCGCTACCCACGGCCGCACTTAACTGTGCATCGACCTGGGTGCGCCATCGTTCGCGCCCCGTTTGAACGTCCACCGACAGAATGTGTCCGTCACTGCCGGCCCAGGCCACAGAATCCTTGGACACAGCCAAGGTCAGTGGGCCTTCGGCTGACGCCAATCGTTGGCTCCAGACAGTGGTGACTCCCTGGCTGGGAGTGAAGGTTTCCAGCGGTGCAGGTTGCGGCTTGGATGAACCGCAGGCCGACAACAACACGGCGGATGCGGCCAGGGTTGAGACACACAAAGTGCGTCGCACGCGGCTTGAGGCCGACAAGGAAGGCAGAAAATTCATGGTCGACAGAAGGTCCATGGACGGATGCTCAATGGGAAATTAGTTGTTCGGCGCCAAGCCAGCGGGCATGCCCGACGGCACGACGGCACCTGCAGGCTTGGCCGGCTGCGGGGGCTGACCCAGAGCGGTTAGCTTGCCTTCAACAAAGCGGCGATATTCGACGTCGGTCGGCAAGCCCTTCCAGGCAGCTTGATAAGCCTTGATGGCATCGTCCTTCTTACCCTGCGCAGACAGAATGTCACCACGACGGTCAGCCACCAAAGGTGCATAGGCCTCCGGCATGCTCTCGTCCAGCAGTTTCGATGCCTGATCAAACTGTTTGGCATCCATCATCAGGCCCGCCAAGCGCAAACGGGCAATGGCCACCAGATCCTTGCTCTTGCCATTTTCAACGAGCCATTGCAACGTGGCGCGGGCCTGATCAAGCTTCTCGCGACTGGCCTCGACCTTGGCGGCCAGCAGCGCACCCTGCTCAGTGAAAGTGGTGCCTGCGTAGTTCTCTTTGAGGTCCGCAAAAGCCTTGGCCGTTTTGTCGATATCGCCAGCGCCGGCAGCGCGGTCAAGCTCTTCATAAAGACCGCCAGCGCCTTCCGAACGCTTTTGCTGCCAGTACTGATAGCCCGTCCAGGCGGCGTAAGCACCGAGCACGAGGATTAGCACCCAGGTGATCAAGTTGCCGTACTTTTTCCAGAAATGCTTGACCTGATCAAGCTGTTCTTGTTGTTCAAGATCGTAAGTGGCCATGACGATTTTTTAGGTGTGGAAGCCGTGGATTATGACTGGCGAAGCGACGCCGCCCATTCCCCGGCCTGCGCCACGGGGCGAGTGACTTGCTCACCACCGTCGCGAAGGGGTTTGACGGAGACCTGACCTAGGGCCACTTCATCCGGCCCGAAAACCAATGCAAAGCGGGCGCCACTGGCATCGGCCTTCTTGAATTGTGATTTAGGACTGGCTGGACCAGCTTGGCCGACCGGGTTGAGCAGCACATGAACTCCCCGATCGCGCAGGGATTCAATGGTGCTCATTACCAGGGGCAGCGGCGTTCCAGCCAACACCACGGCAAAGGCATCGGGCGCCGAAGGGGGGGGCTCAATGCCCAACTCCTGAAGGAGCAACAGCAAGCGCTCAATGCCCAGACCCCAGCCCACGCCGGGAGCTGGCTTGCCGCCGAGTTGTTCGATCAACCCGTCAAAGCGACCACCACCGCACACGGTGCCTTGGGCGCCTAGGCGGTCGGTCACCCACTCAAACACAGTGAGGTTGTAGTAGTCCATGCCGCGTACCAAGCGTGGATTGACGCGGTAATTGACGCCAACGGCGTCCAACACACGCTTGACCGCATCGAAATGCGCCAGCGATGACTCGCCCAGGAAGTCGATAAGTTGCGGGGCAGCTTCCACGATGGGCTGCATGGCCGCGTTCTTGGTGTCCAGAATGCGCAATGGATTGCTGTGCAGGCGGCGGCGAGCCTCCTCATCGAGTTGGTCCGCGTGGCTCTCCAGGTGCTTGATCAGGGCCTCCCGGTGCGCACGCCGCTCATCGGGCTGTCCCAGACTGTTGAGTTCGAGACGAACGTCGGTGCCGACGTTGAGGCCCAGGTCCCGCCACAAGGCCACCGTCATCAGGATCAGTTCGGCGTCGACATCGGGGCCTGCAAAACCCAGCACTTCGGCGCCCACCTGGTGAAACTGGCGGTAGCGCCCCTTTTGCGGCCGCTCATGGCGGAACATGGGGCCGATGTAGAACAGTCGCTTACCGCCTTCGTATAGGAAACTATGTTCGTTAACCGCGCGCACCACGCCGGCGGTTCCTTCAGGACGCAGCGTGAGAAGGTCGCCATTGAGGCTGTCGGCAAAGGAGTACATCTCCTTTTCGACGATGTCGGTGACTTCGCCCAGGCCGCGCACGAACAAGGCCGTGGGCTCGACGATGGGGGTGCGGATGTTTTGATAGCCGTAGCGGCGCATCAGCGTGCGAACGATGTGTTCGAACCACTCCCAGCGCGCCGAGTCTGGCGGCAGGATGTCGTTCATGCCTTTGATGGCTTGTAGTGGTGTTGCGGCCATGGAAGAGAAGTATCTAAACGCCCGACCCTGCTGGGTTGGCGATTGAAGGATGGAAATCAGACCGCTTCAGTCGAGCCGAAACGACGGGCAATGTAGTCTTGGACGAGTTGCTGAAACTCTTGCGCGATGTTCTCGCCGCGAAGGGTCAGGGCTTTCTCGCCATCAATGAACACGGGCGCGGCGGGCGCTTCTCCCGTCCCCGGGAGACTTATGCCGATGTCGGCGTGCTTGCTTTCGCCCGGCCCATTGACGATGCAGCCCATGACGGCCACCCTGAGTGTTTCGACGCCAGGGTATTGCACTCGCCACACGGGCATTTGGGCGCGCAGGTAGTCATCGATCTGCTTGGCCAGTTCCTGAAAGACCGAACTGGTAGTGCGGCCACAGCCAGGACAGGCGGTCACGCTGGGCACGAAGGTGCGCAGGCCCAGGGCCTGCAATATTTCGAGCGCTACCACCACTTCCTGGGTGCGCGCCTCCCCAGGCTGCGGGGTAAGCGAGACCCGGATGGTGTCGCCGATGCCCTCTTGCAACAAGACCGCCAGCGCTGCGGCGGAGGCCACCGTACCCTTGGTGCCCATGCCGGCTTCGGTCAGGCCAAGGTGCAAGGGATAGTCGCAGCGCTGCGCCAGACCACGATAGACGCTGATGAGGTCTTGCACGCCGCTGACCTTGCAAGACAGAATAATCTGTTCGGGAGCCATACCCAATTCGCACGCGAGATCGGCCGACTCCAAGGCGGAGTTGATCAGCGCCTGGTACATCACCTGTTGGGTGCTCCAGGGCTGTGCGCGGCGCCCGTTGTCGTCCATCAGCGCGGCCATCAGGTCCTGATCCAGGCTGCCCCAGTTGACGCCGATACGCACGACCTTGTCGTATTTGAGCGCCGCCTCAATCATCTGGGCAAACTGGCGGTCTTTCTTGTCGCCTTTGCCGACATTGCCAGGGTTGATGCGGTACTTGGACAAGGCCTTGGCGCAGTCCGGAAACTCGGTCAGCAGGCGATGGCCGTTGTAATGGAAGTCGCCAACGAGGGGCACATCAATGCCCATGCGGTCCAACTGCTCGCGGACGTGCGGCACAGCCAGCGCCGCCTCGGGTGTGTTGACGGTGATGCGCACCAACTCCGACCCCGCGATGGCCAACTCTTTGACCTGAATGGCGGTGCCAATGACGTCGACCGTGTCGGTGTTGGTCATAGACTGCACGCACACCGGCGCATCACCACCGATGACCACAATGCGATCGCCCCATTTCACCCGGGCCTGTCGCGAGCGACGTGCGCCAGGACGTGCAACGTCGATCGGAGCTGGCTTAGAAAAGACGTCGTTCATTTCAGTTCAAATCGTGCAACATTGTTGCGCGTATAGGAGGCCAGATCAACGGCTTTGCCCTGGTAAGTGATCTGCATGGATGGGGCATTGCCAAGGACAACTTTGAACGGACGATCGCCATCCAGCTTCACAGTTTCTCCCGCATCGAGGTTCCGGGCCAACAGCTTGTTACCCTTCGCATCTCGAACCTCCACCCAACTGGGGTCCCGGCTGAGCAACACCAAGGTATTGCCAGAGGACGCAGGCGATGCCGATGCAGCCGATGACGCCGAGGTCAAACCGATGGGCGCACTATCAACGGCCATGGACGCCGGGGCAGCAACCTGTGCAGAAATGCCCTCCGGCACCAATACCGCTTGTGGGTCTGATGACGCCGCCTCCGGCTCACTGGCTGATTCAATCGGAGCGGATGCCGACGGATCTGAAGGCTCCGCCGCACTTGACGCTGCCTCATCCGGAGGCGATGCGCTGACGGCTGGCACAGTCGCCGTTGTGTCGGCCAACGGCCGGTGCGCCCATTGGGGCCAATGAATGGATTCGGGCAGGAAATAAACCACCACCGACGCCACCAGCAATAGAATCGGCGCCAGCCATTGAGGTCGCAACAAGTCCTTCAAATCCAGAGAACTGCCTGAGTCAAACGACAAATTGACGCCACGTGACTCCTTAAACGGCTGGTTCAGTTCAGGCTTGTTAGGTGACAAAGGAATGGTTTTGGCCGCAGGCAAACCGGCCAGCACCGCCGTCCCGTCAATCTTGAGAAATCGACAAACCGACATGGCCAGGGCACGGGTGAAATTCGCATCAGGCAGGTGTTCATAACGCCCCGACTCAAGCGCCTCCAGCTTGGAGGGCGTGACCTTGATCATGGCAGCCAGGGTGTCAATATCCAGTCCTTGCGCCTCACGCGCCTGGCGCAACAGTTCTCCGGGGGAGGACATGGGTTCAGTCATCAAAACGTCCTAACTCAAGGGCCGTGGCTTCGCGCGAATTCGGGAAACGGCTGCGCAGCATTGTCGCCAGCTCATCACGCCCGCTGATGTTGTTCATGCGATTCTCGACTCGGATGCCTAGCCAGATCGATTCGGCGGTGATCTGCTCGGGGACATTGTTGACGCGACGAATATAAAACCGCGAACGCTCGTATTCACCACGGCGATACAGCACAAGCGCCAGGTTATAGGCAGTGGCCGGGCTGCTGGGGTCCAGTTCATAGGAACGGATCAGGGATTGTTCAGCCGCAGGCAGCAGTCCGGCCCGAATTTGACACACCCCCCTAGCCAACAAAGTCTTGCTGACAATGACGCTCTGTGGCAACTCAGCCGCACGCTCAAACAAGGCATCTGCCGCCGGATACTGTTGCTTGTTGCACAACGACCATGCGTAGTTATGCAGTGCGCTGCCGTTGCGAGCGTCCAGTTGAATGGCCCGCTTGAAGCTCTCCTCGCTCAGACCAGGCTCGCCGAGCGCGTCATAGATGAGGCCGCGCAATTCGTAGGCCTCGGAAATGTTGTTATCAATGGCCAGCGCACGTTTGACTTCATCCAGTGCGGTGGTCAATTGCCCTTGGGCGAAATAGGCCGACGCCAGTTCAATCCGGATGCGAGCACGTTTACTCACATCAGTTTCGTCCGAGGCCGTCGTGATCTCACGTTCTGGCGCCGTGGCGGTCGGCTGGTTGGTGTTGGCGACACCGGCAGGTCCGACACCAGGGCTCGCACAGCCAGCCAGCAAGCCCAAACTCAGGGCCAGCAAAGCGCCCATGAATGCCTGCACGGTACGGAAGATGGTCATGCGTCGGTCTCCTCGCGCCGGGGACTGGCCAACAGCGCTCAATTCGATGGTGGGGTGGAACGGGCAGCTCCCGCAACCCAGGTCACAGGGATGGGCTGCCTGGTCATCCGGTCTCGGGCATTGGTGCGGTCTTGCACCTCCCCCGCCAGTTGACCACAGGCGGCATCAATATCGTCACCGCGGGTCTTGCGCACCGTAGTAACAATGCCCGCATCCAACAAAATCCCGGCAAAAGCATGCACCCGATCCATGTTGGAGCGACGCAGGCCTGATTGTGGAAAAGGGTTGAAAGGAATCAGGTTGAATTTGCACGAGATGCGGTTACGCACCAGCGCAATCAATTGCCGGGCATGCTCGTCAGTGTCGTTGACGCCATCAAGCATGCAGTACTCAAAGGTGATGAAGTCACGCGGCGCCGCTGTCAGGTAATCAGAGCAGGCACGCAGCAGTTCATCGATGGGATATTTGCGGTTCAGCGGGACAAGTTCGTCGCGCAAAGCATCGTTGGGCGCATGCAGTGACACGGCCAAAGCCACGGGGCAATCATTTTTGAGGCGTTCGATCATCGGCACCACACCCGAAGTGGACACCGTGACGCGCCGACGCGACAGACCATAACCGTGGTCGTCCAGCATGATGCGCAAGGCAGGCACCAGGGCCGAATAATTTTGCAGCGGCTCGCCCATTCCCATCATGACGACGTTGCTGACGATGCGATCGGTGCGCCCCAGGCGTTTGCGCAGCGAATGCTCGGCATGCCAGAGCTGCGCCACGATTTCGCCCGTCGTCAGGTTACGGCTAAAGCCTTGATGGCCCGTCGAACAGAAGCGACACCCCACCGCACAACCGGCTTGAGACGAGATGCACAGGGTGGCTCGATCATCTTCGGGGATGTAAACACTCTCGACCGCATTGCCTGCACCAACATCAAACAACCATTTGATGGTGCCATCCGCAGAGACGTGCTCACTGATGATCGACAAAGGCTGGATGGTGGCAACGCTCTGCAGCTTGCTGCGTAGGGACTTGGCCAAATCCGACATCTGAGTGAAATCGGTGGCGCCTCTTTGATGAATCCAGCGAAACAACTGGGTGGCACGAAAGCGCTTTTCACCCAGTTGCTCACAGAACGCGGCCAAGCCATCCAGGTCAAAATCAAGAAGGTTGGCAGCGCTCATGGGACAACAACAGCAGCAGCTTAGCGGCTGTAAACGTTCAGACCGGGGAAGAAGAAAGCGATTTCAGCGGCAGCGGTTACAGCGGCATCCGAGCCGTGCACGGCGTTGGCGTCGATGCTGTCAGCGAAGTCAGCGCGGATGGTGCCAGGAGCTGCCTTCTTGGGGTCGGTGGCGCCCATCAAGTCGCGGTTGGTAGCGATGGCGTTTTCGCCTTCGAGCACTTGTACGAACACAGGACCAGAGACCATGAAGTCAACCAGATCCTTAAAGAAGCCACGCTCCTTGTGCACGCCATAGAAGGTTTCCGCTTCTTGACGCGACAGTTGCACCAACTTGGCAGCAGCGATCTTCAGGCCAGCGCCTTCAAAGCGAGCCACGATTTGACCGATCACGTTCTTGGCGACGGCGTCAGGTTTGATGATGGACAAGGTGCGTTCGATAGCCATTTAAATTTTCTCCGAAAAGGTATTAGACAAAACCCGGCATTGTATCGCCGGGATGTTTGATTGACTTGGATCAGCGGCGTCCGCGACCGCCGCCGCGCTGACCACCACCGCCGCCGCCTTGCTGGCCACCACCACCGCCACCACGCCCTGAACGCCCGCCCACCTTGGTGAAGTAGGCATCGGCACCGATGTAGCCGACCGAGGTCTGCATAGGATCGGGTTGGCGCGGGCCGCCTTTGGGCTCGCTGCTGCGGCCAGCGTTATGGTCAGGCCGGCCAAAGCCCTGACTGATTCGCTTGGAGCCTTTGGCAAAGCGCTTGTCGAAGGTTTGCTCCAGCGGGTTCGGAATTGGACCGATGTGATCGAAATCATCATCGTGATCGCCCTGCGGTGCACTGTTTTGCGTTTCCTGCTGATAGGCACCCTGCGGACGATCACCCCGATCAGCACCAGGGCCACGGCGGTTCTGATTGCGACCACCTGATGCGCCCTGCCCTTGGCCTTGGCCTTGGCCGCGTTGATTTGGCCCGTTTTGCTTGCCTTTGAAGCCGCCTTGGTTTTGTTGGCCCTGTCCTTGTGAGCGCTGACCCTGCCCTTGAGAGCGGCCGTCGCGACCACCCGTCTGCAAATTCTCGGGGCGATCAAAACCAGCCAGTGACTTGACGGCACGCACGTCGGATTCACCCAACTCAACCCAGACGCCACGCTTGAGTCCGCGAGGCAGCACGATGGCGCCATAGCGCACGCGAATCAGCCGACTGACGGCCAGACCCACGGTTTCAAACAGCTTGCGAACCTCACGGTTACGACCTTCGGTGATGACGACGCGGTACCAGTGATTCACGCCCTCGCCACCGCCGTTTTCGATGGACTTGAACGAGGCCATCTGACCTTCGATGTTGACGCCCTCGATCAACTTCGCCTTGGCTGAGTCGGGCAGCGTGCCCAGCACACGCACGGCGTATTCGCGCTCAACGCCAAACCGGGGGTGCATGAGCTGATTAGCCAACTCCCCCGACGTGGTGAACAACAGGAGGCCCTCGGTGTTCAAGTCCAGGCGTCCCACCGACATCCATTTGCCATTTTGCAAACGCGGCAGACGACGAAACACCGTCGGACGACCTTGCGGATCGTCGTGCGTGACGACTTCACCGACGGGCTTGTGATAGGCCAGGATACGCGCGGGCTGCGGTGCAATGCGGATGCGGATGGGCTTGCCGGCCACCTTGACCTGGTCGCCATAGGAGACGCGCTGACCAATATGAGCGACCTCGCCATTGACGGTGATGCTGCCGCTTTCAATCATCTGCTCGATATCGCGGCGAGAACCGACGCCCGACTGAGCCAGGACCTTTTGCAGCTTGGGCGCGTCCGGCTCAGGACGAAGAACGCGCTTTTGAGACCCTTCCTCAGCACCCTCGCCACCGTCTTCGCTCGACTCTTCCCGGGTAGCGTCGAAGTCGCCAGACACCAACTCAGCAAACACCTCGTTGGCCTGTTCGGCAGCCAACGTCACGCGACGCGACGGCGACTGCTCTCCTTCTTGTTCTGTCGATTCGCCGCCGATCTGTTGCCCCTGGACCGGCTGGCCTGATGCTTCCGGACGACGTGGTCGATCGCCGCGCTGACCACGAGGCCCGCGATCGCGACGACCACGATCGCCTTGCCCGTCAAAACTGGCGGCGGTTTCGCGCTCGCCCTGCACGACCTCAACCGCCTCCGGCTGGATCACCGGCGCATCAATTTCAGGGCCCAGCTGCAAGAAGCCATCGCCAGCGCGCTCACGCACCAGAGGGGCCTGGTCGAATTGGGGCGCGGATGTTTGGACAACATCGTCAACCACCGCTTTTTTTCGCGGAGCGCGCTTGGGCTTGCTTTCCGCGTCCACCGCCAGGGACGTTTCGCCCCCAGCCGCCAAAGCTCCATCCGAAGGCTCGGCGACCTCGACAGTCTTGCGGCGCCGCGGTGCCCGCTTGACGGGCTCTCCCTCGGCAACCACCTCAGGTGCGACCTCAGCAATGACCTCAACCTCAGCCGCCTTGGTGCGTCGAGCCCGCTTGGGCTTGGGCGCATTTTCGGCGGCGGACGTGGCGTCCGGCGTGACAGGCCCGGACGCATCCAGGTCGGGAGACTGTTCTTTGGGGTCTTGCATAGGCGCGGTATCTGAGGTCATGGAGCGGGGGGAAATTCAGGGTCGACAATGGATTCGACAGGAACTTGGGCGACTTGGGCGACACCCAGCGAGGGCTCGACGCCGTCGATCAACTCAGCCTGAGCCTTCAGCAACGTGCCCTGAGCGAGTTCATCGCCTTGCGGCAGTGTTGCGGGATTCTGATCGGGCGATTCGGGCTCGCCTTCCAAGCCAGGCAGCAAACCCTGCGGACCCGGCAGTCCATCCAGGGTTGGGAGCTGATCCAGCGAGGCCAGGCCCATGTCGTCCAGAAAATGTTTGGTGGTGGCATATAGGCCAGGGCGCCCTGGGGCATCCCGGTGGCCGATGACTTCAATCCAGCCGCGGTCTTCCAGTTGTTTGACCATTTGCGTGCTGACCGTGACGCCACGAATGTCTTCGATGTCACCGCGGGTGACGGGCTGCTTGTACGCGATGATGGCCAGCGTTTCCATGGTGGCGCGTGAGTACTTGGGCGGCTTTTCAGGGTTCAGCCGGTCCAGATATTCCTGCACGTCCACGCTGGTTTGAAAACGCCAACCAGAGGCCAATTCGCGCAACTCGACGCCACGGCCATCCCAGTGCTGGGAGATATCAGCCAACAAGGCGCGAACGCCATCGGCCGACAAGGTGTCGTCAAAGAGAGCGCGCATTTCTCGCACCGTCATGGGTTGATGGGCACATAAAAGCGCCGCTTCTAGAACGCGTTGAGCGTCCTGAGGATTGAGGACTTCCATCTCTTCAATCGGTAAACACACGCCACCCAGTCAAGGTGGAGGTTCAAACGCCGTGCGCCCTGGCTGTCGGACGACATGGCACGGACCCAATGACATGGCAACGCCGGGATTACTCCGGGTCAGTCGACTGGGCAATGCCGTGTTCGACCGTGTTTTGCCTTGGGAATGATCTTGCACCCCTCTGTGGGGACATCTGCATTTTGGGGCAAAGCCGCCAGATCAAGCGACTTCTCCAAGAGGCTGAACGCCATCAGCACACGCTGAAGAACATTCGGACCACCGAATTTATTCACGCCATTATGCACCAGTTGGCGACGACTGGTTGACCAATTGTAAACGTCCCCACGCTTGTGCCAGATCCTTGGGCAGCGGCGCATCAAACTGCAGCGCCTGCCCCGTGATGGGGTGATCAAACGCCAGACGAAAGGCATGCAGCGCCTGCCGAGTCAAGTCCAGCGCTGGAGCACCCGCATACACAGCATCTGCCACCAAAGGATGGCGCCGGCTGGCGAGGTGGACACGGATCTGATGGGTGCGCCCGGTGTGCAAGGTGCACTCGACCCCGCTGATGGTGCGCCAGACAGGGCCGTTCGGACCAGCTTCCTCGATCTCTGCCTCGCACAGGCGTCGCACATCCGTGCGCGCAGGCTTGCCAGAAGCCACCACCGCCATCTTCACGCGTGACGCCGGATCGCGTCCGATCGGGGCGTCTATCGTGAACCCCTCGGGCACCGCACCATGCACCAGGGCCTTGTATTGACGCGTCACCACCCGATCGGCGATCGCTCGCGACAAGGCTGTGACAGCCTCCAGTGTTTTGCCCACCACCATCAAACCGCTGGTGTCCTTGTCCAGCCGGTGCACGATGCCCGCCCTGGCCAGGTTGACGGCGCCAGCGTGGTGGGCCAGCAAGCCATTCATCAAAGTGCCATTCCAGTGTCCTGCCGCAGGATGGACCACCAGACCTGGCGGCTTGTTGATGACCAGCAGATGCTCATCTTCAAAAACAATGGGCAGATCCATGGCCTCCGGCACAAAAGCCTGGCTCTGGGCGGTCGGACGCAGTTCCACCCACACGCGCTGGCCGCTGCTGACCTTGCGGGAGGGGGAGTCGATCACCTTGCCATCGACCCGCACGCAACCCGCCTCAATCAGGCCCTTCAGGTGGTTGCGGGAAAACTCCGAAGCCAGGCTCACCAGCCAGGCGTCCAGGCGCTGACCATGCTGCGCTGGCGCAACTATGCCTTCCCGGCTCGGCATGGGCGTCACTTCTTCCGAAACATCGGGCGACTCCCCGCTCCAGTCTTCGTCGTCCAGGCCCTCGGCGTTCAACGCTGAAGAACTGACCTGATCGGGGCGCGGGTTGATCATGGATGCTGACATTTTCGAGGGAGGTGGGGTACGGGGCATTAGCGGCTTTGCAAGCGGTGGGATCGTTGGGGTGGCAACGTGCTTCTATACTGCAGGGTATAGCGCACCATTGCGAAACTCTGCGCGGCTCAAACCCGCCACATACACACGTGAAACTGCCGAAAAACACCTTGTGGGGCCATTCGACTGGCATGAAAACCAGCGCGGTCAGCAGCGTTATCGCCGCCTTGATGGTGGCCACCTTGGCGGGCTGTGGCTCGACACCCACCGACGAGTTCGCCGGCATAGCCCCGGACAAATTGTACGCAGATGCCAAGGACGAAGCAGCTGACGGCAATTACGAGAACGCCATCAAGCGTTTGGAAAAGGTGGAAGCGCGCGCCTCGGGGACGCTACTGGCGCAGCAGGCTCAGATCGATCTGGCCTATGCCTACTACAAGACCGGCGAGAAAGCTCAGGCCCTGGCCAAGCTGGAACGCTTCATCCGACTGCACCCGACCAGCCCGGCGCTCGACTATGCCCTGTACCTGCAAGGCTTGGTGAACTTCAACGACGACTTGGGGCTATTTGGCCGCATGGCCCGCCAGGATTTGGCCGAGCGCGATCAGCAGGCCGCGCGCGATGCCTACGAGTCGTTCAAGCAGTTGTCAGAGCGTTTCCCTGCATCGAAGTACGCTGCCGATGCACGACTGCGCATGAACTACATCGTGAACTCGCTGGCCAGCGGCGAAGTGAAGGTTGCGCAGTACTACCTGCGTCGTGGCGCCTACTTGGCAGCAGCCAATCGAGCGCAACAGGCGGTGATTGACTACCGCAGTTCTCCGGCCATCGAACAGGCGCTGTACATCATGGTGCGGGCTTATGACCACCTGGGGCTGACCCAGTTGCGCGATGATGCCGAGCGGGTACTCAAGCAAAGTTTCCCGGACAGCGCCTACCTGACCGGCGGCATCAAGGCGGAAGAAAAGCCCTGGTGGCAACTCTGGTGAGTTGTTCTCCCAGCGCTGATTCAATCAGCGCTGGAACTGCCCCCGGAAGCAAAGCCCGTGAGTCGGCCTTGATCATGCACGGCCAACCCTTCGGGCGGCACATCCACCGGCTCATCAACAGGAACCATGTCTGACGAGGGTTCAGTGGCACTGGGTGCCGCCGCGTGGATCTTGTGGATGAAGCGTCGTCGACGGTCATAGGGAAACACATCGTGCACATAGCCTGTTTTGATGCGTTCTTTGTGCTGCTGCCAAAAGACGGGGTCCAACAAGTCGGCATGATGCTTCATGAAGATGGCCCGCACGCGCGGGTCGCCCAGCAGAAAAGGCCCGAAGGTCTCGGGGAAGACGTCGTGCGCGCCCACTGAGTACCAGACCTCCCCTGACATTTCATCCTCTTCATTGCGCGGCGTCGGCACTTTGCGGAAATTGCAATCGGTGATGTACTCGATCTCGTCGTAGTCGTAGAACACGACCTTGCCATTGCGCGTAACCCCAAAGTTCTTCCACAGCATGTCGCCCGGGAAAATATTGGCGGCCACCAAGTCTTTCAGTGCATTGCCGTACTCGATGACTGCGTGCTCCAACTGCTCGCCGTCGGTCTCTTGCAGGTAGATATTGAGGGGCACCATGCGCCGCTCGATGTAGAGGTGTTTGAGGATAAGCACATCGCCCTCCTCCTCCATCAAGCTGGGCGCGAAGTGCTTGAGCTCGGCGATCAACTCATCATCGAAACGGTCACGCGGAAACGCCACGTTGGTGAACTCGAGCGAGTCGGCCATGCGTCCCACCCGGTCGTGTTGCTTCACCAACTGGTACTTGGACATGATCATGCTGCGCGTGGTCTCCTTCTGGGGCGGGAAGAAGTCCTTGATGACCTTGAACACGAACGGATACGAAGGAAGATCGAACACCAGCATGACCATGCCCTTGATGCCCGGCGCAATGCGGAACTTGTCGCTGGAATGGTGAAGGTGAAACAGGAAATCCCGGTAGAACAGGGCCTTGCCATGTTTTTGCAGCCCCAACGCGTTGTAGATCTCGGCGCGAGGTTTGCGCGGCATCAGGGTGCGCAGGAACTGCACATAGGCAGAGGGCACCTCCATGTCGACCAGGAAATAGGCACGCGCAAAACTAAACAATGCCAGCAGGTCATCCTCACCAAACAGGGCAGCATCGATGTACAGCCGGTTCTTGGAGTTGTGCAGGATGGGGATGGCAAAGGGCAGGCTTCGAAACCCGTTGATCAGCTTGCCGACGATGTAGGCGCCTTTGTTCCGATAGAACAGTGACGACAGGACCTGAATCTGAAAATTGGTGCGCAGACGCACATTGCCAATCTGCTCGTTCAGCACATCAAGCACGAAACCGATGTCGCGGTCCAGGTCTTCAAAGGGTTTGGCCAACTCGTAGCTCTGGACCACGGTCTTGAGCATCTGGCGCAGGTTTTCGCGCGTGGGGTAGTAGGCCCGAAAAGTGGGTTTGGCCTTGGGGTCGGCGTCTTCGATGTATTCGGTCGACACGGCCGGCCGCACGAAGATGAAGTCGTTGCGATAGTAGCGGCGGTGCACCAGGCGGATGGTGACCGAATTGAAGAAGGTCTCGGCCAATTCCGGCCGGCGGTAGTTGGTCAACAAGCCGATGTAGAACAGCTTGATCTGCTGCCAGACCTCCATGGGCAATTTGCTCGCATGGTAATCGTGCTCCAGGCTCGCCACGGCCTCGTCGACGCGCATGTCATAGAACTCGATACGCTCACGCTGCGCCAATTGCTGCCCATGCCAGTCGGTGTTTTCAAACCGCTTCTTGGCTTGCGCACTGGTCTGGCGAAAGATCTTGTAATGCTTTTCAAAACCATCCAGCAAGGCCTGGGCGATTTCAAAAACACGTGGGTCGGTCAGTTGGGTGGGAAACATCACTTGGTCTCGGCGGAAGGAACGTAGCGTTTTTTCAGTTCGGACAATGCCTCAGCGTAGGCCAACTGCAAGGATTCTGGATGCGCGACACTGATGCGCATGTCTTTGAGGTGCCCATCATGCAAGCCGTAGACCCAGCCATGCACGACCACTTCCTGGCCACGTGCCCAGGCATCCTGCACGACGGTGGTCTGACAGACATTCAGACTCTGCTCCAGCACATTAAGCTCGCACAAGGCGTTCAGGCGCATGGAGCCTTCCGGCAGGCTGTAGAGCCATCCCCTGTGTTCGTTGCGCACGTCCTGCACATGGCGTATCCAGTTGTCGGCGATGCCGATGTGCAAATTCTCCATGGCGGCTCTAACACCACTGCAGCCATAGTGTCCCACCACGATCACGTGCCGAACCTTGAGCGAATCAATCGCAAACTGCATGACCGAGAGGCAGTTCAGGTCCGAGTGCACGACCACATTCGCCACATTGCGGTGCACGAACATTTCGCCCGGCAACAGGCCCACGATTTCGTTGGCCGGCACACGGCTGTCGCTGCAGCCAATCCACAGGTATTGCGGCGATTGCTGCTGTTGCAAGCGCGAAAAAAAACCGGGGGTGCGCTGCTCGATGTCTCGCGCCCAGGCGCGGTTTCGGGTAAACAATTGGTCCAGATTCATAGACCCACAGTGTAGTCAAGTGCATGGGAACTTCCCGCATGAAGCCGTGACTGCTCGGACGAAACACCCGGACGGAAATCGCGCGAGCGGTCACAATGCCAGAGTTCCCACCTTGCCGCGCCCCATGACCTCCATCACCTCCAATGGTCACCCCGAGCTTCACGCCACATCGGCTCCTTTTGCCAAGCCATATCCATGGGGCGCAGCTCAAACCGGAACCGGTGAGTTGCGTTATACGCTGGACGATGCGATGCCCGAGCGGGGATGCGTGATCGAGGTGGCGACGGGGGTGCGCTGGGTGCGCATGGCGCTGCCCTTTGCCCTCAACCACATCAATCTATGGTTGTTGCGTGATGAGCTCAATGGCCAGCAAGGCTGGACCATCGTGGACTGCGGGATTGCCAATCAGGACACGCAAGATGCTTGGTCGCAAGTGTTTGCCAAGCACCTGGATGGTTTGCCGGTGCTGCGAGTCATCGTCACCCACATGCACCCCGACCACATCGGTAACGCTGACTGGCTGACCCGTCGCTGGAGCACACCTGATCACGAATGCCGCTTGTGGATGAGCGCCACCGACTTCAATGCGGCGCACCTGGCCAGCCGCTACACCACTGGTTTTGGCGGTGATCGTTCGGCCAACTTCTTTGCCAGCCATGGTTTGACAGACGCCGAGTCTGTGGCCAAGATCCGCCAACGCACCAATTACTACAGTTCCATGGTGCCGTCCGTGCCCGCCACGTTTCGCCGGCTACTCGATGGGATGGAGGTGCGCATTGGGTCACGGCCATGGCGTTGCCATGTCGGGTATGGCCATTCGCCGGAGCACATCGCCCTGCACTGCCCTGAACTGAACGTGTTGATTTCGGGTGACATGGTCTTGCCGCGCATTTCAACCAATGTCAGTGTGAATGATGTCGAGCCCGAAGGCGATTCGCTGACCGAGTTTCTAAAATCGCTGGACCGCTTGCGGGCCTTGCCAGACGACACCCTGGTGCTGCCATCCCACGGAAAGCCTTTTGTCGGACTGCACACCCGCATTGATCAACTGCATCAGCACCATCGGGAACGGCTGACCGAGGTGATCGAGGCCTGCACCGAGCGCCCCACCACGGCCGCCGATTTGCTACCTGTGCTGTTCAAACGCGCACTGGACCTGCACCAAACCACCTTTGCCATGGGCGAGGCGGTGGCTCATCTGCATGCGCTGTGGCACCACGGGGCGCTCACCCGGCGCCTGGACGCCGATGGCATCTACCGTTTCAGCGCCGCCTTGCCTTAAGCCCACTCGGGAATGACGGCGTGGCGAAGTTGCTCCCTCGCCTCTTCAAAATCAGGCATGACCGATCGCACAACTGCCCAAAAGCGCGGACTGTGGTTCATTTCGTGCAAATGGGCCAGTTCGTGCACCACCACGTAGTCGATCACCTGATCACTGAAGTGCATCAGGCGCCAGTGCAAGCGGATGGAGCCGTCTACGCTGGCGCTGCCCCAACGCGTGCGCGCTGACGACAGGCCAACGCGAGTCACCTGAACGCCCATCTGCGCCGCAAAGTGCTGTACACGGGATTCAAAACACCGTCTGGCTTGTTTTTTCAACCAGGCCTGTACCGCATCGCCGATCACCTCGGCGGCGCTGCCTTGCGGCAGGCCAAGGTGGAGCGCACGCTGAGCCATGCCGGGCAAGGTGGGCAAGCCCTCATGCACCGTCGCGCCTTTAATCTGCGGCTCCAGCACCAAGATCAAGGGCTCACCCAGGTAGGCCAGCGAACCGCCCTCGCGCCATTCAATGCGGGATGCCTTCTGCTTCAGGGCACGCTCACGCTGCTCGACCAACTTGTTGCAAATCCAGCGCGACTTGGCATGCAAGGCAGTTTCGATGTCTCCGGAGGACACCCACCGCGGGGCGCGCACGCTCAGGCCGTCAGCGCTGACCACCATGCCGATGCTGCGGCGGCGCACGCGCTGAAATTCGTAGGCCACGATGATGTCCCCGAGGCGAACCTCGCGTTCGGCCTGAGGATGGCGGAATGCCGACATCTCGGGGCGCTGCAAGGGCTCGTGGGACAAGGCCGCAACGACCGCAGACGACTCATCGCCGCCTGCCATCCCGTCTTCATTCCCGTCAACCCAGGACAGCCCCAACTGCTCTCCTGTGGACACCGGCGCTACAACCGCTGGCGTTCGTTCATCACTCGTCACAGAGGCTTGTCCTTCATGTCAGCTCGCCCATGTGCGTGGACACCGGGCTGTCTTCTCCGTGCGCGCGGCGATCCCGCAAAATCAGGAAGTCGGCAAAAGACGATAAATCGGGGTGAATGGTCAGGTCGGACACCTGCTGGCGCAACTCGACCAACTCGGCCTCGGTCATGGCCGAGGCTTGGCCGGTGCGCACCAGGTGCGGCTCGCAGCCCACTGACTGGGCCGCCAGCACATCGCGCGGCAGGTCACCCGCCATCGGCACGCCTTGCAGCGACACGCCGAAACGCTGCCCAATCATCGTGAACAGGCCCGGCTTCGGTTTACGGCAAGTGCATTGGTCTTCCGGCGTGTGGGGGCAGAAAAAAACGGCTTCAATGCGCCCACCATGGCGGGCCAGCAAATGGTTCATGCGAGCATGCATTGCATTGAGCGCCACCATGTCGAACAAACCGCGCCCGATGCCAGACTGATTGGTGGCCACCACAACATGCCAACCCGCATGGTTGAGGCGTGCAATGGCCTCCAGCGCCCCAGGCAAAGCCACCCACTCGTCCGCCGACTTGATGTAGTCTTCCCGTTCGTAATTGATCGTGCCATCGCGATCGAGGATGACGAGTTTCATGCCCCCTCCGAATGGGTTCAAGCGGCCAACCTTGACAGGTCAGCCACACGGTTCATGGCCTGATGCAAGGATGCCAGCAAACCAAGCCGATTAGCGCGCAAAGCGGCGTCTTCTGCGTTAACCATCACGTTATCAAAGAATGCGTCAACCGGGTTCTTGAGCACCGCCAAGGCTTGCAGAGAGGCGGTGTAGTCGCCCTGGTCAAAGGCCTGCGAGGCTTTTGACCCCGCCGAGGTCAGAGCCTCGTACAGAGCCGCCTCGGCTGGTTCCTTGAGCAACGCAGTATCTACCTTAGCTTGCACCGCGTCTTCGGATTTTTTCAGGATATTGCCAACGCGCTTGTTGGCCGCCGCCAGTGACGCTGCTTCGGACAAAACCGCGAAAGCCCGCACGGCCGCCAGGCGCTGCGCGATGTCGGTCAAACGCTGCGGACGCAAGGCCAACACGGCGTCGACTTCCTGCGCGCTGTATCCCTGCTCGCGCAAGCTGCCAGCCAGGCGGTCGTAGATGAAATCGCTCAAGGCCGACGTGGCATCGGTGATCTTGCCGCCAAAAACGGCGGCGGCCTTGCGCAAGGTCGGCTCCAACTCCAGTGGCAGATCACGCTCGATCAGCATGCGGATCACGCCCAGGGCGTGGCGGCGCAACGCAAAGGGGTCTTTGTCGCCAGTCGGCAACTGGCCAATGCCGAACAGGCCAACCAGGGTTTCAAGCTTGTCGGCCAGGGCCACCACCACGCCGACCAGATCACGCGGCAGTTCGTCACCGGCAAAGCGGGGTTTGTAGTGGTCCTCGATGGCGCGCGCCACCGTGTCACCTAGGCCATCGTTGCGGGCGTAATAGCCACCCATGATGCCTTGCAACTCGGGGAACTCGCCCACCATGTCGGTCAGCAAATCGACCTTGGCTAGCCGTGCCGCCACATCGACCTCAAGCCGTGCCTGAGTACCGACCAAGCCTTGACCCAAACTGTCGGCCAGACTTTTGGCAATCGCTCTCACACGTTCAACCCGCTCACCCTGTGTGCCCAGCTTGCCGTGATACACAACTTTGGCAAGGCCGTCCACGCGCGAGTCCAGCGTCTTCTTGCGGTCTTGATTGAAGAAGAACTGGGCGTCGGCCAAACGCGGGCGCACCACGCGCTCGTTTCCCCCGATCACCGCGCTGGTGTCGTCCGGACTGATGTTGCTGACGATCAAGAACTGATTGCTCAACTTGCCCGATGCGTCCAACAGCGGGAAGTATTTCTGGTTGGCCTTCATTGTCAGGATGAGGCACTCCTGTGGCACTTCCAAGAAGGCCGAATCAAAGCGCCCCGTCACCACGTTGGGACGCTCGACCAGGCCCGTGACCTCGTCCAGCAAGGCGTCATCCTCGATGGGGTGCAAATCGTGGCCGGCCTTGGTCGCCGCGGCTTTGAGTTGGCGGACAATGTCGGCACGGCGCTCATCAAAGCTGGCGATCACCGCGCCGTCTTGCGCCAATTGCTCGGCATAGCTGTCGGCATGCTCCAGCACGATGGGGTCAAACTTGGCTTCAAATCGGTGCCCATGGGTCTCGCGGCCCGACACCAGACCCAAGACGCCGACGGGAACCACCTGATCACCGTGCAAAGCAACCAGGCCATGCGCTGGACGCACAAAGTGCACACTGGTCCAGCCCGGCTGAAAGTCGGCGCCCTGCCCTTGCTCCAATTGATAACTCATCACCTTGGGGATGGGTAATTTAGCGAGGGCCTCATCCAGTGCCTTCTGGAGGCCTTCAGCCAGCGTGGCGCCAGTCTTGATGCTGTCAAAAAATAGCGCTTCGGCTTTGCCGTCCAGCGCACGCTTCAGGCTGGCCACAGCTTCGGGACCTCCGCCCAGAGCAGACAGCCGCTTGAGCAGTGCCGGTGTGGGCTGACCCGAGGCGTCCAGGCCGACGTTCACGGGCATCAGTTTTTGCTGCACCGCCTGATCGGCGCCTTTGGAGACCACACTGCTCACATGCACGGCCAGTCGGCGCGGCGAGGCAAACGCGGTCACGAGTGACTCGGCACTCGTCAGACCTTGGGATTTCAGACTGTCGGACAAAACCTGGGCAAAGGACTCGCCCAGCTTCTTAAGCGCCTTGGGCGGCAGCTCTTCAACGAACAGTTCAACGAGCAGGTTGGAAGCGCTCATGCTCAGGCGGCTTTCTTTTGAGTTTTAGCGGTGGCTAAGTGGGCCAGGACTTCTTCAGCCCAGGCCTTGGGCGCCATGGGAAAGCCCAGACGGGCGCGGCTGTCAAGATAGGCTTGGGCCACGCTGCGCGCCAGATTGCGAATGCGGCCGATGTAGCCCGCGCGCTCGGTCACCGAAATGGCTCCGCGCGCGTCCAGCAAATTGAAAGTGTGGGCAGCCTTGAGCACTTGCTCGTAGGCGGGCAAGGCCAACTGTTGCTCAATCAGGTATTTGGCCTGGGTCTCGTAGTTGGTGAAAGCCCCCAGCAGGAACTCGACATTGCTGTGCTCGAAGTTGTAGGTCGACTGCTCGACTTCGTTCTGGTGGAAAACATCGCCATACTTCAGGCCCGGTGCGTAGACCAGGTCATAGATGTTGTCCACACCTTGCAGGTACATGGCCAGGCGTTCCAGGCCGTAAGTGATCTCGCCCGTCAGGGGTTTGCAATCAATGCCGCCCACTTGCTGGAAGTAGGTGAACTGCGTCACTTCCATGCCGTTGAGCCAGACTTCCCAGCCCAGTCCCCAAGCGCCCAGGGTTGGGTTTTCCCAGTCGTCTTCAACGAAGCGGATGTCGTTCTTCTTCAGGTCGAAACCCAGCGCTTCCAGCGAGCCCAGGTACAACTCCAGGATGTTGGATGGTGCGGGCTTGAGCACGACCTGGAACTGGTAGTAGTGCTGCAATCGGTTGGGGTTGTCGCCATAGCGGCCGTCCTTGGGGCGACGGCTGGGCTGCACATAGGCTGCGCGCCAGGGTTCTGGCCCGAGGGCACGCAGGAAGGTGGCGGTATGGCTGGTGCCCGCACCGACTTCCATGTCATACGGTTGGAGAAGCGCGCAGCCCTGGGCATCCCAGTAACTTTGAAGTCGCAAGATCAATTGCTGGAAAGTCAGCATGGCAAAGCCTTTGAAGGAAACGGCATCCGTTTGTTTCAGGTCGGAAAATCAAGGAGAACGGCATCAGGCAAAGCCGACGCGATTCCCCGATTCTAAAGACTCGGCGCCGTCATGCCTGAACGACGGCGCAAGCCGAGCACCATCCCCACGGCCAACAGCACCTCCGGCCACAGGTCCAGGCGCCCAGCCCATTGCGCAAAGGGGGTATTGCCCTCGTACCCCTGCACCGAGGACACCAGAGCGCCCCGTGTGTTGGGGGTCAAGCTGGCCACCACCTTGGCGTGGTGGTCAATTACCACCGTGGCGCCCGTATTTGTCGCCCGGATGGTGGGCCGCTGAAACTCCAGGGAACGCATCCGGGCAATCTGCAAATGCTGATGAATCGCCACCGTATCGCCAAACCAGGCCAGATTGCTGACATTGGCGAACAACGTCGGAGCGGGTTGAGTGGCGGACACAAAACGCTCGGCCAACTCCTCACCAAACAAATCTTCGTAGCAAATGGTGGGGGCCACAAACTGGTCTTTCACAGCGAACGACGGCGCATTGCGCGGTCCGCGAGTGAAGTCACCCAGGGGCATATTCATCATCTGCACGAACCAGTGAAAACCCAAAGGGATGAACTCACCAAACGGCACCAGATGATGCTTGTTGTAGCGATAGAAACCATCGGGCAAAGCATGCGTCGCAGCCGACAAGCCCACCACCGAATTGCTGTAACCCGTCTCAAAATCGCCCAGTGGGATACCCACCAGGGCCGCGCGATGGCCGTCGTGAAACACACGGGCCAATTGGTCCCAAAAACCTTCTGGGAGCTGTGACGGTAGCAAAGGAATCGCCGTCTCAGGCGCCACGACCAGATCCGTACGCGCGGCCGCCAAGGCCTGCGCATGCCACACCAGCTGAGCACCCAGATGGGCTTGGGAGAATTTCTCGCCCTGCGGGATATTGCCTTGCAGCAGCGTGACGCTCAAAGAGCCACCATGCGGCCTCGTGAAATTGCCACCATTGGCCGGCATCAGGGTCAAACCAGCCATCGTGCCGATGAGCACCACAACGCAACTGAACAATCCTCTGGGCGACGACACGGCCAACACCAGCCACGACACCAGCCAGACCAACACGGCCCCCATTGCATACACGCCCACCCATGGCGCCAAAGCCGCCAAAGGAGAATCCACCAGGGCATAGCCGCTGGCTGCCCACGGAAAACCCGTGAAAACAAAGCCGCGCGCCCATTCGGCCAACAACCACAATGCGGCCCACAACAGTCCGTCAGACCATGGATTGCCCCTTCGCCAGCGCACCCACATGCAAGCGGCCAGAGCCATGAACCCTGACAAGGCCATGCACAGGACCAGCACGGCCAGTCCAGCCATCCAGGCTGGTAGCCCTCCGAAGCGGTGCAGACTCACGAACATCCATCCCGTGCCGCCCACCAACCAAACGGTTCCAAACACACCGCCGCACCAAGCGGCCACGACCGGTCGGTCGGTCCGGTGCAGCACGGCCACCAGCACCGCCACGGCCATCGATTCCAGAACGGCAGGCCAAGCCACGCCAATCTGCGCGGACCATGGAGAAAACGCACCCACCTCAAGCACACCCGCCAATGCTGCCAAGCTGATCACATGCCAATTGCCCAGCGAGCGACGAGCGCCTCTCGTCAACAAGCGCCCCACCCTCAGGACTCGCTCATCTCGGCGGCATCCGATGCACGGGTCACCTTGAACCAACGAACGGCACCGCCGCGCGCCAGCATCACGGCAAAACGCAAATTACCCACCTCCACGGCCTCGCCACGCCTGGGCACCCGACCCAATTCATGGGCCACCAAACCGCCAATGGTGTCGAATTCATCGTCAGGCAATTGTGTGCCAAAGACCAAATTCACTGCTCCAATTTCGGCATCGCCAGCGACCCGCTGACTACCGTCGGCCAGTGTAAAAATACTGTTATCGCTTTCCTCTACATCGAACTCGTCTTCGATTTCGCCGACGATTTCTTCGAGCACATCCTCAATCGTAATCAGGCCGGCTGTCTTGCCAAACTCATCAATCACGATGGCCAAGTGGATTCGATTGGATCGAAAATCGCGCAGCAACTCATTGAGCCCCTTCGATTCAGGCACGAACACCACCGGTCGCAACAACGTGCGCAAATTCAGCTCGGGTGCCCGCTGAAGTTTCAACAAATCCTTGGCCAGCAACACGCCGATGATGTTCTCCCGCGTGCCATCAAATACCGGGAACCGTGAATGACCAGTGTTGATCACCTGGCCCAGGAGATCATCGTAGGGCGCAGTGATGTCCAGCAGATCCATGCGCTTGACCGCCACCATCACATCGCCGGCCGTCATCCCTGCCATGCGGATGACGCCCTCGAGCATCACCCGCGACTCGGGTTCGATCAACTCGCGCTGCTCGGCATCCGCCAGGGACTCCATCAACTCATCGGTGGAGTCCGGGCCGGGCGAAAGGAATTCAATCAGGCGCACAAACAGGCTGCGGTGATCCCGTGTTTGGGCATTCTCGCGGGAGGTGTGCGACTGTGCGGACTTGTCGGGTCTGGTGGGCCGACTCGGGGAAGGTTCGGACACGGCAGGGGTGTCTTGGTTGGGATATTGCAAGAATACCTGATGACGGTCGCAATTGAACAACCCTCCATGAGCCAACACCCATCTCCGGGGCTACACTCCCAAAGATGAGCCTGATACCCGTCACCATCCTTACCGGTTTCCTGGGCAGCGGAAAAACCACGCTGCTCAAACGCGTCCTGACCGAAGCGCACGGCCAGAAAATCGCCGTCATCGAAAATGAATTCGGTGAAGAAAACATCGACAACGACATCTTGGTGGCCGACACCAACGAGCAGATCATCCAGATGAACAATGGATGCATTTGCTGCACTATTCGGGAAGATCTGCGAGCCACACTGACTGATCTGGCGGCCAAAAAACGCGCCGGCACCTTGAAATTCGATCGCGTCGTGATCGAAACGACCGGACTGGCCGACCCTGGCCCCGTGGCACAAACCTTTTTCATGGATGACGAAATCGCCGAGGTCTACCTGCTGGATGCCATCGTCACTCTGGTCGACGCCAAGCACGGCCAGAAGCAACTCGACGAACGCCAAGAAGCACAGCGCCAAGCGGGTTTTGCCGACCAGATCTTCATCAGCAAGACTGACCTGGTCACCGAAGCCGAGGCAGACGATCTCGGACACCGTCTTAAGCACATCAATCCACGTGCGCTTCAGAAACGCGTGCACTTTGGCGACATTCCCTTGAATGAAGTGTTTGACCTGCGAGGGTTCAACCTCAATGCCAAGCTCGAGATTGATCCAGACTTCCTGAACGACGACGCGCATGCACACGATCATCACGCGCATGAGCATGATGAACACTGCAACCATCCGCATCATCACAAGCATGACGATGATGTCAAGTCGTTCGTCTTCAAGTCCCCGCGCCCCTTCAACGCGACCAAGCTGGAAGACTTCCTGGGCTCCATGGTGCAAATATACGGTCCCCGCATGCTGCGTTATAAAGGCGTGCTCAATGTGGTGGGCATGGACCGCAAGGTGGTTTTCCAAGGCGTGCACCAATTAATGGGCAGTGACCTCGGGCCCAAATGGTCGCCCGGAGAAGACAAGACCAGCAAAATGGTCTTCATTGGCATTGACCTACCCCAGGATCTGCTGCGTGCAGGCCTGGAACAATGTTTAGCGTGAGCTGCGGGAAAGTTTGGTGGAGTTGCATTAAGAGCATCGCTACAATCCGCGCGCCCTCATTCATCTGCGGCGCACCAGCAAGGCGATGAAGCAGTACCGGCCATGCATCCCCCAAGGAGGAACCTGTGACAAAAGCATCTGCCAAGCCCTCGACCAAATCGAGTAGTACTGCCCCAGCCAAAACGGTCAAGGCGGCGATCAAGAGTGCCCCGCCCAAGACTGCTGCAGGCACCGTTGTGACCAAAGCCACCAGTAAGGCGGTGACCAAACCCGTCATCAAGGCGCCTCCTCACCCAACCCCCCCCGCCGTCAAAAAAGTTACAAACGCCCCCAAAAAGCCCAGCACCGTGGCGTCTACCAAAGCGCCGCCACCCGCGCGCCCTCAAGCTTTACCCAAAGCGGTCGAAGCTACCGTATTGGTCAAAGCAGCACCTCCAGGACGTTCAACGTCAAAAATCAGTACCCCAGATATGCCCATCACTGCCATCAAGGTCGACAGCAAACTTGCCAACGCATGGAAATCCAAATCCGGCCGGGAACTTTCCGAGCCCGAATTGATGGCCATGCCCGACAGCGAGTACATGAGCGAGAAACAATTGGACTTCTTCCGCGGTCGTCTGACTGTGCTGAAGGACGACCTGCTGTCCAACGCTGGCGAAACCACCGAACACCTGCGCGAAGACACCTCGATCGTGCCCGACCCGGCGGACCGCGCCACCATTGAAGAAGAGCACGCCCTGGAATTGCGTACCCGCGACCGCGAACGCAAATTGCTCAAGAAGATTTCGCAAGCGCTGACCCGCATTGAGTCTGGCGAATACGGTTATTGCGACGAAACCGGCGAACCCATTGGATTAGGTCGTTTGATTGCCCGCCCAACCGCCACCTTGTCACTCGAAGCGCAACAACGCCGCGAACTCAAGCAGAAAATGTTCGGCGACTAATCTGCTGCAGCGCACAAGACAAGCCATGACTTATCTTCTCGGCCCGCGATCATGAGTAATGAATCCGGCGGTTTTTTCCGCAAGGTAGCTCGATTTGTGTCCAATCCCACCACGGATTGGGCAGAATTGGGCACGCCTTCCGGCAACTCGCCCGAAAGCGAATACGCCAAGACCGAGATCAAGGCCATGATTGAGCGCAAGCGTCGCAACGACTTCGTGCGCAAGCGCGAACTCGACATGCTGCGCAAGATTCGTCGCGAGGGTTTCAGCCAGGACTACGCGTTGGCTCTGTCCAATCTTGACGAGTCACGCCCTCACATCAGTGGACCTCGCTCCGACATGGCCGTCAAAGCCAAGATCGACGCCATTGAGCAGCAAATGGTCGGCGGATCCCTGTCCAGCCCCGCCGCCACATCCGGAACACTGCCGGCACGGCAGCCGGCCTCCCCCGCAGCCCATCCAAATGAGGCCTATGTAGCCACCGCGCCCAATGCCTTGAGCGCAGCAGCGACGTCCCCCAAGGATCGTCATAGCAGCATGCCTCCGCTGGAGTTCGATCCACCGCCGGTGGTGATCTCCCAAGCCGTGATTGATGCCGCACGAACCGGGCTACCTCGCAAGGATGGTACGCCACCCCAGGTGAAGGCAGGCGCCCCCTTGACTCCGACAGACTTTGCCATGGGCATGGGCGTTGATGTCTGCGAAATGGAGCATGACCCGGAACTGGACGAGGCCGTGATTGCCTTCGCCAATGCCGACTTTGACGAATGCGAACGCACCCTGCTTGGCCTGATCGCACCTACAGGTTCACGGCACATGCAATCCGAGACCTGGATGGTTGTGTTCGATCTATATCGTGCGCTGGATTTATCCCAGAAATTCGACCAACTCGCCGTTTCTTTCGCTCACCAGTTTGGCCTTTCAGCGCCGCACTGGTATTCCCTGCCTCAGCGGGTTGCCACCTTTGTGGCCGAACGTGAAAAACAAGCCTTGTCAGAGGCACCAAAACCGACTGACAACAAGACGGCAACCCAAAATAGCGACCAGGCCGAGGGCGCCGGTGATGCTCAACAGGGGTGGGTTGCGCCCAGCCTGCTTGACACCGACGCAGTGGCCCAGTTGCGCTATGAAATTCTTCAACTGCCCCGTCCCTGGACGATGGACTGGAGCGGCGTGCAGCAAGTTGTGCCAGAAGGCGCCGCACAGCTCAGTCAATTGATGAAAGCCTGGGCCCGAGAATCCCTGGAGATTCTCTGGATTGGCATTGATCAGCTACTCCTGGTGCTGGCAGACAACACCCCCACAGGTGCACGTGACGCCGACCCCGCTTACTGGATGTTGCGTCTAGATATTTTGCGACTGTGCAACCGTCCAGACCAGTTTGACGAAGTCGCTATTGACTACTGCATCACTTACGAGCTGTCGCCACCATCCTGGGAGCCTGCACAATGCAAGGTGCGGCAGATGCGTGACGGCGCCACACCCCACACCATGACCTTGTCCCACGTGAGCGACGTGGTCACCAGTTTTGTCGAATCCCAACTGCACGATGACGTCTCGCTCGTGCAGGTAGCCGCACTGCAATTGTCAGGTCAACTGGTGGGCGACATCAGCGGCACCCTGCAGCAGCTGGATGGGCAACTTGGCGCCAGCATCACGCTGGACATTGACTGCTCCCATCTTCTGCGTGTCGACTTCATCGCGGCTGGAGACTTGCTCAATTGGGTGCTGGCTCGCCGCAGCGAGGATCGGGAGGTCACCTTCATCAAGCCTCACCGTCTTGTGGCATTGTTCTTTGGCGCCATGGGCATCAATGAACACGCCAAGGTCAAATTGCAGCTGATCTGAGCAGCGCAATAAGGGCATCCGACTCGATCAACGCACCATCGGATCAGACCAAGGGCATCAATCAGGCCTTTGGGCAGCGAGTACCAGCAAGCCTTCAAAGATCAGATTTTCAACCACGTGAACTGCCAATTCGGTGACGTGAGACAAGCGCGACACGGCACCACCTGACATGATCAGCAAAGGGTCTCGGCCTTCGTGCAGTCGCAAGCGTCGCAGGCTGCGCTCAATCGCTCCGGCAATGGCATCGGTGCCACCACTCATCAACGCATCGCTGGTATTAGTGGGAAAATCCTTGACCTCCCCGGTGGGCACCTTCAGGCCTGCAGTGCCACTTTCCAGGGCCCGGTACATCAAGCCAAAGCCCGGCAGGATCAACCCCCCCAGAAAACGCCCCTCCACATCCACGGCATCCACGGTCACGGCAGTACCCACCATCACGGCTAGCACTGGAGGCGGAGACTGCGGGTTGAACTGCACAGCACGCTGACGTGCCCCGATGATCGCGGCCCATCGATCGGCACCCAGGCGCGCGGGGTGCTCGTAACCATTGATCACACCGGCGGCCTGTGCGGAAGACACCAGCCAACGTGGCTTGAAAGACCAATGGGCCAGTTGCTCCTCGACCCGACGCTTGATGGCATCGCCCGCCACCACGCAGCCCAACATGGACAGAGGCGCCGGCAATGCTCGCCAATGCTGCACCCACAGGTCATCAATGTCCTCCAGCACCACAGCGCCATGCGCCAGCAGTTCAGCGTGGGGAACCCCTTGGGCGTAGACACCCCACTTGAGGCGGGTGTTGCCAATATCGATGACCAAAAAGGACATGCATTTTTCTCGTGGCCGAGCGTCGCTGTGGAATCTGTAATTCTGCCTGCAAGACTACGTAACAATCGTTGCTGCGTCGCAGCATTGCATCAGATCCCACGTGACACACGGTTTTTTAGCGGGCATAGTCTTGCGGCTTGCCTGCCGACCATGCGATGAATCGGTCGGCGGCGATGCTGCTGTTCATCAAAACGTTGGAAGATAATCATGAAATCAATTGCTCGTACATTGCTGCTGACCGCAGCCCTGGTCGCCCTGCCTGCTTTGGCCGCAGTGGAAGTCAAAGGCATCAAGTTCGCCGACACTTATCAGGTCGCGAACCAACCGCTACAACTCAACGGTGCCGGCTTGCGCGTCAAAATCATCGTGAACGTCTATGCCGCTGGCCTGTATGTGACAAAGAAAGACGCCAACGCCACGAATCTGATCGCCCAACCCGGCGCGAAAAGCGTGCAAATCGTCCTTCTGCGCGACCTTTCTGGCGAGGATTTCGCAGATGCCATGATCAAAGGCTTCAAGGCCAACAACAGCGAAGCCGATGTCATCAAACTCCAAGGCAAGCTTGATGAACTCAAAAGCCTGATGCTGACCTTTGGTACTGTCAAAAAGGGTACAGCCTTGCACATGGATTTTGTCCCTGGTTCGGGCACGCACGTGCTGGTCGATGGCAAGTCCGCCGGCCGCGAGATCAGCGGTGACGATTTCTATCAGGCCTTGCTGCGCATTTGGCTAGGCAACAAGCCTGTCGACTCCGATCTCAAGGACTCCTTGCTGGGCGGCAAATAAGCCCGATCGATAGTCGAGTCAAGCATCCAAATGCTCAAGCCCTCGTGAATCGAGGGCTTTTTTCATGAAAGATGATCGAGCGTGACCCCATCCTCCGCTCACGCACCTTGATACACATCGCAATAGTGCCGATAAGATGGGCATCGGCATCATTTCGTGTGCAGGTTGGTCATGATCAACGAGCATCTTCCAAACCTCCAGGACTGGATCACCGCATTCAGTGAAGCACTCATTCCGGTGTTACCCAGCACCGTGACTGAGTTGTCGGAGCTGCGCGTCATCGAAGAAGCGCATGGCAATGTCGATGCCCGCCTGATTTCACAGAACCTGGGCGGCGACCCCCTGATGACTCTGAAGGTTCTGAGACGAGTGTCCATGGACTGCGCTCGGCGCCAGATCAACCCACCCGAGACACTCACCGCAGCCATCCTGATGCATGGCATCGGGCCATTCTTCGATCACCTCAATCAGGTGGCCTCCGTGGTGGATTGGCTCCACGGCTACCCTGAGGCACTTGCTGGGTTGCTCAACGTCATCAAGCGCTCACGCCGGGCCGCCCGCTTTGCAGTCAACTTCTCCATCCACCGCCAGGATGAAGACGCCGAGTTGATTCAGGAAGCGGCCTTGCTGCACGACTTCGCAGAAATGCTGCTGTGGTGCCACGCACCCAAGTTGGCACTGCAGATCGCCCAGCAGCAAAAAGCCGATCACACCCTGCGCTCCGCTGTGATTCAGGAGTCCGTGCTGGGCGTTCAGTTGGGCGATCTGGCCCAGGCGCTGATGGGGGCATGGCACCTGCCCGCATTACTGATCAAGATGACGGATGATCGGCATGCAAACCATCCTCAGGTTCGCACCGTGATGCTGGCCGTGCGCATTGCGCGCCACACGCAGTACGGATGGAACGACCGCCACGCCGAGGCAGCTTTGCCCGATGACATCGCCGACGTCGCCCAATTGCTGACCTTGTCCAACGAGTCCGCGCAACGCAAAATCACCGAAATCGACAGTTGAGCCAAGCCCACAAACGGACTGGGCGATGCGTCAGGGGCTACTTGACTGCTTATTGGATGGTCACGGAACTGCGCATGGCGTGAACCACTCCGCCGCCAAAGGCTGCGCCAAAACGCTTGGCCAGACGCTCTGCGAGGTTTTCCTTCAGCGTGTAGTCAACGATATCTTCCGCCTTGACCACATCTCGGGCCAGGCTATCCAAACTGCCCAGGTGGTCGGCCAATCCGAGCTCGATGGCCTGTTGACCATTCCAGAATAGTCCTGAGAACGTGTCAGCCGTTTCCTTGAGTCGATTGCCCCGGCCTTGACGCACCACCGCGATGAACTGCTGGCGGATCTGTTCGAGCATGGCTTGTGCATACGCTTCTTGCTGAGGATTGCGGGCTGAAAACGGATCAAGCATGCCCTTGTTGGCGCCAGCGGTCATCAGTCGGCGCTCCACGCCTACTTTGTCCATCAGCCCGACAAAGCCAAAGCCGTCCATCAAGACGCCAATGGAGCCCACCATGGAGGCCTTGTCGACATAGATCTGATCGGCGCCGACGGCAATGTAGTAGGCGGCCGAGGCGCACATTTCTTCGCACACCGCGTAGACCTTCTTTTTGTGCAGCGCTTTCAGGCGGCGAATTTCATCATTGACCAGCCCCGCCTGGACCGGACTGCCTCCCGGGGAATTCAAGCGCAGGACCACGGCCTTGGCGCCCTCGTCTTCAAAGGCGCTGCGCAAAGCAGTGGTGAGGCTGTCCGCGTTGGCATTGGTGTCGGCCCCGATTTCACCGCGCACCTCCACCAGGGCGGTGTGAGGCGAGGACTGGGCACCGGTTGTTGGCAGGCTGCGCAATGTCGCCCAGATCATGCTGCCAGCAACGGCCAGCCAGACGAACCGCCAGATCCAGCGCCAACGCTGGTCTCGGCGTTGCTGCTGCAGGTAGACGCGCGCGAACTCCTCCAACAGACCTTGTTGTGCTGCGGGGGCGGGTGATGACGATGGGTCGACTGCGCTCATGAAGGATGCTCGTGAAGAATGTCAAAGTGGTTGGCCGCCGCTTAAAAAAGCAGGCTGGACACGGTCGGAAGGATACCAATACACCTGCTGGTCTCGCTCTTGCACGGTCAGTTTGATGAGATGTTTCCCCACACAGGGGCCGCTCACGCAGTGACCGTTGGGTGGATCGTATAGAGCCCCATGCACCGAACAGATGATGAAGCGGCGGTCCTGGTCCCAGAATTTGCCCGGCTGCCAGTCCATTTCGGAGGGTACGTGCGCGCACAGGTTCAGATAGGCCACCACCTCACCATCAAAGCGCAGGGCAAAGGCCGATGCCGGCCGCCTCCACTCCAACACTTCAAAGGTCACGGCGTCTCCACATTCTTCCAGCGCGGACGAGTCACACAGCAACTGGGCTTCGGTCGTGAGTTCAGGCATGTTTCAACAACCACTCTTGCAACTGACCCACTGACTGGGCCACGTATCGTGTCGGGAAGGATGCAAATGCGGAAGGCTCATGAGCACCGTAACTCACGGCCACTGAGTGCGTCCCAGCGTTGAGCGCCAGTTGCAGATCGTGGATGGTGTCGCCAATCATCAAGGTGCGATCTGGGGCAACGCCAAATTCAGCCATCAGTTCTTGCAGCATCAAGGGATGCGGTTTAGATTGTGTCTCATCAGCCGTGCGGGTGGCATCAAACACGCCGCGCAAGGCAACGTTTTCCAGCGCTTCATTCAAGCCCTGACGGGATTTTCCCGTGGCGACGGCGAGCCAGTGGTGCCGCGCCTTGAGGACCGACAACAGATCCAGCGCACCGTCGAAAAGGCTGAGTTCGTGCTGGCGCTGAAAGTAGTGGTGGCGGTAGCGCAACCCCAGTTCGGGCACCCGCTCCGGCGGCAACGTGGGCGCGACGTGTTGCAAGGCATCGTGCAGTCCCAGGCCGATCACATAAGCGGCAGCCTCTCTCGAAGGTACAGGCAACTGCAAGTCTGCGCAGGCGGCCTGAATGCACCGTGTGATCAAGGCCGTCGAGTCAAACAAGGTGCCATCCCAATCGAAAACGACGAGATCGAACTGCTGGGGACGATTGATTGAAGATTGATCCATGAGGAAACTCTAGCCGTTTGCGTCAATCAAGGCCGCCAAAATAGCTTGGCATTCTGGGGGCAACGGTGCTTGAACAGTCAGGTCTTCACCGGTGGCCGGGTGCGGCAGGCGCAAATAGCGAGCATGCAGGAACATGTTCTCAAAGCGACCGCCTGACAGGCCTTGCATGCGGATACCGGGCACCTCTTGTCCGCGGGCCAAGGCCTTGTTCAGGGCGAAATCGCCATACTTTTCATCGCCAACGATGGGGTGCCCTTCGTTCGCCAGGTGGACGCGGATCTGGTGCGTGCGGCCGGTTTTGATGGTGACATCGAGCAGGCTAAAGGCGGCGTAATCATGGACCACCTGCACCAGGGAGATCGAACGGCGCCCATCTCTGTTGTCATCACGCACGACTTTCACACGGCGCTCACCGTCAGGGGTCAGGAATTTATGCAACGCCACATCAATGACCTTCTTGTGAACTGGCCACGCTCCAATCACCAGGGCAGCATACGTTTTATGCGCACGCCGCTCGCGAAAGTGGTCTTGCAAGGCGAGCAAGGCGCTGCGCTTCTTGGCCACCAGCAAGATGCCGGAGGTTTCCTTGTCCAGTCGATGCACCAGTTCCAGAAAACGCGCTTGCGGACGCGAACGGCGCAACTGTTCGATGACACCAAAACTGACACCACTGCCACCGTGCACGGCCACGCCGGCCGGCTTGTTGATGGCAATCAGGTACTCGTCCTCGAACAGCACCGGAAACTCACGGGCAGGCACCGCGCTCTCGGTCTCGGCGGGCCGTTCAGACAGGCGCAAAGGGGGAACCCGCACCTCGTCACCCAGCGCCAGGCGAGTATCGGCCGACGCCCGTCCCTTGTTCACCCGCACCTCGCCGCTGCGGATGATGCGGTAAACCAGGGTCTTGGGTGCGCCCTTGAGCACCTTGATCAGAAAGTTGTCCAGACGCTGTCCAGCCCCCCCTTCGTCGACGACCAGGCGCTGCACGGCGGCAGGGGTGGCGTTAGGTGAATCCACCGCCTTTTTCAAACGGTGAGATGCGGATTTCGCACCTATAATGGACTGAGCCACGTAATGAAGTGTTGTGATTGTTAATTTGCAATTGCAAACTTTGGCGGAGCCAGGCGCGAGTTTACCTTTTGAGACCGCCTGGTGAATGTCTCAGACGTGGCCCGGCGGGGAGTCCCGCCAAATTGATGGTGATGCAGTACGTGCTGCGCCCCTGAGAAAACCGCCCAAGGTGTGGTTTTGCCGGAGCGCCGCGTGTGTCAGAGCCAATGTCGAACGAACCACCAATCAAGGTTTTTTGGCGCCAGCGCGAAGCATGATTGCATTTATTCCTGCCCACGCTGGTGTCCGCGTCGAGTGACCCGCACGAATGTCCCGGCCCATCCTGCACGTTTCCAGTCCTACCCAGAGCACTGCCGCACACCACTCAAGGGTGTGTGGTGCAGAGGTCTGCACACGCGACTGGACAATACGGCCCGATTCGCCTTCAGCCCCCTGTCCGGCACCCCTGCCTGGCGACTTGCTCTACAGCGGTCGACCCAGCCAGCGCCGGTGGGAGGGGGCTCGTGTATTGGCTCTCGCGCACGCGCCCCTGCTGCACTGACCCTTCGGGGTCAACAGCCACGGCAATTCCTTCTCGGTTCTTTTGCGTTGACTCGTGCATGAATGCTGCTACCGACCTTGGTCGGTAGTGCTTTGGGGTCTGCCTGGTGCCATCCAGGGCTGGCCTCGCATGGACTGGAGTTCACATGAAACGCATGCTCATCAACGCCACGCAGCCCGAAGAGCGCCGCCTGGCCATCGTCGACGGACAAAAACTCCTCGACTTCGAAACCGAAATCGAAGGTCGCGAACAGCGCAAGGGCAACATCTACAAGGCCGTTGTCACCCGCGTTGAACCTTCTCTGGAAGCCTGTTTCGTCGATTACGGCGAAGAGCGCCATGGCTTTCTGCCTTTTAAAGAAATCTCGCGTCAATACTTCCGCGAAAGCGTCGACGTCCGCTCGGCCCGCATTCAGGACGCGATCAAGGAAGGGCAAGAATTGCTCGTCCAGGTCGAAAAGGAAGAGCGCGGCAACAAAGGCGCAGCCCTCACCACCTTCGTGTCATTGGCCGGCCGTTATCTGGTGCTTATGCCCAACAACCCCCGCGGTGGTGGCGTGAGCCGTCGCATTGAGGGCGATGACCGTGAAGAGCTGAAAGAGGCCATGGATCAGCTCGAATACCCCAAGGGGATGAGCCTGATTGCACGCACCGCCGGCATCGGCCGAACCGCTGCCGAATTGCAGTGGGACCTGAACTACATGCTCAAGCTGTGGACGGCCATTGACGAGGCCTCCGGTTCGGGCAAGGGTGCTTTCCTGATCTATCAAGAATCGTCGCTCGTGATTCGCGCCATCCGCGATTACTTCACCTCCGACATCGGCGAAATCCTGATCGACACGGACGACATCTACGAGCAGGCCAAGCAGTTCATGCTGCACGTCATGCCCGACACGGCCGACCGAGTCAAGCGCTACCGTGACGATGCCCCGCTGTTCTCACGCTTTCAGATCGAGCACCAGATTGAAACGGCGTTCTCGCGCACAGTGAACCTGCCCTCGGGCGGCGCGATCGTGATCGACCACACCGAAGCTCTGGTATCGGTGGACGTCAACTCGGCACGCGCCACCCGTGGCAGTGACATCGAAGAAACCGCCACCCGCACCAACCTAGAAGCGGCTGACGAAATTGCCCGCCAGATGCGCTTGCGCGATCTGGGCGGCCTGATCGTGGTCGACTTCATCGACATGGAAGAGTCAAAAAACCGCCGCGAGGTCGAAACACGACTGCGCGATGGGCTGCGCTTTGACCGAGCCCGTGTGCAACTGGCCGCCATTAGCAAGTTCGGCCTGCTGGAGATGTCGCGTCAGCGTCTGCGTCCGGCCTTGTCCGAAGGCAGCCACATCACCTGCCCACGCTGCAACGGCACCGGTCACATCCGTGACACCGAATCGTCGGCGCTGCAAATCCTGCGCATCATCCAGGAAGAGTCCATGAAGGACGGCACCTCGGCCGTGCATGTGCAAGTGCCGGTGGAAGTGACCTCCTTCTTGCTGAACGAAAAGCGCACTGAAATCACCAAAATCGAACTCAAGCAGCGCGTGACCGTGCTGCTGGTGCCCAATAAGCACCTGGAGACCCCGAACTACAAGCTCGAGCGCCTGCGTCACGACGACCCGCGCCTGGACAACATTCAGGCCAGCTACTCGATGATCGAGGAGCCTCAGGACGAAGTGGGCATCACCCGCCGTCAGGGTGCAGACAAGGCCAAACCCAAGCAGGAGCCGATCATCAAGGGCGTGCTGCCTGATCAGCCGGCTCCAGTGGTGCCCCCGAAGAATGAGCCAGTGCTGGAAGCCGCATCGGTGCCCGCCGTGGCACATGCGTCGGCCAAGCCCACAGCTGCCTCGGGCGGATTCTTTGGCTGGATCAAGAGCCTGTTTGGTGGTACGACATCAACCCCCACCCCTGCGATTCCCGCGGCTCAGGAAGCCTCCAAGCCAACCACCGAGGATGGCAAAGGGGCTGGCCGCGGCAAGGGCAACGGCCGAGGTCGTCGTGATGGCTCCGGTCGCAGCGACCGGCAAGGCGGTGAGCGTGCGGAACGCGGTGAGCGTGGCAACCAAGGCCGTGGTGAGCGCGGCGAACGTGGTGAGCAACAACGCCAGGGCGCTGAGGGACGTGAACCTCGCGAAGGCCGTGGCCGTCGCGCCCCCCGGGAAGACCGCGCCGTCGAGACCACCAGCGAACTGACAACCCGCGGCGGGTCTGCCCGCCAGGTGGACGACTCTGCCGGTCGTGCCGAAGGCGGCCGCCGTGGTCGTGGTGGTCGTGGCGACCGCCAGGAGCGCGCCCCCCGCGACTCCACCATTGAGGTGTCAGAGAACGCGTTTGTCGACACTGTGCCGGGTGTTCCAGAGGCCCAGGACAACCCAGCCTCGGAAGGCACGCCGGAGCGTGATGGCGCTCGCCGACGTCGCCGTGGTGGCCGTGGCCGTGGCGAACGTGACGAGGCCGCAGCGCAAGCTGAAGGCACTGAAAGCGCGCTCGCCGAGTCGACCGCAGAAAGTGTTGAAGCCGCCCCCGTGGGAGAGCGCACCGAGGCCGAAGGCGAAAGCATCGAGGCCCGTCCGCGTGGCCGCGGGCGCGACCGTGCTCGCCGTGGTGAGCGCCGCGAGCGTCCGCTCACCGAAGGCTCGGCAGGGACCGAAACATCTTCGGATCAAGCCGGTCTGAGCTTGAGCTTGCCCACTCCGTCAGTTGATGTGGGGCCTTTCAGCCTCGCCCCCGCCGATGTCGTGGTAGCGCAACCTGCTGCGGTCGATGCCCCCATGGAGGCAGCGCGTGCGACCGCACCCGTGGCAGCCGTAGCTGAGGCTCTGGCCAAGACCGAGCAAGTCACTCCGGTGCCCGTTCAAGCCCCTGCCGCCCCCATCAGGGCCACAGAGGCTCCTGCAGCGATCACCCCGAAGGTGGAGCGTTTTGATCTGCCGCTGGCTGACCTGAACGCCCTGGCCCAGCAAGTGGGCTTGCAATGGGTGCAGTCGGATGCTGACAAGGTGAACGCGATTCGCGAAGCCATTGCCCGCGAACCCAAGCCCGTGCATGTCCCCCGTGAGCGCAAGCCGCTGTCGATCACCGACGAAGGCCCGTTGGTTCTGGTCGAGACCCGCAAGGACCTCAGCCAAGTCAAGCTGCCGTTCGAGTCAGCGGCTTAAGCCGCAACATTCAGTCGGCCACTCAGTGGTTCGACTGAATGAAAAAAGGCGCCACCCTCCTGAGGATGGCGCCTTTTTCATGCCTGGTTTCAGCTCGGCAGTCGGCTCAGCGCCTGGTGATAAGGGGCGTGCATCATGAGCTCATCCCAGGTCAAGGGCGCCGTTTGTGGCAGCAGATCAAGGCGACGGGCCTCACTGTCCACACTGGGCAGCCACTGACCACGCATCTGCGCGGTTTGCAGGCCGTCAAGCATGTCGTCAACCACGTGCCCACCCTTGAGAGACTGGTTGCACAGCAGCACCAGATCGCAGCCGGCATTGAGTGCGGCCACAGCCGCCTGCGTGTGGCTTCCGGCGACGCTGGCGCCTTCCATACTCAGGTCGTCGCTGAAAATTGCGCCAGTGAAACCCATCTTCGCGCGCAGGATGTCCTGCAGCCAGCGGCTGGAAAAACCCGCCGGCAGACTGTCCACCTTGGGGTAGATCACGTGGGCCGGCATCACGCTGGTCAGCGAGGTGCTCATCCATTCATAGGGTTTGGCATCGTCGGCGAGGATCGCCTTCAGGCTGCGGCGGTCGATGGGGACGTCAATGTGCGAGTCGGCCTGGACAAATCCATGCCCTGGAAAGTGCTTGCCGCAGTTGGCCATGCCCGCCAGCAACAGACCGTGCATGACGCTTTTGGCCAGCACGGACACTACACGGGGATCGCGGTGAAAAGCACGGTCACCAATCACGCTGCTTTCTCCAAAGTCCAGGTCCAGCACGGGTGTGAAGGTCAGATCGACCCCGCAGGCGCGCAACTCACTGGCCAGCACGTAGCCGCACGCGGTGGCGGCATCGGTGGCCGTCATGGCACCACTGCCCTCCCCCCCTTTTCCATCCTTCATCCACATCTCGCCGAGGACGCGCATGGGCGGCACATGAGTGAAGCCATCGGTCTTGAAACGCTGTACGCGCCCACCCTCATGGTCGACGCAAATCAACACATCGGGCCGCAGGTCCTTGATCTCAGCGCACAGGGCCGTCAATTGCGCCCGATTGGACCAGTTGCGCGCAAACAGAATCAGCCCGCCGGTGAGTGGGTGTTGTAGCCGTCGGCGGTCGTCCGCGTTAAGGCTGAGCCCTTCAATATCCAGGACGACCGGAGCGTGGGCGATGTCAGCGCCTTGGGCGGCGGAGTGGAGCAATTTGGTCATGGGGTATCGGTTTGAGTTTCGATGACGACAAAGGCCAGGGCATGGTCGACCTCGTCGGTGACCGTGACGTGGGCTTGCCAATTATTTTTTGCGAACCAGTTGGCCAGTTCACCATTCAAGGCAATGTGCGGGCGCCCGCTGGCCGCATTGAGGATCTCGCAGGCGCGCCAGGTCATGGGCCAGTGAATGCCCAGGCCAATGGCCTTGGAAAACGCTTCCTTGGCCGCAAATCGGGTAGCGAGGTAGCGCAGGCCACGCAAGGGCGCGCGGGCCTGTCGCTGGCGGTAGACCAACAACTCCTGGGGCCCCAGTACTCTTTCGGCAAAGCGATCGCCACGGCGCTGTACTGCGGCATCAACACGGCGGATGTCGCACAGGTCTGTGCCGATGCCGACAATCACAGTGACACCACCTGGCGAGCCCGCACGATTTCGGCCTTGAAGTCGGCCAGTGCTTGCCTGAGGCCCACAAACACTGCTTGGCCGATCAGGGCGTGGCCGATGTGCAATTCCGCGATCTCGGGCAGCGCCGCGACCAGGCCGGTGCTGCTGATCGGGGCGGAGGCCTCCATGCCTGGTGCTGCGCTCGAGCGCTCGTTGAGCGCCAGGCCATGGCCAGCATGGGTGCGCAGCCCCAAGCTGTGGGCCAGGCGCAGCCCTGCTTTGAGACGCGCCAGCTCGGCCTGCACGGCGGCGGCGTCGCCGTTCCACCAGGCATTGGCCAAAGCACCGGTATGCAATTCAACGCACGGCGCGCCAGCATGGGCGGCCGCCTCAATCTGCGCCGGGTCGGCACCAATGAACAGGGACACACGCGATCCCGCCGCCGCCAGCCGTGAGCATGCATCGCGGATACGGGCCAGTTGCACGACCACGTCCAACCCGCCTTCGGTGGTGACTTCCTGGCGTCTCTCGGGAACCAAGCAGACATGCTCCGGCCGTGTGCGTTCGATGATGCCGAGCATCTCGTCCGTTACGGCCGCTTCGAAGTTCAATGGCACCGCTACGCTGGCCTTGAGGCGCACGACATCGTCGTCGCGGATGTGGCGCCGGTCTTCACGCAGGTGAAAGGTGATGATGTCGGCCCCGCCCTCCACCGCCAGCAAGGCGGCGGCCACAGGATCGGGGAAGCGCCCACCACGGGCGTTGCGCAAGGTGGCAACGTGGTCGATGTTGACGCCCAGCAGGGGTGCGCCATGGGTGGTGAGATGCGTGGCAGAGAAGTTCATGCCTGTTGAAGCTCCATCATGAGCTGGCGGGTGCGCAGCGGGTGGGAACCGAGATGATAGTGAAGCAAAGTGCGCAGCGCGGTTTTAAGCTCGGTCAAGGCCGGCAGGCAGGCGGCCATCACTGGCGCCATGGCCGGGGTCAGTATCGTACGCCCGCCCTCGCCTTCAGTCGATAAAGCGGCTTCCAGTTGAAGCAGGACCGCACCATCCAGCGTCGCATTGGCCAAGGCCGGATCGCCACCTGAGCGGCCCGTCGTTGTATGCGAGGCGCGCGATGCCAGCGATACGCCCCATTGCGGGCTCAGTTCATACCGCTGACCCGCCACCGCAACCGCCCCCCCGACGGTCAGAGTGGACAGATCGGGCAGATGCCCCAATTGGCGCAGCAACACCACCTCGAATGCGCGCAACGCGGCTTGCAGCAAGGCAGGGTCAGTCAGCGCCGGCAGCACTTGGGCATAGGCGTCAAACAGACCGGGATGGGGATCATGCCGAGCCAGCAGGCGCATCAGCAACTCGTTGAGGTAGAAGCCGGGCAACAAAGCCGCGCCGCCCGCCCATGCCGGCCCGCCCGCCCATTCGGCCTGGCGCATTAGCCAGACCTCGGTTTCATCAGTGCGGCGGGCGCCAAAGGTCACGTTCAGGCGCTGAAATGGCATCAGCACCGGTCGCAGCTGTGAATACGGTCGTTTGGCGCCTTTGGCCACGGCCACAACGCGACCATGGTCGCGGGTGAAGAGGTCCAGAATCAGACTGGATTCGCTCCAGTCATGACTGTGCAGCACATAGGCTGCGCTCGAAGGTTTGGAAACCGCTCGGGCCACGGACTGCGCCTCGCTGGCCGATCACTCGTAGCCGTAGGTGCGCAGGCGCGCGTCGTCGTCGGCCCAGCCGGAGCGTACCTTGACCCAGATTTCAAGAAACACCTTGCGGCCCAACAGACGCTCCAACTCGGTGCGCGCTTCCATGCCAATGCGCTTGAGGCGCTCGCCTTTGTCACCAATGACGATGCCCTTGTGGGTCTCACGTTCGACCACGATGGTGGCCGCGATCTTGATCAAACCGGTCGCGCGGGGGTGATTGGCCAGTGGCGGCTCGTCGGTATAGGTGTCGATCACCACCGTCGAGGTGTAGGGCAACTCATCGCCCGTCAGGCGAAAGAGTTTTTCGCGCACGATCTCGCTGGCCAGAAAACGATCAGTGCGGTCGGTCAGAGCCTCCTCGTCGTACCACCAAGGTTGCTGGGGCACGTACGGACGCACAATGTCCAGCAAGCGCCGGACGTCGTCTTCGCTTTGGGCGGACAGAGGCACGAACTCGGCAAAGGGGTGGTGCGCCTGCATGGTTTGCAGCCAAGGCAGGACGTCAGCGCGGCGATGGACCAGATCCAGCTTGTTGGCCACCAGAAAGACGGGCTTGTCCTTGGGGCACAGCGCCAGCACCTTGGCATCATCCGGCCCGAAGCGACCGGCCTCGACCAGGAAAAGCACCACATCCACGTCGGCCAGGGTCGCCTGAACCGTCTTGTTGAGGTTGCGATTCAGGGCTGCCGTGCCCTTGACCACATGTCGGGTCTGGAAGCCGGGGGTATCCACGAACACGAACTGGCTGTTGCCATCGGTGCGGATGCCCGTGATGCGATGCCGCGTGGTCTGCGCCTTGCGCGAGGTAATCGACACCTTCTGCCCCACCAGTGCATTGAGCAAAGTGGACTTGCCCACATTCGGACGACCAATGATGGCGATCAGGCCGCAGCGCTGCTCTGCGGCCACTACGCCGCCTTTGGAGACCCCCGTCTTGGCCATGGACAAGCCGGCCAGCATGTCGTCCAGCGATGGGTTCACTGCCTCGGCAGCTTTATCGGCCAGGGACTTCTGGGCGGTGACAGCGGGCGTGTTGTCGTCCGCGGATGAAGGGGTATCGGGCATGGTGTGATTGAGGGGTCGCAAAAGAGAGCAGGAGAATCAGAAAATACAGAAAATCAGTCACGCTTAGATGGCATAGCGGCCGTGAGCTTGCCTTTGCGGGGCTTGACGACCACGGTGGGGGCGTTCGCCGCAGGGCCGCCGGGATCCGCCGCGCCCGTGAGCCCCCGAACATGCCGCAACGCCAGTTCAGCCGCCACCTGTTCCGCCGCACGCCGTGACAGACCTTCGCCGTGCACGGTTAAGTCCAGCGTGGGCAATTCACAGGCCACCACGAACACTTGTTCGTGCGCCTTGCCCCGCGTGGCTTCAATGCGGTAGATGGGCACGGCCATCTTGCGGCCTTGCAGCCATTCCTGCAAGGCAGTTTTGGCATCCTTGCTCCAGACTTCCAGCGTGGTTTCAGCCATCACCGGCTCAAACAGACGCAGCACCAGGGCCGATGCCTGCTCAAAGCCGGCATCAAGGTAAATGGCGCCAATCACAGCCTCGATGGCGTCGGCCAGGATGGAGGGTCGCTGCGCTCCGCCCCCCCGAGCCTCCCCTTCGCTCATGCGCATCACAGTCGGGAAATCCAATCCCACAGCCAGCTTGTGCAGCATGTCCTGGCGCACCAGGTGGGCGCGCACGCGGGTCATCTCGCCCTCGTCGCTGCGGCCAAAGCGTGCATAGAGCATGCCCGACACCGCCAGGTTCAGGACGGCATCGCCCAGGAATTCCAGTCGTTCGTAATGGTCCTGGCCGAAGCTTTTGTGCGTCAGAGCTCGCACCAACAGGCGGCTGTCAGAAAACTCGTATCCCAAGCGCTTTTGCAGGGCCTTCAGCGGAGACGAGGCCGCTGGGGTGGCATCCGTGCGAGGCATCTCAAACCGCCGTGTCAGCAAAACCCACGCACATCACTTGGAACGGCCTTGGAACTTGATCAGGAGGTAGACCGGCTCGACGAGAGGAATTTCCTTGTCGTACGCAAACTTGACCACCACCTTGTCGTTTTCCTTGGTGATGTCCAGGTCGCGTGAGGAGATGGATTCCACGCCGTACTGCACAGCCTTGTCACGGTCAAAGGCTGCGCGGATTTCAGGCACGGTGGTGCCCGCAGCGGCGGCCTTGGTGACCATCGTCTGTATGGTTTGATACTCCATGACAGCCGGCACCACCTTCATGACCACCAGCGCGACGCTGCTCAGCAGCACCGCCCAAAACAACAAGCCGATCAGTGTGACACCCGATTGCGAACGCTTCATATTGCCCTCTGCATGACTCATTGAAAAAACCCAACGCGCTTGAGATTGCCAAAATTCATCCACACCACAAAGGCCTTGCCGACGATATTCTCGTCGGGCACGAAGCCCCAAAAGCGGGAATCCTGAGAGTTGTCACGGTTGTCGCCCATCATGAAATAGTGCTTGGGCGGGACCTTGCAAACAACCCCTTCACCACTGTAACGGCAGTTTTCCTTGAAGGGATAGTCTTCAATACCCTGAGGAGGGACGTAAGGGGGGCGATCCTTGTCCACCAAAATGCGGTGATTCACCCCGGTGAGGTTTTCAGAAAACTGCAAGGAATAGCGCAGACTGTCTTCGTCATAAAACTCGGCCAGTGGCGTTTGCTCAATGGGTTGACCATTGATGGTCAGGTGCTTGTTGAGATAGGCAATTTCATCCCCAGGCAAGCCCACCACGCGCTTGATGTAATCCAAGCTGGGGTTGACCGGGTAGCGAAACACCATGACGTCGCCACGCTTGGGCTCGTTGTTGGCAATGATCTTCTTGTTGATCACCGGCAGACGAATACCGTAGTGAAATTTGTTGACCAAGATGAGGTCGCCCACCATCAAGGTTGGCACCATCGAACCAGACGGGATTTTGAACGGCTCGAACAGGAACGAGCGCATCAGAAACACCACCACGATCACCGGGAAGAGTCCTGCCGTCCAGTCCAGCCACCACGGTTGCATGAGTAGGCGTTCACGCGCCTGCCCCACGTTGCCGTCAACCTGGGCAATGCCCTGGCGTGACAACTCGGCGCGTCGGGCCTCGTCCTGCACCACCAACTTGGCGGCAGCGGCCTCCCGTTCCAGGCGGAATTTGTAGCGTTCGGCCAGCCAGTAGAACAGCGTAATCACCGACAGCACAAACAGCAGCAGCGAGAAATTCCCCTGCCATTGCCCGACATACCAACCCCCCAGATAAATCACCAGGGCGCCGTACAAAATACCAGTGAGGAAACTCATTAATCATCCACTTGAAGAATGGCCAGGAACGCTTCTTGGGGCACCTCGACGGTCCCGATTTGTTTCATGCGTTTTTTACCGGCCTTTTGTTTTTCGAGCAGCTTGCGCTTGCGGCTAACATCACCGCCATAGCATTTTGCCAGCACGTTCTTGCGTAGTGCCTTGATGTTCTCCCGCGCGATGATGTTGGCGCCAATGGCCGCCTGAATGGCCACGTCGTACATCTGACGCGGGATCTGTTCGCGCATCTTGGCGGCCACCCCTCGGCCACGGAACTGGCTTTGCGCACGGTGCACGATGATCGACAGTGCATCCACACGATCGCCATTGATCAGGATGTCGACCTTGACCACATCAGAGGCTCGGTACTCCTTGAACTCGTAGTCCATGGACGCGTAGCCACGCGACACGCTCTTGAGCTTGTCGAAAAAGTCGAGCACGATCTCGGCCAGCGGCATCTCGTAGGTGAGCATGACCTGGCGACCGTGGTAGGCCATGTTCAGCTGCACACCACGCTTTTGATTGGCCAGAGTCATCACCGTGCCGACATAGTCCTGCGGCATATACAAATGCACGGTGACGATGGGCTCGCGAATTTCCCGGATGCGACCCAACTCGGGCATCTTGGAGGGATTCTCAACCTCGATCACTGCGCCGTCATTCAACTCCACCTCGTAAACAACACTGGGCGCAGTGGTGATGAGATCCTGATCGAACTCGCGCTCCAGGCGCTCCTGCACAATTTCCATGTGCAACAAACCCAGAAATCCGCAACGAAAGCCAAAGCCCAAGGCTTGCGAGACTTCGGGCTCATAACGGAGCGACGAGTCGTTGAGCTTGAGCTTTTCCAGCGCATCTCGCAGCTGATCGTATTCGCTGGCCTCTGTGGGATAGAGGCCAGCAAACACCTGGGGCTGGATCTCCTTGAACCCTGGCAAGGCTTCGGTGGCTGGGCCCGCATTGTTGGGCAGCTTCTTCTCAACCGTGATCGTGTCGCCCACCTTGGCGTTCTGCAACTCCTTGATGCCACAGATCACGAAACCCACTTCGCCGGCCCGCAGTACAGCACGATCGACGGACTTGGGTGTGAACACGCCAAGATGTTCAGCCGGGTACACGGCGTTGGCCGCCATCAGGCGAATGCGTTCGCCCTTGCGCAACTCACCATCGACCACGCGCACCAGCATGACCACGCCCACGTAGTTGTCGAACCACGAATCAACGATCATGGCGCGCAGCGGGCCATCGGCATTGCCCTGCGGCGCAGGCATGCGCGCGACCACGGCTTCGAGGATGTCTTCGACGCCCATGCCGGTCTTGGCCGAGCAAGGGATGGCGTCGGTGGCATCAATGCCGATGACGTCTTCGATCTCTTCCTTGGCGCGCTCAGGGTCGGACTGTGGCAAGTCCATCTTGTTGAGGACCGGGATGACCGTGACGCCCAGATCAAGCGCGGTGTAGCAGTTGGCCACCGTCTGGGCTTCGACGCCCTGGCTGGCATCCACCACGAGCAACGCGCCTTCGCAGGCCGACAGTGAACGGCTGACCTCGTAAGAGAAGTCAACGTGTCCCGGCGTGTCGATGAGGTTGAGGTTGTAGACCCGGCCATCGCGTGCCTTGTAAGACAGTGCAGCCGTCTGTGCCTTGATCGTGATGCCGCGCTCTTTCTCGATATCCATCGAGTCGAGCACCTGGGCTTCCATCTCGCGGTCGCTCAGGCCTCCGCATAGTTGAATGATGCGATCGGCCAGCGTGGATTTGCCATGGTCGATGTGGGCAATGATGGAGAAATTACGGATGTGATTCATAAAAAAAAGGCACGTCGAAATGGATGACGCGCCTTCCAACAAAAACGTATGGCAACTGCTTGTTGGGCATTCATTGTAGCCAAAAGCATCCCTTCGCAAGCCGCTTCCCGGCTGCAGTGAGGGTCGTTGCAGGCCGCCAACAAGAGTGTTGTCAACAGCTTATCCACAGGTTGCTGTTGACAACTTTAGCCTGCGGAGAGCGGCTCGGGCCCCTCTGGTGACGACCCTTTTCCCTCCGGTTAGCAATGGCGCGCTTAACCGGGTCGATTGTAGCCAGATTCCACGGCGATTCAGCAAAGTTATCAACAGCGATTTTCGAAGAAAAGCCTTCGGGAAGATTTCGCAAATCCTGTGTAATTTTTGCAATACAAAACCCAGCAAGGCGGTCGGACTTCTTGCCGGGCGGCATTCAATGCCTTCTCAAGGGCCGACCAGGCTCATTTGCCGGGTCGGATGATGGCGTACTGCGCCCAGTCACCACGACGCACCAAGACGCTCACCGGACGGTTCTTCTCCAGCTTGGACAGCACGGACTCAAACTGGCGAACACCCGAGATCTGCACGTTGCCAAGCGCCAGGATGACGTCGCCAGGGCGCAGTCCCGCACGTGCCGCAGGCCCGTCAACATCGTCGACCAGCACACCACCGTTGATCTTGAGTTCACGCTTCTGCGCTGCGGACAAGTCCGACAGGCTCAAGCCTAAAGACGCCACAGACGTCGAGGGCTTGGCCTCATCGGGCGCATCGCCCTTGGCAACTTTGTCCTGATCCAACTCAACCACGTTGATGCCCAAATCCTTGTAAGCGCCGCGGCGGAACACCTGCATTGTGGACTTCGTACCCGGCTTGGTGCCACCGACCAGGCGCGGCAAGTCACCCGCCTTTTCAACCGTCTGCCCATCGAACTTGGTGATGATGTCGCCCGCCTCGACCCCAGCCTTGTCGGCAGGACCACCGGGCTCCACCATGCGCACGACAGCACCTTGCGCCTTGGTCAATCCAAGCGATTCGGCCACTTCCTTGGTCACCGGCTCGATCTGCACGCCGATGCGACCACGGATCACCTTGCCGCCCGTTCGTAATTGATTGGCAACTTTGATGGCGTCGTCAATGGGAATGGACAGCGAGATGCCCATGAATCCGCCAGAGCGGCTCAGGATCTGCGAATTGATGCCGACCACTTCACCACGCATATTGATCAAGGGGCCGCCGGAGTTTCCGGGGTTGACGGCCACATCAGTCTGGATGAATCGGACCTCTTCGCCGGTGTCTCGCGCCTTGGCGCTGACGATGCCGGACGTGACCGTGTTTTCCAGACCGAAGGGCGTGCCAATGGCGATCACCCATTCGCCCACCTTCAGTCGGCTTACGTCACCAATGCGCACCGCTGGCAGCTTGGCGGCATCGATCTTGACCACGGCCACATCGGTGCGTTTGTCCGCGCCAACGACCTTGGCCTTGTACTCGCGCTTGTCGGTGAGGGTGACGTAGACCTCGTCGGCGCCGTCAATCACGTGCGCGTTGGTCAGGACAAAGCCATCGGTGCTGAGAATAAAACCAGAACCAAGGCCGCGCGTTTTTTCTTCACCTTGGTCACCACTCTTTGGTTTGGATTTGGGTGCACTTTTACGCGGATCCTGGCCGGGCATTGGCGTGCCAAAGAAGCGGCGAAAGAACTCACGCATCTGCGCATCAGCTTCATCACCCTCGGCCTCGGCATCAACGCTGACTCGCTGGGTCGTTCGAATACTGACCACAGACGGCCCGACCTGCTCCACCAATTCAGTGAAGTCGGGCAGACCTCGGACGATCAAAGGCGCCGGCGTACTTGACTGTGGCGTCGTGACGATCGGCGGCGTGACGACTGGTGCCGCTACCACGGGTTGCGACGCCTGCGATGCATGGGGCAAGAGGCTGGAGCTCAACACCAGTCCTACTGCAGAAACCACAGCGCCGACCACCAAGGTACGGCGCACGACGGAAGTGGTAGAAGACCCCGACTGCGGAAAAGATGCCATTGCGAAAAGCCTCAAAAATGAAGGGACGTTGTCTTCAACGTTAGAGCACAGTCAGCCGATGACAGTTCACTGTGGGCGAGTTTCCAAACGTAAAGCCCGATGCCTTGATGGTAAAGCCGTGTGCGCAAATGCAAACGCCGCCAAGGCAAGCCCGAGCGGCGTATATCTAAGGGACGTTTCGCAGAAATCAAGGGGCGTCAAATACCACATTGCGAACCAACGCATCCCCGTTATTTGATGCCGCGAACGATGGCTCAACAGCCTGCCTATTCTGTTGCACTGGCACTAATTGCCTCAACTGCGGATCACGCCAGACCGGGTTCACCGTTGTTGCCATCGTGGCATCTGGCGCACCAACCTCAGTGAAGGAGGCGCCATCCACCGTCGAGGCGGCGGTGAGTGCACTGGCCGACCATGCGGGTGCCAAGGCCAGCGCCTGATTGGACGACGCATTAGTGCCTTGCGCCAAGTCACCGCCAGCCACAGGCGCCACAACACTGCCGCTCAGGCCACCTTGAGAACTCACCAAGGCACCCACGACCATCACGAAAGAGGCCGCCACCGCCATGGGCCCGATCCACACGCGTCGCCGCAGAGGGGTTTGCACCATTTGAGGTTCCGGCACGTCAACCATGGCAGGTTCATGCCGCACGGCCAAGCCAGCCGGAGCCAACACAACCGGCTCCTGTGACAGTCTTTCCCGGAACGATTTCAGGAACTGCGCACTGCGAGAATCATCGGCCAACTCATCGGAGCGCATGACATCACCGATGAGTTGATAGCTGCTCCACCGCCTCTGCGCTTGAGCATCATCCCGCCAGACGCCGCAGGCGCGCGCCACTTCCTGGGTGCTGACTTCACCATCGACCAAAGCCGAAAATATCTCAAAACACCCCTCATCATCCTGGCGACGGTCAGACATAGAGCACCTCCGAATCGACATTGAAGGACAGCCAATTCATTTGGCCATTTGCGACGTCAGACACGTCTTCTCACAGAAAGTTCACTGTACTTCACCACCGATCGCCCTGCTTCGTCTCAAGCAAAGGGCGCAGGCGCTGAGCAATGGCCTCGCGGGCACGGAAAATCCGCGAACGGACGGTGCCAATCGGGCAATTCATTGCTTCTGATATTTCCTCATAACTGAGGCCTTCGATTTCACGCAGGGTGATGGCTTGGCGCAGGTCGTCGGACAGGGCTTCGATGGCCATGTTCACGGTATCGGCGATCTGCCGACTGGCCATGATGGACTCGGGTGTCTCCCCGTCGGTGAGCTCGTTTTCAACGCGTGAATTTTCACCCTCCTCATCGCTGCCCCCACCCCTGGCCGATTCGGTGATCAGCGGATCACGCCTCAGCCCGATGAGCGCCTTCTTGGCGGTATTGACCGCGATGCGGTACAACCATGTATAGAACGCGCTTTCGCCCCGGAAGTTGGGCAAGGCTCGATAGGCCCGAATGAATGTTTCCTGGGCGATGTCCTCGACCAGGTCCACATCGCGCACCATGCGGGCGATCAGGCGCTGAATGCGGCGCTCGTACTTGACAACCAGCATTTCAAACGCCCGTTGATCGCCGCGCTGAACGCGCTCAACCAAAGGTGCGTCGACATCCACGATCGCCACAACAGCCCCGACCGGCCGGTCGTCAGCCAGGTTCAGCGCGCCCAAGGGCTCAAATGCCGGAGCCAACGACTGAGGTTGATCAGCCGCCCCCCCCTCGGGCGGCTCAGATGGCAGGCGAGGCGGAGTCACTCCCGGCTCCTCCACTCCTGCTGCGCGCTGCGTGGGGCATCGCTTGGCAAGGAGTCACGAGGGTCAAGCAGTTGTGTCGCAGCAAAACCAGGTTCACCCAAAGTCGCTCGACGAGAAGCGCCTCGACGGATGAGATTCGGCTTGACCGTTGAGTCAGGAGAATGTGAAGCAGGCAACAATTTGGACCACAGGCGTTGTGTACGCGCCCATGATGCCACCTCCGCCGTGACATCTGCACGAGAATCCTGCGAGACCACAGGGTCGACGTCGTTAGCGGCTGGACTGAACAGCAAGGCGCGCAGGCGGTGACCTGATTCGCCGCCCAGCGTGAGCGACGCACTCGCCCATGACCAGGCCCGTCTGGGCTGATCAACGCCCGCCTTGGATTCCACTTTGATCAGCACCCAGGGGCCGAGGTCGAAAACCACGCGCACCGTCACCGGTTGCGCCCATTGCGCGACCGACCACCCTGGCAACGGAGCATGCGTTTGCCGCTGATGGACCGATGGGTCTGGGCGCAATGGTGGCAAACCACCCCACACCAGCGTCACGCCGCCGGTTAATGGAGTTCCTCGAAGCCTGAGCCACAGACGCCTCGCCATCGTCGTCCAAGCCAGGGCCGCCCCCACCGCCAGCACGGCGCTGTGCCAGGCGATCTGGCTGGAGCGAGCATCCGCCAACACGGCGAGCAGCCACGCCAGCAAAACCAGTGCACTCAACAGGATTAGGCTGCGAGCCGCCCACTGAAGTGGCGGCACCTGCGACGCACCCGAAGGCAAGGTCCACTGCCCCAGTAACGATAGCAGGCCTTGGTGGGGAAAACGCCCGGACGAACCCTCTGGGATTTGATCCGTGAGGGCCATCGTCAAGGCGCTTTTCAGGGTGACCGCAGACTCAGACGCGCGTGAATACCAGCGATCCGTTGGTGCCGCCAAAGCCGAAGTTGTTCTTCAACGCCGCATCGATCTTCATGTCGCGCGCCGTGTTGGCGCAGTAGTCCAGGTCACATTCAGGGTCCTGGTTGAAGAGATTGATTGTCGGCGGCGAGATTTGATGGTAGATAGCCAACACAGTGAACACCGATTCGATGCCGCCTGCGCCACCCAACAAGTGACCGGTCATGGATTTGGTGGAATTGACCACCAGATTTTTGGCGTGATCGCCGAAGGCGCGTTTGATGGCGTTGGTCTCGTTGACGTCACCCAATGGCGTGGAAGTGCCATGCGCGTTGAGGTACTGCACCTGATCAAGGTTCAGTCCAGCGTTGCGCAGCGCAGCCTGCATGGATCGGGTCGGGCCGTCGATGTCCGGGGCCGTCATGTGGTGTGCGTCGGCGCTCATACCAAAGCCGCTGACCTCAGCGTAAATCCGGGCACCACGGGCTTTGGCGTATTCGTACTCTTCAAGCACCATCACGCCGGCACCCTCGCCCAGCACAAAGCCATCGCGGTCCTTGTCCCAGGGACGCGAAGCCGTTTGCGGATCGTCATTGCGTGTGGACAGTGCGCGGGCCGCTGCAAAACCGCCAATACCCAATGGGGACACGGTGGCCTCGGAGCCGCCAGCGACCATCACATCGGCATCACCGTATTCGATCATGCGGGCCGCTTGACCGATGCTGTGCAGACCGGTGGTGCAGGCTGAAACGATGGCCAGATTGGGGCCTTTGAAGCCGCATTGAATCGACACATGACCCGAGATCATGTTGATGATGGACGCCGGCACAAAGAAAGGCGAGATACGGCGCGGGCCGCGCTCGGAATATTCTTTATTGGTCTGCTCGATCATGGGCAGGCCGCCAATGCCCGACCCGACAATGCAGCCAATGCGTTCTGCGATCTGCGGGGTCAAGGCCTCACCCACAGGCAAACCGGCATCGCGCACGGCCTGCATGCTGGCAGCCAGGCCGTAATGGATGAAGGTGTCCATGTGCCGGGCTTCTTTACCGGGGATGTAATCCTCGATGTTGAAGCCCTTGACCTCGCCTGCGATCTGGCAGGCAAAAGCGGACGCATCGAATTTGGTGATGGTGTCGATGCCGGACTTGCCAGCAATGAGATTCGACCAGGACTCGTCCACCGTATTACCCACGGGAGTAACGAGGCCAAGACCGGTGACAACAACGCGACGACGGGTCATGCTTGATGAAATATATGTGAGATATGGAGATCACCGAGGCCCCGAAGGGCTTCAGCGATCAGCGTAGAACTCAAGCCTTGGCGTGACCCTTGGCGTAGTCGATGGCAAGCTGAACAGTGGTGATCTTTTCGGCTTCCTCATCGGGGATCTCGATGCCGAACTCGTCCTCGAGCGCCATCACCAGTTCAACGGTGTCCAGCGAGTCGGCGCCCAGATCGGCCACGAAAGCCTTTTCCGAGGTGACTTCGGACTCGGCCACACCGAGTTGTTCAGCAATGATTTTCTTGACGCGTGCTTCGATATCGCTCATGACTCCTCCAGGAGGGTGTTGCAAATAAAACAGGGATTTTACCGGGTTACAAGCACAAACCGCCTGCCCCCGAAAACGAATTTGAGATACCCCGAAATAATCTCAATTCATGAACATGCCACCATTGACATGTAACTCAGTGCCTGTGATGTAGGCGGCCTGTGGCGAGGCCAGAAAGGCCACGGCTTCGGCGATGTCTTCAGGCTGCCCCAGACGCCCCAGTGGGATCTGCGCTTTGAGGGATGCCTGCTGTTCGGCCGACAAACCTTTGGTCATGTCGGTGTCAATGAACCCCGGGGCGACGCAGTTAACGGTGATGTTGCGGCTGCCCAACTCTCGCGCCAGGGCGCGCGTCATGCCTGCCACGCCGGCTTTGGCTGCAGCGTAGTTGGCCTGACCAGGATTGCCGCTGGCGCCCACCACCGAGGTGATGTTGATGATGCGGCCATAGCGCTGTTTCATCATGGGTCGCATCACGGCGCGACTCATGCGAAACACGGCCTTGAGGTTGGTGTCCAGCACGGCGTCCCAATCGTCATCCTTCATGCGCATGGCCAGGGTGTCGCGCGTGATGCCCGCGTTGTTGACCAGTACATGCAAGGCGCCTTGCGACTTCAGAATGGCGTCGATCGTGGCATCGACCGCCGCAGCGTCGGTAACGTTGAGGGCCAGTCCCTGACTGCCGCCAAAGGCCGATAAGAATTCGGAGATGGCTTGAGCACCCACGTCGGTGGTGGCCGTGCCGAACACCTTGAAACCGCGCTGGGCCAGCGTGATGGCAATGGCCCGGCCAATGCCACGACTGGCGCCCGTGACCAGTGCAATCTGAGTTTTCGTATCCGTGCTCATGCCAACAGCTCCTTGGCTTCCATCAAGGAGGCCATGTCAAAAATGGTGGTGGTCGCGATTTCACCATCAATTCGCTTGACCATGCCCGAGAGCACTTTGCCAGGGCCACATTCGATGACGTGGGTCACTCCACGAGCCTTGATGGCCTGGATGGTTTCCACCCAGCGCACCGGGCCAAATGCCTGACGGTATAGCGCATCACGCAAGGCATTGGCCTCGGTCAACACGGCCACGTCGACGTTGTTGATGACCGGAATGAGCGGGACCGAGAACGGGGTCGCGGCGAGTTGCTCTTTGAGGCGCTCGGCCGCCGGCTTCATCAAACTTGAGTGAAACGGCGCTGACACGGACAGCAACAAGGCGCGCTTGGCACCTGCCACCTTGAGCAATTCGCAGGCCTTGTCAACCCCGGCCTTGGTGCCGGCGATGACGGTCTGCTTGGGGTCGTTGAAATTGACCGCTTCGACAGCTTCACCCGTGGCCTGCGCGGCCTGTTCACAACCGGTTTTCACCGCTTGTGGGTCCAGGCCCAGGATGGCGGCCATGCTGCCCGTCCCCACCGGCACCGCCTCTTGCATGGCCTGCGCACGAAAACGCACCAGCGGCAAGGCATCAGCCAATGTCAAGGCGCCCGCAACCACCAGGGCCGTGTATTCACCCAAAGAATGCCCAGCCACGGCCGCTGGCTTCAAACCAGTTTCGGCCAGCCAGGCGCGCCAGCAGGCCACACCGGCAGCAAGCATCACGGGCTGCGTGTTCGTGGTCAGATCCAAGGCTTCCTTGGGTCCTTCGGCGATCAACTTGCCGATGTCCTCGCCCAGAACCTGGGAGGCCTCGGCCAGGGTCTCACGTACGGCGGCGTGTCCATCCCATCCATTAAGCATGCCCACGGATTGCGAGCCTTGCCCCGGAAACACGAATGCAAATGTGGTCATTTTCTTGGGTACTCACTACTTAAAAACATCAGTAATCCACCAGCACGGCGCCCCAGGTAAAACCACCTCCGACGCCTTCGAGCAGCAGGGTCTGGCCCCTTTGAATCTGCCCGTTGCGAATGGCGTGGTCCAGCGCCAGAGGAATCGACGCTGCGGAAGTATTGCCGTGCTCGCCCACCGTCACGATCATCTTGTCATCACTCAAATTGAGCTTACGGGCGGTGCTGTGCATGATGCGCAAGTTGGCCTGGTGCGGAATCAGCCAGTCGATGCACGAGGCATCTCGACCCGCGACTTGCAGGACTTCGCAGGCGACTTGCTCCAGCACTGTCACGGCCAGCTTGAACACACCGCGCCCATCCATTTTCACGGTGGGATCACCCAGCACCGAACCGCCAGACACCGTACCCGGGGCGCACAGGATACCTGACTGCCGGCCATCGGCATGCAGACACGAGGCCACGATGCCGGGCTGGTCAGACGCCTCCAGGACGACGGCGCCCGCACCATCACCAAATAACACGCAGGTGGTGCGGTCGTTGAAATCAAGCAGTCGGGAAAAAACCTCTGCGCCGATCACCAATGCGCGACGAACAGCGCCGGTGCGGATCATGGCATCGGCCACGGCCACGCCATAGATAAACCCTGAACACACCGCCTGGACGTCAAAGGCGGCCTGGCCACCCACCCCCAGTTTTTGCTGAATCAGGCAGGCGGTCGAGGGGAAAACCATGTCTGGCGTGGACGTGGCACAGATGATGAGGTCAATGTCGCTGGCCGGAACTCCGGCGGCTTCCAGAGCCTTCAAGGCCGCTTGCACACCCAGCTCGCTGGCAGTGACCTCAGGAGCGGCGAAGTGGCGGGCATGGATGCCCGTGCGCTCAACGATCCACTGGTTCGAGGTTTCGATGCCTCGCTCGGCGAGTTGCCTGACCAAGTCTTGATTGGTGAGGCGATTGGGCGGCAGATAACTGCCGGTACCGGCAATGCGAGAGTAGATGTTGGCCATATGAAGCGAACCACTCAGCGTCTTTTGAACACCTGCAGCCCTTTAGGCACTTTAGGCACGACTCAACAGCTCAGGCAGCACGGTGTTGAGTGCCCGCCGATCCATCAGTCGTCGAAGTGCCTTCGGGCGCTGCCTTGCCAGGCACGGAACCGGGCTGGCCGTCGAGCGTGGCCGCGATGCGGTCATGAACCCGATCCAGAAGGCGATGACGAGCTGCATCATAGGCCTTCTTGATGGCCACCTCGAAGGCAAAGGCATCAGCCGAACCATGGCTTTTGAACACCAAACCTCGCAACCCCAGCAATGCCGCGCCGTTGTAGCGACGATGGTCCATTCGATGCTTGAAGCGGTTGAGCACCGGCAAGGCCGCCAAAGCGACCAGCTTAGTCAGCCAATTGCGAGAAAACTCTTGCTTGATCAAGTTGGCGAACATCGAGGCGAGGCCTTCGGCGGTCTTGAGCGCCACATTGCCGACGAAACCGTCACAAACCACAATGTCGGTCGTGCCTTTGAAGATGTCATTGCCTTCGACATTGCCCCGAAAGTTGATCAGGCCCTTGTCGCCAGCCGCACGCAGCAATTCGCCGGCCTGCTTGATGACCTCACTGCCCTTGATGAGCTCTTCGCCAATGTTGAGCAAACCCACGGTGGGGCTTTCCTGGCCATTCACGGCGGACACGAGCGCACTGCCCATCACGGCGAATTGCAGCAGGTGTTCGGCGGTGCAATCGACATTGGCGCCCAGGTCAAGCATGGTGGTTGAACCATCAAGCTGATTGGGCATGGCAAAGGCGATCGCTGGGCGATCAATGCCTTCGACGGTCTTGAGCACGTAGCGGGCCACGGCCATCAAGGCTCCGGTATTGCCTGCGGAGACACAGGCATGGGCCTTGGCGGGCACAGCAGCGGTCGCCTTGACCTGCATGACGGCGACTCGCAGGGACGAGTCTTTTTTACGTCGCAAGGCCACTTCCACCGAATCATCCATGGCCACCACCTCACTGGCAGGCACCAGCGTGACGCGCTCCCAGTCCTTGGCCGCAGCGATGTCCTCTGGCAGACCGACCAGCACCAGTTCGGCGTCAGGGTGCTTGGCCAGGAATGCGCGGCATGCAGGCAAGGTGATCGATGGGCCATGATCGCCTCCCATGCAGTCCACCGCGATGCGGATGGAACCTGGCAGATCGGGCGGCGATGCAGGTGAGGTAGTAACAGTCATCAATCAGTCATCAAAATGGGTCTTGATTGCCGGGCCCACAACGACAATGGGCCGGAGAGCCGACCATGGTCAGCCTATCCAGCCCTGTGTATTTGACATGAGACCTGGCAAGACCAGGTCGCATCACCTTTTAGGCGTCAGCCTTGGTTTTGAGCACCTTGCGGCCCCGGTAGAAACCGGTAGGACTGATGTGGTGGCGCAGGTGGATCTCGCCAGTGGTGCCTTCAACGGCGGTACCCGGGGTGTTCAGCGCATTGTGCGAACGGTGCATGCCGCGCTTGGAAGGGGACTTTTTATTTTGCTGAACGGCCATGATGGACTCCAGGAACCGGGCTTTATAGCCCGTTGAGATGTCAGACCACATCGAAATCTGGCGGACCATGTCAATATCTCAGACCTGAACCACACCAGCCGCTTGCAGCCTGCAAAGTGTTGACAAATTGTATAAATTCCGGGGCCTTTCCCGGAAAACCATAGATTCTAGCACCAAATCAGGAATTGTCCTTCTTGAGTTTGGCCAGAACAGCAAAAGGATTGGGCCGATCACCGGACTCCCCGCCCTCGCCCTCGGCATGGTCGTCGTGCGACTCCTCAATGGCCACGCCCTCCGGCGAGACCAGACCAGAGTGCATCAGAGGCGTCATGTCCACGGGGCATTGCTCATGGAGCGGCACAAGGGGTTGAGCCATGATCAACTCATCCTCAACCAGTGCCAGCAGATCGAATTGGCGACTCACGGCGAGCACGTCATCGTCAGAATCCGCATCCAGATCGGCGGCGGTGTTTTCGTCGACGACAAAGCGGATGCTGTGATCAACCTCGATCGGGATGAATACCGGCTGCAGACAGCGCTGGCATTCCCAGGGCAGATCGCCCTTGGCGTGCAGATCCAGCCACCACTGAGGCTCGCCGACGCGCTGCGCCACCAATCGCCCTTGCGCCGACCAGTGCAGCGGCGCCAGCGACTTCAGGTCCAACGACTGCGCCAGGCCACTGGCCAGACGCGTCAGTGCGGCCACGGGCACCGCGCCGTCCAACTGGGATTGTTCTTTGATAAAAGCCCCGACATCGAGCTTGTGGGGAGAAAACAGGCGCTCTTTCATACCCGAGAGTGTAGAGGCTCACGTCAAGCCAGGTGCAGGACGTTGGACAATGGCAGGATGACGACACCCGCAACTCCACCCGTTTTCCCGCGCCTGATCCTGGGGTCGACCTCTCCTTACCGGCGGGACTTGCTTCAACGGCTGGGCCTGCCCTTTGACGTGGCATCACCCAACGTGGACGAAAGCGCCCTGCCCACCGAAGCGGCGGCCGACTTGGCCATGCGATTGGCTCTGGCGAAGGCACAGGCTGTGGCCGGCACCTGTTTGGATGACGTGATCGTGATAGGGTCAGATCAGGTGGCCGAACTGAGCGGCCAGGCGCTGGGCAAACCCGGTACGCATGCCCGTGCCGTGGCGCAGCTGACCCGCATGCGCGGTCAAGCCGTGGTGTTTCACACCGCCGTGGCCGTGGTTCGCCCTGCCTCCGGTTTTGCCCAGACCCTGATGAGCCCCACACAGGTCCAGATGGGTCACTACAGCGACGACGACATCGACACCTATCTTCACCTGGAGCAGCCCTATGACTGCGCTGGCAGCGCCAAGGCCGAAGGCCTGGGCATCGTGATGCTGGACCGCATCGACTCGAGCGACCCCACGGCTCTGATCGGCCTTCCCCTCATCCTCACCACCCAACTTCTTCGACTGGCGGGGCTGGATCCGCTGGCCTGGCGCGCTTCACAACAACACTCATGACCAACTCCCGCAAGACCACCTCCCCCAACATGCCCCCACTCGGACGCTTGCTGCTGATCCCCAACACCCTGGACTTTGGCTGCATCGACCCCAACGCTGCAGAAACATCGGACTTGCGCGAAGTGCTTCCCATGGGCGCATTGAACGCCGCGGCCCGCCTGCAGCATTGGGTGTGCGAAAACGCCAAAACAACGCGCGCCTTTTTGAAGCGCGTCGATGCGCTGGTGCCGTTGGCCGTGCCCTTGCAGGCCTTGGACATCCAGGTGTTGCCTCGCCCAAACAAGGGGGGCGAGAAAACCGCCAACAAGACCCACAAGAAGCCCAGTGACAAACCGGCCCCCGATCCGGACGCGGACATCAACGCGCTGCTGGCTCCGGCGCTGGCGGGCCATGACATCGGACTGATGTCGGAAGCCGGCATGCCTGGTGTGGCTGACCCAGGCGCCGCCCTGGTGCTGGCGGCCCATCGCCTGGGTGTGGTCGTCGTGCCCATCTCGGGGCCCAGCTCCCTGCTGCTGGCCCTGGCGGCGAGCGGCCTCAACGGACAAAGTTTTGCCTTTGTCGGCTACCTGCCGGTGGATGCGATTCAGCGCGGCGACCGAATCCGGGAACTGGATCAGATTTCTCGGCGCACCCGCCAGACGCAACTGGTGATCGAGACGCCTTACCGCAACGCCGCCCTGTGCTCCGGTCTGTTGCAGCACTTGCACGCCGACACCTGGCTGAGCGTGAGTTGCGGCCTGACCCTGCCCCAAGGCTGGAGCCGCACCCTGCGCGTGGCTCAGTGGCGCCAGCAAGGCTTGACCTTGCCCGACAACATCCCGGCCGTGTTTTCCTGGCTGGCGGCCTGACCCAGCCCCACACGCCTTCGGCACGCTTCGGCGCTTCTTGCCACAATGCCGCAACCCTTGTTTTAATGAGCGTTACCTTGTCATCACACATTCCCTCGCCCCACCCTGGTCTGGCCGAACCCAATGATCTGGCTCGCAGACTCGGTCACGCCGGCCTGATTCCGTTTGTAGCGGGCACCCTGTTCATCTGGCTGCTGGCCGGAAAGGTTGAACCGGAGCCGTTTGCCTTCGTGGTCAATGCCTTGACCAGCTATGCCGCCCTTGTGGTGTCTTTCCTGGGGGGGTTGCCCTGGGGGCTGACCATGCTGGCACAGGACTACAGCCAACCGGCGACGCCTTTGCAGCGACGCGCCCTCATTTGGGGTGTGGTCTACACCTCGGCTGCGTGGGTGGCCTTGCTCATGCCACCACACGCAGGCTTGGCAGCGCTGGGCGGCTTGCTGGTCGGCTGCTACCTGGTGGAGCGCAAGCGCTATCCAGAATTGGGCGCTGCTGGATGGCTCAAGTTGCGCTTTCGCCTCACGCTGGTGTCCAGCCTGTGTTGCTTCCTGGCCGCCGCACAGCTCTGAGCCTCGCCCTGACGAAAGCACTTCATGATCGACTACCGCATCGAAGTGGGCAGCACCCACGCCCATCGCTTCAACGTCACCCTGCGCATTGCCAGGCCGCAAGCCCAACAGTTATTGAGCTTGCCGGTGTGGATCCCTGGCAGCTACCTGGTGCGCGAGTTTGCCCGCCACCTGTCGCCCTTATTGGCACAGCAAGGCGGCAGGAGCGTGCCGGTGCAACAGTTGGACAAGACGACCTGGGCGGTTGAATGCACGGGCAAAGGCGCCTTGACGATCAGCTATGAGGTCTATGCGTTTGACACTTCCGTGCGGACGGCCTTCCTGGATGCGCATCGCGGCTTCTTCAATGGCACCAGCACCTTTCTGTGCGCCCATGGCTTCGAAGACCAACCGCACAAGGTCAAAATCACCAACCTACCCAAGGGCTGGGCGGTGGCAACGGGCCTGCCTGCGATCAAGGTCAACACTCAAGGCCTGGGCGACTACCGGGCCCCGGATTACGACGCCCTGGTGGACCACCCGGTTGAGTTGGGCACCTTCTGGCGTGGCCAGTTCACCGCCAAAGGCGTGGCCCACGAATTGATCGTGTCAGGCGCCAGCGACGACTTCGACGGTCAGCGCCTATTGGATGACACCCAGCGCATTTGCGAAGCGCAGATCACGTTCTGGCACGGTCGGCGCAAACCGGCCTTTGAGCGCTACGTGTTCCTGCTCAATGTGATCGAGGACGGCTATGGCGGACTGGAACATCGCAACAGCACCGCACTGATTTGCGCGCGCCGCGACCTGCCGCGCACGGGGCGTCCGATCAACACGGAGGCCTATCAAACCTTGCTGGGCCTGATCAGCCATGAATATTTTCACACCTGGAACGTCAAGCGACTCAAACCGGCCGAATTCGCCCCATACGACTTCACCCAGGAAAACCACACCCAACTGCTGTGGTTCTTTGAAGGGTTCACGTCTTACTACGACGACCAGTTTTTGCTGCGCACCGGCCTGATTGATGCCAGCGCCTACCTCAAGTTGCTGGGCAAGACCATCAACCAGGTGAACGCTACGCCGGGCCGCCACACCTACAGCCTCGCCCAGGCCAGCTTCGATGCCTGGACACGCTATTACCGGCCCGATGAAAACACCGCCAACGCCACGGTGAGTTACTACACCAAGGGCTCACTGGTCGCCTTGGCGCTGGACCTGAGCCTGCGCCAACTGCCTGCCGACACGGCAGGTGACGCACCAACACTGGACGACGTGATGCTGCGCCTGTGGCAGTTGGGCCGCCCGATTCAGGAGTTCGACATCGCACAGGCGCTGGAGGCCGAAGCGGGCCAGCCACCGGCCACGGCGGGGGCCACCTCGTGGGGCGCCCTGCTGCAGCGCTGGGTCCATGGCACCGCCGACTTGCCTTTGCAGCACTTGCTGTCGAACGCTGGCGTGGGCTGGGTCAGCAAGCCCGGCTCACTCGCACAACGCCTGGGCGTGCGCCTGAGCGACACGGCAGGCGCGCTCAAGGTACAGGCGGTTATGCGAGGGGGCGTGGCCGAATCATGCGGATTGAGCATGGGGGATGAAATCATCGCCCTGGCGGGATGGCGCGTGCGCCGCGCTGATGACCTGGCCACATGGCATGACAGCCAGCACGATCAGCCCCTGCTGATCTGCCGTGATCAAGCCCTGTTGACGCTGACCGTGCCGGCCCTGGCCAATGCCAAAGACCGCATTGGCCTGGAAGGTGAGGTCATTGCCCTGACCTTGCCCGAACAACTGGACGACAAGACGATGCAGCGCCGCCGCATCTGGCTCAAGACCTGACCATGGAGCGACTGCGTCTCGTCAGAAACCGCTGGTGGCTGCTTGCCATCGCCGCTGTCATCGCGGCAGTGCACATCTGGTTGACGTCGTCAGTGTCTGAGTTGATGCGCCAGCTTGATCCCAAGGAGAAATCAAGCATTCAACGCATGGAGGCCACCTATGTGAGTGAACTCAAATTGAGCGCGCCGCCGGTGGCTACCCCGACCGCCCCCAAAAGCGCCACGACCGTCACGTCGGCCCAGCGGCATGCCGCCCCGCGCCGACACAAACCGCGACGCCCTCCGGTGGCCCGCAAGGCCTCGGCCCCCAAACTGCCGCCCAGCCAAGCCGAAGTCGCCAGCCCGGCAGAAACAACAGCGTCGGCCGTGGTCGCGCCAACCGAGGAAACCAGCGCCTCCACCCCAGTCACCGCAGTGGCCTCGGCAGCCACCCCGGGGGGCTCAGAAGCCGGATCAGCCACGGCCGCAGCGTCAGCCCCCACCACGTCAGGACCGGCCTTTGTCTGGCCCCTGGCCACCCGCGTCAGCTACAAGATGGATGGCTATTTCCGGGGTGAGGTTCACGGCAGCGCCACCGTGGAATGGGTCAGGAAAGACCAGCGCTACCAGGTGCGTGTGGAAGCGCTGATCGGACCTCGCTTTGCACCCGTTGGCTCATGGAGCCTAATCAGCGAAGGCACCATCACGCCTGATGGTTTGTCCCCCGAGCGGTTCGAGCAAATCGACCGACTGCTCTTCAGAACCTCGCCACCGCGCACCGTCAGTTTTGAGGCGACCGAGGTCGTGCTCGGCGCGGGCGAGCGCGTGCCGCGCCTGCCCGGCATGCAAGACGCAGCCAGCCAACTCATTCAGCTGGCGTACCGCTTCATGCTCAATCCGAGCCTACTGCGCCCTGGCAATGTGATCGAAATACCATTGGCACTGCTCAAGCGCTCAGAGACCGTTGCCTACCACGTGGTGAACGAAGAGGTGTTGCCCACCCCCATCGGGGACATTCCCACGCTCCACGTCAAACCAGAACGTCAGAACCAGACGGGTGGCGTCCTGGCCTCCGAGATCTGGTTTGCGCCCGGACTTCAGTACCTGCCCGTTCGCATCGTGGCCCATGGCAAGGAGAACTCATACATGGACATGCGACTGGTGCGGGCCCCAGAGCAGACGGTCACGCCGCCGGAACCGCCGCCCTCCGCACCGCAGAACTGAATCAAACCCCAGACTTACTGGACCTTGCTGCTGGCCTTCTGCAGGCGTTGCTCAATGACATTGGCCGGTGCGGCAGACGCCAGTCGGCTGCCATCTTCAAAGAACATTGCGGGCGTGCCATTGACGTGCAGCTTTTGCGACAAAGTCAGGTTGCGCTGAATGGGCGTGGCACACATGCCAAAGGCCTTGGCGGGCACCGTACCGGCCAGCATCCAGTCGCGCCAGGCCTGGGTCCGGTCTTTGACACACCAGATGTCATTGGCCTTGACCTTGGAGTCATCGCCCAGGATGGCGATCACGAAGGTGTAGACCGTCACGTCCTTGATCTGTTGGAGGTCTTTTTCCAGGCGCTTGCAATAGCCGCAACTGGGATCAGCAAACACCACCAAGCGACGCTTGCCGGACCCGTTTTTCCAGACGATCGCATCCTTGAAAGGCAGCGCGGCGAAATCAATCTTGTTGATCTCATCCATGCGCTCTTCGGTGAGGTTGCGCTGGGTTTTGGTTTCAACCAGATTACCCTGGATGATGTAGTCGCCCTTGGTGTCCGTGTAGATGATGTTGTTGCCTGAGCGCAATTCAATCAGCCCATTCATCGGGGTGGTCTGGGCGGAGTCAATGGGAGGGAACTCGGGCAGATTTTGCGTGAGCTTTTGCTTGATCTGAGCCAACTGTGCCGCAGGCACCTCGCCAGCCAGTGCGTTGGCGGCCGACAGGCTCGCAACACACAGCATCAAGGCAGCCCGAAGACTCAAGGAGCGGCGATTCAACATTGAAAATACCTTTCAAGCGTCCAGCGCCCGGCCCACGAGCCAGCGCTTGACAGGAGACATCTGATCCAACAGAGCCATGCCGGTGTTGCGAAGTTCCCGCAATGGCGCGCGCTCGTCGGCAAAAAGGTGCAGCAGGCCGTCGGTGACGCCCGACATGGCGCGCGTGGGCCATTCGCGCCGACGGGCATAACGCCGCATCAGCCGCTCATCGCCCGCCAGGCGCCAAGGCTCAGCGCTCCGTGACTGCGCCAGCACCAACGCCAGTGTATCGACATCAGCCAGACCGAGGTTGAGGCCCTGCCCGGAAAGGGGATGCACTTGGTGTGCGGCATCGCCCAGCAGCACCCAACCCGGGCCGCTCCAGCGTTCAGCGCGCGCCAGGGCCAGCGGCCAGGCCGCCACGCTCGATGCCAAAGCGAGATCGCCGACCACCGTCGCCGCATCGGGGTCGGCGTCGGCCACGGCCTGATTCAGGGCCGCCTCAAACTGTTCAGGAGACAAGGCCAGCATCTGCTCAGCGCGCGCCTTGGGCAAAGACCACACCAAACCATAAGAGGCCACCGGATCGGGGTCATGAAACGGCAGCAAGGCCAGCACATCGGGTGAACGAAACCACTGCCGCGCCACCCCCTGATGCGGCCGACTGGCCTTCAGCCGCGCGGCAACCCCCCAATGGCCGTAGTCGGATCGTTGAAACTCGACGCCCAAGGCCGCCCGGGAGGCGGAGAGTTTGCCTTCGCAAATGGCCAACAGATCGGCATCGACATCGGCGCCCGCATGGCTGAGGGCTGGCACGGACTGCACGCGCGGGGCAAACCTCAAAGCCTCGCCCAACAAACGCTCAAGGGCCTGCGCATCCACGATCCAGGCCAGCTCGGGCACACACTGCTGCCAAGCCGTGAAGGCCAGATGGCCTCGTCCGTCGCCGCGAATCTGCATTTCCTGCACGGGGGTGGCATGGGCACGCAGCTGTGGCCAGATGCGAAGGCGATCCAGCAAGGCCACCGAGCGCGCATTCAAGGCGTAGGTGCGGATGTCCGGGCCGTTGGCCCCCTGTTCGCCGGGCGCCAAATGGGCCCACGCCACGCGCCAGCCGTCAGCGGCCAAGGCCAGGGCTAAGGTTCGCGCCACAGCTCCGGAGCCGCTGACGCACACGTCGAATGATTTGGTGCTCATTGGGCGATTCTAGGTACTGCGGCCACTTAAACATGCGGCCACCATTCAGGTCGCAAAATTTGTCCGACTTCACTGCGCAACCGACGCATTGGCTTGCCCAGTCATTCTGGTCCGCGCTCGGGTAGAAAAACCAGGGCGGTAAAATAGAAAGCTTCCCTTCCCTTTTCCTGTTTAGGATCGTCCATGAGCCTCCAATGCGGCATCGTGGGTCTGCCCAACGTCGGCAAGTCCACCCTCTTCAATGCGCTGACCAAGGCGGGCATCGCCGCCGAGAACTATCCGTTCTGCACCATCGAGCCCAATGTGGGGGTGGTTGAAGTGCCTGACCCGCGCTTGGCCCAGCTGTCCGAGATCGTCAAGCCCGAACGCGTCGTGCCGGCCATCGTCGAGTTCGTCGACATCGCCGGCCTGGTGGCGGGCGCCTCGCAGGGCGAAGGCCTGGGCAACCAGTTCCTGGCGCACATCCGCGAAACGGACGCCATCGTCAACGTGGTGCGTTGCTTTGAAGACGACAACGTGATTCACGTGGCCGGCAAGGTCGACCCCATCTCGGACATCGAAGTCATCCAGACCGAGTTGTGCCTGGCCGACCTGAGTGCGGTTGAAAAAGCCATTCACCGCAACGCCAAGCTGGCTCGCGCCGGCGACAAGGACGCTGCCCGCCTGGTGAGTCTTCTGGAAAAGGTGCAGGCTTCGCTGAACGAGGCCAAGCCCGTGCGGACCATGGCCCTGGACAAGGACGACATGGCGCTGCTCAAGCCCCTGTGCCTGATCACCGCCAAGCCCGCCATGTTCGTGGGCAACGTGGACGAAGGCGGCTTCGAGAACAACCCCTTCCTGGACCGCCTGAAGGAATACGCCGCCAGCCAAAACGCCCCGGTGGTGGCCATCTGCGCCAAGACCGAAGCCGAAATGGCCGAGATGGAGGATGAGGACAAGCTCATGTTTCTGCAGGAAATGGGTTTGGAAGAGCCCGGGCTGGATCGACTGATCCGCGCCGCCTACAAGCTGCTGGGCTTGCAAACCTATTTCACCGCCGGCGTGAAGGAAGTGCGCGCCTGGACCGTGCCGGTTGGCGCGACCGGCCCGCAGGCGGCCGGCGTGATCCACACCGATTTCGAGCGCGGCTTCATCCGGGCACAAACCATCGCCTTCGCCGACTTCATCCAGTACAAGGGGGAACAAGGCGCCAAGGACGCTGGCAAGATGCGCGCTGAAGGCAAGGACTACATCGTCAAGGACGGCGATGTGTTGAACTTCCTGTTCAGCAGCTGAGTGACAGTGACGGCATCGTAAGCCATCCCTTCCCTCAAGAATCCCCGTAACTCCTTGTGAGTGCGGGGATTTTTTGCTTGGCGCCGCATGACTGGCGCAGCCTTTCGCGTATTTTTTCCGCTCAACGTCGACTTTCAATCGACGCCAACATGATTTGACCGCAATTCCCAGCGCTTTTCTGTTGAAGTATCGAACGCGCAGAAAGCTAATCTGATCACGGCTGATCAATGTGTAGTCTGCGTTGACTCCGCTACCGCCCGCGCGTAGAGCGCAGCTCACATAAAACAAGATGGAATTTGCACAATGAACAATCTCAAGATATCCACACGCTTGGTTCTCTTGATTGGCGTGCTCTGCGTCATGCTGATCAGCATTGGTGGCATAGGGTTATTCGGCATCACCAAGACCGACGACGGCCTGCAGTCGATTTACGAGCACAACACCGTCCCACTGTCACAGATTTCCGAAATTCAGACGCGGCTGCTGCGCAATCGTCTGGCCATTGCGATCTCGCTCATCACGCCCAAGCCCGAGACCATCGTCCCCGCCACGGCTGAAGTGGACGCGAACATTGAGGCCATCTCCAAGGTATGGGAGGTCTATTCATCGAACATCCTGACGCCGCAAGAAAAAAAGATCGCCACAGAATTCGCGGAGAACCGCCGACGGTTCGTGCAGGAAGGACTCAAGCCTGCCGCGGCAGCCTTGCGAGCCAATGATGTGACCGAGGCGAGCAGGATCGTGGTCGAGAAAATCCGGCCCTTGTACCCTGCTGTCAACGACGGCATCCAGGCCCTGATGAAGTTCCAACTGGACGCCGCGAAGCAGGCCCAGGCGGACTCCTTGGCGCGATACACCATGATCCGTAACCTTTCGGTGGCCTCTATCGGCGCAGGCGTAGGGCTTGCGGCGCTGTTCGGTTGGTTCCTCATCCGTGGCATCTCACGGTCGCTCACGCACGCCATTGATGCCGCCAATGCAGTGGCCCAAGGCGACCTGACCCATGCCATCGACACTCAGGGCAAAGACGAACTCGCTCAGTTGCTGCAGGCACTGGCGACCATGCGGGACAGTCTGTCCAGCGTCGTCGGGGACGTGCACCAGAACGCAGCCGGTGTTGCCACGGCCAGCGCACAGATCGCCCAAGGCAATAACGATCTTTCGGGCCGAACCGAAGAACAGGCATCGGCCCTTGAACAAACCGCCGCTTCGATGGAGCAACTGGGCTCCACGGTCAGGCAAAATTCAGACAACGCCCGCCAGGCCAATCAACTGGCCCAGGGCGCCAGTGTCGTGGCGATCAAGGGCGGACAGGTCGTTGCCGAAGTGGTCGAAACCATGAAAGGCATCAACGACAGTTCCAAGCAGATTGTCGATATCATCAATGTCATCGACGGCATTGCCTTCCAGACCAATATCCTCGCGCTGAACGCGGCGGTGGAGGCCGCGCGGGCTGGCGAACAGGGCCGAGGATTTGCCGTGGTGGCCGCCGAGGTGCGCAGCCTGGCTCAGCGCAGCGCTCAGGCCGCCAAGGAGATCAAGACCTTGATCACGACCAGTGTCGATCGAGTCGACCAGGGCTCCCAGCTGGTGGATCAAGCCGGGGCCACGATGAGCGAGATCGTTTCGGCCATTCGGCGCGTCACAGACATCATGGGCGAGATCACGGCGGCAAGCGTCGAGCAGAGCGCTGGCGTCGCCCAGATCGGCGAAGCGGTTGGCCAAATGGACCAGGCCACCCAGCAGAACGCCGCGCTCGTCGAAGAGAGTGCGGCTGCCGCAGAGAGCCTGAAGTTGCAGGCGCAACAATTGGTCCAGTCGGTCGCGATCTTCAAATTGAACCAGATTGCTTCAACGCGACCCATATCAGCCAAGCCAGCGACCGCCGCCACCAATGCCCACAAGGGCATGGAGTACCGCGCGCCGAATCGGGCCAACCCAGTGGCACGCCCGACGAACAAGGCGGTGGTGAGTGGCTCGACTGCGCCATCCCAGGCGACACAGAGTGTCGTTGAGAGTGCCTTGGCCAAGTCTGGAACCGATGACTGGGAATCCTTCTGACTTGCGTATGCGAACGTTGAGGGGGCGCTGCACGAGGCCTTCTCAACCTAAAGTCGCGGCCACCGACGCCGATATTGACGGCAGAGACCCAGTTTTCAGGTCTCCACGGTATTGCGCCCCGCACGGCGCATGACGAACTGATCAAGGTTGCGCATGGAAGCCCTTCAAGAAATCACCAATACGCCGGCCTCGGCAGGTCGTTCAGCCTCCAGCATGTCGTTGCGCAGCAATTCGGCCCGAGGCAATGTGAAAACGATCCCGGATCGTGAGTTCCTCACGTTCCGCCTGGGCAGTGAGGAATATGGCATCGACATCCTGAAAGTTCAGGAAATCCGGTCCTACGAGTCGCCCACCAAAATCGCCAATGCCCCCGCTTACCTCAAGGGCGTGGTGAACTTGCGCGGCGTGATCGTGCCGATCATTGACCTGCGCGTAAAGTTCAACTGCCTGAACGACATGGGTGAAGCCCAGATCGACGACTTCACCGTCGTGATCGTGCTCAATGTGCGGGGTCGCGTGCTGGGCGCCGTGGTGGACTCGGTCAGGGACGTGATGCAACTGGCCCAGAAAGCGATTCAACCCGCGCCAGAAATGAGCGCGTCAATGGTGGACACCAGCTACATCACTGGCATTGCCAACATCAACGAACGGCTGTTGATCCTGATGGACATTGAGTCGCTGATGAGCAGCGCCGAGATGGGTTTGATTACCAGCTTGGCCGATCACTGAGACCTTGCCCGGCAGGAGCTGGGCTCACTCAGCGCGGCGCAAGGTGGCAACGACGGGACGTTCCAGCACGCCCCTCAGGCTCCACCAACCGGCCAGCGCCGCCAGCACCGCGCCGATGGCCGCGCCCGGCAGGGGCCACCACCACGGCGCGTGCCAAGTGAATTCAAACACTCGATTGGCCAGCGCCCAGCCGACAGCCAGGGCTGCTGAACCGGCCAGCATGCCGGCCAGCCCACCGACACACAGCATTTCCACCCGTTGCACCTTGGCCAGCAAGCCATGCGAGGCGCCCAAGGCTCTCAGCACCGCCCAATCGCGAGCGCGGCGCTCACGCGAGGTCAACAAACCAGCCATCAGGACGATCAGGCCTGCGGCGAGGGTGAAGGCAAACAGAAACTCCACCGCCGCGATGACCTGATCCATGATGCGGCGAATTTGCTCCAGGGTGGCCGACACGTCCACCACCGTCACATTGGGAAAGGTCTGCACCAGACTGCGGTCCAGCCGGCCATCTGGCGGCGCACGAAAGGCGGTGATGTAGGTTGCCGGCCATTCGGGCATGGACGCCATGGGGGCCATCACGAAAAAGTTGACCCGCATCGAGGTCCAGTCCACCTTGCGCAAACTGGTGATGCGTCCTTCGTGGTGGGTGCCGCCGATGTCAAATGTCATCCGGTCATTCAGACCCAGCTTCAGTGTCTTGGCCAAGCCTTCTTCGACACTGAAGGCGCCCGCTTCTTCAGGCAGATAGTGCCCGGCCACCACGGCGTTGTGCTCGGGTTGCCGCCCCGAGTGGCTGAGGTTGAATTCGCGGTCGGCCAGTTGCCTGGCCCGCTCATCGATGTAGTCCTGTGGTCGCACGGGTTTGCCGTTGATGGCAATCAGGCGACCGCGAACCATGGGGTACCAGTCGAATTGCGTCACGCCAAACTGGCGCAACTGAGCCCTGAAGGCAGTGGTCTGATCGGGTTGGATGTTGATCACGAAGCGATTGGGGGCGTCCACCGGCGTGGACGCGCGCCAGCTGCTGATCAAGTCGGTGCGCAGCAGCACCAGCAGCATCAGGGCCAACAGGCCGACGGCCAAAGCGCAGACTTGCACCACGGTCTGTCCCGGTTGAGCGGTGAGTTGACGGGCGGCCAGCGCCAACCAGGGTGGCGCCATGGCGCTCAAACGGGTCACCGCGCCTTTCATGGCGTAGACGACCAAGGTGCTCAGTAACGCGAAGACCAGCCCCGCCGCAGCAAAGCCGCCCAAAGCGATGGCGCCCAGCTTGACATCCTGCGCGACGATCAGCAGCAGCCCCACCAGCGCCACCGCCCCGGCCACCAGCGTTAGCACTGACGCGGCGCGAGGCTCGCCCAGATCCCGGCGCAGCACCCGCAAAGGCGGCACCCGGGCCAATTGGAGGACAGGGGGCAACCCGAAACCAACCGTCAGCAGCACGCCCACCCCCAGGCCCAAGGCGAATGGCCAGATACTGGGCGGCGGCAAAGCCACCGGCACCAGACCGGACAGCAAGGACACGAAGACCTGATGGAAGCCCCAGCCCAGGGCCAACCCCATGACACTGGCGGCCAAGCCCACGGTCAGGAATTGCAAACCGTAGGTCAATGACATTTGCCGCTGCGCCACCCCCAGAACACGCAGCATGGCGCAGTCATCCAGGCGGCGTTGGGCGAAGTCACGCGATACCAGCGCCACGGCCACGGCCGACAACAGCGCCGCCAGCAAGGCCACCAGGCGCAGGAACAGGCCAGCGCGGTCCAGTGTGGCGCGCATCTCGGGGCGACCCTGTTCCAGTGTTTCGACCCGCAGGCCGCGCACGCTCTGGGTCTGCTGTTGGGCGGCGTCAATGAAGGATTGCACCGCCTGCGTGCTGCCCTGTGCGTCGTTGGCGACATTCCCGGCGCGCTGGGGCCCGGCCACCAGCAAACGGTAGGTGACCCGACTGGCGGGCTGCACCAACTGGGTGGCGGGCAGATCGGACTGGCGGATCATCACGCGGGGAGCGAAGTTCATGAAGCCTGCGCCACGGTCGGGCTCAACGGCAATCACGGCGGCAATGAGGAACGAGGCATCGCCCAGCCACAGGCGGTCGCCGACATGGAGGTTGAGCGCGGGCAGAACCGCTGCGTCGACCCAGGCCTGACCCTTGGCGGGCCCCCCCGCCGGGGCCTTTCCGGTGGGCAAAACGGTGCCATCGGCTCGCACGCGGCCCAGGGTGATTTGTCCGCGCAATGGGTAGGTCTCGCTCACGGCCTTGAGGGCAACCAGTTTGGTATCGCCGCCCCGCTCATCGGGCGCACGGGCCATGCTGGAAAACACCGCGGTCTGGGCCTGGCGCAGGCCCAGTCGGGTCGCGGTTTTCGGCAGGGACGAGGCAATCGGTTGATCGGTCACGACCACGGCATCGGCAGCCAGAAGCTGTGCGGCATCGCGCACCAGGCCTTGCTCGATGCGGTCGGCGAAAAATGCCACCGCCGACAGCGCCGTGACGGCCAGCACCACCGCCACCATCAGCAACCTGAGACTGCCTGAGCGCATATCGCGCCACGTCTGCTTGAGTGCCCAACGCCACGATGGTACGGACATGCCTGATTTGATCGTCATGACGTCTGGATTGGCCGGTAAATGATGGATCATTAGACCCTAAACAGAATGGCCTTTGCCCCCCCATGCCGATCACCTATTTGCGAAATCTGACCGCCCCTGAGCGCACTCAACGGGCCAATCTACACCTGGGAATTTCGCTGGCGTTTGTCGCTGGGGCCACCAATGCTGGTGGTTTCCTGGCCGTGGGCCAATACACCTCACACATGACCGGCATGGTCTCTGGCATGGCCGACAACCTGGCCTTGGGAGAGCTGGACTTGATGCTGGGCGGCTTTGAGGCCTTCCTGTCGTTCGTGCTGGGTGCGGCCACGTCCGCCGTCCTGATCAACTGGTCGCGGCGGCGCAATCGCCGCAGCGAATACGCCCTGCCCTTGTTGATTGAGGCGGGGCTGCTGCTGGTCTTTGGTTTGATGGGCGGTCAACTGAGCTTGCGGGTCACGTCCGAGGTGTCGCTGACCATCGCCTTGCTGTGCTTTGTCATGGGCTTGCAAAACGCCTTGGTCACCAAGGTGTCAAACGCCGAGATCCGCACCACGCATGTCACCGGCCTGACCACGGACCTGGGCATTGAACTGGGCAAGTTGCTGTACTGGAACCGCACCCACCACCATCCATCGGCCGAGAAGGTGGTGGCCAATCGGCGCCGCCTGACCATTCACCTGGCATTGATTGTCTCCTTCTTTGTCGGCGGCGTGATCGGTGCCTTGGGCTTCAAGCACGTCGGCTATGTGTCCACTGTGCCCTTGGCGCTGGTGCTGGCCTTCATGGCGTCCCTGCAGTTCATGCCCGCCACTGCGGGTCAATCGGCTGAACGCTGAAAGACCTCATCCAGTCTGGCGATCCAGGAGGCTTGTTCTTGGGCCGAGGCGAAGCTGGCTTCGAAACTGTTGCGAGCCAGCGTGTACGCTGCGGCGGCATCGAGGTCCAGCGCAGCAAAGGTTTCGATGAAGTTTTGATTCAGGTAGCCGCCGAAGTAAGCGGGGTCGTCTGAATTGATGGTCACCTTCAGGCCAAGGTCGAGCAGAGTCTTGAGCTTGTGCTCGCGCAGGGTCTTGACGACGCACAACTTGACGTTGGACAACGGGCACACCGTCAGCGGGACACCCTCTCGGGCCAGGCGCTGCACCAGGGCCGGGTCTTCCACACAACGCACGCCATGGTCGATGCGCTCAACCTTCAACACGTCCAGCGCATTGATGATGTACTGCGGCGGGCCCTCCTCGCCAGCGTGGGCCACCACATGCAGCCCCAGGTCGCGACAACGATCAAAGACGCGGGAAAATTTCTCGGGCGGGTGACCGCGCTCGCTGGAGTCCAGGCCCACGCCGATGATGAGCTCACGCCAGGGCAAGGCCTCGTCCAGGGTCTTGAGTGCATCCTCTTCAGACAGGTGCCGCAAGAAGCACATGATGAGCGCGGCGCTTACGCCCAACTCCACCTTGGCGCGCTGGCAGGCACGCGTCAGGCCCTTGATGACGACTTCAAAAGGTACGCCACGGGCGGTGTGCGTCTGCGGGTCGAAAAACAACTCGGCACGCAGGACGTTTTCAGAGGCAGCCTTGGTCAAATAGGCCCAGGCCATGTCATGGAAATCATCTTCCTTGAGCAGCACAGAGGCGCCGGCGTAATAGATGTCCAGGAAGCTTTGCAGATCGGTGAAGGCATAGGCCGCGCGCAAGGCCTCCACGCTGGGGTATGGCAGCGCCACGCCATTGCGCTGCGCCAAGGCAAAAATCAACTCGGGCTCCAACGAGCCTTCGATGTGAATGTGCAGCTCAGCTTTGGGCATGTCTCGCAGCAGTTGCGGCAGGCGGTGTTTGGCAATGGTCATGGCGCTCATCGGTCAATTCTCCACATCGGGGTGTTGATATACACGCTGGCCGGCCACATAGCTGGCCACCAAATTGCGTTCGTCGGCCAAGGTGATCCAGGCAAAAGTACGATCGTGCAAGTCGCGGGCCATCTGATCGCGATGGGTGCCAACCAGGCCATGGCCCCAGTTCCACACAGCCACATCGGCCATGCAGCCGGGCTCCAGCCGGCCGATTTCATGAGCCAGACCCAGGTGACTGGCGGCGCCCAGGGTGGCGGTGTAGAGCGCCTTCCAGGCCGACAGGCGCACGCCTTGCAAGGCCTGGATCTTGTAGGCGTCGAGCATGTTGTGCTGCATCGACAGGCTGGTGCCGCCGCCCACGTCGCTGGCGAGGCTGACGTGCACCCCTTCGCGTTCGGCCTGCACCCAATCGAACAGGCCGCTGCCCAGAAACAGATTCGACGATGGGCTGTGCGCGATCTGTGCGCCGCGATCGCGCAACACGGCGCGATCATTGGCATCCAGCCAGATGCCGTGGGCCAGCACGGCACGCGGCCCGATCAGGCCTTCACGGTCATAGACATCCAGGTAGCTGCGGGCATCGGGGAACAACTCGGCCACCCAGCGCACTTCATCGCGGTTCTCGGCCACATGCGTCTGCATGTAGGTGCCGGCGTAGGTCTGGCACAGACGGCCAGCCATGGTCAGTTGCGCAGGGCTGCTGGTGGGTGCAAAGCGCACGGTCACGGCAAAGGCCTGGCGGTCGCGGCCATGCCAGCGGTCGATCAGCTCGATGCAATCGCGTTCGGCCTGGGCCACATCATCACGCAGACCATCAGGGGCATTGCGGTCCATCAGCACCTTGCCGGTGATGAGGCGCATGCGGTGAGAACTGGCGGCCTCGAACAAGGCCTCAGCGCTGATTTTGTGCACGGTGGGGAACACCACCGCACTGGTCGTTCCGTGCGACCACAGGGCTTTCAGGAAGCGCTGGGCACCCGCACGGGCCACTGACGGATCGGCGTAGCGCAGCTCGGCCGGGAAGGTATAGGTGTTGAGCCAGTCGAGCAGTTCTGTGCCAAAGCTGGCGATCACGTCAAGCTGCGGGCAATGCACGTGCGTATCGATGAACCCTGGCAGGATGAGCCGGCCATGGTGATCAATCTGGGTGGCCTGCGCCCAACCCGGTGGCAAGGGGTCACTGGCGGGCTGTACGGCCGCAATGCGTTCACCATCGATCAGCAGAACGTGGTCGGGACGCCAGCGCAGGCCGGTAGATTCAGCGGGTGGCGCAAAACCGGGGTCGGCCGTGAAGTCCAGCAAGTCGCCCCGCAACACCCATCGCGCGCTGGCTGGCAAGTTGTCAGAAAAACCACGGGGCAACTCGGACATGAAGGCTCACGGTCTGGATGCTGAAACCACCGGCAGCGCTTCGGCGCGCCACGGCACTCGGGCTTGATGCAAGGTGCGGACCACGTCACGCACCTGTTCGCGCAGCCAGCGGCTGGCAGCCGAATGGTGGGTGAGATCGTGCCACAGCTGATAGTAGTTCATGGCCGGGAAACTGACCGGGCAGCGGATGATTTTGACGCGCAACTGTGGCACATAACGCTCGCAAAAACGCCGGCCTGTGGTCATCACCAACAGAGAACCGGCCACCATGTGGGGAAGTTGCGCGAAGTGCGGATTGCGCACCACGATGTTGCGGCGCAGGCCTTGCATGGCCAGATGCTCGTCGATGATGCCCACCGTCCCTGGATGCAGCGACGGTGGGGCCACATGCTCCGCGGCCAAGTACTGCTCAATGGTCCAGGCCCGCTTACCCTCATTGGGCAAACGTGCCGCAGGGTGGTCCTGCGACACCAGACAGACCACCTCATCGGTCAATAGGCGTCCCAGGTGCAATTCATCGGAGGGCTCCAGCCAATTGCCGATCACCAGATCGACTTCGCCGCGAGCCAGACTGCGACGGTGGTCCAGGTCGGCCGACAGTTGCAGAACTTCGACCCGGACGTTGGGTGCGGCGCGGCGCAGGCGCAAGGTCAGCTCGGGTAGAAAAAAAGGGTCCAGGTAATCGGTGGCCGCAATGCGGTAGGTCAAGGTGCTGGTGGCAGGGTCGAAATCGCGCACCGTGCTTTTGTGGCCAAACATGTTTTGCGCTTGCTTCAGGATGAGCGTGGCGGGCTCCAACAAGCTCAAAGCGACATCGGTCGGCGCCATGTTTTGCCCGCAACGCACCAACAAAGGATCACCCGTCAGCGCCCTCAGGCGCTTGAGTTGTGAGCTGACTGCCGGCTGACTGGACTTCAGGCGAATCGCCGCCCGGGAAACGCTGCACTCGGAGATCACGGTGTGTAAAACCCGGATGAGCGACAGGTCAACCTTGTCGAAAACTGCGTCTTTGGTCATGTGGACAGTCTGATAATAGTTATTGACAAGATGGTATGGCGCTTGCATCCATTCGACTTACCCTCTTAAGCGGGCCATCCCAACGATGGGGGGCCGGCCAATTTGCGGATATACAGCTGTCCAGGAGCCTTTTGATGAGTGAGCCCTTGCCCCGTCCAATCCGGTTTTTTCACCAGGGCCGGGTGCATGAGGTCTCAGGCTTGCCAGCCACCACCACCGTGCTGCAATGGTTGCGTGAACAGGCGCACTGCACCGGCACCAAAGAGGGCTGCGCCGAAGGCGATTGCGGCGCCTGCACCGTGGTCGTCGGTGAGCTCGACACCACCACCGGCACGCTGCGCAAGAACACCGTCAACGCATGCATTCAGTTTTTACCTACGCTGGATGGCCGTGCCCTTTACACGGTGGAAGACCTGCCCGACATGGCCGGTGGCACCCTGCACCCTTGCCAGCAGGCCATGGTCGATTGCCACGGCTCGCAATGCGGCTTTTGCACCCCGGGTTTTGTGATGTCGCTTTGGCAGGTTTATGAAGACGCCCATGCGCTGCCCTCACCTCAGGAATTGGCCGACGCCCTGTCCGGCAACCTGTGCAGATGCACCGGCTACCGACCCATCCTGGACGCTGGCCAGCGCATGTTCGACGCGCCCCGCATGGCCTTTGATCCGACCCCGGCCCTCCAGGCGCTTCGAAGCCTGAACGACACCGCCGCCACCTTCATCCACGAGGCGCCGGACGCGGCCCACCCCGATCAAACCGTGCACTTCATTGCGCCCGGCACACTCGATGAACTGGCCCGATGGCGACAGGCCCTGCCGCAGGCGCGCCTGCTGGCCGGCAGCACGGATGTGGGCCTGTGGGTGACCAAGCAGTTGAAGTCCTTGGGCGACATCCTCTACCTGGGGCGTGTGGCTGAACTGCGCGCAATCCGACCCTGGTCCGCCGATCCGGCCAACGCGCCAGCCCCCTCCGATTGCCTGGACATTGGTGCCGGCGTATCGCTCGAAGACGCCTGGAAGGCACTGGTTGACAAGGTGCCCCAGTTGCGCGAAATCTGGCTGCGCTTTGCCTCGCCACCGGTCCGCCACGCGGGCACTCTTGGGGGCAACATCGCCAACGGCTCACCTATCGGCGATGCCGCACCCGTGCTGATGGCGTTGGGCGCCGAGTTGGTCTTGCGGCAAGGCAGCCGCGTGCGCACCGTGCCCTTGTGCAGTTTCTACCTGGACTACATGAAGAACGCGCTGGAGAGTGGCGAGTTCGTGCAGTCTCTGCGCGTACCCTTGCCCAGGCAAGGTCAACACGGCGCAGACATCGTGCGCGCCTACAAGGTCTCCAAACGCCGCGACAGCGACATCTCCGCCTTGTGCGCCGGCTTGATGCTGCATGTGGACGGCGGGGTGATCACCCAGGCGCGCCTGGCTTGGGGCGGCATGGCCGCAACGGTGCGTCGCGCCACGCACACCGAGGGCGCCGTGCTCGGTCAACCCTGGACCGAAGCCACCTTGCGCCGTGCCCAAGCCGCCTTGGCGCAAGACTTTCAACCCTTGAGCGACCTGCGCGCAAGCAGCGCCTATCGGCTCAAAGTGGCGGCCAATCTGCTGGAACGCTTCTGGCTGGAAACCCGCCCGGTGCAACCCTTGCCCCCCGATCAGGTTCAAGTCTGGCCCGCGGCCTCGTCCACTTGCACGGGTCCGACACCATGAACCAGCCCCTTGAACCCTTCGTGACCCGCGAGGAACACACCGTGGCAGGCCGCGCCGTGCCTCATGAATCGGCGCACCTGCATGTGGCGGGCCGCGCACCCTACACCGACGACCTACCCGAACTGGCCGGCACCCTGCATTGCGCGCTGGGCCTGTCGCCTCAGGCCCATGGCCGCCTCTTGAGCATCGACACCGCCGCCATCGCCGCCCTGCCCGGCGTGGTCGCGGTGCTGACCGCCGCCGACATCCCCGGTGTGAACGACTGCGGTGCCATCGTCCATGACGAGCCGATTCTGGCCGATGGCCATGTGCACTACCTGGGGCAGCCCGTGTTTGCCGTGCTGGCCACCGACCGCGAATCCGCACGCCGCGCCGCCTCACTCGCCAAGGACGTCATCACAGTCGAGCCCTTGCCCGCCCTGCTCACGCCCGAAGCCGCCCATGCCGCTGGCCAGTATGTGGTGCCGCCCATGCACCTGTCCCGCGGCGATGTGGCCAGCGCGCTGCCGAAGGCGCCGCATCGCTGGCAGGGGCACTTTGAAGTCGGCGGGCAGGAACAGTTCTACCTGGAAGGCCAGGTCTCTTACGCCATTGCGCGCGAGAACAAGGGCATGCTGGTGCTGTGCTCGACCCAGCACCCCAGCGAGATGCAGCATGTCGTGGCGCACGCGCTGGGCTTGAAGTCCCACCATGTGCAGGTGGAATGCCGACGCATGGGCGGCGGCTTTGGCGGCAAGGAATCGCAGTCGGCCGTGTTCGCCTGCGTGGCCGCCGTGGCCGCCCTGCGTATGCAGCGCCCGGTCAAGCTGCGGCTGGACCGCGATGACGATTTCATGATCACCGGCCGACGCCATTGCTACGTCCACGATTACGAAGTGGGCCATGACGACCAGGGCCGCATCCTGGCGGCCGAGGTATCGATGGTCTCGCGGGCGGGATTTTCAGCCGACCTGTCGCCCCCCGTGATGACGCGCGCTTTGTGCCACTTCGACAATGCCTATTGGCTGCCTGACGTGGCCATGCATGGCTACTGCGCTCGCACCAACACGCAAAGCAACACCGCGTTCCGCGGTTTTGGCGGCCCGCAAGGCGCGCTGGCGGTCGAGATGATCATCGACAGCGTAGCGCGTCGACTGGGGCTGGACGCACTGGATGTGCGGCTGGCCAATCTGTATGGCGTCGATGAGCGCAACGTCACGCCGTACGGGCAAACGGTTGAAGACAACATCCTGCGCCCCTTGATCGATGAACTGGTGGCCAGCAGCGACTACCGCTCCCGTCGCCAGGCCATCTGCGCCTACAACGCCACCAGCCCCGTGCTCAAAAAGGGCCTAGCCCTGACGCCCGTGAAATTCGGCATCTCGTTCAACGTGGTGCACCTCAACCAGGCCGGCGCCCTGGTACATGTCTACGCCGATGGCAGCATCCTGATCAACCATGGCGGCACCGAGATGGGCCAGGGCCTGAACACCAAGGTGGCGCAGGTCGTGGCGCAGACCCTGGGCGTGCAGCTGTCCCGGGTGCGCGTCACCGCCACGGACACCAGCAAGATCGTCAACACCTCGGCCACGGCGGCATCGTCCGGGTCAGACCTCAACGGCAAAGCCGCTTTTGATGCCGCCCGCCAGATCAAGGAGCGGCTGGCCGCGCACCTGTCTACACGGCATGGCGTGCCGCCCGAGACCGTCCAATTTGTAGCCGATCACGTCATTGCAGCAGGCCAGCGCCTGCCTTTTTCACAGGTGGTGATGGACGCCTACATGGCCCGTGTCCAGTTGTGGTCCGATGGCTTTTACGCCACCCCGAAACTGCACTGGGACCGCGACACCCTGCAAGGCCGGCCCTTCTATTACTTTGCCTACGGCGCCGCGGTCAGCGAAGTGCTGGTGGACACGCTCACCGGCGAATCCAAACTGTTGCGCGCTGACGTTCTGCACGACGTGGGTCAGTCGATTAACCCGGCACTGGACATCGGGCAAATCGAAGGCGGCTTCATCCAGGGCATGGGCTGGCTGACCAGCGAAGAGCTGCGCTGGCACCCCGAGACCGGCCAACTGTTAACGCACGCCCCATCCACCTACAAGATCCCCACCGCGAGCGACTGTCCGGCAGACTTTCGGGTCAAGCTGTACGACAACATCAACGTCGAAGACACCATCCACCGATCCAAGGCCGTGGGTGAGCCACCGTTGCTGCTGGCATTCTCGGTGTTCCTGGCGATCCGGGATGCGATCTCCAGCGCAGGCGGCCACCGCATCGATCCGCCCTTGCGCGCACCAGCCACCCCCGAGGCGATCCTGGATGCGGTGGATGCCGTTCGCGCCGCGATCCACGTCACACCATGAACTCGCACAACACCGCCACCTTGCGCCAGACGGCTCTGCGCTGGCTGACGCAAGCTCGCCCCGCCGTGCTGGTGCAAGTGCAGGCGGTGCGCGGTTCGACGCCCCGCGAAACGGACGCCCGCATGGTGATCTCAGCGGACGAGGTGCAAGGCACGGTGGGCGGCGGCCACCTGGAATGGCAGGCCATCGCGATGGCACGACAAGCCTTGTTTGAGCACGCCTTGGCCAGCCCGCCCGCGCCACCCATGGGCCCATGGACGCAAACCTACGCCCTGGGCCCGACCCTGGGCCAATGCTGTGGCGGCGTCATGGAGCTGGCATTCGAACCTCTGTCCTGGCAAGCGTTAAGCCGATGGCCGGAGGTCCCACCGCGCTTTCACCTGGAACTGCACGGCGCCGGACACGTCGGACAAGCCATCGTCAAACTGCTGTGCGACATCGACTGCACCGTGCGCTGGATCGACCAACGCCTGGACGGCAGCGAGCACACCGCCCCCAACGATCACATCGGCCTGCCGGGCGATGATGAGATGGCCCAACTCCCGGCGCACATCCAGTGCCTGGCCACGGACGACGCGGCCGCCGAAGTGGCCGATGCCCCGCCCCGCAGCGCGCACTTGGTGCTCACCCATCGTCACGATCTGGACTTGTCCATCATCGACGCCCTCCTGCGCCGCAGTGATGTGCTGGAGGGCACCGCCTGGGTCGGCCTGATCGGCTCCAAAACCAAACGCGCCGCCTTTGAACACCGGCTGGCGGCCAAAGGCCACGATGACTCGGTGGTGGCGCGCATGGTCTGCCCCATCGGTCTGCCCGGCATCACCGGCAAGGCGCCCGCGGTCATCGCCGTGGCCGTGGTGGCCCAACTGCTGCAACGCTGATCTCGTCCACGGATACCATTGCACGATGCAAGACATTCCCATCCGCTATATCGCCCCGGTCTTTCGCCCGCCCAGTGAGGCGCAATCGCTCATCTTGCCGGTCACCAATGGCTGCTCCTGGAACCAGTGCACCTATTGCGAGATGTACACCGCCCCGCAAAAGAAGTTTGGCGTGCGTGACGAGCCGGAAATGCTGGACGCCATTGCGCGCAGCGCGGCCGTCTACGGCACACAGGTGCAGCGGATCTTTCTGGGCGATGGCGATGCCATGGCCTTGTCCACGCGGCGGCTGATGACCGTGCTGGAGGCCATCCAGCGTCATTTCCCTGTCGTGCGACGTGTGTCCAGCTACTGCCTGCCGCGCAACGTGCGCAGCAAAACAGTTCAGGACTTGACGCAACTGCGCGAAGCGGGCTTGACCCTGGCCTACATTGGCGCAGAGTCGGGCGATGACGAAGTTCTCCAGAAGGTCCACAAGGGCGAAACCTTTGAGTCCACCCGTGAAGCGCTGGAAAAATTGGGCGCCGCCGGCATCACACGCTCGGTCATGTTGCTCAACGGACTCGGTGGTCGGGTCCTCTCCGAGCAGCATGCCGCCAATTCAGCCCGATTGGCCAATCTGACGCAACCCGAATTTCTGGCGACCTTGGTGGTGAGCTTTCCCCAGGGTGAAGCGCGATTTCGTCAGGCTTTCCCGGAATGGGATGAGCTCAATCAGCAGGAACTGTTTGGCGAGATCGAACAACTATTGCAAGCCTTGGATCTGCAGCGCACCGTGTTTCGCAGCGACCATGCGTCCAACTGGTTGGCCCTCAGGGGCACCTTGGGGGCTGAAAAACCCCGCCTGCTGGCGCAGGTGCGCCAAGCCATCGCCAGCCCGCAAACGGTCCAGCTGCGCCAGGAGTGGCAGCGCGGGCTGTAAGAAACCCAGCGTCATCGGCCCAAGTCACACCGGAGGCATTTCGTCAAACTTGGGCGCATCGTCCAGCCCCGTCCACCAATGGGCCTTGGACCCGTGATAAATGTGCACACCCACCCTGGACAACAAATCGCCATCGAACGTTCCGGCACGCATGCGCAGGATGCCTGGCAGCGAGGCCCGCTTGCTGAACAGGGGAGATCCGCAGGTTTTGCAAAAACAGCGGAACTTGCCCGGTGAGGATTCGTAATAGTGGATCAACTCCACCCCGGACAGCCACGTCACCTGCACCTCCGCCACTGGGATGTTGGTGGCAAAAGGCGTGCCCTGCGCGTGGCGGCATTGGCTGCAATGACAAACCTGAATGGGTGGCAACTCACCTGCGACGGTGAAGGTCACGCCTTTGCAAAGGCAACTTCCCTGGTGCATGAATAACCTCCCGCGTTCAGCCCTGTTTCGTCACATTCTGCTGGGTCACTTCGGCAGTGCGCAAGATCAATCGGGCGTCCAGACCGCCGCCATGTCGGTTATTCACTGAGTCGAACCCTAGCGCCCGGTCAGGTACCAACGATCCAGCACCGCCCGTTCTTCATCCGTGATTTGTGTGGCATTGTTCATCGGCATGGCTTTCAACACCACGGCCTGGCGGTATAGATTTTGCGCGTTCCGCTGGATGAGTTCAGGTGTGTCCAAAGCGATGCCCTTGTTGGCCAAGGCGGCGTTGTGGCAGGCAACGCAGCGAGTCGCCACGATGTGTTGCACCTGCAGCCACAAGTTGGCCGGCGTGGGACGGACCACGGAAGACACCGCTGGCCGCTCAGGCGCAAGCCACACCGCCACGCCCAGCAAAATCGCCACACCGGCCACCGCCCAACGCCAGGGCGCACCCTGACCCGCCAACGCCGTCTTGTGCCGCGCCACAAAGAAATGCCGGATCAGGGCGCCAGCCAGCATCATCAACACCAGCACCAGCCAGTTGTGGGCATGGCCGGTGGCAAAGGGGTAATGGTTGCTCAACATGCCGAACAACACCGGCAAGCCAAAGTAGGTGTTGTGCACGCTGCGCTGTTTGCCGCGCAGGCCATGTGCCGGGTCCACCGGTTGGCCCGCCTTCATGGCCGCCACCACCGTGCGCTGCCCCGGGATAATCCAGAAGAACACATTGGCACTCATGGTCGTGGCCAGCATGCCCCCCACCAGCAAGAATGCGGCACGCCCGGCAAAGAGCTGACAGGCCGCCCAGGCCGCCAGCACCACCACCACCGACACCGCGCCCCCCACCAAGGCATTGCCCCTCGCCCCACGTCCCAGGGTGCGGCAGATCAGGTCATAAACCACCCAGAACCCGACCAGAAAACCCAGCGCCGTGCCCACCGCCGCAAATGGTGTCCAGTCGTACACCGTCTTGTCAATCATGAAGGTGCCCGCATTGAACAGGTACAAGACCGTGAACAGGCCAAACCCCGTCAACCAGGTGGAGTAGCTCTCCCAGTAGAACCAATGCAGGTGGGCCGGCAAAGCCTTGGGTGCCCCCAGGTACTTGTGCGGGTTGTAAAAACCGCCGCCGTGCACGGCCCACAACTCACCGCCCACTCCCTTGGCCTTTAGAGCTGCATCGACAGGCGGCGTCAAGCTGTTGTCCAGCCACACGAAATAGAACGAGGACCCGATCCACGCAATGGCCACCACCACATGCGCCCAGCGCAGCAGCAGATTAGCCCAGTCCAGCGCATAGCCCAGCCAGGGGCTCACATCGAGCATGTCAACTGCCTCGGTAGGTGGAATAGGCCCAGGGGCTGACCAGCAAAGGCACGTGGTAATGAGCCGTGTCATCGGCCATGCCAAAGTCCAGCGGAACTTGCCCCAGGAAAGCGGGCGTGGGCAGGTCCACCCCCAGGCTACGGAAGTAGGCCTCGACGTCGAACACCAGGCGGTAGCGACCCGGCACCAGTGCAGCGCCCGCCAGCAAGGGCTCGTCCAGCCGTCCATCGACGTTGGTGTGCGCCTGCTTGAGCAAGGCCCAGTCGTCCCCCTGCATCACATACAAAGCCACCGCCATGCCCGCCGCCGGCTTGCCATGCGCCGTGTCCAGCACATGGGTGGTCAACCCAGAAAATGAATGATCGCTCATGAGCAACATCCTGACATGTTCTTGCGCACACTTCACTAAACTGCAGATACTTTCATCACAATGGTCCCTGTCATGACCATGCGCCCCACCACGCCCTACCCTCGCGACCTCATCGGTCACGGCCGCAACCCGCCTCATGCCCATTGGCCCGGCGGCGCACGCATCGCCGTGCAGTTCGTGCTGAACTACGAAGAAGGCGGCGAAAACAACGTGCTGCATGGCGACGCCGGCAGCGAACAATTCCTCAGCGAAATGTTCACCCCGCCGGCCTACCCGGATCGGCACCTGAGCATGGAGTCGATCTACGAATATGGATCGCGTGTGGGCGTGTGGCGCCTCCTGCGCGAGTTCGAACAACGCCAACTGCCCCTCACCATCTTTGGCGTGGGCATGGCCTTGCAACGCCACCCCGAGCTGACCCAGGCCTTTGTCGCCCTGGGCCACGAGATCGCCTGCCACGGCTGGCGCTGGATCAACTATCAGGCCATCGACGAAGCCACCGAGCGTGAACACATGGCGCTTGGCATGCACGCCATCGAACAACTCACCGGCCAGCGCGCCCTGGGCTGGTACACCGGCCGCGACAGCCCCAACACCCGCCGCCTGGTGGCCGACTTTGGCGGCTTTGAGTACGACAGCGACTACTACGGCGACGACCTCCCCTTCTGGACCGAGGTCACCAAGACCAGCGGCGACACCGTTCCCCACCTGGTCGTGCCCTACACCCTCGACGTGAACGACATGCGCTTTGCGCTGCCGCAAGGCTACTCGCAGGCCGATGATTTCTTCACCTACCTGCGCGACACCTTTGACGTGCTGTACGCCGAAGGCGACCCCCAGGGCGCCAATTCGCCCAAGATGATGAGCGTGGGCATGCACTGCCGCCTGCTGGGCCGCCCGGGCCGCATCCGCGCCTTACAACGTTTTCTGGACCACCTGGAAGCGCACGACAAGGTCTGGGTGTGCCGCCGCATCGACATCGCCCGCCACTGGAAGGCTGCGCACCCCGCATGAACACCACCCCCGCCTTGACCCTGGCTCCACTCAATGCTGCCGATCAAGGCGGCTTCACTGCACTGCTGAGCGGCGTCTACGAACACTCCCCCTGGATCGCCGAGCACGCCTGGGCGCAGCGCCCTTTCAAGTCCCTGCCCCACCTCAAACACGCCCTGGCCCAGGTCGTGCGCCAAGCGCCACCCGATGCGCAGCTAGGCCTGATCCGCGCCCACCCGGAGTTGGCTGGCAAAGCCGCCGTGGCGGGCCAGATGACGGCGGAGTCCAGCCACGAGCAAAGCCAGGCGGGCCTGAGCCACTGCACGCCCGAAGAATTTGCCCTGCTACACCAACTCAATCAAGCCTACAAGGCCCGCTTCGGCTGGCCGTTCATCCTGGCCGTACGCGGCCCGCGTGGTACGGGCTTGAGCCGACCAGAGATCATCAGCACCTTCCAGCGCCGCCTGCAAAACCACCCCGACTTTGAACGCGCCGAGTGCCTGCGCCACATCCACCGCATCGCCGAGGTCCGCCTGAACGACAAGTTCGGCCTCCCCCCACGACAAGGCGAACTGGTGTGGGACTGGGCCCAAGCGCTGACACACCACACCGAAGGCGTGGGCGACACCGCCAGCCAGTTGACGGTGACCTACCTCACCCCCGCCCATCAGGCCTGCGCCCGACAATTGCAAACCTTGATGCAAGACTGCGGTTTTGACGAGGTCAGCCAGGACGCCGTGGGCAATGTGGTGGGCCGCTACCATGGCACACAAACCGCCCCCCCCTGGCTGTTGACCGGCTCGCACTTTGACACCGTGCGCAACGGCGGAAAGTACGACGGCCGCCTGGGCATCCTTGTGCCCATGGCCTGCGTGCGCCAACTGCACCAGCGCGGCCAACGCCTGCCCTTTGGGATTGAAGTGGTGGGCTTTGCCGAAGAAGAAGGCCAGCGCTACAAGGCCGCCTTCTTAGGATCCAGCGCCTTGGTGGGCGACTTCAACCCCGCCTGGCTGGACCTGGCCGATGCCGGCGGAATCACCATGCGTCAAGCCATGCGCGACGCCGGACTGCCCGGCACCATGGACGCCATCCAGGCGCTCCAGCGCGACCCGGCCCATTACCGCGCCTTTGTGGAAGTGCACATTGAACAAGGCCCCGTGCTCGACGAGATCGACGTGCCTCTGGGAATCGTCACGACCATCAACGGCAGCGTGCGCTACAGCGGCGAAGTCATCGGCATGGCCAGCCACGCCGGCACCACCCCCATGGACCGCCGCAAGGACGCCGCCGCCGCCGTGGCCAAGCTGCTGCTGTTCGTCGAGCGCCGCGCCGGGCTGGACGCCAAGCACCCCGCAGGCCCCTCGGTCGGCACCGTGGGCATCTTGAACGTGCCGCAAGGCTCCATCAACGTAGTGCCGGGCCGCTGCCAGTTCACGCTCGACCTGCGCGCCCCCACCAATGAACAGCGCGACGCCCTGGCCTTGGACGTCGAAGCCGCCCTGCAAAGCATTTGCGAACGCCGTGGCGTGCACTACCACCTGGAGCGCACCCTCACCGCCGACGCCGCGCCCTGCAACCCCGCCTGGCAAGTCCGTTGGACACAAGCCGTTCAGTCCCTGGGCTTGCCTGCCCATGCAATGCCCAGCGGCGCCGGGCACGACGCCATGAAGCTGCACCAGGTCATGCCTCAAGCCATGCTGTTCGTGCGTTGCGGCAACGCAGGCATCAGCCACAACCCGCTGGAAACCATCACCAGCGACGATGCCCAGTTGTGCGTCGACGCCTTCATGCACCTGCTGGAAAGCCTATGACCGCCCCTTCCCCTCACGATGCCCAGTACGAAGCCATGGACGCCTGGATCGACGCACATTTTGATGAAGAGGTGCGTTTTCTGCAGGCCCTGGTGCAAGTACCCACCGACACCCCGCCCGGCAACAACACGCCCCACGCCCAACGCACCGCCGAACTGTTGAGCACCTTTGGCTGGCAGGCCGAACAACACCCCGTGGCAGACGCCGACGTCAAGTCCTATGGCTTGAGCAGCCTGACCAACCTCATCGTGCGCCGCCGTTTCGGCGCCCAACCCGAAGGCGGCCTCACCGTGGCGCTCAACGCCCATGGCGACGTGGTCCCTCCCGGCGAAGGCTGGACGCACGCCCCCTATGGGGGCGAAGTGGCTGACGGCAAACTGTATGGCCGCGCCAGTGCCGTCAGCAAAAGCGACTTCGCCACCTACAGCTTTGCCCTGCGTGCGCTGGAAGCCCTGGCCGTCCAAGCCGCTGCACCCAAGCTGCAAGGCACGGTCGAACTGCACTTCACCTACGACGAAGAATTCGGCGGCGAACTCGGTCCCGGCTGGTTGCTCAAACATGGCCTAACCAAGCCCGATCTGTTGATCGCCGCAGGCTTCAGCCACGAGGTGGTCACCGCCCACAACGGCTGCCTGCAAATGGAAGTGACCGTGCACGGCCAGATGGCGCACGCGGCCATACCGCACACCGGAGTGGACGCCCTGCAAGGCGCGGTCGCGATCCTCAACGCCCTGTATGCGCAGAACACGGCCTACCAGGCCATCACCTCCAAGGTGCCGGGCATCACCCACCCATACCTGAACGTGGGGCGCATTGAAGGCGGCACCAACACCAATGTGGTGCCGGGCAAGGTGGTGCTGAAGCTGGACCGCCGCATGATCCCCGAAGAAGACCCGGTGGCGGTGGAGGCTGACATTCGCCGCGTCATCGCCGAGGCGGCGGCCACCTTTGCCGGCATCACCGTGGACGTGAAACGCCTGCTGCTGGCCAAGTCATTGCAGGCGTTACCGGGCAATGCGCCACTGGTCGCGGCCATTCAAAAACACGGTCAGGCGATGTTTGGCCAGCCCATCCCCACCTGCGGCACCCCGCTCTACACTGACGTGCGGCTATATTGCGCCCACGGCATCCCGGCGGTGATTTATGGCGCGGGGCCACGCACGGTGTTGGAGTCGAACGCCAAGCGGGCCGATGAGCATCTTGTGTTGGACGATTTGCGCAAGGCCACCAAAGTGGTCGCCCGGACCTTGCTGGACTTATTGGCCTGACGGCGACATCATTATTGAGCTCCTTCACAAAGGAGTTGCAACAGGATCCATGTCTGGGACACTCAGATTTTGGTTCAAAAACAAATGGACACTTCCAGCATGAACACCATCAAAGTTGTAGCGCTCGCTCTCGTCGTTGCTGGCGTTGTTGGCCTAACCTACGGCGGCTTTAGCTATACAAAGGACACGACCGTCTTCAAGTTGGGCCCCATTGAAGTTTCTGCAAAAGAAAGGGAAACTGTCAATGTTCCGATATGGGCGGGCATCGGAGCAATCGTGGTCGGCGGCCTCTTGCTCGTCATGGGCGAAAAAAAATAGCAAGCGACGCAATCGCCCGAATTCGCGCTCATTGAGAACTGACGTCGACCACACGCCGGTACTTATCCCGACAAGCGGCACAGCTCAAGTCGCAGCGAGAATTTCCGGTCAACGCCACATTGGAATGATGCCAACCTTCACCCACAGGAGGCTCCCATGATCCTCGGCCTGCGCACCGCCATCTACCCTGCCCCCGACCTCGCCGCCGCCAAGAAGTGGTACGCCGAGGTCTTGGGGCTTCAGCCCTATTTCGACCAACCTTTCTACGTCGGCTTCTCGGTCGGTGGCTTTGAACTGGGGCTCGACCCCCATGCGACGCCCGGCATCACGGGCACGCAAGCCCTGTGGGGTGTCGCCAATGCGGCGTCGGCGTATATGCGCCTCATTGCACTGGGCGCCACCGAACTGGAGCCGGTCAAGGAGGTTGGCGAGGGGATCAAAGTGGGCGCTGTCCAGGACCCCTTCGGCAACCGCTTGGGCATCATCGAGAACCCACTCTTTGACAAAACCGCCATCCGCTGATGTTCAACGACCTGCAACCACCCGCCGTCTGGGCGCACTTCGACACGCTGTGCCGCATCCCTCGCCAATCCAAACAGGAAGACGCCTTGCGCGCGCACCTGCAGCACTGGGCCACCAACCAAGGCCTGGCGACCCAGGTGGACCTGGCCGGCAACCTGATCGTCCGCAAGCCCGCCAGCACCGGCTGCGAGCGCGCGCCTGGCATCGTGCTGCAAGGCCATCTGGACATGGTCTGCCAGAAAAACAGCGACTCGATGCATGACTTCTCGCGCGACCCGATTCGCGCGGTGCTGCTCGACGACGGATTCCTGGTGGCCGAAGACACGACGCTGGGCGCGGACAACGGCATCGGCGTGGCCTTGATCCTGGCCGTGCTGGAAGACACTGCGCTGCTGCACGGCCCCATTGAGGCGTTATTCACCGTCGATGAAGAAGCCGGCATGGGCGGCGCCCTGGGCCTGGCCAGCGACGTGTTGCAAGGCCGCCTGATGCTGAACCTGGACACCGAGGAATGGGGCGAGTTCTACCTCGGCTGCGCTGGAGGCATGGACGTGAACGTCGCACGACCCGGCAGCGCGCGCGCCTTGCCCGACGGGCATGAATGTTGGCGCATTAGCCTGCGCGGGTTGCGCGGCGGTCACTCGGGCATCAACATCCATGAAGGGCGCGGCAACGCCATCAAGCTGTTGGTGCGCGTGCTGCAGGACCTGGCCCGGCACCACCCCGTGCGTCTGGCCGAACTGAAAGGCGGCACGGCCCGCAACGCCCTGCCCCGAGAGGCACATGCCGTGATCGCCCTGCCGACTGGGCTTGGCGCGCCACTGGCCGATGCCCTGGCCCACTGGCAAGCCTTGCTGACGCAAGAGCTGGCCGGCGTCGAACCTGGCTTGAGTCTGAACTCGCAGCCCACGTCCGCCGCGCAGGTGCTGTCGCCGGTTGAGCAGACCGTGTGGCTGAACAGCCTGCATGCCGCACCGCATGGCGTGCGACGCATGAGCCAGTGCGTGCCCGGTGTCGTCGAAACCTCGAACAACCTCGGCATGGTGGAGCTGCAAGCCACGGGAGGTTCCTGCAACTTCATGGTGCGCTCTCTGCTGGACAGCGGCAGCCAGGCCTTGGCCGATGAGATCGCCAGCCTGTGGGCACTGTCGGACACCGCAGCCGAAACATCCGGCCAGTACCCGGGCTGGACGCCGAACCCCGACTCTGCGCTGCTCAAGCGCTGCCAGCAGGTGTACCAGCGCGAGTTCGGCACCTCCTCAACCGTGCAGGTCATCCACGCCGGACTGGAGTGCGGCATCATCGCAGCCAAGTACCCGGGCATGGACATCGTGTCCTTCGGGCCGACCATTCGCGGCGCGCATGCCCCGGGCGAATCGGTGGACGTGGCCTCGGTGGAGCGCACCTGGCAACTGCTGAGCGCCATCCTGGCCGCGCACGCGTGCGCTTGAGCAGAGCGCAGTGCCCGCGCTGCCTGCGCCCCCAAAGCGCTTGCATCTGCCAGTGGATCACCCCGACACCCAATCAGGCCGAGGTGCTGGTCCTGCAGCATCCATTGGAGGTGCATCAGGCCAAGGGCAGCGCCCGCTTGCTTCACCTGAGCCTGGAAAAAAGCGAGTTGATCACGGGTGAGTGCTTCGATCAGCAAGCGCTCCATGGGTGGCTGCATGCCAAAGGGCGGGTCAACGTGTTGCTCTATCCGGCCACCCCGGAGGCTGAGGCCGAGGCAGCACCCCAGCCACTGACCGCCGTGCCCGCCGACCCCGCACAGGTGCGCCTGGTGGTGCTGGACGGCACCTGGCGCAAGAGCCTCAAGATGCTGCACCTCAACCCAATGCTTCATCAACTGCCGCGTTTGGCATTGCAGACGTCGGCGCCCTCGCAATACCTGATCCGCAAGGCGCATCGCCCGGATCAACGATCCACGCTGGAAGCCACCTGCCTGGCGCTGCAGCAACTCGAGTCAGCACCCGAACGCTACACGCCACTGCTGGCGGCCTTCGATACCTTTGTGGCCAGTCTGATGCGCGCTAGCCACGCGCCGCGTCAAGCGTGAATAACGCTCACGCCAGCTTGAACACCGACACCACCTCGGACAGCTTGACGGCCTGATCCTTCAGGCTTTCAGCGGCGGCCGCGGACTCCTCCACCAGCGAGGCATTTTGCTGAGTCATGGTGTCAAGTTGAGAAACCGCCGTGTTGACCTGGCTGATGCCCTCGGACTGCTCAGTTGAGGCCGACATGATCTCGCCAATGATGTCGGCCACGCGCTTGACCGAGTCCACAATGTCCGTCATGGATGCGCCCGCCTGCTGAACCAGAGAGGCCCCAGCGTCAACCCGCTCGCTGGATGCGCCGATCAGGGTTTTGATCTCCTTGGCTGCCGCGCCAGCGCGCTGGGCCAGGGCCCGCACTTCGGCGGCCACCACGGCAAAACCACGCCCCTGTTCGCCAGCACGCGCCGCTTCCACCGCCGCGTTCAAGGCCAGGATGTTGGTTTGAAATGCAATACCGTCGATGACCGCAATGATGTCGACGATTCGCTTGGAACTTTGCGTGATGTCGTCCATGGTGGCGATCACCTGCGAGACGACCTCCCCTCCCTGGGTCGCCGCCTGTGCAGCCCCCGCCGCCAGTTGATTGGCCGACCGCGCGGCATCCGCCGTGTGCCGGACCGTTCCGGAAATTTGCTCCATCGTGGACGCGGTTTCTTCCAAGTTGGCTGCGGCCTGCTCGGTGCGAGCCGACAGATCCTGGCTGCCAACAGCCACCTCGTCGCTGGCCGTTTTGATCGAATCGGTGGAATGGCGGACCTCACCGACGATGTCACGCAAGGACTGCTGCATCTCTTCCAAGCTGCGCCCCAAGTCGGACAACTCGTCGCGTCCATCCATCTCCAGACGCTGCGACAAGTCGCCCTTGGCAATGACGCGGGTGGCCGACACCAAGCGGCGCAGCGGCTCGACCACTGAACGTGTGATGCCCCAGGCGCAAGCCGAACCCAGCAGCAGACACATCACGGCCAACAGGACCAGCAGCAGTTTCGCGCGCCCCACTGTCGCATGCGTCTGGCTGGATTGGTCGTCTGCGGCCTTGCGCTGGGCCACGTGGTAAGCATTGATGGCCGCGAGGTAGTGTTGGGCCGCCGGGAGCAACTGGCTGCTCAAGGCCTCTTTGGCGCCAGGATCCTCCATCTCCAGGAATGAAAAAATGGAATCACGCGCAGTCACATAAATCTTGCGTTTGGCTGCGATGTCCGCAAACTGAGCCGTCTCCTCGGGAGTGGCCGCGCTGTCTTCCAGTCGTTTTTGTATCGCGCTGATCTGGGACGAGGTTTCCTTGATCAATGGCGCGAAGTGGTCTTTCACCTCTTTGAGCCCCCCGGCCTGCGCAATGGCGAGCGTGCGGTTGACATTGAGCAGCGTCAAGCCTTCCCATTGGAGGGCCGACGTCGCGCGCTCCTGAACCGTCGCATTGAGATCAATGTCATGCACAGTCTCGGCCAGACGAACCCAGCCGACCAGGGCAATCACCGCCGCCAGCACCAGAACCACACCGAAGCCCAGCCCTAGCCGCCGCCCTAGTTTGAATTGATCGAGATTCAACATGCCCGTGCCACCTAAAAGGCACTCCTAGAGCCGGGAGCGCATGCGGCCCTTGCCTTGCCATCCGGCATTTCCGAACTCTCGCAAGGTCAGGCGACACCATAGCCTCATGGAGCACCCGCCGTTACCCGAAATAGCCTACTAAAAACCAGGTTCATCTGCCATTTTTTGGTGCATCCAGTCGATTTTGAATTGGCCCAATCATCGGATCTCCTGGATTGCCGCAGCGCCCCAGGATCTTGTTCATGTCGCCTTGGCCTTGTGGCTGTCACGAATCGGCGAAACCCCCACATGAGCTGGCTTGGACACCTGACCCTGAACTACTCTGCCTTGACGGCCAACGCACGATCGCACACGACCTGCACGGCGGCCCCTTGCGCGTCTTGCAACGTCTCTATCCCGAAGGCGACGCGGTTTGCCACCACGTGCTCGTGCACCCGCCTGGCGGCATGGTGGGAGGCGCCCAGGTAGCCATGCCCTGATCACCACGCCAGGCGCCACGCGCTTTTACCGCAGTGCGGGCGAACTAGCCCAACAGGCGTTGGTCGCCAAGGTGGCCGATGGCGCCTGTCTCGAATGGCTGGAGCGCGGCACGGTCAAGTCCGGTGACACGCGCTTATTGGACAGCCCCTTGGGATGGGCCGGGCACCGTGCCCTATGATCCCCAAAAACACCAAGCGACACATAACCCTGAATCAGGGACAAATCAAGGAACTTTCATGAAGGTCTTGCTGATCGACGACCACCCGCTGATCCTGTCCGCCTTGCAATCTGTCATCAAAGGCCTGGGCGACAACGTTTCCGTCGCGACGGCCTCCAACGCACAGACGGCGCGCACGGCGCTGCGCGAGGACACCCACCACGACCTGGTGCTGCTGGACTTGCACCTGGGCGAAGACGATGGCTTCGAGTTACTGGCGGAACTGCGCACCAATTACCCGGCCTTGCCCGTGGTGGTGATTTCCGCCTCGGACCGCACCAGCGACGTGATCCGTGCCATCGACATGGGCGCGATGGGTTTCGTGCCCAAACGGGCGTCCAACGACACCCTGATCTCTGCCCTTCAACAAGTCATGTCGGGGGGCGTCTATGTGCCACCCATGAGCATGGGCTCCCCGCTCAGCCCAAACACATCCGCCACCGACCCCCTCCACCGAATCCAGCGCGAAGCAGTGGCGGCAGGCTTCCAGAACACACCGCCCCTGGCTCAGTTAGGCCTGACACCCCGACAGTGCGACGTGCTGGCGCTGTTGCTCAAAGGCCAGCCCAACAAACTGATCGCCCGTGAATTAAACCTGTCGGTGGAAACCGTCAAAGACCACGTCGCGGCGGTACTGCGGTCCCTGGGCGTGAGTTCACGCACCCAGGCGGTGATCGCTGTCAGCCAGATCCTGCAAAAGCAAGGCGGGTTCTCGGCTTGGCGAAACAACGCACCATAAGCCATGACAGCGGAGCCGGCACCCAAATCATCCAACCCAAGCCGAGCGGCTCAGGTTCCTGACACCACCCACTACCTCTACAACCAAACCGGGGCCGCGCTTTTCGGCCATTGCTTGGGCATGGTGGTGAGCACCGCGATGTACTGGAAGCACGTTCCGCACGCGCTGCTTTGGAGCTGGGCCGGCGCTTTTGCCGTCATGTGGTTTGCCCGACTGGCAGGCATGTACGGATTCGAAAAAGCCGTTCAGCAAGACGCAGAACACGTCGACCACGCCCGTTGGCTGCTCCGCTGGAACATCGGAGCCCTGGTCGGATCGGCCTTGTGGAGCATCGGTGCCATGCTGTTCTACGACTATGGCGGCACCTTCGAGCGCACAGCGCTCATGTTGATCATCTATTCCTTCGCGATCGGCGCCGTACCCTACATGGCCATGAACATCCGACTGTTCCTGTCGTGCATGGCTTTCTACTTCATTCCCATGATCGTACGCACCGCCATGCACGGCCAGCCCCATGACCTGCAAATGGCCGGCATCTGGTGCCTGATCGGAGTTTGCGTCCTGTCCTTGGGATGGGCCTTTCGCAACGTATTTGGCGAAATGGTCAAACTCAAGTTGCAGACACAAGACCTGGCGATCAAGCTCGGCGGCGAAATGGCCCTGGCCGAACACGCCCAGCGTCTGGCGGAAACCGCCAACCGCGCCAAAACCCAGTTCTTTGCCGCTGCCAGCCACGACCTGCGCCAACCCCTTCACGCCATGGGCCTGTTCGCCGAAGCCTTGCGCCAGCGCAGCAAGGATGAAGAAGTCATTCACCTCGTCAACAGCATCAACAGTTCAGTGGATGCACTGGAAGGCCTGTTCAGCGAACTGCTGGACATCACCAAGATCGACACCGGAGCGGTTGACGTCCAGGCAGAACACTTTTCAATGCAGGATTTGTTCAACCGCATCCGCCTGACCTTCGAGCCCACGGCGTTTGAGAAGGGGCTGATGCTGAGTTTTCGAGGCGGGCAACACCACGTCTATGCGGACCCGATGTTGCTTGAGCGCGTTTTGCGCAATCTGGTGTCCAACGCCATTCGCTACACGGAAGACGGCGGCGTGCTGGTGACCTGCCGCCTGCGCGGCAAACAATTGAGCCTGCAGGTCTGGGACTCCGGGATTGGCATTGCCGAAAACGAGCAGGGTCGGATCTTTGACGAGTTCTATCAGACACACAGCGGCCGCCCGCTGGAGCCGCATCACCGCAAAGGCCTGGGCCTGGGCCTGGCCATCGTCAAACGACTGACCGACCTGATGCATGCGCCGCTGACCCTTCGTTCCAGGGTGGGACATGGCACCGTGTTCACCGTGCTACTGCCAGTAGGCCGTGCATCGCGACTTCAAAGCACCGGCATCCCGACCAAACCCTTGTTGGGCGTGACGCTCGATCGCCGCCACATCGTGGTCGTGGAAGACGAGTTGGCCGTGCTGGAAGGCCTGCAAATCTTGCTCAAAGGCTGGGGGGCCACGGTGAGCGCCTTTGACACCGTGGCGAACGTCGAAGCCTGGGCGCGCAGCACCACCGACAAACCCGACCTGCTGATCGTGGACTACCGGCTGCCCGAACAGAAAACGGGGGTGGACGCCATCAAAGCCCTGCGCGAATGCTTTGGCTTGGACCTGCCGGCCATCATGGTGACGGGCAGCACCATGACGGGCCACGAAGCGAACGCTGCCAAGTACAACTTCCACCTGCTGGTCAAGCCGGTGGCGCCCACCAAACTGAGGGCGATGATCGCCTTCAAGCTCGGCCTGCGCCCCCCCTGACACAGCATCAGGGCACCGACAACTTACCGGCAAAGGCGCTGGCGGGCCTCTTCATACTCTGCCTTCAGGCGCGCCACCAACTCACTCACCGGCACGACCTTTTTGACCGCGCCAATGCCCTGGCCGCAGCCCCAGATATCCTTCCAGACTTTGGCGGCGCTGTCACCACCACTACCGAAGGTCATTTGCGACGGATCGCCAATGGCCAGCTTATCCGGGTCCAATCCGGCATTGCTGATGGAGCCGCGCAGGTAGTTTCCGTTCACGCCCGTGAACTGGCTGCTGTAGACGATGTCCTGGCTGTTGCTATCGACCACCATCTGCTTGTAGGCCTCGGCCGCACGCGCTTCGTGCGTGGCAATGAAGGCCGAGCCAATGTAGGCAAAGTCAGCGCCCATGGCTTGTGCGGCCAGCACGCCACGCCCCGTGGCGATGGCGCCCGACAAGGCCAGCGGCCCTTCAAACCACTCGCGAATTTCCTGAATCAGCGCAAAAGGGCTGATGGTGCCCGCGTGGCCGCCCGCACCCGCCGCCACCGCGATCAGGCCATCAGCGCCCTTCTCGATTGCCTTACGCGCGAACTTGTTGTTGATGATGTCATGCATGACAAGGCCACCGTAACTGTGCACGGCCTCATTCACATCAGTGCGCGCGCCCAACGAAGTGATGACCAGCGGCACCTTGTACTTCACGCACAACGCCAGGTCCTGCTCAAGCCGATCGTTGCTCTTGTGCACGATCTGGTTAATGGCAAACGGCGCTGCGGGCCGATCAGGATTGGCGGCGTTGTAGGCGGCCAGCGTTTCGGTGATCTCGGCCAACCAGTCGTCCAGCTGCGACGCCGGGCGGGCATTGAGCGAGGGCATCGACCCCACCACACCCGCTTGGCACTGTGCAATCACCAGCGCGGGCACGCTGAGGATGAACATCGGCGAGGCAATGACGGGAAACTGAACGCGCTTGAGCACTTCGGGCAATGGCATGGTTGTTTCCTCAGTATCAAAAAAAAGACGCCCTCACCGGCATGAGCCAGTGGGGCGTCCTTGATGGATCGATCAGAAGGCGTCCAAAGGCATGGCGGTCACGCTCTCACCACCGGTCAGGATCGAATCGCGCAGCGACGTCACACGAGCCAAGATGTGATCACCGTAGAAACGGGCGGTCGCAATCTTGGCCGTCATGAAGGCGGCATCTTCACCCACGGCCAGCTTGTCCTCGGCCACGATCAGGGCACGGGCCATCTGCCAGCCAGACACCAGATTGGCGCTCAGCATCAGGTAAGGCACGGAGCCTGCAAACGCGGCGTTGGGGTTGGTCTTGACGTTGGCCAGCACGAACTCCACCACCTGCAGGAAGGACTCACGAGCCGCCTTCAGTTGCAGCCCCAGCTTCTTGCCGGCAGCGCTGTCGCGGGCAGCCAGTTGGCCCTCGACGTCAGCGATCTGAGCGGCGATGGACTTGGCCATGGCACCGCGATCGCGTGCCGTCTTGCGACCGACCAGGTCATTGGCCTGGATGGCAGTCGTGCCTTCGTAGATCGGCAGGATGCGGGCATCACGGTAGTACTGAGCCGCACCTGTTTCTTCGATGAAGCCCATGCCACCATGCACTTGCACGCCCAGCGAGGTCACTTCAACCGAGTTTTCAGTGCTGAAGCCCTTGATCAGCGGCACCAGGAACTCGTAGAAAGATTGAGCTTGCTTGGCCACTTCGGCGTCGGGGTGGTGGTGAGCCGTGTCGTAGGCCGCAGCGCCCACCAGCGCCATCGCGCGGGCTCCTTCGATCAGCGCGCGCATGGTCATCAGCATGCGCTTGACATCGGGGTGATGAATGATCGCGGCCGAGCCAGGCTGCGAACCATCGACAGGACGCGACTGGATGCGGTCCTTGGCGTAGGCGACAGCGTGCTGGTAAGCGCGCTCAGACACGGCAATGCCTTGCATGCCGACATCGTAGCGGGCCGCGTTCATCATGATGAACATGTATTCCAGGCCGCGGTTTTCTTCGCCCACGAGGTAGCCAATGGCACCAGGACCCACTGCGCCCTTGTCATCGCCAAAAACCAGCACCGCCGTCGGCGAAGCCTTGATGCCCAGCTTTTCTTCGATGGAGGCGCAATACACGTCGTTGCGTTTACCCAGCGAGCCGTCTTCGTTGACCAGGAACTTCGGCACCACGAACAGGCTGATGCCCTTGACGCCTTCGGGCGCATCTGGCGTGCGGGCCAGCACCAGATGGACGATGTTCTCGACCATGTCGTGCTCACCCCAGGTGATGAAGATTTTCTGGCCGGAGATGCGGTAGGTGCCGTCGTCTTGTTTGACCGCCTTGGAGCGAACCAAGGCCAAGTCAGAGCCTGCTTGCGGCTCGGTCAGGTTCATCGTGCCCGTCCAGGGGCCTTCGATCATCTTGGGGATGTAGCGCGTCTTGAGCTCGTCGCTGCCTGCCGTCATCAGGGCCTCGATGGCGCCCGTGGTCAGGATGGAACACAGCGAAAAGCTCAGGTTGGCCGCCATGGTCATTTCCAGGCAGGCCGAACCGATGGTCTTGGGCAGGCCTTGGCCGCCGTATTGAGTCGGCTGCTGCAGACCGTGCCAGCCGGCTTCGGTCAGGGCCTTGTAGGCCTCCTTGAAGCCCGCCGAAGCCCGCACCACACCGTCGTCCCATGAACCGTGGTCCTGGTCGCCGCTCCAGTTCAGGGGTGCGACAACCGCTTCGTTGAACTTCGCAGCTTCTTCCAACACGGCTTGAGCGGTCTCATAGCCCGCTTCTTCAAAGCCAGGGATCTGGGCAATCTTGTCCAGGCCAGCCAGCTCTTTCATGCAAAAGAGTTGGTCTTTGACGGGGGCGCGAAAAGTCATGTTCATTCTCCGATAACGACAAAGGGGGCGCCTTGTAAGACGCCCCCAAAAGGCAAATCAGTCAGACAAGGTCGTCTGCCTATGAATCACAGGGCCTTGATCAGTTCCGGCACTGCCGTGAACAGGTCAGCTTCCAGGCCAAAGTCAGCCACTTGGAAGATCGGGGCTTCCGGATCCTTGTTGATCGCGACGATCACCTTGGAGTCCTTCATGCCGGCCAAGTGCTGGATAGCACCGGAAATACCGACGGCCACATACAACTGAGGCGCAACGATCTTGCCGGTCTGACCCACTTGCCAGTCATTGGGCGCGTAGCCAGCGTCAACCGCAGCGCGGCTGGCACCCAGAGCAGCACCCAGTTTGTCGGCCAAGGGGGTCAGCACTTCATTGAACTTGTCGCTTGAACCCAGGGCACGTCCACCCGAGACGATGATCTTGGCTGCGGTCAGCTCAGGACGATCGTTCTTGGTGACTTCACGGGCCACAAAGCTGGAGGTGCCGCTGTCGGCCACAGCCGCAACGGATTCCACCGCAGCCGAACCACCCGTGGCAGCCGCCGCATCAAAGCCCGTGGCGCGCACGGTGACGACCTTGACGGCGTCCGTGCTTTGCACTGTGGCGATGGCATTGCCTGCGTAGATGGGACGCTCGAACGTGTCGGCGCTGATGACCTTGGAGATCTCAGACACCTGGGCCACGTCCAGCTTGGCTGCGACGCGAGGCGACACGTTTTTGCCGTAGGCAGTGGCTGGGAAGAACAGGTGGCTGTAGCCAGAGGCCACGGCCAGCACTTGGGCGGCCACGTTTTCGGCCAAACCGTCGGCGAATTGGGCGCCGTCAGCGTGCAGCACCTTGGTCACACCAGCGATTTGGGCAGCAGCGGCAGCGGCAGCACCGGCATTGGCGCCAGCCACCAGGACGTGCACATCACCACCGGCTTGCTTGGCAGCGGTGATGGTGTTGAACGTAGCACCCTTGATGTGGGTGTTGTCGTGTTCAGCAATGACGAGAGCGGTCATGGTTGTTGTCTCCTCAGATCACTTTGGCAACGTTCTTGAGCTTGTCCACCAGGGTGGCCACGTCAGCCACCTTGATGCCCGCAGAACGCTTGGCCGGCTCGGCCACACTCAGGGTCTTGATACGCGAAGCCACGTCCACACCCAGATCGGCCGGCTTGACCGTTTCCAGGGGCTTTTTCTTGGCCTTCATGATGTTGGGCAGCGTGACGTAGCGCGGCTCGTTCAGGCGCAAGTCGGTGGTAATCACCGCAGGCAGCTTGAGCTTGAGCGTTTCCAGGCCGCCGTCGACTTCGCGGGTCACCGAGGCAGCGCCATCGGCCACTTCAACCTTCGAGGCGAAGGTGGCTTGGGGCAGACCCGTCAGCGCGGCCAGCATCTGGCCGGTCTGGTTGCTGTCGTCATCGATGGCTTGCTTGCCGAGGATGATCAGGTCGGGCTTTTCCTTGGCAACCAGGGCCGCCAGGATCTTGGCCACGGCCAGGGGCTGCACTTCAGAGTCGGTTTCGACCAGGATCCCGCGATCAGCGCCGATGGCCATGGCCGTGCGCAGGGTTTCCTGGCATTGAGCCACGCCCACCGAGACGGCGATGATTTCAGTGACGATGCCCTTTTCTTTCAGGCGAGTGGCCTCTTCGACGGCGATTTCGTCGAAGGGGTTCATGCTCATCTTGACGTTGGCGATGTCGACACCGGAGCCGTCGGACTTCACGCGGACTTTCACGTTGTAGTCAACAACTCGTTTGACCGGAACCAGAACCTTCATGCGTTGTTCTCCTGCGTCATAGGAATAGTGAATGAGAAAAAAACATGCTCAAAAAAGCACGATCGTTCGATTCTAGCTTGAGTTCACGTCGGACGGTAGCCATTAGCCCCCCTGTTCAGAGGAAAATATGCTGCCCCCACAATCGCGCCCATGATTTTGACTTCTGCCCAAAGTACTCAGAACAACCCACCCGACGGAACGGGTCTGCACATTGGGGTGTTCGACTCCGGTTTGGGCGGCTTGTCGGTGCTGCGGGCCATCCATCATCACCTGCCGTCCGCGCACCTGATGTACGTGGCCGACTCAGCCCATGCCCCATACGGCGAGCGGGACGAAGCCTTCATCATCCGGCGTTCGGCCATCATCGGCGACTTCCTGGTGTCCCAGGGCGCTCAGATTTTGGTGGTGGCCTGCAACACTGCCACGGCAGCCGCCGTTGCCACCCTCCGACAGCACTTGGCCGCCCTGCCGGTAGTGGGGGTGGAGCCAGGCGTGAAACCGGCCGTCGCCTTGTCTCGAAACCACCGCATCGGGGTGCTGGCAACCCCCCGCACACTGGACAGCAATAAATTTCAGCACCTGGTGCAGAACCACAGCAACAATGCAGAACTCGTACTGCAGGCCTGCCCTGGCCTGGCCAAGGAAATAGAACGAGGAGCGCTGGACAGCCCACACCTGCGGGCGCTCATCAAGCAGTTCTGTGAACCACTGCGCCAGGCGCAGGTAGACACCGTGGTGCTGGGCTGCACGCACTATCCTTTCGTCATCCCACTGATCCAACAAGAAATGGGCGACAGCGTGCACTTGGTGGATACCGCCGAGGCGGTGGCTCGACACACCGCCCGCATCGCGGCCAAACTTGAATGCGAGAACAAAGCCTCACCGACTCCAAGCATCCAGTTGTGGACATCGGGACAGGCATCCCACCTCAGCGCGGTGGCCCAGAACTGGCTTCAGTGGCCACTCCACGCTGAGTCCTTGCCGCTTGACGTGGCTTGATGGGCATTGCGCCCAAGAATCCACCGACATCACATCGGGAATTTGACCCAAAGGGAGAAGCGTTGCATGCCAAGGTCGGCGCTCACTTTGAGGCCGTCTCGTCACAATAGGCGCGTGATGGAGGCGCGGGCCGGAGTCGAACCGACCTACACGGATTTGCAATCCGGTGCATAACCGCTTTGCTACCGCGCCACGAATTTTGGAAATTCTGACAAAAAAGGGAAGCCTGTGTATTCACGGGGCTTCCCTTTGATGGGTTTTCTCGGATCTTCAAGAATCTGGAGCGGGAAACGAGACTCGAACTCGCGACCTCAACCTTGGCAAGGTTGCGCTCTACCAACTGAGCTATTCCCGCACATTGAATAACTGCAAAGCAGCAATCAAGACGACTAGTATACACATTTTTTGACCATTCCTGCAAGCAGGCCGGAAGTCTTTAAAAACGGGGCGACGCCCCATCCAGCGACCGCGCTGCAATCGCTAGCGCGGATGCCAGAACGATTACACTCACGCCCGTGTGTGGCCCCGGTGGTGAAACTGGTAGACACAGCGGACTTAAAATCCGCCGCTTTCCCGTGAGGGGGCGTACCGGTTCGATTCCGGTTCGGGGCACCAAAGACAAAACCCACCAACGCGCAAGCACTGGTGGGTTTATTGTTCATGGAGGCGCGGCCCGGAGTCGAACCGGGCTAGACGGATTTGCAATCCGGCGCATAACCGCTTTGCTACCGCGCCATCAACTTTGCGAAAAAGGGAAGCCTGTTTTCACTGGGCTTCCCTTCAATACAAACTCAACGTTTGTGCAACTGGAGCGGGAAACGAGACTCGAACTCGCGACCTCAACCTTGGCAAGGTTGCGCTCTACCAACTGAGCTATTCCCGCATATCGCTTGCGTTGTGTGCACTTGCTTGGTGGCAAGTACCGCAATCAGCGAAGACCCGAACTATACACCGCTTTTGACGGCCTTCTTCGGTCCCGCTGATTATTTACATCACAAACTCAGTGCTTGACCGCCTCAGTTGTTGCCGCCGCCGGTGCTGCAGCCGACGCAACATCGGGCTTGGCATCAACCTTTGACACCTCTTCCGGCAAGGCCTGTGGAACACGCTCCAGGGCGATTTCCAGCACCTTGTCGACCCACTTCACCGGGATGATCTCGATGGCGCTCTTGACGTTCTCGGGAATGTCCTGGAGATCTTTGACATTCTCTTCAGGAATGATCACCGTCTTGATACCACCACGGTGTGCGGCCAGCAGTTTTTCCTTCAAACCGCCGATACCCGTCACCTCACCGCGAAGGGTGATTTCACCCGTCATCGCCACACTGGCCTTGACCGGGATGCCCGTGAGCACCGACACCAAGGCCGTTGTCATAGCTGCACCAGCACTAGGCCCATCCTTGGGCGTGGCGCCATCTGGCACGTGGATGTGGATGTCGCGTTTTTCAAACGCCTCATCCTTGATCCCCAGGCGAGCAGCACGACTGCGCACCACTGTCCGAGCAGCTTCGACCGACTCCTTCATCACATCGCCCAGCGAACCAGTGCGAGTGATGACGCCCTTGCCAGGCATACTTGCCGCTTCGATGGTCAGCAAATCGCCGCCCACTTCTGTCCAAGCCAAGCCGACCACCTGCCCCACCTGGTTGTCCTTGGTCGCTTGACCGTAGTCGTAGCGACGCACGCCCAGGAATTCATTAAGGTTGTCCTCAGTGACGACGACCTTGCCCGTGTACTGCTTGAGCGTGATGCCCTTAACCACCTTGCGGCAGATCTTGGAGATCTCACGTTCCAGCGAGCGCACGCCAGCCTCCCGGGTGTAGTACCGGATCACGCCACGAATGGCGCTTTCCTGCACATCCATTTCAGTATCTTTGACGCCGTTGTTCTTGCTCTGCTTGGGCAGCAAATAAGTCCGGGCAATCGACACCTTTTCGTCTTCGGTGTAACCGGCCAAGCGGATCACTTCCATGCGGTCAAGCAAAGCGGGCGGGATGTTCAACGAGTTGGACGTCGCCACGAACATCACGTCCGACAAGTCAAAATCGACCTCGATGTAATGGTCGCCAAAGGTATGGTTTTGCTCAGGATCGAGCACCTCCAGCAAGGCACTGGACGGGTCGCCCCGGAAGTCCATGCCCAGCTTGTCGATCTCGTCCAGCAGGAACAGCGGATTGCGTGTGCCCACCTTGCTCAAGCTCTGCAGCACCTTACCTGGCATGGAGCCAATGTAGGTGCGGCGGTGACCGCGGATCTCGGCCTCGTCACGCATGCCCCCCAGCGCCATGCGAACGAACTTGCGCCCCGTGGCGCGGGCAATCGACTGCCCCAGCGAGGTCTTGCCGACGCCCGGAGGGCCAACCAGACACAGGATCGGCGCCTTGACCTTGTCCACGCGCTGTTGCACAGCAAGATACTCAAGGATGCGTTCCTTGACTTTATCCAGGCCGTAGTGGTCTTCGTTCAAAACCCCCTCGGCATTGGCCAGGTCGTGCTTGATCTTGGTCTTCTTGGCCCAAGGCAGTGCCACGATCGTGTCAATGTAATTGCGCACCACAGTGGCTTCAGCCGACATAGGCGACATCAGGCGAAGCTTCTTGAGCTCGGCATCGGCCTTCTTGCGGGCTTCTTTGGGCATGCGAGCAGCTTCGACCTTCTTGACCAGCTCTTCGATGTCAGCGCCCTCTTCACCTTCGCCCAGTTCTTTTTGAATGGCCTTGACCTGCTCGTTGAGGTAATACTCGCGCTGGCTCTTTTCCATCTGGCGCTTGACGCGGCCACGAATGCGCTTCTCAACCTGCAGGATGTCGACCTCATGTTCCAGCTGTTCCAGCAGCTTTTCCAATCGTTGGGACACCGAGAACAAATCCAGCACCGATTGCTTAGCCTCCAGCTTCAAAGGCAGGTGGGCAGCAATGGTGTCGGCCAGACGACCCGCATCGTCAATGCCGGAAATGGACGTGAGGATCTCTGGGGGAATCTTTTTGTTGAGCTTGACGTACTGGTCAAACTGCTGAGTCACGGCGCGGCGCAGGGCCTCGACCTCGGGGGTCAGCCCATCTTCAGGCTGCACCGGCACGGCCACGGCGGTGAAGAACTCGCCGGAGTCGTCAATGGATGCGGTATTAGCGCGCTGCACGCCCTCGACCAGCACCTTCACAGTGCCATCGGGCAGCTTCAGCATCTGCAGGATGCTGGAGACGCAGCCGATCTCGAACATGTCCTCGGCTTTCGGTTCGTCCTTGCCGGCGGCTTTTTGGGCCACCAGCATGATCTGACGACCGGCTTCCATTGCGGCTTCAAGGGCCTTGATGGACTTGGGGCGCCCCACAAACAGCGGGATCACCATGTGGGGAAAGACGACCACATCGCGCAGCGGCAGCAGCGGCAAAGTGATGGGGTCCGAAGGGAGAATGGGATGTCCTGACATGATGGCCTTTCTTTCTCAGAGTCCCAGATGGGGCCCCGATACCAAAACACAAGGGCACCGAGAAAACCAACAAAACGAGCGGCTTTCTACGGCGCCCCTCAGAGCAGGATGCTCAGACTCAAGCACTGGCTTTAGCCTGTTCCCGATACACCAACAGAGGCTTGGCGTTTTCATCGATGGTGGGTTCGTCCAGAACCACCTTCTGCACTCCTTCTTGATTGGGTAATTCGAACATGGTATCGAGCAAGGACTGCTCCAGGATGGACCTCAAACCACGAGCGCCGGTCTTGCGTGCCAGCGCCTTGCGAGCGATGGCGATCAAAGCTGCAGGACGAATTTCCAGCTCGACGCCGTCCATGCCCAGCAACTGCTGATACTGCTTAATCAGCGCATTCTTGGGCTCGGTCAGGATGCGCACCAGGGCGTCTTCTGTCAGCTCGCCCAAAGTCGCAACCACGGGCATGCGCCCGATCAATTCAGGAATGATGCCGAACTTGATCAAATCCTCAGGCTCGACCTCGCGGAAGACTTCGCTGACCTTGCGCTCGCTTTTACTCTGCACGCTGGCACCGAAACCGATGCCAGACTTGACCGAGCGGTTCTGGATGATTTTTTCCAGGCCGTCAAACGCACCGCCGCAGATGAACAGGATGTTGGTGGTATCGATCTGCAGGAAATCCTGATTGGGGTGCTTGCGCCCGCCCTGTGGCGGCACGGACGCCATCGTGCCCTCGATCAGCTTGAGCAAGGCCTGCTGCACACCCTCTCCCGACACATCACGGGTGATGGAGGGGTTGTCGGACTTGCGCGAAATCTTGTCGATTTCATCGATGTAGACGATGCCGCGCTGGGCCTTCTCCACGTCGTAGTTGCAGTTCTGCAGCAGCTTCTGGATGATGTTCTCGACATCTTCGCCCACATAACCAGCTTCTGTCAGGGTCGTGGCATCGGCGATCACGAAGGGCACATTCAGCAGCCGAGCCAGCGTTTGGGCGAGCAACGTCTTACCTGAACCGGTCGGGCCAATCAACAAGATGTTGCTCTTGGACAATTCGATGTCGGGCTTCTTGCCCTCACCGTTGCCCATGTGGCGCAGCCGCTTGTAATGGTTGTACACCGCCACCGACAAGGTGCGCTTGGCGGTGTCCTGCCCGATCACGTACTGATCCAGGCTACCCTTGATCTCGTTGGGCGTGGGCAAATCGCTTCTGGCTGGGCGGCTGGTCTGCTCTGCCTCGGCAGCGACTTCATCGCGGATGATGTCGTTGCACAAGTCAATGCACTCATCGCAAATGAAGACCGAGGGTCCTGCGATGAGTTTTTTCACCTCGTGCTGGCTCTTACCGCAGAAGGAGCAGTAGAGGATTTTTTCGCTGGAAGAGCCTTTTTTCTCGGGCATGGTGCAGGCCTGTCAGTGGGTCAGCAAAGGTTTACAACGATGATAAGTCAAATGCTTTTGACCCTGAGCGGCCAAAGAAACGCGCTTTGAACCGGCTTTTAACCGCTCACTCATCGAATGGGGGTCAAGCTTGGCGCTTTTCAAGCACCTTGTCGATCAAGCCATAGGCGGCCGCCTCCGCCGCCGACATGTAGTAATCGCGCTCGGTGTCGGACTGGATTTTTTCCAAAGGTTGGCCAGAGCGGTCCGCGAGGATGCGGTTGAGCTGCTCGCGGGTCTTGAGAATTTCGCGGGCGTGAATCTCAATATCGGTAGCCTGGCCTTGCGTGCCGCCCAGGGGCTGATGAATCATGATCTTGGAGTTGGGCAAGGCGAACCGCTTGTCCTTGGCCCCAGCTGCCAGCAAGAAGGCGCCCATGCTCGCAGCCATGCCCATGCAAAGCGTGGACACATCCGGCTTGATGAATTGCATGGTGTCAAAAATGGACATGCCGGCGCTCACGCTGCCCCCCGGCGAATTGATGTAAAGCGAAATGTCCTTGTCGGGGTTTTCGCTTTCCAGGAACAGCAACTGGGCCACGACGAGGTTGGCCGACTGATCATTGACCGGCCCAACCAGAAAGACCACGCGTTCGCGCAGCAGGCGGCTGTAAATGTCATAGGCGCGCTCACCGCGGCCCGATGTTTCGATGACCATGGGCACCAAGCCCAGGTTTTGGATGTCCAGTGCGCTCATGTGCTTCCTTGGAATTCAATGTCTATGCGTGATTTGATTATGGCGCCTAGGCGGGTGCCAGCGAACGCCGGAAAAAACCGACAGCTGCCCTTGTGGTCTTTCGGTGACAAAGGCCTACGGATAACGTTGGCACAAAACAAAAGCACCTGCTTCCACTCGGGATTGCAGGTGCCTTGCCGGGGGTTTCCCCCCGCGCCAAACGCAGGAGGTTAGCCTTGCTGACCCATCAGCTCTTCAAAGCCCACAGACTTGTCGGTGACCTTAGCCTTGGACAGAATGAAATCAGCCACATTGCCTTCAATGACAACGGCCTCGACTTCAGCCATGCGTTGACGATCGCTCATGTACCAAGCCACCACTTGCTGCGGCTGCTCGTAGCTTTGCGCCAGCTCCTGGATGTGGTCGTGCAGTTGCTCGGGCTTGGCCTGCAGGTTGTTGTTGCGGACCAACTCACCCACGATCAAACCCAGGCGCACGCGACGTTCAGCCTGGGGCGTGAACATCTCGGCAGGGATAGGAGCCTTATCGGCGTCCTTGATGCCACGGGCCTTGAGGTCAGCGCGAGCGCCTTCGACCAGACGCGCGGTTTCAGCTTCGACCAGCGACTTAGGCACGTCGAACTGGGTGACCTTCAGCAAAGCATCCATCGCAGCGGCCTTGTTGCGGGCAGCCACACGGAACTTCACTTCGCGTTCCAGGTTCTTCTTGATGTCGGCGCGCAAGGCCTCAACGGTTGATTCAGCCAGACCCAGGCTCGCCACGAACTCTTCGTTCACTTCAGGCAGGTTCTGCGCCTCGATCTTCTTGACGGTTACCAGGAAGTCGGCTTCCTTGCCAGCCACATCCTTGCCATGGTAGTCGTCCGGGAACTTCAAGGGGAAGGTCTTGGACTCGCCAGTCTTCATTCCACGCACGGCCTTTTCAAAGGCTTCGAGCATCTGGCCTTCACCCAGCAAGAATTGGTAGCCTTCAGCTTTGCCACCTTCAAAGGGCACGCCATCGATCTTGCCTTCGAAGTCGATGGTGACGCGGTCTCCCTCGCTGGCCGCCTCGGCCTGCGGGCGTTGAGCGAAGGTGCGACGCTGCTTTCGCAGAATTTCAACGGTGCGATCAATCGCGGCATCGTTGACGTCGGCGGTCACGCGTTCGATTTCAGCGGAGGTCAAATCACCGATGGTGATTTGCGGGTAGACCTCGAAGGTTGCGTCAAACAGCAGCTTGCCGTCTTCGGCTACAGCCCCTTCTTTTTCAGAGATGCGCGGCATACCAGCCACACGCAGCTGGGCCTCGGCCGCAGCCTGGGCAAAGGCTTCGCCCACCTTGTCATTGACGACTTCGTACTGGACGGAATAGCCGTAGCGTTGCGCGACAACGTTCATCGGCACCTTGCCGGGGCGGAAGCCGTCGGCCTTGACGGTGCGCGCCAGCTTTTTCAAGCGGGCGTCGACTTCGTTCTTGAGCACGTCAGCTGCCAGCGACAGGGTAATGCGTCGCTCCAGCTTGTCGAGGGTCTCCACGGTGACAGCCATGTTATGTACTCTCAAAATTAGAAAAAAAGATGAATGGGTCTGGTGCGCGGGGGGGGACTCGAACCCCCACACCATTGCTGGCGTCAGGACCTAAACCTGGTGCGTCTACCAATTTCGCCACCCGCGCATTGACTCAGAAACATCTGGTTGCCAAGCAACCAGATAGGCTATTTGGTCAGAACCGGTGATTCTACCGCGCATGACGCGGAGTTTTTCACGCCCCTTCCCTCAGTCCTCAAACGGGCCTGCGCACGCGGAACCAGGCCGCATACATGGCAGGCAACGCCAGCAGGGTCAACGCAGTGGCCACGATCAATCCACCCATGATGGCCACGGCCATGGGGCCCCAGAACACGCTTCGCGATAGTGGGATCATGGCCAGCACGGCCGCCGCCGCCGTCAAGGTGATTGGGCGGAACCGCCGCACCGCCGCGCCTACGATGGCATCCCAGGCGTGCACACCGACAGCGCGATCTTGCTCGATCTGGTCAATCAGGATGACGGAGTTGCGCATGATCATGCCGGTCAAGGCGACGACGCCAAGCAAGGCGACAAAACCAAAAGGACGCCCGGAAACCAACAAGGACATGGCCACGCCGGCAATGCCCATGGGCCCGGTCAGGAAGACCAGCACGGCGCGCGAGAAGCTGTGCAATTGCAACATCAGCAGCGTGAAGATGATGAACAGCATGATCGGCATGCCGACAAAGATCGAACCCTGCCCCTTGCTGCTTTCCTCGGACGCGCCGGCCAGTTCAACGCGATAGCCGCTAGGCATGCGTTTCTCCAGCGTTTGCATCTGCGGCCACAGGGCGCCACTGACCGTCGGCCCCTGGATGCCTTCCGTGACATCACCCTGAACGGTGATGGCGAAATGCCGCCCCTCCCGCCACAGCACACCGGACTCCCACACCAGCTTGGGCTTGGCCACCTGAAGGACAGGAATCATGCGACCGGACGCACTGGGAACATAGGCGTTATCCAGTGCACCCAACGTTGCCCGTTCGGACTGAGGGGTGTGCATCACGATGTCGATCAGACGATCCTGTTCACGATACTGCCCCACGGTGGCGCCAGAGGTCAGGATTCGACTGGCCTGGGCAATCGACTGCGTTGTCACCCCCAAAGCACGCGCCTTGGATTGATCAACGATCAAGCGAATGGCCTTGACCGACTCATTCCAGTTGTCGTTCACACCGGTCATATTGGGGTGCGCGCGCATCAGAGCCTTGGCCTCTTGTGCCCAATGGCGCAACTCGGCCGGGTCTTCACCCACGATGCGGAACTGCACCGGATAAGGCACCGGAGGCCCGTTGGGCAACAGCTTCACGCGCCCACGCACCTCCGGGAACTCTTCGGCGAGCAATGCAGGGATGCGTTTGCGCAAGGCTTCGCGCGCATGCGCATCAATGGGCATCAGCACAGCCTGGGCGACATTACTTTGCGGAAAAATCTGGTCCATCGGCAGGTAAAACCGCGGCAGACCCGTGCCCACCCAAATACTGACGGTCTTGACCTCCGGCTCCTTGAGCATGCGTGCTTCAAACCGTTTGGTTAACGCCTCAGTCGCCTCAAAACTGGAACCTTCGGGTAGCCACAAATCGACCAGTATTTCCGGGCGACTGGAGTCCGGGAAAAACTGCTGCTGCACTTTACCCATCCCCAGCACACCCAGCACCAGGGCCGCGATGGTCAGACCAATGGTGATCCACCGATGCGCCACACACCAATCCACCGACGCCTTGAATCGACGGTAAAACGGCGTGTCGTACAGATCAACGGCTTGCCCAGCCACCTTCGCTTTGGGTTTGGTTTTGAGCAGCAAGAGCCCCAGATAAGGAACAAAGTAGACCGACACCACCCAGGAAATCAGCAGCGCGGCTGCCGTGACCGCAAAAATGGCGAAGGTGTACTCCCCCACGGAGGACTTCGCCATACCAATCGGAAGGAATCCAGCTGCGGTGATGAGGGTGCCGGTCAGCATGGGCATGGCCGTGAGGTCATAAGCTGCGGTGGCTGCGCTGACCTTGTCATAGCCTTCTTCCAGCTTGTGCACCATCATTTCGACGGCAATGATGGCATCGTCGACCAGCAGGCCCAGCGCAATGATGAGGGCGCCAAGCGAAATCTTGTGCAGCCCCACGCCCCAGAAATACATGACCAGAAAAGTGACGGCCAGCACCAGCGGGATGGTGATCGCCACCACCAGGCCTGGCCATACATCCAGTCGCCAGGGTTTGGTGTGCAGGCCCAGGCTGACAAAGCTGACCACCAGCACGACAACCACAGCCTCCATCAACACTTTGACAAAGTCACCTACCGAACTGGACACCGCTTGCGGTTGATCCTGGATCTGGTCCAGCTCGATGCCTACCGGCAGGTCGGCATGTACTTTGGCAGCGGCGATGCGCAAGGCCTTTCCCAACTCGATGATGTCCCCCCCCTTGGCCATGGAGATGCCCACCCCGATGACCTCCTTGCCTTGGTGTCGCACCTTGGTCGACGGCGGTGACTCGTAGCCGCGCCGCACCGTGGCCACGTCTCCAAGACGCAAGGTGCGACTCTGCCCGTTGGCTGGATTGATGGCCCTGATCGGCATCTGGCGCAGTTGCTCGATGGACTTGAACGCCCCGGTGACGCGCATCTGGATGTTTTCGTGCTCACCGGAATAGAAACCCGCGCCTTCAACGCCATTTTGGGCATTGAGTTGCTGAACCAATTGGCTCAGGTTCAAGCCCATCTGAGCGAGCCTCTGCTGCGACGCTTCAACAAAAATTTTCTCGGGCTGCACACCAAACAGTTCGACCTTGGCCACGTTGGGCACACGCAGGAACTGCGAGCGAACAGTTTCAGAAAACCGACGCAGCTCTTCGGTGGTGAATCCATCGGCCGACAAAGCGTAGATGGACCCATAAACGTCACCAAACTCGTCGTTGTAAAACGGTCCGATCACCCCTTGAGGCAAGGTGTACTGAACGTCGGAAACTTTCTTGCGAACCTGGTACCAGAGGTTGGGAATTTCCTTGGGGGGTGACGAGTCCTGGACCTGCATGATCGTCAACGATTCACCCGGCTTGGTGTACGAGCGTATCTTGTCCGCATAGGGAACTTCCTGCAGCGAACGTTCTATTTTGTCCGTGACCTGCTCGGCCATTTCCTGCGCAGTTGCGCCCGGCCAGTAAACGCGCACCACCATGGCGCGAAAAGCGAAAGGCGGGTCTTCGTCCTGACCAAGCTGCAAATAGGCCATCAGGCCGAGCAGCGTCAACACGATCATCAGATAGCTCGTGAGGGCAGAATGCTCCAGAGCCCAGCGCGACAGGTTGAATCGTTGGCGGACGGACTGATTGCCCGCCTTATTTTTATCAGCAGAGGTCACAGGTGGCTCCTTGAATGATCACTGCTCGCGTGCAGGCCTGCCCGCGCTCGAAGCCTTGCCGGCTGGGGCGAATGCAGTGTTTGCACCGGTCGGTTCATCCAAGGAGGTTTGGTAACGCTTGACCTTTTGACCGAGCTTGATGACATGCACACCGGCCGTGACGATTTCCATCCCCGGCTTGAGGCCGTCAGTCACGATCGCGACATTGCCCGACACTTCGCCAGTGGCAACGCGCTGCGGTTTGACCGTCATGCTGGCGCCGTCAAGCAGCCATACAGCCGATTGGCCTTCGATTTCAACCAAAGCCTGCAAGGGGACTCGCAACCCCCCTGAATTGCGCACCGGCGAACTCAACATCACTGTGGCTGTCTGGCCCAATTCGTAAGCGCCCTGCCCCACGTCGGCCTTGACCAGAATGGTGCGGGTGATCGCATCGGTGGCCGCAGCCACTTCCCTCACCGTGGCAGGAACCCATGTCAAGGTACCCCAACGGCGCACCTTGATGGACCCGGGGCGCCCGACCAAAGAGCGCATGGTGGGTGCGATGTCTTCCGGCACTGAAAACACGGCGTCGCGTGGGCCATCAAGCGCCAGCGTAACCACGGGCGTGCCGGCACCCACCACTTGCCCCGGCTCCGCATCAATGGAGGTGATCACGCCTGAAGCACCTGCGGTCAAGGTGGCGTAAGTGGCCTGGTTGCCCTGCACACCGGCCTGAGCCCGCGCTTGGCGCACGCTGGCTTCGGCCGCCTTGAGGGCAGTGCCGTGACGCTCCAATTCGGCCGCGCTGATGAAGCCTTGTGACTTGAGTTCACTGAAGCGCTTGAAGTCTGACGAAGCCTGCGCTGCGTTGGCCTCGGCTGCTGCCAGCCCCGCCCGACCCGCTTCCTGGTTCAAGGACAAGTCCTTTGGATCGAGTTGAGCCAACACCTGGCCCGGCTTGACGGCTTGGCCCAGTTCTGCCTGACGCCGTAGAATTTTGCCCGGCACCTGAAAACCCAGACGCGACTCCGTGCGGGCTCGGATTTCGGCCGAAAATTCACGATCAACCACACCACCGGCTTCGCTGAGGACCAGCGTGCGCACAGCCCGGATCGGCTCCTCGGGAGGGGGGGCTTTGCTGCAACCAGCCGTCATCAAGACAGGGGAAATAACAGCGACAAACACAAAGGTCTGCGTCCAACGGTGCATGGTCATGAAAGGGCTCGTTGCAGACGGGTCATGGCAGCGGCACATGGTTCATCCCGGATGTTTTTATAAAACCGCTGACTTTCAGGACCGAGATCGTAACTGACTGGCGGGTCAGTAATGCAGCGTCACGCCACAAAACGTGTCAATCTGGCAATTGCGACAATGTAGTGTCTTTCTCCGCACCCCCTCATGCTTCAATCCGCCAATCACTCAATAACCACGCCTCGTCCGGGCAGCAGCTTGTACTACGCCGTGCGGGCCGCCCCTGACCGTACGCGTCCCACACTTCAAACCTGGTTGCAGTGGTGGCATGAGGTCAGCGCCATTCCCTTGACCATCAATGACCCTGGAGTGGCACACGCCAAACTGACCTGGTGGCAGCAGGAAGTGCAGCGCGGTTTTGAGGGCCAGGCGCAACACCCCTTGATGAAGCAATTGATGACCCCTGGGTTCACTGCTCGACCGTCGCAGCTGCCCCCTCAGGTTTTGTGGATGGAACAGATCGGGGGGCTACAAGGCCTGATTCAGCAAACCCGATGGCTGGACGAGGTCAGTCAACGTCGCCACGCCTTGAGCACCACGGGCGCAGCCTGCGAATCTGCGGCATGGCTGCTGGGAGCCGACACCGAGGCGGCGACCAGCGCCGCGCGCGAGCTAGGGTGGGGCCTACGTCAGGCCCATCACCTGGCTCGACTGGGGCAGGACGCCCGCCTGGGATGGCTGCATGTGCCCGTCAGCGTCCTGCAGCAACACGATGTGAAGGCTCACGAGCTGCTGCGCCCGGATCCCCAGCACCCGCCGCTGCACTGGCCAGCCTTGCTGGCGTATCTGCATGGCCAGGCACATAGCAGCCTGCAGTCGTCTTGCGCCGCCATCGCCGCGCTGCCTGCCGCCGAACGGCAGGCCTTGCGCCCCCTGCTCGTCCTTGCGCGGCTGAACATGTCCCTGATCGACGCCATTGCCAACGCTGGCCCTGGTGTCTTGCAACAACGGATCATCCTCACCCCCTTGCGCAAGTGGTGGGGCGCAACCGTGGTGCGCTGGGGGACGCTGCGCTGATCTCAGCGCCGGCTGGCGAAGGGCGCGGCCAGAGGGTCGCCCACAAAGAGCCCCTGCTGCGGCCACGCCACACTCTTCCAGTAGGCCTCCAGCGCCGTGGCCCCCTGCAGATAAAACAAAGTCAGCGCCTGTGGGTGAGGAAATTTCTGCAAATGTGCGCACGGCTCGCTGGTTGTGCCGTAGCTGGCACTGGCTCCTGCGTCGATCCATGACAACACGGTCATCTGACCGTGGGGACCGTCCAAAACGCCGCCGAATGAAGTCAGATGGTCTGCCAAGGCCCCAGGCACAAAATCAATGGTTTCAAGGTAATCCACCGAGGTCAGCCCCGTCTCATAGAGTACGACGCGATCGGCGTTCTTCAAGGCATTAGTCTGGTCCAGCACGACATTCAAACCGACCGCAGGATTGCGCCCCGCCGGTGGGAAAAGCACTTGGCGCACGCTTCGCACCGAATCTGAGGTGGTGACGAAATGCGCGTTGACCGGCAGCGCGCCCCGCAGGCCCAGTGTTCCGTCCGAACTCACTCCGCGATCAATGAGGACCTTCGCCGCCGCCGCATCTTTGGCGGCCAACAACATGCTCAGGCGCATGTGGTAGTCAGTGAACGGCTTTGTCGACACTGATCCAAAATAGCTGGACGACCTTGAAACTCCGCAGGTATTGCTACACAGCTTGGCGTCATAACCCATCGTTAGAGCGCCGGTGATGGAGTTGCAGTCCACCCCGTACGGCAAGCGCCAGGACAGCGCCAGACCCTGCACCTTAGGACCAAAAAATTCGTCGACCTGCTTCTTGAAGACCTCAAACTCTTCGCGTGTCAACGTGGCCTTCATGGGCAGGGCCACTCGCAGCACCTGTTTGTCAGGAATACCACGCACCTTGGCGTAATACTCACCCACCTGGACGGAGTATGGGTCGTCCGTATTGATCACCAAACCCAAATCCTTCGCGGTGAGGTGTCCGTACACACGTGGCGCCTTTATCCAGCTCCGCCTCGCCAATGAGGGGACTGACGGTGCCAACGCTGGCGCAATGGCCGAGGCCTTGTCGGTCGGCTCGGAAGCCCCCGAAGGGGCCACGGCAGCTTCCGTCGGTGCAGACGCAGGCGCCGCATGCACGCCGGGCAATGAACAACAAAGCGCTGCTGCAGTCCAGACGCCGACCCAAATCATTGATTTGTTGGAGATATTTTTCATAAGGCGTTAGCAAATGCCAAAAAGTACTCCAAGGGTTGGGCATAAGACCCTCAAGCTGGTGATTATTTCGTCGAATGACGAGGGATCTCACGTTTCAAAATGGTTTGTCACGAAAGAAAATCCCATGAGCGACACCGCACCATCTTCAACTTCGATCCAGGTTATGGCCAGAATGTTCTCCTTATTGGACACATTGGCCCACGAAGGAGATGCTGTATCTCTGAAAATCGTGAGCGAACGCACAGGTTTGCACCCATCGACGGCCCACCGAATCCTCAACGATCTGGCGTCTGGCGGCTTTGTCGAACGCTCGGGCCCTGGCACCTACCGGCTGGGCCTGCGCCTCTTGCAGTTGGGCAATCTGGTGAAAACACGACTGGATGTGCGCGAACTGGCCATCCGCCCAATGCAGGAACTTCATCGGCTGACGGGCCAAAGCGTTTCGCTGTACATCCGTCAGGACGACGAAGCGCTCTGTGTCGAGCGCACGAGTAATGAACGCAATGGTGTTCAGGTGAATCGGGTCATGGGGGCACGATCACCCTTGATCTCCAGCGCTGCAGGCAAGGTGCTACTGAGCCATTTGTCAGGCGGTCAGTTAAGCAGCCTGGTTCAATCCAGCGGACTGCGCCTTGAGTCACTCCAGACGGAATTGCTGGCAGTGCGCTCCAACGGCCTTGCCGTGGACAGCGATCACATTGAGATGTCCCACCAGCAAGCCGCCACGCCTATTCTGGACGATCAGGGGCAAGTGGTGGCCAGCGTGACCCTGAACACCCCATCGCAACGCCTGAGCGCGGAATGGGCTGAGGCTCTCAAGGGTTGCGCGGCCAGGATTTCAACCACTCTGGGGTGGGCTGGCCGCTGAGATGCCTCAGGGCCAGCGTCCTGAACCGATCAGGACGTGACCTTGGGCGCGGCGATGAAGCCAGCCGCTCCGGACGGCGGAGAGACTTGCTCAATCCAGCGTCGGACACGCTCAGCATCGGCTTGGCGAGAATACTTGCCGGTTGAATCCAGGAAGACCATGATTAGCTTGCGGCCCGCCATCCGGGCCTGCAGAACCAGACAACGCCCTGCCTCAACGATGTAGCCGGTTTTCTGCAAACCGATGTCCCAACTTGGATTGCGCACCAATCCATTGGTATTGTGGAACTGCACCTGGCGTGTGCCGACATGAACCGCATATTCATGCGACGTGGACAATTCTCGAATCAAAGGCTGTTGATAGGCCGCTTTGACCAAGGTGGCCAAATCGCGGCCGCTAGACTGGTTCTGGCTGTTCAGGCCAGTGGGCTCGACATAGCGGGTATCTGCCATGGTCAATGCCTGTGCCTTGCGGTTCATCAGGTTCACGAAAGCCTGGAGGCCGCCCGGATAGGTTCGGCCCAGGGCGTGTGCCGCCCGGTTTTCCGAGGCCATCAAGGCCAGGTGCAGCATTTCGCCACGGGTCAGTGTGGAGCCCACGGCCAAGCGTGAACTGCTGTTCTTTTCGGTATCAACGTCATCGGAGGTGATGGTAATGAGGTCATCCATCGGCAGTTTTGCTTCGACCACCACCATGGCCGTCATCAGTTTGGTCAGCGACGCGATGGGCAACACCGCCTCGGAATTCTTGGACAGGAGCACTTCGTTGGTGTCCTGATCCATCACGAAAGCGACGCTGGATTTCAGATCCAGTGGGTCCGGCGTGTGGTGCAGACCGTACAACTGGCCGAAAGACGCACCCGATGCCGCGGACATGCCGGCGGCCGCTGTGCCCAACATTTTGGCCGAGGCACCACCGGCGCCGGGGCTGAGCGACTCGGACAGCGGCATTGCCGGCAAGGCGCGGGCATACCGAGTTGAGCGCGGTGCTTTGCCAACATTGACGGCAGACTTGACCTTGTGGCCCGCACGCGCTTTATGGGCGACCGCATGGGCATGCGATTTGGACTTCTTGGCGGCCAAGGCAGGCTGACTGGTGACCATCGAAACGGTCACCAGCAGGAGTATTGCCAAGCAGTTTTTCTTGAACTTTTGAATTAACACAGCAACAGCCCTTTCGTCACCGTGCGAAGTGTAATAAAAAAAGTCGCAAATTCATAGACTTACGGCTTTTTTATAAAGCAACCTCGCGGATATGGGCCACCGCCGACAGATTCACCCTTGTGCGGCAACTCGCTCTGACTTGCTGTGCAGCTTGTTCAAGGCCGCCAGATAAGCTTTTGCAGATGCCACCACGATGTCCGGATCAGCTCCGACCCCATTGACCACGCGCCCGCTGTGTTGCAGCCGCACGGTCACCTCTCCTTGGGATTCTGTGCTGCCCGAGGTAATTGCGTTCACCGAGTAGAGGACGATTTCCGCGCCACTTTTCACGACCGACTCAATTGCCTTGACGCTGGCGTCCACTGGGCCATTGCCATCGCTCTGCGCCTGATGCTCTGTTGCGCCGGCCGCGAACACTACGCTGGCCTGCGGCCTGTCCCCCATCTCCGAGTGCTGTGACAAGGCCAGCAGGCGGTAGTGCTCCTGCTCGCTGGTCACGCTTTCATCACCGACCAAGGCGATGATGTCTTCGTCAAAAATTTCGCTCTTGCGGTCGGCCAGTTCCTTGAACTTGGCGAAAGCGGCGTTGACTTCGGCTTCCGAGCCGAGGTCGATGCCCAAGTCCTGCAAACGCTGCTTGAATGCGTTACGGCCCGAAAGCTTGCCCAGCACGATCTTGTTGGCGGCCCAGCCCACGTCCTCGGCGCGCATGATTTCGTAGGTGTCGCGGGCCTTGAGGACGCCATCTTGATGGATGCCCGAGGCGTGCGCGAAGGCGTTGGCCCCGACCACGGCCTTGTTGGGTTGCACGACAAAACCGGTGGTCTGCGAGACCAGTCGCGAGGCCGGCATGATCTGGGTGGCATCAATGCGACTGTCCAGACCGAAATAGTCGCGACGGGTGCGCACGGCCATGACGACCTCTTCCAGCGCGGCATTGCCGGCCCGCTCGCCCAAACCGTTGATGGTGCACTCGACTTGGCGAGCCCCGCCAATCTTGACGCCGGCCAGGGAGTTGGCCACGGCCATGCCCAGGTCGTTGTGGCAGTGCACCGACCAGATTGCCTTGTCAGAGTTGGGCACGCGTTCGCGCAGGGTTTTGATGAAGTTGCCGTACAACTCGGGAATGCCGTAGCCGACGGTGTCAGGGATGTTGATGGTGGTCGCGCCTTCGGCAATCACGGCCTCGATCACGCGACTCAAGTAGTCGATGTCGGAGCGGTAGCCGTCTTCGGCCGAGAACTCGACGTCGCTGGTGAGGTTGCGCGCAAAACGGACGGACAGACGAGCTTGCTCCAGCACCTGTTCCGGTGACATGCGCAGCTTCTTTTCCATGTGCAAGGCACTGGTGGCGATGAAGGTATGGATGCGCGACGAGTTGGCGGCCTTCAAGGCTTCAGCGGCACGGCTGATGTCGCGATCGTTGGCACGGGCCAATGAGCACACCGTGGAGTCCTTGATGGCCTCGGCGATGGCCTTGACGGCTTCGAAGTCACCGTTGGACGACGCTGCGAAACCAGCTTCGATCACGTCTACCTTCAGTCGCTCCAGCTGGCGGGCAATGCGCAGTTTTTCTTCGCGCGTCATGGCGGCGCCAGGCGACTGTTCGCCGTCGCGCAAGGTGGTATCGAAAATGATGAGTTTGTCGGTCATGGTGGTCTCCGTGGGACAGGTCAGTGAGTCAGGGCGCCTACCTCAGCGCGGGGGCTGCTAGGTTGGCTTGACCTCGAAAGACTGTTGCCAAACAAAACGGCCCGCGTGCAGTGCTGGCGGGCCGTTTTGCGAAAGTTCAGCGAAGGTACATATGTACAGACGACAGCGATCAACGCGCCCGAGGCACTCCTAGTAGTCGTAGTAGTTTGGCGTTGAAGATCGTCATGCGAATGAATATAGCACGATCGATGTCATTGGATGTGAGGCAAAAACCCCAAAAAAGGTCAGCGGTGCAGCCCTTCCTCTTCGGGCTCATCCGTTGAAATGGAAATCAGGCTAACCCGCTTGCCTTGGAGGCGTTTCCAGACATACACCCCATAGCCCGACAATCCGTAGATCACGAAAACACTGAACAACACGCCGGCCGGGTGGATGTTGATGACCGCGATGCCCAGCGCGATGGCCACGATGGCAATAAAGGGGACCGTGCGCTTGAAGCTGATGTCCTTGAAGCTGTAGAAGGGAACGTTGGTGACCATGGTCAGCCCCGAATACAGCGTGAAACCGCAGGCCAGCCAGACCAGCCACGGCTGGCTGTGAGCCGACGCCCCCAGATCGGTCGCAACCCAGATCAGGCCCATCACCAGGGCGGCCGCTGCCGGACTGGGCAGTCCCTGGAAGAAACGCTTGTCGACCACACCAATGTTGGTATTAAAACGCGCCAGGCGCAATGCCGCGCAAGAGCAATAGACAAAAGAGGCAATCCAGCCCCACTTACCCAGGTCCTTGAGGGCCCATTCATAAACAATGAGCGCGGGCGCCGCACCGAAGGACACCATGTCGGAGAGGCTGTCCATCTGCTCGCCAAAAGCGCTCTGGGTATTGGTCATGCGGGCGACGCGGCCGTCCAGACTGTCCAGCACCATGGCGCAGAACACGCCGATCGCCGATTGGTCGAAACGTCCATTCATGGCCATGACGATGGCGTAGAAACCGCCAAACAAGGCGGCCAGCGTGAACAGGTTGGGCAGGATGTAAATGCCCTTGCGACGGGGTCGCGCATGCCCCGGGCCAACGTCATCCGTGTCGTCCAGGGGTAGATCGACCGCGTCATGGGTCGGGCGAATCTCGGGTTGGGTGGGCTGTAAGGTCATGCCTTGGACAGGGTTGCCAAAATGGTGGTGGTGGCCGAAACCTTCTGGCCGGGTGCGACTTGGGGCTCGGCGTGCGCGGGGAGGTACACATCGACACGCGATCCAAACCGGAGCAGCCCATAGCGTTGTCCTCGCGTGAGGGTGTGGCCGGGTTTGATGGTGCACAGGATGCGGCGAGCAAGCAGACCGGCCACCTGCACCAGTGTGACGATCTGGCCATTTGATTCGATCACCACGGCATTGCGCTCCTTGCGGATTGCGGACTTGTTCCGCTTGACGTTGGTCGCCAGGCTCGGAAAATACTGCACGTGTTTGACCACGCCGTCTACGCTGGAGCGATTCGCGTGGCCACTGAAGATGCTCATGAAGACGCTGATGAGCAAGGCGTCACGGTTGGCGTAGGGGTCACGCACTCGTTCAATTCTCATGATGCGCCCGTCTGCTGGCGACAGGATGGCCCCTGGATCGGCCGGGACCACACGCGGTGCATCACGCAAGTACAGCAATATCAGGGCCAGCGCCGACCAGCAAAAGGCGGAGGCCCAACCGAGGCCCCACAGGCCAGTGGACACAAGTGCAGCGAGAAGCACCAAGCCGACGAAGGGCCGCGCTTCACGAGCCAGAAAGGGGTGGGGATAAGACATGGTCGGCGGAGGATACCTCATGCTGGGGCAGATGGTGCACCACGCGTTGCGGGTACGGAATGTCCACCCCCAGCCGATTGAGGATCGCCAGAATGGCCAGATTGACGTCGGAGCGGACCGCCATGTAGCCGCTTTCCTCATCGCTGATCGAGAAGCTCACGGTCAGCTCCAGGCCATCCGCAGCAAAGGCGGTCAGGTGGACCCCTGGGGCGGGTTCGGCCAGCACCCGAGGCACGGACGACACTGACTCTGCCAACAAAGGGCGCAGCCGGTCGAGATCGGTTCCATAGGCCACCTGAACCTGGGTGATCAACCCCACCCTGCGCCCCGCTGCCGAGGCGTTCTCAACCCGCTGGGTGAGCAGCATTTCGTTGGGAAAGATGGCCTCGCGGCCGCCAGGGGCGCGAAGCACGGTGTAGCGGGTCTTGATGTCGGTGATGTGGCCTTCAAAGTTGTCGATCTTGATCAGGTCACCAATATTCAGACTGTGCTCGGCCAGGATGACAAAACCGCTGACGTAATTGGCGGCCAGTTTTTGCAGGCCAAAGCCCAGCCCAACCCCCACCGCGCCGCCTAACACGGACAAGGCCGTCAGGTCGATACCAACAGCCGACAAGGCCAGCATCAGGCCAATGAACAAGAGCAGCGCACGCGTCAAATTTGCAAGGATCTTGCGCCCGGACAGATTCTGTGTGGCGCCACTGAGCAAGCGAGTCTCAATGGCCGAGGAGAGCGACAGGGACAGGATCATCACCAGCACCGCACTGAGGGAGCCTTCGATCAGGTTGCGCAAGCTGACCTGCGTGGCGCCGATCTTCCAGGTGATGTCGTTGAATTCGTCCAGCAACAGGGGCAGCACCCCGGTGATCCACAAAATAGTGCCCAGCCACGCCAACCATGACACGGTGCGCTCAATGATGCGCATGGCGGGCAAGTTGGGAAAGGCCACACCCAGCACCTTGACCGTGAGGCGGATGACCGCCAGGGATACCAGGACCGGGATGGCCACTCGGAACACCGCCAGCGGGATGTCTTCCACCAGCAGTCGGCGCATGCCCAGCGCGAGCACCAGCGCAAGCACGGGAAACAGGATGCCGTCGATGACGTGGCGCCCGAACCAGATCGACGAGGGTTTGGACTGACGGCCACCCCACACCCGCACGAGCAACCATGCCCCCCCCAGACAGACAAGCAACAGGCCCAGCTCAGCCAAGGCCGTGCGCTGATGCAGTTGGCTCCAGAGGTGGGACAGTTCGTCGGCAGTGAGTGGGCGAGTGGAGTGCAGGGACGTTGTCGGCATGGCTGAGCTTATTCTTCGATCAGGACGCGCAGGTGAGCCGCCACGCTGCGGGCCAGGGCGCTGAGGTTGTAGCCGCCTTCCAGGCAGGAGACGATGCGCCCTTTGGAAAAGCGCTTGGCCACACCCATGATTCTGGACGTGATCCAGGCGTAGTCGGCTTCGACCAGGCGCAGCCCGCCATAGTCATCCTCCCGATGGCCGTCAAAACCCGCCGAGATGAAGATCATTTCGGGCTGGAAGAATTCCAGCCGATGCATCCAGTAGGCGTCCACGAGTTCGCGGATTCGATCCCCATCACTGCGGGCGGGCACGGGCACGTTGACCAGATTGGGCGCACGGCTGTCGGCCCCACTGTAGGGATAAAACGGATGTTGGAAGAAGCTCACCATCAAGATGCGGTCGTCGCCGGCCACGATGTCGTCGGTTCCATTGCCATGGTGAACGTCAAAGTCGACGATTGCCACGCGCTTGAGCCCGCGCACATTCAAGGCATGGCGGGCAGCCACCGCCACATTGTTGAAAAAACAAAACCCCATGGTCTCGCGGCGCGTGGCGTGGTGGCCAGGTGGGCGCACCGCGCAAAAGGCATTGTCCAATTCCCCATCAATGACGGCATCGGTGGCCGCCACGGCCGCGCCAGCGGCGTGCCATGCGGCCGTGCGGGTTCCGGGGCAGACCCAGGTGTCGGGGTCCAGCTGGCGGGTCTCGCCGGTGGTTTCTATGTGCTGAAGGAGGTCGTCCAGCGTGCTGACATAGTTACTCTCGTGTGCCAACACGAGGTCGGCCATTGTGGCCAAGGGAGCCTCGCGTGGCAGCATCAGGGCGTCCAGTCCAACGGCCCGCAGGTGATCGTCAATGGCGCGCAGGCGCTGCGGACACTCGGGGTGCTCGGGCCCCATGTCGTGTGCCAGGCAGTCAGGATGGGTGAAATAGCCAGTTGACATGGGTCAGTCCTGAGCGGCAAGCCAAGCCGGATTGGGTTATGGTGCGGTCATGCTTCGCACCGACCAGAATCAAGCCTCAGCGCAAAGCGCTTCCACCGTCCTCCGTGCCACGCAGATCACACAGCTCGTTGATCAGGTTAGCACGATCATCGTCGGCAAGCGTGAACAGGTCACCCTCAGCGTGATCTGCCTTCTTGCGGGGGGGCACCTGCTGATCGAGGACATACCCGGCGTCGGCAAGACCACTTTGTCGCAGGCCCTGGCCCGCTGCCTGGGTCTGAGTTTTTCACGCATCCAGTTCACTGCCGACCTGCTGCCTTCTGATTTGATCGGAGTCAGCGTCTATGAGCGCCAGCGTGAAGCATTCGTCTTCCACCCCGGACCAGTGTTTGCCCAAGTGCTGTTGGCCGATGAGATCAACCGTGCCGGCCCACGCACCCAGAGCGCGCTGCTGGAGGCGATGGAGGAGCGGCAGGTCTCGGTGGAGGGCGAAACGCGCCCCCTGCCCTCCCCGTTCTTCGTGATCGCCACCCAGAATCCCTCCGAGCAATTGGGGACCCATCCGCTGCCCGAGTCGCAACTGGATCGGTTCGCAATGCGCCTATCCCTGGGCTACCCGGACCCGGTGGCCGAGCGCGCGCTGCTGACTGGGCAGGACCGCCGCGAAGCCATCGGTCATTTACAGCCGCTGATGTCGCCGCAGGAATGGGCCGGCTGGCAGGCCAAGGTGGGCGAGATCCATGTCGCCGATGCCTTGCTGGACTATCTGCAGACGCTACTGACCGCCACGCGAGATGGTCAGTGGTTCGCGCAGGGGCTGAGCCCTCGGGCTGGGCTGTCGCTGTTGAAATTAGCCCGGGCGCGTGCCTTGATCCTGGGGCGCAGCCACGTCTCGCCCGAAGACATCCAGACGCTGTGGGTGCCGGCCGTGGCCCATCGACTGGTGCCCCTGCCGCAGTCGGGTCGCAGTGCGGCGGCCCAGGCCCGCGCACTGCTGGAGTCGACCCAGGTGCCATGAACGAAGGCAGCATGGGCAGCAAGGACCAGAAGCCATCCATCTTGAAAACGCACGAGTCGCGGCGCCCAAAAGGCCCCATCTCGCAAGGCGTGCAATGGCTGATGCGCCGACCCCGGGCCTGGTGGCGCAACTGGTGGGAGTCGCGCCTGCCTCGCCGAGATCACGTCACCTTCACCCAGCGCAATCTCTACATCCTGCCGACCCCGGCGGGCTGGGGCTTCGCGGCGGTGCTGATGGTGATGCTGCTGGCCTCCATCAATGAACAAATCAATCTGGGTTACGCCTTGACCTTCACATTGACCGGGGCGGCCCTGATCAGCATGCACTTGACCCACGCCAATGTGCGCGGCTTGAGCATGCGTTTGCTGCCGCCGCGCAGCGTGCACGCAGGCCATGTCTTGCGGCTGGGTGTGGTGCTGACGCATCCCGGCACCCGGCGTGGGCGCTTCGGACTGCGTCTGAAGGTTTCTTCGCTGGCGGAAGTCGGCCTGACATACGAGGAGAACACTCCGTTCGAGTGCGAGGTATCTCGGGGCGGTGAGGCCATCGCCGAACTGGACGTGCCAGCCGTACACCGTGGTTGGCTTCGGCTGCCACGATTGACCCTGGAAAGCCGCTACCCGCTTGGGTTGTTCCGTGCCTGGGGCTATTGGCGCCCTCAGGGCCGGGTGCTGGTGTGGCCAGCGCTGGATCCCTTGGCGCCGCCCCTGCCTGATGGGGCTGGCAGCACCCCGGATGCCAAGAGCGCACGCCCCCTGACCCAGTCAGCAGGCGAGATGCCGCAAGGCCTGCGCGGGTATCGTCGCGGCGATCCAATGCGACTGATCGCCTGGAAAAAATCCAGCCACACCCTGGCTTCCGGCACGGGTCTGGTCAGCCGTGAACCAGCGGCCGGACGCACTCGCGACGTTTGGCTGGACTGGGACCTCAGCCAGGGCCTTGAAGGATTGAGCCCCGAAGCCCGTTTGAGCCGACTGGCCACCTGGGCCATTCAGGCCGATCAACAAGCTGAAAGCACAGGGGTGGCCTACGGCCTGCGCTTGCCAGGCCAGGTGCTGGAATGCGGCCGGGGCGGCGTTCACTTGCGGGCCTGCCTGGATATGCTGGCTCTGTGGGGCCAGGATGCTCCTGACTCAGGGGGGGCATCCAGATGAGGCGCCTCACCCTGTCCGTCAGCCGCGAAGGGCGCGACACCTTATGGCTATTGGGCATGCTGACCTTGGCCATGCTGCCCCACATGGGTCGCCTCCCCATCTGGTGCGCCGTGAGTGCGGTCACAGCCCTTCTGTGGCGCGCTCAGGTGGCCTGGGGCGATGGCCGCCTGCCACCCCGCTGGGTCCTACTGATCGGCTTGGCTGCGAGCGTGGGCCTGACCTTGTCATCCCACCACGCGCTCTTTGGCCGCGAAGCCGGGGTGACGCTGGTGGTGGTGCTGTCAGGCCTTAAGACCTTGGAACTTCGCGCCCGCCGCGACGCCTTCGTGGTGACCTCGCTTGCATTTTTCCTGATCCTGACGCAGTTCCTGTACTCACAAAGCATCGGCTTGGCCGTCTTGATGGCCCTGGCAGTGTGGGGCTTGCTGACCGCGCTGGTTCTGGCCCAACGCCCCCTGGGCCGCCCACCCTTGGTCGACGCTGCGCGCGAATCCGGCCGCACGCTGTTGTTGGGCGCGCCTTTGATGGTCATTCTTTTCCTGCTGTTTCCGCGCATTGGCCCTTTGTGGGCCCTGCCATCGGACGCCCAGGCGCGCAGCGGCCTGTCCGACAGCCTGAGGCTGGGCCACGTCGCCGAACTGGCCATGGACGACAGCATTGCCATGCATGTGCGGTTTGATGGCCCGGTACCGCCCCCCGCCTCCTTGTATTTCCGAGGGCCAGTGCTGGACATTTTTGATGGACAAACCTGGGTCAGCCGCGCGGACCGCGGAGGTGGCGATTCAGAAGACCTGGTGGACGTCAACGGCCCGGTCGTTCGCTATCAGATCACCCTCGAAGCCACGCACTCCAAAGTGTTGCCCTTGCTGGAAGCGACCTTGAAGGCGCAACCACCCTCCCAGCAAAACGCCTTGCAACTGAATCGCCAAGGGCTCGACTGGACGACCCCCAACAAGCTCCATGAGCGTGTGCAACTCGATGCGCAGGCCTGGACACAGTTTCGCCACGGATCGACGCAGGTGAGCGCCGCCTTGAGCGAATGGCTGCAACTGCCGGCCGGCTACAACCCTCGAACCCTGGCCTGGGCCGCCGCGCTGAAGCGGCAGCCCGCCTTGGCCGATGCCAGCGCGGACGACCTGGCCCAAGCGGTGATGCGATACATCCGCCAGGAAAATTTTCACTACACCCTGGCGCCAGGAGGCGATGAACTGGCGCAGGGGCAACCAGCCCAGCCACATCAGATTGACTATTTCTGGATGGATCGGCGCACCGGTTTTTGCGAACATTTCGCCACAGCCTTCGTCGTCGTGATGCGGGCCATGGGCGTGCCCAGCCGGGTCGTGACCGGCTACCAGGGCGCCGAACTGAACCCGGTCGACGGCCTCTACATTGTCCGCAACAGCCACGCACACGCATGGGCCGAATATTGGCAGCGCGGCAAAGGCTGGGTGCGCGCCGACCCTACCGCCGCCATCGCGCCCGAACGCATCGATCGCGGCCGACCCATAACCCGTTCTGGAAATTCACTGCCGGGGCCCCTGTCGCAATTTGATTCGTCCTGGTGGCCCCAGGGGAAGGCCTTCTGGGAAGCCACCAATCACCGCTGGAACGTGTGGGTGCTGCAATACTCCCGGGGCCGCCAAACCAATTTATTGCGCAACCTTGGATGGGATGTCGCAGACTGGGGCGACATCGCCCGCGCTTTGGCCATGGCGTTCTCGGCCATTAGTTTGGCTGGCGTGAGCTGGCTGTGGCTGACGCGCGAACGCACCCCTCAGTCCCCCTGGCGCGGCCTGATGTGGCGCGTGCACCGGGCACTGCAAGGAGCCGGATTGCCGCCACCAAGAAATTGCCCGGCACCGGCCGCGGCGCTGAACTGGATCAGTGCACTGCAAAGCGCTGGCACCTCAGCCGATGTGCGCCAACGCCAGCTCGCTGATCAGCTGGTCAGCGCCCTGCAAGAGCTCGACACCTTGCATTACGGGCCTCCTGCCGCCGATGCCCCTGATGCCCGCCATGCCCGAACCGCCATGCGCGCATTGATAAAACGGGCCCAACCCCTCGTCCGATCCATCGAAGAAGGTGCTCGGCGCTGGCGCAACCTGCGAGCACAGACGCGCCATCAGGCACACTGAGGGCTCATACAAGGCCCCGGCCAGGGGCACCTGATCCATATCCGCTTGCCTCTGCGTTCATGACCACTTCATCTCTCTACTTTCACGCATCAATTGGTGCGGGACGTCTCACGGGCCTGGCCGCTTCACTGCTCTGCGCAGTGCCCTTGATGCTTGGCGGCTGCGCAAGCACCCAACCATCACCCCAGCCACAGAGCTCCGCACCGGTGCCCGCGCAAGCAGCGGCGCCACAGGCCTCGGCAGCGTCGGAGGTGGAAGCCAGCACCCAGCCCATCCCTGCTCCCAACCTTGTCATCAGTCCATCACTGACGATCGACACCGGCAGCTATGCACAACGCGACGATGCCAGAGCCTTGGGCGACAGACTGGCGCAAGACTTCCAACTGGACCCCGCGTGGACGCGCGCCGCCCTCGCCCAGGCCCGTTTCAAGGACAGTGTCGCCAAGCTGATCATGCCCGGACCACCCAGCGTGGCCAAGAACTGGGCGGTCTACCGTAGCCGATTTGTCGAGCCCATGCGCATCAAGGCGGGCGTGGCTTTCTGGCGCACCTATGAAAGTGATTTGCGCCGCGCTGAAGCCCGCTGGGGCGTACCTGCGGCCATCATCGCTGGCGTGATCGGTGTTGAAACCATCTATGGACGCAATACCGGCAACTTCCGGGTGCTGGATGCCCTGGCCACCTTGAGCCTCGATTTCCCCAAGGGGCGCAGCGACCGCAGTTCTTTCTTCCAGAAAGAGCTGGGCCATTTCCTGAAATTCTGCGATGAACAAAAACTGGCACCCACCTCAGTATTGGGCTCGTACGCGGGGGCCATGGGTTTGCCGCAATTCATGCCCAGTTCGGTGCGCAGTTTCGGCGTTGATTTTGACGGGGATGGCCGCATTGATCTGCTGAACAGTCCGGTCGATGCCATTGGCAGCGTGGCCCATTATCTGGCTGAACACGGCTGGCAGCGCAACATGCCCACGTATTACGACGTCACCGCCCCCACAGACACCGAGGCCCTGGCTCAATTACTCGTCCCTGACATCGTCCCCAGCTTCACGGTGGCCGACATGCAGAAACGCGGAGCGACCCTGCCGGATGCTGCCTTGGACCACACAGGCTTGCTGGCCTTGGTCAAACTGGAAAATGGCGATGCAGCACCAACCATGATTGCAGGCACCGGCAACTTCTACGCCATCACCCGCTACAACCAGTCCAGTTATTACGCTTTGGCGGTCATTCAATTGGGCCAGGCCGTGGCGCGAGCGGCCAGCAATACGCCGTGAAAACACAGGCATTAATAACCATTTTCGGTTCAAACAGCTTGTTCTTGCATATCCGATTGCAAATCGAATATATTTGTGACTAGAATCTGCCCGTGGCGCAAGGATCTGACTCATTTGAGCCAAGCAAGGCGCACGAACAGGATCGAACAGGCACCTTGCCTGACTCCATCAATAAGTATTCAAGGCCCTCCCGCCAGGGCTAATAAAGGACTTGTCATGAGCAACTATCAAGAACTTCTGGCCAAAAAAGCCGCGCTCGAAAAGCAAAGCGCCGACCTCGAAAAGCAACTGCAAGATGCCCGCCGTGCCGAACGCGCTGGCGTGATCGCACAGATCAAGTCACTGTTGGCCGAGCATGGCCTGACGGTGGCCGACTTGGGCGGCGCCGGCAAAACCGGCAAGGCCCCTTCGGCCAGCGCTGGCCGCAAGGTCGCCCCCAAATACCGCAACAAGGCCACCGGTGAAACCTGGACTGGCCGTGGCCTGCAACCCAAGTGGGTTCAAGCTGCGGTGGCATCGGGCAAGAAACTCGAAGAGTTCACGATCTGAAGTTAATCAGCTGACCTAAGCGGTCAACAAAAAGCCGACGCACATGCGTCGGCTTTTTTCATACCCTCACGCCATCGTGTCAGTCTTTGAAATCCCCCGCCACGCCGATAACAAACTGGTCCGGTTTGAGGTAGCGACGCAAAGCCTGATTGACCTGGTCCAGCGTCAAAGCCTGTAAGGCGGCGTCCACCCGTGCGGATTCTGCGAAAGTACGGTCCAGGTACAAATTACTGACCCAGCTGCCCGCCAGTCGCGCGTCCTGCGAACGCGCCAATTGCCTGAAGTTCAACAAACCCCGCTTGCCAGACTCAAATTCAGCCGGCGTGAATCCTTGAGCCAGCGCCTTGGCCACCTCCTCCTTGAATGCCTTCTCAACCTTGTCACGGTTTTGCGGTGCAAAGATGGCCTGGGCCACCCATTGAGAATTCAATTCGATCGGGTTCCATTGAACTGCGCTGTACACGCTGTAGGACAGACCTTCTTTTTCGCGGATGCGGTTCCACAAACGAGAATCACCACCCGAACCAAACAAATGATTGGCCAGCATCAAGGCGGGGTAATCAGGATGCAGGTCGTTGAGCGGCAAGTCCTGCGCCACCTGCATGGCTGCATTTTGTTTATCGGGTGTGCGGAGCACCAAACGTTTGGGGGGCACAGGCACCAAGGGATTAGGCACATGCGCAATGGCCTGGGGACTCACCCACCCGCCCAGGGATCGCTCCAAAGCCTGGGTCACGGCTTTTGAATCGAAGTCCCCCACGGCGGCAAACTGGGCCTGGCTCGCACCGACGAATTTGTCGTGGAAATCACGCACCTTCTCGATCTTCACATCCCTCCAGTCGGACTCCACCTCGTCGAAGGTGCGGGCATAGCGCACGTCCCCGCGCGGATAGGGGTTGCCGTGACGCGACAACGCTTCATTCAGCACAGCCTCCGGCTCCTTGCGTTGCTCCTCAAGGGCCGCCAGAGCCTGGCGTCGAACCTCGTCCAGCGCATCAACGGGCAAACTGGGGTGGCGCAGCAAATCGCCCACCAAGTCAATCACCGCAGGGAGGTGGTCATGCTTGGTCGCGATGCCGACGGACAAAACGCCAGGGCTGACGTTGAACGACAGCTCGGCCTGCAAGGCATCCAGGCGATCCTGCACCTGCTGGCGGTTCAGCGAGCTGCTGCCTTTATCGAGCAAGGCGCCCAGGGCCTGCGGCACCTCGCCCCAATTGGCCAGGGAGTGCTCATTTCCCAAACGCAGCGTCAAGCTGGCACGCACCGCCTGCCCCCGTGTGGTCTTGGGCAGCAAGGCCACCTTGAGGCCCGGCGCTACGCTCAGGTGCTGCGTGCGTGCATCGATATTGGCCGGGCTGGCGATGAAGGCCTCGGCCTGAACCGCTGAATCCTGGGCCTTGAAGTTTTTCAGCGTCGCGGCCACATCGACCCGTTCGGGATTTGGCGCCCGCACCGGCGAGGCCGTTGGCACATACTCGCCCAGGGTGCGGTTGGACTCCAGCAGGGTTTGCTGGGCCACTCGCTGCACATCGGCCAGCTTGAGGGCCTTGACGCGATCACGCGTCAGGAAAAACAAGCGCCAGTCGCCCTGCGCCACGGCTTCCGACAAGGCCACGCCCACATGCTGCGGGTCCGCAAAGCCCATATCCCAGGCTTTGAGCCATTTGGCGCGAGCACGGTCCAACTCCTCCTGCGTGATGGGCTCGCGGCCCACCGACTCGATGACGTCGAGCAAGGCCTTGCGGCTGTTGTCCATGTCCTGGCCCGGGGCCAATTGCGCACCCAGGATGATGAAACCAGGGTCGGCCAACGCCTCTGAGAAACTAAACACCGATGCGGCCAGTTGCTTTTCGGTCAGGCGCTTGTGCAAGCGGCCCGAGGGACTGTCGCCCATGATCAGGCTGAGCAATTCCACCGCCGCGAAATCGGGGTGTGCGCCTGGCACGACGTGATAGCCGGCATAGAAAAGCGGCACGCCGCCCACTCGGCGCAAGGTCACGGCACGCTCACCGTCCTGCACGGGGTCGAGCGTGTAAAGCTTGGGCAATTCATGCTTCGACTTGGCGATGACTCCGAAATACTGCCGCACCCAGCCCAGCACCTTGGCCTGATCAAACTTGCCTGAGACGATCAGGGTGGCGTTGTCGGGCTGGTAGTAGCGGTGATAGAAGGCCTGCAAATGGCTGATGTCCACGCCTTCGACATCAGCGCGGGCACCGATGGTCGACTTGCCGTAGTTGTGCCACTGGTACATGGTGGCGAGGGTCTTTTCAAACAAGATGCGGCCCGGGTCGTTCTCGCCCATTTCCATCTCGTTGCGCACCACGGTCATTTCGCTGTCCAGGTCGCGCCGGGCAATGAAACTGTTGACCATGGCGTCAGCCTGCCACTCCAGGTACCAGCGCAGGTTTTCTTCGTTGGCGGCAAAGCTGGCGAAGTAGTTGGTGCGGTCAAACCAGGTGCTGCCATTGGCCCGAAAGCCGCGCTTGTTGAATTCAGCCCACACCTGGGGGTGGCGCGGCGAACCTTTGAACATCAAATGTTCCAGCAAGTGAGCCATGCCGGTTTCACCATAGTTCTCGTGCCGCGAGCCCACGCGGTAGGTGACGTTGACGGTGGTGGTGGGCTTGGAATCATCAGGAATGAGGAGCACTTGCAGGCCATTGGTCAGGCGATATTCCTTGATGCCCTCCACCGATGCCACCGCCACCATCGCCGTCGCCGCCACGGGCATCGCGGCCGGGCCAGTGGCGGTCGCTACGGCAGCGGAGGGTGAGGCCCACATGGCCATGGCGGACCACACCAGGCAGGCGGTGACGCTTAAAGTCAACCGCGACCGTTGACGCGAAAAAATGGAGTTGGCTGTATTCGGTTGATTCATGTCGTGCTGCAAGATGATGGTCAGTTGACCTGAGTGTAGGGCGAGGCAGCAAAGGTTCCTTGAGGGCAGCACAGTGGGGAGAAAATGATCCGGACGTCATGTTAAAAAGACAGCCTCCTGATCCATCTTGCCTCCATGTCCGAATCCACCCCCGCTTCGCGCGCCAAAGTCCGACAAATCCTCATTTGGGGCGCTGTGGCCCTGATGATCGGGGGAGGCGTGCTGGCCTGGCAGCGTCTCAAGCCGCAAGGTTTGCCGCCCAGTGTTGCCAGCGGCAATGGCCGACTGGAGGCCACCGACACCGACATCGCCACGAAGACCGGCGGGCGTGTATTGAAGGTGCTGGTGCGTGAAGGGGACAACGTGACCGCGGGCCAGGTGCTGGCCGTCATGGACACCGCCGTGCTGGAAGCCGAACGGGCACGCGCCCAGGCTCAGGTCCGGCAAGCGCAGCAAGCCAGCGCCACCGCCGACGCGTTGCTGGCCCAGCGGCAGCAGGCCGTGACCACCGCCACCGCTCTGGTCGCCCAGCGCGCGGCGCAACTGGCCCTGGTCACCAAGGAATGGCAACGCGCCAAGGAGCTGATCGCACAAGGCTTTTTGCCCCCGCAAAAGCTCGACGAAGCCACCGCGCAGCTGCAAGGCGCGCGCGCGGCCCTGAGTGCGGCACGCTCGCAGGTGGCCGAAGCCCACACCGCCATCACCACCACCGAATCCCAACGCACCGAGGCCCAGTCGGCCATTGAGACCGCCCGGGCCAGTGTCAAGCGCATCGAAGCCGACCTCAACGAGGCCACTCTCAAAGCGCCCCGCGATGGGCGCATCCAGGTGCGCGCCGCCGAGGAAGGCGAGGTGCTCGGCGGCGGCGGCCGCGTGCTGTCCATGGTGGACCTGAGCGATGTGTACATGACCTTCTTCCTGCCGGAAACCGCTGCTGGCCGCGTGGCCATCGGCAGCGAAGCCCGCCTGGTGCTGGACGCCGCACCGCAGTACGTGATCCCGGCCAAGGTCACCTTCGTGGCCAGCGTCGCCCAGTTCACGCCCAAGACGGTCGAGACCACGGTCGAGCGCCAAAAGCTGATGTTCAAGGTGCGCGCACACATCGACCCCCAGCTTCTGGCACGCCACAGCAGCCAGGTCAAGACCGGCATGCCGGGCATGGCCTACGTGCGCATCCAACCGAATGAACCCTGGCCCGCTCAACTGGCCGTGAACCTGCCTGCCGAACCCGCTCCCACATCGGCTCCCGCATCGGCTCCCACATCGGCACCTGCATCCGCTCCCGCACCGTGAGCCCTCCTGAGACCCGGCCCGTGGCCCAGGTCCAGGGCCTCACCCACCGCTACAAGCGAATCACCGCGCTCGACGATGTCACGTTGAGCGTTCCGGCGGGATGCATGGTGGGCCTCATCGGGCCGGACGGCGTGGGCAAATCCACCTTGCTCGCGCTGCTGGCCGGCGCCAGGCGCATCCAGACCGGCCAGGTGCAAGTGCTCGACGGCGACATGGCCCAAGCAGCCCACCGCCGTGACGTGTGCCCGCGCATCGCCTACATGCCCCAAGGCCTGGGCAAGAACCTGTACGCCACGCTCTCGGTGGCCGAAAACATCGACTTCTTCGGGCGGCTGTTTGGCCACGCCCCGGCTGAGCGCCAGGCCCGCATGGCCGATCTGCTGCAGGCCACCGGCCTGGCCCCCTTTGCCGACCGCCCGGCCGGCAAGCTCTCCGGCGGCATGAAGCAAAAGCTCGGCCTGTGCTGTGCCCTCATCCACGACCCTGACCTGCTGATCCTGGACGAACCCACCACCGGTGTGGACCCGCTGTCGCGCCGCCAGTTCTGGGAGCTGATCGACCGCATCCGCGCCCGCCGCCCCGGCATGAGCGTGCTGGTGGCCACGGCCTACATGGAAGAGGCCGAGCGCTTCGACCACCTGATCGCCATGGACGCCGGCCGCGTGCTCGCCACCGGCACCCCGTCCGAGCTGCGCCAGCACACCCAGCGCGACACGCTCGAGGCCGCCTTCATCGCCCTGCTGCCCGAGCAACGCCGCGAAGGCCACCGCGAACTGATCGTGCCGCCCCGCCCCAGCGCCGACGGCGACATCGCCATCGAGGCCCACGACCTCACCTGCCGCTTTGGTGATTTCACGGCGGTGGACCACGTCAACCTGCGCATCCACCGTGGCGAGATCTTCGGCTTCCTGGGCTCCAACGGCTGCGGCAAGACCACGACCATGAAGATGCTCACAGGCCTGCTGCCGCCCAGCGAAGGCCACGCCGAGCTGTTCGGTCAGTCGGTCAACGCGCACGACCTGTCGGTGCGCCGCCGCGTGGGCTACATGTCGCAGGCCTTCTCGCTGTACGGCGAGCTGACCGTGCGCCAGAACCTCGACCTGCACGCGCGCATCTTCCAGGTGCCTGCCACGCAGCGCGACGCACGCATCGCCGAGATGATGACCCGCTTCGAGCTGGCCGACGTGGCCGACGAGCTGCCCGACAAGCTGCCCCTGGGCGTGCGTCAGCGCCTGTCGCTGGCCGTGGCCGTCGTGCACGGGCCGGACATGCTCATCCTCGACGAACCGACCTCCGGCGTCGACCCCATCGCCCGCGATCAATTCTGGGAATTGTTGATCCAGCTGTCGCGCCGGGATGGCGTGACCTTATTCATCTCCACCCACTTCATGAATGAGGCCCAGCGCTGCGATCGGATCTCGCTGATGCACGCCGGGCGCGTGCTCGACAGCGGCACGCCGACTGAGTTGATGCAGCGCCACGGCCACGACAAGCTGGAAGACACCTTCATCGAGTTGCTGGAAAAGGCGCAGTCGGCACAGAGCCCTGCACTTCCGCTCAACCAGCCCGCCGTGGCGCCTCAGTCCTCAGCCTCAACGCCACCGCGCCAGCCCCCGCACCGCCGCCCGCCTCGTTTCAGCCTGGCCCGCCTGCTCAGCTACGCCCACCGCGAATCGCTCGAGCTGCAACGCGACCGCATCCGACTCACCCTGGCCCTGGTGGGCTCGGCCCTGCTGATGATCATCATGGGCTACGGCATCAGCATGGACGTGCAAGACCTGCGCTTTGCCGTGCTCGATCGCGACCAGACCGCCATCAGCCGCGACTACGTGCTCAACATCTCGGGCTCCCCCTACTTCCTGGAAGAGGCGCCCCTGAAAAGCGAGGCCGAGCTGGACCGGCGCATGCGCAGCGGCGAGCTGAGCCTGGCCATCGAGATCCCGCCCAACTTCTCGGCCGACCTGCAACGCGGCCGCTCCACCACCATCGGCGTCTGGGTCGACGGGGCCATGCCCCAGCGCGCCGAAACCGTCTCGGGCTACGTCCAGGGCCTGCACGCCACCTACCTGAGCGAGCAACTCGCCCTGCACGGCGTCAAGGTCGCCTCCCCCGCCTCGCTCGAAGTGCGCTACCGCTACAACCCCGACGTCAAGAGCCTGTTCGCCATGGTGCCGGCCGTCATCCCCATCCTGCTGATGTTCATCCCGGCCATGTTGACGGCCCTGGGCGTGGTGCGCGAGAAAGAGCTCGGCTCCATCACCAACCTCTATGTCACCCCGGTCACCAAGCTGGAATTCCTGCTCGGCAAGCAACTGCCCTACATCGGCACCGCGCTGCTCAGCTTCCTGCTGATGACCGCCATGGCCATCTGGGGCTTTGGCGTGCCGCTCAAGGGCAGCTTCCTCACCCTGTTCATTGGCGCCGTGCTGTACGTCACCGCCTCCACCGGCTTCGGACTGCTGATGTCCACCTTCACCGGCAGCCAGATCGCCGCCATCTTCGGCACCGCGCTGGCCACCATGCTGCCGGCCATCCAGTTCTCGGGCCTGATCAACCCGGTGTCGTCCCTCGAAGGCATGGGCGCCCTGCTCGGCAAAATCTACCCCACCGGCCCCTTCCTGATCATCAGCCGCGGCACCTACTCCAAGGCCCTGGGCCTGACGGATCTGTGGACCTACTTCATCCCGCTGCTCGTCATCATCCCCGTGCTGACCCTGGCCAGCGTCCTCCTCTTGAAAAAGCAGGACACATGAACAGCCTGCTCACCTCCCTTGGCCACATCTGGCAACTCGGCCTCAAGGAACTGCGCAGCCTGTGGCGTGACCGCCTGCTGCTGCTCTTCGTCATCTGGGCCTTCTCGGGCGCGCTCTACACCGCCGCCAAGGCCGCCCCCGACCGCCTGCACCGTGCCGCCATCGCCGTGGTCGACGAAGACCAGTCTCCGCTGTCGCAGCGCATCGTCACCGCCTTCTACCCGCCCACCTTCATGAAGCCCACGGCCATCGGCCTGCACGACATGGATTCGGGCATGGACGCCGGACGCTTCACCTTCGCCATGGACATCCCGCCGAATTTCCAAAGCGACGTGCTCGCTGGCAAACAGCCCAGCATCCAGCTCAATGTGGATGCCACCCAGATGAGTCAGGCCTTTCTGGGCGCCGGCTACATCCAAAGCATCGCGCTGGGCGAGGTGGCTGAATTCCTGGCAGGCGAGCGAATGGTGAGCACACCCCTCGTGGACCTGTCCTTGCGCAACCGTTTCAACCCCGGCTTGGACAACACCTGGTTCATGGGCGTGATGGAGTTGATCAACAACGTGACCATGCTCTCCATCGTGCTGACCGGCGCGGCTCTGATCCGCGAACGCGAACACGGCACCATCGAACACCTGCTGGTGCTGCCGCTCAAACCGTCTGAAATCATGCTCGCCAAGGTCTGGGCCATGGGCGCCGTGGTGCTCTTGGCCACCGCCCTGGCGCTGCAGTTCGTGCTGCGCGACGGCTTGGGCATGCCTGTCAGCGGCTCCATTGGCCTGTTCCTGACCGGCTGCGCCCTGCACCTGTTCGCCACCACCTCGATGGGCATCTACCTGGGCACCGTGGCGCGCTCCATGCCGCAAATGGGCCTGCTGATGATCCTGGTGCTGCTGCCCCTGCAGATCCTCTCCGGTGGCATGACGCCCCGCGAGAGCATGCCCGACCTGGTGCGCTACCTGATGATGGCCGCGCCCACCACGCACTTCGTCAGCTTCGCCCAGGCCATCCTCTACCGGGGCGCCGATCTGAGCATCGTGTGGCCGCAGTTTGCCGCCATCGGCTTCATCGGCACAGCCTTCTTCGTGGCCGCCTTGAAACGCTTTCGCAGCACCGTCAGTAGCATGAGCAGCTGACTCGATGACGTCGAGCAAGGCCTTGCGGCTGTTGTCCATGTCCTGGCCCGGGGCCAATTGCGCACCCAGGATGATGAAACCAGGGACGTTAGCGGTCATTCATATCGTGTGGGCAAGCCTGTTCAAAGTGATCGTAGTAGTGCAGGGTGTGACTGAAAAGGCTCCTCTGACGGCAGGCCATACCTAGGGTCAACAACGTTTAAAAAATATTTATACAGGCGTATAAAGCAAGGCATGACGGTTGAAGCCATTCCCAGCCAAGAATCCACGCCAGACCGATTGCTCCAGGCTGGCCTGTCGCGTGCCCGCGCCGATGGCCTGCGCAAACTCACCGTACGCTCCATTGCTCAGGATGCCGGCGTCAACCTGGGTAGTTTTGTCTACCACTTCGGTTCACGCGACGCCTTCATCGCGCAGCTGATCGAGCACTGGTACGCACCCTTGATGGCGCGCACCCAATCGATGCTGGCATTGCTGGGGACACGCCCACTGACTTTGAAGGACTTGGTGCTGGATCTGATCGACTGGGTCTTGCAAGAGCGCCAATTCATCGGACATTTGGTCATGGATGCCGCGTCCGGCGAACATGCCGCACAGGCCTTCTTGCGCGGCTGCGGGGATCGCCATCCCGCTTTGCTGCTGGCGGCCATTGAAGCGGCGCAGCACGCCGGGCAAGTGCGTGCCGAAGATCCACGGCATGTTCTGCTCTTCCTGGTTTCTGCCATTGGCCTGCCGGTACTGTTGCTGGAATCCCTGGGGGGACGACATATCCTGCCCACCGAACTGGTCGATGCTTTCGAAACATTTTCTCTAGAACGTGAACACGTGGCAAAGCGCCTGGACTGGGTCCTGCAAGGACTGAGCCCCGTCCCCTGCGCTGCCCCACCCTCCATCCCATCACACCATGCATGAACGCCTCCGTATGAACTTGCGCACGAGCCTTGCCGTCCTGTCACTGGTCGGCCTGCTGGCTGGCTGCGGCAAGACTGTTCCCACCCCCTGGTCTGGATATGCCGAGGTTGATCTGGTCTATCTCGCCTCTTCGGGTGCCGGGACGCTCAGTCGCCTTCAGGTACAGCGGGGCGACACCGTGACCGCCGGCACAACCCTGTTTCAGTTGGACGCCGCCCCGGAGGCCTATGGCAAGGAGGCCGCCCAGGCCCAGCAAAGCAAGGCCTCGGCACAGTTGGCGGACCTGAGCAAAGGACGTCGGGAAAACGAGCTGGAAGCCATCCAGGCGCAACTGCAGCAAGCACGTGCAGCGCTGACCATTTCCAGCGCCCAGCTCAAACGCCACCAGGAACTGGTGCATCAGGGTTTTGTGACTCTGGCGCAGATGGACGAACTGCAAGCCGCGCAAACCCGGGACAAGGCTCGCGTGAATGAGCTGCAGGCCCAACTGGCGGTGGCGCGTGACAGCGCCCGGCCCGACACGCTGGCCGCCGCCAAGGCCGAGCTGCAAGCGGCCAGCGCTCAGGTGTCACAGCAACGCTGGGCCGAGGACCAGAAGGTGCGTCGGGCACCGGTGGCGGGCCGCGTCTTTGATGTGCTTTACCGCCAGGGAGAGTGGGTGGCACCGGGCTCACCTGTCGTGGTGCTGCTACCCGATCACGCCGTCACAGTGCGCTTTTATGTGCCGCAGGCCGCCCTGTCCCAAACCCGGGTCGGGCAGACCGTGCGCTACGCCTGCGATGGCTGCGCGCCTGGCACCGCCACCATCCGCTACGTGTCGCCACAGGCTGAATTCACGCCCCCCGTCATCTACAGCAACGACAGCAAGGACAAACTGGTCTACATGATCGAAGCCATCCCTGACGCCCACAACGGCGACGCGCTCAAACCAGGCCAGCCCCTCAGCGTGACCCACGGCAACGCCGCACAGCCCACATGAGCCCCCCCGCCCCTGAACTGGCCATCGATGTTCGCGGCCTGAGCAAACGCTTTGGCGACCGCACCGTGGTCGATGGCATCAGCATCCAGGTGCGACGCGGCGAAATCTGCGGCTTTCTCGGCCCCAACGGCAGCGGCAAAACCACCACCATCCGCATGCTGTGCGGCCTGCTGGAGCCCAGCGCAGGTCAGGGCCACTGCCTGGGTTTTGACCTGCTGACCCAGTCGCGCCAGATCAAGTTGCGCACCGGCTACATGACCCAGAAGTTTGGTCTCTACGAAGACCTGACCATTGCAGAAAACCTCAACTTCATCAGCGAGGTCTACGACATGTCTGATGGACGCCAGAAGGTCCAGCAGACGCTGGCCCGCCTGGGTCTGACCGAACGCAGGAATCAACTGGCCGGGTCGCTCTCGGGCGGCTGGAAGCAACGCCTCGCCCTGGCCGCTTGCTTGCTTCATGAACCGGACCTACTGCTGCTGGACGAACCCACCGCAGGCGTCGACCCCAAGGCGCGGCGCGACTTCTGGCACCAGATCCACCTGTTGGCCGCCGAAGGCCTGACGGTGCTGGTCAGCACACACTACATGGACGAGGCCGAGCGCTGCCATCGACTGGCCTACATCTCCTACGGCAAATTGTTGACCGCAGGCACCATGGAGCACGTCATCACCACGTCGGGCCTGAAAACCTGGCAGGTGCGTGGCGCCCAACTCGATCGCGTCATCACCCTGACCGCCAACAGCCCGGAGTGGATGGCCATCCCCTTTGGCGCGGAGGTCCACGTCAGCAGCACCAGCGGGGCCGACTTTGGTGCCTGGATGCAAGCCCAGATCAACGGTCACCACTGGCAAATCGAGGCCATCCCCACCAGTCTGGAAGACGTCTTCATCCACCTGAGCCAGCATGCACAAGACAATTACTGACAAACCCGTGTCGTGGCGACGCATCTGGTCGGTCCTGCGCAAGGAGTTTGTGCAACTCAAGCGCGACCGCCTGACCCTGGCCATGCTGGTGGCCATTCCTCTGCTGCAACTGATCATGTTCGGCTATGCCATCAATGGCGACCCCAAACACCTGCCCACCGTCGTCGTGGCACCAGATGCCAGCCCCTTGGTGCGCAGCGTGGTGCGCGCCGTGGAAAACACCGGCTACTTCGATGTGGCCGCCATCGTGACCGAGGAAGAAGCCGAGGAATGGCTGGCGCACGGCGATGCTCAGTTCGCGTTGGTCTTCCCCTCGGACTTCACTCACAAAGTGATGCGGGGAGAGCACCCTTCCATCGCGGTCTACGGTGATGCCAGCGACCCTTCAACCTCGGGCGGTGCACTGTCCAGCCTGAGCGAATTGCCACGCCTGGCGCTGCGCACTGAACTGCGCGGCCCCTTGAGCCACCTGCAGCCCAGTCAAGCCCCGTTCGATCTACGCATTCACCGGCGCTACAACCCTGAAGGCGTCACCCAGTACAACATCGTGCCTGGCCTGATGGGCATCATCCTGGTCATGACCCTGGTCATGATGACGGCCATGGCCATGACGCGTGAGCGCGAACGTGGCACCCTTGAAAACCTGCTGGCCACACCCGTCAAGCCCATCGAGGTAATGATCGGCAAGATCCTGCCCTACGTGTTGATTGGCTACCTGCAAGTGCTGATGGTCTACGCCGCCTCGCGCTGGTTGTTCAATGTCCCGATGTTCGGCAGCCACGTGGTGCTGTCCCTGGCGGTTCTGGTGTTCATCGTGGCCACGCTGGTGGTGGGTTTTCTGTTCTCCACCATCGCCCGCACGCAAATGCAGTCCATGCAGATGACGATCTTCTACTTCCTGCCCAATATCCTGCTGTCGGGATTCATGTTCCCGTTTCGAGGCATGCCCACTTGGGCGCAATGGGTGGGCGAGGCCATGCCCATCACCCACTTCTTGCGCGTGGTGCGCGGCGTGATGCTCAAGGGGGCAACGCTGATCGAGGTCTGGCCCCAGCTATGGCCGATGGCCGTCTTCACCGTCATCGTAGGGATCCTGGCCATGATGCGTTACCGCCAGACCCTCGACTGAACGCGCCCTTGGCAATGAAGTTCAGCGTGCCTGACCCTGAGGCACTGACCGAACCGCAGGGGCCCTCATCACGCGCACCTTGCCACCGGTCGTCACCAGGATCACGGCATCACCCGATTTGAAGCTTTCATTGCCTGCGGCCTGCACGATGGATCGGCGCTGGCCATTGCTGGTCTGCAGCAGGATCTCGACAGCGCCTTCGCGGGTGCCAAAGCGCTCGACGGCATTGCCAACCACAGCCCCCACCACCGCGCCGGCCACACCAGCCATGGCGGCGCCTCGGGAATTACTGGTGGAACTGGCCCCAGCGATGCCACCGATCACAGCACCACTGCCACCACCGATGCCACTCTGACTGCCCTCCACCACCACTGGACGCACAGTCAGCACCACGGCATCCTCCACCTGGGACAGGCGTTGCGCGTCTTCTGGCTTGATCACGTCGGGGCTGGTGGTGGAACAGGCGGCCAGCACGGCCAACACAAGACCCGTGTTGGCGGCCATCAACAATCGTTTCGCGGATTTCATGGAAAGCGTCCTCAAATACCTTTGAGTCACTTTAACGCACACCCTGACCTGCTGGATGACTGGTCGGCCAAAACCCCTGCGCCGTGGTCAGTCGTCCTCAGTCGTCAAGGCCCAGTTCCTGAATCTTGCGGGTGATGGTATTGCGGCCAATGCCCAGCTTCTGCGCCGCCTCAATGCGCCGGCCGCGAGTGATCTCCAAGGCCGTGTGGATCAACTGGGCCTCAAATTGACGAGTCAGCGCATCCCACACATCCGTGGCGCCGGACTCCAGGCGCACCCGGGCATCGCGCTCCAGATCGCTCAACCAGGACGATGCCACGGTCGCTGAAGGTGGCGCCGCCACGCCCGACCGAGCAATCACATCTGCAGCCAAACGGCCTGGGCCCTGTGAGGACGTCAAATCACCATTGACCCCTGCCGCCCCCTCGTGCGCGGCCACCATGCCGCTGGAGGCCGCAGCGGCAACTGCGGGAGTAGGCTCAGTCACGGCCGCAACCAAGGGCGGCATCGACACCTCGGACTTCACCCCCATCAACTCAGGCGGAAGGTCCTTGGACTCGATCACCTGCGCCGGCGCCATCACGGTCAACCAGTGACAGATGTTTTCGAGCTGGCGCACATTGCCCGGAAAATCAAATGCCATGAGCCGCGCCAAGGCTGGCTCAGAGATGCGCTTGGCGTCCACGCCAAGATCCTTGGCGCTTTTTTGCAAAAAGAAGCGCGCCAGTGCCGGCACGTCCTCGCTACGCTCGCGCAGCGGGGGCAGACGCAACCGAATCACATTGAGGCGGTGGAACAAGTCCTCACGAAACACACCCTGGCGCACACGGTCTTCCAGATTCTGGTGGGTGGCGGCGATCACGCGCACATTGCTCTTGAGTGGGTGATGCCCACCCACGCGGTAGAACTGCCCGTCGCTCAGCACACGCAGCAAACGCGTCTGCAAATCAAACGGCATGTCGCCGATTTCGTCAAGGAACAGCGTGCCTCCATCGGCCTGCTCGAAACGCCCCCGGCGCATGGTCTGCGCCCCCGTGAACGCCCCACGCTCATGCCCAAACAGTTCAGACTCCAGCAAATCCTTGGGAATGGCGGCGGTGTTAATGGCCACGAACGGACCATGACTGCGCGAGCTGTGTTTGTGCAAAGCCTGCGCCACAAGCTCCTTGCCCGAGCCTGACTCCCCAGTGATCAACACGGTGACATTGCTCTGGCTGAGCCGCCCAATGGCGCGAAACACATCCTGCATCGCAGGCGCCTGGCCAAGCATCTCGGGCATTTGCTGCAAGCGCTCGTCCGAGACATCTTCCCGCACGCTTTCGTCCACCGCCCGGCGGATCAGCTCCACGGCCTTGGGCAGATCAAAGGGCTTGGGCAGGTATTCAAAGGCACCACCCTGGAAGGCCGAGACGGCACTGTCCAGATCGGAGTAAGCCGTCATGATGATGACGGGTAAGCCCGGAAAGCGTGTCTTGACCTTACTGAGCAACTCAATGCCCGAACCGCCTGGCATGCGGATGTCCGATACCAGCACTTGGGGCTCATCGTCCTCCAGGGCCGCCAACACATCACGCGAATTGGTGAAGCTGCGCACCGGGAGGTCTTCACGCGCCAAGGCTTTTTCAAGCACAAAGCGAATGGATTGGTCGTCGTCAACGATCCAGATAGGTTTCATGCCGGCCTGTCATAGTTGCATCCCATGGCCGAATGCCGCCAACGCAGCCAGGTCAAGGCAAGGGGATCAATAACTTGAACACCGTGCGTCCTGGCTCGCTTTCGCATTCGATGGAACCTTGGTGCTGTTGAACGAAGGTTTGTGCCAATGTCAGGCCCAGCCCCGAGCCACCATCACGCCCCGACACCAACGGGTAGAAGATGCGATCGCGAATGGACTCGGGGATGCCCGGGCCGTTGTCTTCGATATGCAAGACCAGTGCCAAGCGATGAAGTTCGCGGCTGATCGTGACGCGTCGCGCCACCCGTGTCCGCAAAGTCAGGATGGCATCGCCAGCAGCAATCCGCTGCGACAGTGCCTGCGCAGCGTTGCTCACAATGTTTAACACGGCCTGGATCAACTGCTCCTGGTCGCCTCGAAACTCTGGTATGGAAGTATCGTAGTCGCGCACGACCTTGAGGCCCTTGGGGAACTCGGCCAAGATCAGCGAGCGCACCCGTTCGCACACTTCATGGATATTGACATCACCCACCAGGTGTGGCCGTCGATGCGGCGCCAGCAAGCGGTCCACCAAAGACTGCAGGCGATCAGCCTCGTGGATGATGACCTGCGTGTACTCCGTCAGGGATTTGGACTCCAACTCCATTTCCAGCAGCTGAGCCGCCCCCCTGATCCCACCCAAAGGGTTCTTGATCTCATGGGCGAGGTTGCGGATCAACTCCTTGTTGGCCTGCGCCTGGTCCAAGACACGCTCCTCGCGCTCTTGGCGAGTTTGCTGCTCGACTTCGACCAACTCGACCAGCACCAGGTCGTTGTGCTCCAGACGGGTCACGATGACTTGCACGGGCAACGCATCGGCATACACATGGGGGTGGCGTTTCAACTGCGCCTCCATGCGACTGGTGGCGTACTCATTGCGAGCCACCGCCCCCACGATGTCCTGAAGCAGAATGGGGCCTTCAAACCAATCGAAAATCGATTCACGCAGGACGCTTCGGCGCGACAGGCCCAGCACTTCCTCAAAGGCCGCGTTGACAAACAGGCACTGTCCATCGGGCTCAACCACCGCCACCATGGTGCTCAGGTAATCAAAAGCCTCCAGCCTGGCTGGCAGGAGTTTTTGAACCTGGGCAGGATCAACGGTGGAGCCACCTCGGGCAACGCTGGCCTGGCGACTGACTGGCGAACCGGAACCGGATCGCGAATGCGTTGAGCCCAAAATGGGTGTCACCGACTGCTTCCCAGCTTGCCCAATTCACGCTTGAGGGCGGCCACGTCGGCCTCCTTGCGGGTCACCGCCGCCTTCATCTCGTTGACGCGATCCTGGTATTTCTGGTAGTTGCGTTCATCGCCCATCCGCTCTGGCTGGCCATTGTTGTACTGCTTCTGCAAAGCAGCCAGCGCCTCTTCTTCCTTGCGCAGTTCTGCCTCCAGGATCAAACGTCGATCGGTATCCCGAGCCTTTTGATCCTCAACCGGAACCTTTTCCCCACCAGAGCTGGGCGCGGCCACCGACTTGGCTGCCACAGGGCGGCTTGACTGGATCACCGTGATCGGGGCACCTTCCAGCGTCTTGCAACCCCGGCTGATGGCCTCTTTGACCGACAAGGCATCGGTGTAGAGGTTGCCCGGGCAACGGTAGACGGGCTTGTCGTCGGCGGCCTGCGCGCCGGTGCTGAGCAGTACAGCCACCAAAACAGCTAAAGTCTTCATCGCGTCCTTCATGGGGGAAGTTCCAGCTTTGTTCGCCGCAGTATGCCCGCAAGCTCACAGTCTTAACGCTTGAAAAGCAAAAAGGGGCGACCGGAGTCGCCCCTTTCACTATGCCAGATGATCCGTGTCGGGATTACAGGCTGTAGTACATGTCGAACTCGACCGGGTGGGTCGCCATGCGGAAACGCGTGACTTCCTGCATCTTCAGGTCGATGTACGCGTCGAGGTAAGAGTCGGTGAACACACCGCCCTTGGTCAGGAACGCACGGTCCTTGTCCAGGTGCTCCAAGGCCTGATCCAGGCTGTGGCACACGGTCGGGATCTTCGCATCTTCCTCGGGAGGCAGGTGGTACAGATCCTTGGTGGCGGCTTCGCCCGGATGGATCTTGTTTTCCACGCCGTCCAGACCGGCCATCATCAGAGCCGAGAAGGCCAGATACGGGTTGGCCGAAGGATCGGGGAAACGCGCTTCGATGCGGCGACCCTTGGGGTTGGCCACGTAAGGAATGCGGATCGAGGCCGAGCGGTTCTTGGCCGAGTAGGCCAGCTTCACCGGAGCTTCAAAACCAGGCACCAGACGCTTGTAGCTGTTGGTGCCAGGGTTGGTGATGGCATTCAGCGCACGGGCGTGCTTGATGATGCCGCCGATGTAGTACAGCGCGAACTCACTCAGGCCGGCATAGCCTTCGCCAGCGAACAGGTTCTTGCCGTCTTTCCAGATCGACTGGTGAACGTGCATGCCCGAACCGTTGTCGCCAACGATGGGCTTGGGCATGAAGGTGGCGGTCTTGCCGTAGGCGTGGGCCACGTTCACGATCACGTACTTCTGCAGTTGCAGCCAGTCGGCGCGTTCGGTCAGCGTGCTGAAGCGGGTGCCGATTTCCATCTGGCCCTGCGCCACTTCATGGTGGTGCACTTCAACGGGAATGCCCAGCGATTCAAGGATCAGGCACATCTCCGAGCGCATGTCCTGGAAGCTGTCGACCGGAGGCACGGGGAAGTATCCACCCTTGACGGTGGGACGGTAGCCGGTATTGCCGTGCTCGTATTTGGTGCCACTGTTCCAGGCGCCTTCTTCAGAATCGATCTTGAAGAAGCAACCAGACATATCGTTGGCCCAACGAATGCCATCAAACACGAAGAACTCGGGTTCCGGACCGAAGAAGGCGGTATCGCCTAAGCCGGACGACTTCAGATAGGCTTCGGCGCGCTTGGCCAGCGAGCGGGGATCGCGCTCGTAGGCTTTGCCGTCGTGAGGTTCGATCACGTCGCAAGTCAGCAGCAGCGTCGGCTCTTCGAAGAAGGGGTCGATGTTGGCGGTGCTTGGATCGGGCATCAAGAGCATGTCCGATGCTTCGATGCCCTTCCAGCCGGCGATAGACGAACCGTCAAAGGCATGGCCTGAGGTGAACTTGTCTTCGTCAAAGTGGGAGATGGGCACGGAAACGTGCTGTTCTTTGCCGCGGGTGTCAGTGAAGCGGAAATCAACGAACTTGACTTCGTTGTCCTTCACCAACTTCATCACGTCGGCGACGGTCTTATTGGCCATCAGGGGCTCCTAGCAAGAGGCGATCGGTGGGAAAACAAATGTGGTCTGTTTCCTGAGAAACAGCGCGTCAGTGTAATAGCAGAAAGCGTGCCGCCACACCCGAAGCCCCACAGCGTCCTCCCAAAAACAGTGGCCACAGGATGCTCACGAAGCGACGTGAATCGGAGAAATTCCGCAAATGCACCACCATGGTGCGCAACAGGATTCCAAACCGTTAACGCACCGATATTGGGCCCATGCGCGCACCAATGTTGGTCAGCCGTTGACGCATCCACTCAAACGCCCGTGATGCCTCCAATTCAGTGCCCTTTACGCCCAACTCGATGTGGCGCCCATGCACTGGGTGATCAACGCTGGGCAAACTGAACACGCGCACCGTCGCAAAGGTCCGCTCCAGTTCAAGCATCATGGGCGTCAGGAGGGATTCGGCCATGTCATAGACGATCACGGAGTGTTCCAGCTGTCGGCCCTGGCCATGCAGATCGGCATGCAGATGATCCAGTGCCCATGCCATCATGGGCCAGGCCATCACCGGGAAGCCGGGCAGAAAATGCACCCTCCCGTCCAGCGAAAAACCGGGAATCTGGTTGTAAGGATTGGGGATGATGGTGGCCCCTTGCGGAAAGCGCCCCATATTCAGGCGACGCACGATGTCCGGATGATCGGGATCGAAGGGCTGGCCTTCCTTTTCAAGCACGGCACGGCTGCGCGTCAGGATTAATTCGCGGGCCTCGGGATGCAGCACCAGTTCGCAACCAGCCGCCACCCCTGCACAGGCACGGGTGTGATCGTCTGGCGTGGCGCCAATGCCGCCAAACGAAAACACCACGTCCCCACAGGACAAAGCATGGCGCAACTCGGCGGTGATGTGTGCGGGCTCGTCGCCCACAAAACGAGCCCATGACAGGCGCATACCACGCTCGCTCAAGAGCTCAATGGCCTTGGCCAGGTGTTTGTCTTCACGACGGCCGCTGAGGATTTCATCGCCGATGATGAGGATGCCGATCATTGCAGGTCCATGTCGATGTAAGGAACGGTCACCGGCGCCTCGGCCACCAAGGAATCCGAGCGGGCTCTTGACTCGTGCAAGGCCGCCAGCAGGTAATGGCTGAACCACAGGGATGAGAAGGCAAACACCAGGGTATAGATCCACACCGACACAACGATCAAAAAGGGAGCGAAGACGACGGTCATGGCGCCCAGCGCCCACAAGGCCGTGGGTGCAGCGCCCAGGTAACCGCTGATCACACCGATGGCCAGCAAAGGGGTTCGGTGTTCGCGCATCAAACTCGCACGCTCTTGTGCGGTGGCATGACCCGCCAGTGCGTCAAAGCTCATGACCCGGTAGGTCAGCCAGCCCCAGATCAGCGGAGGCAGGATCAGTGCCAAGGGGGGCACCAGCCACAAAGGCAGACTGATGAGAAACAACAGCAAGGCCAGCAAGGTGGCCCCCAGCGACCGGCCCAAGGATGCCCACCAAGACGCCTGATGCCGCGCCTCAAGCCCGACGAAGCGACGCCGCACCACCATCTGCACGAGCGCCGGCATCATCATGCTTGCCACCAGCAACATCGACACCATGACCACCACGGGCACGGCCAGCACCAGCACGATCAGGGGGGCGATCACCGCCCTGAACCCAGAGGCCCCGAGGGTGTCCAGCCAGCCCAGCAGGGCCTGACTGATGGACCATTGGTCCAGTGTCAGGCGCACGGCATTCAGGGCGGGCTCCCAGAAAAAATAAGCCAGCCCCACGGTCAGCACCACCGCCACCAGCAAAGGCAGCAATGACAACCAAATCACGCGGGGATGCAGGCAGTAGGCCGCCGCACGCCAGAAGGCATCAATCGTTCGTTGCATGACGACAGGATACCCAAGACCTCGCTGGCGCCCGATATTTCAAAAATCCACCCCATTTTTGGGCACGGGCATGCGTCAACTCCTGGGCTGTATCCCAAATATTCAACAGATTGCAACAGCCCGACAAACTGGGGGATATCCCTCCCGGGTGACGCAAGTCACAATTGCCTCATTGTGTTTCAGCTAGAACCCCTTCACACCCCCACCCTGACCTTGGTCGCTGGCCTGGTCTTGCTGACGGCCTCCGGCATCATGACCCTGGCGGGCGTGGCGCAACGCACCTACCGTGGCTACTGGTGGTGGACGGCCGCCCAGTGGGGCAACACGATTGCGGCCGCGGCCATGCTGCTCAAGGATGCACACCCGGCCATGCTCGCGGCCTCGGTGTTTTTTTCATTGCAGTGGCCCATCACCATGCTGGGCGGCATGCGGCGCTTTTATGTGCGCAGCCCCTTGCCCACATCGCCCTGGTTCGACGCCCTTTTCCTGATTGGTGGGTTTCTGTCGTGGCTGTGGGTCTGGGGCATCAACCCCGACGACGTAGGCGCCCGCGTGGCCACATTCAGCCTGATCAACATCCTCGGTTACCTCTATTGCGCCTGGGTGATCAAGGCGATCCGCGATTGGCGCCACAGCCCCTATCTGAAGGCCATCCTGTGCTTTTTGATTGGTGGCGCCCTGATCCAGGTGCCCCGACTGATGACTGGAGTGGCCGGCTGGGGTGTGTCCGTCTCTGACCAGTCCTATATCCAATTGCCGGCTGTGATGCTGGGCTTGGTGGTGGGCGCGATGTTCTCCGTCTACATGTGCTTGCTACTGACCTATGAACGCACCGAACACGACTTGCGCGAATCACATCGGCAGCTGCGTGTCCTGGCAGACTTTGACATGCTCACCCAAGTGCCCAACCGGCGTCATTTCAATGAAATCGCGACGCAGACCATGCGCCTGAGTGCGCCAGGCACCACCTCGCTCATGCTGCTTGACATTGATCACTTCAAGCAACTCAACGACCATTTTGGCCATGCCGCAGGCGACGAGGCCCTCAAGCTCGTGGCTGGCAGCGCACGCAAGATGCTGCGCAGCCGCGACCTGCTGGGTCGTTTGGGGGGCGACGAATTCATCGCGCTGCTGCCTGAGACCAGCGTGAACGACGCCCTGCACGTGGCCGACCGCATGGTGCGTCATGTGGATGCCGAGCGCAGCATCTTGGAACAGTCCACCTTGAGCCTGAGCTTTGGGGTGGTACAGATCATGCCAGGCGAGTCACTGCCCGAGGCCACCCACCGCGCTGATCAAGCCCTTTACGAAGCCAAGCGCCAGGGACGCAGGCGCGCCGTGGCCGCCGAGGATGACGATGGCGAAGCCGTGTTCACCACCACCCGCCCGTTTGGCCTGAGCACTTACTGAGTGGGAAGCGGCGACAATATCGCCCATGCAGCAATTTGACGTGGTGGTGATCGGCGCGGGTGCGGCCGGTCTGTTTTGTGCCGGCGCAGCCGGACAGCGAGGGCTCCGCGTTCTCGTGATTGACCACGCTGAACGAATCGCCGAGAAGATCCGCATTTCCGGCGGCGGTCGATGTAACTTCACCAATCGCGAAGTCTCGCCCGCCAATTTCCTGAGCGAGAACCCCCATTTCTGCCGCTCCGCCCTGGCGGGCTACACGCCGCAAGATTTTCTTGGCCTGATCGAACGCCACGGCATCGCCTGGCACGAAAAGCACAAAGGCCAGTTGTTCTGCGACCATCGCAGCGACGACATCATCCAGATGCTGCTGCGCGAATGCGAGGCTGGCGGCGTGACCCGATGGCAACCGTGTGCGATCCATGATGTTCGTCACATCGCCCCGGGCTTCGAGTTGGACACCGGCCAAGGAATGGTGCAGGCCGCGCAAGTGGTGATCGCCACCGGCGGCTTGTCCATCCCAAAAATCGGCGCCACCGATTTTGGCCAGCGCCTGGCCCGAAAACTCGATCACGCCGTGGTTGCGCTGCGCCCTGCCCTGGTGCCGCTGACCTTCGATGCCGCAGCATGGGCACCGTGGTCAGCGCTGGCGGGCATCTCGCTGGAGGTCAACGTATCGGTGTCCTTGGAGGGCACAGCGGGGATCGGCAAGAAGCGCCGTCAGGCCTCGTCGGTGCATTTTCTGGAAGACCTGCTCTTCACCCATCGCGGCCTGAGCGGACCGGCCATCTTGCAAATCTCCAGCTACTGGCACGCTGGCCAGGCCTTGACGATTGACGTGGCACCACAAGGAAATTTGGCACAGGCGCTCAAAGACGCCAAAACCGGTTCGCGCAAACAGCTGTCAACCACCTGGGCCCAGGTGCTGCCGGAAGGCGTGCCGCAACGTCTGGCCCAAACCTGGTTAAGTCAGGCCGCTGCGTCGATACCCGCCCTGCGACCCGAGGCCCCTCTGGCCGAACTCAAAGACCGCGACCTCGACGCCTTGGGCGAATCAGCCAATGCCTGGTCCATCACGCCCAATGGCACCGAAGGCTATGCCAAAGCCGAAGTCACGGCAGGCGGTGTCAGCACCCAGGACCTCAGCTCGCAAACCATGGAGAGCAAAAAGGTGCCCGGCCTGTACTTCATTGGTGAAGTGGTGGACGTCACCGGCTGGCTGGGTGGTTATAACTTTCAGTGGGCATGGGCAAGCGCCATGGCCTGTGCACGGGCTTTATCGCCCGCACCCGTTCAACCCCGTTAAGATTGCGCCCATGAGCTCCACACACTTCGGTTTCGAGACGGTTGACGAATCCCAAAAAGCCAAGCGCGTGCGCGGCGTCTTTGATTCGGTGGCCAACAAGTACGACATCATGAACGATCTGATGTCGATGGGCCTGCATCGCCTCTGGAAGGCCTACACCATCGCCGCCAGCGGCGTGCGTGAGGGCCACAAGGTGCTCGACATTGCCGGAGGCACGGGCGATCTGGCGCAGGCTTTCGCCAAGCGGGTCGGCGTTTCAGGCACCGTGGTGCACACCGACATCAACGAGGCCATGCTCGGCACGGGGCGCGACCGGCTGCACAACGAAGGCGTGGTCCTGCCCACCACCATTTGCGACGCCGAAAAATTGCCATTCCCAACCGGCACGTTCGACATCGTCAGCGTGGCATTTGGACTGCGCAACATGACGCACAAGGACTTGGCCCTGGCCGAGATGTGCCGCGTGCTCAAGCCCGGCGGGCGCTTGCTGGTGCTGGAGTTTTCAAAGGTGGCCAAGCCGCTGGAAAAAGCCTACGACTGGTATTCCTTCAATGTGCTGCCCAAGCTGGGCCAGGTGATAGCTGGCGATGCTGCCAGCTACAAATACCTGGCTGAATCGATTCGCATGCACCCCGATCAGGCCACGCTCAAGTCGATGATGAAACAGGCGGGCTTTGGCCATGTCGATGTGCATAACATGACCGGAGGTGTGGTGGCCCTGCACATGGGCATCAAGTGCTGAAAGCCTCAGCGCCTTGAGGTGCCCAGCAGTTCGGCCTTGAGATCGCTGTCCGAAGGCTGCTCGCCCAACCAGATCTTGAGCAGTCCTTGGTAGAAGTCATCGCCGGGGATGTCTCTGCCAAGGCGCTTGCCGTCCGCCAGGATGCGAGTCCCAGCCCCCGGCAGGTAAGTCAACTCGATCACTTCGCCCCTCTGAGCGTCGCCACCGGCGTGCAAAGTGGTCTGAAGTTCATCCAGGCGTGACTGCAAGGCCGAAAACTCGGTGGGCGTGAGATTTTTGATCATTCCCTTGATCAGGTTTTCTGCCAGGTCAGCGCCAGAAACATTTCGCAGCATGACAATGCGCACGCATTTGGCGCCCGGTTGCGTCAACACCGAGCGCACGTTGCTATCTTTGCCCGCCAGGTACAACGCCACCGCGTAGACCTTGATGATCATCTTGACGCGCAAACCCGCGCCATTGAGCACGAGCGATTGGCCGCCGACCACTGAGCGATCGTCGAACCTGACACCAGCCACATCCACCGAAGCGTGCGCCTTCACAGGAAGGCACGACATGAACAACAGGCCCACGGCTAATGCAGCTGATTTCAATACTTTCATGGGCCATCCTTGGCAAGATGCATAAATAGACCGGTGGAAAACGACGCCTTTCTATGCTACATCGTTTGTGCAACATCCCCTCTGTATCATGGGCTGAACATCCCCCTGCCGCCCACCATGCCTGCGTTTTCTGCCAAAAAATCACGCCCTAGCCGTCATTCCGCCTCCGGGGCAGACATGAACGTTGAGATGCTGGCCGCCCGATCGGGAGTGACCGTGCGCAACATCCGCGCCTACCAGACAGCCGGCTTGTTGCCACCGCCGCGACTGCAAGGCCGTCTAGGCCTCTACGACGCGGAGCACTTGGGCAAGCTGGAATTGATTCGTGAACTGAGGCAGCAAGGATTCGGCCTGGATGCCATTCGCGAGATGTTGGCGCACACCCCCGATGGGGCCTGGCCCGAGTATTCGCTGGTCAGCCATTTGTTTTCCAAGAGCTTCTTTACGGTTGAACCCGCGCAACGAAAAGCCATCGCCGAGATGGCGACGCACTGGGGCAAGACTGCCAGCGCCGCTCAAAAGGAGCGTCTGGCCCAAAACGGTTTGTATCGACCCATCGGTGACGATGCCGTCGAAATGCTGAGTCCATCACTGGAACGCATCGGCATCCAACTGGCGGAATTGGGGGTGTCACTTGACACCGTGCTAGACCTGCAAGACGAGTTGATTCGCCATACCCGCTCCATTGCCAAGACCTATGTGGAACAACTTTTCCTGGGTCTGATCCAGACCGTGACGCGGGGCAAAGAGGGAGCAGCCGATGCGTCGGTCACACTGGATGCGGAATTGATCAGTCAGTTGCGTGCCCTGTTCGAACGCCTGCGGCCCCTGGCAATCGGCTCCGTGTCGGCGGCGTTTCCAGTGGTGCTGCAACAAGAGTTCGATCGCGGCATTCAAAAACGCCTCAAGCAGCGCAAAAAATCACGCTAGCCATCACTTCACGGCAAACTGCACCCGCGTGGTGGGCCCCTTGTCGTCGGGGAGGCCTTCGGTGCCGATTTTTGAGGCCGTGAGCAGCACCCGCTCTGGTGGCAGCTTGCCGACCAGATAAGCTTTGACATGGTTGCCCCGCTGATCAGCCAAGAGTGCCAATTCAGCCGGCCCTGCGGTCACTGATACCTTCAGCAAGGCCTCCATCTCGGAACCTGGCAAGGTCTTGGCCAAGCCCACCAAATTGCGCGGCTTCTTGATGTCGGCCGCTTTGTACGCCGCAGCCAGCCACTGGTCGCGCTCGTCGGGCGCGATCGTGACCGAATCAGGCGTCTGGTCTGTGGCCTTGGCCTTGGCTTGACGCATCAGGCGATCAACATGGCGATTGCGCAGGCCTTCAGTGTCCTTCGCGGGGTCGGCGCGACCGGTGGCTTCCAGCTTGAGTTGCGGGCGGTCATCCAACTTGGCAGCCAGCGCATCCAGCCGCTGCTTGGCGGCGTCGCTGAGCGTGTCCATGCCCGGATCGAAGGGCACAAAACCCAACTCGTCACTGCCGCCACCGGCCAGCAGTGAAAACGGCGCCGTGATGGCTTTGGTCAGGAGATTGACAATGACCCGCCACACGATACCGCCCACGGAAAACTCCGGATCATCCAGAGACCCCGAAATCGGCAGGTTCACATCGATTTCGCCGCGCCGGTTTTTCAGCAACGAGACCGCCAGCAGCACAGGCAGTTTGGTCGCGTCGGGGCTGTCAACCTTGTCGCCAAAGGTGAGCTGGTCCAGGAAAATCTTATTCTCGGCCTCCAGCTTGCCGTCGACCACTTTGTAGTGCACGTTAACGGACAGCGATCCTTTTTCGATGGCGTAACCAGCATAGCGGGCCGCATAGGGCGTTAACCGCGTCAGCTCAATGCCCTTGGCCGAGCCCTGGATGTCGGTGTACAGCCTCGGCCCCAAGGGGTGTAGTTGACCGGTGATCAGCAAAGGCGCGCTGTCATCCACGGCTCCGGCAATCTTGACCGTGGCTGGCTCCGGCCGCGTGGATGCCACGGCCGAGATATCACCTTCAACTTGCGTGAGTCGCGCCGAGTAATTGGGCTTGATGAAGGTGTCGGTAAAGTCCACACGGCCTTTGCTCAACTTGATGCCCTGCCAGCGCAGGTTCATGGCGGGCTGTCTGGGGGCAGCAGGAGCGCTGAGCGATGCTGTGGCCTTGCCTGCGCTGATGGAGGTGCTTACCGGCGCACTGGCCGCACCGCTCGGCTGAGGCGTGGTCAGGGACTTGGTCGGGGCCCCGCCTTCGTGCTTGACGAGATCGGCCAGATTCAGCCGCCCATCGGGGTTGATGATGATGCGGCCGTAAAAATCATTGAGCGCAATGCGGCCGAGGTCTGCATTGATGGCGCCGTTTTTCCAGGCCGCATCCAAGCCATCCAGGGCAAGTGACTTCCACCTCAAAAAATTAGCCTGCGTGACACTGTCCTGCGTGCGCAGATCAGCCAGCATGAACCGCCCCTGATAGCGTGCATTCATGGCTGGCGATGCGGCAACGGATTCCAGACTCAACTGGCCATTGGCGTGGGCCTTCGCGGCCACCAAGGTGATGTTGACATACGGCGCGACGTACGACTGCGCCGCACGCAAATCCAAGCCCGTGATGGCAATTTTCGAATTCAGCGCCAAGGGCTGAGGCCGCACATCGCCCGACAATTGAATGCGACCACTGCCTTGCCCCACGCCATTCAGATCAAAACCAATCTTCTGCGTCAAGTCATTGGACAGCCCCTTCACGCTCAGATCCGTCTGTTGCAGCGACAGGTGTGCGGCAGGCGTCACGGTCCGGTCATCAACCACCACTTTGCACGCCGTGCAGCGCAATTCGGTCAAGGCAATCAGGGGACCGCTCGCGGTGCTGGCCTTGTCGTCCGACGTGGCACGGCTTGGCTCAGGCAGCATCAGCCAACGGCCTTGCGCATCGCGCGTGGCTTGGACGTCGAGTTGCTTCAAAGACAGCGCCTCGATACTGGCCGACACCAGCGCCGAGCCTTCAATCTGAGCCTGCACGCCCTGTGCATCAAGCCCAGCCAGATCAATGTGGTCTGCCACGCCTTTGCTAACCGCGCGTGCCTTGATGCCCGCCAGTTGCAGCTGGCCGTGCGACACCTTCACGCTCTGAGGGCGGGCCTGCACTTGTACTCGCAGCGCGACATCGCCCTCCTCCAGATGCAGCGGCAAGGACACGAGCTTGCTCAAGGCATTCAGCCACGGGGCTGGCTTCAGTTTGGTCGCCGACACATCCAGCGTGACTTGCTGCGCGGCCGGTGCCAGCGCCCCAGAGGCCGTCCATTGACCACCCAAGGCATCGGCAGCCTGCAGCTGCAATTTGGCCGGCGCCGCCTTGGCCCGCGAATCCAGGCCATCCACTTGGAGCGTCACCGGCCCCACGGCGGGCAAGGCCGCACCGCCAGGAGCCTCAACGTTGATGGCCGAAGCCGCCAGATGCAGCTTACCCACAGACCATGCCCAAGGGGCATCCTGGGCCGAGGTGACGGGCATACGTGCTGGCACTTTCACTGGCCGCGTTGACGGAGCCGATTCCGGCTTGGCGTCAATCCGCAGACCACTCAAGGTCACACTGCCAATCCTGGCCTGACGCTCCAGCGGGGCCACGTCCAGTCCCTCAACGTCCAACGTTGTCCAGCGACCACGGACCCCACCGGCGGCCCAGCGCGCATCCAGGTCCGCCAGTTCGACCTTGCCTTGCACCACCAGCTTGGGCAGCGCCGGTGGCGTGCGCTCGTCAAAGGTCACGGTCAACGCCGCATCCAGCTTGCCCTGGTCTACCAGCAAGGCCAGTTCGGGCGGTATGAAAGGCTTGGCGGCCGCCGCCCATTGAGCCACATCCACATCGCGCCAGTTCAAAGCCACCGTCGAGCGCAAGCCATCGTTGAAGGGCCGCACGTGGCCACTCACACCCAAGGCACTGCCATCGACACGGGCTTCCAGCAACGGATGCACATCCACAGTGGTGAAGCTGGGCAGGTTCGAAATGAAGGGCAGGCCAACGTTCAGGTCTTCGATGCGGTGCTCTTGACGAAGCACTCGGTCGGTATAACGCACCGAACCCTTGTCGATGCGAATGTTGTAGAGCGCATAGCGGACCGGCTTGCCCTGGGGATCAGCGGGACGCGCCTGCAGGCGTTCCAGGATGGACGTGAAATTGAAGCGCTGTGCCGACTGCCGCTCCACCCACACCTGAGGCTGCGTGAGCGTGATGCGCCGCACCACCGGGGCCAGGCGCCAGACCGACTCCAGAGACAGCCGGACTTGCGCCTGAGGCACTTGCAGCAACTCGGCCTTGGGCGGACCGATGCGCAAGCCCTTCAATGTGACGGTCAAAGTCCAGGGCTGGATCGCGACCTCGGTCAGCGAGACAGGCGTACCCAGGGCCTCTATGGCCGCCACTTCGATTTTTGATCGTGCCCAACCAGGCAACCACCATCCCAGCACCGCCGTCCAGACCAGGGCAAAAATCGCCACACCGGCGGCAACTTTCAGTGTCGTTGACTTGTTAGATTGCGCATCATTCATGGGCTTATCTTAATCACTCGGACACCCCGTCACTCAATTACCTTCACAAGTTGTCCAGGCTTCGGGTCACCGCCGCCATACACCCCATTGAGGAGCCGCAACTCGGGGATCGTCAGGGTCGAATGCTGCACCAACTGCGCAAACCCTCCGCGTGGAAACGGCTCGGTTTTGAGGGCCCAGGGGCGAGCGGCCACACGGTCTGCCGCCGTCAAGGCCCGGAACGACGACTGCGCCTCCTGCAACTGAGCATGCGCCCTTTGCAGGGACAGCGCATCTGCGGATGCATAGGCTAAGACGTAGTTGCGATTCGAAGGTCCACTCACCACCGTCAGTTCAAGCGGCTGCAACTGGCCTTGCTGGTCAGCGCGGGTGCCGATGAAATGGGTGGCTGACAAGCCATTGATGGCCAGGCGATCAACACGCCCCTCCTTGGGTTTGACCACATTGCGAATGATTTCGTCGTGCGTCGCGCCCGACTGAGGCGGCACGATCTTGACCACCAGACCCGCCTTGCGGTCGGCGTTGATCAAAGTCAGCGCAGATGCCGAGTTGTCAATCTTCCAACCCGCCGGGGCCGTCAGCGCAAAACCCAGAGGCTCATGATAGAAATTGCGACCCCGCGTGACGCCTTGCTCGCGGCCTTCACCAAACGCCATGCCATTGATGGCGGGCAAATAGCGAGCACGCCCATCGTCGCCATAGGTGCCGCCATATTGGTCGGCAATCTGCACGATATCGCGCAAGCGCTGATCGTTGCTGGGATGCGAGGACAGCCAACCACCTGGTTGCCGGGGTGTTTGCCCGGCGGCCCGCGCGGTGTCTGACGCAAAACGCTCCTGGTCCTTGAGAGCCTCGATCACGTCCACCATCCGCTTCGGGTTGTAGCCCGTGCGCGCCAGGTATTCGGCCCCCAGCGCGTCCGCTTGCGATTCCTGCTCCCGGCTGTACGAAGCAATGTAGCCGGCAGCGACGCTTTGCGAAAGATCCGAGGCCAATTGACCCGCGCCACTGATCCCCTGGCTTTCCAACACCGCCCCCAGGATGCTGGCGGCCAGCACACCCAGCCCCGCTGTTTGCTGACGCGTGGCACGCTGCGACGCATGGCGGGCGGTGACATGGCCGATCTCGTGCCCAATGACGCCTGCCAGATCGGCTTCACTTTCCATGTACGCCATGATTCCCCGGGTCACATACACATAGCCACCAGGCAAAGCAAACGCGTTGATTTCCGGGCTGTCCAGCACCATGAAATGCCACTCAAGCTGGGTGCGGTGTGAGTTCCTGGCCAGACGTTGGCCCAACTCATTCACATAGGCTTGCAGCTTGGGATTCTGATAGGCGCCGTATTCAGCCAGCACCTGTTCGTTGGCCTCTTTGCCCTGAGCGATCTCGCTGGATTCATCCATGACCGTGCGTTCACGCAGTCCGGTCACCGGGTTGTCAACCATGGCGCAGCCGGCCAACAAGGCGACCGCCAAGGCAAGGGGGGCAAAACTGTAGCGCATGAGAAGTCCTCCGACCAGAAACACAAACGGCTTTGGACTTATAGCCTACCAAGCTCGCGAATGTTGGCGCGGCCGTGTGTGGCATCCCAAAGCGCCGCCATCGCACTTTGGAATTAGGGATGGTCTTGGTGACGCAGAGCGCCTAGCGTTATTTCCCTGGGGGGCGCATGTTGCCCGTTAGTGCCCCCTTCCATCGGAGGGGTATCGCCATGATGTTCCATAGTCGACATGCTGCATTCGGTCTGATCCTCGCCGCGCTCACGATGGCGCTCTTGGGCAGTTCGACGACGGCCTCGGGCGCCACCCTCGGCGAGACGACCATTGGCGGCGCCGTCGACACCGGCGATTCCAACTTCATCAACGGATCGCGATACACGACCCCTTCGATTGGAGGCACCGTGTCGAGCATCAGCGTCTACGTCGGCGCCGCCGATGCGACGCCCATGAACAAATACCAGGTCGCCATCTACTCGGACAGCGGCGGCAAACCGGCGACGCTGATTGCCAGCAGCGGTTCGGGCACCCTGAGTGCGAATGCCTGGAACACCTTGCCGATCACGGCCAACCTTCAGGGCAACACGCCGTACTGGCTCATGTACAACGCCAACGGCGCCTCGCCCTTCGTCAACAACCTGAAGTACAAGAGCGGTGGCACCGACGCCTACAGCCAGGGCTCGATCCCCTTCGGCACCTGGCCTGCCACGTTCGGCCCGTCAGTCCTCGGCGGGCTCCAGTTCTCCATCTATGCCACCTACACGCCCAGCGCGGCGGACACGATTGCACCCAGCGCGCCAGCCATGCTGAGCGCCACCGGCGGGGTCGGAAGCGCCAGCCTGACCTGGGGGGCCGCCACTGACAATGTGGGCGTGACCGGGTACGCGGTATACCGGTCCACCACCAGCGGATTCGTACCGGGACCGTCCAACCGAGTCGGCCAAACGACTGGGACGACATTCACCGACAGCGGGCTCGCGGCAGGCCTGTATTACTACGTCGTCACCGCCAGCGATGCTGCTGGAAACGTCAGCCCACGGTCCAACCAGGCATCGGCCACTGTGACTGCGGGCGTGGACCCGCGAGCGACCGTGGGCGAATGGGCCAGCCCGGTCGCCCTACCCAACGTCATGCAGCATGCCGTGCTGCTGCCGGGATCGTCGCGCATTCTCTATTTCGAAAGCGGAGCGGCGGCTCGCGTGTTGGACGCCACAACGGGAATGGTCTCAGCCGTGCCGGTCGCCAGCAACCTGTTCTGTGCTGGCCAAACCTTGCTCGCCGACGGCCGAGTGATCGTCATTGGTGGCGACACGGAAGCCATGGGGACGGGCTTGGTCGACACCAACGTGTTTGATCCAGCGACGAACGGCTGGACGCGCATGGCCGACATGGCCTACAGGCGCTGGTACCCCACGGCGACCCGCCTACCCAACGGTCGGATTTTTGCGCTGTCGGGATCGGCCGACGGATGCACCAGCTGCATCGCCCAGATACCGGAGGTCTTCGACCCCGCCACCAATACCTGGGCCAGGCTCACTGCGGCAACGGCCAACATTCCGTACTACCCATTTGTATACGTCCTGCCCAACGGGCGACTCGTTCAGGTCGGCGCCACCGAGGCCGCGACCTCCACCCAAGTCCTCGACCTCACCAGTCAAACCTGGTCAACGATCGACGCACGCCTGATCGACGCGGGTTCGTCCGCCATGTACCGGCCAGGCCAGATCCTCAAGGCCGGGACGGCCTCGGACGGCAATACCCCGGTTCGGCCGTCCTCGGCCAGCGCATACATCATCGACATGACGGCGCCAACGCCAACGTGGCAGGCCACCGGCTCCATGGCCAACCCCCGGGCATTCCTCAACCTCACACCCCTTCCCGACGGCCATGTGCTGGCCACCGGCGGCGAAAGCACGGCGGACGGGACGATCGTGGCCAATGCAGTGAAGGCTGCGGAATGGTGGTCGCCGGCGACCGGCCAGTGGTCAACGCTCGCCTCGGCGAACCGCCCTCGTCTCTACCATTCCGTGGCACTGCTGCTGCCGGATGGCCGGGTGCTGGTCGGAGGAAGCGGAAACGACGGCGCTGTTCCGACCGAGCTCAACTACGAGATCTTCTCTCCGCCTTACCTGTTCAAAGGGCAGCGGCCCACGATTACATTGGCGCCGGGCACTGTCGGCTATGCACAGACCTTCACCGTCAGCACGCCCGACGCGGCACGCATCGCTTCCGTTGCGCTCATCGCGCCAGCAGCAGTCACGCACAGCTTCGACGAGAACGCTCACCATGTCCCGCTCTCCTTCACGCTGGCCAGCGGCGCCCTGCAGGTGCAAGCCCCGGCCAATGCCAACCTGGCGCCGCCAGGCGATTACATGCTCTTCATTGTCGATTCATCTGGCGTGCCATCTGTCTCGACATGGTTGCGTGTGAAGACCGGCTCTCCGGACGCCACACCGCCCACCGCACCCGGGACCCTCGGGGCAAGCGGCGGCGTGGCCAGCGCCAGCCTCACCTGGGGGCCCGCGACCGACAACGTGGGGGTCACCCTCTACAACGTGCACCGAGCATCAAGCTCGGGCTTTACCATCTCGTCGGCAAACCGCATCGGCCAATCGACGAGCACGACGTTCAACGACTCGGGCCTGGCGGCGGGCACCTACTACTACCGAGTGACGGCCAGCGACGCGGCAGGCAACACCGGACCGCCCTCCAACGAATCATCGACCATCGTGTCGCAAGGCAGCGGCAGCATCGCGCTAGAAAGAACCGTCTCAACGGATGTGCTGGGCACGGCGGTGATCTCCGGCCTCAACACTGGCGCCCCCAACGACCTCCTTCTCGCCTTCATCAGCGCGGATGGCCCCGACAACCAGAGCCAGACGGCGTCGGTCAGCGGGGCCGGGCTGACATGGACGCTCGTTCGCCGCACGAATACCCAATCGGGTTCCGCCGAGGTGTGGCAAGCACTGGCGCCGTCACCATTGGTGAACGCCTCGGTACAGTCGGTTCTCTCGCAGTCGGGATATCGGCAGTCGCTGACGGTTGCGGTGCTGAGCGGCGCGGCGCGCATTGGTGCAACGGCAGGAGCGTCCGCTCAGTCCGGCGGACCGAGCGCCCAGATCTTGACGACCGCGGCGGGTGCGTGGGTGTTCGGCATCGGCAACGACTACGATTCCGCGACCGCCCGAACCCTGGGCTCAGGCCAGACCATGATTCACCAATGGCTAGAGACGAGTCTGGGCGATACCTACTGGGTTCAACGCCTGGCCAGCCCTGTGGCGGCCTCAGGCAGCGCGATCACCATCAACGACACCGCGCCGACGAATGACCGCTGGAATCTGACGGTGATTGAGGTCGTACCTCGCTGAACCGCCGGCCGCCAGAAACACGAAAGGGTTAGCAGACGTAATCTGCTAACCCTCGTGAACTGTGGTCGGGACGGTGGGATTCGAACTCACGACCCCTTGCACCCCATGCAAGTGCGCTACCAGGCTGCGCTACGCCCCGACAAGAATCGAATTCTAGCACGGTTTTCGTGCATCAACGCCCTCAAGCCAGCAAATCGCGAATGGATAGCAAGGCATCGCGTAGGTGCTCAACGGCCTTCGGGCTGGCACGATCCAAACCACTCAAATCGACCCCCATCCACCCGAACTCCGGCGGCGTGGAAGTCAAGGCTCGGGTGCCCGCATGCAAGGACGCGGCGCTTACCACCACAGCCGATTCATCCTCCACCGAGTCAGGCACATCCTCCGCCAGCAATTGCGGGTCCAGCTTGGGCAAATGCCCATGGGCACCGAGTTCGGTCAAACGGTTGCGGGCCCCGCTGATGGTAAAGCCCTGGTCATACAACAGTTCGCGAATGCGCCGGATCAACAGTACTTCATGGTGCTGGTAATAGCGCCGATTTCCGCGCCGCTTCATGGGCTTGAGCTGGATGAACTCCTGCTCCCAGTAGCGCAGCACATAGGGCTTGACCAGGCACAACTCACTGACTTCCCCGATGGTGAAGTAGCGTTTGGCAGGAATTGGCGGCAAGGCGCTGTCCATGAGTCAAGGGGCCCGAGTCAAGAATTTCTCGATCAAAATCAACAAGATCGGAGAAGGGCCTGAGACTTTACTCCAAGTCGTCGTCCAAGGGAACGTCGCCTTGCACCATGCCCTTGAGCTTTTGACTGGCATGAAAGGTCACCACATGGCGCGCCTTGATGGGAATGGCCTCGCCAGTGCGCGGATTGCGCCCCGGGCGCGGTGCCTTGCGGCGGATCTGAAAATTACCAAAACCCGACAACTTCACATCCTGGCCTTGATCCAGAGTGTTGTGGACCAGCTCGAAAAACGCCTCGACCATGTCCTTGGACTCCCGCTTGTTCAGGCCCAGACGCTCAAACAGCATCTCCGACAGTTCGGCTTTCGTCAGGGTCGGCGTTTCGAGCGTGGGCAGCAGCAAACTCACCTCTGGAATCTTGTCATTCATGGTGGCGCCCTCCCCAGGCGCTCAAGACCGAACTCGCGCATTGACGCGCTGGGACAGCGAATCCAGCACCACCTTGATCGACGCCTCAATGCGCTCGTCGGTCAGGGTTTGTTCATCGTCACGCAACTCCAGGCGCACGGCCAGACTGCGCTCGGCCTCACCCATGCCCGCCACCGGCGTCTTGGGCTTGTAGATATCAAACAAACGCGCGCCGCGCACCAGCCCCTCGGTAGGCGCCTCAGTGATGGCGGCGATCAAGGCGTCGTGGCTGATGCTGTCGCTGACCACCAGCGCCAGATCCCGGTAGGACGACTGCAGACGCGGCACGGCCTGGAAGCTGGGCACCATGCGTTGCGTCAACACGGCAGCGTCCAGCTCGAACAGCACCGGCGCCTGAGGCAACTCATAGGCCTGACGCCATTTGGGGTGCAACTCCCCGACAAAGCCGACCGGCTGACCATCCAGTTCCACGCGGGCACAGCGGCCGGGATGGAAAGCGGGGTGCTCGGCGGCCACGAAGTGCGGCTGACGCGGGGCGAACAAGGCTTCGACATCGCCCTTCACATCAAAGAAATCAACGCCACGTGATGCCGTACTCCACTGCAAGACCTCGGCCGGACCATAGGCTAGACCGGAGACGCGCACAGGCTGGTCGATACCGGCCACCGTCTGATCAGAATCAGCGACCGAGACATCGCGCTTGAAAACGCGCCCCACTTCAAACAAACGCACCCGCTCGGCCTTGCGCGACAGATTGGTGCGCAGCACCTCGACCAGACTGCCGACCAAGCTGGATCGCATCACGCTCAAGGGACTGGCGATGGGGTTAAGCACACGGATGGGCAGCTCATTGCCGGCCAACTCGCGCTCCCAGCGCTCTTCCACGAAACTGAAGTTGATGGTTTCCTGGTAGCCGCGTTGAGCCACGGCCCGGCGCACGGCATACAGGCTGCGCTTGGCCTCAGGCAGCACTTGGGCCTGGATGGGCGCAACGGGCGGGCGCTTGGGCAACTGGTCAAAGCCAATGACGCGCACCACCTCTTCAATCAGGTCCTCTTCAATCTGCAGGTCAAAACGCCAGCTCGGCGGAATCACCACCAGATGCGTGTCGTCGCCCTTGGCCTGCGTGCTGTAGTGCAGGTCCAGGCGCTGGAACACCTGCTGGCACTGGGCCAGGGTCACGGGCATACCGATGACGCGCTGGGCGCGCGACAGACGCAGCGTCACCGGATGACGCTCGACGTGCTTGACCATGTGGTCGTCCACCGGCCCAGCCTGGCCACCGCAGATCTCCAGGATCAGCTGAGTAATGCGCTCCAGCGCCTGCACGGTCGGTGCCGGATCGACGCCACGCTCGAAGCGGTGCGACGCATCGGTCGAGAAGTTGAAGCGACGCGCACGACCTGCGATGGCCTTAGGCCACCAGAATGCCGCCTCCAGATAGACGTTGCGGGTGTTATCGCCCACTGATGTGGCGTCGCCGCCCATCACACCAGCCAGGGACTCGACCTGTGTGTCATCAGCGATCACGCCCACGTGCTCATCGAGCGTCACGGCCTGGCCATTGAGCAGCTTGAGGGTCTCACCAGACTTGGCCCAGCGCACGGTCAGTCCACCGTGGATCTTATCCAGGTCAAACACATGCGAAGGCTGGCCCAACTCGAACATGACATAGTTCGAAATATCGACGAGTGCCGACACGGAACGCTGGCCACAGCGCGCCAGGCGATCGACCATCCACGCCGGCGTGACGGCCTGCGGGTTGACGCCACGAATGACGCGGCCGGCAAATCGTCCGCACAAATCAGGCGCCTGCACCTTCACGGGAACACGATCATCGATGGCCGCAGTCACGGCCGCCACGGGGATCGCATGCATAGGCGCCCCCGTCAACGCAGACACCTCCCGTGCCACCCCCTGCACGCTCAGGCAATGCGCCAGATTGGGCGTCAGCTTGAGCGTCAGCAAGGTGTCATCGAGCTGGAGGTAATCGCGGATGTTGGCGCCCACAGGCGCATCGTCCGCCAGGATGTGCAGGCCGGAGGCTTCTTCAGACACACCCAGTTCACGCGCCGAACACAACATGCCCTGGCTTTCAACCCCACGCAACTTGCCCAGCTTGATTTTGAAAGTCTTGCCATCCGCGCCGGGCGGCAATTCCGCCCCCACCGTGGCGCACGGCACCTTGATGCCCGGCCGCACATTGGCCGCACCGCAGACGATCTGCAGCACCGCGCCTGTGCCGACATCGACGCGGCACACATTCAGACGATCGGCATCCGGATGCTTGTCCACCGCCAGCACCTGACCCACGACCACGCCAGTAAACGTCGGCGCCACAGGCTGCTGCTCTTCGACTTCAAGGCCGGCCATGGTCAACAGGTCGGCCAGTTGCTGGGTTGTCAGCTCGGGGTTGCAGAAGGTGCGCAGCCAGGACTCGGGAAATTGCATAGTGATCCTTGAAATCTTCAGTCAGTGGTCGTAGAGCGGTGATCTCAAGCTTGCGCGAAATCAGCGTCCAGCACCACGCGGTAACGGGCCTTGCCGGCGCGCAGATGGTCCAACGCATCGTTGATGCGGCTCATCGGGAAATGCTCAGTCTGTGGCGCGATGCCATGACGCGCGGCGAAGGCCAGCATTGCATCAATATCGGTGCGTGAGCCCGTGGGCGAGCCCGATACGCTGCGCTGCCCCCCAATCAGCGGCGACGCTTCGATGGACATGGGTTCATTCAATACCCCCACCAAATGCATGCGCCCATTAGGCGCCAACGTGCGCATGATGGCCTTCCAGTTCAGCATCACGTTGACAGTGACAATCACCAGGTCCAGCTGACCAGCCACCTGTTTCATGGACGTCGGGTCGACGCTGGACACCACGCGGTGCGCACCCAATTGGACGGCTTCCTCGCGCTTGGATTCGGACGAAGTGAAGGCCGTGACCTCACACCCCCAGGCGCGCGCGAACTTCAAGGCGAGGTGGCCCAGTCCTCCAATGCCGACCACGCCAACGCGGTCAGTAGGCTTGATGCCATGGGTCAGGAAAGGCGAGAACACCGTCACCCCACCGCACAAGAGCGGCCCCACCTCACGAGCATCCAACCCGTCGGGAATGGGTGCAACCCAGACCCAGTGCGCACGCACACGCTCGGCAAACCCCCCATGATGCCCAACGATTGTAGGCTGCACACCTCGGCACAACTGCTGGTGTCCGCCCAGACAAGGGTTGCAGTGCAGGCAACTGGCCGAATTCCAGCCCAACCCGACCCGCTGGCCCATCCTGAGCCCCTTGGCGGCAGCACCGAGACCCACCACACGGCCGATGACCTCATGCCCGCCCACCATGGGGTACACGGCGTTGCCCCACTCGTTGTCGATCACGGACAGATCCGAGTGGCACAAACCGCAGTGCTCCACTTCGATCTCCACGTCGTCCACGCCCAGTGGGCCGGGCTCATAGCTGAATGGCGTCAACGGCTTTCTGGCTTCCAGGGCAGCCCAGGCACGGATGGCAGTGCTCATGATTAAATCCTTAAAGGGCTCATTGGAACTGCGACAAGAAGCGCAGATCGCCTTCGTAGAACAAACGCAGGTCATTGACCCCGTAGCGCAGCATCGTCAAACGATCGGGGCCCAAGCCAAAGGCAAAGCCAATGTATTTTTCCGGGTCCAGGCCAAAGTGGCGGACCACATTGGGGTGAACCTGGCCGGAGCCACCCACCTCCAGCCAGCGCCCTTTCAGGGGGCCACTCGCAAAGGCGATGTCCACTTCGGCGGAGGGTTCGGTGAACGGAAAGAACGAGGGACGAAAGCGGATGTCCAGCTCGTCGGTTTCAAAGAAATTGCGGAAGAAATCAGCAAACACCGCCTTGAGGTCGGTGAAGTTGACCGCCTCGCCGATCCACAGGCCTTCGCATTGGTGGAACATCGGCGAATGGGTGGCATCGCTGTCGACACGGTAGGTGCGGCCGGGCGCGATCACGCGGATCTCGGGAATACGCTCACCACGCGCCAACGCATCGGCGTGGCGCTTGACATGCTGCACCGCATAGCGCACCTGCATCGGACTGGTGTGCGTGCGCAGCAGGTGGCCTCCTTCGACGTAGAAAGTGTCATGCATGGAGCGAGCGGGGTGATCCGCTGGCGTGTTCAAGGCCGTGAAGTTGAACCAGTCGGTTTCGATCTCCGGGCCATCGGCCACGGCAAAACCCATCGACCCAAAAATGGCTTCCATGCGCTCCAGCGTCAGCGACACGGGGTGCAACCCACCCTCCCCGCGTCGACGACCGGGCAGGCTGACGTCCAGGCTTTCAGCGCGCAATTGCTGCGCCAGCTCATCGTCTGCAAGGGCCTGACGGCGCGAGGTCAAAGCAGCCTCAACCTGCTGCTTGGCCTGGTTGATGGCCGCGCCACGCGTCTTCTTGTCATCAGGACTGAGTGCGGCCATGCCCTTGAGCAAGTCCGTCAGGCTGCCCGACTTGCCCAAAAAGCGCGCCTTGGCATTTTCCAGATCGGCCGGCGTCAACGCGGCAGCAAAGGCTTCGGCAGCGGACTGCACCAGGGTGTCGAGATCGTTCATCGTCATGCGTCGAAAAAAAAGGCCGGACACGGAGTCAGGCCTTTGGGGAAAGCGACCACCAGCGGCTTGCGTCACTGGTGGGCGTCCGGTCGGTTGAAAAAATCAGGCCAACCGGTTCAGCATTGCGTGCTGTGCAAGGTCTGTGTTCTCAAGCAGCCAGCTTGGACTTGGCAATCTCAACCAGGCTTGCAAAAGCAGCCGGGTCGTTGATGGCCATGTCCGACAGGACTTTACGGTCGATCTCGATCGACGCTTTCTTGATGCCGGCCATGAACTTGCTATAAGTCAAGCCCAATGAACGGCTACCAGCGTTGATACGAGCGATCCACAAACGGCGGAACACGCGCTTCTTGGCACGGCGGTCACGGTAGGCATATTGCCCAGCTTTCATGACCGCTTGCTTGGCAATGCGGAAGACGTTTTTACGACGGCCACGGAAACCCTTGGCAAGGGCTAGGACCTTCTTGTGACGAGCACGGGCGGTTACACCACGTTTGACGCGAGACATGGATTATTCCTTCAGCGTTGAATCAGGACAGGAAGATCAGAGACCGGCCATGGGCAACATCTGAGCGATGTGACCCATGTTGGTTTCATGCACGGCAGTCGTGCCACGCAAGTGGCGCTTGTTCTTCGTGGACTTCTTGGTCAGGATGTGGCGCTTGAAGGCGTGACCGCGCTTGACGGTACCACCCGGACGCACGCGAAAACGCTTTTTCGCACTGCTCTTGGTCTTCATTTTGGGCATTTGATGCTCCTTTTAAGTTGTTCCTGCCAGGCGCCGCGAACTTCTCGCGTCTTGATGGCCTGCAGGCACTTTGAACCCAGGGCGGCAGTGACCAAACCACCACCCGGGCAAACACTCCCGGCGCTAACCGAGAGATGTCATTTCTTCTTCTTCGGCCCCAGAATCATGATCATCTGGCGCCCTTCCAACTTGGGCATGTTCTCGACCACCGACACATCGGTCAACTCGTCGCGAATCCGCTCAAGCAAACGCAGCCCGATTTCCTGGTGGGTGATTTCACGGCCGCGATAGCGCAAAGTCACTTTGCCCTTGTCGCCGTCTTCCAGGAATTTGCGCAAATTGCGCATCTTGATCTGGTAGTCACCCTCATCGGTCCCGGGACGGAACTTGACTTCCTTGACTTCGATGACCTTCTGCTTGAGCTTGGCATCGTGAGCTTTCTTCTGCTCCTGATACTTGAACTTGCCGTAGTCCATCAGACGACAGACGGGCGGCTCGGCCGCAGCGGCAATCTCAACCAGATCCACATCAGCTTCGGCAGACATGCGCAAAGCGTCCTGGATGCTGACGATACCTAGGGGCTCGTTCTCCACCCCGTTCAGGCGGACTTCCAGCGCAGTGATCTCACGATTCAGCCGGTGCTTGCGCTCAACATTGGGCGTCCGGCGGTCAAAAAAGTTAGCGATCTCGAATTCCTTCAGGCCACGGGCACCTGCCCGCACCAGTTAACAATGAACACGCGTCCCGGAAAAGCTGGACCAACGCAGGCTGAACAACGCCCACGCCAACCTCAAGCCTTGCTGGCGATGTCTTGAGCAATTCTCTGGGAGAAGCTGTCTAGGGACATCACACCGAGGTCTTGATTGCCCCGGGCGCGCACGGCGACGGCACCAGCATCCTTCTCTTTGTCACCGACAACGAGGATGTAAGGCACCTTCTGTAGCGAATGCTCGCGGATTTTATAGGTGATTTTCTCGTTTCGCAAATCATATTGGACCCTAAGTCCTTGTTTTTCCAATGTTTTGCTTACTTCCTTGACGTAATCGACCTGCGCATCGGTGATGTTGAGCACCGCCACCTGCTTGGGCGCCAGCCAGACCGGCAAAGCGCCGGCGTGCTGTTCGATCAAAATCCCGATGAAACGCTCCAGGCTGCCCAGGATGGCGCGGTGCAGCATGACCGGATGCTTGCGCTCGCCTGACTCGGCCACATACTCGGCGCCCAAGCGCTGCGGCATCGAAAAATCGACCTGGATGGTGCCGCACTGCCAGTGGCGTCCCAGGGCATCTTTCAGGGTGTACTCGATCTTGGGGCCGTAGAACGCGCCTTCGCCCGGCGCGATCTGGAATTCGCTGCCCGTGGCGCGCAGGCTTTCCATCAAGGCCTGCTCGGCCTTGTCCCAACTCTCATCGCTGCCGATGCGGGCGTCGGGACGCGTGGCCACCTTGTAGATGATGTCGGTGAAACCAAAGTCGAGGTAAACGCTCTTGAGCAAGGCCGTGAAGTCGGCGCACTCCTGCAGAATTTGCGCCTCGGTGCAGAAAACGTGACCGTCGTCCTGGGTGAAACCGCGCACCCGCATGATGCCATGCAGCCCGCCCGAAGGCTCGTTGCGGTGGCATTGACCAAACTCGCCAAAACGCAACGGCAGGTCACGGTAGCTCTTAATGCCCTGATTGAAGATCAGGATGTGGCCTGGGCAGTTCATGGGCTTGAGGGCGTAGTCGCGCTTTTCACTCTCAGTGGTGAACATGTTGTCGCGGTACTTGTCCCAGTGGCCGGTTTTCTCCCACAAGGTCTTATCCAGGATCTGCGGACCTTTGACTTCCTGATAGCCGTGGTCGCGGTACACGTTGCGCATGTACTGCTCCACGGCCTGCCACACGGTCCAGCCCTTGGGGTGCCAAAACACCACGCCCGGGGCGTGGTCATCGATGTGGAACAGGTCGAGTTCGCGACCCAGCTTGCGGTGATCGCGCTTTTCAGCCTCCTCCAGCATCGTCAGGTACTTTTGCAAGTCATCCTTGCTGGTCCAGGCCGTGCCATAGATGCGCTGCAACTGCTCATTGTTGTGGTCGCCGCGCCAGTAAGCGCCAGCCACCTTCATGAGTTTGAAGTGCTTGAGCTTGCCGGTGCTGGGCACGTGTGGGCCACGGCACAGGTCGGTGAAATTACCTTCCCGGTACAGCGACACATCCTGACCGACCGGAATGCTGGCGATGATCTCGGCCTTGTAGTGCTCGCCCAGACTCTTGAAGTAAGCCACAGCCTCATCGCGCGGCAACACGGTGCGCTCGACCTTCTCATCCTTCTTGGCCAGATCGCCCATCTTCTTTTCAATAGCGATCAGGTCTTCAGGTGTGAAGGGGCGCTTGTATGAAAAATCGTAATAGAACCCGTTTTCGATGGTCGGACCGATTGTCACCTGCGCGTCGGGGAACAACTCCTTGACGGCATAGGCCAGCAAGTGGGCCGTGGAGTGGCGAATGACGTCCAGTCCATCAGCATCCTTATCGGTGATGATGGCCAGTTGCGTATCCGCCTCAATGCGGTAACTGGTGTCAACCAGACGAGCGCCATCGCCCTGCCCGACACGCCCGGCCAACGCGGCCTTGGCCAGACCGGCGCCAATAGAGCCTGCCACCTCAGCCACCGTCACCGGCCCGGGGAATTCGCGCTTGGAACCATCGGGAAGTTGAATCGAAATCATGACGTGAGAACCTGTGTTGAAGCAACAAAAAAGCGCGGGGGTTGCCGCGCTTTCTAAAATCCGAACATGCAAACGAAAGCAGCGGTCAGCCAACTAGGCCTTGATCGAGGCAAGGGGGTGGTTCACGGCGTCATAACCGTACCGGCCCATCCCGCTCCTTGTGGATTGCTTTTGGATTGAATTCTTGGGTTGCTGATTTTAACCTGTCTTCCATGGCCGCGGCCGCCCCATGAAAAAAGCCCGGGGCTTGAACCCCAGGCTTTTAAGTCTCACGCAAGAGGGCCTTGCAACAGCCTGCTTTCACAGGCCGCTGCATGAGCCATTTCAGTGGAACTGTTCTTCTTCGGTCGAGCCGGTCAGGGCCTTCACGGAAGACGAACCACCTTGGATCACGGTGGTCACGTCGTCGAAGTAGCCAGCGCCCACTTCTTGTTGGTGCGACACGAAGGTGTAACCCTTTTCGCGAGCTGCGAATTCGGGCTCTTGCACCATTTCGGTGTAGTGCTTCATGCCTTCGCCGCGAGCGTAAGCGTGGGCGAACTGGAACGTGTTGTACCAGTTGATGTGGATACCAGCCAGGGTGATGAACTGGTACTTGTAGCCCAGGTCCGACAGGTCTTGCTGGAACTTGGCGATTTGCTTGTCGTCCAGGTTCTTCTTCCAGTTGAAGGAAGGCGAGCAGTTGTACGACAGCAGCTTGCCAGGGCAAGCGGCGTGCACGGCTTGAGCGAATTCGCGGGCGAAGCCGATGTCAGGCACGCCGGTTTCACACCACACCAGGTCAGCGTAGGGCGCGTAAGCCACGCCACGGCTGATGGCTTGCTCCAGACCGTTCTTGACGCGGTAGAAACCTTCTTGGGTGCGCTCGCCGGTGACGAAAGGCTTGTCGTTGTCGTCGCAGTCGCTGGTCAGCAGGTTGGCCGCTTCAGCATCGGTACGAGCCAGAACGATGGTGGACACGCCCATCACGTCAGCAGCGAAACGAGCAGCGATCAGCTTCTCAACGGCTTCACGGGTAGGAACCAGCACCTTGCCGCCCATGTGGCCGCACTTCTTCACAGCAGCCAGTTGGTCTTCGAAGTGAACGCCGGCAGCGCCCGAAGCGATCATGTTCTTCATCAGTTCGAAGGCGTTCAACACACCACCGAAACCAGCTTCAGCGTCAGCAACGATCGGCAGGAAGTAGTCAACGAAGCCTTCGTCGCCAGGATTAACGCCACGGCCCCACTGAATTTCGTCAGCGCGCTTGAAGGTGTTGTTGATGCGGCGAACCATCGTAGGCACCGAGTCGTAGGCGTACAGCGACTGGTCGGGATACATGGTTTCCGAGGTGTTGCCGTCGGCGGCGACTTGCCAGCCCGACAGGTACACGGCTTCCAGGCCAGCCTTGGCTTGTTGCATGGCTTGACCGGCAGTGATGGCGCCGAACGCGTTCACGTAGCCCTTCTTGGCCCCGCCGTTGACCTTGTCCCACAGCTTTTCAGCGCCGTTCTTGGCCAGGGTGTACTCAGGCTGCAGGCTGCCGCGCAGACGGACGACGTCAGCAGCGGAGTAGCCGCGCTTGACAAGCTTCCAACGGGGGTTTTCGGCCCAGTCTTTTTCGAGGGCGGCGATCTGTTGTTCGCGGGTGAGTTTCGTCATGACATCTCCGGGGGAGGTTGGTGAAGTACTAGGAAAACCCGCGATTCTACAGCGCCTGGAGAATTTTTCAAAGACTTATGTCTTATATAAGACTTATTTCTTGGCTGCCGAGCGGACGGGAGACCCGACGTCTGTGCCGCGCCACAAATGACCCTCTTCCCCAGGAGTGGGGGCTAGCCCCGAGTGGTCTTGTCACCGTTTCGGCGTACAAACGCTCTGACAAGCGCATTCGGGCCGGATGGCCTCCACCGCAAAGGGTACAAAAATGACCTCAAAAATGGACGCTTTCTGGATGCCCTTCACGGCCAACCGGGAGTACAAACAGTCACCACGCCTGCTGGCCAAGGCCCAAGGCATGCACTACTGGACGCCCGATGGTCGGGAGCTCCTTGATGCAACCGCCGGTCTGTGGTGCGTCAATGCAGGCCACGCCCGGCCGCGCATCGTGCAAGCCATCGCGCACCAAGCGGCCGAAATGGACTTTGCCCCGCCGTTCCAGATTGGCCACCCACTGGCCTTTTCACTGGCCGAGCGCCTGGTGAAACTGACACCGGAGGGACTCAACAAGGTGTTCTTCACCAATTCGGGATCTGAATCGGTCGATACTGCACTGAAGATCGCCATTGCTTACCACCGCATGCGCGGCGAAGCTCAACGCACTCGCCTGATCGGACGCGAACGCGGCTACCACGGCGTCAATTTTGGCGGCACGGCCTTGGGGGGCCTAGGCCCTAACCGCAAGCTGTTTGGCAGCCATGTTGCCGGCGTGGACCACCTTCGCCATACACACGACCTGAGCCGCAACGCCTTCACCAAAGGCCAACCAGAACACGGCGTCGAGTTGGCCGATGACCTGGAACGCCTGGTGACCTTGCACGACGCATCCACCATTGCTGCCGTGATCGTCGAACCCATGGCGGGATCAACAGGCGTGCTGCTCCCCCCCAAGGGCTACCTGCAACGCCTGCGCGACATTTGCGACAAGCATGGCATCCTGTTGATTTTCGACGAGGTAATCACCGGTTTTGGTCGCCTGGGTTCGCCTTTTGCCGCCCAACACTACGGTGTCACACCCGACCTACTGACCGCTGCCAAGGGCATCACCAATGGCTGCATTCCCATGGGTGCCGTGTTCGTCAAACAAGGCATCCACGACGCCTTCATGCAAGGCCCGCCAGGCGCGATTGAACTGCCGCACGGCTACACCTATTCGGCCCACCCTATGGCCTGTGCGGCCGCCCACGCCACCCTGGACACTTACGAGGACGAAGGCTTGCTTACACGCGCCACTCAGGGCGGCCCCCTGCAAACCAAGTTCGAGACCGCCCTCCACAGCTTGGAGGGCCTGCCTCATGTGGTCGACATTCGCAATACGGGCCTGGTGGCCGCCATCGAGTTCGCTCCCAGGGCGGGCGCTGCGCCAGGCCGCCGCGCATTCGATGTCTTCCTGGGTTGCTGGGATGAGGGCGTGCTGGTGCGCTCGGCTGGCGACAACATCGCCATCTCCCCTCCTCTGATCATCGACGAGGGGCAAATCGATCAGATCGTGTCAACGCTGGCCAAAGTGATCAAGCGCATCGATTAGGCCACCGACTCCAAGGGGCAGGCCATGAAAAAAACCGCCGCGGCCCGAAAGGCCCGGCGGTTTTCTGTCACCAGCGCGTCAAGCGCGCTAGCGGCCAATCAGGCGTGCTTATCCGCCTTGGCGAAGGCGGCAATGCCTTGCGTCACTTCAGCCTTGGCGGCGTCCATGCCATCCCAACCCACCACCTTCACCCACTTGCCGGGTTCGAGGTCCTTGTAGTGCTCAAAAAAGTGTTTGATCTGTGAAACAAGCAGCACGGGCAGGTCGTCCATTTTCTGGATGTCCTTGTACATGGCGCAGATTTTCTCGGTGGGCACAGCCACGATCTTGGAGTCGCCGCCGGCCTCGTCTTCCATTTTCAGGATGCCCAGTGGGCGGCAAGGAATGACAACGCCAGGCTGCAGGGGGAACGGTGTCACCACCAAGACGTCGACCGGGTCGCCGTCCGCCGCAATGGTCTGCGGGACGTAACCATAGTTGCACGGGTAGTGCATGGCGGTGCCCATGAAACGATCCACAAAAACCGCGCCGGTTTCATGGTCGATCTCGTACTTGATCGGGTCGGCGTTGGCCGGGATTTCAATGATGACGTTGAAGGCGTCGGGCACTTTGGCGCCGGGGGTGACTTGCAGCAGGCTCATGATAAGTCGATCAGGAGGGTTTGATTGGGGACGCGCAAGTGTAGGTCAAGCCGTCACACGCCAAGAAGAATGAATAAAACCGAACAATTCGAGGTCGTTTTGCTGCACTGCACAAAAAACTGCTTGCAATGTGTTCGGAGAACCTTATACTAACAGTCATGTTGCAGCGCAACAAAGACGTTCTAGACTCAAGCGCAGCAACTTAACCCATCAATCTTACGGAGATGCTGACATGAGTACCGTTGAACAACTTCTGGCCAACCAACAAGCCAATTTCTCTACCCTGTTTGACTTGGGTCAGAAGGCCTTTGAAGGCGTGGAAAAGCTGGTTGAGCTGAACATGCAAGTGGCCAAGACCACCCTGGACGAAGTGTCCGAACACGCCAAGGCTGTTCTGGCCGCCAAAGATCCTCAGGAGTTGCTGGCCCTGAACACCAGCCTGCTGCAACCGACCGCTGAAAAGGCCGCCGCTTACAGCCGTCACCTGTACGACATCGCCTCGTCCACGGGTGCTGAAGTCAGCAAGCTGGCCGAAGGCCAACTGTCCGACGCTCAGAAGAAGTTCCTGTCGGTTGTCGACACCGCCGTCAAGAACGCTCCTGCTGGCACTGAAAACGCTGTGGTGCTGGTGAAGTCCGCCGTGGCCGCCGCCAACAATGCATTTGACTCGGTGCAAAAGGCTGCCAAGCAAGCCGCTGAAGTGGCTGAAGCCAACTTCCAAGCCATGTCCAACACCGCAGTCAAGGCCACTCAAGCTGCAACCGCCAAGGGCCGCAAGGTTGCTTGAGCTGGGCAAACACTGAAAGATTGTCTCCTCGGTACCTCCTGAATTCATTCAAGGTACCCTTAAGCCCGGTGGTTCGCCATCGGGCTTTTTTTCGTTCGTGCCAGATTGCGTATGCTTGCCACCCATGATCGCCTGGCTTAACGCTCACGACCCATTTCCTGACACGGCACGCGCCTGGGGGCCCGACACCGATGCCCCAGGATTGCTCGCTGCAGGAGCAGATTTGAGTTTGGCTCGCTTGACCAACGCCTATCAGCAAGGCATTTTTCCATGGTTCAGCGACGGCCAGCCCATTTTGTGGTGGACCCCCGATCCGCGCATGGTGCTGCCCGTGGCCGAATTCAAACTGTCGCGGTCACTGCGCAAAGCCATCGCTCGGTTTCGGCGAACCCCCGGTTGCGAGATTCGCATCGACCATGCGTTTGACCGAGTCATTGAGGCTTGCGCCAGCGCGCCCCGCGATGGGCAACACGGCACCTGGATCGTGCCCGCCATGCAGGATGCCTACAAGCGCTGGCATGCCGCCGGTGCGGTCCATTCGTTCGAAACTTGGGTAGACGGCACGCTGGTGGGCGGGCTATACGGAATCAATCTGGGCCGCATGTATTTTGGCGAGTCCATGTTCGCTTGGCGCACGGACGCCTCCAAGATCGCGCTGGCGGCGCTGATCTGCTTCTGCCGAGCCAACGGCATCAGCCTGATTGATTGCCAACAGCGCACGCCTCATTTAGCCTCGTTGGGCGCGCGCACTTGGCCGCGCGCTGAATTTGAAGCCCACCTGAAGGCCACGGTTCACCTCGAACCGGCCCGAGTTTGGGCCTATGATGATTCGCTCTGGTCTCATCTGGACCCTTCCGCGTGACGCACCTCAAAGATTTGCCGCTGGCGTCCTTGCAGTTCTATGCAACCGCGCCCTACCCTTGCAGCTATCTGGATGACCGGATTGCTCGCTCGCAAGTGGCCACGCCCAGCCACCTGATCAACGCGGACGTCTATTCTGGCCTGGTGGCCAACGGCTTTCGGCGCAGCGGCTTGTTCACCTACCGCCCCTATTGCGATGGCTGCCAGGCCTGCGTACCCTTGCGGATACCCACGGACCGTTTTCAACCCACTCGCAGCCAGTCCCGCGCATGGAAAGCCCATCAGCAGCTGCAGGTCCAGGTGCTGCGCCTGTGTTTCACACAGGAGCACTACCAACTGTATTTGCGCTACCAGGCCGGACGGCACAGCGGCGGCGGTATGGACCAGGACTCAATCGACCAGTACACCCAATTCTTGCTGCAAAGCCGCGTCAATTCGCGGTTGGTTGAATTTCGCACGGCGCCCGAGGCTGGCCAGACGCGAGGCGAACTCAAAATAGTGTCCATCCTGGACATCCTCAATGATGGCCTGTCTGCGGTCTACACCTTTTATGAACCCGAGGCGCACACAAGCTATGGCACCTACAACGTGATGTGGCAGATCGAACAGGCCCGTTTGCTGGGCCTGCCGTTCGTGTACCTGGGCTACTGGATCAAGGAAAGCCGCAAGATGGCTTACAAGACACAATTCCGCCCTTACCAGACCCTCACGGGCGGCCATTGGCGGGAACAGGCCCGATAAGGCACGGCAAGCTATTTGCTCAATATCACTTGCCCCGAAACAGTCACGGTCAGGATGCCTTTGCCTGGCTCCACCGGCAAGGGGGCATCGGCCATTTCAGCGATGCTGGCGCGCGCGGCCATCAGCATCGGGCGACCGCCAAAACCCGGCTCGCCAGACTGCACCGTCACTTCACCCAGTGCGTAGCTGGCAAAGCCAAACCCTTTAGCCAGTTCATCGGCGCGCTGGCGGAACCGAGCGATGGCCTGCGCGGTCAGCGCCGACTCATGCTTGTCGCGCAAGTCCCGTGACAGGCCATAGACCACGTTCACCACATTGAGTTGATTGAGTTTGCCAACCGTCTGGGCAATGCGGGCGGTATCAGTCCCCTGCAGGACCAATTGCGCGCTGCCTTGCCAGCCCGAGATGCGTCGATTGTTGCCGTAGCGGGGGCTGACCGAAAAATACCCGGTGTTCACGTCCATGGCGCCTGCCACGGCCGCGCTCTTGGCCTCGGTCAGGGCTGCATCCAGCAGCTGTTTGAGCGCTGCCTGGACCTCGCCCGCCTGAGTCCCTTCGCGGGTGGCCTGCAAGGTCACCACCATCAGGTCCTGTGTGACTTCCCGGGTGGCCGATGCCTGAAAACTCACAACATTGTTGCGCACGCCCTCGGCCTGAGCCTGAGGCATGGCCCAGACAAACAAGGCAGCTCCGCACATCAAAGCAGCCATGGATCGAGCAGGCTGGCGGGAAAAACGATGAAGCATTGGGTGTCCTCACAACACAAGGTTGAAACAGTCTGGAGAGCCATGGGCGAATCGCAACGCCAAATGAAGCCTACCTCGGAAACACCACTGAGCCCAGACCCACCGGCCGCCGAGGGGCTTGCCCGACATCAGATCAGTGCTTGACACCTATGGCCCTGTGGTCGCAATATTTGTAACAAGCAGTCAGGGCGCCCGTTTTTGCGCGTTCAAACTGCGCACAATCTCGGCTTGTTACAAATGCTGAGGAGAGCCAGATGAACACCATCGCCAACAATCAGCGCCCCGACCGCATCCTGGTGGTCGACGACGATGCCCGCATCCGCGATTTGCTGCGCCGCTACCTGAGCCAGGAAGGTTTCGAGGTGCTCCTTGCTGAAGATGCCAAGGCGCTCAATCGCTTGTTGACGCGCGAAACGGTCGACCTGATCGTGCTGGACTTGATGCTGCCGGGCGAGGATGGTCTGTCCATCTGCCGCCGCCTGCGCTCAGCCAATGACAGCACGCCCATCATCATGCTGACCGCCAAAGTGGAAGACGTGGACCGCATCGTGGGCCTGGAAGTGGGTGCCGATGACTACATGCCCAAGCCCTTCAATCCCCGAGAGTTGCTGGCCCGGATCCATGCGGTGCTGCGCCGTCGCCCCTCCCCCGAGGCGCCAGGCGCGCCCGCCAAAGAGGCGCAGACGGTGGTGTTTGGCCCCTTCGAGTTCGACTTGGCCCTGCGTCGCTTGAGCAAACAAGGCGAGCCGATTGCCCTGACCACGGGTGAGTTCTCGATGCTCAAAGCCCTGGTGCGCCACCCGCGTCAGCCCTTGTCGCGAGACAAGTTGGCGCAACTGGCACGCGGCCGCGAGTTCGAGCCGTTTGACCGCAGCCTGGACGTGCAGATTTCGCGCCTGCGCAAGATGATCGAGCCCGACCCCTCGCAGCCACGCTACATCCAGACGGTGTGGGGCGTGGGCTATGTCTTCGTGCCGGACGGTGGCGTTTAAAGGTCCTTCATGGCAAGAAATCGGTTCGCCCTCAGCCTGTTTTGGCGGACATTCATCCTCCTGGGGCTGTTGCTCACTGCGGGCATTTTTGCTTGGGTGCAGACCTTCAAAGCGCTTGAATTCGAGCCTCGCACCGTGCAGGCCGCCCAGCAGATCGCCAGTTTGGTGAATCTGTCGCGGGCGGCTTTGCGCTACGCTGACAGCATCAACCGCGTCACGCTGATCAAGACGATGTCCGACCAGGAATCGATCGCGCTCAAAGCCCGCGAGCCGTCCGATCAATTCGAGCCGTTCGAGGTGAATCGCTTCACGCAGGCCATTGGCAAAGAGCTGCGTTCGCGCCTGGGGCCCACCACCGTGGTGGCCAGCAGCGTCAACAAGGTGCCCGGCCTGTGGGTGGGTTTTCAGATCGAACGCGACAACTACTGGCTACAGGCGGACACCTCGCGCGTCGAGCCTCTGGCCGGACGCACCTGGTTCATCTGGGTAGGCATCGCATTCATCGCCACAATTTTGGGTTCGGCCATGAGTGCGCGGCTGATCAACCAGCCATTGAAAGAACTGTCGTTCGCTGCCAGTCGCATCCGCGAAGGTGAATACGATTCGGTGCTGGATGAATCCATGATCACGCGCGAGATCCGCGAGGTGAACCAGGGCTTCAACCGCATGGCGCGCGAGCTGGCCAAGGTCGAGGAAGACCGCGCCGTGATGCTTGCCGGGATCTCGCATGACCTGCGCACCCCATTGGCGCGCATCCGTCTGGAAGCCGAGATGAGCGTGGTCGACGAGGAAGCCAAGCGCAACATCGCCGCCGACATTGACCAGCTGGACGCCATCATCGACAAGTTCATGGACTATGCTCGGCCCGGCGAAGTGACCCTGGTGGCGGTGCATGTGTCCTCGGTGGTGGACCGCGCAATCAGCCAGTTCCGGGACACCAAACGCATCCGCATCAGCGCCAAATTGCCCATCGACACCAAGGTGATGGCCGATGAGACCGAACTGGGCCGAGTGCTGACCAATCTGTTTGAAAACGCTCGGCGCTATGGACGCAACACTTACACGGGCGTGGCCAATGTCGAGGTCAGCTATACACGTTCGGGCTCTTGGGTGATTCTGAGCGTGCGCGACCATGGCCCTGGTGTGGCCCTTGAAAAACTGGCGCAGTTGACCACGCCATTCTTTCGAGGTGATGCGGCTCGCACAGCCGCCACGGGCGCAGGCCTGGGTCTGGCCATTGTGGACAAAGCCTTGCAGCGCATGGGTGGGCAACTGGAACTGAACAATGCGCCTGGCGGTGGCTTGGTAGCCCACATCAAGCTGAAACGTGCCCCCTGATTCAGGAGTTGCTCAGGACTTGATCAGCAGGCACACGGCACGTGCCTCGATGGCGCGGCCTTCTCCGACCGGGCCCATTTTTTCGGCGGTCTTGGCCTTGACGTTGATGGCATCGACCGCCACACCCAGGGCAGCGGCAATGCGCTCTCGCATGACGGGAATGTGAGGCGCCATCTTGGGCGCCTGGGCCACGATGGTGCTGTCGACATTGCCCACGGCCCAGCCTGCCTGAGCCACACGGTGTGCTGCTTCCTGCAGTAACGCCATCGAATCAGCGCCTTTGAACTGCGGGTCCGTGTCGGGAAAATGCCGGCCAATGTCGCCCAGGCCGGCCGCACCCAATAAAGCATCGGTGATCGCGTGCAGCAGCGCGTCAGCATCCGAGTGCCCCAGCAAGCCATGGGTGTGCTCAATGGTGACTCCACCCAAAACGAGCGCTCGGCCCGTCACCAGGGCATGGGTGTCCCAGCCTTCTCCGATTCGAATGGTCATCGTGATCCTTTGAACTCTCCAGCCTGAGATTTTGTATTGTCTTTGGGGGTTGCACGCAAAAGCGTCGGCAAAACATCGGCTCCTGCCAATGCACCAATGTGGGGAGCGCCAAAGTCACCAGCTCCTGGCGCCACCACTCGGCGCCCCAACTGCGGGCAAATATGAGCCTCCATATCGGTGCGGCAGCGCCCAAAATAGGCACATTTATTGCTTTTGATGGTGCATTAACACTTTGAGTGCCGCATTCAGCCCCAGGCTGGTGCGGTTTTCGTTGACTGATTTTGCTTTCTGGAAACCACAATGGAGTCATTGAAACAGGGCACCGATACCCTCTTCATCTTGCTGGGTGCGGTCATGGTGCTGGCCATGCACGCCGGCTTTGCCTTTCTCGAGCTGGGCACAGTCAGGGACAAGAACCAGGTCAACGCCCTGGTCAAAATCCTGGTGGATTTTTGCGTGTCGACCATCGCGTACTTCTTCGTGGGCTACACCGTGGCCTATGGCGTCGATTTTTTCAGCGGGGCCGATGTGCTGGCCCAAAAGAACGGCTTTGAACTGGTCAAGTTCTTTTTCCTGCTGACTTTTGCCGCGGCCATTCCGGCCATCGTTTCTGGCGGCATCGCCGAGCGCGCCAAATTTCACCCACAAATGCTGGCCACGGCGGCAATCGTTGGGCTGTTTTATCCCTTGTGCGAAGGCGCGGTCTGGGCTAACAAGTTCGGCTTTGAGACCTGGCTGCAAAACCTCACGGGCGGGCAGATGCATGACTTTGCTGGCTCGGTGGTGGTCCATGCCTTTGGTGGCTGGATCGCACTCCCCGCCGTGCTGATCCTGGGAGCGCGCCGCAACCGTTATCGCAAGGATGGCGGCATGTCCGCACACCCTCCCTCGAGCATCCCCTTCCTGGCCTTGGGTTCATGGATCCTGGCGATCGGTTGGTTTGGCTTCAATGTGATGAGCGCCCAGACCATCGACAAGATCTCCGGCCTGGTGGCGGTGAACTCGCTGATGGCCTTGGTTGGTGGCACCCTGGTGGCCGTGCTGATGGGCAGGAATGACCCCGGCTTCGCCTACAACGGCCCGCTGGCTGGACTGGTGGCCGTTTGCGCAGGCTCGGACATCATGCACCCAGTCGGTGCGCTGGCGGTGGGTGCCATCGCAGGGGGCATCTTTGTGTTCATGTTCACGTTGACACAAAACAAGTGGAAGATCGACGACGTGTTGGGCGTGTGGCCTCTGCATGGCCTGTGCGGCGCCTGGGGGGGTGTCGCGGCAGGCATCTTCGGGCAAAAGGCATTAGGGGGCGCCGGAGGCGTCCACCTGGGCACTCAGGTGCTGGGGACGGTGCTGGTGGTTGGTTTTGCCTTGCTATCGAGTCTCATCGTCTACGGCCTGCTCAACAAGGTGTTGGGCTTGCGACTGTCGCAGGAAGAAGAATTCGAGGGCGCCGACCTGTCGATTCACCGCATCAAGGCCTCGCCTGAACAAGAAGTGTCCTGGTAACGAGGTTAACGATGAGCGCGAACTGGACATTTTGGCCAAAATGGCTAAAATGTCCACATTGACCGATTCAGGCCTTGAAACAGGACAGCTCGCATGACCGCTCTGACCTTGCGCAACCACCGCGGCGAACAGGTGGAAGTCCCCGAGTTTTCGGCCACAGAGGCCAAAAACAGCTTTGGGCGGGTGCTGGACACGGCGTTCAGCCAAGGCATGGTGGCCATCACCAAACGTGACCGGCCCACCGCCGTGGTGCTGTCCATGGATGCCTACCAGGCCTTGCTCGATGGTCAGCAACAACCGCTGGACAGCCTGAGTCATGAGTTCGACGCCCTCTTGCAGCGCATGCAGTCCCCTGCGTCTCGCGACGCGCTGATGGATGCGTTTGACGCATCGCCCGAAGAAATGGGCCAGGCCGCTGTGGCGGCTACCCAGGCAGCCCGCACATCACAAGGCTGACCCAAAGTGTTCAGTTGCCATAAATTCAGAGAGACACCACCGTGGCACATCCTGCCCACGTTCCCCGCATTTTTGTCCTGGCTGGCACCAACGGTGCCGGCAAGAGCAGCATTGGCGGCGCCACCATCCGGCGCCGAGGCGGGCACTATTTCAACCCGGACGAAGCCGCAGCCGCGATTCGCCGCGCCCAGCCACACCTGAGCGCCACCCAGGCCAACAGCGCGGCCTGGCATGAAGGCAAGCGACTGCTGCAGCAAGCCATTGCGCAAAAACTCGACTACAACTTTGAAACCACCTTGGGTGGCAGCAGCTTCACGCGTCTGCTGGAAAGCGCCGCGCAGCAAGGCTTTGAAGTGCGCATCTGGTATGTGGGCTTGAGCAGCCCGGAGCAGCACATTGCCCGTGTCAAGGCCCGCGTGCTCACGGGCGGGCATGACATTCCGGAGGTCGACATCCGTCGGCGCTTTGACCAGAGCCGCTTGCAGTTGATTCAACTGCTGCCGCACCTGGCCGAATTGCGCGTCTACGACAACTCCACCGAGGCCGATCCTCACGCCGGCCTAGCCCCTCAGCCGTGCCTGGTGTTGCACTGGCAGGCGGCGCAGGCCACGGACCAGCAGCCAGCGCGGGTACTCACCCCGGTGGGCGCTGAAGCCCTGGCCACCACCCCCGAGTGGGCCAAACCACTGGTGGTGGCGGCCTTCAAGGCGGGAATCAAGTCCGGTGGCGCGCCCAAGGTCAAGGGTTCGACAACAGCCGCTCGGCCAGCGCGAAATCGCCCGGCCAAGTGAGCTTGAAGTTCTCGTAAGCGCCCGGCACCAGGCGGGGTTCATGGCCCAGAGCCTCGATGGCGCTGGCCTCGTCGGTGATGGCAGCCGCCGTTTGCGGATCGCTTAAGACCGCGATCAAGGCCGAACGCAACAAGCCCAAGCGGAACATCTGCGGCGTCTGCGCAGCCCATTTGCCTGCGCGATCCACCGTGGCTTGGGCCCTTGGTTCGCCGTTGCCCCCCGGATGCGCCGACTTCAAGGTATCCGCCACCGGCCAGGCCAGCAAACCACCCACTTCGTCGTCCTGACATTCGTCAATCAAACGATTGATCCAAGCAGGCTTGATCAGACAACGGGCCGCATCGTGCACCAGCACCCAATCGTGCGGCTGGGCGCCACGGGCCAGCAATTCGTCCAGCCCATTGGCCACACTCTGGGCGCGTGAGGCCCCGCCCACACGAGCGACCCAGGCGCGCTCACCGCTGAACGCCGGGACGTGTTGTTCAAACTGCGAGTCCTGCGGCGACAGCACCACCAGTGTGGCCGCCAGCCGTGGCACCGCCGCCAAGGCCGCCAGGGTGTGAGCAACCACGGCCAAACCCGCCACAGGGTGGTACTGCTTGGGCCCATTCACGCCAGATCGCTCCCCCACGCCCGCACAGGGCACCAAGGCGTAGCAGGCAGGCTGGAAGTCCGGCCCGGAAAAATTCAAGGGAGGGGAAGGTACGGGAATAGGCATCGCTGAATTGTCGCCCAGGCCGTCCGCCCTACAATCGAAAGTTCCACCCATCAACGCCCGGCCACACCCTGTGCCTGGGCGCTTTGTCATTCTTGCGCCGCCCATGCTGCCCCCCTTGCACCTGCCTTCCATCGCCCCCGGCAAACGCTTCACCGTGCCCCGCCCCATCGGCTCGGCCGATGCCCTGTTGCTGGGCCAATTCGCCCAGGCGCGCAAGGCCGAGGGGCGCCTGACGGCACTGATCGTGGGCGACCCCGCCGACGCCCAACGCCTGGTGGACGAGATCGCTTTTTTTGTGCCCGAGCTGCGCTGCGCCATCTTCCCCGACTGGGAAACGCTGCCCTACGACACCTTCTCGCCACACCAGGACTTGATCTCGGAGCGGCTGGCCACCTTGTGGCGCGTGCAGCAAGGCGTCAAAGCCGACACAGGCGTCGACCTGGTGTTGCTACCAGCCACCACGGCACTGACACGTCTGGCTCCGCCCTCCTTCCTGGCGGGCTACACCTTTCACTTCAAGCAAAAGCAAAAACTCGATGAGGCCGCACTCAAGTCGCAGCTGACCATGGCAGGCTACGCGCATGTCAGCCAGGTCGTCTCGCCGGGTGAATACGCCGTGCGCGGCGGCCTGATTGACCTTTTCCCCATGGGCTCGCTGGTGCCCTACCGAGTGGACCTGTTTGGCGACGAGATCGATTCGATCAGAACCTTCGACCCAGACACCCAGCGCAGCCTGTACCCCGTGCCCGAAGTGCGCCTGCTGCCCGGCCGCGAATTCCCGATGGACGAGGACGCGCGCGCGGCATTTCGCAAGCGCTGGCGCGAAAAAATCGAGGGTGACCCCAGCAAGGCCCGCTTGTACAAGGACATCGGCAACGGCATGGTACCCGGTGGCATTGAGTTCTACCTGCCGCTGTTTTTCGACCAGACTGCGACCATCTTTGACCACCTCGGCGCCAACGCCGCCGTGGTGCTGCACGGCGACATCGACGATGCGCTGCGCCGCTTCTGGATCGAAACTCGCGAGCGCCACCGCTTTCTGCAGCACGACCCGGAGCGGCCTTTGCTACCGCCCGAAGACATCTACCTCAAACCCGAAGATTTCTTCATCCACGCCAACCGGCACGCGCAGCTGGCCGTGCGCGGCAATGACCCCGTGGACTGGGCTCGCCCCCTACCCGACCTGTCCGCCGAGCGCGGCGCGCAAGAGCCTTTGCGCAAGCTGCAAGCGCACCTGAAGAATGCCCAGCAACGCGTACTGGTGATCGCCGAAAGCAATGGTCGCCGCGAAAGCCTGCTGGAACTGCTGCGCGACCACCAGATCGACCTGCCCAGCGTTGACTCGCTGGCCGCATTCGCCAGCGGCGACCACCGCATGGCCATGGCCGTGGCGCCCTTTGCTGGCGGCTTCATCTGGCAAGACACCAGCGACGGTGGAACGCAGCCCCACGCGGGCATCCAGTTCATCACCGAGACCGAACTGTTCGACGCCGCACCCACCACGCGCCGCCGCCGCAAGCAAGAGCAAACCACCGACGTCGACTCGCTCATCAAAGATTTGTCCGAGCTGAACGTGGGCGACCCGGTGGTGCATGCCAATCACGGCATCGGCCGCTACCAGGGCCTCATCAACCTGGACCTGGGCGAAGGGCCCACCGAATTCCTGCACCTGGAATACGCCGACAAGGCCCTGCTCTACGTGCCGGTGTCCCAGCTGCAATTGATCACCCGCTACACCGGCGTCAGTGCCGATGAAGCCCCACTGCACCGCCTGGGCTCAGGCCAGTGGGAAAAAGCCAGGCGCAAAGCCGCAGAACAGGTGCGCGACACCGCCGCCGAACTGCTCAACCTCTATGCCCGTCGCGCGGCCCGCGAAGGCCATGCCTTCCGTTTCTCGGCGCAAGACTACGAAGCCTTTGCCGCCAGCTTCGGCTTTGAAGAAACCGCCGACCAACGTGCCGCCATCCACGCCGTCGTGCAAGACATGATCAGCCCGCGGCCCATGGACCGACTGGTCTGCGGCGACGTGGGCTTTGGCAAGACCGAAGTGGCCCTGCGTGCCGCCTTCGTGGCCGTGACCGGCGGCAAGCAGGTGGCCATCCTGGCCCCCACCACCTTGCTGGCCGAACAGCATTATCAGAATATCTCCGACCGCTTCTCGCAGTGGCCCGTGCGCGTGGCCGAGATGTCGCGCTTTCGCTCCGCCAAGGAGATCAAGGCCGCGATGCAGGGCCTGGAGGATGGCACCATTGACATCGTCATCGGCACCCACAAGCTGCTGAGCGAAACCGTCAAGTTCAAACGCCTGGGCCTGCTGGTGATCGACGAAGAGCACCGCTTTGGCGTACGCCATAAAGAGGCCATCAAGGCCATGCGTGCCGACATCGACGTGCTCACCCTCACGGCCACGCCCATCCCCCGCACCCTGGGCATGGCCATGGAAGGCCTGCGCGACTTAAGCGTCATCGCCACCGCGCCGCAACGCCGCCTGGCCATCAAAACCTTTGTCCGATCGGAGTCCAGCGGTGTCATCCGCGAAGCTGTGTTGCGCGAACTCAAGCGTGGCGGCCAGGTCTACTTCCTGCACAACGAAGTCGACACCATCGAGAACCGCCGCGACAAGCTCGCTGAACTGCTGCCCGAAGCCCGCATCGCCATCGCTCACGGCCAAATGCCCGAGCGCGAGCTGGAACACGTCATGCGCGACTTCGTGGCACAGCGCTACAACGTGCTGCTGTGCTCCACCATCATCGAGACCGGCATTGACGTGGCCACAGCCAACACCATCATCATGAGCCGCGCTGACAAGTTCGGCCTGGCGCAGTTGCACCAACTGCGTGGCCGCGTGGGCCGCTCTCACCACCAGGCTTATGCCTATTTGCTGGTGCCCGATGTGGAGGGCCTGACCAAGCAGGCCGCGCAGCGCCTGGACGCCATCCAGAGCATGGAAGAGCTGGGTTCAGGCTTCTACCTGGCCATGCACGACCTGGAAATTCGCGGTGCCGGCGAAGTGCTGGGCGACAACCAGAGCGGCAACATGCTGGAGGTGGGCTTTCAACTCTACAACGAGATGCTGGGCGAGGCCGTACGCTCCCTCAAGGCCGGCAAGGAGCCTGATCTACTGTCGCCGCTGGGCCTGTTTGGCAGCGGCACCGACATCAACCTGCACGCACCAGCCTTGCTGCCCGACAGCTACTGCGGCGACGTGCATGTGCGCCTGAGCTTGTACAAGCGCATCGCCACGGCCGAGTCCCTCGACAAGATCGAGACCATGATGGAAGAGCTCATCGACCGCTTCGGCAAGCTACCCCCTCAAGCGCAAACCCTATTCGACACGCACAAGCTGCGCGTACAGGCTCGGCCATACGGCGTGCAGAAGATTGATGCCGCGCCCGGCATCATCAACATCACCTTCCGACCAAGCCCGCCGATTGACCCGATGCGCATCATTGGTCTGGTGCAAAAAAACAAGCAGATCAAGCTGGCCGGCAACGACAAGCTGCGCATTGAGAAGGCACTGAGCGACCCGAAGGATCGGGCGCAATATGTGCGTGACCTATTGAAGTCGCTGGGGCCGCCTGTGATGGCGGCAGGCTGACCAGGCAACAAGCCGCAGCGTGCACCCCGATAATCGGGCATCGCCTTATTCGAGGGAAACCGCGCATGAAGACCTACACCATCGAAATACAGCGCCTGAAATCGGCGAAGCACCACAACGGCCTGATTGAACTCGGAGCAGACGTCTTGGTGCAGGCGCGCCAGGGGCGTGATGAGCAGGCCTCCACCAGTTGCCTGCAACTGCCCGTCGAGGACGCCCGCACCTTGCTGATACTGCTCAAGCAGCAGCTTGCCGAGCTTGATAAATTGCAACCGCGCAGCCGGCGTTCCGGCCGGTGCTGACGGACGGCCATCCCCTCATCGGATCTTTGTGGCCCACGGATAATCAAACTTTTACAGAGACGTACCGCACCGCCGTCATGACCACTCCTCAAGAATTCTCTCCGGGCCTCGTCATCCAGCGCTTCACCCCGCCCCTGACGCTCAGCGCCTTCAAGGCCATTGCCTTTGACATGGACTCGACCCTGATCAACATCGAGTGCATTGACGAAATCGCCGATGCCGTGGGCAAAAAGGCCGAGGTGGCTGCCATCACCGAAGCGGCCATGCGAGGAGAAATCGCTGACTTCAAGGAAAGCCTGACCCGCCGTGTGGCCCTGCTCAAGGGCGTGCCTGCAGAGGCACTGCAGTCCGTCTACGACCAGCGACTGAAGATCAACCCCGGCGCACAGAACCTGATTGACGCCGCCAAAGCCACCGGCCTGCAAACCTTGCTGGTGTCGGGCGGATTCACTTTCTTCGCCGACCGCGTCAAGGCACGCCTGGGCATGCACGAGGCCCACTCCAATCTGCTGGACATCGAAGGTGGCCTGCTAACGGGCCGCGTGCTGGGCGACATCGTTGATGGCTTGGCCAAGCAGCAACACCTGCTGGCGTTGTGCGCCCGCATCGGCTGCCATCCCCAACAATCCATCGCCGTGGGCGACGGTGCCAATGACCTGCTGATGATGGGTTCGGCCGGCCTGAGCGTGGCCTATCACGCCAAACCCAAAGTGCGCGAACAAGCCATGGTCGCCATCAACGCCGGAGGCTTGGACCGCCTGCTTGAGGTGCTGGCCTGAGGCCATCAACTCCCTCCGCATGACAGCATTGCTTCTGCGCATCAGCCGCGCCCTGCCCGACGAACTGCCTGCCGCCCTGTGGGCCTTCGTCTACTTCTTTGCCTTGCTGGCCGGCTATTACGTCCTACGCCCCCTGCGCGACGAAATAGCCATCCAACTCGGCCCCGACGCGCTGCACGAACTGTTCACCAGCGTGTTCCTGAGCATGTTGGCCATCGTGCCCGTGTTCGGCTGGCTGACTCGCCGTTTTGAGCGGCGCCAATTGCTGCCCTGGTTGTACGCCTTCTTCATCGCCAACCTGCTTGGGTTTTACGAAGTCCTGGCCCTCAGCGGCACGCAATCGCCACTGGTGGCCAAGGTGTTCTTTGTGTGGGTTAGCGTGTTCAACCTGTTTGCCATCTCCGTGTTCTGGAGCTTCATGGCCGACCTGTTCAGCACGGCCCAGGCCAAGCGGTTGGTGGGCTTTATTTCGGCGGGCGGCACCGCCGGCGCCTTGTCCGGCCCCGTGCTGACCATGCTGCTGGTCAAGCCCCTGGGGGCGAAAGGCCTGGTGCTGGTATCAGCCGCGCTGCTGCTGGTTTGCATTGGCGCCATCGTGAAACTGCGGCAATGGGCCCGGCAACAAGGCGTGACCAACTCGTCAGGCCCATCAGCCTCGCCCACTCAAGCAAGCCATCAGGACAGCGAACAACCCTTTCACGGCAGCTTGTGGAATGGCCTGTTGGACGTCATCCGCTCGCCCTACCTGCTGGGCATCTGCGCCTTCCTGTTTTGCTACTCGCTGCTGTCCACGTTTTTATACTTCCAGCAAACCGCACTGGTCCCCAAGAGCTTCAGCAGCAGTGGTGACCGCACCCAACTCCTGGCTGGCGTCGACCTGCTGGTCAATACCGTGACCCTGCTGATTCAGTTGCTGGCCTTTGGCACACTGATCCAGCGCCTAGGCACCCGCTTTTTGCTGGTCGCCATGCCGCTTGCCTCGTTGGTCGGCTACGCCACCTTGGCGGCGCTGCCCGCACTGGCGGTCCTGGTCACGCTGGGCGTGGTGCGGCGCGCCGGCGAATACGCCATCAGCAAACCCGCCCGCGAAACGCTCTTCAATGTTCTGTCGGCCGAACAGAAGTACCGCGCCAAGAACGTGATCGACACCCTGGTGCATCGAACGGGCGACACCTCGTCCGCATGGATATTCAATGGCCTGCGCGGCGCAGGACTGACCCTCACGCAGATCAGCTGGCTGGCCGTACCGATCAGTGCGCTATGGCTTGGTGTGGCTTGGATCTTAGGTGGGGCGGCCGAACGGCGCGCCCAGCGAGACGCCTGATCAGGCCTTGGTCTGATTCATCACCACGATGCCATCCTCGTCGGCATAAATCCAATCTCCCGGGCGAACCCAGACACCCTGAATCTGAACCGCCACGTCGGTTTGACCCTCGTTGCGTTTTTCAGTGGGCCAGGGCATCAAGGCCAGTGCGCGGATGCCGACATCACACTCGGCCAGCTCAGCCGAGTCACGCACACAGCCATCGACAATCACGCCCGCCCAGCCATTCCTGGCGGCAGCTTTTCCCAGATTGCCACCGACCAAAGCCCGGCGCAATGAGGCACCTCCGTCCACCACCAACACGCGACCATGGCCCGGCGAATCAACCGCCGCCTTGACCAAGGTGTTGTCCTCAAAGCACTTCACGGTAAACACCTGCCCAGAGAATTTCAGGCGCTTGCCATAGTCCTTGAACACAGGAGGCAACACCCGGAAGGCGCCGTCGCTGTCGTTTTTGTGGTCGTCACAGAGGTCGCAGGTTGCGAAGTTCGTGGTCATTGCGGGTCTCCATCGGTTTGGGTTGATCATCACCGTCAACATTGTCGCGCCAGAAACTACCCGCACAATGCAGGCTGTCTGCTACCAACACACCTCACAACCACCAAGCCATGCGACGTATTGCCCTTGTCACGCCCATGCTCCCGGTGCCTCACGATCAGACGCGGGGCCGATACATCCATGAGACTGCGCGCGCGCTGTCCAAACTTGCGCAAGTCCGGGTGTTCTTTCAACAGTCGCAGTACCCGCGCTTGCCGTTCATGAAGCCCGGCAGTTATCTGTATGGCGAGGTGGATAGCAGCTACAGCATTGATGGCCTGGATGTTGAATCCTTCAGCTATCCCGCCATTCCTGTCGTATCCCGTGCACTCAACAGCCACGTCAGCAGCCTGTATCTGACGCCACGCATGCGCCGCTTCCAGCCCGACCTAGTGCTGGCCTACTGGGTCTATCCAGACGGCCATGCCGCTTTGCTCTCGGCCAAAAAGTTGGGCGTTCCTTGCGTGGTGGGCGCACTAGGATCAGACATTCATGTGCGCGCCGGCATCAACGACTTCATGACCCGACGAACCATCGCCGGCATTGATGCCCTGCTCACCGTCAGTGAAGCCATGCGCCAGACTGCCATCCGCGAATTCGGCGCGAAACCCGAGGCCGTGCACACCATCGTCAACGGATTCAACACCTCGGTTTTTTACCCACAGCCCCAAGGCCCCTTGCGACACCGCCTGGGCATTGGCGCCAAAGAGCAGGTCGTCGTCTACGTTGGGCGGTTTGTCGAAGCCAAAGGCATGCGCGAGTTGATTGCCGCCTTCGCGCAACTGGCCCAAAACAATCAACATTTGCGGTTGGCCCTTGTCGGCGACGGCGTCATGAAAGGCGACCTGCAAGCTCTGATCCAACAGGCCGGCCTGGCAAATCGCGTTTATTTCCCTGGGGGGCTGCCACCGGAACAAGTAGCGCAGTGGATTGGTGCCAGTGACGTACTGACCTTGCCCAGCTGGTCAGAAGGCTATCCCAACGTCGTGGTCGAGGGTGCTGCCTGCGGCCGCCCTGTGGTCGCCACCGATGTGGGCGGCACACGAGAGATTCTCAACAACTCCAACGGCATTCTGGTCAAACCCAAGGATGTTGAATCCCTGCGCAACGGCCTAGAGCAGGCCCTCAAACAGCCGTGGGACCATCAAGCCATTGCCGCCGCCATGCGACGCACCTGGGACGACGTCGCCCAGGAAACCCTGTCGGTGTGCGAGCAGGTGCTCAACTCCAAAGCTCAAAGCGCGTCTCTCAAATAGCGGAAGGTCGTTTTCAGTCCTTCAGAAGTGCTCACACGCTGTTGCCACCCGATCGCCTTGAGGGCCGCATTGGAGTACCGCAGGGGCCGATACATCGAATTGACGACATAAGGAGTGAACACGGCGGGCAGTTGCCCTTTGGACTTGCGGTGATAGCGCACCAGCATTTTTGATCCCCACAAAAATGCCCAGTGAGGAACGGGAATGCAGCGCAATTTTTCAACGCTCTGCGTGTAGGCATTCAGGTAGGCCTTGCAAGTAGGTATGTCGTCATCCACCACATTGAAGGCGCTTCCAGCAGGCGCCTTCAATGCCGCCTGGGCCACCGCGTCGGCGCAGTTATCGACATACGTCAAGGGCAGCAAGGCCTTGCCGCCCAGGCTGAAGAAAAACCCCAAGGCCTTGATTCCCACCCGGGACGACAGGGCGCCACCACCCGGGCCATAGATCACACCAGGGCGCAAGATGACAGATTCAAAACCAAAGCGTTGCCGGTAGTCAAGGAACAGATGCTCCTGGCGCGTCTTGGCGTATCCATACGACCCACGCTCAACGCCCACCGCTTCGATAGGCGTTGTCTCATCCAGGACTGCATTGGGCGCCAGGGTTTCGGCGTGATAGACAGAAAACGAACTGATTAAAACGATCCGTTGCACCTTCTGCGCCCCCGCCGCATCCAACAGATTTCGGGTGGCCACCACGGTATTGGCAAACATATCCGCTGCGGCGCCTCGCATACCGGCAGCCGCATGCACGATGCACTGAACGCCCGAGACGAGTGCTTGCAGCGTATCTTGAGCCAGCAAGTTGGCCTGCGCGGATTCAATGGCAGCTTGCGGAAACTGTTGACGTAGGTTCTCGATCATCCCAGCGGGCGGCCTTTGCCGGAAATGCAAACGCAAGTCAGTGGCCCCCATTCGCAACAAACTCTCGGCAATGCGTTTCCCTAGAAAACCGCCTGCGCCAGTGACCAATACTTTCATTGCGCCGTCTCCATGCCTTCAACGATTTGATCGATCACCCGGCAAACCCGAAGAATCTGATCGGCGGGAATCGGATCGTCCCCCCGCCCTTCAACAGCATCATAAAAACGAGTCAGAAGCACACGCATGCATTGAAAGTAATGAAATTCATGGCGACGAAACTGCCCTAGATTACCGACCCCATTGCGAAAAAACTGCCGCGCCTGCACCCACGGAGGAAACAGGCGACCCAAGGCACTCGGTTGAGTCCACCGCGCGCTGTGCACCAAGGTGCGAATGCCGTAATCGAGCTCCACCGAGTCTTTTGTGCCCACCACCCTCAGGCTGTGCGCGACCGGGCGGCCATGGGCGCTCACAAGGCCAGTCACCGTGATCGAGCCGCTGCGCAGCATGAAGCGAAGCTCATCATCCAATGCATCGATGGTGGGATTGCCAGTCGCGCTGCGGCGCCGAAATGCAAGTACCTGCACGGACGTGTCATCCGAAATGTGTGGCACCACCTTGGCCAGCACATGGTCCAGCACATTGTGAAACAGCTTGCCTGGCAGACGATGGACCCAATGATTGGGATCGGCCATCACGGCCAAACCGTAGTCACCCGCAAGGTTGTATCCATAGTTCGTGTCGAGGTGAACAATATCCCCCAACGCCCCCTTGGCCACCAGTTGCTCAAGCTGCAACCCTGGCGTCTCAAAGTTGTACAAATAGTTGACGCTGACTCGTTTCCCAACCTGCTTGGCACGATCCAGAATGATCTTGGCGTCAGCAGCTGTCAGAGCAAAGGGCTTTTCAACGAACACATGGCAACCTGCATCCAGGGCCGCACAGGCGATCATCACATGTGACTCTGGCGGCGTTGCAATGTGCACAATGTCCGGTTTGACCGTCGCAAGCATCTCATGAAGGTCGGTGAAGCGCCCTGGCACGTCCATCCGCACCGCCAGTTGCTCCACCATCAAAGGCTCGCGGTCACACACCGCAACCACTTCACCTCGTCCGATCGCGCGAATCTGCTCCACGTGACCATCGGCAATCTTCCCGCACCCGACAATCGCAACTTTCAGCACACCAATCCCATTCATGAATTATTTTGGCACTTTTGATTGTAAGGTGCCACGGTCGCGATTCCCCCCTTTCACAGCCTTTACCGCCCCGCGAGCAGTCAAGAGCACAGCAACCACTTGAGGTCGCGCCGAACGGCAGCCGCTTCAGGGACCAAGCCATGCTCCAAAAAACAAACGAGCGCCCTTGAAACAACTGATTACAAATCCATCAGGTGGTTACCAGTTATACCGATAGGCCAGACTGATTATTACGCCCTCTTACATCACAATGTGACGAAATTCGCAGCAGCGATTTACGCCTCTACCGACAATACAAACCAACAGCTCCTGCATTGAATGCGCTGAATTTTCACCCAGCGCCCGATGTTGAAGCAAATAGTTGGGCTGCTTCTCTTCCTTAATTGAAGCGACCTTCCCTAGATGCCCAGGCTTTATGTCTGCCTCTTGTTGGGTAACCAACAAAGTTGACTGAAGCCAATCTTTTGATTGAATCCTCATGGCGAAGTTTGCTTTATCCAATTCCTCGCGTACCACCATCATCACCGCATGCATGCTTGCGTTGGCTGGCTGCGGCGGCGGCGGGCCGACCACTACACCCACATCCACCAGCACCACACCCACGGCCAGTCCCGCCACAGTAGCCACGACGCCTGTAGCCACGACGCCAACGACGACGACGACAACGCCGACGACAACGACAACGACAACACCCACAGACAGCACGACCGCGGTTGTTACCCCCCCCACGGCGGTTACCACCACAGCTCCAGCCACTACAGCATCGCCGACAACATCACCTCTCCTGAACATTGATGCGTGCGCTCCCAGCGGCAAGGGCAAGGACTACCAAGTCGGTGACCAAACGGGGCAACTCGCCGAACTGGACCAGGTGCCATGGAATTCTCTTGCCGCCGGTGACACCGTGCGCATCTTCTATCGGGCTACCCCATATCGCGGAAAATTCGTGATCTCGGCATCCGGCACCGCTTCGGCTCCTGTACGCATCTGCGGCGTTAAGAATTCAGCAGGGTTGCGCCCAATCATTGATGGTCAAAACGCTATAACCCGTCGCGGCCTTGATTACGGGGACAGCACCTCCACCACCTATCTGCACCAAACCCGGTCAATTATTGTGATTAAACAGCTTCCATCACAAGGATGGAAAGCTTTCCCTACATATATCCAAGTCGATGGCCTTGAAGTCCGGGGGGCCACTCCAACCAACCAGTTCACCGATGCGGATGGCGTTATTCGCAATTATGTTGCGTTCGGTGCCTGCGTTTGGATTGAGCGCGGCCACAACATCACAATTGCAGACAATGTGATTCATGACTGCACTAATGGCATCTATAGCAAATCGACTGACGACAGCGTTGGCGACGTTGCGGTGCCTGACTTCTCCGTCAGCAAGGACGTTCGAGTGGCCGGCAACTACGTTTACGGTAACGGCGTTGTTGGCGATGACCATATGCACAACACCTATATGGCCAGCAAATACATCACTTACGAGTTCAATCGCTACGGGCCTCAGCGCGATGGCGCTTTCGGAAACGCGATCAAGGATCGGTCTGTCGGTACTGTAGTTCGCTACAACTACCTTGAAGGCGGAGCCCGGGCTATGGACTTGGTCGAAGCAGAAGACTTCCCCACCACAGCGCAAGCAGACCCCGCCTACCGCAAGACTTTTGTGTATGGCAATAAAATTGTCAAAAATGGCTCCACCGGCAGCTTCATTCACTACGGCGGAGATCACAATGGGTCCACTCCCACCAGCGGCTGGGGGGAGCCTCTCTTCCGCCGAGGGACACTGTATTTCTATAACAATACGGTGGTGTTGAACGGTACTGACTACACCAAGTTATTCCAACTATCCACGACGCTGGAGACGGCTGAGGTTTGGAACAATGTAATTGTGTATGCACCATCGGCTCTTTACCCGAACCTTCGCGCTACTCAAGAGGTTAATCCCCTTTACTGGACAAGCGGTGGCATCGTGAAGCTCGGTAAAAACTGGATCAACCAAAACTGGACAGACACAGACCCTTGGCATCCGGTTCCTGGGCAACTATTGGGCCAATCCAATCTCATCACAGGAACAAACGCGCCCATTGACATGACGACTCTGGCACTAATCGCCGGCACTAATCCTGCGGTAGATGCTGCCACCTCGGCTCCGAGTTCTGACGTGGCAACAGCGACCGCCGCTTACCCAGTCCTCTATCAACTGGATACTCAATTCAAACCTCAGGCTCGCACCATTACCGGGGCAGCAATAGATCTCGGCGCCATGGAGCGATAAGCTGGCTTGGCCGCGAAGGCCACGACACCAGCCCTTCCTCTAACGTGTTGTTAAACAAAGCGTGATTCAACGCAAAACCCCCGCAAGTCATAGACTTGCGGGGGTTTATTTTTGTGTGTAGGGATTGGGCGTGTAAGGGAGTTGTCGCCTCATTCATGCCGCCATTGGCGTTTTATTCACTGCGGGCAAATGTGTTGTGACGATGGCGTCACGCTCCCAGCCGCGGCGACCAGGCATGCGATGAGCAGTCGTGCCTGGCGGCGCGAGGCCAGCGAGCCGGGCTCACGTATCCGATACCACGGTGGACATCTTCGCTGGCCGAACATTCGCCTGCGCCGTTATTGAAGATCACCTCGAGCTTTTTGCCAATTCAGAAAGCAGAAAGGCGGCCATCTCGGCCAGGGCGACGTTCTTGTGCCGCACAGATCTGTGCTCGAGTTTATTGATCCTCTTGCGGCCTTGGCGCATTGCCTGCGGGCTGGCGCGCGTCTCCTCGGGTTGGACAGTACCGCGGCATGACGCGACGGGACCTGCCACAGCTGCAGAGTCCAATCAAAGCGCCTCACCAAACACGAGGGTGACGCAATTTACCTTGCGACATTCAGATCACATCCCTCTCAAAAAACTTACGTTCCACAGAAATATTTCAATATTAGCAATCTCATCGCCCACCGCCAAACCGGCGTCCTAGCTCAATAAATGGCTCCTCAAGAAAATGATAAGCAAGCACCGACACCACCAACGTTAGCGAAAATAAAATTGCTGACGCAACAAAAGGATCTTTCACCTGAAACACAGAAAATATCAAATACAAAACCGGGACATGGAACAAATAAAGTCCATAGGAATATTTTGCAATGCGATGGGTCACCCAATTCAAACCAACAAAAGATGAGTCGCTAAATAAATTTATCAAAATCGCCAGCACAAAACAATAAATCCATCCCATCCAATAAACAGGCTCTGGCTCCGCACGATGAACCCAACTATAAACAGCAACCAAGGACACGACCGTCACGAGCCAAAATTGAGCCGGCAAAACTCTGGGAACATACTTTCGCGTGGCGAAGCAAAACACGCCAGCAAGAAAACAAGGCACATACGCCGCCATATTAAGGTGCCCAGTTTTTGACGCAAGCCAGAATCCAAAAATGCAGAACAACGCCGTGACCATAAAGATATATGCACCCCCTAGCCTGCGTCGCGCCAAATAATACAATGCAGGGAGCACGATGTACATTTGCGCCTCGTAAGCAAGACTCCACAAGGGTTGAATAACCTGTTTTTTTGTGAATACATTCTGCACCAATAGCAGGTTAGCCATCACAATCTGCGGAGACATTATTTCGGGAGTTCGCCACGTATTGGATGGCAACCCAAAAACCAAAGCGCACGCAATCACAACCCAAGACAAGGGATAAATACGGAAAAAACGGCGGATATAAAACCCCAAGGCAATCGAACTAGATTTTTCAGCCAATCTCTCAAGAGAGAACATCAACACAAGACTGGTATGCACAAAAAAAGCAAGAACCCCGGCTTGGCCAATGTGCGCCGTCAATGCCAGCAGCATTGGAGAGCCAAAACCCAATTGATAATGAAGCGTTGGGACCAGATGATCAATTAAAACAGTCACAATGGCCACTGTCCGCAGCCCATCCAAATTAGCCAATTCAGTATTATTCATTACCAACGACAATTTTCAGAAAGTTATTGAGGCCAATGCACTGTGATTTTTATTTCCACCCAATCATCTGCGCATGGGCAACCAAAGACAAGTCATAATTGGCAGACGCCACCAAAAAAAACCAGGGTCAATGAAGTGAAACACCCTGCATCCTGCAGTTATCATCCGAATGAATATTCACCACACACCTGACTCAGGTTGATCGTGCGTCGGTCAAGGGCGCGTCTTCGAAAGCGAAAGATAGAATTGCACCAGCTGCGACACATTATTGCGCCATTGGCGCTCCTTGGTCACATAAGCCCTTGCCGCCTGACCAACACGGGCGAGCGAAGTCTGATCTTGACTAAACGCCAGAACCGATTGCACCGCAGCATCCAGGTTACCGGCCTTGAACATCCATCCGGTTTCACCTTCGACCAACACTTCCTGAATGGGTGAAAAATCCGGGGCAATGGGAGCAATACCGCACGCCATGAACTCAAACAACTTCACCGGCGAAGTATAGTCACCAGCACTGGGCAATATGGCCATATCCATGGCCGCAAGCAAACCAGGCACCTCGTCGTGTGCGACACGTCCGGTCAACAAGATTTGGCTCTCTAGCCCGCGCTTGTTAACAAACGCTGCGACATCCCCATAAGTGGCACCATCGCCCACAAGCAATAATTTGAGATGTGGCGCCGCCGGGAGGTGATCAGCGATTCGATACACGAACTGATCGATGGCATGCCATGGGACAAAGGCCCCGAGATAGCCACAAACCACATGACCGTCAACACCCAATTTTTCCCGAGAGGCACTACGTTGCTCGGGGGTGTAGCTGAACTTATCGATGTTGGCCGCATTGGGCGTCACGATAGCCGGCGCAATCGACCCATGAGCTTTCTGAATTCGATCTCGAAAAACTCCTGAAACAAACACCAGCCCCGACGCATGCCGAAATACCCAACGCTCCACGACCATGGCCAGTCGTAAAAAGAATAAAGGCCGCACCCGCTCAACAATGGCAGAATCGTTAACCTCCAAAATAATAGGCAATTTCCGCCACCGAGCCAAAATCACTGTCGCAAACATGAACAATGAATAGCGCTCATATATAAAACCGACATCCCTATTTTTTCTTAAATAGCGCCCCACGCGCCAAAAAGAAACAACGTTGTAGGCGAGTTCGGCCAGTTCAAACATGGGTTCCGGAAATCTGGAAACCAATTTCATGAATCCTGTGGCTTGCTGCGTGGGCGACATCGCCTTCGGACTCGCATAAGGGTCCGCACCAGGCAAAGAAATAATGTCAACTTCTACGCCATCGGCACGCAAGGCATCGGCAATTCCCCGAATATGGACTCCCTCGACCGCCTTGCCTTGAGTTCGATGGTGATACAGCACCCGACTGACGTGCTGCGACAAATTTTTGTTCAACATAAGGTACCCCTGAATCAGTGTAGCATTGCCGGCTTCAGCGACCCAAGCCAACCAATGGCCATCCAATAAGCACATATGTCCACATCGCCCCCACTGAGACTGATTCATGTGGTTGACTCACTGGAATTTGGCGGGCTGGAACGGGTCGTGACCGACCTTGCGCTTGAACAACATGCGAATGGCCACCAGGTCAGCGTTTTCAGCATCAACCACACTCAAGGCTTTGCCCCAGAACTGACCAAAGCTGGAGTTCCGGTGCTGACGGGTGGGAAAACCAGACCATTTGATTGGGGTGTGATGAGCCTGCTGCGCCAGGCGGCCAAAGGCGTGGACATTGTCCACGCACACAACTTCACCCCAAACTACTATGCTGCTGCTGCCCTTTTAGGTCTCTTTCGTGGTCCAGCACTGGTTGGCACCTGCCATGACATGGGTACTCGCCTGAGCAATCAGAAACTCCGCTTGATCTACCGATGCTCGTTGATGAGGACGAAGCGGGTGGCCATGGTCGGTCAACAGGTGCTTGAGCGTTATGTTGGATCGGGGATGGTGCCGAGAGATCGGGCATCCACCGTGCTTAACGGCATCCCGGTCGAGCGCTTTTGTCCAACCCCAGAACGCAGAATTGAGGCCCGGAATCGTCTGGGTTTGGGTGAGAGGGATCTGGTCATCGGTTGCGTAGGCCGACTGGTCGGCCTCAAGAACCATCAATTGCTGCTCAGCGTGACGCCTGCCCTGGTTCAAGAACACCCTAATCTACGCGTCGTCATCATTGGGTATGGTGAACTTGAAAGCACCTTGCGCCAACAGGCGGTCAAGCTCGGCATTCAAGACCATGTGCTGATTACCGGCAAACGCTCCGATGTCGCCGAACTACTTCCCGCCTTCGATGTCTTTGCCCTGCCCTCCCAGACCGAAGGACTGTCCATCGCCTTGCTGGAAGCCTGCGCCAGCGGGTTGGCCGTGGTGGCCAGCCGCGTTGGTGGCAATCCCGAAATCATCCAGCATGAGGAAACCGGCCTACTAGTAGAGGCCAATGACGCGGCAGCCTTACAGCAAGGACTTCAACGACTGTTGAACGATCCACCCTTGCGAATGCGCCTGGGCTCGGCCGCCGCGAGATGGGTGGCCGCTAACGCGTCAACTCAGGCATTGCGCGAGGCCTATGATCACTTCTACCACGCAGCCCTGACAGCATCCCACCCATCATGAGCGACCCCGAGATTTCCATCATCACGCCCATGTACAACGCACGCCCATGGCTAGCAGCGCTGTTCGAGACCACCAGGCACCAAAGTTTTCAAGGCTTTGAACACGTGCTGGTGGACGATCGATCGTCCGATGGAAGCGCTGAAGAAGCATTGCGCCTTAGCTCGGGCGACGCTCGGGTCAAAGTACTGAGCATGCCGCAGAACAGCGGCCCGGCCGCCGCACGCAACATGGCCATTGAAGCAGCACGAGGCCGTTATCTGGCTTTTCTGGATGCCGATGACCAATGGATGCCACACAAGCTGGAAAAACAGCTGGCCTGGATGAAGCACCATGGCCACGCCTTCACTTACCACGACTATCGCCACATGTCCCACCACGGCGATAAGCTCGGCTCCGTCGTCAGTGGTCCCGATGTCCTCACCCTCAAGAGTCTGCACACTCACCGGGGCACCGGGGGCTGCCTGTCAGTGATGGTCGACCGGAACCAACTTCCGTGGTTTCGCTTTCCGGATCTGCAACGTTCATTGCCAGAAGATTTCCTGGCTTGGTTGGCCATCATCCAGCACGGCCACCACGGACACCGCTTGCCTGAAGACTTGGGGCGCTATCGCTTGACTGGCGCCAGCCGCTCATCCAACAAGCTGGCCTCGGCCCTGGCCGTCTGGCATCTCTATCGCCACGTCGAAAAACTGCCGGCATCGACGGCCCTGTCCTGGTGGCTTCAATACGCCTGGAATGCCCGTCAACTGTACAAGCGAGCCCGGCCAGTTTGATACCGTGCGCGCGCCACACCCGGCCACGCACATTCACTGCAATGGCGCTTCTGCCTGATAGCTGGGACGAGAAATGACGTAATCCCGGTAGCTCCCGGGATTACCGTCCATACCGGCTTCGGCCGCCTTCACAATGTTGTACATCTCTCGGGCACTGACGTAGTGCAGCATCCAATCGCGGCCATCGTTATAGCGCGTCTCCAAATGCTCGAACGCTTTACGCATGGGCTCACCAAGAAGTGTGTCCATGTCGCGCTCCTGGGTCCCGTGGGTGTGAATCTTCACAAAAATCCATTCCGGCCGCCCCTGCACATGAATCCCAGTGCGCACCCAGTCGTCCACCCGATCAATGGTTGGTGGGCAGCTGGCTCGCACATCCGAGTTTTCAATTCGGGGTAAAACTCCAAACTTGCGACTCGTTTTCATAAACCCCAAGGGACCCTGGATGATCATCAAATCACCCACAGGCGCCCCTCCAGCACTCACACGAACGCCCGTGTCGTGAGACTTGGGCCGCACAGGGTCATCGGTGGCGTAGTAAATGCTGTTGATCGTGCTGGTCTGGCAGGGATCCGGCGCAGCAGGAAACGTAAAGTCCGCATAACAACCTTCCTCACGCAACACGATCAGTTCATTGTTCACGCCGCAGCCGTAGCCGTCCGGATGGCTGTTGTCCAGGGCCCAATTGCCATGAATGAACGCCCACTGCGGCTGCCCCGTCACCGGGTGACGTGGGAGTGCGCCATGATCGCGGGCGAGCAACTCGGTGAAGCGCCGAAGCTTTTCACGCAGACCTTGTTCGGTGTCTTTGTCGTGGTGCAAATGAATCTCGATTTCACCCAGACCCATACGACACAACTCCACCAGTGGCTGGAGGTGCTCTGGGCGATATTCTTCTTCAGGGTAGAAAAACGAGTGCACGGGAGAGCGGCCATCCGCATCCTTGCGCCCAGCACACAAGGCAGGATAGCTCTGACGCCAGCGGGCAACGCGCGCGCACTCGGTTTCATAGGTAGGCGATGCCCAAGCCGGCTCGAAGTGATCGACAAAACAGAACATCACATGCTTGGTGACGCCACCTGGTGCCTCGGCTCGCCAATCCTGCTTGAGATAGCGCCCCAACCAGACGAGGATGTTCTTTTTACGAACCTCTTGCGCCACCATGGCCACTGCGGCAACCACCAGCAACGACAAGACCAAGAAAATGACTGTCATGGATTTCAATAGCAAAGTGAACATCATCCGCACCATCGCTGATGCAACGTAAGCGCCACTCAGGCGCAGAGTGGATGAACTCCCCACCTACCCGAGAGAACTTGCCAATATGCGAGTTTACCACATAGAGCACATTCCACTACCCAAAATCAAAGCTGAAAAACTAGCCTTTGAGTTGGCTGGTGAATATAAAAATATACACGGCAAACAAAGAGAAACCCATCATCAGAAAAGTTGCCCTAAGCCACTTAACGGGCTTCTTGAGCACGGAATCTTCAGACACCTCAGCATTTTTTTGAGCACAATACCATGAAGCCGCGCACAAGGCGATTAAGGCGTAAAGGACAGACTGGTATGTCCTGGACAAAAACCAGGCGCACGTCATATAGCCAATGAACGACGACCTCAATACCAAACCCGCATCACGCTCCAAAGATCCAACTGGCGAATTCTGCGCAACCACATCTACCGACCGATACGACAGAACCAGCAAGGCCAACCAAAAAAAATACCCAAACAACCCCAACTCTGCAAAGCAAAGAACGAATGAGTTGTGAGCCGTCAAATAATGATGTTCTGTGAAATTTTGAAAGCCGACACCGAACAGGGGTGATGATTTCAGCATCATAAAACCCTCATACCAAGCCTCAATGCGTTGCCCAGCGGATTCCTCCTGGCTTGAAAATCCGCGCCCGCCGGTCATATTGCCGAGCATGGCCCCCGCGCCCATCACACCCATCATCAGCACAGTTCTGGTGGTACCCAGTAAATTTCGCACGCCGAAAAATAGTAGCGATGCCATTCCCAGCATGGCCCCGCGAGAATTGGTGAGAAACACCGCATAGCCCATCGCGAGGCCTGGCACCCCCACATAAATACAGTTTCGAATCCAGCGCCCCCTACGGTACAACCACCACAACATTGGCATGGTCATGACAATAGCCTGCGCAAAGTCATTGGGATCGTTTAGAAAACCAACGGCCCGGATACGCCACATGTAGTGGCCTGACTTATCATCAGCCGGAATATCCGGCTTCTCGACCATCTCATCAATCGTATCTTCATCAATGCGCTGCGGCAACACCAATTCTTGCGACATATAGCCCGTGTAGTAAGCATTGATGCCCGCAAAACTCAGTATAACCATACTCAACAATATGACATAGCAGGCAGCCCGAAGCCGCTCAACAGAGGTCAAATTGAAACTTATCAACACGAACAGTAAAGCGGGAGCACTGAATTCACTCACCCCCGCAATGGCTCCGCTAAAACCATTGGGAAGAATCAAGGACAAAGCAATCGCCAATGTCAGCCCCGCAAGCAGCACATAATGCGCTTTTTGGGCTGCAACTTGCTTTTGCCGAAACACTTGAATAAGCGCCAGCGCGAAAGCAAACAACCACAGCACCAGCATCGGACGATACGGAATCAACCATTGAGCAAAGAGTTCGACGGGTCGAAGGAATGTGAAAAACAGATAAAGTTGGAAGGTCAGAAAACTCATCAGGCCCCCACAAGGCGGAACGACAAGACGCAAGCTTGGTGGTCACAAAACGCCCCAACCCCATGCCCAGAACACTCCCTATGAGTTATTTCACAACTGGACACGCCCACTTTGGTTGATGTTGCGGAACGATTGTTCATGCACTGTCCAGAATTATTAGATGGTTTCGAAAGCCACTCAGTGTCCGATTCTGGCATGGGACGCCAATCACCCAGTCAAACGCCGCTACACTGCCCCACACTTTTGGCAGCTGACTCAATCGCACCGTCACACCGCACTGCGCCCCACGTTTTCAACCTTGGTTACTCAATGGACAGACCACAAGGTCGCTTGGTGGCACTCAAAGCCGCCGCGCTGATTGCTACTTCCACCTATGTGACCACGGCGTTTGGACTGATCGTCAGTGTGATCATTGCTCGCAGCCTGGGACCGAAAGACTACGGACAGTACGCCTACCTCTTGTGGATGTCGGGCCTGCTTGTCGTTTTCGGCAACCATGGCTTGGGCATTTCAGGCATCCGGTTTGTTTCGGAAAGCCTGGGTCGGGGCAACCCCGACGAAGCGCGCAACATCCATGGCTGGCTTCGGCGCCAACAGTGGATCAGCATCATGGTGGTTCTGGTGTGTTTTTCTGGCTCAGTGCTGGCGTTTCATCCGGCCGGCTGGCAAGAACATCTGGCCCTGCTGATTGGCGTATGCATCGTCAGCGCGATCGGCAAGGCGATCTTCCTGTTTGATATTTCAATCGCGAAGGGCTACAGCCGCTTTTCTGTTGAAGCCGTGACCAACATGGTTATGAGCCTGCTCTACACAACAGGTGTTGCCTTGCTTGGTCTTCTTCATGCCAGCCTGACGGTCTTTGCTCTGTTTTTTGCGTTGATCAGTGCAGGGCATGTGGTGATGGTGTCCCGCCTTCTGCGCAAGGAGGGCATTGCGCCAGGCCATGGCGTTTGCGAGCCCCAAGTGCTGGCACGGCTCAAGCCTCATCTGCTGTGGACCATCGTCCTTGTGCTCGTGGCCACACTGAGCAACAAAACCATCGAAACTTTTCTGCTCAGCACGCTGATCGGCCCGGCCGCAGTAGGGTTCTTCTCCATCGCCACCGCGCTCACCAGAGGCGGCATTGATCTGCTCTCATCCACATTGACCACCATGCTCATGCCCATGATGGGACATGCCTATGGCGCCGGAGGCATGCGCAAGGTCAACGATATTTTGTCGGATGCCGTGCGGTATTTTCTGTTCGTGGGACTCATCGTGGCGGGGCTGGGCGTGCTGTGGGCCGAGCTGGGCGTATCCGTCATGTACGGCTCTCGCTACGAACCCGTGATCAACGTGCTCAGGGTGATGATGCTGGTTGGCGGTCTGACTCTCGCCGAAAGCGCGTTCGGCGCCCTGCTGTCAACAACGGACCACCAGAAATTGCGCGCCGGTGTATCCATGTTGTCCGTCGTCGTCAGCGCCATTGCCTCATTGATATTGGTGCCTTTGTACGGACTGTCAGGCGCGGTGCTGGCCCACGCCGTCACAAGAATCCTGGTGTTGATCATCATGGGCGGCGGACTCATACGCATGCTCCACATCACGCTGCCCACACGAGAATTGATGCGTTTGATGGCCGCAGCGGCATGCGCCACCCTGGCGATCGCTCCACTGCTCTGGATTTCAATGTCCGCCTGGATGCAGTTCTTTGCCGGCGCCCTCTACGTGTTCGCGTTCATTGCAGCCACGGTAGCGCTGCGCGCTTGGCAGGCCAAGGATGCACAATTAATACTGACGCTTCTTGAGCGCAAGCCGCAGTATTTTGGCCGGATCACACCCTGGTTGACTCGCTGGACCAGTTCGCTGCCTCAATGAGCGGCACACCGAGTGCCCCCTCAATCAGACGGTATTCAGCCAGCGCGATCACCTGTAACATTTTTTGCCTTGGAATGCCATGATCGCGCCGGCAAACGTGGCAGCAACCCGACGTTTTTTGCATCAAAGCGGAGTCACAGCCTCCGATTGAGGCGCACCACCATCAGCGCAAATGCAAATTGGAACTATGCTGTTCATTCGTCATCTGAGCCATTCGCTCGACTCAAGCGCTGGCGGACTCGACCTCACATCTCTGATCAATAAACCGACTCCTAGGGCTTAAACATGATTGACTCGAAAAGTGTAACGATTCAGGGCGCACGGGCTGCTTTTCTGGGCGCGTTGATCATTGGGCTGAGCGCTTGCGGCAGCATGCAGCACTACCCTGCGGCTCCCGCCTTGGCCTCTACGCCAGACCATCCGTACAGAATCGGTGCGCTGGACACGCTCAACATCGTGGTCTGGCGCAATCCCGAGTTGTCAGCCATCGTGTCGGTTCGCCCCGATGGGCGCATTTCCCTGCCCTTGGTTGAGGATCTGGTGGCGGCTGGACGCCCGCCCGCTGAGTTGTCGCGCGAGATTGAAAAATCGCTGGCCAAGTTCATTCGTGAACCCGTCGTCACCGTCATCGTCAACAATTTCCAGGGGGTCAGCACCGAGCAGATCCGCATTGTGGGGGAGGCCTCGCGACCGCAATCAGTTCCCTTTCGTCAAAACATGACGCTGCTTGATGTGATGATTCAATCTGGCGGCCTGACTGATTTTGCCGACGGCAACGGCGCGGTACTTGTGCGTGGATCAGAGCAAGGCAAGCAATACAGCGTGCGCTTAAAAGACCTGCTTAAACGGGGCGATATTTCTGCCAATGTTGAAATCAAACCAGGCGACATCATCATCATTCCTCAAAGTTGGTTTTGAAGCACGCTTCCATCAAGAAACAGGATTGATCGCCTATCCACATGGATGATTTTCTTGGTAAGTTAATGTTCACGTCAGTCGCCATGTGGCAGCGCCGCTGGATTGGCATGGCTGTTGCGTGGGCCGTTGCCATTCTGGGTGTTGCGGGTGTTGTATACATGCGCGACCGTTACGAAGCATCGGCTCGTATTTTTGTCGATACCGAGACCGTGCTCAAGCCATTGATGACCGGCATTGCCTTTCAGCCTGACGTTGATCAACAGGTCAAAATGTTGGCGCGCACACTGATTTCACGCCCTAATATTGAGCGTTTGTTGCAGTCCCCGAAAATTCACCTGCAATGGAATACCGACCGCGAGCGCGAGAAAATCATCGACCGGTTGATGGCCGAAATCAAGATGGCCCCCAGCGGCAATACCAATTTATTCGCCATCACCTATCGAGACATCAATCCGCAGCGAGCCGAACGCATCGTGGAAGACTTGGTCGGGCAGTTCGTGGTATCTGGCGTGGGTGGCAAACAGCGCGATTCCGAGCAGGCACGCAAGTTTCTGGACACGCAAATCTCAGCTTATGAAGTTAAATTGACAGAAGCGGAAAATCGGCTCAAAGACTTCAAGATTCGCAACTTTGGGCTGACAGGCACCTCGAATCAGGATTACTTTGCAAGGATGTCCTCGCTTTCCGACGATGTGGGGCGCTTGCGCGTGGAGTTGCGGGCGGCAGAACAAGGGCGCGACGCCCTTCGACGCGAACTGGCGGCGGAAGACCCCTCCATGCCTTTCGACCCTGCAGCCCCGTTGACCATGGGCGCTGCCCCGTCGGAATTGGACACTCGCATCGATGCTCAAAGGCGCCAACTGGATGATTTGATGCGCCGCTACACCGATGCTCACCCAGATGTCGTCAGCGTCAAACGCACACTGGCTCAACTCGAAGCGCAACGCCGAGCAGAGAGCGAGGCTCGCCGCAAGGAGCGAGGGGCTTCGAATCGAGCACCTGCTCCTACCAGCCCCGTGTTTCAGCGGATCCGCGTGGCCTTGGCCGAAGCAGAGGCCAAGGCAGCATCGTTGCGGGGCCAGTTGGCAGAGCAGCAGTCCCAACTGGAACAAATTCGGTCCAAGGCCGGAAAAATGCCGCAGATGGAAGCCGAGTTGGCGCAACTCAATCGCGACTACGACATCGTTCGAAAGAACTACGAACAGTTGGTGTCGAGGCGAGAGTCGGCATCATTGGGGGAAAAGATCGATCAGACCACCAAGGCGGCTGAATTTCGCCTGGTTGAACCTCCACGCGTCGCACCTCAACCAGTCAAGCCAAGCCGCCTCATGGTCGCGCTATTGGCATTCATTGCCGCTGTGGCCTTGGGCCTCGGCGCGGCATTTGGTCTCACCCAGTTGGTGCCAACCGTTCAGGACTCCAAGATGCTTCGCGCGCTATCTGGGCGGCCCGTGTTGGGAAGCGTGTCCTTGGTCATCGGCCCTGACGAAGCCGGAGACAGCGCGCGTGATCGAAAGTTATTCTTCGGCATGTCTGCCCTGCTTGTCATTTTGAACATCGGCTGGATCATTGTCGTTTCTCGTCAATGGCTTCCTTGAGGCGGTACGACTCATGAGCACCATCGAACAGGCCGCCAAACGACTCGAAGAGTTGCGTCGAGCTGGCGTTGACATTTCTGCCATGCAGGGCGGGAGTCAGCCGATCGCTGAAACACCGGCGACAAGGACTGAGCAGACATCGGCACCGTCCCCCGACCCCAGTTCAGACCGGCGGTCCAAACCCGTCACACTGGACCTGGTCACGATGGGCCGAGCCGGATTGCTGATTCCTGGCGCTCCGCGCTCCAAGGTCGAAGACGAGTTCCGGATCATCAAGCGCCCCTTGCTGGAAAACGCTAAAGGACTGTCGGCTGCACCCATTCACCGAGCCAACCTGATCATGGTCACCAGCGCGGTGCCCGATGAGGGCAAGACGTTTTGCGCCATCAATCTGGCACTGAGCATGGCCATGGAGATGGACCACTCGGTACTGCTGATCGAGGCCGATGTGCTGAGGCCCTCAGTGCTGGCGCAGATGGGGCTGGCACCGTCAAAAGGACTGTTGGACGTGCTCTCCACGCCTGGCATGGATCTGGCCGAGGTGTTGCTCAAGACCGACATTCCAAAACTGACAGTGCTACCAGCGGGCACCGCCAGTTCCCGCTCCACCGAATTGCTGGCCAGTGCGGCCATGGACTCCTTGCTGGACGAATTGGCCAGCAATTATTCAGACCGAATCATCATCTTTGATACCCCACCTCTGCTGCCAACCACGGAATCTCGCGTGCTCGCGACCAAGATGGGGCAAGTGGTGATGGTCGTAGAGTCGGGGCAGACCACGCTCGACACCGTTCGCCAAGCCTTTGCCACGGTCGAAGTTTGCCCCGTGGTCATGTCTATCCTCAACAAATATCGTGGGCCGAAAGGGGCATCCGCCTATGGCTACTATGCCGCCTGAACACCACCATGTCGCGCGCCCGCGCATCGCCATCCTGCCGGTAGCCTTGGCAACTTGGTGCGCGGTCAGCACCTTGAACTTCGCCGTCGCGGCGCCGCCTTTGCCGCAAATCCCTTCCGCGCCACCACAGGTGGAGCCCCAGGCCGATCAGGACGGAATCACCGCGGCAACGCAGGCACAAGCCCGGGCGTGGCGCATCGAGCCCGGCGTGGAGCTGACGGGCACAGCCACCTCCAACAGTGGCTACGCCTCCAACCAAAAAGGCCCGGCCGACGAGATTTTTGTGATATCCCCCTCGTTGAGCATCGCGGGCAATGGCCCCAATATGCGGGTCAACGGGAAATTCCAGTTCGATGCCATCAAATACGCTCGAGGCACTCAACCAGACCGAATCTTGCCCCAAGGCACGCTGGATGCCGAATTCAACCTGATTGAACGCCTCATGGGTCTGGACATGGGACTGACCACCCTCCAGACCAGCGCTGACCCCTTCTCCGCGCAAAGTGACGGGGGCCCGTCCACGGTAGGTCGGTACACCACAACGCAGGCCCGGATCAGCCCCTACCTTGAGCGTTCGCTGACACCCGAGTTGCTGCTCAAGGCAAGGGCCGAAGCCACGCACACGAACTTCGCCACGGCAGGTTCAGGACTGCTTGACCGCCCGGACGCCCACACGCAGCACCACACACTCAGCTTGGATCGCAAGCCCACGCGCATAGGAGCAGCGATTGAGCTTGACTATCAAAAATCGGGCTATGACCAGCAACCCACATCGGAATTGACCCAGCAAAGCGGCCGGGGCCTGTTGTCTTATGCGGTCACCGACCAGTTCACATTCAGCGGTATCGCGGGCCGTGAATCGAACCAAACCGTGATCAGCAGCCGCAGCGATTCGCTCTACGGTGGGCGCATCGATTGGAATCCCAATGAGCGCACGCATTTACTCACCACACTGGAGCACCATTTCTTTGGTCCCGCGTGGGATGTCTCGCTGAGCCACAACGCCCCGACCTATGCCAGCAGGATCACTCTCAACAAAACGCTCACCACGTCGGCCAACGCCCTGAGCAGCTTGACCACACCCCTGATACCCGGCACCCCTGCGCCTCAGACCGCGCCGACACTGGACTCGTTCACCCTCTCGGCACAGTTGCGCCAATCGGTGTCAGCCCGATTTGCCATCATGGGCCGTCGAGACACTGTGTCGGTCGTGATTGACGTGCTCAAGACCACTCCCCGGCAGTTGATCGCCGAGCCTTTGACGGAAGCCCCCAACCTGCAGCGGGCCATTGAGTTTCAGTACGACCATCGGATGACCCGACAAACAACGCTTGAAGCCGCAGTTCGCTGGAGCCGAACCAGTACGCCAGGGACGTCACTTGAATCGACAGAGAACTCAATCCGAGCTGGAGTCAATACCCGGCTATCACCCCAGACCACGGCAACCATTGGTGTGCGCCAGTTGCGACTGAACTCAAACGTTCTGTCGACAAACCCGCGTGAGTTGGCCCTGTTTGCCGGCCTGGGTCATCGCTTCTAGAGCATGTACGAATCCTATTTCGGCTTCACCAGTGCGCCGTTCCTGCTCAACCCCGATCCCAGCTTCTACTTTGACAGCCGGGGGCACAGCAGCGCCCTGTCCTACCTGAAATTTGGGCTCTATCAGGCAGAAGGCTTCATCGTGATCACCGGCGACATTGGGGCTGGTAAAACCACGCTGGTGCGCACCCTGCTCAATGACATCGACACTGAAAAGGTCGTTGCTGCGCAATTGGTCAGCACCCAACTCGAAGCTGGCGACCTGCTGCGAGCGGCCATCACGGCGTTCGGCATCCCGCTCAAAGGCACCAGCAAGGCCGACCTGCTCGCCACGCTGGAAGGCTACCTGACAGTACTGGCCACTCAAAATAAGCGCGCCGTTCTGATCGTCGATGAAGCCCAGAACCTCAGCCGCGACGCCATTGAAGAATTGCGCATGCTGTCCAACTTCCAGTTTGGAAATCAGGCCCTACTGCAAAGCTTCCTGATCGGCCAACCAGAGTTGCGAACGATGCTCCTATCGCGTTCGCTGGAACAATTGCGCCAGCGGGTGATCGCGTCTTATCACCTCGGGCCGATGGACCGGGATGAAACGCGCCGATACATCGAGCATCGACTGCAGAAAGTGGGTTGGGCACACCAAACCCCCCAGATCAGCCCGGAAGCCTTTGACGAGTTTTACGAATGGACCACCGGCATTCCACGGCGCATCAATTTGCTGTGCAACCGCGTGCTGCTGGCCACATTTCTGGCCTCTGAGCAGACCATCTCGGGCGCCAGCGTTTCGCGCATCGCGCAGGAGATCAGGGCCGAAATTGGCGAGCCCGTCCTGTCGATGCCCTTATCAGCTCCAGCACCGACGCAGCTGAATCAGACGGATGCCTTCAACACCACCTTGACCCAAGGCGATGAGTCCGACGTCCCGACCGCAGCATGGTCGTCGCCCATCCCGTCCGTCGCACACTCTGGTGTCGACGCCCCGTTCCTGCTGTGCGTCACGGGATCGCGCGGCGCTTGCCTCAGAGCGGCATCCCTGCTCAAGGCCCTGGGCAATCGCTCGGATCTGCCAGCCGCCCGTCTTTTGCACATCGACACGCCGGGCAACTTCGAGCTGACGCAAGACTGGTCAGAGCATCTGGGTTTGCGCGTCCCGGACTATCGATTGCGACTGCCACCAGGAAGCGGCCTGACCCACCTGGCCTCGACGTTGCAGCAGCTTGACCAGCTCTTTGAACAACACCGGCCAACGGCAATCATTGTCCAGGCCGGCGGCGACACCGCGCTGGCCGCCAGCTTGGCCGCCCAGCGCCATGGCATCCCCAGCGTTCACCTGGAAGCGGGCTTGCGTAGTTTTGACCGCAGCCGCGCCCAGGAAGTCAACGGCATGATGTGTGATCACATGGGGGATCTGCTGCTGACCTCAGAATGGGTGGCTCACGACAATCTGTCTCGCGAAGGCATCCCCGTAGACCGAGTGCAATTCGTGGGCAATCTACTGATGGACACCATCCGGGCTTTGCTGCCGCAGGTTTCGCAGCCGAAGTACACCTTGCGACAACTCAATCTGTCCACCGCTATTCTCAAGCGCAAAAATGGCGTGGGCCTGGTCTACCTCCAACAGATCGAAAAAAACGCAGATCCGGCGCAGTTGAGCAACCTGATGGCCATCTTGCGCATGGTCAGCAAAGACCTCCCCCTGCTCTGGCCCATGCATGACAGCACACGCGCGTGCCTGGATCACCTGGGTTTGCTGGCATCTTCGGAGGGTGACATATTGCCGCTGCCCATCGTCCCGTATCACAAGATGGTCGGCATGATTGGCAGCGCAGCCTGCATTCTGACCGACTCGGCCCTCGTGCAGGAAGAGGCAACCATCCTTGGCATCCCCTGCCTGACCCTGCACAACCACACCGAACGACGCATCACGGTTGAGCAAGGCACCAACATCGCAGTCGGCCACAACGCCAGCCTGATCAGTCGCGCTGTCGCAGAAATCCTTCGTGGAGGGGGCAAGAAAGGCCGCCTGCCCAAGTTCTGGGATGGACAGACCGCTGCACGCATCACCGAGCACTTGGCCGCCTGGATCAAAGCCAAAGGCTTGGCCACGCCACTACCAGCGGATGCCGCCCAAACCAACCTGGCACTGGAGCAATGTTCCAATTTCAACCATTGATGTAGCTGACAGGGATTGAGAGAGGCAGCATCAATCGTCCAAAGGCGCAAGCGCAACACCTCGACAGATACCCGCTCCTACACAAGCAGTTTCAATTGTTATGATCTGTTCATGATTAGAAAAGACGTAGGGAGCAGTGCATGACATTCACCTCGCCGCTGCTTCGTGCTGCTGGCCGGTTCATGTCGCCTGGTGGGGGGGATGGGAAACTGACCATACTGACCTACCACCGCGTGCTGCCCGAGCCAGACGCCTTGCTGAATCGTGACCAGATTGACGCCACCAAGTTCGCAACGCACATGGCGGCCATTGCGGACTGTTTCACGGTCTTGTCATTGCCCCAAGCCCTTGAGCGATTGAGTGCTGGCACATTGCCGCCACGCGCGGTTGCCCTCACTTTTGATGATGGCTATCAGGACAACTTTACGGTGGCGCTACCGATCCTGCAACGTCATCGGCTCACCGCCACCTTTTTTGTGTGCACCGGCTATCTCAACGATGGCCTGATGTTCAACGACATCGTCACCGAAGCGTTGCGCCGCTCCACGAAGTCCGACCTGGACTTGAGTTGGTTGGGGCTGGGCGTTCAGGCGCTCTCTGATATGCAGGGCCGACGCGAGCTGGCATTCAAGATTCTGGGTGCAGTGAAGTACCTCCCTTTCACCGAGCGTGAGTTGGCCTGTGCCCGCATCTGGGATATGGCCGATCCGGGCCAGCATCGCCCCCGTTTGATGATGACGGATGATCAAGTGAGGGAACTGGCAGCGCAAGGCATGACCATTGGCGCGCATACACACACTCATCCAATCCTCAACCAGGTGAGTCTGGAGGCAGCTCGCGAGGACGTCGAAAAAAATCGACGGCTGCTTACTGAGCTGATCGGCGAAACCCCAACCATCTTTGCCTACCCGAATGGACGCCCCATTTGCGACTACGGGTATCAACACGTGCAACTGATCAAGGACCTCGGCTTTTCGGCAGCCGTGTCAACGGCCTGGGGCATCGCCACCAAAGCCTGCGACCCGTATCAGCTTCCTCGGTTCGCCCCGTGGGATACCAACCCTCGACACTTCATCATGCGTTTGCTCAAAAATGCTGTGAAGGGGCAACGGCCCACCGTGGCTCCCAGGATGGCCAGCCCGGACGACTAGGCTCCAGCAACTGTTGCCCGGTTCAGTGCCCCTTCCTTGATGGGCGCGCCTGACGCATGAGGATTGTTAACGCTTTTCTGCATTACCCCCCAACATTTAGGGGCCCCCCCCTTGTTTGCAGGATGCGGCACGGTGCATGCCACATTGATAATGGCGCATTACAAATGCTTACCGATTGGGTGATTTGTTGCGGTCAGCAACAACAAGCCAATGTCAGAGAGGGTCCGATGTTTCGCGTCTTTCAGCACCATATCTCGATGGCAACCATGGCCGAACTGCTCGCCGACAGTGTCACCAGTTTCCTGGCCATCCTGATGACCGTGGCGACCATGATTTTTTTCTACGGTAGCGCAACGGACCCAATGCACATGTCCGATGCAGTCTGGGCCGGCCTGGGTTTTGCCCTGGTGATCCCCTTGCACTGCGGACTGCTCGGCGTATATCGAGAAGGATCGGAATACAAAACGTCGCGCGCCAAGTTGGGCCGTGCCCTTCTGGCTTGTGTGCTGGCGGTGCCTCTCGCCTATCAAGTGATCGTCAATACCGTGAGCGAGGGAACGCAGGCGCACCAGTTTTTAGGATTTGCGGGCGCCTATCTCGTGGTTGGCTTGGTCGTGGTGCGCGGCCTGGTCTTCCGCTCGTGGCACGGTGCGTTCTTGCAACAACGCATCCTGATCATCGGCACTGGCAGAGAAGCTCACTCCGTTGTGTCAGACCTGAAAGCACGCCGAATGCAAGGCCATTCAGTGGTCGGCTTCTATCCTGCTGGCGATGCAGCGCCTGGGATTGCGGACAAACGCTTCAATGTCTTTCCCGAGTCGCTGTCCATCAACGACATCATTCAGCGCCACAACATCAATCAAATCATCGTGGCGGTGAAAGAGCAACGTGGCGGCAGTGTGCCCATGGATCAACTGCTGTCCGCGCGCATTCAGGGCATCCCCGTGCTGGACCTTGCCGCTTTTTACGAGCGAACCACCGGCGAGGTGCCTGTGGACAGCCTCAAAGCCAGTTGGCTCGTTTATGGTCAAGGCTTTGTGCAAGGCCGTGCTCGGATCATCATCAAGCGCTTGTTTGACATCCTCAGTTCATCGTTCTTGTTGCTCCTGGCATCGCCCGTCATGCTGCTGACGGCCCTGGCCATCAAGCTGGAGAGTGAAGGACCAATGATCTATCGCCAAGAACGCGTGGGCCTGGGCGGCAAAAGCTTCATGTGCCTGAAGTTCCGCAGCATGCGGGTGGATGCCGAGAAAGACGGCGTGGCCGTTTGGGCCAAAAAGAACGACTCGCGCGTAACGCGCGTCGGGTCATTCATCCGCAAAACCCGCATCGACGAACTGCCCCAAATTTTGAGCGTCCTCAAGGGGGAGATGAGCATGGTCGGCCCCCGCCCGGAGCGCCCGTCCTTCGTGGCCCAACTCAAGCAGCAAATCCCGTACTACGACATCCGTCACAGCGTCAAGCCTGGCGTAACGGGGTGGGCCCAGGTTCGCTACAGCTACGGCGCTTCCCTGGACGACGCACTCCACAAGCACCAATACGACCTGTACTACGTCAAGAACAACTCTTTGTTCCTGGATCTGCTCATTCTGTTTGAAACAGTGAGTGTGGTGATTTTTCGCGAAGGCTCACAATGATCTCGGCCTGAGCATTGGCGTCGTGGGCGCCCAGCCCCTTGAAACCAAAGGCACACCCCTGGCGGTGTGCCTTTGTCATTGCAGGATGACCCGCGGGACGGATCACTTGCCGAGATGCAGGACAATAGAGGGTTGCCCAGACCTTCACCACACTGCCTTTCCTGATTCACTGTGACCGTTCTCCCTCCTTCCCAGCCTGGTTTTGCTTCTTCGGCGCGCACGTCAACGCGCAGCCGAATGAAGCTAGCTGTTGCATGGACATTTGGTTTGGGCTTGCTCGGTCTGCTGTTGTCACGCGTGCCGATGGCCCCTCTGCTTGAGGCAGTGCAGCGCCCCTCCCTGCTGACTTGGCTGGGCACCCTGGGAGGGTTGCTGATGAGTTATGCGCTGCGCGGCGCCCGTCTGCAAGTCGTTCTGAACCTGGACGATCACCACCGTGCGCCGCGTCGCTGGCTGGGGCTGCGCATCGATGCCCTGCGCGTGATCCTGCTGCACAACGCCGCCGTGAATCTGCTGCCCATGCGGGCGGGTGAACTGAGCTTTCCGTGGCTGGCTGCGCATGAATTGAAACTGCCCATGTCGCGCGCCGTGGTCTGCCTGATGTGGATGCGCTTACAGGACTTGGCAGTACTGATGGCCCTGGGTCTGACGCTGTGGCCCGGATTGACCCTGCCCTGGCGCCTGTTGGGGTTGAGTGTCCTGGTGCTTTCGTGGCATGGTGCCTGGTGGTTGCTCAAGCGTTGGTTGGCCTCCAGAGCGGCAGCCCGCCGGGGCGCGACGACACCACTGGACGGTTGGCGTGGGATGCTGATCACGCTGCAATCGGCCCTGCTCGAACCCGCCCACCATCGCCCGGCCGCTTGGGGGTTAACCGTTGCCAACTGGACCCTCAAATTGGCTGCGGGGGCCAGCCTGCTCGGCGCCATCAGCCAGATTCCGTGGTCCGTGGCCTGGGCAGGCGCCTTGGGCGGAGAATTGGCAGCCATCTTTCCGCTGCAAGGCCCTGCGGGGTTCGGCACCTATGAAGCCGGCGTCTGGGCGGGCGCTGCGGCCTTGCTGCCCACTCAAGCACCGGCCTTGTCCCATGTTGTGGGTGCGGCCCTGGCGCTGCATTTTTGCTTTTTGATCTGTGCTGTGATGGCCGCTGGTGTGGCGGCCGCGCTGACCAAACCGGCCAAATCAACAGACACCCCAAAAGGCAAAGACGGCTCACCCCCTGGTCATCCCGGCTGAGCAAGATCGCCTTAGTTTGTTAGAAAGAGAATCCATGAGTTCTGCCTTGACGGCTCCCGTCGCTCCCTTTCCCGCCGTACGGCCCCACCGCTTGTCGATTGTTGTGCCGATGTACAACGAGGCCGACAACGTTGAACCGTTTGTCAAGGCCGTCCACAACGCGTTGAACGACTACCCGCACGAATGGGAACTCATCATCGTCAACGACGGCAGTCGTGATGGCACGCAGAAGGCTCTGGACGAACAAGAGCGACTGAATGGCCCCCACGTTCGACCCATTCATCTGTGGCGCAATTTCCGCCAGACCGCCGCCATGCAAGCCGGCATTGATGCAGCGCGCGGCGATGTCATCGTGACCCTGGACGGCGACCTGCAAAACGACCCGAAGGACATCCCCGCGATCGTGGCCAAACTGGTGAACGAGGATCTGGACTTGGTGGCCGGCTGGCGTCAAAACCGGCAGGATGGATTTTTTCTGCGCAAGGTGCCTTCACGCATCGCCAACCGCTTGATTCGCAAGATCACGGGGCTGGAGTTCCAGGACCTGGGCTGCAGCCTAAAAGCTTACCGCGCCAGCGTCCTCAAACGCGTGCGCCTATACGGCGAAATGCACCGTTTCATTCCAGCCTGGATGGCGACGGTGACTTCACCGGCGCGCATGTCCGAACTGCCCGTCAGCCACCATGCCCGCACTCGAGGCGAATCCAAATACGGCATCTCGCGCACCCTGCGCGTTGTGCTTGACCTGCTGGCCGTCAACTTCTTCCTGCGCTTTGCCGGACGCCCGGGGCATTTTTTTGGCGGCCTGGGCCTGGGCATTGGCCTGATTGGCGGAGTGATCCTGAGTTATCTTGCCGTGCTCAAAATGCTGGGCAATAACATCGGGGGCCGCCCCTTGCTGTGGCTTGGTTTCTTCTGCGTACTGGGTGGCCTGCAGTTTCTGACCACCGGCGTCCTGGCTGAACTGTTGATCCGCATCTACTACGATCGAGGCGAAGTCGCCCCGTACCACACCACCGCCGCCCCCGATCAAGACCCTGACCACGGCTGGCACCATCAGGGCTGACCCCCTGAGCTGCGGCCGCCATCACTTTTTACCCATTGCTTATGAACACAGACACGTCTGCCCAAGCTCCTGTCGTGCCCAACAAGCCCGCCTCGCGCCCCCGCCCCCCCGGGGGGCAACGTTGGCCTCGGCTGTGGGGACCTCGCCTATGGAAGTTGTTGGCCTTGGCCGCAGTGCTGACGCTCTATCGGCTGTGGGTGGTGTATCACAGTGGCATCTCGCTGTTCTTTGACGAAGCCCAGTACTGGGATTGGTCGCGACATCTGTCCTGGGGCTATTTTTCAAAGCCGCCGCTCATCGCAGGGTTGATCGGCCTGAGCACGATGCTGTTTGGATCGGGCGTGCTGGGCGTCAAGGCCCTGCCCATGCTGGTCTATCCGCTGACCGCCGTGGCGCTGGTCGGACTGGCGCGCGCCTTGTGGCCGACCAGCAGTGGCGTGCGCACCGGCATGGTCGCGGCCGCCTTGTTCATGACGACACCCCTGGTGGGTCTGCTCGGCCTGGTGGCCAGCACCGATGGTCCTTTGCTCTTGTGCTGGACGCTGGCAGCCTGGGCCCTCTGGCGCGCCCAGGTCACCAACCGGTTGAGCCTGTGGCTGCTGTGCGGCGCTGCGGTTGGCATAGGCATGATGGACAAATACACCATGGCAGCCTTTGGCATGACCGCGTTCTGGACGCTGTGGGGGGTGCATGGCCCTAAGCGTGGTTTGACGCGCATCGGCCCGTGGGCCGCTTTGGCTGTGGCCGCGTTGATCCTGAGCCCCAACATTTGGTGGAACGCCCAAAACGGTTTCCCCACCATGCAGCACACTGCTGAATTGACGACGCAGTCCAATCGACATGGTGGCTTCGGGCCGATGTTGACATTCGTCATCGGGCAGATGCTGGCCCTGGGTCCGATCACTGTGCTGGCTGGCTTGTATCTGCTTCATAAAATGACCGGCGTCGGCAACGCATCCATCCCCCCCAGTCAGTGGGCCGCAACCAGCCAGATGATGGCCCCCAGCCAATGGCTCTCTTCCAGTACCGGCGCATCGCCAAGCCAACTGAGCATGCCTGGCGCGCTCGACACGGGCAGCGGACAGGGCCGCACCCCGTCCTTGCGCACCTCGGCCTATTACCTCGCCTCGGTGTCGTCCTACCGATTCCTGTGGGCCATGAGCCTGCCGCTGCTGTTGGTTGCCGTCGTGCAGGCCTTCTATGCCGACGCCCACGTCAACTGGGCCGCACCGGCACTGATCGGGTTGATCATGCTGGTGGCCTCGCGCTTGAGCGCACCCCTCGTCCCGCTGGCGGCTCCCCGCCCCAAACGTTGGCTGGCCGCCGTACTGATCAGCAATGTGGTTTTGACCAGTCTGGTGCTGCATGCGCATGACATCCTGGGTAACAAGCTGCCATCGCAGTTCGACATCCTGGTGCGCATGCGTGGCTGGCAAGAAGCCTTTGACAAGCTGGCGCCGACCATGGAGGAGCCCACAATTGCAGGGCTGCCCGTCATGTCTGACAGTCGACTGTTATTGACCCAGACCGCCTACCATTGGCGCCGCTACAAGGTGCAGCCGCTGGCCTGGAACCCCAAGGGCCTGCGCCAGGATCATTACCAGCTCACGCAAAGCTTTCAGAACAAGGTGGGGCAGGATGTGGTGCTGGTGACCGACAGGGCCGACCCCAAAGACGTCTTGCAGCGCTTCGCCATCGTCCGTGAAGTGAACCAGGTCCGCGTGGCGACCGGCCCCGACCGTGCGCTGGAGTTGCATGTGTTTTTCCTGCGTGGCTTTCTGGGTTACGACGAGCAAAGTTATCGAGAGCAAAGTGGTACAGACGCCCCCCATGACATCAGTGCCGACTAAGGGCGACGACGCGCCGCTGGACACGCGCCTGATCTGGGCAGGCCTGTTTCTGTGCGTGGCGCTGTTTGCCAAGCTGCCGCGCATCGACTTGGCCGTAGCTGCCCACTACTACACCCCCGGATTGGGCTTCATCCACGCCCAGGATCCAGTGGTGCGAGCCCTGTACCTGTGGTCGCCGACGGTGGGTCGCGCCATTGTCGCCACCCTGGCGGTGTTTGCCCTGATCAGCCCCTTGATCGCACGCCTGTTGCGAGGTCTGGGCCACGCCACGCTGGCTCAGCGCTGCACAGGTCCGTGGCGGCGCTTGGCCATCGTGGCCGTGCTGTGCGGACTGCTGGGGCCTGGCTTGGTGGTTGAAGGCTGGTTCAAGAATGCGATGGGGCGTCCCCGCCCGGTCCAGGTCATCGAATTGGGTGGCACTGAGCCCTTTCACGGGACCTTTCAACCCGGCGCGGACACCGCTCACCACCGCAGCTTTGTCAGCAGTCATGCTGCCGCCGGTTTTTGGCTGATGAGTCTGGGGCTGACCGCCGGCCCGGTGTGGCGCCGCCGCTGGCTGCTCATTGGCGTGGTGACCGGCAGCGTCATCGGGGCGGGCCGCATGATGCAAGGCGGTCATTTCCTGAGCGACATCATCTTCGCGTTTTATGCCGTGTGGGTGTCGTGCGAAATCATCGCCTTCTGTGACCGCCGCTGGCAGCAGCGCCATGCCCACGCCCAATAACCGCAGGCCGCACGGCCCCGGCCATCTGGGCTAGCATTCACCGTCCCTGCAATACAGCTGCCAGGACCCTGGCCTGAACTTTTTGCGCCAAACGCGCACGATTGCCGACCATGACTTTCGCCGATACCGTCGTCTACGACTACACCCGCCAGGATGCCAGTGGCGCCAGTTGCACCGCCCACGCGTGGGCCAAGGTGCCCGCCCCGCTGAGCCCCGATCAAAAAGAAGCCACCAAAACCCGCATTAAGTCCCTGCTGAAAGAACGCAAGGCCGTGCTGGTGGCCCACTATTACGTGGACGGTGACATCCAGGACCTGGCGCTGGAAACGGGCGGCTGCGTGTCCGACTCGCTGGAGATGGCCCGCTTTGGTCGCGACCATGCGGCGCAGACCCTGATCGTGGCCGGCGTGAAGTTCATGGGTGAATCAGCCAAGATTCTCAGCCCCGAAAAACACGTGCTGATGCCCGATCTGGACGCCACGTGCTCGCTGGACCTGGGTTGCCCGGCCGATGACTTCGCCAAATTTTGCGACGCCCACCCGGACCGCAAGGTGGTGGTCTACGCCAACACCAGCGCCGCGGTGAAGGCCCGCGCCGACTGGATGGTGACCAGCTCATGTGCCTTGGCCATCGTGGGCCACCTCAAGGCCCAGGGCGAGAAGGTGCTGTGGGCGCCAGACCGGCACCTGGGCCGCTACATTCAGCAGCAAACCGGCGCCGACATGCTGATGTGGAATGGTGCCTGCATCGTCCATGACGAGTTCAAGAGCCTGGAACTTGACCTGCTTCGCAAGAAGCACCCCTTGGCCAAGATACTGGTGCACCCGGAGTCGCCTGAGAGCGTCGTCGCTCTGGCCGACGTCGTGGGGTCGACGTCACAGTTGCTCAAGGCCGTGGTCGAAATGGACGCCCCAGAATTCATCGTGGCCACCGACAACGGCATCCTGCACCGCATGCACCAGCTGGCACCGCACAAGTTGCTGATCGAAGCACCTACCGCTGGCAACAGCGCCACCTGCAAGAGTTGTGCGCACTGCCCCTGGATGGCGATGAACGCCCTGCAAGGCGTGCTGGAGTGCCTTGAACAAGGCACGGGCGAGATCACCATTCCCGATGACATCCGAGTGCAGGCCAAGGGCTGCATCGACCGCATGCTCGACTTCGTGGCTCGCAATCCGGCCGCCATCCAAAAGCCTACGCAGGGTTTTGTACCCAACATTGGCGCTGCCTGACCACCTCCGTTTTTGATAACCATGTTCGACCACAACGAAACCCTCATCGAAGCGCGCGAGCGCAATATCCGCGACGCGCTGTTTGAAGACATCGGTGTGTGCGACTGGACCGCGCAACTGGTGCCCGCCGGCCAGCGCGTGAAAGCCCGCTTGCTGGTGCGTGAAAATGCCGTCCTGTGTGGCCGCGAGTGGTTTGAAGGCTGCCTGCTCAAGCTGGACCCGACGGCCACCCTAAAGTGGTCCTATGCCGAGGGCGCCGTGATGGCCCCCAACACCGAGGTCTGCCTGATTGAGGCCGACGCCCGCGCCCTACTGACCGCCGAGCGCCCTGGCATCAACTTCGTGCAGACCTTGTCTGCGGTGGCCACCCTGACGCACCAGCACGTGCAGGCCATTGAAGGCGCCTCCCCCAACCCGCGTGGCTGCCTGGTGCTGGACACGCGCAAGACCCTGCCCGGCTTGCGCTTGGCGCAAAAGTACGCAGTGCGCGTCGGCGGCGGGGCCAACCAACGCCTGGCTTTATACGACGGCATCCTGATCAAGGAGAACCACATTGCCGCCGCCGGCAGCGTCAGCGCCGCGTTGCGCAATGCGCAAGCCCTGGTGGCCGCGCAAGCCCAAGCGCTGCGCGATCACATCAGCATCCAGATCGAGGTCGAAACGCTCGACCAGTTGCGCGAAGCGCTCGGCGCTGGTGCCACCAGCATCTTGCTGGACAACTTTGACCTTCAGCACATGCGGGAGGCCGTTGCGATCAACCACGAACTGACCCAAGGCCAAGCCTTGCTGGAGGTTTCCGGCGGCGTGACCCTGAGCCAGTTGCACAACATCGCCGCCACTGGCGTGGACCGCATCTCCATCGGCAAGCTCACCAAGGACGTCACCGCGGTGGACTTCTCATTACGGGTACTGGAGCAACATGCCAGCTGATTTTTCAAGCCTGCGCAACTACTACGAGCGTCAGGTCATTGACGCCGTTCGCGAGGCAGCGCCCGGCTATCCGGGGCTGAAGGAGGAGCAGCTGCCTGACGTGGCTTGTGTGGCGCTCAACCACCTGCCGCCGCGCTACATCCGTCATGAGGTGGACCTGGTGTTCTACCTCACGGAGAAAGAACGCGCCAACAACGACACCGCCATTGCGGAGGCGGTGCGCTACGCCTTTGAGTTCGTGCAGGCGCGCTTTGCGATGCGGGCGCGCCGCTGAACCACGGCCCTGTTCAGAACCCGTTGAGCTTGAGGTTGCTTGCCACCACCTCGTAGAAGTCAGCCGAGGAGCCGTTGTAAGGCCAGACCTCTCGATAGCCCGCTTCCGGCGCATAAAGAGCATCGTTGCGGCCACTGAAGAACATGTGGTGGTAGCCCCTGCCCAGCACACTGCCATTCATGGTCTTGATGTGGTGAAAGTTCCAGCCCCCTTTGCCGGCAAAACTCTGACTGCTCACGGTCACCATGCTGTCGTTGTCGCCATAGCGCGTTTGCAACAGCGCATAGATGTAGGCTTCGTTGCCCCATTCGGGCACGGGGTTGCGGATGTGGGCGGCATAGCTGGCGTAGTACACACCGTTGTTCGCCTCAGCCGAGTCGGGCACTTTGTCAGACCATTGCAGGTCGCTCATGCCCGCCGCAGCGCGAAGCGCCGCCCAATTCTGCTCGAAGCTCAACTGCTGCCAGAAACCAGGCTTCATGTAGCGGTTGCTCAACTCGACCATGGATCGCAACCAGCTCTGGTACTTGCCCATGGACGTCAAACCGGCATCGGAGTCGGCATAACCGACCTCGGACAGGACGTATTTGGGACTGCTGACGCGCTTGTCCCGCCAGAGCATGGCGTCAACCTCTGATTCCTTCCACTGACTGCCCAAAGCCTGTGGGTTGTTCCATTGCCCCTGGTTCAACGCGTAGAAGGTATCGAGCAACAAGCCGGACGACTGCGCACCCGCGTCTTCGCCGACCACGCTGACGATGCTGGCCACCTTGTCTCGCATCTGACCCAAAGCCGGGTTGCGCTCATCCACAGGCAAGGCGGCCGTCATGTAGCGCGCATCCTGCACGCCCTGCGACATCCCGATGATGTTGACCTTGGCGGCACCGGTTTCGCGCAGGGCCTGCAGCACCGTTTCACGCAGGACCCGGGCCCGCACGTCGTAGCTGGCCAACACCGGCTTGTCCGCGATGTAGACGGCATTGCCGCAGCCGTTCTGGGCAAAGCTGTTGCGCAAGCGATCAACAATTTCCTTGCTGAAGTAGCGGTGGTAAGCCTTCATGTTGCGAACCAGGGCCGGGTTGCTGAGGTTCGTGTCGCGCGGAGGCAGGTCGGCCTCGTCCGGCGGAACTTCCCACAGCATGCATTGCGCACCCACCCAACTGCGGCAGTTCTTGGCCTGCTCGATCTGCTCGCAGGTCCGCCCGGCAGGCAGCTGGTCAGCATTGCAGATCCTGCGCGCGCCCCAGTGGTGCGAAAGAACGATGGGGTAGCGTGTCTTGCAGGACGACCCTGCGGCCTGGGCCAGCTGGTGCCCGAAGGTGATTGAAACCATGACGGCCGCCAATGCGACGACGGTCAGCTGCCTGATAGCAGAAGTGAGATATCCCATGACGTGCAAAAGGCACGGAGAACGACCTGACATGGCCATTGGGCTTCAACCCATGGCAGCACGCCCCCCGCCCGAATTCCCTGAGTTATTTATTGGAGCCGGGATTCTAGGGCAACCAGGCATCCTTCTTTTTCGGCTTCTTGCACAGGATGGTGGGGAAGCTGACAGGCAGCGTGCGGGGGTAGTCGCGGCTGAAATGCAGGCCCCGGCTTTCCTGGCGTGACAGGGCCGAACGCACGATCAACTCGGCGCAGTCGACCAGGTTGCGCAGCTCCAGCAAGTCACGTGAGACACGGAAGTTGGCGTAGTAATCGTCGATCTCGCTGCGCAGCAATTTGATGCGGTGCAGTGCGCGCTCCAAGCGACGCGTGGTGCGCACAATGCCCACGTAGTTCCACATCACGAGGCGCAACTCGTCCCAGTTGTGGGCAATCACGACCTCTTCGTCGGCATCGGTCACCTGGCTTTCGTCCCAGCCTGGCAGCACCACTGGCATCTGGCGTGACTGCGCCTGGATGTCGTCAGCGCAGGTGCGCCCCAGCACCACGCATTCCAGCAGTGAATTGCTGGCCAACCGGTTGGCTCCGTGCAGACCGGTGTAGGTGGTTTCGCCCACGCCATACAACCCTGGCAGGTCAGTGCGACCACTCAGATCGGTCACCACGCCACCACAGGTGTAGTGGGCCGCCGGCACCACGGGGATGGGTTGGCGGGCGATGTCAATGCCCAGCGACAGGCAACGCGCATGGATGGTCGGGAAATGCTCTTTCAGAAAGGCTTCGCCCAGGTGTGTGGCGTCCAGCCAGACATGATCCAGACCGTGCTTCTTCATCTCGAAGTCAATCGCGCGGGCGACGATGTCGCGCGGGGCCAACTCACCGCGCTCATCGTGGGCCGCCATGAAGCGCGTGCCATCGGGCAGGCGCAGGTAGGCGCCCTCGCCGCGCAGCGCTTCAGTGATCAAAAAACTGCGCTCTTGCGGGTGATACAGGCAGGTCGGATGAAACTGGATGAACTCCATATTGCCAACGCGGCAGCCTGCCCGCCAGGCCATGGCAATGCCGTCGCCTGTGGAGGTGTCGGGGTTGGTCGTGTAGCGATAGACCTTGCCCGCGCCGCCCGTGGCGAGCACCACTGCCGACGCCGCCAGGGTTTCGACCCGCTGCGACTCAATGTCCAGGGCGTAGACGCCATGGCAGCGGTGATCTGTCGGCGACAAGGTCGCACCCGGGCCACCTGCGCGGCGCAGATGGCGGTCGGTGATCAGGTCCACGGCCATCCAGCGTTCACGCAAGCTGATGTTGGGGTGGCGCTTCACCTCGGCCAGCAACACATCGTGGATGGCCTTGCCGGTGGCATCGGCCGCATGCGCGATGCGCCGCACGGCATGGCCGCCTTCGCGCGTCAGATGCAGTCCCAGCGGGCCTTCGGGGTCGGGCGAAAACGGCACACCCTGCTCGACCAGCCATTCCACTGCACGAGCGCTGTTGCGCGCAATGAACTCAGCGGTGTGCTCATCCACCAGACCTGCACCGGCGTCCTGCGTGTCCTGCACATGTGAGGCGATGCTGTCGTCCGTGCCCAGCACTCCGACGATGCCACCTTGCGCCCAAGCCGTGGCGCCTTCTTCCAACTGGCGCTTGGCCAGCACGATCACCGGCTGGGTCGCAGCCAGATGCAAGGCCACGGTCAAGCCGGCCAAGCCCGCGCCGATGATGACCACGGGGAGTTCAGAAACCGAAGTTTGGGCAGTCATGCAAGGGGGCGAGCAAGTCGCAAAAAGGACCAAATGGCCATTCTAGCGATCAGGGCGTGCAGCGCGCGGCTCCACAGTAACGCTGGCAAAAAGCACAACCCCAGACGGGCAGCCATGAAGGGAAGCGGTAATAGCGGCGGTTGATCTCGCCCATGACCCCTCGCCGGTAGGCGGGGTAGTCAAAGCCGACACCTTCGACCGCGTAATAGGTGAAGCCATCTTGCTTGAAATCGAGCACCTTGACCGCCGCAAAGTACGGACGGTAGTCGTCCAGATTGGGCGGGTTGTGTTGAATGATGCGGATGGTGCGGCCCTGGTAGGCGGCGTAGTCCACGATCAGGTCGTCCTGACGGGCGTGCAGGCTACCCAGACCGAACACCGGCATGTGGGCTTTCTGGGCATACCCGTAGATGGACGACGGCGTGTAACCGTTGCTCATCATGACCACGCCTGGCGCTTGCACCTTGGCGAGCATCTGCTCGCTGCGAAAGCCCTGCACGAGACGCGGGTACATCTTCAGGCTCTGCCACTGGTGCAATGAGGTCATCGACAGGGCCAGTACCGCCACGACATGCAAGGCCAGGAACAAGGCCAGGCCGCGCGCGCAGCTCATCAAACGATGCGAGGGCAAGGCCCAGGCCAGCAGCACGAAGATGAAGGGATAAAAGGCCATGACCCAATGCAGGCCGATCACCTTCTTGGCCGACATCAGACCAAAGCACAGCAAGGGCACCAGCACCACGCAGGCCAACAGGGTGTGTCGGCCCAGGGTGCCGAGCACCTCACGCCGATGCTTGAAGCCCAACCACAACGCCGCAGGGCTGACCAGATAGGCCATCATGAGCACATACAGCGCCGGTGTGGTCCATGAAAACTCGGCGCCCTCATTGCGGTTGTAGAGGTTGAACATGATGTTGGTCCAGCAATGGGTGAGGTTCCACCCGATGTTGACCAGCACCGCCGGCACCGCGCACACGGCCAGCACCACGAAACCGCGCCAGGCCGCGCGGTTGAACAGCGCGAAGTACACGAGGTAGGACAGGCCAAGCAGCACGGCGAAGTATTTGGAGAGGACCGCCGCCCCCAGGAACAGTCCGGACAGCGCATACAGGCCCCAGGCGCGCCGGCCTTGCGAAATGGCCTGTTGTGCCCGGATCAAGGCAGCCACCGACCATGCCGACCAGAAGATCACCGGTGTGTCCGTGGTGATCAGCGCGTTGAGCCACGCAATCGGTGTCAGCCAGTAAAAAAGCACCGCCCAGGCGGCGCGTTCGCGGTTGATTGATGACAGGCCCCACCACAGCGCCCAGCCCACCCCCAAAGGCAGCAAGACCACGGGCAGTCGGATCGACCAGGTCGCATCGCCCAGCAAGGCCCGCATCGGCGCAATCCACCAGGCCACCATAGGCGGGTGGTCGTAATAGCCCCAATCCAGGAACACCGACCACCAGTAGAACAAGGCCTCGTCGCCCGTGATGGGCAGCGCCACCGAGATCCATAGTCGCATCAACAAAGACACGACCGCGGTCAACAGCAGCCAGCGTCCCAGGGAGGTGGACGACATCGGCGCGGCAGTTGATGGGCTGGTGGTCATGAGGAAGGGTCCGCCCTGGCGGGCATGAAAGCGAGAACCGCCGATTCTATCGAGCGCCCTGCGCAGGGGAGTGGTCGCTGCTACCATCCATTGCAGCACCGATTGAGGAATACATCATGCGCTGGCAGGGCAACCGTCAAAGTGACAACGTTGAGGATGTGAGAGATGGGGACGGCCCTGCGGACGGCGGGCGCCAAGGTTTTTCCCTGGGCGGCCGAGGCCTGAGCCTGGGCACAGTGGTCATCGCCCTGGTGGCCAGTTATTTTCTGGGCATCAACCCCATGACGGTATTGAGCTTGTTGGGCGGAGGCGGAGGCAGCCTGCAAGGCCAGTCGCCCACCCAGGTCAGCCAGATTCCATCGCCAGACGGGTCTGCCTCACAGCACCGCCCAGCGCAAGATCAGCAAACCCAGTTCGTCGCCACCGTGCTGGCCGACACCGAAGACGTGTGGCAAGAATTATTCCGCCAGGCCGGCAGCCAGTACCAGAACCCCAAGCTGCGGATTTTCCGGGGCAGCACGGCCACCGCCTGCGGTCAGGGCCAGGCTGCGATGGGGCCGTTCTACTGCCCGTCCGACCGCAAGGTCTACATCGATTTGGGCTTCTACGACGTCCTGCGCGACCGCCTGGGCGCGCCGGGTGATTTTGCCCAGGCCTATGTCATCGCGCATGAAGTGGGCCACCATGTGCAGAACCTGCTGGGCACCTCGGCCAAGATGGATGCCATGCGAGGCAAGGTCAGCGAGGTGCAGTACAACGCCCTGAGCGTGCGCCTGGAACTACAGGCCGATTGCTTTGCCGGCGTGTGGGCCAACCATGCGCAACAGTCACGCCAGATCATCGAGGCCGGCGACATTGAAGAGGCGCTCAACGCCGCCACGCAAATTGGCGACGACACCCTGCAGCGCAAATCGCAAGGCCAGGTCGTGCCCGAAAGCTTCACGCACGGCACCAGTCAACAGCGCGTGACCTGGTTCAAGCGCGGCTTTGACTCGGGCGAAATCAAGCAATGCAACACCTTCACCAAACAGCCTGTTTAGAGGAAACCTCATGCATGCCTGGATCTGCAGCAACCCCGAAGCCGGCCCAGAAGGCCTGAGCTGGCAGGACGTTCCCACCCCTCAACCTGGCAAGGGCGAAGTGCGCGTGGCCATCAAGGCCGCCAGCCTGAACTTCCCCGACCTGCTGATCGTGCAGGGCAAGTACCAGATCAAGCCCAACCCGCCCTTCGTGCCCGGCGCTGAATTTGCCGGCGTGGTCGAAGCCGTGGGGGACGGCGTCAAGCACCTGGCTGTGGGCACCTCGGTGGCGGGCTTTGCCGGCACAGGCGGATTCGGTACCCACACCGTCTGCCCCGCCGCGGTCTTGATGCCACTGCCCCCTGCCTTCTCGTTCGAAGACGGCGCGGCATTTTTGTGCACCTATGGCACGTCGTACCACGCCCTGATGGACCGCGCCGCCCTGAAAGCCGGCGAGACCGTGCTGGTGCTGGGCGCCGCCGGGGGCGTGGGCACGGCGGCCATCCAGATCGCCAAGGCCGCGGGCGCCAGGGTGATCGCGGCCGCATCGAGTGATGACAAATGCGCGCTGTGCCAACAGTTGGGCGCCGATGCCACCATCAACTACAGCACCGGCAATCTGCGCGAGGAGCTCAAGGCGCTGACCGAGGGCAAAGGCCCTGATGTGGTCTATGACCCGGTGGGTGGCGACCTGACCGAAGCGGCCTTCCGATCCATCGCCTGGCGTGGCCGCTACCTGATCATCGGCTTTGCGCAAGGCCAGATCCCGGCTCTGCCGCTCAACCTGGCGCTGCTCAAGGGCGCGTCCATCCTGGGCGTGTTCTGGGGCGAGTTCGCCAAGCGCGAACCTGCCAACAACGCCGCCTGCCTGATGCAGCTGGCCGCCTGGTACATGGAAGGCAAGATCAAGCCGTTGATCGAGCACACCTTGCCCATGTCGCAGCTCAAAGAGGCCTTCACGCTGATGGGCACGCGTCAGGTGCGCGGCAAGGTGGTGCTGATCAACGAGGGCTGAGCGTCGTCGGCAACTCGTGGTGACCCGCTGCGGGCAGGCACCCCAGCCCCAGCAGGCTCTGCCTGACCGCGACGTCCAGTTCGGTGTGGGGTTCATCACCAATCACTGAGCGAAGCTTGCGGTTATCCAGCCGCAGCGGCACCTTCCACAAATAGCGCATCTCGATCACCTCACGCAGCACGGTGACAAAGGGCGCGGCCAGGTACAGCACGGGCCAGGGCACCGAACGAATCGGCAAGCGGGCATCGCCGACCACGCGGCGGATCGACTCGGCCATTTCGATGCCGCGAGGCGTCCAGTGCCCGGCGAAGTTGAACACATCGAAGGCCGGCAGGTGATCCTCAAGGTTCATCAAGCGGACGATGGCCTCGGCCAGATCAGGCAGGTAGGCCCAGGTATGCCCGACCTCCTGCTCGCCAGGAAACCACACCGAGCGAACCGTTCGGCCCGGCTTGACCATCAAGGTTTGCAGCCAGGAACTGGGTGAGTGCCCGCCAAAGAAGTCGCCGGCACGCACCACCAGCGAACGCACACCTGTGTCCGCTGCCTTTTGAAGCATCTGCTCCATCTCGACCCGCACGGCGCCCTTGCGCGAGACCGGATGCTGGGGCGAAGCCTCGTTGAGCAGCGTCCCCGCGTCCGGACCAAAGTTGTAGACATTCCCCGGCAAAACCAGCCGCGCACCGCTGGCCCGTGCCGCGGCAATGGAATGGGCCAGCATGGGAATGGCCAGTTCGCGCCAGCGCTTGTAACGGGGCGGGTTGAGGGCATGGACGATGCAATCGACCCCTTGTGCGGCCCCGACCACATCGGCCTCGTTCATGGCGTCGCCCGGATGCCACTCGATTGCTGAGAGGTCTTCCATGCCAGGTGGCAAGGCATGAACCGGACGGCGACTCAAGGCGTGCACCGTCCAGCCATGCGCCAGCAGGGCGCGGGCCACGGCCCCACCGATGCCGCCGGTGGCGCCGAGGATCAAGGCTGATTTCGCCGTCTTGCCGGCTGTTTGTAGGTGATTCATCCAGATCCTCCTAAGGCATGAGCCCTTGTGCGATGAGAGGCCCCAATGCTAGGGCGCGGAACCATGAACGTAAATTGCCGAAATGCATTGATGCTGTATACATTTATGTATGGCAAAGACACCGCACAAGACCCAAGACGATTGGGGGCTGTACCGCTCCTTCCTGGCCGTCATGCACGAGGGCAGCCTGTCAGGCGCGTCGCGCGCCCTGGGCATGACACAGCCCAGCATGGGGCGCCACATCGGCGCCCTTGAACAAGCCCTGGGCGTCACCCTCTTCACGCGGTCCCCGGACGGGCTCCAGCCCACCCCCATCGCGCAGGAGCTGCTTGGCACGGTCGAGGCCATGGCATCGGCGGCCCGGCAGGCCGCCAGGGTCGCCTCTGGTGGCGCCAAGGACGAGCGCGGAACCGTTCGCATCACCGCCAGCCAGATCATGGGCGGCGAAGTACTGCCGCAGCTGCTGGCTCAGTACCGCGAGCAGCACCCCCAGGTCACCATCGAACTGGCGCTCAACAACAAGAGCGAAGACTTGCTCAAGCGCGAGGCCGACATCGCCGTGCGCATGGTGCGCCCCACGCAGCAGGCGCTGATCGCCAAGCGCCTGGGCAAGATCGAGATCGGCCTGTATGCTCATCGGCGCTACATCAAGGCCCATGGCAACCCGCGCGACCTGCTGGAGATGAGCCAGCACACCCTGATCGGCTTTGACCAGGACCCCACCATCACGAACCTGGCCAAGCAAGCGGGCCTGAGTGTCAGCCGCGACGACTTCGCCTTCAGAACCGACAGCGATCTGGCCCAGATGGCAGCCCTGCGCGCGGGCATGGGCATTGGCGGCTGCCACATCGGCATTGCCCGGCGTGACCCGGCCCTGGTACCCGTGTTGGCCGATCAATTGACCTTCAGCCTGGACATGTGGCTGCTCACCCATTCGGACCTGAGATCGAACAAGCGCGTGATGAGCCTGTTCCGCTTCCTCTCCGACGAACTGACCCAATACGCCAGGACCAGTCTCAGGGATTAGGGCCTCAATCTGAGGCTGCGCCCTGCTCAAGTGCCCAGTCCACATGCTCGCCCACCAGGGCCACGTCGGTGCCCGCTGGAGGTTGGGCCCGCCATTGCCGCAGAGCCTGGCGCACAGACGCAGCGGCAGCGGCATCGCCCGTGGCCCGCAATGCATTGCCCAGCGCCACCGCGATATTGCGCTGCCAACTCGCAAAGCCGATGCGCCGGATCGGGCTGCCTTCCATGATGCGCAGGAAAGTGGCTTCGTCCCAGGCCCACAGCTGCAAGAGGCTGGGGCCGTCGAGCACGGCGCGGGCGTCGAAGTCGGGCACCGTCGCGCGCTGGGCAAACTTGTTCCAGGGGCAAATGAGCTGGCAGTCGTCACAGCCATAGATGCGGTTACCCAGCAGGGGCCGCAACTCGACCGGGATCGGCGCGGGCGACTCGATCGTCAGGTACGAAATGCAGCGCCGCGCATCCACCCGCCGCTCGCCCACAATGGCCTGGGTCGGGCACACGTCGATGCAGGCCCGGCACGAGCCGCAATGCGCGGCTTCGGCTGCGCTCAGGGGCAAGGCCAAATCCACATATATCTCGCCCAGAAAGAAGGTGGACCCCGCCTCGCGAGATAACAACAAGGTGTGCTTGCCGCGCCAACCCAGGCCGCTGCGGCTAGCCAGTTCCACCTCCATCACCGGCGCTGAGTCGGTGAACACACGGTGGCCGAAGGGGCCCACGTGCTGGGCCAGTCGGTCGGCCAGTTTTTGCAGGCGCGCGCGCAAGACCTTGTGATAGTCGCGCCCCCGGGCATAGACCGAGATGGAGGCGTCCAGGGGCCGACTCAGGCGGTCGAACTCGATGCGCTGCCAGCCCTCGGGCACGCTTTGGGGCAGGTAATCCATGCGCGCTGTGACGACGCGAACCGTGCCGGGGATCAACTCGGCAGGCCGCGCCCGCTTGACCCCGTGGGCGGCCATGTAGTGCATATCACCGTGAAAACCACGCGCCAGCCAGGCCAACAATCCGGGCTCGGCACTTGACAGATCCACATCGGCTACGCCAATCTGCGAAAATCCCAGCTCTAACGCCCACAATCGCAATTGCGAGACGACTTCATCAAGCGCCAGGCGCGATGAAGAAATCGAGGTGGATCCTGGCTGTAGTTCCTGACGCATGTGACGATCGTACCAAGCACCCCCCCCCCGACCCGTCCCGAGACCTTGCAAGGCCACTTCATCTGGCTTGATGAAGAGGCCTGCAGCGTCATGGCGGAGCAATCGGCGCGTGTGTTGGAGCCCGTTCTGCTCGCGGGCGGGTCGGCCATCATCGAGTTGCGCGGCACGCTGGGCGCGGGCAAGACAACGTTCACCCGCCACCTGCTGCGTGCCCTTGGCGTGACCGGCCGCATCAAAAGCCCCAGCTATGCGGTGGTCGAGCAGTACGAGGCCCACGGCTTGGCGATCTTGCATTTTGATTTTTACCGATTCAACGATCCGCAAGAATGGGAAGACGCCGGTTTTCGCGACCTGTTTGGCAGCAGCGGGCTCAAGCTGGTGGAATGGCCCGACAAGGCCGCTGGCCTGTTGCCGCCGGCCGACCTGATGATGACCTTGACGCCCGTGGACGAACACCGCCGCGAGGTGTCGGTGCAGGCCGGCACGGCGCAGGGAGCCCAATGGCTGTCCCGCCTGATGCTGGAAAGAGGGGTCACCCATGACTGATGACCGCGACAAATCCCTAGCCTCGGTGTCACGCCGCACGCTGCTGACCCGCGGAGTGCAAGGCACGCTGGTGCTGATGCTCGGGCCGCTGGAGTTGGCGCATGGCGCGCAACTGCTGGCCGTGCGCGTGTGGCCAGCGTCGGCCTATACCCGCGTCACGCTGGAATCTGACACACCCTTGCAGGCCAAGCACTTCATGGTGCCCAATCCCAACCGCCTGGTCATCGACATTGAGGGCCTGACGCTCAGCGCACAGTTGCGCGAACTGGTCAGCAAGGTGCGCGCCGACGACCCCTACATCGCGGGCGTGCGGGTCGGTCAGTTCCGCCCCCACGTGGTGCGCCTGGTGCTCGACCTCAAGCAAGCGGTCGCGCCGCAGGTGTTTTCGCTGGAGCCGGTGGCGGCCTATCAGCACCGACTGGTGTTTGACCTGTACCCTGCGGTGGACGCGGACCCGCGCGCAGCCTTGCGCGCCGAGCCCACCCCCGCGTCGGGCGCCAGCACCCCTGCAGCGGCCACGCCGGCATCGTCGCCAGGCAGCGCCACAGTGGCGCCAAGCAGCATGGCTCCAGCCCCGATCACCCTGGGCAGCGTCGACCCGAGCCGCTCGGAACAGGCGGCCAATGCGGTCAATGATGCCCTGGGTGATTTCATCGGCGACATAAAGCGCCGATCGACCGACAAAACCGTGGTTCGAGCCACGCCCCAAACCACCGGACCGGCGATCGCCCGCCCCGTTGAAGCACTCGCCTCGGAACCAGACACCAGCGATACCGACCCAAGGCGGGCCACCCAGCGACTGGTCATCGTCGCGCTGGACGCCGGCCATGGCGGCGAAGACCCCGGTGCCGTCGGGCCCAGCGGCCTGTATGAAAAAGACGTGGTGTTGGCGATCGCCAAGCTGCTGCGTGCCCGCATCAACGCCCAACCGGGCATGCGCGCCATGCTGACGCGGGAATCCGATTATTTTGTGCCACTGCATGAGCGCGTCACCAAGGCGCGCCGCGTGCAGGCCGACCTGTTCATGTCCATCCATGCTGACGCCTTCATGAACCCTGAGGCGCGAGGCGCTTCAGTGTTTGCGCTGTCAGAGAACGGCGCCACCAGCGCCGCTGCCCGCTGGATGGCCCGTAAGGAAAACTCCTCTGACATGGTCGGTGGCGTCAACATCAAGGCCAAGGACGCCACGGTGATGCGCGCGCTGCTGGACATGTCCACCGCCGCGCAGATCAAGGACAGCCTCAAACTGGGCAGCGTGATTCTGGGCAGACTGAGCAAGATCGGGCGCCTGCACAAGGCCAAGGTCGAACAGGCCGGTTTTGCCGTGCTCAAGGCACCGGACATCCCGTCGGTGCTGGTGGAAACCGGCTTCATCTCGAACCCGGAGGAAGAAACCAAGCTGCGCGACGACGCCTACCAGGCGGAAATGGCCGATGCCTTGCTGGCCGGGATTCAGCGCTACTTCGCCAAGAACCCGCCACTGGCGCGCAACCGGGCCTTGTAGTCAGGCGGCCTACACCTGCGCCTGGGCTGTTGCTTGCCCCTTGCGCCCGGCCCGCCAAGCCCCAAACACGGCCAGCGCCCCAGGGATCAGAATCATCGCCCAAATGATCTTATCCAGATGGGTCTTGACGAAGGGGATGTTGCCAAAGAAGTAACCGGCCAGCGTCACCCCCACCACCCACAGCGTTCCGCCGGTGATGTCATAGAAGGTGAACTTGCCGCGGCTCATGGCGGCCACACCGGCCACGAAGGGCGCAAAAGTGCGCAAGAAAGGCATGAAACGCGCAATCACGATAGTGATGCCGCCATAGCGTTCGTAAAACTCATGGGCCTGTTCAAACGCCCGCTTGTTGAACAAGCGCGACTGCTCCCACTGGAACACCTTGGGGCCCAGCATGCGCCCGATGGTGTAATTACTCTGGTTGCCCAGAATGGCCGCTGCCAGCAGCAAGCCCATGGACAAGGGCAGGCTCATCAAGCCCACACCGCACATGGCGCCAACGACAAACAGCAGCGAGTCGCCCGGCAGAAAGGGCATCACCACCACGCCGGTCTCGACAAAAATGATCAAGAACAGCAAGGCGTAGACCCACAGGCCGTAGTTTTGAACAAAGTCGGCCAGATGCCGGTCGACATGAAGAATGAGGTCCAGAAGGATATGAGCGATGTCCATGCGCCCATTATCAGGGGGCTTCGTACAATCCCTTGATGACGACCCTGAGCACCCGCCGCACGATTTGCGAACTCCCCGACGAACTGATCAGCCAAATTGCCGCTGGCGAGGTGGTCGAGCGCCCCGCCTCTGTGGTGCGCGAATTGGTGGACAACGCCCTGGACGCCGGGGCCAGCCAGATCGCCGTCAAGCTGCTGGCCGGGGGCATCCGCCAGATCCTGGTTGAGGACGACGGCAGCGGCATCCCCATCGAAGAATTGCCCTTGGCGCTGAAACGGCACGCCACCAGCAAGATCAATTCATTGCACGATCTGGAAAGTGTTTCGACCATGGGGTTTCGGGGCGAGGCGCTGGCCGCCATTGCCTCCGTGTCCGAGATGGCCGTGGCCAGCCGCACGCTTGAGGCCGCCCATGCCCACCGCCTGGATGCGCGGTCCGGTGAACTCAACCCCGCCGCACGGGGCGTGGGCACCAGCGTGGAAGTGCGCGAACTGTTTTTCAGCACCCCGGCGCGGCGCAAGTTCTTGAAGTCCGAGCCGACCGAACTGGCGCACTGCCTGGAAGCCGTGCGCCGCCACGCCCTGGCCCGTCCGGACGTGGGCTTTGCGGTGTGGCACGACGGCAAGTTGGTGCAGCAATGGCGCGCCGGCACACCCGAGCAGCGCGTGACTGACGTGCTGGGCGAGGACTTCCTCAAGAACAGCCGCGCCGTCGACCTGAGCATCGGGCCCATGCGCGTGCACGGCCACACCGGCCTGCCCGATGCCGCGCGCTCGCGGGCCGACCAGCAGTATTGCTACGTCAATGGCCGCTATGTGCGCGACAAGCTGATCAGCCACGGCTTGCGCAGCGCTTACGAAGACGTGCTGCATGGCTCGCGCCAGCCCACCTATGTGCTGTTCATTGAGATCGCGCCCGAGCGGGTCGATGTCAATGTGCACCCCACCAAAATTGAGGTGCGTTTTCGCGATTCGCGCGAGGTGCATCAGGCCGTGCGCAAGGCGGTGGAATCAGCCCTGGCACTGTCGCGGGCCGGACATCAGGCGGCCGCGTTGTTGCCGGGCCATGCGTCCGAGGAGTCGGTGTCCATCACCGCTCCGATGCCGTCCGACCCGTTCAACGCCACCACCACGCAAGCCCCGCTGTCGGTCAGGCAACAAAGCCCCCTGCCCTGGCAGCGCCACGCTGATGTGGCACCCGAGCGCCGCTGGGCTGGCTGGCCTCAATCCGCAGAGCAAGGCGCCGACACGGCCTACACGATGGCCTCCGAGAGCATGCCGTCGGCCTACGTGGGACGCCTTCAAGACCAGGCCGATCAACCCAGCACCTTTGGTTTTGCAGCGCAATCACTGCGGCCGGTAAGTGCCACCACGGGCGCGCCATTTGCCACGCCCCAGTCAATGCCCGACCCGCATGAATGGCCGCTGGGCCGCGCGCTGGCTCAGGTCGGCGGCATCTATGTGCTAGCAGAAAACGCCCAAGGCCTGATCATCGTGGACATGCACGCCGCGCACGAACGCATCGTCTATGAGCGGCTCAAGTCGCAACTGGCACACGCGCGGCTGGAAAGCCAGCCCTTGCTGATTCCGCAAAGTTTTTCCGCCACGCCTCAAGAAATGGCCACCGCCGAAACACAGCGCGAGGTCTTGATGAGCCTGGGCCTGGACCTCGACGCCTTGGGCCCCGCCACCCTGGCCTTGCGCTCAATGCCGCTGGCCTTGAGCCAGGCCGATGGCGTGGGGCTGGCGCGATCTGTCCTGGCTGAGCTCGCCCAACTGGACGCCAGCGACGTGATCCGCCGCGCCCAGCACGAACTACTCGCCACCATGGCCTGCCACGGGGCGGTGCGGGCCAACCGGCAGCTGACCCTGCTTGAAATGAACGCCTTGCTGCGCGACATGGAAGCCACCGATCGCGCCGACCAATGCAACCACGGCCGCCCCACCTGGCGCCAACTGACCCTGCGTGAACTCGATGCCCTGTTCATGCGCGGCCGCTGAATGCCCACCGAGGCCCGACCATGACTGACCGCAAAAAAATCATCCTGGCCAAGCCAGCCACCGCCGAAGCCCAAGCCGAGGCCGATGCGTTCGCCCCGCGCCGCCCGCCGGTGCGCGGCGCTGGCACCGCGCCACGCAAGCGCATGACCGCCGCCGAGGCCGAGCAAGCCGCCAAAGCCCGTGCCGAAGCCGCCGCCCAACCGCCGGCAACGCGCCCACCCGCCGCAGAGCGCCCACGACGCGACGAACGCCCGCGCAGCCACGCACCGCAACGCACGGATGAACGCGCACCCCCAGGGCAGCACAGTCGCCCGGGCCCACGCCGCGATGGCCGTCGGGCTCAGGGCCCCCGCCCCACCCCGGCGCCCCAGCCTTCGCCAGCCAGTCTCGAGCACGATGGCCGCATCCGCCTGTCCAAACTCATGAGTGAACGCGGGCTGTCCTCGCGCCGTGAAGCAGACGAATGGATTGAACACGGTTGGGTCCTGGTCGACGGCGAGGTGGTCAGCGAACTGGGCTCGCGCGTCTACCCGCATCAAGTCATCACCATTGACCAAGCGGCCAGGACTCAGCAAGCCCAGCGCGTCACCATCCTGATCAACAAACCCATCGGTTACGTCAGCGGCCAGGCCGAAGATGGCTATGAACCCGCCGTGGTGCTGGTCCGCCCCGAAAACCATTGGACCGAAGGCGACCGCAGCAAAATCCAGCTCACCCGGGGCCACCTCAAACACCTGGCGCCGTCCGGCCGGCTCGACATCGACTCCACCGGCCTGCTGGTTCTGACGCAAGACGGCCGCATTGCTCGCGAGCTGATCGGCGAAGACTCCAACATCGAAAAGGAATACCTGGTGCGTGTGGAGTTGCCCGACAACCCGCAGGAGAAGAACATCTCTGGCGTGTTCCCCAGTGAACTGATCGAGCGACTGCGCCATGGCCTGAAGCTTGATGGGATCGAACTCAAGCACGCCAAGGTGTCGTGGCAGAACGAACAGCAACTGCGCTTTGTGCTGCGCGAAGGCCGCAAGCGCCAGATCCGGCGCATGTGCGAACAGGTCGGACTGAAGGTGGTGGGCCTCAAGCGCGTGCGCATCGGGCGCATCGTGCTGGGCAACCTGCCATTGGGGCAATGGCGCTTCCTGCACCCCGATGAACGTTTCTGAGAGGCTCGGTTTGCCCCCTACCCTGATCCTGGCCGGGCCCACGGCCAGCGGCAAAACCGCCATCGCCCTGAGCCTGGCGCGGCATGCGCCCATTGAGATCATCAGCGTGGACTCTGCCCTGGTTTACAAGGGCATGGACATCGGCACAGCCAAGCCCAGCCCCTTGGAGCTGGCCGCCGTGCCGCACCACCTCATCGACCTCATCGATCCGTCGGAGAGCTACAGTGCCGCGCGCTTTGTGCAGGACACCCGGCGCCTGATGGCCGAGATCCGCGCGCGTGGCCACCACCCCGTACTGGTGGGCGGCACCATGCTCTACATCAAGTCCCTGCTGGAAGGGTTGGATGACATGCCACCGGCCGACCCCGCCGTGCGCGCCCGCCTGGATGCCCAGGCTAAGGAACAGGGCTGGGCCGTCCTGCACGCCGAGTTAGCACAGGTCGACCCGGTGACCGCCACCCGCCTGCCCCCCGGCGACACCCAGCGCATCCAGCGTGCACTGGAGGTCTGGCACAGCACCGGTCGACCGCTGTCGAGCTTTCACCAACGAGCCGCCAGCAACCGTGACCACCCCCCGCTGGATGCCGTGCTGGTTTCGCTGGAGCCCACCGAGCGCACCTGGCTGCACCGCCGCATCGCCCTGCGCTTTGAGCAGATGATGCAAGCCGGACTCATCGACGAAGTGCGCGCGCTTCGCCAGCGTGGCGACCTACATCCGGACCTACCCTCCATGCGCTGCGTGGGTTACCGACAGGTCTGGGAAGCCCTGGACGAAGGCCTGGACCTGAACCAGCCACGCCAACTGGCCGCCCTGACCGAGCAAGGCATCGCCGCCACCCGGCAATTGGCCAAGCGCCAGTTGACCTGGCTGCGCAGCATGCCCTGGCGCAGCGTGGTGGCGTGCGATGCGACTGATGCCATGGCACAAGCTCATGCGCTGTTGTTGCCGCACCTGCAGGCTTGACTTCGTGTCCAATAGGCCCATGGACGCACAAAGCCGCATCGAACAACGCCTCACCGACTTGGAAATCAAGGCCAGCTTCACCGAAGACTTGGTGGACAGCCTGAACCAGATCATCATCCGCCAGCAGCAACAGGTCGACCACCTGATGCGTGAAGTTGGCCAGTTACGCCAGCAGGTTCCGCAAGACGGCATTGGCATGGCCCGCAACCTTCGCGACGAACTGCCGCCTCACTACTGATCGTGACTGCCGAGCACATGGTCCCAGAACGAGCTGGTCACACCATAGTAACCAGGCCGACCCAATGGGCTGTTGCGTGAATCGTGGTGCAGCGCATGCCAGCGCTTGCGCCTCATGAACCAGGCGCCGTGCATGTTCCAATGGTGCAGAGCGTGGTGGGTGATCGCATAGACCAGGCAACCCGCCAACAAGCCAAAGCTCAAGGCATAGGCGCGCCATAGGTCAGCCAGGACCAGTGCCGGAAGCAGGACCAGCGCCGCGATCAACGCACCAATCAGGATCGTTGGCGTGCAGATCAGCGCCGCTGGGTGCCGATGGTGCTCCACATGCCAGGTGCGGAAAGGCTTCAAACCGTGCAGCACGAAACGGTGCAAGGCATATTCGAGGAAGGTCCACGCGACTAAGCCGGTCAGCACCAAAGTGACGATTTCCCAGCCTCGGTCACGCGGACCCGCGATGATCAAGACGACCGCCATTAGCACCGATGCAGCGCCATACAAGACGAAGTCGACACGGTACCCCGACTTGCTGTTCTCCAAATTGAACAGACTCATGCCGGGCCTCGATCTGCACAAGGCCCAAATGTCGTTCGCTTACTGTCGATCCGGGCGGCGCTCTTCACCGCGACCCCCCCGATCATTCCCCCCTCGCTCACCCTTTCTCTTCGCTCCCTCGTCGTCGTGCCGATGTGACTCAGCGCGGGAGCCGCCTGGGCTGCTTTGCTGCTGTTGGAAATGCTGCTGTATGACCGCCTCATGCGGCTGGTAGTGGTAGTGCTGCGATCGAATCGATTGCTGGTTTTGGGGTTCGCGTGGATAGCGCTCCCCGCTGTAGTGCTGCTGGTAAATCGGCAAGGGAGCAGGACGTGGGGCAGCACGGCGATCCCACCGGCTCCAATCGCCATGACCTGCCTCCCAGTCGCGGCCCCAATGCTCACCCCAGCGGGGCGGAGCATCAGCACGCCAACCATGGAAATACACCGGTGGCCGGCGGTAGTAGCGCACTGGAACACGCAGCACAAACACCGGCACATCCTCAGGCCCCATCATCTGCCACGGCCCGTTGTACCAACTGCTCGCATACCAGTTGTCATCGACGAACACCCAATACAAGCCGTCGTAAAAGAAGTAGTTGGAGTTCACTCCAGGGGCGTAGTAGACGGGGTAGCCTGGCACCGGCACCAATTGGGGGTACGCCGGCAGGTTGATGCCGATGTTGACACCGGGCCATCCGATCCCGATGCCCACGCTGACTTGCGCCTTTGCGGAGAGGGTCGACCATAGCAAAATTGCGCACGCTATCAGCACATAGCGCAACTTGTGTCCTCCCTGCCGTTTTTGGATTCGGGTGTTAGCCATCAGGGGTGCCTCAATTCCAACAACTCACACGGGTTGGTGCTCGTGAGCGAATCGTCCTTCGATGCCTTGCCGCAGCAAGCTCCCAGAGCAACCGTCTCTTGAACGATAAGCAGCCTTTCGGCCCGGTGCCTTGAGAATTCTCAACCCACCCCGATGAGAACGCAGGCACGCTGCATGAGCCCATCCGGGCATGTCTTTGGAGGCAAGCTCTTCAAGTCGGCACGCCAGATGCTCTTACCCAGGGGCTGCAGACCGGCCAGATCACCGTGCACCTGACTCGGCGATGGTCTGGTCGCCATCGGTGATGACGGGTGATCAGGGTGTCTTTACAAGGCGTCGTAAATTTTTCGGATTTCATCGACGCCATGCAGGCGTTCCAAGCGCCGCACCACGAAGTGGCCTCGGCCCATGGCCTGAAAGTGATCGATGAACAGCGTGTTGATCATGGCTCCGCCCAAGGCGCCCACCACCGGGATGGCCTGTGCAGCGGCCTTTTCTGACACGTTGATGGAAAAGCGTGTGGCGACCTCGGCGATGACCCGCGCCAGCGCTGGCGCCCCGCCCTTTGACAGGCCCTTGTGAGCAAGGTGGGCGCTGGCTGCAGCGACTGCTTGCGCCATCGCCGCCCGGGCGGCGAAGTAGCCAGTCTCAGCCGCATCGTCATTTTTTGACGCGCCGCCCAGGGCGAGCACCTGCACACACTGGAGCTTGCCTTGCGGGCTCGTCAGGTCTTCGCCCTCACTGCGCGCAATGTCAGCGATGGACCGCAAAATGATGGTGGTGGACACCGGCAACTCGATGGCCAGGGCCGCCAGGCCAAAGGCCCCACCCGCCGCCCCCGAGGCTCCCACAGCGAGCTTGTGCCACCAATTCGAGGGCGGATGCGGCGCACCGGTTTGATCCATGCTCCACAGCGCCACGTCCAGCGCCGTTTCAATGGACTTGCGCGTGGCATCGCCCACCACTGTCGCCCACTTTTTTGGCAGGAGCGCGAACCCACGCTCAATGGGCGAGCCGACCGCATTGGTGATCCTGGCGGCCAAGCCCGGGTTTTCAAGCAGGGTCTTGGCCGCTCTCAACTCGGCAATCTGCGTGGTGGACAAACTCATGCGCTACACCGCCCCACCCAGTGATTGAAACAGCACCACCAGATTGCTCAGACGATTCAAGCGATTCTGGGCCAGGTTGTTCTCGGCGTTTCGGCGTGTTTCCTGGGCGTCCAGCCAGGTTTTGAGGGGCACCGCCCCTGCCCGGTAGCGCACTTCACTGAGGTGCTCGGCCCTTTGCGCCATGGTCAAGGCGGTTTGCAATTGCTGCCCTTGAACGTCGTACTGTGTGCGCGCCGACAAGGCGTTTTCAGTGTCGGCCAAGGCCTGATACCACGTCTGCCTGAAGTTCAACACGGCGGCTTCCTGATCGGCTTGCGACACCGACACATTGCGCTGCATGTCGCGCCCCTGAACAAAGGGCAGCACCAGACCCGCACCGAGAGTGGCCACGGGGTTGCTCAGCACCTCGGACAACACGGTGCTGCTGCCGCCAAGACTGCCTGTCAGGGTCAAGGTGGGGTAGTAACTGGCGCGGGTGGCATCCACCGTGGCCATGGTTTTACGCAGTCGCCACTCGGCTGCACGCAGATCGGGACGGCGCCTGAGCAGTGAGGCCGGCAAGCCAGCGGCCACGGTGGGCAAGACGCCATCAGGCAAACGCTGAGATTCGTTCAAGGCAAGGCCCGGCGGGCCGTCAAACAGCACAGACAAGGCGTTGCGCGCTTCGACCCGTTGCTGAATCAATTGCGTGTGGCTGGCTTGTTGCGTGGCCAAGGTCTGCTCAGCTTGCGCCTCATCCAGGCCGGTGACGCTGCCTGCGCGATGTTGTGCCTTGACCAAGTCCAGCGTTTTTTGGGCGTAGTCAATGCTTTGCTGGCTGGCCTGGATGCGCTGGTTCAAAAAGGCCACCTGCCAGTACAGCGTGGCCGTCGTCCCCACCAGCGACAAAGCAGCGGCCTGGCGGTCTTCTTCGGTGGCCTGGGCCTCCCACTCGGCCACGCTGCGCTGCGCGGCCAGGCGGCCCCACAAGTCCAGCTCCCAACTCACTCCGGCCGACACACTCTGGCGGCGATCCGTCGGGCCGCCGTTCAACGCCCGGCTGGCCAAGGCACTGCCCCCCGCATTCACCGATGGCAGTTGCGCGCTGGCGGCCAGGCCGGCTTGCAACTGGGCGCGTCGCACCTTCACCGCAGCCACCGCCAGATTGTTGTTGCGCCGCAGAGCATCACTCACCAATTGGTTGAGCGTGGGGTCGCCAAAAAGCTCCCACCAACGGTCAGCAGTCAGCCCCTCGGCGTTGGCACCGTCATGCGAGTCCTGCTGCCATTGACTGGGCACGGCCACATCGGGCGTGCGGTAGGCCGTGCTCGTGGCACAGGCGGCCAACAGCGTGGCCACAGCCAACATCAAGGCGCGCCGGTACAGCACGGCGGGTTGACGGTCATTCATGCAAAAACTCCATGGTCGTCATTGGCGCGACAGGGCATCGACGGGATCCAGGCGCGCCGCGTTGCGCGCTGGCAGGTAGCCAAACAGCACGCCAATCAGCGACGACACACCAAACGCCAGCACGATGCTCGACACTGAGTACACCATGCGGAAGGTGCCGCCGATCAGGTCAAAGATGGCGCCAACGCCCAAGGCCAGGGCAATGCCCAACACCCCGCCCAGCAGGCACACCAGCACGGCCTCAATCAGAAACTGGCGCAAGATGTCGCCCTGACGCGCGCCCACGGCCATGCGCACACCAATCTCCTGCGTGCGCTCAGTCACTGACACCAGCATGATGTTCATCACCCCGATGCCCCCCACGATCAGCGAGATCACGGCAATGGATGAGATCAGCAGCGTCAAAGTCTGCGTGGTGCTTTCAATGGTCTGGCGGATGCTGTCGCTGTTGCGCACAAAGAAGTCCTGCGTCCCATGGCGCTGCGCAACAAGCTTGATCAGGCCCTGCTCTGCGGCGGCCGACGGCACCGTGTCACTGATGCGCACAGTGATGCTGCGCACATGGTTTTGACCCAACAGGCGCCGCATGACCGTGGTGTAGGGCACCCACACGTTCAGGTTATCGCTGGCCAGGAAGGCGCTTTCCTGTGGGTTGGTCACGCCCACCACCCGCACCGGCACGCTGCCCAGAAAGATCACCTGCCCCACCGGATTTTCGCCGGCCGTGAACAGCGCTTTGGCGGCGTTCGGATCGATCACCGCTTCCTGAGTCTGGCGGCGCACGCTGTCCGCATCAAAGGCCTGCCCCTGCCCCATTGTGTAACCCTTGACGCGGAAGAACTGGTCGCCCACGCCGGTGATGTTGGCCGTGGCCTCGACATTGCCGCGCCGCAAGGTCACGCTGGTGTTGACACTGGGGGTCACACTGTCCACATAGAACAACTTGGCCAGCGCATCGGCATCCGTCGGCACGAGGGTGTGAATGCGTCCGGCCTGCCGGTCACCAAAGTTCTTGCCAGGAAAGATGTCGATGGTGTTGGTGCCCATGGCGCTGATATCTTTCAGCACGCGCTGGCGCGAGCCCTCACCCAGCGCCACCATGGACACCACCGACGCGATGCCGATGATGATGCCCAGCATGGTCAGCAAGGTGCGCAAGCGGTGGCCGGCCATGGCCCGCAAGGCCATCGTGAAGGCCTCGGTGAAGCGGTCCCATCGAGCCCGCCAGGGATGGGGTTTGGCTGGGCGCTCGCCCTTCAAAATGTGTGCCGGCGTGGGGTCACCTCCAGCCTTGGGCTGATCGGAGATGATCTTGCCATCAGAAATCTCGATGATGCGCTGCGCATGGTCGGCCACTTTCGCATCGTGGGTGACGATGATGACGGTGTGCCCTTCGGCGTGCAACTCGCGCAGGATGTTCATCACCTCATGACCGCTGGCGCTGTCCAGCGCACCGGTGGGTTCATCCGCCAGGATGACGTCGCCGCCGTTCATCAGCGCACGCGCGATGCTGACCCGCTGCTGCTGCCCACCCGACAACTGGCCAGGCCGATGGCCGACACGATCGCTCATGCCCAAACGGCCCAACAAGGCTTGGGCGCGCTGGTGGCGCTCGGCACTGCCATGGCCGGCGTAGATGGCGGGCATCTCCACATTGCCCACGGCCGACAAATCTCCCAGCAGGTGGTAGCGCTGAAAGATGAAACCAAAGTGCTCGCGACGCAGTCGTGCCAGTTCGTTCGGGTCCAACTCGCTGGTGGCTTGGCCTGCCACCCGATAGCTGCCGCGCGTAGGCCGGTCCAGGCAGCCCAGGATGTTCATCAGGGTGGACTTGCCCGACCCCGACGCGCCCATGATGGCGACCATCTCACCGGCCTGAATGCTCAAGGTCACGTTCTTGAGCACGGCCACCGTGCCTTCGCCTGCGGGGAATTCGCGCCAGAGGTCCTTCACCTCCAACAGGGCTTGTGTCATGTCACTGCCCCTGCTGCATCAAAACATCGAGGGGCCACGGCGCCCACCAACGCTGGTGCTGCCTCCGGCCGCCGCCTCACCCACCACCACCTTTTCGCCCTCCTTGAGCCCTTCCAGCACCTGGGCCTGCACGCGGTTGTTCAAGCCAATGCGGACTTTGCGCGGCTTGATCTGTTGCTGCCCGTCCGCGCCTTCGAGCACCCGCACCGTGTACCGCCCGTCGCGTCCCCGTTCAGCCAAAGCCGTCGAGGGAATCACCAGGGCATCCTTGGCCATGGCCAGCACCACGAACACCTGAGCCGTCATCGACACGCGCAACTTGCCATCAGGATTGGGCACTTCAAACAAACCGTTGTAATAGATCGCAGCCGTGGTCGTGGTGGTGGTGCTGACTTTGGCGGTGGTGGTGTCCACCTGTTCGGACTCCGGCACAGGCTCCACCGATTTGAGCTTGGCCTCATAGCGCTTGCCGGGTTCGCCCAGAATAGTGAAGTACACCGGCAAGCCGGGCTTGACGCGCACCACATCGGCCTCAGAAATCTGCGCCTTGATCTGGACGGTGTCCAGTTTGGCCAGCTTGATGATGGTGGGCGCCGACTGGGCCGCATTCACCGTGCGGCCCTCTTCGACCAGCACAGCCACGACCACACCATCGATCGGCGCCGAAATGCGGGTGTAGCCCAGATTGATGCGGGCCGTATCCATCGACGTTTTGGCCTGTTGGATCTGAGCGTTCAGCACCACGATCTCGGCCCGCGCCGTGGCCAGGGCAGCTTCAGCATCTTCGTAGTCGGCACGCGAACCTGCGTCCTGCGCCAGCAAATCCCTTTTGCGTTTGAAGGCCAACTCGGCCTGCTGCAAAGTGGCCTGCCTGGCGTTCAACTGCGCCTGCAACAAGGCCACCTGGGCCTCGGCATTGCGCAATGCGTTTTGCTGGGTGGTCGAGTCGATCTCGGCAATCAACTGGCCTTGCTTGACGGTGTCGCCCAAGGCCACATGCAGCCGCTTGATCTGGCCCGAGGCTTGTGCGCCCACGTTCACATCCGTGGCCGCATTGATGGTGCCGCTGGCCAGCACCGAGTCTTCAAGGTCACCCAACGCCACCGGGGCCGTGATGACCGCCGGCAGCGCAGGCGCCGTGAAATAGGCCCGCTTCACACCCCACGCCGCTGCGCCCAGAACCACAATGACCAGCACCACACGGGTGGACGTCAGCCAAGGAAATTTTGCTCTATTCATACCAATCAGTCTGACCCATTTACGTTTACAAACGGTGATGCGTTCGTAAGCGGACTGTAAAGGACAGAGCCGCTGGCGGCTGAATCAAAAGGTCAATTGGCCCGACAAATACAGGCCGGCCTGGTCAGGCTTACTGGCGATGTTGCCCAGCTTGACCCAGGCAGCGGTCACACTGATGGTCCGGGTGGGAAACCAAGCCACGAAGAGGTCCCAGGCACTGTCCTCCTTCAGGATCGCGGCAGTGGCCTCCAGGTTGTTGGGCTTGCTGCGGTATTCCGCCCCCACAACCAGGTCGTCACGCAGCATCGTGCCCAGGCTCCCCTCCCACATCAGCTGTCGGCCATCGTGCCCCTGGCCGCCAAAGCCGATCAGGCCAAACTGGTTGGCGCGGGTCAGCCGCAAGGTCAGATTACCCAGCACGTTGTAGCCGCCTGCAGCGCCCAGCCACAACTTGGTGGCGGTGGCATAAACATCCACATCACTGCTGCTCATGGCGCCCAGTGCGGTCTTGACCAGGCTTGCATCGTCATTGCTCTTGTACTGAGCACCCACGCTGATCTGGGGCATCCAGCGATCCTGGTCGTACACCGCATCGCCCGCCACACGGACCTTGGCGCCCACCACATTCATCTCCAGTGACTTACCCGGGACGACATCGCTGAGTTTCAGACTCCAGCGCGCCATGCTCAGTTCCACCCGATCGTGGACGCCCACAGCGGCCCCCGCGATCTTCAGCTCGTAGCCGCCATTGGTGCGCAAATGTGTGACGAACGCCGACCCGCCGACCTGGTTGCTGCTGCCACTGCCGGCGATCGTGGCCCAGGGTGTCAGCCCTCCACCGCCGGCACCTTCGACCTCGGTCACCCCCCAGGTGGCCAGCAATCGATCGCCCGCCAGAGCATGTCCGCACACCAGTCCTGGCGTCGCCACGGCAGCCACCCTGGCGCACCAATAAAGCCTTCGCGCAGCGTGCTGTAAATCTGTCATGGTTAGGGAAAATCCTTCAATTTCAGCGATTGGTATCGACCGTTTGGCGTCAGTATTGAGCGATAAAACTGACCTCCTGCCCATAGGCGAACCGCATGAATCTTTCAAATCTGAGGTTTAACCTCACGCCCGAAAAAAAACGCCACGTCATGGCCATGGTGGTGGGCACGGCGGTCAGTTGGTCCGTGGCCGGCCTGATGGCTTGTTCATCAGCGCTCCATGCCCAGAAGACAGACTCCCTGTACCAGCAACTGGGCGGCGTCGCTGTCATCACGCAAGTCAGCGATCGCACCATGGATCGCGTCGCAACCGACCCTCGCACCAAGCGCACCTTCGAGGGCATCAAGCTCGGTTATCTCAAGCAAAGCGTGGCCGCCTATCTGTGCAAGGTCGCGGATGGCCCCTGCGCCTATGAAGGCGAGACCATGGCCAATTCGCACGCAGACCTGAAAATCACGGGGTCCGAATTTGACCTCATGGTCGAGACCCTGCGCGAGGAAATCAACCAGACCCAGGCCCCCAATAGCGCAAAAAACGAATTGCTGCGCCGACTGGCTCCGACCCGCCGCGACATTGTCAAGAATTCCTGATCCCTGTTGATGCCCACTCCCACCAGTTTCTTTAGCCTATCTCGCGTTTTTACCGTCCTGATCGGCCAGGCACTGGCCGTTTGCGTCCATGCGGCGCCGCAAGTCATCAACCTCACCAATGAGAGCGGCCAGCCCCTGGCCAATGCCGCCGTGTCGGTCATGGTCAAGGGGGCCCGCACCACGGCACCAACCGAGGTCACGGCCAACATGGCGCAAAAGGGGCGCGCTTTTGCGCCCACACTGTTGGTGGTGCAAACAGGCACCTCTGTTCTGTTTCCCAATTTCGACACCGTTCGACACCATGTGTACTCGTTCTCGCCGGTCAAGCGCTTCGAGATCAAGCTGTATGCCGGTACACCTGCCACCCCGGTGATTTTTGACAAACCAGGCACGGCCACACTGGGCTGCAACATTCACGACAAGATGCTGGGCTACATCCACGTGGTCGACACACCCTACTTCGGCGTGACGGGCAACGACGGCCAGGTGACCTTGGACCTACCTGCCGGAGAACACCGCCTGCGCGTGTGGACGCCCTCTCTGGGAGAGGCCACTCCGGACATCGAGTCCGTCATCAAGGTAAACAGCGCTCAGGCCATCACGGTTCGCGTCAAGCCCTGATCCCCGCCGAGGGGATGCCCATCAAATCGAGCATCAACGCCACCCGCACTTGAGCGGGCGTCAGCGTCCCAGCCGCCGGCCAGCGATCCCCCTCGCGGAAATCGACACCGCCGTACGCCACCCGCGTGCTGCGCCATATTCGCACGCCCCGCTCCTCGGCCGCCAGCAATGCCCGCACCAAACCACGATGAATGGTGCCGTGGCCCGTGCCTGCCACGACCAAGCCTTTGAGCTCTCCCGCCAAAGGCTGGGCCAACAAAGCGTCGACCACCCAGCCGTCCGCACCCGCATGACTGGTGACGATCTCGACGCGGGGCGGCTGGTCTGCCATCAGACAAGCCCAGCCGCCACCGCCCGGCGTCGGCCAGTCCTTTGTATCCGTGATAGCGCCGCTGTCAGTGATCAGGCCCAAGGGCGCGCATCCACCGCCGTCAAACGCATCGATCTGACAGCTCTGCACCTTGCGCACGGAGCGACCCGGCCACACCTTGCCCGCCATCACCACGACCACGCCCGCCTGCCCCTGGCGGGCTGCCGCGTGCGCCACCCGCAAGGCATCATGGAGGTTGCGCGGGCCATCGGCCTCATCAGAAGTGGCCGGGCGCATTGCGGCGGTCAGCACAATGGGCTTGCTCACATCCAGCAGGCGGTCGAGCAAAAAGGCCGTTTCTTCCAGCGTGTCAGTGCCATGCGTGATGACAATGGCCCCCACCTCCTCACGAGCCAACTCCGCCTGAAGCGCTCGCGCCAGGTCCTGCCACACGGACCAATCCATGTCCTTGCTGTCGATCTGCGCCACCTGCAGCGACTCCACCGGAATCCCAGCCAGATCAGCCGCCGCCGACGTGACTTGCTCCACCACCTCGTCCACGCCCAGTTGCGCGGCCTGATAAGTCAGCGCCTTTTGATCCGTGCCGGTTCCCGCGATCGTGCCGCCCGTGCCCAAAACCACGACCTTCGCCACAGCCATCGGTGATTTCACGTTCATACAACGCCCCCTTTAAAAATACTGGACAAATCAACAGCACTGTATAAACTAACAGCAAGCCATCCAGCCACGACCAGATCATTCAGCCCGATGAACGATAAACCCAAACTCACACCGCGCCAGCAAGAAATCTTCGAGCTGATCCAACGTGCCATTGCCCGCACTGGCGCCCCCCCCACTCGGGCCGAGATCGCAGCGCAATTGGGTTTCCGTTCGGCCAATGCCGCTGAAGAACACCTGCAGGCACTGGCGCGCAAGGGCGTCATCGAGTTGCTGGGCGGCACCTCGCGGGGCATCCGACTCAAGGCCGGCACACTGCGCACCGTCAACGAAACCCGCAAGAAAACGGCCGGCGATGTGGCGGACCACCCTTCTGGCATCCCCTTCAATCTGAACTTGCCAGGCTTGGAGCAGCTGGTGCTGCCCCTCGTGGGGCGTGTTGCGGCGGGCAGCCCCATCTTGGCGCAAGAACACATTGAACAAACCTACTCGGTTGAACCCAGCCTGTTCAGCAAACGCCCAGACTATCTTTTGCGGGTACGCGGCATGAGCATGAAAGACATCGGCATTCTGGATGGCGACCTGCTGGCCGTGGCCCGCACACGCGAGGCCCGCAATGGCCAGATCGTCGTGGCGCGACTTGGCGATGAAGTCACCGTCAAGCGGTTCAAGCGCACGTCTCAAGGCATTGAACTGCTGCCAGAAAACCCGGACTTCCAACCCATTGTGGTGCCATCAGACCACCCGGATTTCGAACTCGAAGGGTTGGCCGTGGGCCTGATCCGCAATCAATTGCTGATGTAGTTCAGCAGGCCTGTTCGTATTTTTTATTCACAACGCCACCGTGCGGGTGGCGGGCATTTGCACGCTCATCCGAGAGTGCAGTCCCGCGCGCTGGCGTCACCCCTGGAATCCTGCCGAACTTCAATTGCTGTTGCCGGAGTTCTCCATGATCCATCACCTTGCTCGTGCTTTCTTCCTCCGTTCATCGCCAGCCATCCGTCCTGGCGTGGTTCGAACCGAACCCAAGCTGGCGGCTGAACGCCTCAGCCCCCTTGTGTTGCCTCGGCGCCTGCGCATTTGCAGCGACCCGTCAGATGCGCGACGCACTGTCATCACAGGGCGTTTTTCCGATGTCTGCGCGGCCCTGGACCGACTGGTTCTCGAACAGGAAGCGGCCGCCTGAAGAAGAAAAGCCCCGAGGCATCACTGCCTGCGGGGCTTGAATTGGCAGAAGCCACTTGGGCCCACCGCCCACTCACATCAACCCATGTGCAGACCGCCATTGACCGAGAAATCGGCACCGGTGGCGAAGCCTGACTCATCGCCAGCCACCCAGGACACCATCGAGGCGATGTCCTCAGGTGTGCCCAGGCGCTTAACTGGGATCGTGGCGACGATCTTGTCCAGCACGTCCTGACGGATGGCCCGCACCATTTCCGTGCCGATGTAGCCTGGCGACACCGTGTTCACGGTCACGCCCTTGTTGGCCACTTCCTGGGCCAGCGCCATGGTGAAGCCATGCATGCCCGCCTTCGCCGCCGAATAGTTGGTCTGACCGAACTGACCCTTTTCACCATTGACTGAACTGATGTTGATGATGCGGCCCCAGCCACGGTCAACCATGTCGTCGATGACCTGCTTGGTCACGTTGAACATGCTATTGAGATTGGTGTCGATCACCGCGTCCCAGTCAGCCTTGGCCATTTTGCGGAACATGCCGTCCCGTGTGATGCCCGCGTTATTGACCAGCACATCAATGGGGCCATGCTCGGCGCGAACCTTCTTGAAGGCTTCCACGGTGGAGTCCCAATCGGACACATTGCCCACGGAGGCATAAAAAGTGTAGCCCAGCGCCTTTTGCTCATCGAGCCATTTCGTGAAGTCACGGCTGGGCCCGCAGCCAGCAATCACCGTGAAACCATCTTTGTGCAGACGCTGGCAAATCGAAGTGCCAATGCCCCCCATCCCGCCAGTCACGTAGGCTACTTTCTTAGTCATGGAATGCTCCTCCTGTTAATAAGCTTCGAGTGTCCGATTATCCTAGCGCTGCTTTCAGCGCTCAACCGTCAGTGCCACGCCCATCCCGCCACCGATGCACAAGGAAGCAATGCCTTTCTTGGCGTCGCGCTTTTGCATTTCATGCAGCAAGGTGACCAAAATTCGGCAACCTGACGCGCCAATGGGGTGCCCAATGGCGATCGCCCCACCGTTGACATTGACCTTGCTGGTGTCCCAGCCCATTTCCTTGTGCACCGCGCAGGCCTGGGCCGCAAAGGCTTCATTGATTTCCAGCAAATCCAGCTCAGCGGCCTTCCAACCGGCGCGCTCCAGAGCGCGGCGCGACGCAGGCACTGGGCCCATGCCCATGTAGGCTGGATCCAGGGCCGCGCTGGCGTAGGAGGCAATGCGGGCCAAGGGCGCCAAACCCAATTGCTGCGCTTTTTTCGCGCTCATGACCATGACGGCCGCTGCCCCGTCGTTCAGGCCAGATGCATTGCCAGCCGTCACCGAACCTGCCTTGTCAAAAGCCGGACGCAAGCCCGCCAGCACCTCGGCACTCGTTTTTCGGTTGACGTATTCGTCGGTGTCAAAGACCACGGGGTCGCCCTTGCGCTGAGGGATCAGCACCGGCACGATCTCGTCCTTGAAACGGCCCGAGTCGACGGCGGCGGTCGCCTTCTGCTGCGAAGCCAGGGCCAACGCGTCTTGCTGTTCGCGGCTGATGCTGTATTGCTTGGCCACGTTTTCAGCGGTAATGCCCATGTGGTATTGGTTGTAGACGTCCCACAGACCATCGTTGATCATGGAGTCCACCATTTGCCAATTGCCCATGCGCTGACCATCACGCGAACCGGGCAGTACGTGCGGCGACAGACTCATGCTTTCCTGGCCGCCCGCAATGACGATGTCGGAGTCGCCATCACGTATGGACTGCACCGCCAGCATCACGGCCTTCAGGCCCGAGCCGCACACTTTGTTGATGGTGTAGGCCGGCACCCCGTGTGGCAAGCCTGCCTTGATGGCGGCCTGACGTGCCGGATTTTGGCCACACCCGGCTTGCAGCACCTGACCCAGGATCACTTCGCTGATCTGATCGCCCGTCAGCTTGGCGCGCTTGAGCAGGTCTGCGATCACCAGCGCGCCCAAATCAGCGGCCGGTGTCTTGGCCAGGGTGCCGCCAAACTTGCCCACGGCCGTGCGGGCAGCAGCAACGATCACGATGTCATTCATGCGAGTTCCCCTTGTTCAACAAAGATGCTTTAAAAAATGATGCGCGTTCATCCCGCCTTGCGCAAGACGTAGCGACCCGGCGCAGCTTCAATCGGTCGATATTTCTTGCTGCCCGCTTGCTTGGGCGCGGCCACCTTGCCGCCAGCACTGGCTTGCTTGGCCAGCCACTCCGACCAGGTCGGCCACCAGCTGCCCGCGTGCTCCTGGGCAGTGGCCATCCATTCCTGAGCCGTGCCCGGCAAGATGCGCGTACCCGCAGGCGTGGTCCAGTGACTGCGCTTGTTGCTCTGCGGTGGATTGATAACCCCCGCGATGTGGCCTGAGGCACCCAGCACAAAGGTGATGTCGCCCTTCAGCACTTGCGTTGAGGCGTAAGCGCCATCCCACGGCACGATGTGGTCTTCGCGTGAACCATAAACGAACGTGGGCATGTCCAGTCGGCGCAGGTCGACCGACTGACCACACACGGTGGTGGCATTGGGTTGAACCAGCTTGTTTTCCAGATAGGTGTTTCGCAAATACCAGCAATACATGGGCCCAGGCAGGTTGGTACTGTCGCTGTTCCAGTAAAGCAGGTCAAACGCCGGAGGCTTCTCACCTTTGAGGTAGTTGCCCACCACGTAATTCCAGACCAGGTCATTGGCACGCAGGAAGGAGAACGTGGCCGCCAATTCCCCGCCACGCATCAGGCCACCACCTTCGGGGCTGCGCTCACCAAGGCTGGACTCGCGCAACTGCACCATGGCCTCGTCAATGAACAAGTCCAGTGTGCCGGTATTGAAAAAGTCCAGGAAGGCTGTCAGCAAGGTCAAACTGGCCACGGGTTTCTCGCCCCGCGCGGCCAGGACCGCCGTGGCCGTGGCCAGCAAGGTTCCGCCCACGCAGAAGCCCAGGGCGTTCACCTGTTCCGTGCCGGCAATATCACGGCTGACATTGATGGCCTGGATGACACCCTTTTCGATGTAGTCGTCCCAGGTGGCCTTGGCCAGACTGTCGTCGGCATTGACCCAACTGATCACGAAGACCCGGTGCCCTTGCGAGACCGCATAGCGGATCAGCGAGTTTTCGGGCTGCAGGTCCAGGATGTAGAACTTGTTGATGCACGGCGGCACGAACAAAAACGGCGTCTTGTAGACCTGCTCGGTCAAGGGCTTGTATTCGATCAGCTGGATCAGCTCGTTCTCGAACACGACCGAGCCTTCGGTGGTGGCCACGTTGCGCCCGACCTCGAACACGGTTTCGTCGGTTTGCGACAGGTGCCCTTGGCCCACGTCATGCAACAGATGCTGCAAGCCTTGAGTGATGCTTTCGCCCTTGGTTTCAAGGGCCTTCTTCTGCGCTTCGGGATTGAGCGCCAGGAAGTTCGACGGTGAGGCCGCATCCACCCATTGCTGCACGGCAAAGCGCACGCGGTCACGCGCCTTTCCATCGCCGCTCAGGCTGTCGGCCATGCGCTTCAAGGTGTTGGCATTGAGCAGGTACATGGACGCCAGGAAGGCACTGCCAGGGTTGCTCGTCCATTCAGGCGAGGCAAAGCGGCGATCCTTGATGCTCCACTGATCGGGATGCTCCAGCGCCTGGTTCCACAAGCTGGCGGCCTGGTCAACATAGTCTTTCTGGATCTGCGACAGCGCCTCCGGGGGAACGGTCAAGCCGGCGATGGACTGCAAACTAGCCCCCACACTTTGGCCCAATGCCAGGCCTTTCGCTTCAAGGATCGGCGATTCGCCGCCGGGGGGGACCATTTTTTTTGCGCGCGACTGCCGAGTACCTGCCATTTGTTCCTGCCTGATTCTGCTAATTTCACCCGTCCGTCCGGGCTTTTCAATGTTGCCTTATTCTTACAACCGTTGCACGACTCCCTGGCAATTACAGCGTCTGGATTGACGTGTTTTCGCCTCATTTGATTTCGAGACCCTGACCGATGTGGATCGTTGCGATTGCCTGGATGTTCGTGGTGGTGTTGATGACCGTGGCCGAGGCGGTCAGCCCCGTTGGCAGCGTGCTGGGCGCCATCGTCACCTTTTTCCTCTATGGGGTGGGGCCCTTGTCACTGGTGATGTACCTGCTGGGCACACCCATGCGGCGCAAGAAACGCCGCGCCGCCGAGGAGGCTGAGTTCGCTGCCCTAGCGCTCGCCCAGCCAGATACAAGCGGCCTGCCGCCCGGTGACGCCATCGCGGCGAAAGGAAAAGAATCGTGAGGGTTCGGACACCGTGCACCAGGTGCCGCCTTCTATGCGGCCCAGCCCTAAGGCCCGTAACCGATCGGTCGCCAGGCCGGGCAAATCGGCCAGCCAGCGTCGGGCGGTGACATCGTCGGGCGCCGCACCGAAAGGCTGAGACCTGAAACGAGGATGGGGTCGCCCCGGGTTTACCCCAAAACCACGCAAGACATCAGCCCCCACCTCGAACGCGGTCGGCCCAATGCAGGGACCCAACCAAGCAAGCACCTCGGCAGGGTCGCAGGACGCCGCCTCACACAGCGCCGCCACGCCCGTCTCGACAATGCCACGGCCCTGCATGTCACCTGCACCCGCCAAACCACGCCAGCCGGCATGCAAAGCCGCCACCGCCCGTCCCTGTGGTGCGGCCAGCAACACGGGCAGGCAATCGGCCACCATGATGACGCACGCCACGCCGGACTCGGTGGTCAGAGAGCCATCGGCTTGGTGCTCATCAGCGCGACCCACATCATCGCGCGACAGTCGCAGCACGCGATTCCCATGCACCTGCTGCAGCCACACCGGTTCCGCGCCCATGGCGAGCGCCAGGTCGCGCCGATGACGGGCCACATCGCCCGGATCATCGCCCACATGGTTACCAAGATTGAAGTCGTCATAGGGTTCACCACTGCCCGCGCCCTGCCCCGCGCTCAGTGCGCTGCGGGCCGTCATCACGGCATGCACGCGCGACCCCAGGGAGGGTTTAATCCAGCCAGGCGGCCATGGGGGTGAGGTCAAAGCTATCATCGCGACCCGATGCTACCTCGTCACCACACCCCACGTCTCACAGGACAACAGCGGGACCCCTGCCCAGCCGATCCGAGCCTTTACGCATGGTTGAGCGCTCCCGGTTCACTCACGGCCCGACTGCGGGTCCATGGTCACGTGGAAGTGCGTGTGCACAGCCAGGGCAGCCAGGGTCTGTGGCCGTCCGAGCAGCGAGATCTGGCTTGCCGCAGCGGACATGTGCGCGAAGTCATGCTGCTGCTCGACGGCGTGCCAGCGGTGTGGGCGCGCAGCACCACCACGCACCAGGCGCTGCGCGGACCGTGGAAGGCATTGACCGGCCTGGGCACCCGCCCCCTGGCTGAGCTGCTGTTCCAGGGCCGCCATGTGTGCCGCGACCCGATTCGCATCCACCCACTGCCAGCCCATGGCCAGCAGCACGCCCATCTGCGCCAGCAATGGCTCGCCCAATGCCCTGAATTGGCGATGCCCCGTTGGGCCCGCAGTTCGGTGTTCTGGCGCCAAGGCCAGCCCGTGCGTGTGATGGAAGCGTTCGCGCCCTGGATGACCCATCTGGACGCCCATCGGCTGGTGCGCCAAGGACTGATTCGGGGATGACGGGCAGCGTCATGCCCTACACTTACCCTCATGGTTTCTTCACGCCGCATTGAGCACTGTCAGGTCTGTGGCACCCGTGTCGAGCTTCGCATTCCAGAGGACGACAACCGGGAGCGCGCCGTTTGTCCGGCATGCCACCACGTCCACTATGTGAACCCGCTCAATGTGGTGGGCACCGTGCCCGTCTGGGGTGATCAGGTGCTGCTGTGTCGGCGCAATATCGAGCCGCGCAAGGGGTTCTGGACCTTGCCGGCAGGCTTCATGGAGCTGGACGAAACCACCGAAGAAGGCGCCGCCCGCGAAACAGACGAAGAAGCGGGCGCCCGCATTGAAATGCAGGGGCTGTACACCATCATCAATGTCGTGATGGCGGGCCAGGTGCATTTTTTTTACCGGGCCCGTTTGCTGGACACCACTTTTGCGCCAGGCCCCGAAACCATTGAAGCCAGACTGTTCAGCGAGAGCGAGATCCCTTGGGATGACCTGGCGTTTCGCACGGTGCGCATGACGCTGGAAAGGTTCTTTGCGGACCGGCCCACTGGCCAGTTCAGCATCCACTGCGCAGACATCCGCTGACGATCGGCCAACGAAGGTTGGTGGCTGATCAAGCCTCTTTGACTGCCGGCCCCGTCACACCATCCACGCCACACTCCATCAACGCGGCGATGTCCTCCACATCGGTGACGCCTTCGGCATAGACCTGCAAACCCAGGCCATGCAACATGGCCGTGGTGCCAGACACAAAGGCCGCACAAGCGGCGTCTTGCGCCACGCCCTGCACCACCGAGGCGTCCAGCTTGACGTAGTCCAAGCCCGCTTCAAACAGGAACTCCAGGCGTGTCAGGCGCTCACCCGCATGCTCCAGACCGATGCGAACGCCCAGAGGGCGCAACTGCTCACACAGCTCCCGCACCAGCTCGAAGCTCTCCAGCGCCGCGATCTCTGGCACTTCCAGCCACAAATGCCGCGCCTGCTGAGGTGCGGCACTCAAGCGTGCCCGCAAGCGTGGAACGAAGCCGCTGTCGGCCAGTGATGCCGGCGAGACATTGACACCACGGGGCAACTGATCTGACTCGATGTGCGCCAGGGCCATGGCCACGGCCGCTTCGTCGACCTGAGAAATCAGCTTGCAGCGCAAAGCCATCGGCAACCAGTGGGCGGCGGACTCGAACAGGCCGTCGGGCTCCAGTTGCAAACGCATCGGGCATTCGTAGTGAACCAGAGCCGATTGTCGGTTGAGCACCGGGAAGCGAACCAGCCGCATGCGGTCCTCGTTCAGGGCAGCCGTCAAGCGGCGACGCCATTGGTCTTCACCGAGAACCGGCGCCGTGGGTGAGCCCACCAGGTTTGATTCGATCGCAAAACCGCCACGGCTTTCGGCGCGCGCCAGGGCCGAGTCGGCCGCCGCCAGCACCTGCGGCATGGTCACGCCCCGCACCCAATTGGTCGTTCCCACCACCACCGAAGCCGTCACGCCCCGTTCGGCAAAGGCACGTTTGATGGCGTCGACGTAATTCTCGGGGTCAGGCACAGGCACATCGCCACCGGTCAGGCACACGGCAAAGTCGCCTCCGTTGAGCCGCCCCGTGGAGACGCCAGGCACCCCCACCGACACTTGGCTCAATACCTCGGCCAGCTTTTGCAACAAGCCATCGGTCTGTCGATACCCCAAGACCCGGTTCATCATCGTCAGGTCGACCACACGAATCAGGTAGAGCCGACCGCTGCCCGGGCCTTCGTCATTGCTCAAGATCGCGCTGAGTTGGGCCACAAAATAAGTCCGATTAGACAGCCCGGTCAAGGGATCACAGTGCGCTTCCCGGCGCAACTGCTCGACCTGATGCGCCTGATCGTCGTATTGAAGTTTGAGCCGCTCAACCACGGCATTCATGGCCTTGGTCAAGCGAGCCAGTTCAGGGACGCGGGGTTCTGCAACGGTGATGAAGCGCCGCTCCATCAGCGCCTGCGCCTGCGCGACCGTGGCATCCAGCGGCCGGCGAATGCGCCTCACCCCCAGCACAGCCACCACACAAGACAAGGCCCCGATCAACAACAGCCACAAGCCCGATTTAAGGCTGCCTTGCCACAATTGGTCGTGTGCGAATGATGAGTGGCTGACCACTTCGACCGAGCCCAGCGCGCGCCATCCGTCCGACACCTGCGCCACGCCTGGCTCCGAATCGATGGGGATGAGGTCAACAAACCACCGAGGCGCGTTGGACGCCGCCCGGCTGGTCTGGATGGCATTGGCCTCGTGGTTCGAGACCAGTTGGCCGCGCTGATCCTTCAAGGAAATGCGCTGGTAGTAACCGGTGTCGAACTGCGCAGCGACCGCCAGGTCCATCAGGGCAAGGTCGCCCTTCTGTTGCGACAGACTCAGGGCCAATGCCTGTGCATTGTCCGAATTCTTCAGGCGTAACTGAGTTTCCAGATACGTCCGAGACGTGGCGATACCCACCGTGAAACTGCCGAGAAACACCACCAACAGCGTCACGGTCAACAACAGCCAGATCTGACGAATCAGAGACATGCAGAGTCCTCTCCCATAAGTATCACCACCATCCTTCAGCGCGGGCCTTGGCCAGCACGTCGCGCCAGCGTGACAAACGCGCCACCGGATCGCCCGCCGAGCTACGCCCCACACCTTGCCACAAGCCCTCGGCATTAAAACTGAAAACAGGTGCGAGATCTGGCCTCAGAGAGGCTGGGCGAATTTCAATATTCAAGTTATCCAGAATCAAAGGTTCTGCGGCCGGTTCTGCATAGTAGGCCAGCACCATATGCGCCACGATTCGCCTGCCCATTTCAGCCCGCACGTACACCAGCCTCATCTTCGCCGCAGAAACACCCGCCGCAATCAGGGAGAAATACTTGCCGATGGCGTAATCTTCACAATCTCCCCGGCCTTTGTTCAGGGTTTCCAGGGGACTGGCCCAATAGTCCACCTGCCCCCAAACCTCGATATCCTCGCGGTAATCAATGCGCCGATTGAAAAAATGATTGATGGCCTTGAGGCGTGCCAATTCATCGTGATTGGCCGCTTCGGCAATTTCCTGAATCAAGGCCTGTGTCTGCAGTGCGGTGGCAGGCCCCATTTTCTGGGCCGCAGCCAGCAGTTTTTGAGACTCCCAGGCGTGACCGGCTGAGGCCAGCAGCAAACTGGCCGCCACCGCCAGGCGCAACAAGCCCCCCACCACGTCCGGCCATGGATGGATGCCTGGCTTTCTTTCCCACCGCAGTGGCATCACGAAGACAGAGGCCAGGCTCATGGGTGGGCAGATCAGGGGTCAATGATTGTGCAGAGGACCCCCTGTGATCGGCAATACCGGCAGAAACTTGATGCCATGGTTGCCCTGACTTGACCAACGCACTACCGGGCCAGCGGGTTTGGCGTGGGCTCGGAAACTTTGCTCAAAGTGTTGCGATCGGTGTGGTGAAAGGGTTCATTCTTTCCCTTGATCATGAGCACGGTATCTTCGTCGTAAGTCCATGTGCCGTCAGGGTTGAACGTCACCTTGATCCGAAACTGAACCGTCTTGAAGGCGTATTCCAGAAACGGGATCGAACAAATGCCAAACGACGACGAATCGTTCGTGGCCAGCAGCTCAAACGAATCCGCATCAGCGCTGGCCGTGCCCACCGCCATCACGGTCTGCCCGCGAGGGATGGTCAAGGTGTGCACGACCGTGTTGGTGGCGGGCTCCCACAGCCAGTAGCCGACCTGGTCGTGATAGGTCTTGACCTGCTCTGGCTTGACAATGTGCGTGTGATAACGCAAGCCGTACAGCAACTGCGGGCCATTGGTTTGCGGGTCAATGGGCTGCAGCTCGATCCGCTCAACAAAGACCTGCTTGCGGGGCCCGTCCGCCTTGGGCTTGACATCCAGACCACGAGTCCCCTGCCAAACGCCGGCCATCCGGCGCAAAGGGCCCAGATTGTTGAGCGTGTCCACGTCGGGGTTGGACGGCTCGGTGTAGATATCGTCGGAGAAATGATCCATGGGGCCCCCGCAGTGATTCACCGAAGAGTTTAGCGCCCACCCCTCAAATAAGCGGCTAGCCTGCCAGGCCCCTCGCCGCTACAGTTTTGCACATGCGACGCTTGCCCGCCCTCCCCTTGGCGGCCCAGGTTTTTGTAGCAGCGGGGGCAGGAGTTCGGTCATGCACGAAGACGCTTCAGATCTCAGGAAGCAGCAGTTGTTGGAGATGCAGTCTGCTTTGTTGACCCTGCGCGATGGCCTGATGAACCTGAGCCTGTCTCTGCGCGACCTGTCATCCATGACCGATGAACACGGCCAGCGCCAAGCCAGCGTCGAGGTCCAGCAACTGATGACGCGTCTGCGTGAGCTCTAAAACCAACGGGCCGGGAAACTCCGAGCCCGCTGAGTCAGCGCGAGATAAAACCTTGATTGCTTGGCCGTGGCCACCGATCAGTATGATCACCTTGTACTCAGACAACTCACTGAACAAGGCTCCTGACATGCTTGAAAACCTGATGCCCTTTCTTTTGCACTGGGGCATCACGGCCTTGTCGCTATGGGTGGCCAGTCACATCTTCAGCGGCCTGAAATTCGACAATGCATCGTCATTGATCGTCTCTGCGCTGCTGCTCGGCTTTGCCAATGCCATCATCAAACCCTTGCTGATCGTGCTCACCCTGCCGCTGACCTTGCTGACATTGGGCTTGTTTGTGCTGGTGATCAATGCTTTGATGATCATGCTGGTCGCGTCGCTGGTCAAGGGTTTCAGGGTTTCGAACTTCTGGACGGCGTTCTTTGCAAGCATCTTCATCGCCGTGCTCAGCATCGTGATCGGATCTCTAGTCATCGGTGGCAGTCCGGCCAACACGATCCAAATGCCGCACGACGGCCGCTGGCTTTGAACGCAATGACCGGACCCTAGAATGGCGCCTCATTTCGAGAAGTCCCCGGTTCCACGCGCCCCATGAACATCACCGTCAAAGAAGAGTTACGTGCCTACATCGACCCGCTGACCACTGAGGAGCATGAAGCTCTGGAGCGCAGCATCCTGGCAGAGGGCTGCCGCGATGCGCTGGTGCTGTGGGGCGATGTGCTGGTGGATGGGCACAACCGCCATGGCATCTGCCAAAAGCATGGCCTAGCGTTCCAGACGGTGCAGAACACCCGGTTCAAGTCGATGGACGACGTGCACCTGTGGATGATCGACCAGCACCTGGGGCGTCGCAGCGTGTCTGACTTTCAGCGTGGCGTGCTGGCCTTGCGCAAGAAGGACATTCTCGCGGCACAGAACCAGGCATCGCCAGCCCTGTCGACTGCGGATGCGACCGAGGCGGCGGAGCACGCTGCGATCAAACCCGCCGAGCCGCTGACCACCCGCGAGGCCCTGGCCAAGGCAGCGCGCATCAGTAGCAACACCGTCAGCCAGATCGAGAAGATCCAGAAGGCGGCGGTGCCTGAACTGGTGGCCGCCGTGAAGTCAGGCGAGATCTCGATCAACGCCGCAGCCGCCGTGGCCTCACTGCCTCAGGATGCGCAAATCGCCGCCGTCGCCGGGGGGCGCAAGGAGTTGCAGCAGGCGGCCAGGCAGGTGCGCGAGGCCAAGGCCACGAAGCGCACCTCCGTGGTTGCCCCTGACGCAAGGCAGGCCCCGGAGAACGGACCCGCAACGGACGCGCCCTGGGACGACGACCTGGCAACCCAGGTGGTCCGCATGAAGCAGACCATCAAGGATCTGACCGCCGAGAACGCCGAACTGACTGCGCAAGTGGCCAGGCTGACCGCCCAGACACTCAGCCTTCGGACTGGGTGAAATAGTCTTTCTTGGTGCGGGTCAGCAGCAAGGCCACCAGGGTCAGCACGGCTGCGAGCGACAGATAGTAGCCAACATGGCTGAGGCCATATTTGGTCGCCAGCCAAGTGGCGGCATAGGGGGCCAGTGATGCGCCCAATATACCGGCCAGATTGAACGTCATCGACGCGCCCGTGTACCGCACCTCGGTCGGAAATAGCTCCGACAGCATCGTACCCAAGGGGCCATAGGTCATCCCCATCAAGGCCAGGCCAAGCGCGAGGAACACGGCCACCTGCGTGAGGCTGTGCGCACTGAACATGGGCGCCCAGAGCAGGCCAAACAGCGCAATGGCCGCCGACACGAGACTCAGCACCAGACGGCGGCCAAAGCGGTCGGCCAGCACAGCCGAAACGGGAATGGCCAGCGCGAAAAACAGCACGGCAAACAATTGAAGCAGCAAAAACTCGCGCCGCGAATAGCCCAGCGCCGTCGTGCCCCAACTCAAGGCAAACACCGTCATCAGGTAAAACAACACAAAGGTTGCCAAGGCACTGAAGGTGCCCAGCACCAGCACGCGACCATGGTCGCGAAACACGTTGATGAGCGGCATCTTGACTCGCTCCTCCTTGTCCAGAACGTTCTGGAATGCCGGCGTCTCTGTGATCTTCAAGCGAACATACAAACCCACCAGGACCAGCAAAGCGCTGGCCAGAAATGGAATGCGCCAGCCAAAGCTGAAGAACTGTTCGTCGGTGAGCGTCGCGCTCAACAGCAGAAAAATGCCGCCAGAAAAGAAGAACCCGATCGGAGCCCCCAGCTGCGGGAACATCCCATACCAGGCCCGCTTCCCAGGTGGTGCGTTCTCGGTGGCCAGTAGAACGGCACCGCCCCATTCCCCGCCCAAGCCAAAGCCCTGCCCGAATCGACACAAAGCCAGCAACAAGGGCGCGAGCGTTCCGATCGCGGCATAGGTTGGCAACAAGCCAATGAGCACGGTCGACATCCCCATGGTCATGAGCGCCGCCACCAAGGTGGCTTTGCGCCCGATGCGATCACCGAAGTGGCCAAACACGGCGGACCCCACGGGCCGCGCAAAAAATGCGATGGCAAACGTCGCCAGCGACTGCAGCACCGCCGCCGCCGGATCGGACGACGGGAAAAACAGTTTTGGAAAAACCAGAACGGCCGCAGTGGCGTAGATGTAGAAATCAAAAAACTCGATCGTCGTGCCGATCAAACTTGCAAACAACACCGTGGCGGGTGAATTCCCCTTCACTGCATTGACGTGATGGTTGCGCATCGTGACTGTCCTTATTGATGGGTATCGGGCTTATACACGCCTTGACACGCACCTTCGCCTTCCCGCGCACAATAGCGGCATGAAAATCCCGAAAAGACTTGAGCCACTGATTGAAGACGGCTTGATTGATGGCGTCGTGCGGCAGTTGATGAGTGGCAAGGAGGCCATGGTCTTCGTGGTTCGTTGCGGCGACGAAATCCGCTGTGCCAAAGTTTACAAAGAGGCCAATAAGCGCAGCTTTCGCCAGGCCGTGGATTACACCGAAAACCGCAAAACCAAAAACAGCCGCCAGGCCCGAGCCATGGCCAAAGGTACCCGCTTCGGGCGACAGGCACAGGAAGAAGCCTGGCAGAACGCCGAAGTGGATGCCCTATACCGACTGGCCGCTGCGGGCGTGCGCGTGCCCAAGCCATACAACTTCTTCGAGGGCGTGCTCCTGATGGAGTTGGTGACGGGCGACGACGGCGATGCGGCGCCACGGCTCAATGACCTGGCCTTCACCCCAGAGCTGGCACGCATCCATCACCAGGCGCTGGTGATGGAAGTGGTGCGCATGCTGTGCGCGGGTGTGGTCCATGGCGACTTATCGGAGTTCAACATCCTGATCAGCAGCGACGGCCCGGTCATCATCGACCTGCCGCAGGCGGTCGATGCCGCCGGCAACAACCACGCAGCCAATATGCTGGAGCGCGATGTGGCCAATCTGCGCCACTACTTTGGCCGTTTTGCGCCGGAGTTGTTGAACACCAACTATGGGCAGGAGATCTGGTCGCTGTACGAGGCCGGCGCCCTGCACCCCGATACCGCGTTGAGCGGCCATTTCAAACGCCCCGAAAAGGCCGTGGACCTGCACAGCGTGCTGCGCGAAATTGATGACGCCCGCGACGAAGATGCCGCTCGGCAGTTGCGCAGGCAGATGGCGTCGTCATAGCGGCACCTGCGGCGCTCAAATCGAGCGCATGGCACTGTGGAACACGCCAGCTGGGCAGTCCGTCAGCCCCAAAGGCGGTCTACACTTGGCCAGACAACTTTGAAAGCGAGCGCCCTATGCAAGTTTTGCTGAACACTGATACCCATGTCGATGGCCGCCAAGGCATGGCCGAATACCTAGAGACCGTGGTGAAGGAATCGCTGCATCGCTTTGGCGAGTACGTCACGCGCGTCGAGGCCCACGTGACCGATGCGGTCAGCCATGCAAAGACCAACCCGGACGACATCCTCTGCACATTAGAGGCCCGCTTGGTGGGGTTGGAACCCGTGGTCGTCAAGGGCCACGCCCCGTCGGCCCATCAAGCCATCCAGAGTGCTCTGGGCAAGCTCCAGCGCGCCGTGGCCACCGCCATCGATAAACACGACACCCGGCGCGACGCTGCCTCGGTCAAACTCACACCGCCCGAGGATGCAGGCGACCTGGAATAATCGAAAAATCGTTGAGTCAGTTCGTGAAGGGTGCGATGTCTCCGGGCTTGCGCAGCATCTTGTTCACCTCGTCAAGGTGCAACTCTTCCAGCACGATCATTTCGCGCGCATATTCTTCAAGCATCACCGACTGCCCTTCTGCGATCAACAGCAATCGGTAGTAGGCAGCCAGCGCTGTTTTCTCAACCTCAAGGCTTTCACGAAGAATGTCACCGATGTCGTGCTTGGCCGTTTCGAGCAAGGCGCCGATCTTCAATGATGGGTGACCACCCAGCAAGGTCACGAACTCACCGGCCTTGTGGGCATGGGCAAGTCCCTCCTGTGCATTGGCCTTGAGCCAAGAAACGATGGGGATGCGGTTGTAGCCGTAGACCATCAGAGAGTAATGCGTGTAACGCACGACCCCAGCAAGCTCCAACTCCATGATGTGATTGAGGGCATCAATCGCCACTTGCTTGTTCGCCTCGTCCATGTCGTTCTCCATATAGATGCGGATAGGTACAACACCCGCCTTGTCTACCTGTACGGCACGACTGTCAAGGAGCTTCCAAAAACAAGGCATCGGGGAGGCGCGCGGCATCACCAATGCCGGGCATGTCACACGCCGAGCTTGCGGCGAGCCTGTCCCTAAGTTGGCAGGCGGGTCAACCGCTGCTGGATTGAATCTTTTGAATACCGGCTGTAGCATTCATTTCGGACTCCTTCGTGTTGGTTGCCGTCCCTCACACCACATGAAAGTCGGCTGGCACATGGATGCCGCAAAAATGCGCAGGAGCGCAACCCATTAGTCGACAGCACCACAGAGTTGGCGCCACAGAAGGAGATTTCAGTGCCAAGCCGCCAAAGCAATCAGCCTTCAGCGAGCCGCCAACCGAAAGCGACCCCTGCGGCCGATCTCGGCAAATCACCCGCAGAGCTGATTGACGCCCGAATAGCAGAACTCAATGACTGGCGGGGCGCACTGCTGGCTCGCCTCAGAGCCGTGATTCGAGGCGCCGACCCCACAATTGTTGAAGAGTGGAAGTGGAACGTGCCGGTCTGGTCCTGCGCCGGTATCGTGTGCACAGGCGAGACCTATAGGAAGGCCGTCAAGCTCACGTTTGCCAGAGGGGCCGCGCTAGAAGATGGCGCGCAGTTGTTCAACTCAAGCCTGGAAGGCAACGTGCGCCGTGCGATCGACTTCACAGAAGGTGTTGAGGTCGACGAACCATCGCTTGTGGCGCTGGTGACGGCGGCTGTGTCGCTGAATCAATCACGTCGGTAGCATCCCCATGTGTCGCCTCACATTTCATTCGACACGACGGCCTTCGGCAGTCGACGAGCGGTGCTGTCCTGCACGTCTACGAGCGCGCAGGCGAACTCAGGTACGGCGAGGACTCAGCGAGCCTGACGGGGTGTTCAGCAACCAGGCGGAGGCAAAAGATGACACAAGTTCGCGTTGATAGCTTCACCATCTCGCTCGACGGATACGGTGCAGGCCCCAATCAAGACATCAACCATCCGCTCGGCATGGGCGGGACGGATCTGCACCAGTGGTTACGGCCAACACGCACCTTCCAGCGGGCCTTGTTCGGCAAGGACGGCGGCACGACCGGGGTTGACGATGACTTCGCCGCTCGTGGCTTTGAGAATGTGGGGGCTTGGATTCTCGGGAGGAACATGTTCAGCCCCCTTCGTGGACCCTGGCTGGACATGGCCTGGAAAGGCTGGTGGGGAGACAATCCACCGTATCACGTGCCGGTCTTCGTCTTGACGCATCATCCACGTCCACCCATCGAAATGGAGGGCGGTACGACCTTCCATTTCGTCACGGGCGGCGTTCGCGACGCACTTGAAAGGGCACGCGAGGCGGCCGGCAGTATGGACGTGCGCGTCGGCGGTGGGTCGAACACCATCCAGCAGTATCTTCGCGAGAGCCTCATTGATGAACTGCACATTGCGATCGCACCCGTCCTGCTCGGCCGTGGAGAGCGGTTGTTCGAAGGGGTGGACTTGCGGGCCCTGGGATACGAATGCGTCGAATTCGTCGCATCGGAGAAGGCCACGCACGTGGTTCTACGGCGCCAAGGTCGCGCGGACGCCTAACTGGCAGTTCACGGCGGACGCGAAGCTTGCCGTAAAGGTTGGCCAACGCGGCAGCGAAAGGACTGCGGAGCATCTATGCCTGGGAGCGGCAGGCGACCGAGCAGCGAGACCGTGCCAAGCTGATGCTTGCGCTGGATCAGGTCAACGACCGGTTCGGCAAACGAACGATTTTTCTGGGCAGCTCAGGTCTGAGCCCAGGCGCCGACACCTGGGGGATGCAGCAGGTCCGAAGCATGTAATTCCGGATGGCACCGTCATCGGCGGCCAGATTCACGTTCAAAGACGTCCAATGCCCGCCAAATCAATACGAAATTTAATGGTAGACAATGGTAGATCATCCATCATCAAAAACAAAAAAGCCTAAGTGAATCAATCACTTAGGCTCATGTCTTGGCGGAGAGGGCGGGATTCGAACCCGCGGTAGGGATTAACCTACACACGCTTTCCAGGCGTGCGACTTAAACCGCTCATCCACCTCTCCGAAGCCCGCCATTGTAGCAAGGCTTTGACTCAGTTCAGGGCCACCTTCTTGCCATTCTTATAGGCATAGAGCGTCATGGCCGGGTTCTTGAGTTCGCCATTGGCTTCGAACTGCACTTTGGCGGTCACGCCTTGGTAGTTGGTTTCTCTCAGTTTGGGCCCGTAGACCTTGGGGTCGGTAGACCCGGCCCGTTTCATGGCATCCACCAGCACCATGGTGGCGTCATAGGTGTAGGGCGAATAGACCTGGAACTGCCCCGGAAACTTGGCCTCGTATTTGGCGCGCCACGCCGCGCCACTGGGCAGCTTATCGATCGAGGCACCGCCCACCGCGCAGACCACATTGGCCAGTGTCCTTGCGCCGCTGGACAGATCCATCAGCTTGTCGGTGCAAATGCCATCACCGCCAAACAGATAGGTCTTGGTCAGGCCCAGTTGCTGCATCTGGCGCAACATGGGCCCGGCCTGCGGGTCCATGCCACCAAAGAAGATGCCATCGGGCTTCTTGCTCTTGATGGAGGTGAGAATGGACATGAAATCAACCGCCTTGTCATTGGTGAACTGGTCGCTCACCACTTCCAGACCCAGCTCGGTGGCGGTCTTGCGAAAGACTTCAGCCACACCCTTGCCATAGGCGGTGCGGTCATCAATGATGGCCACTTTTTTCAGTTTGAGCGTCTGGGCCGCGTACTGGGCCAGGCCTGCACCCAGGGCCTTGTCGTTGGCCAGCAGACGAAACACGTTTTTGTAGCCGAAGGTCGTCAAATCGGGGTTGGTGGCCGATGGCGAGATCATGGGCAGACCGCACTGGTTGTAGATCTTGGACGCCGGGATGGTGGTGCCGGAGTTGAGATGCCCCACCACGCCATTGACCTTGGCGTCACACAGCTTCTGGGCCGCAGCCGTGCCTTGTTTAGGGTCGGCAGCATCGTCTTCGGCCAGCAATTCAAACGTCAGCTTCTTGCCGCCAATCACCACGCCTTGCGCGTTGAGTTCGTCCACGGCCATGCGCGCGCCGTTTTCGTTGTCACGCCCATAGTGCGCCTGCGGCCCAGACACGGGCCCGACATGACCAATCCTGACGACGGTTTGAGCCTGGGCCATCAAGGGTCCGCACAGGGTTGTCAGCATCGCGGCAGCAAAAGCCACGCGGAACACAGTAAAGCGTTGAATCATGTCCACCTCAAAATAGTCGATCGAAAATATCACTCATGTCCGTCAACGGTTTCGCAGCTTGGCCATCTCCTGGGCCACGGCTCGCGTCACCACATCGCGCATGGTTCGGGAAAGTTCATCACGCAGATCCTGCATCAATGTTTCGATGAATTGAGCCAGGAGGGGCTGCATGGATTCGCGCAGGCGAAACTCCAGCATGGAATCAATCTGACGCTGAACATCGACCAGCACGCGATGGGTCAACTGCGCCTCGGATACGTCCGAATCCGCTGACGACAACGGCGAGGGCAGCGGCAACGGCGGCGGCGGGGCCTCCGGCAAAATGACCGCCGGCACAGCGAGAGGCACTGGCCCCAACTCGATGACTTCGGTCAGCGTGGGCACATGGTCTGGGTAGGGGCGGGGTGCCTGACTCATGTCTTCACCTCATGCGGCTGAATGTGCAGGCCCAGGGCCTCGTAGCGCTTCCAGCGTTGGCGACCCAATTGGCGATCATGCGGTGCCGACGAGACGATTTCAAACAAACGCTGGTAGCGCTCGGGGTGGTCGGGCATCTCCGGCCCCAGGTTGACGAGGATGCTGCGCTCGCCCGGCGCGGGCGGTGCGTCCGCACCATGTGGCGCGAGCCACACGGGGGTGTCGTGCAGACGCGTGGGCACGTCCTGGCCTGGGGTGGCCAGCACATGGGGCACGAACTCCTGGTCGTCAAAGACCCAGAGCTGGCGGTCCAGCGCTTTGAGGGTGGCCGCATCGCCGGTCACCACCAGACGCGCGCCAGTGCGATAGGCCTTGCGCAGCAACCGACAGGCGTAGGCCAACTTGTCGCTCGTGCCGTGGTGAAACTCAACAGTGTTCATCAATCACGATTCAGGCTGTCTTGCGTGGCACACGCGCCGCTGGCTTGGCCACCTTGGCGGCCAGCTTGGCACGCTTGCTCGTTTCGGAGGGGCGGGCCTGGATGGCCGCATTGCCGGCCTCGGCTTGTGTCAGCACGAACTGCGTCAACAAGCCTACGGGACGCCCCGTACCGCCCTTGGCACCGCCCGACTTCCAGGCCGAACCGGCGATGTCCAGGTGGGCCCAGCGGTAAGACTTGGTGAACTTACTCAGGAACACCGCCGCCGTGATGGCGCCGCCTTCGCGACCACCCACATTGCCCAAGTCGGCAAAGTTGCTCTTGAGTGATTCGCCATACTCATCGTCGACCGGCAGGCGCCAGGCGGTGTCTTGCGCTTGCTGACCAGCGGCCAGCAGGGCTTGCGCCAGCTCATCGTCGGTCGAGAACAAGCCGCTGTGCACATGGCCCAGGGCGACTACACAAGCACCGGTCAAGGTGGCAATGTCAACCACGGCAGCGGGTTTGAAGCGTTCGGCGTAGGTCAAGGCATCGCACAAGATCAGGCGGCCTTCGGCGTCGGTGTTGAGCACCTCAATGGTCTGACCCGACATGCTGGTAACCACATCGCCGGGCTTGGTGGCGGTGCCGCTGGGCATGTTCTCGCAGGTGGGGATCAGGCCAATCAGGTTGACCTTGGGTTTGAGTTCGGCCACGGCACGGAAGGTGCCCAGCACACTGGCCGCGCCGCCCATGTCGAACTTCATTTCGTCCATGCCGGCACCAGGCTTGATCGAAATGCCACCCGAGTCAAAGGTGATTCCCTTGCCCACCAGCACGATGGGCGCTTGCGACTTGGCGCCACCTTCATAGCGCAGGATGATGAATTTGGGGGGTTCGGCCGAGCCATTGGTGACCGACAGGAAGGAGCCCATGCCGAGCTTTTCAAGTGCGGCACGCTCCAGTACGTCGACCTTGAGGTGCTTGAACTCCTTGCCCAGGCGCTTGGCTTCGTGAGCCAGGAAGGTGGGCGTGCAGTAGTTGGCCGGGCGGTTGCCCAGTTCGCGCGCCAGTGTGACGCCGTGGGCCACAGCCTGCCCTTGCGACAGACCGGCCTTGGCGCCCGCCGCCTGATCGGTCGTGCCGACCAGGGTTACCTTGTGCAGACCAGAGGCCTTGGGCGCACTGGGCTTGGTATGGCGGTAGACATAGCCGACATCGGCCACGGCCAGCACCAGGGCTTGCGCGTGAGCGGCGTCCAGCGTCAATCCAGCCCCTGCGATCACGGCCAGATGGGCCACGTCGCGTTCCTTGATGGCGGCCAAGGCCTTGACCACCGCGGCTTTGAAGGCCTTGGCGGACGAGTCGGCAGCGGCGGACAGCACCAGGCGTGGCGCCTTCACACCCACTGGACGGTGCAGATAGAGCACCTTGCCCGCCTTCAGATCCCAGTCGCGTGACGCCAGGGCCTCTTGGGCCAGGGCGTCTACCGCCGGGTCTCCCGTGGTGGCGTGATCGCTGCACAGAATCACCAACAAGGCGTCGGCATTGATTTGCGACAGGGCGGGCCCTTGAGCCACGGTGTAGCGGTAGTCCATGCGGTGCAAGTCCATAATGGGTGAATTGATTTGATCTGAGCAATGTTATTCGATTCCTCCGTGCGCCGAGAACTCTGGCGCAGCTTTGTCGGGACACTGGTGGTGCTGCTGACCGTGGTGCTGACCATGGTGTTGATCCGCATCCTGGCCCAGGCCACGATGGGTGCTTTCGCGCCCAGCGATGTCAGCCTGATGCTGGGCTACACCCTGCTCGGTCAGATGCCCTTGCTGCTGAGTCTGGCGCTGTTCGTGTCCGTGGTGGCAGTCCTGAGCCGTTTGTGGCGCGAAAGCGAGATGGTGGTCTGGCAGGTCAGCGGCGCCCAGCAGCTGAGTTTTCTACGCCCCCTTTGGCAAATGGGCATCGCGGTGCTGCTGGGCGTGGCCCTGCTGTCGCTGGTGGCGCGCCCCTGGGCCCAGTCACAGACGCAGATTTTGAAGTCCCGCTATGAGAAGCGCTCGGACATCGCCCGCGTGCAACCCGGCCTGTTCCAGGCATCGTCAGACGGTAGCCGAGTGTTCTTCATTGACGCCCACAGCGACGGACAGCGCACAGGCAAGAACATCTTCATTGTCCTGACAAAAGACGGCCAGGAAACCGTCATCACCGCACAGGAAGGCCAGATTGAAACGCAGGCCGGGCAGCGTTACCTGAATCTGGAACGTGGCGAGCGCACGCAAACCGACCTGACCAATGGCAACAAGGTCATGTCGCGGTTCGCCACCGCGCGCATCCTGATTGGTGAGGTCGACCGTGATGCGGACGCCCAGCCCGAAGTGCGCGCCATGCCCACGCTCGACTTGCTGGCGTCAACGGTGCCAGCCGCCCGTGGTGAACTGGTCTGGCGATTGGGCCTGGTCTGGGCTACCCTCAACATGATGTTGATCGGACTGGGCCTGGCCGCTGGCAATGCACGCCGTTCTAGCAACTGGAGCCTGGTCTTTGCTTTGCTGGTGTTCGTGATCTATTTCAACCTGCTGTCGCTGACACAAAACTGGGTGTCCACCGGAAAACTGGGCACCTGGACCGCCCTGCTGGGTGTGCATGGCGCCTTGACCTTGGCGGCACTGACGCGCATCTGGTGGCGCGACGGCGGCTGGGTCATGCTGACGGAGGGCCGCCGATGAAAACCGTGCGGCGCTTCCTTTACGGCCAGATCATCACGACGGTTGGGTTTGTGGCCTTGTCCTTCATGGCCTTGTTTTTCTTCATCGACTTCGTGGACGCCTTGCAGGATGTCGGACGCCACGGCTATACGCTGGCGAATGCAGCCTGGACTTGCGTGCTGGCCCAACCCAGCCACCTCTACGACATGTTCCCCATCGCCTTGCTGATCGGTGCCACGCTCGCCTTGGCGCGCCTGGCGCAAAGCTCCGAATTCACCATCTTGCGCACCGCAGGCCTGGGCCCTGCACGTGCACTCAATTTGCTGGGCGGACTGGGCATTGCGGCGGCACTGCTGATGTTCGGCGTGGGCGACTGGCTCATGCCGCTGGCCGAGCAACAAGCCTCCCTGCACCGGGCCGGTTTCAGCCAGGGACAGGGGCTTAAATTGGGGCGAGGCGGCGCTTGGCTGCGTGAGCGCAATACCCAGACCGACGGCTCGATCCACACGGTCACGGTCAATGTCGGGGCCGCCGAGGGCCAAGACCGCTTCCGTCAGGTGCGCGTGTTCGAGTTTGACGCGCAAGGCCAGCTGGTGCGGCGCGTGGTCGCCCAGCAAGCCCGCATCGAGGCCATTGGCGACGGTGCGACCGGATCCGTCTGGCAACTGCAAGGGGTGACGGACACCCAATGGCTGGCACGCCCCGCCCTGCCCAACGAAGCAGCCTCGCTGGACGTCCCTGGCGTGAACGAGCAACAGGTGGCCCGCCTGGATTGGCGCAGTAGTCTGACGCCGTTGGTGGTGGCGGCCTCCGTGCTGCCGCCCGACACGATGTCGACCGTGTCACTGTGGCGCTATACCCAGCACTTGGCGCACAATGCCCAGGCCGCCCAACGCTACGAAATTCAGTTCTGGAAGCGTGCCACCTCACCACTGGTATGTCTGGTGATGCTGGCGCTGGCCCTGCCCTTTGCCTACCTGCACACCAGGGGCGGCGGCATGAGTCTGAAAATCTTTGGCGGCATCATGCTGGGCATCAGCTTCGTGCTGGTCAATCACATCTCAAGCCACTTGGGCTTGCTGCATCAATGGCAGCCCTGGGTGGCCGCGGCCATGCCCAGCCTGGTTTACCTGCTGCTGTCCCTGAGCACCTTTGTCTGGCTGGTGCGCAACCGTTAACCCCTGCGCTAACACTCATGACCACACACGGCATCCTCCTGTTCGCCCATGGCGCCCGCGACCCGGCCTGGGCCCAACCCTTTTTGGCCACCGCCGAGCGACTGCGCCAGCGTGTCGCCGCCCAAGGTGATACGCAAGTCAGCCTGGCCTTTCTGGAGTTCATGTCGCCCACGCTCCCACAGGCTGGCGCAGCGCTGGCTGCGGGGGGGTGCACCCACGTCACGGTGGTGCCCCTGTTTCTGGGTGCAGGCGGCCATGTGCGCAAGGACTTGCCGCAGTTGCTGAGCGAGTTGGCCCAGCAATACCCCGCCGTGCAATGGGCATTGAGCCCTGCCGTGGGCGAAACCGAGGGCGTGATACAGGCCCTGGCCGACAGCGCCTGGGCCCTGGCTCACCCCAACGCCTGAGCCACCCCATGAACCTGCACCAGTTCCGATTTGTTCACGAAGCGGCTCGCCGCAACCTCAACCTGACAGAAACCGCCAAAGCCCTGCACACCTCGCAGCCGGGCATTTCAAAGGCCATCCTGGAGTTGGAAGAAGAGTTGGGCGTCGACATCTTCGTGCGCCATGGCAAACGACTCAAGCGCGTCACTGAGCCCGGCTTGCAGGTGCTCAAATCGATCGACCTGATCCTGCGCGAGGTGGGCAACCTCAAGCGCATTGGCGATGAATACGCTTTGCAGGACGCAGGCACCCTGTCGATTGCCACCACCCACACGCAGGCGCGCTATGTCCTTCCTGAGCCCGTGGCCGCCTTGCGAAAAAAATATCCAAAAGTGGCCATCAGCCTGCATCAGGGGACGCCCGAGCAGGTCGCACAGATGGTGCTCGATGAAACCGCCGACATTGGCCTGGCGACCGAATCACTGAGCGACTTTCCGGATCTGGTGACCCTGCCCTGCTACGAGTGGCAGCATGTGGTGGTGATGCCCGCCAACCACCCCTTGGCTCAGGCGACGCGTTTGACGCTGGAGCAGCTGGCCGCCGAGCCATTGATTTCCTACCACCCCTCGTTCACCGGCCGCAAACGCATCGACCACGCATTTGCACAGCGCGGACTCCACCCTAACGTGGTGCTCGAAGCCATCGATGCCGACGTCATCAAGACCTACACGCGACTCGGTCTGGGCATCGGCCTGGTGGCAGAAATGGCGGTCAAGGACGACCCCAGCATGTCAGCCCAAGGGGATCTGGTGTGGCGCCCGGTGGGGCACCTGTTCGGGCCCAATCTGGCCCGGCTGGCCTTCAAGCGGGGGGCGTACCTGCGTCAATTCGTGCTGGCATTTGCGGAATTGATCTCTGACCGCCTGAGCCGTGAGTTGATCCTGCAAGCACTGCAAGCCCCCGCCGGGTCGGTTCTAGGCACAGACTACGGGTTGTGAGTCAGCCTCGTTTGGCGCCCGGCGGGGTGTGGGCCCCGAAGTCGGTGTGAATGTGCTCGAACTCAATGGTATTGTCGATTTCGGTCGGCACGTAGTCGGTCGACTTCGCTTCGACTTCCACCGGCTCCAGATCATCCAGCGAAACGTCCACAGCCAGGCTGGGCTTGGCATGCGGTTGCGCCTTCATGGGCCGGGTGGCCATCAAGGGCTCGATGATGGGGGCCGTTTCAGTCAAGGCGGCCGGGCGCTCGACATCGCTGAACGAGGCGACGCCCAGATCCACGGCCAGACGCTCTTCAGATTCACGCTCTGCCCGGTCGCGGGCCACTGCGTAGAGGAACAGCAATTCACGGTACGCGGGCAGGTCAAAGGTCTCAACGCCATCATCCGGACGTGTCAATGAACGCTCCAAGACGTCCATGGCCTTGGCCGGCTCGGACCACAAGGCCTGCAAGCGCTCAATGATGCCAGGGTAATCCGTCAGGCTGTGGCCCTGCTGCAGGTCCGATTCCCAGGCCGGGGCATAGGCATTGAAGCGCTGGTTGAACGCCACCTGTACACGCTCGTAGTCCGGACGATTCCCCAGGCGCTGATAGATCTCAAGCAGCTTTAAATAGGGCAGCGGACTGGCACCGGTGGTACTGTGAACATGGCTCTCTAGCAGGTCTATTGCGGCATCGTCCTGGCCCAGCACAATGAAAAACTCGGCTTGCTGCTCCAGATCAATCAGCTCCTCCACCGACACCTCGCGCGCAGAATCGCTGAGTGGCGGCCTGACCGGTCGGGCTTTCTCGGCAGCCGCTGAGGCCTCGGGCAAGCTCACGCTGAACGTCGGCGCGGGCGCCCGGTTGTCCGGTGCGGCCGGCGCAGCAAGCTGGGATGTCTTGCCAGCCACGTCTGTGACGGGCGCTGAACGCAACACGGCATGCACGTCGTCGGTCGGTTTGACGCTCGCAAAGGTGGCCGACGTGCGCTCCAACGCGGGCTCAGCCGGTGGAACCGCAGACTCGGGTGCCTCTGCGTTCGCGGCCTCGGATTTCCACCAGTCACGTCCCGCCTGACTGCGTCGACCCTTGATGAAGAAGAACAATAAGCCGCCCGCCAACACAGCCACCAAACCTGCCAGGGTATAGGTCACGGTCGGGTTGCTTGCGCCAGCTTCGGCTTGTTGGAGACGCGCTTCAAGTGCTGCGGTCGTTGCGCGATTTTTAGTGGATTCCTGTTGCAACTGCACCAGGCGCTGCTCAAGCTCCTGCATGCGCTGACGATCGCGCTCGAACTGCTCGGGCGATGCGTTGACGGCGCGCCACAGGGCTGCGGCCGCCGCGCGTTGCGCCTGAACCTCGGGAGAGGCATTGTCGCCAGCCGCCGCGCTCAGCATGGCCGAGCTCATCCGCAAATTGGGCAGATTGGTGGCATCAAGGTCAGCGGTGTCAAGCACCAGGCGCTCACCAGCCGGCGCCTTGGATTCGGAGGCGCGGGCGTGATCTTTTGGAGACAGCAGCATGCTGGGAGCGCCCGCCAGCGGCGCCGCCGAGGAACCCCCGGTATGTGTGGCGACCGACGCCATGGCTTTGGGCACTTTTTTGCCACGGTGGTTCGTCGCGAGCTTGGGCGCTCCACCGACGGGTGGCTCTTGCGCAGCGCTCCCGGTGTCAATGCTCAAGCCGCCCACCGACACTTTGGCAGGGCCGCCTGAATAACTGGCGGTGGGGGGGACGACATTACCGGCGTCCACGGCCACCGAGGGCACGGCCCCTGGAGGATCTGCAAACGCGATGAATTTGCGGGTGATCTTGGCACTGCAGCCCGCCACCAAATACACGGTGACGACCGGCTCATCAATGACCTTGGTGGTCATCAATCGAATGGTTCTTTCTTCGCCCCACCCCGGCATCAGCACAACCTGGGCATCCTCCTTGGGTAATTTGTCATCGCCAAAATAGACGTCAGCGGCCAAGCATTCGTTGGCGACGTCGTCACCCGCATCGAGGCGAATGGGCACGGACATGCTTAGCCGTTCGCCCAAAACAGCGCGACTGGTAGGCCGACCGTAACCCAGACCGTGGGACGCCCCAGACGCTGCCAGAAGTGCCATACCGGCCAGAACGGCGGCCGATATTCTGTTCAATTTATTCATATCGGTACATGCTAGGCCCAAGTTTTCACTCTAGCATGAAGCCTCGCGCTTCCAGCTAGCGGAAAGTCCTGTAACGACCCGTTAAATCGTGATCAATCACCTCTGTTTGAATGTCCACTGAACTGCAAACTGAACGAATCGGCGCCACTCAAATCATGACCCTGGTCGGGCCTGGAGCGCGCAATGCCTTATCACCCCAGGTATATGCCGCGGGCATCGAAACCCTGAATGTCGCAGAATCCAATGACGATGTCCGTGCCGTGATTCTCACCGGAGCCGGTGGGCATTTTTGTGGTGGCGGTGAGTTGCAAGGTCTGGCGCATAACCGCCCGCACGATTTGCCAACGCAAGCAGAAAATCTGGATGCCTTTCATCAATGGATCGAGGCTTTGCGCAGTTTCCCCAAACCCATCATTGCCGCCGTTGAGGGCATTGCTGCAGGGGCCGGGGCATCATTGATGCTCGCCTGCGATCTGGTCGTCGCGGCAGAAAACGCCCGATTTCTGATGAGGCACAACCAGGTCGGCTTATCACCCGAGGGCGGCGCCAGCTGGCATCTGACGCGCGCCTTGGGCCGAGGGCGTGCCCTGCAACTGTTGTGGCAGAACAACCCCAGCTCGGCCCAGCAAATGGCCCAGTGGGGCCTGGTGCATCAAGTGGTGCCTGAGGGAATGGTGCTGCAAAGCGCGCTGGCCTTGGTTGAGCAGCTGGCGCAAACCCCGGCCGGCGTGTTGAGCAGCATTAAAGAGTTGGTCAACGAAGCGCCCGTGCACACCTTGCGCCATCAGCTAGACGCTGAAAAGCAACATTTCATCGTGAACCTGAGCCGGGCCGAGGCCGGACAGACCATCGACGACTCAGCTGATGCGAAGCGCGGTGGCGCGCAGGCTGCTGGCGGCCTGGGCAAATAACTTGCCGATGGCTCTGAGCTGCGCATCCTCCAGGGGTTGCCCCGGCATGCGAATGGTCAAACGACCCCGATTAACTGTCAGCACCAGTGTCAAGGTATCGGTCCACCAGCTGCTCGCCGCGTCCTCCAGGACCGCCAGCAACTCGTCGTCCAGCCATTTGCGAGCAACCTCATCGGCATTGGACAAAATCACAAAGCGTCTTGCGAGCACCGGGGGCTCGGACAACACAACGCGCGAATGCATGGCCAGCCACCGCATCTCGTCGGGCAAGGTGTTGTCCACCTGGGTCTGCATGGCGTTCGTGAAACTGCTGAACACCTCGGTTTCGAGTGTGTGGGCCAGCACGCGGGTCAGCAGCAGGATCTGCACATCGGGCGGAAGCTTGCTTTCGCAGCGGAATCGCAACTCCTTGCCCTTGATGTAAGAGCGTTGCGACGTTCCCCACTCGACGCGCCAGCCTTTGTCCTGGGCGTCAACGACGTAGCCGCCGCTGACCTTCTCGCGTACGGTTTTGAAGGAATATCCCTCGGATTTGGCCCAGGCAGCCAGCACCTCGCCCTCGTTTCCCTTGGCGGATCCTGGCCCGATCAGGCGTTTGATGGATGCAAACATGCTTTTGAGTGAGACCCCGGAGGAGTGAGGGATGAGGCTATGCCCGGTGATTAGCCCTCATTTTGCATGGAATCGCACCGCGGTTCTGACCATGTTTACACCACCCCGGCGGGACGGCCTAAATTTGTGTCGCCGGATCGGTTTCGATGAATTCAGGTCTGCCGCCCTGCCCGCCATTGACCACCTTGAAGCGCCGCACGCGGCGCGGTTTGAGGTGCACCGGCGCCCCTGCTTGCAGCAGGCCACTGTCACGCAATGACGCATATTCGTCGCGGGGCAACTCCACATCAACCTCGCCCAACCCGTCCGTGCGGCGAAATTCCAGGCGGGTGTTGGGGCCAACGGTCAGGGTATGGACCAGGGTCACGGGCAGGCTGCCTTCTTCGGGGTGGGCCAGGATCTGGATCTCGTGCGGGCGCACGTAACTGACATCCTGCGGGTCGCCCGTGCTGGTGGACGCAGCCACCGCACCGGGAGCGTGATCGCGGCCGTGGAACAGGTTGACGTCACCCAGAAACTCCAACACAAACGGCGTGGCCGGGTGGTCATAGACCTCGTCGGGCGCACCGTCCTGTTCAATGCGGCCCTGGTTCATCACGATGATGCGGTCGGCCACTTCCATGGCCTCTTCCTGGTCGTGGGTCACGAAGACGCTGGTGACATGCACGGTGTCGTGCAGACGACGCAGCCAGCGGCGCAGCTCTTTGCGCACCTTGGCGTCCAGGGCGCCAAAGGGCTCGTCCAGCAGCAGCACTTTGGGCTCAACGGCGAGCGCACGGGCCAGGGCAATGCGCTGTCGCTGACCGCCAGAGAGTTGGTGCGGATAGCGGTCGGCGATCCAGTCCAGCTGCACCAGTTTGAGCAGCTCGGTGACTTTCTCGCGAATCTGGGAGTCAGAGGGACGGGTGGCCTTGGGGCGCACGCGCAGGCCGAACGCCACGTTCTCGAAAATCGTCATGTGGCCGAACAAGGCGTAGTGCTGGAACACGAAGCCGACGTTGCGATCGCGCACGGGCACATGGGTGGCCTCTTCACCATGGAATATCACCGAACCGCTGTCGGGCTGCTCCAGACCCGCGATGATGCGCAACAGCGACGTTTTGCCCGACCCCGAAGGGCCCAGCAGGGCCACCAATTCACCGGAGGGAATGTTGATGTTCAGGTGGTCACACACGGTGACCGAGCCAAAACGCTTGACGAGGTTTTTGATTTCAATGCTCATGACGAAACTCCGACCTCCTGGGCCAGTGCGACCTGTTTGCGCACCTGGCGCTCGACGATGAATTTGAGGACCAGGCTGACCAAGGCCAGGCTGGCCAGCAGCGAGGCGACGGCAAAGGAGGCTGCGAACTGGTATTCGTTGTAAAGGATTTCAATGTGAAGGGGCAAGGTGTTGGTTTGACCGCGAATGTGGCCCGACACCACCGAGACGGCGCCGAACTCGCCCATGGCGCGGGCGTTGCACAGGATCACGCCATACAGCAGGGCCCACTTCACATTGGGCAGGGTCACCTTCCAGAACGTCTGCCAGCCCGAAGCGCCCAGAACACGGGCCGCTTCTTCCTGCTCCTGGCCTTGCGCCTGCATGAGCGGGATCAGCTCGCGCGCCACAAAGGGAAAGGTCACGAAGATGGTGGCCAGCACGATGCCCGGCACGGCAAAGATGACCTTCACGTCATGGTCGCGCAGCCACTCACCGCACCAGCCTTGCAGCCCAAACACCAGCACGTAGATCAGGCCGGCAATGACGGGCGAAACCGAAAACGGCAGGTCGATCAAGGTAAGCAGCACGCTCTTGCCGCGAAAGTCGAACTTGGCGATCGCCCACGCCGCCGAAACACCAAACACCAGGTTCAGCGGCACAGCAATGACGGCGGCCGTCAGCGTGAGCACGATGGCCGACCAGGCATCGGGCTCCGTGATGGCGGCCACATAGACGTGCCAGCCTTTTTTGAAGGCCTCAAAGAACACGGACACCAGCGGCAGGAACAAGAACAATGCGAGAAAGACCAGCGCCACGCCGATCAACAGGCGACGCACCCAGGCGGGTTCGGCGCGGCTGTCCAGCAAGTTGGGTGGTAACTGAGACATCGTCTACTTACCTTGACGTTTGCGAGACCAGGCCTGCAGACCATTGATGGCCAGCAGCAGCACAAAGGACATCACCAGCATGACCACGGCGATGGCGGTGGCGCCTTGATAGTCGTATTGTTCGAGCTTGGTGATGATCAGCAAGGGCGTGATCTCGGACACCATGGGCATGTTGCCCGCGATGAAAATGATGGAGCCATACTCGCCCAGGGCGCGCGCAAAGGCCAGTGCAAAGCCGGTCAGCAAGGCTGGCGTCAGGATTGGCAGGATCACCTTGGTGAAGGTTTGCAAACGCGTGGCCCCCAGGGTGACCGCAGCTTCTTCCAGCTCGCTGGCCAGGTCTTCCAAAATGGGCTGAACAGTGCGCACCACGAACGGCAGGCCAATGAAGGTCATGGCCACAAACACGCCCAGGGGCGTGAAGGCCACCTTGATGCCCAAAGGCTCCAGCCATTGACCCAGCCAGCCGTTTGAGGCATACATCCCCGTCAGCGTGATGCCCGCGACGGCCGTAGGCAAGGCAAACGGCAGGTCCACCAGGGCATCCACCAGGCGACGACCAAAGAAGTCATAACGCACCAGCACCCAGGCCACCAACAGGCCGAACACGACATTGAGCAACGCAGCCGCCAGCGACGCGGAAAACGTCAGCTTGTAAGACGCGACCACGCGGGGTGAGGCGACGGCTTCCCAGAAGGCCGGCCAGGTCATGGTCGCGGTCTTGAGGAAGGTGGCCGACAGCGGCACCAGCACGATCAGGCTGAGGTAGAGCAGCGTCAGGCCCAGCGCCACGTCGAAACCCGGCAGCACGCTGGGCCGCTTCAGCAGTGCTCTGGAAAGAATCATTTCTTGCCAACGCCCAGGATCTGGTCGTAGATGCCGCCGTCATTGAAGTGATCCTTCTGAGCTTTGCTCCAGCCACCGAACAACTCGCTCACCGTGAAGGTATTCACCTTGGGAAAGTCCTTGGCAAATTCGGCCTGCGCCTTGCCGGAGCGCGGGCGCATGTGGTGCTTGGCGGCAATCGTCTGGCCTTCGTCGGACCACAGGTACTTCAAATAGGCTTCGGCCTGCTTTCGGGTGCCTTTTTTATCAACCACCTTGTCGACCACACTGACGGGGTTCTCGGCCAGCACCGTGGCGCGTGGGTAGACCACGTCAAAGTCGCCACCGAACTCGTTCTGGATCAAGGGAATTTCGCTTTCAAAGGTGGCCAGGGCGTCGCCAATGCCGCGTTGGGCAAAGGTGGTGGTGGCAGCACGGCCGCCGCCATCAAACACCGGCACGTTCGCAAAAATCCTCTTGACGAGGTCGCGTGCCTTGGTGGCATCACCGCCCTGCTTGATCACCGAGCCCCAAGCAGCCAGGTAGGTGTAGCGACCATTGCCCGAGGTCTTGGGGTTGGGGATCACCACCGACACGCCCGGCTTGGCCAAGTCGGCCCAGTCCTTGATGCCCTTGGGGTTGCCCTTGCGCACCAAGATGACGGTGACCGAGGTGGTGGGCGAACTGTTGTTGGGCAGGCGCTGCGCCCAGTTGGCAGGGATGAGTTGGCCACGCTCGGCCAGTATGTCGATGTCGTTGGCCTGGTTCATGGTAACGACGTCGGCTGCAAGACCTTCGACCACGCTGCGAGCCTGCTTACTGGAGCCGCCGTGCGATTGGTTCAGCGTCAGGGTCTCGCCCGTGGTGGCTTTCCAGTGCTTGGCAAAGGCGGCGTTGTAGTCCTTGTAGAACTCACGCGTGACGTCGTAGCTGACGTTGAGCAGCGTGGCATCCGCCCGGGCAGCACCGGCCAGGACCGCGAGGCTCAACACCCCAACGGCCAAGTGGAGGGAGCGGAGGGGGAATTTCTTCAAAGAAAATTGCATGACGAAGCCTTTTCTGATGCGCAGATCGAATGCTACGGCGGCCAGAGTCTGGCTCATGCGAGCATTCCTCAGATGCTTATGCGCAAACCGAGTGTGGACTTGATTGCATAAGCACATGCGAAAGCAGTCTTTGGTGTGGGCACTTACACCCTCTAAAGTAGGAACCTCCTCATTTTTAGCAGTACCGGAAGGTTTTCCATGTCTCAGCAATTCAACGCCTCTCCGGTTCGCCTGGCCGCCCTGACCCTGCTGTCCCTGATGGCCCTCCCCCAGCTGTCACACGCCACCAACGGCTATTTTTCTCATGGCTATGGGGTGAAGTCGCAAGCCGCCGCTGGCGTGGGCATCGCGTTGCCACAAGATGGCTTAACCGCCGCCACGAACCCGGCCGGCACCGCCTTCACAGGCAACCGCCTGGATGTGGGGGTGAACCTGTTCAACCCCAGTCGTGGCGCCGAAATCAAGGGCAACCAAGCTGGACTGGATGGCAACTACAGCGGTGACGGCCGAGACCTGTTCCTGATCCCCGAGTTCGGCTACACCCGCCAACTGAACGAGCAACTCAGCGTGGGCATTGCGGTTTTTGGCAACGGTGGCATGAACACCACCTATGACAAGAGCCCCTTCAGTGCTTTCGGTGTTCAGGGCAAGACCGTCATGAACTTGGAGCAACTCTTCATCTCGCCATCGGCGGCCTGGAAGGTCACGCCGGACCACGTGGTCGGCGCGGCACTGAACATCGCCCATCAGCGCTTTTCCATCCGCGGCATTGAGCCCTTCCAAGGCGCGTCGTCCTCTCCGAATGATGTCAGCAACCGAGGCACGGACAGCAGCACCAACGTCGGTGTGCGCCTGGGCTGGATCGGCCAGATCTTGCCTGAATGGCGCCTCGGCGCCACCTGGTCGTCCAAGATCGACGGCAAGTTCGACAAGTACAAGGGGCTGTTTGCCGAGCAAGGAGGCTTTGACATCCCGGCCAACTACGGCCTGGGCGTGGCCTGGCAGCCGTCCAAAGCCTGGACCATTGGCTTGGACTACCAGCTTATCCAGCTCAGTGATGTCAAAGCCGTGGGCAACCCTGTCAGCAAGCTGACCGTGGAAGGAAACCTGCTGGGTTCGCCAGATGGTGGAGGGTTCGGCTGGAAGGACGTGACCGTCTACAAATTGGGCGTGATCCACGAACTGAACTCGGCATGGACCCTGCGCGCTGGCGTCAGCCACGCAACACAACCCATCCCCTCCAGCGAGACCTTCTTCAACATCCTGGCCCCTGGTGTGGTACAGAACCACCTGACCGCCGGTTTCACCTGGAAGGCTGATCAGCACAGCGAATGGAGCGCCCATTACAGCCACGGTTTCTCCAAAACAGTGAATGGTCATGGCTCTGTCCCGGGCAGTTTCGGCTACGGCGACGCCAACGTGCATTTGAAGGAAAATATCGTGGGAATGGCTTACGGCTGGAAGTTCTGACCTCCAGGCCGCCTCTGCACTCAGCCCGCGTCTTGTTTTTTGGAGTACCTTTCATGAGTGAGTTCACACCCGCAGCCGGTCTGGTCGGCGGGATCCTGATTGGAGTCTCGGCCGCCCTACTGCTGGGCGGCATTGGTCGCCTGGCGGGCATCAGCAACATCGCGCACGGCGCGCTCGACAGCCTGCGCAAACACCGTGGTGATGAATGGTTGTGGCGATTGGTGTTCCTGGTCGGGTTGATGGGTGGTGCCTGGGCCTACTTCACCATCACTGGCAAGGTTGCCAATCCGCGCCAGCACTATTCGCCCGCTTTGCTGATCGTGGGGGGCTTGTTGGTGGGCTATGGCACTTCATTGGGCAATGGCTGCACGAGTGGTCATGGGGTATGTGGCCTGGGCCGGCTGGCGCCGCGTTCGCTGGTGGCCACTCTGGTGTTCATGGCCACAGGCGCGCTGGCGGTGTTTGCCGTGCGGCACCTGGCCCACCTCTGAAGAAGGACTCTCCCATGATTCGCTTGTTGATCAGCCTGATATCAGGCCTTGTGTTTGGCCTGGGTCTGGCCATCGCCCAGATGACCAACCCCTTGAAGGTGCAGGGTTTTCTGGATGTCGCGGGAGACTGGGATCCGAGTCTCGCCTTTGTGATGGGGGGGGCCGTGTTGGTGACGCTGGTGGCGTTCCGCTGGCTGCTGAAACGCCCCGCCCCACTGTGGGCAGATCGCTTTCATCTGGCGACCGTGACCAAGGTGGATGCACGTCTGGTGACAGGCGCCGCCTTGTTCGGTGTGGGCTGGGGCCTGACCGGCTACTGCCCCGGTCCTGCGTTGGCAACCTTGTTCTCAAACAACCCGGAAGCCTGGTTGTTTGTGCCGGCCATGCTGGCGGGCGGAGCCCTGCAGCGCTGGCAGACGCGACACCCCTTGCGTTCGCGACGGCCAGCCGTCTCGCTGAACGGCTGACGCGGTCAAAACCCGTACCCGCTGGGGATACCCGCTTCCTCATGAACGTTGCTGCTCGGCTTGGATGGTTTGGCCCTAAAGTCAGGCCTCACCCATGATCGAACGGAGGCCTGTCATGACGACGCTAAGCAAGCTGGTACTCGGCGCGATGGGGCAGTTGCGTCCCAAGCCCGCGCTTGGCAACGCATCCCAGTCCATTGCGTTGCCCCCTCCCGACAAGACAGGCGGCCTGCCATTGATGCAGGTGCTGGCACACCGTCACTCCTCTCGCGATTTCGCACCGGAGGCCGTGCCTTTGCCGCTGCTGTCCCAACTGCTTTGGGCGGCCAATGGGGTGAACCGCCCGGACGGAACCCGCACAGCGCCTTCCGCGATGAATGCCCAGGAGGTTGACGTTTACGTTGCCCTGCCGACGGGCGCTTACCGTTACGACGCAGCCGCCCACCAATTGACTTTGGTGGCAGGGAGCGACATCAGGCGTGTGACGGGTTACCAAGACTTCGTGGACGAAGCACCGCTGGACCTTGTGTACGTGGCAGACCACACCCGCATGAGCGTGGTGCCCGTGGAGCAACGAGTGGCATACGCTTACGTGGCGGCGGGCGCAATCACTCAGAACGTGTACCTGTTTGCGGCCAGCCATGGCCTGGCCACCGTGATCCGCGCGTGGATTGACCGCAAGGCCATCGCCGATGCGTTGGGGCTGCCCCATGATCAGCAGGTCTTGCTGTCTCAGACAGTCGGGTACCCCAAACTTGTTCAATGACCGCCCACGCCCAATCACTCATGGATCATTTCAAATCCTCAAGACGCACTTGCATCACCGATGTGTGAGGACGACCACAACAACGACCATGATCACAGCCAAGACGACGCAGCTCCCGGCGGTGTGCTGCGCCTGATTCTGGCCCTCACCTTGGCCGCTATGGCCGAGGCCCTCGCCTACTTTGGCCAAAGCGGCGGCTGGTGGCAGACGCTGGGCATGGCCCTGGCTGGCGGCGCCATCTGGCTGGCGGGCCTGGACGTCTATCTGAAAGGCTTTGCGGCGCTGCGCCAGGGCCACCTGAACATCAACGCGTTGATGGCGGTGGCCGTCACAGGCGCCTTTGCCATCGGCCAGTGGCCGGAGGCCGCAATGGTGATGGCGCTGTACGCACTGGCCGAGTTGATCGAGACACGCTCGGTGGACCGGGCGCGCAATGCCATTCAAGGTCTGATGGCGTTGGCGCCGCAAGAGGCCGAGGTTCAGCAAGCCGATGGCAGCTGGGCGGTGCGAACGGCCAGCAGCGTCACGCTGGGTAAGCTCGTGCGTGTGCGTCCGGGCCAACGCGTGCCGATGGACGGCGTGATCACGGCCGGACAGAGCGCCATTGATCAATCGCCAGTGACGGGCGAGAGCCTGCCGATCGACAAAACGGTGGGTGATGTCGTCTTTGCAGGCACCATCAACCAGACGGGCGAGATGACCCTGCGTGTCACGGCCCTGGCCAACAACACCCTGCTGGCACGGATCATTCACGCGGTGGAACGGGCGCAGGGCAGCCGAGCGCCCACGCAACGTTTTGTCGACCGCTTCGCGGCCGTTTACACACCGGTCGTATTCTCCCTGGCCGTGGCCGTGCTCACACTCACCCCGCTGCTGCTGGGCTGGCCCTGGAACGCTGCGGCATACAAGGCATTGGTGCTGATGGTGATCGCCTGCCCCTGCGCCCTGGTGATTGCCACGCCAGTGACCGTGGTCAGCGCGCTAGCGACAGCGGCGCGGCGCGGCATCCTTGTCAAGGGCGGCACCTACCTTGAGGAGGCTCGCTTGTTGAAGGTGATCGCACTGGACAAGACCGGCACGCTCACCGAAGGCAAGCCCACCCTGGTCGAGTCGGTGCTGATCGAGTCAGGACTGGCGCGCAGCCACATCGCGGCCATCGCGACCGCGCTGGCGGGGCGATCGGACCACCCGGTCTCCCAGGCGATTGCCCAGGGCCTGCACGAGCACGCCGCCACCATTGACGCGCAGGACGCGACTGAGTTCGGGGTACTGAACGGTCGCGGTGTGACGGCCACAGTGGGCGACACCGCCTACGTGCTTTGCAACCACCGCTTGATCGAAGAACGCGGGCAATGCAGCCCCGCCCTCGAAGCGCAACTGCATGATCACGAAGCGCAAGGTCGCACCGTGACCCTGCTGGCCAGTGAGCAGGCCGTGTTGGCGCTGTTTGCCGTGGCCGACACCGTCAAGGAGTCCGCACACCAAGCGCTGGCCGAACTCAAGGCGCTGGGCGTGAAGCCGGTGATGCTGACGGGCGACAACCAGGCCACAGCCCAGCACATCGCGAGGCAGGTCGGCATCGACGACCACCGCGGCAACCTTTTGCCCGAGGACAAGCTGGCCGCCATCGAAGCCTTGCAACGCCTGGGACCTACTGCCATGGTGGGCGATGGCATCAACGACGCGCCCGCCCTGGCCAAGGCCGACATGGGCGTGGCCATGGGTGCGGCTGGCACGGACACCGCCATGGAGGCGGCCGACGTGGTGATCATGAATGACGACCTGCGCCGCCTGCCTGAGCTCATTCGGCTATCCCACCGCACACACACCGTGCTGTGGCAGAACATCGTGCTGGCGCTGGGTATCAAGGCAGCGTTTCTGATCCTGGCCATGCTGGGCGAGGCCACCATGTGGATGGCCGTGTTCGCCGACATGGGGGCCAGCCTGATCGTCGTGGCCAACGGTTTGCGCCTGCTGCGCGCCCGCATCGAGGGGTGAGGCGCGATGCGGCGCCTTGGGCTGGGCGAGCAGCGCATCAACTTCACGATTCGCCAGGTCGGCTGACACTCGGCGCAGATGCAGGCTCGCTGGCGGCGGAAGCGGCCTCCAGGGGTTCTGAGGCCGGAACGCTGACCGGCGGCAGCACCGCGGTATCAGGCGCGGACGCTGCGGACGGCGGTAGCGGGATTGGGGCCGGAGCCGGCCGTTGGACACGCCGGGGTTCAGGGGCGCGTTCAGGCGCCGTCATCGGCGCGAAAACGCCTTGATACCAAGCGCGCAGGCGCGCCAGCAGACCGACCTCCTCATGCACCACAAAACGGGCTCGCGACTCAATCAGGCGGGACCTCAGGGATTGCTGGAAAAAGTCACCCACGATGGGCAACGCACTGTGCGCTCCCTGCCCCCAGTAGTCGCTGCGCAACGTCACCCGGTTGTCGTTGAAACCGACCCAGGCTCCGGCCACCAACTGCGGGTGCATCAGAATGAACCAGCCATCGGTGTTGTCCTGCGTGGTGCCGGTCTTACCGGCCACGTCGGCGCGAATGCCAAAGCGGGTTCGAATCGCCGCACCCGTACCCCGATCGACCACGCCGCGCATGACATCCAGCAGCGTTTGCGCCACGGCCGCAGACAGCGCGGGTTCGGGTGACTCGGGTGCAAACTCGGCGAGTACCGCTCCCTTGCTGTCCTCAATGCGGGTGACCATCATTGGCTCAAGGTAGCCGCCACCGTTGGCAATGGTGCCGTAGGCTGTGACCATTTCTTTCAGGGTCACCGGGCTGGTGCCCAGGGCGAGCGAAGGGACGGCGTCGAGCTTGCTTTGCCGCACGCCCATGGCACGCGCCAGCTTGATCACTTTGGCCGGGCCCACCGTCTGCATCAATTGGGCCGTGATCGTGTTCTTGGAATACACCAGGCCGTCGCGCAAGCTCATGGCTTTACCGCTAGGCGGAGTGTCATCGCTGGGCCGCCAGACCTCGCCCCCGCCGAGCGGGATCTCTACCGCCTGGTCCATGAGGGTGTCGGTGGGGCGGGCGCCCTGCTCAAACGCTGCGCCATACACAAAGGGCTTGAAGGTCGAGCCCGGCTGGCGCCGTGCCTGCTGCACGTGGTCGAACGCATCCTCGCTGAAATCGCGGCTGCCCACCCAGGCCTTGATCTGCCCGTTGCGCGGGTCCAGCGCCAGAAAGCCGGCCTGCACCCGCGTCTTTTGCTCGCGCAGCGCCCGCATGAAGGCGTGATCGGCCTGCAACTTCTTCACGGCCAGTTCAGGGGTGAGCCCGGCGGCCAGTGCCGCGCGGTACGCGGCTGTCTCATGGACGAAGTCGACGACGAGTTCAGGGCTGGCGCCCCACCCGGAACGCGCCCTCCATGCCCCGTCTGCAATCGTTTGCAGTTGCCGCCCCTGACGCGCCACCGCCTGGTTGGCCAGGGCCTGCAGGCGCGAATCGATCGTGGTGCGCACCACCAGCCCGTCGGCGTAGATGTTGTAGTCGCTGCGGTCGGCCCAGTCAATCAGCCATTTGCGCAACTGCTGAGCAAAGTGGGGGGCCGGTCCCGGCGGCTCGGTCTGCTCTTCAAAATCGATGCCCAGCGGTTTCTTCTTCAGCGCCTCGAACATCGCAGGCGCCAGCTGCTGCCGCTTGACCATCTGCGCGAGCACCGTGTTGCGGCGCTGCAGGGATCGTTCGGGGTTGAGCACCGGGTTGTAGTAACTATTGCCTTTGAGCATGCCGATGAGCGTGGCGCTTTGCAGCACATCCAGTTCGTCAGCCGATGAGTTGAAATAGGTGCGCGCAGCCATCTCGATGCCGTAGGCGTTGTAGAGAAAGGGCACCGTGTTGAGGTAGGTCTCCAGAATCTCGCTCTTGGTATAGAGGGCCTCAATCTTCAGGGCCGTGATGGCTTCCTTGATCTTGCGCGTGAGGGTCGGCGCGCGGCCAATTTCTTCCGGGTAGAGGTTGCGGGCCAGCTGTTGCGTGATGGTCGAGCCGCCCTGACGCTCTCCAGAAAAAGTATGCAGCGCCGCCGAGGCCGTGCGCCGCCAATCGAGCCCATGATGCTGATAGAAGCGGTGGTCCTCCGTGGCGATCAGCGCGTCCACCACATGCGGCGAAATGTCCGCCAGATTGACCCAATCGCGGTTGGATCGCTTGAACTCGGCCAGCAACTTGCCATCGGCCGAGAGCACCTGAGCGGGCTGCTCCAGCTTGGCCTTGCGAATGTCGCGGATGCTCGGGGTGAACGGGATCAGGACCAGCGTATACAGCAGCAACAAGACCGGGATGGCGGCCAGCGACCATGCCACGTCACGGCGGGTGGGGTGCCGCAGGCGGGCAAGCATGCCGGCAACGACGGGACTGATCTGCGTCAGGGCCAGTTTCATCACACGGCAATCATACGTCGAAGGCCGGTCGATGGCGGCCGACGTGGGGCAACCCTAGGCCCCCTGCCGGATCAGAACAACTGTGCTGGCGAATTACCTCGTGGTGTAGATCTGGTCGAAGACGCCGCCATCCGAGAAATGCGTTTTCTGGGCCTTGGCCCAGCCGCCAAAGGTGTCATCAATGGTGAAAAGGTTCAGCTTGGGAAACTGCTTGGCATACTTGGCCTGGGCCTTGGGGTCGATCGGACGGTAGAAATTCTTGCCAACGATGTCCTGACCTTCAGCAGAGTACAAGTACAGCAGATAAGCCTGCGCCACATCACGGGTACCGCGCTTGTCCACCACCTTATCGACCACGGCCACGGGCGGCTCGGCCAGAACGCTGACGGGCGGATAGACCACGTCGAATTTATCGGCACCAAACTCCTTCAGCGACAGGTAGGCTTCATTTTCCCAGGCCAGCAGCACGTCGCCTTGACCACGTTCGGCGAAGGTCACGGTGGATCCGCGCGCACCCGAGTCCAGCACCGGCACATTGGCGAACACCTTCTGGATGTATTCCTTGGCCTTGGTGTCATTGCCGCCAGCTTGCTTGAGCGCATAGCCATATGCGGCCAGATAAGCCCAGCGCGCGCCGCCAGAGGTCTTGGGGTTGGCGGTGATCACGGCCACTCCTGGTTTGATCAAGTCGTTCCAATTCTTGATGGCCTTGGGATTGCCCTTGCGCACCAAGAAGACAATGGTTGACGAATAAGGCGTGCTGTTGTGCACGAAGCGCTTTTGCCAGTCGGGCGCAAGCAGCCGGGCTTTCTCGCTGATGGCATCGATGTCGTACGCCAGGGCCAGGGTGACCACGTCGGCCTCCAACCCATCGATGACCGAGCGGGCCTGCTTGCCCGAACCGCCGTGCGAGGCCTTGATGGACACATCGTCGCCGGTCTTGGCCTTCCAGTACTTGGCAAAGGCGGCGTTGTATTCTTGGTAGAGCTCGCGGGTCGGGTCGTAGGAGACGTTCAGCAGTGTGATTTCTTTGGCTTGGGCGACCACAGGAGCCAGAGACGTCACACCAACCACAACAGCCAGAACCGCAGTGGCCAAAACATTGAGTGAGCGGCGAGTGAGTTGTTTGTCTTGCATGGTGATTATTCGCAATCAATGTGAAAGAGTGATGACTGAATCGTAGAAGTTCACTCACCACGCGAGAACGAATAAAACCAGCTGTGAATAGTTGAAGTCCTCATGAGGAAGCCATGAACTATCGTGAACTAGGCCGCACCGGCTTGAAAGTCAGCGTCATTGCGTTGGGCACCATGACCTGGGGCGAGCAAAACACCCAGGCCCAGGCCCACGAACAACTCGATGTGGCGCTGGATGCCGGCATCAACCTGATCGACACGGCCGAGATGTACCCCGTGCCGCCCAAGCCAGACACCCAAGGGCGCACCGAGCACTACATCGGCAGTTGGTTAAAGAAGAGCGGACGGCGCGATGAGGTGGTGTTGGCCACCAAGGCCACGGGCCCCTCGCATCAGACCGCGCGCCCATCACATGTGCGTGGCGGGCGCTTGAATTTCACGCGCGAGAATCTGTTCGAAGCCGTCAACGAGAGCCTCAAGCGCCTGCAAACGGACCACATTGATCTGTACCAATTGCATTGGCCCGACCGCCCCACCAACATCTTTGGGCAGCGCAACTATGTCCATCACAAGGATGCTGTGACGGTGCCCATCGAGGAAACGCTCGCCGCTTTGCAGGACCTGATCAAGGCCGGCAAGATTCGTCACGCCGGCGTGTCCAACGAAACCCCCTGGGGCTTGAGCCGCTTCACTCACCTGTCGGAAACGTGCGATTTGCCGCGTGTGGTCAGCATTCAGAACGCCTATAGTTTGGTCAACCGCAGCTTCGAAACCGGCCTGTCTGAAATCTCGCTGCGCGAAGACGTCGGCCTGCTGGCTTACTCCCCACTGGCTTTTGGCGTGCTGAGCGGCAAGTATCTGGCCGGTCGGCGACCCGCCGGCGCACGCCTGACCTTGTTCGATCGCTTCACCCGCTACCAAAACGAGAACACCGAACGGGCCGTTCAGGACTACGTGAGCTTGTTCCGCGAACACGGCATCGATCCGGCACAGGGTGCCCTGGCGTTTGTTAACAGCCGCGACTTCGTCACCAGCAACATCATCGGCGCCACCAGCCTGGAGCAACTGCGCAGCAACATCGCCAGCATCGACGTGCACTTGTCCAACGAGGTGCGACAGGGCATTGAGGCCATCCACGAACGTTACCCCAATCCCGCACCGTGACACCAACCCCACCACAGCGGCACGGGTGAATGAGAATTCCACTTCACGACATTTGGTCGCAAAACGCGGGTATACCCTGACACATAGCGCGCGTTAGCGTTCGAAAGTGCACACCCCACAGGTGATGGGTCCGATGTTCGCCACGGATTCAGCTATGGTGTTGACCCATGAAGCAGTCCCCCTCCACCGTCATGCCTGCGCAGGCAGAATTCGAGTTGCAGCGCCGGGGCCTGATTGATGCCTCGAAGCGAGTCAAGAACGGTGCATTCATTTATGTTGTTCTGTGGGTGATCGCCTGCCAGTCCGGTGATTTTCATTCACGCCACAGTGCGTTTGTGGTGTGGAACGCGATCGGCCTGCTGGCCCTGGGCGTGGCCCGCTTCAGCCTGAACCACTACCTGCCACGCGTCACCCCCCAGACGCTAAAGTCGGCGCGGGCGGCATTCAGGATCGCGACCGCCGGACATGCTTTTTATTTTGGCGTGTTGACCATCATCAGCCTGCTGTGGCCTGAAGCCGCGACCATGTCGAGCTTCGTGACACTGATCGCCGCGACCATGACGATTGGCGGCACGATGATTGTCGCGATTGATCCCTTCCTGGCGCTGGCCTACCCCATCGCGCTCATGGGTCCCGTGATTGTGGGTTTGTTGACGCATTACACGCCCAGCAACGGCGTCCTGGGGCTGCTGGCCACGGTGTTCAGCGTTTATTGCATTCTGGTGTCGCGCGCCATGCATGACGACTATTGGCTGGGACAACGCTCACGCGTCTTGCTCGAACAGCGCGCTCGCCAGCTGGAGGTGCTCAGTCTCACCGACCCCCTGACCCAAATCCCCAATCGCCTGTTTTTTGAACAACGCCTGGCCATGGAGTGGGCTACGGCGCGGCGCGCCAACTTGCCGCTGGCCGTCGCCATCATCGATCTGGATCACTTCAAGAGCATCAACGATAACCATGGCCACCCGTTCGGTGACCAATGCCTGAAACTGGCGGCGGAGGCCTTTCAGACGGTGCTGATGCGCACCAACGATGAAGTCGCCCGCTACGGCGGTGAGGAGTTCGCGGTTTTGCTGCCCCAGGCCAGTTTGGAAGGGGCCATGTCAGTGGCACAACGCCTGCTGGAAAGCGTTCACTCCGTTGTCGCAGAACACGATGGAATGGTCGTCCCGATGACCTGCAGCATCGGCGTTTGCAGCATCATGCCAGCACCAAACATGAGCCCAGACGACCTCATCAAAAGGGCCGATCAGGCGCTCTACCAGGCCAAGTTGCAAGGTCGCAACCAGGTGGTTGGCGACGCCACTTAGCCTTGGTGGTCGCGCTGGACTATGCCATCCAGACCATCGCCGAAGCGGGTGACAACATCGTTTATGGGTGACCTACTCACTCGCAACCCTTGTGAGCACCTTGTTCGGTTTGCGAACATGCTTATGACTTTAGAAGCCTTCTCAGAATAGGGAAAGGTCATCAAAATCCGTTCCGGTAATAAGGATCAAGGCTTTTGATGAACTTCCAACAACTGCGTTCTGTGCGTGAAGCCGTCCGGCGCGGCTTCAACTTGACTGAAGTGGCCCATGCGCTGCACACCTCCCAGCCGGGGGTGAGCCGCCAGATCCGCGAACTCGAAGATGAGCTGGGTGTCGAGCTGTTCGTGCGCGCGGGCAAGCGCCTCACGGGCCTGACACCCCCCGGTGATCAACTGCTGCCCATTGTCGAGCGACTGCTGTGCGACGTCGACAACCTGCGCAATGCCGCCCAGGACTACGCCAGCCAAGACAGCGGCACCTTGTCCATTGCCGCCACCCACAGTCAGGCACGCTATGCCTTGCCATCCGCCGTGAAAGACTTCAGGGCCTTGTTTCCCCGCGTCACACTCAGCCTGCACCAGGGCTCACCGCAACAAGTGGCTGCCATGCTCCTGGCCGGTGAAGCCGACATCGGCATCGCCACCGAAGCGTTGACGCAGTACGAGCAGCTGACCACCCTGCCCTGCTACCGCTGGACACACAGCGTCGTGGTGCCACCCAACCACCCCCTGCTGGATGGTGCGCCTCTGACCCTGGAGCGACTTAGCCGCTTCCCCATCGTCACCTATGACGCGGGCTACACCGGTCGCACCCACATTGACGAGGCCTTCGCGCAGCAAGCCATTCACCCGCAGATCGTGCTGACGGCCATGGACGCGGACGTGATCAAGACCTACGCCGAACTCGAACTGGGCGTCGGCATCGTGGCCTCGATCGCATTTGATGAAGAGCGCGACCGCAACCTGCGCGCCATTGATGCCGGACACCTGTTTGCCGTCAATCTGACCCGACTGGCGTTTCGCAAAGGCCACTTCCTGCGAGGCTATGTGTACAGCTTCATCGAAACCTTCGCGCCCTCCTTGACCCGCGCAGTGGTCGAGCAAGCTCAGCAAAGCCCCGACGAGAACGCCTGACGGCCAGCGAAACTATTTCAGTTCGGCCGAATTCTTGCCGAGCAGACGCCGCGCAATGATCAGCAGCTGTATTTGCTGTGTGCCTTCGAAGATATCCAGAATCTTGGCATCGCGCGCCCATTTCTCAAGCAAGGTCGTTTCGGTGTAGCCCATGCCACCGGCCAACTCCACGCACTTGAGCGCCACCTCAACACAGGTGCGCCCGGCCTTGGCCTTGGCCATCGAGGCCTGCAAGGAATTGGGGCGCGCATTGTCGGCCATCCAGGCGGCCTGCATGGTCAGCAGACGAGCGGCCTCGTAGTCAGCTTGCATCCGCACAAAGTCCGCGACGACCGACGGCTGGCGAGGCAGGGGCCGGTTGTAATCGACCTCAATGCCGCAGGCCGTGATGATGGCGCGCATCTCCTCAAGGCAGGCACGCGTCAGGCCAACGGCCATCGCCGCGACCATCGGGCGCGTGTTGTCAAACGTTTGCATGACGCCCGCAAAACCCCTCTCAGGGCTGACTGTGGGATCGCCCAGCAGATTGGCCTTGGGCACCCGGCAGTCTCGCAAGACGAAAGCGGCCGTGTCGGAGGCCCGGATGCCCAGCTTGTGTTCCAGGCGCACCAACTCAAAGCCAGGGGTGTTCTTCTCGACCACGAAGGACTTGATCGCGGACCGGCCCAGCTGGCGATCCAAGGTCGCCCAAACCACGACCAGCTCAGCCCGATCACCGGCCGTCACGAAGATCTTTTCACCGTTGAGCACATAGTGGTCGCCCTCCAGGCGGGCCGTGGTGCGAATGGCCGCCGAATCGGAGCCACAACCAGGTTCGGTGATGGCCATCGCGGCCCAGCGCCCCTTGAATCGCGCGAGTTGCTCGTCATTGGCCACCGATGCGATCGCCGCGTTGCCCAGTCCTTGCCTGGGCATCGACAACAGCATGCCCACATCGCCCCAGCACAGCTCCATGATGCTCAGGCAGGTTGAGAGATTGGCGCCGTTGCGATTGATGCCGTCCTGGCGGGCACCAGCATCACGACGCACGCCAGCGGCACCAGCGCCACCCCCGTCGGTATTGCCCTCATTCATGCCATCGATCACGGCGGCGAGCATGTCCAGCTCCACGGGGCGCTCGTGTTCGGCCAGGTCGTACTTGCGAGAGATCGGGCGCAGCACCTCAAGGGCCACAGCGTGAGCCTGACGCACCAAGGGCTTGAATTTGCGAGGGATTTCCAGATGAATCATGGTGGACCTCAGATATTGACGCCCTCCATGGGGCACGGTCATGAACAGCGAGTGGACAGTGTTGGCTCAGATCAGCAAGCCACCCTCCATGAGGCCCACGGCGCGTAGATCGCGGTACCAGCGCTCCACCGGATGCTCCTTGACGAAACCATGTCCACCCAGTAATTGCACCCCCTGGTTGCCTATCTGCATGGCCTTGTCGGCGCACAGGCGATGAGACAGCGCTGCCGCCTCGAAGAAAGGCTGGTCGGCATCGACCAGGCTGGCCGCGCGCCAGTTCAGCAAGCGCATGCCTTGCAATTCGACCGCCATATCGGCCACGGTGAAGGCGACCGACTGGCGATGGCTGATGGGCTCGCCAAAGGCCGTGCGATCGTTGACATAGGGCACCAGGTAGTCCAGCACCGCTTGCGCGCAGCCGGTGCCCAAGGCGCACCAGGCCAGGCGCGACAGATGGATGCATTCGGCGTAAACCGCCGCGCTACCGTTGCCCAGCAAGGCCGCGCCAGGGAGCGCGACCGAGCTCAAGCGCAACCGCGCCGACGATGCCGCGCGCAAGCCCATGCTCTTGTCTTGTTCAATGGCCAGCCCCTTGCAGGACGACTCCACCAGGAACAGTGCAGGCCCCGAACCCTCCAGATCCGCAGCCACCACGAACAATTCGGCCACGGCGGCCAAGGGCACCATGGCCTTGAGGCCATCGATCACATAGCCCGGCCCCACCCGACGGGCCCGGGTCTGCAAGGCAAAGGGATCAAACAAGGCCTGGGGTTCCTGCACCGCCAACGCGGCGGCCGGTGGCTTGTCGCTGGCGAAGTCGCCCAGGTAGGTCGCCTGCTGGTCGGCCGTTCCCCACAAGACCAGGGCTGTGCTCACCGCAGACGGCGCCAGGGCAGCAAACGCCAAGCCCATGTCGCCCTGCGCCAATGCCTCGGCGATCAGGACGTTGGTGAGGCTGGATCGCTCGCCGCCCATGCCGCCCAGCTCCTCGGGGATGCCCATGGCCGCCACGCCCAACTCGGCGCATTGCGACAGCAGCGTGGCCGGCGCCGCGTAGGCCATGTCGGCCGCCTCCGCGGCGGGCCTGAGCTGCTCCAGGGCGAAACTGTGCACGGCCTCTTGCATGAGGCGCTGCTCATCGGTGGGCGTCAGATCGAACAACTCGCTGCCGCCGCGCTTAGGCAAACGCTGCGGCTCACCCAGATTCTTGACGGCTTTGAAGGCTCGACTGGCGGCCATGACCGTCTTGAATCCAGCCTTGGTGCCCTGGTAAAGCACTTTTTCGATCGGCTTGCGCAAACGCAATTTATCCAACGGTGTTGATGCTGCCAGGCGACTCAAGGCGCGCAATCCAAGACGGGTGAGCGTGGTCATGTGTGCTGATGAATTGATGACGCCGACCCACTTGATGGCCGAGCGTGTGCCAGAGCGACGCAGGGATCAATGGCCTGCCAAGAGGGATTCGAACCCCCGACCGCTCGCTTAGAAGGCGAGTGCTCTATCCAACTGAGCTATTGGCAGCCAGGGCGCCAGTTTAAGGGCTGCGCGGGACTTGCACTTGTGCGCGCGAAGCAACAAGATTGCGCTCATGGCAGTATTGACCTTGTTTTTGAAGGATCCCCATGACACAGGCGCAAACCTACACCCTCTCGGTCAAAGGCATGAGTTGCCAGCATTGCGTCAAGGCCGTGACCCAGGCGGTGCAGTCCATTGATCCTCGCGCCACCGTGACCGTTGACCTTCCTGGCGGTCAGGTCTCGGTGACCTCGGCCACCTTGGAGCGCGCCGCCGTGGTCAAGGCCATCAACGAAGAAGGCTATGTAACTCAGCCATAGCGCCCCAAATTCACCAGGACTCCACCATGACCACCGCCCTGACCCAGCACACCATCACCGTCAATGGCTTGCGCACCCAATTGCGACAGGGTGGTCGCGATTTGTACGCGGACGAAGCCGTTGTTTTTGTTCACGGCAATCCTGGCTCTGGCCAAGATTGGGCCGCCTTGATGGAAGCGACCGCCCCCTACGCTCGCGGGATCGCCCTGGACATGCCTGGTTTTGGCCAGGCCGACAAACCGGCCGACTACCCCTACTCGGTCGAGGCGGGGGCCTCTTTTCTGACCGACGCCTTGACGCAATTGGGCGTTCGCCGCGCGCATCTGGTTCTGCACGATTTTGGTGGCCCCTGGGGCATGACCTGGGCGCTCAATAACCCGGATTGCTACGCCAGCCTGGTGTTGATCAACACCGGTGTGCTCAAAAATTACCGATGGCATTACATGGCCCGCATCTGGCGCACCCCGATCTTGGGCGAATTACAACAATTACTGACGACCCGCTGGGGATTTCACAAGGCCATCCGACATGGATGCCCGCGTGGCCTGCCTGACGATTTCGTCAACCGCATGTATGACGACCTCGACCAAAACACCAAGCGGGCCATCTTGAAGCTGTACCGAGCCACGGGCGACCTGGCCGAACGCAGTGCAGCCATGGCCACCGCATTCAAACCCATCAGCCGGCCAACGCTGGTCGTCTGGGGCGCGGCCGACCCCTACCTGCCCGTGCACTATGCCGAGCAGCAACGCGATACCTTTGTGCAGGCGCAGGTGGCCGTGCTGCCCGACAGTGGCCACTTTCCTTTCGCGGACAACCCCGAGGCCGTGGCCGACTTGGTGGTTCCCTTTCTGATGCAGCAACTGGCCAGGGCACCCATGGCCGCCGCCGGTTGAGTCGAATAAGCCACAAAGACACGCCCATGAAAAAAGCCAGCAGATCAAAGACCTGCTGGCTTTTTTTAACGGATGGTCGGGGCGGTGGGATTCGAACTCACGACCCTCTGCTCCCAAAGCAGATGCGCTACCAGGCTGCGCTACGCCCCGACTAGACCGCTATTGTACGGCATCCAGAGCGTCGCGGCGCCGTCGGTCGCAACTTATGGGCAAGTCGCCGACGCAAAAGTGCTTGTCGACAGCGATTGCACCTGCACGTTGATGCCTGTAGGCATCTTCATGGCCGTCAACGCGGCATCAGGGATGCGGCCCACCCCGGAGAAATCAGCGGTCCAGGTCGACGCGCTGCTGACCTTGACCGTTCCGCGCACGTTGCCCGTGAAACTCGTCGGATCGTCACAGCGGCCCGTGAACGGCAGCGATGTTGCCGTCGCCTTGTTCAAGGACGGGACCAGGCGACAACCCGGATTCATCTTGGACAGGCTGGTGAACAGCGCGGTCGGCGAGTTGATCGACGTAGCGGAGGCCGGCGACAGGCAGAACGAGGCAGTACCCCGAGTGCCAGCGGCATTCAAGGACAAGGTCTGACCTTGCTTGAACTGCGAAGGCAGTGCTACGGCCAACTGAGCCTGCGCTTGACTGAGCAATACCGTCGAGTCCGCGCCGTTGACCAACACCCGATATTCAGATTTCCACAGACCTGGATTCAGCACTGTTGCCGCCTGCGCCGAAGCACAAACCATCAAAACAGCGCCACCCACGACACCCACCAAACCACGCACATTCAAACTTCTGATCACATCAAACTCCAAACAAGTAATGGGTTCTCACACCCGACCCGCCGATTTTGCCGATATCAAAACCCTCTGCTCACCGCCTGGTTACAACTCGTAAGCGTCGTATTGATGCGGGTTACAGCAGAGTCAACCCATCATCTGTGACCATGTTTTTTCGAGCCTCTTAACACTGACGGGCTGCGGCGTGCGCAGTTCTTGTGCAAACAAACTCACACGCAACTCTTCCAGCAACCATCGAAACTCGTCGGTTCGTGAATCCGTCACGCCCTTGAGTTCTGCCATGCGACGCACATAACGCTGCTCGATCGGACGCAACTCCGCCAAGCGCTGCATATCTCGTGAAGGATCACCGCGAAATTTGTCCAGCCGCAATGTGATGGCCTTGAGATAACGTGCGAAGTGTTGCAATTGCAGGTACGGGGTGACCGCCACAAAGCGCTTGGGCATCAGGCGTTGCAACTGCCCCGCAATATCGTCCGCCACCTCTTTGGGCGGTTTGGCGTCCTTGAGCTTGCGGATCGCGGCGGCGTATTCCACCAACACCGTGCCAGCCAGACGCGCCACCTCTTGCGCGATCAGGTTCAGGCGGGTTCGGCCCTCTTCAACACGCGCCTTGAAACTGGCCGCATTGGTTGGCAAGGGGGTGAGCAAAAAGGCGCGGTCTAGCGCCACGTCAATGATCTGTTCCCGCAATTCGTCAGACGTGCCCAGACTCATGTAGGCCATGGACATCTTCTGCAAATCGGGGATGTTTTTTTCCAGGTATTTCAGGGGCTCCTTGATCTGCAAGGCCACCAGGCGACGCAGGCCCGCACGGTGCCTGGACGCGGCCACATCAGGCTCGTCGAACACCTCGATTTCAACGTGAGCGCCTTTGTCGATCAGGGCCGGAAAGCCAATCAGGGTGTGGCCTCCGCGCTGAATCTCCATCAACTCGGGTAGCTCGCCGAAGGACCAATCGGTCAAAGGTTGGGGCACTTTGACCGGAGCACTGGCGGCCAGGCGCTGACTGCCTCCAGGCGACGCACCCTTGCGAACCGCGCCGTGCGAACGGACATCATCAGCGGGCAGATCCAGGGGCGCCTCACCCCCGATTGAGGCTGCATCCGACACGTTCGCGGACACCACGGACTGCGCCTTCAGCGCCGCCAGGGCTTGGAAAGCGCCGCGTGCCTCATGGCCCAAATCGGCCTTGAGCGCGGCCAGGTTGCGCCCCATGCCCAACTGGCGCCCATGTTCATCGACCACGCGGTAATTCATGAACAGGTGCGCAGGCAAGGTCTCCAGCTTGAAGTCCGCGCGTTTGATGTCCAACTGCGTTTTGTCTCGCACCGCTTTGAGCAGAACCTCCATCAAACTACCCTGCCCAAACGGCGTGGCCACGACAAAAGACTCCACGTAGTCAGGCAGCGGCACCAGGCGCGCTCGGGGCTTTTGGTGCAGGCTCTTGACCAGCGCCAGCACCTTGTCCTTGAGCATGCCTGCCACCAGCCATTCGCCACGCTCCTCGCCCACTTGATTGAGGGCAAAAATGGGCACGGTGACGGTCACGCCGTCGCGCGGATCGCCCAACTCGTGCAGGTAGGTGGTGCCGCAGTCAATGCCGCCCAACCGGATGGTTTTGGGAAAGGCACTGCTGGTGATGCCAGCAGCCTCATGCCGCATGAGCTCCTCGCGTGTCAGGTGCAGGAGTTGCGCATGCTCGCGGCTGGCATGTCGGTACCAGCGCTCGAACGTCGCGCCAGAGACCACCTCTGGCGGGATCTGCGCGTCATAGAAGGCCGCGATCAACTCGTCGTCCACCAGCACGTCCTGGCGCCGCGACTTGTGTTCCAGCGCCTCGACCTGGGCGATGAGCTTGCGGTTGTGCGCCAGGAAGGGCAGGCGCGTTTCCCACTCACCATTGACCAGGGCTTCGCGGATGAAAATCTCGCGGGCCTGCGCCGGATTGACCAGGCCAAAGTTGACGCGCTTGTTGTTGTAGATGACCAGGCCGTACAGGGTGGCGCGCTCCAGCGCGACAACCTCACCGGCCTTCTTTTCCCAATGGGGTTCGAGCAATTGCTTGCTCAGCAGGTGCGCCCCCAGCTGGGTCACCCAGGGCAGCTCAATGTGGGCGATGCCCCGGCCATACAGGCGCGTGGTTTCGACCAGCTCCGCCGCCAGTATCCAACGGCCTGGCTTCTTGGACAGGTTGGCACCAGGGTGCTTGTAAAACTTGATGCCGCGCGCGCCCAGGTACCAGTCTTCGTCTTCGCTCTTGCAACCGATGTTGCCCAGCAGGCCGGCCAGCAGCGAGCAGTGCACTTGCTCGTAGGTGGCGGGGCTGGCGTTGATGCGCCATTGGTGCTCGGTCACCACGGTCAGCAGCTGGCTGTGCACATCCCGCCACTCGCGCACGCGGCGCGGGTTGATGAAGTGTTCGCGCAGCAGCTGTTCGTACTTGCGGTGGCTGAGCTTGTGCTGCTCGGGCGCGCCAGCGGGATGGTGCGTGTGCCCGCCCCGGCTCTCGTCCAGCCACTTCCACAGCTTGATGGTGCCCATGAATTCGGACTTCTCATCGTCGAACTTCTTGTGTTTTTCATCGGCCGCCTGCTGGTGCTCAACGGGCCGGTCGCGCACATCCTGCACGCTCAAAGATGCGGCGATCACCAGCACCTCAGCCAGGGCCTGACGATCACGCGCCTCCAGAATCATGCGGCCCACACGCGGGTCCAGCGGCAAGCGGGCCAGGTTCTGACCCAACGGCGTGATCTCATTGGCATCGTCCACCGCGCCCAGCTCGTTGAGCAGTTGGTAGCCGTCGGCAATGGCCTTGCGCAGCGGGGGCTCGATGAACGGAAAGTCATCGACCAGCCCCAGGTGCAGCGACTTCATGCGCAGGATCACCCCGGCCAGCGACGACCTCAGGATTTCCGGGTCGGTGAAGCGCGGGCGGCCATTGAAATCTTTTTCGTCGTACAGACGGATGCAGATGCCGTTGGCGACACGCCCGCATCGACCAGCGCGTTGGTTTGCGGCGGCCTGGCTGATCGGCTCGATCTGCAACTGCTCGACCTTGTTGCGAAAGCTGTAGCGCTTGACACGCGCCAAGCCGGCATCGACCACGTAGCGGATGCCCGGCACCGTCAGCGAGGTTTCGGCCACGTTGGTGGCCAGCACGATGCGCCGCGCCCCGCCGGTGCGAAAAACTTCATCCTGTTCTTGCTGACTCAGGCGCGCGAAGAGCGGCAGGATGTTGGCCACCACACGCTGATTGGCCATGTGCTTGCGCAGGTGGTCGGCAGCTTCGCGGATCTCGCGCTCGCCGGGCAGAAACACCAGCACATCGCCACTGCCACCGCCCTCGCGCCACAACTCGTCCACGGCATCGGCGATGGACTCGTTCAGGCCGTAGTCGCGGCTGTCTTCAAAGGGGCGGTAGCGTTGCTCCACCGGGAACAGCCGGCCCGACACCATGATGACCGGCGCGGGGCCTTTACGGGACGCAAAATGCTGCGCGAACCGATCGGCATCAATGGTGGCCGAGGTGACGATGACTTTCAGGTCTGGCCGACGCGGCAACAACTGACGCAGATAGCCCAGCAGGAAGTCGATGTTGAGGCTGCGTTCATGCGCCTCGTCAATGATGATGGTGTCGTAGGCGCGCAGGTCCGGGTCGGACTGGGTTTCGGCCAGCAAGATGCCATCCGTCATCAGCTTGACGCAAGCACCGGGTTGCAGCCGGTCCTGAAAACGCACCTTGTAGCCCACGACCTCGCCCAGCGGCGTGTTCAGCTCTTCGGCAATGCGCTTGGCCACACTCGATGCCGCGATGCGGCGCGGCTGGGTGTGGCCGATCTGCTGGGCGCGTTTACCCGGTTGGCGCGGCTGCCCCCATCCACCCCGCCCCATGGCTAAGGCGATTTTGGGCAGTTGCGTGGTCTTGCCCGAGCCGGTTTCACCACAGACGATGATGACCTGATGCTCGCGCAGTGCTGCTTCAATGTCAGCGCGTTTGGCACTGACCGGCAGCGACTCAGGGAAGGTGATGACAGGAAAGGACACGGATTTGGAAAATTGGCGAAAACCTCGCATTATCCAAGGCTGCCCCCTATGATTGATCGCCCTCACCTCACACCGCACGCCACCCATGCGATTTGACGAATACATTCAGCACGATGCCCTGAGCCTGGCTGACCTTGTGCGCCGCGGTGAGGTACTCCCCACAGAATTGCTGGACCTGGCCACAGCACGTGCCGACCAGACCCACCCCCAGCTCAATGCCGTGGTGACCCGGCTGGACGCCCAGGCCCGGCAACGTTGCACCGAACCCTTTGAGTCGCAAGCACCCTTTTCGGGTGTGCCGTTTCTGCTCAAGGACCTGTTTCAAGACATTCAAGGTCAGCCCACTTCGTGTGGCAGCAGGGCCTTGGCACGCACCCCCGTGCCCGACACCAGTGATGTGGTTCGTCGTTGGCAGGCGGCGGGGCTGGTGATTTTCGGCAAAACCAACTGCCCGGAATTCGGCGCCAAGAACATCACCGAGTCCCTGTTGTTTGGTCCGGCGCGCAACCCCTGGGACTTGACGCGCACCCCCGGCGGATCCTCGGGCGGTTCAGCTGCGGCGGTGGCTGCCGGCGTGGTGCCGGTGGCCGGCGCCAATGACGGTGGCGGGTCCACCCGCATTCCGGCATCAGCCTGCGGCTTGTTTGGCTTCAAGGCCGGGCGGGGCCGCATCTCCATGGGTCCGGCCATCGCAGAAGCCATGCATGGCGCTGCCGTACATGGTGTGGTGTCTCGCAGTGTGAGAGATACCGCCGCCATGATGGACGTGCTGCAAGGGCCCGAGCCCCACGCGCCCTACTACATGCCCGCGCCACAACAGCCCTATCTCGAGGTGATCCGGCAGTCACCCGGTCGACTCAGGATCGGCTTCAGCACCGCCTCTCCCATCGGCACGCCGGTAGACCCGCAGGCCGTGGCAGCGGTTCACTCCGCCGCCAAGTTGCTTGAGTCATTGGGACACCATGTCGAAGAAGCCAGCCCGCCGGTTGACGGCCAGGCCGTGGCACAGGATTTTTTCCTGGCGTGGTTCTCGACCCAGGCCATGATCGTCGACATGATTTGCCAGATAACCGGCGCACGCCTGTCAGATTTCGAGCCTGACACACGCATGATGGCCAGAGTCGGGCGCAGCGTGTCCGCCCGTGAATACCTGATCGGCCAAGGCCGCTGGAACGAGCACAACCGAGCCTTGAGCCAATTCCACCATCAGCACGACGCGTGGCTGTCGCCCACCACCAGCGCGCCCCCTTTGAGGATTGGCGAGCTGACCACGCCCAAATTACTCACCATCCTTGGCGATGTGGTGACCTCACTGGGTCTGTCCGGCTGGCTGCGCCGCTCCAGCGCTTTCCAGTCCACCGCCTTGAAGAACCTGGCCTGGACGCCATACACGCAGCTGGCAAACCTGACCGGGCGCCCGGCCATGTCCGTGCCCCTGCACTGGACACCCGACGGCCTGCCCATGGGCGTGCAGTTCGTGGCCGGCCTCAATGGCGAAGCCATGCTGCTAAAGCTCGCCGCCCAATTGGAGCAGGCCCAGCCCTGGTTTGCTCGACGCCCCAGTTTGTGACCGCGGTCACGGCACAACCAACAGAGCACCGTCACCACGACCATGAGCCAGCACGACCTCATTTCGCCCATTGCGTTCGCACGCGCACTCCCCAGGTTCTTGCTCAAACTGCCCAAGATGTTCATGGGCCTCAGGCTGGGCGCCAACCAAGCCGCCGGCAAACCCGTCGGCTTGGGTTGGTGCCTGGAAAAAGCCGCTCGTCAAAACCCGCAAGGAACGGCGATTCTCTACAGAGACACCCGTTTGACCTACACGCAGCTGAATCAATGGGCCAACCGCATGGCCCATTTTTTCCTGAGTCAGGGACTACAAAAAGGCGATGTGGTTGGGGTGTTTGTCGAAAACCGTCCAGAGCTGCTGGCGCTGGTGGCAGGCCTGGGCAAGATCGGCGTCGTGTCGGCCCTGCTCAACACCTCGCAAACCGGCAAGGTACTGAGCCACAGCATCAATCTTGTCAAACCGAAATTCGCCATCGTGGGCGAGGAGCTGCTGGGCCAGTTCAATGCAGTGACCGACGATCTGGAGCTCCCCCCGGCGAACCGCTTTTGGCTTGCCGATGCCGACACGCTCGCACATCCAGGCCAGGCCCCCAAAGGGTATCGCAACCTGTCCCTCGACATTGCCGATCAGCCCGCAGCCAACCCGCCCACGACCGACCGGATTTTTCACAACGACGGCCTGTTCTACATCTACACCTCGGGCACCACCGGCCTGCCCAAGGCCGCGATTTTCTCCCACGGTCGCTGGATGAAAGCCTATGGCGGATTCGGCTACACGCTCAACCTGGGCCGTGCCGACGTGCTGTACATCACGATGCCCTTCTATCACGCCACCGCCATGTGTGTGTGCTGGGGATCGGCCATGGCCGGCGGTGCGGGCATTGCCATGCGACGCAAATTCTCGGCCTCGGAATTCTGGGATGACTGCCGCAAATACGGTGTCACCTGCATTGGCTATGTGGGCGAACTCTGCCGTTACCTTGCCGAGCGTCCGGCCAAGGCCGATGACCGCGAGCACCAGGTGCGCAAGATGATTGGCAATGGCCTGCGCCCGACGCTCTGGAAGTCGTTCAAGGACCGATTTGGCGTGACTGAAGTGATGGAGCTCTACGCCTCTTCAGAAGGCAATATCGGTTTCACCAATGTTTTCAACTTCAACGACACCATCGGTTTTTGTCCGCTGCCCTTCGCCATTGTCGAGTACGACCCGGAAAATACTTGCCCGGTGCGCCATAAGAAGGGGTTCATGAAGAAGGTCCGCAAAGGACAAACCGGCTTGCTGATCGGTGAAATCACCGACAAGACGCCGTTTGATGGCTACACCGACCAGACCAAGAACAAGGCTTGCATCCTGCATGACGTGTTCAAGAAAGGCGACCGTTATTTCAACACGGGCGATCTGGTGCGCAGCATTGGTTTTCGCCACGCCCAGTTCGTCGACCGCACCGGCGACACCTTTCGCTGGAAGGGTGAAAACGTGTCCACCACCCAAGTCGAAAACACCATGTGCGGCCACCCCACCTTGCAAGATGCCGTGGTCTACGGCGTGGAAGTCCCCCACACCAATGGTCGCGCCGGCATGGCGTCCATCACAGCGCACGAAGGCGTTGGCGACACCAGCGTGGACCTGCTCGGCCTGCATGCGCACCTGACAGCCGCACTGCCCCACTATGCGGTGCCCGTGTTTTTGCGCATACGCAAGGCCATTGAAACCACCGGCACCTTCAAATACCAAAAGAACCATCTGAGACGAGAAGGATTTGACCCTGCCCTGATGGCCGGCGAAGCCCTGTACGTGCTGCTGCCCGGCACCAGCGGGTACGCGCCCCTGACCACGGAAGTTTTCGAAAATATTCACGGTGGTAAATATCGCCTTTGAATCGGATCGGCGATCCGAGCCGGGCAAAGCCCGTACCATTGAGCCCTGTTCATCATTTGCTGGCCTCGACGCGTCAATGGACCTGGTATTCCCCCACACCTTCGTGCCTTGGTTTCGCTCTGTGGCGCCGCACATCCACGCTCACCGAGGCAAGACCTTTGTCGTTGGCCTGTCCGGCGAACTGATCGCCGCCGGAAAATTGGAGAGCTTTGTGCAGGATCTGGCCCTCATGCATGCCATGGGGATCAAGATCGTGCTGGCCCATGGTTTCCGGCCTCAGCTGGAAGAACAGCTGCGGGCCAAGGGGCAGACGTCCAAGTTCAGTCACGGCATGCGCATCACCGACTCGGTGGCGCTGGACTGCGCTCAGGAAGCGGCCGGCCAGTTGCGCTATGAAATCGAAGCGGCCTTCTCTTTGGGGCTGCCCAACACGCCCATGTCGGGGGCCTTGGTCAGCGTCATCTCGGGCAATTTTGTGACCGCGCGTCCCGTCGGCATCGTTGATGGTGTGGATTTCATGCACACCGGCCTGGTGCGCAAGATCGACGCCATGTCGGTGCGCCGCGCCATCGACACAGGTGCCATGGTCATGCTCTCTCCGTTTGGTTTTTCGCACACTGGCGAGGCTTTCAACCTGAGCATGGAAGATGTGGCCACCAGCGCCGCCATCGCCTTGCAGGCCGACAAGCTGATCTTCGTGACCGAAGTGCGCGGCATCCTGCAAAGCGTGGTTCAGGCGCCCGACAAGGCACCTGAGCTCGAAGCCACGCAAAACAACGACGGTGAGATCGACCAGGAACTGGCCCTGCGGGATGCCAAGCGCCTGGTCGCGACGCTGCCCAACCCCTTGCAACCCACCGACACCGCTTTCTACCTGCAGCACGCGGTCAAGGCCAGCGAAGGTGGCGTGGAGCGGGTGCACATCATCCCCTTCCGGGTCGATGGTGCGCTGCTGATGGAGGTGTTCACGCATGACGGCCTGGGCACCATGATCGTCGACGAAAAGCTGGAAAGCCTGCGCGAGGCCACACACGTCGATGTCGGCGGTATCTTGCAGTTGATCGAACCGTTTGAAAAGGACGGCACCCTGGTCAAGCGCGACCGCACCGAGATCGAACGCGATGTCGAGCAGTACACCGTGCTCGAACATGACGGTGTGATTTTTGGCTGCGCCGCGCTATACCCCTATCCGGAAGCAGGCACCGCCGAAATGGCAGCCCTCACGGTGTCACCCACGGTGCAGAGCCAGGGCGACGGTGAGCGCATCCTCAAGCGCATTGAACAGCGCGCCAAGGCAATGGGCCTGTCCACCCTGTTTGTATTAACCACGCGTACCATGCACTGGTTCATCAAACGTGGGTTTGCGCCGGTCGATGCCTCATGGCTGCCCGAGGCGCGCAAACGCCATTACAAACTTGACCGGCGCTCGCAGGTGCTGGTCAAACACCTCAAGTAATTTTTCACGGAAGTTGATTTTCATGGCACGCACCGTTCAATGCATCCACCTAAAGAAAGAGGCCGACGGCCTGGACTTCGCCCCCTACCCAGGCGAGTTGGGCAAACGCATCTACAACGAAGTCAGCAAGGAAGCTTGGCAGATGTGGCTCAAGCACCAAACCATGCTGGTCAATGAAAACCGCCTAAACCTGGCCGATGCCCGCGCCCGCCAGTACCTGGCCCGCCAGATGGAGCAGTTCTTCTTTGGCAGTGGCGCCGAGCAGGTGCAAGGCTACGTGCCCCCCACTGCGCCCACGGCCTGAGCCTTCCTCACACCGGGATCAAAAAGTCCTTGCTAAGACCATAGCCCAGGTCACTCACTCGGTCCAGAAACTGGGTGAGGTAGGCGTGCAAGCCAGTGGCGAGGATCTCGTCGATGCGGCCGTACTGCAGATCAGCCCGCAATCGACCCGCGCGCCGCAAGGTGTTGCCACTGTGCTCATTGGTCACGGCATTCAGATTGGCCACCACCTCGTTCATGCTGGCCAGTAAGGAGCGCGGCATGTCAGCGCGCAGCATCAACAGTTCGGCCACTTTTTCCGGGCGGATCACGTCGCGGTACACCTTGCGGTAGACCTCGAACGCCGAAACGCTGCGCAACACGGCTGACCAGTGATAGAAGTCGACCTCCTTGGTCTCATTGCCCGCGCCCGACCCGAAGAACTCGGTCTCCACCCCGTGGAACTTCACATCCAGCAGGCGCGCAGTGTTGTCGGCCCGCTCCAGAAACGTGCCGATGCGCTGGAAGTGCAATGACTCGTCTTGCAGCATGGTGCCCACCGTCACCCCACGTGACAGGTGCGACCTGAACTTGACCCATTCAAACAATTCGGCAGGGTCCTTCTTCAAGGCGCCATCGCTCAGCAGGCGATTGAACTCCAGCCAGGTCTGATTGGTGGTTTCCCACACCTCTGTGGTCAGCACGCCACGCACGGCTCGGGCGTTCTCGCGCGCGGCGCGCAGGCAATTGAAGATGCTGGAGCCATTGCGAGGGTCACTGACCATGAAGGTCATCACGTCCCGCGCATTGATCGTGTCGTAGCGGCTGGCAAAGGCCTCGGACAACTCGCAGATCCCCAGCAGGCCGGTCCAGCCCTGTAGCGCTGCATCGCTGGACTGCGCCAGCAGCGAAGTCTGATAGTTGACGTCCAGCAGGCGTGCGGTGTTTTCTGCCCGCTCCATGTAGCGAGCCATCCAGAACAGGTGGTCAGCAGTGCGTGACAGCATATGGGGCTCCGTGCAGTTCAGTTTTCCAACACCCAGGTGTCCTTGGTGCCACCGCCTTGCGAGCTGTTGACCACCAACGAGCCTTCTTTCAAGGCCACACGGGTCAGGCCACCGGGCACCATCTGCACCGTCTTGCCCGAGAGCACAAACGGCCGCAAGTCGATGTGGCGAGGGGCGATGCCCGACTCCACGAACGTCGGGCAGGTGGACAAAGACAGCGTCGGCTGGGCGATGTAGTTGTCAGGCCGGGCCAGCAGCTGCGCCTTGAAGGCCTCAATTTCCGCCTTGGTCGCCGCCGGACCGATCAGCATGCCGTAGCCGCCTGCGCCATGCACTTCTTTGACCACCAACTCGGGCAGGTGGTCCAGCACGTACTTCAGGTCATTCTTGTCGCGACCCAAAAAGGTCGGCACGTTCTGCAGAATTGGTTTTTCGCCGAGGTAGAACTCGATCATCCGGGGCACATAGGGGTAGATCGACTTGTCATCGGCAATGCCGGTGCCGATGGCATTGGCCAGGCTGACGTTGCCCGCCCGATAGGCGCGCAGCAGGCCAGCACAGCCCAGGGTCGAGTCCTTGCGGAATGCCTGCGGGTCCAGGTAATCGTCGTCGACGCGACGGTAAATGACGTCCACTCGCTGTGGACCGCGCGTGGTGCGCATGTAGACGAAATCGTCCTGGACGAACAGGTCCTTTCCCTCAAGCAACTCGACGCCCATTTGCTGAGCCAGGAAAGCGTGCTCGAAATAGGCCGAGTTGTGCATCCCCGGGGTCAGCACCACGGCGGTCGGATCGTTGATCGATGGAGGCGCCACGGCGCGCAAGGTATCGAGCAGCAAGTCGGGGTAACGCGTCACCGGCGCAATGCGATGCTGCGCAAACAGATCAGGGAACAGCCGCATCGTCATCTTGCGGTTTTCCAGCATGTAACTCACACCGCTGGGCACACGCAGGTTGTCTTCGAGCACGTAGTAAGTGCCGGTGCCATCGGGGTTGGCGGCGCGCACGATGTCAATGCCGGAGATGATCGAGTAGACATCGCCGGGCACCGTCACACCCATCATCTCGGGCCGAAACTGCGCGTTGTTGAGCACCGGCTCAGACGGGACGATGCCGGCTTTGAGTATTTCCCGATCGTGATAGACGTCGTGCAGGAAGCGATTGAGCGCATTCACGCGTTGGCGCAGCCCCGCCTCCAACTCGATCCACTCCTTGGCGGGGATGATGCGCGGGATCAGGTCAAAAGGAATCAGCCGCTCATTGCCAGCACCGGTTTCATCTTTGTCGCCATACACCGCGAACGTGATGCCCACACGCCGAAAAATCATCTCGGCTTCTTCGCCGCGCGACCGCATCAAGTCGCTGGTCTGCTTGGCCAACCAGCGGTCGTAAGCCTTGTAGTGATCGCGCACCTCGGTGCTGCTGATGTGCATTTCGTCAAAGAATCGCATCGACTTTGTCCCGTCAGGGATTCCCTTGAAAACAGCGGTCGATGGAATCAATGCACAGAGCGTGCCAACCTGTTCGATGGCCCCAGCGAACTCGGCACAACTTTCGGGCGCGACGCCACCCAGCCGTGCGGCATCAGCCCATTTTTGGGCATTCGCTCCAGGTGCGCTGCGCATCACTCAATAGGCGAGTCGTCACATGCACCAACAAAGTGTGTCCCGCACCACCTCGAATGACCCCGCGCAACGGTGTGACGTCCTCAAAGTCGCGGCCATGGGCGGAACGAGGAAACGCCACCCTCGCCGCCCTGCAACCAACGGCGTGGTTTTTGAACTCCATGGCGTGGGCACTGCGCAACCATCACCGATGGCCGTGCGGGCACACTGAAAGTCCCGCGCTAACCGTTTCGAGCCATAAAGGCAAGCTGATGTCCCCTGCTTGTGCCAAAGCAAGTCAGGGCTAACATGCCCGGCAAATGAAGTACTCCCACTCCCCGTCAGCGTCAAAACGCATTGTTTTGACCACCTTTGGCACGCACGGCGACATCGTTCCGTTCATCGGCCTGGGCAAGGCCTTGAAGGCCTTGGGCCACCATCCTGTCCTGGCCACGTCCAGCTACTTCGAGCCGCTGGCGCGTGAGCATGGCATCGAGTTTGCGCCCGCCGCGCCGCACCACAGCCAGCTGGACAAGGACCTGGGCATGGATCAGGGCGAGCGCTTGCGGCGCGTCTTCCAGCCGGTCGTGGGCGGCAAGTTCATGATGGAGAAAATGATCTATCCCTACATGGATCAGATCTGCTCGGAACTGGACGCCGCCTGCGAAGGCGCGGACTTGCTGGTGGCCCCACCCACCACGCCCTGGGCGCACATGGTGGCGTTCAAGCGAAAAATGCCCTGGAAATCGGTGATCGTGCAGGCCATCACCCTGAGTTTGCAGTCGGCCCAGGACCCTCCGGTCATGACCAACTTCCTGTCGATGCGCAAGCTGCCCGGCTGGATCGGCGAAGAACGGTATCGGCGCCTGTTCAAAATCATGCGCGACTCCGGCCGCGCCTTCATTGGCCCGCTGGACGTCAAGGCCAAGGAATATGGCCTTTTTGACAAGGCGATCAATCCGCTGATCGAAGGCACCATCTCGCCATTGGGCAGCATCGCCTTGTTCGTCCCGCAAATGATGCGCACCCCGATGCCGACCGACCTGCCCGGCCACGTCGACTTCGCCGGCTTCAACTTCTTCGACGGCAACGCGGCGCCGCTGTCTGACGACTTGAAAGAGTTTCTGGACAAGGGCGATCCCCCCATCGTGTTCAGCCTGGGGTCTTCGCTGTGGTTCCACGCCGATCGCCTCTATCCGGGGTGGTCGAAACTGTGCTCGAAGCTGGGCGTGCGCGCCATTTTTCTGGCGGGCGACAAGGCCTTGCAGGGCCAACTGCCCCCCACACAAATGTCGGTGGCGTGGGCCTCGGTGGGCGAACTTTTTCCGCGCTGCAAAGCCGTGGTGAACACCGCCGGGTGTGGCATCACCTCGCAGGCGATGAAGGCCGGCATTCCCCAGCTGCTGATTCCTTTCGGCATGGACCAGCCCGACAACACCGCCCGCATTGTTCGCATGGGGGCCGCGCTCACCGTGCCGCCGTCCAAGCTGCAAAGCCGCACGTTCGAGAGCACGCTCGAGCGTTTGATCAATGACACCACCTTGCACGACAACGCACGCAAGCTGCGCACCGAGATCAACCAGACCTGCGGCACGGTGACAGCGGCACGCCTGCTGGACGAAGAGTTGCGCAAGCTCCTACCCGCCTAATACACCAGCCAATTCCACTGTCCATCCGTTAAACCCCGCTCTTCCCTTTATTCAAGGGAAGGCCTAACGATGATCAATAAGGGCCGTGCCTCCATGCACAATTGGGCACCTCTTTCCAGTACCGCCATGAATGATGTAACCGCTCCCTCGGCCTTGTCTCAACTCAAGATTGATCGAGGTGCCCAGGCCCCCGTCAAAAAGAAGTCAAGCGTGCTGCCCTGGATCCTGGCCGTTGGGGTCGCTGTCGGGACGGGCGCTTATTATTTCTATCCCCGCACCCTAGAGGTCAAGACCACCTCGGTGGTGTTCAGCACGGCCTCACAGCAATACGTTCAATTGACGGCCTCGGGCTACGTGGTGGCCCAACGCCGCGCAGCGGTGGCGTCCAAGGGTTCGGGCCGACTGCTCGAATTGAATGTCCGCGAGGGCTCGCACGTCAAGAAAGACGAGCTCATCGCCCGACTCGATGACAGCGACATCAACGCCGCCTTGCTGGGTGCCGAAGCAGCCGTGCACCAGGCCGAAGCCAACATCAAGCAGGCCCAGGTGCAACTCATCAACGCTCGCGCCGAACTGGCTCGCACCCGAGGCCTCGAAGCACAAGGCTTTGTCTCGCCTCAACTGGTCGAAGCGGCCCTGGCCAAGAACAAGGCGGCATTTGCCGCTGCGGCCGGTGCCGATGCCGGCCTGGCCCAGGCTCAGGCTCAGTACAAGGCGCAGAAGGTCAACCAGCAATACACCGAAATTCGCGCGCCGTTTGATGGTGTGGTGCTGGTCAAGAACGCCAATGTGGGCGACATCATCACCCCCTTCTCCAGCGCCGCCGGCTCGCAAGGTGCTGTGGTCACGATGGCCGACATGACCACCCTGGAGGTGGAGGCCGACGTGTCCGAAGGCAATCTGTCCAAGACCCAGACCAACCAGCCCGTCGAGATCACGCTGGATGCCTTGCCCACCATGCGCTTTCGCGGTCACGTGTCCGGCATCGTGCCAACGGTGGACCGCGCCAAGGCCACAGTCATGACCAAAATCCGCTTTGATGAACTTGACCCGCGCATCCTGCCCGAGATGAGCGCCAAGGTCAGCTTCCTGTCGCACGCGATCACCGCGGACGACCAGCAAGCCGTGCTGGCGGTGGCCGGTAATGCCATCGTCACGCGCGACAGCCAAAGCCTGGTCTACAAGATCACGGCGGTGGATGGCCACGATGTGGTTGAGGAAGTCACCGTCAAGCCTGGCCGCAAGCTGGGCGATTTGCGAGAAATCACCGGTAACGTCAAATCCGGAGACAAATTGGTGATGGACCCGCCGGCTCGCCTGAAGGCCGGCTCGCATGTCAGCACCGCCACTTCTTGAGCGGCGAAATCACCATGAAAGCAACGGTAGCGGACGCGCTGATCCGCATTGACCACCTCACCAAAACATACCGCCGCGGTGACCAGGTCATCCAGGTGCTCACCGACATCAATCTTGAAGTACGGCGTGCCGAGTTTGTCTCACTGATGGGGCCCAGCGGATCGGGCAAAAGCACGCTGCTCAACCTGATCGCCGGCATCGACCAACCGACCTCGGGCACCATCGCAATCGACGGCGTGAACATTGCCACGCTCAACGAAAGCGCGCTGGCGGACTGGCGTGCCGCCAATGTCGGCTTCATTTTTCAGTTCTACAACCTCATGCCGGTACTGACGGCCTTTGAAAACGTCGAGCTGCCCTTGTTGCTGACGAATCTGAGCCGCCGCGAACGCAAGGCCCATGTCGAGGCCACGCTGGAGATGGTCCGGCTCAGTGACCGCATGGACCACTACCCCAATGAACTGTCGGGCGGCCAGCAGCAGCGTGTCGCCATTGCGCGGGCCCTGGTCACCGACCCCACCTTGATCGTGGCCGACGAACCCACCGGTGACCTGGACCGCGCCACCGGCGAAGAAGTCCTGCTGCTAATGGATGAGCTGCACCGCGATCTGGGCAAGACCATCGTCATGGTCACCCACGACCCCAAAGCGGCATCACGCGCGGGCCGGATGATCCACCTGGAAAAAGGCGTCCTGGTCGATGACGTGAAAGATGGTCACTGACCGGATCTGGCCGTAGATGTTCATTCTCAAGTTATTGCTCAAGAATGCCTTTAGGCATCGCCTGCGCACCATTCTGACCATGGTCGGGCTGGTGGTGGCGATCAGCGCATTTGGCTTGCTGCGCACCATTGTCGACGCTTGGTATGCCGGCGTGGATGCCACCTCGAACACGCGCATGATCACCCGCAGCTCCATCTCGGTGGGCTACCCGCTGCCGCTGTATTACGCCGAGCGCATCAAACGCGTCGAAGGCGTCTCCGGCGTCACCTGGGCCAACTGGTTTGGTGGCATCTACATTGACCGACGCAACTTCTTTGCGCGCTTTGCCGTCGATGGGCCGAGTTACTTTGCGATGTACCCGGAATACATCCTCAGCGAGGACGAAAAGAAGGCCTTCCTTGCCGATCGCCAGGGCGCGGTGGTGGGGCGCAAATTGGCGGAACGATATGGCTGGAAGATTGGCGACAGCATTCCGCTCAGAGGCACGCTCTACCCCGGCAACTGGAATTTCACCATCCGAGGCATCTACACCGCCAACGACGCCAAGACCGACGAGACCATGATGCTGATGCACTGGAAGCTGCTCTCGGAAAGCCTGAGAAAGCACGTCAGCTCCACCATCGCCAATCAGGTCGGCGTCTATATTGTCAACATCAAGGACCCGGGCCGTGCCGCATCGATCTCTCACGAAATCGACGCCCTGTTCAAGAACTCCGCAGCCGAGACGCGAACGGAAACCGAAAAAGCCTTCCAGTTGGGTTTTGTCTCGATGAGCCAGACCATCCTGCTGGCGATCCGCGCCGTGAGCTTCGTCGTGATCCTGATCATCATGGCCGTGATGGCCAACACCATGACGATGACCGCGCGCGAGCGCCTGGCTGAATACGCCACCCTCAAGGCCCTGGGCTTTTCGCCAGCCTTCGTCGTCAAGCTCCTGTTTGGCGAAAGCCTGATGATCGCAGCCATAGGCGGCGCCCTTGGCATTGCCCTGACCTTCCCCTTCGCCAGCGCGTTCGCTCAACAAACTGGGTCGCTGTTCAAGACGTTTCAAGTGTCGCATGACACCTTGATTTATCAGGTTCTGGCCTCGCTGTGTGTTGGACTGGTGGCCGCCGCCTGGCCTGCCTGGAAGATGTCGCGAATCGACATCGTTCAAGGCCTGCGGCACGTCGCCTGAGGAATTGTTTGATGCGTGCCATCCCTTTGTCCTACGTCTTGCGCAACCTGTGGGTGCGCCGCGTCACAACGGTGCTGACCGCTGGCGGCATGGCCTTGGTGGTGTTCGTGTTCGCCACCGTGCTGATGATGAGCGCGGGCATCAACGAAACCATGGTCGCCACGGGGCAACCCGACAACGTCGTGGCGATGCGCAAGGGCTCGACCGCTGAAATCAACTCGACCATCTCCCGAGAACAGGCCAGCGCCATTGACAACATCCAGGGCGTCGCCACTGACAGCCTGGGCGGAAAAATGGTGTCCCGCGAAGCCGCAGTGCTGAACAACCTCGCCAAACGCAACTCGGAGGACCTAAGCAACGTCACGGTGCGCGGCACCTCGACGACGGGTCTGGCTCTGCGCCCCCAGATCAAGCTGGTCGAAGGCCGAATGTTCCGCCCCGGCACCTCCGAAATCATCGCGGGCCGAGCCATTGCGCGAGGTTTCGCCAACGTAGAGCTGGGTGAGTCCCTGCATTTTGCCGGGCGCGACTGGCAAGTCGTGGGCCTCTTCGATGCCGAGCGCAGTGGCTTTGACTCCGAAATCTGGGCTGACATTGACCAGGTGATGCAGGCCTACCATCGGACCACCTATTCCAGCGTCGTGTTCAAGCTGGCCAATATTGGCTCGCTCTCACAGGTGCGCAGCGTCATTGACAGCGACCCCCGGATGTTGCTGGACATCAAGCCGGAGCAACAGTTCTATGCCGAGCAATCCGAATCCCTTTCAAGGTTCATCCGCTTGCTGGGCTTGTCCCTGTCGGTGATTTTTTCGATCGGCGCGGTCATTGGCGCCATGATCACCATGTTCGCCGCCGTGGCCTCCCGAATCGGTGAGATCGGCACCTTGCGGGCACTGGGCTTTCGGCGTGAAGCCGTGCTGATCGCCTTCCTGGGCGAATCCTTGGGCTTGGCCCTGGTTGGCGGCCTGGTGGGTTTGGCGGGCGCATCGGTGATGCAGACGGTCGACATCTCCACCGTCAACTTCAGCACCTTCTCGGAAATCGCCTTCCGCTTCCGCTTGACGTGGCTGGTGGTCGTGCAGACGATGGTGTTTTCCTTGATCATGGGCGTGCTGGGCGGTTTCATCCCGGCTTGGCGCGCCGCCAAACTCAACATCATCGACTGCCTTCGCGAAGCGTGAAGACCGGACACCCGCGCCCAGACGCCACCAAGGAACGGATGTCCTTTTTGGGGGGGGATGTTCAGTGCGGCATCTTGCGCGCTACGCTGATCCTCGCCGTCAGCGCCCTGGTATGGGGCTGCGCCGCTCGTGCCGCGCTGGCTGATCCACCATCCAGCAGCAGCCTTCTTCCCGCCGGTTTATCGGCGGCACGCCCCCTTGGCACACCCGCCCTGTCCAGAGCCTCCGCGTTGGCGGCGATGGGCTATACCGAAGAGGAATTTTTCCTCCGCGGTCAGGCCCGCATCTACACCCCAACCGGCCCGTGGGAGAAGGATGGCCAATGGACCGCCACGCCCGCATCCATCGGCCAGCCTTACACCACCCGTTTGCTGGTGCGACGCCCTGCGAACCCAGCCAGATTCAACGGCGTCGTGGTGATGGAGTGGCTGAACACCGCCCTGGGCAATGACATTGACGCCGGCTGGATACTGACGCGGGATGAACTCATCCGAGAAGGGTACGCTTGGGTCGGTGTGACCACCCAAGTCGCAGGCATCGAAGGATTGAAGCGCAGTAGCCCCACACGCTATGCCGCCGCCCAGATTGACAACGATGACCTGGGGTTTGACATCTTTTCTCACGCGGGCGTGGCCGTTCGCCAGCATGCGCAGGAGTTGCTGGGCCCGGCCCCGGCCGTCAAAGCGCTGCTGGCCAGTGGCTACTCGGAATCCGCGGTTTTTCTCAACACCTACATCAATGCCATTCAGCCCCGAGAAAAGCTGTTTGATGGTTTTTTCCTGCATGGGCGGGCACCGATTGCCAAGCCGCTGAACTCTACGCAGTGGTCGACCTTCAACCCTCGCATCCGGGCCGATCTGAGTGCCCCCGTGCTGCAAATCCAGACCGAAATGGAGGTGGCCGTGAGCTGGCCGTTGTCCAAGACGGTGGATACCGACAAGGTGCGCTACTGGGAGGTCGCGGGGGCCTCCCACTTTGGCAAATACCTGCAAGATGAGCTTCGCCCGCTTCCTGCCGCTGAACTCAACCCGGCACCGGCATCCTGCTTCAAGCCCGTGAACACACTGCCACTGCAGCAAGTGGACAACGCTGCCTTGAACGCGCTGCGCGTGTGGGTCACCGAAAACAAGCCGCCGCCCAAAGCCGAACGGATGCGGCGCAATGCGCTGGGGTTTGTCAAACACGACGAACACGGCAACGCCTTAGGCGGCCTGCGCCTGCCAGAACTGACCGTGCCCACAGCCAGCTATGGCATGTATGCCAATTTCAGCAAGTGGTCACTCCTGTTCAAAGATGTTTATTCCTGCGTCGCTGGCGGCAGCACTCAACCCTTTGACAGCGTCGATCTGCGCAAGCTCTACCCCACACACGAGGCCTATGTCCAGCAATACAGAATCGCCGCCGATGCAGCACTGGCCGCCGGTTTCTTGCGCCCAGCAGACCATGCCATTGCGTTGACACGGGCGCAACTCGCCAACATTCCCGAATAGCGCCACCCGGTCAGCTCATTGGCTGACAACTCTTTGCCATGGCCTGCAATTCTTTGCGTTGAGCCGTCAAATGCAGGTCGACGCCGCCGTCCATGTCCGGGGTTTGAACCACCATCAACATCCGAAATGCCACGCCACAGAGGTCGTACCAACTGGGCGCACCGCGGCCAAAATCGATTTCATAGATGGGAAAGTGGATGCAGTTATTCAGCACCATGCCCGCATCTGCAGTTTCGCCAGCAGCTTTCCAGAACAACCTCCAGATGGCCTTTTTCTGGCGGAAGCGTTCCATCAAGGTCAGAAAGTTGAACAGGCTTTCCGTGCTCACGCTCGCTGAATCGGGCCGGCATTTTTGAGCCAGCACCGGCAGGCTTTCGTTTTCCAATTCGCGGCGTGTGTACTTGGCTTCAGCGTAGCCCAGCGCATTGCCAAAATAATCGCGTGGGATCTTGAGCCGTCGCTTGTGACGCAGGTCCAGCACAATGCCAACGCTCCGATCTTTGGGCGAGGCCATCACGGGTGAGAGCGTTTTGAGGCAATGCGCCGTCACCAACTCCACGGTGCTGACGCCAACGGTGTCCGGTAGTTCGTTTTTGGCTTGTTGTTTCCACTGCGCCACCATGCTGGCAGGGATGCGATAGACCCCTTTTTTCCAGGTCGGGGCGAGCATGCCAAGTCGGCAAAACAGCGCGATTCTTTTGGGCCATGTCGGCTCGTACACCTGGCCTGACATGTCCAGCTCGGTATTGTTTTTGCCCGCGTTGATCACGGCATCCCGGCCAAAATCAGGTGCTGGGCTGGCAAGGCCCCGGCATGCCTTGGACCAGTCCAGCATGAATTGCCAGTAGGCGGTGCCATCCATCAAGGTGTGCACGCCATGGCAACACAGGATGATGCCTTTGCCGTCAAACTGATACACATCAACTTGAAACAAGGCCAGGTCTTTATTCACCACCTGCCAGGGAAAGATGCGTTTGAAATACTTTTCAATACCGTCGCCAAAGGGCTGTTGGTGGCCATAGGCAGGCAACACGCCATCGCAACGATGCACTCGAAAATCAATGCCTGCGTCATTGCTGTCAATGTACTGGTGACCTTGTGGATCTTTCTTGACCCTGCCAGCAATGATCGGGTATTTCTTGAGGGTTTCAAGCAGGGACTGCTCAAACACCGCCATGTCGAACCCATTGGGGTACACCAACACAATGGGCACCCCGATGTGGCCGTTGACGATGTCCAGGCCCGTCAAATATTGTGGCGCAGCCTTGACGCCGCAATGCAAGCGCTTGCCAGATACCAGCCTGGACTTCAGCCGTGACATGCTGCTGTTCCCGCCTCAATAAACGAAGGGGATCAGGCGTTTTCTGGTTTTCTTGAATTGAGTGTAGGAATCGCCCAGCGCGGATTCCAGGGCAGCCTCTTCGGTTTCGATCCGATAGATATAAACAGCCATGGATCCAATCACCAACAAGGCAATGCTTCCGTAATTACCCAAGGCCAGGCCCAAGCCAATCAAGGTCAGCAAGGCGCCCAGATAGGACGGGTGGCGAATCCAGCGGTACGCCCCGTTATCAACCACCCGGTGGTTGTCGGCGATGGTGACGGTGTGCGTGAAAAACTCACCCAGCACGCGCCAGCAATGCATTCTCAGCAGCATGCCGCTCACCACCGTGGCCAAACCCACCCAGAACAAGGGATGCAGCCAGTCTTCCTTGACCTTCCAGGCTGAGTAAAAAGCGATGCCAAAGGCCAGCCATTGGAAGATGGATGATCCGACTGAAATAACCAAGCCGGAATACCGATCAACGCCACCGCCTTCGGCGGCGTTGCGGATTTTCTTGCGGTAGTTGATGGCTTCCATGGCATACGCCCACACAAAAACCCCCCAGAAAGCAAATGCGTAAGGATTGACGAAGGGAAGTGGGCGATCGAAATTCATAGACAGCAGGGTTGATATTTAATGGCTGTCGTATTGTCGCAAAGCCGCCCATCCATCGGAACGGGGACTTTCCCCGCATGGGGAGCGAGCACGCCCATCACAGCGTTTGATAGACGTGGCAAGGGTGGCCTTGCAAGGCCAGGCGAATCGGCAAGTCTTCCACAGCCCCCGGTTTGATGGCCTCTTGCAACAAAGCCCATTTGGCCGCGCCCGTGATGTGCACCACCACCTGCCGTGCATCCAGCAAGGCTCGTTTGTTCAGACTGATGCGCGGCACGGGCACATTGGGGACATCCGGTGCCGCCACGGCCAGACACCGCGCAACGGCCGGCACTGTCAAGGCCTCCCGCAAAGCCACACTGTGCGGGAACAAGGACGCCGTGTGGCCATCCGAACCCATGCCCAGCACCACCACATCGGCAGGCCACGGCAGGGCCGCCAAGGCCGATTCCACCTTGGGTTGGCCTTGCTGCGCGGTGGCGTCAGCGGTCTTGAGCGACACCCAGCGGGCCTGGGCCGCCGGGCCTTTCAGCAGGTGTTGGCGCACCAGGCGCTCGTTGCTGTCGAGGTGGTCGGGCGGCACCCAGCGCTCGTCGGCCAGCGTCACTGTCACCCGCGCCCAATCCAGAACCATGGCGGACAAGGCTTCGAAAAATGGCACGGGTGTACTGCCGCCGGACACCACCAACAAGGCTTGATCGCGTTGCGCCAACCCATCGCGCAAGCATCCGGCCACGAAATCGGCCAGATCCCGACCCAGTGTGACTGCGTCGCAAGCCTGATGAACCTGACATTGAAAAATCGTCATGAAGAGTCCTTGAATGCCCTGAACAGGTCAGGGCGGGTGCTTGGAATTTAGCGACTTTTCAGCGGAACGCCTTATGCTTGTGCCACATCGCCGCTGAACCAACCGCACAAGGGTCGATCCCGCCGTGAGCATTCATCCCCAACTTCAAGCCGTCACCGACCGCATTCGCCAGCGCAGCTTGGCCACACGCGCGCGCTATCTGCAACGCATCGACGACGCGGACCGCGCCAACACGGTCGAGCGCGCCCATCTGGGCTGCACCAATCTCGCGCACGGCTACGCCGCCGCCCCGGCCGGCGACAAGATCTGGTTGCGTGAGCAGCGCAAACCCAACATCGCCATCGTCTCGTCCTACAACGACATGTTGTCGGCACACCAGCCCTTGAACGATTTTCCGCAATGGCTCAAGGAGGCCGCCCGCGAAGTCGGCGCGACAGCGCAATTTGCCGGCGGCGTGCCGGCGATGTGTGATGGCGTGACCCAAGGTCAACCGGGCATGGAGTTGTCGCTGTTTTCGCGCGATGTGATCGCCATGGCCACCGCCGTGGCCTTGTCCCACAATATGTTCGACGCGGTGCTGTGCCTGGGCGTGTGCGACAAGATCGTACCGGGCCTGTTGATTGGCGCTTTGAGCTTCGGCCACTTGCCGGCCATCTTCGTGCCCGGCGGACCAATGGGCACGGGCTTGTCCAACAACGAAAAGGCCAAGGTGCGCCAGCGTTTTGCCGCCGGCGAGATCGACAAGACCGCGCTGCTGGAGGCCGAGGAAAAGTCCTATCACAGCGCGGGCACCTGCACCTTTTATGGCACCGCCAACAGCAACCAGATGCTGATGGAGGTGATGGGGCTGCATTTACCTGGCTCTGCCTTCGTGCCGCCTGGCACGCCACTTCGCGAGGCACTGACCCGCGAAGCGGCACGTCGCGTGGCAGTCATCACGCGCCTGGGGGCGCACCACACCCCAGTGGGCAAGGTGATTGACGAGCGGGCCATCGCCAATGGCATCGTGGGCCTGCTGGCCACGGGAGGCTCGACGAACCACACGCTGCACCTCGTCGCCATCGCTCGCGCCGCCGGCATCCTAATCAACTGGGACGACTTTGATGCCTTGTCCGAGGTCGTGCCTTTGCTGGCGCGCATTTACCCCAATGGCAGCGCCGACGTCAATGAATTCCAGGCCGCCGGTGGCATGGCCTTCCTGATCCGCGAGTTGCTGGAGGGCGGCCTGCTGCACCCCGATGTACTGACGGTGATGGGCCAGGGCTTGCAGCCCTACACCCAAGCCCCCCTGCTGAACAACGCCCAGCTTCACTGGCAAAGCGTACCGCCCGACAGCGGCAACGAAGCGGTGCTGGGCACGCTGGTCACCCCGTTTTCTGCGGACGGCGGCCTGAAGGTGCTCAACGGCAATCTGGGTCGCGCGGTGATCAAGGTCTCGGCCGTGAAACCCGAGCACCGCGTCATTGAAGCACCCGCCTTGGTGTTTGATCACCAAGAGGCGCTGATCGGCGCCTACCAGCGCGGCGAACTGGAGCGCGATTTCGTGGCGGTGGTGCGCTTTCAAGGCCCACGTGCCAATGGCATGCCGGAATTGCACTCGCTCACGCCCACGCTGGCCAATTTGCAGGACAAGGGCTTTCAAGTGGCCCTGGTCACCGATGGGCGCATGTCGGGCGCATCGGGCAAGGTGCCGGCGGCCATTCACGTTACACCGGAGGCACTTTCGGGCGGGCCGCTGGCCAAGGTGCGTGACGGCGATGTGATCCGCCTGGACGCTGTGAGCGGCTCGCTCTTGGCGCTGGTGTCTGATTCCGATTGGTCCGAACGGTCACCCGCCCAGGCCGACCTGTCCGGCAATGTCCACGGCATGGGCCGGGAGTTGTTTGGCAGCATGCGCGCGTCCGTGACCGGCGCAGAACAAGGTGCCATGACCTTTGGTCTGCACGATTGACTGAGAGGAAAACATCATGCGCAATCAAAACCCCATGCTGGCCCAGGTGCTGCGCCTGAGCCCGGTGATCCCTGTTCTGGTGATCGAGCGCACCGCGGACGCCCTGCCCCTGGCACGCGCCCTGCTGGAGGGCGGCCTCAAGGTGCTGGAGATCACACTGCGCACACCCAACGCGCTCGAAGTGATCGCCACCCTGGCCAATCATCTGCCCAATGCCATGATTGCCGCTGGCACGGTGACCACGCCGCAGCAGTGGGAAGCCGCCGCGCGCGCCGGGGCCCAGTTCGCCGTCGCGCCGGGCCTGACCACGGCCCTCATTGAACGGGCACCCTCTGCCCCCATCCCCTTGCTGCCGGGTGTGGCCACGGCGTCCGAGTTGATGACGGCACTGGACGGCGGGTTTGAGTGCTTCAAGTTCTTCCCGGCGCAGCCAGCAGGCGGCACCGCCATGCTCAAGGCCTTCGGCGGCCCCTTCCCTGATGCGCTGTTCTGCCCCACGGGCGGCATCACGGCGGACACCGCGCCCAGCTTCCTGGCACTGCCCAATGTGGCCTGTGTGGGCGGATCGTGGTTGGCGCCAGCCAGTGCCGTTCAAAGCGGCGACTGGGCCACCATCACGGCCTTGGCCCGTGCGGCGGTCAGCCTGGGCCACACCTGAAGCGCGGGGCCGACGTCTCAGGCCTGAACCGGGTGCAGTGCGGCCTCTTGCTGGGGCTCACGCCACTTGATAGAACAGCCAATGCTGGAAAACTGCTCACCCGGGCCATAGCCATAGTGGGCGATCAGGCGCATCGCATCAAATAACTCGCGCGGCGCATCTTCCGGCGCGGGCTCGCGGCCTGAGGCGTCCAGGCGGCCCCGGTAGTGCAGGCAACCACCGCCATCAAAACCGTAATAGTCAGGGGTGCACACCGCGCCATAGGCACGCGCCACCTCTTGTGTGTCATCCACGAGGTAGGGGAAGGGAAAGTCCATTTCCTGGGCGATGCGCTGCATGTTCTCAAAACTGTCTTCCGGGTAGGTCAATTCGTCATTGGCGTTGATGGCAATGAAGTTGACGCCCAGGGGCAGGAGTTCGCGGGCATCGCGGATGATGCGCGGCAGCACGGCCTTGACGTACGGGCAGTGGTTACAGATGAAGACGACCACGGTGCCCTTTCGGCCGGCCAACTCTTTGAGGGTGTGCCATTGCCCGTCGACACCCTTGAGCTTGAACGGGGCAGCATGCCAGCCAATGTCGGCGATGGGGGTGGTGACGGCCATGGGGGTCTCCTCAAATGGTCAAGGGTGCGGCTGCACCAGGTCGAAGCGCACCGCCGCACAGAACATGGTCGGCAATGCGGGCAATGTTGGCAAACAATCCGTCCGGTCGGGCGTGTTCAATGGGCTGACCACCGTTGTAGCCATAAGGCACAGCCCACGCCGCCACACCGGCCCGCCGTGCGGTTTCAATGTCAATCGACGAATCTCCCACGTGCGCGGCCTTCGATTGATGCACATTCAAGGCGTCCAGGCAATACTGAATCACCAGCGGGTGGGGTTTTTTCTGCACCAGGCTGTCGCCGCCAATGACGATGGGGAAGTACCTGGCCAGGCCAGTCACCTCCAGCACACGCTGGGCAAAACGCAACTCCTTGTTGGTCACGCAAGCCAGTTGAACACCCGCACGGTACAGAATCTCCAAGCCATCCAGGCAGCCCGGATACAGGCGGCTGTCCGTGCCGGTGGTGTCATGGTAATGGCGCTCAAAGGCCTGCATGACCAGCTCGGTGTCACGGCTGGCCAGCGAGGCTTCACCGGCATCATGGGCCTTTTGCAGCAGCCCCTTCATGAGTTCGCGCGTGCCATGGCCAATCAATTGCGTGACCTCGCCCGGAGTTCGGCGCGGCAATCCGATCTCCACCAAGGTTCGATTGGCCGCCTCGGCGATCTCGGCAGCGGTGTCGACCATGGTGCCGTCCAGGTCAAAGGTGATGAGTTGCATAGGTTTACTGCATCTGTGCGCGGCGGATTTCCATCAGGCGCAGGATCATGGGCGTGAGAATGAGCTGCATCGCCAGATCCATTTTGCCGCCAGGCACGACGATGGTGTTGGCACGGGACATGAACGAGTCCGGAATCATCGACAGCAGATAGGGAAAGTCGATGCCGCGCGGATTCTTGAAGCGGATCACGGTCATGCTCTCGCCGGCCGTGGGAATGTCGCGCGCGATGAAGGGGTTTGAGGTATCCACCACGGGCACGCGCTGGAAGTTGATGTCGGTCTCGCCAAACTGCGGGCAGATGTAGTGCACGTAGTCGTGCATGCGGCGCAGGATGGTCTCGGACACCGCCTCTTTGCTGTAGCCCCGGAACTTGGTGTCGCGGTGGATTTTCTGGATCCACTCGAGGTTGATGATGGGCACGACGCCGATCTTCAAATCCACATGGCGCACCAGATCGACCACGTCGGTTTTCACACAGCCGTGCAGGCCTTCATAGAAAAGCACATCGGTGTCGACTGGGGTGTCCATCCAGCCGGTGAAGGTTCCTGCCTCCTGGGCATAGGGCTGGGCCTCGGCCTCGTTGTGCAGGTAATAGCGTGTCTTGCAGCGGCCGGTTTCACCGTAGGTGCGGTACTGCTGCTCCAGCTCTTCCCACTCGTTGGCGGCGGGCCCGAAGTGGCTCAAGGCAATCCCATCTTTCTCGGCCTCGTCCACCCGGACTTTCATCTCCAGGCGGCCATAGCGATGAAACGCATCGCCCTCAATGATCGCGGCGGTGATGCCTTCGCGGCGAAAGATGGTGTCAAAGGTGCTCTTGACGGTGCTGGTGCCGGCGCCGCTGGAGCCGGTCACGACGATGATGGGGTGCTTGCGAGACATGGTGTGGTCGTGCCGATCAGGCCTGGGGTTGCACAAACAGGGACCGCGTCTTGAACAACTGCCAGGAGACGTTCTCATGCGGGTCGGCGTGGTAGCCGACGATGCGGTCGATCTCGTCGCGCGAACCCAGGATGACGGGCACGCGCTGGTGCAGGGTATCGGGAACCAGGTCCATCAACTCGCTGGTGCCATTGACAGCGCGCCCCCCTGCTTGCTCAACCAGCAAGGCCATGGGCGCGGCTTCGTACATCAGGCGCAGGCGCCCGGGCTTGCGAGGCTCGCGGCTGTCTCGCGGGTACATGAACACGCCACCACGCGTCATGATCCGGTGCACCTCGGCCACCATGCTGGCCACCCAGCGCATGTTGAAATCCTTCATGCGCGGACCCGCATCACCAGCAACGCATTCGGCCACGTAGCGCTGGATGGGCTTTTCCCAGAATCGCTGGTTGGAGGTGTTGATGGCGAACTCGCGCGTGGCCGCCGGAATGCGGACCTGATCTTGCGCGACCACCCAGCGGGCCGGACCAGCGCCATAGAGTGATGTGCGGTCCAGCGTCAGCACCAGCACGCCACGGCGGCAGGTCAGCACCATCAAGGTCGCCGGGCCGTACAGCACATAGCCTGCGGCGATCTGCTGGTGCCCTGGCTGCATGAAGCCCATCTCGCCTGGGGTGGTGCCCCGGTAGGGGTGCGGCAAGATGGAAAAGATGGTGCCAATGGAGATGTTGGCCTCAATGTTGGAGGAGCCATCCAGCGGGTCATAGACCACGAGGTAGCGACCTTGCGTGCCATGGTCATCCGACACCTGAGCCTGCTCCTGCTCTTCGCTGGCCCAACCGGCCACATGACGGCAGCGCGCCAACGCCATCGAGATCAACTCTTCCGCGATGACGTCGAGGTTTTTCTGCGCCTCGCCCTGCGAATTGCTGCGCTCGGCCAAGCCATGCGCCCCCGCCAGCACCCCTTGACTGGCGATCTCGCTGATGCGGGCGCAGGCCTGGGCCATCGCGCCCAGCGTGTCGCGCAAGCCTTGAGAGGCTTGCGCCGGGACATCACCCAGGTGGCAGGCCAAGGCCTGATCCAGTTCCATGCCGACAGTGGCCGGTTCAAAGAGAGTGTTCATTGGGCAGTCCTCTTTTGTGTTTTGTTGGTGTTTGTTCATGTGTTTGCGCTACGCGGCAAACAGGCGACTGGATCGAATGTCCCCCACTTCAATCGTGGTCAGGTCTTCGTGCGTCAGGACGCGATCACGGTCGGCAAACAGGCGACTGGCCTGGCGAAGGCGGGCGCGCTCCAGGGCGTTGCGCACGCTGCGGGCATTGGCGAAGTGCGGCTGCTGCAGACGGCGCTGCAGGTAGTCGTCAAAGACCTCGCGTGCGCCCTCGCCAAAGCGGTAGTGCTGTTGATCCAGCATGCGCTCGCCAATGGTGAGCAACTCCGGCACGGCGTAATCGGGAAAGTCCAGGTGATGGGCGATGCGCGACGACATGCCCGGGTTGCTCTTGAAGAAGGTGTCCATTCGGTCTTGATAACCGGCCAGGATCACGACCAGGTCATCGCGCTGGTTCTCCATCACTTGCAGCAGGATCTCGATGGCCTCCTGGCCATAATCGCGCTCGTTCTCAGGTTTGTAGAGGTAATAGGCCTCGTCGATGAAGAGCACGCCGCCCATGGCCTTTTTCAGCACCTCTTTGGTCTTGGGCGCCGTGTGGCCGATGTACTGGCCGACCAGATCGTCTCGCGTCACGGCCACCAGGTGGCCTTTGCGCACATAGCCCAGGCGGTGCAAGATCTCGGCCATGCGCAAGGCCACCGTGGTTTTGCCCGTGCCAGGGTTGCCGGTGAAGCACATGTGCAGCGACGGGCTCTGCGCCGACAGGCCAAAGCCCGCGCGCAGTTTGTCGATCACCAGCAAGGCCGCGATGTCGCGAATGCGGGTCTTGACCGGGATCAGACCCACGAGGTCGCGGTCCAACTCGTCCATCACATCGTCGATGCGACTTTGGGCCAGCACCTCGGCCACCGTGCGCGGCACCGCCACGGCGTCAGCCTCGGCAGGCACGGCACTGGTGGACGACGCCACGACCGGATCGGCCACAGCGGTTCGGCCGGTGGAGCCAGGGATGGAGTAAAGCGGCGCGTTCATCTCGGTCGCATCAATCGCTGTAACGCTCGCCTTCAGGCGCTGCAATCGCGTAGGCGCTCATGGTGTAGCGCATGGAGCGGCCATCCACTTCGTGACGCTCCAGGCGCAAGCCGGGCTCGTTCTTGGGGCGATTGACGATGAAGGACATCGCAATGGTTTCGACGCCACGGGTGGAGTCAAACGCCATCAGGCGGATGTAGTGGCCGCGGCCAAAGGTGTCGCGGCAGGCCTTCAGTTCGCTGACGACGCCAGCGGCATCTTTCAGGTCGAACATTGGGTTGCCGTACATCTCCCAGTAGGTGTTGCGCGGGTGCGGATCGTCGGTGTATTCCACGCTCCAGGCGTAGCCCTTCTTGAGCCCGTATTCGATTTGCAACGCAATCTCGGCGTCGGTCAAATCGGGCAGAAAGCTGAACTGACCTTGCGTGAGGCGCCCGGTGGGGTTGGTCATCATGTGGTGTTCTCCTTGACCTTGCTTAGTTGGAAACGCCAGGCGTCGCGGCGTAGTCGGACGTGTCGGTGGACGCGTAGTTGAAGGTGATGTCGCCCCAGGTGTCGAGCGCCTGCTTCAAGGGTGTGCAGAATTGCGCGGCCTTGCGCAGGATGTCCGGTCCTTCGTTGGCGATGTCGCGGCCTTCGTTGCGAGCCTTGACCATGCACTCCAGCGCCACGCGGTTGGCCACGGCCCCGGCCTGGATGCCTGCCGGGTGGCCGATGGTGCCGCCGCCAAATTGCAGGATCACGTCGTCGCCGAACAGGTCAAGTAACTGGTGCATCTGACCAGCATGGATGCCGCCCGAGGCCACGGGCATGACCTTGCGCAAATCGCCCCAGTCCTGGTCAAAGAACAAGCCGCGTGGCAGATCGGTCTTGGTGTAGCTGTCGCGGCAGACGTTGTAGTAGCCCTGCACGGTCATCGGATCACCTTCGAGCTTGCCCACGGCCGTGCCGGTGTGCAAGTGGTCGCAACCGGCCAGACGCAGCCATTTGGCGATCACACGGAAGCTCACGCCATGGTTCTTTTGACGCGTGTAGGTGCCATGGCCCGCACGGTGCATGTGCAGGATCATGTCGTTCTTGCGGCACCAGTTGGCCATCGATTGAATGGCGGTCCAGCCAATCACCAGGTCGACCATGATCACGACCGAGCCGAGTTGCTTGGCCAACTCGGCGCGCTCGTACATGTCTTCCATGGTGGCGGCGGTCACGTTCAGGTAGCTGCCCTTGACCTCGCCGGTGGCGGCGCTGGCTTTGTTGACGGCGTCCATCACGAACAGGAAGCGGTCACGCCAGTGCATGAAAGGCTGCGAGTTGATGTTCTCGTCGTCCTTCATGAAGTCCAGGCCACCTTTGAGGCCTTCATAGACCACGCGGCCATAGTTGCGACCCGACAGGCCCAGCTTGGGCTTGGTGGTGGCGCCCAGCAAGGGGCGGCCGAACTTGTCCAGGCGCTCACGCTCGACGATCAGGCCGGTAGGGGGGCCCTTGAAGGTCTTGACGTAGGCCACGGGCAAACGGATGTCTTCCAGGCGCGCGGCCTTGAGTGGCTTGAAGCTGAACACATTGCCGATCAGGCTGGCGGTCAGGTTGGCGATCGAGCCTTCTTCAAACAAGATCAGGTCATAGGCCACATAGGCGAAGTACTGGCCCGGATTGTTGGGCACGGGCTCGACCTTGTAGGCCTTGGCGCGGTAGCTGTCGCAGGCGGTCAGGCGGTCGGTCCACACCACCGTCCAGGTGGCGGTAGACGACTCACCGGCGACGGCGGCGGCGGCTTCAATGGGGTCCACGCCTTCCTGTGGCGTGATGCGGAACAGGCACAGCACATCGGTGTCCTTGGGGACGTAGTCCGCATCCCAGTAGCCCATCTGCCGGTACTTGAGCACGCCCGCGCTGTAGCGCTTCTTCTGGTCGGTGATCTGGTCGGCGTTGACGACGCCTTCTTCCACTGGTTTATTCATGGCGGATCCTCTCGGGGATGATTCAAAAAGCAACGCTGAACGCGAGTCGTTCAACAGGGATTGAATTCACTGTAGGGCGCACATCAACTAAGGTAAATTCAGTTATTCTTTTGATTCACTTCAGGTTTTGCTTAATGAGAAGCGTAACTTTTAGGCAAATAAGGGTCTTCACGGAAGTCGCTCGGCAACTCAGCTTCAGCCAGGCGGCTGAAAGCCTGCACCTCACCCCCCCGGCCGTGACCATGCAGGTCAAGGAGCTGGAAAGCCATGTGGGCCTGCCTTTGTTTGAACGCCAGGGCCGCCAGGTGAGCCTCACCATGGCGGGCGAGTACTTTCTGGTCTACGCCAAACGCCTGCTGTCGACCCTGAAGGACGCCGACAACGTCATGGCGCGTTTCAAGCGCGTCGAAACCGGCGTGCTGACCATCGGGCTGATCAGCACGGCAGGCTATTTTTTGCCGCAGTTGCTGGCGCGCTTTCAGGCCGAGCACCCGGGCGTGGACGTCAAGCTGGACGTGACCCGCGACATCAACAAACTGATGGCGCGCATGCACAGCAACGAGATCGACCTGGCGGTGATGGGCCGTCCGCCCAAGGAATACGCCATGCGCGCCGAGCCATTTGCCGGCCACGCCATGGTGTTCGTTTGCCCGCCGGGCCACCCCTTGTTGAGCGTGGGCCACCCGCCCTTGAACGCACTGATGAACCACCCATTGATCGCGCGCGAGACCGGCTCAGAAGTGCGCGAGGTGCTGGACACCTACCTCCGGCACCACCAGCTGGCTCCACGCATCGGCATGGAGATCGCCAGCAACGAGACCATCAAGGCTGCGGTGACGGCCGGATTGGGCATCGGCTTTTTATCGCTGCATGCGGTGGCCGCCGAAGTGCGCAATGGTTTGCTGCACATCATCGAATTTGAAGACACGCCGCTGATGCGCACTTGGAACATCGTGCATCAAGTGTCCAAGGTGCTGTCTCCGGCGGCCGAGGCGTTTCGCTACTTCGTGCTGGAGCACGCTGAAACCATCCTGGGGGCTCAGGATGCCTCGCTGCTGTGCGTCGATTGAGTGGTTTTTCATGATCCACCGGCTTTGCCAGCGGCCCGGATCTGGCAGCATGCTGCGACGCGTCATAATTTGACAACCCCTCCCCTCAGAATCCAACGATTAAGGAAACACTCCATGACACGCGACGTCGTCTTTGTGGGCGCAGCCCGTACCGCCATTGGCTCTTACGGTGGCTCGCTCAAGGATGTCCCCCCGGCCCAGCTGGGTGCTCTGGTCATCAAGACCGCACTGGAGCGCGCTGGCGTTCAACCCAAGGATGTCGGCCATGTGGTCGTCGGTCATGTGATCCCTTCCGTGCCCCAAGACGCCTACATCAGCCGAGTGGCGGCCCTGGAAGCGGGTGTGCCGCAGGAGACCCCGGCCTTCAACGTGAACCGCCTGTGTGGTTCGGGCCTGCAAGCCATCGTGTCGGCGGCCCAGTCCATCTTGTTGGGTGACTGCGACGTGGCCGTTGGCGCTGGTGCTGAATCCATGAGCCGCGGCGCTTATTTGGTGACCAGCAACCGCTGGGGTGCCCGCATGGGTGACGTCAAGATGCTGGACTACGTGTTGGGCGCCTTGCATGACCCCCGCATGCACATCCACATGGGCATCACCGCTGAAAACGTGGCCGCTCGCTACGAGATCACCCGCGAGCAGCAAGACGCTTATGCCGTGCAGTCGCAGCAGCGCGCTGCCAAGGCGATTGCCGCTGGTTACTTCAAGGACCAGATCGTTCCGGTCGAGATCAAGACCCGCAAGGGCGTGGTGCTGTTTGACACCGACGAAGGCGTGAAGGGCGACACCACGGTGGACGCGCTGGCCAAAATGAAGCCGGCGTTCAAGAAGGAAGAAGGCACCGTGACGGCGGGCAACGCCTCGACCCTGAACGACGGCGCCGGCGCGGTGGTGATGGCCTCGGCCGAGAAGGCCAAGGCGCTGGGTCTGAAGCCCCTGGCGCGCCTGGTGTCCTACGGCCACGCGGGCGTTGAGCCTGAGTACATGGGCATCGGCCCCGTGCCGGCTTCGCGCAACGCGCTGGCCAAGGCGGGTTTGAGCGTGGCTGACATGGACGTGATCGAAGCGAACGAAGCCTTCGCCGCCCAAGCCTGCGCCGTGGCCAAGGAGCTGGGCCTGGACAACGAGAAGGTCAACCCCAACGGTTCGGGCATCTCGCTGGGTCACCCCGTGGGCGGCACCGGCGCCATCCTGGTGACCAAGGCCATTTATGAGCTGCAACGCACCGGCGGCCGTTATGCCCTGATCACGATGTGCATCGGCGGCGGCCAAGGCATTGCCCTGGTGATTGAGCGCATCTGATCAGCGTCAACTGCATCGCCCAAGCAAAAGGGGACTCTTCGGAGTCCCTTTTTTTCGCCCTGGCCAGTGCGAGGCCGAGCCGATGTCAGGTCGGCGCGAGCGGGCGCAGGCGCGCAATGTGTGGGCACAATAGGCGCAAGACACTCTGACTCCGAAGTACCCCCATGCAGTTGACTCCCTGGACCCACACCGCCTGTGAAGGCTTTGTGCTGCGGGGCTGGCACTCCCCGCCCTCGGGCAAGCCCTTGCTGCATTTCCTGCATGGCAATGGCTTTTGCGGACGCGTCTACACGCCCATGTTGGCCCCCCTGTCCGAGCACTTTGACCTGTGGCTGAGCGACGTGCAAGGTCATGGCGACAGCGACCACGGCGATCGATTCGTCGGATGGAACCGCAGCGCGGATCTGGCCGCCGAGGCCTTCACGGCTCACCTGCCCCTGTTCAGCGACGTACCCAGGTCAGCCATGGGACACAGCTTTGGGGGCGTGCTGACCTGCTTGACCCTGGCCCAGCACCCCCAACTTTTTGAACGCGCCGTGGTGCTGGACCCGGTGCTGTTCAGCCCCGCGATGCTATGGGCCATGACCATGGCTCAATGGACCGGCCTGAGCGGCCACCACCCTCTGGCCCGCAGCGCGCGCGCACGCCGCCAGCACTGGCCAGATCGCGCCGAAGCCAAATCGTCCCTGGAGGGCCGTGGCACCTACCGTGGCTGGACCGATGAATCCTTGCAGGCCTTTGTCGATCACGCCTTGCGCGAAGCCCCGGAGGGCGGCATCTCCTTGAAATGCGCACCGCAGCGAGAGTCCGAGATTTTCAGTTCGGCGCCCCAAGGTCTATGGAGCGCGCTGAGCCGCATCACCACCCCCACGCTGATGCTTCACGGTGAACGCACCTTCCCCTTCGTCACCGCCTCCGCGAGGCAATGGCAACTCATCAACCCGCATGTCGAAAGCCTGCAGGTGTCAGGCGGCCACTGCTTCATGCAGGAAGACCCAATTCGCACGGCAGCGCACGCCAACGCATTTCTGAGCCCTTGAACCGTTCGAAATGGGCACTTTGCCAGCCAAGTATCATCGATTCGCGGGGTATGCTAAACCCGCACAATTGACCAAAATCAATACCAACAAATAGGGGAACGCATGAGTGAAGTGTCAACCAGCCTGACTCCGTTGGGGGACTGGTTGCGCCAGGCTACGCGCCGATTCCCACAAGCAGCCGCCCTGGAAACGCCGAGCGCCACGTTGAGTTATCAAGCGCTGTCGGAAGCGGTCAACCAGCAGGCCTCCACCTTGCGTACTGCCGGCTTGCACGCGGGTGACCGCCTGGGCATCGCCGCCACGCGCTCGGCCGACACCGTGATCGCCATCCTTGCCGCCCTGGAAGTCGGGGTCGCGTACGTCCCCCTGGATCTGTCCTACCCGGCCGAGCGCCTCAGCGCCATGCTGGCCGATGCGCAATTGCGCGCCGTGGTCGGTGATCCCCAGGCCATGGCGACCTTGCGTGAACTGGTGGGGGGCGATGTCCCCACGCTGGACCGCGTCGCCCCCGTGGCGGCCAGCCCTTACGCAGCCTCCGATGATCTGGCCTATGTGCTGTTCACTTCGGGGTCGACGGGACGCCCCAAAGGAGTGGCGATGGGCGCTCAGCCCCTGCGTCACCTGATTCAATGGCACGCCGAGCATCCGCGCCTGGGGCGAGCCGCCCGCACCTTGCAATTTGCGCCGCTGTCCTTTGACGTGCATTTCCAGGAGATCGTCTCGACCCTGGCATGCGGCGGCACCCTGGTCTTGATCCCCGACAGCCACCGACGCGACCCCATCATGCTGCGCCAGGCCCTGGTCGAGCACCGGGTGGATCGCCTGTTTCTGCCCTACGTCGCCTTGCAAATGCTGGCGCAAGCCGATGAAGAGGCGCACGCCGACGGCCAGGCTTCTTTGACGCTGCTGGACGTGGTCAGTGCCGGCGAACAATTGCAACTCACCCCGAGCATCCGCGCCCTGTTCGATCGCCAGCCCCGCGCGGTGCTGCACAACCACTACGGCCCGACGGAAAGCCATGTGGTCACCGCCTTCGAACTGTCTGGCCCGACGGCGGCCTGGCCCGGCATCCCGCCCATCGGCACCGCCCTGCCCCATGTTCAGGTGGCCCTGCGCGATCCCGACACCCAGGCACTCAGCCCAGGTGAAACCGGCGAATTGCTGCTGGGCGGCGCCTGTCTGGCCCATGGCTACCTCGGCCAGGCAGCCTTGAGCGCCGAACGATTCCTCGACGCTCCGGCGGGCCTGGTCGGGCGCTGGTATGCCACCGGCGACCTGGTGCGCCGCGACCCATGCGGGCTCATGACCTACCTGGGACGCATTGATCAGCAGCTCAAGGTCGACGGCTTTCGCATCGAACCGGGCGACATCGAACTGGCCCTGATGGCCCATCCGCACATTCAGGATGCTGCCGTGACAGCGCCCGATGTGCCCGGCAGCGGCCGCCAGTTGGTGGCCCATGTGGTGCTGCGCGCAGACAGCCCCCCGTGGAGCGACTTGCTGGGCGAGCTGCGCCAATGGCTGCGCGAGCGCCTGCCTGACTACATGATCCCGGTGCGCTTCATCGTGCTCGACATGCTGCCGACCACCCCCAGCGGCAAGATCGACCGACGCAACCTGCCCCTGCCGGTGACCCCTGAATCAACAGCCCCTGCGCCCGGCCAGGCCCCGCTGCCCGTGGCCGAGCAGTTGCGCGCGCTCTGGCAAGAATTGCTGGGCATCAACGAGTTGAGCGACGACACCAATGTGTTCGACGCCGGCGCCCGCTCGCTGCTGGTGATGCGCTGCGTGAGCCGGCTCAAGCAACTGGGCTTGAACCTGAGCGTCGCCGACATCTACGATCACCCGACCATCGCCGGCATGGCCCAGAGCCTGCAAGGCGCCGCAGCACAGCGCAAAAACAAACGCAGAAACACGACCGAGGCTTCGGCCTCGACCGCGCAGGATGGCATCGCCATCATCGGCATGTCCATCCGGGCCGGCAACGCGCACGACATCGACACCTTCTGGGACAACCTGCTGGCCGACCGAGAAAGCATCCGCCGCTTTGCCCCGCACGAGCTGGATCCCTCGGTGCCCGAGTCCCTGCGCAGCCGGCCCAACTTCGTGGCGGCACGCGGCGTGATGGACGATGCTGACCGGTTTGACGCCGCGTTCTTCGGCATTTCCGCCCGCGAAGCCACCGTGCTCGACCCCCAGCAGCGCCTGTTCCTGGAGCTGTGCTGGTCGGCCCTGGAAGACGCCGCCATCGACCCCGTCCGCGTGAGTGATGGCAGCGACGACGACCGTGACACCCGCATCGGCGTGTACGCTGGCAGCGCCAACAACACCTACCTGCCGGCCATGCGCGCCGAGCAGCCCGAGCTGATCCAGCAATACGGCGAATTCGCCACCATGCTGGCCAGCGAAAAGGACTACATCGCCACACGTGCGGCCAATCGACTGAACCTGCGCGGACCGGCAGTGTCCATCCACACCGCCTGTTCGACCTCGCTGGTCGCGATCACCCAGGCCTGGCATGCGCTGGCCCAAGGCCAATGTGATGTCGCCCTGGCCGGCGGCGTCACCGTGGTCGTGCCTCAGGCCGGCGGCTATCTGCACGTGGAAGGCGGCATGGAGTCCGCCGATGGCCGCTGTCGACCCTTCGATGCCGACGCCTCGGGCACGCTGTTCGCCAGTGGCGGCGGTGTCGTGGTGCTCAAGCGTCTGCAACAAGCGCTGGACGATGGCGACACCGTTTACGGCGTCATCAAGGGGGTGGGGCTGAACAACGATGGCGGCGAGAAGGCCAGCTTCACGGCGCCCAGCGTCACCGGCCAGGCCGACGTCATCCGCATGGCCCTGGACCATGCCGGGGTGAACGCCCGCAGCATCGGTTACGTGGAAGCGCATGGCACGGGCACGTCCCTGGGCGACCCGATCGAGATCGCGGCCCTGAGTCGCGCCTGGGCTGGCGACACGACCGACACACAGTTCTGCCAGATCGGCTCCGTCAAGGGTCACCTGGGCCACATGGTCGCCGCCGCTGGGGTGGTTGGTCTGATCAAGGCCACCCTGACGCTGCACCGCGAAGTCATTCCAGGCACGCTGCACTACCGCCATCCCAACCCGCACATCGACTTTGCCAACACACCCTTCGAGGTCGTGGGCAGCGCCCGCGCCTGGCCGCGCGGCGCGACCGTGCGCCGCGCGGCGGTCAGCTCCTTCGGGGTCGGTGGCACCAACGCCCATGTGGTGCTCGAAGAAGCGCCCGTGCAGCCCTTCCCAACGGAAGCCGTCGCCGATGCCGGCCGCTTAATGCTCTTGCCCCTGTCGGCCCGCACGCCGCAGGCCGCGCTGCAACGCGCCCAAGACCTGTCCGCTTACCTTGAACGCCACCCCAGCACGCCGATGGCCAGCGTGGTCGCCACCTTGACACGCGGTCGGCAGGCCATGCCGCACCGCATCGCCGTCGTGGCCCATGATGCGGCCTCGGCCGTGGTCGCGCTGCGCGATGTCAAGAGCGCCACCGCCATCGCATCAAGCACGCCGCGCGTGGTTTTTCTGTTTCCCGGCCAGGGCTCGCAACACCCCGGCATGGCGCGTCAACTGGTCGACCAGATCCCCGCCTTTCGCGAAGCCTTCGATCAATGCCTGGCCGTGGCACCGCCTGCCCTGGCCGCCGACCTGCGCTCCTGGCTGGTCGAGGCCGATCCGAGCGACGCGGCCGTGGCAGCCAAACTGGCCGAGACCCGGCACGCGCAGCCCGCCTTGTTCAGCGTGTCGTATGCGCTGGCCGTCTGGCTGGACAGCCTGGGCATCCGAGCGCAGGCCATGATCGGCCACAGCATTGGCGAATACGCGGCCGCCTGTCATGCAGGCGTGATGTCGGTGGGCGATGCCATGTCAGCAGTCATCGCACGCGGCCAGGCCATGTTCGAGCAGCCCAGCGGCGCCATGCTGGCCGTTCGCACCAGCAGCGAAGTGGTCGCCAGCCTGCTGCCGGCTGGCCTTGAAATCGCGGCGGCCAATGCACCGTCCCTGACCGTGGTGGCCGGGCCCCATGAGGCCATCAGCGCCTTTGCCACCCAGCTAGAAGCCCAGGACATCGGCACCACACGCCTCAAGGTCTCGCACGCTTTCCACAGCGCCAGCATGGACGGCGCCATGTCGAAGGTGTCCAAGGCCTTGGGCCGAGCGGCCCTGAGCGCACCGTCGATTCCCGTTTATTCATGCGTCAGCGGTGCCCCCTTGCGGGCCGAGGATGCCACCGACCCGGCCTACTGGGCCCGACAAGTTCGTGCCACCGTGCAGTTCAGCCGCGCCGTCCAGGCCGAACTGACGCGGGGCGAGACGGTGTTTGTGGAGGTGGGCCCAAGCCAGGCACTGACGGCCTTGTTGCGCCAGCACCGCACAGCCCAGAACACCGTCCCCCGCATCGTCTCGCTGCTGGGTCCGGCACAAGAACCCGGAGCGCCTGCCACACGCGCCCTGCAGGGTCTTGGTGCCTTGTGGTGCGCCGGGGTGGCCATCGCCTGGCCTGTGTCCAGCCGCGCCCGGCGATTGCCCTTGCCTGCTTACCCCTTCCGTGGCGATGTTCACTGGTTCAAACGCCGAGCGCTTGTTGTGGCCAGTGAGCCTGCCGTCGAATCCGCCCCCCTGCCCGCCATTGCCCCATTCGTCTTGCCTGCCGCTGAGGATCTGCCGCCCATGAGCCGTCTACCCCGCCTCGAACAGGAGCTCACGCGCATCCTCGGTGATGTCTCGGGCCTCCCCGCTGAATCCGTGGACCGCAACGCGACCTTTGTGGACCAAGGCCTGGACTCCCTGTCACTGACCCAGGCCACCCTGGAGCTGGAGCGGGTTTTTGGGATCAAGCTGCGTTTTCGCCGCCTGCTGGAGGACCTCGACACCCTGGCCAAACTGGCGATGTTTCTGGACGCCGAAGTGCCGGCCAACCAGTTTGCGCCGCCCGCCCCAGCGCCTGCTGCGGTGGCCACGCCTCAAGTGGCCCAAGCCATGCCCACCGCCCTGCCGGTCCATGGCGATGCTGTTCACCAGTTGATTCAACAGCAGATGCAGTTGATGGCCCAGCAATTGGCCTTGTTATCGGGCCAGCCCGCCCTCGTCGCGCAAACGCCTCACCAGCCGCGCCCCCCCGCACCATCCGAGCCTGAAGCACCGCTCAAAACCTCGCTGCTTGAAAAGCCCTTTGGGGCCTCGGCGCGCATCACCCTCGACACGAAGACCGACTTCACGCCCACCCAGCGCCGCTGGCTGGACGATTTCATCGCCCGCTACAACGCCCGCACGGGTCAGTCCAAGGCCTTCAGCCAGCAGCACCGCAAGGTCATGGCCGACCCGCGCGTGGTCACCGGTTTCAACCCCTTGTGGAAGGACCTGGTCTACCCCATCGTGGCCGACCGATCCAAAGGCGCACACGTCTGGGACATCGATGGCAACGAGTACATCGACCTCCTGTCCTGCTTTGGTGCCAACCTGCTGGGGTATCAGCCCGACTCGGTGATCCAGGCCATGAAGGACCAGTTGGACGCCGGCATTGAGGTCGGCCCTCAGCACCCCATCGCCGCCGAGGTCGCCCAGCTGATCTCCGAACTCACCGGCATGGAACGCGTGGCCTTTTGCAACACCGGCTCCGAGGCCGTGATGGGCGCCATGCGCATCGCCCGCACGGTCACGGGCCGCAAAACCATCGCCATCTTCACCAACTCCTACCACGGCATCTTTGACGAAGTCATCGTGCGGGGCACCAAGCAGTTGCGCTCGCTGTCGGCCGCGCCAGGCATCCTGGCCAATGCCGTCGAGAACATCCTGGTCCTCGACTACGACAGCGAGGACTCCTTGCGCGTGCTGCGTGAACGCGGCCACGAACTGGCGGCGATCATGATCGAGCCGATCCAGAACAAGTACCCGACCTTGCAACCTCGCGAGTTCGTGAAGTCCTTGCGCCAGATCGCCGACCACGCCGATTGCGCCCTGATCTTTGACGAAGTCGTGACCGGCTTTCGCCTGGCCCCGGGCGGTGCGCAAGAGTTCTATGGCGTGCGCTCGGACCTCTCCACCTACGGCAAGATCATCGGCGGGGGCCTGCCCTTTGCCGCCATCGCGGGGGGCTCGAAATGGCTGGATGCGCTGGACGGCGGCCACTGGCAATACGGCGACGCCTCCTACCCAGAGGCCGGTGTCACCTATTTTGCGGGCACTTTTGTGCGCCACCCGCTGGCACTGGCGGCAGCGCGCGCCTCGCTATTGCACATCAAGCAGGGCGGACAGCAGTTGTACCGCACGCTCAACGAACGCACCCAGCGCTTGGTTGATCGGCTCAACGAAGCCTTTGCGGTGCGGGGTGCCCCCGTCCAGGCGGTGCACTGCGCTTCGCTGTGGCGCCTGAGCTGGGACGACAACCAGAAGTACGTCAGCCTGTTTTACTACCTGGCCCGATTCCACGGCCTGCACTTGTATGAACAATTCGGCCACTTTGTGACCGAAGCCATGGGCGATGCAGAAACGGCACGCATCCTCGACGTCTTCCTCAAGGCGCTGGACGAATTGATGGGGCTGGGCCTGATCACACCGCGTGAAGGCTTCCCCCCACCAGCAGGCCCCTCTGGTGGCCCCAACGGTAACGACGCTGCGCCCTTGACCCCCGGACAAACCGAGCGCTGGCTGGCGGCCAGTTTTGACGCCAATGCGCGTCGCGCCTTGAACGAGTCTTTTTGCCTGAGCCTGTCGGGCCCGGTCAACGCCGACGCGCTCAAGACTGCCGTGCAAGACGTGCTGGAGCGCCATGACGCCTTCCGCGTGCGCTTCGACCTGGACCAACCCCGGCAGGTGCTGGGCGCTTCAGGCCCCATGGCCATTGCCGAAGTCGACCTGCGCAACCAGCCTGACGCCCACGCCGCCCTCGATGCCTTTTGCACCCAGGCCAGCCAGCGCGACTTCCCTCTGGACCAGGCACCCCTTGCCGCCGTGAGCCTGCTGCGCCTGGCCGATGGCCGCGTGGTGGTGCATGTGGTGGCCAGCCACCTGGTGTTCGACGGCTGGGCCTCCAGCGTCTTCAATGCCGAGCTGGCGCAGGCCTACAAAGCGCGCAGCATGGGCATGCGGCCCAGCTTCAAGCCCGCCGAGTCGCCCTTGGCCTTTGCCGAAGAAGAGCAAGCGCGCTTCGAAGGCCCCGAGGGCCAAGAGTCGCTGCGCCACTGGCAACAGCTCTTGCGCCATCCGCCCGCGCACCTGAACCTGGGTGACCGCACGCCGCCCGTCCCGCGCACTTATGCGGCCGACACCCAGCGCGTGCGCCTGGATGGTGAGCTGCTCAGCCGCCTGCGCGCACACGCCCGCCAGTCCGGCGCCACGCTGTTCCAGCTGCTGCTGAGCGCCGTCACGGTGATGCTGCAAAAGCGCAGCGGCCAGCCCGAATTCATCGTCAGCATTCCCTACGCCAGCCAGGCCTTGAAGCACCATGGCCCCTTGATGGCCGATGGCGTGCTCGACCTGCCCTTGCGTCTGGGCTGCGAGCCGCAAGAAAGCTTCGCCACCGTCCTCAAGCGCGTTCGCTCGCAATTGATGGACGCGCTGGAACAGCCGCTGATGACGCAAAGCACCGTGGCGCGCGCGCTCGGCATTCGCAGCGCGGGCGACCGCCCACCGCTCACCGGCATCTACTTCAACCTGAACCCCAAGGTCGACCTGTCGGCTTATGCGCCGCTGGTGGCCACCCTGCACGAAGGTCGCAAGGGCGGCACACTCAGCGAACTGTTCTTCAACTTCTATGAGCAAGACGACGCGCTGACGCTGGACCTGCACTACAGCAGCGAGTACTTCAGTCCCGAGTGCGCGCAGGCCTTGATCAATGCCCTGGTGGCGCAATGCGACAGCATGGCCGAGCCGCTGCCGTCAACGCCCAAGTCACCTGCCTTGGCCAAAACCATTCCCGCCGCCGACCCACGCGTCATCGCCTGGAACGCCGCCACCGGCACCCCAATCGAGCCCGGCGCCCGCATCGAACAGTGGATCAGCCGCCAGGCCGCCGCTACCCCCGATGCCATCGCCGTGGTCGCCCAAGGCCGCACGCTGAGCTATGCCGCACTGGAAGCCCGTGCCAACCGCTTCGCCAACCTCCTGAAGTCGCGCGGCATCGGCCCCGGCATGCTGGTCGGCGTGAGCCTGACCCGTGGCCTTGATCTGATCCCGTCGCTGCTGGGCATCCTCAAAACCGGCGCCGCCTACGTGCCACTGGACCCCGGTTTTCCCAAGGATCGGCTGCACTACATGGCCCAGGACGCCGACGTGCGCCTGGTCATCACCGACTCGCTCAACGCCGACCTGAGCGGCGTGCCCCGAGACAAGCAAGTTCGCATCGACGATGACGCCGCCGCCATTGCCGCCATGCCTGACACGGCCCCGCCCGCGCAAGCCCACTGGCCCGCGGACGCCCCCGCCTATGTGATCTACACCTCGGGCTCCACCGGCCAGCCCAAGGGCGTGGTGCTGCCGCAAAACGCGGTGTGCAACTTCCTGGCCAGCATGCGCCGCGAACCGGGGCTGCAAGCCAGCGACCGCCTGCTGGCCGTCACCACCTTGTCCTTCGACATCGCCGTGCTGGAGCTATTCCTGCCGCTGACCACGGGTGCCCGCACCGTGCTGGCCCAGCGCGAAGAGGCCATGGACGGCGAAGTGCTGGGCCGCCTGGTCGCCAGCCAAGGCATCAATGTGATGCAGGCCACCCCCACCACCTGGCACATGCTGCTGGACGCCAATTGGCGCGCACCCGCCGGCTTCAAGGCCCTGTGCGGCGGCGAGCCCCTGCCGCCCTCGCTGGCCGAGCGCCTGCTGCAAGCCGGTGTCGAGCTGTGGAACATGTACGGCCCCACCGAGACCACCGTGTGGTCCACGCTCAGCCGCATCGTTGATGCCAAGCAGAAAATCACCATCGGCCGTCCCATTGCCAACACCCAGGTCTGGGTGCTGGACGAGCAACTCAAACCCTGCGCCATCGGCCAGGAAGGCGAGCTGTGCATCGGCGGCGCGGGGGTGGCCATCGGCTACTTCAAACGCCCTGAGCTGACGCTTGAAAAGTTCATCACCGACCCCTTCAGCCGCGACGCGGGTGCGCGCATTTACCGCACGGGCGACCTGGCGCGCTGGAGCGACGACGGCACCATCGAGCATCTGGGCCGACTCGACTTCCAAGTCAAGATCCGCGGCTACCGCATCGAACTGGGCGAGATCGAAGCGCGCCTGGCCGCGCTGCCCGGCATCGCCCGCACCGTGGTCATGGCCCGCGAAGACGACCCGGGCGATGTGCGCCTGGTCGCCTACATCGTCACGCGACCCGGTGTGACCGCTGACGTGGCCCAACTGCGCGACACCCTGCGCACCACGCTGCCCGACTACATGCTGCCGCAGCACATCGTGGCGCTGGACGCGCTGCCCCTGCTGCCCAACGGCAAGATCGATCGCAAGGCCCTGCCTGCACCGGCCGAGCCACAGCCCGCCTCAAGCGTCACCTATCACGCCCCTCGCAACGACCTGGAGCGCACCATCGCCGAGGCCATGCAGACCATGCTCAAGATTCGTCAACTGGGCGTGGACGACGACTTCTTTGCCGTGGGCGGGCACTCCTTACTCGCGGCCCGGGTGATCGGGCAAATCAACAAACAACTGGGCACCCAGTTGACCTTGCGTGCGCTGTTTGAAGCCCCCACCGTGGCCACACTGGCGCAGGCCATTGAGGGTCAGCGCAGCGGCGCAAACACCCCTGAACTTCAGCGCACGCCCATCGTGCACCGAGCCGATCAAAGCACGGCCCCCCTGACGGTCATGCAAGAGCGCATCCGGTTCGTCGAAGAAATGCAGCCCGGTCGCGTGGCCTACAACGCGCCGTCGGCCCATCGCCTGACCGGCCCCATGAATTTGCAGCTCTTTGACCAGGCCTTCGCCGAGATGATTCGGCGTCAACCTGCACTGCGCACCGCCATCGTGCCGCAAGGTGGCCGCTACATACAGAAAGTGCTCGATCACGTTGATGCCAGCTTGTTGCCGCTGGAAGACCTGAGCGAACTCCCCAAGCCACAACGCGAGGCCGTGCTCGCACAGCGGCTGGAGGCATTGACGGCCGAAACCTTCGACCTGAGCCAGGCCCCTTTGCTCAAGATGCGGCTGTTCAAGCTGGCCGAACAGGAACACGCCTTGTTCTTCATGACCCACCACATCCTGTGGGACGGCTGGTCATTCGACATCTTTTACACCGAAATCTCCAGCCTGTACGAAGCGCTGCTCCATGGCAAGGCGCCAGACCTGGCGCCACTGAGCATCACCTATGGCGACTACGCCCAGTGGCACCAGGAGTGGCTGAAATCAGATGAATTGACAGACCAGGTGGCTTACTGGAGTCGACAATTTGGCGAAGGCGCCATGCCGAAGGCGCCATGGGGTGACGTGCCGCGTCAATTTGCCAGCGCAGGTCGCGGGTCGACTCAATGGCTGCACCTGGACGACACCTTGGTCGAGCAAGTGCGTGATGTGGCCAAGCAAACCGGCAGCACCTTGAGCATCGTCATGATGTCGGTCTACGCCGCACTCATGTCGCAATGGCTGGGCGACAACCGACCCGCCATTGGCATGCCCTTTCGTGGTCGATCCACCCCCGAGTTGGACGCCATCATGGGCTTTTTCAACAACATGCTGCCCATCCGCCTGGAGGTGCAGCCCCAATTGACTTGCCTTGACTGGATCAAATCCGTTCGCCAGACCATGGTGGCCGCGTTTGCCAGCCAGGACGCCCCGTTCGAGTTGCTGTCCCGCGAGATGGCGGGTCAACGCGCAGGGGTGGACAACCGCTTGTACCAGGTCATGTTCTCGTTCCAGGATGTCCGCCAGCGGCAAACCCACTGGGGTCCTCTCGTTCATGAACGCATCCCCTTGCTGCAACAAGCGGCCACCGAGGACTTGAACCTGTGGATGGTCGAAATACCGGGCGGCATCGAAGGCGGGTTCCAATACAACGCCGACCTGTTCCTGCCCAGCACCGCCGAAGCCTTGTGCAACCGCTTTGTGTCCGCCCTGACATCGCTCGTGAGCGATCCTCGGCAAGCAGTGGCCCAGTTGCTGGCGATGCGCCCCGCCGAACAAGCCCTTGTGGAACGTTGGAGCACCGCCCCCTCCCGCGCCCTTGATGCCGGTGATCCCCTGCAAGCCATCGCGGCCCGCATCACAGCCACCCCGGATCGCCCCGCCCTGCGCAGCGGACCGCTCACCATCACCTACGGCGAACTAGGGCAACGCATGCAGGCCTTCAAGGCCGTGCTCGCCAGCAAGCTCACGGCAAGACACGCCCTGATCGCCGTGAGCGTCGACGACCCCCTGGCCCAGATCATCGCCTCACTGGCGGTTCTGGACAGTGGCGCTCGCTGCCTCGTGCTCGACCCCGAGACCGCCTTCGAGGCGCTGCAGACGCTGGCGCCGGCCCTCCACATCGATGCCTCCATCAGCGACACGCCAGCGGGGATCGACGGCACCGTCTGGATCGATGCGCAGGAGATCCAGGACGCCCGCCCGGCACGCCGCACCACCGAAGGACACGTGCGATTGGCCTTGATGGCCTTGACTGGCTCGGCGCCCACCGTGGTCGATCGCGACTCGCTGAGCGCACTGTACGGCGCCCTCTCGAAGGACATCCGCCTGCTCGCCTCAGACCGTGTTCTGTGCATTGATGACGCGGCACGTGGCCTGCACCTGACACAAGCCGTGCTGGCGCTGAGCCAAGGTGCAGCGCTGGTTTTCGCCGATGCCGAGATCGCCCAAGACGGCCAGCAACTGGCGGCGCTGGTGCGTGGCGAGTCGGTGGCCATGCTGCACGCCTCGGCTGCGGCCTGGACGCGCTTACTCGCGACCAACCCGGTCGGCGCTTCGCTGCCGCTGATCGCCTGGCTGGACGTTACCGAGACCACGCCCGAGTTGGTGGCCGCGCTGCTGGAGGCCAACGCCACCGTCATGTCCATTTTCCGACCGACCGCCTCAAGCGTGCCCATTGCCGCGGGCTTGCTGTCGGGGGCCCAGGACAGTGGCCTGTTCGGCCAGCCCCTCGTGCCCGACTGGGTGCGCATCGTCGATGCCCAGGGTGCGCTCGTTCCACCGGGAATTGCCGGCCAACTGCGGTGTGCGGCAGCCCCAGGATCAACATCGTTCAGCACCGGCTTGCAGGCGCGTTGGCGCACCGATGGCATTTTGCAATGCCTGGGGCCCGTGAAAGGCACGGCGTTCCTTGAAGGCCACGCCCTCGACCTCACCGCCCTGGAACAGCGGCTGAAAGCGCAAACGGGCGTGCAGGACGCCGCCGTCGCCCTGGTGGACGACGCGCAGGGACATCGCCGACTGCATACTTGGGTTCAGGGACGCCCGAATGCCTCGCTCGACCAGGCCCGATGCAGCGCCGCCCTGCGGCAAGCCTTGCCCAGCCACATCGCCCCTCCCCACCTGATGGAAGTCGCGCGCATCTCGCGCTTGCTTGATGGGAGCCTCGACCCGGCGCTGCTGTCACGCAAACGGCATGCCGCAGCTGACACACCCCGCCATGCCCCATCCACCCCCACAGAGCAAGCACTCGCCAAGGTCTGGCAAGAGCTGCTGGGCATCACTGAAGTGGGACAGCAGGACAACTTCTTTGAACTGGGCGGCACCTCCCTACTGGCCATGCAAGCGGTGCTACAACTGGAGCAGCGCATCGGCAAGCAACTCAGCCCACGCCGCTACGTGATCGAAACATTGGCCCAACTCGCTGCGGCCTATGACCAGATCGGCGCATCCCCGGCCTCTGCCAAGCCCGACCCGGCAAAGCGGGCGGGATTCGCACAACGCCTGGCCGCCCTCATCAAACGCGCCTGATGGACATCTCGATCAAGCTATTCGGAGGCCCATCCCGCGACATGGTTGGCGTGCTCCAGCAGTCACGCCAGGGCACTCCTGTGCGTGCGCGCTATCTATTGTGTCGCCCGCTTGGCCAGGAAGCCGTGCGCACCGCCGCCATCTTTCGGGTCCTGTCCGATCGCCTGGCTCGGGAAGGTTGCGAAGTCCTGCGCTTTGACTACCACGGCACCGGGGACTCCTCGGGTGAGGAAGATCAGCAGTCGCTCGGTGACTGGGTCGAGGACACGCTCGCGGCCCACGCACAACTCGATCCCGGCGCCGGGGTGCCGGTGAACTGGTTTGGCATGGGATTGGGGGCAACCTTGGCAATGCGCGCGGCCTTGCGCGCCAAAACACCTCCGGCGCACCTGGTGTTGTGGGAGCCCGTGATGGCCGGCCCGGCCTATGTGCAAGCCTTGCTCGATGCCCACCGTGCCGAGCTGGCCCGCGAGTTCGGGCACCCCTGGGAGCGGCTGCTGCGACAGGGCAAGGTGAACGAGCCAACCCTGCCGGGCGATGTGCTGGGTTTCCAGGTCGGCCCGCAGTTGGCCCGCGATTTACAAACCCTGAGCGCCCTCGACGTGGCACCAGCGCTGCGGCGCGGCATTCGCGTCACCTGTGGCGTTCATGCGGAGCAGCACACCCCGCTGGCACGCCTGCAAAACGGCCCGCTGCTGAGGCTTCACACCGTGGAGGCCCGCATCAACTGGATGTCCAGCCAGGCCATGGGAACGGCCATCGTCCCCCCCGACCTGCCGCGCACCCTGTTGTCCACCCTTGACTGATCCATGGCTGAACAGACCCTGATCCTGGGCGCCGAGAAGCACCTCGTCGCCACCTTGACCCCATCGGCGCCCCGCAGCGCGAACACCCCGCCCTGTGTGGCCGTGTTGAGCAATTCCGGCGTGATCCCGCGCAGTGGCCCCCATCGCATGAACGTGCATCTGGCGCGCCGCTTTGCCCAGATGGGCATCCCCTCTATTCGATTCGACATGAGCGGCCTGGGCGACAGCCAACGCTCCAGCGGCACACTGCCGGTGTTGACGCAGTGGGTCGCCGATACACGCACGGTGATGGATGCGGCCCAGTCGCATTTTCAGTGCAATCGCTTCTTCATGGTCGGCTTCTGCTCCGGTGCCGAGGTGGCACATCTGGTGGCCCTGGAAGACCCACGCATGCGCGCAGCCGTACTGTGGGACCTGTATGCCTACCCCACCCTGCAATCACGGCTTCGCACCTTCCTGTACCGACTGCAACGCGCCGGCCTGCTGGGTCTGGCCCGCAAACTGCAGGCGCGGCTGCAGCAGGCCATGCACCGCACGGACCAAGCCGCCCCGGACAACAGCCTCGGACAGCGCGCGATCGAGGCCTCACAGGTGCCCCCACGTGAGGAATATGCCCGTCGCATCCAGACCCTGGTCGATGGCGGCGTCGAGTTACTGGTGGCTTACTGCGGCGGCGAGCCGGAATGGTTCAACCACGCAGACCAATTTCGAAACATGTTCAGCGGCCATGACTTCATCGATCGGGTCGCGGTCAGCTACCTGAGCGACTGCGACCATTTGCTCACACGGCGAGAAGCGCAACAGGCGTTCAGCGACATGACCGTTCAGTGGCTGCAACAGCGTGTATTGCCCGCAGAATCTAAGAGAACTTGAGGGCCCCGCGTAGGCCTGACAAGGCGCGCCAGGCCCGAGCGAACAAGGTTCGGTACCAGCCCCGGCGTTGCTCGCCAATCCTGGCCAGGCCCCACGTCGTGATCAGGATGGCACCCAGAATCCCGCCATAGACGCCCCAAGAGACGCTGGCATATCCCAACGCACGCGCAAACACCAGCAGCGTGAAGTGGATCAGGTAGAAGGTGAAGGTATGAGCCGCCGCGGCCCTGATCAGCGCCTCGGCCCTCGTGCCAAAACCGAACCGGCAACTCGCACAACCCACCAGGAAAGCGGCAAACAACAAAGCCACCACATAGTCGGACAGGACATGCACCGTGGAGCCCTGATGGAAGGGCGCGGTCAGCACCGAGCTGAACCAGGCATAGAGCTGCCGAGAAGCCGCATCAGTTGCACCGCGCACCCCGCTGAGCAGAAACAGTGCATAAGCCGCCAGCGCCAAGGCCATCAGCCCGAACGCCGCGCCCCGCCCCATGCGCAGGCGATCCAGCCAGCGCAACAGCACCACCCCCAACCACCAGGTGGGCAGCAGCAGCCAAATGCGCGGACCCATGATCAGCAACACCGCAGCCACCACGACCCAACGGGTGCGTCCCGCCAAGAAGGTGATGCAGCCAAACAGGACGTAATACCAAACCTCGTAACCCAGCGACCAATACGGCGCCATCGTGAACGGATAGATCGCCCCCAACCAGGTTTCGCCAAGGAACAGCCAATGCAGTGGCAAGTAAAGCCACAGCTTGGGGTATTGCCAGTTGGGCGCGTACTGTGTGACATCGAAGTGCATGCCCATGTGATCCACGGCCAAGGCAAACAGGACCGTGGGCAAGGCGACCGAATACACCCGCGACAGGCGCGCCAGCGCGTAGTCGCTCAGCGTCGCCTTGCTGGCTCGGGTGGAGTGGGCAATCACCAGGCCCGAGATCACGAAAAATGCAGTGACCGCATCATCGGCCGTCCGGTGCCATGCCATGCCGACCTCTTGCGGCGCAACCCCCAGAGCCACCGAGTGCCCCACAAAGACGACCAAGGCAGCAAGGACGCGGCTGAGCTCCAACCAAATGGACAGCGTTGGATTCATGCATCAATCATCGACCAAGCCCAGTGAGCGGCGAATGCGCATCTGGGCACGCCACACATTGGATTTGGCCGAATCACGCCAATCCACCTGCCCCACAGAACTGGGACCGAGCCCCATGGGACGCATCACCGAGCGCAGCTGGTGGTTGAACTTCAAGGCATTGAGTTGGGCCTGGCTGCGAGGTGTATTGAAAATGATCGACATCGAAATGGACACGTCTTCACTGCCATTGCGCACGTAGTGCCCCGCCATGAATGGAATGTGCAGCCCATGGCCTGGGCGGAAATCAAAACGCTGCGCAAAGGCGTCCTTGTCCGGCGACCACGGCAACTTGGTATTGGCATACGCGGCATAGGCCTCACGGTCCGCCTCGGTGACGACTTTGGGCTCAAGCGCCGGAAAGATCACCATTTCCTTGCTGCCGCGAAATTGCATCAACATGGTGGAGTTACGGTCGATGTGGAACGGGGTGTGACTGTTGGGCGAGGCGATGAACAGGTACAGCCTTGGCGCAATCAACAGCCCTGGACGGTCACCCATCTGTTGGCGCAACAAGGTCAGCACATCCGCACTCAGATCCCTGAACACGGAACCGAAGGACTCATCCACCTGCGGAGAACGCACCATGATGTAAGAGTCCGATGTGCGGATCGATTCGATGGTTTCTTCCAGGGACAAACCATTGCGGTGCTGGACCGAGGCGGTCTCGAAATCGTCACCGTTCTTGAGCAAGCCTTTGGAATATTTCACATGGTCCGAGGGCAAGGCCGCAATGGCCCGGCGCAGGTTGTCCATGCTCAAGGCGGGGTGTCCCAGCAACTTATGCTGAAACATGAAAGGCTGCCTGTCCATCAGAGTGGCATCACAGGACTCGTCAAAACACTTCAACATGGATTTCCTCCCACTACCCCACCACATCAAGACCGCGAACCCGCTACAGTGATGTCACCGTGACCAATCATATGTTCAAGCTGCTCCCCCATGGCCCTGATTTCACCCCCTCGATCGGAGGCTCTCCGATCCAGGCTCTGGTGTGTTCCCACGCGGCCGACGTGGCCCTGTGGCTGATTGATCTGGAGACGATGGGCACGACAGGACACGAACGGATACTCAGCGCCGCCGAGCAAGCCCGCGCCAACCGCTTCCGGTTTACTCACCATGCGCAGCACTACCGAGCCAGCCACCTGGCCTTGCGCCAGATCTTGGGTCGGGTCACAGACATGGAGCCCCCAGCCCTGGAGTTCCGCGAGGGCCCACATGGCAAGCCGCACTTGCGGGGCCGATCGCCCTGGCACTTCAACATGAGTCACAGCGCCGGATGGGCCTTGATCGGCGTGAGCACGCGAGGACCCATCGGGGTCGATCTAGAGATGGTGAAGCCGCTGAATGACGCCCCCCTCTTGGCCCAGAAGAATTTCAGCGCCGGTGAATACGCGGAGTATCAGCGCCTTCCCACGGCCGATCAGACCGACGCTTTTTTCCGTTGCTGGACCCGCAAGGAAGCCTGCCTGAAAGCCCTGGGCAGTGGCCTATCGATCGAACCTGCGGTGTTCGAGGCCGGGCTGCACGACGCCCCCCAGACCACCTACATCGCCGTGGATGGCCACGCCTGCGCCATGACGGTGACCTGTGTTGACCTGCCCCTCACGGCCCGGGCCGCCCTGGCCTGCTTGACCGACCCCGACGACCCACTGGCCAATTGAGACCCGGAGTTTTTGAGGGCGCACATCATGGGGCGCCTTCGTGCTTGTCAAGCGCAAGGTGGTGCGTCAAACTGGCTTCACGTCAACACCACGTCCACAGGGCGCCAAAACGCATGAGCCTGCCGTCCGAACTGTTCGTCTATGTGAAGATCCCTGGAGTCATTGAGCCCAGCGAAAGGGGTCGGAAATATGAAGAGAGGATCGACCAGGCACTTGGCGAACAGGGATGCGGGTCGGTCGCCGGATGGGGGAGCTCACTTGGCAATGCGCAAGCTGACGGCTCACGCGCAGTGGAGTTCCACCGGATCGACATTGACGTGACCGATCCCACGTTGGCGCGGTCGGTGCTGCAGCAGCTCCTGCCCACGCTGGGAGCGCCACCGGGAACCGAGATTCACTACACCAGGGATCAGGCCAAACTGCAAGATGTCTACACGCCCTCGGGATGGGTGCTGGACCAGCCGATTGCCAACACGCACCGCCGCCATGGCACGAAATCGCCAGGCCGCTGACCACCGTTTCGCAAGCAAGGCCGAACAGCCCTCGACCTGCGCCGCCCCCATGTGACAAAACTGCCTCATTTCACAGCACGCAAACGCCCAGCCCGGGAGCAGGGCCCGATGCGCAGTGCTTTCCCACAGGGTTATCCACATATTCAGGGGATAAGTCGTGTGCGCGTCCACTAACATGGCGGCCGCACCCCCTTGCCCCTCACCGCCACTTCACGCTGCCCAGACCATGCCCCACAGCCCACAGGCCATCTCAGTTCTCCCCCCCGACGACAGCCTGCGCCAGGCGCTGCATGACGAGGTGCACGCCCGCCCCCCCGCCCGCATTCGTCTGCCGGCCCTGGTGGTTTATGTGGCCGTGCTCAATGAAGGCGTGTCTCGGGAGGTTGAATGGGCCCACCTGCGCCAACTCCCCGATCAGAGCGACCTGAAGCTGCAGGACCTCTCCGGCAACTTCCTGCGCCTGCGCTTTGGCAACCACACCTTGAAGTGGGAGCGCCACACCGAGTTCACGCGCTACTCCATCGTGCAGGCCCTGCCCGAGTCCGCCATGAGCAGCGGCGACGAGGCCGAACTGATTCGAGCCCTGGTGGTCGACCCGGCCTGGCTGACCAGCATCCCTGGTCGTACCGTGGCCGCCATCACCATGGCGATGGTGCATGGCGATGTGGACGACCCGGCAGCCATGAAGGCGCTGGCGGCCCCCTGGTTTGAAGGACGCGAAACGCTGGCCTCTCTGCTGGGCATTCGCCGCTCGTGCGCGATGACCGACTTCAGGCTGCGCGAAAGCGGGTTTGAGCGCTTGCTGGTGATCTCCCCCAACAACGCCTCCGAGCTGCGCGTGGGCCGGATCTCACAGCGGCTGCTGGAGCTGGAAACCTACCGCCTGATGGCCCTGCGTGGCTTGCCGGTCGCCAAGGAACTGGGGGCCATGTTGACCGCGGCCGAGGTCCAACTGGCCGAGATCACCGCGCGCATGGAGAACACCGAAACCTCTGACCAAGATCTACTGCAAACCCTGATCAACCTGGCCGCCCGCATCGAGCGGGCCACGGCCAGCAACATGTACCGCTTCTCCGCGACCCAGGCCTATCACAGCCTGGTCGAGCAGCGCATCGAACAACTGCGCGAAACCCCGATCCCCGGCACTCAGGCGGTGGGCGAATTCCTGCAACGCCGGCTGTCGCCCGCCATGGCCACGGTTCAAGCCACCGCGCAGCGCCTGACCTCGCTGTCGCAGCGGGTAGAACGCGCCAGCGCCTTGCTGCGAACGCGCGTGGACATCGCCACCGAAGCGCAAAACCAGATGCTGCTGGAAAAGTTGACCAAAGGCCAGGAGCTGCAGCTCCGCTTGCAAAGCACCGTGGAGGGCCTGTCGATCGCAGCGATCTCCTACTACGTTGTCAGCCTGCTGGTGTACGTGGCCAAGGCGGCCAAGTCAGCGGGCTTGCCGGTCAACATCGAATTGACCACCGGCTTGAGCATTCCTGTGGTGCTGATGGGCGTGTGGTGGATGGGCAAGCGCATTCAGGCGGCGCTGCATGCAGAGCAGGCCTACTAAAGCGCGGCAACCGCCATCTGCCAAGAATCTGCAAAGTTCGCAACCCGATTCCGAACGCGATGGATTCTGATGCATCGACCTCGGTCACAGTCAAGTGAACCGCCCAAGCACATCCCCAGAAACAAAAAAGCCCAACCTTGTGAGTTGGGCTGATTTGTTGTTTTGATTGGTGCCGGAGAGATGAATCGAACACCCGACCTTCTCATTACGAATGAGCTGCTCTACCGACTGAGCTACACCGGCTTTCCAGGCAAAAATTCTAGCACGGGTTTTTGCAGTTCAATCCGTCACTGCGCTTCGCGGTGATAGGCCGTGACACGTTCCACCTCGTTCTTGGACCCCAGCACCACACTCACACGCTCATGCAACTGCGTGGGCTGCATGTCCATGATGCGCTGCAGGCCGTTGGTCGAGGCGCCACCGGCCTGTTCCACCAGGAAGCTCATCGGGTTGGCTTCATACATCAGGCGCAGCTTGCCGGGCTTGTTGGGCTCGCGTTGATCCCAGGGGTACATGAAGATGCCGCCACGGGTCAGGATGCGATGCACGTCGGCCACCATCGAGGCCACCCAGCGCATGTTGAAGTCCTTGCCCCGCACGCCTTCCTTGCCCGCCAGGCACTCATCGATGTAACGCTTCACCGGGGGGGCCCAGTGGCGCATGTTCGACATGTTGATGGCGAATTCCTTAGTGTCCTCGGGGATCTGGAGCTTGTCCTGCGTCAGCACCCACGAGCCTTGTTCGCGGTCCAACGTGAACATGACCACGCCCTGCCCCACGGTCAGCACCAAGGTGCTCTGCGGACCGTACACGCAATAACCGGCGGCCACTTGCGCGGTGCCTGGCTGAAGGAAACTGCTGGTCGATACCGCATGCCCGTCGGAGTGCTTGAGCACCGAGAAAATGGTGCCAATGCTGACGTTCACGTCGATGTTGCTCGATCCATCAAGAGGGTCGAACAACAACAGGTATTCACCCTGCGGATAGCGGTTGGGCACAACGTGGATGTCGTCCATTTCTTCAGACGCCATGGCCGCCAGGTGGCCGCCCCATTCATTGGCTTCGATCAAGACCTCATTGGCGATGATGTCCAGTTTCTTTTGGACTTCACCCTGCACGTTCTCGCTCCCGGCCGTGCCCAGTACATCGCCCAAGGCGCCTTTATTGACGCTGATGGCGATGGTCTTGCACGCGCGCGCGACCACTTCAATGAGCAGGCGCAATTGCGAGGGGAGCTGGGCGGGACCGCGCTGCTGCTCGATCAGGTATTGGGTCAGGCTGATACGGTGGGACATGGTGGTTTGCTTGCTCAGAATTTGAAAATCAATCTTGCAGGGAGCGCGAGATGATTTCGCGCACGTCATCGGACAACTCTGCCTTGGCCGCGACACGGTTCAAGGCTTCACGGGCGGCCGAACGGTACGGCTCGGCCAGTCGGCGCCAGTGGTCCAGCGAACGCGCCAGTCGTGCCGCCAGTTGCGGGTTGATGGCATCAATTTCAATGACGCGGTCGGCCCAGAACACATAGCCCGCCGCATCGGTGCGATGGAAGGCCGCCGGGTTACCTTGGCACAGACTCATCAACAAGCTGCGTGCGCGATTGGGGGTGCGCAAGGTGAAGTCCGGGTGCTGCATCAAGGCCTTGCAACGCGCAAAGACCTTGCCGTCTTTTTCTGGGGTCATGGCTTGCAGGGCAAACCATTTGTCGATGACCAGGGCTTCGCTCTTGTACTGAGCATGGAAGCGGTCCAGCGCCGACTGTGCCTGCTCAGCATGCCCACCGACCAAGGCGCCCAAAGCGCCCAGGCGATCGGTCATGTTGGTGGCTTCGTCGAAGCGCTTCAGTGCCTTGCTGGTCCAGACCGGGTTGTGGCGCACCGAAGCGTCCAGGCACAGCATGCCCAGCGCCAGGTTGGCCAGGGCACGACGGCCCATGCTGACGGTGTCGGGTGTGTAGCCACCGTTGTCATGGTGCGCTTCATAAGCCCAGGCCCAGTCCTCATGCAGGGCACTGGCCAGTTGCAGCTTCATGCTTTCACGGGCCGTGTGGATGCGCTGCGGATCAATCACGTCCACCTGTTCGGCCACATAGCTTTCGCTGGGCAAGGTCAGCACCAGGTCCTTGAAGGCGGCATCCAACTCTGGATTGCGCAAGATGCCACGCAGGGCCTCGACAAAATGCGTGTCCAGTTCGACATGGCCATTGCCAGCCACGCCGACCAGCAGACGGCGCAGAGCGAGCTTCTGCGCGGCTTCCCAGCGGTTGAAGGGGTCCAGATCGTGGGACAGCAGTGTGAACAAGGCAGCGTCGCTCAGTTCGGCTTCCAGCACCACTGGGGCCGAAAAGCCCCGCAACAGCGATGGCACCGGATCGACCGGCACATGCACAAACGTGAAGCTTTGCGCCGACTCGGACAGCACCAGCACCGTCTGCGGGCCAATCGGCATGGCCTCGCCTTCCAGGTGCAGGGTCAGGTTGCGGCCATCCTGGGCCACCAGGCCCATGGCCACGGGGATCACATAAGGCGCCTTGCTGGGCTGGCCGGGGGTGGCGGTGCTGGCCTGGCTCAGGTGCAGTGTGTAGGTGCGAGCCTGGGCGTCGTACTCACCACGGGCCTGCACACGGGGCGTTCCCGCCTGCGAATACCAATGTTTGAAGGTATTGAGATGGCTGGCCAACTCGCTGTCCGGGTTGGCGTCCGCAATGGCCTGTGCAAAATCGTCGCAGGTCACGGCCTGGCCGTCATGGCGTTCAAAGTACAGCGCCATGCCCTTGGCAAAGCCTTGTTCGCCCACCAGGGTGTGCATCATGCGCACCACCTCGGCGCCTTTTTCATAGACGGTGGCGGTGTAAAAATTGTCAATGGCCAGATAGCTGTCGGGGCGCACCGGGTGCGCCATGGGGCCCGCATCTTCCGGAAATTGCACCTGGCGCAGCGTGCGCACATCTTCAATGCGTTTGACCGCGCGGGCGCTCGGGCTGCCGGCCATGTCCTGGCTGAACTGCTGGTCGCGGAAGACGGTGAGGCCTTCTTTCAACGACAGCTGAAACCAGTCGCGGCAGGTGACGCGGTTGCCGGTCCAATTGTGGAAGTACTCATGGGCAACGACGCTTTCGACATTGGCGAAATCGACGTCCGTCGCGGTGGCCTGATTGGCCAGCACAAACTTAGTGTTGAAGATGTTCAACCCCTTGTTCTCCATGGCGCCCATGTTGAAGTCGCTCACGGCCACGATCATGAAGCGCTCCAGGTCCAGGCTCAGGCCGAAGCGGGCTTCGTCCCAGGCGATGGAGGCCATCAGCGAGTTCATCGCGTGTTCGGTCTTGTCCAGGTCACCAGCACGCACGTAGATCTGCAGCAGGTGGTCCTTGCCAGCGCGGGTGCGGATACGCTGTTCGCGGCTCACCAGGTCGGCGGCCACCAGGGCAAACAGGTAGCAGGGCTTGGGGTGAGGATCGACCCAGACGGCGTAGTGGCGATTGCCATCCAGGGGCCCCCCCTCAACCAGGTTGCCGTTGGACAGCAACACCGGGAAACGCGCCTTGTCAGCCTTGAGCGTGACCCGATAGGTGGCCATCACATCGGGACGGTCCAGAAAATAGGTGATGCGCCGAAAGCCCAGGGCTTCGCACTGCGTGAAAAAACCGCCGCTGGAGGTGTACAGGCCCGACAAGTGTGTGTTTTTCTCGGGGGCACAGGTGGTTCGGATCTCCAGCGTGAAGGGCTGCTCGGGCAGGTTGTCCAGCACCAGTTGCTGGTCTTCCACCCGGAACGAAATCGATTCACCATCGACCAGCACCCGCGTCAAATTCAGCTCTTCGCCATCCAGGCGCAGCGTCGCCACGGGCTGAGCGGGGTTGCGCTCCAGGGTCATTTTGTTGATGACCAGGGTCTTGGCCGGGTCCAGATCAAAGGTCAGGTCGACCGTCTTGATCCAGAACGCCGGGGCCGCGTAGTCTTCGCGGCGAATCAATGGGGCAGTACCTTCACGCATGGGTGTGCTTTCTCAAACGCCTTGTTTCAGGCTGGCCTCGATGAAGGCGTCCAAATCACCATCCAGAACCTTCTGGGTGTTGGAGACCTCGACGTTGGTGCGTAAATCCTTGATGCGGCTTTGGTCCAGCACGTACGAGCGGATCTGGTGTCCCCAGCCCACGTCGGTCTTGCTGTCTTCCAGCTTTTGCTGCGCGGCCATGCGGATGCGCATTTCGTGCTCGTACAGGCGTGAACGCAGCATCTGCCAGGCTTCGTCGCGGTTGCGGTGCTGCGAGCGGTCGTTCTGGCACTGTACGACGATGTTGGTCGGGATGTGGGTCAGTCGCACGGCGGAGTCGGTCTTGTTGATGTGCTGGCCGCCCGCGCCCGAAGCCCGGTAGGTGTCGGTGCGCACGTCCGCGGGGTTGATGTCAATCTGGACCGTGTCATCGACTTCGGGGTAGACGAACACCGAGGCGAACGAGGTGTGCCGACCACCGCTGGAGTCAAACGGCGACTTGCGGACCAGGCGGTGCACGCCGGTTTCCGAGCGCAAAAAACCAAAGGCATATTCGCCTTCGATCTTGATGGTGGCGCTCTTGATGCCAGCCACGTCGCCTTCGCTTTCTTCCATCACCTCGGGCTTGAAGCCCTTGCGCTCGCAATAGCGCAGGTACTGGCGCAGCAACATGCTGGCCCAGTCGCAGGCCTCGGTGCCGCCGGCGCCGGCCTGGATGTCCAGGAAGCAGTTCATCGGGTCGGCCGGGTTGTTGAACATGCGGCGGAATTCGAGTTCTTCGACGCGCTTGGCTTGTGCGGCCACGTCAGCGGCAATGGCCTGCAAGCCGTCCATGTCGCCATCTTCCTTGGACATGTCGAACAACTCCTGGTTGTCGGACAGGCCCTGGGTCAACTCGGCGATCGTCAGGACGACATTTTCAAGCGCCTTTTTCTCTCGGCCCAGTTCCTGGGCGCGCTTGGGGTCGTTCCAGACGGCGGGGTCTTCGAGTTCGGCGTTGACTTCGCTCAGGCGGCGGGATTTTTCATCCCAGTCAAAGATACCTCCGCAGGTCAGCGGTGCGCTGACCCAAATTGTTGATTTGAGCGCCCAAGGCGTTGATGTGTTCGATGTCCATGGAGATTCCTGCAAAGAGTCAAATGGCGCCCAAGGCGCCCAATAAAGCGCATTTTCTCATGCGCCGCCCATGGATGCCCGATCCAGGAATTTGGCGATATGGGCGGCCAGTTCCGCAGGCTGATCGTGGTGCAGCATGTGCCCGGCCTCCTGGATGGTTTCCAGACGAAAGTCAGGCACCACGGCCACGCGCCGCAGGAACTCTTCGCGCGAATACTGCCCATTAAAGAACATGAAGTACAAAGTCTGGGCCGCCTCGACAAACAACACGGGCATGGTGATTCGCTTGAGGAACTCCTGCACCTCGTCCACGTGGTACAGAAATGGCTGGGGCCGTTTATGAGCCGGGTCGGCATTGATGACCCAGCGTCCGCCTTCCTGGCGCGCCCAGCTTTGCGCCAGCCAGCGGGCAAAGTCGGCCCGAAGGCGCGGATTGGTCGCCTGCAAGCGTTTGGCCACGCCTTCCAGGCTGTCATAGTCCTTCAGTCGGGATGGTTTTTTGAGTTCATCCAGCCATTTGATGTAGCGGCCCGGGGCCTCGCTGGGCTTGGTCGAAGGCATCCCAAAGCCCTCCAGATTGATCAAGCAGCGAATGCGCTGGGGCCGCACGGCGGCATACAGCATGACGGCATTGCCGCCCATGCTGTGGCCCAACAGATCCACCGCATGCTGGGGCGCCAAGTCGTCCAAGATGGCGTCCAGGTCGCCCAAGTAATCGGCCGAGAAGTAGCGGTCACCGGCAGGTGTGTCGGTCTGCCCAAAGCCACGCCAGTCAATGGCGACGATGGGGCGCGTGCCCCAACCGGGCATTTGCCGCAAAGCGTCCACCATGAACTGGAACGAGGCGCCCACGTCCATCCAGCCATGGGCCAGCACCAGCAAGGGCTGCTCGGGCGTGGCCATGGCCAGATCGCCCCAGACCAGCATGTGGTGGCGCAAACCCCGGGCCTCCACAAAATGCGAGCGTGCCGCATAAAGTGGCGAATAAACAGCTTGATCCGTCATGATTTCGTGAAGTTGTGCACGGCAGCAGACCCTCGGCTAAGGGGGTGTTCGGCATGGCCATTCTGGATGATCGCCGATGGCGGCATTTTTCACCTAAGCTGCGATGCTTGATCCTCGACCATAACAGTGTGAACGCGACCCTCTCCAACTCATCCACACCGACAGGCAACTCGCTGCCCATGCCTGCCTTGGGCCGTTTTGGGCCACTGGCGCTGGCGGTGGCGGCGCTGGCGGCCATTTGCGTGGGTCTGATGGCGTGGTCCCACCACAGCTGGCGTGAGCTGCAAGTGCGCAGCCACGCGTTTGACACCGTCCTGGCTCAGGCCCGCCTGCAATCACAACGCAGCCAATGGCTGGCCGAACAGCGGCAGAACCAGGTCGACCCGGCTGCCGCCGAAGACGCACAGCCCCCCCTGGATAACGCCGTGGCACTGGCCACGCAATTGCTGCAAACCGCGACACCATCGCTGCACCCGGCCATGCAAACACTGGTGGCGCAGCTTGAAAACGTGCGGCGTCTGCTGGAACAGCGGATCAAACACCCCCAGACCGTCGCAGTGCCCCAGTTGCTGGCCGCCTTTAAGAAGGCCGATCAGACGGCCGAGTACGCCGCGCACGAATGGCAAATAGTCCTGGCAGAGGAAACCACCACGCAACAGCGCATCGACCTGATCAACATGGGCATCCTGGCCCTGGTCACTGGCGTGCTGCTCACCCTGATCGGCCGAGCACACAAACAGCGCGAGTTGGCCACCCGTGCCCTGCTGCGCCGTGAAGCGGAATTGCAAGCCTTTGCCGACGCCGTGCCCGACCTGGCCTTTCTGCTGGACAAGGAGGGCCGCTACCTTGAGATCTTTGGCAACCACTCCTCGGCTTTGCTGGGGCGCCCGCGTGAGCAACTGATCGGTCAGCCCATCTCCAAATTCTTCTCGCCCGCATCCACGGCGCTGTTCATGGGCACCCTGACCAAGGCGCTTGAAACGCGCCAGACCCAATCCTTGAGCTATCCCATCCGGATCCTGGGGGGGCAGCGCCACTTCGACAGCCGCTGCTCGCCCGTGGGCGACACCGACCGCGTCGTCTGGATGATCTGGGACGTGACCGCGCGCCGCCGTGCCGAGCAACGCCTGGTCCACATGACACGGCTGTACGACTTCCTCAGCCAGGTCAACCAGGCCATCGTCTGGTCCACGACCGAGAACGACTTGTTGACCCATGTGTGTCGCGCCGCGCTGGAACATGGCCGATTCAAGAAAGCCTGGGTGATTCAGTGCGAATGGCCAGACAAGGATGACGAGATTCCTGACGACGGACTGACCGGCAATCCCATGCTCTGCAAAATCATCGCCGGCGGCAGCAATCTGGACGCCATCGTGCAGGCTTTCGAAGGCTACCGGCCCAAGCTGTCCGGGGAAGGCCCCATTGACCAGTCCATCATTGACGGGCGCATTTTTCACACCGCCGATCTGTCCCATGTGCCCAACCGCCCGGCCTGGGCCGATGCCGCATTGCAAGTGGGCTTGGCCGGTTGCGCCATCATTCCGTTGCGCCGCGAACAGCAGCTGATGGGCCACCTGCTGCTGCTGGACACCCACCTGAACGCGCAGGACCAGGACGAAAAAGCCCTGTTCGAAGACGTGGCCAGCGACCTCGGCTTTGCCCTGACCAACCTGCACCGCGAATCGCTGCGAGAGCAGACCGAGGAACGCATCCGCCTGCACGCGGCGGCACTGGAAAGCACCCGCGATGGCATGGTGGTGCTCAACCGCGACAAAGTGCTGGTGTCCATCAACCCGGCGTTCACCGACATCACCGGCTACACCGAAGAAGACGTCCTGGGCCACACGCCCGAGTTCCTCTTTCCCGACAACCCGCTGGACGTCATCAACGATGTCCGGCAAGGGCTGCGCACCCACTTGAGCTGGCAGGGCGAGGTCTGGAGCCAACGCAAAGACGGCGAACTATTCATGACCAAGCTGTCGGTCAGCGCAGTCAAGAACCCGTTGGGCAAGCCCACTCACTTTGTGTGTGTGATGACCGACATCACGCAGCTCAAGCAAACTGAAGCCCGCCTGGCCCACATGGCGCACTTCGACACCCTGACCGAGCTCCCCAACCGCGCCATGATCCATGAGCGCCTGGCCCATGCGGTGAACCTGGCACAGAGACACCACACGCTTGTCGGCGTGGTGTTTGTGGACCTGGACAATTTCAAGACCGTCAACGACGGCCTGGGCCACGCCGCTGGGGACGACCTGTTGCGGCAAGTGGCACAGCGCCTCAAACAACGCGTGAGGCAAGAAGACACGCTGGGCCGACTGGGGGGCGATGAGTTCATTCTTGTGCTGGAACACCTGCGTCATCCACAGCAGGCCGCCCATGTTGCCCAGGCGATTTTGAAGACCCTCAACCAGCCCTTCACGCTCGACGGCGGCCAGCAGGTCTACGTGCGCGCCAGCATCGGCATTGCCATGTACCCGGACGATGGCACCGACGCGGCGGAGCTGATCCGCGACGCCGATGCGGCCATGTATGAATCCAAGCGCCGGGGCCGCAACAGCTTCAGCTTCTACACCGAGTCATTCACCTCCGACGCCACCTCTCGCCTGCACCTGGAAACCCGCCTGCGTCGCGCCGTTGAACACGGCGAGTTTGTGCTGCACTATCAACCCATGGTCCGCCTGACCGACCGGCGCGTAATGGCACTGGAAGCCCTGGTACGCCTGAAGGCCCCGGATGGCGTCATCGACCTGATGCCGGCCATTGGCCCGGACGAATTCATCCCCGTGATGGAAGACACCGGAATGATCGTCGCGCTGGGCGAATGGGTGCTGCAAGAGGCCTGCCGCCAGGGCAAGGCCTGGCTGGACGCGGGGCTCGATTTTGGGCGCCTGTCTGTCAATCTCTCGCCCAGCGAGATCCGCCGTGGCGGTGTGGTCGAGCGCGTCTCGCGCATCCTCAACCGCACTGGACTGCCCGCCGACCGCCTGGAATTGGAGATCACCGAAAGCGGCTTGATGGAATCGAGTGTCGGCGCCGAAAAGTTCCTGCACATGCTGCACGCGCTGGGGGTGTCCCTGTCCATTGATGACTTTGGCACGGGCTATTCGTCTCTGGCCTACCTCAAGCGCTTCCCCGTGCACCAACTCAAGATCGACCGCAGTTTCATCCAGGATCTGCCTGGCAACAGCAGCGATGCGCAACTGGTCCAGACCATGATCTCGCTGGCCCGCGGACTGAACCTGATCGTGGTCGCCGAAGGCGTGGAAATGCCCGACCAGGAAGCCTTCCTGAGCGCACTGGGGTGCGACCTCGCGCAGGGTTATCTGTTCAGCCGCCCGGTGCCTCCCCTGCAAATCGAGGCGATGTTTCACCTGACTCCGGCCACGCCAAGCGAAAAAAGCACGGTCGTTCGATAATGGCGAATCCATCAATCGCCGAAGTCGACCTCCATGTCCGTCCATCCTGCAAGCATCTCCCTCTCTGCGCTGCTGATCGCCCGGCGGCAACAGGCACACCGAGTCAGTTTTGACATCACCGAGGGCTGGATGCAAGGCCGCACCGCCTTTGGCGGACTGCTCTCGGCGCTCGCCGTTCAGGCCATGCGCGATGTGTGTGGAAGCGACTGGCCCTTGCGTGCGCTGCAAACCAATTTTGTGGGGCCGGTCGGGGTGGGCACCGTCCACGTCGAGGTCACGCTGCTGCGCCAGGGCAAGCATGTGCGGCAGATCAAGGCGGAACTTCGCCAGACCGACGCGCAGGGAGCCGAACAGGTCTGCGGCATCTTGCTGGGGGTGTTTGGGGCTGACCGTGCCTCGCAGATCGACACCCGCCGGCCTGTCCAAGCTGCCGTCGCAACGCCGGCTGAGGCGGGCACGCCCCTGCCCTTCATCCCCGGCCTGACGCCCAACTTCACGCAACACCTGGACCTGCGGTTGGCCGAAGGCGCTTTTCCATTCACGGGCAGCGACAGCTGGTTGGCGCGTCTGCACGTGCGGCTCAAGGACAACGACGGGGTCGATCCCGAACTGATGACGATCATGCTTGCCGATGCCGGCCCCCCGCCAGTCCTGTCACGGGCCAAGGCCATGGCCGCAGCCAGTTCGGTGTCGTGGGCCCTGGAGCTGCGACCCGTGAGCGAGGTGGACCACAACGGCTGGTGGCGCCTTGACCAGGACACCATCGCCTATGAAGACGGCTATGCCAACGACCGGGCCCAACTGTGGACGCCCGACGGCCAACTCGCCGCCTTGGGCTATCAGGTGGTGGCCGTCTATGCCTGAAGTACCACCCGTGCGGATGAGCGAGGCGCCGCTGGAGCGGCCAGCCTCGGTGTGGGCCGTGTTCGTGGCATTCACCTTGCTGGCGCTGCAGGGCTTTGGAGGCGTGGTGGCGGTGGCACAGCATGAACTGTGCGTACGCCGGCGCTGGTTGTCGGCCACCGAGTTTGTCGAACTGCTCAGCAGTGCGCAGGTGCTGCCCGGCGCCAACGTCTGCAACTTGTCGGTGATGGTGGGGGATCGGTTTTTCGGGTGGCGTGGCGCCTGCGCCGCCTTGGCTGGAATGATCGCCGCGCCCATGGTGCTGATGCTCACGCTGGCCTGGCTGATCGCGCAAGTCCCGCCGGCCTCGTCGATGCACGGCCTGATCCAGGGCGCTCTGGGGGGCATCGCCGCGGTGACCGCCGGCCAGATCGTGGGCACGGTGCTGCGTCTGGCGGCTCCGCTGAAAGACCACCCTTTGAGTGGACCGGCCGCCCTGGCGCTGGCCGCGGTGGCCTTTGTCATGACCGGCCTGCTGCGCTGGCCGCTGGTGTGGGTCTTGCTGGGCTTGGGCAGCCTCGGTTGCGTCCTGACCTACGCGGCCCTCAGGCGCCGGCGCACACCTTGATGACGGCGATGGACACCACCCTGCACATTTGCTGGCAATTGTTCGAGCAATTCCTTGAGTTGTCATTGATGTCCGTCGGCGGCGCGATTTCGCTCGTGTCTGAAATGCACCGGCGCCTGGTCATCGAAGGCGGCCTGCTCAGCGATACCGACTTCACCAACTCGATCGCGCTGGCGCAGGCTGCGCCCGGTCCGAATGTGCTGTTCGTGGCCTTGATCGGTTGGTACAGCGCTGGCCTGGGCGGATCGCTGAGCAGCATGCTGGGGGTCATGCTGCCCTCCACCACCCTGGCCTTGACCGCCTCGCGCTGGGTGGGTGTGCGCCGTCACTGGCTGGGCGTGCGTGCATTTCAATCAGGCATGACGCCCGTGACCGTCGGACTGCTGCTGGCCACGGGCTGGCTGCTGGCGCCTTCGGTGCAACATCCTGGCCCGCTGGGCCTCAGCATCACCGTTGCCTGGCTGGTGTGGAGAACTAAGGCTCCACTCATTGGCCTCATTGCCATCGGCGGCTTGCTGGGCGCACTGGGCTGGGTATAGACTTTTGCCATGAGTACCCCATCGTCCGTGAACGTGATTCACCGCCCTGAGGCCCAATGCTTCGAAGCCATCGTTGACGGCCAGCGTTGCGTGGCCGACTATGAGCGCAGCGGCCAGGTCGTCCGCATGACCCACACCGTGGTCCCATCCTCCCTGGAAGGCCGAGGCATTGCCGCCGCGCTGGTTCACTCGGCCTTGAGCTGGGCACGCAGCGAAGCCCTCAAAGTCGACCCCGTGTGCAGCTATGTGCGCATCTACATGAAACGCCACCCCGAGTGGCAAACGCTGCAAGTTTGACCCCGGCCCTTGAGGCCGATCAGCGCACCCTCATGATCGAGTTCATGGCCGCAGCCATGCGGGCTGCCGCGCCCCGGTGGCGCTGCGCAAACTGCAAGGCATGCTCGGCCATGGCGTCGTGTTTGGCCGGGACCAGCAACTCCAAGGCCACCTCCACGGCTTGCGCCAGGGTCTGCACCCGCCGCGCCGCACCGGCCGCCTCGCTCAACTGCGCCGCCTCCGCAAAATTAAAAGTGTGCGGCCCCATGATCAGCGGACAGCCACACGCCGCCGCTTCGATGAGGTTCTGGCCGCCCAGCGGCGCAAAACTACCCCCCAGCAAAGCAACCTGGGCACACGCGTAATAGGCCGGCATCTCCCCCACGCTGTCGCCCAGCCAGACATCACAAGCCAGGGCCGCATCATCAGGGCCGGCTTCGCCCCAGGTGCTGCGCCGGGACAGGCTCAAGCCTCGCTGCGCAACCAGGGAGGCCACATCATCAAAGCGCTGTGGATGCCGAGGCACGATCAGCAAACGCGGAGGTGCAGCCAACCGTGTCCAGACCTGCAACAACTCGGCCTCTTCACCTTCGCGGCTCACGGCCGCCAGCACCACGGGCCGATCGCTTCGCGTGGCCCAGACACGCCCACGAATCAGCAACTCAGGGGATGGGGTCAAATCAAATTTAACGCTGCCACACACCTCGACCCGGTTCACGCCCGCCTGCCGAAGCCGCTGTGCATCGGACTCCGTCTGCGCCAACGCAAGGGCCAGGCTTTGTGCCGCCGGGCGCAGCAAGGACGCGAAACGCAGCGCCTGGCGCAGACTCTTCGCGCTCAAGCGCGCATTGGCCAGCACCATGGGCAGGCCAGATGCAGAGGCTTCGCGCTGCACGTTCGGCCAGATTTCGGTTTCCATGAGCACGCCCAATGTCAGCTGATGGGCGCGCAAAAAGCGCCGCACCGCGCCCGGGGTGTCATAGGGCAACCAGGTTTGCACATCGCCGGCCTGCAGCAGCGCCTGTCCGGCCCCGCGGCCCGTGGCCGTGCCATGCGTCAGAACCAGGCGCATGCCCGGCCAAGTCTCGCGCAGGGCGGCCAGCAAGGGGCGCGCCGCCAGGGTTTCGCCCAACGAGACCGCATGGATCCAGACCAGGGGGGCACTGTCCGCCCTGGCCTGCGCTTGCGCCTGGGCCAGTTGCCGCCGGTAAGCGGCGTCATAAAACCCCATGCGCTGCGGCCAATGCAGGCGGTAAGCCGGCTCTGCACGCCCACGCCGCCACAACCGCCAGAAATACGCCGGCGTGAACAGGCGCAGCAGCGCGCTATAGGCGTGCTGTGCCAGCCAGGTTCTAAGCACGCCGATCAGTGCCCCGCGCCCACATGGGCGTCGGGCTTGACGGCCAGGATCGCCGCCATGAAGTGCTTCTGGATGCGCTCCAGCGCCTGGGGCGTCTGGCCTTCAAAACGCAGCACCAACACCGGCGTGGTGTTGGAGGCTCGCACCAACCCAAAGCCATCGGCGTAGTCGGCACGCAGGCCATCGATGGTGGTCAGCTCGGCACCTTCGAAAGTGGCCGTCTGGCGCAGTTTCTCGACCACCTCGTGATGCTCGCCTTCGGCGCACGCCACATTCAACTCAGGCGTGCTGTGGCTGGTGGGCAGTGCATTGAGCACGGCGCTGGGATCGGACACCTTGCTCAGAATTTCCAGCAGTCGGCCCGCGGTGTAGGTGGCATCGTCAAAGCCATACCAGCGCTCGGCAAAAAAGATGTGACCGCTCATCTCGCCAGCAAACGGCGCGCCGGTTTCCTTGAGTTTGGCCTTGACCAGGGAGTGACCGGTTTTGTACATCACCGGCACGCCACCCGCAGCACGAATGGCCACGGCCAGTTGCTGGCTGCACTTAACGTCAAAGATGATCTGCCCGCCGGGCACGCGGCTCAGCACATCCCGCGCAAACAGCATGATCTGGCGGTCCGGGAAAATGTTGTTGCCACCCTGGGTGACCACGCCCAGCCGGTCGCCATCGCCGTCAAAGGCTAGCCCCAGCTCAGCACCGTGCTGCTTGACCGCAGCGATCAGGTCGACCAGGTTTTCAGGCTTGGACGGGTCCGGGTGGTGGTTGGGAAAATCGCCATTCACTTCGGAATACAGCTCGATGACCTCGCAGCCCAGGGCGCGCAGGATGCCGGGCGCCGAAGCCCCGGGAATGCCATTGCCCGAATCGACCACGATCTTCATGGGGCGTGCCAGCTTGCAATCTCCCACGATGCGTTGCGTGTATTCGGGCAGGATATTCAACTCGCGGACCGTGCCGCTGCCCTGAACGTAGTCCTCGGTTTCGATGCGTTGGCGCAAGCCCTGGATGTCGTCGCCATAAATGGCACGACCAGCCAGCACCATCTTGAAACCGTTGTAGTCCTTGGGGTTATGACTACCCGTGACCTGGATGCCGCTGTGGCAGCCCTGATCGCCGCGCGTGGCGGCCACGTAATACAGCATGGGGGTGGTCACCGCCCCCAGGTCAATCACATTGATCCCGGTCGAGCGCAAACCCTTGATCAAGGACGCCGACAGACTCGGACCAGACAAACGCCCGTCGCGCCCGATGGCCACCGTCGTTTCGCCCAGCTTGAGGGCTTCGGTCCCGAAAGCGCGGCCCAGGTGCTCTGCCAACGCTTCGTCCAGCGTCTTGCCCACAATACCCCGGATGTCGTAGGCCTTAAAGATGGAAGCAGTGACTTGCATGGGGTTCCTTGGCTGAATTGGTGATTTGGCATGACGCAATGGATGCGTCCTGGGTCGAGATTCTAGAGAGGGTCTGGGGTCATTGCGTGACCGCTGGCTCAATCAAGTATTTGCCGCTACGATGACTGACACCAGCCGCACTCATGGCGGACATTGTCCCCCGCTCCCCCCGCCCTCATTGCCCTTGTCTCACATGCCTTCGACTTTGCCATCCGCGCCGCCCGGGCACCGCGCCCGTGGGACCAACGTCGTCTATGCGGCACAAACGCAAGTTGATTCGCCGCTGGGGCCGATTTTGCTGGCCCGAACGTCGAAGGGTTTGGCTGGCTTGTGGTTCAAGGACCAGAAGGATTACCCCGGCTTGCTGGACGCCCCGCGCCTGGATCGCGATGCACTCTTACAAGACGTGGTCAAACAATTGGACCGCTACTGGACGGCGCCACCCGGCCGGACACCTCGATTCGACGTGCCGCTGGACCTGATCGGCACGCCGTTTCAGCAAGCGGTGTGGCACGCATTGCTCCACATTCTGCCCGGTCAAACGTGCAGTTACGGCCACATCGCACAAGTCGCGGGCCGGCCTCAGGCCAGTCGCGCCGTGGGTGCCGCCGTCGGACGCAATCCGGTCTCAATTATCGTGCCCTGCCATCGCGTGGTCGGACAAAGTGCGCAACTGACCGGCTACTCGGGCGGTATGCACCGCAAAATTGACCTGTTGCAGCGCGAGGGGCATAGCGTGGACGGCCAACGCCTAAATGCATCGACACCGCGCTCATGACCCTTCGCGATGCCCTGGCCATGCTCGTGCTGGCGGCGCTCTGGGGCGCTTCATTCCTGTTTCTGCGTGTGGCCTCTCCGGTGCTGGGGGCCGTCGGCGTGGCGGCCTGGCGAGTCGGGGTTGCGGCCCTGCTGTTGCTGCCGCTGCTGGCGTTCAGGGGCGACCTCCCCCGCCTCAAGCCCTTGCTGCCAGCCCTGTTCGTGTCCGGCTTGCTGTCCTATGCGCTGCCCTTCGTCGGCATCAGTCAGGCGGCACGCTCGTTGCCAGCCGGACTGCTGTCGATCCTGAACGCCAGCACGCCACTGTGGGGTGCGCTGGTGGGCTGGTTGTGGGCCAGTGAACGCCTGTCACCCAGCCGCCTGCTCGGACTGGCCGTCGGATTTACCGGCGTGGCCCTGCTGGCGGCGGACCGCTCCCAGATCAACACCGCAACAGCCTGGCAAGCCGCCGTACTCTGCCTCGCGTCCACCTTGATGTACGCGCTGGCCGTGCACCATGCCAAACGCTACCTGAACGCACTCTCGCCCATGAGCCTCACGACGGGCTCCTTGGCTGCGGCCGCCGTGATGCTCGCCCTGCCCGCTTGGTGGCTGGGGCCCCAGGCCACTCATGGACCGACCCTCGGCTGGGCTGACACCCCGACCCAGGTATGGGGCGCCGTGGCGTGCCTGGCCGTGCTGTGCACCGCCCTGGGCTACCTGATGTTTTACCGACTGATTTCGCGAGTGGGGCCCACCCGCGCACTGACAGTGACGTTCCTGATCCCCGTTTTCGGCATGCTGTGGGGCAGTCTGTTTCTGGACGAACGCGTCACCCACACCATGATGGCCAGTACCGCCGTGATTTTTCTGGGCACCTTGCTGTCCAGTGGCGCCTGGTCACCCTTGAGCCCCTTGCAGGAGCAAAACAGATGACATCGACCACACCCTCCCCGCGCTGGTGGTGGGAAGACTTCACTCAGGGACTGAGTCTGGACTTCGGACCCAAACTGGTCACCAAAGAGGAGGTGATCGACTTTGCGCAAAAGTTCGACCCGCAGCCGTTTCACCTGAGCGAGGAAGCGGGCAAAGCCTCGCTGTTTGGCGGCCTGGCAGCCAGCGGCTGGCACACCTGCGGCATGTTGATGCGCATGATGTGCGATGGCTTCATGCTCGATTCAGCCAGCCTGGGATCGCCCGGCATAGACAGTCTGAAGTGGCTCAAGCCAGTGCTGGTGGGCGATGAAATCCACGCCCGCATGACAGTGCTGGACACTCGCCCCATGAAGAGCAAGCCCCACATCGGGCTGGTGCAGACCCGTTGGGAAGGCTTCAACCAGCGCGACGAGGTCGTGGTCGTGATTGAAAGCTGGGCGATGTTCCGGCGTCGGCACCCGGCCGCTGCCGAGCCAGGGCCATCGAACGCCTGAGTGGACTGCCAAACAAAAACGCCTCGAAGCATGAGCACCGAGGCGTTTTGAAATGGTGGCGGAGTGGACGGGACTCGAACCCGCGACCCCCGGCGTGACAGGCCGGTATTCTAACCAACTGAACTACCACTCCGCAGTGGTTTGACTAACCCAAACTTGGCGTCTCCTAGGGGATTCGAACCCCTGTAGCCACCGTGAAAGGGTGGTGTCCTAGGCCTCTAGACGAAGGAGACATTGTCTCAAGCCAACACGCTGGAACTCATTCAAGAAACCCGTTTGTCGCCACCGCAGCACAGGCCACAACCTGTGGCATTTGGTGGAGGTAAGCGGGATCGAACCGCTGACCTCTTGCATGCCATGCAAGCGCTCTCCCAGCTGAGCTATACCCCCAATCGTGTTCACTTGCGTGATCTTCACGGTAGGGCGCCAAACTGGCTCCGAGACTTGTTCCAACTTGAGCAACGCTTTCAGCAATGCCCATCAAAAAAATGGCGGAGTGGACGGGACTCGAACCCGCGACCCCCGGCGTGACAGGCCGGTATTCTAACCAACTGAACTACCACTCCGCAGTGGTACTAACTAACTTGGCGTCTCCTAGGGGATTCGAACCCCTGTAGCCACCGTGAAAGGGTGGTGTCCTAGGCCTCTAGACGAAGGAGACAAATTCTGTCCAACCTGACCAACGCTCTACATCAAAGCACCCAGACACCAAATTTGGTGGAGGTAAGCGGGATCGAACCGCTGACCTCTTGCATGCCATGCAAGCGCTCTCCCAGCTGAGCTATACCCCCTCTTGACCGCCACCAACTCAATCGTCTTTGGCAATCATTTCAAGGCTGCCCGGCTGCTTTGTCAAAACAAAGCGTCGTTCAAGCAAGACCAAAAGTATACAACGTTTTTTACAAATCAATCAAGCTTGCTTCAAACGTTGCAGCACCAACTCACGGTCGAACAACGCCAGCACGGCATCCACCGACGGGGTTTGCGCGCGACCGCACACCAGCAGGCGCACCGGAATGGCCAACAGCGGCATTTTCAAACCGAACTGCGCCAGGGTCTCTTTGAGGGCCTGACCGATGGCAGCTTTGTCCCAGACGACACTGCTCAGGCGCTCGGCCAAGGCCGCTACAGCCGGCTTGACGGCATCGGTCAACTGGGTTGCCAATTCCTCGGGCGACGCACTGACCGGCGCCACATACATGCCCAGCCAGTCGGCCAGTTCCACCGTGGTGACGCAACGGTCCTTGAACAGGGCGCACATGGCCTTGAGTTTGTCACTGCCAGGCAGGTCCGAAGGCACCGGAAGGGCGCGGGCTTGCCATTGCTGAGCCACCAGCGAGGCCAGCAGGGCATCGTCCGCCACCTTCATGTGCTGCTGGGCCACCCAACGCAGCTTGGCTTCGTCAAATTGACCGGCACTCTTGCCCAGGTGATCCAGGTTGAACCACCCGATCAATTGCTGGCGCGAAAAGATTTCATCGTCGCCGTGACTCCAGCCTAGGCGGGCCAGGTAGTTCACCACGGCGTCGGCCAGATAGCCTTCATCGCGGTACTCGGTCACGGCCTTGGCGCCGTGGCGCTTGCTCATCTTCTCGCCCTGCTCGTTCAGCACGGTGGGCAGGTGAGCGTACACCGGGGGCTCTTGGCCCAGGGCGCGCAGGATGTTGATCTGACGTGGGGTGTTGTTGACATGGTCATCACCACGAATGACGTGGGTGATGGCCATGTCCAGATCATCGATCACCACGCAGAAGTTGTAGGTGGGGGTTCCGTCGGGACGCGCGATGACGAGGTCGTCGAGCTCCTCATTGCTGATCTCGATGCGGCCCTTGACCTTGTCGTCCCACACCACCGAACCGCCGATGGGGTTCTTGAAACGGATCACGGGCTTGACGCCCTCAGGCACGGGCGGCAAGGTCTTGCCAGGCTCGGGGCGCCAAGTGCCGTCGTAGCGGGGCTTTTGCTTGGCGGCCATTTGCGCCTCGCGCAGTGCGTCCAAATCCTGGGTGCTCATGTAGCAGGGGTAGGCCAGACCCTTGTCCAGCATCTCTTGCAGCGCGGTCTTGTAGCGCTCCATGCGCTGCATTTGATAGAACGGGCCTTCGTCCACGTCCAGGCCCAGCCACTGCATGCTTTCCAGGATGACGTCCACCGCCTCTTGCGAGGAGCGCTCGACGTCGGTGTCTTCAATGCGCAGCACGAACACGCCCTGGTTGGCGCGGGCAAAGGCCCATGGATACAGGGCCGAACGGATGTTGCCCAGGTGGATGAAACCGGTGGGTGACGGGGCAAAGCGGGTGCGAACTTGTGTCATTGTGCAATCGAGGCAAGGCTGTCCAGACCCCGAGCCAGGTCGGCCTTGAGGTCTTCAATGTGTTCCAGGCCCACCGACACACGGATCAAGCCCTGCGTGACGCCAGCGGCCTGGCGCTGCTCTTCCTTCAGGCGTCCGTGGGAGGTGGTGCCTGGGTGCGTGATGGTGGTCTTGGTGTCGCCCAGGTTGGCGGTGATGGAGCACAGTCGGGTCTGGTCGATCACGTGGAAGGCGGCCTGACGTGAGGCTTCTGGCGTGGCCAGGCCCCTGGCGCCGCGCGCGACAAAGGACACCACCGCCCCACCACTGCCGTTTTGCTGCTGCATGGCCAGGGCGTATTGCGGGTGGCTCTTCAAGCCGGGGTAGTAAACGCGCTCGACCTGCGGGTGCGCCTCCAGCCAAGTCGCCAGTTGCAGGGCGTTGGCGCTTTGCGCGGCCATGCGGATCGACAGCGTCTCCAGCCCCTTGAGCACCACCCAGGCGTTGAAGGGCGACAGGGACATGCCTGCGCCGCGCATCACTGGCATGAAGGTGCCATTGACCAGGTCCTCGCTGCCACAGATGGCACCGGCCAGAACCCGTCCCTGCCCATCGAGGTACTTGGTGCCCGAATGGATGATGAGGTCCGCGCCCAACTTGACCGGTTGCTGCAAGGCCGGTGAGCAAAAACAATTGTCCACGGCCAGCAAAGCCCCGTTGGCATGGGCCAGTTCGGCCAAGGCGCGGATGTCGCACACCTCGGTCAGCGGGTTGCTGGGCGTCTCGGCGAACAACAACTTGGTGTTGGGGCGGATGGCGTCGCGCCACTCATTCAAGTCGGTTTGCGACACGAAAGTGGTTTGCACGCCGAACTTGCCGAACTCACGATCGAACAAGGTGATCGTGGCGCCAAACACGCTGCGCGAACACACCACATGGTCGCCCGCCTTGAGCAGACCCATGATCATCAGCAAGATGGCGCTCATGCCGCTGGACGTGGCAATGGCGGCCTCCGTGCCTTCCAGCGCTGCCAGGCGGCGCTCAAACATCATCGTGGTCGGGTTGGTGAAGCGCGAGTAGACGAAGGATTCTTCTTCGTTGGCGAAGCGCGCCGCAGCCGTCGCCGCATCGGGGTGCACGAAGCTGCTGGTCAGGAACAGCGCTTCGGAGTTTTCACCCCATTGCGACGCGGGCAGGCCCTCACGCACCGCCAGGGTTTCCAGGCGCACATCGGGCGAGAACTCCTTGCGGGGCAGACGCTTTTTTCCCGCCGCCTTGCCCAGCGCAGGGGCCGCTTTGGGCTCGTTATTGTCCTTGGTAGCCATGGTGTATTGCCTCGATTGTTGGCGCGCAGGTCGTGCCGATCAGTCTGCGATGGTCATTCCGGTGAATGTTGCAAGGCCAGCCGCGATCCGCTCGCGTCGTCCTCGCCCTTTTGCTTTTGCGTCAAGCGCTGGGTCTCAATGGCGGCAAAGTCTTCGGCACTGACATCGCCCGTGATGTAGACACCATCAAAACAGGAGGCTTCAAAGCTCTTGATCTTGGGGTTGAGCTTGGCCACCACGTTCTTCATGGCATCGACGTCCTGATAGATCAGGGCATCGGCGCCAATGATCTGGCGGATTTCTTCGACGGTGCGGTTGTGCGCCACCAACTCTTCCTTGGTCGGCATGTCGATACCGTAGACATTGGGATAGCGCACCGGCGGCGCGGCCGAGGCCAGATAGACCTTGTTGGCACCGGCTTCGCGCGCCATCTGCACGATCTCTTTCGAGGTGGTGCCGCGCACGATGGAGTCATCGACCAGCAGTACGTTGCGTCCCTTGAATTCCAGCCCGATGGCATTGAGCTTCTGGCGCACGGATTTCTTGCGAACGCCCTGGCCCGGCATGATGAAGGTGCGGCCCACGTAGCGGTTCTTGACGAAGCCTTCGCGGTAGGGCTTACCCAGCTTTTGCGCCAGTTGCATGGCCGAGGGGCGGCTCGACTCCGGGATGGGAATGACCACGTCGATGTCAGACGGCGGCATGGTCGAGATGACGCGCTGAGCCAGCGTTTCGCCCATGTTCAAACGAGCTTGGTAAACCGACACGCCATCCATGACGGAGTCCGGGCGGGCCAGGTACACGTACTCGAACATGCAGGGATTGAGCACCGGGTTGTCAGCGCACTGCTCGGCGTGAACTTTGCCATTGAGGTCGATGAACAAGGCCTCGCCTGGCTGCACATCGCCCACAAAGCGGTGGCCAGTGCCCTCCAGGGCCACCGATTCGCTGGCCACCATCACCTCGGGGCCTTCCGGCATATCGGCCACGCCGTAGCACAGCGGACGAATGCCGAACGGGTCACGAAAGGCCAGCAGGCCATGTCCGGCAATCAGGCAGATCACGGCATAAGAGCCCTTGATGCGCTTGTGCACGGCACGAACCGCGGTGAAGACGGCCGCAGGGGTTAAAGGCCCCTTCACCCCGACACGCTCCAGTTCATGTGCCAGCACATTGAGCAGCACCTCGGAGTCGCTTTCAGTGTTGATGTGACGCCGGTCAATGTCAAACAGGTCGCTCTTGAGCGCGTGCGCATTGGTCAGGTTGCCGTTGTGCACCAGCACCAGGCCGAACGGCGCGTTCACGTAAAAAGGCTGAGCCTCTTCTTCGTTGAAAGCGTTGCCGGCAGTGGGATAGCGCACCTGACCCAGCCCCACGGTGCCCGGCAGCGCGCGCATATTGCGGGTGCGGAACACGTCCTTGACCATACCGCGCGCCTTGTGCATGAAGAACTTGCGTCCCAATGCGTCAGGCCCTGCGGTCACGATGCCGGCGGCATCCTGTCCACGGTGTTGCAGCAGCAACAAGGCGTCATAGATCAGTTGGTTGACAGGTGTCTTGGAAATCACCCCGACGATGCCGCACATGGTTCACCTCTTCCGCAAAAACTACTCAAATTCGATTCAAGGCCGCTCGGGCAGGAATTTGACCACCTGCTCAGGCAGGACAGGCCGCAGGCCCGTCAGAAAATCATGTAACACCGCCACGCCACGTGACTCATGCCACGGCGCCCAACCCGCCAGTGGCGTCATGCTCACCACCGTGCAGACCAGCAAAGCCACCAGCACGCCGCGCAACAATCCAAAGAACGCACCCATCAGGCGATCCGGCCCACTGAGTACCGACCCGCGTATAAGTTGGGCCAAAGCCCAAGACAACAAGGCCCATGCGATCCAGGCCAGCACGAACACCACGAGCATGCCTGAGATCACATTCACCCGCGAGCCCGGCGCCCCCACGGGAATCATGCTCGCCGCTGTGGGCCCTAAGTACTGCGCCGCAAAATAGCCCACGACCCAGCCCAGCAAGGCCAGCACCTCGGTCACCAAGCCGCGCCACAACCCCACGATGACCGACACGACCAGCCCCAAGGCCAGCACCACGTCCACCAGGGTCCAGGAGTATTCAGCCATCACCGCCTCACACAGACTTGGCGCAGGCCGCTTGTTCCGCCTCGTCCAGTGTCTTGATCATGAAATTCTTGATGGCCACCAGTAGCGCCTGCGCATTGGGCGCCTGCGCCGAGAAACCAAAGCTGGCGTCGACCCGCAGGCCAATGGCCAGATGGCCGTTGAGCTCCTGGGTATTGAAGTTCAGTGGCGCGCCGGGACTGGGAATGCCCGACAACGCCCATATTTGCCCCGTGCGGTTGCGCACACGCCCAGAATGGCTGATGTGCCCGGCGGTGTGGTAAAGGTTGTGGATGCGCTTGTAGATCTGGCGCACCCCCCAGCGCCCGACCAGGCGGCCGATGCGCGAGGCATACCAGGCGCGCCAGTGGTCATTTTTGACAAAGCGTGTCTTGACCTCGTCGGCCACCACGCGCGGGGTGGCATCCGGACCGAGAACAAGCTCCAGCCCGCTGATGTGGTTGGACTCGATGCGCTCCAGAGCCACCCAGGGGCGCATGCTCACCATGTAAGTCCAAAACAAGTGGCTGGGCTGGGCCAGCAGCGTTTGCTCGACGCCTTGATGGATGGCCCACGTCACCCAGGTGTAGAACGAACACGGAATGGCGGCGCAGTGGGCACGAGCCCGTTGCACCAACTCAGGCTCCAGCGCGATCTGCCCACGAAAGCCCCCTGGGCCGATCTGCCTGGGCGAGACCGGCACCTGCCACGGTATGGGTCGGGTCTTGCAGTCCGAATGAGCCGGCGCCTGATATGGCGACAGCAGCGCCTTCCAGACCGAGACCGGCGGGCGAGGACTGCTGATCTCATCCAGGAACTCATAGCTGTCGCCCAGGTCCTTGGACATCATCATGTAGGTGCCAAAACCGTCGAAGAGGCTGTGGTGATAGCGGCGCACCTCCAACGCCACTTCTGGCTTGTGGGGGTCAAAGCGAACAGCATCCGAAAAGCCATCGCGCCCCTCCTTGTCCATGGCCTCGAACCAATAGGCGCAATAGTCTTTGCCGCCGAGTTTCTTGAACGTATTCATCTGTCTGCGTGCTCTTGATGGGGCTTCCACGAACGGTGCCTTGCAGATGCGAGGCCTGTCTTGCCGCGCTCCGTCATCACAAGGTCAGCAAGGCACTGCTCAGGCCTGCCTTGCGCAACGCGGCCAGCGCTTTATCGGCCTCTGCCTTGCTGGTGAAGGGCCCCACCCGCACACGGATTCTTTTACCCGAAGCGGTCGCGACGACCTGAGTATAGGTTTTGATGCCCAGGCGCTCGGCCTTCAAGCGCACCTCGTGCGCAGCCGGGACATCTGCGAAGGCACCAATCTGCACCACATACCGGGTGGTGGCCGCATCAGCAGTAGAAGCGGCAGCGGCTTTGCCATCAAGCAAGGCCTTGACTCGGGAGGCATCTTGATCAGCTGCTGCACGGGACACCCCCTTAGCTGCTGGCGATGCTACGGGCCGAGGTGGCGTCGGCACAGCCACTTCGGCCACCGGCTTGGGCGTATTGACCGTCGGCGCATGCACGGCGGGGCGATCACTCTTGGCGGGCACGGGCACGGCCTTAACCGCGTCAGCGTCCTCCGCCGTTGGTGCGGGCTGCTCACGAGGCAATGTCGGCACTGTGACCGCGGCAATGGCAGGTCGTGCCCCAGAGGCGACCGAGGCGACACTCCCGCCCGAGCGCATCGCCGACACCACTTGGATGTCCCCCGACACGGGCCGCGGCTGGGTTTCAAACAGCCACGGAAAACCAATCACGCCGGCCCCCACCAACACCACCATCCCAACCAGGCGGCGGCGCGCGCGCACGCGGGCCAGCTCGATGTCTGCAGAGGACAGCGGGGACGCATCGGCCACAGACGCGGGCGAACGCTGACGAAGGCGCTGAATGAACGAAGGCAGCGGCATGCTCGGTAAGTCTGGTTATGACGGTCAGGCGCGGCCAGGGGCCACCGCAGGGCTCGCGTTGAGATGAGGCGCATTGAGCTTAGGCAAACCTGCGTGCAAAACGCCCCCCACGGTGAAGAAGGAACCAAAGACCACAATTCTATCCGTCGGGGCCGCTGCGGCCAGCGCCGCATGCAGCGCCGCCATGGGACTTTCGTGCGTGGACACGCTGGGCGTCTTGGGCAGCATCGAAGCGCCCTGCCCTGCCGGCCCATGCACAGCCTGCACCACGTCGGCCAAATGGCCTGCCGTGGCCGCCCGCGCCGTTGGCAGATCGCAGCAGTACCAGGCGTCCACAACCGGACGCAGCTTGACCACCATGCCGGCGAGGTCCTTGTCCGCCATGGCGCCCCACACCGCATGAGTGCACGGAGCAAACCCCATCTGATCCAGATTGGCGGCCAGGGCAGCGGCGGCATGCGGGTTGTGTGCCACGTCCAGGATCAAGGTGGGCTGCCCCGGGATAATCTGGAAGCGCCCCGGCAACTCGACCGAGGCCAAGCCGGTGCGAACCGCCTGGGCCGACACAGGCAAGCGCTCTCGCATGGCATCCAGCGCCGCCAGCACCCCCGAGGCATTGAGCAATTGATTGGCCCCGCGCAGCGAGGGGTAGGCCATGCTGTTGAAGCGCTTGTGGCGCCCCGCCCAGGACCACTGCTGGCGATCACCCGAGTAGTTGAAATCGCGACCGAACAACCAAAGGTCGCCGCCCAAAGTTTCGACTTTATCAACCACGCTGCGCGGAGGCTGGGGATCAGACACGATGACGGGCCGACCGGCGCGCGCAATGCCCACCTTCTCGCGGCCAATGGCCTCGCGGTCGGGGCCCAGGTACTCCATGTGGTCCAGGTCGATGCTGGTGATGATGGCGCAGTCCGCGTCCACCACATTGACAGCATCCAGACGCCCACCCAAACCCACTTCGAGCACCGCCGCGTCCAAGCCAGCCAGGGCCAGCAACCGCATGATGGCCAGGGTCGTGAATTCAAAATAGGTCAAGGCAAGGTCACCGCGCGCCGCTTCGACGGCCTCGAAGTGCGGCACCAAATCCTCAGCCTGCACTGGCACGCCCATGACGCGACACCGTTCCTCGAAATGCACCAGATGGGGCGATCCGTACACGCCCACCTTGAAACCGGCCGCCAACAGGATGTTCTCGATCATGGCGCAGGTCGACCCCTTGCCATTGGTGCCTGCCACGGTGAACACCACTGGCGCCTCGCGACCATCGTCCTCGGTGTCGCATGGCGTGCCCAGCACCACGTTCAATCGCTGCCACACCTGAGCCACGCGCTCCAACCCCAGGTCAATGGTGACCGGATGCAGACGCTCGCAATGGGTCAGCCAGTCGTCCAACGTACGGGGGGAAATGGGGAAGGAGAAGGCGTCGGCAGGGGTGCTCATGAAATCAACAGGTCACGCCAGAAACAAAATGGGCTGCAACCTGCGCAGCCCACATGATGGAAGAAATCGGGAATGGCGGCTTGGATGGGGTTATCGAACCGCCTCTTTAAACCGCCAGGGCATCAGCGGGCTGACGCTGCAGCATTGCCAATGAGCGAGCAATGGTCAGTCGCAGTTCACGGCGGTCGATGATCATGTCGACGCCACCCTTTTGCATCAGGAATTCCGCACGTTGGAAACCGTCGGGCAGCTTTTCGCGCACCGTATTCTCGATCACACGCGGGCCGGCAAAGCCGATCAATGCCTTGGGCTCGGCGATCACGATGTCGCCAACAAAGGCAAAGCTCGCTGAAACACCGCCCATGGTCGGGTCGGTCAGCACGCTGATGTAGGGCAACCTGGCTTTGGCCAGCAGGGTCAGGGCCGCATTGGTCTTGGCCATCTGCATCAGGCTCAACAAGCCCTCTTGCATGCGCGCGCCACCCGTGGCCGTGAAGGACACGAACGGAATCCTTTGTTCGACGGCGGTTTCCACGCCCCGCACGAAGCGCTCGCCCACCACAGAACCCATCGAGCCGCCCATGAAGTCGAACTCGAAACAGGCCGCGATGAGGGGAATACTGTGCACCGAACCGCCGAACACCACCAAGGCATCGGTCTCGCCAGTGGCTTCCATGCCTTGTTTTAGGCGGTCCGGGTATCTCTTGTTGTCCTTGAACTTCAATGCGTCGACGGGCAAGACCTCCTGGCCCAGTTCGAAGCGGCCTTCCGCGTCGAGGAAGGCGTCCAGACGCGCCCGTGCTCCGATGCGGTGGTGATGACCGCACTTGGGGCACACATTGACGTTGGCCTCCAGGTCGTTCTTGTAGAGCACCGTCTCACACGACGGGCACTTGACCCACAGCCCCTCCGGCACCGAGCGCCGTTCGGAGGGGTCGGTCGGCTGGATCTTGGGGGGCAGCAGTTTTTCAAGCCAACTCATATCAAGCACCTTTCAGGGAATCAAGTGCCGAGCGGATTTCCGCGATGAAATCGCGTCCCGCCTGGACCACGGTGTCACGGGTTTGCGTTTCCAGCAGTTGCACAATGCGCGAACCGATCACAACGGCATCGGACACCTGCGCCACAGCCTTGGCGGTCTCGGCATCGCGGATGCCAAAGCCCACGCCCACCGGTGTATTCACGTGCGATTTGATCAGCGGCACCATCCTGGCCACCGCATCCGTGTCCAGGTGGCCCGCGCCGGTCACGCCTTTGAGCGACACGTAATACACATAGCCACTGGCAACCTTGCCCACCTGCGCCATGCGCTCTTGCGTGGACGTGGGCGCCAGCAGGAAAATGGGGGCGAGTCCGGCGGCCTTCATGCTCGCGGCAAACTCTTCGCATTCTTCAGGCGGATAGTCCACCACCAGCACACCATCCACCCCGGCCGCTTTGGCGTCGCGCACGAAGGCGCCCGCACCATGGTGCTGGTCGTGGCACTCAATCGGGTTGGCATAACCCATCAGCACCACGGGGGTGTGGGCATTGTGCGTGCGAAAGCGTTTGACATCGTCCAGCACATGCGCCAGCGAAATGCCCTTGATAAGGGCCCGCTCGGCTGCGCGCTGAATGACCGGTCCATCGGCCATCGGGTCAGAAAATGGCACGCCCAGTTCGATCACATCGGCACCGGCATCGGCCATCGCCCACATCAACTCGGGCGTCAGGTCCGGAAAGGGGTCACCGCATGTGATGAAAGGAATCAATGCCTTGCGACCCTGGTCGCGCAGCGCGGCAAAGGCCGCGTCCAATCGGCTGTTCGTCATGCCTGCCCCTTCACGGCGGGGCCACCCTTGATGGACACGCCCCCCTGGGACGGCCGGTCAAAAAACTCGGTGCCCGACAGATCGGCCACCGTGCCAATGTCCTTATCACCGCGGCCCGAGAGGTTGACCAGCACATGCTGATCCGGACGCATGGTGGCCGCCAGCTTCATGCCATAGGCCACCGCATGACTGGACTCCAGCGCGGGGATGATGCCTTCGGTGCGGCACAGGCGATGAAAGGCTTCCAGCGCCTCCTTGTCGGTGATGCCGACGTATTCAGCCCGACCGATGTCCTTGAGGTAAGCGTGTTCAGGGCCTACGCCGGGGTAATCCAGGCCCGCCGAGATCGAATGCGTTTCGGTGATCTGGCCGTTGACGTCTTGCAGCAAGTAGGTGCGGTTACCGTGCAAGACGCCAGGCGTACCCATTTGCAGGGAGGCCGAATGCTTGCCGGTATTCAGGCCCTCACCGGCCGCCTCGACCCCGATCAAACGCACATTGTCATGCGTGATGTAGGGATAGAAGATGCCCATGGCATTGCTGCCGCCGCCCACGCAGGCGATCACGGCATCGGGTTGGCGACCAATGGACTCGGGCATTTGCGTCAGACACTCCTCACCGATGATGGCCTGGAAGTCGCGCACCATGGCCGGATAAGGGTGCGGCCCCGCCACCGTGCCGATGATGTAGAAGGTGTTCTCGACGTTGGTGACCCAGTCACGCATGGCTTCGTTCAACGCGTCTTTCAGCGTCTTGCTGCCCGATTCGACCGGCACCACCTTGGCGCCCAGCAGGTGCATGCGGTAGACATTGGGCGACTGGCGTTTGACGTCTTCGGCGCCCATGTAGACCACGCACTCAAACCCGTAACGAGCACAGATGGTCGCCGTGGCCACGCCATGCTGTCCGGCACCGGTTTCGGCGATGACGCGGGGCTTGCCCATGCGCTTGGCCAACAGGGCCTGGCCAATGGTGTTGTTGATTTTGTGCGCACCGGTGTGGTTGAGGTCCTCGCGCTTGAGATGAATCTGCGCACCACCAATTTCACGACTCAGTCGATCAGCGTGATAGACCGGGCTGGGGCGCCCCACATAGTGGGTCAGTTCGCGGCGGAACTCAGCCTGGAAAGCCGGATCGTGGCGATAGTGTTCATACGCGGCCTTGAGCTCGTCAAGCGCATGGATCAGCGTTTCAGACACAAAGGTCCCACCGTAGCGGCCAAAGTGGCCGCGCGCGTCGGGCTGTTGATAGTTCAGCATGCAGATCTCAATGACTCAAACCTTGCGGGACTGAGGGGTTTCGGCACATTGCCGATCGGCCGCCCGCACGGCCTGACAGAACTGGCGCATCAACCCGGCATCCTTGATGCCCTTGCTGGCTTCCACGCCGGAACTCACATCCACGGCCCACGGCCGCACCGTCACCACGCCTTCGCCGACATTGCCGGGATGCAACCCACCAGACAGGATCATGGGACGCAGCAGACGCGCAGGCAACAAAGACCAATCAAACACCTTCCCGCCACCACCATAACCCTCGACATGGGCATCGACCAAAATAGCCTGGGCACCGGGAAACGATTCTGAGAAGTTTAACAAATCGAAACCCGCAGCCATGCGGGCGACCCGGATATAAGGGCGATGGGCGCTTTCACATTGCGCAATAGATTCGTCCCCATGAAATTGCACCACTGCGTTCGGAATAACCGTGATGGCCTCTCTTAGCAGGAATTCTGTCGGGTTCACCACCAAAAGCACCGGCGTGACGAAAGGCGGCAGGGCCTGGACCAACACACGGGCCTGCTGCACCGTCACATGGCGGGCGCTTTTTTCATAGAGCACAAAACCAATTGCATCAGCACCCGCCTCGACTGCATCGGCCACGTCCACCTCCCGGGTCAACCCACAGATTTTGATACGGGTGCGGTGATCAGCAGGCAAAGTGGGCAGGGTCGTCATGCGGGCAGCCAGTGGAAAGCAGGGACATCGGCGGGCAAGTTCCAGCTCGAATCGTATCGTGGTCCCAAAAAATACAAGCCGTCAGGGGAAAAGGTCGCCGCCGCCATTTTGCGATGGCGGGAATGCAGCACCTCCTGCATCCACGAGACAGGCTGCGCCCCCGTGCCCACAGCCAAAAGGCAGCCCATGAGGTTGCGAATCATGTGGTGCAGAAACGCATTGCCTTCGAAGTCAAACCGCCAATAGACGCCCTCCGCGCCTGGGCCCAGCAAACCCGACGGACTCAAGGGCCTTCTCCGAGACTCGCCCAACCCGCCACAGCACCGAATGCTGATGTCACGCAGCGTTTTGATGGGCGTGGGCGACTGGCATTGCGACGAACGAAAGGCGCTGAAGTCATGTTCGCCAATCAGGCATTCAGCGGCAGCCCGCATGGCAGGGCCATCCAGCGGCCTGAACACCCAACCGACCTGGGCCGACTCCAAGGCGGGCCGCACCGGCGATTCCAGCACGATGTATACATAACGACGCCCACGGGCACTGTTTCGCGCATGGAAATCTGACGACACTTCAGCGGCCCATTGCACGGCAACGTCCGACGGCAAGTAGGTGTTGGTGCCGCGCACCCACGAAAATGGATCGCGCCGCAAGGGTGTGTCCAGATGCACCACTTGGTTGATGCCATGCACGCCGGCGTCAGTCCGCCCCGCGCACACCACCTTGACTGGCTCTGCTGCAAAAGTCGACAAAGCCATTTCAAGGGCGTCTTGAACGGTGCCGCCACCGGCCTGACTTTGCCAGCCCTTATAGGCACAGCCCCGGTACGAAACGCCGAGGGCGACCCGGCGGGTCGCCCTCGGCTGCTCACTGCTCATCAGACGTCAGCTCAGGCTATCCAACAGGGACTGGGCCTTGTTGCGCAGCCCGCCCGAGGCGTTGGCCACCACTTCATGAAGCAACTCACGAGCGCCATCAAGATCGCCGATCTGGCGGAACTCTTCGGCCAACTCGAACTTGCGCTCCATCGGGTCGGACGGCGCCGGCAAGTCCGGCACCTGACCAGCCAAGAAATCATCTCCCAGGGACAAGCCATGCGCCGCTTTGGCAGGCGCCGACTCGTCCAGGTTCAGACTAAGTCCTCCGAGGTCAAAAGCGGGAACCGGAGCAACATTGCCGGCTGATTCTGCCGATGCATGCGGCGCCACCGGCAGATCAAAGTCCAGACCATGATCGCCTGAAGCGGCCGAAGTGCCAGGGGCACCGGCAGGAAGGTCATGCACCGCAGACAGGTCCAGCGACGGCAAATCTGCAAAGGCATCTGGCGCCGACTTGCTCACTGCGTGACTGGGCTCAAGTGCATCCAAGGGCATCGGGACAGACACGTCCAGATCCAGATCGACGTCCGCACCCATTGCTGCGGCCGCTTGAACCACCTCGGGAGCGCGGGGTTCCGGTTCAGGCATGACCGAATGCGGAATGGTGCTGGCACCCAAGCCATCAGGTGCCGTCGCAACACTCAAAGGCGTGCCAGAGGGGGGTTGACCGCCCGGCTGATACAAAGGATTCTCTGGATCGATGCCCAGTCCCATTTCCTGAGCTTTGGCCCAGTCGTCCCCATGACCGCCGGTCAGATTGAACAGCTGGGACGCCAATTGCTCATACCCCTTGGTATCGCGACGCTTGGCATAGACTTCCAGCAACTTGGTCCGGATGGACAGCCGCTCAGGCGTACTGCGCAGGGCTTCCTTGAGGATTTCTTCGGCTTGCAAGTCGCGGCCATAGGCCAGGTACACGTCAGCCTCGGCCACCGGGTCTACATCGCCAATGGCATCCAGTTGACTGAGCGAATAACTCATGGACGACGGCGCACCGGTCGCATCACGGGTATCCACGCGCTGGCCACCGCTGGCGCCGAAGAAGGAGTCGGGCTGCAGACGGCTTTCCAGGAAGGAGGTTTCCCCCGTGTCGGCTCGACGGCGCGAACGCAGGAACATGGCCACACCAGCCAACAACGCGACACCTGCACCAATCCCCGCCAACAGCATCGGGTTGAGCGATTCCAGCAAACCGGGTGATTCCGGCTCGGGAGCCGGTGCAGGCACAGGCACTCGCACTGCAGGCAATGCGGCCGCTTCCGAAACCGCTTGAGAGGCTGCCGACGCGGCGTCGGCCACGCTGGTAGCCGCCATCGATGCGGATGAGGCCGCCTCAGACGCCGCCTCTTGAACTGCTTGCGCGATCGAGGCAGCAGAGGCCACCACCATCGGTGCACTGGGGACCGCAGGCACTGCTGCTACGACAGATGCAACGGCGGCTGGCTTGGAGGCCGCAACAGGGGGCACGACCGGAGCAGACGCGGGCTTGGGCACCGGTGCAACAGGCACAGGCGCCACCTTCGGCGCTGGCACAGCAGCCACGGTCGCCGATGCGGCGGCCGCCTTTTCCTTAAGCTTGCGCAGGTCGTCCAGATTCTTGGACAACTCAGCCACCCGAGCCGCGTTGTCTTGCTGAGCCCTGGTCTTGGCCAAGCGGTCTTCAGCGGCCGGAGCCGACGCAGGACCCACACTACCCTTGCTCAACGTGAGCTTGTCGGGCGTGGGCGCAACGGCCTGCTTGCGATCCTTGACTTCGGCCTCGACCTTTCCGGCCGCTTGACGCTGCGGTTTTTCAGGCGCGGTAGCGGTCACGGCACCAGCCAGGCGTTCCCGATACGCGGCAAAATCGGCACTCTGCGCGACAATGACCTGACGCGCTTCAGTCGGAGCAACCTCCTTGACCTGGTCAGCCGTGGGCACATTCAACACCACCCCCGACTTCAGGCGATTCATGTTGCTGCCCTGGAAGGCTTGTGGATTGGCCCGATACAGCCCGACCAACATCTGATCCAGCGACACGCCCGCCTGCAGGGAGCGTGAGGCAATGCCGGACAGCGAATCGCCAGAGCGCACACGCACAGTCCGCGCCGACGGCTCAGATTGACGCGTTGCCGCAGAGGCGGACTCGGCAGGCACTGGTGCGGGCACTAGTGCAGGCGCGGGAACAGGTTTTTGCGCCACAGCCGAAGGCGCGCTCGGGGCAGAAGCCACCGCGGCCTTGCTACGCGGCTTGAGCGGCTCCGCCACGGGCGTGGAAGCCACAGCTTTGGAATGGGGCGCAGGCGCAATGGCCGTGCTCGGTGCTGGCTGTGCCACAGGCGCGGTCGAATCCATCACCGGAGCAGTCGACTGAACTGGCGCGCGCGACATCGCGGTTGGGGGATCAAATAGCAAGGTGTATTCGCGCACCAGTCGACCGGACGACCAAGTCAGGTCCAAAATCACATCGACAAAAGGCTCTTGCACCGCACGGTCGCTGGCGATCTTAAGGAAAGGTCGTCCATCGGCGCGGCGTTGCAACACGATGGAAGTGGCGCCCAGCACTTGGTTGTAATCAACCCCCGCCGCACGATAGGTTTCAGGTGTGGCCACCTTCACCTGCAGCGACGCACCCTCTTCCGAAGTAAGGCTAGTGACATCGATCTCAGCGCGCAAGGCTTCGCCCAGCGCGGACTGCACATTCAAGCGCCCTAGCCCCAACGCCCAGGAGACGGCTGGCAGCAAGGTCAGTGCGGTACAAGCCGCAGCAACAGCAACACGGTTCAGGGCAAAGCGCCCAACGGACAACGAATGATCTTTCAAGGCGTCTCCCAAGTCGTCATGAGGCCGTTCAATCGACCCACAGGTTCACCCCAATCCAGGACAGATTCGGTCGCAAACCCGCACCCGCAGACGGTACGCAGCAGAAAACACAATAGCATCAAGCAGATACGGTGACAAGCTAATGCAAATACTGACCGTGTACTCTCGGCCAATGCCAAGACTTACAGGGCCACAGTGGCCGCTATTGTCGCCCCATGGCAACATCAGCGGACACGAGATTGTTTCAAGCCATTGCAAGACTGCGCTAGATACAACAGCTTTATGGCCCGATCAGGCACCTAAAAGTATGCGCAGCATGCGGCGCAGCGGTTCCGCAGCCCCCCAAAGCAGCTGATCGCCGACGGTGAAGGCCCCCAGATAGTCGGCACCCATGGCCATCTTGCGCAGGCGCCCCACCGGGATGGTCAAGGTACCGGTCACCGCAACAGGAGTGAGGTCCTTGATAGTGGCCTCACGAGTGTTGGGCACGACCTTGACCCATTGGTTATCGGCAGCGATCATGGCTTCGATATCGGCCAAGGGGACATCCTTCTTGAGCTTGAAGGTCAATGCCTGGCTGTGACAGCGCATGGCGCCAATGCGAACGCAGAAGCCATCAACTGGGATGGCCGGTGTGCCAAAGCCCGCGCCCTGCCCCAGGATCTTGTTGGTTTCGGCGCCCCCCTTCCACTCTTCCTTGCTCATGCCATTGTTCAGGTCCTTGTCGATCCACGGGATCAACGAGCCACCCAGCGGAACACCGAAATTGGTAGTTTCCGCCGAACTCAAAGAGCGTTGCTTGGCGATGATCTTGCGGTCGATTTCCAGGATGGCGCTCTTGGGGTCGTCCAGTAAGGACTTGACCTCAGCATTGAGCGTGCCAAACTGCGTCAGCAATTCGCGCATGTGCTGGGCGCCACCACCTGAGGCGGCCTGGTAGGTCTGCGTCGACATCCACTCGACCAGCCCGGCCTTGTAGAGCGCCCCCACGCCCATCAGCATGCAACTGACGGTGCAATTGCCACCCACCCAGTTGTTGCCGCCCTTGGTCAGTGCGTTTTTGATGACCGGCAGGTTAACCGGGTCCAGGATGATGACGGCGTCGTCCTGCATGCGCAGTGTGGACGCTGCGTCGATCCAGTGGCCGTTCCAACCAGCGGCGCGCAATTTGGCAAACACCTCGCTGGTGTAATCGCCGCCCTGCGCCGTGATGATGATGTCGCAGCGCTTGAGTTCCCCGATGTCGTAGGCGTCCTTGAGCGTGGTCTCGTTCTTGGCCATGACGGGCGCTTTGCCGCCAGCGTTGCTGGTGCTGAAGAACATGGGCTCGATGAGGGCGAAATCACCCTCAGCCTGCATGCGATCCATCAGGACCGAGCCGACCATTCCGCGCCATCCGACCAAACCAACCAGTTTCGTTGCCATTTTCATGTGTCCTTGTAATGCAGGCCCAGCTCAGCCTTGAAAGCCTTAACCTTGTCGCGACAGCGCGGCCACTACGGCCTCGCCCATCTCGGCCGTGCCGACCTTGCGAGTGCCTTCGCTGAAGATGTCGCCAGTGCGCAGTCCCTGCTCCAGCACCGCCTGCACAGCGGCTTCGATGCGGCTGGCCGCAGCTTCCTGGTTCAGGCTGAAGCGCAGCATCATGGCGGCGCTCAGGATGGTGGCCAGCGGGTTGGCCACGCCCTTGCCGGCGATGTCTGGAGCCGAGCCGTGGCTGGGCTCGTACAGGCCCTGCCCCTTGGCGTTCAGAGAGGCCGAAGGCAGCATGCCGATCGAGCCGGTCAGCATAGCCGCAGCGTCAGACAGGATGTCGCCGAACATGTTGCCCGTGAACAGCACGTCAAACTTCTTGGGCGCCTTGACCAACTGCATGGCCGCGTTGTCCACGTACATGTGATCCAACTCGACATCGGGGTACTGGGCGTGCACCTCAATGACCACGTCCTTCCAGAACTGGAAAGTCTCCAGCACATTGGCCTTGTCGACGCTGGTGACGCGCTTGCCGCGCTTGCGGGCAGCCTGGAAGGCCACGTGGGCGATGCGCTCGATCTCGGGGCGCGAGTAGCGCATGGTGTCGAAGGCTTCTTCCGCACCCTTGAACTCGCCGTCCGGCGACAGGCGACGGCCACGGGGCTGGCCGAAATAGATGTCCCCCGTCAATTCGCGAATGATGAGAATGTCCAGACCGGCGACCAGCTCTGGCTTGAGGCTGGATGCGTGCGTGAGCTGGGGATAGCAAATGGCGGGACGGAAGTTGGCGAACAGGCCCATGTTCTTGCGCAGGCCCAGGATGGCTTGCTCGGGGCGCAGCGGGCGGTCCAGCTTGTCGTACTTCCAGTCGCCCACCGAGCCGAACAGCACGGCGTCGGAGTCCATGGCCAGCTTCAGGGTGTGCTCAGGCAGCGGGTGCCCATAGGCGTCGTAGGCGGCGCCGCCCACCTTGGCCTCTTCCATCTCGAAAGACAGGTCGAGCGCCTTGAGCACCTTGACGGCCTCGGTGACGATTTCGGGGCCGATGCCGTCACCCGGCAAGACTGCAATTTTCATAACCATGATTTCTAGACGACTCGCTTAGACGATGCGGTGGTTCAGCCAAGGCTTCTGGGCCAAGCGTTCGGCTTCAAAGGCCTTGATCTTGTCGGCGTGGCGCAGGGTCAGACCGATGTCATCGAAACCGTTGAGCAGACAGAACTTGCGGAAGGGCTGCACGTCAAAGGGCAACTCGGTGCCGTCGGGTTTGACGACAAGCTGACGCTCCAGGTCGATGGTCAATTCATAGCCCGGGAAAGCGAACACCTCATTGAACAGATTGTCGACCTGCAACTCCGACAACTGGATCGGCAAGAGTCCGTTCTTGAAACTGTTATTGAAGAAGATGTCGGCAAAACTGGGCGCAATGATGGCGCGAAAGCCATACTGATCCAAGGCCCAGGGCGCATGCTCCCGGCTGGAGCCGCAACCGAAGTTCTTGCGTGCCAGCAGGACGGAGGCGCCTTGGTAGCGCGGCTGGTTGAGCACGAAGTCCGGGTTGGACTTGCGTGTGGCCGGATCTTGGCCGGGTTCGCCCGCGTCCAAGTAACGCCATTCGTCAAACAAATTGGGGCCGAAACCCGTGCGCTTGATCGACTTCAGGAACTGCTTGGGAATGATGGCGTCGGTGTCAACGTTGTCCCGGTCCATCGGGGCCACGAGCCCCTTGTGAATGCGAAATGCTTGCATGAGAGATTACTTTTTGGCGGCGCCGGAGATCTTGTCTCCGACCTTATGGAGGTCTTCACCGAAACCATTCATGGTGTTGCAAGCGGTCAGCGATGCCACAGCCAAGGTCACCAGGATTAGAGAGGCAAGACGTTTCATGAGAATCACTCCAGACGGGTATAAATCAAGGGACGATCAGGCGATGCGGCGCACGTCCACGAAGTGGCCTTCCATGGCGGCAGCCGCGGCCATCGCCGGGCTGACCAGGTGCGTACGGCCACCTGCGCCCTGCCGACCTTCAAAATTGCGATTGCTGGTCGAGGCGCAACGCTCGCCCGGCTCCAGGCGGTCGGCATTCATGGCCAGACACATGGAGCAACCCGGCTCGCGCCACTCGAAGCCCGCGGCCTTGAAGATTACATCGAGCCCTTCGCGCTCTGCCTGCTCCTTGACCAGGCCCGAGCCCGGAACGATCAGCGCCAGCTTGACGTTGGAGGCGATGCGTCCACCCACGCGCTTAACCACGGCGGCCGCTTCGCGCATGTCTTCGATGCGCGAGTTGGTGCACGAGCCGATGAAAACCTTGTCGATGCGAATGTCGCTGATGGCCTTGTTGGGGTCGAGCGCCATGTACTGCAAGGCGCGCTCCATGGCCGATCGTTTGTTGGGATCCTTTTCCTTGTCAGGATCAGGAACGCGGTCGTCAATGGACAAAACCATCTCGGGCGAGGTACCCCAGGTGACTTGCGGCTTGATCTGGCTGGCGTCCAACTCGACCACAGAGTCCCAATGGGCGTCGGGGTCGGAATACAAGGTGCGCCAATAGGTGGCAGCGAGCTCCCACTCCAGCCCTTTGGGCGAGAAGGGACGGCCCTTGGTGTAGTTGATGGTGGTGTCGTCCACAGCCACCAAACCGGCACGCGCGCCGCCTTCGATGGCCATGTTACACACCGTCATGCGACCTTCCATGCTCAATGCGCGGATGGCGCTGCCGGCAAATTCGATGGTGTAGCCGGTGCCGCCTGCAGTGCCGATCTTGCCGATGATGGCCAGCACAATGTCCTTGGCGCCGCAGCCCTTGGGCAAGTGGCCTTCGACCTTGATCAGCATGTTCTTGGCCTTCTTGGCCAGCAGCGTTTGCGTGGCCAGCACGTGCTCGACCTCACTAGTGCCAATGCCATGGGCCAGCGCGCCAAAAGCGCCGTGGGTGGAGGTGTGACTGTCACCACACACCACGGTCATGCCCGGCAAGGTGGCGCCCTGCTCCGGGCCAATCACGTGAACAATGCCCTGGCGCTTGTCGCTCATCTTGAATTGCGTGATGCCAACGCGGTCACAGTTGGCGTCCAGCGTATCGACCTGCAATTTCGAGACAGGATCGGAGATGCCATGGCTGCGGTCCGTGGTCGGCACATTGTGATCACTCACCGCCAGATTGGCCGACAGGCGCCAGACCTTGCGGCCCGCCAGGGTCAAACCGTCAAACGCTTGCGGGCTGGTGACTTCATGCACCAGATGGCGATCGATGTAGAGCACGGCAGTGCCGTCATCTTCGGTGTGGACGACGTGTTCGTCCCAGATCTTGTCGTAAAGGGTGCGTCCCATGGTGCCTACAGCCGATTCTTCAGGGGAAAAGTATCAATTTTATGCCATCGGCACGAAAAAAACCCCGGAACAAGCCGGGGTTCGTCACGAGGTCTTTGACCCCGCCTATCGAAAACGAGATCTTCCGGATCAGCGCTGGCTGATTGGCTTGACGTCGCGCGAAGCTGAACCCACGAACAACTGGCGGGGACGACCGATTTTGTACTCCGGGTCACCGATCATTTCGTTCAGTTGCGCAATCCAGCCCACGGTACGCGCCAGGGCGAAAATGGCGGTGAACAGCGAGACAGGAATGCCGATGGCGCGTTGCACGATGCCTGAGTAGAAATCGACGTTCGGGTACAGCTTGCGCGACACGAAGTATTCGTCTTCCAGAGCGATCTTTTCCAGGGCCATGGCCAACTTGAACAATGGGTCGTTTTGCAGGCCCAGTTCGTTCAGCACTTCGTGGCAGGTTTCGCGCATCAGCTTGGCACGCGGGTCGTAGTTCTTGTAGACGCGATGACCAAAACCCATCAGCTTGATGCCCGAGTTCTTGTCCTTGACCTGTGCGATGAAGTCGCCGATCTTTTCGACGCCGCCGTTGCGCTGGATTTCTTCCAGCATGTTCAGTGCTGCTTCGTTGGCGCCACCGTGAGCGGGGCCCCACAAGCAAGCCACACCAGCCGCGATGGCCGCGAACGGGTTGGTTCCTGACGAGCCGCACAAACGTACCGTGGAGGTCGAGGCGTTTTGCTCGTGGTCGGCGTGCAGGATGAAGATGCGGTCCATGGCGCGCACCAGCACGTCATTAACCTTGTACTCTTCGCACGGCGTGGCGAACATCATGTGCATGAAGTTCTCGGAGTACGACAGGTTGTTCTTCGGGTAGACGAAAGGCTGACCGACCGCGTACTTGTAGGCCATCGCGACCAGCGTGGGCATCTTGGCGATCAGGCGGATCGCCGCGATTTCGCGATGCTCAGGGTTGTTGATGTCGGTGCTGTCGTGATAGAAGGCCGACAAAGCGCCTACCAGGCCCGTCAACACAGCCATCGGGTGAGCATCACGGCGGAAGCCGCGCAAGAAGAACTGCATCTGCTCGTTGACCATGGTGTGCTGGGTCACGCGGCCGACGAATTCTTCTTTCTGCGTGCCGGTGGGCAGCTCGCCCTTCAGCAGCAAATAGCAGGTTTCCAGGAAGTCGCAGCCCGTGGCCAATTGTTCGATGGGGTAGCCGCGGTAGAGCAGCTCACCCTTGTCGCCATCGATGTAGGTGATGGACGAGTTGCACGAGGCCGTCGACAGGAAGCCCGGGTCGTAGGTGAACTTTCCGGTTTGGGCATACAGCTTGCGAATGTCGATCACATCGGGGCCAACAGTGCCCTTGTAGATCGGCAAATCCATATTGGGGCTGCCGTCTGAAAACGACAAGGTGGCTTTCACGTCGGACGGGGTCATGAGCGGCTCCTAGGGGTCGGTCTTGCGAATTGGATTAATTATCGGGCAATCGTCACATCTGCCTGAGATGGCAGACGAGAAGCACCGGCGGCGTGCATCAACTCAAGCACTTGACGGACTTCAACCGTGTCCAGATTGCCTTGTGGCTGCTTGCGCGCCAGGAAGAGATCCAGCAGGTCGTTGTCAGACAGGTCCATCAGTTCATGCAAACCCTGGACCAACGCAGCGGACAGGTTTTCACCGTGCAACTCGAAAAACCGGTCAATGAACAGGTCGTTTTCGAGCAGGCCGCGCCGGCAGCGCCAACGCAGACGCCGCAACTCATCCGGATCAGGGGCGGATCCTTGGATGGTTTGTGGCGACGAGGTCAGGGTCATGGGCAGATACAAACAGGGCGAATCAGGGCTGGTTCAGGGATCAAACGGCGCGACGCACCATCAGTTCCTTGATCTTGCCAATGGCCTTCGTGGGGTTGAGCCCCTTGGGGCACACGTCCACACAGTTCATGATGGTGTGGCATCGGAACAGGCGGTAGGGGTCTTCCAGATTGTCCAGGCGCTGACCCGTGGCTTCGTCGCGGCTGTCCGCGATGAAGCGATAGGCCTGCAACAAACCGGCGGGGCCCACGAACTTATCGGGATTCCACCAGAAGCTGGGGCAGGCGGTCGAGCAACTGGCGCACAGGATGCACTCGTACAGGCCGTCGAGCTCTTCACGCTCCTCAGGGGACTGCAAACGCTCTTTTTCAGGCGGCGGCGTGTCGTTGATAAGGTAAGGCTTGATCGAGTTGTACTGCGTGAAGAACTGCGTCATGTCCACGAACAGGTCGCGCACCACGGGCAAGCCAGGCAGCGGCTTGAGGACGATTTCATCCGGCAGCGTCAGCATGTTGGTCAGGCAGGCCAGACCATTCTTGCCATTGATGTTCATGGCGTCCGAGCCGCACACGCCTTCACGGCAGGAGCGACGGTAGGACAAGGTGGGGTCGACGGCCTTGATCTTGATCAGGGCGTCCAGGAGCATGCGTTCGTGGCCGTCGAGTTCGATCTCGATGGTCTGCATGTAGGGCTTGGCGTCCTTGTCCGGATCGTAGCGGTAGATTTTGAAAGTGCGCTTCATGGTGCGTTCCTAAATGCTGGGGCCTGGTTCTTCAGAACTGAGGATCAGAACGTCCGGACTTTGGGGGGAACGGATTCCACCGTCAGGGGTTGCAGGTTCACCGGCTTGTAGTCCAGGCGGTTGCCTTCGGAATACCACAGCGAGTGCTTCATCCAGTTGACGTCGTCGCGGTTGGGGTGATCGTTGTGCGCATGCGCCCCACGGCTCTCTGGGCGCGCCGCAGCGGCCACGATGGTGGCTTGGGCGGCTTCGATCAGGTTATCAACCTCCAACGCCTCAATGCGGGCGGTGTTGAACACTTTGGAGGAGTCCTTCAGGCCGATGCTCTTGACGCGTTCGCGCAGAGCGGCGACTTGCTTGACGCCCTCGTCCATGAGCGCCTGGGTGCGGAACACGCCAGCGTGTTTTTGCATCGAGGCGCGCAAGTCGTTGGCCACGTCTTGCGAGTATTCGCCGTTCTTGGCACTGTCCAGGCGAGCCAGACGGGCCAGGGTCTTGTCGGCGGCATCCTTCGGGAGCGGCTTGTGCGCCTTGCTCTTGAGGTTGAAGTCAACGATGTGGTTGCCGGCCGCACGGCCGAACACCACCAAGTCCAACAGCGAGTTCGTGCCCAGGCGATTGGCGCCGTGCACGCTCACGCAAGAGCATTCACCCACGGCGTACAAACCGTTGATGATCTCGTTGGGCTTGCGATTGTCGCCCGTACCAGCGGGCACCACGACTTGCCCATGGACGTTCGTGGGAATGCCACCCATTTGATAGTGAATGGTCGGCACCACGGGAATCGGCTCCTTGGTGATGTCGACGTTGGCGAAGTTGTGGCCAATCTCGAACACCGAAGGCAGGCGCTTCATGATGGTTTCAGAACCCAGGTGGGTCATGTCCAGCAGGACGTAGTCCTTGTTGGGGCCACAGCCACGGCCTTCCTTGATTTCCTGGTCCATCGAGCGGGACACGAAGTCACGCGGAGCCAGATCCTTCAGGGTCGGGGCGTAACGCTCCATGAAGCGTTCGCCGTTGCTGTTGCGCAGGATCGCACCTTCGCCACGGCAGCCTTCGGTCAGCAGCACGCCCGCGCCGGCCACGCCGGTGGGGTGGAACTGCCAAAACTCCATGTCTTCAAGTGGAATGCCCGCACGGGCGGCCATGCCCAGTCCATCGCCAGTGTTGATGAAGGCATTGGTCGAGGCCTGGAAGATGCGGCCAGCGCCGCCGGTGGCGAACAGCACGGTCTTGGCATGCAGCACATGCACGTCGCCGGTTTCCATCTCCAGCGCGGTCACGCCCACGGCATCGCCTTCGGCGTCGCGGATGACGTCCAGGGCCATCCATTCGACGAAGAACTGGGTGCGGGCCTTGACATTTTGCTGGTACAGGGTGTGCAACAGGGCATGACCGGTGCGGTCAGCGGCGGCGCAGGCGCGTTGCACTGGCTTTTCGCCGTAGTTGGCGGTGTGACCACCAAAGGGACGCTGATAAATGGTGCCGTCAGGGTTGCGGTCGAACGGCATGCCGAAGTGTTCGAGCTCGTACACCACCTTGGGGGCTTCCCGGCACATGAACTCGATGGCGTCCTGGTCACCAAGGTAATCGGAGCCCTTGATGGTGTCAAAGAAATGGTAGTGCCAATTGTCTTCGGACATATTACCCAGCGAGGCACCGATGCCGCCTTGGGCAGCCACCGTGTGCGAACGGGTGGGGAAGACCTTGGACAGCACGGCCACGTTCAGGCCAGCCAGCGCCAACTGCAAAGAGGCACGCATGCCGGAGCCGCCGGCCCCGACGATCACGACGTCAAATTTACGGGTAGGAAGGGAAGTTGCGATCGCCATTTTTACAGTCTCCACAGCACTTGGATGGCCCAACCAGCGCAGCCCACGAGCCAGACGATGGTGAACACTTGCAGGCCCAGTCGAATGCCCACGGGTTTGATGTAGTCCATCCAGATGTTGCGCATGCCCACCCAGACGTGATAGAGCAGCGCCAGGATGACGACGAAAGTCAACATTTTCATCCACTGTTGGGAGAAGATGCCCGCCCATTTGTCGTAGCTGACCGGTGCGCCAAAAATGACCTGCGCCACCAGTATCAAAGTGAACAAGGCCATCACGATGGCCGTCACGCGCTGCGCGAGCCAGTCGGTCAGGCCATAGTGCGCGCCAACAACGACACGCTTGGTTCCGTAGTTTTGAGACATGGTTTGAGTTCCTCGATCGAGATCAGAAGGCGCCGAACAGCTTGGCGCCCAGCACCAAGGTCAGAGCCACGCTCAGAACCAGGGTCACGATGGCCGATGACTTGCCTTGCTGCTTGGAGACGGTGTGGGCAACGTCGGACACCAGATGGCGTACGCCTGCAATGAGGTGGTGGAGGTAGGCCCAGATCAACCCCAGGGCCACCACCTTGATCACCCCCCCGGGAATGAAGCCCAGCCCGGCCGTGAACGCCGCCGTGAACTGCCCGTAAGAGATCTCCGATGTCACACTGGTGTCGAACAACCAGATGATGAAGGGCAGCAGCAGAAACATGATCGCGCCACTGATGCGATGCAGGATCGAGACGATCGCGGCCAGCGGCATTCGATAATGGACGATGTCAGTGATGTGGATGTTCCGGTACACGGGACGGGGGGGGTTTGTGTTGTCAGCCATTTTTCTGAAGGCTCCTGCCTCGCGTCAAAAAACAGTCAAAGAATCCGAGATTTTAGGGCAATCCCTTGCCTGACGGACTCGCATCTCTTTGATTTGAGTCTCGAACAACCCAAAATCGATGCGCAGGCAAGTTCATCAGCGAGGCTAATTCAGTTCATTCCGATAGTGATGAGCATCGGTCAAATACAAGCCCCGGCGCAATTCGACGGGCTGATCGTCGTATGTGCGCGACAGTCTCTCCACACTCAACAAGGGGGTACTGGCCGGGATCTTGAGCAGTTGCATTTCGGTTTCATTGGGCAGCACGGCTCGGATTTTTTCCGAGGCGCAAATCATGCGCACGCCAAACTCGGCCTCAAACAGGCCGTACATCGGCCCCTTGTACTCGCTCAGGCGTTCAGCGCTCAAGCCTTTGAACAGGTGGCCGGGCAGCCAGATGTCATCGAGCACCACCGGACGACCGGCAAAGTGCAGGACACGGCGCACTTCAACCACCATGTCACCCGCCTTGAGTTGCAGGATACGGGCAATATCGGCGGGCGCGCGCAGGCGACGACAGTCCAGGAATTCGCGTTTGATCGGGCCAGCATGTTCGGGCTGGTCGGGGGTGAGGCGCAGGAAGCGGTACTGCATCCGCTGCTCGGAGTGCGTGGCCACATAGGTTCCCTTGCCCTGGCGGCGCACTAGCAGGTTTTCCGCTGCCAACTCGTCAATGGCTTTACGAACCGTACCCTGGCTGACCTTGAAGCGAGACGCTAACTCGATCTCACTGGGGATGGCCTCGCCGGGCCGCCACTCGCCCGCCTGCAGCCTGCGCAGCATCAAGGCTTTGATCTGCTGGTAGAGCGGGCTGAATGAAGGGGCACCCGATCCGAGCGACCGCCCATCACCCGAGGCCACCGAAGCGGACTCTGGCAATGCATTGGACATGGGCGGGTGGGCCGCCACGACAGCTTGAGCTTTCACAGGGATTGATTGCACCACAAGGAACCGTCTTCGTCCACTCTCAGATGAAAGATATCTTATATAAGACATAAGATCGAAGGATTGACCTTGCCCGCTGTACCGGGACGTGCGCGGACGCTACACTCATGGGTTTTCCACTAACCGCCCCACCCTTTCGGAGTTGCATATGAGCAAATCACCCGTTCGCGTTGCCGTCACTGGCGCCGCTGGTCAAATCGGCTACGCCTTGTTGTTCCGCATTGCCTCTGGCGAAATGCTGGGCAAGGACCAGCCCGTGATCCTGCAACTGCTGGAAATTCCCGACGAGAAGGCCCAGAACGCGCTCAAGGGCGTGATCATGGAACTCGAAGACTGCGCCTTTCCGCTGCTGGCCGGCATTGAAGCCCACTCTGACCCGCTGACGGCCTTCAAGAATACCGACTACGCCCTGCTGGTCGGCGCCCGTCCCCGTGGCCCCGGCATGGAACGCGCCGACCTGCTGGCCGCCAACGCCCAGATCTTCACGGCTCAAGGCAAGGCACTGAACGCCGTCGCGTCGCGCAATGTCAAGGTGCTCGTGGTCGGCAACCCCGCCAACACCAACGCCTACATCGCGATGAAGTCGGCTCCGGATCTGCCCGCCAAGAACTTCACCGCCATGCTGCGCCTGGACCACAACCGCGCTGCGTCGCAACTGGCGGCCAAGACCGGCACCAAGGTGGGCGACATCCGCAAGCTGACCGTCTGGGGCAACCACTCGCCCACGATGTACGCTGACTACCGCTTTGCCACCACCAACGGCAAGTCGATCAAGGATCTGGTCAACGACCAGGTCTGGAACGCCGACACCTTCTTGCCGACCGTGGGCAAGCGTGGCGCCGCCATCATCGCCGCTCGCGGCCTGTCGTCGGCAGCTTCGGCTGCCAATGCGGCCATCGACCACATGCGCGACTGGGCCCTGGGCTCGAACGGCGAATGGGTCACCATGGGCGTGCCTTCGAATGGCGAGTACGGCATCCCTGCCGGCATCGTGTTCGGCTTCCCTGTGACGACCACGCCTGACGGCGAGTACAAGATCGTTGCCGGCCTGGAGATCGATGCTTTCTCGCAAGAGTGCATCAACAAGACCCTGGCTGAACTGCAAGGCGAGCAAGACGGCGTCAAGCACCTGCTGTGATACCACGCTGACCGCTGCGGCGCCTTGAGCGCCGCATGGTTTGAAGCTTGATGAAAACCGGTTTCCGCTTTGGGCGGGGCCGGTTTTTTTGTTGGGTGTTGCGCTGGAGCAGGCTCGCCACAACGAGATTGGCGAAATCTTGAATCGCCAAGCCAAGATCAGCTAACTCTGCAAACTGGGGGTCTTACCTCCGCAGCACCTGCACACCAACTGCAAATTGCGCGAGACTTACAAGATCGTATTTATCTCTGCGACACACCCATGTCCACCCTGACCGCCATCCACCCGCGTCAAGCCCTGTTCGGGTCTGACTACCGCCACCCGACCTTGCCTGTGTGCGACCACTACGCTGGTGTAGAAGTGCGCATGCGCAAGGCCCTGGCCTTGCAAGATGAATTGGCCCAACGAGTCGGCCGGGCCGTGTTCGATGTGACGCTGGACCTGGAAGACGGCGCGCCCGTCGGTGGCGAACACGAGCAAGCGTTGCTGGTGGCCGATCTGCTCAGCAGCGCTGACAACGCTTGGGGACGTGTGGGGGTGCGGGTGCACGACTTCACGCACCCGCGTTTTGAAGACGATTTGGACACCTTGATCCAGCAGGCGGGCACGCACCTGGCCTATGTGATGGTGCCCAAGCTGGCTGGTGTAGAGGATGCGATCCAGGCCATCGAGGCCATCAAGGCCGCGCGCTTGCGCCATGGGGTGGGCCGCATCGTGCCGGTGCATGGTTTGATCGAGACGCACAAGGCGCTGCAGGAGGTGGGCAGCATCGCCGCCCTGCCTGGCATGGAGTCGCTCTCGTTTGGCCTGATGGATTTTGTATCCGAGCACCGTGGCGCCATCCCAGCCTCGGCCATGACGGCCCATGGGCAGTTCAGCCACCCGTTGGTCCTGCGAGCCAAGTTGGAGATCTCAGCAGCCTGCCACGCTGCGAACATCACGCCCTCGCACTGCGTGGTGACCGAGTTCAAGGACAAGCGGGCCCTGGGCGTGGCGGCCGAGAAGGCCAACCGCGAACTGGGCTACACCCGCATGTGGAGCATCCATCCCGATCAGATCGCGGTGATCATTGACGAGTTCGCGCCGGTGACAGCCGAGGTGGACGACGCGGTGGAGATTCTGTCGTCTGCGCAGACCGCGCACTGGGCGCCGACCTCATACCGGGGGGCCTTGCACGACCGGGCCAGTTACCGGCATTACTGGTACGTGCTGGAGCGTGCCTGGTTGACGGGGCAACCCTTGCCCAGCGAGATCGAAGAGGCCTTTTTCAGCGCTTGACGTGGTGCACGGCGGGGTCGTCAGCCGTTGAGGGCCCGCTCAATGCGATGCCGTGACACCGTGGATTTGGGCACCTTGGTGCTGAACCAGCTTCGGATGTCTTCTTCAAGCCCGATGCCGTGCATGAAGTTGTAGACCGCCTTCTTGAGCGCCACACCCAACACGTCATGGTCCACGCCCGTGGGGTCGATGAAGCCGATGTCGTTCTTGGCAAAGCTCACCGGCGGCAGAGGAATAAGTTTGACGCCGAAGTCCTGCGGTTTCTGCCCGACCGGCGAATGCACCGTGCAGGCAAAGCGATGGAAGAATCCCGACTGGATGCAGCCCTGTGCAAAGAGTTGACGCACGTACTCCAGCGCGTCCACCGTGTCTTGCACCGTCTGGGTGGGGAAGCCGTACATCAGGTAGGCATGCACCAGGATGCCCGCATCGGAAAAGCCCCGCGTAACTTGGGCCACTTGCTCCACCGACACGCCTTTCTTCATGAGCGCCAACAAGCGGTCGGAGGCCACCTCCAGGCCGCCAGAGATGGCGATGCAACCACTGTCGGCCAGCAACTGGCACAGTTCGGGTGTGAAGGTTTTTTCAAACCGCACATTGCCCCACCAGGAGATGGAGACCTGGCGCTTGATCAATTCGTGGGCCAGGGCCTTGAGGGCCTTGGGCGGCGCGGCCTCGTCGACGAAATGAAAGCCCGTCTGCCCTGTCTCGCGCACGATGGCTTCGATGCGGTCGACCAGCAACTCTGCTGAGGCCGTTTCGTAGCGGGAGATGTAGTCCAAGCTGACGTCGCAGAAGCTGCATTTCTTCCAGTAACAGCCATGGGCCACGGTCAGTTTGTTCCATCGTCCGTCGGACCACAGACGGTTCATGGGGTTGAGCATGTCCAGCAGGGACAGGTAGCGATCAAGTGGCAGCCCATCCCAGGTGGGTGTGCCGACCTCCGTGAAGGGCACATCGGGCTCGACCCAGTTGATGTAACGCACCTGCTGGGTGTCTGCATCACGCACAAAGGTTCGCACCAGGCGCTGCTGGGCGCGTTGGCCTTGCAGGTGCTCGAGCAGGGCCAGCAAAGGCCGCTCGCCCGCATCGAGTGTGGCCGCATCAAAGTAGTCAAACACCCGGGCGTCGCTCATCTCACGCAGTTCGGTGTTCACAAAGCCCCCGCCCAAGGCGATGGCGATCTCGGGGTGCGCCGCCTTGATGGCCTGGGCGATGCGAAACGCCGCGTACACCGCCCCCGGAAACGGCACGGACACCAGAACAAGTTGCGGCTGGTGCCGAGCCACCGCCGCCAGGGTCAGGCGCTGCAAGGTGGCGTCCACCAGATTGAAAGGCTGGGCCAGGGCCTGGGCCAGCGGCTCGAAGGTGGGTTGGCTTTGCGCCAGCGACTCTGCATAGCGCACGAACTCGAACCGCGGATCGATGGCATCGCGCAGCACATCGGCGAGGTCGTTCAGGTAGAGCGTGGCCAGATGCCGGGCGCGGTCCTGCATGCCCAGCGCGCCAAAGGCCCAGGCCAGCGGGTCGCCACCATCGTCATCCACATAGACATCGAGCGTGCGGAACCGCCCGCCCTCGGGCAGGAACTGCCTCGTGCAGATGCGGTGACCCAGCGTGGCATCACGCCCCTGCAGGAAAGCAATGGTGGAATCGATGGTGGCCAGGTAGCGGTCGAAGTGATCAACAAAAACATTCACCGGCGCGGTGCGCTTGCCCTCGGGCACGCCCTCGATGACCTCGCGGACGCCCTGCAGACCGGGACGTGACAACAACTCCAGCACCAAGGCCAGGGCCAGATCCTCCTGCACCGCGTCGACCCCACGCGAGCGCAAAAACCCGGTCAGATAGGCGGTGGACGGGTACGGGGTGTTGAGCTGCGTCATCGGAGGGATGAGCGACAGCACTTTGAAGGGAGGCAATGACATGAAACAATGGAAGGAGACTACGCTGATCAGTCTAGCGCGCCGTGCTGCGGGCGTCTCATTTCAATTTCCGCCACAACGTCGTCCGGCTGATCCCCAGTCGTGCGCTGGCCAGTCCCCGGTCTCCGCCGCAGTCGGCCAGGACCTTGCGGATCTCGGCGCGCTCGATCTGGGCCTGCCGCTCTTTCAGACCCTCTAAAGGTCGGTCCTCCGTGGGCGCGCCCGAACTTTGAGAAAACAGTTCGGGGGCCGTGGCGCGCAAGAAACCTTGGGGGTCAGCGGCGGCGCCTGCCAATGCAGCGCCAGCCCCATAGGCCACCAGCCGCTCGATGATGTTTTCCAGCTCACGCACGTTGCCCGGCCAGTCGTAGTGCGGTGCGCGCACCACCAGGGCATCAATCAGTGCTTGCGTGGCCTGCGCCTGCGCAGGTTTCAGCGTCAGGCGCTGGCCGATCTTGTGCTGCAAGGCCTGCGCGATCAGGGCGATGTCATCAAGTCGCTCGCGCAGCGGGGGGACGTCGATGCGCAGGATGTTGAGCCGGTAGTACAGGTCCAGCCGGAACAGGCCTTGCGCCACCTGCGCCGACAAATCGCGGTGCGTGGCGGCGATCACGCGCACATTCACCGGCGTGGGTTCGGTGGCGCCCACGCGCAGCACTTCGCGCTCTTGCAGCACGCGCAGCAAACGCGCCTGTAAGGCCACGGGCATCTCGCCGACCTCGTCCAGAAAAATGGTGCCCTTGTGCGCCGCCTCGAACAAACCGACCTTGCCGCCACGGCGTGCACCAGTGAAGGCGCCTTCTTCATGGCCGAACAGCTCGCTCTCCAGCAGGCTTTCCGACACCGCCGCGCAATTGACGGCCACGAAAGGCAAGTCGCGCCGTTCGCTGGCCATGTGAATGCCCTGAGCAATCAGCTCCTTGCCGGTGCCGCTCTCTCCGATCAGCAACACCGTGGCCTGGCTGCGCGCGCAGTTCAATGCCACCTGCTTGACACGCGCCACCGCAGGGCTGCTGCCCAGAAATTCGCCCAGCTCATAGTGGGTGGCCACGGCATTGGGCTTGATGCTGGTGCGAATGTGCCGGTCCACGCGCTGGATGGAAATGGGGTCCTGGCAACTCAAGACCGCCCCCGTCAAGACGCCTTGCTCAAGGATGGGCATGCGGTTGACGATCAACGCCTTTCCCTTGACGCGTTCGATTTTTTCCAGGTCCGGCCGGGCCAGGCGCAGCGTGGATTGCAGACTCAACTCGGCGCAGACCTCACTGAGTTTTTGGCCCATCCATTGGCCAGGCGTGATGCCCAGCAGCTGCGCCATGGCAGGGTTGAGGGTCTGAATGCGCTCGCTCTGATCAACGGCAATCACACCATCGCTCAATTGAGCCAGGATGGTGTTGAGCCGTTCGCGCTTGGCCTGCTCGATGCGCGAGGCGCGGGCCACCTCCAGCGCGTCCTCCAGGGCACCACGCACCGCATCCAGCGAATACAAAAACATCCCAGTCAGGCCCATCTGATCGGCCACGTCGGCCACCACGCCCGAGCCGACCATCACCCCGATGCCCAGGTGCGCCAGTTCGCGCACGCAGGCCTGTGCTTCATCTTCGGTGCGGTAGCTGCGTTGCGCCACCTCCAGGCGAAACAGCTCGCCAAAGGGCGACAACTCGGGCGCCATGCCTTCGTAAGTGATCACGCCCACGCGAGCCGCCAAGCGCTTGGCCTGAGTCAAGGCCTGCATCAGATCGAAACCACCCACTTTGACGAGCACCACCGGCATGTCCAGGTGCTGGCGCAGATAGGCGCCGTTGGAGCCCGCCGCCACGATCACGTCCACCGGGTGGGTCTGACGCATGGAGCGCAGACGGCTCACGGCGTGTTCAAAGCCGACGTCCAGCACCTCCACAACCGCCCTGTCAGCAAACTTGGGCGCCAATTCCTGCATCATCTTGTTGATGCGCCGATAACCCACCGCCACAATGCGGGGCGGGGCTGCGTGAGCCGTTGCGGCGGCAATTTGCAAGGGCGTAGACGATGCGGGCATGATTCAGCGAAGTTTCATTCTTGATTTTAACCCGTTTCATTGATGAAACACTTATTCCAGGGCCACGCCGCAGGCATTTCAATGGATAAGGTTTTTCCGTTTAGGATCAATGGCTTAGATTTGAGCGTCAAGCGCCTATGGCGTCATCATGCTGGCTGGCACGCGCGTTGCGAACGTTGACCCATACCCCCTGCACTGTTCACGTTGGAGAACTGACATGACCACCATGACCCCTGGCGCGCGCTTTCGACAAGCACTCAAAGAAGAACCCCCCCTGCAGATCATCGGCGCCATCAACGCCAACCATGCCCTGCTGGCCAAGCGCGCGGGTTATCGCGCCATCTACCTGTCGGGCGGTGGCGTGGCCGCTGGCTCGCTCGGCCTGCCGGATCTGGGCATCAACACCCTGGACGATGTGTTGACCGATGTGCGACGCATTTCCGACGTGTGCGATGTGCCTTTGCTGGTCGACATCGACACGGGCTTTGGCCCCAGCGCTTTCAACATCGAACGCACGGTCAAGAGCCTGATCAAATTCGGCGCCGCCGCTTGCCACATTGAAGATCAGGTGGGCGCCAAGCGTTGCGGCCACCGTCCGGGCAAGGAAATCGTCTCCACCGAGGAAATGGTCGACCGTGTCAAGGCCGCCGCCGATGCCAAGACCGACCCGGATTTTTTCCTGATCGCACGCACCGATGCCATCCAGGTGCATGGTGTGGACGCCGCCATTGAGCGCGCCATCCGCTGCGTGGAAGCGGGCGCCGATGGCATTTTTGCCGAGGCGGCCTATGACCTGCCGACCTACGAGAAATTCGTCAAGGCCGTGAAAGTGCCCGTGCTGGCCAACATCACCGAATTCGGCAAGACGCCGCTGTTTAGCGTGGACGAGCTGCGCCCCACCGGCGTCGGGATGGTGCTCTACCCTTTGAGTGCCTTCCGCGCCATGAACAAGGCCGCCGAAGCGGTCTACACCGCCATCCGCCGCGATGGTCACCAAAAAAATGTGGTCGACCTCATGCAGACTCGCGAAGAGTTGTACGACCGCATTGGCTATCACGAGTTTGAGAACAAACTCGATGCCCTGTTTGCCGCCAAAAAGTAAGCCATCCCAAGTCTTTTGAACTCAATACCTGCCTCTCGGAGACCCTTGCAATGAGCACCACCCCCGCGACACCAGCCACCACCACCCCCGGCTTCAAACCCAAGAAGTCGGTGGCCTTGTCCGGCACCGCTGCCGGCAACACCGCGCTGTGCACCGTGGGCCGCACCGGCAACGACCTGGCCTACCGCGGCTACGACATCCTCGACCTGGCCCAGACCAGCGAGTTCGAAGAAATCGCCTACCTGCTGGTGCATGGCAAGCTGCCCACCCGCGCTGAACTGGCCTTCTACAAAACCAAGCTCAAGTCACTGCGCGGCATCCCCGCCGGCCTGAAGACCGCGCTGGAACAACTGCCGCCGTCCGCCCACCCCATGGACGTGATGCGCACCGGCGTGTCCGTGCTGGGCTGCCTGTCGCCCGAGAAAGACGACCACAACCACCCCGGCGCCCGCGACATCGCCGACAAGCTGATGGCCTCGCTGGGCTCGATGCTGCTGTACTGGTACCACTACAGCCACAACGGCAAACGCATTGAGGTCGAGACGGATGATGACTCCATTGGCGGCCACTTCCTGCACCTGCTGCACGGCGAGAAGCCCCGCGACAGCTGGGTGCGCGCCATGCACACCTCGCTGATCCTGTACGCCGAGCACGAGTTCAACGCCTCGACCTTCACCTCGCGCGTGGTCGCGGGCACGGGTTCGGACATGTTCTCGGCCATCGGCGGTGGCATCGGCGCACTGCGCGGCCCCAAGCACGGCGGCGCCAACGAAGTCGCCTTCGAGATCCAAAAGCGTTACGACACCCCTGACGAAGCCGAGGCCGACATCCGCGCCCGCGTCGAGAAGAAGGAGGTCGTGATCGGCTTCGGGCACCCTGTCTACACCGTGAGCGACCCCCGCAACGTGGTCATCAAGAAGGTGGCGCACGAACTGAGTCTGGAGCAAGCGAACACCAAGATGTACGACATCGCCGAGCGGCTGGAATCGGTCATGTGGGAGATCAAGAAGATGTTCCCCAACCTGGACTGGTTCTCTGCCGTGAGTTATCACATGATGGGCGTGCCCACTGCCATGTTCACCCCGCTGTTCGTGATCGCCCGCACCAGCGGCTGGTCGGCCCACGTGATCGAACAACGCATTGACGGCAAGATCATCCGCCCGAGCGCGAACTACACCGGCCCCGAAGACCAGAAGTTTGTTCCGATCATGGATCGCAAGTAAACACTCGTCATGAACACCCAATTCCGCAAGAACCTGCCTGGCACCGAGCTGGATTACTTCGATGCGCGTGAAGCCGTTGACGCGATCCAGCCCGGCGCTTGGGCCACGCTGCCCTATACCTCGCGTGTGCACGCCGAGAACCTCGTGCGCAAAGCCGACCCGGCCATCCTCACGCAATCGCTGACCCAGCTGATCGAACGCAAGCGTGACCACGACTTCCCCTGGTTCCCCACACGCGTGGCCTGCCACGACATCCTGGGCCAGACCGCATTGGTGGACCTGGCCGGCCTGCGCGATGCCATCGCCAAGGAAGGCGGAGATCCCGCCAAGGTGAACCCCGTGGTGCCCGTGCAGCTGATCGTGGACCATTCGCTGGCCGTGGAGTGCGGCGGCTTTGACCCCGATGCGTTCCAAAAGAACCGCGACATCGAAGAGCGCCGCAACGAAGACCGCTTCCACTTCATCGAGTGGACCAAGAACGCCTTCGCCAATGTGGACGTGATCCCGGCGGGGAACGGCATCATGCACCAGATCAATCTGGAGAAGATGTCGCCGGTCATCCACAACGACCACGGCCTGGCCTACCCCGACACCTGCGTGGGCACCGACTCGCACACGCCGCACGTGGACGCGCTGGGCGTGATCGCCATCGGCGTGGGCGGCCTGGAAGCCGAGAACGTGATGCTGGGCCGCGCCTCGTGGATGCGCCTGCCCGAGATCGTGGGCGTGAAGCTGACCGGCCAACGCCAACCCGGCATCACCGCCACCGACGTGGTGCTGGCTTTGACCGAGTTCCTGCGCAAATCGAAGGTGGTGGGTGCCTACCTGGAGTTCTACGGTGAAGGTGCCGCCAAGCTGACCATTGGCGACCGCGCCACCATCTCGAACATGGCCCCCGAGTACGGCGCCACCGCCGCCATGTTCAGCATCGACGAGCAGACGATCGAGTACCTGCGCCTCACCGGCCGCACCGATGAACAGATCAAGCTGGTCGAGACCTACGCCAAGCAAGGCGGCCTGTGGTCCGACACCTTGAAGGACGCCATCTACGAGCGCACCCTGAGCTTCGATTTATCCAGCGTCGTGCGCAACATGGCTGGCCCCTCGAACCCGCACGCCCGCGTGGCCACGACCGACATGGCCGCCAAGGGCATCAACGGCCCGTGGAGCATGCCCGATGCCAGCGAAGGCACGATGCCCGATGGCGCGGTGATCATCGCGGCCATCACCAGTTGCACCAACACCTCCAACCCGCGCAACGTGATCGCGGCCGCCCTGCTGGCCCGCAACGCCAACAAGCTGGGACTCACGCGCAAGCCCTGGGTGAAGTCTTCGCTGGCCCCTGGCTCCAAAACCGTCGAGCTGTACCTGAACGAAGCCGGCCTGATGGGCGACCTCGAAAAACTCGGCTTCGGCATCGTGGGTTTTGCCTGCACCACCTGCAATGGCATGTCGGGCGCACTCGACCCAGCCATCCAGAAAGAAATCGTCGACCGCGACCTCTACGCCACCGCCGTGCTTTCGGGCAACCGCAACTTCGACGGTCGCATCCACCCCTACGCCAAGCAGGCCTTCCTGGCCTCGCCCCCGCTGGTCGTGGCCTACGCCATCGCGGGCACCATCCGATTTGACATCGAGCGCGACGTGCTGGGCGTGGTCAACGGCCAAGAGATCCGCCTGAAAGACATCTGGCCGTCCGATGAAGAGATCGATGCCATCGTCAAGTCTTCGGTAAAGCCCGAGATGTTCCGCAAGGTCTACGAGCCGATGTTCGCGATCCGGGCCGACGCTGGCGAGAAGGTCGAGCCGCTGTACAACTGGCGCCCGCAATCCACCTACATCCGTCGCCCGCCTTACTGGGACACCGAAGGGGTCGGGGCTCTCGCCGCCAACCCGCGCACGCTCAAGGGCATGCGCCCGCTGGCCATCCTGCCGGACAACATCACCACCGATCACCTGTCGCCGTCCAACGCGATCCTGATGAACTCGGCCGCCGGTGAGTACCTGCACAAGATGGGCCTGCCGGAAGAGGACTTCAACTCCTACGCCACCCACCGTGGTGACCACCTCACCGCCATGCGCGCCACGTTTGCGAACCCGACGCTGAAGAACGAGATGGTGCGCGATGCCGATGGCAAGGTGAAGGCCGGTTCGCTGGCCCGCATCGAGCCCGAGGGCAAGGTCGTGCGCATGTGGGAAGCCATGGAGACCTACTACGAGCGCAAGCAGCCGCTGATCATCGTGGCCGGCGCCGACTACGGCCAAGGCTCCTCGCGTGACTGGGCCGCCAAGGGCGTGCGCCTGGCCGGTGTCGAGGCGATTGCCGCAGAAGGCTTCGAGCGCATCCACCGCACCAACCTGATCGGCATGGGCGTGATGCCCCTGGAGTTCAAGCCCGGCACCAACCGCCTGACCTTGGCCCTGGATGGCACCGAAACCTATGACGTGGAAGGTGACTTGAAGCCCCGCGCCGACCTCACCCTCGTGATCACGCGCAAGAATGGCGACGTCGCGCGCGTGCCGATGACCTGCCGCCTGGACACCGCCGAAGAAGTGTCGGTGTACGAAGCTGGCGGCGTGCTGCAGCGCTTCGCTCAGGACTTCCTCGCCGCTAACAAGGCAGCTTGATCATGGCCTTCGCACCGCAAATCAAGATCCCCGCCACCTACATCCGTGGCGGCACCAGCAAGGGCGTGTTCTTCCGCCTGGCTGACCTGCCAGCCTCGTGCCAGGTGCCGGGCGAAGCACGTGACAAGCTCTTCATGCGCGTCATCGGCAGCCCTGACCCCTATTCCGCCCACATCGACGGCATGGGGGGCGCCACCTCGTCCACGTCCAAGTGCGTGATCCTGTCCAAGTCCAGCGTGCCCGATCACGACGTGGATTACCTCTACGGTCAGGTCTCGATCGACAAGCCCTTTGTGGACTGGTCGGGCAACTGCGGCAACCTGTCCACCGCCGCCGGCGCCTTCGCCATCCACGCAGGCCTGGTCGATCCGTCACGCATTCCCGACAACGGCGTGTGCGTGGTCCGCGTCTGGCAAGCCAACATCAAGAAGACCATCATCGCCCACGTGCCCGTGACCAACGGCCAGGTGCAGGAAACCGGTGACTTCGAGCTCGATGGCGTGACCTTCCCCGCCGCCGAGATCGTGCTGGAGTTCATGGACCCGTCCGACGATGGCGACGAAGGCGGCTCGATGTTCCCCACGGGCAAGCTGGTGGACGACCTCGAAGTACCGGGCGTCGGCACCTTCAAGGCCACGATGATCACGGCCGGTATCCCCACCGTGTTCGTCAACGCGGCGGACATTGGCTACACCGGCACGGAACTGCGCGAACAGATCAACACGGACGCCCAAGCCCTTCAGCGCTTCGAAGCCATCCGCATCGCCGGTGCCCTGCGCATGGGCCTGATCCAGACGCCTGAAGAAGCCGCCACGCGCCAGCACACGCCCAAGATCGCCTTCGTGGCGCCGCCCACCGCTTACCAGGCGTCCAGCGGCAAGACCATTGAGGCGTCGGACGTGGACCTGCTGGTGCGCGCCCTGTCCATGGGCAAGCTGCACCACGCCATGATGGGCACCTGTGCGGTCGCCATCGGCACCGCCGCCGCCATCCCTGGCACCCTGGTCAACCAGGCGGCTGGGGGGGGGGCGCGCGAAGCCGTGCGTTTTGGCCACCCCTCCGGCACGCTGCGTGTCGGCGCCCAGGCCAAGCTGGTGAACGGTCAATGGACCGTCACCAAGGCCATCATGAGCCGCAGCGCCCGCATCCTGATGGAAGGCTGGGTGCGCGTGCCTGGTGACACGTTCTGAGTAGACCAAGAGGGGCGGCCTCGCAGAGCGCCTAGAATCCACAATGTGGAAAATGAAGGGAATCCCCCCTTATTTGGACTGATGCCCGGACGAGATTCATCACATCATGGGCGTGGCGACAGCGATGTCCATGCCATTGTTCGTGATCCCTGGCACAAGGGCCTGATCGGTCCACGTGACTGATCAGCGAATTGCCGGCAAAATCATCCATCAAAGCCCGAACCGCATCCGCCCCGAATACCTCAAGTCCATAGGAGCCCCCCACATGTCAAGCACAAAACACACCCACGCGCGCCGCATCCGGGCGGCAGCCATCACCGTCGGCATTGTGCTGGGCATGACCGCGGGAGCCTTCAGCTCGCAGGCACACGCGTCCACCATTCACCGCAAAGCCAAGACCGCGAAAACATCCGAGTTGGCGAACAAATTCGCTGCCCTGCCCGAGGCCACGGCCGAGCAGATGACCGCCGCAGCCCGCGTGCTGATCGGTCGCTATGAGTGTGAATTTGGCAAAACCCTGGTGATCGATCGCAACGACACCAATCGCGGTTATTTCAATTTGCGCGAAGGCAAGCAAAGCTGGGTGGTCAAACCGGTGTTGTCCTCCACCGGCGCGGTCCGCCTGGAAGACATGAAGGACAGCATTTTGCTGATCCAGATTCTGACCAAGTCCATGCTCATGAACGTGAAGACCAGCCACCGTTTGGTGGACGGCTGCGTGCATGAGGTACAGCGGGCCGCTGAAGCAGAACTTCAAAAGCACCCGCAGACTTCTGTCTTTGACTCTGCTCAAGGCGCTCAAGCCGCCACCCACTGATTTTCACCGTTCCTACCCCGCCAGCCTGCGTTGATCGCAGGCTGTTTTCTTTGCCCTCAGAGCGGCAAGGAATCCATGGATTTGTCAGTGAATTAAACCCTGACGCGTAGATTCCCCGCAGACCTGAGCGAAAATACTGGGTTTCCCAATTTTTGCTCCGGCTGCGGTGAATTCGTTGAGCTCACCCTTTGCCCCTGATTCCGAAGGTTAAGAACATGTTGCAAGCCTACCGCCAACACATTGCCGAGCGCGCTGCGTTGGGCATCCCCCCCCTGCCCCTGACCGCCCAGCAAACTGGTGAGGTCATCGAGCTGTTGAAGAACCCGCCCAAAGGCGAAGAAAGCACCCTGGTGGACCTGATCGTTCACCGCGTGCCCGCTGGTGTGGACGCCGCGGCCAAGGTCAAGGCCTCCTACCTGGCCGCCGTGGCCCACGGCACTGAAAAATGCGCCCTGATCAGCCGCGAAAAGGCCACGGAACTGCTGGGCACCATGCTCGGCGGCTACAACATCCACCCCCTGATCGAACTGTTGGACGACGCCACTGTGGGCGGCATTGCCGCCGAAGGCCTCAAGAAGACCCTGCTGATGTTCGACGCCTTCCATGACGTCAAGGAAAAGGCCGACAAGGGCAATGCCAACGCCAAGGGCGTGTTGCAAAGCTGGGCCGATGCCGAATGGTTCACCTCGCGCCCCGAAGTGCCCGCCAGCATCACCGTGAGCATCTTCAAGGTCACCGGCGAGACCAACACCGACGACCTGTCTCCCGCCCCCGACGCCTGGAGCCGCCCCGACATCCCGCTGCACGCTTTGGCCATGCTGAAGAACAAGCGCGACGGCATCACGCCTGAAGAAGACGGCAAACGCGGCCCCATCAAGTTCATCGAAACCCTGCGCGCCAAGGGCAATCTGGTCGCCTACGTCGGCGACGTGGTCGGCACGGGCTCTTCGCGCAAATCGGCGACCAACAGCGTGCTGTGGTTCACCGGCGAAGACATCCCCTTCGTGCCCAACAAGCGCTTCGGTGGTGTGTGTCTGGGCAGCAAGATCGCTCCGATCTTCTACAACACCATGGAAGACGCCGGCGCCCTGCCGATCGAACTCGACGTGTCCAAGATGGACATGGGTGACGTGGTCGAGCTGCGCCCCTACGAAGGCAAGGCCCTGAAGAACGGCGCCGTCATCGCCGAGTTCAAGGTCAAGTCCGACGTGCTGTTTGACGAAGTGCGCGCCGGCGGCCGCATTCCCCTGATCATCGGCCGTGGCCTGACCGCCAAGGCCCGCGAGGCCTTGGGCCTGGCCCCCAGCACCCTGTTCCGCCTGCCCGTCAGCCCCGCCGACACCAAGAAGGGCTACTCGCTGGCCCAGAAGATGGTCGGCAAGGCTTGCGGTCTGCCCGCAGGCAAGGGCGTGCGCCCTGGCACCTATTGCGAACCCAAGATGACCTCGGTCGGCTCGCAAGACACCACCGGCCCCATGACCCGCGACGAGCTGAAAGACCTGGCCTGCCTGGGCTTCAGCGCTGACCTGGTGATGCAATCGTTCTGCCACACGGCCGCTTACCCCAAGCCCGTGGACGTGAAGATGCACCACGAGTTGCCTGACTTCATCAGCACCCGCGGTGGCGTGTCCCTGCGTCCTGGTGACGGCGTGATCCACAGCTGGCTGAACCGCCTGCTGACGCCCGACACCGTCGGCACCGGTGGCGACTCGCACACCCGCTTCCCCATTGGCATCAGCTTCCCCGCCGGCTCCGGCCTGGTGGCTTTCGCGGCCGCCACGGGCGTGATGCCCTTGGACATGCCCGAATCCGTGCTGGTGCGCTTCAAGGGCAAGATGCAGCCCGGCATCACCTTGCGTGATCTGGTCAACGCCATCCCCCTGTACGCCATCAAGGCTGGTCTGCTGACCGTGGCCAAGCAAGGCAAGAAGAACATCTTCTCGGGCCGCATCCTGGAAATCGAAGGCCTGCCTGACCTGAAGGTCGAGCAAGCATTCGAGCTGTCTGATGCCTCCGCCGAGCGTTCCGCTGCGGGCTGCACCGTGCACCTGAACAAGGAGCCGATCGCCGAGTACCTCAACAGCAACATCACGCTGATGAAGAACATGATCGCCAACGGCTATCAAGACGCCCGCACGCTGCAACGCCGCATCGCCGCGCAAGAAGCCTGGTTGAAGGACCAGCAGCTGATGAAGGGTGACGCCGACGCCGAATACGCCGCCGTGATCGAGATCGACCTGGCCGACATCCATGAGCCCATCCTGGCTTGCCCGAACGACCCCGATGACGTCAAGACGCTGTCGGACGTGGCTGGCGCCAAGATCGACGAAGTGTTCATCGGTTCGTGCATGACCAACATCGGCCACTTCCGCGCAGCCTCCAAGCTGCTCGAAGGCAAGCGCGACATCCCCGTCAAGCTGTGGGTCGCTCCGCCCACCAAGATGGACGCCCAGCAGTTGAGTGAAGAAGGCCACTACGGCGTTCTGGGCACCGCTGGCGCCCGCATGGAAATGCCCGGCTGCTCGCTGTGCATGGGCAACCAGGCACAAGTGAAGGAAGGCGCCACCGTGTTCTCGACCAGCACGCGCAACTTCCCCAACCGTCTGGGCAAGAACTCGAACGTGTACCTGGGTTCGGCCGAACTGGCCGCCATCTGCTCACGCCTGGGTCGCATCCCGACCAAGGCCGAGTACATGGACGGTGTGGGTGTGCTCGACGCGTCCAGCGCGCAGATCTATCAATACCTGAACTTCGACCAGATCACGGAATACGCCGACAAGGCCAAGACCGTCGCGGCTTGAGTGACTAACATCGACCGCTGAGGGCCGCAAGGCCTGAAGGCACAACGGCCCGCCGAGGAAACCAGGCGGGCCGTTTTCATTGGCGTGCAGTCACTTGGTGGGCTCCCCGAATGGCGCATGTCCCACATCGACTGTGCGGCTTTAAGAACACCTTAAGTTGTGCGCACAATACTGCCCAGGTGATCCATTGAATTTTTCGCAAAGGAGCAACGATGCTTGCAGTTTTACGCCCCACCAGTCTGAAGGCATGTGCGGCCATGGGATTGATCGTCCTGGCCTCATCGGCTTACGCGCAAGAGCACGACCACAAAGCCAGTGAGCGCAGCGCCGCAACGGTCCTGAACCACGGCAAAAAATGGGAAACCGATGCAGTCTTGCGGCAAGGCATGGACAACATCGCCCAGGCCATGGCGGTCAACCGGGAAGGCATCGAAAAAGAGCGCCTGAGCCCTCAGGACTATCAGCGACTGGCTGAAGTCGTCGAGAAAAACCTCGCCGATATCGTGAAGAACTGCAAGCTCTCGAAAGCTTCTGATGCGGCGTTCCACAACGTTGTTCTGGCCGACATGACTCGCGACGCTGAATTGATGCGCACATCCCCGAAAGTTCAGGTGCAGCGAGTCAGTGCCCTGGGCGTGCTGCGGACCTTGCACAATTACGGCGAGTACTTCCAGCACCCTGCTTGGGCGCTCTGAAAACAATCCACGCTGGATCGTCAGGGCGCGGGGGCAATCTGCTCCGCGTAGTCATACAACGCGCCCAGGATGTCCTGGCCGCGTTCGTCGGTATCGGGCAAAGCTTCGCCCAGCGCATCAATGCGCTCGAAGAACGCCACCAGCGACAAGCCACCATACTGGCCTTCGTGAAGCCGCCGGATGCGCAGCGCCACCCAGCGCTGCTGCTCTGACTCGCTCAGCGTGCCGGGGTGATTGCGGGCACGGTATCGAAACAGCAGCTCGTCCAGCCGTTCGTCCTCGAACACGGGAGGGCGCTGCACCACACGCTCGGCCAACTGCTCAGGCGTCAACGCCTTCAAGGCCTGCAAGATGTGGCGATCATCCGTGCACACAAACCCGCCGTACAGGTCTTCGTCCACATCTGGGGCTTGATCGGGTTGAGGGCGGGCGTACACCTCGGGCCAGATTCCTGCCATGGTGTGGCCTTTGAGCATGGCCAACTCGGCATGGCGCAAGGCCTGCTCGATGTTCAGACTCCATCGAGCCACCACGGCCGGGTTGAGCGTCTTGAGGTTGCCAATGACGATGGGCGACTTGTTGATGTGAATGCTCTTGATCGGCAAGCGGCCAGTGCCTTCGGGCAGGTCTTGGGCTTTGGCGAACAGGCGCTGGCGGATCTCGTCGGCGCTCAGATCGAACAATTCGGCGGGGTCGTGGGCCAAGTCCCACACGATGATTTCGTTCTTATTGCTGGGGTGTGGAGCCAGTGGCCAGACCACCCCCAGACAGCCCCGCTCTACCGGGAACATGCCCGACACGTGAATGAAGGGCCGCCCCACACCGATTTCGGCCAGCACGGCCTCTTTCTTGCGCAGCTTGAGGCAGAAGTCCCACAGCTTGGGCTGCTTGTGCTTGATCAGCCGGGCCAATGCAATGGTGGCGCGCACGTCTGACAAGGCGTCGTGCGCGGCCTCGTGTGACAGGCCATTGGCGGCGGTGAGGTGCTCCAGCTTGAATGACGGTCGCCCATCCTCATGCTGGGGCCATGCAATGCCCTCGGGTCGCAAGGCCCAGGTGCAGCGCACCACGTCGAGCAAGTCCCAGCGCCCGCATTGGTTCTGCCACTCGCGGGCATAGGGGTCCAGGAGATTGCGCCAGAACAGATGGCGGGTCACCTCGTCGTCGAAGCGAATGCTGTTATAGCCCACGCCGACGGTGGCGGGCTGAGCCAGTTCGTGCTCGATGGCCTTGGCAAACGCGTGCTCAGGCAGACCGCGCTCCAGACAGGTCTGCGGCAAGATGCCTGTGAGCAAACAGGCTTCGGGGTCGGGCAGGTAGTCGGGCGCAGGCTGGCAGTAATGCATCACCGGCGAGCCGATTTCATTCAGGTCCGCATCAGTGCGGATGCCGGCAAACTGCGCCGGGCGATCACGCCGGGGCACCCTGCCAAAGGTTTCGTAGTCGTGCCAGAAGAAGGTGAAATCGCTCATCAGATCCACTCGGGCTGAATGCCTTGCGCCTTGCACCAGTCCTGGGCGAGCTGGGTATAGGCTGCATGCTGAAAAACAAACCAGGCATCGCGCGCGAACGACAGGCTCAGAAGGCACTCCATGAAGGCCTCCATGGGCTCATCCTCGCTCAGGGCCTTGTGCAGACGCGCGGCAGAGTCGACATCCGGTAACTGGGCCGCGAAGCGTTCCATGATGCCGACAGCTTCCTCGCCCTCGACGGCTTCGATCCACCGGTAACGCGGGTTGGTGCTCAGATCGGCCGGCAGGTCTTCGTGACCTTCCCCAGCGTAGATCACCCTGCCGGTCAGCGCATCCATGTAGTGGCTGGGGTCGTCCAGTTCATACCGCGCCGACAGCGCCATGATCAGGTCATCCAGGTCGATCTTCAAGGTGGTCATGATGAGGTCACTCGGACTTTAAGGGCAGACACAGGCACTGTAGCAAGCACCGGCTAGAACGGCGCAGAACTGATCACCCTCACAGGCTGGCCGGTGTTCGGATGCGGCAGCGTCAATTCGGTGGCGTGCAACAGCAAGCGAGGAGCTTGATCGCGCTGCTCGCGACTGGCGTACATCGGGTCGCCCAAGATGGGGTGACCGATCGACATCATGTGCACGCGCAACTGATGAGAGCGGCCCGTGACGGGCATCAGCTCAACGCGCGTGGTCTGCGTGTTAGCGTCTCGATCGAGCACCGTCCATCGCGTCAAGGCAGGCTTGCCTTCAACATGATCGACCTTCTGGCGTGGCCGATTGGGCCAGTCGGTGATCAAGGGCAGCGCCACCTCGCCTTGGTCCGGCGCCACCAGACCCGCCAGCACGGCGGTGTAGCGCTTGTGCACTTGCCGCCTCTGAAACAGATCACTCAGTTTGCGGTGCATTTGCGGGCTGCGCGCCAGCATCAGCAGACCGGAGGTAGGCAGGTCCAGGCGATGCACGATCAGCGTCTCGGGGTACTCGGCCTGCACACGCGCGGCCATGCTGTCGGCCATGCGCTCGCCACGCCCCGGCACACTCAGCAAACCACTGGGTTTGTTGACGACCAGGAAGTCATCTTCCAGGTAGACAATGTCCAGGCCAGTGTTCAGTGGCGGACTGTAAACGGCCAGTTGGTGTTCCACGTGGGTCGGCAGTGGCATGGCTCAGATCACTCTGACCGCTGGTATGCGCCGGGCATAGCGCCGCGCCAGGATCGAACACACCAACAACTGAAGCTGGTGATAGAACATGAGGGGCAGCACGATCACCCCCAGGCCGGCGCTGGCCCCAAAGAGCAATTTGGCCATGGGCATGCCCGAGGCCAGCGTTTTCTTGGATCCGCAGAACACGGCCACGATTTCATCCTCCACATTGAAGTGCCGGGATCGGGCTGCCCACCGTGTGAACCACAGCATCGGAAACAGAAACACCGACGCGCCCACCACGGTCTGCACAAGCAGACCGGCGCCATGCTGCGTCCACAAGCCCCCATGCACGGCATCACTGAACGAGGACCACACCAGCACCAAGATCACCGCGCGGTCAAAGCTTGAGGTGTAGGCCTTGTGGCGGGCGAACCAGGCGCCCCACCACCGACGCAAAACCTGTCCCGCCACAAAGGGCAGCAGCAACATTTGCGCGATCTTGAGCATGGTCTGCCCCACCTCCATGGTCTGTGCACCACCAGTCTGCGACCCCATCACGAGGCTGACCAGCAAAGGCGTCAGGAACACCCCTAGCAGGGTCGACAGCGTGGCGTTCAGCACCGCCGCCGCCACATTCCCCCGAGCCAGAGCGGTCATGGCCACCGACGAGGACACGGTCGACGGCAGCACCGCCAGGAAGAAGAACCCCATGAGCAGGTCGTGCGGGAACCAAGCCCCGAACACCCGAGCGAACAACAGCCACCACAGCGGAAACACAATATAGGTGCAGGACTGCACCAGCAGATGCAGACGCCACAGCGAGGCGCCGCTGCGCAGACTGCGGGTCGACAGGCCCATGCCGTGCAGGAAAAACAAGGCGAATATGCCAACGTCCGACAGGCGATCCAAGTGCAGCCAGCCCCCGCTGCGCCCCACGTCGGGCAGCACCGAAGCGAACACGACCGCCGCCAGCATGCCGATCAGAAACCAATCCGCACCGACCCTTTGAAATGCCCAATACCGCTTCACAGAACCCCTTGCGCCATGCGCGGAAAACCGCGAAGACGCAAGCCTAGCGCGGAACCCCCAAGATTAAAGCCCACATGATGTATGACAGGACCAGACCTGCCACAATAAATCGATAACGTCCAACCACCGAGTCATGGAGTGTTCCAAATGGTCAAGACTGCCACCCCAAAACACGCCCACCCCAAGACGCTCAAAACCTTCAAGACCCGCTCGGGCAAGGCGCTGCAGTTCTATTCGCTGCCGGAACTGAGCAAGCAGCACCCCAACGTTGCCAGGCTACCGGTGTCGGTCCGCATCGTGCTGGAATCGGTGCTGCGCAACTGCGATGGCCAGAAAGTCACGACTGAACACGTGGCCCAATTGGCCAACTGGCAACCCGTGGCACCGCGCAAGGACGAAATCCCATTTGTGGTCTCGCGCGTGGTGCTGCAGGACTTCACCGGCGTGCCACTGCTGGCCGACCTGGCCGCCATGCGCAATGTGGCCGCCAGTCTGGGCAAGAACCCAAAAACCATCGAACCCCTGGTGCCCGTCGACTTGGTGGTCGACCACTCCGTGATGATCGACCACTTCGGCGGCAAGAAATCACTCGACCTGAACATGGCGCTGGAGTTTCAGCGCAATGAAGAGCGCTATCAGTTCATGAAGTGGGGCATGCAGGCCTTTGACACCTTTGGCGTCGTCCCGCCGGGGTTTGGCATCGTCCACCAAGTGAACCTTGAATACCTGGCACGCGGCATCCACAAGACCAAGGATGGCGTGGCCTACCCTGACACCCTGGTGGGCACCGACAGCCACACGACGATGATCAATGGCATCGGCGTGGTGGGTTGGGGCGTCGGTGGCATTGAGGCTGAAGCAGCCATGCTGGGCCAGCCGGTCTATTTCCTGACGCCAGACGTGGTGGGCATGGAGCTCACCGGCCAATTGCGCGAAGGCGTCACGGCCACCGACCTCGTGCTCACCGTCACCGAGTTGCTACGCCGAGAAAAAGTGGTCGGCAAATTCGTCGAATTCTTTGGCGAGGGCACCCGCACGCTGGCGCTGCCCGACCGCGCCACCATCGCGAACATGGCGCCTGAATATGGGGCCACCATGGGCTTCTTTCCGATCGACGAAAAAACCATCGAGTACTTTGAAGGCACCGGCCGCACCAAGTCCGAGATCGAAGCCTTCGAAGGCTACTTCAAGGCACAGAATCTCTTTGGCGTGCCTCTCGCTGGCGAGATCGACTACAGCCAGGTCATCAGGCTCGACCTGGGCAGCGTGACCCCTTCACTGGCCGGCCCGAAGCGCCCTCAAGACCGCATCGAACTGGGCAACGTCAAGACGCAGTTCACCTCGCTCTTCAGCAAACCTGCTGCGGAAAACGGCTTCAATCAGCCTGCTTCGAAACTCGGCCTGCGCTACAGCCTGCATGGCGGCGACTCGGCACAGCCTGCGCCGCAGATCCCCAATGGCGCCCCGCGGCAAGAGGCCGAGATGGTGTCCAACCATTCCACAATGGAGGCGGCCCATACCAAGTCACACAAGGCCTTTGCGGCGAAGGCCCCCAATGACCTCACCATTGGCAATGGCGACGTCCTGATCGCGGCCATCACCTCCTGCACCAACACCTCCAACCCCAGCGTACTGCTGGCCGCCGGACTGCTGGCAAAAAAAGCGGTGGAAGCCGGGCTCAAGGTCCAAGCCCACGTCAAGACCTCGCTGGCCCCCGGATCGCGCATCGTTACCGAGTACCTGGAAAAAGCCGGCCTGCTGCCCTACCTTGAGAAACTGGGCTTCAACGTGGCCGCCTATGGCTGCACCACCTGCATCGGTAACGCGGGTGATCTCACCCCCGAGATCAACAACACCATCATCCAAAACGACCTGGTCTGCGCCGCCGTACTCTCGGGCAATCGCAACTTCGAAGCCCGCATCCACCCCAACTTGAAGGCGAACTTCCTGGCCTCACCGCCGCTGGTGGTGGCCTACGCCATCGCAGGCAACGTCACCAAGGACCTGATGACCGAGCCGGTGGGTCAAGGCATCGGCAAGGATGGCAAACCACGCGACATCTACCTGGGCGACATTTGGCCGAGCAGCGACGAGGTCTACAAGCTGCTCAAATACGCGATGAATGGCAAGGCCTACCGCAAAAACTACGAGAAAGTGGCCAGCGAGCCGGGCAAACTATGGAAGAAGATCAGCGGCGTCAAGGGCAATGTGTATTCATGGCCCAAGAGCACCTACATTGCCGAACCGCCCTTCTTCAAGGACTTCACGCAAGCGCCGCCAGTGGTCGAGTCCGGTGTCAGCGGCGCACGCATCATTGGCCTGTTTGGCGACTCAATCACCACCGACCACATCTCGCCCGCCGGCTCCTTCAAGGAAAACACCCCCGCCGGTCAGTACCTGCTGGCGCATGGCGTGCAGAAGGTCGACTTCAATAGCTATGGCTCACGCCGCGGCAATCACGAAGTGATGATGCGCGGCACCTTCGCCAACGTGCGCATCAAGAACCTGATGCTCGCCGCCAAGGCCGACGGCTCCCGCGAAGAAGGCGGCTACACCGCGTACCAACTCGATGGGCCGGACAAAGGCCTCAAGCTGCCGATCTACGACGCTGCCATGAAATACCAGGCCGCCCAGGTGCCCACGGTCATCTTCGCGGGTGAAGAGTACGGCACCGGCTCCAGCCGCGACTGGGCCGCGAAGGGAACGCAACTGCTGGGCATCAAGGCCGTCGTGGCGCGCAGCTTCGAGCGCATCCACCGCTCCAACCTGGTCGGCATGGGGGTACTGCCCTTGCAGTTCAAGGGCGCCGACACCTGGGCAAGCCTGGGCCTCACGGGCGATGAAATCATTGACATCCAACTGGGTGCAGAGCTCAAGCCCCAGACCGATGCCAAGTTGACCATCAAGCGTGGCAATGGCAGCACGCAGACCGTGGCGCTCACTGTGCGCATCGACACCCCGATCGAAGTGGACTACTACAAGCACGGCGGCATCCTGCCATTCGTGCTGAGGCAGTTGCTGGCGGCCTGAACAGCCTTAGGGCCTCAAGGCCTCAAAACAGGGCCTGCGCCTTGCTGGGATCAAACCCCAGCAAGGCGACCCGCCCATCGCGCTCGATCACCGGGCGCTTGATGACACTGGCGTTGGCCAACATCAAGGCCTTGGCGCTGGCCGCGTCCACCACGCCGGCCTTGGTCGCCTCGTCGAACTTGCGCCAAGTCGTGCCTTGCCGATTGACCAGCACCTCCCAGCCGAGGGACTTGATCCATGCATCCAGGCGATCAGCCGGGACGCCTTGTTTCTTGTAGTCGTGAAATTGATAGTCGATGCCCTGTTCAGCCAGCCAGGCGCGAGCCTTCTTGACCGTGTCGCAATTGGGGATGCCGTACACCGTGACGGGAGATGCGCTCATGCCAAATATCCAGAAAATTCGTTCAGCCGCCACTGTGGCACACGCAATTGGTTAGCATTGCACCCATGACAAACGCCGACCCCCAAGAACTCGCCAAGTTCAGCGACCTGGCCCACCGCTGGTGGGACCCCGAGAGCGAATTCCGCCCGCTGCACCAGATCAACCCCTTGCGCCTGGACTGGATCGACCAGTTGGCTGCCCTGCGCGGCAAGCGTGTGGTCGATGTGGGTTGCGGCGGCGGCATCCTGGCCGAATCCATGGCCCGCCGTGGGGCCCATGTGCTGGGCATCGATCTGGCCGATCGGCCCCTGAAAGTGGCGCAACTTCACGCGATGGAAGGCGGCGTCGCCAACCTGGACTACCGCAGCATCGCCGCCGAGGACCTGGCGGCCGAACAGCCCGGCCAGTTCGATGTCGTCACTTGCATGGAAATGCTCGAGCACGTGCCCGATCCCTCTTCCATCGTGCGGGCCTGTGCCGACATGGCCAAGCCAGGCGGCTGGATTTTCTTCTCGACGCTCAACCGCAACCCCAAGGCCTTTTTGATGGCCATCGTGGGCGCGGAATACCTGCTCAAGCTGCTGCCCAAGGGCACCCATGAATTCGCGCGCTTCATCCGCCCGTCCGAACTGACCCGCTGGGCTCGCCAAGCTGACCTGTCGACCCTGCACATGAAGGGGCTGGAATACAACCCCTTGACGCGCCACTACGGGCTGTCGGATGACACCAGTGTCAACTACATGGTGGCGTGCCGCAAACCGCAGGCGTCATGAGCACAACCATCCAGTGGGGCAGTGCGCCCCGCGCGGTGCTGTTCGATCTGGACGGAACGCTGGCCGACACGGCCGGTGACCTCGGTGGCGCGGCCAACCGGTTGCGCGTACAGCGCGGTTTGGCATCTCTGCCCCTCGAGGTGCTGCGCCCCCACGCTTCGGCAGGGGCGCGCGGCCTCATCGCCGTGGCGCTGGACATCCACCCCGACCACCCCGAATACGAGACCTTGCGCCTGTCTTTCCTAGAGGCCTACGACCAATGCCTGGCGGACACCACCGTGCTGTTCGAGGGCATGGCCGAGGTGCTGAAGCAGCTTGAATCCGCCGGGCTGAAGTGGGGCGTGGTCACCAATAAACCCCACCGATTCACCCTCCCGGTGATGCGTGCACTGGGGTTGGAGCAACGCGCGGCCGTCATCATCAGTGGCGACAGCACCGCCTATGCCAAGCCACATCCGCTGCCGCTGCTGACAGCCTGCAAACAAATCGATGTCGCCCCAGGCGACGCACTCTATGTGGGCGACGACCTGCGCGACATCCAGGCTGGCCGGGCAGCAGGCATGCCCACTGCGGCGGCAGCCTGGGGTTATATCTCGCCTGGCAACGACATCCGGAACTGGGGTGCCGAGGTGATCAGCGCTCAACCCGGTGATCTGCTGGCCTTGCTGGGTTTGGCCTTGCCTTAGGCTGAACGCCCGTAATTGTCCTGGAAGCGGACGATGTCGTCCTCACCCAGATAACTGCCCGACTGCACCTCGATGATTTCCAGCGGGATCGTGCCGGGGTTGACCAGGCGGTGCACCGTGCCCAGCGGGATGTAGGTTGACTGATTTTCAGACAGCATCAACACCTTGTCGCCATTGGTGACCTCGGCCGTGCCACTCACCACGATCCAATGCTCGGCGCGGTGATGGTGCATCTGCAGGCTCAAGCTGGCCTTGGGTTTGACCATGATGCGCTTGACCTGAAAACGCGGGCCAGCATCGATCGAGTCATACCAACCCCAGGGGCGGTGCACACGCCGATGCAGCGTGCCTTCCGAACGCTCGCCGCCAGCCAGCGCCGCCACGATCTTCTTCACGTCCTGGCTGTTGTTGCGATCGGCCACCAACACGGCATCGGGCGTCTCGACCACCACGATATTGTCCAGACCCACCGTCGCCACCAAACGGCTGGTGGCGTGAACCAGGGTGTTGGTACTGCCTTGCATCAGGACATCGCCTTGAGCGGCATTGCCTTGGGAATCTTGCGGGCTGACTTGCCAGACGGCATCCCACGCCCCCAAATCGGACCAGCCCGCATCCAGCGGAACCATGCGCACCACGAAGCCACTGTCGGGCTTGCCAGGGCACTGCTCCATCACGGCATAGTCGACCGACTCGGAAGGCACCTCGGCGAACTCCGCCTTGCCCGGACGGACAAAACTGGCATCGGTACTGCGCGCATCCCACGATTGACGGACCGCCGCCATGATGTCGGGTCGGAAGTGCGCCAGCGCCGCCAGCCAGCGTGAAGCCCGCATCACGAACATGCCGCTGTTCCAGTAATAGCCCCCTTCGCTCAGATAGCGCTGGGCGGTTTCCAGGTTCGGCTTTTCAACAAAGGCCACCACGTCGTGGGCGCCATTGGCATGGACTTGCGCCGTTCGGATATAACCAAAACCGGTTTCAGGCCGATCCGGCGTAACGCCCAGGATGACGATGTCACCGTGCGCCGCGCAGCGCACCGCCGTCTGCAGCGCCTTCACATAGGCACCTTCATCCACGACCGTTTGATCCGCAGGCGCGACCACCATGATCGGATCTTCGCCGTCGGCCGTGGCCTGCAAGGCGGCCAGGGCAACGGCGGGGGCGGTATTGCGTCCGACCGGCTCAAGCAGCACAGACGAGGGCTCCCCCTTGATCTCACGCAGCTGATCGAGCACCAAAAAGCGGTGCTCCTCATTGCCCACGATGCAAGGCTTGCCCACCTCAATGTCATCGCCGCCCAGCGCTTGCAAACGCAAATGCGCCTGCTGGAACAAGCTCTGATTACCTTGCAGCACCAGAAACTGCTTGGGGTACAGCGCCCGAGACAAGGGCCACAAGCGGGTGCCGGACCCGCCGGCCATGATGACGGGAAGTAGATTGAGTTTCATGCGATTCATTCAGAGAAATCGGGGCCGGGCCATGCAAGCACAGCCATGGCACAGTATTTACGCCCCAAATCCTTCGGGATTGTTGAACTGCCAACGCCACGAATCGGCACACATGGCGTCCAAGCCACGGGAAGCCTTCCAGCCCATGGTGTTGAAAGCGTGAGTCGGGTCAGCGTAACAGGCGTCGATGTCACCAGGACGACGTGGTGCAAACACCACCGGAATCTCGCGGTCACAGGCCTTGCCATAGGCCTGGGCCAGTTCCAGCACGCTATAGCCTTGCCCTGTCCCTAAGTTGACGGTCAATGAGCGCTCCTGCCTGAACAGGTAACGCAGTGCAGCCACGTGGCCATCGGCCAGGTCGCACACATGGATGTAGTCGCGCACACCAGTACCATCGGGCGTGTCGTAGTCATTGCCAAACACATTAAGGTGCTCGCGCTTGCCAGCGGCCACCTGCGCCACATAGGGCATCAGGTTGTTGGGAATGCCGCGCGGGTCTTCGCCGATCTGACCACTCTCATGGGCTCCGACCGGGTTGAAATAACGCAGGTAAGCCACATGCCAGCGTGGGTCGCAGCGCTCCAGTTCACGAAGAATCTCTTCGCCCATCAGCTTGGTCTGGCCGTAGGGATTCGTGGCGCGCAAGGCTGAATCTTCAGCAATGGGCAGGCGCTCAGGCTTGCCATAAACCGTCGCCGATGAACTGAACACCAGATTGAACGTTTCGTGGCGCTTCATGGCCTGGCCGACCGACAGCAAGCCGCCCAGGTTGTTTTCAAAATAATCCAGCGGCCGCTCGACCGATTCGCCCACGGCCTTGAGCGCGGCAAAATGGACCACGGCGCCAATGCCGCCAAACTCGGCCCCCGCCATGGCGAAACATTCGTCCAATGCGGCTGGATCGCGCACGTCGCCCTGCACAAAGCGAGGCTTGAAGCCACCAATTTGCTCAATCCGGGCCAACACCTTGGGCGAGCTGTTGACAAAATTATCAATACCGATCACCTCAAAGCCAGCCTTCTCCAGGGCCAGCCAAGTGTGGGAACCAATATAGCCCGCCGCTCCGGTGAGCAAAATGCTGTGGCGATGACTCATGGCAGGCGGTCAATCACGAGATTGGCACCGCAACTGACGGTATCGCCGGAATAGGCCCGAGAGAAAATAGATGCGGTTCGATCATAATTTTGCAGGGTGCAATTCACCCCCACCGACTGCAAGGCTTGGTAGTCAACACCCAAGCTCCACCCGTGATAGCGACCGTTGTCACTGGTGGAGCCACTAAGCGAACCAAAGAACTGCCCGTAATTTTCCTTATAGGTCGCATGGGTGTAAGCGGTTGACATGGCCAATTTGCCAGTGGCCTGCCACTTCGCAGAAAGGCTCATGGTATTGGTCAGCTGACTATTGGTGGTGTAGAACGAATTGCTAGAGCCGGGGGCCGACGACGTGCCACTGTTATTGGTATCGCGTTGCCAACTCAGCGCATACGAAACTTTGCCCGCCGGGGTAAAAGCCCAGGAGGCAGCGCCAGTCACACCTTTGAAATTAAGGCGACTGTCTGCCGGATGCTTTTCATCGGTTAAAGCCACATTACCACGCAACAGACTCAAACCGGTCACTTGGTATGCCGCACCGAAATCCAAACTGCTGCGTTGAATTTTATCGCCAAGCCCGCCAAACCGATTGGGCGCATCGGTACGCGTGTCGTAATACGTGCTTGAAAAAGCCGTCAAATCATCGGGCAGATAGGTTACCCCCACATGGGAACCCCTTGAGGTTTTTTCCTCAGTCTTGACCACCGCATACCGAAGATTATTCGATGACAGCCCTGTATTCAGCGACCATTTGCCATACAAACCATATTTCAGATCAATGGACGCCTGCGATGTCTTCTGGGTATTTCTGACGCTTCTATTGCCTTGGTCTTCAAATCTTGGGAGACTCTCATCAGCCGATCCGGCCAAAGACAACCTGAAATCAGACCCGAGATCCGAATCAAAGCCAAAATCCCCCCCAAATCCATTATTATTGAACTGCGTATTGTTATTATAGCTGTTGCGGGATGCATTCAACGAAGCCCTGTACACCTGGCGCCCATACGGCTTATTAAAATTCAACCCAACCCCCGTTGACGAAATGACGTCACTGCGTTTATCGGCGTCATCCCGCAGCAGGTTGCTGTCCCGTGTGAATGTCTGGCTCAACCTCAAGCTCAAGGGGTCTGCTTCAGCAATGGCAACGCCACCCAACAATGCCACCCCCACAGCCGCCGCCAATGGAGTCACCCGGAAAATTGAAGTTAATTTCATTCTGTCGTCCTCAATAAGCATTGCGATCGAAAATCATCAGTCGAATGGTGCGAATAATGATCTGCAGGTCCAGACCCAGAGACCAGTTTCTCAAATATTCAAGATCGTACTCAACTCGGGCTTGCATCTTGTCGATGGTTTCAGTTTCACCCCGATACCCATTGACCTGCGCCCACCCCGTGATGCCTGGGCGCACCTTGTGTCGCACCATATAGGCCTTGATCAGGCGGCGATATTCTTCGTTGTGGGCCACGGCATGCGGACGTGGGCCCACAATGCTCATGCGGCCTTGCAGCACATTGATGAATTGCGGCAATTCATCGAGCGACGTCCTGCGAATAAAGGCGCCAAATGGCGTAATGCGCGAATCACCCTTGGTCGCCTGTTTAACCACCGCGCCATTATCCTGCGTGCGCATGGAACGAAATTTATAGACGATGATTTCCTCGCCATCGAGTCCATTGCGTTTCTGGCGAAACAAGGCCGGCCCGGGGGAGCTGAGTTTGACTCCAATGGCCACGGCCAGCAACACAGGCGAAATCAGCACCAGGATAATGCTGGTCAGCACGATGTCCGATACTCGTTTGACCAGCTCGTTGGTCCCCGTGAATGGGGTTTCGCAAATACCCACTACCGGGACACCATTCATGTCCTGTAAACGACCCTGAATGATGCTGATACCGAACACGTCAGGCACAAAATACAACGACGCCGTGGTGCCTTGCACCGCCTCCAGCAATTCGACGATGCGAGGCTGCGAGCCCAGAGGCAGCGTGATGTAGACCTCGTGAATACCGTGCGCGTAGACATAGTTGGCCACATCCCGCAAGCCTCCCAGGCGCATGCTGACGGCCTCGGTCAGAACCCGGCTGTCGGTTCGATCATCAAAGTAACCCACGAACTCCGTACTCTGGTCCGAATTACTTTGTATGGCCCGAGCCACCTTGCCCCCCAGAGGGCCAGCCCCCACCACGATGGCACGACGACGCGCATTCGGCAGGGCCGAGCGGTACTTCAAGATCGCCTTGCCTAGCAACACCGCCACCCACTGAATCATCGGTGTCACGACCGCCCAGGTCAGCATCACCGTGAAGTCAAAAAACATCAGGCTGTTGGTCGCATACCCGCACAACCACAGGATCACCAGCATGGAAAACCAGGACGTGCTGATGTCCACCGCCGCTTCCAACTTGGAAACATTGAAGCGGTTGCGTCCCGGGAAAGTCAGGGCGAAAACCAGCAGAATCAGGGCCATGGAGGCACGCAGCACGGGCTCGTCGTAATACGCCATGGTGCCCAACAGGGAGACCACCGTGATCAGCGGCTCCAGAAAAGCTGCCACGAACGACGTCACCGACTGCGGGGCACTGAAAAACGTTCTGTTGAAATTGCGGTTATTGAACATGTACACCAGGGGCTCATCCCAGGCCCCGGAAATCGTTGGGTGCTGACCACGCCCGGTTTTGGCGGGAACAGCCCATCATCATGACCACCCTGAATAAGGCCGGCCTTGTATAAGGTTTGCCAACGATTGTGGCTCAAAAATCATGACAAATACCCCCGGATGCGCCCCAGGAACCGGGGGCCATCTGTAACTGTCGGTGCCCACCTACAATTGGCCCATGGCATTCACCCCCCTCTCCTGGATTGGCCCGCTGGCACTGCCGCGGCTTGCGCTTTTGCTCAACCATGTCGTGGCCAGCGAAGCCCTGGCCATGGCGCAACTCAAGCCCCATTCTGGCCAGACCATCGACCTGCGCTGGACGTCGTCGTTCGTCCCACCCCTGGCCGCCTGGTTCGCGCCGGGCAGCACCAGCACCGACTGGGCCCCCACGCCAGTGCGGCTGACCATCACCCCCGCCGGCTTGTTTGAAATCGAGCCCCTCACGGAGGCCGAAACCCCCTCCGCCGGTCTGACGCTGACGGTGCACCTGAGCGCGCCTTGGACCCTGGCCCGCCGCGCCCTGATGGGTGAACGCCCCGAGGTCAGCATCGAAGGCGATGCCGCATTGGCTGAAGTGGCTTCCTGGCTGATGAAAAATCTGCGCTGGGATCTGGAGGACGACCTGGCCCGTTGGCTGGGCAACACCCCCAGTCAGATGCTGAGCACCGTGGGCACCTCGGTGAAGCAGGCCTTGCAGCGCTGGCGCCCAGGCCCCGATGCGCACGCGGGCTTTGGCCGCTCCAAGCGTTGACGCGGGCGGGGTCGGGATGCGCGCGCTGTTCATTGGCCTGATCTTTCTTCGCTATGGGCTTGATGCCCTGGTGCTCGACAGCCTTCGTCGCCCCAGCCTGCGCCTGCTGTCTCGCATCATTTCCACCGGGCGCCGCCTGCACGCGCCGCCCGGCGAGCGCTTGCGCCTGGCCCTGGAGCGGTTGGGACCGATTTTTGTCAAGTTTGGCCAGATGCTGTCGACCCGACGCGACCTACTGCCCCCCGACGTGGCGGACGAGTTGGCCAAGCTACAGGACCGTGTCCCCCCTTTCCCGGGCGCGGAATCGGTCAAGCTGGTCGAAAAAGCGTTGGGCAAGCCAATTTCGGCCGTCTTCAAACAGTTTGATACCGAGCCCGTGGCCAGCGCCTCCATTGCCCAGGTTCACTTCGCGGTGCTACACAGCGGCCGCGAAGTCGCCGTCAAGGTGCTGCGCCCTGGGATGCTGGACGTGATCGATGATGATCTGGCCCTGCTGCGCAAACTGGCGCGCTGGGTCGAGCGGCTGTGGGCCGACGGCCGACGCCTCAAACCCACCGAAGTCGTGGCCGAATTCGACAAATACTTGCACGATGAGCTGGACTTGGTGCGTGAAGCGGCCAATGCCGCACAGCTGCGACGCAATATGGAGGGACTCAACCTGGTGTTGGTGCCCGAGATGATCTGGGATCTGTGCAAGCCCAATGTGATGGTGATGGAGCGCATGAAAGGCGTGCCCATCAACCAGCTGGAGCGTCTTCGCGATGCGGGTGTCGACATCAAGAAGCTAGCGCACGATGGCGTGACCATTTTCATGACGCAAGTTTTTCGCGATGGCTTTTTCCACGCTGACATGCACCCGGGCAACATCCAGGTCAGCCTGGCGCCGGGCACCTTTGGTCGCTACATCGCGCTCGACTTCGGCATCATTGGCACGCTCACCGAGGTCGACAAGGAATACCTGGCGCAGAACTTCGTGGCCTTCTTTCACCGCGACTACCGGCGCGTGGCCGAGCTCCACATCGAAAGCGGATGGGTGCCACCCACTACGCGGGAAGACGAACTGGAAAGCGCCATTCGCACCGTGTGCGAACCCTATTTCGCCCGTCCCCTGAAAGACATTTCTCTGGGACAGGTTTTGTTGCGCCTGTTTCAAATTTCCCGGCGCTTCAATGTGGAAATTCAGCCGCAACTGGTCCTGCTGCAAAAAACCTTGCTGAATGTGGAGGGGCTGGGGCGGCAGCTCGACCCCGATCTGGATCTATGGGCCACCGCCAAGCCTTTCCTGGAGCGATGGATGAACGAGCAGGTCGGCTGGCGTGGGCTGCTGGATCGCCTTAAACGCGAAGCCCCGCGCTACGCCAAGATGCTGCCAGAGCTGCCGCGCCTGATCCACGACAACTTGCAGGCGGGCGACGCAGGGTTGCGACGCGATCTGGCCGCCATTTTGAATGAGCACCAACGCACCAACCGATCGCTGTCGGCTGCCTTGTGGGTGGGGCTTGGCTTCCTGATGGGCCTGCTGGTGGCGCAACTTTTGCTCCGCCTGCATGGGACGGGCGTCATTTAGCGAATCCCGGCCTTACACTGCGCCCCGATCAAAAACCGCTCTTCGCCCCATCAGTGACAGGCTTTGGCCGACATGAACAGTACCTTGCTCGCCTTTGTGATCCTCTATTTGCTTGGCACCATGGGGATCGGGATCTACGCTGGCACCCGCATCAAGAACACCACCGACTTCGCTGTCGCAGGCCGCAGCCTGCCGCTGGCCATGGTGATCACAACGACCTTTGCCACCTGGTTTGGCGCCGAGACCGTGATGGGCATTCCCGCCAAGTTTGTCTCTGGGGGCCTCAATGCTGTGGTGGAAGACCCCTTTGGTGCCTCGATGTGCTTGGTGCTGGTGGGCGCACTCTTCGCCTCCAGGCTCTACAAGATGAACCTGCTGACCATCGGCGACTTCTACCGGCACCGCTTTGGCAAGGGCGTGGAAATTTTCTGCTCCATCGCGATCATCCTGAGCTACCTGGGCTGGGTGGCCGCGCAAATCACCGCCCTGGGCCTCGTATTTTCCGTGCTGTCCGGCGGGACGATCACGGCACCGATCGGCATGTTCATTGGCACCTCGCTGGTGTTGATTTATGTGTTGATCGGCGGGATGCTGGCCGTGGCCTGGACCGACTTCATCCAGATGATCGTACTGGTCATTGGCCTGTCCCTGATCGCCGTGATGGCCGGCCATCAGGCGGGCGGTGCAGACAAGGTACTGGCGCTGGCCCAGACCAATGACTGGTTCAGGATCCTGCCGGAGCACACCCCCGCGGGCTGGGTCGGCTTCGTTGCGGCAGCCCTGACCATGATGCTGGGCTCGATTCCGCAGCAAGACGTGTTTCAGCGCGTGATGTCGGCCAAGGATGGCGCCACGGCCAAGCGAGGCGCCATCATCGGCGGCTTCAGCTACCTGGCCTTTGCTTTCGTGCCGATGTTCATCGTGGCCTCGTCGCTGATCATCATGCCGGGGGAGGCCAAGGATCTGTTGGCCAATGACCCTCAAAAGGTGCTGCCCACCCTGATCCTCACGCGCATGCCTTTGGTGGCCCAGATCTTCTTCTTTGGCGCCCTGGTGTCAGCCATCAAGTCCACCTCGTCAGCCACGCTGCTGGCACCGTCGACCAGTTTCGTGGAGAACATCCTCAAGAACATCCAGCCCGGCATGAGCGACCGCCAGGTGCTGCTGGCCCTGCGCATCACCATTTTCGTGTTCACGGCGCTGGTGCTGACCTACGCCATTCGCATGCAGGGCACGGCCATCTATGACCTGGTGTCGTCGGCCTATCAGGTCACGCTGGTGGGCGCGTTCGTGCCGCTGTCCTTTGGGCTGTACTGGCAACGCGCCACCACGCAGGGCGCGGTCCTGTCCATTGGCCTGGGCATCGGTGTATGGGCCACCTTTTTGCTGCACGCCCCATGGGGTGACGCCTTCCCTTGCCAACTGGCCGGACTGCTGGCGGCACTGGCTGGCATGGGACTGGGGTCGCTGTCTCCACAGTGGATCCTGGATCACCGGCGCCAGGTCGCGCACCTGCACCTGGCCTGAGCCATCGAACGAACGTAGAATGCTGTTTTTACTGGAAAACCCGAAGGTTTGCGATGCCGATTTACGCCTACCGCTGTGAGTCCTGCGGTCACGCCAAGGACGTTTTGCAAAAGATGTCCGACCCTGTGTTGACGACCTGCCCGGCCTGTGGCGCCGAGAGTTTCAAGAAGCAACTCACCGCCGCCGGATTTCAGCTCAAGGGGTCGGGCTGGTACGTGACGGACTTCCGGGGTGGATCCAGCGAGGGGGCTGCGACGCCTGCGCCTGCAACCACACAAGCCCCAGCCACGCCGGCGGCCAGTCCGGCCACGCCAGATGCCAGCAGCGCCTCATCATCGGGCGGCACCACTGGTGGTGGCGCATCCTGTGGCGGCTCTTGCGCCTGCCACTGATCCCCTCCTGCCCCACTTCAAAGCACCTTTGTGAAGAAATACATCCTGACCGGCTTGCTGGTGTGGCTGCCTTTGGCCATCACCATCTGGGTTTTGCTGCAACTGCTCGGCGTGCTTGATGGCATTTTTGCCTGGCTGGTGATTGCCGCCCAGACCGTCTTGCCCGAGACCCTGAGAACCGACTTGCAAGCGCTGCGCAAAATCCCGGGGTTGAGCATCATCGTCATGGTGCTGACCCTGTTCCTGACCGGACTGGCCGTGACCAATATGGCTGGCCAGTGGATCGTGAACCAGTCGAACCGGATGTTCTCCAACATCCCCATCGTCAAGTCGATCTACACCTCAGTCAAGCAGGTGTCGGACACCCTGTTCTCCAGCAGCGGCCAGGCATTTCGCCATGCCGTGCTGGTGCAATACCCCCGCGCAGGATCATGGACGATTGGTTTTGTCACCGGCAAGCCCAGCGGTGAAGTGGCCGACCACCTCGGGGCTGAGCACATCACGCTTTACGTGCCGACCACGCCCAACCCGACTTCCGGCTTCATGCTGATCGTGCCGCGCACCGACGTGATCGAGTTGCAGATGTCGGTCGACGAAGCCCTCAAGTACATCATCTCGATGGGTGTCGTGGCCCCGCCATTGCACACCGCCTCAATCAGCACCCATCCAGTCACCCCAGCGGCCTGAGCAACCAGCTCAATCCTGAGGGACAATCGAGGGTTGCGAGGCAAGCGCTCAGGCGCCGCCCGCCCCCGAACAAGATCATCCGGAGAACAACGATGCGAACCACTTACTGTGGACTGGTCAGCGAAGCGCTGATGGGACAGACCGTGACGCTGATGGGCTGGGCCCACCGTCGCCGCGACCACGGCGGCGTGATTTTCATTGACCTGCGCGACCGCGAAGGCCTGGTGCAGGTGGTCTGCGCCCCCGATCGGGTCGACACCTTCAAGGTCGCCGAAGGTGTGCGCAATGAGTTCTGCCTGAAGCTGACCGGCCTGGTCCGTGCCCGCCCTGCCGGCACCGAAAACAGCGGCCTCACCAGCGGCAAGATCGAAATCCTGGCCCACACCCTGGACGTGCTGAACCCCAGTGTGACGCCCCCCTTCCCGCTGGACGACGAGAACCTGTCCGAGACAACCCGCCTGACGCACCGCGTACTCGACCTGCGCCGTCCGTACATGCAAAAAAACCTGCGCCTGCGCTACCGCGTCGCCATGGAGGCGCGCAAGTTCCTAGACGAGCACGGTTTCATCGACATCGAAACCCCGATGCTGACCAAGAGCACCCCGGAAGGTGCCCGCGACTACCTGGTGCCCTCACGCGTGAACGACGGGCATTTCTTTGCCCTGCCGCAATCGCCCCAACTGTTCAAGCAATTGCTGATGGTGGCCGGCTTTGATCGCTACTACCAGATCACCAAGTGCTTCCGCGACGAAGACCTGCGCGCCGACCGCCAGCCTGAATTCACCCAGATCGATATCGAAACATCCTTCCTGGGCGAACAAGAAATCCGGGACATGTTCGAAGGCATGATCCGCCACGTCTTCAAGACCGCGCTGGACGTGGACCTGGGCGACTACCCCGTCATGAAATATGCCGACGCCATGCACTTGTATGGCTCGGACAAGCCGGACCTGCGCGTCAAGCTCGAGTTCACCGAGCTGACCGACGTGATGGGCACGGTCGACTTCAAGGTCTTCTCCACCCCGGCCACCACCAAGGGTGGCCGCGTGGTCGCGTTGCGAGTGCCGGGCGGCGGAGCGATGAGCCGTGGCGAGATCGACGCCTACACCGAGTTCGTCAAAATCTACGGCGCCAAGGGGCTGGCCTGGATCAAGGTGAATGAGGTCGAGAAGGGCCGTGAGGGCTTGCAATCGCCCATCGTCAAGAACCTGCACGATGAGGCCATCGCCGCGATCCTCAAGCGCACCGGCGCCCAGAATGGCGACCTGCTGTTTTTCGGCGCCGACAAGGCCAAGGTGGTGAACGACGCCATTGGCGCGCTGCGCGTCAAGATCGGTCACAGCGACTTCGGCAAGAAGAGTGGCCTGTTCGAACACCGCTGGGCTCCGCTGTGGGTGGTCGACTTCCCGATGTTCGAACACGACGAGGAAAACGACCGCTGGGTGGCCGTGCACCACCCCTTCACGGCACCCAAGGACGGCCATGAAGACCTGATGGACACCGATCCCGAGAACTGCATCGCCAAGGCCTATGACATGGTCTTGAACGGCTGGGAACTGGGGGGTGGCTCAATTCGCATCCACCGCGCCGAAGTGCAAAGCAAGGTGTTCAGTGCGCTGAAGATCGGGCCGGATGAGGCTCAGGTCAAGTTCGGTTTCCTGCTGGATGCCCTGCAATACGGCGCCCCCCCACATGGTGGCTTGGCCTTCGGCCTGGACCGCCTGGTGACGCTGATGACGGGCGCGGAGTCGATCCGTGACGTGATCGCCTTCCCCAAGACGCAGCGCGCTCAGTGCCTGCTGACCCACGCACCGAGCGTGGTCGACGAGAAGCAACTCAAGGAGTTGCACATCCGCCTGCGCAACCCGCAGTCCGGCGTGACGGCCGACAACAGCAAAGCCTGAACGGCGGGGGCCATGCACACTGCGCCCCCAAAAATTCCTTTGTCGGTGCTGGTGGTGATCCACTCGCCCGACCTGGAAGTGCTGCTGATCGAGCGGGCGCAGCAGCCCGGCTTCTGGCAAAGCGTGACGGGCTCCAAGGACCAGGTGAACGAGTCCTGGGTGGACACGGCGGTCCGCGAGGTGCAGGAAGAGACCGGCATTGTGGTGGGCAGCGAGGCGGTGCCGGCCGAGGCCCTGATCGACTGGGCCATTGAAAACGTCTACGAGATCTATCCCATCTGGCTGCACCGCTACGCGCCGGGCGTGATCTACAACACCGAACGTGTCTTTGGCCTGTGCGTGCCACGCGACACGCCCGTGACGCTGGCTCCGCGCGAACACACGCACCACGTCTGGTTGCCCTGGCGAGAGGCGGCGGACCGTTGTTTTTCGCCGTCCAACGCGGAGGCCATCCTGCAGTTGCCTCGATTTGCAGGGAAAGCCTGCCCCTGAACATTGCCATGCGCCAGATCAGTTGGCGCTATCGTGTGGCATGCGAACATTCAGGTTCGCATCTCTGTTGGAATTGCCCCGTGCTGAACCCACTCCAGTCCTCTTTGCTGCCACCGTCCACCCTGTCGTCCAGCAGCTTGCGGGTGGCCACCTACAACATCCACAAGGGTGTCAGGGGTCTGGGGCCCACCAAGCGCCTGGAAATTCACAATCTGGGCCTGGCGGTGGAGGCCATGGATGCCGACATCGTCTGCCTTCAGGAAGTGCGCCAGTTCCACCATAGCGAGGCGCGGCGTTTTTCGCCGACCAATTTCGGCCCTTTGAGCTGGCCCAAGCAACCCCAGGCCGAATACCTGGCACCTGAAGGCTATGACGTGGCCTACCGCAGCAATGCCATCACACGGCATGGTGAGCATGGCAACGCCCTGCTGGCCCGCTGGCCCCTGGGCAAAGTGGGCCACCATGATGTGTCAGATCACCGATTCGAGCAGCGCGGACTGCTGCACGTGCCTGTGTACTGGCGAGGCGTAGAAGTCCATGTCGTGGTGGTGCATCTGGGCCTGATCCACGCCAGCCGAGTGCGCCAGGCAGAGCAACTGGCCAGCATGATCACCGAACACATCCCGTCCGACGCCCCGGTGGTGATCGCCGGCGACTTCAATGACTGGAACGAGAAGCTCGACAGCATCCTGTTTGCGGCCGACCTGCAACGTGCCAGCGCATGCAAGGACAGCAATGTGCCGACCTTTCCCTCGCGAATTCCCGTGCTGGCTCTGGACCGCGTCTACACGCGTGGCCTGCGCTGCCAGTCGGTGATGGTGCCAAGGGGCGCCGCCTGGGCACGCATGTCGGATCACCTGCCACTGGTGGTCGAGCTGGACCTCGACAGCCAGTCATGAATCCGCGCGAGCTGGCCGAGGAAGCCGCCCAGGCACTCCACGGCATCGCTTGGTATGGCCAGCGCAAGCCCGTGTTCACCGGCAGCAATGCCGTCACGCTGCTCAAACGGGGCAGTGAACAGTTCGCGGCGATGTGCGAGCGCATTGACCAGGCCAGTCAATCGGTCTGGATGGCGACTTACATGGTCTCGCCCCACGGCCAAAGCGGCCTGGTGCTGCAAGCCATGATGCAGGCCGCACGTCGGGGCGTGAAGGTGTACTTCGTGGTGGACGGCGTGGGTTCGCGCGAAGCCCCCGCGTCGCTGTGGCTAGAGATGGCGCAGGCCGGCGTGCAGTTGGCGATCTACCGGCCCCTGCATGGTCTGTTGAGCCCGCTCGACACCGCGCAGTGGCGGCGCATGCATATGAAGCTGTGCGTGGTCGATGCGCGCGTGGCCTTTGTCGGCGGCATCAACCTGATCGACGACCGCTATGACCTGACGCACGGATGGACCGCCAACCCACGACTGGACTATGCCCTGGAGGTACAAGGTGCTGTCGTGATGCCTGTGGCACACACCATCAAGGCCATGTGGACGCGCGCCACCCTGGGGCGCGACTGGCGGGACGACATTGAACACTGGCTGGGTGACCGCAACCGCATGAAGCGGCTGCGCACGCTCTGGAAAAAATCACGCTTGCGGTTGCCTGCGAGCACGCAGGACCGCCAAGCCACTTCGGCAGCGGCCCGTGCGCCCATGCGGTGCGCATTTGTGCTGCGCGACAACCTTCTGCAGCGGCGCACCATTGAGCGTGCGGCCTTGCAGGCGATTCAGCAAGCCCGCACGCGGGTGGACATCGTCACGCCCTACTTTTACCCGGCGCGGGCTTTGCGTCACGCGCTGCACGATGCGGCCAGGCGAGGTGTGCGCGTGAGGTTGCTGCTGCAAGGCAAGGTCGACTACAAGATCGCGGCGATGGCCGCGCGGGTGCTGTATGGCGAATTGCAGCAGCATGGTGTACGGATTCATGAATATCAACCGGCATTCCTACATGCCAAGGTGGTGTGCGTGGACGAGGACTGGGCCACGGTGGGCTCCTCCAACCTGGATCCCATGTCTCTGGTCCTGAACCTGGAGGCCAATCTGGTGGTGCGCGATATCGGGTTTTTGCAGACGCTGACCGCCGCCCTGGAGGCGGACTTTGGCGAGAGCGTGGAAGTGCCTCTTCCCGCCGTGCTGGACCGAACCTGGGCCATGCGTGTCCGTCGCTCAGTGGTGGCCTGGATGGCCAAGGTCTATCTGCGTCTGGGCGGGGTCACCGGGCGGTATTGATCGGCATCGGTCCGAGTCAATCCAGACGCCACAGGGTGCCATAGGCCGGCGCTGCAGGCCACTGCACCGCCTGGCTGGGCGGCTCGGCATGAGACTGTCCCCAGCGTCGTGCCAGCATCCATCCTGCATGGCCGATCACGATGTGCTGGAGCCCCTCGTCCACCCCCCCGTCGCCACGGTCGGGCCGCCAGGCCTCTGCGCGCATCAGCAACTCCGCCAAGGCCTCGCCACCACCAGGCCGGTGGCTGGCAAAATTCTGGCACCACTGATCGATGTCCGCTGGGCTGATGTCGAGCCAGAGGCGGCCATCCCAGTCGCCAAAATTGAGCTCCAACAAGCTGGGATCAATGACATGGATCCAGCCCCACCGCCGCAGATAACGTCCGACCAAGGCGCAGCGTTGTGATGGCGAGGTGTAGACCACCCAAGCCAAGCCGTGTCGACGCGCATGGTTCTGAATCTGGCGGGCCAGGCGCTTGGCGCGGCGCGTCGGCACCCGGACATCGCTGCGCCCAATGCACCGGCCCTCGACCCCTTCGGGGCGGGGATGACGCCATACCCACAACATGTGCGACCGTTCCCGTCAGCGAAGCAGGACGGCCTGCTGATTGAACACAGCCAGCCAGGCCAGCAGCGCAGCGACTTCGGTGAATTGCTGGGTCGCGCCAAGGGTGTCGCCGGTGTAGCCGCCCAGACGGCGCCAAAACCAGCGGCCGCATACCACGGTGACGAAGCCACAGGCCAACACACCCAGCAGCAAGGCGATCGCCATGACCACCGACGGCACGGCGGCCCCGATGGCCAGCGTGACCACCAACCCCCACATCAGGCTGACCCACAGCGCGGTGCCTGACACGGTGGTGGCCAGGGGCTTGGCCTTGGCGTGCGCCACATCACCGCCGTAAGGCAGGGTTCGCATCAGCACCACCGCCGCCGCGCGTGAGATGGTGTGCGCCCACAGTAGCGCCAAGACGGGAAGCCACGGGCCATACCGCGCCAGCCCGACCAGGGTTGACGCCTTCAGACCGAGCATCACCACCAAGGCCATGGCGCCATAAGCACCAAGGCGCGAGTCCTTCATGATGAGCAAGGCACGCTCGCGGCTGACGGCGCCGCCCAGCGCATCCACGGTGTCGCTCAAGCCGTCTTCATGAAATCCGCCCGTCAACCACAGGGTGGCCGCCATGCTCAGAATGACCGCGACCGTTGGCGGCCACAGCATGAAGGCAAGCCACCACGCCACCGAAGCAAACGCCCCGATGCCCACACCGACCAGCGGAAAGTAGCGGACACAGTCGTTCAACCACGCTGGCTCAAAACCCACCCAACGGGGCACCGGCACCCGGGTTAGAAACTGCACGGCCACGAAGAACAACCGCAACTCGTGGGCGATGGCTTGGAACATGCGACCTCCGGCTGACTTGCTCAAGCGCCAGCGGTGCTGACACCGGCCGATTCAAAGCTGGCCATCTCGGTCAGGATGCGGCAGCTTGATTCCAGCAGCGGCCAGGCCAGCGCGGCACCGGAGCCTTCACCCAGGCGCAGTCCCAGGTTCAGCAAAGGCCGCGCTTGTAAATGCGCCAGCATGCGTGCATGGCCGCTTTCATCAGACTGGTGCGCGAACACGCAGCGTTGCAGCACCAGGGGCTGCAAGGCCTGCGCGACCAACACGGCACTGCTGGTGATGAAGCCATCGACCACGATGACACGATTCTGTGCCGCGGCCTCCAGCACGGCACCCGTCATCATGGCGATCTCAAAGCCCCCCATCGCTGCCAGAACCGCCAAGGGATCGACCACTTGGGCATAACGGCTCATCACCTGGCTCAACACGGACAACTTGCGCTGCATGCCCGCATCATCGAGGCCAGTACCCCGCCCGACACACTGTTCAATGGGCAAGCCGGTCAGGCGAGCCATCAACAAGGCCGCGCTGGACGTGTTGCCAATGCCCATCTCGCCCAGCAACACGGCATTGCCCGGCAGGCCACGCACCACTTCAGCCCCCGCGGTCAAGGCGGCCTGACATTGATCAGCGGTCATCGCAGGCCCCTGCGATGCATCCATGGTGCCCATCGCAATCTTGCGCAACTGCAGACCAGCGCGCGGCGCCAGTTCACGCGCCACACCGGCATCCACCACCGTCAAGGCCAGGCCGTTCTGACGGGCGATGACGCTCACCGCGGCTCCACCAGCCAAGAAGTTCTCGACCATCTGCCAGGTCACATCGCTGGGGTAAGCCGACACCCCTTGCGCGACCAAGCCATGGTCACCGGCGAACACCACCATTTGTGGCTGATCCAAATGGGGCGTTTCGGTCTGGAGGACCAGACCCAGTTGCAAGGCGAGCGCTTCGAGCTGGCCTAGCGAGCCCAGCGGCTTGGTCTTGTGGTCGATGAGGTGGCGCAGTCGCGCCTGCAGCCCAGCGCTGTTCAGGTCGTTCATGTCTGGCAAGTTCAGCATGGTATTCAATCCTCGATTCCTCGTTGTGCAGGCACACCGGCCTCGTAAGCGTGCTTGATCTGGCGCATCTCGGTCACGGTGTCCGCCATGGCGATGATCTCCTCTGGGCAGTTGCGGCCCGTGATCACCACCGTGACCTCCTTGGGGCGCTTGCTCAAGGTGTCCAGCACGTCCTGCAATGGAACCCAGCCGTAGATCAGGGGGTAGGTGATCTCGTCCAACACGATCATGAAGTGCTCGCCCGCCAAAATCATTGCGGCGGCCTTGGCCCAACCCTGGCGGGCCAGTTCGGCCGACTGGTCCAGGTCCTTGCTTTTCCAGCTGAACCCATCGCCCAGGCCCTCAATAGGCACACCGAGTTTTTCAAAGGTACGGTGCTCGCCAAAACGGGCGCTGGGCACCTTCATGAACTGGAAGATGTGAACGACTTTGCCGCGGCCATGGGCGCGCAAGGCCAGGCCAAAGGCCGCTGTGCTTTTGCCCTTGCCATCGCCCGTGTTGACGATGATCAGCCCGCGGCGCTCGCCTTCGGGTTTGTGGCCGCTGAGTTCGGTGGGTGGGCTTTCAATTTGCATGAGGGTCTCTCCTTTTAAACTTGAGGCACAGCCACCCATCGGTCGTGCACACGCACGATCTCGATGGCGTGGTCAAAGACTTGTTCAAGCGCGCGGTGGACCTGAGTGTCGTCGCGCGAGCCGACGGCCACGAGCGCGCCTTGATTCAACACCGCCACACGGTCGGCCGCCAGGGCCAGCGACAGTTCATGCACCACACTGACCACCGCCCTGCCCTGCGAGGCTTCACGCCGCAACACCCTGGCCAGCAGTCTCTGGTGCGGCGCATCCAAGTGCGCGCCAGGTTCATCCAGCAATAGCACGCTGGCCTGCACGGCCAGTGCCCTGGCCAGCCAGACGCGCTGACGCTCCCCACCGGACAAAGCATCCAGACGACGGAACCTGAAGGCGCTCGTGTCGGTGTCCAGCAGGGCCTGGTCCACGGCCTGACGATCAGCGTCTGTCACCCCCCCCAGCCCCATCCAACCCTGATGGGGCAAGCGGCCCAGGGCGACGGTGTCCTGCACGCTCATGGGCGCATCCTCATGGCTGTTCTGCGCCAACCAAGACAAGCGCCGCGCACGTACCTGCGCCGGCCATGCCGTCACGGCTTGACCATCCAGCGTGACTTGGCCACTTGACGGTGCCATCAGCCCAGCCAGGCAATGCAATAGCGTTGACTTGCCCGCACCGTTGGGGCCCACCACCGCCAGCCACTGGCCGCCATGAAAACTCAGATCAATGCCGCTCAAAACCTCAACCGCCCCATGCCGGGCGCTCAAACCCTGGGCACGAAGGCGCACGCTCGTGGCCCCACTCATGAGACCCTCCGGTGCATCAACCACAGCAGGTAGCCGCCGCCCAACACCGCCGTGAGCACGCCGACCGGGATTTCTTGCGGCGCGATCAGCCAACGTGCCAGCACGTCGGCCGCCTGCAACAACACACCGCCCATCAGGCTGGACGCGAGCAACAACGCTGCATGGCGCGTCTGCGCATGGCGACGCACCAAATGCGGCGCGGCCAGGCCCACGAACGCGACCAATCCGGCCTGCGCCACCGCCGCCGCGGTGGCCAGGGCCAGCACGGCCACCAAAGCAGTCCGAGCCCAGCCCAAAGGAATGCCCAAGCTGCGCACCGTGTCTTCACCCAAGGTCAGGGCATCGAGCACCCGAGACAGCATCAGCGCGATCGGCATAACCATCAGCCACGCCCATAGCAAGACGCCGCAAGCCGGCCAACCCAGCAAGCCGGTGTTGCCCAGCATGAAGGTCTGCATCGCACGCCACACGTCGGCCGACCAGACCATCAGCAACGACGTCAACGCCCCCAGCACCACCCCCACCACCACGCCAGCCAGGAGTAGGCGCATGGTGTGCGCGGCGCCACGCGCCAGAAACAAAGTGAGCAGGACGCCGCCCACAGCGCCCACAAAGGCCGCGCCCGTCAGGCCGAAACGCCAGCCCCATCCAGCGTCCGACATCAGCGTGGTATGGCCCAGCAACACCAAAGACAAGGCCACGGCCAGCGCCGCCCCGGATGAACTGCCGAGCAGGTAAGGCTCGGCCAGCGGATTGCGAAACAGGCCCTGAGCCACCGCGCCCGCCAAACCCAACAAGGCACCGACCAGCCAGGCCCCCAAGGTGCGCGGCAGGCGGATGTCCCACAAGATCTGCCACTCTGGGCCGCCCTGCCAGGACGCCAGAGGGCTATGCCAGCCCGTGCTGCCAACGCCCAGGCCCAGCACCAACAACGCCAAGGTCAGAACACCCAGCACCGCGCATAGCACGCCCCAATCCAACCATGGCGGACGCGTGTGCGAATTCATCGCGCGCCCTCATGTGCCTTGAGGCACTGGGCCAAGGCCAGCGCGGCCTCGCCCACACGCGGCCCCGGCCGTCCGATCACCGTGAAAGCCGAGCCAGGTATCGCGCACACATGGCCCCGGCGCACCGCACGCATGGACGACCAACCTGGTCGCTGCGCCAATTCAGAAACGTCGTGATCGACCATCATGATCACGTCAGGATCGGCCCGCACGACGAACTCCGGATTGAGCTGTGGGAAAGGCCCAAGTGCTTTTGGCACCACGTTGGCAGCCCCCAAGCGCTCGAGCATCTGCCCGATGTAGGAAGACTCACTCGCCGCATAAGGGCCCGAGCCGACCTCGAAATAAACCCGCAAGCCCCGGGCGCCCACAGGCACCAGGCGCTGCGCGGCCTGCCATTGATCCTGCACGTGCTGCCAAGCCTGATCGGCGCCCTGCGCTCGCCCCAGCAAGAGGCCAATGGTGCGCAAAACGTGCTGCACCTGCGGCAGGTCTTGTGCATCGAGTTCGGCGACCGTCAAACCCAACGCACGCAGTCGCTCCGCCACCCGCGAAGACGGCGAGGCCAGGACCAGATCGGGCTTGCTCGCCACGATCAGCTCGACATTGGCATCATCAAGGCCGCCGACCTTCGGCAGACGTTGCACCGTGACCGGCCAGTCCGACCAGCGATCGGTGGCAACCAATCGATCGCACCCCCCCACCGCACAGACCGACTCCGTCAAGGATGGGAGCAGGCTGACCACCCGCCGCGCCGGCTGCGTCAAACGCACGGTCGCGCCGACGTTGTCGCGCACGCTGATGGCTTCGGCGTGGGCCAGTCCAGTCAGCCACCACCAGCCACACAGCAGCACGCGCAGCAGCTTCATCAAGGCGCCCATCGCTGCACAAGCTGGGTCCAGGGCTGACCGGCGGCCATCAAGGTGATGTGCCCGCAGCACTGGGCGACGTCCTGATTGAGTCGGCCCAGCTCATCGACAAACTGCCGCACCCCGGCCCCCATCGGGATCACACCCCAGCCGATCTCGTTGGACACCAGCAGCACCGGACTGACGAGGTCCGACAAGGCCACCAACAGGTCGGAGCGCAACGCAGGCCAGTCATGCCGGACACCGCGCCCATCAGCGCTGACACCACGGCTGGCCTCACTGCTGACACTTGAGGGCATCAGCACATTGGTCAGCCACAAGGTCAGACAATCGACGATCAACAGGCGATCAGGCGCAGCATGGGCACGCAAGACCTCGCCCAGCGCATGTGCTGATTCCACCGTGTCGAAGCCATGCGGGCGCTCCGCACGATGCCGCTCAATGCGTGACCGCATCTCGTCATCACAGGCCAAGGCCGTGGCAACGACCATGACACGGTGCTGCGGCGATTGCTGCAGCCACCCCATCGCCATGCGCTCGGCCTGCCGCGACTTGCCACTGCGCTGACCGCCAATGATGAGGTGGTGCGAGGGCATCAGAACTGACGAGCCACGGTTAGTTTCAGCGCACGGCCGGGCTCTGGATACAGGCTGCCAACAGTGCAGTCATAGGCATAGTTGTAACCTTGATGATCCGTCAAGTTGGTGCCTGACACCGCCACTTGCCACGTCTTATCGGTCCAGGCATACCGCGCGTCCAACAAGGTCGACGATGGTGTGCGCCGTGTGCATGCGTTGCCGCTGTAATCGCTAAAGCGCATGCTCGCCAGATATTGCAAGCCCACATCGACCTGATGGCGCTCATTGAAGCGGTAGGTGGTCCGCAAGGTCGCTGTCTCTGGGGCCACCAGTACCTGCTCTTGTCCGGCTTGAGGCCCTGACCTGAAGGTGGCGTTGACATGCTGCCATGTGGCGGTCAGATCCCATGTTTTCAAGGGACTCCAGCGCCCTTCCAGTTCGTAGCCTTGCCGGCGCGTGGGCTCCAGGTTGACGTTGAGGTAGGCGACCGGGTCAAATGCAATTTCATGGGTCGTCGTCTGGACAAACCAGCGCCAGGTCGCACCGTACGTGCCTTGCGTCCATTTCACGCCCAACTCCTTGTCACGATTTTTCTGGGGCAACAAGGCTTGCTGAAATGGGGTGGCCCGATTCTCATCCACATTGGGCAGACGATAAGAAGAGGACACGCGACCGTACATGTCCAATCCAGCCAAGACGGTCTGGTTGATCGCCGCCTCGGCAGCATTCAAGTGATCTGCTCGGTCGTAAATGGCAGGGAGCGTAAACGGATCGCCTGGGAAATTTCCTATCTTTCGGATTCGCTCGGAACGAAATCCCGCAGACACCCGCGTCTGGCTGGGAAAGACAAATTCCGAGTGAAAGAACGCAGCGTGACTGGACTGCTCGCCCGTCTCAAGCCCATTCGTCAATTGGTTTTCATACGACCACCACTGAGCATCCAAACCCATGACGCTGTTGTTTCCAACAGCACCCCAGTGATCGGCATAGCTCAGCCGGGGTGACCACTGGGTCTGGCGACTGGAACTGTCTCTGACCGACGGAAAGCTCGATGACACCCAGGCGCTGACAGAATGTCGCTGACGCGTTCCGAGATCCAGCTGCGCGGCCCAAGGACCAAAACGGTATTCCACATCACCTGTGTACCGTGTCTCGTGCGTGTCGGCAAAATCCAATGGGGCGGTCGTTTGCCGGGGATTGGCCGCGAACTGATCAAAGGTCAAGGCGCCAGGCATGCCTGAATGCGCATCCTCTTGCTGGACCCGGCCTTTGACACGCCAGCCCGCGTCGACCCATTGAAGACCTGCGCTGGCGCCGTCCTGCTTGTAAGCACTGTTGCCCCGGTAACCGTCAGTCCTCACGCGGCGCACTGCACCGTCCAAGGTGACTGCCCCCAGCCCCAGCGTTCCGCTGCCTTGGATGTCTTGCCCGTTGAAGCTTTCTACGGCCGCGCTCACACGGCCACTGGAACGGTCCTGATCGTGCCGCTTCAGGATCACGTTGATCACTCCGGCTGAAGCGCCTTCGCCCCACAGCACACTGGAGCCACCGCGGATGAGTTCAATCCGGTCGATCTGATCCAGCGGGATGGCGGTCAATCGGGCGGGAAGTTGCTCGTTTTCACTGATGCGTATGCCATCCACCATGACGACCAGGTTCTCACTCGCCCCCTCGCCATAGCCACGCAGATCAAGCCTGTATTCCCGTCCACCGGTGAGGTCCGTTTTTGCCGCCACGCCGCCCAACTTGCGAATGGCCTCATTGGCATCAGACACCCCCGAGCGCTGAATCTGCTCGGACGTGATCACGGTGGCACCAATTGGCGCTGTTTGCAGCAACTGCGCCATCCGACTGGCCGTCACGATGACCGTCGGCAAACTTTGCTGGTTGTCGGCCTGGGCCTCCACGCCAAACGACAAAAGAAACGCGCAGGCGGCTGCCGCCACGGTGGTGTGTGGCCGATGCGCTGCTGGCACCGAATTCAGAAAAGACATGATGAAGACAACAGAAAAAGCGCTCGCGCCAGCGTCCCCGCAGGCAATGAGCAATATGGTGCGGAACGGTCAAGCCGCCGCACACCCCCTGTTGGCCGGTATCCGGGCTAGGCGGAGCAACCCGTGCAGCCTTCCCAGATGGTTGAACATCCAGTGGCAGGGGGCACGGGCGGAAGGGCTTACCTCAAGTAAACCCTTCAACCGCCGACCGTTGCGGGGGCAGCGCAGGTGGGGCGGACATGGCAACATGCCACGCTCCTTCTGCTTCCCGTTTAACCGCACCGGGGAGAACCCCAGCGCGAGCACCAACGCCCCCATTGTAAGGGCGCCTACAATGTGTCCATGTCCAGAATCGATGATCTCACCGAGCGGGTTGAGCGCCTGTTGCTGCGTCATGAAGAGCTTCAGCGCACGCAGGCCTTGCTGCAACAGCAACTGGCCGTGACGGGCCATGAGCGTGATTCGCTCAAGGCACGCCTGGCGGCTGCCCGTGCACGCATCGACGCGCTCATCGACAAGCTGCCCGCGCCAATCGAAGCGCCCCCGAATCAAGCCTCTGACGAATGAAACAGATCGAAGTCTCCATCATGGGACAAAGCTATTTGCTGGGTTGCCCCGAAGGCGGTGAAGAACGCCTCAAGCAAGCCGTCTCACACGTGGATCGCGAAATGTGCGCCATCCGGGACAGCGGCAAGCTCAAGGCCCGCGAACGCATTGCCGTGCTGTCGGCGCTGAACCTCGCTTATGCGCTCACCGAGCGTCCCGCCGCCGCACCCGCCAGCACGGCCAGCGACAACAGCAGCAGCACCGCCGACCTGCCTGCCCCGGAATACGTCGACCAACTCATTGGTCGGATCGATCGGGTGCTGGGCGATGATGGTCACCTGATTTAATCCCCTGCATCACGGGGTATTTACACACCCACGACCGCGCCGAACACGTAGAATGAAATCGTTCGTCGCGTTCGTGGAAGCTTTTAATTCCTTGAACCGATGCTCTTAGAGCCAGGGCTTGGAACATGCCCAGTAGGTGTGATCGTCTCGCGTCAGATGAACCCGAAGCTGTGCTGACCTCGCCCACCTGAATCCCCTGGGTTCAGGAACGCGGCAACCAGTGCGCGGCGAACACCTAATTCATCAAACCGTGGGCACGAACGCGATGGCCGCCAGGGCCACGCGGTTGCCCCCGGAGTCCCGGGCACTGGCCATCGCGCGGTCGGCACTGCGCATGAGCTCTTCCACAGAACCGGCGGTGTGCGGGAAGCTTGCCACCCCCACGCTCACCGAAAACGGAATCTGCTGACCATTGAAGGGCACGATGTGCCCTGCGCATTGGCGTCGCAGTTGTTCCATTCGGGAATGGGCCGTGGCCAGCCCCATACCCGACAACAGCACGATGAATCGGTCGCCACCCAGGCGGCACGGAGAGTCCATGGCACGGGTGTTGGCTCGCAGCAGGCGCCCCAGCGCCTCCACCACCCGCTCACCGCCCTCGGGGCCATGCAGGCGCAAGACGTCATCCATGCCGTCGATGGCAATGGCCACCAGCGCGAACTCACGTTGCTCGCGGCTGGACAGGTCGGCCTCGCGGCGCAGTTGTTCTTCAAAATGGGCGCGACGATACAGGCCCGAGACGTCATCGCGGACCTGGCTGTCCTGCATGTCGCGTCGCAAGGCGTCATTGGCTTTTTGCTGAGCCTCCAGTTGCGCCAGCGCCGATTGCAACTGGGCGTCGCGTTTGCGCTGCTCGGTCACATCCTGCCAGACTGACAGCAACTTCTGCCCGACCGAATCGCCCTCACCGTCCAGCAGTTGGCGCCAAGCGGTGAAATCCCGGCGCTCACCGCCACGCTCCAGTCGATGCTCGGTCAAAAAACCCTGGGACAAGGACAGGGCCTGCTGATCTGCCGCCCGCAAGGCCACAGCCTGGACGGCGTCGAACAAGTCAGCATCCTGCTTCCCGACCACCGTCAGCCCCGGTCTCGCCAGCAAGCTGGACGCCGCATCATTGGCCCAGTCGTAGCGACCGCTGGCCACATCTTTGAGCATCAAAGCCACACCCTGCTGATCCAGCGCATGAATCAGCGCGGCCGACAAAGCGCCACTTTGCGTGGTTTCCAGAACAGTTGAATCGACCATAAGGTATGCGCAGATGAGTATCGGTTCAAGAAACAGCCCAGCCCGGCGGCACCACCAACCAAGCCTGAGATCCATGACAGCCAAATATTGGCTTAAATTAAAGCGCTTGGCTGCCCTTCAAACATGGGATGAATGACAGCTTTATGGTGCTTGTGTGCGCTTTAACACGCCATTGTGGCCTCCAATCATGATTCAACTCTGTCTTTTAGGCTGCGGGCTGATGGGTGTACCCATGGCGCGTCGTTTATTGGCGTCCGGATTCCCCCTGATAGTCTGGAACCGCACCCGCGCCAAGGCCGACGCATTGCAAGCGGAGGGCGCCTCGGTAGCCGCCACGCCAGCCGAGGCCGTGCGCAATGCGGACATCGTCATCACCATGCTGGAGGACGGTGGGGTGGTCGGCGACGTGCTGTTCGGGCAAGGCTGTGGCTCAACCCCACGCTTCAAACCCGGCGCCCTGGTGATCGACATGAGCTCCATCCTGCCCGAGCAGGCGCGGGACCATGCCCTGCGATTGCACCCACTGGGCGTCACGGCGCTGGACGCGCCCGTCTCGGGAGGAACGCTGGGTGCGCAGGCCGGCACCCTGGCCATCATGGCGGGCGGACGTGCGGAGGACTTTGAACGCGCACGGCCAGTGTTGGAGGTGTTGGGCCGGCCCGTCCATGTGGGCCCCACCGGCAGCGGGCAGTTGGCCAAACTGGCCAACCAGATGATTGTGGGCATCACGATAGGCGCCGTGGCCGAAGCCCTCCTGATGGCCGAGCGCGGAGGCGCTGATCCGGCCAGGGTGCGCGAGGCCCTGCGTGGTGGTTTTGCCGAAAGCCGCATCCTGGAGGTCCATGGGCAGCGCATGGTCGAGGGCGATTTCGCCAAACGGGGATCGCTGGCGATCCAACTCAAAGACCTGCGCAATGCCATGCACACCGCCCAGACCATGCACTTTGACGCGCCCATCACCGCACACCTGTCCGCGCTCTACGCGGAGGCGGCGACCCACGGTTTGGCCGAGCTGGACCAGTCGGCCCTGTTCTGTGAATTGCAGCGCCGCCAAACAGGCAACATGCCCGGGCCCGAAACAGCGTCCATTTGATACACTGAGTTCACGGGGCCGATAGCTCAGCTGGGAGAGCGCTGCGTTCGCAATGCAGAGGTCGGGAGTTCGATCCTCCTTCGGTCCACCATCACTTAAGAAGGCCAGGGTTCGCTCTGGCTTTTCTCATTGCGCCAGCATTGCGCTGTCGGGGTGAGCCGCGTTTCCCCCTTGGGGCCGTGAGGCGACGCAGGAGACATCAATGACACGCCGACACAC
>JAGWTR010000001.1 GCA_028868855.1 Burkholderiales bacterium | reverse complement strand
AATCACCACCGACTGCTCGAACCCATTGGGTACATACCTCCGGCAGAAGCTGAGGCAAACTACTACCGGCAACTCGCCAGTCAAGCCACCACGGTGGAGGCCTGACTTAAACAAAACAGCCTCCACGAATCCCGGGGCGATTCAACAAAGCAATCGGCAGAGGCGATGCTTAACCATCGGAAGGCATCTGCCCCTCATGAAGCGCATTAAATTTTCGTTTATTGCCCTGTTGCTACTACTGACGGCGCTATGGCTTGCCGCCGACACGCTGGCGCCGAGCCCGTTTACCTACTTTTCGTTTCGCACCGTGTTCATGCAATACAGCGGTGTTATCGCCATTGGTGCAATGAGCGTCGCCATGGTGCTGGCACTGCGCCCCAAATGGCTGGAGCCGCATCTGGACGGGCTGGACAAGATGTACCGCCTGCACAAATGGCTGGGCATCACCGCCTTGGTGGTTGCCATCATCCATTGGTGGTGGGGGCAAGGCACCAAATGGATGGTGGGTTGGGGGTGGCTGACAAAACCGATGCGCCGACCTCGCACCGGCGAGCCCACCATCGGCATTGAGACCTGGCTGCAGGGTCAGCGGGAGTTGGCCGAAACCGTTGGTGAATGGGCGTTCTACGCGGCCGTGGTGCTGATCGTGCTGGCGTTGGTCAAGCGCTTCCCCTATCACCTGTTCGTCAAAACCCACCAGTTGCTGGCGCTTGTCTACCTTGCGCTGGTCTATCACTGCGTGGTGCTCACCAAAGTGGGATATTGGACGCAACCCGTGGGCTGGCTGCTGGGCGCCTTAATGCTGGGCGGAAGCGTTGCTGGGCTGCTGAGCCTGACGGGCCGGATCGGAGCAGGGCGCAAAACTCAGGGGACCATCGAGGCCCTGACCCACTATCCGGCGCTGCGGGTGCTGGAGACTTCCATCGTGCTGCGCGAGGGCTGGCGCGGCCATGTCGCCGGGCAGTTCGCCTTCGTCACATCCGACAAGAACGAAGGCGCACACCCCTACACCATCGCCTCGGCCTGGAACCCCGATGACCGCCACATCACCTTCATCACCAAGGCCTTGGGTGACCACACGGCCCGTTTGCAGGAGCACTTAAGGATCGGCATGCCGGTGACGGTGGAAGGCCCCTACGGCTGTTTCGACTTTGACGATGCACAACCACACCAAATCTGGGTGGGTGCGGGCATCGGCATCACGCCCTTTATCGCACGCCTCAAGGAACGTGCAGCCACGTCGGAAGCAAAGACGATAGATCTCTTTCATCCGACTGCTGAGTTCGATCACGCAGCCATTGACCGTCTCAACGCAGACGCCGAGGCCGCAGGCGTGCGCATGCACCTTCTGGTTGATGGCCAGGATGGGCGCTTGAATGGAGATCGCATCCGCGCTGCCGTGCCGCAGTGGCAGTCGGCCAGCATCTGGTTCTGCGGACCTCCGGGGTTCGGTCAATCGCTGCGCAAGGACTTCCTCGCACATGGCCTGCCGCCAGAGCGCGTCCACCAAGAGCTGTTTCAAATGCGTTGATGGCATGCCAAATGCCGCCTGAGCTCTCGTATTCAGCCTGTGATGCCGAGCATCGGCTCATGTCCCGCCTGCTGTTTGCACCACGTCACTTTCGATGTTGCCGTCCACCAGCGTCACCGTGCGGTCGCACTGCTCGGACATACGCCGGTCGTGGGTGACCAGCAGCACGGCGCAGCCAAATTCGCGGTTGAAGTTGCGGAACAGCTGGAACACTTCGGCGGCGGCCTTGCTGTCAAGGTTGCCGGTGGGTTCGTCGGCCAGCAGCAGCGACGGGTGAGTGACCAGCGCGCGGGCCACGGCCACGCGCTGCTGCTGCCCGCCGGAAAGCTCGTCGGGCTTACGCTGCTCAAGCCCACTCAAGCCCACCTGGGCCAGCAGGCCACGGGCGCGGTCGAGTTGGTCACGCGTGGGTTTGCCGGTGGCCACCATGAGGGGCATCAGCACGTTCTCCAGCACCGTGAAGGCCTGGATCAGGTGATGAAACTGGAACACGAAGCCGATCGCGCTGCCGCGCAGCGCCGTGCGCCGTGCGTCGTCCATGCTCCGAGTGGGCTCCCCGAGTAGGAGCAGCTCGCCCGTTGTGGGGCGATCCAGCAGCCCGATCACGTTGAGCAGCGTGCTCTTGCCCGAGCCCGAGGCACCGACGAGTGCGGCGAAATCGCGGCGTTGCAGGCGCAGATCCAAGCCGTGCAGCACTTCCACTTCGGTGGGCTTGCCGACGTTGTAGCTTTTCTTAAGGCCTTGCAGGCGCAGCACCTCCTGGCTGGCGTCGTGCTCAGACATGACGGATCGCCTCCACCGGGTCGAGGGACGCGGCACGTCGCGCCGGCACAGCTGCCGACAGGATGCCGGTGACCGTTGCCAGTCCCGTCGCGGCCACCAGTAGCCACAGATTCACCGGGATGTAGAACAGTTTGGGTCCGAACGCATTGAACGCGCCCACCAGGCCATAACCTGCCAAGCCGCCCAGCAGCGAACCGGCCAGCCCGAACAGTGCACCCTGCACCAGGAACACCCTCAGCATCTGTTGCCGCGTGGTGCCCATCGCGCGCAGGATGCCGATCTCCCGCGTGCGCTGGACAACGCTCACCGACAGCACGCTGGCGATTCCCAGCGCGACGCTCAATGCCACGAACACGCTGATCATCTGCGTGGAGAGACTTTGCGAGCGCAAGGCGTTCATCAGTTGGGCGTTGGTTTCCATCCAGCTTTCCGCCTTGAGCCCGGTGAGGCGGGCGATGCGCGCGGCCACGGCCTGTGCGTCGAAAATGTTGTCCACCGTCAGGTCGATGATCGTTGCGGCGCCGGGCAGGTTGAGCAGCGACTGGGCTTGCTTCATGTCCACGTACACGTAGCGCGCGTCCAACTCACGCACCCCCAGTTCGAAGATGCCGGCCACGTTGACCACGCTCTCCCCTCCCTGGCCGCCGTCCAGGCGCAGCTTGTCGCCCACGCTCAGGCCGAGGTCGGTGGCCAGCTGCTTGCCGATCACGGCGTCGCCGGCACCGATGCGGAACGCGCCGGCGACCATGTCCTTGTGGATCGGGATGATGCGCTGGTAGCGCGGCGCGTCGATGCCGACCAGCGCCACCGACTGCAGCGCCTCGCCACGGCGCGCGAACGCCGGCCCCGAAATCACTGGTGACACGGCCTTAACGTGCGGTTGCGCATCCAACACGTCGCGCACCTGCTGCCAGTTGTTGATCGAGCGCAGGCGCTGGGCGCGCTTGATCTCTAGCACCAGCTGCGCGCTTCCCTGGGGGGGCGGCAGGATGCGGTTGCTCTCTTGCGGGGGCTGGACCTTGATGTGGGCCTGCGTGCCCAGGGTGCGGTTGATGATGTTGCCTTGCAGTCCGGTGATCAGCGCGGTTAGGAAGACAATCACCGCGACGCCCACGGCGATACCGACCAGGATCAGCGTACTCTGTGTCTTGCCTTCACGCAGGAACTTGGTGGCAATGGTCCACTCGATCCACATCGGCATCAGTCCAGCTTGGCCGGCAGTTCCTGGCGCGTGGCGGGGTTCGCAGCACTGACGGACAGGCCGCTGGACACCACGCGCACGCGATCGCCCTGTGCCACTGCGGCCTGCACGTCCGTCAGGATCCAGTCACCAACCCGCAAACCAGCCGTGACTTCGGTTTGGGTCAGGCCACGCAGGCCCAACTGCACCTGGCGCCGCGTGGCTCGGCCATCGACAACCAGCCACAGCTCAGCTCGGTTGCCGTCCATGGCCACCAGTGCCTCGTTCGGCACCACGATGGCGCGGTCCCGGCGGCCCGTTTCCACATTCACTGAGACGGTCATGTCCTGGCGCAGGAAACCCGGCACCGGGGTCACAGTGAGGCGAATGTCCACCGTGCCGCGTTGCGGATCCACGCTGGGCGCGATGAATCTGACCTTGGCCGGGAAGGGCCGCGCAGGGAAAGCGTCGGCGATGCACGTGGCCGACTGGCCGATGGCGAGCACTTCGAGGTTCTTTTCATCCAGCGGTAGCAGCACTTCGGTGTCGCCCTTGCGGGCGATTTCGAACAGGACTCGGCCGGGCTGCACCAGGTCGCCCGGCTCAGCGTTGCGGGTGAGCACGGTGCCGGCGACTTCGGCACGAATCGTGGTCTTGGCCAACTGCGCCTTGGCGCTGGCCACTCGGGCGCGCGCCGCCGCTTCGTTGGGATAGCCGGCCACGAGCGAACGGGCAGACAAGCGCGCCTGCTCAGCGGCGGTGCGGGCCATGGTCTCCGCCTGTACCGCTTTTTCCATCTCTTCGCGGCCGATCGCCTGCTGCTGGAACAGGTCTCGACGACGCTGGGCTTCGCGGCTGGCCTGGGTCAAACTCGCCTCGGCCTCGCGCAGTGCGGCCTGCGCCTGCGGACGCGTCGACTGCTGCAGCTGGGCCAGGGCGGCCTCCGCTTCGCGTACCGCCGCTTCGAGGTCGTCCGCACGCAGCACCGCCAGCACGTCGCCAGGCCGCACCACGTCTCCCTCCTTCACGCGACGCTCGGCCACCACGCCGGTCACCGGGCTGCCGATCTGAGCGCGCGATACGGCCACCACCCGACCGGTCGCCACGACGGTCTGCACCAGCGGCCGCGCGGCGACTTGGTAGCCGGCCAAGGCCGGCCCGCGCATCTTTTGCACCAGGCCCCATACCAGGACACCCAAGGCCAGACATGCAAGGAGGACGAACAACGGGTGGCGTTTCATGGTGTGATCCGGAGCATTGCGTGGCGACCCGCAGGATATCCGATGGGAGGTGCCCAGTGCGGACCCTGGAGGTGGTCGGGGACGTCACCGCCTCAAAGGAACGTCATGAGTCACGCCAACCAAACCCCACAATGATCGGTCGGCGATGAAGTATTTCATTGGCGCGCAGTCAAAATCAGTCCCGCTTCTTGGGCACCCAGGCCCAGACCATGTCGCACTGAATCGGCTCCTGGCCTGACTCGTCGGTGATGCGGACGGCCACGGTCACCTCGCCTTTGTCCTGGGTCAGTATCTGCTCGATCTGCTCGGGCCGCAAATGGGCCACGGCCTTCATGTCGCCCTGCGCGCGCTTGAGGTAGTCCACCTTCAAGGTCTTGATCAGCGGCAGCTTGTCGTCGGGCAGGTGCATGGCAACGCAAAAGCCCGTTGCGGTCTCGGCCAACAAGGCCATGGCGGCGGCATGCACGCCCTTGATGTGGTTTCGCACCTTGCGGCGGTTGCGGATGCTGACGACCACACGCTGGTTGCTGATTTCGTCAAAACGCAGCTTGGCAGTACCCACGAGCGGCACCACATTGCCCAGCACAAAGCTGGTCAGCCAGGGGCGCAGTCTGTCTGGCAATCCTTCGAACCTCGCGACGGTACGGCTGAGTTGGTTGGGCTTGCTCATAGGGACTGGTGAGTGAACTCGATCTGCATCGTAGCGGCTTTGCAGCAAGCACCCTGACAAATCGACCCATCTCAAGCGTAGACTGCCCCTTGGTGTGGACGGACATCATGGACAAACACTACCTGACCCCACTTTTTGCGCCCCAGTCGATCGCGGTTTTTGCCGGCAAGGTCGATGCCCCCGACAGCCTGACTCCGCACGCCAGGCAGTTGCATCAGGCCCTGCGTGCGCAGCGATTCAGCGGCACCTTCCAGTTTCTGGACATTCACACCAGCGGCACGCTGGCGGACCTGGCCCAGGCCCGAGCCGATCTGGCAGTCATCGCACTCCCCCTGCAGGACGTGGCACCCGCTATCGAGTTGGCGGGTCGCATGGCCTGTCGATCAGTCATGGTGATATCAAGCGGCATCAGCGCCGAGCAGGCTGAGTCCCTCCAGAAAGTAGCGCGCCAGGCCGGCGTCCACCTGCTGGGGCCCAACTGCATGGGTTTGCAGCGCCCGCCCTCGCAGCTCAACGCCAGCGTGTCCGGGCCGCTAGCGCAAACCGGCTCGCTGGCACTGGTCTCGCAGTCAGGCGCCCTGACCTCGTCGATGCTCGACTGGGCCAGCAACAATGCGGTGGGATTTTCTTCCGTCGTTTCGCTGGGGCCCCATCCATCGCTAGACATCGCCGATGTGCTGGACTTTCTGGCCAATGACCCACAGACCCGCAGCATCATCGTCTACATCGAAGGCATCGCCAACGCTCGCCGATTCATGAGTGCCCTGCGCTCGGCGGCTAACGCCAAGCCAGTAGTGATTCTCAAGGCCGGTCGCAAGCCAGCAGGCAACGAAGCGGCGCAAACGCACAGTGGCTCCATCGTGGGCAGCGACGATGTGTTCGATGCCGCCTTGCGCCGTGCTGGCGCGGTGCGCGTCAACTCGTTCGTGCAGCTGTTCTCGGCGGCCAAGTGCCTGGCCTCTCGCTACCGCCCGGCGGGGCGGCGTCTGGCCATCATCACCAACGGCGGTGGGCCTGGGGTGCTGGCGGCAGACTGGGTCAACGAAATCTTTTTGCAGCTGGGCAAACTCTCGCCGGATGGGGCCGCAGAACTCAAGCCGCAACTGCCAGCACTCGCATCGCTGTCGGACCTGATTGACCTGTCCGAAGACGCCAGCCCCGCCCATTACAAGGCGGCCATTGACGCAGTTGCCAAGGACCGGCAGATCGATGGCGTGCTGGCCATCTTCTCGCCCAAAGCCGACGTCGACTCGGTCGACGTGGCCCGTGCGCTGGCCGAGGCCAATCGCACGGTCGGCAAACCCTTGCTGACGTGCTGGATGGGCGATGCCTCGGTGCTGGCGGGGCGTGGCGTTCTCAAGGAAGCCCTCATTCCGACCTTCCGCACCCCCGAGGCGGCCGTGGGGGCATTTGGCAACATCGCCAACTTTGCGCAGAACCAGTTACTGCTGCAGCAAACACCGCCACCGTTGTCAACGCTGGCCACACCGGACATTGAAGGGGCACGCCTGGTCATTGAGAGCGTGCTCACCGAACGACGCAAGGTGCTCACCGAGATGGAGTCCAAGACGCTGCTGTCGTCCTTCCACATTCCGGTGACCGAGACCATCCTGGCGCGCAGCGCCAACGAGGCCATGATGATCGCCATGCAGCTGGGCTTTCCAGTGGCGCTCAAGATCGACTCGCCCGACATCAGCCACAAGTCCGACGTGGAGGGGGTGGTGCTCAACATCACAAACGGCGCCAGCGCCCGTGACGCTTACAACGACATGGTCGAACGCGTGGCGCGCTTGCAGCCCGATGCCCGCATCAATGGCGTGACCGTGCAGAAAATGGCCCGCAACCGACGGGGTCGCGAGATCTACATCGGACTGGTCACCGACGCCCCGTTTGGTCCGGTGATCGTGTTTGGCGCAGGCGGCACCATGATCGAGTTGATCGACGACCGTGCCATGGAGTTGCCACCGCTCAACCAGTTCCTGGCGCGCCGCCTGATTGAACGCTCGCGCGTGGCCGAGACGCTGGGCGAGTGGCGCGGGGCCAGCCCTGTGGACATGGAGGCGCTGGAGCAGGTACTGCTGCGTGTCTCAGAGATGGTCTGCGAGCTGCCTCAGCTGCGCGAGATGGACATCAACCCCATCATCGTGGACGAGTCTGGCGCGGTGGCCGTGGATGCCCGCATCGTGATCGACAGCGCGCCGCAGGCCCTCATGGGCCGACCAAACAACTACAACCACCTAGCCATCCTGCCCTACCCCGCACGCTACGAGCAGCAGTGGCCGCTGCGTGGCGGTGGCGAGTACACCGTACGCCCCGTTCACCCCGATGACGCGCACATGCTGCAGGATCTGGTGCAAGGGCTGTCGTCCGAAAGCCGCTATTTCCGCTTTGCATCGGCCATGACGGAGTTGCCGCCTTCCATGCTGGCACGCTTCACCTTGATCGACTATGACCGAGAGATGGCGCTGGTGGCCGTGCTCAAGGAGCGCAGCGCAAACACGGACGGCGTGATCGTTGAGACCCAACGCATCATTGGTGTGTCCCGCTACATCACCAACCCCGACCAGTCCAGTTGCGAGTTCTCGCTGCTGGTGTCCGACGACTTCAATGGCAAGGGCCTGGGCTCGCGGCTGATGGAGAGCATCACGGATGTCGCCCGCGAAAAGGGCTTGTCAGAAATCGACGGCCTGGTGTTGAGCAACAACGTCACCATGCTCAAGCTCATGCGCAGCCTGGGCTTTACCGTCAAGCCCTTCCCGGAAGACCCGGACTTCAAGCTGGTGACGCGGGCCTTGTGAGCCCCGTCAGATGACGCGCGAGTAGCGCTCGCGGGCACGGTCTTGCTGGAGGTGCTGGTCAAACACCATGGCGACTCCACGCACGAAGAACCAGCCCATGGACGTGAGCTCAATGCCGTCCGGTTCCAAGGTGACGAGGCCTTGATCGCTCATCTCCTTGATGCGCTCCAGTTCTTGCGCAAAGTGTTGGCGGAAGTCAATCAGGTGCGCCAGTTCGATCGATTCAAAATCGACCCGTCCCTGGCACATCAAGGCCATGATGATCGAGCGGCGCAGTAGATCCTCACGGCTCAGCGCGAGGCCACGGACCACCGGCAACTCGCCGCGGTTCAAGGAGTCGTAGTACTCCGGCAAGGTCTTGGCATTCTGGCTGTAGGTGGCGCCAATTTTGCCGATGGACGACACGCCCAGGCCGATCAGATCGCAATCGGGCTGCGTGCTGTAGCCCTGAAAATTTCGATGCAGACGCCCTTGACGCTTGGCCACGGCCAGTGAGTCGCCAGGCAGGGCGAAATGGTCCATGCCAATGTGCGTATAGCCGTGCCGCAGAAAGCCGGCCATGGCTTGGGACAGCATGGCGATCCGCTCGGCCGCATCGGGCAATTCCGCCGCATCAATGCGTCTTTGTGGTTTGAAGCGATCCGGCAAGTGCGAATAGGCATACAGCGCGATGCGGTCAGGCCGCAGCAAGGCCATTTGCTCGACGGTGTGCGCCATGGATTTCACGCTCTGCTTGGGCAGGCCATGGATCAGGTCGGCATTGATGGACGCAAACTTCAGGTCACGCGCCGCCTGCATCAATTCGGCCACATGCTCCAGGGGTTGCACACGGTGCACCGCCTGCTGCACGTCCGGGTCGAAATCCTGCACCCCAAAGCTGATGCGGTTAAAGCCCAGCGACGCCAGATGGGCCAGGCGCTCTCGGGTGACGGTACGCGGATCCACCTCGATGGAACATTCGGCGCCGGGATCGAAGTTGAACCCCTTGCGCAATGAATTCATCAAGCGCTCAAGCTCGGCATCGCTCAGGAAAGTGGGCGTTCCGCCGCCGAGGTGCACCTGCGTGAGCGATTGCTCATGCCCCAACACCTTCAGCTGCAGGGCCAGTTCCTGCTCAAGCGCATCGAGATACTCGCCAGCGCGTTCGTGATGACGGGTGATGACCTTGTTACAGCCACAGTAATAGCAAACCGATTCGCAAAATGGGATATGCACATAAACGGACAGTGGCCCACGCCCCCCCACCAAACCAACGCCGGTCGCTCCGGCACTGGAGCGTTGCGTCAATGCCTGGTAATACTGAGCAGGGCCAAAGGCCTCGACAAACCGATCCGCCGTGGGGTAGGACGTGTAGCGAGGCCCGTTCACATCAAAGCGCTTGAGCAGTGCGGCACTGGGTGCCCAACCCGGCGCGGTCGTGTCATTTGGATTAGAGGTCGCATGCATAGGTGAACTGTGTCGAGACTACTGACTCATGGATTTGATCAGCATCAAATTTCATCTCGAATTAACCCGGACAATCATTTGAATATTGCGACTGGTCATGCTCGGTAGGGGGGCGCGTGCCAACGATGTGGTCGAATCCGTTATGAAAAAATATCCCATTCCACTTGCCTGCTCCAATTGCGCCTTGCGTGATCTGTTCCTGCCAGTGGGCTTGTCCCGGGGCGACATGGATGAAATCGACCAATTGGTGACGACACGCCGCAGCGTTAAGCGCGGCGAAGTGCTTTTCCATGCCGGGGACCCCTTCGCATCGCTGTTCGCCGTGCGCTCGGGGTTTTTCAAGACGCAGGTGACGGCGCCCGACGGACGCGACCAGGTGACCGGATTCCAGATGGCCGGCGAGTTGCTGGGTTTGGACGGTATTGGCCAACAACAGCACCATTGCGATGCCATCGCGCTGGAAGACTCACAGGTCTGCGAAATCCCCTACGTCCGACTGGACGAGGTGTCACGCAAGGTCGCGGTAATGCAGCAGCACTTGCACAAAATCCTGAGCCGCGAGATCGTGCGCGACCAGAACGTGATGATGATGTTGGGGAGCATGCGTGCTGAAGCGCGTGTGGCGGCATTCCTGCTCAACCTCATTCAGCGCCTGCAGGCGCGTGGCTTATCAGCGTCGACCATCCTGCTGCACATGACCCGCGAGGAGATCGGCAGCTACCTGGGCCTCAAGCTCGAAACAATCAGCCGTGCGTTTTCTCGCTTTCACCAGGAAGGCCTGCTCAAAGTCAAACAGCGCGACATTCAGGTGCTCGACGAAGCAGGTCTGCATCGCTTGCTCAATGAAAAGCCCTGTTGATTGGGCCATGACCGCAGCCCCTGGTGGCGTTAAAGCCGTTAGCATCGACCTCCATTGGATTATTTTGGATAGATGCGCTCATGAGCAACGGACTTTTCACCAGCCTTCCTGGCCTGGCCATCCAGCCGGACAAGGCTGACCCCAATCCCCTGGTGATTTACCACGCCAAGTGCCCGGACGGCTTTGGGTCCGCGCTGGCCGCCTGGTTGTTCTTTGAAGGGCGCGGCGAGTACGTGGGCATGAGCCACAGCAAGGTCACGGCACTGGCGGACATGCCGTCCATGACCGGCCGATCGGTCTACATCCTTGATTTCTCCTTCTCGGAAGATCTGATGAAGGGCATAGACGAGCAGGCCGCCAGCCTCGTGATGCTGGACCATCACAAAAGCGCCGCCGACAAGCTCAGTGGGTTTCAATGCCGCTGCGGCGCCGTGCACTTCGACATGAGCCAGTCTGGCGCCATGCTGGCCTGGAAGTTCTTCCACCCAAGCCAACCCGTGCCAGACCTGATCCGTTTCATTCAGGACCGTGATCTGTGGAACTGGGCGTTCCCTGAAAGCGCGCCATTTTTGTCAGCCCTGGACATGGAGCCCAATGACTTTGCGCGCTGGGCCGAGATCGCCGCCTTCACGCCAGAGCAAGTGGCCGAATTCAGCCAGCGCGGTGGCGCGATGAATGAAAAGTTCCTGGCCCTGTGCCGCGACATTGCTGACAGCGCCGCCCCTGTGACCTTCAATGGGCAAGCGGGCTTGATGGCGAACTGCCCGGGCGCCTTCACCAGCGAAGTGGGCAACCTGCTGGCCGAAAAGTGCGGCACCTACGCCCTGCTGTGGAGCGTCTCCAAAGAGGCGGTGGTCAAGGTAGGCCTGCGCGCAGTGTCCACCTTCAATGCGATCCCGCTGGCCGAATCGATGGGCGGTGGCGGGCATCCGCAGGCCTGTGGCTTTCGGATGGAGACTTCGCAACTGGCCGAATTGCTGAGTGGCACCTTCCAGGCCAAAACATCCTGATTCGTCAGGGATGGAAGGGTCAAAGACTGCGCGGCTGAAGCACCCCCGGGCGCGGGGCAAAGCGGTCTTTGGCGCACAGCTGTTCGACCTCGATGCGCGCCGCGCGTCCGCCGTACACCGACGTTTTCAGCCAAGCGCATTCGGCCTCCAGAGCGGCCTCATCGGCCACGCTGGTGTGCCAGACCTTGCGTTCGGCATCCCAGCGGTAGCCACGCCCCTTGAGGGCGTCTTTGGAGTCAAACGGCGAGCCGGTGGCCATCACCTTGTAACTGATGGCCTGGGCGCTGTCCCACAGGCGCTTCAAGCCGGTCAGGCCTGATTGGGGTAAGGGTTGGCGCAGCACGGCCAGCAAGGCGTGGCAGTCCATCTCGGCGCGGTGGGCGTCGTAAAACCAGCCCAGCTCAGACGCCAGGAACTCCAACTTGGCCGAACCACGCCCTTCTTCGCTCCAGTCGATTTCGGCCAGCGAACAAGCCCAGGGCAATTCGGCAAAAGCGGGCAAACGGGTTTCCACGAACGCTCGGTCAAAGCGGGCGTTGTGGGCGATCACCAGTGAGACACCCTCGATCAATTGCGCAATGCGATCTTCATTGAGTCGCAGGCCTTTGACCATGTCATCGGTGATGCCGGTGACGCGCCCGGCCGCCTCGGGGATCGGCATCCCCGGGTCTTCGAGTTCGTCGTAGATGTCGAGCACCTTCGTGGGCAATCCGGCGTCGATGTCGATCTCGACCAACAACAAGGCCAGTTCAATGATCTTGTCCTTGCGCCAGTCCAGGCCGGTGGTTTCCGTGTCCAGAATCAGCACCTTGGCCTTGGCACCTGGTGCCTTGTGGCCAAAATTTCTGGTCGGCACGAGGCGGCGCAGCACACGGTAGTCGGCATGGGCTTCAAGCACTTTGGCCAGGGCTTCTGGCGTGTCGAACGAGGGATCGAGCAACAGGGTGTCGTTCATGGTCAGTCGCCTCGCATCAGGGAGTCGAGCGTCAACTCGAAGGCGGGACCGAAGTGGTCGAGGAAGTAGCGCAACTCCGGGCTCATGTGCTCGTTGAGCTTGCCTTCGATTTGTTGCGCGGCCTGTTCGAACTCGCGGTTCCCGTAGCGCAATTCAGCCCGGCATTTGAGCCAGGCGGCCAGGCGGTCGGCGGCCTTGATGAGGCGGGCTTCGTCGTCGGGCCACTGGTGGTGGTCCATGACGCTTTGCAGCGCGGGTTTCAGCAGATCGGGCAGCAGACCCAGCATTTCCTGACTGACCTCAGCCTCCAGGTGGGCTGAGGCGTGGCGCATGGCTGGCGAGTATTTGACCGGCGTGGGCAAGTCGCCCGTGATGGCCTCGGTGGCGTCATGAAACAGTGCACGGGTGGCCACCGAATTGGGGTCAATGGGGTGTCCGAGCACATCGCGTCGGATCACCGCCAAGGCGTGGGCGAGCACGGCAACGTCCCAACTGTGCTGGGCGACATCTTCCTCAATGGCGTTGCGCATTAAACCCCAGCGCTTGATGAAGCGCAGGCGAGACAAATGGGCGTAAAACGGACTGGCAGGCATTTTTTGGGGTGCTCAGCGGCAAATCGAAACAGGGCGGTATCTTCGCGCGACAATCGCCCCTCATGAGCGACGACTTCGGAAAATACCTGCTGATTGGCTTTGTGCTGCTGTTTGGCGTGCTGATCTGGCGGGCCTATCAAGTCAGCCGCGCCAGCCCACAGTGGCCATCCACCCAGGGAGAGATCCTGGTGTCGCGCGCCCGGGCGCAACACGAAGACAACGGCCTCCGCGGCGTGTCCAAGCAGGAGTGGGATGTCGAGGTGCAGTACCGCTACAGCGTCAATGGGGTTGAGTACCAGAACAACTGCCTGCAAGCCTTTGGGCGCCATTACTTCGACGAGCAGCAAACCCTTGCAGCGCTGGCGCCCTTCCCCGTGGGTGCCACGGTCAAGGTCTTTTACGATCCGGGCAAACCGCAATCGAGCGTCCTGATTCCCGGTTAGGCATCAAGACGCTCAACCAATCCCACCAGGGGATCGAATCAAGCTTTGCGACGTCCGAACGCCCCAACGACGCCCACGCCCGCCAGCATCAAGGCCCAGGTCACGGGTTCTGGCACCGCCGCCACGGTGGCCGATGCGGTCGGCAAGGTGACGTCCAGTCCACTGGGCTCAGCGTATGTCAGGTCCAACTTGACCACTGAACTCTCTCCTGCCTTGAGTTGTGTCAGAAAGTTGAACTGGACCTGAACCTTGGAATCCAACCCCACGTTGGGCGGGCCAACCAAAGAAATCGTGGCGGAGTTGGGCGACGAAAACGCGACAACCTGAGAAAAATCAGAGGTCAGAACGCCCGAGTTGGCCGAGGCAAAGTTGGTGGGATCGACCAACGTCAATTTCGTGCTGTCGAAACTCAAGGTGGCATTGAATGCCTCCAAAGTGATCGGCGCGCCGAAATCGAAATCAAACACCACGCTGGCCGGCCCGTTGGGCGCAATGCTGGTGTTCACCCCGGTGACCGTGGCTGCTTGAGCAGCAACGCCCACCAGGCTCATGCCCAATCCAAGGCATAACGGTGCGAGCCAGGGCCGCAATCCCTGAGGTGGAAAGGTCGTCGCGAGCGAGAAAAAAGATTTCATGATCGGCATCCCCAAATGTGAAAAATGACACAACTGGGTTGATATCACAAAAGGCCAACCGGCTCAATTTGTGTTCTAGGGGTGGCCCTGCAAACGGCGAACCTTCAAAGCGTCAGTCAAAACGCCAGGACCAGATCAGGTCCAGCGCGTTGTCCTGCCCCGTCTGGGCCCGCACGGTGAACCGCTGGGCCAGACGGTATATCAACTGCCAGTTGCCGGTGGTGGCATTGAGACTGCGCTCATACCCTACGTACCATTTGCGCGAAATCTGCTTGCCCACATTGACGACCGTGCCCCGCACATTGCCTTCGGATTGGCTCACGGACAGGTCGTCCAGGCCAATGGCACTGAGCACGGAATCCTTGGGCGAGCCCCCCTCCCCGGAGAGCAAGGCCGAGGCGGCCGTTTGCAGCAGGCCAATGTCCGCACCGCCCAGACCCGCCGGCCCACGCCCCAACACCAGCCACGACAGCTTTTCGGTTTCCGACAGGTTGGGGTCGGAATACAGGCGCACGCGAGGGTCCTGGGCCGTGCCGGTGATCGTGACGCCCACCTTCACCTCCGACGATGCGGCCAGGGGCGACTGAGCCCGCATGGCGAGGATGTCCAGCCGAGGGTTTTCAATCGGGCCAGTGAAGGTGACAGAGCCTCGCTCGATCACCAAGTTCTGCGCATACGCCACGTAGGAGCCCGAGGCCGTCCTGATCACCCCGCGCACCGCCGGGCGGCCATTGGGTGTGGTGAGTTGCACATTGCCGACCAGCATGGCATCCAAGCCACGGCCTTTCAGCCGCAGCTTCTGGCCCAGGTCCACATCAATGGTGGCCTGCAGTTTGCGTTTGGGCAAGGCGCTGGCGGTCGCGGCCTCTTCTGCCGCGTCGGGTGACTCGCCCGGCCGGTTGATGACGTTGACGTCGTCCCCAATCGTGGGCGCATCAGCGCGCGTGATGTCGATCAAGCCCTCGTCGATCACAAAACGACCATCGCCCAGAATGTCTTCGGCGTTCAGGGTCACCTTGGCCTGCCCACTGACCACCACCCGGCGATCGACACGTTGCAGCAAGGCAAAGTGATCGGCCTGAAGCGAAAGGTGGGCTTGCGGTTGGGCGTCCAGCACGGCATCGCCTTGCACGCTGATGTTGCCACCACCTTCGCCGCCCTTGGCCGTCAGGCGCGTCAGGCGGGCCTGATCACCCTGCAAATCGAGCAACAGTTGTCCATCGGTGATGTTGATGCCTTGCAGGGAATGGGCCACGCCCAGGTTTTGGCCACTGACCTGCCCGGTGTAGTGCGGCGCCCCCAAAGTACCGGTCAACGCCGCCAGCGCTTCCAGTTGACCCGACAGCCGCCAACCCGCCGGCACCCACACGCCCCAGGGTCGCAGATTGCCGATCTTGACGTTCAGCAAGCCCGAGAAGGGATCATCCGCTGAAGGCAGACTGTCGCGTGAGCGGGTCTGAACGGTTTGCTGGCCGGTCACCGCACCCAAGACCCGCCCCTCAATTTGTTCGGACACGGTCCAGACCCCTTCTCTGGCCTTGAGCTCAATGCGTGCCTGGCGAATGCCCAGAGGTTGCACGCTGTTGCCCTCGATGGTGGGCTCAGACAAAGTCAGATCGCCGGCGGTGCGTGCCAATTGACCGTCCACTTGCCAGGGCTGCTGGACGCTGTGCCGCATGCGCAACTGCCCCGCCACCACAAGGTCGCCACCCCAGCCCCTTTGTGGCTGCAGATGGGCCAGTGCGTCGGCCAGCCTGAGCGGTTCAAGATCAATGGCGACCTCGGCCTGCCCGCCATCAGCGCCAGCTTGCCTGGGAACATGCCACTGCAGGTCCTGAATCTTCAGGGCAGCACCCAGAACCAGCACCCTGGTCGGGCTGACCTTGAGCAGGCCATCTTGAGGTGATGTGGCCCAACTCACATCCACCGCCTCCGCCGACAGCAAGGTGCGCGGCTTGGGCTCGACCGTGACGGCGCTCAAGCGCTGCACCTGGCCCTTCCAGCCCCGCGATGTTTCAAGGACGCTGCCCTGCAAGGCCAATTCAAGGCGCACACCTTGCGCCGTTGTTGTTGTTGTGGTGGTGGTGCTGTTGCTGGGCGGCTGGGGAGTGGACTTGTTCGCCTGGCTGGTCACTTCGGCCCGACGCGGCAAGCGCGCATCGCCCTGCAGCACCAAGCGATGGGATTGCGCGCTGCCTGTGAGGGATGCCGTCATCTGTTCGATGGCCATGCTACCCAAGCGCGCCTGACTGATGTTCACACTGGCCTCCATGGGCGCCAACGAGGATCCGGTGCTCACCCGCCACTGGCCTTGTGCCTGCGCCACCGCATAGACGGCATCGCCAGGTGACTTGATTTGCAGGCTGATGAACTCCAGCTGCCCCTGTGTGGTCAGGGCAGGCCAGACGCCAGTCACCGTGACGTCGCCCCGCACCTGACCCTGCAAGTCACGCCAGCCCCACCACAGGGCGATGGGCTGCAAAGCCTGCAAGGCGGGCGCCTTGGCCTGGATGTTCCACTGCTGGGGCCGTTCAGCGGACAGCTCTGCGCCCCCCGAGCCAGGCCGCACCACCACCGGGACGGTGCCGACCGCGCTGACGTGGTTGCCCGCCGCGTTGAGGTCCAGGCTGATGTTCATGTCCGACCGACCGGCTGGCGCCTGCCAGTACCACCGCCCGTCCAGCGGCACGCTGGCCAATTGACTGCGATCGAGCCGCCCTTGAACTTCGCCGTGCCATGTCGCGTCCACATCGAATTGCATGCTGCCTTGCAGACGATGCGTGCCGGTGGCCAAGGCCGGCCAAGGCATCCACAGCTGGGGATCAAAATCCGTCAAGTCGAGCTGCCCATGCGTGCGCCATGCCGAGCCGCTGGGCTGATCCACTCGCCCCGTGAGCTTGGCCAGGGCCGAACCCGAACGCAAACTCAGGCTGGTGACTTCGGCCAGTGCCGGCGACCAAAAGCCGCTCAAGGTCAAGGCGACGGGGCGTGCCCCAGGGGTGGATTCCTGGCCCGTCTTGCGGCCTTGAGCGGCCTGTTTCACCGGATTGATCACCGGCCCGAACAGGCCTGACAGGTCCGCCGACACGGCCCAACGCTCCCCGACTTGACCGGCCTTGGCTGGCGCCGAGCGGACGTTAATCTGTCCATTGAGCTGTAATGGCGGTGCGCGTCCATCTAGCGCCTGCGGCTCCAATCCGCTGATGTCCGCGCTCAGATTGGTCCTTTGTGGGGTCAGCAAATCCCACGCCCCATTGACCACCGCCGATGCTGTGCCTCGGCCCATGGATCGCGGCAGGGTCGCGGTCACAGCGAGCTGTCCCGCCTGGCCCAGGCTGGCCAGCTCACCCGCCTTGGCACCGCTTTGCGCCACTGGCAAATCCACCCGGCCAACCAGGCGTTGGGCAGGTAAGCGATGGGCGTCCCACGGCCCCGGATCGAGGTTGTCCAACGCAAGGTCAACCGTCAGGTCAGGCGCGCCTCGCTGCTTGCTGGCCGTTCTGACTTTCGGCTGCACCGTCACCCGCCCCGACAAAGCCGTTTGAGGCCATGCAGGCCACAACACCCCCAGGTCCAACCTCTTGGCTTGGGCCTCCAGGCGCGGCACGGGCCAGGCGGCAAAGGGGGTCAGTTCGCCAGAAATGGTCAAGCGCTGCGGTGATGCGGCACCCTCGCCGATGAGCACCTGCCCAGTGGCGATCAAATGCCGCAGCGGCCCTTTCAGCTGCAAAGTGGCCGACGCCACATCTGGCCCCGCACTTTTGGTCGCCACACTCGCCACCGATTCGCGCCGGGCCGCGAGCCCCAGATCCAGCACCATGTCCTGACGGGTGCCCATCGTGGCCTCCCCGTGAAGCACCCAGCCATGGACGTCAAGCTGCTTCAGAACGACGCGGTGGCGCAAGCCGAGCTGCAAGTCCAGTTGCCCCTCCAGCCCGGACAACACTTGCGGTGCAAACAGATTGCTGCGCAGCATGCCCACCTTCAAGGTCGCCACCCGCACCGAGAGTGGCAAGTCCCACTGCGTGGGCGGTGGTGCGGCCTGCTTTGGCGCTGGCGCGGCCACCCACTGCAGGTCCACACTGCGCGCCTCAATGGTCTCGGCCACCAGACCGAGATGCCATGCCGTGTCCGGATCATGACGCAGCGCCAGCCCTCGCCAGCGAGGTTCGATCAGCGTCAGCACCGACCCTCGGGGCAGGCTGACTTCAATGCGTTGGGCACTGAAGTTGCCCAGCACGGCGCCGGTCGGCCCAACCACCCGCACCCCCGGCAGCACGGACAATAGCCGCGCGCTAGGACCCTCGTGCTGCAAGGCCCACCAACTGCCGCCCAGCAGCAACACCATCACCACCAACACGGTTAAGGCCACCCACAATGGCCGCATCAACGCGGGCAGCCAGGACCAGGTCGCGGGAGTGGGCTCGACGTCGCTCACAGCGAGATCCCCACACTGAAGTGCACACGCAGCCGATGGCTTTGTTCGCCATAGCCCAAGTCCAGGCGCAAGGGGCCTACGGGGCTGCGCCAGCGCACACCCAGACCGTAGCCGCGATGCGGACTGATCTCCGAAAACTGGTTGGCCACCCCCCCCACATCAAAGAACAGGGCCCCCAAGATGCTGGGATATTTGGCCATGATGGGATGGGCCACTTCGGCACTGGCTGTGACCATGGCCCGCCCCCCCACCGTGACACCGTCGACCGTCACACCCAGATCACGGTAGCCATAGCCACGCACGGATTCATCCCCACCAGCCCGAAACAACAAAGTGTCCGGCACGCTGACCGATGTGGGCGCCAGCACCCGCCCCCCCTCCACACGCGAGGTCGAGTACCACCCCCCAGGCAGCGGCTTGTACCAGGTCAAACGCCCATAAGTCCGGCCAAAAAATCCCGAGCTGTCCAACGTGGCAAAGCTGCGCCCGAGGCTGGCAGCCCCCACGGCGGTGATGCCTGTGGTAGGCAACAACGGGTTGTCCACCGCGCGCCATATCCACTGCATCGTCCCGGCCAGGGCCGACGCCTCGGCGACCTTGTCACCCGACTCCGAAGTCACGGACGCACGCTGAAACTCGACATAGCGGGTGCGCTCCAACCGATCTCCTTCGTGCAATTGGCCCAAGCGCAAGCGCTGGCTGCCGGTCGCCGTTCTGGCCGAATCGAGCTGGCGCGACAGCTCCATCGAGACCAGCCAACGCTTGCGCTCTGGCAAAGGATCGGAGGTGAAGTCCGCCTGGAACGTGGATTCGGCGCGGCCCAATTGCAATTTGGTTTTGGACATCCAGTCCCAACCCATGAAGCGCCGATGCAGATGCTCCGCCGAGATGCGTGGCCCGGTGTCGCTGCTGGCCCCCACGCCGACGGTGGCTTGTTGGAGCGGCAATTCGCGCAATTGCACGGTCACCGCAGCAGCATCGGCCAAGGCGGGGTCAGGCGTCAGCGTGACAAACACGTTGTCAAACATATTGAGTTTTTGCAAGCGCTCCTGAAAATCCAGCAATGCTTGCTCACGATAAGGCTGGCCCCGGGAAAACGGCGCCAGGTTGAGCACGGTTGAGGCGCTCTGCTTTTGCAACCCTTCAATGAAGATGTCACCAAAATGAAAGAGCGGACCGCTGTCGGCCACCACAAAGAGATTGGCTGTTTGCTGCTGGGCATCGATGGTGGCAGCCGAGCCGCTCCAGGTGGCCAGCGGATAGCCCTCTGAGCGCAACCTGGCCAGCATGCTGTTCTTGGCGGCCGACCACCCGGCCTGCTTGAACACTTCACCCACCGGCAAGGCCCACAGCTCATCGAGCTCGGCCACCAGGGCTTTGGCCGAAGCATCGCCCGTGGACAACAGGGTGTCCAACTCGCCTTCAAAGACCATCTGCACACGTCCGATCCGTGTCTTGGGCCCCGGGTCCACCACCAGACGGATCACAACAGCTTGACCGGCCACCTCGTCACTGACGCTGGTGTGGATCTGCGCCGAAAAATAACCTTCGGCCTCCAGCAGGCTGCGCACTTGTTCAGGGGCTGCCGCGACCAGGCGCCGCAACTCACCACGACTGATGCGAATGCCCGTACCGACTGCGGACGACGAGGCCTCCTGGTAGCGGGCCAGATCAAGGTAGTTGTGCAGCAAATCATGCAAGGCGCCAGGGGCCTGAATGTCCAGCGTCCAGACCAGCGGGGCCCGTCGGGCGGGGTTCGAAGTGGCCGAACTGGCCGCGGCCGCAGCGCTGACGGCGCCATCCGCCTCCGCCGGCTCTCCGGGCAATTCCTGGGCGTGCACGCCTTGCATGAGCAAGGCGAATCCACACAGCATCCCACGCCACCACCGATTCATTTGCTCAACAATCGCATCGCACCTTCCAACCCTTGCAAACTCAGAGGGAACATGCGGTTACCCAGCAACTGCTGCATGATCGAAATGCTTTGCCGGTAGCCCCAGACACCCGTCGGTTCGGGGTTGATCCACACATGGTGTGGGAAGGCGTGCGTCAGGCGCTGAATCCACTCCGCACCGGGCTCCTCATTGTTGTATTCAACGCTGCCCCCCGATTGCAAGATTTCATAGGGACTCATGGTGGCATCGCCCACGAAGATCAGTTTGTAGTCCTTGTTGTACTTGCGGATGATGTCCCAGGTGGGGACCTTTTCAGAGAAGCGGCGGTGATTATTCTTCCACATGAAGTCGTAGACGCAATTGTGGAAGTAGTAAAACTCCAGGTGCTTGAACTCACTCTTGGCCGCCGAGAACATTTCCTCGACTCGGTGAATGTGATCATCCATCGAACCGCCCACATCCATCAGCAACAGCACTTTGACGGTGTTGTGCCGCTCCGGAATCATCTTGATGTCGAGCATGCCGGCGTTGGCCGCCGTAGCCTGAATGGTGGCGTCCAGAGCGAACTCCTCGGCAGCGCCTTGGCGCGCGAACTTGCGCAAGCGACGCAGGGCCACCTTGATGTTGCGCGTGTCCAGCTCGATGCTGTCATCGTAGTCCTTGAACTCGCGCTTGTCCCACACCTTGACGGCACTGCGGTGGCGTGATTGGTCCTGCCCGATTCGGATGCCCTCGGGGTTGTAACCATGCGCACCGAACGGCGACGTGCCGCCCGTGCCGATCCATTTGTTACCACCTTCGTGGCGCTCTTTCTGCTCTTCGAATAACTCCTTGAGGCGGTCCATGAGCTTGTCCCAGCCCATCGCTTCAATCGCCGCCTTGTCAGCAGCGCTTAATTCGCGTTCAAAGCGCTTGCGCAGCCATTCCAGCGGAATCTCCCGGGTCAGGTCCACGGCCGCCGAAGCCCCCCTGAAATAGGTGGCAAACGCGCGGTCAAATTTATCGAAATGCACTTCATTCTTTACAAGTGTCATTCGGGCCAAATGGTAGAACTGATCCACCGACGGCTCGATCACCTCCTGTTTGACGGCTTCGAGCAAACTCAGGTATTCAGGAATGGTGACAGGCAGCCGCGCTGAACGCAAAGCAAAGAAGAAATCGATGAGCATATGAAGTCCTGCGAATTACGGTCTATTTTGGCGCCTTACTGTCCTGTGCGCACAAAGCCATTGTCGAAAGTACAGGGTTGCTCCTCTCACCGTGGGGCCTGGGCCAGGCACTAAAGTTTCAACATGGACGTACGCCACCTGCTGTTAACCTTCGTAGTGTTGACGCACGGCCTGACCACGGTGATGTGGTGGGCTGCAGGGACGTGGCTGGGCTTGTCGCGCAAGGCTGCGCTGCACTGGCTGGTGGCCAGCCTGGCCAACGGCCTCGCACTGACCTGCATGGTGCTGAACGATGGTCAGCCCGGCACCACCCTGGTCCTGATCACTGGCGTGCTGGTGACCTTCGGCGTGATCTCCTTGCGGCGCGGCCTGCAGGCCTTCCTCAAGTTATCCCATACGGACAGCTCGCATTTTTTGCTGGCATCAGGCACCGCGCTGTTCAGTCTGGCGGTGTGCATACCGTTTGGCTGGCGAGCGAGCGGCATCATTGGGAGCAGCAGTGTGATCGCGTGGGTATTGCTGCGCACGGCCATCGAGTGCTTCGAGCCCTTGAAAACAGAATTCCAGGCCGGGATCGCCTGGACCCATTCGGGGCTGTTGTTGACGGCCATGACCTTGTTCACGGGCCTGGCTTTGACCGAGTTGGGATCCGCAACGCCATGGCACTGGGTTCAAGGGGATTTCGAACAAACGCAATTCGTTCTGGTGATCGTCAGCCTGATCCTGTCGATCCTATCGGCCTTCGTGCTGGGCTACATCGTCGTGACACGCCTGGTGCGTCGTCTGGAACACCTATCGCATCATGACGCGCTGACCGGCCTGCTCAATCGCCGAGCCTTCGAGCTTCTACTGGACCGCGAAGCGCAGCGGCTGCAGCGCTTTGGCCAGCCCTTCACCGTGCTGATGGTGGACATCGACCACTTCAAGCGCATCAATGACCGACTGGGCCACGCCGGAGGCGATGCCGTGCTGCGCGCCGTGTCTCAGACATTGCAGGCGCACGCGCGCGGGGTTGATCGCGTCGCCCGTGTGGGCGGTGAGGAATTCTCTGTGCTGCTGCCCCAAACCTTGCACGAAGGCGCCGGGCTGGCCGCCGAAAGGCTGCGCCAAGCCATCAGCCAGATCAATATTCCTTGGGCCGACGAGAGCATCACGGTCACCATCAGCACCGGCGTCGCCACGGCCAACGATTCGCTGGAAGCACTGCCATCGCTGCTGCGCCGCGCGGATGACGCCCTCTACCAAGCCAAGGCCGAGGGGCGCAATAAAGTGGTCAGCGCGCCCGACCAGCAAGCTGCCTGCGCCTGAACGCTCCGGCGCCCGGCAGGATCAGCGGTTGTTGCGGGCCATCGCCACGAGGCGTTCAAACAGGCTCAGGTCCTGCTCGTTCTTGAGCAAAGCCCCCACCAAAGGCGGCACACTGGCCTTGTCATCCTTGCTTTGCAGGACTTCAGCGGGGATGTCCTCGGCCAGCAGCAACTTGAGCCAGTCGATCAACTCGGACGTGCTGGGCTTCTTTTTCAGACCCGGCAGGTTGCGCACTTCATAGAAGTGGCGCATGGCGCCGGCCAACAAGTCCTTCTTGATGCCCGGAAAGTGCACATCCACGATCTGCTGCATCGTGACCGCATCGGGGAACCGGATGTAGTGGAAGAAGCAACGGCGCAAAAACGCGTCCGGCAGGTCTTTTTCGTTGTTGGACGTGATGATCACCAAGGGCCGGTGCCTGGCTTTGACGAGCTGGCGCGTCTCGTACACATAGAACTCCATGCGGTCGATTTCACGCAGAAGATCGTTGGGAAATTCGATGTCGGCCTTGTCGATTTCGTCGATCAGCAGCGCCACCGGCTGATCCGCATCAAAGGCCTGCCACAACACGCCCTTGACGATGTAATTGTGGATGTCCTTGACTTTTTCTTCGCCCAACTGGCTGTCGCGTAAGCGGCTGACGGCGTCGTATTCGTACAGACCTTGCTGTGCTTTGGTGGTCGATTTGATGTGCCACTGCAACAGTGGCATGCCCAGCGCTTCAGACACCTGCTCGGCCAACATGGTCTTGCCGGTGCCAGGCTCGCCCTTGACCAACAGAGGGCGCTGCAGGGTCAGCGCAGCGTTCACCGCCAATTTGAGGTCGTCAGTGGCGACGTATTGTTCAGTACCTTGAAACTTCATGAGTTTGCTCAACCGGGTTGATCCTATATTCGAGTATAGAGCGCTCCCTATAATGGTCCGGCTCCGTGTGTTTTTCCCCCTGCCTGCAATTCTCTCTTGCCAGATCTCATGAAAACACTGTCTTCCCTGATTTGCTCCCTGGGCCTTGCCGCATCTGCGGGCCTGCTGACTACCGCAGCCCATGCCCAGGACACCAAACCAGGTGATCCAGCGGCTGCACAAAAGAAGATCGCCATGTGCATTGGTTGCCATGGCATCGAGGGCTACCGCGCCAGCTTTCCCGAGATACATCGCGTGCCGAAGATCTCCGGCCAAAGTGCCAAATACATCGCCACGGCCTTGAACGCCTACAAGAAAGGTGATCGCAAGCACCCCACGATGCGCGGCATTGCCACATCACTGTCCGACCAGGACATCGCCGACATTTCGCTCTACTACGAAGCCAGTGGCAAGAACCTGCCCGCCACACCTGCTTCCGGCGAGGCCCCCAGCGCCGAAGTCAATGCCTTGCTGACCAAAGGCAATTGTGTGGCATGCCACGGCCAGAACCTGAATGCCCCCATCGACGGCGCCTACCCCAAGTTGGCAGGCCAATATGGCGACTATGTGTTTGTCGCGCTGAAGGCTTACCAGACGGAGAAGAACCCTCAGATTGGGCGCAACAACCCGATCATGGCGGCCCAGGCCAAGCTGTTCACTCAGCCTGAACTGAAGCTGTTGGCCCATTATGTCGAGGGCCTTCAGAGCGACCTGAAAACGGTGCCCGAACCCAAAATGCGCTGAGCCGGGCGGGCTGGCCCCCCTCAACGAGTGGCGCGCATCAGCACTTTATCGATATAGGTTTGGCCATCAAACGGCAGGCCCGAGCGTTGCGAGGTCCAGACCATTTCGCCCAGGCACTCCATCACTTCGTGGTGGGCTTCGTGCAAGGATGAAAGACGCCGCGCCAGGCGATCAACCGCGGCGCGGATACCCGGCGGTTGATCAATACTCATCTGCTCCGTGATGGACAGGTGCATGGACAGGTGCAGGAACGGATTGGTGCGCCCGTCCTCGACCGAATAGCTGGCGGCCACCGCCGCGTCGACATCGGTCAGGTCGTCATGGTATTCAGGATGCTGCGTGATCCAGTCCACCGCCTGGGCTTCCAGGGGCGTCAGAAGCTGCGCTGTCTGCTGCTTGGCCCAGGCCTCGCAGAAAAAGCGACGCACTTGCTCCTGACTGGGCGCGAACATGGTGAATCAGACTCCCAGCAACTCGACTTCAAACAGCAAGGTGGCATTGGGGGGAATGACTCCGCCTGCGCCACGGGCACCGTAGCCCAACTCCGGCGGGATCACCAGCACGCGCGTACCGCCGACCTTCATGCCCTGCACGCCCTCGTCCCAGCCACGGATGACGTGACCGGCACCGAGGGGGAATTCGAACGGATCGTTGCGGTCCTTGCTGGAATCAAATTTGACCCCCTTGACGCCACCCTCGTACAGCCAGCCCGTGTAGTGCACCGTCACGTAGTTGCCGGCTTGAGCAGCCGCGCCCTCGCCTTCAACGGTGTCTTCATAGTGCAAGCCGGATGCGGTGGTCGCCATGGTGAGTATCCTCAAGTCAAGATTGATCAGCAGAAAGGGCGATCAGTCTAACAAGATCCTTCGGGACCGCAGAGCGAGGCTCCCGATGACGCCAAGGCCGGCCAGCATCAGCACAAAATCATTGGGCTCGGCGACGGCCGACGGCGTCAGCATGAACGCATGGAATTGGTCATTGACCCGCCCACGTCCAATGATCTGTCCAGCATCGTTGATGCCCGTTGCGTCGCCAAGCACCCAGACCGACGCGTCCTTTGAATCAAGAAGCGTGTTCAAGTCCATCATCGAGCCGTTGCGGTAGATGAAGGCGCGCCCAGCACCGCTGGCGTTTGTGGCCGATCCCACCACATCGCCCAGTCCGTTGATGTCAGAGGCGCCGCTGGAGTTGCCCCCTGGCAGCGTGCCTAGATCAACCAGGCCATTGCCGTTGTACAGGAAAGCGTGGAACTGGCCCAAGGAATTGGCAGCAAAACCGGCCACCTGACCCGCATCATTGATGGCATAGGCATAACTGCCTGCGCCACCCGCCAAAGTGCCCAAGTCGATCAGGCCGCTGCCGTTGGTGATGAAGGCTCGCTGCTGCCCAAAGGCGTTCGATCCAAAGCCGATGACTTGCCCAAGGTTGTTGATGTCATTGGCAACGCTGAAGTGCCCTCCCGCAAAAGTTCCGAGGTCGGTCAGCCCTGCGCTGTTGGAGATGAACGCGTGCTGCTCGCCTGTTGCGGTGGACCCATGCCCGACGATCTGACCAGCATTGTTGATGGCCCTGGCATAGCTGTCACTGCCGCCGGGCAGAAGGCCAAGATCGCTCAAGCCAACTGCGGTGGAAACGAAAGCATGGGTCCCACCCAATGCCGTGGTGGCAAACCCAACCACTTGCCCCACATCGTTGACCCCTGTGCCATGGCTGTCGCGATAAGCTCCGGGCAAAGTCCCCAGATCGGTCAGCACGCCCCCGGTCGCTACAAAAGCATGTTCACCGATGATGGCATCACCCCACCCTGTGACTTGCCCCAAGTTGTTGATGCCGCTGCCCTGGCTGTAGTAACCACCAGGCAGGGTGCCCAGGTCTGTGATGCTGTAACTCAGCGCATGGGCGCTGCCGGCGGTCACGGTCAGCGCCAGAGCCAGAGCCAAACCCAGGGCCGAGGGATTCAACAATTTCATGCCAGGTCCTCAATTTATTGAATGAACAACGCGTTACAGCCGTTGCATTCTTATTTTTTCACATGGACGAGGCTTCCCCATCGGGTCACACGTAACAAGTAGCCCTTGGACTCACTTCATATTAGGGGGTGGCTCGGGTTTCCACGGCATTCAAATCGACATCAGCTGCCGCACGCCATCGGCCTCCATGTCAGCGCCACGACCACGCTGGATGATCTCGCCGCGCTCCGTGACCAGGTATTGATCGGCCAGCGCGGCCGATGTCTTTGATGATGCTGGGCTACTTGCGGCTCACCGATGTCCAGCAACCAAAGGTCACGACGGTCTTGTCCTGGCTGATCAGCTGCTTGGCTTTTTCAGCGAACGGGGGCCAGTTGGAGGCCGGATCAACCACCACGGGTTCGAGCTTCTTACCCAGCCCCCCGGTTTGATAAATACGCCACATGGCGTATCGGGTGGCGCTTCGGCCTGCCACCGAGCCCTGCCCTACACTCGCCGCCATCGTGATCGAAATCCCCCGCCTCCATACCAACAGCCAGACCGTGTCCCTGAGCTTCGAGTCGACCCTGATTCAAAGCTGCATGCGCCTGGACGCCCCCGACGAACTCGTGCTGGACTACACCCGCGCGATGATGGGCTTTCTGCTGTTCAACCAGGCTCCAAAGTCCGTGCTGATGATTGGCCTGGGGGGGGGCTCCATGCTTAAGTACTTGCACAAGCACTTGCCGAACGCCGACCTCACGGCCGTGGAGATCAACCAGAACGTGATCGACATGCGGCAGGACTTCCACATCCCGCCCGACAGCGAACGGCTGCGCATCGTCTGTGCAGACGGTGCCCGCTTCGTGCACAAGCCGCCGCGCCACTACGACGTGATCCTGGTGGATGGCTTCACCGGTGCGGGCCTGCCCGAGGCCTTGTGCACACGCAGCTTCTACCAGCACTGCCGCGCCGCCTTGACGCCCGATGGCTGGCTGGTGGCCAATGTGCAGGCCGACACCGAACAGACACGCGAGATCATGCGCCGCCTGGGCAAGGCGTTCTCGGGTGCGGTGATTTCGGCCGAGTCCGACGAAGGGGGCAATGACATCGCCATCGCAGGCTCTGCCGGCGGCCTGGCCCATGGCCTCACCCACTTCGAGGCAAACTGGGCAGCCTTGGCGCCGGTTCACCAGGAAATCCTGGCCGTCAGTTCAAGCCGCTTTCAGCGTGCCTTGCTCAAGTCGGTTAGGCTTGTGTCACCACCTGCGGCCTGATCCCACGCGTCCATTTTGCGGGGCCAAGGCCGCTGGGAATCACTCAAGGAGCGAGCGTCAGATGGCATTCAACTACTGCCCCCAATGTGCCCAACCCCTGCAAGCCAAAGTGGACGAAGGTGTGTCCCGCCAGGCTTGCCCTGATGCAGCCTGTGGCTATGTGCATTGGGACAACCCGACCCCCGTGGTGGCGGCTGTGGTGGACCACGAAGGCCACATCATCCTGGCACGCAACCGCGCCTGGCCCGTGCCCTTCTATGCCCTGATCACCGGCTTTCTGGAAAAGACCGACCCTAGTCCTGAAGAAGCCGTCGCCCGCGAGGTGCAGGAAGAGTTGAACCTGCAAGCCACCGGCGTGAACTTCATCGGGCATTACGCCTTCCCGCGACTGAACCAGATCATCATCGCTTACCACGTGCCCGCGCAGGGCGAGATCGTGCTCAATGAAGAGCTGGTGGACTACAAGCGTATTGAGCCGGCCAAAGCACGGTACTGGCCCTCCAGCACCGGCCTTGCGCTGCGCGACTGGCTGATCAGGCAGGGCCACACGCCGGTGGCGATGGACTTGCCCAAGCTCTGATCAACGCACCTTGAGCTGCCCCACGCGGCTCATCGCCAGGCCCGCCGCCGCCGTGCGCGTCTCCACACCCAGCTTGGCAAAGACGTGCTCCAGCTGCTTTTTGACCGTGGCCGGGCTGCCGCCCAGGATGCCGCCAATGTCGCGGTTGGTCCTGCCCTTGACCACCCAGTACAGCACCTCGCACTCACGGGAGCCTGGCCCTGGGCCATGTCTTTGGCCAAACGAGGGACAGCCTGCCTGAGCCACGCGGCCAACTCCAAAGGGGCCACCCCGCCTCGGGCGTGGCGAAATACGCCTGCAAAAAGGCGTGCGGCCCATTGTGATGACCAACCGCAAGACCCAAGCGGGCCTGGACCAGGTGGTGGCGTTCATCGAAACCAAAGACTTGCTCAGGGCATGATGCTGGGCATGGAACCCTCCGAATCCGCCACCACGCAGCCTCCAGCCAGCCAATCCCGCCAACTGGCACGACCCGTTCTGGCCAGCATGGCCGTGATCTTCCTTGCCGTGGCCTTCGCCTTGCTGACCGAGGACGTTCTGGAAGGCGAAACGCGCGGCTTTGATCTTGGCGTGCGCCAGTTCGTGCGCAGTTGCGCAACCCACCCGTGGGGCCCCCGCCTTCTGGAAACCATGCGGGACATCAGTGGCCTGGGCAGCGTCAGCGTCCTGGTCGTGATCACCACGGCCTCCGTGGGATTTTTGATGCTGGTAAGAGCCCGCCTCACGGCCTGCCTGGTGGTACTGTCCATCGCATCCGCCACGGCCATGGTCAGCTTCATGAAAGACCTGTTTGGACGCCAGCGGCCTGACCCGGCATTGGCCGAACACCTGGGACTCAGCCTGAGTTTTCCCAGCGGACACGCGGCAATGTCGGCCGTCGTATTTTTCACCTTGGGCGCGCTGCTGGCCAGCACGCGAGAAAGCCTGCCCGAACGCCTCTACACGGTGGCCCTGGCCACCCTTTTGACAGGGTTAGTGGGCATCAGTCGCATTTTCCTGGGCGTGCACTGGGCCACCGATGTCGTGGCCGGATGGGTCTTCGGATCGGGCTGGGCACTGCTGTGGCTGATGGTGACCATCAGCCTGCGGGCGCGTTTGCGGACATGGTGAGTGCCCTGCGCTCCGACATTGCAAATGCAGTAACTTGGTGGCCCCAGCAGGAATCGAACCTGCATCTGCCCCTTAGGAGGGGGCTGTTCTATCCATTGAACCATGGAGCCCGGCCGAGATTGTGCATCAAGCACGATGGGTTCACCTCAACTCGGGTGGGCTTTCGCTCAGGGGGGCGCAGCGCAACTCGTCCACGGTATAGCCCTCTTTGGTCAGGGCCTCACGTATCCATTGAGGTTGCATGCCCTCGCCGTTCCAGGTTTCACCCGTGCGTGGGTGCTGGTATTTCGGGCCCGAGGGTGTCGGCTTGGGTAAGGTTTCTATCGGGTGCGCAATCGAGGGGGAATCACCGAAATCCAGTTCATCTGGTGTGATCTGCCAGAAGTCGATGAGTTTCCTGATCGAGCGCAGTACTGCTTCTTGTTCTGCGGTCATCGTCATGATTGGGCGGCCAAAGCCAGGGTGTGGCGCGCTAGGGAAAACGCATGGTATCAAAATCATGCCCCCCCCAACCAGCCCCTCGCCTCAAACGCTAGACTCTGCGGGGTGGAGACCCCTTGAGTCATGAAACTCGCCCTCTTGTCCGATTTGCATTCCAATCGCCAGGCCACGGAAGCTGTGTGGGCGCACGCACAGACTCAGGGCATCGACCAACTGGTGCTGCTGGGAGACTTCGTCGACTATGGTGCCGATCCGGTCTGGGTGGTCGACTTTGTCCGCGACCAGATCAGCCGAGGAGCCATTGCCGTGCGCGGCAACCACGACGACGCCATCGACGGCCACGGCACCGCTGAGTTGGGCCACCATGTCCTGCAGTCCCTCGAATGGACACGCCAGCAACTCAGCCCGGATCAGCAGGTGTTCCTGGCTTCGCTGCCCCTGACCGCCACCGTCGGGCCTTGCCTGATCGCCCATGCCAATGCCCATGACCCGGTCCACTGGGGCTATGTGCTCAGCCGCCTGGACGCCGCCCGCAGCCTGATGGCCACGCCATCTCGTTTTGTATTTTGCGGACATGTGCATGAGCCTTGCCTGTATCACCTGAGTCAGACCAGCAAGGCGGGCGAATTCACGCCCGTCCCCGGCGTGCCCATTGAACTGTCGCCGGCTCGGCGCTGGCTGGCCATCCCAGGGTCGGTCGGGCAGCCCCGCGATGGCAACCCGGCGGCCTGCTATGCCACCTTCGACACCGACAGCAGCACGCTGACCTTTCACCGTGTTCCCTACGACCACGATGAGGCCGCCCGACGCATCCTCGCGGCCGGCTTGCCTGCTTACGATGCAGAAAGACTGATCCATGGGCATTGAACCCTCCCCGCCGCACCGCCTGGAAGCAGGTCAGGTGATCGACGGGTTTCGCCTGGACGAGCGATTGCACCAAGGCGGAATGGCCGCGCTGTGGTCGGTCACGGCACTGGAAGCCCCGCCCGACGTGCCCTTGATCATGAAGGTGCCGCGCATCATGGGAGGGCAGGACCCGGCCTCCATCGTCGGGTTCGAGGTCGAGAGCATGATCATGCCCCGGCTCAGCGGGCCTCATGTGCCCCGTTTTTTGGCGCGGGGCGACTTCACTCGTCAGCCGTACATCGTGATGGAGCGCCTTGGCGGCGAGACCCTGCGCCCGCGTCTGGATCAGGCGCCCTTGCCCGTGGACGAAGTGGCCCGACTGGGTGCCGCAGTGGCACAGGCCCTGCATGCGCTGCACTGCCAGCACGTGGTGCACCTGGACATCAAGCCCAGCAACATCATGTTCCGCGAAACCGGCGAAGCCGTGTTGCTGGACTTTGGCCTGTCGCGCCACGACCAGTTGCCCGACCTGCTGGAAGAAGAGTTTTCGCTGCCCATGGGGACGGGGCCCTACATGTCTCCCGAGCAGGTGCAGTTTGTCCGCACCGACCCGCGCAGCGACCTGTTCGCGCTGGGCGTGATGATGTACCACCTGGCCACCGGCGAGCGCCCTTTTGGCCAACCCAACACCGTGGGGGGCCTGCGCAAACGCCTGTATGCCGAGCCGATTCCGCCCAGGGCTTTGTGCGCCACAGTACCCCCCTGGTTTCAGGAAGTGGTGTTGCGTTGCCTGGAAGTACAGCCCGAAGACCGCTACCAAAGCGCTGCGCAACTGGCCCTGGACCTGCAGCACCCCGAGCAAGTGCGCTTGACCGAACGGGCCGAGAAAGTGAGCAGCGCCGGCAAGCTCAAAACGCTGGGCCGCTGGTTCAAAGCTCTCGGCGCCGAACCCAAGGACGACACCACAGTAACGGATCAGATCGAACGCAGCCCCATCATCATGGCGGCCGTGGGCATCAAGTCCAGCACGCCCGAATTGCAGGAAAAACTATTGCTGACGGTGCGTCGCATCCTGGAAGTCGAACCCGGCGCACGGCTGGCCTGCGTCACCATCCTCAAGACCAATCGGGTCGGCATGGACAAGCTCACCGATGAGCACGGCAACAGCTTGCATGTGCAGCAACTGGTCGCCATCAAGCACTGGGCTCGTCCGCTGCAGCAAGCCCTGAAGATGGCCGATCAGCGGCTCACATTCCATGTGCTGGAATCGCCCGACGCTGCAACCGCCCTGGTGGAGTTCGCCAATAAAAACCAGGTCGCCCACATCGTGATGGGCGCGCGCGGCAACTCAGCCCTGCGCCGCTATCTGGGCAGCGTGAGTGCCCAGGTGGTGGCCGAGGCTGAGTGCTCGGTCACCGTGGTGCGCGTTTAGCGTTCAGCTTCAGCGTCGTTAAAGCGCCAGCACCCGGACAACTTTCTGCATACCTTCCACGGCCTTGCCTTTGCGAGCGCGTTTGCCGATGTGGGCAGCATAGCCCGAGTGCTTCACATCCTCTTCCTTGGCCTTGCCGCCTCGGCCTGAGCCGATCACCTTGACGCCGTTGTGCGCGCTCGCCACGGAGATCAAGGGGTCGCTCTTGAGGTCCACGTCCATCAGGGTCAAACCGCGTCCGCCATTGGATTGCAGCTTGAGCTCGTCCAGCGCGAACACCAGCATGCGCCCGCTCTGAGACAAGCAGGCCACCTGGGTGTGCGCCGGCTGCACCAGCACAGGCGGCAGCACCACATTGCCTTCGTCGAGGGTCAAGAAGCCCTTGCCGCCCTTCTGCCGGGTGATCAGGTCACCCAGCTTGGCCAGCAGGCCAAAGCCACCCGTGTTGGCCAGCAGCACGATCTGGTCCACGTGGCCGGCCAGGTAGTGCAGAGGCTGAGTGCCTGACTCCAGCTCGATCATGGTGGTGATGGGCTGGCCGTCCCCGCGGGCGCCCGGCAAGGCGCTGACGCTGACGCTGTAGACGCGGCCGTTGTTGCCGACCACGATCAGCGGGTCAACCGTGCGACATTCGATCGTGCCGTACAGGCCATCGCCCGCCTTGAACGCAAAACTGGCTGGATCATGGCCATGACCAGTGCGGGCACGTACCCACCCCTTCTGGCTGACCACCACGGTCACGGGTTCGTCGATCACCTTGACTTCGGCCACGGCGCGCTTTTCAGCCTGGATCAGGGTGCGGCGCTCGTCGCCGAACTGCTTGGCATCGGCCTCAATCTCCTTGATCACCGTGCGTTTGAGCACCGCCGGGTTGGCCAGAATGTCTTCCAGCTTGGCTTGTTCAGTGCGCAGATTGCTGAGTTCCTGCTCGATCTTGATCGCTTCCAGCCGGGCCAGCTGGCGCAGGCGGATTTCAAGGATGTCCTCGGCCTGGCGGTCGCTCAGCTTGAAGCGCTCGATCAGCGCGGGCTTGGGCTCATCGCTTTCGCGGATGATGCGGATGACCTCATCCAGATTGAGCAGCACCAGTTGGCGCCCCTCCAGAATGTGGATGCGATCAAGGACCTTGTCCAGGCGGTGCTGCGTACGGCGCTGCACCGTGACCTGCCTGAAACCGATCCATTCGACCAGGATCTGGCGCAGGCTCTTTTGCGTGGGGCGGCCGTCCGCACCCACCATGGTCAGGTTGATGGGGGCCGAGCTTTCCAAGCTGGTGTGCGCCAGCAGCGTGGTGATCAGCTCTTGTTGTTCAATCGTGCGGCTCTTGGGTTCAAACACCAGGCGCACGGCGGCATCCTTGCTCGATTCGTCGCGCACGGCGTCCAGCACCGACAGCACCGTGGTCTTGAGTTGGGTCTGGTCGGCGCTCAAGGCCTTCTTGCCGGCCTTGACCTTGGGGTTGGTCAGCTCTTCGATCTCTTCGAGCACCTTCTGAGTGCTGGTGCCCGGAGGCAGTTCAGTCACCACCAGTTGCCACTGACCGCGCGCCAGGTCCTCGATCTTCCAGCGGGCACGCACCTTCAGGCTGCCACGCCCGGTGCGGTACGCATCGCGGATGTCGTCCAGGCTGGAGATGATCTGCCCGCCGCCGGGGTAGTCGGGGCCGGGGATCAACGCGGCCAGCTCGTCATCGAGCAACTGCTCATTCTTGATGAGGGCCACGACGGCCGAAGCCACTTCGCGCAGGTTGTGACTGGGAATCTCGGTGGCCAGGCCCACGGCGATGCCGCTGGCGCCATTGAGCAACACGAAGGGCAGGCGTCCGGGCAACTGTTTGGGCTCTTGCGTGGAGCCGTCGTAGTTGGGGATGAAGTCGACCGTGCCCTCGTCGATCTCGTCCATCAGCAATCGCGTGATGGGCGCCAATCTGGCCTCGGTGTAACGCATCGCCGCTGCGCCATCACCGTCGCGCGAGCCAAAGTTGCCCTGGCCATCGACCAGCGGGTAACGCAGTGCAAAGTCTTGCGCCATGCGCACCATGGCGTCGTAGGCGGCGGTGTCGCTGTGCGGGTGATAGCGGCCCAGCACGTCGCCCACCACGCGGGCACTCTTGACGGGCTTGGGGCCGCTGGCCGTGGTGAACGACAGCCCCATGCGCTCCATGGCGTAGAGGATTCGCCGTTGCACTGGTTTTTGGCCGTCGCACACGTCGGGCAAGGCCCGGCCCTTGACCACGCTCAAGGCGTATTCCAGGTAGGCGCGTTCGGCGTAGTCAGCGAGGGTCAGGGTGTCGCCGCCATCAGGCGGCGGCGGGTTGAAATCAATGGATTCTTGGGTCATCGCGGAGAAGTGTTTTTCTGTGTCGGGCGAACCCGTTCAGGCCCGTGCAGTTTAGACGGATCGGCGATGCGCCCCTGAATGCTCCGTCAAACCCCATGTGAGCCATCTGAGACAAGGGCCTGCGAATGGTCGACAGGGAGGGCCATCTCGAACCGCGATCCAATGCCCTCTTCGCTCTCCACATGCACATGCCCACCATGGCGGCGGGCGACGGTCTCGATGAACACCAAACCCAGACCGATGCCAGGCGCCATGGTGGAGCGCTGGCCGTTGTCCAGGCGTTGGTACCGGCGAAACAGTTTGGGCAACTCAGCCTTTGGAATGCCGGGGCCCTGATCCCGGACGGACAGTATCCAGAACGCGTCACGCTGCTCGATCTGCATCGTGACCCTCGTGAAGGAGGGGCTGAACTTGATGGCATTGGTCAGCAGATTGATGAGCGCCCGGCGGACCAAAACATCGTCGATCAACGCTAAGGCCGGTCCATGGGACGACCACTCCCGCACGATCTCAATTTGCTTGGACCGGGCTTGGGGTTCGACCTCGTCCACTGCGGCTTGCGCGGTGATGACCAGGTCCATGAGACTGCGCTCGATGGGGCGATGCTCAGCCCGCATCACCTGCAGCAACTCATCGCATAGATGCAGGGTGCTGCGGGCCAGTGACTCCACGTGCGCAAGCACTTCAGCCTCCGGCAGAGGGGGTGAACAGATGCGCTGCAATTGCACCAGTGAGATCAAGGACGCTTGCGGCGATCGCAGGTCGTGTGCAATGAAGCCCAGCAACTCATCTCGCTGCTGCTCGGCCTGGCGCAGCAGACTGACATCGGTCAGGCACACGACCAGGTCATGGCGCGCGCCACCATTGACCTGCAGGCGTGCCACGCGTGCCAGGAAGGTGTCGCCACCGGCGTTGCGTGCTTCGGTGGTGATGACCTCTCCAGTCGATATCGCTCGCTCAAGCAACATCGACCAATGGGGCGCGTCGGTCGGGACACAGGCACGCAACAGGTGCTCCAGTGGGTGCTCCTTCAGGGCCTGCGTTTCAGTGACCCCGACCAAACCACATGCCTGGTGATTGGCCTGCTGCACCCGTCCCAGCGCATCGACCAGGAACACGGCTGCGGGCAAGGTCTCCAGGATGGCGGACAGGCAGCGACGGGCCTCCCGCACGCGTTCGGTGGCAGCTTTAATGGCCACGATGCGCTGCTCCATGGGGTCCATTTTGTTCATTTGGACCTGATCGGTCGCCAGTGCCGGCGTCTTGGGAAGGGCGATGCCAGGCTCTTTCAGCAATACCGTCAGTTCTTCGTCCAGAAATCGATGGGTCGATTCGAGCCGACGCCAACTCCACAGCGGATACGCCGCGAAGGCCGCCAAGGCAAAGCTGGTGGGCGCAAACCAGACACCGGCCCTGATCAGCAGCAGGGACACCAGCGCCGAACCCAGGGCCGCCGATCCGGCCACCAGTAGAGCGCCTTTCGGCGTCAACCGCCTAAGGGCCAACATGAGCGCCACCACCAATATTGCAGAGATCAGGCCCACGACAAGAGGCGGCACCGCTTGCAAGGTTGCCCCAGTGCGCAGCATGTCCAGGAGCTGCGCGATCACGTCCACCGCAGGCATGCCGGGGGACCCGCCCGACACGGGCGTTGTCACGGAGTCCCCCAACGCCGCGGCGGTGGCACCGATCAGCACGTACTTATCCTTGAGCTCAGAGACGGGCACATCGCCGCGCAACAAGGCCATGTAGGACACGCGCCGCACCTGCCCTACGGGCCCGCTGTAGCGGATCAACACCCGATGATCGCGCTGCCACGATGGCGCTAGCCTGGAAAAGCTCGCGGGCGGCGCAACCGGTGATTTCTGCGTGCGCACAGACGGGTCAACGTGCTCTGCGCCGACATCCAGCAAGGCCACCGCCAACTGAGGCAGGGACGGCGCGCCCCAACCCGCTTGCAGATAGGCCGAACGCAACACACCATCCGGGTCCAACTCGACATCAGAATGGGCCAACTGTCTGGCCGCATCGGCCAGGATTGCGATGGGTCGCAACTCCCGGCCGGTACCCATCGCATTGGCGGCGAACGCAACCGGTAGCACAACATTGCCGGCCTGCCGGATCGCGGTGGCCAACAGCTCATCCTGGCGTGGGTCGGCATCGGGCTCGCTCAACAGCACGTCGAGCAAAATGGCCTTGGGGTGCGCCGCAGCGATTCGGGAGATGGCCGTGGCATGAATGGCGCGGCGCCATGGCCAGCGCCCTACGGCTTCCAGACTGTCATCGTCGATGGCCACCACCACGATGTCCTTGGGGCCCGGGCGTTGCCAGGCCAGGAGCCCCGCGTCGTACACGATCTGGTCCAGCTGCCAAGCCCATGATCCGACGCCGGTCAGAAAAGCAAAGGTGCCCAGCGCTGCGGCGACCACGAACCAGTCACGCCACCATTGACTCCGATATTGCATGACTGAAACCCTCATGGGTTGATCAACAAACCACCGGCACCGGCGTGCACGCACTGCCCCCGCCCGTCAGCCACGCAACGCGGCAGGTCAAAGAATTGCGCACTGGTGTAGGCGCCCACGAACCCATCTGCATCGATGGCCCGGTAGCGGATGAAATATCGCCCGCCCTCTGAGGGCTTGTCCAACTCGATCACGGGCGTGTTCAAACGCTGGGCCAGGACCACTGAGGCAAATCCTTCGTCACGCGCCATCTGGAATTCAAAAGTCTGGCCCGGCTCACCCGCCCAGCTGAACCTGATATGGCGCTCATCAATTTTGGGCGGACCGGGTTGGGGCGGAAGCGGCCGCAGCACAAACGATTGGGGGTCGCCAAACGGGCCTTGGTCGCCATCAGGCCGAACGCTGGCCAGTCGCCAGAAATACGCGCCCGGCAACAAATCAGCACTGAACGAAGCGACTTTCACTGATGCTTCATCTCGCAACAACTCCTTAAATTCGGGGTCACGCGCGACCTGGACGTGATAGCTGGCCGCCTCTGTTTGCTGAGCCCATGCCAGCTTCGCGGCCGTGCCTTGCACGATGCCTCGCGGCGTCGGCCATGAGGCCATCGGCGGCTCCGGGCGCGCTTTCAGCTTGAAGTGATGGATGGCATCGCGCCCTTCTATGCCGTTGGCATCGGCCACACGCACACGCAGAACATAGTTCCCATCCGGTAGATTGGCCCAGCGCAACTCGGGCGTGCTTGACGACGCCTCCGCCTGCACCATGCTAAAGAACCGATCCCGAGACACTTGTCCCCAATATCGCGCAGCGCCAGGAACGGGATGCAAGTCCGCCCGCACCACAAGGCGTTCATACAAGGCCGGCAAGGATGACAGGTCAGGCGCGGGCAGCAGGGGCACCTTGGTCGCGATGTGCCCCGCGCCATCGGCTTGGGTCGCAAAGCCCGAGTCCAGCAAGGTGGGGCGTCTGCCCTCACCGACCGCCACCAGGCCCGTCAGCACTTCGGCACGGGTCTGGCCGTGTGCGCCATCGGTGGCGATGCGGAACTCGGTGCCTCGCACGCCCAGCACGGTTTGCGGCGTCTTGACCTTGAATCGGGGCTCCCCACCGGTCATGTGCGTGACCAATGCTTCGACGCGCCCCTGGAGCACCCGCAGGGTTGACGCAAAGAATCCCGGCGCCTCGTAATGTTCGGACGATTCAAGTTGCACCGTGGTCGAAGGCTGCAATCTCAACTCTGAGCCATCGGCCAGCCTAACCGTCACGTAAGCAGTGGGGTCTGTGGTGATGGTGGTGCCAGGGGCAACATCGGCGCCGACTGCGGCGGCCACTGCGGGGGTGCCCGGTTTCGCCAGAGAAGCCTGACCCACCACCGCGACCAACTGTCCAGGTCGCGGATGGGACCTGAGCAAAGCCAGCGGGATGCGGATCACCGATCCCACAGGGATGTGCCTGACGTCTGATATCCGGTTCAGGGTTGTCAGTTTGGGCCAATCGCCGGGATGGATCAGCAGCGCCTCACCCAAACCGATCAGCGTGTCACCCGGCTGGGTTTGGTACCGAAACATCGACTCCTGCGCTGCATGGGGCGCGGCGCCCCAGCTTGCAGTTGCCGCGAACATCGCTACAGCCACCAAGCCTAGTCGACAAACGAGCAACATTGACCACCCTTCACCCTGATTTTGGATCGGGTGAGCTTAAGCGAAACCAGCGCCCCTCACAAGCGAACAGCCCCCCCGGCTCAGCGCGTCCTCAAATGTCGATTTCCACGGCGTCGCCATGCAATTCCATCAGGTCGCGGCGCGAGGCGGCCTCGCCCTTGCCCATGAGCTTGTGGAAGGCCCCTTCGGTACGGTCGAACCCCGGCTCGCCATAGGCCACCGGCAGCAGACGACGGGTTTCGGGGTTGAGGGTGGTATCCCACAACTGCTCGGCGTTCATTTCACCCAGGCCCTTGAAGCGGCTGATGGACCAACTGCCTTCGCGGCAGCCTTCCTTGCGCAACTTGTCGAGCGTGGCGGTCAGCTCACCCTCGTCCAGCGCATAGAGTTTGGCGGCGGGCTTCTTGCCACGCGCCGGCGCGTCAACGCGGAACAGCGGTGGGCGGGCGATGTAAATGTGGCCTGTTTCAATCAGCTTGGGAAAGTGGCGAAAGAACAGCGTCAACAGCAACACCTGGATGTGTGAGCCGTCGACGTCGGCATCCGACAGGATGCAGACCTTGCCATAGCGCAGGTTGGACAAGTCGGGCGTGTCCAAGGGGCCATGCGGATCGACGCCGATGGCCACTGAGATGTCGTGGATTTCGTTGTTGGCAAACAGGCGGTCGCGCTCAACCTCCCAGGCATTGAGCACCTTGCCGCGCAAGGGCAGGATGGCTTGCGTCTCCTTGTTGCGGCCCATTTTGGCGCTGCCGCCAGCCGAGTCACCTTCGACCAGAAAGACTTCATTGAGGCTGAGGTCGCGGCTTTCGCAATCAGTGAGCTTGCCCGGCAGCACGGCCACGCCGGAGCCTTTTTTCTTCTCGACCTTCTGGCCGGCTTTCTGGCGCGCCTGGGCTTGCTTGATGACCAAATCGGCCAGCTTCTTGCCATAGTCGACATGCTGGTTCAGCCACAGCTCCAGCGCAGGTTTGACGTAGGTGGCCACCAGACGCAGGGCGTCGCGGCTGTTGAGGCGCTCCTTGGTTTGCCCCTGGAACTGCGGGTCCAGCACCTTGGCGCTCAGCACAAAGTTGGCGCGCGAGAACACGTCATCGGGCATCAGCTTGACGCCCTTGGGCATCAGGGCGTGCATTTCAATGAAACCCTTGACCGCGTTGAACAGCCCGTCCTTCAAGCCCGATTCGTGCATGCCGCCAGCCACCGTGGGGATCAGGTTGACGTAGCTTTCGCGCATGGGCGCGCCTTCTTCGGTGAAGGCCACGCACCAGGCGGCGCCCTCCCCTTCAGCGAAGTTCTCGGTCTCGCTATTGCTGGCATATTGCTCGCCTTCAAACAGCGGGATCACCGGCTCCGTGTTGAGATTTTGCGTGAGGTAGTCGCGCAGGCCGCCTTTGTAAAGCCAGGTCAGCACCTCCGGCTCTTTCTGGCCAGTTTTCTCGATGGTGAGCGTGATGGTCACGCCGGGCATCAGCACGGCCTTGCTGCGCAGCACATGCATCAACTCGCTGCGCGGCAGGTCGGCACTTTCAAAGTATTTGGCATCGGGCCAGACGCGGGCGGTGGTGCCATTCTTGCGATCGCCCGAGCCGGCTGGACGCACGGTCAAGGGCTCGATGACATCGCCGCCACTGAAGGCCAGTTGCGCCACCTGCTTGTCGCGCCAGACACTCACTTGCAGTCGAGTCGACAGCGCGTTGGTGACGCTGACGCCCACCCCGTGCAGGCCGCCCGAAAAGCTGTAGGCGCCACCCGAACCTTTGTCGAACTTGCCACCCGCATGCAAGCGTGTGAAAACGATCTCGACCACCGGCACCTGCTCTTCGGGGTGCAGGCCAAAGGGAATGCCCCGGCCGTCGTCCTCGACACTGATCGACCCATCGGTGTGCAGCGTGACCGCAATGCGCTTGCCAAAGCCCGCCAAGGCCTCGTCGGCCGCATTGTCGATGACCTCTTGAACAATGTGCAGCGGGTTGTCAGTGCGCGTGTACATTCCCGGGCGCTGTTTAACAGGCTCCAGGCCCTTGAGGACGCGGATCGACGCTTCACCGTAGGTGGCGTTGGGCTGGGTAGAAGGTTTGGTCGCCATGGGCAGGGATTCTAGTGCGGGGCTGAACCCGACCCTAGGGATATCCACCCCAGAGAAGGACTCCATCGCCCTTCATTCCAAAGGACAATGCCGTGGCCATCACCCATGGCGTTGCCAAATCACAGAAATGGGCTGCTGAGGAATTTTTATGAACGAACAATACGGGCATGACATCGAAGACCTCCAAGTCGGGAGGTCTGCCAGCTTTGCCAAGACAATCACCGAAGCCGACATCGTCTTGTTCGCCGGTGTTTCGGGCGATAACAACGCGGTTCATACCAACGAGGAATTCGCCGTCACCACCACGTTTGGTGGGCGCATTGCCCACGGCTTTTTGACCGCCAGCGTGATCTCGGCGGCGATTGCCAATCGCTTGCCTGGGCCTGGCACCGTCTACCTGGGACAGCAGCTATGTTTTCGGGCGCCGGTTCGGCCAGGGGACACCGTGCGTGCCGTGGTCACGGTCAAGTCCGTTGACCTGGAAAAAGCCCGCGCCGTTCTGGAAACCGTTTGCTACGTCAAGGACAAGGTCGTCATTGATGGGGAAGCCACGGTGATGACCACGTCATCGATCCGCCGTGCGCGGGCATCTGCAGAAGCAGCTGAAGCAGCGGCCGTTGCTGCTCGCACCTAAGTTGCGCTGAGTGACGGCGCCCTAACGACGGGCGGCAAAAATGTCGGTGATGGGCAGCAGGTTCTGGAACTCTTTCTCGGCCTCAGATCCCGACCCATCGACCACCTTGTGGTGCTGGCGAAAATCAGCCTTGAATGACTCCAGCGCGCCGTGCAACCACAGCACGGTGCTCAGAACATTGAGGTGGTCGACACGTCGATCAACCACACCAGGCTTGACGCCCGCACCGTAGAAAATCAAGGGGATGCGGTGCGCGCCCGTTTGATACGGATCGCCCTTGCTGGCGTCGGTAGAGCCATCTTCGTCAAAGGTAACGATCAGCAAGCTGTTGTGCTTGAGCGCCCACTGAGCATACGCACCCAAGTTGGTCTTGAGCCAGTCGTCGGCCATGCGGGCAGTGTTGCTGTGCGCGTCGTTTTGTTCGTTGGGGATGACGACGGACACGGTGGGCAACTGATCAAACGCCAAAGGGTGCCCCTGCGCATCCTTGATGAAGCCCCGAAAGGCGCGCTTGAGCGCCGGGTCCTGCGTCGGCTCGAACCCCAGGTTGACGCTGATGGGCAGCACGTGATGAGCCAGGTCACCCTGGAGGCCGCGTGCGCTGTTGGGCTGGATTTGGTCCGTCCAGTTGATGGTGGGATTGTGCTTGCGACGGTAATAGTCGGTCAGCGCCCTTCCCACGTTGCAAGCCACCAAGGCGCTGTCGGTGGCGCAATTCCAACTCGGGTAAGGCAGGGATTCACTGAAGCTGGCAAAGCTGCCGCCCGTTTTGAGAATGGCCGCGCCGAGGTTGGGCGAGGTCAAGGGCAACCATTCATCGGGCAAGCTGTTGTTGGCCACGCCGGAGGACAACACCCCTTGGTGGTGCCCGGAAAAAAGGTAGAGGTAGTTGGGCTGGCTGGGCCGCGTCGGCACACCTGATCCGTACGGCGTGCGGCCAAAGTGGGCATTGTTGAACTGCGCCCCCTTGGCCGCCAGTGCATTGAAATATTGCCAATTGACGTGGCCATAGACGGGGGCATTGCCATAGGCATGCTGGCTGGCCGTGGCCTCATGGGCGGACAAATTCTCCAGGACCACGATGACGGTGTGGTCCGGCCGCCATGGCTTGGCCGACGGCAAGGGGGTTTGATCGCCGGCCCAGCATGTCGCCATGGCCGAGGCCAGAAGGACAGACAGGCCTTGAGCAAAAGAACGCAGGAACATGGCAAGGATCACGTTCAAAGCCCTAGCGCACCAGCACATACTCGCCGGGCGCATCGCACAGCGGGGGCTGCTCTTTCAAACCCATGCTTGGCGGCGCCACAGGCTTGCCGCTATGACTGGCCAGCCAGGCCTGCCACGCCAGCCACCAGGACCCTTCATGCCTGGCTGCGGTCGCAAGCCAGGTGTCGGGATCGACGTACTTGCCGTCCTTCAATCGGGCCTGGATCTGATAGCTGCGGCCCGCATGACCGGGCTCGCTGACAATGCCCGCGTTGTGCCCACCGCTGGTCAAGGCAAAGGTGATCTCGGCATCGGCCAGCAGGTGGATCTTGTAGACCGAGCGCCATGGGGACACATGGTCCTTCACCGTGCCGATCACGAACATTGGAACCTCGATGTCAGACAGCACCGCGGGCCGACCATCCACTCGATAGGCACCGTGCGACAGTTCATTGTTCAAGTACAGGCTTTTCAGGTACTCGGCGTGCATTCGATACGGCATGCGGGTGACGTCCGCATTCCAGGACATCAGGTCATTGAGTGGTTGACGGGTGCCCAGCAGGTAGTCCCGCACCATGCGCGACCACAGCAGGTCGCGGGTGTTGAGGAAAGTGAAGCTGTTGCCCATTTGCTTGCCATCAAGGTAGCCCTGCTCCCACATCAGGTCTTCCAGGTAGGCAACCTGGCTGGCGTCGATGAACAAACCCAGCTCGCCAGGTTCCTCGAAATCAGTCTCGGCGGCCAGCAACGTCAATGAGACCAGCCGATCATCGCCCTCGCGGGCCAGGGTCGCCGCGGCAATGGACAGCAAGGTTCCACCCAAACAGTAACCTGCCGCATGAATCTTGCGCCCGGGCACGATCTGGCTGATCACATCCAGCGCGGCCAGGGGGCCCAGCTTGAGGTAGTCGTCCATCCCCACATCGCGATCATTGGCATCGGGGTTGCGCCACGACACGATGAACACCGTGTGCCCCTGCTCTACCAAATAGCGCACCATCGAGTTGTGCGGCGACAGGTCCAGGATGTAGTACTTCATGATCCACGAGGGCACGATCAGCACCGGCTCGGGATGGACCTTGGGCGTGGTGGGCGTGTACTGGATCAGCTCGATCAGGTGGTTGCGAAACACCACCTTGCCAGGGGTGAGCGCGACCTGCTGGCCTGGCAGGAATTTCCGCGTGTCGGGCGAAGGCTCACCACTGATCGCACGCTGCACGTCGCCCAGCCAGTTGACTGCGCCACGCATCAGGTTGGCCCCGCTTTCGTGCTGGGTTGCGAGCAGGGCCTCCGGATTGGTCCAGAAAAAATTGGAGGGCGAGAACATGTCGAGCCACTGCCGGGTGTTGAAGGTCACCACGTCTTCATGGTGCTGAGTGACGCCGTGCACCTCGGTGGTCGCGTTGTGCCACCACTGCTGGGTCAGCAGAAAATTTTGGTAGAAAAGGTTATAGGGCCATTGCTGCCAAGCCGGGTCATTGAAGCGCTGATCCTGGGGCAGCGGCGTGATGCAAGGCTGAGACGGCACCGGAGGCCGCGAGGCTGTGCGGGCCATGCAGGTGAGTTTGCGTCGAGCCTTGTCGGCCAACTCCAGTTGCTTGCCCGGCGCACTGACCAGATGCAGCCACCAGTCCAGATAAGACAGCGTCAATGAGGCGGGAGAGATCCCTTTTGTGAACTGGTTCAGCGCCGCGTGCGTGCTTCGATCCAGGTCCAGAGAGGGTGCAGAAATGGCTTCGCGATGATCCATGATTGAACAGTGCCCCAGTTCTACAAGTTTGTCCAGCTTAGACGATTGTGCGCGCAGCGCCCTGAGCGCTCACTGCCAGCCAAAGCGGCGGGCGTAAAAATACTTCATGCCTGTGGCGGCCAACACATAGCCGCCCAGCACCAGCACCAGCCATGCAAAATAGCTGGCCGGCAGAGCTTGCAGCCTGAACTGATGGGCCAGCGGCCCCATCGGCAGGAATATGCCCAGCGCCATGATCGAGCCCGTGGCCGCGACCAACACCAGCGCGGGGCGACTCTTGCGCAGCGAGATCTGAGGGGTGCGGATGATGTGCACGATCAAGGTTTGCGTCAGCAATCCGACCACAAACCAGCCGGACTGGAACAAGGACTGATCGGCTGGCGTGGTCGCGCCAAAGACGAACCACATCAGTGCAAAGGTCGCCACATCAAAGATCGAACTGATGGGACCAAAACACAGCATGAAGCGACCAATGCCACCGGCCTTCCAGGCCACGGGCTTGTTGACCAGTTCAGCGTCCACATTGTCAAACGGAATCGCCGTTTGCGAGAGGTCGTAGAGCAGGTTCTGCGTCAGCAATTGCAAAGGCAGCATGGGCAGAAAAGGCAGCCACATGCTGGCGATCAAGACCGAAAACACATTGCCGAAGTTGGAGCTCGTGGTCATGCGGATGTACTTGAGCATGTTGGAGAACACGCGTCGCCCCTCCAGCACGCCATCGGCCAGCACGGCCAGGCTTTTCTTCAGCAAGATGATGTCGGCGGCCTCCTTGGCGATGTCCACCGCACTGTCGACCGAAATGCCGATGTCTGCGGCGTGCAGGGCGGGCGCATCGTTGATGCCATCACCCATGAAGCCGACCACGTGGCCGTCGGCCCGCAGGGTGCGGACCAGGCGCTCCTTGTGCAGCGGCGTGAGTTTGGCAAAAACGGTGTTGGACCGCAGCGCCTGCTTCAGTTCGGCATCGGACATGGCGTCAATGGCGCCGCCGAGCAGCACGCCCTGCACGTTCAAGCCCACGTCGCGGCAAATTTTTTCCGTCACCCGGTCGTTGTCGCCTGTCAACACCTTGACCGTGATGCCTCGCGCGGCCAGGGCCTTCAAGGCTGCGGCGGTCGACTCCTTGGGTGGGTCCAGAAAGGCGACATAGCCCATCAAGGTCATGCCGGTTTCATCAGCCACGCCGTAGGTTTGCTGCGCGGGCGGCAACTCCTTGACCGCCACCGCCACGACACGCATGCCCAACTCGTTCAGGGCCGCAGTGACCTCGTGGGTGCGTGCCAGGACCTCAGGCGTCATGGGCTCAACCACCTCACCATGGCGTAGGTGGTCGCAGATGGCCACCACTTCTTCCAAGGCTCCTTTGCAGATCAGCAGGTGGCGCTGGCCACGCTCGGCCACCACCACCGACATTCGGCGCCGCTGGAAATCAAATGGGATTTCGTCGACCTTGCTGTAGGCGGTGCTGACTTCCAACTCGTGGTGAAGGTGCTGGTGCTCCAGCACCGCCACATCAAGCAGGTTCTTCAAACCGGTCTGGTAGTAGCTGTTGAGGTAGGCGTACTGCAACACCTCCGCGCTTTCTTGGCCAAAGACATCGGTGTGGCGCGCCAGACAGATCTTGTCCTGCGTGAGGGTGCCTGTCTTGTCGGTGCACAGCACGTCCATGGCGCCAAAGTTCTGGATGGCCTCCAGGCGCTTGACGATGACGTGCTTGCGCGACATCTGCACCGCGCCCTTGGCCAGGGTCGAGGTCACGATCATGGGCAGCATCTCGGGCGTCAAACCCACAGCGACAGACAGGGTGAACATCAAGGCCTCGACCCAGTCACCCTTGGTCCAGCCATTGATCAAGAGCACCAGCGGCGCCATGACCAGCATGAACCGGATCAACAGCCAGCTGACTTGGTTGACGCCGGCCTGAAAGGCCGTGGGCGCCCGCTCCACCGTGGCCACATGTTGTGCTGTGGTGCCCAGGCAGGTGCGACTGCCCGTGGCCACCACCACGGCCGTGGCGACGCCGCTGACCACCTGGGTGCCGAGAAAGACGATGTTGTCCAGGTCGAGGAAATTGGCGACCTTGGCATCGCGTTGCTCGACGAACTTCTCGATCGGCAAGGACTCGCCGGTCAGCGCAGCCTGGCTGACAAAGAAATCCTTGGCCTCCAACACGCGCATGTCGGACGGGACCATGTCCCCCACCGACAGCCGCACGATGTCACCGGGCACCAGATCGCGCACCGGCAACTCGACCGGCGTGGGCACCTGCTGTTCAGCCAAAGGCTGGCTGGGTTGAGCCCTCGCAGGGGCGACGGGACGCCGAAGCACCGCCGCCGTGTTGCTGACCATTTTCTTGAGCTTGTCCGCCTCCCGGTAGGAGCGCGCCTCCTGCAAAAACCGCATCAATGTGGACAGCGCCACCATGGAGCCGATCAGCAGTGTGGCGGTGCGGTCATGGGCCACGTACGAAATGACAGCCAAGGCGAGCAGCAGCAGGTTGAATGGGTTTCGAAAGCAGGTCCACAAATGCAGCCACCAGCTCAAAGGCGCGTCTTCCTGGACCGTGTTGGGCCCTACCGTGCGCAGCAACTGTTTGGCTTGCCGTGGCGTCAAGCCATCGGCATGGCTGCCCAAGCGCTGCAACAATTGGCTGGGGGAATCGGCGGACGCCCACGACAACCATTGGGCCGCTTGGCCAGGGGGCTGCCGCATGGCCCCGAGCGTGCCGAGCGCGACGTGCCTCAGATGGCGGCCTCCGTGCCACGCCAGCAGGCGCCGGCTTTTTAGAAAGCGCGCGAAATGATTGCGATAAATATTCAGCATGGGCCTCTTCATCGTGCCGCAGGATGACACGCTTGGCGGTCAAGAATATGCCTGCTTCGCAAGGCATCATGCACCGTGGGGCGCGATGCCTCACCTTTGGAACCTTTGGCGCGAAAAGGATCACCCGTGAGCATTCGAAATCTCCAGCATCTTTTTCATCCGCGCTCGGTCGCGGTGATCGGCGCGTCTGACCGCCCCGGCAGTCTGGGGAGCATCGTGATGCGCAACATGATCCAGGCCGGGTTTGCTGGCGAGGTGTGGCCTGTCAACCGCCGCCACGCCCGGGTCGCCGAACGTCCGGCGTGTCGCAACATCGCCAGCCTGCCCACCGCCCCTGATCTGGCCGTCATTTGCACGCCGGCAGCCGGAGTACCGGCCCTGATTGCCGAACTGGGCGAGAAAGGCTGCAAGGCCGCCGTGGTGCTCAGCGCCGGCCTGCATGAGCAGGACACCAGCGGACGCTCGCTGCAAACCTTGATGCTGGAGGCCGCCAAGCCCCATCTGCTGCGCATCCTGGGTCCTAACTGCGTGGGTCTGCTGATCCCGCCGCTGGGGCTCAATGCCAGCTTTGCCCCGCTCTCGCCGCGCCCCGGGCAACTGGCCTTTCTGTCGCAATCGGGCGCTCTGACCACGGCCTTGCTGGACTGGGCCGATTCGCGCTCGATCGGCTTTTCGCATTTCGTGTCCATGGGCGACTGCGCCGATGTGGACTTCGGGGATGTGATCGACCACCTGGCCAGCGACCCCGCAACGCACGCCATCCTGATGTACATGGAGTCGGTGCAAAACCCCCGCAAGTTCCTGTCGGCCGCACGCGCGGCCTCCCGCAACAAACCGGTGCTGGTGGTGAAGGCCGGACGCGCTCCAGGTGGGGCCAAGGCCGCCGCCTCGCACACGGGCGCCCTGGCCGGGGCCGACGATGTCTTCGACGCGGCGATACGTCGGGCCGGGATGCTTCGGGTGGACACCTTGCTGGACCTGTTTGACGCGGCACAAACTCTGTCGCGCGCACGGCGCCCCGCCGGCGAGCGCCTGCTCATCATGACCAACGGGGGCGGCGCTGGTGTGCTCGCGGCCGATGCGATGTCCTTGCAGGGCGGCCAACTGGCCGAGCTCGGGCCGCGCCTGACCGAACAACTCGACACCCTGCTGCCCGACACCTGGTCCAGAGCCAACCCCATCGACATCATTGGCGATGCACCGGTTGATCGCTACGTTCAAACCCTGCGCGTCCTGCTGGCCGACCCAAAAACCGATGCGGTCCTGTTCATGCACGCACCCACCGCCATCGTTCCGAGCGCCGACATCGCGCGGGCCTGCCTGCCCATCATGAACGAATCGGGCCGCACCGTGCTCACCTCCTGGCTGGGCAGCACCTCGGTCGAAGAGGCCAAGAAACTCAGCCAAGCGGCCAACATTCCCACCTACGACACGCCCGAGCAAGCGGTGGCAGCCTTCCTGCAACTGGCCAATTTCAGGCGCAACCAGGAAACCCTGCTGCAAACCCCGACCTCCCTGGCCGGCAGTGCAACGCGGGATGTCGAACGCGCGCGTCGGGTTTTTGACGCCGCCACAAAGGCCGGGCGCACCCTGCTGACCGAACTGGAGGCCAAGGAAGTGCTCACCGCCTATGGCATTCCAGTGGCTCAATCGCGCTTTGCCGCCACCCCGGAGGCCGCCGCACAAGCAGCCAGCGAGATCGGCTTCCCGGTGGTGATCAAAATCGTGTCTCCCACCATCACGCACAAATCCGACGTAGGCGGCGTGATCTTGAACCTGGAGACCGCCGTCGAGGTAGAGTCCGCCGCCCGTGAGATGAAGCGCAAGGTGGCCGGCCTGCGCCCCGATGCCGCCTTGTCGGGCTTCAGCGTTCAGTCCATGGTCAGAAAGCCGCGCGCGCATGAACTGATCGTGGGCGCCGCCACCGACCCCATCTTCGGTCCCGTCATCCTGTTCGGACAAGGCGGCACGGCGGTCGAAGTGGTGCGCGATCGCGCCGTCGCCCTGCCGCCGTTGAACACGCTCCTGGCGCGCGACCTGATTTCGCGAACGCGGGTGTCCAAACTGCTGGCGGGCTACCGCGACCGCGCCCCGGTTGACCACGACGCCCTGTGCCTGGTCTTGCTCAAAATCTCGCAAATGATCTGCGACCTGGGCGAATTGGGCGACATCGACATCAATCCCTTGCTGGCCGATGATCAGGGCGTGATCGCGCTGGATGCGCGCATCACCCTGACGGGCCGCCATGGCGACGGGCGCGAGCGCCTGTCCATCCACCCCTACCCCGCCGAGCTCGAAATGAGCTTTGACCTGAACGGGCGCTCCTTCGTGATGCGGCCGATTCGGCCTGAAGATGAAACCGCCTTGCGCGCCTTCTACGCCGATGCCCCGGTGCAGGACCTGCGCCTGCGGTTCTTTGCGCGGCGCAGCGAATTTCCGCATTCAGAACTGGCCCGCTACAGCCAGATCGACTTTGAGCGCGAGATGTCCTTCGTGGCCTTTGATGCCAATGACGCCGCCCAGACCTCGATGCTGGGCTATGTGTGCGCCTTGACCGACCCGGACAATGCCCATGCCGAGTTCGCCGTCCAGGTGCACCCCAAGGCCAAGCGACAGGGCCTGGCCCGCCGATTGATGACCGAGATGATCGAGTACCTGCGACACCGGGGCGTTGAAGACCTGGCCGGCGAATGCCTGGCCGAGAACGACGGCATGGTCACCCTGGCCCGCAACCTGGGTTTCCAATTACACCGAGAAGGCTCCGAATATCGATTCGTCCTGCCACTCAAACCGGGCCGGTGACCTGCCTCAGGTTGGCACGTCCTGATACCCTCCAGACTTCGACAACAGACCGCCAAAGGAGAAGGCATGTACAAGAAAATCCTGGTGCCCATTGATGGCTCGGCGACCGCCACACGTGGCCTGACCGAGGCCCTTGGTTTGGCACGCGATGTCAAGGCAGATCTGTGCCTGCTCTACGTGGCTGATCAGTTCCCGATGATGTTCGAGTTCTCGGGCATGTCGGCCTATAACGACCTGCGCAACGCCCTGCACGAGCGCGGCAACCAGGCGTTGGACCAAGCCAAGGCGGCTGCGGACGCCCAGGGCGTTCACACCGAGTCAGTGTTCAAAGAAGTGGTGAACCAGCCGGTTGGCACTGTCATCGTTGACGAAGCCATCCGACTGGGGTGCGACCTGATCGTGATGGGAACGCATGGTCGGCGCGGCATGTCCCACCTGGTGCTGGGCAGCGACGCGGAGGCTGTGCTGAAGAGCACCCCGGTGCCAGTGTTGCTCGTGCGAGCGCCCGGCACAGCGTCTTGAACCTGGATTAGCAGCGCGCAGCGTTGACCAGCGCGCGCAGCCCCTCTTCATTGGTGATGCGGATGTCGCGCTGCTTGACTTCCAGATAGCCCTCTTCTTGAAATTTCGAGAAGGAACGACTGACGGTTTCAAGCTTGAGTCCGAGATAGCTGCCAATCTCTTCGCGGGTCATGCGCAAGATCAGCGATGAGCCCGAAAAACCGCGCGCATGCAAACGCTGGGTCAGGTTCAGCAAAAAGGCGGCCAGACGTTCCTCGGCCCGCATGCTGCCGAGCAACAGCATCACGCCATGATCACGGACGATTTCGCGGCTCATGATCTTGTGGAACTGGTGCTGCAAATCCGAAAATTCACGGGACAGTTCCTCCAGTTGCGAGAAAGGGATCACGCAAACCTGAGAGTCTTCCAGCGCCACGGCATCGCAGGAGTGACGATCACTGCTGATGCCGTCCAGACCGAGCAGTTCTCCTGCCATCTGGAATCCGGTCACCTGATCCCGCCCGTCCTCCGACGACACACGGGTCTTGAAGAAGCCGGTGCGAACGGCAAACAGAGACTGAAAGGCATCACCGGCATGAAACAAGGCTTCGCCGCGCTTGACAGATTTGCGGTTGGTCACCATGTCGTCCAGACGCGGCAGTTGGTCGGCCGACAGCCCCACGGGCAAGCACAATTCCCGAAGGTTACAACTCGAACAAGCGACTTTGAGCGTTTCGTATTTCATGTCAACCACACAACGGAATATCCCCCCAGGCTGGGCGGCACTGCTAACCCTGTAGCTTACCAGTTGTCCTTTTTCCGGCGCTGGGCGTCAGGCTATTGGAAATAGCCCAGCATGCGCTCCAGCGCCATGGTCAAGGGCACCTGCATCATCGGCAGCGTGAGCCACAGGCCGGTCAACCCCACCCCCAGCGTGACGGGAAAGCCAATCGAGAAGATGTTCATCTGTGGCGCGACGCGCGAAACCAGGCCCATCACCAAGTTGACCAGCAGGAGCATGGACACCACCGGCAGCGCCACCCACAAGCCTAGTCTGAAAATTTCGGCGCCCCACACCTGGGGCTGCACCGCGTTCAGAAAAGCCAGGGGCTCCGGGGCCACCGGGAAGGTGTCAAAACTGCGCACCACGGCGGCGGTCAGCAACAGGTGTCCGTTCATGACCACAAACAACCAGGCCGCACAGGTGCCATAGAAGCGACTAACAGCGGTGGCCTGACCGCCGCTCATGGGGTCGAAAAAACTGGCAAAGTTCAAGCCCATTTGCAGCCCCACCATCTCGCCGGCGAACTCAATGGCGGCAAAGACCACACGAGCGGCAAAACCCATGGTCAGGCCGATCAGCACCTGCTGGATCACCACCATCAAAGCCACAGATGAATTGAGGGAGACCACGGGCATCTGGGGCAAGGTGGGCTGCGCCGCGACCACGATCAACAGGCCCAGGCCCATGCGCACCCGCCGGGGGATGGCCTTCATGGACAGCACTGGCGCGGAGGTGAACAGGCCCATGACCCGGATGAAGGGCCACAGCCATGGCGTGATCCACGCCAGCACCTGGGCTTCGGTGAAGGAAACCACCTCAACCCACCACGGAAGGAATCGACTGCAAGACGTGTTGAATGTAGTCCACCAGGGTGCTGAGCATCCAGGGCCCTGCCAGGCCCAGCGTGGCAAATGCCGCCAGCAGCTTGGGCACAAAGGACAGCGTTGCTTCGTGGATCTGGGTGGCGGCCTGGAAGATGCTGACGACCAGCCCCACGACCAGCACCACCGCCAGAATGGGGGCACACACGGTCAGCAACACCAGCAAGCCGTCGCGGCCAATGGTCAGTACTTGTTGGGGATCCATGGGCGGCCCTTATTGCGCGAAGCTGGCTGCCAGCGAACCCAGCAACAGGTTCCAGCCATCGGCCAGCACGAACAGCATGAGCTTGAAGGGCAAGGCCACCATCACGGGTGACAGCATCATCATGCCCAGACTCATCAGGACGCTGGCCACGATCATGTCGATGATCAAAAACGGAATGAAAATCAGAAAGCCGATCTGGAAGGCCGACTTGAGTTCACTGGTCACAAAAGCGGGCACCAGCACGCGCAGGGGCACGGTTTCTGGCTTGACATCGCCTTCGAGCTTGGCTAGACGAGAGAACAGACCCAGGTCCGACTGGCGCGTCTGCTTGAGCATGAAGCCACGCAGCGGGCCTTCGCCCTTTTCCAGCGCTTGAGTGAAAGTGATCTGGTTGGCGGCAAAGGGCTCGTATGCGTCCTTATAAACCTTGTCCAGGGTGGGGCCCATCACGAACAGCGTCAGGAACAGGGACAGTCCGACGATGACCTGATTGGGCGGCGCAGCCTGGGCGCCAATGGCCTGGCGCATCAGACTGAGCACGATGACGATGCGGGTGAAGCCCGTCATCATCAGCAGCAGCGCCGGCAGGAAACTCAGCGCGGTGAAAAACAGCAGTGTTTGAATGGGCACCGAATAATTGGTGCCCCCCGCGCCTTGCCCGATCAACAGAGGCAGACCGGCGCCTGTGACCGGGGTTCCCTGAGCCCAAGCCAAGGTAGACCCGCCGATCAAGGCCAGGCCAAGGCCCAGTCCCAGACCGAACCGGCCAAATTTCCGCGCGCGATGCATGTGCAGTCCCACCATAAACTTCAATTTTTTGGCAAATCAAGCATGTCGGAGGAGCGCCGCAGCAAGACCGGGAAGGTGGAGGACTCCGGATCACCTTGGGCCTGCACCTGACTGTCTTCGGAGGGTTGCAGGGTGTGCAGCACGGTCACGCTCTGCGGCGTGACGCCCAGCACCAGCCAGGTCCGCTGATCGGCGGCCCCCAACTCGACCGTCACCACCCGTTGGGTCGGGCCCACGGACAACTGGCTGATGACCTTCAGCATCTTGTCGCTCGACCCCAACGCCCGCTTGGCCAAGCCCGATCGCTTCAAGGCAAACAGCGTCAAGGGAATCAGGGCCACGATGACCACAAACCAGAACACCATCATTCCAGTTGATTGCATAAACATCTCCTTATATGAATGGGATCAACCGCCGCGACTGAGGCGACGCATGCGTTCGGACGGTGTCACGATGTCGGTCAAGCGAATACCAAACTTGTCATTGACCACCACCACTTCACCTTGGGCGATCAAAAAACCGTTGACCAGCACGTCCATGGGTTCACCGGCCATGGCATCGAGTTCTACCACCGATCCCTGCGCCAGTTGCAGGATGTTCTTGATGGGAATCCGCGTGCGGCCCAACTCGACCGTGAGCTGAACGGGGATGTCCAGGATCATGTTGATGTCGTTGCCCGCCGGATTACCCGTGGCTGGCGCGAAGTTGGCAAAAGCCGCCGGTGTGACCTGCGCTGCCGCATTGGTCACCTCGCTGGCCGATCCGCCGGACGCCGCGCCAAAGATGTCATCGGCCGCCGATGGCGAGCTCTGCGTTGCCAGCGCGGCCTCCCACTCAGCGGCCATGGCGTCCTGCTCGGCATCGGCAGGCGCGTCAGTGGATGGCAATTCGGAACCGATTTCAGACATTGTGTTCTCCCAGCCAACTAGGGTTGGCGTTCGTCAATAGCTTGTCAATGCGCAGGGCGTATTTGCCGTTGGAGGTGCCGTAATAGCACTCGATAACCGGCACACCGTCAACGTTGGCCTTGATCAATTTCTCGAGATCCAGCTCAATGAAATCCCCCGGCTTGAGGGCCAGGAGTTGCTCCACCGTGGCCGGAGCGTGGGCCATCTCGGCCACCAACTCGACCTCCGCCGACTGGATCTGCTGCGTCAGCAATTTCACCCAACGGCGGTCAGGCTCGGCCGAGTCCCCTTGAATCGACGAAAACAAAATGTCGCGGATCGGCTCAAGCGTGGCATAGGGAATGCAGAAGTGAATGGTGCCGCTGGTGTCGCCAATTTCGAGCGTGAACGAACAGCACACCACGATTTCGCTAGGGGTGGCGATGGTCGCAAACTGAGGCTGCATTTCCGAGCGCTGGTAGTCCAGCTCGATCGGATAGATGCCTCGCCAGGCCTTTTTGTATTCTTCGCTGATGACGTCGATCAGGCGTGTGATGATGCGCTGCTCAGTGGGCGAGAAATCGCGGCCTTCAATGCGGGTGTGGTACTTGCCGGCGCCGCCAAACAAGGCGTCGATCACGGCAAAGACCAGGGTGGGATCGCACACCACCAGACCCATACCGCGCAAGGGCCGGATCGCCATGATGTTGAAGTTGGTCGGCACCACGATCTCGCGCAGGAAGGCGCTGTACTTTTGCACCTTGATGCCACCCACCGACACCTCGGGTGATTTGCGGATGAAGTTGAACAGGCCCACCCGGATGTTGCGGGCAAAGCGCTCGTTGATGATTTCCATCGTGGGCATGCGCCCGCGAACGATGCGTTCCTGGTTGGCCAGGTTGTAGTCACGCACGCCCTCTTGGGGCCCGTCGTCCTGCTCGAGCTTCTGGCTTTCGCCCGTGATGCCCTGCAAGAGGGCATCAACTTCATCTTGCGAGAGGATTTGCTGATTCATGGCCGGGGCACTTCGGTTGGCTCACTGAATGATGAAACTGGAGTAGTGCACATGCACGATCGGGTTGTAGAGCTCGGACTTCTTTTTCTTTTTCTTCTTCTTGGGCTTGGGCGCTTCGTCAACCTGCTCTGTGCCGTCCGTCTGGGGCGGCGCCTCGACCACGGGCTCTTCGACGGGGTAGCCCATTGCACGGGCTGCCTCGCGGCGAATCTCTTCGGCGAGCTTTTCCTTGCCTTCTTGCGTCAGCAATTGCTCGGATGTCTTGTGCGACAGGATCATGAGCACCGCATTGCGAATGGCCGGCATGTAGGTCTTGAGTTCTTCGGCCAGGTGAGCATCATCCACCTGCAAGGTGATGCCGATCTGTGCAAAGCGTTCGACCTCTCGGTCGGCCAGGTTCACGATGAAAATATCAAGGGGAACGAAAGCCGGCGGGGTGGCGTGCTCGGACTTGCGCTTGGCTGCGCCGTCAACAACGCCCCCGTCCTCAGAGGTTGCCGTCGCTTCGCCATCGGCGGGTTTTTTCTTGAGGTAGAAGGCCGCGCCGCCCGCCAGGACCAGCAGCAACACGGACACCGCCGCGATGATGATGATCAATCGCTTCTTGGAGCCCGTCTTGGGGCCCGAGGCTTCCACCGGTACAGCAGCAGCTGACATTCGTCTTTCTCCTGAATTCCGTGTCCTCTCGCCGTTGGGGAACAACGCGATAAGGCCATGGTTGGATTATTCGAAGTCAGGGCCGAGTCGAAGATCCGATAAGACAGAGGAAATACGCGCGATTCTGAACAGGCAAGGCCCCGACCTATGCATAGAGATCAAGTCCGCCCTTCAATCCACCTCGTCGAGGGGCCGCTGCGGCACCCACAACGTCAGGATCAGACGAGGACGCGTTCAATCCGTGACCCGCGCGCCCCCATGAAGGGGTTCCACTGGCCTGGCCCGAAGAGGGGCTGAACTGCTGCTGCGCCGGCTGATCCGACACACCCGAGCCACCCAACTTCAGGCCGACCTCGTCCAGCGCCGTTGACAACATCGGCAGACTTTCTTCAATGGCACGCCTTGTTTCTAACGCGGTGGCGGCAAAATCCACCTGGGCCGAATGACCATCCAGTGCAATTTTCACGCTAATGGGCCCCATCTCGGCCGGGTTGAGGTGCAATTCGGCCGTGAGGCTTGCGCCCTCTCCCGCCGATTTCACCCACATGCTCACGCGTTCGGCCAGCGCCGGCGCAAACTCAGGGCTACCCAAGGGCGTGGGCAAGGCCTCACTGATGTGCGTGGCAGGCCCTTGTACCTGCATGGCTTGGCCAGATAATCCAGCCCCACGCATCATCTCCGCCGACAAGGCCCCCGCAAAATCCGTCGCCGTGGAAGACTGTTCGGTGGCACCACCCAACACCTCCGTCAGGCGACCATCCGCAAGCTGCATGGCGGACACGTCCAGTGCCGGCTTGGCGTTGTCGAGCGGGGTCATGGCGACCGCCCGCCCGTTGCTGGATCCGGCGCGCCCACTCCCTTGCGGATCACCCAGCAAGGCGCTGACTTCGGCGTGGCCAACACCGCTTGGCACCTTGGCCTCACCACCCGATGCAGTGGCGTCACCTTCGGGCAGGCCGGTTTTTGCAGCGGCCTCACCATGGGTCAAACTGGCCAACCAGGCCAGCATGCCCGCTGAATTGCCGACCTGAATGGTGTCGGGAGCCGCTTGCTCCTTCACCGGAGCCGAGACTTCGCCCATCGCCATGGTGGGCGTTGTGTCGTCAGCTGACGCCAAGGCTTGATCCATGGACGCGGCGTCGTCCTTGTTCGACGTTTTGGCGACATCCTTGCCGCCCTTGTCGCCCTTGTCTTTGGCCTTAGTCGCCTCTGCCTTGGCCGGGGCCTGAGACTGAGGCGCCTTGGCTTGTGTGGGCGCGCTTGCCCCCGGCTTGCTCCCGCCCGCCTTGGGCTCAGCGGCTTGCCGCCTCGCGGCCAAAGCCTTGGCTTCGGCTCGCCCGGCCACATTGCGCGCCTCCAGGGAGGCTGATGCGCTCAGGCCGGTCTGACTGGATTTGGGCGCATTGGCATTGGCCTGATTGTCAGCGGCCTTTGGCTGCGTCTGCGGCGTGGCCATGGCATGCTTGTCCAGCCAGTGCGAGAAATCAGACTGCATCGCGGTCGGATCGGAGGCGCCCTGGGGGCCAGTCAACCTGGATGCCCAGTCGCCCACCACCGATGAAGCACTCAAGGCGGACTTGCCGGTGTTGGTCGATGTGTTGATCGGGTTAGTCATGTCTCAACCTTTTCGGGTCAATCAATAAGACGTCGGCACGAAATGGGTGGCACCAAATGCTGCAAACGGTGAAGAACCCCGCCCCGAGCGAGCGGCTTGCTCATCGGTGGCTTTCTGGTCCTGCCGCTCAAGCTTGCGGCTGTGTTCCTGCTGGCGTCGCTCGATCAGCTGCTCCACGGCAGCCACCTTGCGTTCGCGTTCAATCAGATGTGCACGGCACTGGTCAAAGGTCTGCTTGGCCTGCTCGACGCGCTTGTCCTGTTCCGACACGGCGTCACCCAGCCGCGCGGTAAAGTCTTGATAGCAACGCATGATTTCCATCCCGCCCGTCAGGCTGAATTTCGAACTCCAGCGCTGTTGGTAGTCCTTGCGCCAATCGGCCAGGGACTGGGCCTGCTTGCGCGCGGCCTCGTGAATACGCCGAGAGCCCTCCAGCTGGGCCAGGGCCTCGTCTCGCGCCTTCTGGGCCGAATCCAGGAGGCTCAACAGGGATTGAATGGTGCTCATGTCGCTTATCTCCAAACTTCGAGAACGCGTCAATCACTGACGAGGTGCTGTAATTGCTCCACACTGGCATCCAGACGCGCCGGCAAGTGCATGTCTTGTTGCAGCATGGCCACCATGCCGGGGTGCAGGCGCACCGCCTGATCCAGGTCGTGGTCGTGTCCGGGCACGTAGGCGCCCAGCTGTATCAGGTCGCGCGCCTTGCTGTACTTGGACCACAGTTGTCGAAAGCGCCGCGCGGAATCGATGTGCTCACCGCTGGCCACGTTGTTCATGACGCGTGACGCCGACCGCTCAATGTCGATGGCCGGGAAGTGGCCCGACTCGGCCAGCTCACGCGACAGCACGATATGACCATCCAGGATGGCGCGGGCCGCATCGGCGATGGGGTCTTGCTGGTCATCGCCTTCGGACAGCACGGTGTAGAAGGCTGTGATCGAACCATGTCCATTGAGTCCATTGCCGCTGCGCTCGACCAATTGGGGCAGTTTTGCAAAACACGAAGGCGGGTAACCTTTCGTGGCCGGCGGCTCGCCAATGGCCAGGGCGATTTCGCGCTGGGCCATGGCGTAACGGGTCAGCGAATCCATCAGCAACAGCACATGCAGGCCCTGATCACGGAAGTGCTCGGCCACGGCGGTGGCGTAGTTGGCGCCCTGCATGCGCGTCAGCGGCGGCGCATCGGCCGGTGCGGCCACGACGACCGAACGGGCCAGGCCGTCTTCACCCAGGATGTCCTCGATGAATTCCTTGACTTCACGGCCCCGCTCACCAATCAGCCCGACGACGATGACGTCGGCCTGGGTGTAGCGAGCCATCATGCCCAGCAGCACCGATTTACCCACGCCCGAACCGGCAAACAGGCCGATGCGCTGGCCCCGTCCGACGGTGAGCATGGTATTGATGGCGCGCACGCCCGTGTCCAGAGGCAAGCGAACGGGGTCGCGGTCCATCGCATTGATGGGTCGGCGCACCAAGGGCTCGCTGCGCACATGCTGCAAGGGGCCATGGCGGTCCAGCGGTTCGCCCTGGGCATTGACAACTCGGCCCAGCAGGCCACTGCCAATGGGCAGCTGTCGGGTGCGGTCTTCACTGCGCCGCCACGGATGATTGGGCCGACCCAGCACCGGCGGGTTGATCGGCATGGTGCGTGGCACCACACGGGCGCCGCTGGACAGACCATGCACTTCAGCAGTGGGCATCAGATAGGCGCGGTCGCCTGCAAAACCGACCACTTCGGCCAGCACCGGCTGGGTTTCCAGGCGGGTTTCTGAATGAATTTCGCACACGGCACCGACGGGCAAGCGCAGGCCCGCCGCTTCCAGCACCAGGCCAGCCACACGCACCAGCTTGCCCTGGTTTTCCAGTGGCAGCGGGGTGGTGGCGCAACTGTCCAGATCGCCCAGGAAGCGATTCCATTGGTCCATGAGAACGTCTTGTCCCGCCGTGCGAATCGACATGTTCATGCGCCCCCCCCATTGAGTAACTCATCGACCATGTCCTGGTCATCCACCGCCACCGGGCTGTAGGGCACCTCGTAGCCCTCGTTCCACGCTGACTGGCTACCCATGGCTGCGGCAGCGCGTTGCCAGCGGGCTTCGACACTGGCGTCCACCACGGCGATGTCGGACTCGACCACGCAGCCGCCACGCGTGACGCTGGGGTCTGGCATGAGACGGCCCCCCCGTGTCTGCATCACTTCGGTCAGTGCCCCTTGTGCCATGGCATGGTCCTCAGGGTTGAGTCGCAGCACGATCTGGCGTGCCGAGGCCAGCAGGACACCAAGTGCCTCTTCGGCCACGGTCAACACCCCCTCGGGGCGCTGCTCGAGTTCACTGCGCACCACTTGCCGCGCCAACTCCAGTGCGACACCGGCAATGCGCCCGGCCAACTGTTGCTCCAGCGAGTCCAGGCGGCGATGAAAATCTCCCGCCAGGGCACCCACCTGATCGCTCATGTAGGCGGCCATTTGGGCCTCTTGCGCCAACTTGTAGCTTTCCAGGGCAACCAGGCCATTGCGATAGCCATCCTGGTAGCCATCCTTGCGGGCCTGGTCAACCAGCGCCTCCAGGTCGGGAGCCGCTTCGGGGGGCGACGCTGACTGCGCAGGGGCCGGCTCGTGGGTCTCTTCGCCTGGCACACCGCCGACCAAAGGACGCCGGATGGGGGTGACCGTGGCCTGCCGTGCCGCTGCTTTCGCTGCCGGTTTGGTCGTGGCGGCCTTGCTGACCGAGGACACCGTGGCCGCTGCACGCTCGGAAAACGAAGGCTTGCGCGTGCCCGATTCCTCGGTCGGACCTTGTGCCCCGGTCTGTCCGGCGGACGCCTCCAGGGACTGCGGATTCCACGCTGAAAACGAACCCAGTTCCTCGCGCGGAATGAAGCGCGCGTACGGGTTGGGTACACCAGAGGGGGGCACTGGGGGCACCGGCGGCTTAGACGTACTCATCGTCGCCTCCGCTGCTCAGAACAATCTGACCTTCGTCGGCCAGGCGCCGCACGATCTTGAGCATTTCCTTTTGCTCGCTCTCGACCTCGGACAGCTTGACCGGGCCGCGCGACTCCAGGTCCTCACGCAAGGTTTCGCCAGCGCGGGTGGACATGTTCTTGAACACCTTGTCGCGGATCTCCGGTGAACTGCCTTTGAGCGCGATGATGAGCGACTCGGTCTGCACTTCCTTGAGCAGGGCCTGGAAGCCCTTGTCGTCCAGCTTGACTAGATCATCGAAGGTGAACATGTTGTCCATGATCTTCTGGGCCAAGTCCGCATCGCCTTCGCGGATGTAATCCAGCACCGAGGTCTCCAGGCTGGAGCCCATCAGGTTGATGATCTCGGCCGCTGGTTTGACGCCGCCCAGCGAGGACTTGCGAATCTGCGAGCCGCCGGACAGCACACGCGACAAGACCTCGTTCAGGTCCTTCAGCGCCGCAGGTTGGATGCCATCCAGGGTGGCAATGCGAACCATCACCTCATTGCGCTGACGATCCGTGAACGCCTTCAGCACCTGCGAGGACTGGTCCGGGTCCAGGTGCACCAGGATGGCCGCCACGATTTGCGGGTGTTCGTTGCGCAGCAGTTCGGCCACCGATACCGGGTCCATCCATTTCAGACTTTCGATGCCCGTCACGTCGCTGCCCTGGATGATCCGGTCGATCAGCAGATTGGCTTTTTCGTCGCCCAGAGCCTTGCGCAGCACGGACTTGACGTACTCATCGGTGTCGGGCACCAAGATGCCCAGGTCCATGGACTCGTCCGAAAACCGTTTCAGCACCGTTTCGACACGATCACGGGGAACGGATTTGAGCTTGGCAATGGTTTCGCCCAGACCCTGCACCTCCTTGGGCTCCAGGTGCTTGAAGACCTCAGAGGCCTCTTCCTCGCCCAATGACATGAGCAAGATGGCCGCGTCTTCTAGTCCTTTTTCGTCCATGGTCATCGTCCTTCGATCAGGCCCTGCCCATCCAGCCGCGCATCATGCTCGCCACCGCCATGGGGTTCTCTCGGGCCAGTTGCCGAGCCGATTCCAGTCGCGAATCCCCGGTGGGAGCGCCCAGCGCAGGCAGCATTTTTCCGTCGGGACTCATGACCATGCCTGGGGGCAAGCCCGTCATGCTCGGAAACTCTTGCTGATCGTCGACCACCGCGTTCAGCCGACCATTGCCGTCCTCGGGCTGAACCGCCTGGGCCGCCTTCAGTGCTGGCCGGATGGCGCCAAACACCACGATCAGCGCCGCCAGGGTCAAGGCCCCGGGCACTGCCAGGGTGCGCAGGATGTCGATGGTTTCGGGCCGCTTCCACAATGGCGTGGCATCAGGCTGCTCATCTTTCACGCCCTGGAACGGCGTGTTGATCAGCTTGACAGAATCGCCACGCTGCTCATTGAACCCGATGGTCTCGCGCACCAGGGCGGTCAACTTGTCCAGTTCTTCGGGGGAAATGGCCTGCGTCGTGGTCTTGCCTTTGGCGTCGGTCAGTGTGCGGTGGTTGACCACCACGGCCGCATTGAGGCGCTTGATCGTGCCCGTGCCGTTTCGGGTCACGCGCACCGTCTTGTCGACCTCGTAGTTGGTCACGGCATCACGGCGGCTGCTGCCGCTGGTGGTCGAATTGGCCTGGCCAGCTTGCAAGGGTTGCGATGCCCCATTGATGGGCGCCGTGGCCGGCACAGGCGGCTGATTGCTGGCCGCCCCCGGAATACCCGATGGCGTGGCCGTGCCCGCGCCAGACTGCTCACTGCTCTGGTGGCTGCGCACGGCGGCCGGGGCCTGCCCCTGATTGGGCTTGTATTCCTCGGCGGTCGATTCAACCTGCGAGAAATCCACCTCGGCATTCACTTGGGCTCGCAGATTGCTAGCGCCCAGCACGGGCTCCAGGATGTCTTTGATGCGCTGCGTGTAATTGGCCTCGATCTGGCGCACATACTGCAGTTGCTGCGCATCCAGGCCCGCTTGGTCAGGGCCATCACTGGTGCCCGACAGCAGTGCCCCGGTTTGGTCCAGCACACTCACAGCCTTGGTGGACATCTCCGGCACGCTGGAGGACACCAGATGCACGATGCCGGCCACCTGCCCCCGGTCCAGTGTGCGGCCCGGATACATGTTCAGCACCACCGAGGCCGATGGCTTTTGCTGTTCGCGGAAAAAACCGTTCTGATTGGGCAAGGCCAGGTGAATGCGAGCACTTTGCACTCCTGCCAGAGTTTGAATGGAACGGGTCAACTCCCCTTCCAGACCGCGCTGGAAGTTCAAACGTTCCTGGAATTGCGTGACGCCAAAGCGCTGGGTTTCCATCAACTCGAAACCCACCACCGACCCCTTGGGCAACCCCGCCGAGGCCAACTTCAGGCGCACGTCGTGCACCTTGTCGGGCGGCACCAACAGCGCCGCGCCGCCATCGGCGTACTTGTAGGGCACGTTCATTTGCTGCAACTGGGCAATGATCGCGCCGCCGTCCTTGTCGGACAGGTTGGTGTAGAGAACGCGGTAGTCCCCTTCTCGCCCCCACAGCAGCATGGCCATGAGGATTGCCACGATGGTGGCCAGCCCCCCCGCCAGCATCAGCTTGCGCGGCATGGGCAAGGCGCCCACCCTCTGAACAAAAGTGAGCGGCGTGGTGGCTACCGCCCCAGAGGGCGATGCGATAACAGCGTGAGGTTGTGCGACTGTGACTTCCATGGGGGGCCGAAGCGTTGGGCTGCGCATCGAAACCATACGATGCCGCAAACCCGCCTGAACGCACCCATTATTCGAAGGAAGAGCGGGCAAAAGTGCCGGGAACAGCCGCCCATTTACCAAGCACTTCCAGCCATTGACTCAGGCAAACCTGGATAGCATTTGAATTGTGGTGATCTGCACCACGCCCTGTCGGACATATCGGCACCATGGATCTGAAACTGAAACCCTTTGATTTCGCACAGGCCGCCGCCAAGGCAGGCATGTCCGACGTCGCACAGCGGGTGCAGGCCAAGACCCGCCTGGACGCCCTGGCCGGATCCCAAGGCGTGGAAAAGCCCAGCTTTCAGGCAGCTTTTTCAAGTGCGCTGGGCTCGGTCAGCAAAGCCCAGGAAACCGCCACCACCATGCAGCGCGAAGTCCAGTTTGACAATCCCACCGTCAGCCTGGAAGAAACCATGGTCGCCATGCAGAAAGCACAACTGGGCTTCCAGTCGGTTGTGCAGACCCGCAACAAGCTGGTTCAGGCCTACACGGATATCATGAACATGCAGGTCTGATCTGACCTGACTTGTTCAACTCAGGCGCGCCGGCTTGGCGCCCCACCCGACTTTCCCTTGATGCGCAAACACACCCGCCTTCCGTTGGCGCAATTGCTGCTTTGCGGCTCCCTGATCGTCACAGTGTCCATGGGCATCCGGCATGGCTTTGGCCTGTGGCTGCAGCCCATCATCATGGAGCGCGGCTGGAGCCGTGAATCGTTTTCGCTGGCCATGGCGGTGCAAAACCTGGTCTGGGGCGTATCGGGCCCCTTCGTAGGCTGGTGGGCTGATCGCCGTGGCGCCGTGAGCGTGCTGTGGGCCGGCGCGGCCCTCTATGCAAGCGGGCTGGTGGGCATGTCCCTCAGCGTCGACCACACCGCCTTCATGCTCAGCACCGGCGTGCTCATTGGCCTGGGTCAAGCCTGCACCACCTACGCCGTGGTCTACGGCGTACTCGGACGGCATGTGGACCCCCAACAGCGCTCCTGGACGATGGGCGTCACCGCCGCAGCCGGCTCGTTCGGTCAATTTCTGATGGTGCCAGTGTCCAGCTTGCTGATCAACCAACTTGGCTGGCGGCATGCCCTGTGGGTCCTGGCCGGCACCTCTTTATTGTTGGTGCCTCTGGCCCTGGGGCTGCGTGACGATCCTCAGGCCATCAAACGCCATGCCGCCCAAGCCAACCCCGGCCACGCTGCGATGACGCAAAGCGCCTGGGACGCTTTGCGTGAAGCCCTCGGCCACCCCAGCTACCTGCTGTTGACCGGGGGCTACTTCGTCTGCGGCTTTCAGCTGGCCTTCATCGGCGTGCACCTGCCCAGCTACCTCAAGGACCACAACCTGCCGCCTCAGGTGGCCACCACGGCCCTGGCCCTGATCGGCCTGTTCAATGTGGTGGGCACCTATGCCGCAGGCGCCTTAGGCCAGCGCCTGCGCAAGACCTGGATCCTGTCCAGCATTTACGCCTTGCGCGCCGTGGCCATGACCGCATTCATCCTGATGCCCCTGAGTCCCCTCAGCGTCGGGCTGTTCGCCGCGGCCATGGGCACGCTGTGGCTGTCCACCGTCCCGCCGACCAATGCCGTGGTCGCGCAGATGCTGGGTGTGCAGCACCTGTCCATGCTGGGCGCGGTTGTGTTCCTGTCACACCAGATCGGGTCCTTCCTGGGTGTTTGGCTGGGCGGGCGGCTGTACGATGCCACGGGCAGCTACGACGCGGTGTGGTGGCTGGCGGTGGGCCTGGGCGTGGTGGCGGCCGCATTGAACCTGCCCGTAAAAGAACACCTGCCTCCAGCGCGGCGCCTTGTGGTCGGCTGACATGAAGCTGACGCCACCGACCACCTCCCGACCCCTATGGCGCTGGCTGGCCTACCTGAGCGTCATCATTCTGCTGGGTCTCGTGTTTCTGATGTATTTCCGGGTCGAACTGGTCGTTGACCTGGCATCCCGACTGTGGAGTTGTCTCTAACATGAACGTTGTCATCATCACCGGCGCCTCCGACGGCATTGGCGCGGAACTGGCCCGCCAGATGGCCCAACAAGAAGGCACCAATCTGGCCCTGGTCCTGGCGGCCCGCAGCACCGACAAGCTCGAACAGGTGGCCCGGCAATGCCGCCAGAGCGGCGCCCAGGTGCTCGTGCGTCCCACCGACGTCGGCCAGGAGGCCGAGTGCCGGGGCCTGATCGCCGACGCCGTGAACCGTTTTGAACGCATCGATACCCTGATCAACAACGCCGGTATGTCGGCCCACGCCTTGTTGGAAGATGTGCTCGACATGGGCTGGTATGAACAGCTCATGCGCATCAACCTGTGGGGCAGCGCCTGGTGCACACACGCCGCCCTGCCTCACCTCAAAGCCAGTCGGGGCCGCATCGTGGTGGTGTCCAGTCTGGCCGGCCTGGTGGGCCTGCCGGGCCGCACCGCCTACAGCGCCACCAAATTCGCCATGACCGGTTTCTTCGAAGCCCTGCGCATTGAAATGGCTCCTCACGGCGTGTCCCTCACCCTGACCTACCCCGGCGTGGTGGCCACCGACATCCGTCACCGGGGGTTCAACGCCCAGGGCCAGCCGGCCGGGAAAAGCGGCCTGCACGAAAGCGGCGCCATGTCGGTCGAGGAGTGCGCACGACTCATCCGTGTGGGCAGCCAGCGTCGTCAACGCGAGGTCGTCATGTCATTCAAAGGCAAGATGAGCCGTTGGATGAAACTCATCGCGCCCGGCCTGGTCGACCAACTGGCCATCGCGGCGCTCAAAGAAGATGTTCGCCCTCATGGATAAGCCCCCCTCGGGCATACCCCCTCTTTCCCCTTGCGTTGGACGCCCCCCACGCTGGGTAGAATCCCTTGATTGAAGGAACCAGCATGAAACCCATTTTTGGCAGCATCGTTGCGCTCATTACCCCCCTGCATGACGACGGCAGTGTCGACTACAGCACCCTGCGTCAACTGATCGACTGGCACATCGACCAAGGCAGCAACTGCATTGGCGTGGTCGGCACCACGGGCGAGTCCCCCACCGTGTCGGTCGACGAGCACCGCGAAATCATCCGCGTGGCCGTGGAACAAGCCGCCGGTCGCGTGCCCGTCATGGCCGGGGCGGGGGCCAACTCCACGAGCGAAGCCATTGAGCTGAGCCACTACGCCAAGAAAGTCGGCGCCGACTGCACGCTGCAAGTCGTGCCCTACTACAACAAGCCGACGCAAGAAGGCATATACCAGCACTTCAAGGCCATTGCCGAAGCGGTCGACATCCCGGTCGTGCTCTACAACGTGCCAGGTCGAACCATGGCCGACATGCTGCCTGAAACGGCCCTGCGGCTTGCCAAAGTACCCGGCGTGATTGGCGTCAAGGAAGCCACGGGCAGCATTGAGCGCGCCGCCTGGCTGATCAAACAAGCCCCCAAGGGCTTTGGCATTTACTCTGGTGACGACCCGACCGCCGTGGCCTTGATGCTGCTGGGCGGACACGGCAACATCAGCGTGACGGCCAACGTGGCACCGCGCGCCATGTCAGATTTGTGCCGTGCCGCCATGGCCGGCGATGTCAAGCGTGCCACCGAATTGCACATGGGCCTGCTACCGCTGCACAAGCAGCTTTTTGTTGAACCCAACCCAATCCCCGTCAAATGGGCCCTGGCCCGCATGGGTAAAGCCGGTGGTTCGCTGCGCTTACCCTTGACGCCGCTGTCAGAATCGGGCCAGGCGCTGCTTGAAGCTGCGCTGCGTGAATGCGGCGTCCTCTGATCGCCGGGCCCCTGCGAACGTTTCACCCTCATTGACTTGACCCCTCCTGATGCCACTGCCCATGTTGAAGACACCAAGCCACTTTCGCCCGACCGCCCTCAGCCTCGCACTGGTTTGCGTGTTGACCGCCTCCGGGTGCTCTTCGATCAGCAACACGCTGGCCGGCGACAAGGTGGATTACCGCAACAGCGGCGTCCAGTCCGTCAATCTCGCTGTCCCCCCTGATCTGACGCAGTTGTCGGGCCAATCGCGTTACGCGCAGGGCCAGCCATCCACGGTGAACGCCACCAGCATGACCGCGCCTTTGGCGGCGGACTCAACGCCCAATGCGAGCACCACGGCCGTCGCGTCGTCGCAAGCTGGTTTGGTCAAACTAGAGCGCAATGGCCAGAACCGCTGGCTGTCCGTGGCACTCCCGCCGGAAAAGATCTGGGAACAAGTCAAGGCGTTCTGGCTGGAAGCTGGCTTTGAACTGACCGTGGACCAACCCGCCACCGGCCTGCTTGAAACCAACTGGTCAGAAAACCGAGCCAAGCTGCCCCAAACCGGCCTGCGCAAGGTCTTGGGTGGCCTGATAGACAGCCTGTACGACACCGGCGAGCGCGACCAGTACCGAACCCGCATTGAGCGCACCGCACAAGGCAGCGAGATCTATATCAGCCACCACGGCGTGATGGAGGTTTACGAAAACGACCGCAAGGACCAGACCAAGTGGGTGGGCCGTCCTGCTGACACGGCCCTCGAATCAGAAATGCTCTCGCGCCTGATGCTCAAGCTTGGGGCCCCCAAGGACGCTGCCGCGGCCGCCAAGGCTGAGACAGCTGCATCGGCGGCGTCCTCCGCCTCGACAGCGGCGCCCGCCCGCGCGCACCTGTTGCCAGATGGCGTCTCGCTGTCCGCCGATGATGACTTTGAAACTGTCTGGCGTCGCGTTGGCTTGGCCCTGGATCGCAGTGGCTACACCATTGAAGACCGCGACCGTACCCAAGGCACGTACGAAATCCGTCTGGCGCGCGGCAACGATCCGACCGCCAGCAAACCCGGCTTCTTTGCACGCCTGTTTGGTGCGTCCGACGCAGCTTCCGAAGGGCTCGCCCGTTACCGCGTGCAGATCATCGGCGCAGGCAACAAGAGCACGATCAAGGTGCTGAACACCAAGGGCCAAGCCGAGAGCTCCGACACAAGCCGCCGCATCACCAAACAATTGCTGGACGATTTGATCTGATCAAATCGGGGCCGTCAGAGACGGTCTGATGGAAAAAGCCCTGGCCGAATGGCTCAGGGCTTTTTTTATGCCGCGAAAAAAAAGCCGCTCCGAAGAGCGGCTTTTAATCTGTGGGAACAGATTACTTCGAAGCAGCAGCGTCCACGGCAGCCGAAGCAGCTTCCACAGCAGCCGAAGCAGCAGCGGAGGCGGTTTCCACGGTCGCCGAAGCGGCTTCCACAGCAGCCGAAGCAGCTTCCACGGTAGCCGAAGCGGCTTGGGCAGCAGCCGAAGCGGCTTCCGAAGCAGCGTCAACAGCTTGTTCTTGTTTCTTACCGCAGGCGGCCAGAGCCATGGCAGCGATCAGCGAAGCCAGCAGGAGCGACTTTTTCATGCTTGTATCCTCAAAAGGAGTGTCAAAAAACGGATGTCTAAGGAACCATGAGCAAAACCCACAGTTCCAACATATGAATGAAACGGTGGCATTTTGGATGCACCGCAACCCTTGGATTGCGCCACATTCAGCCGCTGATTATACGACGCCTCGGGCAATTCCCTATAAACCCAAAGTCGTCGGAGGCAAAGCCTCTTCGCATCGTTGCAAAATAACGTCAATTTCTTGATGCCATTCAAGTAAATCGTCGGTCTTGCGAGTCCACAGCCCTTGCCCGGTGAGCGGGTTCAAAAGACGCAAGCCGAGGCGCCCTTGCAACAGCCAGATCGGTGCCAAGGTCAAGACCTCCTCAGGCATCGGTTGATAACACCGAACGCGATGCGCCCATGTGCCACGCCAAGCAACCCATCGGGGATGGCGCCTGGGAATCTCGTCCAAGGTCGTCGCCACCAGCGTGCAATGCGGCCCACGGCTGTTCAACCCCCACTGCTGAAAGGCCTCCATCACACTGAGCTCGCCCAACGGCCAACGCGAGAAGTCGCTGTCGCACAGATACAGCGGCGCAGGTTGAGCGGCGGCCATGGCCATGCCCGCCCTCACGCGATCAATGAAGTCAGGCCACCCGTTGATGCGGCCAAACAAGTCACTGTCAGAAATTTCGTTGGGATTCATGCTCGCACTCCACGACCGACTCAGGCCTCGTCAATTCAAAGGATGCAACCAGCCGTCCTCGGACCACTGATCCAGCAATTCACGGGCCTCAGGGCTGGCTTTGGCCACTGCCGAAGCACTCAAAGTGCGCCGATCGGACAGGGTCTGAAAGAGCTTGGCATCGCCCCCCCCTGCACGCCATGACTCGCCATTGGCGAAGATGCGGCGCGCGTCGTAGACCAACCGGGTGCGCGCATCCAGCACCACGCCCACGCCGTCCGGCAAGGGCTCGCCGGGGTCAAACCAGACGCGCGGTTTGGGCTCGGTCAAGGCCTCGCCCAGGGCGGCATAGATTTGCTGCGGATCCTTCAGGAATCGCTGCACCGCGTCAAACGCAAACTGCTGCAGATCGGGTGGGATCATGCCAGGATGCTGAGTGGCCTCTTGATGCGGGTCCTTGTAGAGACGGCGCTTGTCGACAACCTCCATGGCCTCGGCACAGCGGCCCAGCACCTCACGGGTCAATTCAATGGCTTCGGGAACCCGAAAACCGATGGAACAGGTCATGCATTCGCCGTCAGCGATACCGTCATGGCCCCACATGGGTGGCAGGTAGAGCATGTCGCCAGGCTCAAGCAACCACTCCTGTTCGGGCTCAAAATTCGACAAAATCTTCACCGGCATGTCCGGTCGCAGGCTGCTGTCCTTGAGGGGCCCGACACGCCAGCGGCGACGTCCGTGCACTTGCAGCAAGAAGACGTCGTAGGAGTCGTAGTGCGGCCCCACCCCGCCGCCATCGCTGGCGTAGGAGATCATCAGGTCGTCCATGCGCGCATCGGGCACAAAGCGGAACTGACTGAGCAAGGCATGGGCCGCAGACACATGCAAATCGAGCCCCTGGACCAGCAACGTCCAATCCGGCGTGCCCAGCTTGGGCAGGGCCCGTCGGGTGAACGGCCCCTGGCGCAAGCGCCATTCATCGCGGTCCTGGTCGTGCACTACGAGACGCGACTCCACCTCGTCCTGCCCAGCCAGCGCGAAAAGTTGCGCGCGGTCAATGGGCGACTTCACGCCCGGCATGGCCTGACGAATCAACAAGGGCTTTTTCTGCCAGTAGCGTCGCATGAATTGCTGCGGCGACAAGCCCCCCAGCAAGCTCAGGGGGGCATCCAGTGACGCCATGACTGCGGTTTCTTTGGTCGATTTCATACCGACATTGTGCGACGTTTGAAGCATGTCAGACACAGGCCTCGTGAGATGATCGCCAGATGATGATCTCCTCCCCCTGCGTCGTCAGCCTGCGCTGGCGACTTGAAGACGCACACGACCAATTGATCGACGAACTGACCGAGCCGATGGAATTTTTCGTCGGTGGCGACGACCTGCTGGACAAGGTCGAAGAAGCCCTGATCGGGCAGTCCGCTGGCTTCGAAGCCGATCTGCACCTGGAACCCGAAAACGCCTTTGGAGACTACCGCTCCGAACTGGTGTTCTTCGAAACGCGGGACATCTTTCCGGCCGAGGTCGAGGTGGGGATGCAGTTCGAAGGTCCACCCGACGGTTCGACCACGCCCGATTTACCGCCTGATGTGGTCTACACGGTCACCGAGGTCTACCCCACACATGTGGTGCTGGATGGCAACCACCCGCTGGCAGGGATTGCGTTGCGCCTGGCGCTGAAAGTGGTGAACGTGCGTGCGGCAACCGCCGAAGAGATCGAAGAGGGCTCCGTGGCGGAATCGATCTTCGCGCTGGCACCCAACCCCGCACCGCCGGGGTCAATGCTGCACTGAAGACTCAGCCGCGCCCGGTAGACCCAAAACCGCCCTCACCGCGCGCGCTGGCCTCAAACGACTCAACCCGCCGAAAGCTGGCCTGCACGACAGGCACGATCACCATCTGGGCAATGCGCTCCATCGGTTCGATGGTGAACGCCGTGCTGCCTCGGTTCCAGCAACTGACCATCAAAGGCCCCTGGTAGTCCGAGTCGATCAAGCCGACCAGATTGCCAAGCACGATGCCGTGCTTGTGGCCCAGGCCTGAGCGCGGCAGGATCATGGCGGCCAGCCCAGGGTCGCCCAGGTGCATGGACAGGCCCGTGGGGATCAGTTGGGCTTGTCCTGGTTCAAGCACAACGGCTTCGTCCAGGCAGGCGCGCAGGTCCAGGCCTGCGCTGCCGGGCGTGGCGTAAGCGGGCAAGAACTCAGCCACACGGGCGTCCAACACTTTGATGTCAACGGTGGTCATGGTAGGTACAGCGTTTCTTCAGATTTTTCAGCGTGTTCAGGACAAGGCTGCAGGCAGCTTCATTCGCCGGGCCAACTCCAGCATGAGCGCGCGCGCCAAGTCGAGTTTGTCGGCGGTGCCGCCATGCTCGGGCAACTCGCGATGCTCAGTTGCATCGACCAACAGCAAGGCGTTATCGTCGCGCCCGAAGGTGGCCGGACCCAGGTTGCCCACGATCAACGGGATGCGCTTGCGCAGCAGCTTGGCGCGGGCGTGTTCCAGCAGGTGCTCGCTTTCCGCAGCAAAACCCACGCAATACGGCGCATCGGGCAACGCGGCGACGGCAGCCAGGATGTCGGGGTTTTCGGTCAGCTCGAAAGTGGGGGCCACTTTCTTACCTTCCTTCTTGATTTTGTGTTGGCTCAGGCTGGCCGGGCGCCAGTCGGCCACGGCGGCGGTGGCCACAAACACATCGTGCTGCGTGGCCAAGGGCAGCACGGCATCGTGCATCTGCAGGGCCGACATCACATCAATGCGCCGCACCCCACGGGGCGTGGGCAGGTTCACGGGGCCCGCCACCAGCGTGACCACGGCGCCCGCCTCCACGGCCGCGCGGGCCAGCGCGAAACCCATCTTGCCGCTGGAGTGGTTGGTGATGCCACGCACTGGGTCGATCGACTCAAAGGTCGGCCCGGCCGTGATCAGCACGCGCTGGCCGCGCAGCACCTTGGGCTGAAAGAAGGCAATCAACTCTTCCAGCAGGGTTTGAGGCTCCAGCATGCGGCCATCGCCCACCTCACCGCAGGCCTGGTCGCCGCAGTCCGGGCCCAGCACGAGGGAGCCGTCGTCGCTCAGGATCTGGGCATTGCGCTGAGTGGCCGGGTGCGACCACATCTCACGGTTCATCGCCGGCGCCACCAGCAGCGGGCAGCGCTCGCGCGGGCGCGCCAAGCACAAGAGACTGAGCAGCTCGTCAGCGCGACCTTGCGCCAGCTTCGCCATGAAGTCGGCACTGGCGGGCGCCACCAGAATGGCGTCGGCCTCGCGACTGAGGTTAATGTGGGCCATGTTGTTGGCCTCACGAACGTCCCACTGGCTGGTCGCCACTGCGCGCCCCGACAGGGCCTGCATGGTCACCGGCGTGATGAAGGCCTGCGCAGCCTCTGTCATGACCACCTGCACGGTGCCTCCTGCCTTGACCAGCAGGCGCACCAATTCGGCCGATTTGTAGCAGGCGATTCCGCCGGTCAGGCCCAGCACGATGTGCTTGCCAAGAAGATCTGAACGTTCTGACATGGGCGGAACTCTAGCAGGCTCGGCGGGCAGACAAAACTCAGGGGCAAGCCCTTTCAGCCTCGGCCGTGTTTGTCGCGCCAGCTGCTGGGGGCGCAGCCTTCCCAACGCTTGAAGGCGGCGGTGAATGCGCGCCGGTCTGAAAAACCCAGTCGAGCACTGATGTTGTCGATCGAGACATCGCCATGGCGCAGCCAGTCGCAGGCCAGCCGGTGCCGCATGCGTGCCTGCAGATGCAGGTAGCCGTCGCCTTCGTCCTTGAGGCGCCGCTGCAAGGTGCGAGGATGCAGATTCATGCGCTCGGCCATGTCCTCCACCCCCACGGCCAGCAGGCCCGGGTCCTTCGCGATGATTTCTTCGATCTCGGCGGCCACGCCTTGGCGACGAGCCTCCTTGCCCAGCCGCTGTTGTGCCAGGAACTCCGCCTGTTCGTGCAAGGCCGGAAAAGCGCCTTCAAGAGGGCGGTCCAGGATGCGGCGCTCAAACACCAGCGCGTCCATGGGCTGGTTGAAATTCACGGGCATCTCGAAAAACTGCCTCAGCTTTTCTGCATAGGCAGCGGGGGGACGTTTGAGCGACACGGACAAAAAACCGTCTGACGACCCTTGCAATGAGCGCCCGAATTTGCGAACGCACGCCAAAATCGCCTCCGCCACTAAATGAAGCGGCAACCCCAAGGAATCAAGGTTGGGCACGGGCACGTCAAAGCCGACCGCCACATAGGCCAGATCACCCTCTTCCCTGATGTCAAAACGCATCCAGGGCAACACCATGCGCTTGGCCAGTTCGGCCACTCGCAGGGCGTCCCTCAGGGTGGGGCTGGTCGCCAGGAGAGTTTCGAATTCGGGCAGAGACTCGAACGCGAAGGTATCGCCCAACACCAGCGGAAAGTGCTTGTGCTCTGACAGGGCCACGCACTGCTCAAGCACCGATATCAACTGAAAAGGCGAGACGCGGGCCTCTTCCAGGCGGATCAGGTCGATGGTGATGCCCGCTTCTTTGAACAAGGGCTGCACGTTGAAGCCGCACTTGGCCGCCGCCTTGATCCAGGCGGACAGCATGAAAAGCGGCGTGGGCTTGATGCCCATGGCCGCCAGAACGAGCGATGGAATCTGCATAAATGGAATCGGCACACCCGTGACGGGTGTGCCGAAGTCTACCGCGAAGGTTCAGGGCCCATGGCCCGAATCAGTCAAAGCGCCAGGGCAGTTCTCATGTCTTCGCTGGCCTTGACGGGGTCGTGCGAGCTATTGAACGCGGTGAGCCATTCTTCGTAACCACGTTGCTCGGCTTCCTGCCAGGGGTGGTAACCCACTTTGTAATAGGTCCAATAGTGCTTGAGCATGGGTTGGAGAAAACCGCTCGGCTTGAATAACCACCACATCCCCTTGGCCATCAGGCCCAGACGCTGGCGCAGGCTGAAGCCATCATGGATCATCAACTTGCGCTGAATGAAAAAGATGGTCAGCGGAAACATGATGCTGGCATCAACCAAAGCCAATACGCGCGTGAAGTAGCCGACCTTGGCGTAGTCGACCATGACGTCGTAAGCCACGCCTTTGTGCTCGACCTCTTCAATGGCATGCCATGCGTACATGGCGCGCAAACGGTGGTCCGCCTCCTTCATCACGTCGCGCTTGTCGAACATGCTGTGGGCAATGATGGAGGTGAAGTGCTCCAGCGCCGACGTGATCGCCAGGGTGTAGCCTCGGCTGTACCACTTGCGATAGCGGTTATTGAGCATGTTGTCGACCCACGCCGTCAGCGCATCCACATCCACACCTTGAGCGCGGATGCGTTCGTTGTCCTGGCGATGCACGAGGGTGTGTTGACCTTCCTGGCGGTTGAAATCCTTGATGTCCTGCAACAGCTTGGGATCCTGGATCTGGTCGCGGAAATCGCGCACACAGGTCATGAAGAACTTCTCACCCGGCGGGAAGATGATCGACAACGCGTCCCAGAAGCGCGACTTGAATGGATCTCCGCCAAACCAGTATTTGGGGATGTCGCCGTTCAGACCAAAGTCAAGCCGCTCACGCGGGACGATGGGGTGTTGGGCAATGGGTGTAGTCATGGGGCAGCACCTTTGTTATGGATTCCTCGGTTATTGCACTGTAGGTACAAATAACGGGTCATGACAGGATGGTGCATGACAAGAGGGATTCAAAGCCGACAAGTTCAGCAAAAAGGCTCCCGAAGGAGCCTTTTCAGGACTGGCGCGTGCACTAAATCACAAGCGCTCGGCTACCCAGGCTTGTACACCGGCCAGGGCTTTGGGCAACGCGGAGGCGTCCGTGCCGCCAGCCATGGCCATATCGGGTTTACCCCCACCTTTTCCCCCCACCTGCAGCGCCACGAAGTTGACCAACTCACCGGCCTTGACCTTGCCAATGCGGTCGGCGGTCACGCCAGCGGCAATCTGCACCTTGCCGCCCTCCACCGCCGCCAGCACGATGGCAGCGGTCTTGAGCTTGTCCTTGACCTTGTCCATGGTTTCGCGCAGGGCCTTGGCATCGGCACCATCGAGCACGGCGGCCAACACCTTGGTGATCTGACCATCGTGACCCTTGAGCTCGATCGCCTGACTGACCAGCTCGTCGCCCTGGCTGGAGGCCAGCTTGCCTTTGATCGCGGCCAGTTCTTTTTCAAGGACGCGCACTTGCTCCAGGGCGGCATGGACGCGGTGGGGCACTTCGTGCGGCGTGGCCTTGAGCAGGCTCGCCAGGCCCTGCACGGTGGATTCAAGCGACTGCACGTAGGCCAGCGCATTGGCGCCCGAGACGGCCTCGACGCGACGCACGCCAGCGGCCACGCCGCCCTCGGCGACGATCTTGAACAGTCCGATGTCGCCGGTGCGCTTGACGTGGGTACCCCCGCACAACTCCTTGGATGAGCCGATACTCAGCACGCGCACTTCGTCGCCATACTTTTCGCCGAACAGCATCATGGCACCACTCTTTTGTGCGGATTCCAGGTCCATCACGGTGGCGTTGGCCGCCTCGTTGGCCAGGATTTCGGCGTTCACCAGTTCTTCCACCTGACGGATTTCGTCGGCCGTCATCGGGGCGCTGTGGGCAAAGTCAAAGCGGGTGCGATCGACCGTGACCTGCGAACCTTTTTGCTGCACATGGCTGCCCAGCACTTCGCGCAAGGCCTTGTGCATCAGGTGGGTGGCGCTGTGGTTGCGCACCGTGCGGGCGCGCATGTCGGCGTCCACGCGGGCGGTGAGGCGGTCGCCCACCTTGATCTCTCCTTCGACGACCCGGCCGTGGTGGCCAAACACATCAGCCTGGATCTTTTGGGTGTCTTCCACCACAAAGCGGCTGCTGGCGTTGCGCAGGTCGCCACTGTCACCGGCCTGACCGCCCGATTCGGCGTAGAACGGCGTGTTGTCAAGCACGATCACGGCGTCATCGCCGGCACGCGCGGCCTGGGCAGGCGAGCCATCAACGTACACGGCGGTGACTTTGGCGCCTTCATGCGTCAGGTGCTCATAACCGTGGAAGGTGGTGGGCGTGCCGCTGTACTCCAGGCCAGCCGCCATCTTGAATTTGCCGGCGGCGCGGGCTTGCTGGCGCTGGTGGTTCATCGCCGCGTCGAACGCCGCGGTGTCCACCGTGATGCCATGTTCACGGCACACATCAGCGGTCAAATCGACGGGGAAGCCAAACGTGTCGTGCAGCTTGAAAGCCAGGTTGCCGTCAAGGATTCTGGCTTCACGACCCTGGTCCCGAAACAGATCGGCGATCGCCGATTCCAGGATTTCCATGCCATTGGCAATGGTCTGAAAGAAACGCTCTTCCTCGGTCTTGAGCACCTCGGTGATGCGCTTTTCGTTGGTGCGCAACTCAGGATAGGCCTCGCCCATTTGCTCGACCAAAGCTGCCACCAGCTTGTGGAAGAACGGTGTGCGGGCACCCAGCTTGTAGCCGTGACGAATGGCGCGGCGGGTGATGCGGCGCAGCACATAGCCGCGGCCTTCGTTGCTGGGGATCACGCCATCGGCCACGGTGAACGAACACGCGCGGATGTGGTCGGCGATCACTTTCAGGCTGGGTGAGTCCTGGTCGGCGCCACCGCCCACCGTCGCACCACCGGCGGCGTCCACGGCTTGTTTAGCCGCAGCCAACAAGGCCACGAACAGGTCGATTTCGTAGTTGCCATGCACGCCCTGCAACACGGCGGCAATGCGCTCCAGGCCCATGCCGGTATCGACGCTGGGCTTGGGCAGTTTGTGCATCACACCCGCTTCGTCGCGGTTGTATTGCATGAAGACGTTGTTCCAGATCTCGATGAAGCGGTCGCCGTCTTCATCGGGGCTGCCCGGAGGTCCGCCGGGGATGTGCTCGCCGTGGTCGTAGAAGATTTCGGTGCAGGGGCCGCAAGGGCCGGTGTCGCCCATCATCCAAAAGTTATCGGAGGCGTAGCGGGCACCTTTGTTATCGCCGATGCGGATGATGCGCTCAGCCGGCACGCCAATTTCATTGCGCCAGATGTCGTAGGCCTCGTCGTCTTCGGCGTAGACCGTGACGGAGAGCTTGTCCTTGGGCAGCTTGAAGACTTCGGTGAGCAGTTCCCAGGCAAAGCCGATGGCGTCGCGCTTGAAGTAGTCCCCGAAGCTGAAATTGCCCAGCATTTCGAAGAAGGTGTGGTGGCGGGCGGTGTAGCCCACGTTGTCCAGGTCGTTGTGCTTGCCGCCAGCGCGGATGCACTTTTGCGAGGTGGTGGCGCGGGTGTAAGGCCGCTTGTCAAAACCCAGGAACACGTCCTTGAACTGATTCATGCCCGCGTTGGTGAACAGCAAGGTCGGGTCGTCGCCAGGCACCACGGGGCTGGATGGGACGATCGTGTGTCCTTTCGACTCGAAAAATTTCAGGAACTTGGAGCGGATCTCGGCGGCTTTCATCTGGGGGCTTCCGGTTCGGGTCTGGATCGCGGGGGCGGGATCGATGTGGGAGTTGCCCGGGGCCAGGTGCTTGCCGGGTAAAGCTTCAGATTATAGGATTTAGGGGGTGTCCTATCATTCTGTTTGTCCCAGAGCCGGGAGACACCTCCATGACGACCTTGTCGGCACCCTCTTCCACCGTTGATCCGCGCGCGCCTTTTGAGCGCTTGCGCGATGCCAGCGTGCTCAAGACCCAGGCCTTGATCAACGGACAATGGGTCGACGCCGTCGATCGTTTTGACGTGCGCAACCCGGCCACAGGCGCCGTGCTGGCGCAGGTGCCCAACCTGGGCGCGGCCGACACCGAATCCGCCATTGCCGCGGCGAGCGGGGCCTGGCCCGCCTGGCGCGAGTTGCCGGCCAAGGCGCGTGCCAGCATCCTGATGAAATGGTTTGCGCTGTTGCAGCAGCATGCCGACGACCTCGCCTTGATCATGACCGCCGAGCAAGGCAAGCCCCTGGCCGAGGCCAAGGGCGAAGTGACCTATGGTGCCAGCTTCATCGAATGGTTTGCCGAGGAATCGCGCCGTGTCTACGGTGAAACCGTGCCGGCCACCGACGCCAGCAAGCGCTTCATGGTGATCCGCCAGAGCGTGGGGGTGTGCGCGGCCATCACGCCGTGGAACTTTCCCATCGCCATGATCACGCGCAAGGTGTCGCCGGCCCTGGCGGCTGGGTGCACCGTGGTCATCAAACCGGCCGAAGCCACGCCCCTGTCAGCGCTGGCCGTGGCCGAGCTGGCCTTGCGCGCCGGCATGCCCCCAGGGGTGCTCAACGTCATCACCGCCGATGCGGTGCGGTCGGTCGAGGTCGGCCAGGTGCTGTGTGCCAGCGACACGGTGCGTCATCTGTCGTTCACCGGGTCGACCGAAGTGGGCCGTATCTTGATGAAGCAGTGCGCGCCCACCATCAAGAAAATGTCGCTCGAACTGGGCGGCAATGCACCGTTCATCGTCTTTAACGACGCCGACATCGACGCGGCGGTAGAAGGCGCCCTCATCGCCAAATACCGCAACGCCGGCCAGACCTGCGTGTGCGCCAACCGCCTGTACGTGCAGGCCGAGGTCTATGACACCTTCGTGCAAAAACTGACCGCACGCGTGGCGACCATGAAAGTGGGCAACGGCTTTGAGGCCAATGTTCAGCAAGGCCCCTTGATTGATGCGCAGGCCATGGGCAAGGTGGAAGAGCTGATGGCCGACGCGCTGAGCAAGGGCGCCAAAGTGCTCACTGGCGGCCAGCGCGCGCCCATCGAGGGCGGCCATTTCTACACGCCCACCGTGCTGACAGACGTGTCGCCCGACATGCGGCTGGCGCGCGAAGAAATCTTCGGCCCGGTGGCACCCGTCTTCAAATTCGACACCGAAGCACAGGCCATCGACCTGGCCAACGACACCGAATTCGGATTGGCCAGCTACTTCTACAGCCGTGACGTGGGCCGCATCTTCCGCGTGGCCGAGGCGCTGGAATACGGCATGGTGGGCATCAACACCGGCCTCATCTCCACCGCCGAAGTGCCTTTTGGCGGCGTCAAGCAATCGGGCCTGGGCCGCGAAGGCGCGCGCCAGGGCATCGACGACTATCTTGAAACCAAATACCTGTGCCTTGGTGGCCTGGACAAGTGAGCATTGAATGAGCTTTTTGAACGGATGGACCATCGCCCCTCGCCACATCGTGTTGTTGATCTTCATCGTCACCGCGCTGCATGCGCATTTGCGCGGCAAGGTCCGTTTCGGTCTGGTGCGGGCCTTGACCGATTTCACCGTGCTGATCGCCCCCATCAATTCGCTGATGGTGCTGTTTTCCAAGGTGGGCTCCAAGCCCTACCTCGATCCACGGCGTTTTCCTGAACTCAAACTGCTGCAGGACCACTGGCAAGTGATCCGCGCAGAGGCCCTGCACCTGGAAGGCCGCGGCAACATCAAGGCCGCCGACACGTACAACGACATCGGCTTCAACTCGTTCTTTCGCACGGGCTGGAAGCGCTTCTACCTGAAGTGGTATGGCGACGACCTGCCTTCGGCCAAGCAGCTGTGCCCCAAGACGGTCGAGTTGCTCAAGCAGATACCGTCGGTGAAGGCGGCCATGTTCGCGTCCTTGCCGCCGGGGGCCCGCCTGGTGCGCCACCGCGACCCTTATGCCGGCTCGCTGCGCTTTCACATGGGCCTGATCACGCCCAATGACCCGGCCTGCTTCATCGAGGTGGACGGCCAGCGCTACCACTGGAAAGACGGCGAGATGGTCATGTTCGACGAGACCTACATTCACTACGCCGAAAACACCACCAACCACCCGCGCATCATTTTGTTCGCCGACATCGAGCGGCCCGTCTACACCCCCGTGGTGCGCTGGCTCAACAAGGTGTTCGGTTCAGTGGTGATGACCGCCGCCACCACGCAGAACGTGGAAGGCGAGCCCGTGGGCGGCCTCAACAAGTTCTTCTATCACTTCTACCAGCTGCGAGCCAAGGCCAAGGAATTCAAGGTCCGCAACCGCACGGGCTACTACGTGGGCAAGTGGGCCTTGATCGGCGGCGTGCTCTGGGCGCTGTTTTACTGACCCTCAGCTTTTGTTCATGCAGGGATCGGCTTCAAACACCTTTTGTCCATCACCATCGCAACAACACCAAATCCCTTGCCGGGCGCTGCCTTCCCCGCTGCAGCGTCCGCACGCTACCGCACTCAGGCGGGCTTGATATTCTGGTTCGTGCAGAACAGGTTGTTGGGGTCGTATTGGCGCTTGATCTGCGCAAGGCGCTCGTAGTTCTGGCCATAAGCGGCTTTAACACGGTCCCCTTCGTCGGCCGTCAGAAAATTGACGTAGACCCCACCGCTGGCAAACGGCGCCGACGCCTTGAAGAAATCACGCGCCCAGCCAATGCAACGATTGTCGTCGGCCGGGTCGCTCCAGCGACCATGGACGTTCATCACGAACCGGGCATCACGGTGGGCATAGGCGGCGGAGTCGGGCGCTGGCCGGGTGGTGGCGCCGCCAATGGCGCCAAAAAATATCTCGCACTGCGGCGAGGGCAGCGTTTGCGCGAAGGCAATGACGGCGTCGAACAGCCCGTCCTGCAAGCTCGAAAAGTTGTGCGACTTCCAGTAATTGCGCGCCCCCGGGGCCAGCAGCGGGTCGAAGGCCTGCTGCCAGGCGGTGTACGGCTGCACGCCGACATGCTCACCCCACAAGGTGCCAAACTTGCGCAGCGGTTCGATCAGCGGCTGGCCTTGCGCCGGATCCCCCGCATAGCACAGCGCCAGCGCGATCATGCCCTGCCCGTGCACTTTCTCGGGCAGGAAGGGCAGCGGCGGCGCCTTGCGCAGCACGACCCACACGGCCAGATCGTCGGGCGCCTTGTCCATGAAGTCACGGTAACGCTCTAGAACGGTCCTGGCCTCAGAGAGTGGGTAGACGATCAGGCCGCTCAACACCTCCGGCCCCACCGGATGAAGCCGGAACTCAAAGCGGGTCACCACCCCGAAATTGCCACTGCCGCCCCGCAGGGCCCAGAACAGGTCGGGGTGCTCGCTCGCGCTGGTGCGCAGCACATCGCCTGCGGCGGTGACCACCTCGGCGGACTCCAGGCTGTCGATGGTCATGCCGAATTTGCGGCTGAGCCACCCGAAGCCACCGCCCAGCGTCAAGCCGGCGACGCCTGTCGTTGAGTTGATCCCCAGCGGCACGGCGAGACCATGCGCCTGGGTGGCGGCGTCAAAGTCCGCCAGTGTGGCGCCGCCTTCGACGGTCCCGCGGCGCGCGCCGGCGTCGATGCTTGCGGCCTTCATCTGCGACAGGTCGACGACGATCCCGTCGTCGCAAATGGCACTGCCCGCGATGTTGTGCCCGCCACCGCGAACGGCAAGCACCAGTCCGTTGTCCTTGGCGAAGTTCACCGAACCAACCACATCTGCCGTGGTGGCACAACGGACAATCAGCGCGGGGTGTTTGTCGATCGTCGCATTCCAGACCTTGCGGGCGTTTTCGTAGCCCTCGTCACCAGGAAGAATGACCGCCCCCTGAACGCTCGCCTTGAGGGCCTCGACTTTTGCAGCATGGAGGTTGTTCATGATTGGCTCCTTCCACTTTTCAGTGGTGTAGCACTACCCATGAACACCAGCAAGTCCGGCTGTCATTCCGACATGGGCCTTACCTGGATTTAACCGTGGCCTTAATTCGCCGCAACCAGCCTGGGATGGGTCACTTTCACGAGCTGCCCCCCGACAGCACGTGCACCTCGTCTTCAGGCAGGAGACTGTGCTCTCGCTGGGTGAGGATGAATTGGCCGCATCCCAGCGCATTGATGGATGCCTGCACATGGCGCTCGGTCTCGAAGTCCAGCATCGAGGTGTATTCATCCAGCAGCAGGAAGCGCGGCTGTTTGTTGTTTGTATAAGGCCCGGGCCAATAGCATGCGCTGTTTCTGGCCGCCGCATGCACCTTCGCCATGGTGACGTCCACATCGTTCATCGCGATGTTGTCGTACAGCGAGCATGGGAAGAGCTGGTCTTCCTGGAACACCGTGCCCTGCTCCGGCGCGACCTGGCCAGACAGCCCCTTCAGCAGGGTGGATTTACCGCATCCCGATGGACCGATCACCGCAAACGCCTTGCCTGTGTGCAGCGTCATGTTCACGTCCTTGACCACGGGCTCCTCACCCGGTGCCTAGCGGAACGTCACGTTGCGCAGCTCCAGGGTCATGGGCTCATCGCCATTCAGACCGGCCAGCGCGTGTTGCGGTGAGGGCGCTTCCGGCTCCGACAACACAATGTCGGCCAGCCGCTCACCTTGCACTCTGAGCGGGTGCAGGTTGATCACCCGCTCCGACAAATCGAGCGTGCGGGGCAGGAACTGATCTTTGTAGGCCAGGAAGGCCACCAACATGCCGATGGAAAACTGCGCCTGAATGATCATCAGCGCCGCCAGGTACAGCACCACCGCCTGCTCGATGCCGCCGCAGAGGCAATGGGAATCGAACCCACGCCATCTGCTTGGGAAGCTCTCGGCTTTGGCACCCCCAAAAAAAATGACCGTCGAAACGGTCAAATTATTTATGCCATTGCGTTACCTATTTGTGGCAACCACATCGTCGGAATCCGCATGAATACTGGAGCGGGCGATGGGAATCGAACCCACGCTATCTGCTTGGGAAGCAGAAGTTCTACCATTGAACTACGCCCGCGTTGTCAGGATTGTATCGCGTGAACAGCGGGCATTGGTGCCTACTCAGCGGTCCATCTTCCGACGAGCCACAGCGGCCAATCCCACCAAACCCAGGAACATCAGCGTTTTCGAACCAGGCTCGGGAACGGCCGTCACGGAGGCGATGAATGAATTCGAGGAAATGTAGCGGTCACGCAGCGACGGTGTGATGTTGACCCCCACCGTTCCAAAATCAATTGTTTTCATGGCGGCGGACATGAAATCGGGCAAGTGCAAGGCATCCTGAAAAGACGTCAATGCACCGCTGGTCAGGCGGAGATTTGTCAGCTGCATGGTCATGGACAAGGACATGCCATTCAAGGCCACATCGAGCCCTTGTGCCACATTGAATGAGTACACGGAGAACGACTTGAGCGTTCCCGTCGACGTGGTGAGGTCTGCGGTCAGCAGGTTGTTCTTGAAGTCCAAACCAAAATTCGACAGGACCAATCCACCATCAACCCCGTAAATGCCCAAGGCAGAACCAATCGCATTGCCGCTCACTGGCGTTATCGAAGGAGGCAACAGGCCAACCGACATCGTGACGCTGGTGACGGGCAGCTCGAATGCCAGCCCCCCGCCGCTCAGCTGCCTGGAGTTGCCCAAGGCCTGAACCGACAAATCAGCAATCGACAAGGCCTTGACCGCCGCACTCGAAAAAGTGAACGTTGAATTGGCATCCAGCAGCGATGTGGGCAGCGTGATGGGCAGGGCCAACGCCGAGGCGCTTGCGAACATGGCAAACGCGGCCATCAAACCAGAGACTTTGGACTTGGCACAGATGATGTTCACGTTGATCTCCAGACCATTTCCGACACGCTTTGTCGATGAATGAATCATGCGCGCTGGCGATTCCAAAGTGGGCGTTGGTGGGCCGGGGGCAGAGCTCCTCGGGCCATGGCTTGAAGATCTGCGTGATTTAGTTACCCCCCCTGTTCAAGGGGGAGCCCTAGGGGAATCCCGTTCAGGGACAATTCACCATTTACTGCCGCACCCAAACTCGCCCCATGAGCCAGCACACACCCCCCTCCTCCCCCGACGCTGCCGACGAGTCATCCACCGCGCCCGCCCATCCTCACCGCACCATTCGCAGTTTCGTGATGCGTGCGGGCCGCACCACGGACGGCCAGGCCCGGGCGCTGGCCGATCTGGGCCCCCGCTACCTCTTGCCGTTTCAGCAAGAAGCCCTGGACTACGCGACCACATTCCAGCGCAGGGCGCCCGTGGTGCTCGAAATCGGCTTTGGCATGGGCGATGCCACGGCCACCATTGCCCAGACCCTGCCCGACATCGATTTCATCGGCTGCGAGGTGCACGAACCGGGTGTGGGAGCACTGCTCAAACACATCGGCGAAAAGAACCTGAGCAACTTGCGACTGATCCGCCACGACGCCGTCGAGGTGCTAGACCACATGATTGGCCCGGCCTCGCTGGCGGGCGTGCACATCTTCTTTCCGGACCCATGGCACAAGACACGTCACCACAAGCGCCGACTGATTCAAGCGCCGCTGGTGGCCCAACTGGCGTCGCGACTGGCTCCTGGCGGTTACCTGCACTGCGCCACCGACTGGGAGCCCTATGCTCAACAGATGCTGGAAGTGCTGAGCGCGGAGCCGACCCTGGTCAACACCACTGATGGCTTCGCGCCCAAACCCGGCTACCGCCCGCTGACCAAGTTTGAAAACCGTGGATTGCGCCTGGGTCACGGCGTTTGGGACCTGGTGTTTAAAAAGCGTTAAAAAGCCCTGTTGATGAGCTAGCCAAGCCTCCCGCCTTGACGGTACGCTGAGTCCGTTGATTGGAGGCCGCCGTGTTCAATTCGCCAGCAGAATCCAGCCCCGTCGAGCTCACCGACCGCCTTCCACTTCCGTGGGCGGATGAGCCCTTGCAGGTCGAACACCTGCGCCAGCAGTTGCAGGGCAAAGTGGATTGGGGCATCGTCCGCCAGCGCTGTGAACCCTGGGTGCGCGGCGTCCGCCACCGCCCCCCTCCGTTTTGGGCCCTGGAATCCCTGCTCCAGGAATTTCCCCTGTCCAGCGCCGAAGGTCTGGCCCTGATGCGGCTGGCCGAAGCCTTGCTGCGCGTACCCGATCAGGACACGGCACAGGCCTTGATCGCAGACCAACTCGCCCAGGGAAATTTCGCGCATCACCACGACCATGCCGCCGCATCGACACACCCATGGCTGTCAGGCGCCTCGGCCCGCGTGTTGGACCTGGCCCATCAACTCTTGCCATCGACAGAAGGACCAGGCGGTACAGCCCCCTCCCTGATCCAGCGTCTGGGGGGACCCAAGGTGGTATCGGCCACCGCGCGTGCTCTGCAACTGCTGGGCAAGCAGTTCGTCCTGGGCCAGACCATCGACGAGGCTCAAAACGAGGCTCAAGCGCAAATCAAAACCGACGCTGGCCAAGGTCTGACCACCCGATACAGCTTCGACATGCTCGGCGAAGGTGCCCGCACCTGGGCCGATGCCGACCGTTACCTGGCGGCCTATCAACGGGCACTGACGCGACTGGGCGATGCCCAAGCAAGCCAGTCGGCCCTCAATCAGCCCTTTGCACAACGCCAGGGCCTGTCGATCAAGCTATCGGCACTGCACCCCCGCTTCGAGCCTGCCCAGCACGTGGCCCTGGTGCGCGAACTACTGCCGCGCCTGGAACAACTGGCCCGCCAAGCCGCCCAGGCCGGCGTCTTGCTGACCCTGGACGCCGAAGAGTCCTTCCGGTTGGAATTGCAGTTGGACCTGCTGGCACGCCTTCTGGCCAGCGCCACAGACGCCTGTGATGGACTGGGCTTGGCGGTGCAAGCCTATCAACACCGCGCCCCTGCCATGATCGACGAAGTGCAGCGACTGGCCCGCCATCACCAGCGGCGCCTGACCGTGCGGCTGGTCAAAGGCGCCTACTGGGACACCGAAATCAAGCGCGCCCAAGAACTCGGTCTGGACGGCTATCCGGTCTACACCCACAAGGCCCACACCGACCTGTCTTACCTGGCGTGTGCAGATGCCCTCTTGAGCCACAGTGATGCGCTCTACCCGCAATTTGCCACCCACAACGCGGCCACCATCGCCGCCGTCATGGAGCTGGCGCTGGCCCGGGGCGTCGCCGCCGACCGCTATGAATGGCAGCGGCTGCACGGCATGGGCGAAGGCGTTTACCGTGAGATGCGGCGCCACACGGCCTCTGTGCGTATTTATGCCCCGGTGGGCGAACACCGGGACCTGCTGGCCTACCTGGTGCGGCGCCTGCTCGAAAACGGCGCCAATGCCTCCTTTGTCCACCAGCTGGCCGACCCTGCTGTGAGCCTGGACGAGCTGCTCATGTCGCCCTGGCAAAGGGCATCCGGCGGTGCCGCTCAAGCGGCAATCAGCGCCCCCCAAGAGCTGTACGGCCCCAGCCGCCGCAATGCTCTGGGCCGCGACCTGAACTGCCAGCGGCAACGCGAAGTGCTCAAGGCGGCCATTCTTGCGCGCCAGGCGACCCATCATGAGCGATGCCGCGACCTGAGCGCCGCCGAGGCACAAGCCCAGATGGAGGCCTTGGCCGCCATCTGGCCCGCCTGGGACGCCACGCCGGTGATAGACCGCTGCGCCATTCTTGACAAAGTGGCTGCGCAACTAGAGGCTGAGTTTGACAGCTGGGCCGCCGATCTGGTCGTCGAAGCCCGCAAGACCATGGTCGACGCCATCGCCGAGGTTCGAGAAACCATCGACCTAGCCCGCTACTACGCCCAACAAGGTCGACGCGATCTACAAGTGCAAGCGCTGCCCGGCCCGACAGGCGAAAGCAACGAGTGGCAATTGCGCAGCCGAGGAGTGTTCGTTTGCATCGCTCCGTGGAACTTCCCGCTGGCCATCTTTGGCGGGCAAGTCATGGCCGCCCTGGTGACCGGCAATGCGGTCGCGGCCAAACCTGCGGAGCAGACCCCACAAATCGCCGCACGCTTCGTGGCCTTGCTCCACCAGGCTGGCGTGCCATCGGACGCACTGGCCTGTGTCTGCGGACCTGGGCAGGTGGTGGGCGCGGCCCTGATCGCTAACAAACACTGTGCTGGCGTGGCGTTCACGGGGTCCGTGCCCACCGCCAAACGCATTCAGCGCATGCTGGCCCTGGGCGAGCGTCCCATCATCCCGCTGATCGCCGAAACCGGCGGCATCAACGCCATGGTGGTGGACAGCACAGCCCTGCCCGAGCAAGTCATTGACGCCGTAGTCGCCAGCGCCTTCTTGAGCGCCGGCCAGCGCTGTTCGTCCTTGCGCCTGTTGTGCCTGCACACCGCCACCGCTGATGCGCTGGAAACCATGCTGGCTGGCGCCTTGCGCACCTTGACCGTTGGCGACCCCAGCAACTGGGCCAACGATCTGGGCCCGGTCATTGATGACCAGGCGCACGAGCGGTTGACCGCTCATCTGGCCGAGTTGGCTCACCAGGGGCGCGAAATCGGATCAGGGGTACGCCTGATCGGCCAAACCGCCACGGACCCCAAACGGCGGGTGACCCACGTCATCGCCCCTACCGCCTACGCCTTGCCCCGTGTGGACGCGCTGACCCAGGAACACTTCGGCCCCATCCTTCATGTGGTCCGCTGGGGCCCAGGCACCCCAGCGCCCGATCTGGACACGCTGATCGAGCAGATCAACGCCAGTGGCTATGGCCTGACCCTGGGCATCCAGACACGCATTGACGCTCGCGCGCAGCACATCGCACGCCGCGCTCGCGTCGGCAATGTCTATGTGAATCGGGGAATGACCGGCGCCGTAGTTGGATCGCAACCGTTTGGTGGCCAAGGGTGGAGCGGCACCGGCCCGAAAGCCGGTGGCCCGCACTACCTGCTGAGGTTTTGCACCGAGCAGGTGATCAGCATCAACACGGCAGCAGCGGGCGGCAATGCCGCGCTGCTGACGAGTCAACGCTGAATCAAGTCAGTTGCTGAACTTGAAATCAGTCTTGGCCTTGGCCTTGAGTTCGTCACGGTACTTGGCCAGTTTGGCCTGAGCACTGCGCTGTTCGATCTGGGCCTTGACCTCTTCAAACGCGGGGAACTGCGTTGAGCGCACGTCTTCCAGCTTGATGACGTGATAGCCAAACTGAGACTTCACCGGCGTTTCGGTGTACTTGCCTTTTTCCAGCTTGGTCATGGCTTGCGAGAACTCAGGCACGTAGTTGCCTGGCGCCGCCCAGTCCAGATCGCCGCCATTTTCAGCCGAGCCGGGATCCTTGGAGTTCTTCTTGGCCAGGTCTTCGAACTTGGCGCCCGCCTTCAGCTGGGCGATCAGGGCCTTGGCGTCGTCTTCCTTCTCGACCAGGATGTGGCGGGCACGGTATTCCTTGTCGCCGTTTTGAGCCTTGATCTTGTCGTATTCGGCGCGCACATCGGCTTCGCTGGCCTTGTTCTTGGCTTCGAAATCGGCAAACAGCGCGTGGATCAAGATGGACTGGCGGGCAAATTCCATCTGCATCTTGTAATCGGGAGTGGCTTGCAGGCCCTTCTTTTCAGCCTCTTGCACGAAGATCTCGCGCAACACGAGTTCCTCGCGGACCTTCGCCTCCAGGTCTGGAGTCTTGGGCTGTTGGCCTTGCTTGACGATCTGGGTCATCATCGCGTCAAAGCGGGCCTTGGGAATAGGCTTGCCATTGACGATGGCGATGTTCTGGGCCATCACCAGAGGCGCAGCCAGCGAAACCACCGCGGCCAGCACAGCAGACTTGATGACATTGGTTTGGAAGGTCTTCATGAGCGAATTGGTTAAATGGTTCGTTGTCAGACAGGCTCGGCCTTGATTGCCAGCGCATGAACGCCCTGGGGAATCAAATCGCGCAGGGCATCATACACAAGGCGATGACGCTGCACATGTGTCAGGCCGTTAAAGCAGGCGGCACGCAACTGCACGCTGAAATGCCTTCCCGATTTAGCCCCCTCGTGTCCGGCGTGCAAATGGCTGTCGTCGGTGACCGCCATGCTGACGGGTTGCAAAGCAGCCCTCAAAGCCGACTCGATTTGGTCGGCGCTTACCTGGTGCGTTGTAGTCATGATTGGACCTTGCTGCTGTCGTCCTCGGGCAGAGGCTCCATGTGGTGGTTCAGATAAACGCCCTGTGCCAGCGTGAACACCAGCATCAAGCCCGTGCTACCCCACATTTTGAAGTTCACCCAGGTGTCGGTGGTGTAGTGGTAAGCCACATACAGGTTCAGCACGCCCATCAGCGCAAAGAACCCGACCCAGGCCCAACCCAACTTGATCCAGACAAAATCGGGCGCCTCAATCTGGCCACCCATCATTTTGCGCAGGGTGTTGCGCCGCAGGATGATCTCGGTCACCAGGAAGCCGATGCTCATGATCCAGTAGATCACGGTGGGCTTCCACTTGATGAAGGTCTCGCTGTGAAACCACAGCGTCAGCCCGCCCAGCACCAGCACGGTGACCAGGCCTGCCCACAAAAGGGCGTCGACCTTTTTGCGCAAGGCCTTGAGCACGCCGATCTGCAAGAGGCTGAAGATCACGACCACGGCCGTCGACAGCAAGACCGGCGCCTCCATCGCGTGCACGACACCGCCTGACACCATGAAACCCAGGTGTTCGGTCATCCACTGCGCGGACAGATCCTTGTGCCCATCGGCCCATTTGTACGAAACAAAAAACAGGATGATCGGCAGCAAATCAAAAAAAATCTTCATTGGGGCACCGTGATTAACGCGGCCTGAAGTCTATCGCGGCCGAGTTGATGCAGAAACGCTCACCCGTGGGGGCCGGTCCGTCGTCGAACACATGCCCCAGATGTGCGCCGCAATTGTGGCAACGCACTTCGACGCGGGCCATGCCGTGGCTGTGGTCCACCACTCGCTCAATGACACCGTCTTGCACCGCCTGCGAATAACTCGGCCAGCCACAGCCCGCATCAAACTTGGTCTCTGACTCAAACAGCGTTTCACCGCAACAGACACAGCGGTAGCTGCCATCTTCGAAATGGTCCCAGTACTTGCCTGAAAACGCCCGCTCAGTGGCAGCCTGGCGGGCCACCTGGAACTGCATCGGATCGAGTTGCGCACGCCATTGGGCATCCGTCTTTTTAACCTTGTAGTCGCTCATGATGAACAAGACACCTCAATGGCTTGAGCCCAGTCGGGCGGAAAGTCGGCATCCAGCTCACAGCCGGCCTGCTCGTCAAAGGGACGCTGCAGCAACTGGTGCAAACGCCGCACCTCTGAATCCTCACCGGCCTGCGCACGGCGGATCGCGGTTTCGGCCATGTGATTGCGCAAAATATAAAGCGGGTTGACTCGGCGCATGCGCTCATGGCGTGGCGTCTGGGCGCTGGCGTCGGTGCCCCCCTCCATCGCCAGGCGAGCGGCGTAACGCCGCGCCCAGGCATCAAACCCCGGGCGGTTCAGGAACAGATCGCGCAGCGGCGCATTGGCCGGTACTTCAGGCGCCAGGTCGGCGCGGTAATCGCACAAGCGGCGGAAGGTGATGGTGAAGTCGGCGCGCTGCTCGGCCATCAGGGACAGCAAATCAACCGCCAGCTTGCCATCGTCCGGCTGTTGTGTGCTCAACCCCAACTTTGCGCGCCAACGGTCGCGCATGGCGTCGGCAAAACGCTGCTCGTAGGACTTGAGTACCTCCACCATCGCCTGCTCGGCGTCTTTGGATGGCGCCAGCAAAGGCATCAGCGCCTGGGCCAGCGCGTGCAGATTCCAGTACCCGATCTGGGGCTGGTTCTGCCACGCATAACGCCCCCGGTCGTCGGAGTGGTTGCAAATATGCTGCGGGTCAAAACCGTCCAGAAAACCAAAGGGACCATAGTCGATCGTCAAGCCCAGGATCGACATATTGTCGGTATTCATGACGCCATGGCAAAAGCCCACAGCCTGCCAGGCGGCCATCAAGTCGGCCGTGCGATCGACCGCGCTTTGCAGCAGGGCCAGCGCGCGATTGGGCGCTTGGCGGTGTTCCGCCAGATGGTGCTCGATCACGAAATCCAACAGCGACTGCAAGACCTCGTGATGCCCATTTTCGCCACTATGGGCAAAGTGCTCAAAGTGACCAAAGCGGATGAAACTGGGGGCCACGCGCGTCACCACGGCGGCCGTTTCCATGGTTTCGCGCCGCACCGCTTGCGCGGACGCCGTCAGGCACAAAGCCCGGGTGGTGGGGATGCCCAGGCCATGCATGGCCTCACTGCACAGAAACTCACGAATGGACGAGCGCAACACCGCCCGACCGTCAGCGCGCCTTGAATACGGCGTGGCCCCTGCCCCTTTGAGCTGGATCTCCTGCGCACCGCAGTTGGTCTGCAAATCGCCCAGCAACAAAACCCGACCATCGCCCAGCTGTCCAGCCCACACGCCAAACTGATGGCCGCTGTACACCGTGGCCACCGGCTCCATGCCGGGCCACAGGGCATTGCCCGAAAACACGTCCAAGGCCGAGGGCGCGTCGGCGCTGCGCCAATCGGCCGGCCAACCCATCGCCTGCGCCAAGGCGTCGTTCCAGGCCACCCAGCGGGGTTGATGCAGTCCCTGAGCCCCCAGGGCCGTCGCCACGGGCGCACTCAAGCGTGGGCGCCAGGCCTCACTCCAGTGCGCAGAGCGGTTGACCCAGAGCTCGGGCGGCGGCGGAAAAACGGATCTAGGGACGGCAGACATGAGGCGCAGTGTAGACAAGCCCCCTCCAACTAGGGCGCCCTGCCCCACTATCTGCCAAACGTAAAGTGGCTTTACAAAGCTGCGCCCGCCGGGAGCTCTTCACTGTGCTGCCCTAAGATGCCGGCTTTGCTCACAACACCGGACGCAACATCTTGGACACCTTGCTGTTTTTCAAAGCCACCCTGATGGGCATCGTCGAAGGCCTGACGGAATTCCTGCCCATCTCCAGCACGGGACACCTGATCCTGGCAGGGTCTTTGCTCGACTTTGAGAACGGCGTGGGCGCCGACAAGGCCAAGGTGTTCGACATCGCCATTCAATCCGGCGCCATCTTTGCCATCGTCCTGGTGTACTGGCAGCGCCTGCGCGAAACCATCGCAGGCCTGACCTCCGAGCCGCGCGCGCAACGCTTTTCGCTCAATGTGATCGTGGGATTTTTGCCGGCGGTGGTGCTGGGCCTGCTGTTTGGCAAAACCATCAAGGCACATCTATTCACCCCGGTGGTCGTGGCCAGCACCTTCATCATCGGCGGCTTCATCATCTTGTGGGCCGAACGACGCGCCAAGGATGCACAGACCTACCGCGTCGAGAACGTGGACGACATGAGCATGCTCGATGCCCTCAAAGTCGGTTTCATCCAGTGCCTGGCGCTGGTGCCGGGCACCAGCCGTTCAGGCGCCACCATCATCGGAGGCATGCTGCTGGGCCTGTCGCGCAAGGCCGCCACGGAATTCAGCTTCTTCCTGGCCATCCCCACCCTGATCGGCGCGGGCGTCTACAGCCTGTACAAAGAGCGCGCCCTGCTGTCGATGGCCGACCTGCCCTTGTTTGGCGTGGGCTTGTTGTTCTCCTTCCTGTCGGCCTGGATCTGCGTGCGTTGGCTGCTGCGTTATGTGGCCAGCCACAACTTCGTCCCCTTTGCCTGGTACCGCATCGCCTTCGGGATTTTCATTCTGGTGTCGGCCTACGCCCACTGGATCACGTGGGCTGAGTGAGTCCATGGACCTGCGTCGCCAGGCACTCGACATCCTGCTGGAGGCCGACCCGGCGACCAAGGCCGATGCCGCCCGAGCCTTGTTCGCCAGCCTTCAAGAAGCGTTGACGCAGGAGGTCATTCAACCCGTGACGGTGGCTGAATCCCAACGCATCATCGGACTCACGCCGAATCAGGCCGCCCGACTGCCAGGCCGCCCCGAACGCCCTCATCTGATACCCGCCAAGGACGTGCCCACGCGCAGCCCCTTCACGCTGGAGGGGCGTGCCGCCCTGCTGCACGCCATCTGCCACATTGAATTCAACGCCATCAATTTAGCCCTTGATGCCGTGTGGCGCTTTGACGGCATGCCCGCCCAGTTCTACCTCGACTGGCTGCGTGTGGCCAGCGAAGAGGCTGAGCACTTTTCCTTGCTGCATGACCACCTGCGCAGCCTGGGCCACGTCTATGGCGATTTTGATGCGCACGATGGCCTGTGGACCATGTGCGAGAAAACCAGCGCCGACATCCTCGCGCGCATGGCCCTGGTGCCTCGCACACTTGAGGCGCGGGGCCTGGATGCCACCCCGCTGATCCAGGCCAAGCTCACCCGTGCCGGCGATGCCCGCGCGGTCGAAATCCTGGACATCATCCTGCGCGACGAAATCGGCCATGTGGCCATTGGCAATCGCTGGTTCCATCACCTGTGTCGGCAGCGTGGCCTGGATGCCATCCAGATCTACCCACAACTGATGCAGCAATACGAAGCGCCCCGATTGAAAGCGCCCTACAACGAAGCAGCACGCAAAGCCGCTGGCTTCACTGAGGCCGAAATGGCCTTCCTGCTCGGCGACGCCTGAGCAAGCCCGGAGCCCCCCCACCGGCACCTCAAGTCCCGCGGGGATGATGCTGGGCGTGCAGTTGCCTCAGGCGCTCACGCGCCACATGGGTATAGACCTGCGTGGTCGAAATGTCGGCATGACCCAGCAGCATTTGCACCACCCGCAGATCCGCGCCGTGGTTGAGCAAGTGTGTGGCAAAAGCATGGCGCAAGGTGTGCGGCGACAAGACCTGGCTGATGCCTGCCTGCAGCGCGTACTTCTTGACCAGTTTCCAGAACATCTGTCGTGTCATCGGCCCGCCACGGGCAGTGACGAACAAGGCATCACTGGCCTGTCCGCCCAGGATCAGCGGGCGAGACTCCGCTACATAGCGCTGCAACCAGACGCCAGCCTCGGCACCAAAGGGCACCAGTCGTTCCTTGTTGCCTTTGCCTGTAATGCGCAGCACGCCCTCATTCAGGCCCACATGCACCGTCTTGAGTTCGACCAACTCACTCACGCGCAGGCCACTGGCGTACATCAATTCCAGCATGGCCCGGTCGCGCAAGCCCAGGGTTTCGCCCAGATCCGGCGCCGCCAGCAAGGCCTCGACCTGTGCTTCGGTCAAAGTACCTGGCGTGCGCATGCGCTGACGTGGTGCATCCATGCGCAAAGTGGGGTCTTGCGCACTCAAACCTTCACGCAAAGCCCAGCGGTAAAAACGACGAAACACGCTCAGGCGACGCCCCACCGAGGTCGGTTGAGAGCCCGCATGCCGATGCGCGGCATAGGCCAGCAAATCGAACTCGCCAGCCTGAACCAGCGTGCGCCTTTCGGGCTGCGCCATCAGCCAGGCACACAAGCCTTGCAAGTCGCGCCGATAGGCGGCCAGCGTGTTGGCGCTGAGCCCATCTTCGAGCCACAGGGCATCCAGAAACTGGAGGAGATGCGGATCGTCAGTCACCGCCAAGCAATCCCTGCTGCATGCGCTTGTGGGTGGCATCTCCGGCCATCACTTGCCCCGCCTTCTGGTTCATCTTCCACCACGGCCGCTCGGCCAATCGACAGCGCCCGACAGCAGCGCCTGCAACGACGGTCGCCACCCGATGCGGCGATTCGCGTGAAATACATTTCCGCCCTCGAATTTTTACACCCATTCAAGGTGATCCCCAGGATTCGCGCGCGCCCATAATGAACGCTTGGTCATTCTTGCCTGATTTTGTCCTCATCCTGACAAGTTTTACGCCCTGCCGCTACCTGTCGCCAAAACGCCCGGCGTGAGACGCGCGAGCTGCCTGACAGCGAAGCTCCCCGTGCATGGCAGGGGGAAACCCCGCAGAAACCCTACTCAAAAATGAGGCTACATTTCGAGGTCATTCGCCTCATCAAAATGGATCGACCTTGGGGAAAGCAAGGGACAGTCTGGATTGAAACTCGGGCTCACTTGATCAAGCATAGATACCGGGCTTGTGCTGCAATTTCTGCAATGAGTGGAAGAGAAAATACTCCTTGCGAGTGATGAAATATTTACGGAACAGCTCCACCGGGCTTGATCAAAGATGAAAACCCTACGCATTCTTGGAATTCGCGGCATCCCGGCTGCGCATGGTGGGTTTGAGACCTTTGCCGAAAATTTGGCCTTGTACCTTCGCGACCGAGGGTGGCGTGTCATCGTGTACTGCCAGGAAAAAGGTAGGGACCCCACGGTCTATGACACATGGAACGGCATTGAACGCGTGCGCATATCGGTGCCGGGCGATGGCGCTTCTTCGACAATTTTGTTCGACTGGCTCTCCGTATGGGACGCCGCCAAGACCCAGGATCTATGCCTGACCTTGGGATACAACACCGCCATCTTTGACACCGTGCTGCGCCTCAAAGGGGTGCCCAACATCATCAACATGGATGGCATCGAGTGGATTCGAGCCAAGTGGGGCGTGTTGGCCAAGACCTGGTTCTGGATGAACGACTGGATCGGTTGCTGCATCGGCAATCATTTGATCGCCGACAACCCTGCCATCCGGGTGCATCTCATGACCCGCGTTAGTGGCGATAAGATCTCCATGATCCCTTATGGCGCCGCGCCAGTAGACAATGCCCCCGAAGAGCCTGTCCGCCACTTGGGCTTGGAGCCAGGTCGCTATCTGTCCGTCATTGCGCGCCCTGAGCCTGAAAATTCCTTGCTGGAAATCGTCTCAGCGTTCTCTCGCAAAAAACGCGGTTATCAATTGGCGGTTCTGGGTAACTATTCGCCTGACGACGCCTATCAGAAAGCCGTCCTTGATGCCGCCAGCGAGGAAGTTCTCTTCCTGGGCGCCATCTACGATGCGCCAGTGGTTCAAGCATTGCGCTTCCATAGCGCGGCCTATGTGCACGGCCATCAAGTGGGGGGCACAAACCCATCGCTGGTCGAAGCCATGGGCGCAGGCAACGCGGTTATTGCACACGACAACCGATTCAATCGCTGGGTAGCCGGCGAAGGTGCCTCCTACTTTGACTCTCTCGAGTCTCTGTCAACCCGCCTCGATGAGCTGCTATCTGACGATGCGGCCATGGCTAAAATGCGCAGCGCCAGTCGGCGCCGCTTCCAGCAGGCCCTAACATGGCCAATCGTTCTAGGCGAATACGAGAAACTGCTGGAACGTTTCCTACCAGCGCCCTGCGCCGTTGTGCGCCCATTTAATGACAAAGGACTCGGCATTCAGCCCCCGCACAAGACTCCAATTGAATAAAGCCCAATCAGCTTTGGCTCGCGCAACTCAACTCGAGCACTGCTGCCCGAGTTCCGGAACGACAAAGACAGGAAGCAAATTAAAAAAGCATGAACATCGCTATCCTGCTACTTAACTGGAACGGCTGGAAGGACACCATTGAATGTCTTGAGAGCGTCTTTCGCCTCAACCACACCAACTTTTGTGTCATCGTCTGTGACAACGCATCTGTCGACGGTTCCCTAGAAAAAATTAAACTATGGGCTGACGGTCACTTAGCCGCCCCAGATTTTGGAGTTGCACTCCCCCCCACATCCAAGGCTCCGTCCAAACCCATACCATGGGTTGAATATACTCGAGCGCAAGCCGAAGCCGGAGGACTGACAGATGACACTTCGCCATTGGTCCTGATTCAAACCGGCGCCAATCTGGGGTTTGCGGGGGGCAATAATGTTGGCTTACGGTATGCAAGCAGCCGCAAGAATTTTGACTACGTTTGGATTTTAAATAACGATACGATCGTCGAGCCAGATTCGCTCACACATCTTGTCACGCGCATGCGCGAAAAACCCAAAGCAGGGATTTGCGGATCAACGCTGATTTTTTACCACCAACCCCACGTGGTTCAAGCCTTAGGTGGGGCTGAATACAATGAACAATGGGGCTATGTCACCCCGATTGGCATGTTCCAGCCTGCGGAGCAAGCCTGTAGTGCAGATGAAATAGAGCACCGCATGGCCTATGTGGTTGGTGCTTCGATGCTGGTATCCATGAATTTTATTCAAGATATCGGATTGATGAGCGAAGACTACTTTTTATATTTCGAAGAAATTGATTGGGCATTTCGCGCCAAAGGCAAATATACCCTGGCGTTCAGCTCAGAAAGCAAGGTCTACCACAAAGAAGGCTCATCGATTGGATCCAGCAGCACTGCGAATCAATCCATGTTGGCCACAAAATATTTATACCGCAACAGAATTATCTTCATCAAGAAATTCTTCAAAAGAACACGCCTTCTCTCCTGTCTTTTGAGAATTTCATGGGAAATGCTGGTCATGCTCAAGCGCCAGCAATTCAATGCTGTTAACACGGCAATGCGTTCGGTCGTTTCCGCACTTTTCTCAAGCGCCCCCACAGAAACATCAGCGAGACCACCGGGATGAGCGGTTTAGAAGCCAACAACGTTGTACTTTCAATATTGATTGTTAATTTCAATGGCAAGCGCTTTCTGACCGATTGCTTGCGTTCGATAGAAGAATTCACCTCCTGCAGCCATGAAGTAATTATTGTTGACAACGCATCGTCGGATGGCAGCGCGGAATTCATTGCGCAAAATTTCCCAAACGTTCGTCTTATACAAAGCAAGAAAAACCTTGGTTTCACTGGAGGAAACAATCTCGGGGCAGACGCAGCAAAAGGCCGCATCTTATTACTACTGAACAACGACACAGTTATTCTCAAAGACCTCAAAACGGCCATTGATGAACTTGACAACAGTACGGTGGGCGTGGTCGGGGCACACCTTTACTATGGGGATGGTCGAAACCAGCCCAGTGTCGGGTATGAGCATACGCCCTGGCGTCTGATTTTATCTTGGCTAGGAATGTCCGCCATTACCTGGCTGCCAAGCATATTCCGTCGGACCGAATCCTCTGAAGATTTCTACGCATCACCTAAGGCAAACGTGGCCTGGGTTTCAGGTGCTTTTTTACTGACGCGCCTAGCGCTATGGCGGCAGCTTGGCGGACTGGACGATCGATACTTCATGTACGTTGAAGACGTCGACTATTGCAAGCGCGCACGACAAAGCGGATATTCAATCAGCTACCTGTCTGACATGAAAGTAACGCATTACGAGGGCGGAGGAAAATCATGGCTAGGGGAAGCTGCCCTGCTACGCTCCATGCGTTCCTATTTGATCTATTTGAGAAAATTCCATACCCCATTCGCAGCATCTCTTACGAGCACCAGTTTAGGGCTGGTTATGCTGGCCAGAGCAGCATCTTACGCATTGCAGGGTGGCTCAAAGAAATCCCATGTGACGGGCGAGAAGATGCGTGCCTATTTCAAAGCGGGCCGTTACTTGATTGCGAATCCAGCAATCGAAAGATAACAAATCAGCCCCCCCCCACCCGTCACACCACAACATGGGTGAACCGTGAAATTAATCGTTCTCTCGCCATTCCCATACCATTCCAAAGTTGCCCACGGGGGCGGCATATTGAGCTTCCAACAATTAAAATTGCTGGCAAGTCGGCATGAAGTCCATTTCTTGTCCTTTCATAACCAAGAAACATCCGACGAGTTGTCGCGCATCAACGAGGAGCTGGGGAAAATATGCAAAACAATCAGCACCATACAACTGAATGTCACGCGTAAAAGTGTATTTTTATCAAAGCTATCATTGCTATTTAAGCTAGCCCCAATAGAGGCAAGTTTGCATGCGTCCGAAGAGATGCATAGAAAATTATCACAAACGATCGCCGCCGTCAGGCCTGATGTCGTATTCATTCAGTTCCCCCTGATGGCACAATATGTTTCTTCGTGCAAGAATGAAGCGACGATCATTGATGTTCAAGATGCATTTTCGGTATCAGAATATCGTCGATTCCGATCGCAGCAAGGATTCTTCAAGAGAACAATTAGCTTTATGCGCTGGATTTCATGGGTTTTCCATGAAGCGCGCTTCTACCAGAAGTTTGATGTTGTTGCTGCGATTACAGAACAGGACAGGGTCGGGTTGGAAATATTTTCACCAGGATTGGGCGCAGTTGTTAGCCCAGCTGCCGTGGAAATTCCCGCAATGCAAACCGATCTTGCGGGGACATCCAACACAATTTCGTTTATTGGCTCGTTTGCGCACAAACCAAATATTGAAGCCGTTAGGCACTTTATTGAAAATATATTCCCTCTCGTTCTTGCTCGCGTGCCCGATGCGCTCTTCCTGGTGGCCGGAAAAAACGTCCCCACCGAACTCACATCACTTGCATCTGATAACATTAAGTTTTTAGGCTTCGTACCTGACGCCGCCAAATTTATGCAATCCTCCGCCGTTATAGCCATCCCGCTCCTTAGTGGCGGCGGCATCAAGATAAAAACACTTGAGGCATTGGCCGCCGGTTGCGCTGTTGTGTCAACGCCAATAGGAGCAGAGGAAATCGGCGCCAGCAATGAAAAACACCTGCTCATCGCCGATGATCCCCATCAGTTTGCCCAGCATATTGTTAATCTGATATTGGATCCATCTTTGCGAAAGAAACTTGGCCAGAATGCAAGAGAATTAATTAGCTCTCAGTTCTCCTGGCAGGCCAAGAGCGACTCTTTGGACCGTCTCCTCCAGTCCGCTGTCAGCAAACATGCAGAAAAACTCATAAAACCCGGGATCGACCTGTGAAGCCCCTAATTTTGTTGGTGCACCAGTCGGCCGATCTATATGGATCCGACAAGGTTCTGCTTTCGTTGGTAAAGGGGATTTTGGACAGCGGTGAATTCACGCCGGTTGTGGTGGTGCCGGAGTCCGGTGCGTTGATCACGATACTAAATGCACTGCATGTTGAAGTGCATGTCGCAGAGGTCGGCAAACTCAAGCGCTCGGTATTCACCCCGAAAGGCTTGCTGCACCTACCTTGGCGACTGGCCCAGGCCATGCGTGCGTTGACCCGCATCGTCAATGGCAGGTCCATCGCGGTCGTGCATTCAAACACGCTGGCCGTCGTTGGAGGCGCCCTGTGGGCACGGTGGCACAAGGTGCCTCATGTATGGCACATCCACGAAATACTACTGTCACCAAGGGTGGTGAGTCGAGGGCTGACGCTGCTGGTTCGTTGGTTGGCCGACACGGCGATGTGCAATTCAATGCGCACGCAGCAATGGTTGCTGGCTGAACAACCTTCATTGGCTCGCCGCTCTAAGGTGGTATTCAATGGGCTACCCGATCAACCAGAGCCCTCTGCGTCGGCCGTCGCAGCGTTTCGTCAGAAGGCAGGCGCAAAAAGTACAGACTTGGTGGTGACGCTATTGGGTCGAATCAGTCGCATCAAAGGCCAGGACGTGTTGATTGAGGCCGCTGGGATTTTGCATGCAGAAGGCCGGTTGGGACGCCTCCGCTTTGTGGTGATTGGGGACGCAGGCCCCGGGCAAGAGAATCTACCGGCACAGTTGCATGCCCGCGTACGCGAACTACACCTCGAAAATCACTTCACCTTTCTGCAATATGAAGCTGATCCGAATATCGCCTGGCACGGCACGGACATTGCCGTAGTCCCCTCCGTTGAACCCGAATCGTTTGGCATGGTGGCCATCGAGGCCATGGCGGCAAGTAGGCCCGTAATTGCTAGCGCACATGGAGGTTTATTGGATATCGTTATTGACAACGAGACCGGGTTGCTGGTGCCGCCAAACGATGCAGTCGCATTGTCCGAAGCAATCAATGCGCTGTCTGCCGACCAAGCCTTGAGAGGCTCCATGGGAGCCGCAGGACGGAAACGTCAACAACAGTTGTTCCATCTGGATGGTCAAATTGACAAAACGCTAAAGATATATCACCACCCCAACGGTTCATCTACACAGGTCTAAAACGCTGATAGATAGCTTCAAGCCACTCCAAATCAATTGAATCCAGCGATTCATTTACCAATCCGACCTGCCAACAATACACTCTTAAGTCTCAATGACTTCTTTTCTACAAAATGCCAGGATAGCATTGCCAGCAGCAACGTGATCGGAAAGCCTATCAAAACATTCCCCCACCACTCCAGTCCATAAAACTTAGACGCAAGGAACTGCTGAACGGGAAAAGCATATATATATATGCCGTAAGAAAAATCTCCGTTTTTTCCAAAATTAACCAAAGGTCCATCTTTATAGGCTAAATATATTATAGCAAACGACAGCAAAGGCGATATATATATCAAATCTATCCCAAGAACCAAGAAACATATTATGATACCGGCCCCGATCCAGCCGAATTGTTTGGGAACCAAAATATCACGGTACAGATAGGCAAGCACCCCCCCCAAAAACCATACCAATAGCGGCAACAACTCCCTCAAAAATGAAGTTGGCATCCCCGATTTCATTGACAGCAGGAGCACAACCGCCCATGTTACCCAAGTCCAAAAACGATCCAAACGCCCGCAAGCACCTAGAGTCGCAACGACCAAGTAGCAACTAAACTCAATTCGCAGAGTCCACAGAGATCCATTGACTACCGATCCATATGGATTATCAACAAAGACCCCTGCCAGATCACCTTGTCCTTTAAAGAGCAGCACGTTTCTAAAAAAATACGTCACTGCCGAGAGGGGATAAGCCTGGCTGTCAACTGTAACGAAAGCCCCTGCCAACACCGTTAACAACAGCATCACAGCCAATCCGGGAACGATTCTCAATACTCGCGAAAACATAAAACTCGAAACTTTCTTGCGACCAATCCAACTCCCAGCAATAAGAAATCCGCTCACAACAAAGAATATCACCACGGCAATATGACCGAGTGTCTGTTTGCCATTCGTCACGACATATAGCGGCTCTCCCCCATCCCCACCTCTCGAGATGGGAAATGAATGCGAAAGCAGAACTAGGCTTGCAGCCACAAATCGCAATACATCAAAATTATTGTTTTGACGCAAATTCATTCGAAATCCCAGCAACTCAAGCCAACAAATATCTAGCAGAAGATCGGCAAAACACGCCGCGTGTTAATTCCAAAATTCCGCCATTACGATCGCACCCCATCGGGCCGGCTCGAATCAATGCGCGGCCTTAGCTTTGCATCCATTCAAAGTGAACGCTACGCTACTCTTGCCATTTTAGGCGGGTTTGTAGCACAGCAGGCGCGAGCACTGCAATAGAAGCAATAGTGGATGCAGAAAATAGATCTGGCTGCGTCACATTCAGGAATAAGGTTCCAATTAAGAGCGCCCCCAGAGCCACACGCGACGTGTACTCCTTACTGCGATATTTGCCCCCCTTAAAACAACTATAGACTATATAAAAATAGTTACCCATATAGAGCAAAAATCCGACAAACCCAGTTTTTAGCAAAATATATAGGTAGCCATTGTGAATATATCTAGTTTGCTCCGTAAAGAATTTTGTTTCAACTAGACGGGGCTTGTACTCAGCACCAAAGCCCAGCCCCAACAAGGGATGATTTAAAATCTGCGGTATGGCAAATATATTTTCCGTTATTCTCCACCCGAAAGAAGAACTTGTTCCACCCTCGTTACCTAGGCTTGTCATGCGAGAAACAGCACCTTCGATCAACGTAGGCATGAACGCATGGGCCAGAACACCCAGCACAACCAGCAGCACGGTTGACATTAAAACGAATCTTCCGAAGGCCTTCCGGCTAATAAGTGCAGCGACAAGGAAGCTCAACAGAATCGTAATAGTCCAGGTGGCTCTTCCATATGTCACAAATAATGCTCCCATGGTGGAAAACAAAACGAACCACCACACCCAACGCTTGCCGCCACCACGCAAGATGGCCGACAAAGAAAAAAGATATGAAAACAAGACGAGTTGAAGTGCGGGGACCAAGCTACGCGCAACGCCTGGAATACCGCCACTGCCCGCATCAAGAAGCTCCACTCGACTATCCCCAGTAAACAGCAACCTGAGCCCAAACAGACTTTGAGCCAATGAAACCAAGGACAAAGCAACGCTGACGCCAATCAAAATTTTCAACAACAGTTCAGCTGCCCGCTCATCTTTGGCGATCAACGCAGACACTATCAACAGCAACCAATACAGCATGGTTGCCGTTTCTTGATAGACATAGATTTGCAAATTATGCTGATAGTAAATTCCATATATACCAGACAGCACGGCCCAGCCAGATAGCGCGCCCAGCCACAACAATTGCTTTCTATATAATTTCCATACAGAAGCCACCATTTCCCAGCGGACCACCAAGAGAAAAACCAGAAGCATCCCAACCAGAAAATCCTTTATTCTTGAGCCCGGCGATAGCGGAAGCACTCCAAACACCGCCATTAGAACGCCCAATAGAGCCACTAATGGCCAACGCCATGAGGCCGCCACAACGACAGGCAGCGCAAACACTGGAAGCACAAGCCACCACGGCAGTATCGATGAAGCCAGCCCGGCCACCAAGGCAAAAAATACCCCCAAGACAAGCAGAAGTATTACAGGGACTCTTGATAAGGTTTGCATGAATACCTAAAACATCGAGAATTAGTTATGATTCGCCGGAGAAAAAACCTTACGCACACGATCTATATATGCCGTTCCATGCAGCTTGGTTGGCTCGATAAACGAGCCTTCACCGAACTCATTCCAGCAGCAGATCACCCCCAGTGAGGCACCACCGGCTGATAACGTCATGGCATCCAGACCGGCGCGCAAATGGGCCTCAAAAGCATCTGGCGTAGAAACGGACTGATCATGAGCAGGGTCCCATTTACTTCCACCCCACGGCCTATTATCCCACCCAGATGACATTGGAACAATGACGGGCAGCGATCCGAAGCTTTGATACCGTTTCCAATTTGAACGATAGGCTTGATCCAACTCCTCATATGAGTGAGACGAATGCGCGGCGCCCGGCAACGTATGCAGGTTATACGCGGAAATCGCGCTATAACCACTGCCAGCACCGGCCCAACGTGCCGCACCCGGTTCATCGGAAGGCGTACCGGCTACAAAATATATACCTTTTAGTCCTTCGCGGCGCGCACGCTCTTCGGCGCGCATCAACAAACTGGCGCCGGACGACCCGAACTTAGCGGCATCCTTGTCCAGTTCGTGGGATGAGAACACAAAAACGACCGGCTTGCCATTCACTCGCAAAAACCCGGGATGGGATAGATAACGCTGAATCCAGACATCCACCATCCGATCAAACGTTTCTAAGCTATCGGGCGTGTCAAAATGATTAGCCCACAAAATACTAAATTCCAATGAATTTCTATTTGGCGCCGCTAAATAAGCCTCCAGCGCATGATCCAGATACACCCTGTTATCATTCTTCCAATACCAATCAAACACGACAAAATTCAAACCAGCTTGATGCATCCAGTTGATTTGCTGTTGCATGACTTGCGGATCACCGTCGCGGTACCAACCAGCCAATGGCTCTCGCTCTGGATATGGCTTGATCACTTCCCAAGGTTGTCTGCTTGGTGACAATGGTGTGTCATCCCTCCAACCTGGGTAATAAAATACACCAATTTTGTGTGCACTAAGCGCTGGTTGACTGCCAGCCGATTCGACTGGTAGCGAGAGTTGCGGAGCATCTGGAATTAACATCCACGTCACAAGCAAGGCGCAGAGTGTCGCCATGATGCACCCCACGACCATACTTTTGTAACTCATAGAAGATCCAGCCGTCCAGCTACTTTTCGCAACTGATTCCGCAAAGCTGCAGAACTGAGCAGCGCCGTCAGTGCAGCAATCATAGAGCACAGGCACGCCGCAATTGTTAACGACACTGTCGTGGTGCCGTCCACCCAATGCTGCCAACGCAGCCCAAACGCAATCACCACAATAGCGCCACTTGATGCCAAAGCTGGTTTGACTTGTATTAAGTAGTCACGCAAGCGTAAGCCTATGAATTTATTCAAAAAATACAGCTGTATCGGAATCCCGATAGCCATGCGCAGAGCCCAGAGTATCGGAGCAAATATTGGCCCCAACGCCGGAAGGAAGAAAAGTGAGCTCAACCACAATAGCGAAGACAATATTAAAACTCCAAAGTTGACCTGCGGCTTTCCCAGCGATGAAAATACCGTGGTATGGCTGAAGGTCAGTGCCAGTATGGCACCGGCCCCTAGAATTATTTGAATAAAAGGCGTGGCAGGCACCCATTTGGGCCCAAACCACAAGCCTAGAAGCGCTGGCAAGAATAGCGCTGCCAATAGAAAAACAGGGGGTGAAAATACTGCAATGCTTCGGATCGCCAGCAGATACCGCTGTCGCAACTCTTCTGGAGCATGGGTTTTTTGTGCCAAAAATGGAAATAACACCGAATTGATTGGCGCACAAATTGCCTGGAAAATAACGTCATAAAATCGAAACGCCAGCGCATACAAACCTAATACTGACGCTCCAAAAAATGATCCAATCAACAATTGGTCTACCCGCAATGTCGCGGTCTCGATCAAACGCGCGCCCAGAGAGTGCCCGGCAATTTTCGCGACTGCTCTCAGTGCAATAGGCTGGCAGCACCATGAAGGCTTCCACCGACTTGACCAAATCGTAACCACAGCGCCAGTCAGGGCATTGACCATGTGCATGGCCACGAGCGACATCACGCCAAACCCCGAGTATGCTAACGACAAGCCAACTATCCCACCGATAATTGTTGCCACAGTGTTTCGAATAGCAATGGTCTGAAACGCCATCCGCCGCTGCAACAACGACATGGAGACAAGACTACACGCGGTGAAAACAGAAGCAGTGCACACCCCCCCCAATGCTTGCGTCAATAACGGTTCACCGTAGAGACGCGCGACCCATGGCGAGCCAATCATCACGGCCAAGGCAGTTAAAATGGACATCCCGGATTGGAGCCAGAAAACTGTACTTAGAAATTGCTGTTTCGTTCCCTCTGGGTAACGGACCACTTGCTCAGACAATCCAAGCTCGTTGATGGCATCCAGAAACATTCCAAACACCAACGCAATTGCCATAACCCCCATGTCATTTGGAGACAATAGCCTGGCAATGAATACAAATATCAGGAAAGATACCCCGCGCGTACCCATTCCCCCGGCAATAGCCCAAAATGAAGCCGAGGTCGCGCTAGCCATGACGGCCCCAGCCCGAGATTGCGTCAAAACTCGTTGACCACCATACCCACCAGCTTAATGGACGAGGAAATTGACATGGGAGTCAATAATGCATGCATTGCATCGGCCCTCGTACGGTCACGGCGACAAACTGCCAATGCAGACCCGCAGTGCGCTGCAAGCACGCGTGCATCAGAGCCCAAACTCGCTGAAGGCGAGTCCACAATTATATGATTAAAACTTTTCAACAACTCTTTGATCATCAGTCCAAAGGCTGGACGCTCCAATAATTCCAATGGATTTGGCGGGATTACCCCCGCCGGCATCACGTGCAGGCTTGGCAATTCCGCCACGGAATGAACCACTTTCGATTCATTTCTACCAGACAATATGCCACTCAAGCCAGATATATTGGGTATCGAGAATATCTCATGCTGCCGGGGATGCCGCATATTTGCGTCAATCAGCAGTGTTCGCCCCCCAAGCTGACTGAAAGATGCGGCAATATTCGCTGCAAAATAACTCTTACCATCGCCGGTGTCCGGACTAATGACTGCCAGTGCGGCACTGGGCTGCTGGGCGTTAAATACCTTACTGAGCACCTCACTTCGCATGGCACGAAAAACTTCAGCCTGATTGGAAAATGGTTTGGTGGCCACCACCAACTCATCACCAATTTTGCGCGTTGCCTGGTTTGAATACGGATAATGGAATTGCTGAGACAAGGCCCAAAGCACATCTTCTTGCTTGGCAAAGCCTAGAGCAACAGCTGCCTCACCAAACCTAACCCCCTCTTGAAGCTGATAGTTCAGTATTTTTTCGACCTGTTCGGCTGACAGATTATTAGTCTGTCGAATGATGTCGCCAATGGACCTGCCGTCTGATGAACCAGCCGCATCACTTGGGAACTCGCTGAGAAGGACATGTGCGTTCATAATTTTCGGCAAGCTAGACCAGGTACTTAGAAAGGATTGCGATAACGCCTAGGCACCGGATCATGACCGGATCAAGCCTAGCAAGGCACGTGGAGCTGCATTATCGGTTTTGAGCATCACGCCGAGCACGGGGAGCTTAAATTCATGCAAGATCTCGAAATTTGTCCTGATACGACGATCAATCAACTCGATACCGAGAACCGTGGCCATGGCCACAATCGATCCGAGGAACAGCGCGATAATGCCATTCAAGAAAATCTTCGGAGATGATGGCTTAGTCGGTTTAGAGGCATATTTCAGCACCGACAAATTCGTTTGCATGGTATTGCTTTCCACAGTTGCTTGCATCACACGTGCCTGCACGGCATCGTAGCCCTTTTGCAAGTTTTCAACGTCTCGCAGCAAGACCGCAGCATCGTTACGTTGCTGATTGAGCGCCAATAATTTAGCGCGCTGTTTTTCCAACGCCACAGTAGCTTCTGCCAATTTTGACTGCGTCACAGATGATGTGGTTCCATAACTTCCAGCAAGGCGATTTAGTTCGGTTCTAAGGCGTCCCCGCAAAGAGGCGACACTGGCCTTTGAGTCGATCACGGACGGGTGAGCATCGCCTAGTCGAGATGAATATTGTTCTAGTTGCGCTTCTGCGCGGGCCAATTCCACCTTCAAGCCGGAAATCAAACTACTGTTCATTGCATCGGCAGTGTTATCTGAACCCTCATGAGCTGCTGAAATTTTTCGTGTTTCAGCATCACTCCTTGTCGCTTGCAACAGCACAACTTGCTGAGACAAATCATTAAGCCGAGCGGTTTCAACATCCAGTCGGGCATCGGTTGCCAGTAGCCCGGTTTCTTTTTGGTATGCGGCCAGCTTATTTTGTGCAACTTCAAGCCGGGCACGTAATTGTGACGCCAGGTTTTCAAACGTCGCCCCATACTTTTTTGCAGGTTCTACGCGCAAATCACCGGTTGCGTTGATATAAGCCTCAACATATGCGTTGGCCAGACTCGCAGCAAAACCGGAGTCAACGGCGTTGTAACTAAAGTTGATTACATTTGATTCACGTGACGGTGTCACCGTTAAATTTTTGCCGATAAGTTCTGCAATCCATACTTCGAAGCTACCTTCACCATGCCCCTCCTTCATCCAGTCATCCCGCAACTTCGTGGAGTCCGTGAGTTTCAATGCATTCACGACCCGAAGGGCCACCCGCTCACTCTGGATTAAATCAACCTGTGTCGCCAAATAAGATGGCATCATCACGCCCGGCAGCACCATTCCTGCCACAGGGTCTGGCGATTTAACGTCAATGACTACGGCTGCAGTTGCTGTATATTGTTTAGGCAGTAGAAAACTTACCACCAAAGTCACAAGCAGTGTCAGGGATATGATGGCCGCCAAGACAACCCAGCGTGCTCTCAATATTGCCAGTATTTGACCGAATGACATGGATCTTCCTTAAAACAGTAGAAACATCAAGATCCGAACACTCGGGGCCTGACGCCAGCAGGCATTACTTTTTGCAAATCACGCACAAATTGGTCGTGCAATGCAAATGCAGCCTCTTGATCACGGCTAGGTGACGATATCCTGACAAGCATTCCATCGGCAATTTCCCCCTTCAATCCATAGCGGATCTGGGCCAATTTTCGACTAATACCTGGCAGCGCTGCGCTTTCATCCAGCGTCACCCAATACGAAATAGGCTCGACATACTCACCACGCTTGCTCACCAGGTGACGCACCGTGAGCTGATGTGACGGCAGCTGCACGACGTGAGTGCCGACATCCTGCACTTTGAATCCATTACTTACATAACAAAATTCAGGTCGATGCGCGGCCGTGGCTTCAGAATTTTGGTCGCTGCCATAGGCAATCGTCATCATTACATATTGCCCGTTACCATTAACATAAGTACGCGCCAATGTTTGAGAATACAATGAATCCAGCATCGCCTGAACTGTCGGATCAGGCAGCACCGGCGTCACCTCTTTCAGTTCATGCCAGTCGCCAAATGCTGACGGAAACAAATTCACAAGTACCAGCTTAGGCTTTGTATCGGCCAAATGCACCGTAGGCTTGAGCGCCTGAGATGCAAACGCACCACCAACCATCAAGGCCGCAGCCAGCAACACCGGCACAGGAACACGTTTACTCATGATTGATCAGCCTTCATGGCGTGAGGACTGCTGGTGTCGAACCTGGCCGCCAGCAGGCGATCTAGGGCGTACGTCAACAGTAGCGCCACCGAAAACAACACCACCCCAGCAAAACCGTGCAAAAAACCCTGACCAGCAGCATCGCCAAAATAGTAGGTCACCAACACAAGGATCATGACCCGCACCACATTAGAGACGAACGAAATCGGGATGATTAGCGTGGCCAGAATTGAGTTCCGGGCCCTCGACTGGTAGTTCATCAATTTCATGTAGAACAGCCCCAGGGACTCAAGCGTAAAGAGGGAATTGAGTCCCGAGCAGGCATCCGCCACCAGAAGTTGGTACGGCCCCACCGCTAATGTCACGCCTGATCGACCGATAGGGTAACCAGCGGCATACAGGATCACCTCGGTGCAGTAGGACACAGCTGCCTTCAACGGCAGGGTGAGTGCCTGAACCACAACTCCTGGGAGCGGAATCATGAATATCAAAAAGAACAGCGGAAACCAGGCCTTACGCACCCCCGCCCACCCCCGCAATAGCAATAGGGAACCACCAAGCACCAGGATGTGCGACCCCATTTCCAGTGTATCGATCGCCTGCGAGCGGCCCAGCACATACATCGCCACGCCAAGCACCAACACCACAAAAGCCGACGCCGTCGCGGGCTCTGATTTGCCAGAGAAAATGTCCTGCCGCTCACGCCACAATAGCCAATAGCTCAATGCCAAAATCATAGGGGCGTGGCCGTTTTCGTCCTTCAGCCAAGTCGTTTGCGACATTGCATAGAACGTGGGCAAGTACATGACCGCCACGGCCGCCAACAACAGGCCCATAGACCACACGGACCCATCAATTTTGGTCACAGCCAATGGCGGCCTGGATCCTACAGAAGACTGAGACATGGGCATTGGTTTACATACAACAACATGATTGCCCTTAATTGTCCCCTACGGAGTCACTTAGTTCCGTGGCGACGCCTTGTTATTACCCAGCATTTACCCGAGCAACGATGACCAAATCCAAGCGCTTCATGCAATAGTGTGCACTCTGCGAAGCACGTCAAAAATACGCCATGTGAAAAAAGTCGTCCCCGCTACCCGCGGCGACGACTTATAGGTGCCGTCCAGTCAAGGCTGAACGGCGGAGCACCAAACTGGATCAGTTCTTCGACTGGTCAACCAGCTTGTTCTTGGCGATCCAAGGCATCATGGCGCGCAGTTCGCCACCGACCACTTCGATCGGGTGAACGGCGTTCAGACGACGGCGAGCAGTCATGCTGGGGTAGTTCGTCTTGCCTTCCTGAATGAACATCTTGGCATATTCGCCTGTCTGGATGCGCTTCAGAGCGTTGCGCATGGCGGCGCGCGATTGCTCGTTGATCACTTCCGTACCCGTCACGTACTCACCGTATTCGGCGTTGTTCGAGATCGAGTAGTTCATGTTGGCGATGCCGCCTTCGTACATGAGGTCAACGATCAGCTTCAGTTCGTGCAAGCACTCGAAGTAAGCCATTTCAGGCGCGTAACCGGCTTCGGTCAGGGTCTCGAAACCCATCTTCACCAGCTCCACAGCGCCACCGCACAGAACGGCTTGCTCGCCGAACAGGTCGGTTTCGGTTTCTTCGCGGAAGTTGGTTTCGATCACGCCACCCTTGGTGCCGCCGTTGGCCGCCGCGTAGGACAGAGCAATATCCTTGGCCTTGCCGGACTTGTCTTGATAGATCGCGATCAGGGAAGGCACGCCGCCGCCCTTGAGGTACTCGGAACGCACGGTGTGGCCAGGGCCCTTGGGGGCGACCATGATCACGTCCAGATCAGCGCGGGGCACGACCTGGTTGTAGTGCACGTTGAAGCCGTGAGCAAAAGCCAGGACAGCGCCTTGCTTGATGTTCGGGGCGACGTTGTTGTTGTACACCTCAGGGATGTTCTCGTCGGGCAGCAGGATCATGACGACGTCAGCGTTCTTGACGGCGTCGTTGACTTCAGCGACCTTGATGCCAGCGGCTTCCACCTTGGACCAGGAAGCGCCACCCTTGCGCAGACCGACCGTGACGTTCACGCCAGAGTCGCGCAGGTTTTGGGCGTGGGCGTGGCCCTGCGAGCCGTAGCCGATGATCGCGACGTTCTTGCCCTTGATCAGGCTCAGATCGGCGTCTTTGTCGTAGTAGACCTTCATGTGTAGTGCTCCGTCGAAAAACAGTTGAATGTGTGGTTGTTGCGGGGAAAAATTCAGACGCGCAAGATGCGCTCGCCACGCCCGATCCCGCTGGTCCCGGTGCGCACGGTTTCTAGAATGGCGGCCCGGTCGATGGCTTCAATGAAGGCATCCAGCTTGGGGGCATCGCCCGTGAGTTCAATGGTGTAAGTCTTGTCGGTCACGTCGACAATACGGCCACGGAAGATATCGGCCATGCGCTTCATCTCTTCGCGTTCCTTGCCCACGGCACGGACCTTGATAAGCATGAGTTCACGCTCGGTGTAGGGCCCTTCAGACAGGTCCACCACCTTGACGACTTCGATCAAACGGTTGAGATGCTTGGTGATCTGCTCGATCACCTCGTCCGAGCCACTGGTGACGATGGTCATGCGCGACAGCGATGCATCCTCTGTGGTGGCCACGGTCAGGCTCTCGATGTTGTAGCCCCGGGCGGAGAACAGGCCGACCACACGCGACAGCGCGCCGGGTTCGTTCTCAAGCAGCAATGCAATGATGTGTTTCATATCAGGATCGTCCTTCGCGCTCTTGAGCCAGCGGGCGGTAACCCGATGGCCGTGGCCACGTTTTCGATGTGGAATGGATTGATCAAAATCCCCCAGCCAGCCCGGGTGCCGCCCGCTCAAGCACCGGCAAGCGCTTGGCTGCGACCCCGGACACTGCCCGGGGGCCATGAAAATATCAGAGGTCCTCGGAGCCCAGCAACATTTCAGAAATACCCTGCCCGGCCTTGACCATTGGCCAGACGTTCTCGGTCGGGTCGGTGCGGATGTCCAGGAACACTGTGCGGTCCTTGAGCTTGATGGCCTCGCGCAACGCGCCTTCGACATCGCTGGGACGCTCGATCAGCAGCCCCACGTGGCCATAGGCCTCGGCCAGCTTGACGAAATCAGGCAGGGCGTCCATGTAGCTGTGCGAGTAACGGCTGCCGTAGTCCAGCTGCTGCCACTGGCGCACCATGCCCAGGTAACGATTGTTCAGCGACAGCACCTTGACCGGAGTCTGGTACTGCAAGCAGGTTGACAACTCCTGAATACACATCTGGATCGAGCCTTCGCCGGTGACGCAGAACACGTCCGCATCGGGCTTGGCCAGCTTGATGCCCATGGCGTAGGGCAGACCCACGCCCATGGTGCCCAGACCACCGGAATTGATCCAGCGACGCGGCTCTTCGAACTTGCAATACTGCGCGGCAAACATCTGGTGCTGACCGACGTCCGAGGTGACGTAGTAGTCCGTGCCTCGCGTCAGTTCAGCCAGCTTCTCGATCACGAACTGCGGCTTGATGACCTCATCCGAAGTCTTGTACTTCAGGCATTCGGTCTTCTTCCAGTCGTTGATCTGATTCCACCAGGCGCCCAGCGCGTTGGCGTCAGCGCGCACCGTCGACTCTTTGATCTGGGCAATCAATTCTTGCAGCACATCCTTGACGTCGCCCACGATGGGGATGTCGACCTTGACGCGCTTGGAGATGCTGGAGGGGTCAATGTCGATGTGGACGATCTTGCGCTCAACCTGCGCGAAATGCTTGGGGTTGCCGATCACGCGGTCGTCAAAACGGGCGCCTACGGCGATCACAACGTCTGCGTTTTGCATCGTCATGTTGGCTTCGTAGGTGCCGTGCATGCCCAGCATGCCCAGGAAAGTTTTGTGAGAGGCGGGAATGGCGCCCAGCCCCATCAGCGTACTGGTGCTGGGATAGCCCAACAGGTCGATCAATTCGCGCAACTCGGCAGAGGCGTTGGCCAGAATCACACCGCCCCCCGTGTAGATGTAGGGGCGCTTGGCACCGAGCAGCAGATTCACAGCCTTGCGGATCTGCCCGCCATGGCCTTTGCGCACCGGGTTGTACGAGCGCATCTCCACCGTCTCGGGGTAGCTGAATGCGGTCGTGTTCAAGGACACGTCCTTGGGAATGTCCACCACCACGGGGCCGGGACGCCCGGTGCGCGCGATGTGGAAGGCCTTTTTCAGGGTCATGGCCAGATCGGCAACGTCCTTGACCAGGAAGTTGTGCTTGACGATGGGGCGGGTGATTCCGACGGTGTCACATTCCTGGAAGGCATCCAGGCCAATCGCAGCCGTGGGCACCTGACCGGTGATGATCACCATCGGGATGGAATCCATGTAGGCCGTGGCGATGCCGGTGACGGCATTGGTCACACCAGGACCGGAGGTCACCAGGGCCACGCCGACGTCGCCAGTAGCGCGCGCATAGCCGTCAGCAGCATGCACGGCAGCCTGTTCATGGCGCACGAGCACATGCTCAATGGTGTCTTGTTTGTAGAGCGCGTCGTAGATGTACAGGACGGCGCCGCCGGGATAGCCCCACATGTATTTGACCCCTTCGGCTTGCAGGCAGCGAACCAGGATGTCAGAACCGTTGAGGACTTCGGACGCGGTGGGAGATGACATGTCCATGAAATGTAAAACCTTTCAGATTTTCTCTAACGAAAAACGATCGGTGCTCCTCCTCTGACAGCACTGCGGCAACGGATTGCCAGCGTGCCCACCCTTGTGAGGTGGAATTGGAGCCTGCGCGGTCTGCCATCACTGCCACAACTGAACAGGAAAATCCTAGGATTCAAGCTTGTCCAGCAGCAATTCAGACCAGATCGAAATGGCGCAAAGACAAAGATTATCGCATCCTTGTGAGCGATGCAAAAACAATCAGCCCAGGTGCCATAATCTCTCGGCGCAAATCTGCACATTCCCGAAGCCTTCGAGTCTTGACGCCACTCCCCAGCCCCTCCCCCGCACAAGAACTCAACGACTTCCTCAAAAGTGTTGAGCGCCGCGCGTTCAAACGCACCGCGTTTGCCGTGCGCGACGAGGACTCGGCCCTGGACATCGTGCAGGACGCGATGATCCGCCTGACCCAAAGCTACTCGGATCGGCCATCCAGTGAATGGCCCATGCTGTTTGCGCGCATCTTGTCCAACGCCACCCTGGATTGGTTCCGGCGCCAAAAAGTGCGCAACGCGGTTTTCCAGAATCTGGGAGATTTTTCCTCGTCGGCCGACGACGAGGGCAGCGGCGACTTCGACCTGCTCGAATCCCTGCGAATCGACGAGCCCGGCACGGAAGGTGCCGAGGACACCGCCAGCCGGGGTGAAACCTTAAAAATCATCGAGGACGAAGTCAAGAACCTACCGGCACGTCAACGGGAAGCCTTCCTGCTGCGTTACTGGGAGGAACTGGACGTCGCTGAAACGGCGGCCGCCATGGGTTGCTCCGAGGGCAGTGTCAAAACGCACTGTTCTCGTGCGGTTCAGGCATTGTCCAAAGCGCTTCATTCTCGCGGTATCACCTTGTGAAAACACCCACCACACCACTGTCAGCAGCTCAAGCCGAGGCCCTGGAGGCACGCTTTGCCCTGCGCCTCAGTGCGCGGTTGGATGATTCGGCCAGAGCCTTGCCGCACGATATTTCCGAGCGTTTGCGCGTGGCGCGCGAACAAGCTGTCCGGGCGGCGCCCCGGGCGCGGCCTCAAGTGGCCCTTGCGCCTCAACTGGCGCCCGCCCGCGAGCTGACCGGACTGGCCGGCGCGGCGGTTGTCGGCTCAGGCAGCTCGGGCCACGCCACACTGTCTGGCTGGGGCAGTCACACGCCAGCACGCGGGCGGCATCATGACCGCCAGTTGGATGACAGGCCCTTGGCTTGGGGTTGGCGCCTCGCTTCGGCTTTGCCGGCCCTTGCCCTGGTGCTGGGGCTGTGGGGCATTCAAAGCTGGTTCAGTAGCGAACAAACGCAAGCCACGGCCGATGTGGACGTTGCCTTGCTCACGGATGACCTACCCCCTGCGGCCTATGCCGATCCAGGGTTCGAAGAATTTTTGAAATCAGAGGCGCCCGCCACCACAGAGATGGTGACGACGCCCCCAGCTGAGCCTCAAACCGAACCCCCTATCGGTACACGAGAGATGCAGCCATGACCGTGCGTCCAGGGGTCGGTTTTGGCACGATTCTGGCGGCGCTCTTGGTGATGGGTTCAACGTTCCTTGGCACCAGCGTCAAAGCCGCCGGGTCACCACCTTCGGCTCGTTCTGGAGCGCATGTTGCCGTAACGGCCGCGTCCGCGTCCGCCGCCGCGTCTTGGTCGACGCTGAGTGCGGCTCAACGCCGCGCCTTGCAACCTCTGGCCGCACTGTGGCCGTCCATGGAAAGTAACAGCAAAGAGCGCTGGATCACCGTGGCCAATCGTTTTGACGGCCTTTCACCTGCCGAACAGCGACGCATGCAGGAGCGCATGACCCAGTGGTCCAGATTGCCCTCGCAGCAGCGTGGCGAGGCACGCCTGCGCTTTCAGCAAACCCGTGAGTTGCCACCTCAAGAGCGCCAGGAAAAATGGGCCGCTTATCAGGCGCTGTCGCCCCAAGCCCGGGGCGATTTGATACAGCAGGCCCGTCGCAAGAAAAAACCCGTGTTCTTGCCGGACGGCATGGCAGGTCCGCGCGAACAAGCCCAGCAGATGGCGACCAAGCGCAAGCGTGACGCCAATTCGGCCAATCACAAGTCCAATCTGGTGCCTAACCCACAGCGCAATGCACCTGGCCAAGTGGTGGTGTCGCCGTCCCTGATCAACGCTGGCCGAGGGGCCACCACCACTTTGATCAGCCAACGTCCGACGCCCCCGCTGCACCAACACACTGGTTTGCCCAAAATCTCGGCAACCAAGACATTTGTGGATCCGGACACCATGCTGCCCAGACGCGGCGCTCAAGGGGCCGCCGTCACGACGCCCGCAGCCTCGCAAACCCCGTGAGACTGTCGACCCAGGGCGCCGCAGTGGTGTAAGGTTCGCGCCTTGTTGGCCCGCTCAATGGCCTTACCTCCCCGCGCGCCCCGCATCATGAAATCTCCTGGCATCCCGTTTATTCCCTTGTCCGACCGTGTCTGCAAGGAGCGCGCGCAAGGCATGGCCCCGCCCCTTCGTCGCCGCATGGCCGCTTTTGTGTATGAAGGCGTGCTGCTGTTTGGCGTGGTGATGGTCGTGGGCCTGATTTTCGGCATCGCAGTGAGTCAACACCATGCGCTTGAGCACCGCCAGGGCCTGCAGGTCACCGTCTTTCTGGTGCTGTCGCTGTACTTCATGTGGTTCTGGACCCATGGCGGCCAGAGCCTGGCGATGAAAACCTGGCATCTGCGCCTTGTCTCGGACAGTGGCGGGACGATCTCGCTCAAGCAGGCACTGGCCCGCTATATGGCGTCATGGCTGTGGTTCGTACCAGCCTTGCTGGGTGCCTGGCTGGCCAATTTTCACCAGTCCAGGCTGTTGTACGGTGCCATCGGCGGCTGGATTGTGGTCTATGCCCTGCTGAGCTGGCTCACCCCCCAACGCCAGTTCCTGCACGACTGGCTGTGTGGAACGCGCCTCATCGACAACCGAGCCTGATCTGCCATGCCTCCATTTTCCGTCTGTGTGTACTGCGGCTCCCGCACCGGTAGTGACCCCGCGCACGAAGCCACCGCTCGCGAAATCGGCCGCCAGATCGGCCTGCGCGGCTGGCAATTGGTCTATGGCGGCGGCAGCACCGGCTTGATGGGCGCCGTGGCCGATGCGGCCCTGGCGCATGGCGCTTCGGTGATCGGAGTGATCCCGCAACGGTTGGTTCAAAAAGAAATGGGCCACCCGGGTTTGACTGACCTGCAAGTGGTCGACAGCATGCACGATCGCAAGCACCGCATGGCCATGCAGTCCGACGCCTTCGTGGCCCTGCCTGGTGGCATCGGCACGATGGAAGAAATTTTCGAGGTATGGACCTGGCGCCAGCTCGGTTACCACCACAAGGCGCTGGGTCTGCTGAACGCGAACGGCTACTACGACGACTTGCTGCGCTTCATCGACCGCAGCCGCGCTGACGGCTTCCTGTGGCCCGACGTGCAGGAGTTGCTGCTGGTTGACCAGGACGCCAACCGCCTGCTGGATCGACTCCACCAGGACGCCTTGAGGCTGCAGGCACAAACAATAACGCCGCCCGAGGCGGCCCTGATCGGCCCTGGCGGCGTTTCATCGGACATCTGAACCAGGGCCCAAGGCCCTGGCCCAGCATCAGACTGCGGCTTCGTCGGTTTCGCCAGTGCGGATGCGCACCACTTGCTCCACCGGACTCACAAAAATCTTGCCATCACCGATCTTGCCGGTCTTGGCGGCCTTGATGATGGCCTCGATGCAGCGATCCACGTCGTCGGTCTTGACGACGACTTCGATCTTGACCTTGGGCAGGAAGTCGACCACGTACTCGGCGCCACGGTACAACTCGGTGTGGCCCTTCTGACGTCCAAAGCCCTTGACCTCGGTCACGGTCAAACCGGTGACGCCCACTTCAGCCAACGCTTCACGGACTTCTTCAAGCTTGAACGGTTTAATGACGGCTGTAATCTGTTTCATGGGGATGCTCCGGGAAGGTCTTCGAAAAATTAGGAATATTTAAGCACGTTCGCGCCATTATCGTCAGGCGCGAAATTTCGAAGTGATGGGATAACGCCAATCGCGACCGAACGCGCGGTGCGTGATGCGCACACCCACCGGGGCCTGTCGGCGTTTGTATTCGTTGATTTTGATGAGGCGGGTTACCTTGTCCACGTCGGCACGGTCAAAGCCGGCGGCCACGATGTCGCCGATGGACTGATCGTGCTCCATGTAGCGCTCCAGGATGGCGTCCAGCACCTCGTAAGGCGGCAGGCTGTCCTGGTCGGTCTGATCGGGGCGCAGTTCGGCCGAGGGCGCGCGCGTGATGATGCGTTCAGGGATGGGTTCGACCTGCCCGGCCACCCTGGCCTGCTCATTGCGCCAGCGCGACAGCTTGTAGACCAGCGTCTTGGCCAGGTCCTTGATGACGGCAAAGCCGCCGGCCATGTCGCCATACAGCGTGCAATAGCCCGTGGCCATCTCGCTTTTGTTCCCGGTGGTCAGCACGATGGCGCCAAACTTGTTGGACAGGGCCATGAGCAAGGTGCCGCGAATGCGCGCCTGGATGTTCTCTTCGGTGGTGTCTTCTGCGCGGCCCACGAACAATGGGGCCAGCGAGGCCTTGAAGTCGTCAAACATGGGCGCGATGGCGATTTCGTCGTGGCGCACGCCCAGGCGTTCGGCCATGTCGCGCGCGTCGATCCAGGAGATGTCGGCCGTATAGGGTGAGGGCATCATCACGGTGCGCACCTTGTCGGCCCCCAACGCATCGACGGCGATGGACAGCACCAGGGCCGAGTCGATGCCGCCCGACAGACCGATGATGGCGCCAGGAAAGCCGTTCTTGCCAATGTAGTCGCGCACCCCGCAGACCAGGGCGGCCCAGATTTCGGCCTCGCTCGACAGGGGCTCCGCCACCGGGCCTTGCACGGCGCCACCCGGCATCAATTGCACGTGCAAGGTGGCCGTCTCGAAGCTGGGCGCCCGCGCTGCCATTTGGCCCTGTGCATTGACGGCAAACGAGGCTCCGTCGAACACGACCTCGTCCTGCCCGCCAACTTGATGGGCATACAGCAGGGGCAAGCCCGTTTTGCGGGCACGATCGGCCATGCTGGCTTCACGCTCGACGCGCTTGCCAGCATGAAAGGGCGAGGCATTGAGCACCACCAGCGCCTGCGCGCCCAAGGCCTGGGCGGCTTGAGCGGGCTCGTCGAACCAGGCGTCTTCACAGATCAACACCCCCACGCGCCACCCCTGAACATCGATGACCGCAGGGCTCAGCCCGGCCTCGCGACCGCCGACAAAATAGCGGCGTTCGTCAAAGACTTGGTAGTTGGGCAGTTCGCGCTTGGCGTAACTGGTGAGCACCTTTCCAGCATTCAGCACGGAGGCGGCGTTGAGCAGGCGCGGGGCCGACACGGACCGGGTGCGCAGGTCGTCGCCCTGGCCTTGTCGGGGATGTCCCAAGACCAGATGCAGATCGGGCAGGTCGGCCAAGGCGCTGGCAATATCTTGCACGGCAGATTCACAAGCCGACAGGAAGGCCGGGCGCATCAACAAGTCTTCGGGCGGGTAGCCACACAAGGCCAACTCCGGTGTGACGATCAAGCGGGCGCCTTGCGCATGAGCCTGACGCGAGCCATCAATGATCAAGCGGGCATTGCCCGCCAGGTCGCCCACTGTGGGGTTGAATTGCAGCAGGGCCACGGACAAGGGCGTCGTGTTGGACACTGGCAGGGCATTTAAAGAGGGACTCATGGGCAACACAGCAACAATTTGGGGCGCATTGAGGGGCCAATGGATGGGGCGCAAGTCAGCATGGTAGCCGCCCTCCTCTCAAGCACCGAGACATCGGCGCCGGAGCCTTGGCACGAACAATGGCATCGCCACCCGAGCGCCATCCCGGCGCACGAATGGGATGCACTGGTGGCACACCACCCGGGCGGCACACCGTTCATGCGCCACAGCTTTCTTTCGGCCATGGTCGACAGCGCTAGCGCCTGCGCGGACACTGGCTGGCGGCCACTGTTCCTGAGCTTGCACGATGACAGTGGTCACTTGCTGGCGGCCTGCCCGGCGTTCGTCAAGTCGCACTCCTATGGCGAATATGTATTCGACTGGGCCTGGGCCGACGCCCATGACCGCGCCTTCGCCGCCCAGGGTGTCCGCTACTACCCCAAACTGCTCAGTGGCGTGCCGTTCTCGCCGGTGCCGGGGCCACGCCTGCTGGTCGACCCGCTATTGCCCGAGGGCACCCAGCAAATGCTGCGGGAGCGCCTGCTGCGCGCTTTGAGCGATCAGGCGCAGCGCCAGGGCTGGTCATCGGCCCATGTCCTGTTCCTGACGGATCAGGAAGCGCAGGCGGCGCAATCGCAGGGCTGGCTGGTCCGCCATGGCGCGCAGTTTCACTGGACCAACCGGCAGCCCGAGCCTTATGTGGACTTCGACGAATTTCTGGGCAGCCTGCAGCGGGACAAGCGCAAGAAGATCAAGCAGGAACGCCGCAAGGTGACCGACGCTGGCGTGACTTTCGAGGTGCGACAAGGCGCGCAGATCACCTCGGACGATTGGGATTTTTTCTACCGCTGCTACGCCCAGACCTATCTGGAGCGCGGTCAACAGCCGTACCTGAGCCGCGACTTCTGGGCCAGGGTCAGCCAGGCACGGCCGCAGGACTGGGTGCTGTTCGTGGCCCTGCAAGAGGGGGAGCGCATCGCGGCGGCGCTGTTGGCGGTGGACACGGACCAAGGCCTGGCCTATGGCCGTTACTGGGGCGCCTTGCGCAACGTGTCCTGCCTGCACTTTGAAACTTGTTACTACCAGCCGATGGCCTGGTGCATCGAGCAGGGTTATCAGCGCTTTGAAGGGGGCGCTCAGGGCGAACACAAGTTGGCGCGCGGTCTGCTGGCCACCCCGACCCGATCGGTGCACTGGCTGGTGCAAGCCCGTTTCAAACAGGCCGTGGCCCAGTTCCTGAGCCAGGAAGGTGAGCATGTTCTGCGTTATGTCAACGAACTGGACGAGCGAACCCCCTTCAAACCCCAACACGATGGCGATTAAACGCGTGACAAACTAAAGCATTTGTTCGAGATCCATTCACAGTGCTTTGATGTTTGCCACCGCAGTGCCCCAAAAGCACACCAACTTCCCGCCGCCCATCCTGGACGTTGAAGCCTCTGGCTTCGGTCTGGGCAGCTACCCCATTGAGGTTGGGATCGTGATGCCCGATGGCAGCGCATGGTGCAGCCTGGTGCGGCCAGAGCCGCAATGGGAGCACTGGGACCCAAACGCCGCGGCGCTGCACCACATCACCCGCGAACAACTCCTCAGCCATGGCCGCCCGGCCGGCGAAGTGGCCGATGCCTTGAACGAACGGCTGCACGGGCAGTTGGTTTATTCCGATGCCTGGGCCCACGATTACACCTGGTTGAGCCGCTTATTCGCGGCCGCCGGAAAATCGCAACATTTCAAATTGGACAGCGTGCGCACCCTGCTGTCGGACGCCGAAGCAGCGGCGTGGCACGAGGTTAAAAATCGGGTGGCCCTGGGCATGACGCTGGAGCGGCACCGAGCCAGTTCCGACGCCCGTCTGCTGCGATCGACCTTGCTGGCGCTGCGCCAGCCTCTGGCCGCCGTTCAGGGATAAAGACGCGAGGATCCTTCCTGCTGGCGCATGCGCTGGCAGTCGGGGTGAGCCGCGTACTCGGGGCGAGAGCAACGACGCTTCATGCAAATCGCCCGAGAAATGAAATTACGCCCACCGCAGGCCTCTTGCGGGCTGAGCGCTTCCTCGATGGCTGGCGAGGCCTTGCGGGCCTCCGTCTCTGTGGGCGAGACGACTCGCTGACGGGCCGGGGTCGCTCGTTCAGGGTCGGCAGACGATGCCGGCTTGAGCACCGGAACCACTGGCTTGAGTGGGACCGTCGTGGTGGCAATGTCTGTCGCCGTGCCGAAGTGCTGGACCAGGGCTGCTGCACTGCCCCCCTGGTGGCGCTGCTGCATCCACCCTGCCGACAAAGCGACCGTGGCGACGACCACCGCGCCCGCCCACCACCAGCGCCTGACTGGCCCACGGGATGCCTTGTCTGCACCGGCCGCCGCGGCGGGCCCCAGCGAGGCCTCCTCTGCAGGCGCTGATCCAGGCGCCATGGCCCGGGCAGTCCATGTGGGCCGGGTGCGCAAGGCACTGGCAGCGGGAATGGTGGTGAGGTAGGCGTGTTCCTCTATCGCTTCGTGTCCGACCGGTTTTTCGCCGCTGGGGGGGCGCACCAACACGGTGTTGGACAGCCAGCCCTGGTCAGTCAATGGCCCGAGAGGGCCCGAATCCGCGGGCTTTGCGGCTTGCCGCCCCGGATCATTCGCGCGCGTCGCATCAACGCTGACAATGCCGGACAACTCCTGCCGCCACGCCCCCACGGAGTCAGGGCGGTCTTGTGGACGCACGGCCAATGCATGGTCGATCGCATTGATGAAGCTGCGGCTGTAGACGCGGTCAAATCCACTGGCCAGCCCGTCGCTCATCTGGCCCAGACTGGAAAGGTCATCGTGCACGGCACGGGCGGTGGCGGGCGTCGGCGGCCGCCCGGTGATGCAAAAGTGCACCACGGCGGCCAAGGCGTACAGATCGGTCCAGGCGCCCTGGCGCAACTGCGCCGTTTCAGCGTACTGCTCGATGGGTGCAAAACTGGGCTTGAGGATGGCTGTCAGCGACTGGGTGCGGTCGCCGATCACATGGCGCGCCGCCCCCAGATCCAGCAGCACAGGGCGAGGGACTCGGTCGTCCTCCTCGTCCTCCAGCAGCAGGATGTTGTCGGGCGCGATGTCGCGGTGAAAGACCTGCTCACGATGCAAGCAGTCCAGGGCGCCCAGCACCGGCTCGATCAACTGACGCAGCCAGGCCTCATCGGGCGGAGCCTTCATCTCGCTGCGCGCCCTTTGCACCGTCCGCCCGCGGTAATAGGGCATGACCATGTAGGCCGTGCCGTGGTCTTCCCAGAAACGGTAAACCTTGACCAAGGCGGGGTGATCAAAACGCGCCAACAAGCGGGCCTCGTTGATGAAGGACCGCAAACCCAGGGCAAACGTTTCAGCGTGGCTGACCGAACGCAGGACGATGTTCAAGTCCCGGCCTCGCGCCGACAAGGCCGCAGGCATGTATTCCTTGATGGCCACCTGCCGCTCCAGCGCATGGTCAAACGCCAGATAGACGATGCCAAAACCACCGACACCCAGCACGCGCTCGATTTCGAACTCGCCAAGGCGCGTTCCGGCGGGTAAGGCATCGTGCTCAGCAACAGTCGGCATGAAATATACGGAACTCCGGCATAAGGACCCCACAGCTTACCCCAGGACACCCTGCCCCTCCCCACAATCAAGGGATGTTGCATGCTGATTCAAGTCCCCTCTCATGGGGGCTGTGCTGGTATAAACGCCGATCCCATTCCAGCCCCAACATCGAGCCCGCCGCCACCGTGTCCAACTCTGCAGTCCCCAGCTCTACACCCACCGCTTTGCCACGCGTCGTCATCATTGGGTGCGGTTTTGGCGGGCTAGAGGCAGCCCAGGCGCTCTCGCATGCGCCGGTGGAAATCATTGTCATCGACCGCACCAACCACCACCTGTTTCAGCCGCTGCTGTACCAGGTGGCCACGGCCGGCCTGCCTGCGCCAGCGATTGCCGGACCCATCCGACACATCCTGCGCAAGGAAATTGCACGCGGCAACCTGACGGTGCTGATGGGCGAGGTAATGTCGATTGACACCGCCTCGAACTGCGTGGTGCTGGACGGCGGCGAACACCTGCACTTTGACCACCTGATCGTGGCCGCCGGGGCCACGCACAGCTACTTCGGGCGCGATGACTGGTCCAAGTACGCCCCCGGCCTCAAAACCCTGGGCGATGCTTTCACCATCCGCCGCCGCGTACTGAGCGCGTATGAAATGGCCGAACGGGAAACCGACCCGGCCAAGCGCGAGCCGTGGCTGACCTTCGCGGTGGTCGGCGCAGGCCCCACCGGCGTTGAGATGGCCGGCACGCTGGCCGAGATTTCTCGGCACACCCTGCACGAAGAATTTCGCCGAATTGACTCGCGCCGCGCCCGCATCATCTTGCTCGAAGGCGGGCCGCGCATGTTGGGCGCCTTCCCTGAAGACCTGTCCCAACGGGCCAAGGAACAAATGGAAGGCCTGGGCGCCGAGGTGCTGCTGGGCGCCAAAGTCACCAACATCACGGCCTTTGGCATTCACTACGAGACCACCGAAAAAGCCGCCGATGGCAGTCGCCCCGTGGCGTCGCACTTCCTGCCAACGCGCACGGTGATCTGGGCGGCTGGCGTGGCCGCCTCGCCGCTGGGCCGGTCGCTGGCCAAGAGCACCGGCTGCGTGCTGGACCGCGCCGGTCGTGTCGTGGTCGAACCCGATCTGAGCCTGAGCACTCACCCCAACATCTACGTGATCGGCGATCTGGCCAGCGCCAAAAGCTATGCCGACCCGGAGCACCCTACCGTGGTACCTGGCGTCAGTGCCGGTGCCAAGCAGATGGGACGCAAAGCCGCCAGGAACATCATCCGCAAGTTGAAAGGGCTGGAGACTCAGTCGTTTCGATACTTTGACTACGGCTCGCTGGCCACCATCGGCAAGCGTGCGGCCATTGCGTTGGTGGAAATCCCTTACACGACACGCACCGTCAAGTTCAGCGGTTTTTCGGCGTGGCTGTTCTGGCTGTTCGTTCACATCTACTTCCTGATCGGTTTTCGCAACCGAACGGTCGTGTTCTTTGACTGGGCCTGGGCCTACTTCACCTCGCAGCGCCACGCGCGGGTCTTTCCCGATCCACATGCGCTGGAGCCCAATGCCGTCGTCGTGCACAGGGATCCTCCCGGGCCACCGCCAGCGGCCTGAGCAGATCGTGGCAACATCGGCTGATCTTTCGTTTCGCCCCTTGTTGCCGTGAGCCACACCCCGACCGCCCCATCGCCCTCGTCCGCGGCGTCATCGCCCATCCCGCCACGGCTGGCCGCCCTGCGCCAGCACATGGCCCAGCAAGGTTGGCAGGCCTGCCTGGTGCCCAGCAGCGACCCGCACCTGTCGGAGTACCTGCCCGAACGTTGGCAGACGCGCCAGTGGTTGAGCGGCTTCACGGGCTCGTCGGGCACCCTGATCGTGGCCGACACGCTGGCCACCTTGTTCACCGACAGTCGCTACTGGGAGCAGGCCGAGGCCGAGCTGGCTGGCAGCGGCATTGCCTTGTTCAAGCTCGAAGGCGCAGCCGTGCCCGCGTACACGAATTGGCTCAAGGCCTTGAACGTGGCCGTGCCCAAGCCCCAGTTGGCCCTGGATGGCTCGGTGATGGGCCTGGCCCAGACCCAGGCCTTACGCGATGCGCTGGCAGTGGAAGGCTGGACCCTGGCCACCGCGCAGGACCCGGTGGATGCCATCTGGCCCGATCGCCCCGCCCCCCCCCTGACCCCGGTGTTTGAACACACCCTGCCCCACGCCGCCACCTCGCGGGCCGACAAGCTGGCCGCATTGCGTCAGGCCCTGCGCGACAAGAACGCCACGCACCACTGGATCGCCACCCTGGACGACCTGGCCTGGGTCTTGAACCTGCGCGGCGCCGATGTCGACTACAACCCAGTTTTCGTGGGCCATGCCCTGATCACGCTGGACAGCGCCACCCTGTTCGTGGCCGATGGCAAGGTGCCGACCGACATCCAGGCCCGTCTGGCGCTGGATGGCGTCCAATGCCAGCCCTATGATCAGGCCATGCCAGCCCTGCGCGCCCTGCCCCAGGACGCCCGCCTGCTGATCGACCCTAAGCGCGTCACCTGGGGTCTGCGCGAAGCGGTGCCCGAGGGCGTCAAGGTGACCGAGGCCATCAACCCGACCACGCTGGCCAAGTCCCGCAAGACCGATGCCGAAGCGGCTTTCATCCGCGAGGCGATGGAGCGCGATGGCGCCGCCATGTGCGCCTTCTACGCCTGGCTGGAATCGGCCCTGGGCCACGAACACGTCAGCGAACTGACCATTGACGAGCGCCTGAGCGCCGAGCGCGCCCGACAGCCCGGCTTCGTGTCGTTGAGCTTCCCGACCATTGCGGGCTTCAACGCCAACGGCGCCTTGCCGCATTACCGCGCCACGCCGAGCAGCTTTGCCGTACTGAGCACGCCGCAGGGCTTGAGCGCCGAAGGCTTGTTGTTGATTGACTCGGGCGCGCAGTACCTTGGCGGCACCACTGACATCACCCGTGTGTGGGCCATTGGCACGCCCACGCCAGCGCAACAGCGCGACTTCACCCTGGTGCTCAAAGGCACGCTGGCTTTATCGCGGGCACGGTTTCCGCAAGGCACCCTGGCCCCCATGCTGGACGCCATCGCGCGCGCGCCCCTGTGGTCCGAGGGCATCGACTTTGGCCATGGCACGGGCCACGGTGTCGGCTATTTCTTGAACGTACACGAAGGCCCGCAGTCCATTTCCAAGGCGGTGCCCGATCCCAATATGGCCATGCAGCCCGGCATGGTCACGTCCATCGAACCCGGTCTGTATCGGGCGCGGCACTGGGGTATCCGCCTTGAAAACCTGGTGCTCAATGTGCCGGTGGCGCCCGCCGTGCCCGATGCCGAGCCCGGCAGCCCCGAGCATGGCGACTATCTGGCGTTTGAAACCCTGAGCCTGTGCCCCATCGACACGCGCTGCATCGACCTGTCGTTACTACGCGCCGACGAAATCGACTGGCTCAACGGCTACCACGCCGCGGTGCTGCGGCGCCTGCGTCCGCTGGTCAGCGGCCAGGCACTGGCCTGGCTGGAACAGCGCACCCTGCCGATCTAAATCATCACACCACCAAGTGCTGCGCCGACATGTAGTCCTGGCGGAAGGCCTCGAACGCCAAGGTGTCGGCCGCTTCGATACGGGCCTGCTCCTGGATCGACGCCTGCGCCTGCTGCTCGAACCGCGCCAGTACTTCGGCGGCCAAATGATTCGCCAGCAAGGCCTGGCGGGTCTGGCCCGACCGCGCCCGGGCAAAGCCCGCATGGCCGCTGTCAGGATCCTGCTGCATGGCCGCGACCACCCGCGCCGAAGGCAGCGTTGACGGGTCACTCAACCCGGCTTTTGCGGCCTGCCAGGCTTGGTGGTGCGCATCGCCACCATGCAGGGCATCCAGTGCCTGGGCAATGGGCGCACATTCGTCCAGCACCTCTTTGGCCCAGTCCATCAGCAAGACCGGCTGGCCGTCGCGCTCCAAGCACAGGCCCGGCTCCCGCCCTCGCGATGCCGTGGCTTGCTGGTTGCGAGCCCGCTCAGCGATCTCCTGCGGAGTATCCAGTGGGCTGCCAGACAGCAAGCAGTGCAGCAAGAAGGTGTCGAGAAACCGCGCCGTACTTTCGTCAATGCCGACGGGCAGGAAAGGGTTGAGGTCCATGCAGCGCACTTCCACATACTCCACGCCCCTCTCGCGCAGCGCATGCAGCGGGCGCTCACCCGGAAAAATCACGCGCTTGGGGCGAATGGTGCTGTAGAACTCGTTTTCGATTTGCAGCAAGGAGGTCGACAACTGCTGGTAGTCACCCTGCTCGTTCTGGATGCCCAGGGCCGCATAAGGCGGGTAAGCCTGCGTGAGCGCGTCTTGCAGCGAGGCGGTATAGCTTTCCAGGCAGTTGTAGCTCACCACCAATGAACTCTGCGCATCGCTTTGATAGCCCAGCCGCCCCATGCGCAGCGAGGTGGCATGCGGCAGGTACAGGGTCTGGGCGCCCAAGGTCTGCAGCCCATGTGGCTGGCCCTTGACAAAATCCGAGGTGACAGCAGGCGAGGCGCCAAACAACACCAGCAGCAGAAACGACTGGCGCCGGAAATTCCGAATCAGCGCAAGGTAATCGTCATTGGACAGGCCCGGCATCGACCAGTTGTAGTGAATGCCCGAGATGGTTTGCATGCGCCGACCATAGCGGTGCGCCAGCCCCATGCGGTAAACGCTCTTAGCCTGCCCCACATTGGACGTACCGTACTGGCCAATCGGGATGGCCTCGTCCGGCGGCAAGTCGCACGGCATGCTGCTCACCCACAACTGCTCGTCGCCAATGGCGCGGTAGACAAACTGGTGGATCTGGGTCAGCTCATCCAGGCAGTCCTGCACGCGGGTGTGCGCGCCGGTGACCAGCTCCACCTGCGATTCACTGAAATCGGTGGTGATGTGGGGGTTCGTGAGGGCCGAACCCAGCGCCCTCGGATGGGGCGTCAGCGCCAGTTGACCGCTGGGGCTGGTGCGTAGGCTCTCCTTTTCGATCCCGCGGCGGATGCCTTGGAGGCGTTCAGGGGACAGCGCACTCAGACGTTCATTCAAGCTGGTCAAACGCACTCTCCTCAGTTCATGTCGAGGCGCGAAGTTATCAGATATGCATGAACCTTGCTGGTCATGACGCCGTTGCCTATGGCTTTGATGGAACATTTCTTGCCTGAAATCAGAAACAGCTTCAGGTTCGACCAGTTCATGCCGATATCAACGAAATCCCTTGCTCGATCTAATCAGTGATATGTGCCTGATCATCAAGAAGCCCCCCGGACGCCATATCGCGGTCGACTTTCTGGAAAACGCCTGGCAGCGCAACTCCCACGGCTGGGGATGCTTCCACATGGCGCAAGGAAAGGTGGTCTGGGAGCGCGGGCTTGGCCTCAATGAGCTGATCGACCACAGTGTGCGTTTGCCCTTGGACGCCGAGGTCTACCTGCACTTGCGCCGCGCCACCTACGGCGAGATCAACCACGACATGACCCACCCCTATGTGGTCCGCCAGGGCCTGTTGCTGATGCACAACGGCAGCATCGCCCACCTGGCTCCCCAAGACCCCTCACGCAGCGACACCTCGGAGTTGGCGCGCCTGCTGCGCGACATGCTGAACGGCTTGTCCGATGCACAGGCCTCGGGGGTGATCCGTTCGCAAGGGTTTCGCGCCCTCACCGCCCCGCTGATTGAAGGCTCGATGGTGGTGTTGATGGACGCGCGCGGGCCAGTGCGGCTGGGCCGCGAATGGCACATGGTGCAGGCTGCGGACTGGAACGAAACCATGGCCGGCATTGAAGTGTCCAACTCGCACACCTGGGAACGACGCTCGGCCAAGCCAAGCACCCAAGACACCGCCACACCAGAAATCGCCGCCGCGATGGTTTGACCGGGCCCTTTCGGCGAGCACGCTGGTTCTTCAAGGCAGGCCCATTAAACTGAGAGGGGCTTACTCAGAAACACGAAGGACGATCGACATGGGCGCGCAGTGGAAGGCAAAGCATAAGGATCTGGCCGCAAATGCCAAGGGCAGGCTGTTTGGCAAGCTGGCCAAAGAAATCATGGTCGCGGCGCGCCATGGGGCCGATCCTGCTGCGAATTCGCGGCTGCGGCTGGTCGTCGAACAGGCGCGCAAAGTCTCCATGCCCAAGGACACCTTGGAGCGGGCGATCAAGAAAGGTGCGGGCCTCACCGGCGAGTCGGTTCATTTTGAACACGTCACTTACGAGGGCTTCGCACCGCACCGCGTGCCCGTCATGGTCGAATGCTTGACTGACAACGTGAACAGAACCGCCTCTGAGATGCGTGTGCTGTTCCGCAAGGGTCAGCTGGGCACGTCCGGCTCAGTGGCGTGGGATTTTGACCACGTGGGCATGATCGAAGCCGAGCCCCTTGCTGCGGGTGCCGATCCGGAGATGGCCGCCATCGAAGCGGGCGCTCAAGATCTTGAGTCGGGCGACGAGGACGGCGTCACGATGTTCCTCACCGATCCAGCCGATCTCGACCTGGTCAGCCGCGCCCTGCCAGCGCAAGGCTTCAACGTCCTGTCGGCCAAGCTCGGGTACAAGCCCAAGAACCCCGTCAACCCAGCCAGTTTGAGCGCCGAACATCTGGATGAGGTCGAAGTCTTTTTGGCCGCGCTTGACGCGAATGAAGACGTCCAAAATGTGTTTGCTGGGCTGGGTGGCTAAGTCGTGAACCGGCAGCTGGGAAGCGGCCTCAATGCGCCCCGCCGCCATCCGGCGCCACACCGCCCAGACGAACCGGCCGAGCCAGCCACACCAGCGGAATCAGTGCCAGGAACATCCAGGCTGAGCCCAGGAACACATCGTCGGCGGCCCGCGTAAAGGCCTGCTGATCGATCAGGCGATTGAGTTGCGCGGATGCTTGCTCAACAGTCAGACCGAGCTTACTGAGCATCGACAAGGCATCAACGGCCGTGGCGTCGGTGTTGCTGATGTGTTCCACCAGGTGAGAATGGTGCATGGCGGCGCGGTTCTCCCACAAGGTGGTGACCAGAGAAGTACCCATGGCCCCGGCCGTGATGCGGGTGAAGTTGCTCAAGCCCGACGCTGAGGCGATCTTGTCGGGCGACAGACCCGACAGGGTCAGCGCGCTCAAGGGGATGAAAAAGAACGCCATGGCCCCGCCTTGCAAAATGGTGGGGACCATGATGGTGGCGAAGTCAGAGTCGGTGCTGAAGTGCGAGCGCATCCACAGCACCAGCGCAAACCCCAGAAAGGCAACCGTTGCCAGACGACGCGGGTCCACGCGCGCCACGCTGCGCCCCACCAGGGGTGACAGCACGATGGCCAAGATGCCCACCGGCGCCATGGCCATGCCCGCCGAGGTAGCCGTGTAGCCCATGTACTGCTGCAACCACAAAGGCAGCAACACCACACTGCCAAAGAACAGGCAATAAGCCACCGACAAGGTGAATGACCCAAATGCAAAGTTGCGATTGGCGAACAGGCGCAGGTCGACGATGGGGTGCTCTTCGGTCAGCTCCCACGCGATGAAGACGACAAAGCCCACCGCCGCCATGACGGCCAGCGCAGTGATCTGGCCGCTGTTGAACCAGTCCAGCTCTTTGCCCTTGTCCAGCATGACCTGCAAGGACCCGACCCACAGCACCAGCAGAGCCAGGCCCACGGTATCGATGGGCAACTTGCGCGTGGGCGTCTCGCGTTTGGCGTAAATGCGCCAGGTGACGGCCGCCGCCCACAGGCCCACCGGCACGTTGATATAGAAAATCCAGGGCCACGAAACGTTGTCGGTGATCCAGCCGCCCAGCAAGGGCCCGGTCACCGGCGCCACCAGTGTTGTCATCGACCACATGGCCAGCGCCATGCCCGCCTTGGCGCGCGGGTAGCTGGACAAGAGCAGCGTTTGCGACAGCGGGATCATCGGCCCGGCCACCAGACCTTGCAACACCCGAAACGCGATCAGCATTTCCAAGCTGGACGCAAAGCCGCACAGCCAGGACGCCAGCACAAACAGCAAGATGCTGGAGACGAACAGGCGCACGGCGCCAAAGCGCTGCGTGAGCCATCCTGTCAAGGGCACCGAGATGGCGTTGGCCACGCCAAAGCTGGTGATGACCCAGGTGCCCTGCGTGGGGCTGACGCCCAGGTTGCCGGCGATGGCGGGCAAGGACACGTTGGCAATGGAAGAGTCCAGCACGTTCATGAACGTGGCCAGTGACAACACCACCGTGCCCAGCACCAGATTGGAGCCGGTCAGGGGCGCCGGTACAGGCGTCGAGGAGGTCTCGGCCATGTCAGGCGCCGCGATGGGCGTGGGCCAGATTGGCGGTGATGATGCGTTGAACCAGGGCGTCAGCGTCGTGCTGAAGCGCGCTGAAGACGGCCGTGCTGGCCACCGGCGTGCTGCGCGGCGTTTCAGCCAGGGCCGGACCATTCTGGTCGCTCACGTCTAACTCCACGTCCATCGACAGGCCCACCCGCAAAGGGTGTTTGCTGACTTCATCGGGGTTCAAGGCAACACGCACCGGCACGCGCTGCACGATCTTGATCCAATTGCCGGTGGCGTTTTGCGCCGGCAACAGTGCAAAGGCCGCGCCGGTGCCCGCACCCAGTCCGATCACCTTGCCATGGAACACCACTTTCTGGCCATAGACATCGGCGGTCAGGGTGGCCGGCTGGCCGATGCGCACGCGCTGCAACTGGCCTTCTTTGAAGTTGGCGTCCACCCAGGGATGGTCCAGCGTCACCAGGGACATCAAGGGCGTGCCCGCCTGCACGCGCTGCCCCACTTGCACGCTTCGCTTGGCCACATAGCCGTCGACAGGGGCTGGCAGATCCACGCGCTTGAGCGCCAGGTAGGCCTCGCGCACACGCGCGGCGGCACGGGCCACATTGGGGTGCTGGGCCACACTGGTGCCATCGGTCAGGGACTGGTTGGAGCCGAGTTGCTCTTGCGCCGCGGCCTGGCCTGAGCGGGCCGCCGCCAAGGCGCTCTTGGCCGTGCTCAACTGCGCCGTGACGTGGTTGAATTCTTCCTGCCCGACGGCGCCGGAGGCGAGCAGCGGCGCGCGGCGGCTCACATCGTCTTGTGCGCGGGCCACATCGTTGAGGGCCTTGCTCACTTCGGCTTCACGCGCCGTGACCTGCGCCTGCAAGGTCTGGTTGTTGGCGAACAAGGTGCGCACTTCGCGCACGGTCTGAGCCAATTGCGCCTCGGCCTGATCCAGGGCCACTCGGGCATCGGCATCGTCGAGCTTCACGAGGGTCTGGCCAGCCTTGACGCGGTCGGTGTCGTCGGCACCGATGGCCAGCACGGTGCCGCCCACTTGCGGCGTGATTTGCACAACGTTGGCCTGCACATAGGCGTTATCGGTGTGCTCCACATAGCGGCCCGTGAACCAGTAATGGCCGCCCCAGCCCAGGACCGCGATGGCCACGGCCACCGCAATGACAGTCAGCGATTTCTTGCGTTGCTGGGGCTGAGTGTTGGCGTTTTGGTTTTGTTCGGCGGGGGGGGTCATGAACGATCTCCGGACTGCGAAAGGGTGTTGTTGTTTTGAGCGGCAGCCTGGCCGCCAAGGGCGCGCACCAGCGACACCTGCGCGTCCATGGCGCGGGCTTGCAAGTCAACGGCCAGTCGGCGTTGGTTCAGCACAGCCGTCTCGGCATTGAGCACCGTGAGGTAAGTCCCCAGGCCGGCGCGGTAGCGCTGCAGGGCGGCGTCGTAGCCGGCTTCGGCGCTGGTCTGCGCCGCGTGTTGTTCACGGCGCTGGCGCAGCAACGAGTCAATGCTGCTGAGCTGGTCGGCCACTTCATGCACGGCCTCAATGACCGCCTGGTTGTAGGACGCAACCGCAGCGTCCTGCTCGGCCACATTGCCTTGCAAATTGGCACGGCGGCGGTCGCCATCGAACAGGGGCAGATGGATGGCGGGCATGAGGCCGTACTGGCGACTGCCCGATTCGAGCAGGCGGTCCAGACCGATGGCATTGAAGCCGAGGTAGCCGCGCAGGTCGATGTTGGGATAGAACAGGGCCCGTGCAGCGTCCACCACATGGCCGCTGGCTTCAGCCCGCCAACGCGCGGCGGTGATGTCGGCGCGGCGCGCCAGCAGGTCAACGGGCACGGTGGCCGGCAAGGTCATGGGCTGCAAAGCCTGGATGGAGGGCGTCAAGCTGTCCGTGGCCGAAGGGGGCTGGCCGGTGAGCGCGGCCAAGGCATGTCGGCTCCAAGCGATCTGCTCATCCAGGGCTTCGATCTGCTGGCGGACATCGGGCAAGGCCCCTTCACTCAGGCGCAACTCCACCACGGTGTCCAGGCCTGCGGTCACGCGTTGCTTGATCAGGCTCAGGCTCTCCTGGCGTTGGGCCAGCGTGCGCTGCGCCACGTCCTTCTGGGCCAACAGGCGGGCCAGTTGCACATAGGCCCGGGCCACCTGGCTCGACAGCAAAACGCGTGCGGCCTGGGCGTCGGCCTGGGCGGCACGCGACTGGCCAATTGCAGCGTCCACCAGGGCACGCTGGCGTCCGAACAGGTCCAACTCCCAACTGCCTTCGAGTTGCAAGGTGCCGGTGTTGCGAATGGTGCCGCCCAGTGGCGGCGGGTAGATGCTGTTTTCAGTGAAATGCTGGCGGTCGACCTCGGCCGTGGCCTGGATCTGGGGCAACTCGCCCCCCCGGGTCGCCACCGCTTGAGCTTGAGCCTTGGCCAAGCGGGCTTGGACGACCTGGATGGACGGTTGGGCGATCAGGGCACGCTCGATCAAAGCACGCAGGGTGCTGTCGCCAAAGCTGGGCACCAGCGCCTCCGTGGCAGCGCCTTCGGCCGGCACGGCCTGCCCGTCCAGGCCCCACTGCTGCACATCCAGGCGCTTGAGCTTGGGCTGGATGTCTTGCTGGGTGGCGCAAGCGCTCAGGGCCAACAGGGTCATGGCGGAAAGCCGTCGGAGGTGATGCGTCATGGTCGTTTCAAACCTGGTCTGGATCGGATGCGTGAAGGCTGTGGTCTCGTACATGGGCCTCAGCCTCCCGAATCACTTCGGCGTTGTGCGCCACGCGTTGCAAAAGACTCATGAGCGTTTGCCATTCATCGTGTGTGAACCCGGCCAGGTAGGCGTTGAGCGCTTCGCACAACACCTTGGGCACTTGGCTGGAAGCGGCCCGGCCCTCCTCGGTCAAGACCAGGTGCACCACGCGGCGGTCTTCGGTGGAACGTTCACGTCGGCACAGTCCTTTGGCTTCGAGACGGTCCAGGGTGCGCGTCAGGGCCCCCGCATCGATCTGCAAGTCCCGCGACAACTCGGCCAGGGTGGTGGCCCGCCCCTGTAAGAGCAGAAACAAGGGACCCCACTGGGCGTGGGTCAGGTCATGCACTTCAAGCCGCCGGTCCACATGGGTCACCAGCGACTGCATGATTCGCCGCATCAGGAAGCCGATGCTCTCATTGCTGCAATAGCCATCTGGCTTGTAAAAGTCGGCTGGGTCCGGTGGACGGCGGGGTGGGTGCGTACTCATGCCGATAATTTATTTGCCTAAACAATTATTGTCAAGGCACAATAATCACACCCATCGTTCAAATGCGTCAAAAATTACCCATGCCCGATTCCGACTCTGCCAAGCCCCTCGACGCTGCCCAACCCGCCGCCGGTGCGTCGCCCCAAGCCTTGAAGGGGTTGGCGCCGTTTTTGCGCCCGCACCGCACGCGGGTGGCGCTGGCTGGCCTCTTCCTGCTCCTGGCGGCAGCGACCACCCTGGTGCTGCCGATCACCCTGCGCACCCTGATAGACAGCGGCTTCCTGCCCAGCGACCCAACGCAGCGCGTCATGGCCGTGCGCTCGCACTTCCTGGCCTTGTTTGGTGTGGGCGTGGCGCTGGGTCTGTTTTCGGCGCTGCGCTATTACTCGGTGAGCTGGTTGGGCGAACGTGTCACGGCCGACCTGAAGCGGGCGGTGTACGCCCATGTGTTGCACCAGAGCCCGGAGTTTTTTGAAACCACGCAAACCGGCGAGGTGCTGTCTCGACTGACAGCCGACACCACGCTGATTCAAACCGTGGTGGGGGCGAGCTTGTCGATGGGGCTGCGCAATTCCATCATGGCCATGGGCGCTCTGGTGATGCTGGTGATCACCAACCCCTATGTGATGGCGCAAGTGCTGGGCGTTCTGGTGCTGGTGGTGTTGCCGGCCATCGTCTACGGACGCCGGGTGCGCAAGCTCTCGCGCAGCAGCCAGGACCGCGTGGCCGACTCCAGCGCGATTGCCGCTGAAGTGCTCAACGCCATCCCGGTGGTGCAAAGCCACACCGCCGAAGGCCGCGAGGCGGCTCGTTTCGGGCGCGCCACGGAAGACGCCTTCAGCACCGGCGTGCGCCGCATCCGCGCCCGGGCCGTGCTGGTGGCCTTCATCATCAGCGCCACCGCGGGCGCCCTGCTGTTCGGCCTGTACCAAGGCACCCAGGCCGTCATCGAAGGCCGCATCACTGCTGGCCACATGAGTCAGACGGTGGTCTATGTGATCCTGCTGATCAGCTCCGTGGCGGCGCTGTCTGAGGTCTATGGCGACGTGCTGCGCGCCGCCGGCGCCACCGAGCGCCTGATGGAGTTGCTGGCCACCCAGTCCAAGGTCCAGCAACCCGCCATGCCACGCGCCCTGCCCGCCCCGCAAGGCGGAACCCGCCTGACGCTGAAACACCTGACCTTTCATTACCCCTCGCGCCCAGGGCAAACCGCCCTCAGCGAGGTGAGCTTGAGCGTCGCCGCCGGAGAAACCGTGGCCCTGGTCGGCCCCAGTGGCGCGGGCAAGAGCACCGTCTTCCAGTTGCTGCTGCGCTTTTACGATGCGCAATCGGGCCAGATCGAACTGGACGGCGTGCCGATCCAGGATCTGAGCCTGGAATCGCTGCGCCAGCGCATTGGCATCGTGCCGCAAGACAGCACGGTGTTTTCGGCCAGCGCCATGGACAACATCCGCTATGGACGCCCCGAGGCCTCGGACGACGAAGTCATGGCCGCCGCCCGGGCCGCGCACGCCCACGACTTCCTCATGCAATTGCCCGAGGGATATCAGACCTTCCTGGGTGAACGCGGCGTGCGACTGTCCGGCGGGCAGCGCCAGCGCATCAGCATTGCGCGCGCCATCCTCAAAAACGCCCCTTTGCTTTTGCTGGACGAAGCCACCAGCGCACTGGACAGCGAAAGCGAACGCGCAGTACAGTCAGCCCTGGAAGAGGCCATGAAAGACCGCACCACCCTGGTAATCGCCCACCGGCTCAGCACGGTGGTCAACGCCCACCGCATCGTTGTGCTGGACGGGGGCCGCATCATCGACATCGGAACGCACGCCGAACTGATGTCCCGCAATGGGCTTTATGCCAAACTGGCGACCATGCAGTTCGACACCGCCAACAAGCCGGCTGGTGTCGGTTTTGTCTGACACGAATATCGGCAGCGCCCCACAAGGGCGCACTGCCGGTGCATTGATCATCACCTCGCACAAGCACTGCCACTGATTGGACAACCCATGAACACCCTGATGAATTCATCCCTGCCCCGACTTTCCCTGCTTGCCATGCTGGCAGCCACCATGGTGACCGCTGGTTGCGCCGACATGGGCATGACCGAAACCCAGCAGCGCACCGCCATGGGTGCCGGCATTGGCGCGGTCGCGGGTGGCCTGCTTGGCAACGCCACGGGTGGCCAGAACACCGTGAGAGGCGCCGCGATTGGCGCCGCAGCGGGCGGCATCATTGGCAACGTCTGGTCCAGACGCATGGAAGCCCAGAAACAAGCCATGGAGCAGGCCACACAAGGCACCGGGGTTGACGTGGTTCGCACCGCAGACAACCAGCTCAAGCTGAACATCCCCAACGACATTTCCTTTGCCACCGGCAGCGCGGCCATCAAGCCCGAGTTGCGCCAGGTGCTGGATCAGTTCGGCAACGGCCTGAAAGAAAACCCCGGCCTGATGGTGCGCGTGGTGGGCCACACCGACAGCAGCGGCAGTGATGCCGTGAACAATCCGCTCTCGGTGAACCGGGCGGACAGCGTGCGCAACTACCTCTCGGATCGGGGCGTGGCCTCCAGCCGCATTGAAACCGCAGGGCGTGGCTCGCGCGAGCCCGTGGCCAGCAATGACACGGCCGAGGGCCGGGCCAAGAACCGCCGAGTCGAGATCTTCATGCGTGACCCGGGCCAGCCTTCCTGAGCCGTTTTACCTCATCCCCTCGACAGCCGGGATAATCCCGGCTGTTGTGTTTTAGAAAGGTCCCCCGGTGAGCCGCCCTGTCCGCAGTCAATACGAAGACTTCATGCGCCATGTCCACACCCAAGGCGTGGCCAAGACCGACCGCACTGGCACCGGCACGCGCAGCGTGTTTGGCCACCAGATGCGCTTTGACCTGAGCGAAGGCTTCCCGCTGGTCACCACCAAGAAGGTGCACCTAAAGTCCATCATCGTTGAACTGCTGTGGTTCCTGCGCGGCGAGGACAACGTCCAATGGCTCAAAGAGCGTGGCGTCACGATCTGGGACGAATGGGCGCGCCCGGACGGCTCGCTCGGGCCGGTCTATGGCGTGCAATGGCGCAACTGGCCCAAGCCCGACGGCGGCCATATCGACCAGATCAGCGAAGTCGTCAAACAGCTCAAAGCCACACCCGACTCGCGCCGCATCATCGTCAGCGCCTGGAACGTGGGGCAGATCGAGCAAATGGCCCTGCCGCCGTGCCACGCCTTTTTCCAGTTCTATGTGGCGCCTGCGCAGGTCGAGGGCGGCAGGCCAAAATTGAGCTGCCAGCTGTACCAGCGCAGCGCCGACATCTTTTTGGGCGTGCCCTTCAACATCGCCAGCTATGCCCTGCTCACCCACATGCTGGCCCAGCAGTGCGACATGGACGTGGGTGATTTTGTCTGGACCGGCGGCGATTGCCACATCTACAGCAACCACCGCGAACAGGTCGAGCTGCAATTGAGCCGCCTGCCCCACGCCTACCCGCTGCTGCACATCAAGCGCAAGCCCGCCTCGATCTTCGACTATGAGTTCGAAGACTTTGAAGTGCTGGAATACCACCACCACCCCGCCATCAAAGCCCCCGTGGCGGTATAGGCTGCCCACCATGAAATTGGCCCTGATCGCCGCCGTGGCCCGCAATGGCGCCATTGGCAAAGACAACGCCCTGCTGTGGCGCCTGAGCGAAGACCTCAAGCGCTTCAAACGCCTGACCATGGCTTGCCCCATCCTGATGGGACGCAAAACCTACGACTCGATTGGCCGCCCCCTGCCGGGACGGCGCAACATCGTCATCACCCGCAACACCGACTGGCACGCCGAAGGGGTGGAAACCGCCCATTCGCTGGAAGCGGCGCTGGCCCTGGTCGCCGCCGAACCGAAGGCCTTCATGATTGGCGGCGGCGAGCTTTATGCCCAAGCCCTGCCACTGGCCGATGAGTTACTGCTGACCGAGGTCGATGCCGACGTGGAAGGCGACACGTTCTTCCCGGCCTGGGATCGCACCGCCTTTGTTGAAACGTCGCGCGAAACCCACCGCTCGGAGGCGGGCTGGCTTTACCACTTTGCAGACTATCGCCGGGCTTAACGCTCGGCCTTGGCCTTCTTCGTCGTTCGACCCGAACCGGCCTGCGCAAACGCCTTGCGCTCACGGGCCGCGCGGTCAATCTGCCGCCCGATGTTGCCGCACACGAGGTCGCACAAGGCATACACCGACTCATCAGCAATGCGGTAGTAGACGCTGGTGCCCCGGCTTTCGCGCACGACCAGGCCTTGATGGGCCAGGAAGGTCAGGTGGCGCGAAATATTGGCCGAGGTATAGCCGCACAGTTGCGCCAACTCGCCGACATTGCGCTCGCCGCCGCGCAGCAAGTTGAGGATCTGCAGGCGCGTTGGCTCCGACAGCGCCTGGAAATACGCCGCCACCTGTTGCAAAGCCTCTGCTGGCAAGTCTTCCATGCTAGAACACTGGGTTGGAATGTCGCCATGATGCCTGATCAACATCATCTTCGATTGTCCTTGCGTAATCTTTTGATTGACTATTTAGCTACTTAGCTAAATAATGCAATTAACAGCCTGCAGTGTGTTCTTGCCGTTGAGCTTCGTCAAGCATTTAGGCACCTCGCTGGTGCAGGCTACATTGGGGCAGCGAATCGCGAGCTTCGGTTCGGCAAGTCACGGGAGAGAGTCCAGATGATGAATTTCAACAGCGCGACATTCAAGGCGCCATGGATGCTGGCACTGGTCAGTGCGCTCACGTTGGCCGGGTCAGCGCATGGCGCCGAACTCGCCACTGTGCAGGTGCGCGCCGGCGGCAACGCCGTCACCGCCTCCTTTGACGGTGTCGTCCAGGCGGTGCGCCAGACGGTGGTGGCCGCGCAGGTGTCGGGCGCCGTGGTGACGCTGGACGTGAAGGTCGGCGACACCGTCAAGGCCGGTCAGGTGCTGCTGCGCCTGGACGCGCGGGCCGCACAGCAGACCGCCGCCGCCAGCGATGCCCAAGTTCAGGCCGCCCGCGCATCGCAGCAGGCCGCCACCAAGGAGTTCGAACGGCAAAAGCTGTTGTTCAAGCAGAAATTCATCAGCCAGGCCGCGCTGGATCGGGCCGAGGAACAATTCAAGGCGACGCAGGCGAGCGTGGCCGCGCAATTGGCAGGTGCGGGCGCCGCACGCACCACGACTGACTTCTACGTCGTGAAAGCGCCCTACAGCGCAGTGGTGAGCGACGTCCCCGTGGTGCTGGGCGACATGGCCATGCCGGGCCGTCCCCTGCTGACCGTCTATGACCCGAGCGCCTTGCGCGTCAGCGTCAATGTGCCGCAAACAACCGCCTCGCGGCTGAATGGCGAGACGCCGGTGAAGGTGGAGTTACCCAGTCGGCCTGGCACACAGGAGTGGATCAAACCCCTGAAGACACAGATCTTGCCAACAGTCGACCCAGCCACCCACACGCAGGAGTTGCGTCTGGACCTGCCCGCTGGCCTGCCCGGCTTGACGCCCGGCATCTTCGCGCGCGTCTGGCTGAACACCGCCGTTGGTGGCGACGCGCGGCTCTATGTGCCCAAGCAAGCCATCGTCCGACGTTCCGAATTGACGGGGCTGTATGTCATTGGCACCGATGGTCGGCCCGCCTTGCGTCAGGTTCGCCTGGGCCGCAGAGATGATGGCCAGGTCGAGGTGCTGAGCGGGGTCAGCGCGGGCGAGCACGTCGCACTGGATCCGCAAGCGGCCTCACGTATTCACTGAACATCAAAGGCAAGGCATGAGCACTCGATTGGGCATCTCCGGTCGCATCGCCGCTTTCTTCCAGACGGCGCAGATCACGCCGCTGCTGGCGCTGGTCGCCTTGCTGCTGGGCGCCTTCGCGGTGATGGTGACGCCTCGTGAGGAAGAGCCGCAAATCAACGTGACGATGGCCAATGTGCTGGTGCCTTTCCCTGGCGCCTCGGTGGTCGACGTCGAGCAAATGGTGGCCACGCCCGCCGAGCAAGTGTTGTCGCAGATCGCCGGCATCGAGCATGTGATGTCCATCTCGCGACCTGGGTTGGCCGTGATCACCGTGCAATTCAAGGTCGGCGTCCCGCGCACCGAGGCGCTGGTGCGGCTGTACGACACGGTGAACTCGAACGCCGACTGGTTGCCCCAGGGCCTGGGGGTCGGCGCACCGATCATCAAGCCCAAGGGCATTGATGACGTGCCCATTGTCACGCTGACGCTGTACTCCAAAAACACCGCCACCGGCGCCTTCGACCTGGAACGTGTCGCGCACAGCATGGAGGCCGAACTCAAGCGCGTGCCAGGCACCCGCGAGGTCAGCACCATCGGTGGCCCCGGCCGTGCCGTGCTGGTCGAGATCGATCCAGCGCGCATGGCAGGCGCTGGCGTCACGGTGGCCGATTTGCACCAGGCGCTGCAATCGGCCAACCTCGGCTTGCCGGTCGGCGATCTGCTGCAGGGCAACCGTGCGGTGGCACTTGAAGCCGGCCCCTTCCTGCGCGACGCTCAGGAAGTGGGTGAACTGGTCGTTGGCGTGCATGCCGGCAAACCGGTGTTCCTGCAGGACGTGGCCACGGTGCGCGACGGCGCCCTGCCCCCGACCCGTTATGTCTGGCACGGTGTGCCCGGCAAAGAGGCGCAAGAGTATCCAGCCGTCACGATCACGATCACCAAGAAGTCAGGGGAGAACGCCATCAGCGTGGCCAATGCGGTGATGCAGCGCGTCGATGTGCTGCGCAACACGGTGATCCCGCAAGGCGTCGAGGTGGCCGAGACTCGCAATTACGGCGCCACGGCAAACGACAAGGCGCAAAAACTGATCCAGAAACTGCTGTTCGCCACGGCCTCGGTGGTGGCGCTGGTCTTCATCGCCTTGGGCAAACGCGAAGCAGCGATCGTCGGCACAGCGGTGATCCTGACCCTGACGGTCACGCTGTTTGCCTCGTGGGCCTGGGGCTTCACGCTGAACCGCGTCTCCCTGTTCGCGCTGATTTTCTCAATCGGCATCCTGGTGGATGACGCCATCGTTGTGGTCGAAAACATCCACCGACATCAGGCGCTGGAGCCGCACAAAACGCTGACCGAGGTGATCCCCGGCGCGGTCGACGAAGTTGGTGGCCCGACCATCTTGGCGACCCTGACCGTCATCGCCGCCCTGCTGCCGATGGCATTTGTCTCCGGCCTGATGGGCCCCTACATGAGCCCGATCCCGATCAACGCGAGCATGGGCATGCTGCTGTCGCTGGCGATCGCCTTTGTTGTCACGCCCTGGCTGGCGCGGTTGTGGATGAAAAACACACCCGCTGGCAGCGACCACAGCGCACCGAAAGGACTCGCCGCCAAACTCGCCCCCCTGTTCGAGCGCATTTTCCGCCCCCTGCTCGATGAGCAGCGCGGCACACGCAATCGCGCCCTGCTGGGCCTCGGCGTCGCGGCACTGATCGCGGTGTCCCTGGCGCTACCGGCCACCGGCCTGGTGCTGCTGAAGATGCTGCCCTTTGACAACAAGTCCGAGTTCCAGGTCATCGTCGACATGCCAGCGGGCACGCCGGTGGAGCAGACCGCCGCGGTGCTGCACGAACTGGGCGCCTTCGTCGCCAAACAGCCCGAAGTCACCAGCTACCAGGCTTACGCGGGCACGGCTGCGCCCATCAACTTCAACGGCCTGGTGCGCCAGTACTACCTGCGCGCAGGCGGTGACGTCGGCGACCTGCAGGTCAACCTGGTGGACAAGCACCAGCGCCACGAGCAAAGCCACGCCATTGCCACTCGGCTGCGCCCAGAGTTGCAAAAGATAGGCCGACGCTGGAACGCCAACGTCAAGGTCGTCGAAGTGCCACCCGGCCCGCCAGTGCTCTCACCACTCGTCGCCGAGGTCTACGGGCCCGAGGCGGACGGGCGCCGCCAGGTCGCCAAGGCGGTGCGCTCGGTGTTCGAAAGCACCCCCAATGTGGTCGATGTGGACGACACCAGCATCGCCTCGGCCCCGCGCCGACTGTTGTTGGTGGATCGGCGCAAAGCGGCAATGCTGGGCGTGTCGCAGCAAACCATCGTGTCCACCCTGCGTGCGGGGCTGTCCGGTGACGCCACAACCTACCTGCACGACCAGACCAAATACCCCGCCGCCGCGACATTGCAACTGCCCGCCGAGCAGCAGGGCGAACTCGACACCTTGCTACAACTCACCGTGCGCGGTGCCTCGGGCCAGCTGGTGCCGATTCGCGAACTGGTAACCGTGAGCGACACGCTGCGCGAACAGCCGATTTATCACAAAGACCTGCTGCCGGTGCACTACGTGGTTGGCGACATGGCCGGCTCGCTCGACAGCCCGCTGTATGGCATGTTCGGCATGCGCGGCAAGCTGGCCGACATCACCACGCCTGGCGGCGGCACGCTCGGCGAGTTCTTCATCAGCCAGCCGACAGATGCCTGGCGCGACTACGCGATCAAATGGGATGGTGAATGGCAGATCACCTACGAGACCTTCCGCGACATGGGCGCGGCCTACGCGGTCGGCCTGGTATTGATCTACCTGCTGGTGGTCGCGCAGTTCGGCTCCTACCTGACGCCGCTGATCATCATGGCACCCATCCCGCTGACCATCGTGGGCGTCATGCCCGGCCACGCCCTGCTGGGGGCGCAATACACCGCCACCAGCATGATCGGCATGATCGCGCTGGCCGGCATCATTGTGCGCAACTCGATCCTGCTGGTGGACTTCATCGGCCTGCTCGTCAAGCAGGGCATGGCCTTGAAAGACGCCGTTGTGCACTCGGCCGCCACGCGTGCGCAACCCATCGTGCTGACCGGCCTGGCCGCGATGCTCGGGGCTTTCTTCATCCTGGACGACCCGATCTTCAACGGCTTGGCGATCTCGCTGATCTTCGGCATTCTGGTGTCCACCGTGCTGACGCTGGTGGTGATCCCGCTACTCTACTTTGTCGCCTACCGCCACCGCGTTGACGCACTCGTCACCCCAACCACCCCCCAACCCTCCCAAGGAGATTGACATGACATCCTGGCAACTCGTACGTTTTTTCGCTGGCCTTTTCATCCTGCTATCGCTGGCCCTGGGCATCCCTGGGAGCCCGGTGTTCGTCAGCCAATGGTGGCTGGCCTTCACGGCCTTTGTCGGCGCCAACCTGCTCCAGAGCGCGCTGACCAAGTGGTGCCTGCTCGAAACCATCATGCGCAAGCTCGGCGCGCGCCCCGGCGTCTGAACCCCCAGCACCTGGAGGCCCGCCATGCAACTCGCCTGCCCATCCTGCACCACCAAAAACCGCGTGCCCGACGATCGCCTGGGGGACCAACCCGTGTGCGGTCGCTGCGGCGCGGCACTGCTGCCGACCGAGCCGATCAGCCTGAGCGATGCCACCCTGCCCGCCTACCTCGCTGGCACCGAGGCGCCGGTGGTGGTGGACTTCTGGGCCGAGTGGTGCGGCCCCTGCAAGATGATGGCGCCGCAGTTCGCTGCGGCGGCCAAAGAATTGCCGCAGGTGCGATTCGTCAAGGTCGACACTGAGGCATCGCCCAAACTCAGCATGCAATACAGCATCCGCAGCATTCCGACACTGGCGCTCTTTCGCAACGGCCAGGAAGTGGCGCGGCGCATGGGGGCCGTCTCGGCCCCCGAGCTGCTTGCTTGGCTGCGCAGCCAACGCGAGTGATGAAAGAAGACTGATCCGTCCCTGCTTGACCACAAGGAGATTTTCATGGCTCACATCGTCATCCTCGGCGCCGGCATCGGCGGCATGCCCACTGCCTACGAACTGCGCGCCAAGCTCGATCCATCGCACAGCATCACGGTGCTCAACTCAGCGGACTATTTCCAGTTTGTGCCATCCAACCCTTGGCTGGCCGTCGGCTGGCGCAAACGCGAGGCGATCACCTTTCCGATTCGACCTCACCTCGAAAAGAAGAACATCGATTTCGTGGCACAAGCGGTTCGGCGGATCGACGCCGAAGGCAAGACCTTGGAGTTGCAGGACGGCAAAATGCTGACCTACGACTACCTGGTCATCACCACCGGCCCCAAACTTTCCTTTGATGAAGTGCCAGGCGCAGGCCCCGAGCAGCATACGCAGTCGATCTGCACTGTCGAGCACGCACAGCAAGCCCATGCCGCTTACGAAAATTTCCTGAACGACCCCGGGCCCGTGGTCATCGGCGCCATGCCGGGCGCCTCTTGTTTTGGCCCGGCCTACGAGTTCTCGTTCATCGTCAACACCGACCTCAAACGCCGCAAGGTGCGCAACAAGGTTCCCATGACCTACGTGACCAGCGAGCCCTACATTGGCCACCTGGGCCTAGGCGGTGTGGGCGACTCCAAGTCCATGCTGGAGAGCGAGTTCCGCAACAACGACATCAAGTGGATCACCAACGCGAAGGTGACCAAGGTCGAGGCGGGCAAGATGTTCGTCACCGAGTTTGACGACCTCGGCGGCGTGAAGAAGGAACACGAACTCCCCTTCAAGTTCAGCATGATGCTGCCGGCCTTCAAGGGCGTCGATGCGGTGGCGGGTGTGGAGGGCCTGTGCAACCCACGTGGCTTCGTCATCATCGACGAACACCAACGCAGCAAGAAGTACCCCAACATCTTCGCCGCCGGCGTCTGCGTGGCCATTCCACCGGTGGAGGTCACCCCTGTGCCCACGGGCGCCCCCAAGACCGGCTACATGATCGAAACCATGGTCACGGCCATTGTGCATAACATTGACGCTGACCTGCGCGGCCAAGCAGCCACCTCAAAAGGCAGCTGGAATGCGATCTGCCTGGCCGACATGGGCGACACCGGCGCGGCCTTCGTGGCACTGCCCCAAATCCCGCCGCGCAATGTCAACTGGTTCAAGAAAGGCAAGTGGGTGCACTTTGCCAAAATCGCCTACGAAAAGTACTTCCTCTACAAGATGAAGAGCGGCAGCTCTGAGCCGGTGTACGAAAAGTACGTCCTCAAACTGCTGGGTATTGAGCGCCTGGACCTCTAAGCCGGTAGCGCGGCAAGGGGCAAGGCGGCGGTTGACATCCGTCAAGGGTAGCGATGAGCCACGCGCCTATTTTTGGGGACTCACCCAACCGCCCAAAGGAGCGATCAATGGAAACCATCAACCTGCTGGCTGTGCTCACAGCCCTTGCATTGCTTGCCAGTAACGCGCCGGCCCAACCCGGCCCTGCGGCCGGACCAGGGGCCAGTGGTCCGGGCTATGGAATGATGGGCGGGCCAGGCGGCACGGGCGGGCGCGGCATGATGGGGCATGGCCCTGGCGCCGGCCCGGGCATGGACGACACGTCTGGATGGACCATGATGACCGAGCAGGAACGCAAAGACCATCAGGCCAAGATGCGTTCAATGAACAACTACGATGAATGCAGGGCCTACGTGGACAAGGAACATCAGCAGATGGTCGCACGGGCCAAGGAAAAGGGGCGTGCGATGCCCACGCAGCCGCGCCGAGACGCCTGCGCCCATCTGAAGCGCTGATCCGCAGGCCATGCAGCGCCGCAGGGTCAATCAACTGCGACTCGGTTGATCTGAGACAACACCACGAGATGTTCGTGGTGCGACTCTGCGCCTTGGATTCGGAGGCTCGCATGCCACACGCCACGATGAGGATCATTCGACAAGAGCACGCGGCGCTCTCGGCCATGCTGCACTCCCTTGTGCGCTTGCTGGCTGAGCACCGCCAGCAAGGCTCCTTGCCTGACTTCTCGACTTTGCGGGCCATGTTGTTCTATCTGGACGAATTCCCGGAACAGCGACACCACCGCAAGGAATCTGAGCTGCTATTTCCAAAGCTGCGTGCGCGCACCCCTTTGTCTCGCGAGATTTTCGATCAACTGGACGAGGACCACGCGCGTGGCGAACGCAAGATCCGCGATCTGGAGCATGCCCTGCTGGGCTTCGAAATGATGGGCGAATCACGCCGCCAGGGCTTCGAACATGCGACCGAGCGTTATGTGAAGTTCTACCTCGCCCACATGGCGATTGAGGAGTTGCAGGTCATGCCGCTTGCTCAGCGCATGTTGACGCAAAGCGATTGGGACGATCTGGACGAGGCCTTCACGGCCAATCGCGACCCGCTCACCGGGCATGAACCAACCGAGGATTTTCGGCCGCTCTTCACCCGCATCGTGAACGCCGTGCCTGGGTTGAAGATCGACCTGGACGCCGCCAACAAGGCGCAGGGTGTCGAGCCAAACGTCAATGACAGGGTCCAGTGAGCCTGACGGCACCGGATGGCCTCACTTGATGGGCGTCAAAGCTCCTCCCCTGATTGGGACGACACTGGTGTCGAGCTTTCCCCCTCATCCCCGGCAAAAGGAAAAATCATGGACACCACCAAAATCACGACGGCTGCCCGCAACGGAAAACACGATCTGGCCCAAGGCCTGCGCCACATGATCGACGAGACGGACCAATTCCTCAAGTCTGCGGGCACGAGCGGTGACCAGAAATTCGATGCCGCACGGGAAAAGTTCGTCGAGCAGGTGCAGCAGATGCGCGAGCAACTCGACGCTGTGGAAGAATCCGCTCGCTACAGGGCCAAACGGGCAGCACGTGTGGCCAATCAGACCGTGCACGCCCACCCCTACGGCGCCATGGGAATTGCCGCTGCGGCGGGCATGCTGATCGGCTTTCTGGCGTCACGCCGATGATGTGCGCCCCATGAGGGCGCAGTGAAAGGAGACTCGTCATGTTGAAAGACAAGAACAGCTTGGTCACCGGGGCCTCATCGGGAATAGGCCGCGCCATCGCCCTGGCTTATGCCCGAGAAGGGGCCAATGTCGTCGTCTCGGACGTCAACCGCGACGGTGGCGAAGAAACGGCCGCCATGATCCGCTCGCAGGGCGGGGATGCCATCTTCGTCGCGGCCGACATCAGCCGTCCCGAGGACTGCAACAAGCTGGTCGAACGGGTGATCGCGCACTATGGCCATCTCGACGTGGCCTGTAACAACGCCGGCATCTCAGGCGATATGGCGCCGACGGCGGACTACCCCCTTGATGCCTGGGAGCGAGTGATCGGGGTCAACCTGTCCGGGGTCTTCTACTGCATGAAGTACCAGATTCCCCAGTTGCTCAAGACGCGCGGCGCCATCGTCAACATGGCCTCCATCCTGGGCCAGGTTGGGTTCGCCAACGCACCGGCCTACACCGCCGCCAAGCACGGCGTGGTCGGACTCACCAAGGCCGCCGCGCTCGAATACAGCGCCCAAGGTGTTCGGATCAACGCCGTCGGGCCAGCCTTCATCCACACGCCCATGATCGCCGGGATGGAGAGCGACCCTGCCACCCGGGATTCGCTGGTGGCCCTGCACCCCATCGGTCGCCTCGGTGAACCGGACGAGGTTGCAGAACTGGTGCTGTGGCTGAGTTCCAAGCGGGCCTCGTTCATCACCGGCGCCTACTACCCCGTTGATGGAGGCTTCCTGGCACGATGAAGCAGGCACGGCCACTGCGCGTTGTGAACGTCATCGGTGACAACGCGCCGCAAGCGGAATAGACTGGCCAATGCAAGTCACCCAGGAGAGCCATCATGGTCCATGCAAGTAGCACACCCAGTGCACCGCCGCCAATCAACATGTCCGAGGGCTTTCAAGCCGCCGTGGACTATTCGACGGCCGTTACCGAGAGCCTGATGCAGGCCCAGCGCCTCCAGCTCGAAATGCTGAGTTCGTGGCAAAGCTCAGTCGCAGCGTTTAACCAGGACTTACTGGACATGTGGGCCTGTCGATGGGCGGGCGGCGTGCCGATTGATGGCTGAATGGAGGCTGCCGGTAAAGTTGAGACGGTCTTTCGCGCACGCGGTCTCTCCAAAACCTACCGCACCGGTGAAGTTGAAGTCCATGCGCTGCGCGATGTCGATCTCGACGTAACGCGCGGTGAATTCATCGTGCTGCTCGGGCCGTCGGGCAGCGGCAAATCCACCTTGTTGAACATCCTCGGCGGGCTGGATGTGCCGAGCGCCGGACAAGTGATGTTCGGCGCACAAGATCTCAGCGCGGCGACCGAATCGCAGCTCACCGCCTACCGCCGCCGCCATGTCGGCTTCGTATTCCAGTTCTACAACCTCATCCCCAGCCTGACGGTGCGCGAGAACATCGCCCTGGTCACCGACATCGTCGCGGACCCCATGCCGGTGGACGAAGCCATCGACCGCGTGGGGTTGACGCCAAGGCGCGATCACTTCCCCGCGCAGCTCTCGGGTGGCGAGCAGCAACGAGTCGCAATCGCCCGCGCCATTGTCAAACGCCCCGAGGTGCTGCTGTGCGACGAACCGACCGGCGCGCTGGACTACCAGACCGGCAAACTGGTGCTGGATGTCATCGCCCACGTCAATGAGGAAATCGGCACGACGGCGATCATCATCACGCACAACGCCGCGATTGCCGGCATGGCCGATCGGGTCGTTTACCTGGGCGACGGGCGCATCCTGCGCATCGAAGCCAACGCACACAAGATCAAGCCGTCGGAACTTACCTGGTGAGCTTGCACCGACCATGAAAGCCCTCGACCGAAAAATCCTGCGCGACCTGCGCCTGATGTGGAGTCAGGCGCTGACGATCGCACTGGTGGTGGCAAGCGGCATCGGGGGATTCATCGCCAACCTGTCGGAGGTGGACTCATTGGCGTTGGCACGCGACCGCTTCTACGCCGAAGGGCGCTTCGCCGATGTGTTTGCCAGCGTCAAGCGCGCCCCCAACTCGCTCGCCGAAACCTTGCGCGGCGTCCCTGGCGTGGCCGACGCGCAAACCACGCTCGAAGAAATCGTGCGGGTGGAGGTCCCCGGACTGCCCGACCCGATCATCGGGCAGTTGATCGGCCTGGACCGGCACAACGGCCAACGCATGAACCTGGTGACGGTGAGCACGGGTCACGCACTCGAAGGCACCACCGGCACGCGCTCGGACGGTAGCATCGACGTGCTGGTTTCCGAAGCCTTCGCGCAGGCACACCGGTTGACACCCGGCGCCAAACTCAAGGCGCTGATCAACGGCAAGCAGCGCACGCTGGTGGTGGCTGGCACCGCGCTGTCGCCGGAATTCATTTTCGCGGGCCTGTGGGGCATGCCCGATACGCGGGGCTTCGGCGTATTCTGGATCGATCGTGAGGCCCTGGCGGCTGCCTACGACATGCAAGGCGCCTTCAACCGCGTGGCGTTGAAGCTCGCGCCCGGCGCCTCGGAACAAGTCGCGATCGACGGCCTGACACGGCTGCTCTCTCCCTATGGCGGGCGCGAGGCCAATGGCCGCGCCGACCAGACCTCGCACGCCATGCTCGACAACGAAATCAAGGAGCAGCGCGTGCTGGGCACCGTGTTGCCCGCCATTTTCCTGGCTGTGGCGGCATTTCTGCTCAACGTCGTTGTGTCGCGGCTGGTATCGACCCAACGTGAGCAGATCGCGGCCCTGAAGGCGCTAGGCTACCCCAACCGCACCATCGGTGCCCATTACCTCAAGCTGGTGATGTTGATCGTTCTGCTGGGCCTGGCGCTGGGTATTGTCGTCGGCGACCGGCTGGGCACGATGTTCACGGGGCTCTACGCCGAGTTTTTCCACTTCCCCAGATTCGAGCATCGCATTGCCCCATGGTTGCTGCTTGTCAGCATCGGCATCACGGTGATCACAGCGGTGCTTGGCACCCTCAACGCCATCATCGCCACCGTGCGCCTCCCCCCGGCCGAAGCCATGCGCCCTCCGGCTCCCGGACACTACCGCCGAACGCTGCTGGAAGCATTGGGCATCCAGGGCATGAGCCCGGCCCTGCGCATGATCATGCGCAACATGGAGCGGCGCCCCGTGCGCACCGGCCTGTCGATCGGCGGTGTGGCGGCGGCAATCGCCATCGTGATCATGGGCAACTTTATTCGCGACGCGATTGAGGTCGTCATCGATACCCAGCTCACCCTGGGCCTGCGCGGCGACGTGACGGTCTGGACGTCCGAAGCAGTCGACGACAGCGTGCGGCATGACCTGGCGCGTCTGCCCGGCGTGACCATGGTCGAGACCTCACGCTTCGTGCCGGTCACCTTCATCCATGGCCACCGCCGCGAGCGCAGCATGATCCGGGGTTACGCGCCGCGCCCGGACCTCTACCGAATCATCGACGTCGCCCAGCGCGAAACACTGCTGGACGGCCGCGGCCTGGTGCTGACGGATCGTCTGGCCGACAAGCTCGGGCTGCGTGTGGGAGACACCGTGCAGGTGGAGGTGCTGGAAGGCCGTGAACGCACGCTCCCGATGAAGGTCAGCGCCACGGTGCGCGAGATGATGGGCCTGAACGCCTACATGGACCGCCGAGCGCTGAACCGCGCCCTGGGCGAGGGCGACGTGTCGACCGGCTTCTCGCTGGCCGTCGAGCGAGGCGGCGAAGTCAAGGTGCTCGAAGCCAGCAAGGCCCTGCCCCGCGTGGCCGGCGCCTGGAGCAAGGCCACGATGCTGCGCAATATGGAAGAAATCAGCGCGCGCAACGTGCGCATCATGAGCTCCGTCCTCACGGTGTTCGCCAGCATCATCGCGGTGGGCGTGGTCTACAACAATGCGCGCATCGCGCTGGCCGAACGCGCCTGGGAGCTGGCCAGCCTGCGGGTGCTGGGCTTCACCCGCGCCGAGGTCTCGGGCCTGCTGCTGGGCGAACTGGCCATCGTCATCGCCATCGCGCTGCCGCTGGGCATGGTGCTCGGCCTGGGCCTGACGCACCTGATCACGGAATTACTCAAGTCAGACCAGTTTTTCTTTCCGGTGGTGATCCGCGCACGCACCTACGCCTGGTCCGCTTTGTGCGTGGTGGCCGCTGGCGCGGCCAGCGCCTTCGTGGTGCGCCGACGCATCGACCAACTCGACATGGTCGCCGCCTTGAAAACAAGGGATTAGGATGAAAAAACGGACGTGGATCTATTGGGGGGGTGGCGCCACCGTCGCCGTGGCATTGATGGCATGGGCCTTTGCGCCCCGGCCGATCGAGGTGGAAGTCGCCAAGGTGACGCAAGGCCACTTCGAGACGACCATCGATGAAGAGGGCAAAACGCGCTTGCGCGAACGCTACGTCGTCTCGGCACCCCTGTCGGGGCTGCTGACCCGCATCACCCTGCGCGAAGGCGATGCCGTGGACGCCAACGCCGTCGTCGCGACCTTGACCCCCGTGCTCGCCCCCATCGTTGACGAGCGTACTCTGCGCGAGCAGCAGGTGCGCGTCGAAATCACCCAGGCGCAGGTGCAGCGCGCAAACGCCCGTGTCGAAGGTGCCAAGGTCGCCTTGCAGCAGGCCAGGAACGAGGTGAAGCGCAGCGAACAACTCGCAGGGCAAGGCTTCGTCTCGCCCACCAAACTCGACATCGACCGACTGGCCGTCATGGCGGCGCAGAAGGAGCTTGAGGCGGCCTCCCAAGAACGCCACATCGCCGGCCACGAGGTCGAACAGGCGCAAGCCGCACTCATGGCGGTGCGCAGCCCCGAGCGACTTGGGTCACGCGCCTTCGCGCTGCGATCGCCCACCGCCGGCCGCGTGCTGCGCGTCGTGCAGAGCAGCGAGACCGCCGTGGCGCTCGGAACGCCCTTGCTGGAACTGGGCGATACGAAAGACCTAGAAGTTGTCGCTGAATTGCTGACCACCGACGCCCTGCAAGCCCGCCCCGGCAGCCGCGTATTGATTGAGCGCTGGGGTGGCCCCGGCCTCCTGGAGGGCCGTGTGCGCCTGGTGGAGCCGTCGGCATTCACCAAGGTATCGGCGCTCGGCGTCGAAGAGCAAAGGGTGAAAGTCCTGATCGACATCAGCAGCCCGCCCGAGCAATGGCAAGCCCTCGGCGACGGTTTTCGCGTCGGCGTGCGCATCGTGACGATGACCACTGAGCAGGCAGTGCGGGTGCCCGTGAGCGCGGTGTTCCCGTTGCCGCAAGGCGAAGGCCTTCAGGGCGGCATGGCGGTGTTCACCGTCGACGGGGGACGCGCACGCCTGACCCCGGTGCAGGTCGGCGCACGCAACAACCAGGACGCCTGGGTGAGAAAGGGCTTGGCGTCCGGCGAGACCGTGGTCATCTACCCCCCCACAACGGTCAACGATGGTGCCCGCGTGACGGTTCGAAAAGTGTAGGCACGAGGCGGGGCGTTCGTTCGATTGACCAAACGCAAACCAGGCCAAAGCGAGCTTCCTAAACTGGATTGTGTTGGCTCAGGTGCGCATGCGTTGAGCCGACGTGGCACCCCCCCTCACCAGCCCGATCAGGAGAAGCACCATGAATCCTCTGTCTCTCATCGACCCGATAGATCAACTCCTTCCCGACATGTTTCGCCGCTTTTCCAGGCCCATGCGCACGGGAGAGAACATGCCAGCCGACATCCGCCTTGACGTGGTCGAGCACGACAAGGAATATCAGGTTCGCGCCGAGATCCCGGGCGCGAAAAAGGAAGACATCCACGTCAATGTCGATGGCAATTTCGTTTCCATCTCGGCCGAAGTCAGGAAAGAAACCGAAGAAAAATCGGGTGGCCGCGTACTGCTGAAAGAGACTTACCTTGGCAGCGCATCACGCGGCTTTTCGCTGGCACACGACATCGACTCCAAGGGCGTCACCGCCAAATTCGAGGACGGTGTGCTCAAGCTCACGCTGCCCAAGCTGGAAGGCAGCGCCAGTCGCGCCATCACGATTCAATGACCCCGCACTCGCCCCCTTTTCACCACCATGCGCGCCATGGTTCTGCACGCGCCCGGCCAGGCGCTTAGGCTTGAGGAGCGCCCTGACCCACAACCCGGCCCGGGGGAGGTGCGCGTTCGCGTGCAAGCCTGCGCGGTGTGCCGCACCGATCTGCATGTCGTTGACGGCGAGTTGCGGTTGCCGCGACTCCCCATCGTGCCCGGACATGAGATCGTCGGCATCATCGATCGACTCGGCCCGGGTGTCAGCACGCTGACCCTGGGTGAACGCGTCGGCGTGCCCTGGCTGGCACACACCTGTGGACACTGTGCCTACTGCCGCCTCGGCCGGGAGAACCTGTGTGACGAGCCCCTGTTCACCGGCCATGGCCGTGACGGCGGGTTCGCCACCCACGTGGTGGCCGACGCGGCGTTCTGCTTGCCACTGGCCTTGCCTCAGGACCCAATTCACACCGCGCCCCTGCTGTGCGCGGGGTTGATCGGTTGGCGCTCGCTGCGCATGGCCGGCAGCGATGCCATGAACCTCGGCCTCTATGGCTTTGGCGCTGCCGCACACCTGATCGCCCAAGTGGCGCAACATGAGGGTCGGCGCGTCTACGCTTTCACCAGGCCCGGTGATGTGCAGGCACAGGCGTTCGCCCGTTCGCTGGGTGCGGTCTGGGCGGGTGCCTCCGGCGAAACGCCCCCCGAGCCCCTGGACGCCGCGATCATCTTCGCACCCGTCGGCGCCCTGGTGCCGCTCGCTTTACAGGCTGTGCGCAAAGGCGGCCGCGTCGTGTGCGGCGGCATCCACATGAGCGACATCCCATCTTTCGCCTACCAGTGTCTGTGGGAGGAACGCCAGCTGATGTCGGTCGCCAACCTGACGCGCGCCGACGCCGCAGAATTTCTTCGCTTCGCGGCCCGGGTGCCCCTACAGGTCGCCACCACAACCTACCCGCTGGAGCGCGCCAACGAAGCGCTGGCCGATCTGCGCGCAGGACGACTGCAGGGTGCAGCCGTTCTGGTGCCCTGAGTCAGCACCGACATCGGAGAACACCATGACCTACCGAAGCCTGCTGCTCCACCTCGACCACGACCCGCACTGCACCGCTCGCACCCAGGTCGCCATCCGACTCGCCAAGAAGCTGGACTGCCACCTCGCTGGCGTGGCGCCCACGGGGTTCATGGATGTGCCGGCCTCACCGCAAGACTCCATCTCACTGACCGAATTTGCCGCTGTGGCGTGGCGCACCCTGCGCGATCAGGCCGAGCAGGCGACCCAGCGTTTTCGCGAGGAGTGCCGCACGGCGGGCTTGAAGTCTTTCGAAGCCGTCATCGACGAGGAAGACAAGGCGACTTCGTTGGTGAGGCACGCCCATTGCAGCGACCTCACCATCCTGAGCCAGGCCGACCCAGGCGCCACCGGCCACGAGCTGGCCCAGGATGTCGTCGAGCAGGTCGTTCTCTTCAGCGCGAGGCCAACGTTGATTCTTCCCCACACCTACCGCAATGCTGCAGGTGGCAGCATCGGCACCCACGCCATGGTGGCCTGGGACGACAGCCGCGAGGCCGCGCGGGCCCTGTCGGATGCCCTGCCGCTACTTCGCCTGGCCAAGCGCGTTCAGGTCGTCAACTGGCACAAGGCCCGCGCCAACAGTGACCAGACCTGGCACACCCGCCTGGATGCCTTGCACCAGTGGTTGATGTGGCAAGGCGTCCCCGCCGACGTCTGTGTCGAAACCAGCGACATCAACATCACCGACACGATGCTCTCGCGCGCGGCCAAGCTGAAGTCCGACCTGATCGTGATGGGCGCCTACGGCCATGCCCGCTGGAACGAACGCATGCTGGGTGGCGCCACGCGCGGTATGCTGACATCAATGACCGTGCCGGTGCTGATGTCGCACTGAGCGCTCGCCAGGACTTTCTCCACTACCCGAGTCAAGCCATGCCATCACCCACCACCGTTCAAACCGTGCGCCAGCAACTGGAGCAACGTGCCCATCAGCTCGAACAGGAAGTCACCGCCGTACAAGCCCGGGACGAGGACGCCATGACCGGAGTGAGCGATCGGAAAGATGAAGCCAACAATCGCTCCCTGGTGGAAATCGGCAGCGCCGAAGTCGAACGCGACATCTCGGAATTGCGCGAGATCGCGCACGCGCTACAGCGCATCGACGACGGCAGCTATGGCCTGTGTGCGGACTGCGGCGTCAAAATTGACGAGCGCCGCCTGCTCGCCCAACCGACGGCCATCCGCTGCACTCATTGCCAAGCGGAGGCCGAGCACAGAAGTCCGAAAAGCTGATACGCTGCACCCATCGCATCAGACTAGCGTTCGGCAGGTGTTGGGGCCGGCGCAGTTGCTTTTCAGGGTTCTCGCGTCAAGTGAACTCCGCCCACCACATCGCCATCCTCGACGACGAAGTCGACATCACCCTCCTGCTGGGGAACTACCTCCAGAGCCACGGTTATCGAGTCACGCAGGTGCACAACGGCCGCGCCCTGATGGCCTTGATGTCCGCCGATCCACCGGCCCTCGTGCTGCTGGACCTGGGCCTGCCTGGCGAAGATGGTTTGTCGATCGCGCGCCAACTGCGCGAACACTGGCACTGCGGCCTCGTCATCGTGACGGGCCTGGGTGATTCCGTGGACAAGATCGTCGGCCTGGAAATCGGTGCCGACGACTACGTGACCAAGCCCTTCGATCTGCGCGAATTGTTGGCGCGCATCAAGGCCGTGCTGCGACGCACAGCGCCCAGCGACGCCCCCACCCCAACCCTTACCGGCACCCGCAGCAAGTTGCGCCTGGCCGGCTGGGAACTGGACACCGCAGCGCGGCGTCTCATCGACCCGCAGGGGCACGACGTGGCGCTGACCAGCGGTGAATTCGACCTGCTGTGCGCCTTTGTTCAGCACCCCGGCCGTGTGCTGTCGCGCGATTTCCTGCTTGAGCGCACGCGTGGGCGGGAAGCCGGACCTTTCGATCGCACCATCGACGTCCAGATCGGGCGCTTGCGCAAGAAGCTGGAAGTCGACGCCGACCACCCGCAGATCATCAAGTCGGTCCGTGGTGCCGGCTACATCCTCGTGCCGCTGGTCACACCCGCCTGAGGCACGCACCGCGATGAGTCCGCCACTCGGCCCCACGCCGCCGTCCTTGGGCCTGAACGAGGGCACCGTCTTTCGCGCCCTGTTTGCCGCCCACCCCGATGCCCTGCTGGTGACCAATCCAGCGGGCATCATCGTGATGGCCAATCCATCAGCAAGCACCCTGTTCGGCTACACGAACGAAGAATTGTTAGGCCTGAACGTTGATGCGCTCGTGCCTGACAACATTCGCCCACGCCATGCCTCGCATCGCCAGGCCTATGGCCGTGACCCACAGGTGAGGCCGATGGGCACGCAAATGGACCTGGTCGCCCAGCGGCGCGACGGCAGCAAGGTCATGGTCGAAATCGCGCTCAGTCCCCTGCAAAGCCAGGGCGAGCCCCTGGTCGTGGCCGCCATCCGAGACATCAGCGTCTATCCACGCGTCAAGCAATCGTTACGGCGCGCACGCTACAGCGACTACCTGGCACAGCTGAGTCGCCTCGCGGTTGATTCTCGCGACCCGCAGGTGCTGCTCGACCAAGTGTCCTCCATGGCAGCGCAGGCGCTGCAGGTGCAGCAGGCAACCGTGCTCCTGCTGGAGCCGAACCGTCTGAATTTTCGCGTCGCCAGTGGTGTCGGACTGCTCGAAGGTGAGGCCATCGGCAGCCTGGTGCCCAACCGCATCGACTCCCCGCCCGGTTTCGTGCTGGCCAATGGATGCCCCGTGACGGTTCATGATGACCGCCTTGAACAGCGCTTCACCGTGCCGCCAGCCGTCCTGCACGCCGGCCTGAACAGGGAGCTCGTGGTTCCGCTGTCTGATCGGGGTCGCATCATCGGTGCCTTGACCGTGCGCTCACGAGACAAATACTTCGGCGATGACGAAGTGCGTTTCCTCGAATCACTGTCGAACCTGCTGGCGACCAGCTTGCAGCGCGCACAATCCGAGGAAGCGCTCAACCATGCGCAGCGGCTGGAAAGCATTGGCCAATTGACCGGCGGCATCGCGCACGACTTCAACAACCTGCTGACGGTCATCCAGGGCAATCTACAGGTGCTGGAGGATTTGCCGACACTGGCGCAGGACGGTTATGCGATGCAATTGGTTGGCGCAGCGGCACGGGCCAGCAAGCGCGGTGCCGAACTCACCGGAAAACTGCTCGCGTTCTCGCGCCGCCAGGTCTTGCAGCCCAGCGCTGTCGACGTCAACGCGCTGTTGGACTCGCTGTCCGACATGCTGCGCCGCACACTCGACCAACACATCCACATCCAGGTCGATGCCCCCCCCTGCCCACCCTGCTTGGCCGACCCCGGCCAGCTTGAATCGGCGCTGCTCAACATCGCGATCAATGCCCGCGACGCCATGCCCGAAGGCGGCATCCTGCGCTTTCATGCCAAACCGTGCGCGAACTTGCCCGACGACGTGCGTGGCGAACCGGACAAAGGCTCCGCGCACGATGCCGGCTTCGTCGCGCTCGCCATCACCGACAGTGGCTCCGGCATGTCCGACGAAGTGAAGGAGCGAGTTTTCGAGCCATTTTTCACGACGAAGGATGCCGGACGCGGGACTGGGCTGGGACTCAGCACTGTCCATGGCTTTGTCACGCAATCCAAGGGGGCGATCGCGATCAACAGCACGCCTGGCAGCGGCACCACCGTCACGCTCTACATCCCCAGCGTCGCGCATGCGCAGGACGCGCCGGAGCCGGCCGACACCAGCGATTGCGTGCCGCCAGGCCTGCGCGTTCTGCTGGTCGAAGACGATGCCGAAGTCCGCGCCATTGTGTGCACCTTCCTCGACACGCTGGGCTGCAAGGTCACCAGTTGCACCAGCGCCGAGCAGGCACTGCTCACACTCACGCCCGACACCCAATTTGACCTGCTGCTCACCGACATCGCGCTCGGCGCTGGCCTGAGCGGCACACAACTGGCGGCGCAGGCACAAGAGCGCGTTGCCTCACTGGGGATCTTGTTGATGTCGGGATTCTCGGCGGAGTTGCTGGACGCGGACCGTGACTCGCCACCAAGCTGGGAGCTGCTGCGCAAACCCTACACCCGCGATGAACTTGCCCGAACGATCGCCAGGGTCGTCAAGTCGTAGCCGCCTCCTGGCGACGGCTCACTGCAAGGTCACGGCTGGCGCAATGCAGCGCTGCACAAACACCGACAGCGCACCGACATCGGGGATGTGCACCTCGCGACGCCCCTTGTCCAGGAAGACGATCACCTCTTCGCGCACCAGTTTCGACAGCGCCCGACTCACCGTTTCGAGGGTCATTCCAAGGTAGTTGCCGATCTCGGCACGCGTCATCCGCAAGGTAATCTGATCGGCGCGCAGGCCGCGTTTGGCCAGCGACTCGGCCCAGTAACGCAGAAAGTCGGCCACGCGCGCATCGGCCGGCAGTGTGCACACCGACATCAGCGAGTCGCGGTCTCGGGCGATCTCGCGGCTCATGGCGGCATGCAGCACTTGCAGCAACTGGGGCCGAACGGCACAGGCCGCGAGCAATGCGTCGTAGCGAACCGACCAGATTTCGCCAGTGTCCATCGCGACGGCATCGCAGGCGTACTGTCCGTTGGCAATGCCATCGAAGCCGAGCCAATCACCGCGGAATTTGAGGCCGACCAGCTGCTCACGCCCGTCGGGCGACAGGTTGACGATCTTGAAGAAGCCTGCATTCAAGATGTAGAGATGGCTGAATCGTTCGCCAGCCTGGTAAATCACATCGCCGGCATGCGCGACGCGGCGCTGCAACGCCAGTTGATCACTGAGCAACTTCAGCGTGTCGGCGACGTGCTGGCTTGCGCGTTCGTGGGCCGTGGTGTCAACCGTCGAGACTGGCGCAGCGTTGGCCGCCATCGCGCGGACCAAGGTCGGGGCAGTGATCGGTGTTGCGGTGTTCAGCATGTCTTCGTCTCCTGGGTGCTTGTTGGCGTATTGCCTTGTTGATGCATTGAAGGCTAGAAAGCACCGGATAACGGAGTGTCAACAGCACGCATCGCTTGGTAACACTGAGTGAACAGTTTGTATCTGGCGCGTATCGCTATGGAGCAGCGCGGTCCGCGTTGACGGGCATCAAGGCCGAGGCAAGGCCCCTCATTACGCTTGTCACTATGTGCCCAAGCCGTTTCATGCACCCACCCAACCCATGATGAAATACCCCAGCATCCAGGCCCTTGAAAGGTTGTCGCCAGAAGACGTTGGGGCCGTGCTAACCCACGCCCGCACGCTGCAACGTGCCGCACTGGCGGGTGCGACACAAGCACTGTTGCGCGGGAAGAATCTCGGCCTGCTGTGCAAGGCCGAAGCCGACGGGGGCCAAGACGGCGATGCCGCGTTGTTCCGCCGCGCCGCCATGGAGTTGGGAGCACATGTCGCGCACATCCGACCGAGCCTGTCGGAACTCAGCACACCCCAGGAGGTACAGCACACCGCTCGCATGCTGGGCCGACTGTACGATGCCGTGGAATGCCAGGGCATGGACCCTTCTCTGGTGCAACAAGTCGCCCTGGCTGCCGGCGTACCGGTCTACGACGGCATCGCGTCCCAGGGTCACCCGACGGCCAGGCTCTCCAACCTTCTAGACGGCGGAGCCACGTCAGCAGACAAGCGGCGCTTTGTTCTGCAGGCCGTCCTACTGAGCACCATCGCTTGAGCAGCGCGTGGGCATGAGCGGCATCACTCCCAGGCCACCCGATTCCACTGCAAAGCCCGACTGCGCCAATGTTCTTCAATGCTCTGGACAAAATCCGGCCTGACCAGCTTGGCCCGATTGAGCAACCAGTCGTCATCCTCGTGGCGCACCACCACGCCCTCCAGGGTGCCCTCACGGTAATGGCTGCGGTGCGTCAACACCCACTGCGTCAATTCGGCCAGCGTGGTGTGCCCCTGACTCACACGCGGCACTTCCCGCATGCCCAGGGTCTGCGCCAGCTCATGGCGGCGGCGCGTGCTCCAGAAGCGCCCGGCGGCCCGGTCATACACATCAAAACTGAGAAACCAGTCCGGCAACGCGTCATAGTCCAGCGAATGCTGGGCCGCGCACCACTCACCAAACAGCATCAACTGATCCCCCAGGGCGTCGAACAACGCATCCTCGCGGATCACCAGCCACTCATCCAGGCGGCTGAACTGCCCCCCATAAGGCTTGTTCAGGTACTGCCCCCGGTTCTGCACATGCAGCACACCGTCCGTGTTGAAGGAGATGCCCATATTGGCACCGTCAAGCTTTTCTTCGACCACCACAGGGTGATCCAGCAAGGCGCGCACCTCGTCGGGCGCCAGCACTTTGTCATCCCGAGGAGAAGCGTCCGTGGCCAGCCAGGCCAAGTGCGGGGTGTGAGGAAATCGAAAAAAACCACTCATACCAAGAACTCACTGACCAAACTTGTGAACATGAAACTGGTGCACATCGGAGGCGCACAAAAATTGGACGGTGACCCCATGATCAGCCAAGGGAGCCGCCCAGTCGAGCCACTTCGAATCAGTGGCCTGCAAAATCGGCGGCGCCTCGGGGTGAGCGCGGGCCAGCGCCACGAACTTGCGATCAGCAGCGTCAAAACCAGACACCCTGGCATCGTCGGGAAAAGCCTCGTAGCCCCGCTGCGGATGCGCCTTCAGTGGCACCAGATCGCAGCGCACCGGATCATCCAGGTGCAGCAACACCCAGCGCAAAAATTCATCCCCCACGCCCTGGCCGTCACTGCTGCGGGTGTTGTGCTGGTACTCGCGCACGATCTCGTAACCTTCATCCAGCGCCAGCCGCCCTGATGCCATCAGGCCTTGCAGCCAACGGGCACAACGCTGCACGCAGGCCTCAGACACCCCGGGGTGCTGGCCGTTGGCCACCAGGATGACATTGGTGTCGACCACATACGTGGCGGCGCGGGGGCCGTCTAACGTGCTTTCTGGGGTGATGAACGGGGGCATCTCGATGACAGTCAATCTATTCTCTGATCACCCTGCAGCTTACCCACAAAATGCGTCTTGCCAGCGGCGAGTGGCCGCACTCAAGCGGATGTCTATTGCCCCCTTTTTTATCATCTATGGCCTGCCGTACATCACCAAGGCTGTGCCCTCGCCACTGGTGTGCATCGTGGCCGAGAAGGCGCGACGGTCGAAGTGCTCGGCCTGAACGAAGTCAGCGCCACCATGGTGGACCGCGTTGGTCTTCAGGAGGCCAACAAAACCGACAGCGCTGCCAGCCCCACCGGCGCTTGAGCCACCCATGGCACGGCAAACGTCCGCTGAGCCAATCCACCTGACAGCCTGGCCATTTGCCTGCGCTCGCCATCCAGCCGCGCTTGCAGCAAGGGGTCATGGGTGCCAGCTGCCAGGATGGATTTGTTGACCACCCATGCATACGGTTCGATTTTGGCGCGACGCAGGTCGTCCTGCAATGCGGCCGCTTGGGACACCGGCGTCACCTCGGGCAAGGTGACCAGGATGATGCGGGTGTAGCTGGCGTCTTGCAGTCGCATCAGCGGCGTGACCACATGCACCGAGGCCTTGCCTTCAAACTCGCGCGTCATCTGGCGGTGGTAGGCGCCCGTGGCATCCATCAGCAGCAGTGAGTGACCGGTGGGCGCCGTGTCCAGCACCACGAAGGCACTGCGGGCCTCGGCCACCGTGCGAGAAAACGCATGGAACACGGCCACCTCTTCGGTGCAGGGGGACTGCAGATCCTCCAGCAGCAAGGCTTTTTCCTGCTCGTCCAGACCGGGTGAGCGTGCGGCCATGATCTTGTCGATGTAACGCTGCGTCTCCGCCTTGGGGTCGATGCGACCGACTTGCAGGCCCGGCAATTCGCCATCGAGCGTCATGGCCAGGTGGGCCGCCGGGTCGGTGGTGCTGAGGTGAACCGCGTGTCCACGTTTGACCAGGCCGATAGCCAGCGCCGCTGCGATGGTGGTCTTGCCCACGCCACCTTTGCCCATCACCATGATCAGGCCTTTGCCGGCAGCAGCGAGGTCATCCACCAGCTTGTCGATGTGCTCTGCGGACAGAGGCGGTTCATCAAGCAGTGGCCTACCCTGCCCACTGGCGGGTGGCGTGCCGGTCAACAAAGCGCGCAAGGCAGGCAAGCCGACCGTGTCAAAGGCCCGCAAAGGCACCGTGCTTTGGGGCAAGGCCCGCAAGGCCTGGGGCATGGCGTCCAGCGCTTGTTGGCCCAAGGCCTCGATGGCCCGTGCCACAGCATCGTTAGGATCGGTGGCCTTGAACACGCCGTTGATCACCAACTGCTGATTGTTCAAGCCCAGCATTCGCAACTCACCGGAGGTGCGAGCGGCTTCGGCCAGCGCACTGCGGTCGGCGCGCGCCACCAGCACGATGGTGGTGAGCTCGGCGTCACATAAGGCCGTGAGGGCGGCGTTGAAGCGCACTTCCTGCATCTTCAAGCCCGAATGCGGCCCCAGGCAGGAGGCGCCTCGGTCGTTGTCCTTGAGGAAGCCGCTCCAGGCTTTGGGCAGGCTCAGCAGGCGCAGCGTGTGCCCCGTGGGCGCCGTGTCAAACACGATGCGGTCGTAGTCAGCGGCGCCCCCGGCCAGCAGGTTCGAGAACTCGTCGAACGAGGCGATCTCGGTGGTGCAGGCGCCTGACAGTTGCTCGCGCACGGTGGCCCGCTCGGCCTCGGTGGTTTGCGCCTCCATCTGCGCCAGGACGCGCTGGCGGTAGGTCTCGGCGGCCACATCCGGATCGATGTTGAGCACCGACAAGCCCGGTGCGCCCGGCACGGGCGTGGGTGTGTTGCGCAACGCGATGCCCAGCATTTCATCGAGGTTCGATGCCGCGTCCGTGCTGACCAGCAGCACCTTCTTGCCCGCGTCGGCCAGCGTCAACGCGGTTGCAGTGGACAACGAGGTCTTGCCGACGCCGCCTTTGCCCGTGAAGAACAGGTGCCGGGTCGGATGCTCCAGAAAGCCCAAGGGTTGGGGTTGTAATTGAGGCTGGGGCTTGAGCCAGGCCTGCACTTCTTCATGCGATGGCAAACCGCCGCTGTGCACGATCTGGCCGCCAATCATGACGGCTGGCGTGGCCTTGACCCCAAGGCGCTTGATCTCGTCGGGGTTCTCGATTTTGGTGATCTCCACCGCAACGCCTGCGGCGTTGGCCACCCGCTCAATCATCTCGATGGTGATGTGGCACTTACTGCAGCCCAGACCCAAAACTTTGATTTCCATGACGACGATCCTTGGTTTGATTTCTTCAAAGCGCTCGCGCAGATGTGACTGCGCGGACAGCGAAATTACTGCGCGCCAGTTGGCTCAGCCAGTCCAGCGCTTGCATCCACAAAACGCAAGAGGCGCAAGGCGTTGAGCACCACCAATACCGTGGCACCCTCATGAATCAACACGGCGACACCCATGCTAGCCCATCCAAACAGCGTGGCCGGTATGAGCAGCGCCACGACCCCAAACGCGGCCCACAGGTTTTGCTGGATGATCGTGTGGGAGGCGCGGCTCAGGGCGATGGCAAACGGCAACTTGGACAGGTCATCGCCCATCAGCGCCACATCGGCGGTTTCCAGGGCCACATCGGTACCCGCACCACCCATGGCGATGCCGATGGTGGCGCGGGCCATGGCAGGCGCATCGTTCACACCGTCCCCGACCATGGCCACTTGTTTGTGCTCACGCATCAACTCATCAATGACCTTGAGCTTGTCCTCGGGCAGCAAGCCAGCACGCACATCAGTGATGCCCACCGATGCGGCCACCGCCTTGGCGACGGGCTCGTTGTCGCCCGTCAGCATGACGGTCTGGGCGATGCCCAAGGACGCCAACCGCGCGAACACCTCACGCATGCCGGGGCGCGGCGTGTCCGCCAAGGCGAGCAAACCCATGAAGGCACCCTCAACGCGCACCAGCATGGTGGTCTTGCCTTGCGCCTCCAATCCCAGTACTTGCTGGCGAACGGCTTCGGGTACACCATCGTGCTCGAACAGCCGCAGGTTCCCGATGCTCACCTGTCTGGAAGACACCACGGCATGCATGCCCTTGCCCGTGACCGCCTGCACATCGCTGGCCTCAGGCCATGCCAACTGACGCGACTGCGCTGCCAGTACCACCGCCTGGGCCAGCGGGTGCCCGCTGCGACGCTCAACGCTGGCGGCCATGGTCAGCAGATCAGCGTCACTGCCCTGCAGTGCGATCACATCGGTGACGCTGGGCTGGCCCGTGGTGATGGTGCCGGTCTTGTCAAACGCCATGACCGACAGCGTGCGCAGGTTCTCCAGGTGCCTGCCCCCCTTGATCAGCACGCCCCCACTCGCAGCCCGGGCCACACCAGCCAGTACAGCAGAGGGCGTGGCAATGGCCAGGGCGCAAGGCGAGGCCGCCACCAGCACAGCCATCGCTCTGTAGAACGATTCGGCAAAGGGCATGCCCAGCAAGGGTGGGATCACGATGAGCGCGACCACACCGATCAGCACCAGGGGCACAAACACCTTCTCGAAGCGGGAGACGAAGCGTTGGGTCGGTGATTTTTCAGTCTGCGCTTCGGCCACCAGTTGCACCATGCGCGCCAGTGAGCTGTCTTTGGCCAGCGTGGTCACCTCGACACGCAGCAAACCTTCACCGTTGACTGTGCCTGCAAACACCACGGAGTCGGCCACCTTGTCCACGGGCATCGACTCACCGGTGATGGCCGCCTGGTTGACGGCCGATCTGCCTTCGAGCACCTTGCCATCGGCCGCGATGCGCTGCCCCGGTTTGACCAGAACCTGGTCCCCGCGTTGCAGATCCTCCACCGGCAGCGTCAGCTCGGTGCCGTCGCGCAGGACCAGGGCCGTCTTGGGGGCCAGGTCGGCCAGGGCCTCGATGGCATGGCGGGCGCGGTCCATGGCCAGGTGTTCCAGCGCGTGGCCTAGGCTGAACAGCACGAGTAGCAAGGCCCCTTCAGCCCATTGCCCCAGGGCCGCTGCCCCGCAAGCGGCCACAATCATCAGCACATCGATGTCCAGCACACGCTCGCGAATGCTTTGCCAGGCATCGCGCATGGCGTAGTAGCCGCCCAGCAGCATCGACGCGCCCAGCAAGCCGGCAGAAACCCACTGAGCATCAGAGCGCATGCCCACCAGCCAACCGGCCAGCAGCAAGGCTCCAGCCAAGGTGCTCACGATCAGCTCACGGTAGTGGCCAAACCAGGTTTCTTCGTGCGCGGGCTCCCGCACGGCATAGCCCAGGGCTTCGAGGCGCAGCACGATGGCTTGGCGAGAGACGCGCTCGGTGTCGTACTCCAGTCGCATCCGCTCAGCCGCGTAGCTGACTGAGGCCTCCATGACGCCATCCAGGCGGTGCAGGGCATGTTCGATCACCACGGCACAGGTCGCGCAGTCCATGCCATCAATGCGCATCAGTTCATGCTGATAACGCGCGCTGAGTTGGGCGCCTGCGGCCATCGCCATGTCTCGCACCTGCCGCAGGCTCGTCTTGGCCGGGTCATAGTGCAAACACAGAACAGCTTGGCCGTCCTGCTGAGTGACGTGCACCTTCTCCAGCCCCTGCGCCTGCAGGACATCGGTCAGGCGCTGCACGCAGGCATCTCGGTCGTCCGGCACGCCGGGCAGCACAAGCGCCAACTGCAGTGCGAGTTTTTCAGCCATCGGGGGCCCAGAAAATGAGCCGCCTCACGCAGGCGGGTTTGCCATCAAACCAGGCAAAGTGAGAGAGCTGCATTGCTGTTGCCCTGCTTGTGGCTCCTGTTCGGCGGGATCAAGCCTTTGTTCAAGCCAGGTTTCGCCCCAAGCGAGCAAGGCCGCCTCGCGTCGGTTCACCTCCCCTTGACAAGCCCATGCTGCGATGTCTTTGGCGTATCCCATGCACATGATCTTGCTCCATTGAGTGTGGTCTCATTGAAGAAGACGCAGGTCATGGCAAAAAGATGCGCCAAACCTATCAGATCATTTCAAGCGCCAGGGCAATGCCTTGTCCACCGCCGATGCACAAGGTCACCACGCCCCGCTGAAGCCCATCACGTTGCATTGAATGCAGCAAGCGCGTGGTCAGCACCGCACCAGAGGCGCCAATGGGGTGGCCGTGCGCAATGGCACCCCCTTCTACGTTCACGATGTCTTCGGGCAGGCCCAGTTCGCGCAGGCATGCCAAGGCGATGGCCGCAAAGGCCTCGTTGATCTCGACGCGCTGCACATCACCCACGGTCCACTTGGCGCGCGCCAGGGCCTGCCGCACGGCCGGCACGGGCCCCAACCCAAACATGCCCGGTTCAACCGCACCCACGCCGTAACTCACCAGGCGTGCCATGGGCTTCAAACCATGGCTTTCGGCCCAGCGGCGCTCGGCCACGATCATGGCCGCAGCCCCGGTGTTGAGGCCAGGCGCGTTGCCCGCCGTGATCGTGCCCTCTTTGCGGAAGGCGGGCTTGAGTTTGGCCAGCGATTCGGCCGTGGTCTCCGGGCGGTTGTGTTCGTCGCGGGCAAAGAGCGTGGGGCCTTTGCGACCCGGCACTTCGATCGTCACGATTTCGGCGTCGAACTTGCCCTCAGCCTGGGCGGCCGAGAAGCGCTGCTGCGAGCGCAAGGCCCAACTGTCCTGATCCTCTCGGCTGATGGCCTTCAGTGCCACCAGGTCCTCGGTGTGCCAGCCAGAATGCTTGCCGCTGAAGGCGTCGTTCAGGCCGTCGTAGAGCATGCTGTCAAACAGCGTGGCATCGCCCATGCGCGCGCCCCAGCGGCCTTGCGGCAGCAGGTAAGGCGCGCGGTCCATGTTTTCCATGCCCCCGGCGATGGCCACCTGGCTCATGCCGGACCAGATCTCCAGCGCGGCGCTGGCAATGGCCTGCGCGCCTGAGCCGCACACGCGGTTCACGGTCATCGCAGGCACCCCGACGGGCAGCCCTGAGCCGATCCCCGCTTGCCGAGCAGGGTTCATCTTCACGCCCGCCTGAATGACGTTGCCCATGATGAGCGATTCGATCTGGTCGGCGGGCAGGCCCGAGCGTTTGAGGCTTTCGCGGATGACGGCTGCGCCCAGATCAGGGGCAGACACGTCTTTGAGGCTGCCACCATAGGTGCCGATGGCGGTGCGGACAGGGTTGCAGATGACGACTTCAGGCTGGCTCATGTTCACTCCTTGTGTAGGTCAAACAGCAAATGGATCACTGTGAATGCGGGTGCTGGCGAGCGCGCCAGGCCGGGGTGTCCCGATGCAGCAAGCCATGCTCGCCCAAAGAGTCGGCGGTGTCCAGTGTCAGGGTACGACCACCACGGGCGCAAACCCGCCGCCGGGCGTGCGGAAGTTGGTGGTCTGCCCGGTGTACATGCGTGCCGCCAGCAGTTGCACCTGGCCCGCGTAAGCATAGGCACGCACATCGAACTTGAGGTCGGCCTGTACGCCGTCCACCTCGATCAGTCGCTCACTGGGCGGCACCATGGCCTGGGCCACAAAGCCCCCTGCGGTGATATCGGCCCAGACACGGCGCGTCAACTTGTCGCCTCGGTAGACGGCCTTGCCCCCGTAGCCCGATTCGGGTTTGAAGAACCATTGGCGGCGCTGCGCCCACAAGGCATCGGCGCTGTCTGGCGTGACCATGATGGTTGGCGACACCACAGTGCCGAGCAGCGCACGGTCCGATTCGCTGGCGCCCCATGAGGCCAACAAACCTGCGTCACTGAGGGCGACCAAATTGCGCTTTTCGGCATGCAGGGCATGCGCACGTGGATGCGGTGTCATCACCACGGCCCCGGCTTCATAAGCCTGTCGAAGCGCTTGGTGGGCGGGTTCAGCCAGATAGAAATCGGTGAGGCGGTTGTAGACCATGCCGACCACACTGCCATCGGTCAGCAACTGGCCATCTTGCCATTGCAGCGCCTGAGGTGCCACGATGCGGGCATCCAAGCCACGGCGCTTGAGCATCTGGCGGCACAACTCGAACTCGGGCGCCAGGTATTGTTCGTTGGGGGCGTCGTCCACGATCGCGATCAAGCCCATGGGCTGGTCGCCGCGCTGCCGCTGCCATTCGCTGGTGAACATCGCAAAGAAGGTGTCCTCCAGTTCGGCCAGTGCGGGATCGGGCTTGAAAGCCCAGTTCATGGCTTCGCAGCACGATTGCTGGGCGCGGGCCAAAGCGGCATTGAGCAAGGCGCCGCCCGCGTTGGTGTTGACTTCAATGAGCCTGGGCCCTTGCGCACCGAGATGAAAGTCATAGCCCATGAACATGCCCACGGGCCCAAACGCACGCTGGGCAATGGCCGGTGCACGTGCCAGCGCCTGGGCCTGGTAGGCGGGCAAGGCCATGACACGCTCCAGCGCCTGCACCGCAGCGGTCATCTGGTCGGCGACCGACTGCGTCAGAAAGACCACGGTGGACGAGAACAGGTGGGGGCGCGTTTGCGCGATGTCCTGCGCCAAGCCAGCCAAACTGACGTCGGCCTCCAACTCCTGCTCAAGCCGCGCCGGGTTGAGTGTGCGGCAGTAGCAGCCCAGGTTGAGCGCTTCGGCTGTGCTCAGCGGTGCCGCACCCATGGGCTCGCGATCTGCATTCATGCCAACCACTGCGCAATCTTGTCCCGACTGGGCACGCCACCGGCATGCACCACCTTGCCATCCATCACCACACCTGGGGTGGACATGACGCCGTAGCCGATGATGGCCTGCATGTCCTGCACCTTGTCCATCTTGATCTCAACGCCCTTTTCCTGAGCGACTTGTTCGATCAGCGCAATGGTGGTCTTGCAATTGGCACAACCCGAGCCCAGAACCTTGATGTCTTTCATGATGGTGTCCTTGAATCAATGGAGATGGCTTTACAGCACGAGGTTGAACACATAGCCGACCAGCAAGATGCCAAAGGCCACGATACCGGCAAAGGTCGCGATCAAGCGTGGCTTGAGGGCCTTGCGCAAGATGATCATTTCAGGCGCAGACAGGGCAATCACGCTCATCATGAAAGCCAGCACGGTGCCCAGCGCGGCGCCCTTGCCGATCAGTGCTTCCACGATGGGGATGATCCCGGCCGCATTGGTGTACATGGGCACACCCAGGATCACGGCCACGGGCACCGACCACCAGGCCTCACGCCCCATGATCGAGGCCATGAAGTCTTCGGGCACATAGCCGTGGATGCCCGCGCCCAGTGCGATGCCCGCGATCACATAGGGCCAGACCTTGCCGACGATCTCGCGCACATGGCTCCAGCCCGCTTCAAAGCGTTGTACCCAGTTCAGGCGCTCTGCCTGCACATGCACCGCGTCACCCCGGGCGATGGCCTGCACCCAGTCTTCCAGGTGGCCTTCCATGCGCAGCTTGCCGATCACCAGGCCCGAGACGATGGCCACCAGCAAGCCCATGCCCAGGTAGAGCCCCGCCACCTGCCAGCCAAACATGCCGAACAAGAGCGTCAGGGCCACTTCATTGACCATGGGGGCCGAGATCAGGAACGAGAAGGTCACGCCCAGTGGCACGCCCGCAGAAAGCAAACCAATGAACAAGGGCACGGCCGAGCAGGAGCAAAACGGGGTGACGATGCCCAGCAGGGCCGCCAGCACATTGCCCACACCGGTTCGCTTGCCCGCCAGCAAGGCGCGGGTGCGCTCGGGGGCAAAAAAGGTTTGCACGATGCCCATCACAAACACGATGCCCGTGAGCAAGAGCAAGACCTTGGGCGTGTCGTAAAAGAAGAAATGCAGGGCTTCACCCAGGGCCGTCTGGCGCGTCAGGCCGGTCAGGCTCAGAACGGCGTCGGCCAGGTCGGTGAGGTGCCCATAAGCCCAGAACCACACGGGCGCCACCAAGGCCAGGCCGAGAAGCCAGCGAAGCAAGGGCGTCGTCTGGGCGGCGGGGGAGGTGGTGGTGTTCATTGCGGCAGTGTGTTCCTCTGGGGCGACAGGTCAAGCCTGTCGGTCAAGAAGACGCCACTGCCTTCAAAAAGATGCAGGTACGTCGCGCGCTGGTGTCAAGCGCGGGGCACAAAACAGCAAACCTGGCCTTGCGGATCGACGGTCACCTGGCAAGACAGCGTCAATTGCGCCCGCAGCCGCTTGCGGGCTCTCTGGACGCGTGACTTGGCACCGGGCAAACTCAAACCCAGCTTGCGGGCATAGTCTTCCTGGCTCATGCCGTTGAGGTCACATTCGGTGATGGCATCGCGGTCTTCGTCGCTCAATTCGCCCAGCACGCGGGGCAGGCAGGAAGCCAGGCTGTCCACCGCCGGCATGGGGCTGTCTTGCGCGGCGGGCAAATCATCGGGCAACTCAACCCATGCCCGGCGGCGGCGCAGGTGGTCGGTCACCGCATTGCGCGTGACTTCAAACAGCCACGCGCGCGCATTGGCGATGTCACAAAAGCCCTTCCCTTGGCGCAAGGCTTTCATGAACACATCCTGCAGCAGGTCCTGCGCTGCGTGCTGATCCTCGACGTGCTTGATCAGCCAGCCTCGCAACTCCCGCTCGTGCGCATGCCATGCCCTCATCAGGCAAGGCAGCTCCTGTGATACCGGCATGTCAGCGGGCTCAGGCAAGTCGGCGGCCCTGCTCGTCAATCACCACTTCACCGTCTTCCTTGGTGAAGGGGCCCAGCTGGGTTGGCGGCAGGATGTCCAGCACCAACTCGGAGGGGCGGCACAGGCGCGTGCCCAGGGGGGTGACCACGATGGGCCGGTTGATCAGGATCGGGTGCGCGACCATGAAATCCAGCAACTCATCGTCCGTCCACTTGGCGTCGTCCAGCTTGAGTTCTTCATAGATGTCGCCCTTGTTGCGCAAGACCTCACGCACGGGCAGTCCGCAAGCGGCAACCAGCTGCACCAGTTCATCGCGCGTGGGGGGCGTGTCCAGATAGAGGATGACCTGCGGCTCGATACCGGCATGGCGGATCAAGGCCAGGGTGTTGCGGGAGGTTCCGCACTTGGGGTTGTGATAGATGGTGACGGTGTTCATGCCTTGCATTGTCCTTGTTCGTACCAGCCCTTGCTCTGGTTGACCACACGCACCACCAACAGCATCACGGGCACCTCGATCAGCACGCCCACCACGGTGGCCAGGGCAGCGCCCGATTCAAAGCCGAACAGGCTGATGGCCGCGGCCACGGCCAGCTCGAAGAAGTTGCTGGCGCCGATCAAGGCCGATGGGCAGGCCACTTCATGCGATTCACCCACGCGGCGGTTGAGCCAGTAAGCCAGGGCCGAGTTGAAGAAAACCTGGATCAGGATGGGCACCGCCAGCATGGCGATCACCAGCGGCTGCTTGATGATGGCTTCACCTTGAAAGGCAAACAGCAGCACCAGGGTGGCCAGCAAGGCCGTGATCGACCAGGGGCCAATTTTGGCCAGTGCGGCATCGAAAGCCGCCGGGCCACGTTGGAGCAGCGCCGCGCGCAGCATTTGAGCCAAGGCCACGGGGATCACGATGTAGAGCAGCACCGAGGTCACCAGGGTGTCCCACGGCACCACGATGGACGACAGGCCCAGCAGCAGCGCCACGATGGGGGCAAAGGCAAACACCATGATGCTGTCGTTCAAGGCCACTTGCGACAGCGTGAACAAGGGGTTGCCGCCGGTCAGGCGGCTCCACACGAACACCATGGCCGTGCAGGGGGCGGCGGCCAGCAGGATCAGGCCGGCGATGTAGCTGTCGAGCTGCCCGGCAGGCAGGTAAGGCGCAAACAGGTGGCGCACGAAGAGCCAGCCCAGCAGCGCCATCGAAAACGGCTTGACGGCCCAGTTGACAAACAGGGTGACGCCAATGCCCCGCCAGTGCTGCTTGACCTGGGACAGGCTGCCAAAGTCCACCTTGATCAGCATGGGGATGATCATCACCCAGATGAGCAGGCCCACAGGCAGGTTGACCTTGGCGACCTCCATGTGGCCGATGGCTTGAAAGACCTCAGGCAGCACCTGGCCCAGCACAATCCCGGCCACGATGCACAGAAAGACCCACACGGTCAGGTAGCGCTCGAAGACGCTCATGGGCGCCGGGTCGGCCTTGAGTGGTGCCATGGCGGCAACGGTGGTGTTCATGGTCGATGTCCTCAGCTGCGCGCCGAGTTGTGCGTGCACAGAATCAGAACGTGGGTGCTCATGTGGGGGCTCAGCAGCAACTGGAGGGCGATGATTTGACGGGGATGCCAATGGGCTTGCCACTGACCTTGGGTGTGCAGCAGGCGCTGGCCTGCGCGGGCGCCTGTATGGCCGGCGCCTCTTCACGGAACACCGGGATGGTGCCCAGCGTCTGGAAGTGCTCCCAAGGCAGGCCTTGCGGGTCGATCACCCAGTGCTTGTCGCTGCGGGCGTAGCAGCAGGTGGTGGCGCCTTCGTCGATCAAAGACAGGTCCGCCGCCTGCGCCTGGGTTTTCAGCGCCAGCAGGTCGGCGGCGTTGTCGACCTGGATGCCCAGGTGGTCCACCCCGGTGTGGCCGTGGCCGCGGGTGGAGATCGCGAAGTTGACGGCCGGGGCTTCGAGCATCCACTTGGCATAGTCGGATTCAACCCGTGCCGGCGCGGTGCCAAACATCTTCGAATAGAAGTCGATGTTGCGGGCCAGGTCATCGACATGCACGTGGACGTGAAAGCGCTTCATGGGGGTCTCCTTCAGCAGGTCGTGCAAGCCCGCTTGCGTGCGGGCTTACCAGACGGGGTGGACGGCGTGGGTGCGCAAGGTTGCCCCTTGCAGCAGTGCTCGGTCAGATAGCCCAGCAAACCATCCATGTGATCAAAAGCCGCGCGATAAATCAGGTGGCGACCGTCGCGCTCCTGGCTGACCAGGTCGGCGTACATCAACTCTTTGAGGTGGAAGGACAGTGTGGTGGCGGCCACCTCCAATTGCGCGGCCAAATCACCGGGGGTGAGCCCCTGAGGACCCGCCACCACCAGCGCACGAAAAACGCGCAAGCGCACAGGCTGGGCCAGTGCGGCAAGGGATTTGACAACGGCCTGCTCTTCCATTCTTCAATAATGATTGAAGTATCAAATTATGTCAAGCATCCTGACCCATTCAACTCGTGCAGCGCAGGCCGGTGTGAATCGACCCTGTTGACACCGTTTTTACTGACTCTGTCGTCAGGTCAGCCATTGACCATAAGACCCGGCGCGCGCCAATGCCCCGAAGTTCTGAGCAGTCGCAAAAAAGCCATCCGAATGATCGACACTTCCCGACGAGATAATGCAGCCATCCGTTGGGGCCAGATGAGCACCTCGTGAAGCACGGACTATTTGGGTAGCCAAGTGAGTCGCCAGGTGCGCAAGTCAGCAAAACTCAGGCCAAAAAATCAATGAATTCAACGTGCTAAAAAAGTCATGCAACTTGCCACCTGGAACGTCAACTCCCTGACCGTGCGCCTGCCGCAATTGCTCGACTGGCTCAACGCGCACCCCGTCGATGCACTGGTGCTGCAAGAGACCAAACTCACCGACGACAAGTTCCCGCACGCCGAACTGGCCACCGCTGGCTATCAGGCCCAGTGGTTTGGTCAAAAAACCTACAACGGCGTGGCCCTGCTCAGTCGCACAGGCAGCGGCGCCGAGGTCAAAAACATCCCCGGTTTTGACGACGACCAGGCCCGCGTCATCGCCGCCACGGTGCACAGCGCCACCCTGGGCGATGTGCGCGTGGTCGGCGCCTACTTCCCCAATGGTCAAGCGCCCGACAGCGACAAATTCGTCTACAAGATGCGCTGGCTGGACGCCCTGCGTGAATGGCTTCGCCAGGAACTGATCACGCACCCTCAACTGGTACTGATGGGCGACTTCAACATCGCACCGACCGACGCCGACGTCTACGACCCCATCGCCTGGGCTGGCCAGATCCACTGCACCCCTCAGGAGCGGGCACACTTCCAACAACTGCTGGACCTGGGCCTGAGCGATGCCTTCCGGATGTTTGAGCAACCCCCCAAACCCTGGACCTGGTGGGACTACCGCAACCTGGCCTTTCGCAAGAACCAGGGCCTGCGCATTGACCACATTCTGATCAGCAAAGCGCTCAAACCCCGCGTCAGCGCCTGCACCATCGACAAGGCTCCGCGCAAGAATGAACGCCCCAGCGATCACGCCCCGGTGATCGTCACCTTGTCAGAAGGTTGAGCCCAATCAGATGATGGGTCGGGCGTCCAGCAAACGCCGCAATGGTGCCGGCAAGCCCAAGGAAGACAGCTCCGACAGCGGCACCCACCGCCCGCCCGCCCCCACGCCACACGCCTGACTCAGGGCGGTCGTCGCGGGAGGCTGGGACCACAACACTCGACGCGGATTCAAGCGCCAGTCCAGATGGGTCAGCACATGATCAATGGGCGGCTGCGGCTCGGGTGTGGGCGCGTTCAAGGCCTGCGCCGCCGCCAGCAAGGCCTCTTCGGAATCGAACAAAGGCATGGTCCACAAACCCGCCCAGACTCCGGTGTGCGGGCGCTGCACCAGCCACACCGCATCGGCATGCTCCAGCCACAACCACCAGCTTTCGCGCCGGCTGCGCTTGAGCTTGCGCGTCTTGACCGGGTAGGCCTCGGGCTGCCCCTGCATCCGCGCCTGGCACAAATCGACCCATGGGCACACCAGGCACGATGGCTTGCGCTGCGTGCACACCGTGGCCCCCAAGTCCATCAGACCTTGCGTGTAGGCGGGCATATCGGCCGCCAGCGCCGGCAACACCGCCTCGGCGGCCAGCCATAAAGCCCGCTCATGGGCCGATACCGCCAAGTCCTCACCCCAAGCCATGACGCGAGTCAGCACACGCTTGACGTTGCCGTCGAGAATCGTGGCGCGCTCGTCAAAACAGAAAGCCGCGATCGCTGCGGCAGTGGACCGCCCAATGCCCGGCAAAGTTTGCAGCGCCGTGGCCAAGGGCGGAAACTGACCGCCATGCTCGGCCATCACCGCCTGTGCGCAGCGATGCAAATTGCGAGCGCGGCTGTAATAGCCCAAGCCGCTCCATAAGGCCAGCACATCATCCAACGTCGCCTCGGCCAGCGCCTTCACATCCGGAAAACGCGACACAAAACGATCAAAATAAGCCAGCACCGTGCTGACCTGGGTCTGCTGCAGCATGATCTCTGACAGCCACACGCGGTAAGGATCGCGCACGCCCTGCCAGGGCAAATGGTGCCGTCCTTGTTTGCGCTCCCAAGCCACCAGACGCTCGGCCAGTTCAGGCGTGAGCGCCGTGGCCCGTTGTTGCAAGTCCTGCGATGAATCAGTCGATGCAGCCTTGGATGCTCGACCCCTCATGCCCCTTCTGGGACCTCATTTGTCCCCGCCAGGTCCAGCGAAATCTTGCTGAGTTCAGGCGCGCCGGCATAGCCCCCCGAAGCCCCGGCAGGCCCATTGAGCCCGACCTCTGACTGAGCCTGCGCCACCAACTCATCGACCAGGGTATTCAGGCGCGTTTGCAATTGCAGGACCCGCTCATCCTGGCCTTGCACCTCCTGCAAGCGGGCATCAAGCTCATTGGAGGCCGACTGGATGCGATCCAGCGACTCATAGCGACGCTTGAAGTTGCGACGGCGTTCGCGCAACTGGCCATCGACCTGCGCCGAAGCGGTCTTGTTCCACAACTCAATGTCGTTGCTAATGGTCTCGAACACCACGCGCAGACGCGAGACCAGCATTCGGCGGAACTGCTCCTGAAAGCCCGGCTGGGCCAGACGGAAAGCCTGACTCAAACCCAGGTACTGAACGTAATTGCGCTCAATCAGCACCAGGTCTTCGGTGTACTTGCGCACATCCAGTTGGGACTCTGCCAGCAAGCTGAAACCAAATTCAGCATTGAGCTTGGCGAACGATGCCACCAGCATGGAATGGATTTCATCGTTGCGCTGCTGAGCCTGCTCGATCAACAAGCGCAAGCGCGAACACAACTCCACAAAAGCCTTTTTGGCGCCCAGCGGCAGCCAGGACCCCCCCAGCACCTGCCCCAGCACGTCGACTTCCTGGCGCACGCGCTCGGACGACAGATCGATCAAAGCGCCTCTCAGCATGCGGGCGTGGACACTGCGCATGGCCGCCAATCGCGCGGTGCATTGTTCGAACTCGGTCGCCTCTGCTTGCACGCGCTGCAACATCAGCTGCACCTTGCCCGTGCTCTTGCCGCGCAGGCCGCGCAACTCAAGCAACTGCTCGGCGTGCAGGCGGCGCATTTCGCCAAAACGGCGCACCAACTGATGCCGAAACTGAGTGGCTCCATCAATGGCTGAATCGGCCAGCATCTGTCGGCGCTTGGGCAACAAGCCCTCCGACAAGGCGTTTTCAAAGGCCTCCAGGCGGCTGGCGCGCAGCCCTGCCGCGTCACCATTCAGGCGCGCGGCCAAGGCCTGACGGGCCGAAATCGGAAACACATGCTCAGGCGGAATTTCCAGCGTCTGTGCCACGCTCTCGCACTGGCGGCTGATCACCCCTTCCACCTGCTGCGGGGTGCTCAAAGGATCGGCCAGAGCGTCGATCTTGTTCAAGGCCACGAAGCGCGCAAGCGCCGGCCCGCTGAGGTGGTCACGCCAGATGCTCAAATCGGACTTGGTCACCCCCGTGTCCGCGCCCAGGATGAACACGGTCGCATGGGCCTGCGGCAGCAGGCCCAGCGTGAGTTCAGGCTCGGTACCAATCGCATTCAAGCCTGGGGTATCCAGCACGACCAGACCACGCTTGAGCAAAGGGTGGGGTAGGTTGATCCGGGCATGACGCCACTCGGGCACCTCGACCTGGTCGTTTTCAAGCAATGGCGGGTTGTCCTCGGGGCGCTCATCAGCCCAGAAACCCAGCAGCTTGGCTTGATCCTTGGAAACCAGGCGAGTGCGCATGACTTCGGCCAACGCCTGCGCCATGCCCTCCGGATTACTCAGGTCCAGTGTGATGTGCGTCCAGGCCTGCGGCTGACGGCGAAACTCGGCCAGCGAAGCGGCTTCCAGACGGGTATCAATGGGCAGCAGCGTCAGGCCCACCGGATCCTGATCGTCGTAACCCAACTCCACCGGGCACATGGTCGTTCGCCCCGCCGAGGCCGGCATCATGCGCCGCCCCTTGTCCGAGAAGAATATCGCGTTGATCAGCTCGGACTTGCCCCGAGAAAACTCCGCCACGAACGCCACCATGAGCTTCTCGCCCGACAGGCGATGCCGCATGGCCTCAAACCATTCGGCCGAAGCGTCATTGAGCAAATCTTGCTCACGGGCAAAACGTGCCAAATTGGCCAATTTGGCGTCGGTCGCGACACGCCACTGTCCCAGGGCGTCCAGATTACTGGCGAAGTTAGGCATCATAGGGACCATCCTAGCAGTAAGGTTGCTGCGCAATCGTCCCTAAATGCAAGCCAGAAGGCGCTCTGATTACTTTTTCTGACAAATCGGACAAAAGAACGTTGACCGCTGCCCCTGCGTAATGCGACGCACCGGCGTGGCACACACCCGGCATGCCTCGCTCTCCCGGCCATAAACTCGGGTGCTGAGCTGAAAGTATCCCTGGGCGCCATGGGCATCCTTGAAATCTTTCAGGCTGGAGCCCCCCAGCGCCAGGGCCTGTCGCAACACATCCTGGATGGCCAACACCAGGCGCTCGCACCGACGAAGACTGAGGCGCCCCGCCGCCAGGCGAGGATCAATGCCTGCCATGAACAGGGCTTCACACGCGTAAATATTGCCAGCGCCCACCACGATGTCCCCGGCAAGCAAGGCCTGTTTGATCGACACGCGCCGCCCTCGCAGACGCTCATGCAAATAGGCGCCGGTCATGGCCACATCAAAGGGTTCCAGGCCGAGGCTCGCCAACAAGCGCGCAGGCAGTCCTTTCTGCATGGACTCGCCCCACACCACCGCACCAAACCGACGTGGGTCAGTTAGCCGAAGCAAACCTTGGCTGGTATCCAGCTCAAAATGATCATGCGGCCCTGCTGGCGGCAAGGATTGGCCAAACGTCAAGGCGCCGGACATACCCAAATGGATCAGTAAACCCTCCCGGCGCTCAGGCGAGGACAGCAGAGGCAGCCACAAATATTTACCGCGCCGCAACACCTCGCCAACGCGAGCCCCTTCCAAGCGTCCTGGATCGCACCCCAAGGGCCAGCGCAGTGGCTTGCCCATGCGCAAAGACAGCACCTTGGCACCCAGAATGCGTGACGCAAAGCTCTGGCGTGTGACTTCAACCTCAGGCAATTCAGGCATGGTGTGCATTATCGACTCTGCCGATCAATAGAATGACCGTACACACGGAGACCACATGCCAGCCCTGACTGCTTCAAAGCTTGCCAACAAACGCCTCGACCGTCTGAACGCCATGACTTGCTCACTGGGACTGGCCGGGCTGCTGATCTGCGCCGCGCCTCCAGCCCAGGCGTCCGACGCCCGCCTCGACGCATCAACGGCGGTGGCCAGCGTGGAAAACTCACGCATGGATGGCGCCTTGTTCTACCAAGTATTGGTCAGCGAAATCCAGGCGCGATCGGGCAACCCCGGTGCGGCGTACCAGATCTATCTGGAACTGGCACGCAAGCACCGCAACCCCGACCTGTTCAAACGCGCCGTCGAAATCGCCCTGCAAGCCCGCAGCGGTGACGACGCCCTGGCGGCGGCCAAAGCCTGGCGCCAGACGCTACCCCAGTCACGCGATGCGGCGGAGTCTGTCGTGCGCATCATGCTGGCCATGGGCCGCACCACCGATTTGGTCGACCCGCTGCGGACCATGATCCAACTCAGTCCCACGCCACAACAGCCGCAAATCATTGCCGCCCTGCCACGGTCGTTGTCCCGGCTGCCTGACCGCAAGATCGCCGCCCAGATCATTGATGACGCCACTCAGCCGTGGCGGGTGCGCACACCCCAGCTGGCCGAAGCCTGGGTCGCCAGCGGTGAAGGCTGGCTGTCAGCCAAGGACACCGCACGCGCGCTAGAGGCCTCCCGCAAGGCCGAGGCCATCCAGCCCAAAAGTCTGGGGGTCGGACTGCTGGCGCTCAACCTGATGGACAGCGAACCGCAGGCCGAAGACACAGTACGCCGGCAGCTCAAACTAACGGATGCCTCACCTCTGCTGCGTTTGGCCTATGCCCGCAAATTAGCCGGTGCGCAGCGCATGACCGATTCAGCACAGCAACTCGAAATCTTGGTGGAGGCTCAACCGAACAACGCGGGCTCCTGGCTAACGTTGGCCGCCGTGCGGCTGGAATTGCGCCAAACAGACCTCGCCGAGGGTGCACTGAAAAAATTCATTGCACTGAAAGAAGAAGAACGCGCAAAAGCCGCCAAAACTCTGGTCACTAGCGAATCACCGACACCCGAGCAAGCGCAGCAGACGCTGGCTGATTCGGACACCAGCCTTGACCAAGGCTATTTGCTGATGTCGCAAACAGAAGAGCAGCGCGGCCATTGGCAAAAAGCCCTGGACTGGCTGCAACGCCTTGAAAACCCGAAGGACAACCTGCTGGTGCAAAGCCACCGCGCCCGCCTGCTGGCACGTCAGGGCAAGCTGGCCGAAGGCCGTGCGGCCATCCGCGCCGTGCCGGAAACCGAACCACGCGACGCTTTGGCCAAATACCAGACCGAAGCCCAATTGCTGCGTGACCTCAAGCAGTGGGGCGAAGCCTACAAAGTCTTGAGCGAAGCCTCTGAGCGCTTTCCGCAAGACCCCGACCTGCTCTATGACCGCGCCATGCTGGCTGAACGCCTGCACAAATTTGATGAGATGGAGCAGCAGCTGCGCAAAGCCATCGAACTCAAGCCGGACAACGCCCACGCCTACAACGCCCTGGGCTACAGCCTGGCCGATCGGAATGTTCGCCTGGACGAAGCGCGGACGCTCATCACCAAAGCGCTAAGCCTGCGCCCCGGCGACCCCTTCATCACGGACAGCCTGGGTTGGCTGGAATTCCGCAGCGGCCACCCCGCTGAAGCCCTGGCATTGCTGCGCGGCGCCTACAAGGAGCGCCCCGACGCCGAAATCGCCGCCCACCTGGGTGAGGTCTTGTGGGCGCAAGGTGAACGCGACGAAGCCCGCCGCGTGTGGCGCAAAGCCCAGACTCTTGACACCAACAACGAGGCCCTGCTTGAAACCCTGACACGTCTGCAAGTTCAGCCGTGACGAGCAAGCGCCCCTGGATCACCTCGTTGTCAGCGGCCCTTCTGAGCGCTTGCGCCAGCGGGCCCGCCAGACTGCCCGAACCCTCGACTGATGCACCCGACGCGGCGGCCTCGCCACCTGTTTTATCTTTGGCCCTGCAAGGTCAGCTCAACATCAAGCTGCAAGCCTTTCAGGATCAAGACGCCAAGGGCATCAACCTCGGCTTCTTTTTCAACGGCACCCAGAACACCGGCCAGCTAGACCTGATGACCCCCATGGGCAGCCAAGTCGCCCAGGTGCGATGGACCCAAGCGGGCGCGTGGGTGCGTGACACTCAAGGCGAACACTACTTTGCCACCCTGGGAGACCTGAGCGAACAGGTGTTGGGTGAACGGCTCCCGCTGGCATCCTTGATGCACTGGGTTCGTGGCCTGCCCGACCCTGCGCTGCCCTTGGCGACCCAGACCACCGACCAATCGTTTGACCAGAGTGGCTGGCACATCGACACCCAAGAGGTGGCGATCGGCCGACTCAATGCCCAACGCCCAGCCACCCAGCACCAACGCGGCATCACGATGCGCGTGCGACTGGATCGCTGAAGCACCGCGACATCATGCCCAGCCTCCTCAACCTGGCAGCCCCGGCCAAGCTCAACCTCTTTCTGCACATCACGGGGCGTCGCCCGGACGGCTATCACCTTCTGCAATCGGTGTTCGTGCTGATCGACTGGTCCGACACCTTGCATATTGACACCCGCTCGGACGGCCAACTTCACCGCCACGATCTCGGCCCCGCACTGCCGGACGACGACCTTTGCCTGCGAGCCGCGCGACTCCTGCAAACAGAAAGTGGCACCCGACTCGGCGCCGACATCAGCATTGACAAACGGATTCCATCAGGCGCCGGCATGGGCGGCGGAAGCTCCGACGCGGCCACGGTGCTGCTGGCACTCAATCAACTGTGGGGCCTGCACTGGAGCCGCGACCGCCTGGCCACCCTGGCACTGCAACTGGGCGCCGATGTTCCCTTCTTTGTCAACGGGCGCAACGCCTGGGTGGAAGGCATCGGCGAGCAGATCACCCCCCTGATCCTGCCAGAGGACGTCATCAACACCCCGATCGCCGTGCTGAAAGCGCCAGTGTCGGTACCCACCCACGCCATTTTTTCAAGCCCGCACCTGAACCGGTCCACACAAGCTGCTATAATTTCGCTCTTTCTTGCAGAGCCAAAGTGCTTCGGCCGCAATGATTTGCAAGCTCCCGCAGAGCTTTTTAGCAATCAGATCGGTCAGGCGCTTGAGATCATGCAGAACCACTTCGGCAACAGCCGAATGACGGGCTCGGGCAGCGCGGTGTTTTCCTGGGTCAACCCTCCGGTTGACTCCACAAACCACACCGCCACGCCCGCAACGCCCGCCTCATTCGCCCCTGCTGATGTCGGCCTGAATGATCCCGCATGGGTCGGTCGCCTCTGTCGCGTACTGGTTCGCCACCCGCTGCTTGATGTGCTCGATTAACCGACACTCAAGCAACGAAAAAACGGACCGATAGTTACCACAGTCGCAAAAAAACGGCTATAATGTGAGGCTTCTCTGTTGAGAGAAACCAGTTACGCGGTTTCAGTGGTTGTTGAACAAACAAATACTGAATCCTGTGTAGGGGAGTCGCCAAGTTGGTTAAGGCATCGGATTTTGATTCCGACATGCGAAGGTTCGAATCCTTCTTCCCCTGCCAAAAAATTTCTTTCGCCGCACGTTTCGCCGTACGCAGATTGCCCGCCACCTCTGCCTGTTGCCACTAGTTGCTGCTGAGCAATGGCGAGTTGGCAGCGTTGATCAAACCCTGATCAACCAGCCGAGGCGATTGGGCAAGATGCACTTTTAGCCGTCTGCTGCCCATGCTCTCCGACACCGTCCTGTTCACCGGCAACTCCAATCCAGCGCTTGCCCAAGAAATCGCCACCCACCTCGGTGCCGAACTGGGGAAGGCCGCTGTGGGCAGCTTCTCCGATGGCGAGACCACCGTCGAAATCCAGCAAAACGTGCGCGGTCGGGAAGTCTTCGTGGTGCAGTCCACCTGCGCCCCGACCAACGATCACCTGATGGAACTGTGCATCATGGTCGACGCACTAAAGCGCGCTTCGGCCCAACGCATTACCGCCGTCATTCCTTATTACGGCTACGCTCGCCAGGACCGCCGCCCGCGCTCGACCCGAGTGGCCATCTCGGCCCGAGTCGTCGCCAACATGCTGGAAGCCGTGGGCGTCAGCCGCCTGCTGACCATGGACCTGCACGCCGACCAGATCCAAGGCTTCTTCAACATCCCGGTCGACAACATCTACGCCTCACCCGTCCTGCTGTCCGACCTGCAATCCAAGGGCTACGAAAACCTGGTCGTGGTCTCGCCCGACGTTGGCGGCGTGGTGCGCGCTCGCGCCCTGGCCAAGCAACTCGGTTGCGATCTGGCCATCATCGACAAGCGCCGCCCCAAGGCCAATGTGTCTGAAGTCATGCACGTCATCGGCGACATCGACGGTCGCAACTGCGTGATCATGGACGACATGATCGACACGGCCGGCACGCTGGTCAAAGCCGCAGAAGTCCTGAAGGAACGCGGCGCCAAGAGCGTGTTCGCGTATTGCACGCACCCGGTGTTTTCGGGTCAGGCCATCGAGCGCATCAAGAACTCGCAACTCGATGAAGTCGTGATCGCCAACACCATCCCTCTGAGCGAGGCCGGCAAGGCTTGCACCAAGATTCGCCAACTTTCGGCCGCCTTCCTGTTCGCCGAAACCATCCGCCGCATTTCCGACGGTGACTCGGTCACCTCGCTTTTCTCGGAGCAGAACAACAACTTCTGATCCGTGCCTCTGACCGGCTCGGGGCGCAAGCGTCTGAATCGGTCATTTTTCAAGCGCCTGGTCGCGGGCGCTTTATTCCAACCTGGAGTTATCCATGAAATTCACCGCTTTTGAGCGTAGCCTGCAGGGGACCGGAGCGAGCCGCCGCCTGCGCTTCGCTGGCAAAGTTCCCGGCATCGTTTACGGTGCTGGCGAAGCCACCACGATCGAACTCGATCACAACGCGCTTTACCACGCCATGCGCAAGGAAGCCTTCCACTCCTCCCTCCTCGAGATGGAACTGGCTGGCAAGGTCCAAAAGGTCCTGCTGCGCGATTACCAGATGCACCCCTACAAGCAGCAAGTGCTGCACGTGGACTTCCAGCGCGTTGACGCCACCACCAAGATCCACAAGAAGATCCCCCTGCACTTCATCAACGAAACCGAATCGCCTGCCGTCAAGCTTGACGCCTGCACGATCGACCACGTGGTGAGCATGCTGGAAGTGGAATGTCTGGCCGAAAAGCTGCCTGAGCATTTGACCGTGGACCTGGGCGCGCTGACCAAGGGTCAAACGTTGCACCTGGACGACATCAAGCTCGACGCCGGCATCAAGGTGCTGACCCATGGCCGCAAGAACCCCGCCATCGCGACGGTCGTAGACGCCGTGGCTGAAGAAGTCATCGTCGCGCCGGTGGCTGCCGCCGAACCCGCCAAGGGCAAAGGCAAAGGCAAGAAGTAAGCTTCTGCTCTTTCTGGACAATCGGCCAGTCAAGCCCCGCTTTAGCGGGGCTTTTCTTTTGGCCCGGCTCTTTCATAATCGCAACCCATCATGATTCGATTGTTTGTTGGCCTGGGCAACCCCGGCCCTGAATACGAGGACACCCGCCACAACGCCGGTTTCTGGTGGGTCGACAGCCTGGCACGTCAACTTGGCGTCGCCCTGGTGGCTGACCGCGCCTATCACGGCTTTGTCGCACGCGCCAATTTGCCGGATGGTCCGATCTGGTTGCTTCAGCCCCAGACTTACATGAATGTGTCGGGCAAGTCGGTTGCAGCGTTGGCGCGCTTTTTCAAAATCCTGCCCAACGAAATCCTGGTGGCTCACGATGACCTGGACCTGATGCCCGGTCAGGTCAAGCTCAAGCAAGGTGGCGGCCATGGCGGCCACAACGGCTTGCGCGACATCCACGCGCAACTGGGCTCGCCCGATTATTGGCGTCTGCGATTGGGCATTGGCCACCCCGGTGTCAAAACAGAGGTGGCCGCCTACGTGTTGCGCAAACCGCCGCAGTCCGAGCGCGAGGCCATCGACAACTGCATCGACAAGGCGCTGAGTGCCGCCCAGGAGCTGATCCGCGGCGACATGGCCAAGGCAACGGTCCTGGTTCATGCCCAACCTCAGCGCCCCAAGCCCCCAAAGCCAAGCCACGCCGCTGTGGTGCCGCAGGCGGCGTCACCACCAACGCCGGCATCCAAAGCGGATTGAGTCGCCCATCAATAAAACACGGCCAATAAATCAAGGAGGACCTCATGCTCAACTCATTCCACCCATCTATTCACCACCGAGTTGGGCGCTCCCCTTGGACCGTCCGGTGCCTCCATGCAATCGTGGCCCAGACCCTGTTCATGACGAGTCAAGGCATGGTGGCTGCCAGCCCAACGCAGCCCAGCACATCACACGAGCCGGTGGCCTATCGCTGTGAATCCAGCTCGGCAAATGGCGCTGTGCAGGTGCTTTATCAGGCGCAGCCTTGTGGTGAGGTCTCCTTTAGCGGGCATCCTCTGCAGGCAAGGGACCTGCGCTCGGGCGAGCAGCAGGCCGACGCCATCAAGGCCAGCCAGAGCGCGTCGGCCTTGGCCCGCCAACTTGAGCACGAACGGCGTACGCAGGAGAAGCGCGCCGCCCATACACCAGCGATTGCCCTGACAACACCCCACCCCCCTCTTCGACCGGGAGCCGCCATTGGCTCAAGCGCTCAACAAGGCCAAACCCTGAAGCGCTCACGGCATTTCCGGGCCTTGGTGCCCAAATCAGCCCCCTCAGCGCGCCAGGGATTGAGGAAAGCCTAAGTCGACAGGCTGTCGACAGGACGCTCGGTGGAGGTGGAGGTGCTGCCGCCCTTGGCTTGCGCTTGCAAGCGCAGATACCTGGCCATCAGTTGCTCGGCTGATTCAGGTCGCGATAGATCCACCGGGATGCATTCGACGGGGCAAACCTGCACGCATTGGGGCTCACCAAAATGGCCCACACATTCTGTGCAGCGCTCCGGGTCGATCACATAGATGGTCTCGCCCATGGAGATGGCCTGGTTAGGGCACTCCGGCTCACAGACATCGCAGTTGATGCATTCGTCGGTGATCTTGAGTGCCACGGTTCAACCTGCCAAGGCCACACGGGCCTTCAAGCGCGCCAGCACACTGGGCGCGACGAATTTGGAAACATCCCCGCCAAGCATGGCGATTTCACGCACAAAGGTGCCGGACACGAACTGGTATTGATCTGATGGCGTCAGGAACACCGTTTCGACATCGGGCATCAACTGGCGGTTCATGCCCGCCATCTGAAATTCGTATTCAAAGTCGCTGACCGCGCGCAGACCCCGCACCACCACCTTGCCATGGTTGTTCACCACGAAGTCGCGCAGCAACCCGTCAAAGGCGATCACCTCCACATTGGGATAGTCGGTGGCGAGCTCTTTGGCCATGGCCAAACGCTCATCCACATTGAACATGGTTCGCTTGTGGTGCCCCGCAGCCACCGCCACGATCAGGCGACCAAACAGGCGTGCGGCACGGCGCATCAGGTCTGCATGTCCCAAGGTCATCGGATCAAAGGTGCCTGGATAGACGGCCGTCAGGACATCGGAGCGGGGCGTGGATGACGTCATCGGCGCGGTCGGATAGCTGTAACGAAGGGCTCCAGTTTAGCCGGCCACGGGCCGCCGCGACACGTCGTCCCCACCGGCCACGCGCTGAAAGAGGTGATAGTGCACCGCACCAGCCCGGCCTTGGCGGTGCAGGCGCAAGTCGGGGACAGTATCGGTCGCCTCGGGTGCTTCCAGATAGATCCAGCCGCCCACGGGCACGCAGTGACGCGCGGCTTGCAGCGCCGCGGCAAACAAGTCGTCGTCAAACGGAGGATCCAGCAGCACCAGGTCAAAGGCCGGCGCTGTGCCGGACAAGCGCTGCATCCAGGCCAGCGCATCGGTCTGGACCACCTGCACCTCGGTGGCCTTCAGTTTGGTTTGCATCGCACGCAGGGACTGCACCAACACCGGATGTCGCTCCAGCATGCAGACAGACTGAGCCCCGCGCGAGGCGGCCTCAAAGCCCAAGGCACCACTGCCGGCAAAGGCATCGAGCACGCGCCAGCCGCTCAGGTCTTGTCCCAGCCAGTTGAACAACGTCTCTCGCACTCGGCTGGGCGTGGGGCGCAAACCCGGCAGGGCGGGCACGGCCAAAGGTGTGCGCTTCCAACGCCCACCGATCAGTCGCACTTCCTGGGCAGCGCTGGCCGCCACTTTCTGGGCAGCCTTCGCGCTTGTATGCGGCAACGAGGAGGGGCGTGGAGGCTTCATCTGAAGAGAAATCGCTGGCGCCTGCAGCGCCTTTGATCAGGTGGATAAGACCCCAATTGTAGAAACCATCGTCAACCTCCGGCCCGCTTGACCAACCAGCCCTCTTTTGTGAGCCACTCCACCACGCGGTCGCAATGATCGCCCTGCACTTCCAGCACACCGTCCTTGGCGGTGCCGCCGGCCCCACAGGCGGTTCTGAGGCGCTTGCCCAGCCCCGCCAGGGCTTGGGCGTCCAGGGTCACGCCACGGATCACGGTGGTGGTCTTGCCGCCTCGGCCCTTGGTTTCGCGGCTGACGCGCACGACGCCATCGCCCTGCGGCGCGGCCTTGGAAGCGGCCTTGCAGTGGCAATCGGCGATGGGCAGGCGGCAAGTTGGGCACATGCGGCCACTGTCGGTTGAATACACAAGGCCTGAGGCTCCAGTTTTGCGCATATTCAAGTGATGTCCTTGTGATGGGCTCATGCCATCGATCTTTTCACCGTCAATTTTAGCCAGCTCGGTGGGTCTGGCGGCCCCACCCTACAATCGACCCATGTTCAGTTTCATCAAGAAAAAACTCGGCTTCGGTGTCAATCCTGCCCCAGAGGATCAGGTGCCTGAGCTTCCAGCCACGCCAGAGGTCTCGCCCACAGAGACCCCCGTGATGCCGCCACCGACCATGCCAGTCGCGCTGGCATCGGCTGCGGCATCGCCGACATCGGCCACCGAGCCCGCATCCAAGCCGTCGATTGCCCCGACGGTGGCTGCCGCCCCGGAACGTCGATCCTGGTTGCTTAAACTCAAATCTGGCCTGCGCAAAACCGGATCCAGCATCGCCCAGGTGTTCACCGGCACGCAGATTGATGATGCGCTGTATGAGGAGCTTGAAGCCGCGCTGCTGATGGCCGATGCCGGGGTGGCGGCGACCGCCCATTTGCTCGACGACCTCAAGCGTCGCGTCAAGGACGCCAAGGCCACCGACCCGGCCCGCGTCAAAGACCTGCTGATCGAGTCCATCACCGACCTGCTGACGCCACTTGAAAAGCCATTAATTGTCGGTCAGCACACGCCCACCGTGATGATGGTGACTGGCGTCAATGGCGCGGGCAAGACCACCACGATTGGCAAACTCACACGTCACCTCGCCGACGCCAACCAACGCGTTTTGCTGGCCGCTGCTGACACCTTCCGGGCCGCCGCGCGTGAACAACTGCTGGTTTGGGCCGATCGCAACCGCGTCGACATCGTCAGCCAGGAAGGCGGCGATCCAGCCGCCGTGACCTTTGACGCGGTGCAAGCTGGCCGCTCACGCGGCTGCGACGTCGTCATAGCCGACACCGCCGGCCGCCTGGCCACTCAGGTGCATCTGATGGACGAGTTGCGCAAGATCAAGCGGGTGATCGGCAAGGCCATGGACGGCGCGCCACATGAAGTCCTGCTGGTGGTCGATGGCAACACTGGCCAGAACGCCCTGGCCCAGGTCAAGGCCTTTGACGAGGCGTTGGGGTTGACCGGACTGATCGTGACCAAACTGGACGGCACGGCCAAGGGGGGTGTGCTGGCTGCGATCGCTTTATGGTCGCGCGGCCGCACCAGTCCAGTGCCGGTGTACTTCATCGGCGTGGGTGAAAAGCTCGAAGACCTGCAGACCTTTAGCGCCCGGGAGTTTGCCCAGGCTTTATTGGCCTGAGCTGTTCAGTGGTGCACCGCTTCGTCCAGCGGGACGGGTGCTGAATCCATGTCGTCGAACCAAGTCGACGGTGGCGGGTCTTTGCGGTCAGCATCCGCTCTGCTTGCTTCGTCGGCGAAATCGTCCATGTTGAAGTCCAGATCGTCCTCATTCACGGACATTCCGCGCATGGGCCCGGCCGACTGCATGGAGGCCACCACGGCCGCCGCTTCGAGGCTACGGCGCGTCCGGCTGTTGACGCCCACCGGGCGCTTGGACATGGCAAAGGCGCCGCCCAGGATGGTTTCGCGTGCGACGGCGGCACCTGGCAGCGAGCCTTCCAGCCATACATGCACAGGAATTCCGGCGGCTTTCAGGACACGGTCCATGCGCTCGTGTCGACGCACCGTGCGTGGTTTTTCCTGTTTCACAGGTTGGCGTACTTCAATCACGGCCAGCACCTGTGAGGTGGAGTCACACACGACGATGTCCGCGCAGAGTGAGCCCACCCGGCGCAGCCATTCGTTGTAGGAATTGCGTGTCGGCACGCGCAGAAAACGCGCCAGCGGCACTTGTGCCAACAACATGTGGTCGGGCAAGGCTTTGCGCACAATGTGATATGCCTCGCGTTCCGAGTGAGTCAGCACCCGAGTGGCCGTTGGGGCCCACGCCTGTAAGGTATCGCCCGCCTCCACGGCAGTGCCGCCTGTCCGCGACCGCGATGCCTTGGGGGCTCCTCGGCGAGCCCTGACCACCATCCAGGCGGCCACCGCGCCTCCAAAGACCACAATTGCCAGCAAAGCCGGCCACCACGCGTTTTCCATTGAAACCACCCACCAAAAACCACTCGACCATCCACCCAGACAGGGCCATGGTGTCTACATCGGCACATCGCCGAGGTTTCTCAATGGCAGAAACGCCCCGAGAAACACACTGTCACAAAGTAGTCGTGGCGCCCCCACTGGTCAATTCGGGATTGAGCCCATCTCGGTGACAAGATGTATCAATACCGACCAAGCGCCACCCCAGCAGTTTGGCGAGTCAACGCCCGCCAAAACCCGGCATGCCGCCCTTCATGCCACCCATGCGTTTCATCATTTTGAACAGGCCGCCGCCCTTCATCTTGCGCATCATCAGGCGCATCTGCTCGAACTGATTGAGCATTCGGTTGACGTCCTGCACCTGAACACCCGCCCCGGCCGCGATGCGGCGCTTGCGGCTGGCCTTGATGAGGTCGGGCTTGCGGCGCTCCAGCTTCGTCATCGAGTTGATGATGCCTTCCATGCGTCGCATGTCGCGCTCGGCCTTGTCCATGTCAGCCCCGCCGGCCTTGCTGGCCAGTTCGGTGGGCAGCTTGTCCATCAGACCCGACAGACCACCCATCTTTTTCATCTGGCTGATCTGCGAGAGAAAATCGTTGAGGTCGAAGTCCTCGCCGGACTTGACCTTCTCGGCGAGCTTTTGCGCCGCCTCGATGTCCACACCCTTTTGGACTTCTTCGACCAGGGCCACGATGTCGCCCATGCCCAGTACACGTCCGGCATGGCGCTCGGCGTCAAACACTTCCAGGCCATCGATCTTCTCGGAGATACCGGCGAACTTGATGGGCACCCCGGTGATCTGTCGAACTGACAAGGCCGCGCCGCCGCGCGAGTCGCCGTCCAACTTGGTCAGGACGATACCGGTCAGCGGCAAGGCCTCTTTGAACGCCTTGGCGGTGTTGATGGCGTCCTGCCCTTGCATGGCATCGACCACGAACAAGGTTTCGATCGGGTTCAACAGGGCATGCAGTTCGCGGATCTCGGCCATCAAGGCTTCGTCAATGGCCAGGCGGCCGGCGGTGTCAACCAACAGGACATCAAAGAAATGACGGCGGGCGTGGTCGATGGCGGCAGTGACGATGTCGCGCGGTTTTTGATCTGGCGTCGAGGGAAACCATTCCGCCCCGGCCTGCGCAGTCACCGTCTTGAGTTGCTCGATGGCGGCCGGTCGGTAGACGTCGGCCGAAACGGTCAGCACCTTCTTCTTGCGCTTGTCGATCAGGTGCTTGGCCAGCTTGGCCGTGGTCGTTGTCTTGCCGGCGCCCTGCAAACCCGCCATCAGGATGATGGCCGGCGGTTGCGTAGCCAGATTGAGGTCGGCCACGCCATCGCCCATGGTGGCGGCCAACTCTTTCTGCACCAAGCTGACCAGCACCTGCCCCGGGGTCAGCGATGCGATCACATCCTGGCCCAGTGCCCGCTCCTTGACGCGGGCGATGAAGTCGCGCACCACGGGCAAGGCCACGTCGGCCTCCAGCAGCGCCATGCGCACTTCGCGCAGCATGTCCTGCACGTTGGTCTCGGTGATGCGGGACTGGCCGCGCATGGTTTTAACCAGGCGGCTCAGACGTTCGGTAAGGTTCGATGCCATGAAAAGGGTGTGTGCGGTTGGCTCGGCGTCGCGCCATAGGTACGGGCCGGCGGTACGGGCCGGGCAAAAACACCCGGGCGACCTTAAACTGTGAGGATGATTCTATCGCCCGTCACTTTGACCCTGTGGCCCAGCGCCTTGGCCGTGCTGGCCTATGGCTTGGCCAGCGTCCTGCCCGACAGGACTGCGCCCGCCGAGGTCGCCGCAGAGTCACCTAATCACCCACCAGCTCCTGAACGTGCCACCTGGGCCCTGCTGGCCTTTGGCTGGTTAGCCCACGCCGTCTCCATCGTCTTTGATACCTTCAATTGGGACAGCCCCCAGCCTGCAGCTCGCTTCGGTTTTGCCCCGGCGCTGTCGGTGACGTCCTGGCTGGTGCTGACCGTCTACGCTCTGGAAAGTCGTCGCCTGGGGCTGTCTCCCATCACGCGCCGTATCCTGGCCCTCCTGGCGGCGGCCACCGTGACCCTGGCCTGGAGCTTTCCCGGACAAGAACACCCGACCAGTGACTCACCCTGGGCGCCACTGCACTGGATCCTGGGTTTTGCGTCATATGGCCTGATCGGTGCGGCCCTGATGCACGCCGCGCTGATGCGCCACGCCGAACGGCAATTGCGTGCTCGCCCCGGCTCCCCAAAAGGCATTTCCCTGGGCGGCTCACATCCGTCTGGAGCACCACTGCTTCGCCTGGAATCCCTCACCTTGCGTTTTGTGGCGGCGGGCTTTGCCATGCTGACCCTGACCTTGCTGCTGGGTGCTTGGTTCGCCCATCCCTGGCGCTGGGATCACAAAAGCGTGTTCTCCGTGCTGTCCTGGCTGGTGTTTGCAATCTTATTGATCGGGCGCCGGCAATTTGGCTGGCGGGGTCGGCAGGCGGTGCGCTGGCTGTACGCCGGTTCCGCGCTGCTGCTGCTCGCTTATGTGGGCTCACGTTTCGTGATGGAGGTGGTTCTGCACCGCCCCGTCATCAGCTAAGTCAAGCCGCGCCGGCCCATGACCAAGTATCTGCTACTGGCCTTGCTGATTGTCTGGCTTTTCTATGCCGGACCGTGGCGTCGCTTGCCGCCGCGAACACCTCAGACGCCAAAGTCCCCTGAGCCGCCCCGCTCCACCGGGCCTCAACCGATGGTCGAGTGTGCGCACTGCGGAGTGCACCTGCCCATTCAGGACGCCATCGAAACCACCACGCCGTCAGGCGCGCTCGCGCACTTTTGCAGCGAAGATCATCGCCGCGCAGGTTCCCGACCCCACTGATGTCACGTCCACCCCGCCCCCCCCTGCCGCCATCCGGCGCCACCAGACATCCGCGTGAACCCGAGTCGCAAGGCTCCTGGTTTGGGGGCCAGGGCAATGAAGACCTCACCCTCGCTGCCGACATGCAAGCGGTGGAACTGCCGCCCGCCAGTCACACGGGCAAAGATGATCACGACGAACGGAAATCATCCACGTTTTTTCGCATCTACCGCGCTTTTCTGACGGCACGTGCCGCCTTGGGCATCTTGTTGATCGGACTGCTGTCGGGGGCCTGGCTGATGGGTACCCGGCCCTCGGTGTGGGTGCTGGGACTGACCCTGGGTTACAGCGCCCTGACACTGATCTGGTGGTGGCTGCCTGCGCCGCGCCGCGCCAAGGACGAAGATCACCGTCGACTTGGGCATCGCCAAGCGCTCGCCACCATCGGCGTCGACCTGGTGGCGTTTACCTGCCTGCATTTCCTGACCGGCAACAGCTTCAACTCCCAAGCCTTGCTGGCGCTGCCCGTGCTGATGGCCGCCACCTTGATGCCGCGCATCATGTCGCTGGGGGTGGCCGCGGCCGCCACACTGAACTTGCTTGGAGCGGCCTGGGTGCAATCGCCAGAGGCCGGCACCCTGGCCAACCTGATGACCCAGGCTGGTCTGGCTGGTTTTGGCCTGTTTGCCATTGCCTTGATGGCCAGCGAACTGGCCGGACGACTGGCACGCGAAGAACGCAGCGCACGAGGCAGCCTGGAACTGGCCCGCCAGCAAGCCCAGCTCAACCGGCTGGTGATTGAAGAGATGGCCGAGGGCGTCATGGTGACCGATCGCCTGGGTAGCGTTCGCACCGCCAACCCCGCCGCCCGCCGTCTGCTGGCCGTGCAAGGCAGCACACCGCCCCCCCCTTTTCAATTGCGTGGCGTACCTGCCTGGGAGCCGCTCGTGCAGGCGATCGAACAGACCTTCGCCAACCCCAGCCGTGCCGATGACGGTCAGGAATTGCAGCTGCGTTTTGACGATCAGTCCCGCCGCGCCCTGCGCTTGCGCGTGCGTTTTACCCAAGGCCGCGATGGAAAAGCCATTGAAGACGTCTGCGTCATGTTCCTGGAAGACCTGCGCACCGTGATGGCCCGCCAACGACAAGACAAACTCGCCGCGATGGGGCGCATGTCCGCCGGCATCGCCCATGAAATCCGCAACCCCCTGGCAGCCATCGCGCAAGCCAACGCCCTGCTGGCCGAGGACGCCACCACCCCGACGCAGAAAAAACTCACCCACATGGTGAGCGACAACGTGGGACGCCTCAAACACATCATCGACGACGTGCTGGCCGTGGCCCCAGGTTTGCGCCCTCCCGCCCCCGCCATAAATCTGATGGAAACCGTGCAGGCCATCTGTCAGGACTGGCGTGGCACACAAGGCCTTCCGTCAGGCCCCGAAAGCATCCTGACCGTCGACTTGTCCGGATGCTCCCCAGAGGCAAGTCGCCCCGGTCCCCGGGTACGCTTCGAGCCCGATCACCTGCACCGCGTTCTGGTCAACCTGCTGGACAACGCCTTGCGCTATAACAGTGGCCTGGCCGGAGCCATCGTGGTGAACCTGCAATGGCAGGCCACCCGCAGCCCTGAGATCTCGGGGCAACTGGTGCTGTCGGTGCGCAGCGACGGGGAACTCATCAGCACCGACACCGAGCGATCGCTGTTCGAACCCTTCTCGTCGACGCGCAGCCGCGGCACTGGGCTTGGCCTGTATATTTGTCGTGAACTGTGCGAGCGACACGGGGCCAGCATCGACTACCGTCAACACCCCGCCCCCGTGCGCCACCGCAACGAATTTTTCGTAACGATGCCCGCCGATCAGCCCAGCCCAGCACCCCTTCCTGCATGACCTCTCCCACTGCCTATAGCCTGCTGGTCGTTGACGACGAACCAGACCTGCGCACGCTCTACGAACTGACCTTGCTGCGCGAAGGCTATGACGTCGAGACAGCAGGCAATGTGGCGGATGCGTGGCAACACCTCCAGGACCGCAGTTACAGCGCCATCATCACCGACATGCGCCTACCTGACGGCACCGGCCTGGACTTGCTGCGCCGCATTGAAGCGCACGGCCGCAGGGAAATAGCCATCGTCATCACGGCTTATGGGTCGGCTGAAAACGCGGTTGAAGCCCTCAAAGCCGGCGCTTACGATTACCTGACCAAACCTGTCGACCTGCGCCAGTTCCGCGCCGTGGTGTCGTCCGCTTTGGGCCGCAATACAGCCATACCCATCGCGTCACAGGCAACACCATCCAACCCCGGCGCCAATATCCCTGAGCACCACACCGTGCCCGGCGAGCGCGTGATCGGCGCAGCGCCACAACGCCCGCCCCGCCGACCCGAAGCCACCGCCTTGTCTCGCATGGTGGGCCGCTCCGCATCCCTGCAGCATGTGCGCAGCCTCATCGACAAAGTGGCACGCAGCATGGCCCCTGTGCTGATCTGGGGCGAATCGGGCACCGGTAAAGAATTGGTGGCCCGCGCCATCCACGACGTCAGCAGCCGCGCTGCCCAGCCCTTCATCGCCGTCAACTGCGGCGCCATTCCTGAACATTTACTCGAAGCGGAGTTCTTCGGCTACCGCAAAGGCGCCTTCACCGGCGCAAATGAAGACCGTGAAGGCTTCTTTCAGGCTGCCAATGGTGGATCACTGTTCCTCGACGAAATTGGCGACCTCCCCCTGTCCATGCAAACCAAACTACTGCGCGTCATCCAGGAGCGCGCCGTGCGCCCGGTCGGCGCGGTCGCCGAAGTGTCGGCGGATGTGCGCATCGTCAGCGCCACGCACAAGGATCTGGCCGCCGAGGTCGCTGCGGGACGCTTCCGCCAGGATTTGTTCTATCGCCTCAACGTCATCCAGATCCCACTGCCGCCGTTGCGCGAGCGCCTGGAAGATTTGCCCGACCTGTGTGAGCGAATCCTGAATCGTATCGCCGCCGAATCCGCATTGGCCATGGTGCCCCAATTGAGCCGATCGGCCCTGACCACCCTGCTCGGCCACGCCTTTCCGGGCAATATCCGCGAGCTTGAAAACATCCTGCACCGCGCCGTGACATTGAGCGGCCACTCGGTGATCGAAGCCACCGACCTGGGACTACCCGCATCCTCCATTGTGGCAACCGCACCGCCAGGGCTACTCGCCCCCCCCTCACCAGAGGGTGAGACTCCAGTGGCAGCAACCAGCGCGACCAGCACCAATCTCCCTCCTGCCAAGCCCGGCCCCACCGACTTGGTGGCGCACCTCGATCAGGTCGAACGCGACCTTCTGGTGCAGGCACTGGAACGGCATCGACTCAACCGTACCGCCGCCGGCGCCAGCCTGGGCCTGTCACTGCGCCAGATGCGCTACCGCATGGCCCGCCTTGGCGTGCAAGTCACCGACCACGACATCGTGCTGGGCGAACGCTTCGACCCTGAAGCCGAATAACCCCCCATGAGCTCCGAACTCTGGCCCCAAGGCTGGCACCCGCAAGCCCGCCGCATCGACTCTCCCAATTTCGGGCCGCGCCCGCCGGGTGCCATCGTCGATCTGGCCCTCATCCATTCAATCAGCCTGCCTCCCGGCATCTATGGCGGAGACGAGATCGAGCGGCTCTTCACCAATCGACTCGACTGGTCCGCCCACCCCTATTTCGAGCAGATTCTCGGCGCCGAGGTCTCGGCCCACTTCGTGATTCGCCGCGACGGGGAGTTGCTGCAATTTGTTTCCACCCACGACCGCGCCTGGCATGCCGGCCAATCGTGCTGGCAAGGACGCGAAAACTGCAATGACTACTCCATCGGCATCGAACTCGAAGGCCTAGAGGACCAGCCCTTTGAGGCCGCCCAATATCAAGCGCTGGCAGCACTCTTGCAACAAGCCCGGACGACCTGCCACATCACCCACATGGCCGGGCACGAACACGTGGCGCCCGGGCGCAAACGGGACCCCGGCAAAGCCTTCGACTGGGCCCTTCTGCAATCCCTGCTGGGCTGGGACCGCACCTGCTTTCCAGGCACTATCACACTGGCCTGAAGAGTCCCTACAGGACCTGCCCGATCGGCACTTTCCCTGATTTGATCCTCGGAGTTTGAGGGAGATCAAATTTAGCGTTATAGTCGCACCAGAACGCTACCTGTAGTGCGAAACGCAGTGAAAAACACCAGATATAGCGTTTTCTGCTTTCGGCGCCCACGCCAAACATAAGCCTTTCGGCCGCGCCCGCAAAGGCTTTGATTTTGAAGGAAATTCCATGCAAACGACCTCCTCCAGCGCCCAGCAATCCAGCAGCAACGCCCTGCCCGACACCGGCCACGACACGCTCAACGCGCCGCGCCAATCGGCCTACACCGGCTACCAGATCATTCGACGCAACGGCGCCGTCGTTTCCTTCGAACCCAGCAAGATCGCCGTGGCCTTGATGAAGGCTTTCCTGGCCATTCACGGCACGCAAGGCGCGGCCTCGGCCAGCGTGCGCGAAACTGTCGATGGCCTGACCGAAAACGTGGTGCGCGCACTCATGCGTTCGCGTCCCGGTGGCGGCACTTTCCACATCGAAGACGTGCAAGATCAGGTCGAACTGGGTCTGATGCGCGGCGGTCACCACGAAATCGCCCGCGCCTATGTGCTCTACCGCGAACGCCGCTCACAAGAGCGCGCGCAGCAAAAAGCCGCCTCGCCCGAAGTGGCCCAAGCCACCCTGACCGTCATCGACCGTGGTCAACGCATCCCCCTGGACCTGGCCCGCCTTGAAGGCCTGATCGAAGCCGCCTGCGACGGTCTCGGCGCCGACGTCAAAGCCGCCCCCATCCTGGCCGAAACCCACCGCAACCTGTACGACGGCGTCGCCCTGGACGAAGTCTACAAAGCCGCCATCCTGGCTTCACGCACCCGCATCGAACACGACCCGGGCTACACCCACGCCACCGCTCGCCTGCTGATGCACACCATCCGCCGCGAAATCCTGGGCGATGAAGCCACCCACGCCGACATGGCCACGCGCTATGCCGAGTACTTCCCCACCTTCATCAAGAAGGGCGTGGAAGCCGAACTGCTGGACGAAAAGCTGCAGCAATTCGACTTGGCCCGCCTGGGCGCCGCCCTCAAGTTCGAGCGCGACCTGAACTTTGACTACCTGGGTCTGCAAACCCTGTACGACCGCTACTTCCTGCACATTGAAGACCAGCGCATCGAACTGCCGCAAGCCTTCTTCATGCGCGTGGCCATGGGCCTGTCACTCAACGAAGTCGACCGCGAAGCCCGTGCCATCGAATTCTATGAAGTGCTGTCCAGCTTCGATTTCATGTCGAGCACGCCCACGCTGTTCAACGCTGGCACGCGTCGCTCGCAACTGTCCAGCTGCTACCTGACCACCGTGCCCGACGACCTCGACGGCATCTACGAAGCCATCAAGGAAAACGCCCTTCTGTCTAAATATGCAGGCGGCTTGGGCAACGACTGGACGCCTGTGCGCGCCCTGGGCTCGCACATCAAGGGCACCAACGGCAAGTCGCAAGGCGTGGTCCCATTCCTCAAAGTGGTCAACGACACCGCTGTGGCCGTCAACCAAGGCGGCAAGCGCAAGGGCGCCGTCTGTGCCTATCTTGAAACATGGCACCTGGACATCGAAGAATTTCTGGAGCTGCGCAAGAACACCGGGGACGACCGCCGCCGCACCCACGACATGAACACGGCCAACTGGATCCCCGACCTGTTCATGCGCCGCGTGATGGAAGGCGGCCACTGGACGCTGTTCTCGCCCGCCACCTGCCCCGACCTGCACGACAAGTTCGGCAAAGCCTTTGAAGAAGCCTACACACGCTACGAAGAAAAGGCCGCCAAGGGCGAGCTCAAACTCTTCAAGCAAGTCGAAGCCAAGGACCTGTGGCGCAAGATGCTCTCGATGCTGTTCGAGACCGGCCACCCCTGGATCACCTTCAAGGACCCTTGCAACGTGCGCTCGCCGCAGCAGCACATGGGCGTGGTGCACTCGTCAAACCTATGCACCGAGATCACCCTCAACACCAATGGCGGCGAAATCGCCGTGTGCAACCTGGGCTCGGTCAACCTGGCGCAGCACATCAAGGATGGTGCCATCGACCACGAGAAACTGCGCAAGACCGTCAACACGGCCATGCGCATGCTCGACAACGTGATTGACATTAACTACTACGCTGTCAAGAAAGCACGCGACTCCAACCTGCGTCACCGCCCCGTCGGCCTGGGCATCATGGGCTTTCAGGACAGCCTGTACCAGTTGCGCACCCCTTACGCTAGCGAGGCCGCCGTCGAATTTGCCGACCGCTCGATGGAAGCCGTCTGCTACTACGCCTACTGGGCCTCGACCCTGCTGGCCGAAGAGCGCGGCCGCTACTCCAGTTACCGCGGCTCGCTGTGGGACCGAGGCATCCTGCCCATCGACTCCATCAAACTGCTGGCCGAACAACGCGGGGGTTATGTCGAGGTCGATTCGTCGCACACCATGGCCTGGGACGCACTGCGCGCCCGCATCCAAAAACATGGCATGCGCAATTCCAACTGCGTTGCCATCGCGCCCACCGCCACCATCTCCAACATCGTTGGCGTGGACGCCTCGATCGAACCTTGCTTTGGCAACCTGTCGGTCAAATCCAACCTCTCGGGTGAGTTCACCATCGTCAACGAATACCTGGTGCGGGACCTCAAAAAGCTGGGCCTGTGGGACGACGTCATGGTCATGGACCTCAAGCACTTCGATGGCTCGCTGCGCCGCATCGACCGCGTGCCCGAGGACCTCAAGGACCTCTACGCCACGGCTTTCGAAGTCGAACCCGTGTGGTTGGTCGAAGCCGCCTCGCGTCGTCAGAAATGGATCGACCAGGCACAGTCGCTGAACATCTACATGGCGGGCGCATCGGGCAAGAAACTCGATGAAACCTACAAGCTCGCATGGCTGCGTGGTTTGAAGACCACCTACTACCTCCGCACCGTTGGCGCCACGCACGCCGAGAAGTCCACCGTGTCACGCGGACAACTCAACTCGGTGTCCAACATGAGCGGTTCATCGCCAGCAAATGCCACACCGCAGGCCAACGAACCCGCCACTGACATCAAGTTCTGCTCCATCGATAACCCCGATTGCGAAGCCTGTCAGTGATTGATTGAACAAGGCCTTTAACAAGGCCTTGTTTGACTCACGTTGCACTTAATTGATCCAACCGTGATGTTTCGTCATCACTTCGATGCATGCCCGCAACAAACATGCGTCTGTCACGTCAATAAGTGCTTGGTGTTTTTTGCATCACCCTTTCATAATCCAACTCCATAGGATGTACACCATGTTGGTCTGGGAAGACGACACACCTTCAAGCTCTTCAGTCACTGGCGCTTCAGTTCCTTCATCGCATCGCGATGCACGGGATGTGACTTCGTCGCCTTTGCAAACTGTGACAGCCGCATCCTTCAATCAACCTGTTCCGACCACCGCTCAGGCAGTGAATCAAGCAGCGCCAAACGCCAAGGCAAGCGCGCGTCGCGTCAACGCTGCCGACAAACGCATCATCAACGGCCAGACCGACGTCAACCAGTTGGTGCCGTTCAAGTACAAGTGGGCCTGGGAAAAATATCTGGCCACTTGCTCCAACCATTGGATGCCCCAAGAGGTGAACATGTCGCGCGACATCGCCTTATGGAAAGACCCCAATGGGTTGACTGACGATGAGCGCCGCATCATCAAGCGCAACCTCGGCTTCTTTGTTACCGCGGACTCGCTGGCTGCCAACAACATCGTGCTCGGCACCTATCGCCACATCACCGCGCCCGAGTGCCGCCAGTTCCTGTTGCGCCAAGCTTTTGAAGAAGCCATCCACACCCATGCCTACCAGTACATCGTTGAATCACTGGGGCTGGATGAAAGCGAAATCTTCAACGCCTACAACGAAGTCCAATCGATCCGCGACAAGGACGAATTCCTGATCCCCTTCATCGAAGCGATCAGCGATCCACACTTCCACACCGGCACGCACGAGACCGATCAGACCTTGCTCAAATCGCTGATCGTGTTTGCCTGCCTGATGGAAGGTCTGTTCTTCTACGTCGGCTTCACGCAGATCCTCGCCCTGGGTCGCCAGAACAAGATGACCGGTGCCGCCGAGCAGTACCAGTACATCCTGCGCGACGAATCCATGCACTGCAACTTCGGCATTGACCTGATCAATCAACTCAAGCTGGAGAACCCGCACCTGTGGACAGCCGAGTTCAAAGCCGAGATCAAAGCTCTTTTCCTTAAAGCTGTCGAACTTGAATACCGATATGCAGAAGACACCATGCCACGTGGCGTGCTGGGCATGAATGCATCTATGTTCAAGGGCTACCTTCGCTATATCGCCAATCGCCGCGCCGCACAGATCGGACTGGAGGAACTCTTCGCCAACGAAGAGAACCCCTTCCCCTGGATGAGCGAAATGATTGACCTCAAGAAGGAACGTAACTTTTTCGAAACCCGAGTCATTGAATATCAGTCGGGCGGTGCCCTGTCCTGGGATTGATCCCTTGAGCAAAGCACTGCATCGACGTCCCCCATTCATCACACCGCGCTCAGATCCTAGGGGGCGTTGGGTGATGAATCTCTGCACCACATCCAGTGGTGCCGTGGTCTTTGCAACTTGATCAAGGAGATCCGTATGGCAACTGCGAAAAAAGTGGCACCTAAAAAAGCTGCCCCAGCCAAGAAGGCTGCTGTGAAGAAGGCTGCACCGGCCAAAAAGGCCGCCGTGAAGAAGGCCGTTCCGGCCAAGAAGGCTGCTGTGAAGAAGGCCGCTCCGGCCAAAAAGGCTGCTGTGAAGAAGGCTGCACCGGCCAAGAAGGCTGCTGTGAAGAAGGCTGCACCGGCCAAGAAGGCTGCTGTGAAGAAGGCCGCTCCCACAAAAAAAGCGGCAGTGAAAAAGGCAGCGCCGGCTAAAAAAGCCGCCGTCAAGAAGGCTGCCCCTGCGGCCAAGAAGCCAGCGGTCAAGAAGGCTGCAGCCAAAAAGCCTGCCCCTGCCAAGCCTGCCCCTGCGGCCAAAAAACCGGCCTCTGCCAAGCCTGCAGCGAAGACCACGTTGAGCCCTCAAGCCGCGTGGCCCTTCCCGACGGGCAACAAGCCCTGAGTTCACCCACCAGGATGAACCGGCAGGACGCGCCTATTGCGTCCGGTCTTTCAAACCCGGCTTCGGCCGGGTTTTTCACGCCGCCTGACAAACCATGCCCACCTGGCCATGCCTGACGATGCAAGGGCGCGCACCCCATCAGCGCCCCGTTCTCGACCTGAGCATCTCTCCAAACGCCAAACGCACGGAAGTGGTCGGCTGGCACGACGGAGCCCTGCGCGTGCGCCTGGCCGCTCCACCAGTTGATGGCGCCGCCAATGAAGCGCTGCGTCGATGGCTGGCCAATGAGCTGGGGCTGACCCTTGCCCGAGTTGAATTGCTTCGCGGCGCCAGCGGAAAACGCAAGCAAGTCGCCCTGGACACCGACGAAACAACGGTATCAGGCTGGCTCGCCCAACTAAAAGTGCTGCGCTAAAAAAGGCAATCCGGCCCCGGCGCGCCCATCGACCTCGGGCTTGCCTTAAGCTATGCGGTTTGACGAAAGTATCTCGCACAGCGAGCACCTCATGGCCCAGTACGTTTTCACAATGAACCGCGTCGGGAAGATCGTTCCCCCGAAGCGGCAGATCCTCAAAGACATCACCCTGAGTTTTTTCCCGGGCGCCAAGATTGGCGTGTTGGGCGTAAACGGGTCCGGTAAGTCGACCTTCCTCAAGATCATGGCCGGCGTGGACAAGGACATCGAGGGCGAAGCCGTCCCGATGCCCGGCATCAAAATCGGCTATCTGCCTCAGGAACCGCAACTCAACCCCGAGCACACCGTGCGTCAATCGGTGGAAGAAGGCATTGGCGGCGTATTGGCAGCCAAGAAGCGCCTGGACGAGGTCTATGCCCTCTACGCCGAACCCGACGCCGACTTCGATGCCCTGGCCGCTGAACAAGGCCAGCTTGAGGCCATCATCGCTGCAGCCGGATCCGAGAACACCGACCTGCAACTCGAACTGGCCGCCGACGCCCTGCGCCTGCCCCCCTGGGAAGCCGTCATCGGCAACCTCTCCGGCGGCGAAAAGCGCCGTGTGGCTCTGTGCCGCCTGCTGCTGTCCAAGCCCGACATGCTGCTGCTGGACGAGCCCACTAACCACTTGGACGCCGAATCCGTGGACTGGTTGGAGCAATTCCTTCAGCGCTACAGCGGCACCGTCGTGGCCATCACCCACGATCGCTACTTCCTGGACAACGCCGCCGAGTGGATCCTCGAACTCGACCGCGGCGCCGGCCACCCCTACAAGGGCAACTATTCCGACTGGCTGGAAGCCAAGGAAAAGCGCCTGGAAGCCGAACAAAAGACCGAGGACGCCCGCGCCAAAGCGCTCAAGCAGGAGCTGGAGTGGGTGCGCAAGAACACCAAGGGCCGTCAGGCCAAGAGCAAGGCGCGTCTGGCCCGCTTCGAAGAGTTGAGCGACGTCGACTACCAAAAACGCAACGAAACGAACGAGATTTTCATCCCCGTGGCCGAGCGTCTGGGCAATGAAGTCATCGAGTTCAAGAACGTCACCAAGAGCTTTGGCGACCGCTGCCTGATCGACAACCTGAGCTTCAAGGTCCCTGCGGGCGCCATCGTCGGCATCATCGGTCCCAACGGCGCCGGCAAGTCGACCTTGTTCCGCATGATCCAGGGGGTCGAGCAGCCAGACGGTGGCGAGGTCGTGATCGGCAAGACTGCCCAACTGGCTTTCGTCGACCAAAGCCGTGAAGGCCTGGCCGCCGACAACACCGTGTGGCAGGACGTCTCTGGCGGCCTGGACAACATCGTGGTGGGCAAGTTCGTGATGCCCTCGCGCGCCTACCTGGGGCGCTTCAACTTCAAGGGCAACGACCAACAGAAGTTGGTGGGCAACCTGTCCGGCGGGGAACGTGGCCGTCTGCACTTGGCCAAGACCCTGGCCCAGGGCGGCAACGTACTGATGCTAGACGAACCGTCCAATGACCTGGACATCGAAACCCTGCGCGCGCTGGAAGACGCCCTGCTGGAATTTGCCGGCAGTGCCATGATCATCTCCCACGATCGCTGGTTCCTGGATCGCATCTGTACCCACATCCTGGCGTGCGAAGGTGACTCCCAGTGGTTCTTCTTTGACGGCAACTACCAAGAGTACGAAGCTGACAAGAAAAAGCGCCTGGGTGAAGAAGGCGCTCGGCCCAAGCGTGTGCGCTTCAAGCCCATCCGCTGATCAGGTCATCCATCCGACCCAGCAGAGCCCGCATCCGTGCGGGCTTTTTTTTCGCAAATGAACAGGTGCCCGGGGGTCATCCCTAAGATTTACGGCGTCGGTATCAGTCACTGCGGGGCTAGAATTTCGTGGACAAATTGGCGCCATCACGCGTTCAAACACCCCTAGTTGGAGACCCCTCAATGATTCCTCGGATCACCCGAATCCTCACCGCCTCCGTGGTGACCCTCTCGACCTTGACCATGAGCGGATGCGCCTTGATGGAATCGGCGACCAGCGGCATCACCCTCAACATCCTGGAAGAAGGTTTCACCCCGCCGGTGCTGCAAATGGGTGATGTCGACATGGGGTGCAGTTTCGCGTTGGTTAACGGCCCACTGGTCGGTGCTGCACGCAACTTCTATGGTGACCCCGCCTTGATGGAAACCGTCCTGCTGCAATCGGCCGGTGTGTGTTCAGACGCGAAGGCCGTCGAAGAAGAGTTGCGCTACATTCGCGCCTCCCACGGAAAGCAATCCGACGAAGCCCAAGATGCCCGCATCAACCAGAAGCGTCTGATGGCCACCTCGGCCCATCGCCAGTACGCGGCCTTTGACCGCATGCGAACCAAGCTGGAACAAAAATACTTCTTCAAGTACGGCACCACCTGCCCCAAGTTCAAGCGCGATTTTGACGAAATGGTTTACCTGCTGGGCTCGGTTGCCGGCCTGCAAGCGGTACAAAACGACATGGGTGCTCAGCAAGTCGTTGGCGTACCCACGGACATTGCTCCTCAGGCTGAATTCGCCATGACCTGCCTCAACAACGACAAGTGGTGGGGCGCTCCCCAGGCTTTGCGCGCAGCCATCTGGAGCCTCATCCCCGGTGGTGGCGACGGCAAGGACATTAAGGGCACCTTCGACAACAGCATGACCATCGGCGAGCTCAAGGGTGTGCGCCTGGCTCACGTGATGGCAGCCCTGTCCGCCCAATCGACAGACGACACCGCCACCGTCCGCTCCACACTCAAGCGCTTCGTCTCGGTTCAAGACTTCAAAGTCAACAAGGACTACCGCCTGATTGACGCCATTGCCGAAGTCCAGATGATGACCATCTCTGATCGCATGTGGACCCAGGCGACGGGCTCACGCACACCGGTCAGCAGCCTGGGCACGTTCTGGGACGAGAAGGCCGGAAAAGCCATCAACGCCGACAAATTCCTGGATTGATATCGCTTAACGGCGTGAATTTACTAGGGAAACCACCCTCCCCCGTGTGCGTGGGAGGGGAGTGACTGCCGAGACAATGGCGCGGCTATAGTTACAAATCTAACGATTACGCACACAGCCGTGATCAAATTCAGACTTCCCACAAATCAATTGCCATTGGCATCGGCGCCCCTCGTCGAGAGCCTCATTTCCACGGTATCTAGGAGACTCCATGAACATGGTCAAAACCTTGAGCAAGATTGGCGCTGCTGCATTGTTGGCATTCGGCGCAACAGCAGGGGCTCAGGCGGCTCAGAAGATTTGCGTCTATGACCTGCTGGGCACCTCTGGCGACCTCTTCAACATGGCCAAGGATTACGTCATTGCGGCCCAGAAGCATGGTGTGTCCATTGAGCTCAAAGGCTACACCGATGAACGCGTGGCCACCGAAGACTTCCGCACGGGCCAATGCGACGGAGTGATCGCGACCGCCCTGCGCACACGCCAGTTCAACTCAATTTCAGCATCGATCGACTCCCTGGGTGCCACCACCATCGTGCGCGATGGCAAGATCGACATGCCGTCCAGCTACGAAGTGGTGCGCCGTCTGATCCAGACCTTTTCGGACCCCAAGGCATCCAAGCTGATGGTGGACGGCAACTTTGAAGTCGGCGGAGTGGTGCCACTTGGCGCCACTTATCCTGTCATCAATGATCGCAAACTGGGCACCGTGGAAGGCCTGGCCGGCAAGCGCATGGCCGCGTTCGACTACGACAAGGCCCAGGCCGTGATGATCCAGAAAGTTGGTGGACAACCCGTGTCGGCCGACATCATGAACTTCGCCTCGAAGTTCAACAATGGCGCCGTGGACTTCGTTGGCGCACCATCCTTGGCCTATAAGCCCTTGGAGTTGTACAAGGGCATTGGCAAAAACGGCGCCATGACGCGCTTCCCGCTGCTGATCCTGACCTACCAAGTCATCCTGAACAAGACCAAGTTTCCGGAAGGCTTTGGTGAGCAGTCGCGCGTGTATTGGGCAACTCAGTTCGACCGCGCCTTGCAACTCGTAAAGCAATCTGACGCCAGCATTCCTCCGGCCACCTGGCTGGAGCTGAGTCCGGAAAATGCCTACAAGTACACCCTCATGTTCAGAGAGGCGCGCATCGACATCGCCAAGAAGGGCCTGTATGACAAGCGAGGGCTGAGGATCATCAAACGCGTCCGCTGCAGCATCAACCCGGCCGATCCGGAATGCGCGACCAAGTCCGAGGAAGACTGGAAGTAAGTCTTGCGCCAGGCCGCAAGGCCTGAACTTCAGCACTGACCAACGGGGGCCCACAGCCCCCTTTTTCCTACTGGTGCAGGCATTTTGCTGCGCTGCACCAACCGAGCGATCATGAACACTCCCACTTCCCCAAAACTCCTGGGCCGGACCTTTCAAGAATGGTTTTTCAGCCTGCCCGTCTTTTCGCTGCTCCTGTTGACCTTGATCATCGGCACCGGAGAGATGGTGCACAGTCAGCTGCTCCGACTCGGGGAGACCATGTTTGGCGATCCGTCGTCTCAGGTGCAGTACTTCATGTTGCGCGCAGAGCCGACCAAGCCCTCCTGCGATGCCAACCAGAATATCGAAACCGAGCTGAAAAAGCAGGCGGCCCCGAAGGACAAGAGCAGCAATGATGACATCGACAACTTGTTCGGAGAACAAGCTGCCGAAGACCCTGCGGTGCTGCGCAAGTCGATGGAACAGGCGATCGAGATCTGCAAGTCCAAGCACGATTTGTACAACCGCGTCTTGAAGCATCAAACCTCGCAAGTCAAGATTTACCGTGCCATTGAAACCAGCTTCTTTGGTTTGTTCCAAGTCGGCACAGACAACCGCCCCCTGATCCTGTTGCTGATGGTGTCCATTGCAGCCGTCACCACCACGCTGGGCTTTCACCACATTGGCATCCGTCCGGGTCGCTATACCCGTGACTACCTGATGCAATCGGTTTCTCAGGCCATTGCGTCGGGTCTGCTGCTGTATTCATGCGTCAGCTACTACCGCATCTTGCTCAATTCAGGTGTACCGATTGAACACGCCCTGGTTCACTACGTCTGGATGGCTTTGTTCTCGATCCTGCTGCTGATCAATCTGAAACGCGTGGTGATGCCTGTCAAATCAAAGGATGGGGACGGCACCTGGAGCCAGGCATTCCTGTCGGTCCCGCTGTATGCGCAAATGGCCACCATCGCTGGTGTGTACTTCCTTCTGCACGACCACCCAGCAGGTCTGGCCATCTACATCAACCAGTTGATGGAATTGCCCAGCATTTTCCTGAATCTGGGGCTGTTCATCTGGGCGGGCATGCTGCTCAAGCAAAGCCGCATCGTCGATCTGTTCATGGACTTGCTGCGTCCGTGGCGTCTGTCACCACAGTTGCTGACCTACATCATTTTGCTGGCTGCGGCGGTCCCCACGGCCTATACCGGCGCGTCGGGTATTTTCGTGATCGCAGCGGGCGGCATCATCTATCACGAGGTGCGATCCTCGGGCGGCACGCGCCAGTTTGCCCTGGCCGCCACGGCCATGTCGGGCTCGCTGGGTGTGGTTCTGCGCCCTTGCCTGCTCGTGGTGCTGATTGCCGCGTTGAACAAACAAGTGACCACCAATGGGCTCTACCACTGGGGATTCTTTGTCTTCTTGCTGACGTCCACCCTGTTCTTCCTGGCCTCGCAAATGCTGCGCACCAAGCGCGCCAGCATCGAGTCGTTCAATGTGGCGATTCCGGCCACCTTGCGGGCCATCGTCCCCACCCTGCCCTATGTTTCCGTGGTGGTGGTGATCATTGCCTTGTATGAATATGCGCTGGACACCAAACTGAACGAAATCACCGCGCCCACGATCATGCCGGTGATGCTGCTGATCATCCTGATCTTCGACAAGATCATCAACAAAGGAAAGGCCGAACTGACGCCTGACTACAGCAGCCATCGTCAGGAGGGTGTCGAAAAATCCATCCGCTACGCGACCAACGAAACCCTCGGCCACATCGGCGCCCTGCTCAGCCTGATGACCCTGTCCTTGGCCATGGGTGGTGTGATCGAGCGCTCGGAGGTCATGAACTACGCACCCAAGGTGTTTGCGAGCGACTGGACGGCCATGGCCTTCCTGATGGTCACCAAGGTGCTGCTGGGCATGATCATGGACCCGTTTGGCGCCGTGGTTTTGGTGTCGGGAACCTTGGCTCCCGTGGCGTACGCCAATCACATTGACCCCGTGCACTTCTGGATGATGGTGCTGGTGGCCTTCGAGTTGGGCTACCTGCTGCCGCCCGTGGCACTGAACCAACTCCTGACCCGCCAGGTGATTGGTGAAGACGAAATCGACTTGGCCGATGAGGAGGTTCGCACACAGGGCTTCTATCGCCGCTATGAGCGCTGGATCCTGCCCATGGTGGTGATGAGCATCGGACTGGCCATCGTGTCCTTCGGCCCACTGGCGGTGCGTGACTTCCCGGCACTGTCCTTCGTCAAGGGGTGGTTCGGTCTACCGCCCCAATAAACCGCGACTGCCCGCAAAACCCGGCCCGTGTCAAACATGGAGCCGGGTTTTTTTCTGGGCGATTTTTCACACCAAGAATGACCGTTGACCTCCCAGCGGATCACCACCACCTTGACCGATTTCACGTCAGTTCTAGCCAGCCCCCCCCCCCCCCGACAGGGTGACAAGCGGGTGATGGCGACAGGCCTGACAATAGGCGCTGACACCGCGACTCAATTCATGGACCTGCCGACGCTTTTTTCTGCCTCCGGACCACTGGCCCGCGCCTTTGAGGGCTACCACGTCCGCCACGAGCAAATCGAAATGGCGCAGGCTGTGGCACAGGCCATTCAAGACGCCAGCACGGTGGTGCTGGAAGCCGGCACCGGCGTGGGCAAGACCGCCGCCTACCTGGTTCCGGCCCTGCTGGAAGGTGGCAAGGTGATCGTCTCGACGGGCACCAAGGCCCTGCAGGACCAGCTCTTTCACCGCGACCTGCCCGCCGTGCGCGACGCCCTGGCGGTGCCCGTCAAGGTGGCCCTGCTCAAAGGGCGCGCCAACTACCTGTGCTGGCACCACCTGGGGCTCGCCAATCAGGACGCGACCTTGCTGTCCAGCCGCCAAGAGGTCAAGGACCTGGGCCTGGTCAACCGCTTCATTCACCTGACGCCCACAGGCGACAAGGCCGAATGCCCGACGGTGCCCGAGCACGCCACCATCTGGGCACGCGTCACTTCCACCCGCGAGAACTGCCTGGGCAGCGAGTGCAAGCACTACGCCGACTGCTTCGTGATGAAGGCACGCCGGGAAGCGCAGGACGCCGATGTGGTCGTGGTCAACCACCACCTCTTCTTTGCCGATCTGATGCTGCGTGAAGAGGGCGTGCCCGAGTTGCTGCCCAATGCGCAGACCATCATCTTCGACGAAGCCCACCAGTTACCCGACACCGCCACCTTGTTCTTTGGCGACTCGGTGTCGACCGCGCAATTGCTTGATCTGCTGCGCGACGCACTGGCCACCGGCCAGGCCCAGGCGCGCGATGCAGTGCACTGGCCCAATGTGCTGTCCCCACTGGACCGCGCCACACGTGATCTGCGCCTGTGTTTTGGCCCGCAGCAGCAGCGCCTGGCCGAGCCACAACTGGGCGCGGACCACCCGCTGCATGCTGCCTTGCTCACGCTGCGCGAGGCGCTGGCCGAGGTCCGTTCCACCCTGGAGTCACAGGCCGATCGCAGCCCTGACCTGGCCCAGTTGCAACGCCGCGCCCACGCCCTGATGCAACGCCTGGCCGCCTGGGGTGCACCCGAGCGCGCAAACCAAGCCGAGCTGTGTTGGGTCGACGTGGGCAGCCACGGCTTGCAACTGCACCGCACACCCATTTCTGTGGCCGATGTGTTTCGCCGTCAGCGCCTGGGGCTGGTCGACGAGGACTTTGAGCCCGACGCCGCCACACAGGCACAGGACGAAGCGCCGTGGGTGGACGCTCCCCTGAAGTCCATCGGAGCCGATGGCCCCACCCCGACGCACGCCGACGCGTCCAACGAAAACCCGCACGCAAGCACTGTCCCGCGCCGCGCCTGGGTCTTCACGTCGGCCACCCTCGCGGTCAAGAACGACTTCAAACACTTCACGGAGGCGCTGGGCCTGGAAGACGCGCACTGCCAGGCCTGGTCCAGCCCGTACGACTACCCGACTCAGGCCATGCTGTACGTGCCCGAGGGCCTGCCCCAGCCTAGCGACGCACGCCATACCGAAGCCCTGGTCGAGGCCGCCCTGCCGCTGATCCGTGCCAATCGCGGGCGCGCCTTTGTGCTGTGCACCAGCCTGCGCGCTGTGCAGCGCGCCGCCGACCACCTGAAAAAGTTGTTTGAAGAGGGGGCCGACCCTTTCCCGGTGCTGCGCCAGGGCGATGCGCCCCGCCCCACACTGCTCGATGACTTCCGTCGTGCCGGCAATGCCGTGCTGGTGGGCAGTCACAGCTTCTGGGAAGGCATCGACGTCAAGGGTGACGCCCTGACCCTGGTCGTGATCGACAAGCTGCCCTTTGCCCCGCCCGACGACCCCGTGTTGGCCAAGCGTCTGGAATTGCTGGAGCGCGACGGCGGCAACCCCTTCATGGAGCACCAGGTGCCGCAGGCCATCATCGCGCTCAAACAAGGTGCCGGACGTCTGATCCGCAGTGAAACCGACCGGGGCGTGCTGATGATCGGCGACACCCGCTTGATCGAGCGTCCCTACGGGCGGCGCATCTGGCAAAGCCTGCCCCCCATGAGGCGCACCCGCAAGGAAGATGACGTCGTTGAGTTCTTGAAGACGCTCTGAAGGCAGCCCAGACGGGCCCGAGGGATCAGACTTCGAGGTTGTCGATCAGGCGCGTCTTGCCGAGCTTGGCCGCCGCAACAATCACCAAAGGCTCGGCCCCTGCGGCTTGTTCAGCCGTGGGCGGCAACAGATCGCGCTGACGCCGCACGCTGACATAGTCGGGCAGCCAAGCGCGTTGGCGCAGGGCCTCGCTGGCCATGGTTTCTATCGCCGCGATGCTGGGGGCCACCCCGCTGGCGCTGGCCGACCCCGCACGCCAAGCGAGCAGCGCGCCACGCACTTGTTGCAAAGCCTGCGACAACTGCACGGCCTCGGCACGTTCATCAGCGGTCAAATAGCCATTGCGCGACGACAGCGCCAAACCATCATCAGCGCGCAGCGTCTCGCCGCCATGGATCTCGATGGGCAGCGCCATCTGGCGCACCATGCCTTTGATGACCATCAGCTGCTGGTAGTCCTTCTTGCCAAACACGGCGGCGCGCGGCTGGACGATGTTGAACAGCTTGGCCACCACCGTGCACACACCGGTGAAAAACCCCGGGCGGAACTCGCCTTCCAGCAAGGTGGCCATGGCCTCCGGTGGGTGGAGCGTGTAACCCTGGGGCTCCGGGTACAACTCGGCCTCGTCGGGCGCAAACACGATGTCGCAGCCGGCCCCCTCCAGCAACTGGGCATCGCGCGCCAGGGTGCGCGGGTAGCGGTCGAAGTCCTCGTTCGGGCCAAACTGCAGGCGGTTGACGAAGATGCTTGCCACCACGGGGCTGCGATCTGCGCCGCCCTGGTCGGCCAGCACTCGCGCCTGGCGGATCAGGGCCAGGTGGCCCTCATGCAAATTGCCCATGGTCGGCACAAACACTGGGGCGGCGGGCGCTGCGGCCAGGGCGGCACGCAACTGGTCAATCGTGTGGATGATTTTCATGGGGCGGGCGGTCGCGGGACCGCGCAATCAATAGCCGTGAATGGCTTCGTCGGGGAAGCTGCCGTCCTTGACGGACGACACATAGCGGCCGATGGCGTCATCGATCGAGCCGCCTTCAAGCATGAAGTTGCGCACAAAACGAGGCAGCTTGCCGCGCGTGATGTTGAGCATGTCCTGCAGCACCAGCACTTGGCCGGCCGTGCGCTGACCGGCGCCAATGCCAATGGTGATGAGGCCGGGGTTGTCTTGCTGCACCTGGGCGGCCACATCAGAGGGGGTCAACTCGATCACCAGCATGGCCGCGCCGGCCTGCGCCAGTTCGCTCGCATGGCGGCGCAAGGTGTCAGCCCCCGCCTGGTCGCGGCCTTGGATGCGATAGCCGCCCAGCGCGTGCACGCTTTGCGGCGTGAGCCCCAGGTGCGCGCACACGGGAATGCCGCGCTCGGTCAGGAAATACACCGTCTCAGCGGTCCAGCCGCCACCTTCGAGCTTGACCATGTGCGCGCCCGCCTGCATCAGGGCCACGCTGGAGCGCAAGGCCTGCTCGCGCCCCTCCTGGTAGCTGCCAAAGGGCAGGTCGCTCACCACCCAGGCCGTGCGGTTGCCGCGCACCACGCAACGCGTGTGATACACCATGTCCGCCAGCGCAACGGGCACGGTGCTGGACTCGCCCTGCACCACCATGCCCAGGGAGTCCCCCACCAACAGGCAATCGACGCCGCACTCGTCCAGCGCACGAGCCATGGAGGCGTCGTAGCAGGTCAGCATGGTGATTTTTTCACCCTGCGAGTGCATCTCGCGCAAGCGATGCAGGTTGAGCGGCTTGCGGGGGGACGCGGTGGGAGGGATCGCAGAACTCATATCGCGCGGATCAAATGCCAAGGTGGGACGATTCTAGGCCGGCAGGTAGGACAGACGCACGTAAATAGGGGCAAAGGCCTCGGCCTGCGTGATCTCCAGCAGTCGTTCCTTGGCCAATTCAAGCATGGCGATGAAGGTCACCACCAGCACGGGCGTGCCACGCGTGGTGTCAAAGAGGTGCTCGAACTCGACAAACCGTTTGCCTTGCAAGGTGCGCAGCACGATGCCCATGTGCTCGCGCACCGACAACTCTTCGCGGGTGATCGTGTGGTGGGTGTGCAGCTTGGCGCGCTTGAGGATGTCGGCCCAGGCCTCGCGCAAATCAACCACACTGACGTCGGGGTGCCGCACACGCACACTGGGGTCGTTGTGCACCTGCACGCGCAAAAAGTCGCGCCCGAGCAAAGGCATGTTGTTGAGCTTGGCTGCGGCCAGCTTCATCTGCTCATATTCGATCAGGCGACGCACCAGTTCAGCACGCGGGTCTTCCACCTCGTCGCCATGGTCGGACTTCTTGGGGGGCAGCAGCATCCGAGACTTGATCTCGATGAGCATGGCCGCCATCAGCAAGTATTCGGACGCAAGCTCCAGGTTGTGCTTGCGGATCTGGTCGACGTAGGTCAGATACTGGCGCGTGACGTCGGCCAGCGGAATGTCCAGGATGTTGAAGTTCTGCTTGCGGATCAGATAGAGCAGCAGGTCGAGCGGGCCTTCAAAGGTCTCCAAGAAGACCTCCAGTGCATCCGGAGGGATGTAGAGGTCCGTCGGCATGGAGAACAGCGGCTCGCCATACAGGCGCGCCATCGCCACGCGGTCCACGACCGCAGGCAGGTGCTGCTCATCCAGGACTTGTTCGCTCACGCAGGCTTTCAGTGGCGGTCAAGCGTGTTCCGTGGCGCTCAATCGGCCTTCGTCTGGTAGACGTAGGCTTGCTGGGGCACTTGGGCCTCATTGAATTGCTGCTGCTCGGCGCGGTCAACGGCCTTGTCCCACAGCAGGGCACGGCCTTGACGCTGGCGTTCTTCCATTTGTGGGTCGCGCAGCTTGAGGCTGTCGATGAACTGGGTCACGTCGGACTTGTAAGGCTTCCAGAAAAGCGGCATGGTGGGCACCAGTCAAAGGATTCGAACCGGCTATTTTATCGGCTAGAGAGCACCGGCCAGATACCTCGCACCGCCACAATCGGGGTCTATGCAGGAAATCGAACTCAAATTTCAGATCCCGGCGGATTCGCTGGGCGCCGTGGCCCATGAAATCGGGCAAATCCCTGGCCACCGGCGCGAACACCTCCAGGCCCATTACTTCGACACCCCCGACCGCCAACTGGGCACCGCGCGCATGGCCTTGCGCCTGCGCAAGGAAGGCGACGTCTGGGTGCAAACGCTCAAAGCGGGCGGCTCCAACACCATGGTGCGGCTGGAAGACAACCGTCCGACCACCGCCCCGACCTCGGGCGGCCCCGCTCGGGTCGACCTCAACCTACACCAGGGCGTGGCCCGCGATGCGCTGATCAAAGCGCTGGGCTGGCAGCCGGACAGCGATCCACAAGGCCGCCAGACGCCACTGACCGAGCTGTACCGCACCGACATCTGGCGTGAAACCGCCCGGGTGGCCGTGGGCACGAACACCGCGCACGCAGGCATCGTGGAATTGGCCCTGGACCTGGGGCACATCCTGGCGGGCTCCTTGAGCGTGCCGGTGCGCGAACTCGAGATCGAGCTGGTGGAAGGCGACCCCATGGCCGTCATCGAGGCCGCGCGCGCTTGGGTTGCACGGCATCAACTGTGGCTGAACACGCAGACCAAGGCCCATCGGGGCGACCACCTGGCCCGTCAAGCGGCCGATTGCGCAGCCCCGTCAGTTCACACCGCTCGAGGACAAGTGAAGGCCGCCCCGGCCAACGCCACCTTGGACCAAGCGTGGCGCAACGCCCTGGAAAACGCCTTGGAGCAGATCACGGGCGCCATGAGCGAGTTGGCCAGCGCCCCACCTCACGCCAACACCACCCCCGTCGTGCGCCAATGGCATATCGGCCTGCGGCGACTACGCCGACTGGATCACCTGATGGTGAGGCAAGGGCTGAATTTTCTGCATGCAACCCATCAGACCTTGCCGCCCTTGCTTGCAACATTGCGACGCACACAGGACCCGGCAACACTGGCACGCCAGGCCGCCGCCACCGTGCTGTGTCTGGATGGGCTGGCCGCCTTGTTCGCTCCGCCGCCTCAGCCCTGATGCAGCAACTGCCGCGCGCGATTCATGGCGGTGGGCAGGTCACTCACCATATTGGCCGCGCCAAAGGTATCGCCGTGGCCGGCACGGCGGATCAGACTCACCGCCTGATCATTGACCTCGCACAGCACGAGGCGCACATCCTTGCGTTCCAGTGCACGGCGCAACTGAAGCAAGGCGTCCAGTCCTGACGTATCGATGGCGATCAGGCGCTGCATCTCCAGCACCACCACCCGGGTTGTCGCCATCAACTCATCGGACAACTCCTCCACCTTGCCCACGGCCCCGAAAAACAGCGCGCCGTATAGCCGAAACACCTGCACCTGCGTCGCCAGCTCCTGCGGCACCGCCGGATTGATCGAGGCCAGCGGCTCGACCCGGAACAAGGTGCTCATGCGGTAGATGAAAAACACGCACGACAGCACCAAGCCGACTTCCACCGCCACGGTCAAATCAAACACGACGGTCAGAAAGAACGTGCCGAGCAGGATGGTCCGGTAGGTGAAGTTGAACTGTCGCAGTTTGACGAATTCGCGCCACTCGCCCATGTTCCACGCGACGAACAGCAAAATGCCCGACAAGGCCGGCAAAGGCACATGCGCAGCCAAAGGAGCGGCCACCAGCACGCACAGCAGCAAGGTGACGGCATGGACGATCCCCGCCACCGGACTGGTGGCACCGGCGCGCACATTGGTCACGGTGCGGGCGATGGTGCCGGTGGCGGGAATGCCCCCGAAAAATGGCACCACCATATTGGCCACGCCCTGCGCCATCAACTCCTGATTCGGGTCATGCCGGGGCAAGTCGGCGATGTTGTCGGCCACTCGGGCACACAGCAGGGATTCCACGGCGCCCAGCAGCGCGATCGTGACGGTGGGGATGAACAACTGGCGCACGCCATCCCAGGTGAATGCCGGCCAGGCCCAGTGCGGCAAGCTCTGCGGAATGCCCCCGAATTTGGACCCGATGGTGGCCACGGGCAGTGCCAGCAACGTTGCCAGCACACTCAGGGTTACCAGCACCACGATGGTTCCCGGAATGTGCGAAATCAGTTGCAAGGGACGAATGCGACGCGTCACAAGCAGCAAGCGGGGCCACACGACCAGCCCCACCAAGGTCAGCAGCCCCAGGCCCAACGCATATGGGTTGAACTGCTGCCAATGGGAGGCAATGGTTGACACCTGACCCACGAAGTCAGCCGGCATGTGGACGTCACTGAGGCCCAGCAGATCCTTGAGTTGCGAGAGAGCAATCAACACCGCGATGCCATTAGTGAAGCCAATCACGATGCTGACCGGGATGTAGCGCACCAGCACCCCCAATCGAAACAAGCCCAGCAGAAACAGCAAACCGCCCGCCAGCACCGTCGAGATCAGCAGATTGGCCAGCCCATAGCGCTCGACAATGCCGTAAACAATGACGATGAAGGCCCCAGCTGGCCCGCCGATCTGCACACTGGAACCGCCCAATGCCGAGGTCAGGAAACCCGCAATGATGGCCGTGACCAAGCCCACTTCAGGCTTGACCCCCGAGGCAATCGCAAAGGCCATGGCCAACGGCAGGGCCACGATGCCGGCCGTCAGGCCCGCACCCACATCCTGGACAAATCGGTGTCGGTCGTAGCCCTGCAGATCACGGATCAAGCGCGGCCGAAACGGCGCAAGATCGAGCCGTTTGACCCAGGCGGACCATTGAAGATTACTCATGGCCCAGCTGTGTTATCTCAGCGCACCCGCATGCCGGGCAGCGCCCCCGCGAAGGGCTCCAGCACGTAGATGCCGGGATTGGCCTTTTCATCGGCGTGCGAGCCCGCCAGCACCATGCCTTCGCTGACGCCAAACTTCATCTTGCGCGGTGCCAGGTTGGCCACCATCACGGTCAGTTTGCCCACCAGGTCTTCAGGGTTGTAGGCGTCCTTGATGCCGCTGAAGACATTGCGGGTGCGGCCTTCGCCCACATCAAGTGTCAGGCGCAGCAGCTTGGTCGAGCCTTCGACGTGCTCGGCGTTGACGATCTTGGCGATGCGCAGGTCCACCTTGACGAAATCGTCGATGGTGATGGTGGGGGCGATCTCCTCGCCGCCGGGCCGCCCCAAGGCGAGGTGCTCCCCCTCGGGGGGCATGGGGGCTTTATTTCCGCCACCGGGTTTGGGCGCTTCAACCACCGGCGGCACAGGCGGCTCGAACAAGGCGTCCAGCATCTTGGGGTCGACGCGGGTCATCAGGTGCTCGTACTTGCGGATGGTGCTGACCGGCTGGCGGCGCTCCGCCCAGGACAGCGGCATGTCAAAACCGAGGAAATCAAAGGCGCGGCGCGTCACCTCGGGCAGGATGGGGCTGAGGAACAGCGTCAGGTACTTGAAACCTTCCAGGCAGGCCGACAGCACCTCGTGCAAAGCGCTGTTGGCCACATGCTGGGCGCTGTCCTTGGCCAACTCCCAGGGTTTGGCGGTGTCAAAGTATTGGTTGATCTCGTCGGCGGCCGCCATGATCTCGCGCAGGGCCTTGCCGAACTCGCGCTTGTCGATGGCCTCGGCAATGCCCGTCTCGCGGCTGATCACGGCTTGCAGGGGGATCATCTCTTGCAGCTTGCCTTCATCAGCCGCGGCCAGTTGCGCCAACTCGCCGTCGAAGTACTTATGGATGAAGGTGGAGCAGCGGCTGGCGATGTTGACGTATTTACCCACCAGGTCGCTGTTGACGCGCGCCACGAAGTCTTCTGGATTGAAGTCGACGTCCTCGACCTTGCTGTTGAGCTTGGCCGCGATGTAATAACGCAGCCATTCGGGGTTCATGCCCAGCCCGAGGTACTTGAGGGGGTCGATGCCGGTGCCGCGGCTTTTGCTCATCTTCTCCCCGCTGACGGTGATGAAGCCATGCACATTGATCTGCGTGGGCAGCTTGCGGCCGCTGAACTTCAGCATGGCCGGCCAGAACAGGGTGTGGAAGTAGGTGATGTCTTTGCCGATGAAATGCACCTGCTCCACGGCAGGGTCCGCCATGTACTCTTCAAATGTGCGCGCATCACCGTGGCGTGCCTTGGGGCCGCCGTGCGCAAAGTAGCTCTTGAGTGAGGCCAGGTAGCCCACCGGCGCATCCAGCCAAACGTAAAAATACTTTCCCGGCGCATCGGGAATCTCGATACCGAAGTACGGCGCATCGCGGCTGATGTCCCAGTCGCTCAGACCACCCTCGCCGCTCTCATCCTTGGTGAACCATTCGGCAATTTTGTTGGCCACTTCGGACTGCAACCGACCGTCTTGCGTCCATGCCTGCAAAAACTCCATGCAGCGCGGGTCGGACAGCTTGAAGAAATAGTGGTCGCTGGTCTTGCGCACCGGCGTGGCCCCACTCAGAGCCGAATACGGGTTCTTGAGCTCAATGGGCGAATACACCGCGCCGCATACCTCGCAGGAATCGCCATACTGGTCCTTGGCCCCGCACTTGGGGCACTCGCCCTTGATGAAGCGATCGGGCAGGAACATGCTCTTTTCGGGGTCGAAAAACTGCTCCACCGGTCGCACGGTGATCAGGCCGGCCTCGCGCAGCGCCACGTAAATCTCTTGCGCCAAAGCGTGGTTTTCGGCACTGTCGGTGGAGGACCAGTGGTCAAAGGCGATGTGAAAGCCTTCCAGGTAGGGCTTGCGGCCGGCCGCGATGTCCGCCACAAACTGCTGAGGCGTCTTGCCAGCCTTCTCCGCGGCAATCATGATGGGCGCGCCATGGGCGTCGTCCGCACCCACAAAGTTCACCTGATGCCCTTGCATGCGCTGGAAACGCACCCAGATATCGGCCTGGATGTATTCCATGATGTGCCCGACATGGAAGTTTCCATTGGCGTAAGGCAAGGCGGTGGTGACAAAGATCTGACGTGACATGGTGCAAAGAGCTGGGGTAGGACCTTTGATTTTAGGCCGCGCTAGACTCATGCCTGGAAAGAATTCTGTCCGTGCCTGACGTGCACTTGCCACCAACCGCGTGCCCACCGCTCCCCGCATGACCTCGACCCCTCGCTCCGCCCTCGAAACCACGGCCGTTGAGGCCCTCAAGACCGTCCACGACCCCTTGACTGGCCAGGACTGGGTCAGCGGCAAGCAACTCAAATCCTTGCGGGTGGATGAGCAAGGTCAGGCCACGGTGGAGATCGCCTTGGGCTACCCGGCGACCTCACTCTGGCCCGCCTACACCGCACAGGTCAGCCAGGCGCTGCTGGCCGTGCCCGGTGTTGCTGGCGTGGACGTGCACTGGACCACCCAAATACAAACGCACGCCACTCCGAAAGGCCAGACCCCTCTGCCCGGGGTGAAAAACCTGATTGGCATCGCCTCGGGCAAAGGTGGCGTGGGCAAGAGCACCACCGCCATCAACCTGGCCCTGGCCCTTGCCGCCGAGGGCGCCCGCGTAGGCATGATGGATGCCGACATCTACGGCCCCAGCCAGCCCTTGATGATGGGCCTGAGCGGCCGCCCCGACAGCCCCGACGGCAAGAGCATTGAGCCCCTGCGCAACCATGGTTTGCAGATGATGTCCATCGGCCTGCTGATCGATGAGAACGCCCCCACCATCTGGCGCGGCCCCATGGCCACCCAGGCCGTCGATCAACTGCTGCGCCAGACCCGCTGGGGTGCGCCAGACGCCCCGCTGGATTACCTCATCATCGACATGCCCCCAGGTACAGGCGACATTCACCTGACCCTGTGCCAGCGCGCCCCCCTGACCGCCGCCGTCATCGTCACCACGCCGCAGGACATCGCCCTGCTGGATGCCCGAAAGGGCCTGAAGATGTTTGAAAAGGTCGGCGTGCCGGTGCTTGGCGTGGTCGAAAACATGGCCACCTACCACTGCCCCAACTGCGGCCACGAGGAACACATCTTTGGCGCGGACGGCGGCAAGCGCCTGGCCCAGGAAACCGGCGTACCGGTGCTGGGATCGATGCCGCTTGACCTCAAGATCCGGGAACAGGCCGACCGCGGGCAACCCACGCTGGTGGCTGATCCGCATGGCCGCATCGCTGGCCTCTACAAGGACATCGCCCAGCGTCTCGCCGCTGGCTTGTCGCGCCTACCCAAGGATTATTCAGGCAAACTGCCGGGCGTGACCGTCGTCTCCTGACCCTGAACCAGTTGCCAAACAACAACCCACATGACCCCCCGTTCCGACGATGCCTGGTTTGAGTTGGTGCCCCAGGCCCTGCTCGAATTCGACGAACAAGGTTGCGTGCTGCGTAGTAATGCCACCTTCAGGCAATTACTTGGCGACAAGCCGCGTCCCGGCGGCTATCTCTCCCAAGGCAGCGCGACCCTGCAATGCCTGACCGGCTGGGATTCACCGCTGAGCCTTCTGGGACTGACCCCCGGCGATGCGCCACTGGACAATCAAGCCAGACTCCAACTCGGGGCGCGAAAATCGCGCCACCTGCGCAGCGAGGTGCATGCACACGCCGCCAACGAAGGTGGTGCATCGCTGCGTTTTTTGTGCATTGTTCAAGACACGACGCCGGTGTCCTTGATGCTGCAACGCCCACCCGAGCCAGACACTGAACCAGGCGCTCTGGACGAATTACCCCACCCGCCCGACATCACCCAGGACCAGCTGCTGCACGAACTGAGCACCATCTTGGAGAGCAGCCCGGCCGGCACTGCCTACCTGCGTGGCGACATCGTGGTGCGCTGCAACCGCCGTTTCGAGCGCATGCTGGGGCTCACCCCCGGAGCCCTGCCGGGTCAGCACCTTGACACCCTGCTGGCCAGCGACCCCCGCATCCAGCGCGTGGTCATGCAATCGACCACCGAACTACAGACCACCGGGCAGTTTGAAACCGAAATCGAAATCGTCACCCCGGGCCACGCCACCCGCTGGTATGCCTTGAGCATGCGCCGCATCGGCCTAACCGGCCCGCTTCTGGAGGTTATTGCGGTGCTGTCGGACATCTCCCGCATCCGCGCGCAGCAAGCCCAGCTCGAAGCCCTGGGCCGAGACCGCGACCTGATGTTCAGCCTGTCCGGCGTGGGCATTGCCTTTGTGCGTGATGGACTGGTGCAAAGCGTCAACCCGGCGCTGGCCCATCTGCTGGGGGTGGATGACAGCGACCTGGTCGGGCGCCCCATGCTGAGTCAATACGCCACCGATGTCTGCCCAGACACCGACGCCGACGTCCTGACCCAACTGAACCGGCGCGGTCACTGGCAGGGAGAGCGCGCCTTGCTGCACCGACGAGGCACCCCCCTGTGGGCCGAAGTCAGCCTACGGCTGGTGCACGCGCAGCGCCCCGATGAAGGCTACATCGCCTCGTTCGTCAACGTGGACGACCGTCACCGTGCGGAAGAAAACCTAACCCGGCAGGCCAACCGCACTCGCGCCATCCTGGACTCCGTCTTCGTGGGCATCGTCACGCTGGATGAACAAGGCATCGTCTGGATGAACCGTTCGGCCCGGCGCATGTTTGGAGGCGACCTGAACGACTTCCTGGGCCTGCCGCTCAGCACCGTGGCCACCCCGGACCTGGACCACCCCTTCCGCCTGACGGGCTACCTGGACGAGCTGCAGGATGGGCAGTCCCACACCTTTGAATGCGAGGTGATGGGCCGCGACGGACGCGTATTCTGGGTGGTTGGTAACGCTGTGGTCACCCTGGGCGAGTTCAACGAACGCCAGATCACCTATGCCCTGCTGGACATCGATCGCCGCCGCGAAGCCGAAGCCCTGACGCTGGAAGCGCGGGCCACCTTGCAACGCATCATCGAGATGGCGCCGATGGCCATCACCTTGTACGACGCCCGCACCTTGAAGGTCATCCAGTCTAATCAGGCATCTTCAGCGTTCCTGAACATCGACGCCAGCAAGGCCCTGAATCTGGCGCCCGAACAGATCCATGACGCCGAACGTGCGCGACTGGTGCGCGCCGACATGCTCACGGCACTCGACTCGGACACGCCCTTGCGCCGCGAATACAAGCTGCAGCATGGCCTATCAGGCGTGCAGATCTGGGACGTGAACTACCTTCCGCTGTCTCACGACGGGCAGATGGCTGACGAACTCTTGCTGGTGGCCTCGGATGTCAGCGAACAGCGCGCCGCAGAACAGGCGCGGCTGGTCGCGGCCATTGCGCAGCGGGACATGCTGGTCAAGGAAGTGCATCACCGCATCAAGAACAACCTGCAAGGGGTGGCGGGCCTGCTGCAACAGATCGCCGTGCGCAAACCCGAAGTGGCCTCCGCCATCTCCGAAGCCGTCGGCCAAGTCCAGGCCATTGCCCAGGTCTACGGCCTGCAAGTTGGCGCGGGCGGACCCTTACACCTCAAGAATGTCGTCGAGGCGATTGCGCAGTCGGTGCAACGCACATTCGGGCGCGCCATCACGCTGGTGGTCGAAGGCACCTCGGCGGCCGACTGGCAATTGCCCGAAGCTGAATCCATCCCCATCGCGCTGAGCCTGAACGAACTGCTCACCAATGCCCACAAGCACGGTCCGGGCGGCGGGCCGCTGAGTTGCATGATGACCTGCTCGGACCAGCGCGTGACCATCGAAATCCGCAATCCGGGGCGCCTGCCCGAGGACTTCACCCTGGCCCGGGTGCGCGGGGGCGTCTCCGGCCTGGGCCTGGTGCGCGCCCTGCTTCCCCGGCGCAGCTCCATGCTGACATTGACCCAGGAGGACACCGAAGTGGTCACGCGCATTGAACTGACTCCCCCGAGCATCAGTCTGGTCAGTCGCCCCCCCCTCATGGGTGAAGCCACTGGTCAGCAGATCATGCTTTGGTCACAATGAGTGGTCGGCGCAAAGATATATAGAATATCTGCCGTTTGCCGGTCGACAATACGGTTAGGCAGTCTTGACGTGATCTGAGGCGCATCGCCTCCGTAGCGGCCCAGGGCTTGAGCGGCCCAACGAGGATGCACGTGAGTCACAAAGGTAAAATTCTGGTGGTGGATGATGACCGACTGGTGCTGGCCACGGTCACGCATGGCCTGTCGCAAGCGGGATATGAAGTCATCGATGCTGACAACGGGGACGACGCCATCTTGCTGGCGCGTGAACACAAGCCCGAACTGGCCCTGCTAGACATTCGCATGGAAGGAAAATCCGGCTTTGACGTGGCCGCCTATCTGCGCGACTACTGCCAGATCCCCTTCATGTTTCTGTCGGCCTTTTCTGACGAAGCCACGGTGGCGCAGGTCAAGGAACTGGGCGCAGTGACCTACCTGGTCAAGCCCCTGGACATCCAGCAGATCATCCCGGCGGTCGAGTCCGCCTTTGCCAACCGCCGCAAAGCCCAGGACCAGGCCGGTGTCCCCCCGCTCACCGCCAAACCATCAGCGCCTGTCGCCGAACAACAGGCCGACCCGCTGACCCATACCGTGGCCTTGGCCGTGGGCATCGTCATGCACCGGCATTCGCTGAACCGCAGCCAAGCCCTGGATCGATTGCACAAGCAGTCCCAACAGGATGGCCGCTCACTGGAGGCCTGGTGCCAGCGGCTGCTGGAGGCCCAGGAAGTCCTCTCAGGCCTGGGCCCGCTGACCTGAGTCGACATCAGTGCCTGAGGCCCCTGAGACGCGAAACGCCTTTTGCTGCGCTTGCGCAGCACTGATCAGCGTGAAGTAGAAGCAGGCCCCTTGCCCCGCCTGGGCCTCGGCCCACACACGGCCGCCGTGGCGCGCGATGATGTTTTGAACGCCCGCCAGTCCCACACCGGAGCCCGGAAACTCCTTGGCGCTGTGCAAGCGTTGAAACAGGCCGAACAGCTTGTTGGCATGCTGCATATCAAAGCCAACCCCGTTGTCGCGCACAAAAAACACCGCCGGATTGGTGGCAGGCATGAGGCCCACCTCAATGCGCGGTTGCGCGACCTTGGCGCTGTACTTCAGGGCGTTGCCCATGAGGTTTTCCAGCACACGACGCACCAAGGTCGGGTCGCCATCGGCCAACAGGCCATCGGCCACCACGAACTCGGCACACCCGAAGTCCGTTAACTGGCTGCGCCCCCCATTTGCGTCTCGGTGCAGGCCGGACAACTCACCGGCCACCTCTCGCGCCAGCGCGCTGAGGTCGATCTCCCGGCGCTCCAGTGGCGCCCGTGCCAACTGGGCCTGAGCCAGAATCGCGTCGATCATGCCGTTCATCCGCGCAGAGGCCGCAAGCACACGCTCCAGGTGGTCGTTACCCACCTTGTCCAGCACACGGCCATAGTCCTCCTTGAGGATGCGGGTGAACCCATCGACCACCCTCAGTGGTGCCCGCAGGTCGTGCGACAGGGCGTAGCGTAAAACCTCGGGGTCGGGTTCGAGTTTGGAGTCGTTCGCGGACACGGCCAGCGGTGCATCATCCTCAACATCCGGCTCGTCATCAGAGGCCAGGACTGCTGGCGTCACCACCTCCGGCGGGAAAGACTCCACCTCAAGCCCTGACGGATTGCGCGCCAGCCAAGTGCCCCACACCAGACACCACAGCAGGAGGAAAAGACTGTGCGCCCAAGCAGGCGCCTTGATGAACACCAAGGTCACAAGCGCGACCAAGCCGACCAAGCCCCAGCCAAATAGATACGCACGAAACGGCCGCGACCGTTGCGCTTGATGAGAAATATTCTGTGGACCCTGCATCCAACTCATTGTAAGAAGGACCGTAGGCGGTTTGTTCTGTGGGTTGAGGTTTTCACAGTACCTGTAAAGTCCGTGATTACTTAACGAAGAGAAACAGTATGCCCCCGGTTTTCAAAGACCAAGGGGGCGGCTTACCCAAGGATGATCGAGTGATGCCGCAGGACACTAACTCGACGCGCTATTCCTGGACCCTGATTTGGGTTCTGGGCGCGATGCTCATGACGTCGGCCGCCGCATGGGTCTGGGGTTGGAGCGGTCTTGGCCTGGCCATGGCAGCTTGGGCATCGGCCGGCATTGCGCACATTGCTCGCCAGCGCCAGAAACCCGCCGCGACTCATGCCGGGACCACGCCCCGCCCGGCAACCGCCACCACCTTGCCGACTGAAAATCCGCTGTCGCCCCTGGACAACAGCCAATCACACCACTGGCTGGCGGTCGGCCGGGAAATCGCCGAGGCGGCACATGGCGCCCGTTCGCTGACCGAGGCGCTGCAGAAAGTCGGCCAGACCCTGCACCAGCACCTGGGTTCGCGTGCCTGGGTGTGCCTGCGGGTGGAAGGCTGGAATGGCGAATCGGCCCTGCTGAGACCCTGGGTCCACACCGACAGCGACGCCGGCGACATCATCGACATCACGGCCATTGCCGCCACGCATCGCGACGAGCGCCCCCTCGGCCATGCGCTGAACACCCTGCAACCCTCGTTTGCCCGCAACCCGGGCGAACTGCCGCCCGTCTCCAGCAGCCCCTGGCGTTCGACGCAAACGCAAAAGGTTCTGGCCGTGCCCATTTCCGTGGAAGGCTGGCCGCTGGCACTGCTTGAATTTGACGACCCGCAACAAGACAGCGCGGATTTGAAGCTGGTGCTCCACATCGCGGCCATCCAATTGGGTTTTGTTGCCCAGCGCGATGCCAATTTGGCCGACATGGCCACCAGCGCCGAAAACCTCGGGCGTTTGGCACTGGTCGCCTCGCGCATCAGCAGCGGCGTGGCCATCACCGATCGCAACGGCATCATCGAATGGATCAACAGCGCCTTCGTGACACTCACCGGCTGGCCCGAAGACAAGGTCATCGGCCACCGTCTGAGTGAGTTGCTGGCCAAGGAAGTCAGCGCCCCCACCACGGTGAGCGAACTGGAGGACCACCTCGCCCGGGGCGTCCCCTTCCGCCTGACCTATGAGGCGGCACGGCAGGGTGGCCAAGTCATCACCCGCTACTGGGGCGAAATTGATGCCATCCAGATGCTTGATGAGACCGGCGGGCGCAGCCAGTACGTTTGCCTCTTCAACGACATCACCAAGCGCAAGGCCCAGGAACACATGCGCGAACAGGAGCGCGAATTCCTGGAAGCGCTGCTCGGCAACCTGCCCGTCAGCCTGTTCGTCTTGGATCCGGTCAATTTCAATGTGGTGGCCATCAACCGCTACACCGAGATTGAATTCAACCTCAAACGCGACCAGGTGGTGGGCAAATCCATCGCCCAGGCCATGGGCCAATCGGTGCTGGACCTGACGCAAAGCCATATGCAGCACGCTCTGGACACCGGACAGACCGTTGAGCACGATTTCTCATGGCGCACCCCCACCCAGGAACGAATCGTCAATGCCCGCCATTTCGCCCTGCGCCACAGCAACGGGCGCCCGCGCCTGCTGATCTCGCTGGTGCGCGACATCACCGCGTCCAGGCAAGCCCAGGCCGACCTGGAGGAGTCCGAACGGCGCTTTCGCGAACTGGTGGAGTCCATGGACGACTGGGTCTATGTGGCCACCGAACACCGAGCCAACTACCTTTACCTCAGTCACCGCACTCAGGATTTGTGGGGCGTGTCCGCTCAGGACATCGAGGCACAGCCCGACCGCTTGAAATCGCTGGTAGTGCCTGAGGACCAGCACATTCTGGCCGAGCAAGAAGCGCTCGAAGCCCAGGCCGAGCCCACCGACACCCTACTGCGTCTCCAACACCCGCAAAAAGGCCTGCGCTGGCTTCGGCACCGCACGCGGGCCCGCCGACTGCCCGATGGGCAAGCACGCATTTATGGCCTGGTGTCCGACGTCACCGATGACCACCGCCAGGCACTGGAATTGCAACGAGCGCGCGATCTGGCCGAGGCCGCCAGTCAGGCCAAGAGCCAGTTCATGGCCAATATGAGCCACGAAATCCGCACCCCCATGAACGGCATCCTGGGCATGACCGAGTTGCTGCTGGGCACCCCGCTCAATGATAAGCAGCGCCGCTTTGCCCAGGCGGTGTACCGCTCCGGCGAGAGCTTGTTGGAAATCATCAACGACATCCTGGATTTCGCCAAAATCGAGGCTGGCAAGCTCGAACTCGCCATCTCCGACTTTGTGCTGCGCACCCTGGTCGAAGACACCCTGGAGCTGATGGCCCCACGCGCCCATGAAAAGAGCTTGGAGTTGAGCTTTCGGGAGCAACCCGGCCTGCCCACGGTCATCCATGGCGATCCGCTGAGGCTGCGTCAGATCCTCACCAACTTGGTGGCCAATGCCATCAAATTCACCGAGCACGGCGAAATCGTGGTGGACATCCGCCGCGCCAGCAGTGGCCACTCATCCGACGCCGCCGCAACCGCCAAACTGGAGTCCATTGAGTTGGAATTCACAGTGCGCGACACCGGCATCGGCATTCCGTCGGATGTCATACCCCGCCTGTTCAGCGCCTTCGTGCAAGCCAATGCGGGCATGTCCCGCCGGTATGGAGGCACCGGCCTGGGCCTGGCGATCTCCAAGCAATTGGTCGAACTCATGGGCGGCCACATCGAGGTGCACAGCGCCCCCGGCGTAGGCTCAGAGTTCGTCTTCCGGGTGCCTGCCCATGTGGGCACGACGCAGGCCGACATGGCCATGCTCGAAGAACCTGGCATGCCCTCCTTCAACGCCCTGGTGGTGGACGACAACGAAACCAACCGCACGGTGATCGAGAACATGCTCACCGCCTGGGGCATGCACGTGGTTCTGGCCAACAACGGCAAGGAGGCACTGAACCTGCTGATGGCACACCCCACCCAGGACGCCGCGTTCGACCTGGCCCTGGTGGACATGAACATGCCCGAACTCGATGGCGTCGGACTGGCCCAGGCCGTGCGCCGCAGTGGACGCTATCCCGATCTGAAGATGATCCTGCTGTCATCGGTATCGTCACCCGACGACGTGCGCCGCGCCCAGGAAGTGGGTTTCCAGCGTTTTGTGGCCAAACCCTTGCGCAAGGCCGAACTGCGTCAGGCCATTTTGGGGATTTCGGCCGAGCGTGGCGAAATCACTGCCGATCCGCAACGCATCAATAAGGTGATCCTGGTCGTTGAAGACAATCCCGTCAATCAGGAAGTCTGCTCTCAGATGCTCCGACGGCTGGGTTGCGAGGTTCGCCTGGCCAGCTCCGCCCTGGAGGGCTTGCGTCGCCTGGGTGAGCACCGTTTTGATCTGATCCTGATGGACATCCAGATGCCAGGCATGGATGGTGTCGAGGCGCTGGGCTGGTTCCGCCGAGGCTCCAATAGCCGCTTCACCTTCATCACACCTCCGGACACACCCGTCATTGCCGTGACCGCCAACGCGCTCGAAGGTGACGAGAGCCGTTTCCTGGGGTTGGGGTTTGACGACTACCTCTCCAAACCGTTCCGCCAAAGCCAGTTGCACAAAATCCTGGTGGAACACACCCACCTTGATCCGGATGCCCTTGGCGACCAGATCAGCACGGACCCCATGGCTCTGCAGGAGCTGCCGGTCAACCATGATGAAACGCAGCCCCGTCCATGGGAAACCGTTTTGGACCCCGAGGCCCTGCAACGCCTGCGCGATCTGGACCCCAATGGCAACAACAAATTGATCGAACGCGTCGCCAAGGCGTTTGAAAATTCCGTGGGGCGAATGCTGCCGCAACTCGATGATGCGATCAAGATCGGCGATCATGCAGGGATTGCGCATGTGGCGCACACCCTTAAATCATCGTCCGCGAGCATTGGGGCACTCAAGTTGTCCCAGATGTGCGCCGAAATCGAAACCATGATCAGGCGACAAACAGGAGAAGACCTCGGCCCACGAATCAGCGCGATCCGCCCCGAGGTGGAGCGGGCTGTCGCCAGCCTGCGACTCTTGCAGGAGGCTCAACCATGAGCCTGCGAGCCTTTGACGATGATCAGGATCAGCCCAAGGTGCTGCTGGTCGATGATGACGAAGTCAACCTGCTGTTGACCTCCATTGCCCTGAGAGAACGCGGTTTTGCCGTCACTGAAGCCAGCTCCGGAGAACAAGCCCTGCACATGATCGCCGATGGCATGCCCGATGTGGTGGTCCTGGATGCAGTCATGCCTGGACTGGATGGTTTTGCCACCTGCCAGGAGTTGCGCCAGTTGCCCGGCTACGAATCGGTCCCTGTACTGATGTTGACGGGCCTGGACGACGAGGCCTCCATCACCCGTGCCTATGAAGTTGGCGCGACGGATTTTTTCGTCAAGTGCACTCAATGGAGCCTGTTGGCTGGTCGACTGCGCTACCTGCTGCGTGCCGCCCGCACCCGCCAGGAACTTGAACGCAGCAAGATCACGCTGGCCCGAGCCCAGGATCTTGCCCGCATGGGCAGCTTTGACTGGCGCAAGGGCGCCACCGATCTGATGTTCTCGACCGAAGGGCTGCGCGTGTTTGGCCTGAGCCCACGCGACCGCCTGGGTCTCAGGCGCATCATCCGCATGATGCCAGCCGACGAACGCCGCGGCTTTCAACGCATTCTGCGCGAAGTGCTGGACCACGGTACCGTGTTGTGCCATGACATCCAGATCACCCTAGAAGATGGCCGTCAACGTATCCTGCACATCGAGGCCGAACCTGAGTTCAATGAACTGGCCGCCTTGATCGGTTACACCGGCATCGTCCAGGACGTGACCGATCGGCGGGTTGCTGAAGACAAGATCGAGCACCTGGCCAACTTCGACACCCTCACCGGCCTGCCCAACCGCCGCCAGATTTTCTGGCGCAGCGAACGTGCCATCGAGCATGCCAAGCGCCTCAAACACAGCGTCGCCCTGCTGCAGATCGGGGTTGACCGCTTCAAGGTCATCAATGAAAACCTGGGCCACCACGCCGGCGACGAATTGTTGATTGAAGTCGCCCGCCGACTGCGTTCGTGCGTTCAACATTCCGAGCAGGTCATGGAAAGCGCGATGGACGTCAGCGGCACCCGCGGACACCGCACGCTGGAAGCCGTGGGCCGTCTGGGCGCCGATGAATTCGTCGTGCTTCTGCCCGAGATCACCAGCGAAGACATGGCCCTGGAAACAGCCAGTGCCATCATGGGAGCGCTGCGTGCCCCAATGATGGTCGCCGGCCAGGAATGTTTCATCACCGCCAGCATTGGCGTGGCCATTTTCCCCGAACAAGGTCTGAGCGTGGCTGACCTGCTTCGCAATGCCGACGTGGCGATGGACATGGCCAAGAGCCAGGGGCGCAACACGGCCTTGATCTATGACCCACAAGCGGCCAACAAAGGCCGGGTCCGTCTGGACCTGGACACCGCCTTGCACAAGGCATTGGAGCGCAATGAGCTGGTACTGTTTTACCAGCCAAAAATCGATGTGCGCACCAGCAAGATGGTCGGTGCCGAAGCGCTGATGCGCTGGAAGCGAGACGGCAAAATCATTCCGCCCAACGACTTCATTCCCCTGGCGGAGGCCACCGGTCTCATCAACGAGATGAGCCTGTGGGCGATCACCGAAGCCGCTCGTCAGGCCAAAACATGGCAAGCCAATTTTGGCTTTGACTCGTCGATTGCCGTCAATCTGCCCAGTCGTCTGTTTGAACAGCCCGATCTGGTCGACAAAATTGAGGCCATCCTGTTACGCGAAGCAGTGGCGCCACATTTCATCGAGCTTGAAATCACCGAAACCGGCCTGATGAAGGACCTGCAAGGCGTAGTTCCTTCGCTGCACCGACTCAATCAGCTCGGCATCGAGATCTCCATTGATGACTTTGGCACGGGTTATTCGTCGCTGGCCTATCTCACAACCCTGCCCATCAGCGAACTCAAGATTGACCGCTCCTTTGTGCATGGCCTGGGCACGACGCCGCAAAGCACTGCGGTGGTGTCGGCCATCATCGCACTGGCCCGCGCCCTGGGTCTGCGCGTGGTCGCCGAAGGCGTCGAGGAGGTTGCACAAATGGAAATTCTCTACAACCTTGGCTGCCACATTTGCCAAGGTTTCCTGTTTGCCCGCCCCATGCCCGCCCCCGACGTCGAGAACTGGCTGCGCAGCGCCGAGACCGAACAAAACCTGCCCCGTGTCGCTCTTTTGAGTGGCGACATGGGCAACGCCGTGATCAGCGGCGCCACGGCCGGCTAGGCAGTTCAATCAGGAATTGATCATGGGCAATTCACCCAGAAGTGGCCCTGCATCGCAGACTGCCACGCAACTGGCCAAAGCCGCGCTGCGCCGCCTGGCCGAGCAAAGGCAGGAGCCCACGCCCGAGAATTTCCGCAAGGCCTACGAGGCCGAATCGGGGGTTGCCGCCCACAGCGGCAGTCCGGAAGCGACCGCACTGTCGTCGGCCGACGATGGCGAACGCTGGTCGCAGCTGATCGGGCGGATCGTGCGCGGGGCCGAACGCGGTGGCCGCCAATGGACCACCGCGCGCAAAAAGGACAGCCTGACGCGCGTGCTGGACGGCAGCAAAAATTCAGCCGACCGCCTGCACCAGCGCCTCAGCCAACTGGTGGCTGGCTGGGACAGCGACACCATCGACGACAGCCTGACTGGCATCACCGAAGTCGCGCCCGGCCTGGTCGACGAAGTCGCCACGACAACGACCCCACCCCCGGCCGCGATCGCGACCACTCCGCCCCCAGGCCAGAGTCCATGGCCCAAGCTCGCCGAACATTCGGTCGAACAACTCGAAGACACGGTAGCCGTTGCCCTGCCGCCCCACATCGCTCAGAGCAGCGAAACAAGGGCCAGCTTGCAAGCCGCCTTGCAGCGTGGGCGCCAGACGGACCTCAGCGAAGACCAATGCAGCGAAATCAGTCAGCAGATCACTGAAGCCTGCGGACAGGCGCAGCGCGTCATCGAGCACCGCCATCACCTCATCGACCAGCTCACCGAGCTGTGCCAGACGCTGACGGACAGCATGGTGGAGCTGGCAGAAGACGACTCCTGGGTGCAAGGCCAGGTGCAGGCCATGCAGCACCAACTCGACGATGGCCTGCACCACCGTGGCGTGCGGCACATGCTGGACCTGCTGGAAGGCACCCGACAGCGCCAGAAGCAGCTCAAACAAGACCGTGAATCAGCGCGCCTGGCCCTCAAGCACCTGATCCATGAAATGCTGCAGGAGATCGCGGCGCTGGGCAGCACCACGGATCGCTTCCAGCAAAGCCTGGGCCACTATGCCGACACGATCGGTCAGGCCGACTCGCTGGAAAGCCTGGCCAGTGTGGTGCGTGAAATGGTCGAAGAAAGTCGCACCGTGCACGGTCTGGTCTCGCAGGCTCAGTCACGCATGCAGGCTGAACATGCCCGCGCCACCGACTTGACCGATCGGGTGCGTGACCTGGAAAGCGAAATTCGCCGCTTGTCTGACGAGGTGTCGACCGACCCCCTCACCCAGATTGCCAATCGACGCGGCCTGGCGAAGTCCTTTGATACCGAATGTGCGAACCTGCAGCGCAATGGCGGCCAACTCGCCATCGGTTTGCTGGACGTGGACAATTTCAAGAAGCTCAACGACCAGATGGGCCACCACACGGGCGACCTTGCCTTGCAGTTCTTGTCACGCCGCGTGGGTGAATGCCTGCGCCCGACCGACTCCATCGCCCGCTATGGCGGCGAGGAATTCGTGGTTCTGCTGCCAGACACACAAGTCGATGAAGGCCAGCAGGTGCTCACGCGCCTGCAGCGCACCTTGAGCGCCGAGTTCTTCACGCAGGACGAAAAGAAAGTGTTCATCACCTTCTCGGCCGGCGTGACCCAGTACCGAGTGGGCGAGACCATTGAGGCCGCACTGGACCGCGCCGACGTGGCTCTTTATGAAGCCAAGCAAACGGGCAAAAATCGCACCTGCGTGGGCTGATCACAGCGCCAGTTGCCGCAACACCTTGGGTAGCTGATCGGGCAGATCCTCCGCGATCAGGCCCACACCAAAAGCCGAGGCCGCTGCGCCATGCAGCCACACGGCAGCGGCCGCCGCTGCAAAAGCGTCCATACCCTGAGCCAGCAAGCCAACGATCAAACCCGCCAGCACATCGCCCGCGCCCGCCGTGGCCAAGTAGGGCGGCGCATTGGTGTTGACGACCACGCGCCCATCGGGTGAAGCCACCACAGTATCCGCGCCCTTGAGGACCACGATGGCGCCGCTGTGCTGCGCGGCCCACCGGGCACGGCTGAGCTTGTCGGTCGATGGCAAGTTCCGCGCCCGGGGAAACAGGCGCGCGAATTCGCCCTCATGGGGCGTCAACACCACCGGCCGCACATGCGCTTGGATGGCGGCAGACAAGGCCTCCTGGTCGTGCTCATAGGCCGTCAGGGCGTCGGCATCCAGCACGAGAGGCCGACCACAGGCCAGCACCACCTCCACCATGGGCCGGGCCCCTTGCACCAAGCCACCGGCCGCGCCCGGGCCCAGCAGCACGGATGAAATGCGCTGATCGGCCAGCACTTGCCTCAAACCCGTCGCCAAGGCCTGCACATCGTCGCCGACCATGGGACGCACCATGACGCTGGTCAAGCCTGCGGCATAGATGGGAAACGCCCCCTGAGGCACCGCCACCGTGGTCAAGCCCGCCCCGACCCTCGCGGCGGAGCGTGCTGCCATGCGCGCGGCCCCTGTCATGAGCCCGCCGCCATACACCAGGGCGTGCCCACGCTGGTACTTGTGAGCCCCCGCAGCAAGATTGGGCCATTGATCGAGCCAGAAGCCGGGTGTGTTTTCAAATGCCATGGAGCGCACTTGCTGGTCTGCCTCGGGTGACAGCCCAATGTCGGCCACCAGCACCTCGCCACACAAATCACGCCCCGGCATCAGGACATGGCCGGGCTTGCGACAAGCAAAGGTCACTGTCAGCCGAGCCTTGGCCGCACCGCCATCGGCACCCGTGTCGCCAAAAACTCCGCTGGGCACGTCCACGGCGACCACGGGCACCCCGCTGGCGGCCAACGCCTGCAAGGTCTGGGCGGCTGCACCGGTCAGTGGTCGGCTCAAGCCGGTGCCGAACAAGGCGTCGACCACCAGGGACGCCCCCCGGATCACCTCCGGGCTCAAGGCCACGATGCTGCTGTCCGGGACGGCAGAGCCTCCTGGCACACACTCATCGGCCCAGTGTTGGGCCTGCATCAAGGCATCGCCTGCCAAGGCCGACCATGGCCCCAGCAGGGCGACGCGCACGGACCAGTGGGCCTGCGCCAGATGGCGTGCCACCACAAAACCGTCGCCACCGTTGTTACCCGGGCCGCACAGCACCAACACCGGTTGGCGATCCCATCGGGCCAGGATGGCCTCGGCCACAGCTCGCCCCGCACGCTCCATCAACTCCAGGCCGCGTGTGCCCGCATCCATGGCCATTTGCTCGGCCTGCTTCATCTCCGCCACGGTCAACAACGCCACACGCTTCATGCTCGCCTCATTGTGATCTGCCACGCACAGTCACTCAGTCTGCCTCAATGGCAACGCGGTGGATAAAAACTGCGCAGCTTTTCACGCCAACGCTCGGCATCCACTGGCGAGCACCCGGCCTTTGTTTTGCCCTGAAAATCGGGGCTTATCCCCTTCCCTGCCAAAAAGGCGCCCGCATGCCCTCCCCCAGTCAGATCAGCCCGCTTGAATCGTCCACCAGCCAAGCCATTGAGCGCTTCTTCAGCCTGGTGCACACCCACCTGCAAGGCGGCACGCTGATCAAGGTGGTGCTGGGCAACTACAGCGGCCCCGTTGCCGACCTGCTGCGCGTTCAGGTGCGCCCCGTCACCATCAAGGAGCAGGCCTGCCTGAGCTTTGTCTACCGGCACCAGACCAAGGACATCACCAAGAACGTCCCGGTGGCCGATGGCCTGGCGCTGCTGCGCACCCAGGTCGGCCAGGACTTCAGAAACGCCCACCTGCTAACGCCCACCGAAGAAATTCAACTGGCGTTCAGCAAAAAAGGCAAGGCCACGCTGCGCTTTGGCAAGGCCGAGCACCACGAAGCCGTGTCCCAGGAACACAACCGCCAGAAACAGCGCCACCTCGACTTGGCCCGCCCTTTTTTGACCGCCCTCGGCGTCACCGATACCCAGCAGACCTTGATCCCGGCCATGTCGCGCAAATGGAAGCAGATCAACAAATTCATCGAGGTGTTTGACCGCGCTTTTGTGGCCTCACAACTCGCCAAGGCCAGCGACATCCATGTGGTCGACTTTGGCTCAGGCAAGGGCTACCTGACGTTTGCCATCCATGACTATCTGCAAAACACTCTGGGGCTGTCAGCCCATGTGACCGGCGTTGAACTGCGCCAGGACATGGTCGAGTTGTGCAACAGTGCCGCCCGGCGACTAGGCCTGACCGGCCTGCACTTTGACCATGGCGATGTGCGGGACTACAAGGCCGGCACCATCGACGTCATGATCGCGCTGCATGCCTGCGACATCGCCACGGACTACGCCATCCACATGGGCATCCGCACCGGGGCCGACATCATCATGTGCTCGCCTTGCTGTCACAAGCAGATTCGCCCGCAACTGCTCAGCCCGCACCCTTTGCGCCCCATCTTGCAGCATGGCGTACACCTGGGCCAGGAAGCCGAGATGCTGACCGATGGGCTGCGCGCCCTGCTGCTGGACGCCTGCGGTTACGACACGCAGGTGTTTGAATTCATCTCGCTGGAACACACCAACAAGAACAAGATGATCCTGGCGGTGAAACGTGCCCACCGTGATCCTGCCCACACCGAGGAAGTGCGTGGTCAGATCAATGAGATCAAATCGTTCTATGGCATCAAGGAGCAGTGCCTGGAGTCCTTACTCCAGGCCGATGCCCTGTTGACTTGACGCCGTTGGCAGCGTCGACGATCAGCCGCGCCGCGCCTGGTCGATGCGTTCCGCAGCCGCCGCACCCAGCGAAGCACCAACGCGCATGATCACCGCCACCCCCATCACGGTGGCGGCAATGACGAGCCCCCGGGGCAGACCCGCTTGCGTCAAGGGCGCCTCAATGAAATTCACGCCCGCCAACAGGCCAAGCAGAAACCCACCGATCACCCCAAGCTTTTCCAGAACTAAAGCCTTGTGGTTTCGCTTTTCCTGAACGCTGGGCTCTCGCAAGCCGCCAAATTTCAAGCTTCGTTGGACCATGGTGCACCCCATATGTTGCGGTGCACCAATGTTAGTACAGTTGGCCTGGATCTAGGTGTAAACCCTTGTAACCGCTGCCGCTTTTTTTGGGGGGGCTTCTGCACATTACCGCTAGAGATGGCGGCAAAACAAAAAGCGCCTTCTGAGGCGCTTTTTATAAAAATCCGGCGGAAGCGGTGAGATTCGAACTCACGGTAAGGTCGCCCCTACGCTAGTTTTCAAGACTAGAGCCTTAAACCACTCGGCCACACTTCCTTGGGGCCGCATTGTAAGACATGGCGCGCATTACTTGCCAGGCTTTTGCGTCTGGGGGCAGTCGATCTGAATCACCTCGCGGGTGGCGCCGTCAATGCGTACCGCCGTCAATTGCCCGCCCCACACACAACCAGTGTCCAGGGACAACAAATCACTTCGGTTGATCAGCCCCAAGGTCGACCAGTGCCCAAAGGCGACAGGGGTATTCGCCGTGCGGCGTCCAGGCACCTCAAACCAGGGCAAGAGCCCTTCGGGGGCCGCACCCGCCCCCTCCTTGGCCGAAAAGTCCATGGTGCCGTCCAGCGTACAAAAGCGCACGCGGGTCAGGCAGTTGATCACGCACCGCCAGCGATCGGCGCCTTCCAGGTCGTCCTGCCAGCGAGCAGGTTCATTGCCATACATCACGGTCAAGAATTCCCTCAGATCGGGCCCTTGAAGCAGCGCCTCTACCTCGGCGGCCAGTGCCATGGTTTGCACTGCATCCCACTGCGGCACCACCCCGGCATGCACCATCAGCCAGCCATGCTCCCACAGTGCCAGCGGACGATGGCGCACCCAATCGAGCCAAGCCTCACGGTCGGGGGTCGCCAATATGCCCTCCAGCGTGTCGCTGCGGTGCGCCCGGCGCACGCCGTGAGCCACGGCCAGCAGGTGCAGATCATGATTGCCCAACAGGCACATCGCCGAATCACCCAGATCGCGCAGGCGCCGCAGCACCCCCAGCGAGTCGGGTCCGCGGTTCACGAGGTCGCCCAACAGATAAAGACGGTCTCGCGAAGGCGAGAAGCCGATGATGCTCAACAAGCGCTCCAATGGATCGCAACAACCTTGCAAATCGCCAACGAGATAGTTCATGGCACCGATTCTGCTACGCTTGCGCGGTAAAAATTGATGGCCCGGCTCTGCCCGGCGCCCCCTATGGACGTTGCGCTTCTGATTTTCCTGACCATCCTCAATGGTTTGTTTGCCATGTCCGAGATGGCACTGGCCGCCAGTCGCAAGGCGCGCCTGCAGGTCATGGCGGAAACTGGCGATGCCGGCGCCAAGGTGGCCATGGAGCTGCATGACAACCCCACCCAATTCCTGTCCACGGTGCAAATCGGCATCACGTCCACGGGCATTCTGAACGGCATCGTCGGCGATGCGGCTTTTTCAGCGGGCTTGTCTACCTGGCTACAAACACAGTTTCCCATTCACGAAAAAGCTGCCGCACTGACCGCCACCGGTCTGGTGGTCATGATCATCACCTTCGTCACCATCATTTTTGGCGAACTGGTGCCCAAGCGCTTCGCGCAGATGTACCCCGAGCCTGTGGCACGCTTGGTGGCCCAGCCCATGAAGTGGCTGTCGCAATTGACCAGACCCTTTGTGCGCCTGCTGGCGGCCAGCACCGAGGGCATCCTCAAGCTGCTGGGCGTGCGTGACTCCGGCAACCGCGGGGTGACCGAGGAAGAGATCGCCGCCAGTTTGGAAGAAGGCCTGGACGCCGGAGTGATCGAGGCCAACGAGCATCAGATGGTGCGCAATGTGTTCCGTCTGGACGACCGCCAGGTCGGCTCCATGATGATTCCGCGTGGCGACATCGCCTGGCTGAATCTGGAAGCAAGCATGAAGGAGAACCTGGCCATCATTGCGCTGCATGGACATTCGCGCTACCCGGTGTGCCGTGGCGGGTTGGACGACGTGTTGGGCGTCATCACGGCCCAGCAATTGCTGCACCAGGTGACCCAAGGGCTGAGCGATGACCTCGCGCAGGGCTTGCAACCGGCCGTGTTCGTGCCCGAAACACTGTCGGGCATGGAGTTGCTGGACCACTTCCGTGCCTCGGCCGTCCAGATGGTCTTTGTGGTCGACGAATACGGCGAAGTGCAAGGCGTGATCACCTTGCGCGATGTGCTGGAAGCCATCACGGGTGAATTCACCACGCCCCAGGACGAAAGCAGTTGGGCCGTGCAACGGGAGGATGGCTCCTGGCTGTTCGATGGCTTGATTCCGGTCCCGGAACTCAAGGATCGCCTGGGCCTCAAGGCGCTGCCCGACGAGGATCGGGGTCGCTACAACACCCTGGCCGGCATGGTGATGATGCTGTTAGGCCGCCTGCCCCAGACCACGGACTCGGCCGAGTGGGAAGGCTGGCGTTTTGAGGTGGTTGACATGGATGGCAAACGCATCGACAAATTGCTCGCCACGCGTGTGGCCTAGCTCGATCACCCGTCCGCCTGACCATCCCAATAATGCCCGGCGCGTTGACGCCAGCACTCGCCGAGGCGCAGATGCTGGGTCACATCGCCTGCCATCGTCGATGTTGGCGTAGGTCTCGACACGGGAAGCACCTCAGCGCTATTCCACAGAAAGGCGCCACATGCCGGAGTGGCCACGCGAGCCAAGCTCAAGCCGTCGTAACGGGCCATCACCTCAGGCGAGGGGTGGCCATAGCGGTTGCGCCGTCCCACCTGAATCACGGTCTGCACAGGTTGCACGGCCAGCAAGAATCCCTCTGAGGACGAGGTCTTGCTGCCATGATGCGGCGCCACCAGCACCGTGCTGCGCAGGAGGGCCGGGCCCGTAACGACAGACTGGGCGCGATCCAGCGTAGCGGCCTCTTGCGCCGCCTCCATGTCCGCCGCAAGCAAGGCGCTCCCCGCCTCATGACCGCTCCTAGCCTGGGCCTGAATTCTCAAGACACAAGACAGCGCATTGGAGGACAGGTCGTCTCGCCGTTCGTAGTCCTCGGCGCTGGGGTTCAGGACATCGAACACCACGCCGTCCCACTGCCAACGCTGGCCCGTTTCACAGCGCACATGGCGCAGCACCAGGCCACCTGGCGCCTTCTGTCGCAAGCGGTGCTCATCCTCCAGTGACGAACGCAACTGCATGACCGGCACCGCATCCACCACGGACGCTGCCCCGCCCACGTGGTCGGTATCGCGGTGACTGATGAGCAGTTCGTCCAGATGGGTCACTCCCAGGCTTGCCAGCATGGGCAGCAGCACGCGTTGGCCGGCATCACTGCGTTCGCCCACTTTCGGTCCGGCATCGAACAGCAAAGCGTGGTGGGCCGTGCGCACCAGCACCGCAGTGCCCTGTCCCACATCAGGCGCCACCAAGATGAATTGGCCAGGTGCTGGCGGAGGCTGCAAGTGCCATGCCGTGGGCAGGCAGACCAGGGGGAGAACCATCGGCACCCCGATCAAGCGCCAGCGCCAAGGCACGGGCAAGGCCACAGCGCCCGCCGCCGCCACCGACACCACGGACACCCAGCTTGGCAAGGCGGCGACCGGCGCGACCGACCAGGGCCAAGCCGCCATCCAGGACAACACCTGGATCGATTGCGCCAACACCCAGGCTGCAACGCTCCACACCGGTGACCAGGCCGCGCCTGCCAGCGTCAAGGGGGTGATCAACAAGGTGAAGATCGGAATGGCGAACAAATTGGCCACGAAACCAACCACCGACACCTGATGAAAGAACACCGCCGCCAAAGGCGTGAGCGACACCGTGGCCAGCCACTGAGTGCGCACCGCTGCGGTGATCTTGCCCCACACCCTCCAATGCCAATGTGCAGCATCTTGCCCACGCGAGGGTCCGGCTGGCCCACTGGACATCAGCACACCCACGGCCACAAACGAGAGCCAGAATCCAGCCTGATACAAGGCCCAGGGGTCCATCAACGTGACCACGACCGCAGACAACAACCACACCAGAGGCCAGGGCCACCGCCGACCACTCAGACGCAATGCGGCCCACAAGGCCATCATGCCCACCGTGCGCTGGGCCGGCACGCCCCAACCGGCGAGCAAGGAATACAAAGCGGCCGCCACCACACCACCGATCAACTGGACTGTAGGCGCCGGCCAGCGATGCATCAAGCGCTCACTGCGCCGCCAACCCCAGGACAAGGCGCCACCGGCCATCCAGCCGACCATCGCGATGTGCAAACCACTGATGGACACGAGGTGGGCCACGCCGGTTTTTCTGAACACATCCCAGTCATCATGGTCAATGGCGGCCTGGTCCCCGACGGTCAAACCCGCCAGGACACCCGCCAACCGTGGGTCGCTGACTTGGCGACCGATCGCGGCCCGAATCAACTGCCGAGCCCGGTCAACGCACCCTGCGGACCACCAGCCTTTGGGCTGCGCCAACAAGCGCGGCTCTGCCACTTTGGGCCGCACCGAGCCAGTGGCCCGAACGCCCCGATCAAACAACCACAGCGCCGCGTCGAAGCTGCCGGGATTGCCGGCCCGGATGGGCGATTGCAAGCGCACCGGCAGACGCCACACCTGCCCGGCCTGCACCTGCTTGAGTGGCCCCGGCCCATCCGACCGGCCCGGAGCCTGCCCATCGTCGCCCACGGGTGCCCAGTACAAGGACACACGATCAGGCAAGGGTCGGCCACCCACGGACGATTGACTCACCGGCCAAATCCGTCCCTGGAATTCATACTGACGCACCGCCACATCAAACCCCAGGGCCTGCCCTCGTGGTTCAGGCAAGCCCAGGACCTCCCCCACCACCATCACATCCTGGTCCTGCCATGCCGACGGCAACACTTGTGACGCCTTCTCATGCGCTCGCCAACTGGTGCTGCCCCACGCCAGCAAGGCGCAGGCGACCCAGCACCCCATGCGCGCGACATGTCGCCCAGGCCGCCCTGGCCGCCGCGCCCAGGCCCAAATCGCCAGCACCCCAGCCAGCACCGCCAACAGGCAAGCTGCCTGCGCCCATTTCACGGGCGACACACTGGTCTGCTGCAATTGCACCGCAACACCTGCCAGCCAGGCAAGCATCGCCATCGCCCACAGGGTCATGCCCCGCCTCCCTTATCCATCGATCCAACAGTGTAGGATCGCAGCACGCATTTGCACGGGCACGGCGCACCCCACGAAGGGGGGACCTGCCCGCACCACCAATTGATTGAATCGCTTTGACACCATGTCCATTCAAGACCGCCTGAACGCCCTGGGAATCACGCTGCCCCCCGTGGCCGCGCCGGCCGCTTCCTACCTACCCTTCACCCGCACCGGCAACCTCGTTTTTCTGTCGGGCCACATTGCCAAAAAAGACGGCAAGGTCTGGGCTGGCCAACTGGGCAAAACCATGCTCACCGCCGATGGCCAACAAGCCGCGCGCGCCATTGCCATTGACCTGTTGGGCACGCTGCAGGTGGCCGCAGGAGGGCTGGACAAGGTCGTGCGCATCGTCAAGGTCGTGAGCTTGGTCAACAGCAGCGCCGACTTCACCGAACACCACCTGGTCACCAACGGCTGCTCCGAGTTGTTGGTCGACGTGCTGGGCGAGTCCGGCCGCCATGCCCGCAGCGCCTTTGGCGTGGCCCAAATTCCGCTGGGTGCCTGCGTCGAGATCGAACTGATTGCCGAGGTGGCTTGAAATGGCGGCTCGCGATACGCGCGTGGTGCTGGCGTTGGTCTCCGTCGTGTGCGTGATCGCCGTGGCGGGGGCTCTACTGGCCCAACATCGACTGGGCATGCAGCCCTGCCCCTGGTGCATCCTGCAGCGCATTCAATTTTTGTTGATCGCTGCTGTGGCAGCGCTGGGCGCCCTCTTCGGCCCGCCACTGGGCGGCAGAATCATCCCCAGACTGGCCGCCTGGCTGATCGTTCCTGTGGCCGCTTCCGGGGCCGCCGCTGCCTGGTATCAGCACTTCGTGGCCGCCCGTTCAAGTTCGTGCAACCTGACGCTGGCCGACCGCATCATCTCGGGCCTGCAACTGGACACCGCCTGGCCCGACATCTTTGAAGTGCGGGCCTCCTGCGCCGACGCCGCCGCCCAGCTGGCCGGCATGCCATTCGAATTCTGGAGTCTGGGCTTGTTCGTGCTGCTGGTCGCTACCGGCCTGTGGTGCGCCTTGCGCGCTGATGGCCGATAGTGCGGCATCCGGGCCGCCTCTGGTGGCCCTGGTCGACTTTCCGCCCCGCCCCGACACAGGCGAAGTGGATCAGCCCAACCCGCAGGGGACACAGCGGCCACCGCAGGAGCGACAGCGTCACGCTTTCGGGCCGGCCCTGCACTGGCTGGTGGCCACCGAGCCCAGCCAGGTCGCCAGCGTGATCGACACCGCCCACGAGTACGCTCGCCAAGGTCACTGGTGCCTTGGCTGGGTGGCTTTCGAAGCGGCCTCGGCCTTCGATGCAGCCCTGCCCGTGCTCCCGCCCCAGACCGGCGAGCCACTGGCCGTGTTCGCGGTCTTTGATCACGCTCACCCGTGGCCTGAGGCCGTGTTTGCCGCCCAACCGATGCCGCTCGCCGCGTGGCAAACCCAGCCCTGGCAATCGCCCTTGTCCCCCGCCACTTTTAAAACGCAGGTCGGCGCCATCCATGAGTTGATCCGCAATGGCGAGGTCTACCAGATCAACCTGACCACGACCTTGAACAGCGCACTCACGCCCGGCGCATCAACGACACCTCTGGCCTACTTCGAGGCCTTGCACCGCAGCCAACCCAAGGGCTATGCAGCGTACCTGGACACCGCAACACTGCCCCCCACGCCTGAAACAGGTGGCGCCCCCAGCCACGTGCTGAGCGTCTCACCGGAGTTATTTTTTCACTGGCAGGACGGCCGCATCACCACCCGCCCCATGAAAGGCACCGCCGCGCGCGGCGCCACGCAGCAAGCCGACGCCGACGCCGCCCGACACCTCCAAACTAGCGCCAAAGAGCGGGCCGAAAACCTCATGATCGTCGACCTGCTACGCAACGACCTGTCGCGCATTGCCGAGGTGGGCTCGGTGCAGGTGCCCTCCTTGTTCGACGTGCAGGCCCTGCCCACGGTGTGGCAAATGACCTCAACCGTGCAGGCCCGCACCCGCGCCGATCTGAGACTATCGGACATCTTCGCCGCTTTGTTCCCCTGCGGCTCGGTCACCGGGGCCCCCAAACGACGTGCCATGCACCACATTGCCGCGCTGGAAGGCGCTCCGCGTGGGCTGTATTGCGGCGCCATGGGGCTGATGACTCCCGGCGGTGAAGTCACCTTCAACGTGCCAATCCGTACCGTGGTGCTGCACCTGCAACCAGGCGGCTGGCAGGCCCACTGCGGCATCGGAAGCGGCATCACCCTGGACGCAACCGCTGAAGCCGAAGCCCAGGAATGGCAACAAAAACAGGCCTTCCTCAGGCGCGCGGCCCAGCCCTTCGATCTGCTGGAATCGCTGCGACTTGACCACGGCCACATCACCCGACTGACGCGTCACCTGGAGCGCCTGACCCGTGCCGCCGCTCATTTCAACTTCCCGCTGGACGAGGCCTCGATACACGATGCGCTGGCGCGACAAAGCCATATCCTTCCCCACGGCGTTCACAAAATCCGCCTGCGTGTCGATGCTCATGGCCAGGTGCTGTGCGACGCCAACCCGCTCGCGCCGACGGCCACAGACGCGCCCCCCATTCGCGTCAATCTGGCCTGCCAGCCCATGCCCCCGGCGGATGAATTCATTGCCCACAAGACCACGCACCGACTGGCCTATGCGCCCTTCACGCCGCCACCGGGTTGTTTTGACACCCTGCTGTGGAACCCCAACGGCGAAATTACCGAATTCACCATCGGCAACGTCGCCGTGCAACTCCAGGGCGATGCCACCTGGTACACGCCGCCCCTGTCGGCCGGCTTGTTGCCCGGGGTGATGCGCGAAACCCTGCTGGCTGAGGGGCGCTTGCAAGAGCGCACCCTGACCCTTGACGATGTGCGCCAAGCGCAGGGACTTGCGCTGATCAATAGCGTGCGCGGATGGCTCGATGTCGTGCTGGCACCCACCCAGAAGATTGAACCTTGAGGAGAATCACCATGCGTCTTTTGCACACCATGTTGCGGGTCAGCAATTTGCAACGATCGATTGATTTCTACACCCAGGTGCTGGGCATGACCCTGCTGCGCACCACCGACCGTCCCGACCAGCAATACAGCCTGTCTTTCCTAGGCTATGGCCGCAACCCCGAGCATGCCGAGCTGGAGTTGACCTACAACTACGGCGTCACCCAGTACGAACTGGGCACAGCCTACGGCCACATCGCCATCGGCGTGGACGACATCGTGGCCACGTGCGATGCGGTGCGCGCCAAAGCCGCTGCCTTAGGTGGCGCCATCACTCGCGAGCCCGGCCCAGTCAAGGGCGGGGACACCATGATCGCCTTCATCACCGACCCGGATGGCTACAAGATTGAACTGATCGAACACTGATCAGACAAATCAAGGCGATGCCTGCACCATTGATGGTGTACGTGCGGGAATCTTTGGCGTGCTCACCACCACGTCGCCGCATTGCGCGCGATTCAACAAGGCGTGATCCATCAGCACCAAAGCCAGCATGGCCTCGGCAATCGGCGTGGCGCGAATACCCACGCAGGGGTCGTGGCGGCCAAAGGTTTCCACCGTCGCTGGCTGACCATTCAGATCAATGGACTGGCGCGGAATGCGGATCGAGCTGGTCGGCTTGATCGCGATCGACACGCGCAGATCTTGCCCCGTCGAAATGCCGCCCAAGACGCCACCGGAATGGTTCGACGCAAAGCCTTGCGGCGTCAACTCGTCGCCATGCTCGCTGCCCTTCTGGGTCACGCAGCCAAACCCGGCACCAATTTCGACCCCCTTGACCGCGTTGATACCCATCATGGCGTAGGCAATGTCGGCGTCCAGCTTGTCAAACAGCGGCGCGCCCAGCCCCACGGGCACATTGGTGGCTTCGACCATCAGCCGCGCACCACAGGAGTCGCCGGCCTTGCGCAACTCGTCCATGTAGTCTTCCATCGCGTCGATCTGGCTGACGTTGGCCGCAAAGAAGGGGTTATTGCGGACGTGCTCCCAGCCCTCGAATGCAATGACCACATCACCAAGTTGCGTCATGGCACCACGAAATTCGGTGCCGAATTGTTCGCGCAACCACTTCTTGGCCACGGCGCCCGCCGCCACCATCGGCGCCGTCAAACGCGCCGATGAACGCCCGCCACCGCGTGGATCACGCAGGCCGTATTTGTGCCAGTAGGTGTAGTCGGCATGCCCTGGGCGGAAGGTCTGCAAGATGTTGCCGTAATCCTTGCTGCGCTGGTCCGTGTTGCGGATCAGCAGGGCAATCGGCGCGCCCGTGGTCTTGCCTTCATAGACCCCGCTGAGGATCTCGACGGCGTCAGGCTCATTGCGCTGGGTGACGTGGCGGGACGTGCCCGGGCGGCGCAGATCCAGGTCAGGCTGAATGTCTGATTCAGACAGCGACATGCCAGGTGGGCAGCCATCAATCACGCAGCCGATGGCCGGCCCGTGCGATTCGCCAAAATTGGTGACCGAAAACAGAAGTCCAAAGGTGCTGCCAGACATAGCGCGAACCAGGTTAAAAAGAGGTAAGTTCTCTATTGTCCCCCATGAACGCAACGGGAAGTACAGCCGACTTCCCTTCTTCAGATGGCCGAAGCGGTCACAAAAGCGCCCGACGCTCACCGCCAGCCTCTTCCACAGGCCAGTCGCGGATATATGCCTTGAGCATGCGGTTCTCGAAGTCCTGGCTGTCGACCACGGCCTTGGCCACGTCGTAGAAGGACATCACACCCATCAGTGTCTTTTGCGTCATGACCGGCATGTAGCGCGCATGGCGGCTGAGCATCATGCGCCGCACCTCGTCGATCTCGGTGTCGGGCGTGCAGGTCAGCGGATGGTCGTCCATCACGGAGCGCACGCGGGTGTCGCCAATGGCCCCCTTATTGCGCACGATCGCCTGCATCACTTCCCGGAACGTCAGCATGCCCACCACATCACCATGCTCCATCACCACCAACGATCCAATGTCAAACTGAGCCATTGTGTTGACCGCTTCAGCCAGTTGTTGATCGGGCTGTATCGTGTAGAGCGTGCTGCCTTTGACGCGAAGGATGTCGCTGACTTTCATGATCTAGTCTCCTCTTATTGTGCGTTACACAAGAACACATCTAACACCTTTCGGCAATAGTGCCGCAAGATGGCATAAACACCAATGCGAAAAGAGTGCAAACTTGCCCTAAATTGTGCGCTTGAACCGGCCGCGCCAGTCATTCCAGCGCTTGCCTCAAGGTGACCTCATCAAGTTTTGTGGCCGACCAGAATCCAAACGTAAAGCCATCAGGCTTGAGCAACAAGCGGCCCACCAAGGGTGCGATCAGGGTTCGGTCTGGATCACACAGCAACACAAAACGCCCGCCCCCTTCACCCTCCGGCTCATCCAGCCGGGCGGCCCAATCCAGTTCAACCAGTGTTTCAACAATGGGTTCAATCTGCAGGGGGTCGGTGCGCAACAAACCGGCCAAGGCTTCAGCGGTGTAGCCACGCTGTGCTTCATGCTGAACCGTGGCCAGGGCCTTGAGCAGCGCCAACCCCAGTTGGAAACGGTAGCCTGGCGTGTCAGGCCAGCGCTTGACTTGCGACAACAAACTGGGCGTGTAAGCCGCGATCACCGCGCCCAACAGCACGATCACCCAACTCAGGTAGATCCACACCAGAAGGATCGGCACCGCCGCAAAAGCCCCATAGATGTTGGCGTACACCGGCACCTTGCTCAAGTACAGGGCGATCCCTTTTTGGCCCAATTCCAAAGCCAGCGTCACGAACACCGCCCCGCCCCAAGCATGCTCCCAACGCACATAGGTGTTGGGCACGTAGCGAAACAGCGCGGCAAATCCGGCCGTCTGCATGCCAAAGATGATCACCGCCAGAAAGAAACTCACCCCTCCCGGCAACTCACTCACCAGGCCCCGAGAGGCCGACAGCACATACGAAGTCACCGACAAACTGACGCCCAGTAGCAGCGGCCCCAAAGTCAAGGCCGCCCAGTACACCAGCACCTTCTGAGCGATAGAGCGCGGGGTGCGAACCCGCCAGATGGCATTGAGTGTGTGATCGATGGTCAACATCAGGGCCACGGCGGTCACCCCCAATCCGATCAGACCCACCCCACCCAGTTGGCTGGCTTTTAGTGCAAACTTCGTCAACGCCAACAACACCGGTTTGGCGATCGCATCCGGCACGAAGCCCTGGATGAACTCCTGCTCTAGGGCTTGCCGAAATCGCGAAAACACCGGAAAGGCGCTGAACAAAGCCAGCATCACGGTGAACAGTGGGACGAGCGCAATCGTCGTGGTGAAGGTTAAGCTGCCTGCGGTCAAGCCCAGGCGATCCTCGCGAAAACGCTGGCGCAGCGTCACAAGGGTTTGCGCCCACGGCCACTGCTGCAAGGTAACGATCAACGCGGCCCAACGCTGGCGGGCTCGCGACCATTCGGTCAATTTCGACATCATCTGGCTATGATGCCATCTCACCCTAACCAAACACGCCAATTGATGCCTGACACCACAGCTCCCCTGCCCTCGGGCCCTTTGCACCAACACTCGCCCGCGCGGCTGCGGGCCATCAACACCGTCCGATGGATTGCCTTCGCTTCCGTCATCGGACTGATCGTGCTGGGCCTGCTGTGGGAATTGATGCTGGCGCCATTGAAAGGCGGCACCGGCATGCTGGCACTGAAAGTGATCCCCCTCACCCTCGGCATCACCGGCCTACTCAGGCATCGCATGTACACCGTCCGTTGGCTGTCACTGCTGGTGTGGCTCTATTTCACCGAAGGCACCATGCGCGCCTTCAGCGACGCAGGGTTGAGTCAAATCCTGGCGGGCATTGAAGTCGTGCTCAGTCTGGTGCTGTTCACAGCCTGTTCTGTCTATGTTCGCTTGCGACTGAAAGACAAGGCGCGACCGCCGGCTTGAGGCTAACCATGACCGAGTACCAAAGCGTCACAGGCCCGTCAGACCTGCCCGATTTTTTAACGGCCTTGCTGAGTCTGTTGGGCGAGGACGGGGTAATCGTGCCTGGGCAGGACGCCCCCCCCCTTGGCGCCTACCTGAACGACTGGCGCGGCCGCTACCAAGGCCGGGCCTTGGCCATTGCGCGCCCCCGCGACGTGGCCGAGGTCGCCGCCGTGACCCGTCTGTGCGCTGACCACAACGTGGCCATCGTGCCTCAGGGCGGCAACACCGGACTGGTAGGCGCATCCACCCCGGACGACAGCGGGCAGCAACTACTAGTGAGCCTCACCCGTTTGAATCGCATCGTTGCTGTGGACGCCGCCAACCTCTCCATCACCGTGCAGGCCGGTTGCCTGTTGGCTCAGGTCCAGCAAGCGGCGAAGGATGCTGGCCTCCTGTTCCCACTGAGCCTGGCCTCGGAAGGCACCTGCACCATCGGCGGCAACCTTGCCAGCAACGCCGGAGGCACCCAGGTGCTGCGCTACGGCACCGCCCGTGAACTGTGCCTGGGCCTGGAAGTGGTCACCCCGCAAGGCGAGGTCTGGAATGGCCTCACGGCCCTGCGCAAGGACAACAGCGGTTACGACCTGCGCGACCTGTTCATCGGCAGCGAAGGCACCCTGGGCATCATCACCGCCGCGACATTGCGCCTGTTCCCGGAGCCTGCCGGCCAGGTAGCCGCGCTGGTGGACTGCCCCAGCCTAGATGCCGCCGTTGCCCTACTGCACCGCGCCCGCGCGCGACTGGACGCCGGCCTGACCGGCTTTGAAGTCATGCAGGCCTGGACCGTGGCCCTCGTGCACAAGCACCTGCCCGACCACGCCAAGGCCATGGCGCCGCTGATGAGTGGCGATGCACCGGCCTGGACCGTCTTGATCGACACCGCCAGCCCGGACTCAGACGCCAGCGCGCGAGCCGCCCTGGAAACCCTGCTGACCCAAGCACTGGACGCCGGCGAAGCCCTGGACGCCAGCTTGGCCCAAAGCCACGGACAACGCCGAGCCATGTGGGCGTTGCGCGAGGCCATTCCCAGCGCAGAGCGGCTAGAGGGCCTCATGGTCAAGCACGACATCGCCGTGCCCACCTCGGCCGTCCCAACCTTTGTGCGTGCCGCGCAAAGCCAGTTGGAGCAGGCCTTTGCAGGCTGCCGTGTGGCGTGCTTCGGGCACCTTGGTGATGGCAACCTGCACTACAACGTGCAAGGCCCATCAAGCATGGACGCCCACGAATTTCTGGCGCGCCACGAAACGCAGGTCAACCACTTGGTCTATGACGTTGCCTTGAGTCTGGGCGGCACCATTTCGGCGGAACATGGCATTGGCTTGCTCAAGCGTGATGAACTGGTCCAACGCAAAACACCCGTGGCGATGCAGATGATGCGTGCCATCAAACAGGCACTTGACCCGCAAGACTTGATGAACCCTGGGCGGCTGCTCGCCACGCCGTCGGGGCACACACCAGGCTAGTCAATCGTCTGCCAGTCCAGGGGCCAGCCCCCCGAGCGCCACTGCTTTAGCCACATCATCCCGACAATCGTCTTGGCATCGGTCAGCGCGCCCTGCTGCATCCACTGGTCCAACTCATCGGCGCTGGCCGCGAACACATCCAGGAACTCACCGTCGTCCAAATGGCGTTCGCCAGGGGTCAAATTGTCGGCAAACCAGATCTCAATGATCTCGGTCGCGTAGCCGATCACTGGGTGCATGATGCCCGCTTTGGCCCAACGGTGAGCTCTGTAGCCGGTTTCTTCTTGCAACTCACGCTGGGCACAAACCCATCCACCCTCACCCGCATCCAGCTTGCCTGCAGGAAACTCGATCATGGTCTGGCCCACAGGGTAGCGGTATTGGCGCTCCATCACGAGTCGGCCATCAGGCAGCATCGCCACGATCATCACCGCGCCGGGATGCACCACGTATTCACGTGTCGTCTCTCGGCCATCGGGCAGGCGTACCACATCGCGCCGCACGTCCAGAAAATGCCCCCGATAGACCTGCTGGGAGGTCAGCAGGTCTTCACGCAGATGGTCGTCGTTGATGGCCATTGGGCGCCTGCCTTTCAGATCAGCGCGATGCGCCCCGGCGCAGATAGCGCCACACGAAGCCCGGGAACGCCAGTGTCAGGAACACCAACACCCAGACCGCGTAAAACTCCCATTTCTGGGCAGTGACCTGACCCAACAGCCCCTCCAGCCCTCGGCCCAGCAAGCACACCGCAGCGGCGTATACCGACAACTCCACCAAACGCCAGACCAGCGGCTTGGGTGCGCGCTCAGGGCCCACCAGGAACAAACGGTTATTCAGGAAAGGCGCATTGGCCATCAGCGCGGCGGCCACCAACATACAGGCCACGGCCCAGACCGGGATCAGCCCACTCATGGGCGATCAGCCCGCCAGCGACTGGGTGATGGCACGAGCGCACAAGGCCATCAAGCCACCAGGCAAGATCCCCAGGCCCAGCACCACCAACGCATTGACGGCCAACAAGGCGCGGGCCTCACTACCGGCTGTCACCGGGTTGGTATCCGTGGGCTCGTCAAAATACATGACCTTGACGACGCGCAGATAGTAGTAAGCGCCCACCAGCGAGAACAACACGGCCGCGATAGCCAATTGCAGGTGCAATGGCGAATTCGTGGTGATCAGCGATTGCAGCACGGCCAATTTGGCGTAAAAACCTACCGTGGGCGGCAAGCCCGCCAGCGAGAACATGAACACCGCCATCACCGCCGCCATCAAAGGGCTGCGTTTGTTCAAACCCGACAGATCCGAGATCTGCTCGGCTTCGAAGCCAGGCCGCGACAGGAAGGCCACCAAGCCGAAGGTGCCCAAGGTGGTCAGCACATAGGTCAGCAGATAGAACAGCGCCGAGCCATAACCGTTGCCTGCCGAGACCGTGTTGCCAGCCACCACGCTGGGCACAAAGCCCAGTAGCATGAATCCCAGTTGCGCAATGCCAGAATAGGCCAGCATGCGTTTGAGGTTGGTCTGGGCGATGGCGGCCAGGTTACCCAGCGCAAGCGACGCCATGGCCAACACCATCAGCATCTGTTGCCAGTCAGTGGCGGTGTTGATCAGGCCTTCTACCAGTAGGCGGATGGTGATGGCAAACGCAGCCAACTTCGGGGCCGCAGCCACCATCATGGTGATCGCAGTGGGCGCACCTTGGTAAACGTCAGGCACCCACATGTGAAAAGGCACCACACCGAGCTTGAAAGCCAGGCCTGCCACGATGAACACCAGGCCAAAGGCCAGCACCTGCTTGTTGATTTCGCCCGCCAGCGTGGCCTTGTAGACATCGCCCAAATCCAAGGAACCGGTGGCGCCATACATCATCGACAAGCCATACAACAAGAAGCCGCTGGCCAGCGCGCCCAGCACAAAGTACTTCATGGCGGCTTCCGTCGACTGAGCGTGGTCACGGCGCAGGGCCACCAGGGCATACAGCGACAGGGACATCAATTCCAGGCCCAGATAGATGGTCAAGAAGTTGTTACCAATGACCATGATCGAGATGCCCAGCAGCGCGAACAGGCTCAGGGTGAAATACTCACCCTTGAGCAGGTCACGCGAGCTGGCGTACACCTGGCCATACACCAAACTAGCCATGACGGCGAGCGTGGCACACAGGCTCAGCAAATGCCCCATCGGATCGGTCACGACCATGCGCTGCATGGCGTAGTTGGCCGTGCTGGTATCCAGGGCACCCAGGTGCAGCCCAGCTACCGCCGCCAGCGACAGCATGGTCAGAAGATACGTCGGGAGACGTCGAGGGTGGGTCACAAAAAGATCGACCAGCAAGATCACGCAGGCCATGGCCAACAGCAGGATCTCGGGCGCGATCGCGAGCCAGTTCATTGCAGTCATCTTGTGTCGACCTCAGTTCAACTTGCTTTGTGCCACGTGCTTGAGCAGCTCGATCACCGACACATGCATCGCATCGGTGAAGGGCTTGGGCTGGATGCCCATCCACAGCACGGCAACGGCCAGGATGGCCAGGATCAGAAATTCGCGGGCATTGATGTCTTGCAAGCCACGCACGTTGTCATTGGCCACCTCGCCCAGATACACGCGCTTGTACATCCACAAGGTGTAGGAAGCTCCCAGGATCAAGGCGGTGGCGGCCAGTAGGCCAATCAGGAAGTCAAACTGCACGGCGCCCAAGATCACCATCCACTCGCCCACGAAACCGGCCGTGCCCGGCAAACCGCAATTGGCCATGGCAAAGAACAAGGCAAAAGCGGCGAACTTGGGCATGGTATTAACCACGCCACCGTAGCTGGCGATTTCGCGCGAATGCACGCGGTCATACAGCACGCCGATGCTCAGGAACATGGCGCCCGACACAAAGCCGTGCGCGATCATCTGCACCAGACCGCCAGACACGCCCAGCTCATTGAAGATGAAGAAACCCAGCGTGACAAAACCCATGTGTGCAATGGACGAATAGGCCACCAGCTTCTTCATGTCCTGCTGCACCAGCGCCACCAGGCCGACGTAAATCACGGCGATCAGCGACAAGGCAATGACGACCGGCGCGTACTCATGACTGGCATCGGGGACGATGGGCAGCATGAAGCGCAGGAAACCGTAGCACCCAAGCTTAAGCATGATCGCTGCCAACACCACGGAACCCCCGGTAGGTGCCTCAACGTGAGCATCTGGCAACCAGGTGTGCACTGGCCACATCGGCACCTTGACGGCGAAGGCCGCAAAAAAAGCGCCGAACAAGAGCGACTGGGCCAGGGCGCCCAAAGGCAGCTTATGCCAGGTCAGGATGTCAAAGCTGCCACCCGACTTGTAGTACAGGAAGATCAGCGCGATCAGCATCAGCAGCGAGCCCAGCAGCGTATACAAGAAGAACTTGAACGCGGCATAGACGCGACGCGGACCACCCCACACGCCGATGATGATGTACATCGGAATCAGGGTCGCTTCAAAGAAGACATAGAACAGCAGTCCGTCGATGGCGGAGAACACTCCAATCATCAAACCCGACAGGATCAGAAAAGCGCCGTAATACTGGTGCGGGCGGTCTTCGATGACCTCCCAGCCGGCCAGCACCACCAGGACGGTGATGAAAGCCGTCAGTGGGACGAACCACATCGAGATGCCGTCAACGCCCAGGTGATAGAACACATTGAAGCGCTCGATCCATGACGCCTTTTCGACAAACTGCATGGCGGCCGTCGTCGTGTCGAAGTCCAGCATCACCGGGATGGTGACCAGGAAACCAATAATGGAGCCGATCAGCGCGATCCAGCGAGTGACGCCAGCGCTTTGCGAACGACCCACAGCCAGCAGCAAGATGCCGAACGCCACGGGGAGCCAGATGGCCAGAGAAAGAATATTAGACATGGTGTGCATGAACTGGTCCCCGTGCTCAATGGTGCATGAGCACGAACCATGTCATGAGGGCGAACACCCCCAGGATCATGACCAGCGCGTAGTGATAGAGATATCCGGTCTGGAACAGACGCACCAGCGATGCGATCAAACCGACCAACTTGGCCGAACCGTTGACCAACACTCCGTCGATGATGGCCACGTCGCCACCCTTCCACAGGCCGCGGCCCAACAGGCGCGCGCCAGCGGCAATGACGTTTTCGTTGAACCAGTCCAGAAAGTATTTGTTTTCCATGACCTTGATGACGGGCGCCAGGACACGGGCAAAGAATGCTGGCAGCGCCGGGTTGACCATGTAGAACACATAGGCCATGACCACGCCGCTCAGGGCCAGCCAGAAAGGTAGCGCTGAGAAGCCGTGCAAGGCCATCTCCATGGCACCGTGGAACTCGTGCGCGAGCTCTTCCATGGCGGGGTGACGCTCCAGGTTCACGAAAATGGCGCTCTTGAAGAAATCACCGAACAACATGGGCTCGATCGCCAGGAAACCGATCAGCACTGAGGGAATGGCCAGCAACACCAGCGGCAGCGTCACGACCCAGGGTGATTCGTGCGGTGTGCGAGCGTGAGCATGATCGCCGTGGTCATCATGGTGATCATGCTCGCCCGGGAAAGGCTTGTGATGGAAGTGCTCCTTGCCATGGAAAACCAGGAAGTACATCCGAAAGCTGTAGAACGCCGTCACAAACACGCCAATGATCACGGCGCAGTAGGCAAACTGAGCCGCCGGCAGGTGGCTGGCGTGCACCGCTTCGATGATGCTGTCCTTGGAATAGAAGCCCGAAAAGAAGGGCGTGCCGATCAGAGCCAGCGAGCCCACCAAGGAAGTGATCCAGGTGACCTTCATGTACTTCCACAGGCCGCCCATGTTGCGGATGTCCTGATCGTGGTGCATGCCGATGATGACCGAGCCTGCGCCCAGGAACAGCAGCGCCTTGAAAAAAGCGTGGGTCATCAGGTGGAACACGGCCACGTTGTAGGCCGATGCGCCCAGGGCCACGGTCATGTAACCCAGCTGCGACAGCGTTGAATAGGCCACCACGCGCTTGATGTCATTCTGGATGATGCCCAGAAAGCCCATGAACAGCGCCGTGATCGAACCGATCACCAGGATGAAGTTCAGCGCAGCGTCCGACAACTCGAACAGCGGCGACATGCGCGCGACCATGAAGATGCCAGCCGTCACCATCGTGGCAGCGTGGATCAGCGCGGAAATCGGGGTCGGGCCTTCCATGGAGTCAGGCAGCCAGACGTGCAAGGGGAACTGCGCCGACTTGCCCATCGCACCGATGAACAGGCAAATGCAGATCACGGTCATCAAGGACCAGTCGGTCTTGGGCAATTGCAGCGCCGCCAGATCATTGGCCTTGGCGAAGATCTCGGTGTAGCTCAGGGTGCCCGCAAATGCGACGATCAGACCAATCCCCAGGATGAAGCCGAAGTCACCCACGCGGTTGACCAAGAAAGCCTTCATGTTGGCAAAGATGGCCGTTGGCTTTTTGAACCAGAAGCCAATCAGCAGATACGACACCAGGCCCACCGCTTCCCAGCCAAAGAAGAGCTGCAGCAGGTTGTTGCTCATGACGAGCATCAACATGGAGAAGGTGAACAGCGAGATGTAGCTAAAGAAGCGCTGGTAGCCGGCATCTTCTTCCATGTAGCCGATGGTATAGACGTGCACCATCAGCGACACGAAGGTCACCACGCACATCATCATCGCCGTCAGGCCGTCGACCATGAAACCGACCTCCATCTTCAGCGAGCCCAGCGTCATCCATTCGTAGACGGTGGCATTGAAGGAGGCGCCATCCACGGCCACGGACTTGAGCGTCATGGCCGAGACGATGAAGGCGATGAGCACGCCCAGGATGGTCACGATGTGTGAACCGCGCCGACCGATGGTCTTGCCGAACAGACCCGCGGCGATCGACCCGATCAGGGGCGCGAGGGGCACCACCAGCAGGTTGTTGAGTGAGAGCTCTGACATTGTTATGGTTCTCCTAGCGTCGATCGATCAACCCTTGAGGGTGTCGAGCTCATCCACATTGATCGACTGGCGATTTCGGAACAGCACCACCAGGATGGCCAGCCCGATTGCAGATTCAGCGGCGGCCACCGTCAAAATGAAGAACACAAAGACCTGCCCATCCATGTCGCCCAGGTAATGCGAAAAGGCGACGAAGTTGAGGTTCACGGCCAGGAGCATCAACTCAATGGCCATCAACAGCACGATCAGGTTTTTGCGGTTGAGGAAGATACCGATCACCGACATGGCGAACAGGATTCCCCCAAGCGACAAGTAGTGTCCAAGGGTCACAGAAGTCATGCCTGGCCTCCATTGGGATTCGACTCCGCAGACGCGGCAACCTTGGCCTCAACCACGGCGGCCACCTGCACGATGCGCAGGCGGTCGGCCTTCTTGACCTTGACCTGCTCGGAAGGATTTTGATAGTGCGCGTCCTTGCGGCGACGCAGGGTCAAGGCGATGGCGGCGATGATGGCCACCAGCAAGATGACCGCAGCAATCTGCACTGGGAACAGGTAATGGGTGTAGAGCTCAATGCCCAGCGCCTTGGTGTTGTCCAGCTTGGCAACATCAGCCGGGAATGGCTTGGCATCGCTGAGGTTGAATCCTCGCGTCAGCACCGCTGCCATTTCCAGCGCAATGACCACCCCCATCAAACCGGCCAGAGGAAAGTGCTTCCAAAAGCCCTGACGCAGCGAGTCGATGTTGACGTCCAACATCATCACCACAAACAAGAACAGCACCATCACAGCGCCGACATAGACCAGCACCAGCGCAATGGCGAGGAATTCGGCCTGCAGCAGCATCCAGATGCAGGCTGCGTTAAAGAAGGCCAGCACCAGGTACAAGGCGGCATTGACCGTGTTCCTTGCGGTGATAACGCGAAAGCCCGCGAACAGCAGCACGAAGGAAAAAACGTAGAAGAGCGCAGTTATGGTATCCATGGTGTATCGGATCAGCGGTACTTCGCGTCCGCCTCCTTGTTAGCTGCGATTTCTTTTTCGTAGCGATCGCCCACAGCCAGGAGCATGTCCTTGGTGAAGTACAGGTCGCCACGCTTTTCGCCGTGGTATTCAAAAATGTGCGTCTCGACGATCGAGTCGACCGGGCAGCTTTCTTCGCAGAAGCCGCAGAAGATGCACTTGGTCAGGTCGATGTCGTAGCGCGTGGTGCGGCGCGAACCGTCAGCGCGCACGTCGGACTCGATCGTGATGGCCATGGCCGGGCAGACAGCTTCGCACAGCTTGCAGGCGATGCAGCGTTCTTCGCCATTGTCATACCGGCGCAGGGCGTGCAGCCCGCGAAAGCGCGGCGACAAAGGTGTTTTTTCTTCCGGAAACTGCACGGTGATGTGCGGCTTGAAGAAGTGACGGCCCGTCAGGGCCAGACCTTTGAACAGCTCTAGTAGAAAGAAGCTGGAGACAAAGCTCTTGACTGAGGTTGCGGTGCTCATGTTGGCGGCCCCTTACTTCCAGATGTTCCAGGGAGACATGATCCAGCCCCCCACCAACACCAACCACACCAGGGTGATCGGGATGAATATCTTCCAGCCCAAACGCATGATCTGGTCATAGCGGAAGCGAGGGAACGAAGCCCGCACCCACAGGAACATGGTGACAATGACAAAAGTCTTAAGCCCCAGCCAGATCCAGCCCGGAATGAAGTTCAGGAAATGCACGGGGGCCAGCCACCCGCCAAAGAACATGATGGCAGCTAGGGCCGACACGAGGATCATGTTGGCGTACTCGGCCAGGAAGAACATGGCAAAGGACATGCCGGAGTACTCGATCATGTGGCCGGCCACAATTTCGGACTCGCCCTCCACCACGTCGAAGGGGTGGCGGTTGGTTTCAGCCAGACCAGAGATGAAGTACACCACCGTGATCGGCAACAACGGCAGCCAGTTCCAGGACAGGAAGCTCCAGCCCTGACTGGCAAACATGCCCTTGTCCTGCCCCAGCACGATCTGGCTCATGTTCAGCGAGCCCGACACCATCAGCACGATCACCAGACAAAAACCCATGGCGATTTCATACGACACCATCTGCGCCGAGGCGCGCATGGCACCCAGGAAGGCGTACTTCGAGTTGGACGACCAGCCCGCAATGATCACGCCATAGACTTCCATCGACGTGATGGCCATCAGGAACAGCAGGCCGGCATTGACGTTGGCCAGCGCGACCTCCGGGCCAAATGGCACGACCGCCCAGGCGGCCAGGGCCGGCATGATGGTCATGATGGGGCCCAGGAAGAACAGCCCCTTGTGAGCAGCTGACGGCACGATCACTTCTTTGAAGATCAGCTTGACGGCATCGGCAATGGGTTGCAGCAGCCCGTAAGGACCGACGCGGTTTGGGCCCGGGCGAATCTGCGTCCAGCCAATGGCCTTGCGTTCCCACAAGGTCAGGTAGGCCACGCAACCCATCAAGGGCAGCAGCAAGGCAACGATCTTGATCAGCGCCCAGATCACGGGCCAGGCACCGCCCAGGGCGCCCGCGCCAGCGGCGTAGAGGGTATCAATCATGTGTATTCCCTTCTGTGCCTTATGCTTTGTCGACGCGAATCGCGCCAAACTGGGCGCCCAGCGAGGACGTCGCAGCATGCCCAGCCGGCACTCGCACCACATTGGCGGGCAAGGTGGCGTCCAGCGCGGCTGGCAGGATGGCCGAAGCATCACCTTGCGAGACCTTCACCTGAGCGCCCTCGGTCAGACCCAGCTCAGCCCACAAGGCTTGCGACAAGCTGGCCGTCGGCAGGGCCGCATCCGCGGTCTTTTGGAGCGACTCCGCACGGCGCACCATCGCGTCGGCACTGTAGATGGGCACATCGGCGATGCGTTCCAAGCCACCCGTGGAGGGCTGAACATTGATGGCGACCGAGGTCTGGTTCGACAGGCGCGACGCAATCGCGGATACATCGCCCAAGGCCTGTGAGCGAACCTCTTCAGAGGTTTCGAACCCAAATCCTTGCAGGCCCAGCAAATTACCCAGTACGCGCAACACCTTCCACGCCGGACGGGTCTCGCCCAAGGGCTTGACCACGCCATGGAAGCTCTGTACGCGGCCTTCGGCGTTCACGAAGGTGCCCGAAGTTTCACTGAAAGGCGCAATGGGCAGCAGCACATCAGCGTAATCAATGGCTGCGGTCTTGAAGGCCGACATGGCCACCACCATCGAAGCACCCTCCACCGCAGCACGAGCAGCGACAGGATTGGCGGCATCAAATTCAGGTTCAACGTTGAGCAACAGCACGGCCTTGAGGCCCTTGCCGCCCAACATCTGAGCGGCGTTCAGACCGCCTCGCTGCGGATGCGCCCCAACCAATTGGGCGCCCACAGAATTGGCAGCTTCGCCCAGGAAGCCTACTGTGGCGCCCGTTTGCTCTCCAATCCACTGCACCAGCGCGTGCAGGGTCGAGGCTTGCGGATGCTGCGCGGCGGCATTACCCAGAAAAATGGCTTTCCGCTCACCTGACAGCAGCGATGCGGCCATGGCGCGCGCAGCGTCAGTGGCCGTGCCACTGGCAGGACTGGTCACGCCACGTTCTGCAGCCACGGCCGTCGCCACATCGGCCAGGGCTTGCGCCCAGGCACCCGGGGCTACCGTGATGCGTTGCTTGATGGGTAGCAACCAATCGTCCGTCGTCGCGCCGATGGCAGTGATTTGCGCGCCGCGTTTGGTGGCATGGCGCAAACGCGAAGCGAACAGAGGATGGTCCTTGCGCAGGAAAGAGCCCACCACCAAGGCACGGTCCAGAGTGGACAGGTCGGCAATGGGCAAGCCCAACCAGGTTACGCTGTTGGTGACGGTGAAATCAGCATGGCGCAGGCGGGTGTCGACGTTATCGCTGCCTAAACCACGCGCCAGTTGGCCCAGCAAGAACAGTTCTTCAACGGTGCTGTGGGCCGTGCCCAGCGCGCCGATGGACGCCGCACCATGCTCGGTCTTGATGCACTGCAGACCATGGGCCACATATTCCAGCGCCGTCGTCCAGTCCACTTCCTGCCACTGACCACCCTGCTTGAGCATGGGTTTGGTCAAGCGCTGAGCGCTGTTAAGCGCTTCGTAGCTGAAACGGTCGCGGTCAGCCAGCCAGCATTCGTTAACCGCTTCATTTTCCAGCGGCACCACGCGCAGCACCTTGCCATTCTTGACCTGAACAATCAGGTTGGCACCGGTGCTGTCGTGCGGGCTCACACTCTTGCGGCGCGACAGTTCCCAGGTGCGGGCGCTGTACCGGAACGGCTTGCTCGTCAAGGCACCCACGGGACACAGATCGATCATATTGCCCGACAGTTCGGAGTCCACCGTATTGCCCACGAAAGTGGCAATCTCGGCGTGCTCGCCCCGGTTCACCATGCCCAATTCCATCACGCCGGCAATCTCTTGGCCAAAGCGTACGCAGCGGGTGCACTGGATGCAGCGGCTCATCTCCTCCATCGAGATCAGCGGCCCCACGTCCTTGTGGAAGACCACGCGCTTCTCTTCGGTGTACCGCGAAGAAGACCCGCCATAGCCGACGGCCAGATCCTGCAACTGACACTCGCCACCCTGATCGCAAATAGGGCAATCCAGAGGGTGATTGATCAGCAGGAACTCCATCACACCCTGTTGGGCCTTGACTGCCTTCTCGCTCTTGGTGCGCACGATCATGCCTTGCGTCACCGGCGTGGCGCAAGCCGGCATGGGCTTAGGCGCTTTTTCGATGTCCACGAGACACATGCGGCAGTTGGCCGCGATCGACAGCTTCTTGTGATAACAGAAGTGCGGAATGTAGGTGCCGTTTTGCTCGGCGGCATGCATGACCATGCTGCCTTCCTGCACCTGAATCTTCTGTCCGTCTAGTTCGATTTCAACCATGATTCTTGCCCTGCTCAGAGGTAGGCCGGGACCGCGCAGGTCTTGTGCTCGATGTGGTGAATGAATTCATCACGGTAGTGTTTGATGAAGGCGCGCACCGGCATGGCTGCGGCATCACCCAGCGCACAAATGGTGCGCCCTTGAATGTTGTCGGCCACGGAGTTGAGCAGGTCGATGTCTTCTGGACGACCCTTGCCGTTCTCGATGCGTTCAACCACGCGCCACAGCCAGCCAGTGCCTTCGCGACAAGGCGTGCATTGGCCACAGGACTCGTGCATGTAGAAATAGGACAGGCGCAGCAAGCTCTTGACCATGCAGCGGGTCTCGTCCATCACGATGACCGCGCCAGAACCCAGCATGGAGCCGGCCTTGGCGATGGAGTCATAGTCCATCGTGCACTCCATCATGATGTGAGCGGGCAGCACAGGCATCGATGAACCACCAGGGATCACCGCCTTGAGCTTACGGCCACCACGCACGCCACCTGCCAGTTCCAGCAGAGTCGCGAAGGGTGTGCCCATCGGGATCTCGTAATTGCCGGGGCGCTCGACGTCGCCGCTGATCGAGTACAGCTTGGTACCACCGTTGTTGGGCTTACCGACATTCAGGAAGGCTTCCCCACCATGGCGGATGATCCAGGGGACAGCCGCGAACGTTTCGGTGTTGTTGATTGTGGTCGGCTTGCCGTACAGGCCAAAGCTGGCGGGGAACGGCGGCTTGAAGCGCGGCTGGCCCTTCTTGCCTTCCAGCGATTCGAGCAAGGCGGTTTCTTCACCGCAGATGTAGGCGCCAAAGCCGTGGAACGCGTGCAACTGGAAGCTGTAATTGCTGCCAAGGATGTTGTCGCCGAGCAGCCCGGCAGCGCGCGCTTCTTCCAGGGCCTCTTCAAAGCGTTCATAGACTTCGAAGATTTCGCCGTGGATGTAGTTGTAGCCCACGCTGATGCCCATGGCATAGGCAGCAATGGCCATGCCTTCGATGACGATGTGCGGGTTGAAACGCAGGATCTCGCGGTCCTTGCAGGTACCCGGCTCGCCCTCGTCGGAGTTACAGACCAGGTACTTCTGACCGGGGAATGCTCGAGGCATGAAGCTCCACTTCAACCCCGTGGGGAAGCCGGCACCACCACGACCCCGCAGGGCCGACGCCTTGACCTCGGCAATAACCTGATCGGGCGTCATACCGCCTTCGTTTCCGGGCATGCCATCCTTGCCCAGAATTTTGCGCAAGGCGGCATAGCCGCCGCGAGCTTCGTAATCCTTCAGGCGCCAGTTGTTGCCATCCAGGCCGGCGTAGATCTGCGGACTGATGTGACGGCCGTGCAAAACGGTTTCTTGACCGCTTGCCTGAAATTGAGAAAGGTCCAACATCTTTGGGTACCTCTGTTTACTTGGCCTGAGCCTTGAGGGCATCGACCAGCGCATCCAGGCGGTCGTTGCTCATGTAGCTCACCATCTGGCGATCGTTGACCAGCATCACGGGCGCATCGGCGCAGGCGCCCAGGCATTCGCATTGCTGCACGGTGAACAGGCCATCTGCGGTGGTGCCGCCGTTTTCAACGCCCAGTTTTTCGCAAAGGTGCTGCAAGGCCTGCTGCCCCTGGCGCAACTGACACGGCAGATTGGTGCACACGTTGAGCTTGTATTTGCCCACCGGTTGCTGGTTGTACATGTTGTAGAAGCTCACGACCTCGTGCACCGCAATGGGGGGCATGCCGAGGTAGTCGGCCACGTCTTGCTCACTGTCGGGCGAAATCCAGCCGCGCTCGTGCTGGATGATCGACAGGCAAGCCATCACGGCCGATTGCTTCTGATCGGCCGGGTACTTGGCCACTTCGCGGTCAAAACGCGCTTTGGTTTGTTCGCTGAGCATGGGTTTGTCAGTCACTTCACTTAGCGGTCAATTTCACCGAACACGATGTCCATCGTGCCGATGATGGCCACCGCATCGGCCAGCATGTGGCCACGGCTCATTTCATCCATCGCAGCCAGGTGCGGAAAGCCCGGTGCGCGGATCTTGAGGCGATAAGGCTTGTTGGCACTGTCGCTGGACAGGTAGATGCCAAACTCACCCTTGGGGTGTTCCACCGCTGCATAAGCCTCACCTTCGGGCACATGGAAGCCTTCGGTGAACAGCTTGAAGTGGTGGATCAGTTGCTCCATCGAGGTCTTCATCTCGACACGCGATGGCGGGGCCACCTTGTGATTGTCGGTGATGACCGGGCCAGAGTTGGCACGCAACCAGTCCACGCACTGCTTGATGATGCGGTTGGACTGGCGCAACTCTTCGACGCGGACCAGATAGCGGTCATAGCAATCGCCGTTCTTGCCGATGGGAATGTCGAAATCCAGGTGTTCATAGACGTCGTAGGGCTGGTGCTTGCGCAGATCCCACACGATGCCCGAACCGCGCAACATGGCGCCCGAAAAGCCCATGTTCATGGCGCGCTCGGGCGTGACCACGCCGACACCGACAGTGCGCTGCTTCCAGATGCGGTTGTCGGTGAGCAGGGTTTCGTACTCGTCCACCATGCCTGGGAAGCGCTGCGTGAAATCCTCGATGAAATCGAGCAGCGAGCCCTGGCGGTTCTCGTTCAAGCGCGCAATGGTCTTGGCGTTCTTGATCTTGCTGACCTTGTACTGAGGCATGGTGTCCGGCAAATCGCGGTAGACACCACCCGGACGGAAATAGGCCGCATGCATGCGAGCACCCGACACCGCCTCGTACATGTCGAAGAGGTCTTCCCGCTCACGGAAGCAGTAGATGAGGATGTTCATTGCGCCGCAATCCAACCCGTGCGCACCCAGCCACAGCAGGTGGTTCAGGATGCGGGTGATCTCGGAGAACATCACTCGGATGTACTGTGCACGAAGTGGCACATCGACGCCCATCAGCTTTTCGATGGCCAAGCAGTAAGCATGCTCGTTGCACATCATCGAGACGTAGTCCAGCCGGTCCATGTAGGGCAGCGACTGGATGTAGGTCTTGGACTCGGCCAGCTTCTCGGTGGCGCGGTGCAGCAGGCCGATGTGGGGGTCGGCGCGCTGGATGACTTCGCCATCCAGCTCCAGCACCAGGCGCAGCACGCCGTGTGCTGCAGGGTGCTGCGGGCCGAAGTTCAGGGTGTAGTTTTTGATATCAGCCATGATGACTCGTGCTCAGTGCAGACCACCGTAGTTGTCTTCGCGGATGATGCGCGGGGTGATCTCGCGCGGCTCAATGCTCACCGGTTGGTAGATCACGCGCCGCTGCTCGGCGTCATAGCGCATTTCCACATGACCCGAGGTCGGAAAGTCCTTGCGGAAGGGATGGCCGATGAAGCCGTAATCTGTGAGGATGCGACGCAAGTCGACGTGACCTTCAAAGATGATCCCGTATAGGTCAAACGCCTCTCGCTCAAACCAGTTGGCCGAGTTCCACACCTCGTTGACCGAGGCCACCAGTGGCAGGCTGTCGTCCGGCGCGAAGACCTTCAGGCGCAGACGCCAGTTCTTGCTGATCGACAAGAGGTGGCTGACCACGCAGTAACGCGGCCCATCGAGATAGATGGACGGGGCGCCGTCCTTGTAGGTGGAGTAGTCCACACCACACAGGTCCTGAAGCTGCTCGAAACGCAGCTCCGGATGGTCACGCAAAGTGGTGGCCACCGTGAGGTAGTCGGCGCTGGCAACGGTCAAGGTCAGCTCACCCTTGGCGTTGTCCAAGCGCTTGACGGCCTCACCCAGCACGGAGTGCAAGGCGGCTTGCAAGGTATCGAGTTTGGTGCTCATGGAAACGGTCCTGCGCTATTTAGCGGGCGATGGTGTTTTCGCGGCGGATCTTGGCCTGCAGCTGCAAGATGCCGTAGAGCAAGGCTTCAGCGGTTGGAGGGCAGCCAGGCACGTATACGTCCACCGGGACGATGCGATCGCAGCCGCGCACCACCGAATAGCTGTAGTGGTAATAGCCGCCGCCATTGGCGCACGATCCCATCGACAACACCCAGCGCGGCTCAGCCATCTGGTCATAAACCTTGCGCAGCGCGGGGGCCATCTTGTTGCACAGCGTGCCGGCCACGATCATCAGATCGGACTGGCGGGGACTGGGGCGAAACAGCATGCCAAAGCGATCGATGTCATAGCGCGCAGCACCGGCATGCATCATCTCAACCGCACAGCAGGCCAGCCCGAATGTCATCGGCCACAACGAACCGGTCTTAGACCAGTTGATCAGCGTGTCGGCCGTGGTGGTGATGAAGCCCTCTTTGAAGACGCCTTCGATACCCATGTCAATACCTCATTCCCAATCCAGGGCGCCTTTTTTCCACTCGTAGACAAAGCCCACGACGAGGATCCCCAAAAACAGCATGACGGCCATGAAGCCCACCATACCCACTTCCTTGAGAGCGACAGCCCAGGGGAAGAGGAAGGCGATTTCCAGGTCGAACAAAATGAACAGAATGGCGACGAGGTAATAGCGCACGTCAAACTTCATGCGCGCATCTTCAAAGGCCTCGAAACCACATTCGTAGGGGGAGTTTTTAGCTGCATCGGGACGATGCGGGCCCAGCAGAGCGCCGAGCAACTGCGGAGCCACACCCACACCGACACCCACCAGGATGAAGAGTATGACCGGCAGGTAGTTCTCAAGATTCATCATGACCGAAAGCCTTCAATCAGGGCAACAGGTGATTGAAACACACTCAAAAAAACAAAAAGCGCGCTGAGCAGATAACTCACACGCGCCTACCCGGGTCTTTCATACCGCAACCACCATGACTCATCGAGAGGCAGGCAAGCCAATTTGGAACATCAACCGGAAAAATTAACACCAGGCTGATCATTGGGAAGGATAGAAAGACACTGTTGATTATTTTGGTGCCGACGGCGAGACTCGAACTCGCACAGCTTTCGCCACTACCCCCTCAAGATAGCGTGTCTACCAATTTCACCACGTCGGCCAACAAGCCCGAAAGCTTGTTCTTTATTGCCTCCGGCTTGCTTGAGGTTTGCTCACCGAAGACTTCAATTCTAACCTGAAAATACACCCATCAACCATGCGCCACATCAACAGATGAGAGCAGCGCGAGGGGCCCGAAGGCCCTTCGCCATGGCGTCATTTTGTTGGGATCAAAGCCGCGCCAGACGCAGATTTGGCCGCTGCGGGCACCGCCGAAGCACCAGCCGATGCCGACGACGCGGCGGCACTGGCCGCTTGGTCAAAGACGCTGGGTTGATCCGACACAACCGCGTGGCGAAGGTTGCCCGCGTAGGCCAGGCCCAGGGTGGCCAGGAAAAACACGGTGGCCGCCACAGCAGTCGAGCGCGACAGGAAGTTGGCACTGCCGGTGGCGCCAAACAGGCTGCCAGATGCACCACTGCCAAAGGAAGCGCCCATGTCGGCGCCTTTGCCATGCTGCACCAGCACCAGGCCGATCATGGACAGGGCCGAGATGATCTGGAGCACTTGCACCAGGGTCCACAAGAATTGCATTCAAGACTCCAAATGATTTCGCGCTTGGCCTGAATCAGGCGGCGCGGGCTATGGCGGCAAAATCGGCCGCCTTGAGGGAGGCACCACCGATCAGACCACCGTCGATATCCGGTTGGGCAAACAACTCGGCCGCATTATCAGGTTTGACGCTGCCACCGTACAGCAAAGGCACGCTCGCCGCCGAGACCTGCGCAGCCACCAGTTGCGCACGCAGGAAAGCGTGCACAGCCTGAGCCTGCTCGGGGGAGGCGGTTTTGCCAGTACCAATCGCCCAGACGGGCTCATAAGCAACGACCACACGCGCCAGATCAACTCCCAGCGTATCGATCACCGCCTTGAGCTGGCGAGCCACGACTGCGTCGGTCTGCCCTGCGTCACGCTCAGCCAAGGTCTCTCCGACGCAGACGATGGGCACCAGGCCCTGCGCCAGCGCGGCCTTGGCCTTGTCGGCCACCAACTGATCGCTTTCAGCGTGGTAGCTGCGACGCTCGGAGTGCCCGACGATGGCGTAGACGGCCCCGAATTCACGCACCATGGCGCCCGACACCTCACCGGTGTAGGCGCCATGAGCATGCGCGGAAACGTCTTGCGAACCAACAGCCATGACGCTGTCCTGCAGCGCCGCGACAACCTCACCCAAATAAGGGAAAGGCACGCACACGGCGACACTGGCGCGAGGCGCCGACCCTTTCAGGTCGGCACCCAGCAGGCCCTTGAGAAGCTCTGCATTGGCAGCGCGGCTGCCATGCATTTTCCAGTTGCCAACAATGAGTTTCTTCGACAGGCTCATGGCACTTACTGCTGAGGCTCTTGGTGAGGCTCCTGAGCACCACGGTCACCGCCACGGTCATTGCGTGACTCGCCACGATCACCACGACCACCACGGTCGCCACGGTCGCCACGGTCCGAACGCTCGCGCTCGGGGGCCATGCCTTCAGGACGCTCCTGCAGCACCTTCATGGACAGCTTGACGCGGCCCTTTTCGTCGGTTTCCATGACCTTGACCTTGACGATCTGACCCTCGGTCAAGTAGTCGGAAACCTTCTCGACGCGTTCGTGGGCGATCTGGCTGATGTGCAGCAGACCGTCCTTACCAGGCAGCAGGTTGATCAGGGCCCCGAAGTCAAACAACTTGGTGACCGGACCTTCATAGACCTTGCCGATTTCGACTTCGGCGGTGATCTCGCCGATGCGCCTCATGGCGTGCTCGGCCTTGTCAGCATCGCTCGATGCGATGGTGATGGTGCCGTCTTCGCCGATGTTGATCTGGCAACCGGTTTCTTCACACAGTCCACGGATAGTGGCGCCGCCCTTGCCGATCACGTCGCGGATCTTTTCCGCGTTGATCTTCATGGTGTACAGGCGAGGTGCGAATTCCGAGACTTCGGTGTTGGCGCTGCCCATGGCTTCAACCATCTTGCCCAGGATGTGCAGGCGGGCTTCCTTGGCTTGCGCCAGCGCCACTTGCATGATTTCCTTGGTGATGCCCTGGATCTTGATGTCCATCTGCAGGGCGGTCACGCCGGCGGTGGTGCCGGCCACCTTGAAGTCCATGTCACCCAGATGATCTTCATCGCCCAGGATGTCGGTCAGCACGGCAAACTTGTTCTCTTCTTTGATCAGACCCATGGCGATGCCGGCCACGTGGGCCTTCATCGGCACGCCAGCGTCCATCATGGCCAGGCAGCCGCCGCAGACCGAAGCCATCGACGACGAGCCGTTGGACTCGGTGATCTCGGAGACCACGCGCACGGTGTAGGCGAATTCGTCTTTCGGGGGCAGCAGCGGCACCAGGGCGCGCTTGGCCAGACGGCCGTGGCCGATTTCGCGGCGCTTGGGGGTGCCCACGCGACCGGTTTCACCGGTGGCGAACGGAGGCATGTTGTAGTGAAACAGGAAGGTGTCGCGGAACTCGCCAGCCAGCGCGTCGATGCGCTGCGAGTCTTGTTCCGTGCCCAAGGTGGCGATCACCAGGGCCTGGGTTTCACCGCGGGTGAACAAGGCCGAGCCGTGCACGCGGGGCAACACGCCCGTGCGGATTTCGATGGGGCGCACAGTGCGGGTGTCGCGGCCGTCGATGCGTGGCTCGCCGGCCAGAATCTGGCTGCGCACGATCTTAGCTTCGATGTCGAACAGCAGGTTGTCGACCTTGACGCCATCAAACACGACGCCTTCGGCGGTCAGCGCCGCCTTCACGTCCGCGTAGGCAGCGCGGGTGGCTTGCGTGCGAGCTTGCTTGGAACGGATCTGGTAGGCAGCGCGCAGCTTTTCGCCGGCCAAAACATTGATCTTGGTGATGAAGTCCTCATCCTTGGCGGGCGCGGCCCAGTCCCAGACGGGCTTGCCAGCATCACGCACCAGTTCGTGGATGGCGTTGATAGCGATGTTGCCTTGCTCGTGGCCGAACACAACACCACCCAACATGACTTCTTCGGACAATTGGTCAGCCTCGGACTCGACCATCAGCACGGCAGCTTCGGTCCCGGCGACGATCAGGTCCATTTTGGACTGGGCCAGCACCGACGGGCCGGGGTTCAGCACGTATTCGCCATTGACATAACCGACGCGGGCCGCACCGATGGGGCCGTTGAAGGGGATGCCAGAAATGGCCAGAGCAGCGCTGGAAGCGATCAGGGCGACGATGTCGGCCGAGACTTCAGGGTTCAGCGACACCACGTGGATGACGATCTGGACTTCGTTGTAGAAGCCTTCAGGGAACAGCGGGCGCAGAGGACGGTCAATCAGGCGCGAGGTCAGCGTCTCCAACTCGCTGGGCTTGGCTTCGCGCTTGAAGAAGCTGCCAGGGATCTTGCCGGCGGCGTAGGTTTTCTCGATGTAATCGACCGTCAGCGGGAAAAAGTCCTGTCCGGGCTTGGGGTTCTTGGCAGCCACGACGGTGGCCAGCACGACGGTGCCCTCAACTTCGGCGAGCACGGCACCGCTGGCTTGACGGGCGATTTCGCCGGTCTCGAGCGTGACGGTGTGCTGACCCCATTGAAAGGTCTTGGTGACTTTATTGAACAGACTCATGGATGCTTCTCCGGTTGAGTGACACCCCACATGGGGTGTTTTTTGTGATGGCGCGTCGAGCATTCTCGTCGCGTCCGGGCCGGGTCACTCTGGCGCGATGCCATTCCATCGGGGTTGCGCTTGACTGCAAAGTGGCATTGCAGCCCCGATGGAATGACAAGCGTCGCTGGTCGAGTGCCTGGATTTAAAAAACAAAAAGCCTGTGCTGGAGAAAACCAGACAGGCTTTTCATCATGGTGCCGATCTTACTTGCGCAGACCCAGCTTTTGAATCAGGGCCACGTAACGGTCAGCGTCCTTGGCCTTGAGGTAGTCCAGCAGCTTGCGACGACGGCTCACCATCCGCAGCAGACCGCGACGACCGTGGTGGTCTTTTTTGTGGGTCTTGAAGTGGGGGGTCAGGTCGTTGATGCGAGCGGTCAGCAGAGCCACTTGCACTTCGGGAGAGCCGGTGTCGCCAGGGGTACGGGCGTTGCTTTTGACAACTTCAGCGCGGCTGATGAGGGTGATGGTCATGGATTTTCCTGTTTCGAGGTTCGAAACCGAGGCCGCCACCTGGCATCGCCTTGTCTGGCGACACACGCGGATCAGACCCACATGGGTTTCGGGTTGGACACTTGCGGCACCGGGTGAAACCAACCCAGGCCGTGCTTAAACTCACCGCCCAAAAAGACAGTAAGCCGAAAATTATAACTGGTTTTGCCCGCAAAGGCGAGGTGGCACGACGGGCATCGAATTCTTCATAGCTGAGCCAGATCCCAACGCGGTTGAATGTCAAATACCGGTTCGCGGCTCAAGATCGCCAGACCTGCCTGCCAACGCATCGCGCCAGCCAGGGCGATCATGGCACCGTTGTCCGTGCACAGGTGCAGCTCGGGATAATGCACCCGCACGCCCCGGCGCGCACCGGCTTGGTTGAGTTGTTCGCGCAAAAGCCGGTTGGCCCCCACACCGCCCGCCACCACCAGGCGCTTCAGGCCAGTGGCTTTCAAAGCCGCCAGCGATTTCTTGACCAACACCTCGACGATGGCCGCTTGCGTGGAGGCCGCCAGGTCGACCAAGGGACCGCCGCCCGGCACCGCCGCCCAGGCCTGCGCCAGCGCCGCCTCGTTGTCCAGCAGACCAAGCTTTTGCAACTGTGTGCGCACCGACGTTTTAAGCCCCGCGAACGAAAAGTCCAGGTTGCCGCTGTGCAACATAGGGCGCGGCAGCTCAAACGCTTTGGGGTCGCCCGACTCGGCTACGCGCGACAAATGGGGCCCGCCGGGATAGGGCAGGCCCATCAGCTTGGCGGATTTGTCAAAAGCCTCGCCAGCTGCGTCGTCCACCGTCTCGCCCAGCAACTCGTAGCGCCCTACCCCGTTGACGCGCATCAACTGGGTGTGCCCGCCCGAGACCAGCAAGGCGACAAAGGGGAACTCCGGCGGATCGGCCGACAGGAAGGGCGACAGCAGGTGGCCTTCCAGGTGGTGGATGCCGATCATGGGCCTGCCCAAGGCCGTCGCCAGCGAGCACGCCACGCCGGCGCCCACCAGCAATGCACCCGCCAGACCCGGGCCTCGGGTGTAGGCCACCACATCGACGTCGGCCATGGTGCGGTCTGCATCGGCTAGCACTTGCCGAGCCAGCGGCACCACCCGGCGGATGTGATCGCGCGAGGCCAGTTCAGGCACCACGCCGCCGTAGGCCTGGTGCATGTCGATCTGACTGTGCAAGGCGTGCGACAACAATTGGACGGGACCCTGCTTGGCCACGACCACCAGGGCCACGCCGGTTTCGTCGCAGGATGATTCGATACCGAGGATGCAAAGGGCAGATTCAGACATGTCGCCAGTGTAGGTGCGCGCCAGATGGCCCGGAGGCAGGCTTGCTTATTGCATAGACTTGGGCATGACTGCAGCCCGAAAAATGCGCCTGGTGATCGTGGCGCCCGAGAACCTGACCGCCGACCCCGAGACCGATGCGTCAGCCTGGGCCGAGGCGGAGCGCTCGCGCATGCTGCGCATTGCCTTGCTGGAGGCCGGCTTCAACATCGTGGCCGCCCTGCCCGCCGACGTGTTCCTGCCAGAACGCATCGCGCAGATCCAGCCTGACATGATCGTGGTCGACGCCGAAAGCCAGGGCCGTGACATCCTGGAGCATGTGGTGATGGCCACGCGCGATGAGCGCCGCCCCATCGTGCTTTTTTCAGATGATGAGGACACGACGCATGTGCGCGCGGCCATTGCGGCAGGCGTGTCGGCGTATGTGGTGGCCGGACTGCCCGCGGACAGCATCAAGCCGGTGATGGACGTGGCCATGGCCCGCTTCGAACATGAAGAAGCGCTGCGCCGTGAGTTGGCCGATGTGCGCGGCCAACTTGAAGAGCGCAAGGTGATCGACCGGGCCAAAGGGGTGCTGATGACCAAGCATGGCCTGTCTGAGCAAGAGGCTTATGCACGCCTGCGCAAAACCGCCATGGACAAGGGCCTGAAGCTGGCCGACGTGGCGCAGCGACTCCTGGATGTCGCTGACATGCTCAGTTGAAAGGCACGCGTTCGCATCCCGCACCATTACAGCCCTATCGCGCACCAGCACGGCCCCCATCACCGTGCCCTCGCCCTGCAACAGGGCATTGACCCACCCAACATGCCTGGCACGACGCTTGCGTAGTACCCAGCAAGCGAAATCAACGGCGATTTCGATACCGACTTGAAGAACCCAATGAAGGGCCTTCAAGCCACCGACAAAGGCGTCTTCCGAGAAGCAACTGCGTTCAGCGCGGTCTTCACGGCAGATGCCTTTTTTGTTTATCGCTGGCCATGAAAGCTGAAGTCACCATGAACTCACAGGATTTCAAAATGTCCCGTCGCTCCATCTTGAAAACCGCTGCGGCTGCCAGTGCCGTGGGCGTCGTGCCTGGGCTGCAATCGGCGGTGTGGGCCGCAGGCTCGGACAAGCCCGAGAAGGAAGAAGTCAAGATCGGCTTCATCCCGCTGACCGATTGCGCCTCAGTCGTGATGGCCTCGGTGCTGGGTTTCGACAAGAAGTATGGCGTCAAGATCATTCCCAGCAAGGAGGCCTCCTGGGCCGGTGTTCGCGACAAGCTGGTTAATGGCGAGCTGGACATGGCACATGTGCTGTACGGCCTGATCTATGGCGTGCACCTGGGTATCAGCGGCCCCAAAAAGGACATGGCCGTGTTGATGAGCCTGAACAACAACGGCCAGGCCATCACGCTGTCCAGAGCCTTGTCGAACAAGGGCGCGGTTGATGGCCCTTCACTGGCCAAATTGATGGCCGCCGAGAAACGCGAGTACACCTTCGCGGGCACCTTCCCCACCGGCACTCATGCGATGTGGCTGAACTACTGGCTGGCCTGCGCTGGTATCAGCCCGGTGACCGACGCGAAAGTGATCACCGTGCCGCCCCCGCAAATGGTCGCGAACATGCGGGTGGGCAATATGGACGGCTTCTGCGTGGGCGAACCGTGGGGTCACCGCGCCATCATGGACGGCATTGGCATCACCGCCATCACCACGCAGGACATCTGGAAGGACCACCCCGAGAAGGTGCTGGGCACCACGGGCGAGTTCGTCAAGAAGCACCCCAACACGGCCCGCGCCGTCATGATGGCCGTGCTGGAAGCCAGTCGCTGGATTGATGCCAGCCTCCAAAACAAGCTGAAGATGGCCGAGACCATCGCGGCAAAGTCTTACGTGAACACCAGCGTGGACGCCATCAACCAGCGCATTCTTGGCCGCTACCAGAACGGCCTGGGCAAGACCTGGGATGACCCTAACCACATGAAGTTCTTCAACGATGGCGCGGTGAACTTCCCCTACCTGTCCGACGGCATGTGGTTCCTGACCCAGCACAAGCGCTGGGGGTTGCTCAAGCAGCACCCCGATTACCTGGCCGTGGCCAAACAGATCAATCAGGTCGACCTCTACAAGGACGTGGCGGGCGCCATGAAGATCAGTGTTCCCAAAGATGTGATGCGCACCAGTAAGTTGCTCGATGGCGTGGTGTGGAACGGCAAAGACCCCGCCAAGTACGCCGACGGTTTCAAGGTCAAGGCTTAAATGGAGTCCCTCATGGTCAGTGCCGTGTTTCACAACCCATCCGAAGCCAGTGAGGTCACGAAATTGACCAAGGTGGCGCCCAATGTATCCAATGTGGCGCCGGTCGCCCCGCCCTTTGACTGGTCGAGCCTGCTGCTCAAAGTCCTACCGCCCCTGTGCGGAATCGGCCTTCTACTGGGCATCTGGGCCCTACTGACCATGAACAGCACGACCTTTCCGACACCGGCGGCCACCTGGACCGAGGCGGTCAAACTGTTCGCGGACCCGTTCTACCAAAACGGGCCCAATGACCAGGGCCTGGGCTGGAACATCTGGTACTCGCTCAAGCGCGTGGCCGTCGGATTTGGCCTGGCCGCCCTGGTGGGCATACCAATGGGCTTCTTGATCGGGCGAGTCACTTTCATCAACAACATGCTGTCGCCCTTGATCAGCTTGCTGCGCCCGGTCTCTCCGCTGGCCTGGTTACCCATTGGCCTGATGGTGTTCAAGTCGGCCGACCCGGCCGCCATCTGGACGATCTTCATCTGCTCAATCTGGCCCATGATCATCAACACAGCGGTGGGCGTGCAGCGCGTGCCCGAGGACTACCTGAACGTGGCCAAGGTGCTGAACCTGAGCGAGTGGAAGATCGTCACGCGCATCCTCCTTCCCTCGGTGCTGCCCTACATGCTGACCGGCGTGCGTCTGTCGGTGAGCACGGCCTGGCTGGTGATCGTGGCGGCCGAGATGTTGACCGGTGGCGTGGGCATCGGCTTTTGGGTCTGGGACGAATGGAACAACCTCAACGTGGCCCACATCCTGATCGCCATTTTCGTGATTGGCATCGTCGGCCTGCTGCTCGAGCAGCTGCTGATGAGCGTGGCCAAGCGCTTCAGCTTTGAATAAACCTGCGGAGCACCAGCATGAGTCAGTTCATCGACATCCACAGCACCGAGATGGTGTTCAACACCAAGCGGGGGCGCTTCCACGCCCTGACCAACATCAACCTGGGCATCGACCAGGGCGAGTTCGTGACCCTGATCGGGCACTCCGGGTGTGGCAAGTCCACCCTGCTGAATCTGATCGCGGGCTTGCTCAAACCCTCAGCCGGCGCGCTGATCTGCGACAACAAGGAAATCAATGCACCGGGGCCTGAGCGCGCTGTCGTGTTCCAAAACCACTCGCTGTTGCCGTGGTTGACGTGTCATCAAAACGTCTATCTGGCGGTGGAGCGGGTATTTGGCGACAAGGAAACCAAGGAGCAACTCAAGCAGCGCACCCTCGACGCCCTTGAACTGGTCGGCATGGGTCATGCGATCGGAAAGCGGCCGCATGAAATCTCCGGCGGCATGAAACAACGGGTGGGCATTGCCCGCGCCCTGGCGATGGAGCCCAAGGTCTTGCTGATGGATGAACCCTTTGGCGCCCTGGATGCCTTGACCCGCGCCAACTTGCAGGACGAGTTGCTCAAGATCGTGGCCCGCACGCAAAGCACCGTGGTGATGGTGACGCACGACGTGGACGAAGCCGTGCTGCTATCAGACCGCATCGTGATGATGAGCAACGGCCCTGCGGCGACGATTGGCGAGATCGTGACCGTGCCCCTGGTTCGTCCCCGCCATCGGGTTGAACTGGCAGAGGACCCCACCTATATGCACTGCCGCAAAGCGGTGCTGGACTTCTTGTACACGCGCCACGGAGGGATCGAGTCCAAGGCAGCCTGAGTGGCTTCTTAGGCTCACGCCTTCTGGTTTCTGGGCCGGAAGGCGTCTTTTTTGGCGGCAAGCCACCATATCAAGATGCCCGCCAAGACCATGGGCACGCACAGCCACTGCCCCATGCTCATATTCAGAGCCAGCAAGCCCAGGAAGTCATCGGGTTCGCGGAAGTATTCGGCGATGAAACGGAACACGCCGTAGCCGATCATGAACATGCCAGCCACGGCGCCCAGCGGACGTGGCTTGCGGCCATACCACCACAACAAGGCGAACAAGGTCAACCCTTCAAGGCCGAATTGATACAGCTGAGAGGGGTGACGTGGCTCGCTGGACCCCGATTGAGGAAAGACCATGGCCCATGGCAGGGAAGGGTCGGCCAGCCGCCCCCACAGTTCGCCGTTGATGAAGTTACCAACGCGCCCTGCCGCCAACCCCACCGGCACGCAAGGCGCCACCAGATCGGCCACCTCGAAAAAATGCCGGCCCTGCCGCTTTGCGTAGACGAGCATGGCGACCATCACGCCCAGCAAGCCCCCGTGAAAAGCCATGCCCCCTTGCCACACCGCGAGGATTTCAGCGGGGTGGCTGAGGTAATAACCAGGCTTGTAGAAAAATACATAGCCCAGGCGACCACCCAGCACCACGCCCATCACGCCAAAGAACAACAGATCCTCCACCTGGGCCCTGGTCCAACCGGCCTGGGCAAATGGTGCACGCCGCGCCCGCGCATTGGCCAGCAGATAAAACAAGGTGAAGGCCACCAGATAGGTCAGGCCATACCAGTGCACTTTGAGTGGGCCGAGGTCCAGGGCGATGGGATTGAACTGGGGGTGAACAAGCATGGTGGGGTGGACGCTGAAGGCGCGGTCAAGTCGTGGCCAAAGGGAAACCGGATCGAACGATAACCGATGCGCCGACTCACGGACTCAACCTTGCTAGGATACCGCCATGAACCCCACGCCTATTCAGATGGTCGGTGCCACCTTGTTTACCTTGGCGGTGGTGCACACCTTTTCAACCAAATTGTTTGAGCGTCTGGCTCGTCAACAACCGGCCCATGCGGGCGTGTGGCACTTATTGGGCGAGGTCGAGGTGGTGTTTGGCTTTTGGGCCATGGTCCTGATCGTGCTGATGTTTGCCGTGGAAGGCCAGCAGGCCGCCATCAGCTACCTCGACACCCGCAACTTCACCGAACCCATGTTTGTGTTCGCCATCATGGTGGTGGCCGCAAGCAAACCCGTGCTGGACCTGGCCGGCGGCATCACTCGACGGCTGGCCCGTTGCCTGCCCTTGCCGGACGGCTGGTCCTTCATGTTGGTGACGCTGACGTTCGTGCCTTTGCTGGGCTCCTTCATCACGGAACCGGCCGCCATGACATTGGCCGCGCTGCTGCTGCGTGAGCGCCTGTTCATGGCCCGGGTGTCCACCCGGTTGAAATACGCCACGTTGGGAGTTCTCTTTGCCAACGTGTCGATTGGCGGCACACTCACACCGTTTGCCGCGCCGCCGGTGCTGATGGTGGCGGGAGTGTGGGGATGGGACATGCACTTCATGGCCCTCACCTTTGGATGGCGCGCTGCGCTGGCAGTCGTGGTCAATGCCGTGAGCCTGGTGCTGATATTCCGCCGGGAACTGCTCAAGGTGCACGCCCTGGCGGCAGCCGATCAAGAGGCGCAAGCCGCTCCATGGGCAGTCAGCCTCGTTCACACGCTGTTCCTGATCGGCGTGGTCGTGTTCGCCCACCACCCTGCCCTGTTCATGGGTTTGCTCCTGTTTTTCCTGGGCTTTACCACCGCCTATGCACGCCATCAAAGCCCCCTGATCCTGCGCGAGGGACTGCTGGTGGCTTTTTTCCTGTCGGGGTTGGTGGTGTTGGGCGGTGTGCAGCAATGGTGGCTGGAGCCTTTGTTGCTGACGATGGATCACACCAGCGTCTTTTTTGGCGCGACGGCGCTGACAGCGATCACCGACAACGCCGCACTGACTTACTTGGGTTCGCTCGTGCAAGGTTTGAGCGACGAATTCAAGTACGCACTGGTCGCCGGTGCAGTCACAGGTGGCGGCCTGACCATCATTGCCAATGCGCCCAACCCGGCAGGTGCATCCATCCTGAAGATCGGCTTCCCTGATCAGTCCATTAACGCCGCAGGGCTGCTGCTGGCGGCCTTGGCACCGACCCTCGTGGCACTGCTGGCTTTCAAGCTCCTGTGATCAGGGCAAGCGACCCGCCATGAAAAAGGCCCGCGTGTGACGGGCCTTTTGAGTCAAGCCATCAGGGCGATCAGCACTTGATCTGCGAAAGATCGCGCACAGCGCCGGTGTCAGCCGACGTGGTCAGCAAGGCGTAGGCCTGCAATGCCTGCGAAACATAACGCTGGCGCTTGACCGGCTTCCAGGCATGGGTGCCGCGCTCTTCCATGGCCTCACGGCGAGCAGACAACGTCTCGGGACTGACTGCCAGGTGGATCTTGCGGTTGGGGATGTCGATCTCGATGGTGTCGCCATCTTCAACCAGCGCAATCGCGCCACCGCACGCCGCCTCGGGCGAGGCGTGACCGATCGACAGGCCCGACGTGCCACCCGAGAAGCGACCGTCGGTCAGCAAGGCGCACTCCTTGCCCAGACCCCTGCTCTTGAGGTAGGACGTGGGGTACAGCATTTCCTGCATGCCAGGGCCACCCTTGGGGCCTTCGTAGCGAATGATGACCACGTCCCCGGCCTGCACCACCTCGCCCAGGATGCCTTCGACGGCATCGTCCTGGCTCTCAAACACGCGGGCCTTGCCAGTGAACTTCCAGATGGATTCATCCACACCCGCGGTCTTGACGATGCAGCCCTTCTCGGCGATGTTGCCGTAGAGCACGGCCAGACCGCCGTCGGCGGTGAAGGCATGTTCCTTGGAGCGAATCACGCCCTTGACGCGGTCCAGGTCAAGCGCCTTCCAGCGGCTGTCCTGAGAAAACGCCACCTGGGTGGGGATGCCACCCGGCGCAGCTTTGAAGAACTGGTGCACGGCCTCGTCCTGGGAGACGGTCACGTCCCACTGGGCAATCGCATCGGCCATGGTCTTGCTGTGCACGGTGGGCACGTCGGTGTGCAGCAGGCCGCCACGGGCCAGTTCACCCAGGATGGACATGATGCCGCCGGCGCGGTGCACGTCTTCGACGTGCACGTCAGGCACCGCAGGCGCCACCTTGCTCAGGCAAGGCACACGGCGCGAGATGCGGTCGATGTCCTGCATGGTGAAGTCGACACCGCCTTCGTGAGCCGCAGCCAGCAGATGCAGCACGGTGTTGGTGGAGCCGCCCATGGCCACGTCCAGGCTGATGGCGTTCTCGAAGGCCTGGAAGGTGGCGATGTTGCGCGGCAGGGCCGATTCGTCGTCTTGCTCGTAGTAACGCTTGGCCAGTTCGACGATGGTGCGGCCAGCCTTGCGGAACAGCTGCTCGCGGTCGGCGTGGGTGGCCAAGGTAGTGCCATTACCAGGCAGGGACAGGCCCAGGGCTTCGGTCAGGCAGTTCATGGAGTTGGCGGTGAACATGCCGGAGCACGAACCGCAGGTCGGGCAAGCCGAGCGCTCGATCTGGTTGACTTCTTCGTCGGAGCAGCTCTTGTCGGCGGCCTTGACCATGGCGTCCACCAGGTCGAGCGAGATGACCTTGCCTTCAATCTTGACCTTACCGGCCTCCATCGGACCACCCGACACAAAGATCACGGGAATGTTCAGGCGCAGGGCCGCCATCAGCATGCCCGGGGTGATCTTGTCGCAGTTGGAGATGCACACCAGCGCGTCGGCGGTGTGGGCGTTGCACATGTACTCGACGCTGTCAGCGATCAGGTCACGCGAAGGCAGCGAATACAACATGCCGCCGTGGCCCATGGCGATGCCGTCGTCCACGGCGATGGTGTTGAATTCTTTGGCGACACCACCGGCGGCCTCGATCTCACGGGCGACCAGTTGACCCAGGTCCTTCAGGTGCACGTGACCGGGCACGAACTGGGTGAAGCTGTTGGCAATCGCGATGATGGGTTTTTCGAAATCGCCGTCCTTCATGCCCGTGGCGCGCCACAGGGCACGGGCCCCCGCCATATTGCGACCGGCGGTGGATGTACGGGAACGATACTGAGGCATGAAACGGCTCCGGGGGGCTTGTGTTCTGAACAAGCGGGATATTATCCCCTGCCTCGGCCGATGGCCTATGCCACCCTGTCAACGCTTACGATTCTTGGGGTCTTGCAGACCCAGCGCATGGAGGTCTTTCTGGCGGCGCGCAAGGGTTTTGGCCTTTTCTTTCTCCATGGCCCGTCGTTGGGTGAGTCCGGACATGTCAACCCACGCCCACCAAACGACCGCACACAAAAAAGGCAACAGCAAGGCCCACCAATGGTCAGCCCAAGTCCAACGCCCAACGGGGCCAATGCCCGCAAAGTTCATCACCAACATGGCGACACCAATCAGAATGAACCACATGCGCAACCCTTATTTTTTCGAAGCTGGTGTAATCGGGGTCAACCCAAACGGGGTTGCCACGCGTTTATAAAGATCTCCCTAGACTTTACTTCACAGACTGTGAAAGGATCCTCAATGAAACTCCTAGCTTTGATGGCGGCTGGTGCTGCTTTGGTCATGACTTCCCTGACGCCCGCACTGGCCAATCAGGAATTGGCTCAAAAAAAGGCCTGCCTGGCGTGCCACGGCATTGACAAGAAGGTCATTGGGCCAGCCTATCTTGATGTTGCCAAAAAATACAAGGGCCAAAAAGACGCGGAGGCCAAACTGGTGCAAAAAGTCCTCAAAGGCGGTAGCGGTGTCTGGGGCACCGTCCCGATGCCCGCCAATGCCCAGGTCAATGAGGCCGAAGCCAAGCAACTGGTGACATGGATTTTGTCGCTGAAGTAAGCTGAATCAACAGGCCTTTGAACAGGCCAACAAAAAAGCCCCGCAGAAGCGGGGCTTTTTGCTGACCGAACCCAAGGATCAGTCGTTGGCGTAGATGTCCACGTCCTTGGTTTCACGCACGAACAGCAGACCTACCACAAAGGTGAAGGCTGCCACAATGATTGGATACCACAGACCGTTATAGATGTTGCCGGTCTGCGCGACGATGGCAAACGCCGTGGTCGGCAGCAAACCGCCAAACCAGCCGTTGCCGATGTGGTACGGCAAGCTCATGGACGTGTAGCGGATGCGGGTCGGGAACAACTCCACCAGCATCGCGGCGATCGGCCCATACACCATGGTCACGTAGATCACCAGGATGGTCAGAATGACCACGATCATCGGCTTATTCATCTTGTCCGGATCGGCTTTGGCCGGGTAGGCCGCCTTTTTGAGTTCAGCTCCGACCTTTGCCTTGAACTGCGCCTCAATGACTTTGTGCGCTGCCGCGATCGGATCTTTGTCAAAGGCAGCCAATGCAGAGGCGGCATCCGTGGCGCCCTTTTCGGCCGCCTTGAGCTTGTCCTGAGCATCCTTGCCGGTCGCGCCCAATGCGCTCGCAGCAGCCACCTTTTTCGCGGCCGTCTCAGCGTTCATGGCAGCAGTCTCCTTTGCAGCGGCAATATCCGACTCGGACAAGGCCTTGGTCGCTGAATAACTGCTGATGGGAACATCACCAATTTTGATCACCGCAGTGGCACCGGCCGGACCCTGCAGGTTCTCGTAATTCACCGAACTGTTGGCCAACTGTTGCTTGGCAATGTCGCACGAACTGGTGAACTTGGCGGTGCCTGTGGGGTTGAACTGGAAAGAACACTCGGTCGGGTCGGCGGTCAAAGTCACCGGAGCGCTGGCCAAGGCACGGGCCAGAGCCGGGTTGGCCGCTTCGGTCAGGCCCTTGAACAGCGGGAAGTAGGTCAAGGCTGCGATCAGGCACCCCGCCAGGATGATGGGCTTGCGGCCGATCCGGTCAGACAGCGCCCCAAACACCACGAAAAATGGGGTGGCGATCAAGAGCGAAATGGCCACCATGATGTTCGCCGTGGGGCCGTCCACCTTGAGCGTCTGCGTCAGGAAGAACAGCGCATAGAACTGGCCGGTGTACCAGACCACGGCCTGACCGGCGACCAGGCCGAACAACGCCAGGATCACGATCTTGAGGTTGCCCCATTGCCCAAAGGACTCCGACAACGGCGCCTTGGATGTCTTGCCTTCCGCCTTCATTTTCTTGAAGGCCGGACTTTCGTTCATGCTCAGGCGAATCCACACGCTGACGGCCAGCAGTGCCAGCGACACCATGAAAGGAATACGCCAGCCCCAGTCGGCGAAAGCTTCTTCACCCATGACCGTGCGCGTGCCCAGAATCACCAGCAGCGACAGAAACAGGCCTAACGTTGCCGTGGTCTGGATCCACGCGGTATAGGCGCCTCGGCGACCGTGCGGCGCGTGCTCCGCCACATACGTGGCGGCCCCCCCATATTCACCACCCAAGGCCAGACCTTGCAGCAACCGCACCGCGATCAGCAAAATGGGCGCGGCCGCACCAATGGTTGCGTAGTTGGGCAATACCCCCACGATGAAGGTCGACAGACCCATGATGAGGATGGTGATCAGGAAGGTGTACTTGCGACCGATCATGTCGCCGAGACGGCCAAACACAAGGGCGCCAAACGGCCGCACGATGAAGCCGGCGGCGAATGCCAGCAAGGCAAAAATGAACGCTGAGGTCGGATCCAGGCCCGCAAAGAACTGTTTGGCGATGATGGCCGCCAATGAGCCATACAGATAAAAGTCGTACCACTCAAAAACGGTCCCCAGGCTGGAGGCGAAGATGACCTTCTTTTCCTCAGCAGTCATGGGCGTATTGGATGCAGCAGTTGCAGTTGCCATGGTTTTTTCTCCTCTTCTTCGCAATTCGAAGGTTCGTGTGACCTATGCACCCCCCAATTTAGGGGGTGATGTTTCGCTTTGTAATAAGGGGGAATGCTTAGAGCCATGACAAAACGCACACGAAAGGCGCTTCAGGCCAAATAAGTCCACGCAAGCGCCTGGCGCCTCCATATCGACGGCTCAGTTGCTTTGGGCCAATTGATCCAGAATGGCTGGATTTTCTAGCGTGCTGGTGTCCTGCGTGACGGTTTCGCCCTTGGCCACCACGCGCAGCAAGCGGCGCATGATCTTGCCGGACCGGGTTTTGGGCAAGTTATCGCCAAACCGGATGTCCTTGGGCTTGGCGATGGCCCCGATTTGTTGCCCTACATGGTTGCGCAATTCGTTGGCAATCTGCTTGGCCTCTTCGCCGGTGGGGCAGCTTCTTTTCAGCACCACGAAGGCGCAAATGGCCTCGCCGGTCAGGTCGTCTGGCCGCCCGACCACGGCAGCTTCGGCCACCAGCGGGTGGGACACGAGCGCTGATTCGACCTCCATGGTGCCCATGCGGTGGCCCGACACATTCAGCACGTCGTCAATGCGACCCGTGATGGTGAAGTAACCCGTTTCAACATCCCGAATGGCGCCGTCACCGGCCAGGTAATACTTCCCACCAAAATCAGCGGGGTAATAGCTCGTTTTGAACCGCTCGGGATCCCCCCAGATCGTTCGGATCATGGCCGGCCAGGGCTTGCGCACCACCAGCACCCCGCCCTGACCCCACGGCACCTCCTTGCCGGTTTCGTCCACCACGGCAGCGTCAATACCCGGAAACGGCAGGCTGCACGAACCCGGTGTGAGCGCATGGGCCCCCGGCAGCGGCGTGATCATGTGACCGCCCGTTTCGGTTTGCCAGAAGGTATCGACGATGGGACAACGACCCCCACCGATTTCCTTGAAGTACCACTCCCAGGCGGCGGGGTTGATGGGCTCGCCCACCGTCCCCAGCAAGCGCAGGCTGCTCAGATCGAAGTTGCGCGGATGCACCTCAGCCGTCGATTCAGCCGACTTGATGAGGGCCCGGATGGCGGTTGGCGCTGTGTAGAACACGGTCACCTTGTGCGCCTGGATCATGCGCCAGAACCGGGCTGCGTCGGGATAGGTGGGCACGCCCTCAAACACGATCTGGGTCGCTGCAATGGCCAAGGGGCCATAAGCAACATAGGTGTGCCCCGTGACCCAGCCGATGTCGGCCGTGCACCAGAACACGTCGCTCGGCTTGAGATCGAAGGTCCACTTTGTGGTCAGTGCCGCATGAAGCAGGTAGCCGCCCGTGGAGTGCTGCACACCCTTGGGCTTGCCGGTCGAACCAGAGGTGTAGAGGAGAAACAGTGGATGCTCTGCCCCCACCCATTCCGGCTCGCAGGTGGTGGGTTGAGCAGCGGTGACTTCGTGCAACCACACGTCGCGACCAGGTTGCAATGCCACCTTGCCGCCCGTGCGCCGATAAACAATCACCTGCCGAACGTTGGCGCATCCCTCCATGGTCAGCGCCTCGTCGACGATGGCCTTCAGGGGCAGGTTCTTGCCGCCGCGCATTTGCTCGTCCGCCGTAATGACCACCACGGCGCCCGCGCCTTCAATGCGGTCGCGCACGCTATTGGCCGAGAACCCGCCAAACACCACCGAGTGCGTCGCCCCAATGCGAGCACAGGCCTGCATGGCGACCACGCCCTCCACCGACATGGGCAGGTAGATGACGACGCGGTCGCCCTTCTTGACGCCTTGCGCCCGCAGCGCATTGGCCAGCTGGCAGACTCGTGCCAGCAACTCGGCGTAGGTGACCTTGGTGACCTGGCCATCGTCGGCTTCAAAGATGATGGCGACCTTGCCGCCCAAGCCTGCCTCGACGTGACGGTCCAGACAGTTGTAGGACGCGTTCAGCTGACCGTCTTCAAACCAGCGATAAAACGGGGCGTTGCTGTCGTCAAGAGACCGGGTAAACGGCTGCTTCCAGGTCAGAAATTCGCGTGCCAGGCGGGCCCAGTAGGCCGAGTTGTCTGCCTGCGCCTCGGCGCAAAGTTGGTCATAGGCGGCGCGACCGGAGACATGGGCCGCCTTGGCAAATGCCGCAGGGACCGGATAGCTGGTGGGATGGGAATTGTTTTCGCCAGTCATGGCAGTGCTCCTCGTAGTGATCACATCATGCATGGATCGCTTGTCAATACAGCACCATGCATCCAACTCTGGAAGTTGTGCCTTCGGACTATCCCCACGGTGCCCCATGAGCAACACGCCCTTGATCCACAACTTCATCCGCAGCCTATTCTGGGCCTTGCCAGACGCTGCTTGCAACTGCCACTTTATTCGCACCTGATCCGCAATCAAATGGTCCGAGTCGTGCATTTTTTGATGAAATCATCCCATTCACCCTCTTGCAAGTGAAGGCTGCAGCCTTGACTACACTTGAGGGTTGCGATCCACCCCCATAACCACTTGCCCCGCCATGACGACCATTCACCACGACGACCTCGTTGAAAGCGTCGCAGCCGCATTGCAGTACATCAGCTACTACCACCCGGCCGACTTCATTGCCCACCTGGCCCGAGCCTACGAGCGCGAACAAAGCGCCGCAGCCAAGGATGCCATTGCACAGATCCTGACCAACAGCCGCATGTGCGCCGAGGGCCACCGCCCCATCTGCCAGGACACCGGCATCATCAACGTCTTCCTGAAGATCGGGATGGATGTGCAGTGGAAAGGCTTCAAGGGCTCGATCGCCGACGCCGTCAATGAAGGCGTGCGCAAGGGCTACCTCAATCCAGACAATGTGCTGCGCGCCTCGGTGCTCGATGACCCGATCTTTGCACGCAAGAACACCAAAGACAACACCCCCGCCGTCATCCACATGGAAGTGGTGCCCGGCGACAAGGTCGACGTGACCGTGGCGGCCAAGGGCGGCGGCTCTGAAAACAAGAGCAAGATGATCATGATGAACCCCAGCGACAGCATCGTCGACTGGGTGCTCAAGACCGTGCCGACCATGGGCGCCGGCTGGTGCCCACCGGGCATGCTGGGCATTGGCGTGGGTGGCACTGCTGAAAAGGCGGTGATGCTGGCCAAGGAATCGTTGATGGAGGACATCGACATGTACGAGCTGTTGGAACGCGGCCCGCAGAACAAGCTCGAAGAAATGCGCATTGAGCTGTATGAAAAGGTCAATGCCTTGGGAATTGGTGCGCAAGGTCTGGGCGGTCTGACAACCGTGCTGGACATCAAGATCAAGACTTACCCCACGCACGCCGCGTCCAAGCCTGTGGCCATGATCCCAAATTGCGCCGCCACGCGACACGCGCATTTTTTACTGGACGGCAGCGGCCCGTCTTACCTGACGCCGCCCAGCCTAGATCTGTGGCCTGACGTGCACTGGGCGCCCGACTACAACAAGAGCAAACGGGTCGACCTCAACACCTTGACCAAGGCCGAAGTGGCCAGCTGGAAGCCCGGCGACACGCTGCTGCTGAACGGCAAGATGCTGACCGGCCGTGATGCCGCCCACAAGCGCATTCAGGACATGCTGGCCAAGGGCGAGAAGCTGCCCGTGGACTTCACCAACCGGGTCATCTACTACGTGGGCCCGGTGGACCCGGTGCGTGACGAGGTGGTCGGCCCGGCTGGCCCCACCACCGCCACGCGCATGGACGGTTTCACCGACATGATGCTCGAACAGACCGGCCTGATCGCCATGGTGGGCAAAGCCGAACGCGGCCCCGTCGCCATCGAGTCCATCAAGAACCACAAGAGTGCGTATCTGATGGCCGTGGGGGGGGCTGCCTACCTGGTGTCCAAGGCCATCAAAGCCGCCAAGGTAGTGGGCTTTGCCGACCTGGGCATGGAAGCCATTTATGAGTTCGACGTGACCGACATGCCCGTGACCGTGGCCGTGGATGCCGGCGGCACCAGCGCCCACATCACCGGACCGAAGGAATGGCAGGCCAAGATCGGCAAGATGATTCCCCTTACCGCAGCTTGATGTCTCAGGCCTGAAATTCAGCCCCGACAGGCCCAGCGCCTCTCGGGGTATTTTTGTCCATGAAAAACCACTACTTCAACCCCCACAAAAAACACCACCGGCACGACGGCTTCCAGAACAACTACATGTCGTTTCGGGGCAAGCGCTGGCACGAAATCCTACGTTGGCGCTGGCAAGCCTGGCGCGCCGGGCATCCACGCCCCATCACCGATTCCATCCCGATCGTGACGCCTGATCTGGGCTTCATCCAGGCCAATGCAAAGGCGGGCTTGACGATGCAACCGGCCGTGACCTGGATTGGCCACATCACCGTGCTGGCGCAATTGGGCGGTCTGAACATGCTGACCGACCCGGTGTTCTCAGATCGGTGCTTTCCGGTGCAATGGGCGGGCCCGAAGCGGCAGACGCCACCGGGCCTGACGCTCGACCAATTGCCCCACATCGACGTGGTGCTGCTGTCACACAACCATTACGACCACCTCGACGAGGCCTCGGTTAACGCCCTGGCCAGACAGCACGGGGGCAGCCCTTTGTTCATCACGCCCCTGGGTCTGAAACCCTGGCTGAAACGGCGCGGTATCCACCATGTGGTGGAACTGGACTGGTGGGACACGCACATGCTGGAGGCCACCGAGCAGTCCGACCGCATACCTGTCACGCTGACGCCGGCCCAGCACTGGTCGGCCCGCACCACCACCGATGCCATGCGCACCTTGTGGGGCGGCTTTGCGGTGCGGTCGGCCGATTGCCACCTGTTCTTTGCCGGCGACACGGCCTATTCAAAGGACTTTGCCGATATCCGCCAGCACTTTGCGCGGGAACACACGCCCGAGCAAGGGGGAGGCTTCGACATCGCCCTGCTGCCCATTGGCGCTTATGAGCCACGCTGGTTCATGAAGGATCAGCATGTCGACCCCAAAGAAGCGGTCCAGATATTCAAGGATCTGGCTTGCAAACAAGCACTGGCAGTGCACTGGGGGACGTTTCAGTTGACCGATGAGGCCTTGGACGAGCCGCCCAAGGCCTTGGCGCTGGCCCGTTCAGCGCAGGGGTTGAGCGATGCAGATTTCTACACCCTGGCCCTTGGCGAGACTCGGCAGATGCCGCGGCGGCGCGGCACCCCCTGACGCGTCCGGCTGGCGGGGGGTGATTCAGTGCACCACTCGCCCGAACTGAAACTCGCCGGCTTCGTCCACGTCCACCGGGATCACGTCCTTCGGACCGAACTTGCCTTGCAGGATCAGCTTGGCGACTGGGTTTTCGATTTGCGCCTGAATGGCTCGCTTCAAGGGCCGCGCGCCGAAAGCTGGATCGAACCCGACCTTGGCCAGCACTTGCAGCGCTGCCTCCGAAACCTCCAGCTTCATGTCCATCTTTTCCAGGCGCGACTCCAGGCCCTTGAGCTGGATGCGAGCGATCGACTGAATATTGGACTGGTCCAGGGCGTGGAACACCACCACCTCGTCGATGCGGTTCAGAAACTCAGGCCGAAAATGCTGTTTGACATCGACCCACACCGCATCCTTGATGTCCTCGTAGGGCTCACCGGCCATCTGCATGATCTGGTGTGAGCCCAGATTGGACGTCATCACGATCACGGTGTTCTTGAAGTCCACCGTGCGACCCTGGCCGTCGGTCAGGCGGCCGTCGTCAAGCACCTGCAGCAGCACGTTGAACACGTCAGGGTGGGCTTTTTCGACCTCGTCGAGCAAGACCACGCTGTAGGGCTTGCGACGCACGGCTTCGGTCAATGCCCCGCCCTCTTCGTAGCCCACATAGCCCGGAGGCGCGCCGATCATGCGGCTCACCGAGTGCTTCTCCATGAACTCGCTCATGTCGATGCGGATCAGGTGGTCTTCGCTGTCAAACAGGAAGCCGGCCAGCGCCTTGCACAACTCAGTTTTGCCCACGCCGGTGGGGCCCAGGAACAGGAAGGAGCCATAGGGGCGGTTGGGATCAGACAGCCCCGCACGTGAGCGGCGAATGGCGTCCGACACGGCCACGATGGCCTCTTGTTGGCCGACCACACGATCGTGCAGCTTGTCTTCCATGCTCAAGAGCTTGTCGCGCTCACCCTGCATCAGCTTGGACACGGGGATGCCAGTAGCGCGCGCCACGACTTCGGCGATTTCCTCAGCGCCCACCTGGGTGCGCAGCAGCCTGGGCTTGCTGGCGTCCTTGCCCTTGGCATTTTCCTTCTCCTGCGCTTCTTTGAGGCGTTTTTCCAACTCAGGCAGCTTGCCGTATTGCAGCTCGGCCACCTTGTTGAAGTCGCCCTTGCGCGTCAGCTCTTCGATCCTCTGGCGCAGCTTGTCGACTTCCTCGCGCACATGCTGGCTTCCTTGGGCCTGGGCCTTCTCGGCCTTCCAGATGTCGTCCAGGTCGGCAATCTCTTTTTGCAGCTTGCTGATCTCTTCGTTGATCAACTCAAAGCGCTTTTGCGAGGCCTCGTCCTTCTCGCGCTTGACGGCCTCGCGCTCGATCTGCAACTGGATCATGCGGCGGTCGAGACGGTCCATCACCTCGGGCTTGGAGTCCAGCTCGATCTTGATCTTGGCCGCGGCCTCGTCGATCAGGTCGATGGCCTTGTCGGGCAGGAAACGATCGGTGATGTAGCGGTTGGACAGTTCGGCCGCGGCCACAATGGCCGGGTCGGTGATGTCAACGCCATGGTGCACCTCGTACTTTTCCTGCAGACCGCGCAAGATGGCGATGGTGGCCTCCACACTCGGTTCGCCCACCAGGATCTTCTGGAAGCGACGCTCCAGGGCCGCGTCCTTTTCGATGTATTTGCGGTACTCGTCCAGCGTGGTGGCGCCAATGCAGTGCAACTCGCCACGCGCCAGGGCGGGCTTGAGCATGTTGCCCGCGTCCATCGCGCCTTCGGCCTTGCCCGCACCCACCATGGTGTGGAGCTCGTCAATGAACATGATGGTCTGGCCCTCGTCCTTGGCCACCTCTTTCAGCACCCCCTTCAGGCGCTCTTCGAAGTCACCGCGGTACTTGGCGCCGGCCAGCAGCAGGGCCATGTCCAGCACCAGGATGCGTTTGTTCTTGAGCGAATCGGGCACCTCGCCCGCCACGATGCGCTGCGCCAGACCTTCGACGATGGCGGTCTTGCCCACGCCCGGTTCACCGATCAGCACCGGGTTGTTCTTGGAGCGGCGTTGCAGCACCTGGATGGCGCGGCGAATTTCCTCGTCGCGACCAATGACCGGGTCGAGCTTGCCCTGACGAGCCCGCTCGGTCAGGTCCAGGGTGTATTTTTTCAGCGCCTCGCGCTGGCCTTCGGCTTCGGCGCTGTCCACTTTCTGGTCTCCACGCACGGCCTGCACAGCCGCTTCCAAGGTCTTGCGGCTCAAGCCGAAATCACGCGCCACCGAGGCGGTATCCCCCTTGTGGTCAGCCAGGGCCAGCAGGAACATTTCACTGGCGATGTAGGGGTCGCCACGCTTGTGGGCTTCCTTTTCGGCACCTTGCAACAGGGCCACGATCTCGCGACCAGCCTGGACCTGCTCACCACCTTGCACCTGCGGCAGTTTGGTCAACTGCTTTTCAAGGGCTGCCGCCAAACCCGTCACATTGACGCTGGCGCGCTCCAGCAAGGCCCGAGGGCCATCGTCCTGCTGAAGCATGGCGAGCAGCAAGTGTGCCGGCTCAATGTAAGGGTTCTCTCGCGTGACGGCCAAGCTCTGGGCGTCGGTCAGGGCTTCTTGAAATTTGGTGGTGAGTTTGTCAATTCGCATGAGCAGTCCTTTGAACCCGCATCGGGTAGTGGGCCGGTTGCTCACGAAGATGGGGCTTCAGTCGCCCATTTCAAGGCAAACCTACCTCAACAGGATTGAGACTTGTCAACTATCGGGTTTACCCACCACCACACGGTTGCGGCCATTTTGCTTAGCCTCGTACAGAAGCACCGCAGCACGCGACAAATCCTCTTCGAGCGACCGCTGGGAACCATGAAAACTCACCCCTACGCTGACCGTGACACTGATCGGACCCATTCGGGTCACGCAAGGGGTGGTTTCAATGGCGTGGCGAAGCCGTTCAGCCGCGCTGTAGGCCTCTGGCGCGCTATTGACTGGCAGCAAAACGGTGAATTCTTCGCCACCGTAACGAGCCAGCAAAGCGTCGTCGCGCAAATGTTCGCGCAGGACATGGGTGATGTGCTTGATCACATCGTCGCCAATCACGTGCCCATAACGCTCGTTAATCGACTTGAACAAGTCAACGTCCAGGATGAACACTGCGACCTGACGGGGTTGGTGCTCCTGTATCGCCAGCATGCGCCCACCCAACTCACGCAACCCCCGGCGGGACAAGGCGCCCGTCAAATCATCCGACAACGCTCGCGCACGCAGTTGCTGGTTCAGGCGACCGTTGATGATGGCCAACACGACCGCCGCCACGGACAACGGCAAAACCGAAATACCGATGCCGCTGATGGGCAGCAACCACGCCGGGCTATGCAGCCAGTGGGACGGGTACGGCCCGGGCACGGTCAACACATGGATCAGGAAAGCCAGCCAGTGCATGGCGAAGCAGCCGGCCACGATCAGCAGACTGACTTCACTGCCGACGATGCGCGCGCTGCGCAGAATCAACCACCCCTGATCGACGGCCATGCCCACGCTGACCACCGCGAAGGTCAGCGCCAGAGCCCGTTCATAGGATTCATCCGGGGTGAACGCAAAGCCCCACAGTACAGCGCCCACCAGCGCGGTGACCACAGCCCCCAGCCAAGGTGGCGTGCGGCGCCCGTTGAGCTGCCGGAACGCCCAGGCCAGCAGGGTCAAACCCATGCCGGCAAACCCGATGGCCGCTTTGGCCACCGCAGCAACCTGGTCCCGTGGCGCGAACAGCACGGCGGCCAGCGCAGCCAGACAGACGAACGCCCAACGGTAGAGGAACAGGGCATAAGACACCCGCGGCTGCTCCGTCCGAATGAGCGACATCAGCGCCAAACCAACCAGCGAGCCGACTCCAGCCACGGCATAGCAACTGAAGATATCCACTGAAAGCATCGGCAAATTTCTCAAACGCGGTCGACCTGCGACCTTACCGGCAATTTCGACCTAATTCTTCAATACTTAAGTGCGGGCATTGGGCGAACCACCGGGCAAGGGACCCCAACGCGTCAAGGCCTGGTCATCGCGGGCATTGGCCTCCACCCAGCGCTCACCCTGGGCAGAAATTTCTTTCTTCCAAAATGGCGCCTGGGTTTTGAGCCAATCCATCAAAAACTCACATCCCGCGAACGCCTGCCCACGGTGCCCCGAGGCAGTGACCACCAGCACGATTTGATCGCCCACAGGCAAGCGACCGATGCGGTGAATGACACGCACACCGCGCAGGTCAAAGCGCCGCGTGGCCTCATCAATCATGGCCTCAATGGCCGCCTCCGTCATGCCTGGGTAGTGTTCCAGCTCCAACAACGACGGCGAGCAAGCGCCTGCGTCGGCAACGGCAGGCAACCACTCCCGCACGGTGCCCACGAAACTGACGAGCGCGCCGATCTGGGCGTCCTGGGCCCGCAAAGCCGCCACCTCGGTCGACACATCAAAATCGGCCACCTGGACACTGACGCGGGGGCTCGGGACGGTTGCGCTGCTGGGCATTTCAGCCTCCGGTGACGGGCGGGAAGAAGGCCACCTCAGCGCCGTCAACCAGGGGCTCTTGTGCAGAACACATCAGCTGATTGCAAGCCGCCCGCAAGGGCAAGGCCAGATCAAGGGCCTCGGCATGCAAGGCAGAGCGCCCGATCAGCCAGCGGCGCAATTCGCCCACCGTGGCTGGGGCGTCTGGCGCCCCAGCGGGCCAGGCCAACTCGTCGCCAGCCCCCAGTTGCTCACGCACCTGGGCAAAGTAACGCACAGAAATCTTCATGGTTCCAGCTGACATTGGGTCGATGCGGGTTGCAGACATTCGGACAGGGGCAAGAAGGACACCACATCACCGCGTTGCACCGTCTGACCTGCGGCCAAATCGACCAGGCCATCAGCCCACACGGCCGAGGACAACACACCCGAACCCTGATGTGGGAACAGGCTGACGCCCCCATCGGCATTGCGGCGGACGCGCACAAACTCGCGGCGCTTGTCGGCCCGCGGCCAGTCAAAATCGGCGCGCAGCGCGGTGGATCGAGGCGCGCTCCAGGGCTCTCCCGACAACAGCCCCAGCACCGGCCGCACCAGCAGCAAGAAGGTGACAAAACTAGCCGAAGGGTTGCCGGGCAGGCCCATGTAGAGGGCATGACTCGCCGATCCAGCACCGGCCGCCAACGCTCGGTGCAGTCGACCAAACACAAAGGGCTTGCCGGGCTTGATGGCCAGTTGCCAGAAATTCAACTCACCCTCGGCCTGCACGGCGGCTTTGAGGTGGTCCTCTTCGCCCACCGACACGCCACCACTGGTCAGAATCAGGTCATGCGTTTGCGCCGCCCGACGCAGCATGTCGCGGGTGGCCGCCAGGTCATCGGGAACGATGCCCAGGTCCACACAATCGGCCCCCGCTGCCTGAATCAGGCCGCGCAAGGTGTGGCGATTCGAGTTGTAAATGGCCCCCGGTGGCAAGGACTGCCCAGGCATCACCAGCTCGTTGCCGGTGGTCAGCACTGCCACACGCGGACGGCGATACACCGTCAACTCAGAGGCGCCCACCGACGCGGCCACGCCCAAAGCGGCCGGCGCCAGCCTCAAACCTCGAGACAGCACCTTGGCGCCAATTGCGATGTCTTCCCCTTGGCGGCGAATGTTCTGCCCAAGGCGCGGGGCGTTGAGGAAACACACCCCCGCCGCGTCAAGCGCGGTCTGCTCCTGCATGATGACGGCATCCGCCCCCTGCGGCACGGGGGCCCCAGTGAAGATGCGGGCACAGCTGCCGGGAGCCAACCGATCGCCCAGCTGCCCGGCCGCAATGCGTTGCGTCTGGGGCAGGACCAGGCCGTCCGTGGGCAGGTCGGCACAACGCACGGCATAGCCGTCCATGGCACTGTTGTCCAGCGGCGGCACATCCACGGGCGAGACCACATCGCTGGCCAGCACGCGGCCCAGGGCTTCGAAGCTGTCGACCGATTCGGTCGGCACACCCTGCCCGCCAGGCAAGCCGGCCACATGCGATTGCACTGCCTCGCGCAATCGTTGCAGGGCCTCATCCAGAGGCATCAGGGGTTTGGGCGCGTAGCTGGCAGTCATCAGAATTTGAGCTCAGTCCTGGCAATGACGGGTCACGTAATCCTTGACCATGTCGACGTCGGCCGGCAGCACGGTGAAGCGCTTGGGACGGTCTTCCAGCCCTTCCAGACCCGCGATCCAGTGCGGACGCTCGGGCTGGCGACCGGTCGCCTCGACGATGGTATCGGCGAACTTGGCTGCCAGCGCTGTTTCAAGCACCAGCATGGTCACTCCAGGTTTGAGGTGTTCGCGCGCCACTTTCAGGCCATCAGCCGTGTGGGTATCGATCATCAAGCCAAACCGCTCAAAGGTATCCTTGATGGTCACCAGGCGGTCACTGTGCTGGCTGGTGCCGGACACAAAGCCGTAGCCCGCCACTTTGGCGAACTCTGCAGCGCTAACGTGGAACTCGCCCCGCTGCTCGATCTCATCCTTGAATAGCGATTTGACGCGCGCGCCGTCACGACCAAGCAGGTCAAACATGAAGCGCTCGAAGTTGGACGCCTTAGAGATGTCCATTGAGGGGCTGGAGGTTTCGAAGGTTTCGGCGCTGCCGCGCACACGGTAGCTGCCGGTGCGAAAGAATTCGTCAAGGACGTTGTTCTCGTTCGTGGCCACGACCAGTTGCTCTATGGGCAGGCCCATCATGCGGGCCACATGGCCGGCGCACACATTGCCAAAATTGCCCGATGGCACCGTGAAGCTGACCTTCTCGGCGTTGGACTTGGTGGCGTAAAAGTAGCCCGCAAAGTAATACACCACCTGGGCCAGCAAACGCGCCCAGTTGATAGAGTTCACGGTACCGATCTTGTACTGGCGCTTGAAATCGAGGTCGTTAGAGACGGCCTTGACGATGTCCTGGCAGTCGTCGAACACGCCTTCAACGGCAAGGTTGTGGATATTGGCATCGGGCAGGCTGAACATCTGCGCCTGCTGGAAGGGACTCATGCGGCCGTGGGGCGAGAGCATGAACACGCGCACACCTTGCTTGCCGCGCATGGCGTACTCGGCCGCGCTGCCGGTGTCGCCCGAGGTGGCCCCCAGGATGTTGAGCTGCTCGCCACGCCGGCGCAATTCGTATTCAAACAAATTGCCCAGCAACTGCATGGCCATGTCCTTGAAGGCCAGCGTCGGCCCGTTGGACAAAGCCTCCAGGTAGACGCCCGACTCCAGAGGTTTGAGCGGCGTGATGGCCTCAAAGCCGTACACCGCCTTGGTGTAGGTGCGGGCCGTGATGTCGCGCAGGTCCGCTTTCGGGATATCGTCGATGTAGAGCGAGAGGATCTCGAACGCCAGTTCGTGATACGGCAGGCCTCGCCATCTGTTCAGCGTAGCATCGTCGACGTGAGGATAGTGCGTGGGCAGGTAGAGCCCGCCATCGGGTGCCAGCCCCTCCAGCAGGATTTCCGAGAAGCCGCGCGGGTTGGTTTGACTGGCTGCGTCAGCGCGGGTGCTGATGTACTTCACGCCAACTCCTCCTTGCGCAGACTCACGATCGGAGCCAGCACGGTCGGCAAGGCCTGGATCTGCACCAAGGCCTGCCGCATGCGTCCTTCCTTGGTGTCGTGGGTCAGGATCATCAGGTCGGTCTGGTTGCCGCCTTCGCCGCTGACCTCATCGGCCTCGCGCTGAATGACCGCGTCGATCGAGATGTCCTGTTCGGCCAGGATGCCGGTGATCTTGGCCAGCACGCCGGTCTGGTCGGCCACGCGCAAGCGCAGGTAAAAGGACGTGACCACCTCGTCCATCGGCAGGATGGGGGTGGTCGACAACTCATCGTGCTGAAAGGCCAAGTGCGGCACGCGGGCGCCCGGCGCGACGTCCATCAGGCGAGCAATGTCAACCAGGTCCGCAATGACGGCCGAAGCGGTGGGCTCCGAGCCCGCGCCCTTGCCGTAATACATGGTCGTACCGACGGCGTCGGCCTGCACCAACACGGCGTTCATGGCCCCCTCGACATTGGCGATCAGACGGCGATGCGGCACCAACGTGGGGTGCACGCGCAACTCGATCCCATGGGCCTGGCGGCGGGTGATGCCCAGCAGCTTGATGCGGTAGCCCAGTTGTTCGGCATAGCGGATGTCGGTGGCCGACAGCTTGGTGATGCCTTCCACATAGGCCTTGTCGAATTGCACCGGAATGCCAAAGGCGATGGCGCTGATGATGGTGGCCTTGTGCGCCGCATCCACGCCTTCGATGTCGAAAGTGGGGTCGGCCTCGGCATAACCCAGCTGTTGCGCTTCCTTGAGCACCACCTCAAAGTCCAGGCCCTTGTCACGCATCTCGGACAGGATGAAGTTGGTGGTGCCATTGATGATGCCCGCCACCCACTGGATCTGGTTGGCACTCAGGCCTTCGCGCAGCGACTTGATGATGGGAATGCCACCAGCCACCGCCGCTTCAAAAGCCACAATCACGCCCTTGGCGCGTGCGGCGGCAAAGATCTCGGTGCCATGCACGGCCAGCAAGGCTTTGTTGGCCGTGACCACGTGCTTGCCAGCCGCGATGGCCTCCAGCACCAGGGCCTTGGCAATGCCATAGCCACCGATCAATTCAACCACCACGTCAATGTCCGGATTCGCCACGACCAAACGGGCATCGGCCACCACCTCGGCAGCCTTGCCAACAACTTCGCGGGCGCGCTCGACGTTCAGGTCGGCCACCATGGTGACCTCGATGCCGCGGCCGACACGGCGGCGAATTTCCTCCTGGTTGCGACGCAGTACGTCGAAAGTGCCACCACCGACGGTGCCGATGCCCAGCAGGCCGACCCGCACGGTTTTTTGATTTGATTGACTCATGAAACTAAGCTCTTTAACGTGATCAGGAATGACGCTTGCGGTAACCGTCGAGGAAGCGCGCGATGCGCCCGATGGCGTCGGCCAGGTCGTCGACATTGGGCAGGAAGACCAGCCGGAAGTGGTCAGGGTGGGCCCAGTTAAAGCCGGACCCCTGGACGATCAGCACCTTCTCCTCAGCCAGCAGTTCATAGGCAAACTGCTGATCGTCGGCGACAGGGTACATCTTCGGGTCCAGGCGAGGGAACATGTAGAGCGCGCCCTTGGGCTTGACCACGCTCACGCCGGGAATCTGGTTGAGCAGTTCGTAGGCCAGGTCGCGTTGACGCGTCAGGCGGCCCGTGGGCGCCACGAGGTCCTTGATGCTCTGGCGTCCGCCTAACGCGGTCTGGATGGCCAACTGGCCCGGCGTGTTGGCGCACAGGCGCATGGACGCCAGCATGTTCAGGCCCTCGATGTAGTCCTGAGCGTGACGTCTTTCACCCGACACCACCATCCAGCCGGCTCGATAGCCGCAGGAGCGGTAGTTCTTGCTCAGGCCGTTGAAGGTGACGAACAGCACATCGTCGGCCAGTGAGGCGATGCTGGTGTGCGTGTTGCCATCAAACAGGGTTTTGTCGTAGATCTCGTCGGCGAACACGATCAGCTGGTGCTCACGGGCGATGTCCACGATGCCCTGCAAAATGTTGTCCGGATAGAGCGCCCCAGTCGGGTTGTTGGGGTTGATGACCACGATGGCTTTGGTGTCCGGCGTGATCTTGGCACGGATGTCGTCCAGGTCGGGCCACCACTCGGCTTGCTCGTCACAGATGTAGTGCACGGGGCGTCCGCCCGAGAGCGACACGGCTGCTGTGTAGAGGGGGTAGTCAGGCGATGGAAGCAGCACCTCATCGCCATCGTTAAGCAAGGCATTGAGCGCCATCACGATCAGCTCGGACGCGCCATTGCCCAGGTAGACGTCGTCCACGGTGACGCCCTGGATATTCTTTTCCTGGCAGTAATGCACCACCGACTTGCGGGGCGCGAACAAGCCCTTGGAATCGGTGTAGCCGGCCGCACCCGCCAGGTTGCGGATCATGTCCTGCACGATCTCGTCGGGCGGCTCCAGCCCGAACACGGCCAAATTGCCAATGTTGAGCTTGATGATTTTGTGCCCTTCTTCCTCCATCTGGCGCGCCTTTTCCAGGACCGGCCCACGGATGTCGTAACAGACGTTGGAGAGCTTGCTGGACTTGGTGATCGGCTTCAAAACAGGGCCTCCGGACAAAGAAATAGAATTTAACCACACCCCCTACCCTGCGCGCCCCATGAAACTGCAAGCCGATCGCCCCGAAGGCGTCAATGTGATCAATGCCCACTCGCCGCAGTCGGTCTCGATCAACGGCGTCGAGTACACCCACAGCGTGCTGGTGCCGCCCACCGGTGAGCCCTTACCCTGGCACGCCGCCAGCCTGGCCGACCTGACCGAAGCCCACTTCGAGCACATTGCCCGACTGGCCCCTGAGCTGGTGCTCTTTGGCAGCGGGCCGTCCCTGCGCTTTGCGCCGCCCGCCCTGATGCGCTCGCTGATGCAGGCCCGCATCGGGGTCGAGACCATGGACACGGCAGCGGCCTGCCGAACTTACAATTTCCTGGTGGCCGAAGGGCGCCGTGTGGTGGCGGCCCTGTTGGTGCACCGTTGAAAACCCGGCCAAGCACCTCATTTTAGGGGGGTAGTCCCTTGCCCGGAAGGTAGATCAATAAGCACTTTATAATAGTTGGCTATTCACGCAGGCTGATCACAAGTAGACATGACACCCGCCCTCAACAAACCTTTGCCGGAATTTGAAGCCGTCGCCACGGGTGGAATTAAATTCACCCCCCAGTCCTTCATTGGTCAGACGGTTGTGCTGTATTTCTACCCTAAGGATCACACACCCGGTTGCACCACCGAGGCGATGCAGTTTCGCGACAAGCACAAAGAGTTCATCAAAGCTGGCGCCATCGTGTTCGGCGTCTCGCGGGACAACCTTGCCTCGCATGACAAATTCAGGGAAAACCTTGAATTGCCTTACCAATTGATCGCCGACACCGAAGAAAAGCTTTGCCACATGTTTGGTGTGGTCAAAAACAAAATCATGTACGGCAAGAAGGTCAAGGGCATTGAACGCAGTACCTTTTTGATCGATGCCAACGGCGTCCTTCGCGAAGAATGGCGCGGCATCAAAGTCGCCGGCCACATTGAAGAAGTGCTGGCGGCGGTCAAGTCGTTGAACAAGGCTGCTGCCTGACTGACAGAGGAATTTCCGGCAACGCGTGATAAAGCTTTGTTGCAGCCCCCCGACAACGCCCTGCGGGCGACGTGGAGTGTGCATAATCAGTCTCATGCATCGGAGCATTCATCGACTCAGTCGAATTTGTGAACCCAAAAAGGCAGTTCTTTGCCTGCAAGATCAGCGTGAGGCCGCACAGTGTTCTGTGCGGCTTTTTTGTTTGTGCCCACCCAGGAACGGATCACACCATGCCACTACCCAAGCCTCCTGCCAAACGTGCTGACATGCTGAGCGCTGATGACTTCACGTCGCAGCCCAAACCCGCCAAAAGCCCTGCCCGCAGCAGCACACGATCCGCATCGGCCAAAGCCGTCCGCCAGCCCGTGCTGGAACTGGTCGGCAAGGAGCCATTGAACACGCCGGCCTTTCAGCAGGCGGTCAACCACCTCACGCCCCCAGCGCGTGCAGCGTCAACCCATGCCCCTGCGATGCCCAAGCGTGGCACGGCCTCGCCGATTCCCCCCGTCGCCGAAAAAATCAGCGACACCCCAGGGATAAGTCCACGCACCGGCGTCGCCACCGCCTCCAGCGCCGTCCAGGGCAACACGCGCCGACGCAAGGGCCCGGCCGGCCCGGCCAAGCTCTTCGTGCTGGACACCAATGTGTTGCTGCATGACCCGATGTCCTTGTTCCGCTTCGAGGAGCATGACATCTACCTGCCCATGATCACGCTGGAAGAGCTGGACGGGCACAAGAAGGGCATGACCGAAGTGGCTCGCAATGCCCGCCAGGTCAGCCGCGATCTTGACGCCCTGGCCGCCGACATGGGTCGGGCGCACGCCGACCCAGCGGCCGGCATTGAGCTGTCAAAAACCGGCCACAAGGACGCCCGGGGCAAGCTCTACTTCCAGACCATGAGCCTGGATGTGCAGTTGCCCATGGGTCTGCCACAAGGCAAGGCCGATAACCAGATCCTGGGGGTCGTTCAGGCCCTGCGCGAACAGCATCCTCCGCGCGAGGTTGCGCTGGTGTCCAAGGACATCAATATGCGCATCAAGGCCCGCGCGCTGGGCCTGCCGGCCGAAGACTATTTCAATGACAAGACGCTGGAAGACGGTGACCTGCTTTACACCGGCGTGCTGCCGTTGCCCGCCGACTTCTGGGAGCGTCATGCCAAGGGCATTGAAAGCTGGCAGCAAGGCGGCGTCACCTTCTACCGCGTCAGCGGCCCCCTGGTGCCCTCACTGCTGGTCAACCAGTTCGTCTACCTTGAATCCCCTGGGGTGACGCCCTGGTATGGCAAGGTCACCGAGATCACCGGCAAATCAGCCGTGCTCAAGACCCTGAAAGACTTCAGCCATCAAAAGCAATCGGTATGGGGCGTGGCCGCGCGCAATCGCGAGCAGAACTTTGCCCTGAACCTGCTGATGGACCCCGAGTGCGATTTCGTGACATTGACCGGATCGGCGGGCACCGGCAAAACGCTGATGACCCTGGCAGCCGCGCTCAGTCAGGTCCTTGATGATCGCCGCTACACCGAAATCATCGTCACCCGCGTGACCGTGCCGGTGGGCGAGGACATCGGCTTCCTGCCCGGCACCGAGGAAGAAAAGATGTCGCCCTGGATGGGCGCGCTGGACGACAACCTGGAAGTACTGGCCCGAGGCGGGGACAGCAGCTCTGGCGAGTGGGGCCGTGCCGCCGCCAACGACCTGGTGCGCAGCAAGATCAAGATCAAGAGCATGAACTTCATGCGCGGTCGCACCTTCCTGAACAAGATCGTCATCATCGACGAGGCGCAGAACCTGACGCCCAAACAGATGAAGACGCTGATCACTCGGGCAGGCCCAGGCACCAAGATCGTCTGCCTGGGCAATCTGGCGCAGATCGACACGCCCTACCTGACCGAGGGCAGTTCCGGCCTGACCTATGCCGTGGACAAGTTCAAGGGCTGGCCGCACAGCGGGCACGTCACTTTGGCGCGCGGCGAACGTTCACGACTGGCGGATTTCGCCTCTGAAGTGCTCTGACAAGCCTTCACCTCGTTCACCACAAAGGCCGGGCGATTGCGTCCGGCCTTTTCTGTTGTGCGGGCTCTTCACTGGATTTATGCTGTCTGCAAATTCATGCCACAGGGTCCCCATGAGCCAGGACATCACACTGTACATCGACAGCCAATTTTTCAGCCCCTACGCGATGTTTGCCTATGTGGCACTGCGCGAAAAACGCCTGCCCTTCGCCATTCAAAAAATGGACCTGGCGGGCACGGCGCACCGGGCACCGGCGTATCGGCAACTGTCGCTGACCGGCCGGGTGCCCACGCTGGTGCATGGTGATTTTTCGCTGTCGGAGTCATCCGCCATCGTCGAGTACTTGGACGACGCCTTCCCGCCGCCTCGGCATCTGGCGCTGTTGCCAGCGAGCCTTCAGCACCGCGCCAGAGCACGTCAAGTACAAGCCTGGTTGCGCACCGACCTGGTGGCCTTGCGTGAAGAACGCAGCACGGCGGTCATCTTCAGGCAGCCCAGCAGTTCCCCGCTGTCGGCCTCAGGGAAAGCCGCCGCCCAGCAATTGTTCGAGGCCGCCGACCAACTCATCAACGAGCGTGGCGAAGACCTGTTCGGCGCCTGGTGCATGGCCGACACCGAACTGGCTTTGATGCTCAAGCGTCTGGTGAGCAATGGCGACCCCGTGCCGGCCAAACTACACGCCTATGTGGAACGGCAGTGGCAACGTCCTTCGGTTCAGGCCTGGCTCGGGCACCAAGAGGGCTGAACCCCAGCCACACCCCTGCACTAATCGCGTTCGAATACCGCCATGCTTTCCACGTGGGCCGTGTGCGGGAACATGTTGACCGCGCCCGCCGCTGCGCAGCGGTAACCGCCTTGATGCACCAGCAGGCCCGCATCGCGAGCCAGCGTCGCGGGGTTGCAACTGACGTAGACGATGCGTTTTGGCGGCATCCAGCCGGGCGCCTGGGTGGGATCCTGATTCAGATCGGCCAGGGCTTTGGCCAAAGCAAATGCGCCTTCTCGGGGCGGGTCGACCAACCACTTGTCGGCATTGCCGTAGTTGGCCAGCTCGGTCGGGGTCAATTCAAACAGATTGTGGGCGACAAAACTGGTGCGCCCAGACAAACCGTTGAGCTGGGCGTTCTCGCGCGAACGGGCCACCAGCAGTTCACTGCCCTCGATACCCAGCACCTCTCGCGCCTGCGTGGCCAAGGGCAAGGTGAAGTTGCCCAGACCACAGAACCAGTCAATCACGCGCTCGTCAGGCCGCACTTGCAACAGGCGCAGGGCGCGTCCCACCAGCACCTGATTGATCGCATCGTTGACCTGGGTGAAATCGGTGGGCTTGTAGGGCATGGTGATGCCGAATTCTGGCAAGGCGTAGTCCAGGCCGGTCTGGTGCGCATCCAGCGGTTTGACGGTTTCCGGGCCCTTGGCCTGCAACCACCACACGATGGGGAATCGCCCGCCATTCCAGGCGCTGTGCTCGGCGGCAAAGTTGCGCAGGAGGTGCACATCGGATGAACTGAGTGCTTCCAGGTGGCGCAAGACCAGGGCAGTGACCTTCGAGCCCACTGCCACTTCAATTTGTGGCACGCGGTCGCGGTGCTCCATGGCGCCAACCAAGGCACGCAAGGGCATCAACAAACGCGACACATGTGGCGGCAGGATTTGGCAGGACTGGATGTCAGCCACATGGCTGGACTTGCTCTCGCGAAAGCCCACCAGGACCGACTTCATCTTGCGCACATCACGCACCGACAGTCGGGCACGATGACGGTAGCCCCAGGCAGGACCTTCAATGGGCCGCAGCAGGGTTTCGGGCTTGACCTTGGCCAAGTGCCAGAGGTTGTCTTCCAGGACGCGTTGTTTGACGGCCACCTGGGCGGCGGGATGGAAGTGCTGCATCTTGCAGCCGCCGCACACCCCGAAGTGCAGGCACTTGGGCGTGACGCGCTGGGCGCTTTCGGCGCGCAGGTCGTGCAAACTGGCCTGCTCCCAGTTGTTTTTTCGGCGCGAGACCTGCACGCGCACTTCTTCGCCAGGTAAGGCGCCTTCGACAAAAACAACCTTGCCATTGGCGCGACGGGCCACGCCCTGCGCTTCCAAGTCAAGGGATTGGATTTTCAGCCATTCCTGGCCGGGGTCCACGGGGGCCGTTGCCGCGACGTGGCTGGGGTTGGCATCACTCATCCCGCCATTGTCTCAAAGTCAATGGCGGGTTTTGACACCCGCACGCGCCGACCGTTGGGATCAACGCGTTGGCAACTGACGCACCGGGTCGACCGGCTTGCCTTGTCGGCGGATTTCAAAGTGCAGTTGCACGCGATCGGCGTCGGTCGAGCCCATTTCGGCAATCTTCTGGCCCTTGCGCACCGCCTGGTCTTCCTTGACCAGAAGGGTCTGGTTGTGGGCATAGGCCGTGAGGTATTCGGCGTTGTGCTTGATGATGATCAGGTTGCCATAGCCGCGCAAGCCCGAGCCGGCGTAGACCACCCGACCGTCGGCGGCCGCGAAAATGGGGTCGCCGGTCTTGCCACCAATGGCCACGCCCTTGCGCTTGCCTTCCTCAAAGCCGCCCAGGATGGGGCCCGTCGCCGGCCACTGCCAATTGGGCTCGTCGGCGTCCTTGACTTCCTTGGTTTCCTTGGCTTCAATCACCGAGGCCGCAGACGCCGCCGGCTTGGCCGCCGAGGCCGCCGAGGCCGCACCAGACGCGCCAGGCTTGGCCTCAATGGTGCGCGCTTCAACCTTGGGCGGGGCGATCGGCTTGGTGGCAGCGCCCGCGGTGACATTCTCGCCTGGTGGCACCACGCGCAGCACCTGCCCAACCTCGATGACATTGGGGTTGTCTAGGTTGTTCCAGGACGCCAGGTCACGCCAGTTTTGGCCACTTTCCAGACTGATGCGGATGAGCGTGTCACCGGGCTTGACGGTGTAGAACCCCGGCTTGCCAGCGTTTTCAAGGTCAAAGGCGGTGGGGACGCGACGGGTGCTGCCAGGCGCGCTGGCAGCGGGGCCGCGCGAGCGCTCTTCAACCGGCGCGCGGTGGGTTGGTGAAGCGCAACCCATGAGGGTCAACACCACGGCAGCCGAAGCAAGCAGCCTGGAATGATTCGAAATGATGTGCATGTCTGAAAGGCTCGATGAGGCTCAAAGCGGCGGGTGGGCAATCCATCGCCTGGACATCAGGTGATGCCCGATTTTAGGGGAACAAAGAGCACGGCCCCGGCGACCGTTTGCTCCAGGCGGCCATCGAGATGGCGATCCACCACCGTCAAGACCTGACCATTGCCGCGACCATCATTCATGGGGGCCACCAATCGGCCGCCTGGTGCCAATTGATTCAACCAAGCCTCTGGTAAAGCGTTGCCGCCGGCCGCCGCGATGATGGTGTCATAGGGCGCCGAAGGAGGATGGCCGAGCATGCCGTCACCATACACCAGCCTGACATCGGGCCAGTCGGGCAAGGAGCGTCTGACCACGTCGAGATTCTGACGGGCCTTGAGGTGAAGGTCCCGCAGGCGTTCGATGGACACCACCTGGCGTGACAAGGTCGCCAGCAAAGCGGCCTGGTAGCCACAACCGGTGCCGATTTCAAGGCAGGCGCCCAAAGGCCGCGCCACACTCGCCATGGCGCTCAAACCCGGTCGAATGCATAGCAACGCCAGCATCGCCCCCACCACCGAGGGCTTGGAGATGGTTTGACCCAGCCCGATGGGCAGGCTGGTGTCCTCGTAGGCCTGGTTGACCAGGGCAGTGTCGACAAACAAATGCCGGGGCAGGCGCGCAAAGGCGTCCAGCACCGCCGGATGTTGCAGGCCATCGGCCTTGAGCCGATCAACCATGCGCCGGCGCACGTGGACGGAATCCAGCCCAAGTCCCTGTGGGGTCACGACTGAGCGGCGATCGCGTTCGGCCGCTTGCAGGTGCGCCTGGGGACGCAAAAGTTCGCGCGCGACCGTTGGACGCGGCGCCGCTGCGGCCATCTGGTTCAACCGCAAGGGAAAACGGCCGCCTTTGGGCGCGGCATCTCCTTTTTGGCTCATGACTGGACCAGCCAGTCCCGCCATTGGGGCAAGGCGACGTGATGCGTCATGTCCACTTGCAGGGGCGTGATGGACACGCCACCCTGGCGCGTGACCTGAAAATCGGTGCCCTCGCCTTCGTCGCGCGCCTCACCGGCCGGGCCAATCCAGTAAATCGGCTCGCCACGCGGATTGGTCTGGGCGATGGCCGGAAAACTGGCGTGCCGTCGGCCCAGGCGCGTGGTCTGCCAGGGGGCGGCATCGACATCGGCGCGGGCCGGAATATTGACGTTGAGCAGCCACGGGCCGGCAAGCGGGGGTCTGGCCAGGACTTGGTCAATGATTCGACGGGCCACGCGGGCGGCCCCATCCAGATGGGCCCAGCCTTTGTCGGTCAGGGAAAACGCAATGGCGGGGATGCCAAACAGAAAACCTTCAGTGGCCGCGGCCACAGTGCCGGAATACAAGGTGTCGTCGCCCATGTTGGCGCCGTTGTTGATGCCTGACAACACCAGGTCTGGCTTGGGAATCAGCCCGGAAGTCAAGGCCAGGTGCACGCTGTCCGAGGGGGTGCCGGTGATGAATCGAAAACCGTTGGCCGCCGTGTGCACGGTCAAAGGTTGGTGCAGCGTCAGGGAGTTGGACGTGCCGCTGGCATTGCGCTCAGGGGCGAACACGTCGATGGTGCCCAAGCCCTTACAAGCGCTTACCAAGGCTTGTAGGCCTGGCGCGAGGTAGCCATCATCATTGGCGATCAGAATATGCATGTTGCGATTGTAGGAGTCAGCACGGTTCAACCCTGTGTTGGATGAATGCAATTTCACATAGCGGCATTTTGGGCGTGCGGATAACGTGCGGATAATGGTCCCATGTTCGCTCCAAATGACCAGGGGCGCAGATCAACCCCGGCGTGCCAGAGATGGCAGGCTTCGGGAGAGGCTTAATGGCTGTCAAGGTTCTAATTCTCGAAGACAACCCGGTCGCCCGGGGCTTTTTGTGTCGCGTTGTGCGCGAGAGCTTCAGCGACATCAGCTCCATCACGGAGGCTGCCGACCTGGACGCTGCGCGGCGCCTGCTGGGGCACAAGGCCGGAGGGCGCGCGCCGCTGTCTGACGACCCTTATCAGCTGATCATGGTGGACCTGGAGTTGCCCGATGGCAGCGGCCTGGAGATGCTGGCCGAACTGGCCAACTACCCCGCGACCCGGATCGTGACCACGCTTTATTCGGACGACGAGCATCTCTTCCCAGCGCTTCAGTGCGGTGCCGATGGCTACCTGCTGAAGGAGGATCGTTTTGAGGTGCTGGTGGAAGAGTTGCAGAAAATCGTGCGCGGCCAGCCACCGCTATCGCCGGCCATTGCACGGCGGCTGCTGACCCACTTCCGCTCCGGTGATGGGCTGCTGTCCGTCCACACCACGACGAGCGCGCCTGTCAGTGCGCCTGCTCCCTTGGCGCCACTGGACCACGAGCGCCTGACGCCGCGTGAAAGCGAGGTGCTGACCTACCTCAGCAAGGGTTTCACGATCAAGGAGATCGCCGCGCTAATGGGCATCAAGTGGTTCACGGTCAATGACCACATCAAGTCCATTTATAAAAAGCTCAACGTATCAAGCCGCGCGGAAGCAGCGGTGCTGGCCAGCAAACAAGGGCTGGTCTAAACAACGGGCACGGAGCCAGCCCCACCATGACGGCCCCACAGCACTCCGCAATGCCCAACCTTGATCTGCGGATTCAGGAGCCGGGCGACATCCCTACCCTTGAAGAAGTCCTCCAAGGGGCCCACGACTTGCCGCGCCGGATGGGCTGGCGTTTACGCCTGCTGGTCGGCGCGGTGCTGGCAGGCTTCACTGCGCTGCTCTTGGTGGGACAGTGGTTGTCCCTTCAGCCCAGATTGCCGATGACCTTGCGGGCCACGCCCGAAGGGCTTGTCCGGGTGCACTCGGTGGACCAGCCGGCCTTGCAGCACCTGGAAGGCCATCTCTTGAAAGGGCTCAGCGGCCAGGCCCAGACCGCTCCAGACGGCGCTCAAGTCCTCAAGGCCCCGATAGACGTGCTGGTGTTGCAGCGCTCTGGACGCTGGATTCCCGACCCCGAACAACGCAAGCGCTTTTTTGAACTGCACCATGGCATCAATCGCCTGATGCAGGCGCTGCCTGCCGAGCAACCGACCTTGCAACTTGAGCTGGCCAATGCGCCCAATCAATCCGTGTTGATGAACCCGCGAGGATGGTCCGGCCTGAGCCCGTTGTTCTGGCTGCTGTCCTGCCTGGCACTGATGGTGTTCGCGGTGGGCGCGGTGGTGGTGCTGGCCGGGCCGCAGTGGCGCAATGTGGCCTATGCCATCCTCGCTGTGTGCCAGGCAGGCCAATTGGTGTTGATCGCGATGGAGGGCAACCTCGATCTGTTCATGCCGGACTGGTTTGTCGTCCTGGACACGCGTTTGCGGACCGGTTTTGATCTGGTCACGGCGGCGGCCATCATCCAAGTGGCTGTGCTCCACCCTCGTCGGCTGCAGGGCTGGCCCTATTTCACCTTGCTGGGCTGGGCGGCGGCCTTGGGCTTGGGGCTGATCGCCATCCAACTGGACACGCCCGGCAGCTGGTGGTGGATTCACATCGGGTGCACAGTGATGGGCGTGGTCGCCATCGTGCTGATGAGCGCGACCTACCGGGCTTCGTCGCACCCCTTCGCGCTGGTCATGCAGCGCTTTACCTCCATCACCCTGGCCACTTGGGTGCTGATGAGCGTGGCCATCGCCAAAGGCGGGGCGCGACCCGACATGCAGCTCAACATCTCGATTTTCGGGGTGATGACCTGGCACGTGTTCTTTGCGTCCCAACTGCTGCTGGCGCCCTATTTGTCACGGTCCAAGCAGATCCTGCAGGAGTTCTCTCTGTTGGCGGCTTCCAGCACGGTGGCCGCGTCGCTGGACGTGCTGTTCGTGGCGGTGTTTTCGCTGAGCCAGTTCACATCAATGACCTTGTCGCTGTTCATGGCCTTTGGCGTGTACATGAGCGTGCGACGCTGGCTGATGGCACGCCTGCCGGGACGCGACCCGATCACCATGGAGCGTCTGTTCGAGCGGATCTACCGCATGGCGCGCGACCTGGAGAGCCAACCGGGCAGAATCGACGAGCTGTTGACACGCCTGATGCGCGAATTGTTCGATCCGATCGAAGCGACGCTGGTGCGCGGCGAGGTGCCCTTCTCTGAGTTGCGCGGCAATGGCTCGGTGCTGGTGGTGCCGCTGCCAAGGCTTCTGCCTCTCACGGGCAACCCCCGCCATGTCCTGGTGCTCAAGCATTCCAACAAGGGACGGCGTCTGTTCACCGTGGAGGATGCCCGCCTAGCAGACCGCGTCATTGATCAGCTGCACCGCGTGTTGAGCTTTGACCAGGCTGTGGAGCAAGGCCGCAGCGAAGAGCGGATCCGCATTGCGCAAGACCTGCACGATGACATTGGCGCGCGCCTGCTGACCTTGATGTACCAGGCGCCCAACGCGGACATTGAGGAATACATCCGTCACACCTTGCAGGACTTGAAAACGCTGACACGGGGACTGGCTGCGCAAAGTCACGTCTTGAGCGATGCCGCGAGCGAATGGAAGCGGGACATCAGCCAGCGCCTGAGCGCGGCTCGCTGCGAGGTGACTTGGCAGATGACCCTGGATTGCGACCTGGTCTTGAACATGGTGCAGTGGTCTGGGCTGACGCGCATCCTGCGTGAGCTGGTGAACAACACCATCAGTCACGCCAAAGCCTCGAAGGTGCAGGTGCAACTGGTGCTGAACAACGACCGCCTGTCCCTGACGGTGACCGACAATGGCCTGGGGCACGAGCCCGAAACCTGGGTTCACGGACTGGGGCTGGGCGGCGTGCGCAAGCGGGTCAAGCAATTGGGCGGTAGCGTGCGCTGGAGCGAGGCCCAGCCTAAGGGCGTGTGCTGCGAGGTGGTGATCGAGTCCTTTTCAGGAAGCGAGTCTCAGCCTTCCCACTGAGGCGTGTTGCGCAGGACTTCGTCCAGCGTGGTGAGGCCTTCGGCCACTTTCATCACGCCCGACAGACGCAAGGGGCGCAAGCCCTCCTGCGCCGACACCTGGCGCAGCTTGGCCATGTCGACGGTCGGGTTCATGGCGGCACGCATGCCCTCTGAAATCGGCAGCAATTCATACAGCCCGACCCGCCCCTTGAAGCCGGTCATGCGGCACTCAAGGCAACCCACTGGCTTATAGGGTCGCAAGGTGCCATTCATGCGCCAGGGCTTGATGGCCGTGGCCAGGGTCTCTGGCGACAAGGAGTCATCGGCTTGCTTGCATGCCGAACACAAGGTGCGCACCAGGCGCTGGGCCAGCACGCCAATCACCGTGGCACTGATCAGATAGGGCGCCACGCCGATGTCAGTCAGGCGGGTGATGGCCGAGACCGCATCATTGGTGTGCAGCGTCGAGAAGACCAGGTGCCCCGTCAGGGCCGACTGGATGGCCATCTCGGCGGTTTCCAGGTCGCGGATTTCTCCGACCATGATGATGTCCGGGTCCTGCCGCATCAGGGCGCGCACACCTTCGGCAAAGCCCAGGTCGATGTTGGACTGCACTTGCGTCTGGTTGAACGACGGCTCGATCATTTCGATCGGGTCTTCGATGGTGCAGACGTTGACCTCGTCGGTGGCCAGGCGTTTGAGCGTGGAATACAGCGTGGTGGTCTTGCCCGAACCGGTGGGGCCCGTGACCAGCACGATGCCGTGCGGTCGCGACACAAGCTGCTCCCAGACCTGCTGCTCGCTGGCGGCAAAGCCCAGCGCGTCGAGTGACTTGACGGTGTTGTCCGGGTCAAAGATGCGCATCACCATCTTTTCGCCAAAGGCCGTCGGCATGGTCGACAGCCGCATTTCAACTTCGTCGCCGCTGGGGTTGCGCGTCTTGATGCGTCCGTCCAGCGGACGGCGGCGCTCGACCACGTCCATGCGGCCCAGCAGCTTGATGCGCGCCGTCATGGCCTGCATCACCGACAAGGGCACTTGGTACACCGTGTGCAGCACACCGTCGATGCGAAAGCGGATGGCACCCATTTCGCGCCGAGGCTCCAGGTGGATGTCCGATGAACGCTGGTCAAACGCGTATTGCCACAGCCAGTCGACCACTTGGATGATGCCCTGGTCGTTGGCATCAAGCTGGCGATTGGTTTTGCCCAACTCGACCAGTTGCTCGAAGTTGTGGGCCACGCTATCGCCGGTCTTTTTGTTGGCGTCGCGAACCGACTTGGCCAGCGTGTAGAACTCGGTGCGGTAACGCTGCAAATCCAGCGGGCTGGAGACGACGATGCGCACGGTTTTTTTGGTGTGCGCCAGAATCTCGTCGAGCCAGGCCACGTCCAGGGGCTCACAGGTGGCGATGGTGATGTCGTTGAGGCCCACCTGCACGGGCAGGCACTTGCGCCGCTCGGCGTAGTTGATGGACATGACCTCGGACACGCGGGCCACGTCGACCTTGAGCGGGTCGATGCGCAAGTAAGGCAGGCCCACATGAGCCGCCAGCCATTCGGTCAACTGTTCCAGCTCCAGTGCGGAGCCCGTGTCGGCCCGCTTCAGTCCCATGCCGCCCAGGCGCACCAGGGGGTGCTGGGCGCTGTCGCCCGCCGCGAAGCGCTGAGCCACGCGCTCACCTTCCTTGACGGTGATGAGGTTGTCCTCGGCCATCCAGGCCAGCAAGACCTTCCAGTCCAGTGGGCCCTTGTGGGTGATGGCACGACGCTTGGGCTTGGCGTGCGAGGACGAGTGGGATGCGGTCATGTCGTCGGGCGGGCGGTGAACGTGGATAAAAGCTTCACCCATTTTCCGGCCGGAAGCTCGAATCGATTTTGTAAAAGTTCGGCACGTTCGGCCAGTAGTTCTCGGTTTGGCAGGTCAAAGCCTTTCCAGCCCAGCACGATGGTGTTGCCATCGCGGGTGGGCGCGAGCTTGGCGATGCGATCGGGCCCGAAGGCGGCGGCCATGCGGGCGGCGCTGCGTTCAAAGCTGGCGTCGCGGCCAAATAGGTTGACGCTCATCACGCCCCCGTCATCGAGCAGACGCCAGCAATCGCGGTAGAAGGACTCGTCGTCCAGCACGGGGCTGGCGGCCTCGTGGTCGTACAGGTCCACGCACAGGGCGTCGACGCTGGCAATGCAAGTGGCATCGGCGACGTACCTGGCGGCATCCATGTTGATGACGCGCAAGCGATCATCATCGTCCGGGAGTTTGAACCAGTTGCGGCACACCTCAATGACGCCGGGGTTGAGTTCAACCGCGATCGTGGGTGCGCGCAGCACGGCGTGGCAGAACTTAGTGATGGCCGCAGCGCCCAGGCCCAGTTGCACGCAACGGGTGTGGGCCAGCGTGGCGGGGTCGCGCAGCAGCATCCAGGCCATCATGCGCTGAATGTATTCCAGCTCAAGCTTGAGCGGTTTGCTGACGCGCATGGCGCCCTGGATCCAGGGCGTGTCCAGGTGCAGGCAGCGCACGCCGCGTGATTCTGAAAGAGTGGCTTCGGGCAGTTTGAGTTTGCGTTTCACAGGGCCGAAGTGTGGCACACCCGCCCATCAACGACTCGCCCTGCATCTGACCCTGTAGTGACATGTCCCGCCAGCAGACCCATTTTTTGGCAGGAAGCGCCAATCATGCGGCCATGGGGCGCAATTTCGGCAAGACATCCAAGGCATTGGCCGTGGTGCGTTCACGCGTCTGCTCCAGCGACCAGCCCCTGAGGGCGGCCAAGCTTTGTGCGATGCGCGGTAACTGGGCCGGCTCGTTGCGGCTGACAAGGCCACGCGACCGGTCCTGTGCCGTCAGGTACAGCCATTGAGGCGGGATGTCAGGGGCATCGGTCTCCAGCACAATGGCCTCGGCAGGCAACTCCGTGGCCAGTTGCCGTATCCGCGAGGCTCGCTCGAAGGTCATGGCCCCGCCAAAGCCCAATTTGAAGCCCATGTCCAGAAAGGTTTGTGCCTGCTGGGCACTGCCGTTGAAAGCGTGTGCAATGCCGCCCGACACTGGCCGACCTAGCGCCTGCTGGCGGCGCAGGTGCTTGAGCAAGGCGTCGGCGCTGCGACGCACGTGCACGATCACCGGCAAATCAAACTCGGCGGCCAAGGCCAGCTGACCGGTGTAAAGAGATTCTTGCCGAGCACGGCTGATGGGATCTTGCAAATGGGGCACCAAATAGTCCAACCCAATCTCGCCAACTGCCACCAGGCGCGGGTCGTCTCGATGCTGCTGCAACGCCGCGCGCAACAAGGCCAAGGCATCGTCGCCCACCTGGTGAACGAACAGGGGGTGGATGCCCAAGGCATAGCCCCCTCCACACTGCAGGGCCGCCTGACGCGCCGCGTCGAAACTGGCCGGAATGACGGCCGGAACAACCATCAGGCCGACGCCTGCGGCGCGCGCTCGCTCAATCACCGCCGCGCGGTCGGCGTCAAATTCGGACGCGTCTAGGTGGCAATGGGTGTCGATCCACATTGGAGCGACTCTACGCGCTCAGTCGCCCCAACACCAGCCGCGCACGACGGTCGCAGCGCTGGGCCAGGCTGTCGTCATGGGTGACCATCACGAAGGCCGTTCCCTGCTCGCGGGCCAGGTCCAGCATCAGGCCAAACACGCCTTCGGCGGTGCTGCGGTCCAGATTGCCGGTGGGCTCGTCGGCCAGCACGCAGGCCGGTTGTGAGACCAGGGCCCGTGCCACGGCGACGCGCTGACGCTCGCCCCCGGACAGCTCGGACGGCCGATGCTCGGCACGTGACGACAGGCCGACACGGCTCAACATGGCCAGGGCACGCCGACGGGCTTCAGCCAAGGGCTGGCGCCGAATCAGCAAGGGCATGGCAACGTTGTCCACGGCAGAGAATTCGGGCAGTAAGTGGTGAAACTGGTAAATGAAGCCCAGGTGCTGGTTGCGCCAGGCGCCTTGCTCGGCCGCAGTGAGCTTGGCAAAATCACGGCCCATCAATTCGACGCGTCCGGTGGTGGGGGCTTCCAGTCCGCCCAAAAGGTGCAACAAGGTGCTCTTGCCGGACCCGGAAGCGCCCACGATGGCCAGGGTCTCGCCACGCGCGACGGCCAGGTCCACGCCCTGCAGCACGGTCACGTCCAGCGGGCCTTCGGTGAAGCGCTTGGTCAGGCCCTGGGCCTGAAGGATGGGGGCTGGGGACAGATCTGGACTCACGTGTTGGATTGCCGATTCAAATGTTGAGCAACAAGGCGATCACGTTCTTGGCCACGAAGCCCAGAATGCCAAAGCCCAGCACCAGGAACAGCACAAAGGTGCCGAACTTGCCCGCCTTGGATTCGCGGGCCAACTGCAAGATGATGAACATCATGTACAGGATGAACGAGCCCACGCCAAAGGTGAGCCCCCATTGAGCAATTTGCTCTTCGCTCCAGCCAAACATCAAACATTCTCTCTGACCACGAGGTCTCGGTAGGCGTGCCAGCGGGCATGCCCCAGGACCGGCACCACCAGCACCAGCCCAAACATCAAAGTACCCAGCCCCAACAAGGTCAAGCCCATCACGATGGCGGCCCACAAGGCCAGCGGAGCGGGATTGAGCATGACGGCACGCCAACTGGTCAGCACGGCACGCAACACACCCACGCGGCGGTCCATCATCAAGGGAATGGACACTGCACTGGATGCAAATACCGGGGCCACCATGAGCCCACCAAGCATCAGCCACGTTTCGAACACCGCGGACCTGGGAGACAGCACGACCCGCTGCAGAAAGTCCATGGGGGTGGTGACGGGCGGGTGCACGCTCAGGGTGATGAAGGCCGCCGAGGTGAGCACCCAGACGGTGCCTGCCAGCATCAAGAGCAGGCCAAAAGTGGCCAGGCGGCGGTCAAAACCCGTCCACACCTTCCACACGGTTGCCCAGCTGACCGGCTCGCCGCGCTGTATGGCCCGGCTGACAGCGTAAAGGCCGGTAGACAGCCCTGGCGCCACCAGCAGGAAGCCCGAAAACACCCCCGCCAGCCACCAGAACTTGTCCCAGGCCAGCCACAGCATCAGGCCGCCAATGGCGCTCGCCGCCACGCCGTGCAGCAGGCCGATGTCGGGCGCGTTCATGAAGTCATGCCAGCCTCGGCGCAGCCAGATCAAGGCACGCAAGGGGTGCACCTTGCGCACGCGCAATGGAGTGCGAGCGACATCATTCATAGCGCAAGGCCTCCGCAGGTTGAACCCGACTGGCACGCCAGCTGGGATAAAGAGTAGCGGCGAACGACAGCACCAAGGAAATCAGCGCGATGGGCACGATGTCGGCCGACTGCGGGTCACTGGGCATCTTGCTGATCAGGTAGATGCTGCCCGGCAAGAAATGCACGCCCAGCAAATGCTCAATGAAGGGCACGATGGTGCCCACATTGCAGGCCACCAGCAGGCCCAAGCCCAGACCCCCGAGGGTACCCAGAATGCCCGACAAGGCGCCCTGCACCATGAAGATGCCCATGATGGACGCCGGCGTGGCCCCCAGCGTGCGCAGGATGGCGATGTCGGCGCGCTTGTCAGTCACGGTCATCACCAAGGTCGACACCAGGTTGAAGGCGGCCACCGCCACGATCAGGGTCAGGATGATGAACATCATGCGTTTTTCAACCTGCACAGCGTCGAACCAATTGCGGTTGGTGCGTGTCCAGTCGCGCACGATCACGTCAGCGCCCAGCGACTCGGACAACTCATTGGCCACGGTGCGCGCGGCCTGCGCATCACGCAGCTTGAGCTGCACCGCCGTGGGACCGCCGGTGCGGAACAGGCGCGCCGCGTCCTCGGCGTGCATCAGCACCATGCCACTGTCGTATTCGTAATGGCCGGCTTCAAAAATACCGACCACGGTCATCTGCTTGAGGCGCGGCACAACACCGGCGGGCGTCACCTGCCCGCTGGGGGCCACCAGGGTGATGGGATCACCCTCCCCCACGCCGAGGCTGCGCGCCAATTCAACCCCGATCACCACGCCCCAGCCCCCGGGCGTGAGGCGTTGCAGGGTGGGCAACAATCGCTCGGCCAGCGGCGTCACCGCCGCCTCTTCACTGGGGACGATGCCACGCACCACCGCGCCACGCATGTCTTCGCCACGGGCGATCAAGGCTTGCGCCGGCACGAAGGGCGCCACGCCAATCACCTGCGGGTTCTGGCGCGCCTTGGCGGCCAGGGCGCGCCAGTCGTCCAGAGCCCCGCCCCGAGCGTCGTACAACTCGATGTGGGCGATGACGGACAGCATGCGGTCGCGCACCTCCTTTTGGAACCCGTTCATCACCGACAGGACGATGATGAGCGCGGCCACCCCCAGGGTGATGCCCAGGACGGATACCCCTGAGATGAAGGAAATGAAGCCATTGCGGCGGACGCCTCGGCCCGCGCGGGTGTAGCGCCACCCGACACGCCATTCATAGGGAAGATTCATCAAATTCAGCATTGGACGCAACCCAAGGAGGATAACGCCATCGCACGCTCGATAATCCCCTGATGCCCGCGTCCCGACACCTGATCCTGCCCTTTGCCGCCAGCTTGTCCGAACCCTGCCAGAAGGCACTGCCCCAGCTGGACGACGCCGCGCGGTATCCGCACCTGCACCAGTTGCTGACCCGACTGAGCCAGCACACCCGCCGCGAAGGCGATGAATACGCCCGGTCGATGCCGCACGAACGGATCCTGGGCCACGCCTTGGGCTGGGACGCCTTGCCCGACGGCGCCCTGCCATGGGCGGCTCGGGATGCCCAAGCGTCCGGCATCAACGTCGGTGAACAGGCGTGGGGCCGGATCACCCCCTGCCATTGGTCGATGGGCCGCGAAACCCTGACCCTGATCGACCCGGACGAGTTGCACCTGGCTGAAGCTGACTCGCGCAGCGTGCTGGAGACCTGGCGCCCCTGGTTTGAGGACGAAGGCTGGACCCTGGTCTACGCGCAACCCACCACCTGGTATGCCTCGCACCCCTCGCTGGACGGCCTGCCCACCGCCTCACTGGACCGCGTGATCGGCCGCAACCCCGATGTGTGGATGCCCGACCACCCCCAGGCCCGTCTGATCAAGCGACTCCAAAATGAAGTGCAGATGTTGATGTACCAATACCCGCTCAATGAGCAGCGCGAAGCCGCCGGTCTGTTGACGGTCAATTCGTTCTGGCTCAGCGGCTGCGGGCGCCTGCCACCCAACACGGTGGCCTTACCCACCAGCGAGCAGCTATTGACCACCCTGCGCGCGCCCATGCTGGCCAGCAACCTGGCCGACTGGATCGCCGCCTGGAAGGCCCTGGACGACACCACCTTGCGCGACGCCTGCGCGGCCCTGGACGTCGGCCAACGCGTGTCCTTGACCCTGTGTGGCGAACAGCACAGCCTGACCCTGAGCGCCCCCACCGCACCGTCTGCGACCCAACGGGTGTTGGGCAGCCTGCGCCGCATGATGGGGCGCCCTGGCCCGATTCCTTCGGCGCTGCTGGCCACACTCTGAGCGTTGACTCATCCCCGAACCCTGCCCCCATTGCCCCATGAAGATCACGCCACGAGATGCCGCCCCCCGCGCTGCCTGGACCCTGGAACAAGCCGGCGTCCACCCGCTGCTGGCACGACTGTTTGCTGCCCGCGGCGTGCGCAGCGCCGATGAGTTGGACGACACGCCCGCCAAACTGCTGCCCCCCAACGACCTGAAAGGCGCGCAAGAGGCCGCCCGCATCCTGGCCGATGCCATCGCGCAAAACCAGCGCATCTGCATCGTGGCCGACTACGACTGCGACGGCGCGACCGCCTGCGCCGTGGGTCTGCGCGGCCTGCGACTGCTGGGGGCGCGAGCCGATCAGCTCAGCTTCGTGGTGCCCGATCGCGCGGTGCATGGCTACGGCCTGACCCCGCCCATCGTCGACCTGGTGCGCGCCCAGAACGCCCAGATCCTGGTCACCGTGGACAACGGCATGGCCAGCCACGAAGCCGTCGACCTGGCCCACGCGCAAGGCCTCAAGGTCATCATCACCGACCACCACTTGCCCGTCGTGGATGCCAATGGCCTGGTCAGCCTGCCCAAGGCCGACGTGATCGTGAACCCCAACCAGCCCGACTGCCCCTTTGCCAGCAAGGCATTGGTGGGCGTGGGCGTGATGTTCTATGTTTTGCTGGCCCTGCGCGCCGAATTGCGCCAGCGCGGTGCGTTTGAGGCGGCCACCCAGCCGCGCATCGATGCCCTGCTGGACTTGGTGGCCCTGGGAACCATCGCCGACGTGGGCCGCCTGGACGCCAACAACCGGCGCCTGGTCAGCCTGGGACTCAAGCGCATTCGTTCCGGGCGCATGCAAGCCGGCATCGCCGCCCTGTTCACCGCGGCGGGGCGCGACCCCTCCAAAGCCAGCAGTCAGGACTTCGGCTTTGCCATTGGCCCGCGCGTGAACGCCGCGGGGCGACTGGCCGAAATGGGCCTGGGGATTGAGTGTCTTTTGACCGACGACCCCGGCCGCGCCCTGACCCTGGCGCAGCAACTCGACACCATCAACCGCGAGCGGCGCGAGTTGGAAACCGGCATGCGCGAGCAGGCCGAAGCGCTGCTGGAATCGCTCATGCCGGAAGATGAACCCCCGCCCGCCGTCGCCATCTTCGACCCCGACTTTCACGAAGGCGTGGTCGGCATCGTCGCCTCGCGCCTGAAAGACCGCCTGCACCGGCCCACCTTTGTGTTTGCGCCAGGTCAGGAGGGTCTGATCAAGGGCTCGGGCCGCTCCATTGCCGGATTTCACCTGCGCGATGCGCTGGACGTTGTCAGCAAACGCCACCCTGGTCTGCTCAAAAAATTCGGCGGACACGCCATGGCCGCGGGCTGCACCATGGCCGAAGAAGACTTCGACACCTTCGAGCAAGCCTTGGTGCAAGTGGCCCAAGAGAACCTGGACCCGAGCCTGCTGGCCAAACAAATCAGCAGCGACGGACCTCTGGATCTGCAATGGTTCACGCCCGAAACCGCCGCCGCGCTGGACCAGGCCGTGTGGGGTCCTGGGTTTGACGCACCGGTGTTCAGCGACGAGGTCGAGGTTCTCGGGCAGCGCCTGGTGGGCACGCGCCACATGAAACTCAGCCTACGCCTGCAGGGGCAGGTGCGCGATGGCATCTGGTTTGGACGCACCGACCCCTTGCCCGATCATGCGCACATGGCTTATCGCATCAGCCTGGACGAATACCAGGGCCGACAACGCGTTCAGATCATGGTGGAAGGGCTGGCCGACAGCTGAGTGACTACGCCGCCTGATGATTCACAGCGCCATCAAGCGCTGTAGCCTTTCAAGCCCTGCGGTCCCGCCTTCGCGGCCAAGTCCGAGTAGGTACTCGATTCGGTCTCTTGCGGCAGCAAAACTTTCAAGGTGCGCTCAATCGAGCCCACTGCTCGCGCCGCCGTGGCCTGTTGCCCGGACACACGCGCTTGCGCCAACAACAATTTTTGACGCAACTCAGGCGTCAAGGGGTCATGGCCCGCTTGAACCGCGTGACGAAACGCGGCCATGGCATCGGCCAAAGCGCGGTGCAAACTGCCCGTAGCGACCTCCACCGCCGCCGGGTCTTGCGACACCAGGGCCGCGTCCAACGCCCCCAAGTACTGCTCAATGGCGAGCACTTTGGGCGTCAGATCAAGCAAATCGGGCGATGCGCTGACCATGATCGATCACCGACGCTCCAGCAGTTCGCGCGAATTGGCAATCAGCTTGTCAGCGATGACTTCCGGATCAACTTTGTAGCTGCCGTCGTCAATGGACTGCTTCACCTTCGAGACTTTGTTGGCATCAAACGCGGGGTCTGTGCCAGCCAACAGGTTCGAGGCCGCACTGGACAGTGTTACCTTGGCGCTTTCGCTCACGCCGCCGTCCAGGCTGGCGGTTTTACCCGAGGCCTTGGTGGACACAGTGGTGACGCCGTCCGTTTTCGGCCCTGCAGCACCGCCAACGGCCTTATCTAGTGGGTTACCGATCTTCATGATGTACTCCTTACTCCCGGTTCATACCGTGCAGTGACATTCGGGATATCGGCGCGGTCATGACCGACTTTAATACCAAATGCCAAATCCCCCTCATTTCGGGGGCTCCACTGTCGGTTAAACGCTTCACAACAGGATCTCCGCCTGTCGCTCGCCCACCGGGTCTGCGCACACCACGCGCCCCCCGTCCAGCCGGATTCGGGCACATCGCCCCTCGTCGCCCGGCGTCAAGGCCGTGCCTTCGGATCCGACCGAAAACCCACCGCCTTTGACCACCAGACGAACCGGGTCACCCGCCGCGAACCAGCGCCGGGTCTTGATGTCTTCCTGCCGCAGCCCTTGCCCCGGGGCAATGGAGCGGACCACAGAGCGGCCGACCACCTCAGCAGCATTGAGCACCGCAGGTGATGTCGAGGCCGCCAGGTCCACTTCGGCCAGACGCAAATCAGCGCCCCCCACCAGCGCCCCTGGGCGCAAGGGCACCACGGCCACCAGGCCTTGTGCCCAGACCTTGACGGACACCGGCCAAAACACGTTCCAGCGCACGGCCCCCTGCTCACACCGCAGGCCAACGCGGGTGTTGCCCCACAAACGCACCCCATCGGGCAGGTAAGCGCGAACTTTGTCACACGGGGCCAGCCTCAAGCGCGAATCGAGTTGCCCCAACGTCACTTCCACCCGCCAGGGGGTGGCATTGGCCGTGGGCTCAGCCTGCGGCATGGCTTGCTGGTGCAGCAGGCTTTCGACCTTGTCCTTGAGCTCCCTGCGCTCCGGGGACGGCAAGGTCTGTGCGCCCGCCGCCGGCGCAAACAGGGCAAGCCCCCCGCAAAACAACAACCACACCAAGACACACAGCAGCGCCGCCCAGACTTGATCTGCAGCCAAGCCAACATCCGCCAGCAAGGTCGGGGATGACGCCGAGGGTGAACGTGTGGCATTGGGTTTCATGATTCAGACAATGTACGAAGCTCGTGCGCCCGGCTAGGCCCGAAATGAACCCATAAAAGCCGCTTATTCCGGCTCATGTTTTGACGCCAGACGCTCACCATTCCCTACAAGCTGCCACTGGAGGGCTTGCCATGTTGAACGGACTGACCGATACCCTGAATTTCCAGACTGACGCCTTGGTGCTGCGGTCAGAGCGCCAGCGCCTGATTGCCAGCAACATCGCCAATGCCGACACCCCGGGCTATCAGGCCCGCGACTTCGACTTCGCCTCGGCCTTGCGCCAGGCCACCGGGCAGGCATCTCAGGGCCAGTCCCCACTCGCCACCACCCAGCTCAAACTGGCCACGGCCAACAGCGGGCACCTCGGGCTCAACGGCGCCCCAGCCGGCAGCCGTGAACAACCCGGCATGACTTACGCCACCCCGGCCCAGACCAATCTGGACAGCAATACCGTCGACATGGACCGCGAGCGCGCCAGCTTTGTCGACAACACCGTGCGTTATGAAGCCACCCTGCGCTTCATCAACGGTCAGGTCAAAACACTCAACACGGCCATCACCGGTCAGTGACAAGGAGTAGGCCATGTCGATGTTCAGTATCTTCAATGTCGCCGGCAGCGCAGTCAGCGCGCAGTCCCAACGACTCAATGTGGTGGCCTCCAACTTGGCCAACGCCGACACCGTTGCCGGCCCCGACCGCACGCCCTACAAGGCACGACAGGTCGTGTTCAGCACCACGCCGATGGGCGAGGTGGGCACCGCCGGGGTGTCGGTCACGCAGGTCACCGAAGACAACACTCCGGGCCGCCGTGTGCTGGACCCCAAGCATCCGCAGGCCGACGCCGACGGTTACGTCACCTACAGCAACGTCAATCCCGTCGAAGAGATGGTCAACATGATCTCGGCCTCTCGCTCCTATCAAAACAACATCGAAGTGATGAACACGGCCAAAAGCCTGCTCATGAAAACACTGCAAATGGGCCAAGGCTCCTGACGTTAAGGACATCACATGACCACCACCACATCAGCCACCAGCGGCATCAACAATTCGGTGCTGAACACCCTCAACGGCACGCCCACCGTCAGCGACAAAACCACGGCCACGTCGGACCGATTTCTGAAGTTGCTGGTGACGCAGATGCAGAACCAGGACCCGCTCAACCCCATGGACAACGCCCAGGTGACGAGCCAGATGGCCCAGATCAACACCGTCACGGGCATTGAAAAACTCAACACCACCATGTCGGGCATGACCGACAGCTTCGGCCAGATGCAGATTCTGCAAGGCGCGGGCCTGGTGGGGCACGAGGTGCTAATGGAAGGCAATAAGTTGTCGGTCAATTCAAAGGCGGACAGCGCCACCGGGGCCGTCACCAACACCGCCGTCGGCGGATTCAAGTTGAGTGCGGCGGCCAACAATGTCAAAGTCGAGGTGATCGACGCCTCCGGCAAGGTCGTCGACACCATCAATGACACGTCGATGGACGCCGGCATCCACAGCTTTCAATGGCCGGTGCCAGCCACCATGGCGCAGGATGGACTGACCTTCAAGGTCACTGCCACCAATGGCAGCACGGTCGTGCCCAGCACCCCCTTGATCAGTGACACCGTCGATGCCGTCAGCAACAGCAACGGCACGCTCAATCTTGAGCTGCGCAACGGCGGCTCGACGGCCTACAACAAGATCACCTCCGTGGCCTGATCCACTCCTCCAGCATTACCCCGAAAGGACACCATCATGGGCTTCCAACAAGGTCTCTCCGGTCTGAATGTTTCGTCTCGCAACCTGGAGGTGATCGGCAACAACGTGGCCAACGCTGGCACCTATGGCGCCAAGGCCTCCCGTGCTGAATTTGCCGACATGTACGCCAGCGCTCTGAACGGCGCGGGCACCAGCAGCCCGGGCATCGGTGCCACGGTGCAAGCGGTGTCTCAGCAGTTTTCGCAAGGCAACATCACCACGACAGAAAACCCCTTGGACCTGGCCGTGAACGGCAATGGTTTCTTCCAGCTCAAGGACAGTCGCGGCCAAACCTTCTACAGCCGCAACGGCCAGTTCAAGGTCGACCGCGATGGCTTCATCGTGAACAATTCCAAGCACCAGCTGATAGGCTACCAGGCCGACACGACGGGCAAGATCATCACCAGTGATCTGACGCCTCTGCAGCTGCCCACTGGAGGCATCGCGCCCAAGCAGACTGACTCGATCACCCTTGAGATGAACCTCAAGTCGACCGACGACATCAAGTCCGTGCCCATCAATCTTGCGGACAATAAGACCTACAACTTCACCACGTCTCAGACCGTGTATGACGTCAAGGGACAGCCGGTCGGCCTGGGCTACTATTTCCAGAAGACCGCCAACAACAGTTGGGATGTGTATGTCACGGCCAACGGCACGTCGGTGCAGGTCGATGGCGCCGGCAATCCGGCCAAAGTGGCCACGCTCAATTTCGCCGCATCGGGCGGGACACCGACCGATCCGACCAATGTCGCCCCAGCCGCAGGCAACCCCGGCACCATCACCACCTACGACCCAACAGGCGCTCCACTGAGCACCGTTGCAGGAGGCGTTTTCTCGCTGCCCACGATTCCCAAGGTCAACATCATCAGTGGCACCGGCACCCCACCTCTGCCGCAGACCGAAGCCATCAGTGGCATCAAGATGGACATGTCCAAGTCCACCGAATACGGGGCCAACTACTCGGTGACCAACCTCACCCAGAGCGGCTATGCGCCGGGTGATCTGGCCAGCATCACGGTCGACTCCAGCGGCATCGTCCTGGCCCGCTACTCCAATGGGCAGTCCAAACCGGCTGGTCAAGTGGTGATGGCCAGTTTTCGCAACCCGCAGGGCCTGCAGCCTGAGGGCAATAACGAATGGACAGCCACCTTCGCCTCCAACGCCGCGATCACGGGCACGCCGGGCACGGGCAATCTGGGGCTGCTGCAATCGGGCGCGCTGGAAGAGTCCAACGTCGACCTGACCGGTGAGTTGGTGAACATGATGATGGCCCAGCGCATGTACCAGGCCAATGCCCAGACCATCAAGACCGAAGACCAGGTCATGCAGACCCTGGTCAACATGCGCTGATGGCCTAGGCCATGCGCAGTAACAGGAGCCCGTCATGGATCGAATGATTTACGTCGGAATGGCCGGGGCCAAGATGGACATGCAGCGCCAGGATGTGCTGTCCAACAACCTGGCCAACGTCAGCACCGTCGGCTTTCGGGCCGAGTTGCAGGCCGTGCGCGCCGTCCCAGTGCGGGGTGATGGCGCCAGCACCCGCGTCTATTCGCTCGAAACCACGGTCGGCTACGACGACGCCTCCGGCCCCATCAGCACCACCGGCCGTCCCTTGGACGTGGCGGTGCAGGGCAAGTCCTGGCTATCGGTTCAAGGGCTAGACGGCACTGAGGCCTACACGCGCTTTGGCTCGCTGGTCGTGAACCCCGATGGCACGCTGGTCACCCAAAGTGGCCTGACGGTGATGGGCGATGGGGGCCCGATCAACATTCCCCCCAACACCGATCCGAGCATCGCACCCGACGGCACCGTGAGCGCTCGCCAGGCGAACGGCACGATCACCTCGGTCGGCAAGCTCAAGCTGGTCACGCCCGAGGCCAAGCTCACGCGCGGTGAGGACGGATTGTTCCGCGACCCCAATGGCGACTTGCCCGCCGACACCACCGCACGCGTGCAAGACGGCGCGCTGGAAGGATCGAACGTCAATCCGATCGAAACCATGATCAGCATGATTTCGGCCGCGCGCCAGTTCGAAGCCCAAATGAAGTTGATCCAGACCTCTGAGACCAACGAGAAGGCGGCATCCCAATTGCTGTCAAGCAATGGTTGAGATTTTTCCCCGGCATGACCCCAAAGGAGTACGGCCATGATGCGTTCACTGTGGATTTCCAAATCCGGCATGGAGGCCCAGCAAACCCAGCTGGACCACATCTCCCACAACCTGGCCAATAGCTCGACCAATGGCTTCAAACGCGCTCATGCGGTGTTTGAAGACTTGATGTACCAGAACCTGCGGCAAAGCGGCGCCAACAGCTCAGAGCAAACCGTGCTGCCCACCGGCCTGCAGGTCGGCCTGGGCGTGCGCCCGGTGGCCACCTCGCGCCAGTTCACGCAAGGCAACCTGCAACAGACCAACAACAACCTGGACGTCGCCATCAAGGGCAACGGTTTCTTCCAGATCACCATGCCCGATGGCACCACCGGCTACAGCCGGGACGGCTCCTTCCAGGTCGACTCGCAAGGCCAGTTGGTCACCAACAATGGCTATCAGGTCCAGCCAGGCATCACCGTGCCGGCCAATGCGACGAGTGTGACGGTCGCTGCCGATGGCACCGTCACCGCCGCCCTGCCCGGCCAGACCACCCCGCAGAACCTGGGTCAGATCCAATTGGCCACCTTCATCAATCCGGCCGGCCTGGAGCCACGCGGAGAGAACCTGTTCACCGAGACACCCTCGTCTGGCACACCGCAGACCGCCGCGCCTGGCAGCAACAACAACGGCACCTTGGCCCAGGGTTTTGTTGAAACGTCGAACGTCAACGTGGTCGAAGAGCTGGTCACCATGATCCAGACACAGCGCGCCTATGAGCTCAATTCCAAGGCCATCCAGACCTCGGATCAAATGCTGCAGCGCCTGACCCAGATGTAAAGCGAGCCACGATGAAAGCCTCCCGACTGGCCGCCCTGGCCTGCCTTGAAATGACCCTTGTGCTCAGTGCGTGCGGTGTGATGCCGACCACCGCCAAAGTCGACGTCCTGCAACCGTCGCAGGCACGGCCTGTGGCCGTTGCGCAGCCGCCGATCAACACGGGATCCATTTTCCAGTCGGCCAGTTACAGCCCGCTGTATGAAAACCACCGCGCTCGTCAGGTCGGTGACATCGTGACGGTTTCAATCGCTGAAAAAATCACCGCCAAGCAGGAGTCCACCAGCAGCGTGAGCAAAGGCGGCTCGGTCTCCGGTTCGATCTCCGCCCTGCCATTCATGAGCGCCAGCCAACTCGTCAAGCTTGATGCCAACGGCAAGTCGTCCAATGCCTTCGACGGCAAGGGCAGCACGGTCAACAACAACAACTTCTCCGGCACCATCACGGCCACCGTGATCGAGGTGCTGCCCAACGGGCACTTGGTCGTCTCCGGCGAAAAACAAATCGGCGTCAATGCCAATGCCGACATTCTTCGCTTTTCCGGACAAATCGATCCGGCCACCATTCAGCCTGGCAACGTCGTGTCATCGACTCAGGTGGCCAATGTCCGGATAGAGCAGCGCGGTCTCGGCGCCCAAGCCGATGCGCAAGGAATAGGCTGGTTAGCTCACTTCTTTTTGAGCATTCTCCCGCTCTAAAGTTGCCCAAAATGAGGCCGAACCCCAAGGGATTTTGACCTCATGAACACCGCCGACCGACCCCTCAAACTGCTGATCACGCTGGCCTGCCTGGCCGCTTCGGCGGCCCTGTGGTGGCCGATCACCGGCCAAGCCGCGCGCATCAAGGAAATCGCCAGTGTGCAGGGAGTTCGGCCCAATCAACTGATGGGTTATGGCCTGGTCGTGGGCCTGGATGGCACCGGCGACCAGACCACGCAGACGCCATTCACGACACAAAGCCTGAACGCGATGCTCCAGCAGATGGGCATCACGGTGCCTCCTGGGGCCGCCATGCAACTCAAGAATGTGGCCGCCGTGCTGGTCACGACCAGCCTGCCGCCCTTCGCTCAACCCGGGCAGACCCTGGATGTGAACGTGTCCTCGCTGGGCAATGCCAAATCACTGCGTGGCGGCACTTTGATCGCCACGCCCCTCAAAGGTGCGGACGGCCAGATCTACGGCCTTGCGCAGGGCAACCTGATCGTGGGTGGCGCTGGTGCATCCCAAGGCGGCTCCAAGGTGCAGGTCAATCACCTCAGTGCCGGCCGCATTCCCGCCGGCGCGACCGTGGAGCGCAGCGTGCCCACTCCCTGGTTGCAAGGCAGCAGCCTTCAGCTTGATGTGCAAGCCGATGACTTCAACACGGCGCGCGACATCGCCGGGGCCATCAACAGGGCCAAGGGCGCGGGCACCGCGGAGGCCATCAATGGGCGCACGGTCAGCGTCAGGTTACCGGCCCAGCCGGGTGAACGCGTCGCCTTCATGGCCGACATCGAAAACCTGAACGTGGAGCGTGCCGCGCCCCCAGCACGCATCGTCATCAACGCACGCACGGGCTCGATCGTCGTGAACCAGGCTGTGACAATCGGGCCCTGCGCCGTCGCGCATGGCAACCTCTCGGTCACCATCAGCTCCACCCCGGTCATCAGCCAGCCCAACGCCTTCTCCCAAGGCCAGACCGTGAGCACGGCCAAGACCGACATCCGCATCAACCAAGAGCCTGGCTCGCTGATCCAGATGCCTGCCGGCACCCAATTGACCGATGTGGTCAAGGCGCTCAACACCTTGGGCGCCAACCCGCAGGACCTGCTGGCCATCCTGCAGGCCATGAAGGCGGCCGGCGCGCTCCAAGCGGAGCTGGAGGTCATCTGATGAGTCTGACACCGTCTTCCACCAACAGCCAGGGTCTGAGCCTGGATGTGCGATCTCTGGACCGATTGAAATCGGCCTCGACCAGCAGCAATCCACAAGGTGCGATCCGCGAAACCGCCAAGCAACTCGAGAGCCTGTTCATGCAGGAGCTCATGAAAAGCATGCGCGCCACCACCATGAGCACTGGCATGATGGACAACGCGGCCACGGAAATGGGCACCAGCATGCTCGACACGCAGATGGCCAACCAGATGAGCGGTCTGCCCGGCGGTTTGAGCGATCTCATCACCAAACAGTTGCAGCGCCAACTGGGTGGTGGCGAAACAGCCCATGCCGACGCAGCGCCTGTCGATCTGACCGGGGGTGGCACGCTGAGCCACCGCCTGTCCGCGCAGGCGGCTGTCCCGGCCGCCGCAGCGGCTGGCAGTGCTTTCGCTGGTGGCACGCAAAAGCTCAGCAAGTCTGAACAGTTCGTTCGCAAGCATCAGGCTGCCGCCGAAGCGGCCCAGGCGGCCACCGGCATCCCCGCCAACAACATCCTGGGCCAGGCCGCGCTGGAATCGGGCTGGGGCAAGCATGAAATCAAGATGCCGGACGGCACCTCCAGCCACAACCTGTTCGGCATCAAGGCCGGCGCCAACTGGAAGGGCAAGGTCGCCGAGGTGACCACCACCGAATACAGCGGCGGCGTTGCCAGAAAAGTCACGGCCAAATTCCGTGCCTATGACTCATATGCCGATGCATTCAAGGACCACGCCCGCCTGTTGAGCCAAAGCCCGCGCTACAGTCAAACCGTGGCGCAGGCCGATACGGCCCAGGGTTTTGCGCGTGGCCTGCAAAAAGCCGGCTACGCCACCGACCCTGCTTATGCCAACAAGTTGACCCAGGTGATCAACACCACGCTGCGCTTGCAACGCTCCATGAGCTGAGTTTTAACGGAGTTGCACCATGGGTTCAGGACTACTTTCCATCGGCACCACGGCCATGTTTGCCAATCAGGCAAAGATGGACACCGTCAGCCACAACATCAGCAACGCCAACACGGCCGGCTACTCGCGCCAGGACGTGGAGTTGTCCACCGCCGGCGGCCGCTACACCGGTGTGGGGTACTTTGGGCGCGGCGTGAAAGTCGCCACGGTTGACCGCTCGACAGACGCCCTCCTCACACGCGAAGTCAACGCGAACACCGCAGTGTCCGCTGCGGACCAGACGCGCCTGGACAAGCTCTCTCAACTGGAAGGCGCCTTTCCCACCGGCGAGGCAGGTCTGGGATATTCGGCCGGGCAGCTTCTTAACGCCTTCACCGATGTGGCCAACCAACCGCAAGACCTGTCCGCCCGCCAGGTCGTGTTGTCCAAGGCTGAAGATTTGGTCAACCGCATGCACACTGCGGCGAACCAGGTGGCCAACCTGCAATCCGGGGTGGTCTCGGACATCAATGGAACCGTCGCTCAGATCAACTCCATGGCGACCAATATCGCCGGCCTGAATCAAAAAATTGCCTCGGTGACCGGGCTGGGCCAACCCCCCAACGACCTGCTTGACCAGCGCGACCTGCTGATCAAGAAACTGGCCGAAAAAATCCAGCTCACAACGGTGGCCGCCGACGATGGCTCGCTGAACGTCTTCATCGGTGGGGGCCAGCAACTGGTGCTTGGTAGCCAGACCCAAACACTGGCCGTGGCCAAGGACCTGTTTGATCCGGCCAAAGCCCGCGTCGCGATCGATAACTATGGGGTGCTAACCACGCTCGATAGCACGTCGATCTCCGGAGGATCACTGGCTGGCCTGCTGAAAGTCCAGGACCAGGACATTGGCACTGCAGTCAATCAACTGGGCCAGATGGCCTCCGCCTTGAGCTGGCGCATCAATCAGCAGCAGTCCTTTGGGCTCGATCTGAGCACCCCACCCACCAACGGAGGCCCGATGTTTGACGTCGGAGCGCTTCAGGTTCTACCCTCCATCAAGAACACCTCGTCACTGATAACGCCGCCGGTGAGCATGACCGTCGTGGACGCTCGCGAGCTCCAAGCCAGCGACTACTCGCTCGCGCCGGACCCATCCGTACCGGGCACTTTCAAACTCACCCGTCTGAGTGACAACAAAAGCTGGAGCGTTGTCAACGGCGATCAGATCGACGGCTTCAAGCTCAACATTGGCGTGGTGGCGCCCGGCGATCAGTTTCTACTGCGCCCGGTTGGAACGTCTGCCAGCAACATCAAGCGAGTTCTAGACCAGCCCACCGGCATCGCCGCTTCATCACCGGTAACGGCCACGGTCAACCCCTCCAATAACGGCACAGCCACAGCGGGCGCGCTCAAGATCGTGGCCTCGCCCGCCACGCCGTACGCCGTGGTCAACATTGTTTTTACCACCGCCTCGGGCGGGGGCGAGAACTACGACCTGCGAGATGCGAGCAACGCCTTGATTGGCAGTGGCACCTGGAATCCAGGCAGCCCCATCGCCTACAACGGCTTTGAACTCACCCTCAGCGGCGTGCCCAAGGACGGCGACAAAATCACGGTCGCCCCCACCACCTACCCCTCAGGCAACAATGGCAATGCCTTGGCCTTACTGTCCCTGCGTGATGAGGATTTAGTCGGGCGCCTGAATCAGGGAGCGGGCAGTACCGCACCCGGCGCCACCGTGACCAATGCTTACTCACAGGTCCTGGGCAGCCTTGGTGTGAAGGTGCAGGATGCAAAAACGTCGGCCGAAATTTCAGCCAAGATGGCCAACAGCTCCGCAGAAATGCTGTCGAGCAAAACCGGGGTCAATCTGGATGAGGAAGCAGCCCGGCTCATCCAATTCCAACAGGCCTATCAAGCGGCTGCCAAGATCTTGCAGGTGGCTCAATCCGTGTTCGACACCTTGCTCAGCATCAACCGGTAAGGAGTAGAGCCATGCGAATCAGTACCGCACACAGCTTCGATGCCTCCATCGAAAATTTGCAGAAACGCCAATCGGACCTGGCCCAATCGCAGGTTCAACTCAGCTCTGGAAAACGGGTCAACAAAGCCAGTGACGACCCCATCGGTGCCGCGCAGGCGGAACGCGCACTGGCCGCCATCTCGCGAAGCGACGCCAACCAACGTTCCCTGGACGCCAGCCGGGGCGCCATGCAACTGAGCGAATCGGCCATCGGCAGCACCGTTGAGTTGCTTCAGCAAGCCCGGGAAACCATCGTGGCTGCGGGCAATGGCAGCTATACCGACCATGAACGACAAAGCCTGGCCATCAAGCTGAAGGAAATCCGCAACCAGTTGCTGGCCGTGGCCAACAGCCCGGATGGCGGTGGAGGCTACATTTTTGGGGGCCAAGGCTCGTCGTCACCGCCATTCATTGATGCCCCAGGCGGGGTGCAATTCGTCGGTCAGGGCGGCCAGGTGCAAGCCTCATCGGGCGAGGCGTTGAATCTGACCGTGGACGGCGACCTGGTGTGGCTCAAAGCCAAGGCAGGCAATGGCGTCTACGTCACCAACCCCGTGGCCGGCAACACCGGTACAGGCTGGATCACGACAGGTTCGGTGTCCACCCCCAGCGCCGTGCCCTATCCAGCAGCGCCCGCCGCCACCCCTGACCAGTACAGCATCGATTTCACTGTCAGCGCTGGCGTGACCACCTACAGCATTCTCAAAAATGGGGCGGCCACCGCCGTGACCAACGCATCCTATGTGGGCGGCCAAGCCATCGGGATTGACGGCATGTCGTTTTCGATTTCCGGCCAACCAGCCACTGGTGACAAATTCACCATCAATCAATCGACCAACAGCCTGAGCGTGTTTGACACCCTCGACTCGGCCATCAATTCCCTCAACCAGACCGGCCCAAACAGTGGGCAGATCAGTCAGGCCGTCAACAAAGGTCTGGGCAATATCGACAGCCTGTTGAGCAATGTGCAAGCCGCACGGACCTCTGTGGGGGAAAGCCTGAACCGCATGGACGGCATAGAAAGCCGCATCAGTGCTGCCAAACTGGCGGCGCAAGGAAGCCGCTCAGCGGCCGAAGACCTCGACATGGCCCAAGGCATCTCGAATTTCCAGAATCAGCAAACGGGATATGAGGCGGCCTTGAAAAGCTATGCAATGATTCAAAAACTGTCGCTGTTCCAGTACATCAACGGCTGACGCACAAGGCACACTGTTTCCATGACTGATCCATCCATCCTCGGCCAAATCGCACTGGCTTACTGCCCCGTCATCGACCGCAATCGCAGCGTGATGGCCACGCGATTGACCGTGTTCCCGCTCAACCCTGGCGCCACCATCAACGCCGAGTCGCTGCTGGCCGTGGTGTCTGAGGCCTGGCCTGTCGGCGGACCGCAAGTCTGGCTCAATGTGCTGAGTGAACGCCTGCTGCATGACTTGATGGCCGCCCAGCCAGCAACCCACATCCTGATCGAGATCCCGGCCTTCATCGCCTGCGACCCCGAATTCACGGCCCCGATCTGCGCGCTGCACGCCAATGGCAATGCCTTGCTGCTCAAGGGCCGCCCCTTACGGGAGCTGCCCCGGGAAGTGCTGCCCTGCTTCAAATACTCCATCATTGATTTTGACGACGATCGCCGCGTGGACCCCATCACGGGCAATACCGCCACGGCGCCGCAAGGCGTGGTGCGAACCATTGGCCACAGCCAGGCTGGCATCAGCAGTGTCGAAGAGATGGAGGCGAGCTTTCGCCGTGGAGCCACGTCCGTGCTGGGCTGGCCCATCGACGATGCCATTCAGACCTCATCACGCTCTGCCGGCCAACCGGCACTGCAAGTCATCGTGCAACTGATCGACCAGGTGCACAAAGAGGCAGAAATCGAAGCCCTGGAGGCCACACTCAAGCGCGACCCGCCGCTGGCCTACAAGCTGATGCGCTACATCAACTCGCCCGCCTTTGGCCTGTCGGTCGAAATCAGCTCGTTCCGGCACGCAATCATGATCCTGGGCTACCAGCGCCTCAAGCGTTGGCTGGCGTTGTTGCTGGCCACCGCCAGCAAGGACCCCAATATGCGTCCGGTCATGTTCGCGGCAGTGCGGCGCGGCATGCTGATGGAAGAACTCGCCCGCATCAGCGGCGACGACGAAATGCGCAACGAGTTGTTCATCTGCGGCGTTTTTTCGCTGTTGGACCGCATGTTCGGCCAGCCCTTCAACGAACTGCTCAAAACCATCCCCGTGCCGGAGCGCGTCTACCAGGTGCTGGCCGACGGCACCGGCCCCTACGCACCCTATGTCCACCTGGTCACGGCCATGGAAGGGCAGACCCTCGACGAGATCCGCGAAGCCGCCGATGCACTCATGATGCCCTTCCTCGACATCAACGGCGCCATGATGCACGCCATGACCAACGCCTCGCAGCTCGACTAAGCCTCGTAAGATGGGGGATGACTTCGGACACCCCCTACGCCAATCTGACCCCCGATGCAGTGCTTCACGCCCTGCAAGCGGTGGGCGTGCACAGTGACGGCCGCCTGCTGCAACTGAACTCCTACGAAAACCGCGTCTTTCAGGTTGGACTGGAAGACGCCGGCTACGTCATCGCCAAGTTCTACCGATCAGGGCGCTGGACGAACGAGCAAATTCTCGAAGAACACGCCTTTGCCCAGGAACTGCTGGCCGCCGAAGTGCCGGCCGTGGCCCCGCTGCCCCTGATGGGCGACACCGAATTCGACACCGCAGTGCGATGCCTGGGCTCGCCGCCCACGCTGGGCGTGTTGGGCGACATCCGCGTGGCCGTCACCCCGCGCCGCGGCGGACGCTCTCCCGAACTCGAAGATCCCGAGGTGCTGGAACGTCTGGGCCGGTTCCTGGCCCGACTGCACACGGTGGGCGCCGCCCGGCGCTTTCAACACCGCACCACGCTGAACGTTGACCACACCGGCAGAGCCGCCCGCAACTGGGTGGTCGAGCATGGGGTGGTGTCACCTGAGCAGCGCGCCGTCTGGGTGTCGGTGGCCGATCAGGCCCTGGATCTGGCCCAGGCCGCCTTTGATCGGATTGATGGCTTGAAGCTGCGCCGCCTGCACGGCGACTGCCACGTCGGCAATGTGCTGTGGACCCCCGAGGGACCACATTTCGTCGACCTGGACGACGCCTGCATGGGCCCGGCCATGCAAGACCTGTGGATGCTGCTCAGTGGCGATGGCCACGAGCGCCAGCAGCAACTCAACGCCCTGCTGTCAGGTTATGAGTCATTCGCCGATTTCGATTGGCGCGAGTTGCAGTTGATTGAGCCGCTGCGCACCCTGCGCATCATTCACCACAGCGCCTGGCTGGCCCGCCGCTGGAGCGACCCCGCCTTCCCGGCCGCCTTCGCCTGGTTCGGCACGGCGGCCTACTGGAGCGAGCAAAGCCAATTGCTGCGTCGGCAAATTGAACTCATGCAGGAGGGCGGGCAAGGTCGCCCCCTCGACACCGACGACTGGTGAGCCTCAGGCCGCCAGAACAGTCCGGTTACGCCCACCGCGTTTGGCACGATACAAGGCCTGGTCAGCGCGTTCGATGGTCTCATCGATGTCTTCATCGAAGCGCTGCTCTGCCAGTCCGGCTGAAAACGGCGCACGCAGTTCTGGATACTGCCCAGAGACCTGCACCTTGGCGATGGCCTCGCGCACGCGATCAACCATCGCGTCGGCCTGACCAATGCGGCATTCGGTCAGCATGAGCAGAAACTCCTCGCCACCCCAGCGGGCCACGACATCGGAGTCGCGCAGTTCCTTCTGAACAGCCTGGGCAAAACTGCGCAGCACCTCGTCACCAGTGCCATGCCCGTAGGTATCGTTGACGCGCTTAAAGTGATCAATATCGAGAATGCCAATGCAAAAGATTCGCCCACCCCGGTCGCTGAACTTCTTTTGCTGCGCCAGCGTTTCAACCATGTGCCGCCGATTGAACAAACCCGTCAATTCGTCACGGGTGGCCAGCGTTTGAATGCGCTCCACCGCCACCGCCAGCTCATCTTTGCGTGCACGCAAACGCGCCCGCAAGTCACTCAACTGGCCAGCCAGCAATGAAATGGTCGGCAAGACAGTGCAGGCAAACAGGAAATTGATCAGCTCCTGCCGCGCCGGGTAACGCTGCGGGGCCAGCGTGGTCATGGCCAGCATCGTCAAACCCTGGGTAATGAGGGCAAAGAAGGCCGCGGCCCGGGCTTGCGAGGCGGTCAGATTGAACAAACTGAACATCAGCACCAGCACGAGCAACATGAGCATTGCGCCGCGAGACTCTTGCATGATCGCGTAACCACCCACCACACAGGTGATGGCCACCAGAATTTGTGGCAGGGTCAGCGACGGATCGGCAAACCGCAGATTAAATCCACTGCGCAGCAGGGCATAGAACCCTGCCGAATTGATCATCATGTAAACGGCCAGGGCCGACCCGGCAAGCTGATTCACCGCGCCGATGCTGCCGGCGTAGACCACCACCAGTGAGCAGATGACAAAGTTGGCCGCCGCCACCAAGGAGCGCTGAATGCGCAAGCGCTGGCGGGGGTCATGGGTGAAGACCAACCCCATCAGGGTGTGCAAAATACCGGAGGTTTCTTCGGCGTCATTGGTGGTCACTTGCGACAGCGTCACCCCGATGACGGCCACCACCATGAACCGCAACAACTCCTGTGCCATGTCGTACACATGCGGCTTCGAGTTCAACAGCACGGTCATTGCCACGGCCATGGCCAGGATGGTGTAGCCGGCCAGCACACGCACCTGCAAGGGGCGCAGGTTGCGAAACCCAAAAAAAAGCAAAGGCACCAGAATCAGCAAAATCACATCTCGCGACGGCCCCCCCAATGTATAGATCCACGCCGCATAGTTCACGGCCATCATCATTTGGGGCATGGTCAGCGATGCATCGCGAAAAAGCAGATTGAACCCGCTGCGCAACATGGCGTAAAACGCCACGACGGTCAGCGCGATGGCCCCGCAGATCGCAAAAACCGCATCCCCAGGAAGAAGGCCCAGTTCGACCCCCATGTGCATCAACAGACAACCCAGCAAATAGGCCACCGCAGCGCCAAGGCAGCGCTGAATCCGCAGCCTTTGCTTCCAGTCAGTGTCCAGCAACCACGCAAAGCGGGTGCCTGCGACCGACGGGCGGGGCGATCGATGCGCTGAGGGGGGCACCAGCAATTCCTGCTCTGCCAGCGACACATCTAGACCACGAGGGTGCTCGGAGGGATGGTTCATTCGATCAATTTCGGCAGCCGCAAGAAACACTTGAGCCCATGCTGGCGAGGCCACGTCGACCAGCCCCCGCTCACGCGGGCTTGAGTGGCGCACAGGAGATTCACCTTTGGCCATGGATGAGGGTGGTTATTTCCAGCCCTTGGATCATCGAATACGCAACCATTTCCTGGCGATGGCTATCATCTCGGCCAGCGCCTGCACAAGACACGGGCACACTTTGAACTTCGCCCCGACCGAGACGCACCACACCATGTTCAGCTGGATCTTCAAGAAGAAGAAAATTGCCACGCCCGTGGCCGCCACGCCCACCGCCCAGGTGACGGCGCAGGCCGCGGAGTCGGCCAAGCAGGCGCGTCAGGCCAACGCCACGGTGTGGTCAGACCGCGTGAGCCGCGCGCTTGGCGATGACAACGCCCTGCTCGCACTGGCCAAAGACGCCCCCTCGGTTGATGTAAAGCTGGCCGCCGTTCGCGCCCTGACCCAGGAGACCACGCTGAAACTGGCCGAACGCGAGTTCCGCACCCATGACCGTCGGGTGCACCAAGTGGCCAAGCAACGCCACGCCGAGGTCAAAGCGCTGCGCGAGACGAACGAGCGCGCCGCCGACCTTCTCCGCCACGGCGCGGCCTTGCTCGGCGAACCCTTGATTCCAGCCAACCGCCTGGTCGAGCTTGACCGCAGTTGGCAGGCACTTGACGCGGCCTTGATTTCGCCAGACCAGCAGGCAGCGTTTGAGGCCCTGTCGGCCAAGCTCACCGCCACCCTGCAGGCCCACACGGAACACAAAGCCACCGTCCAGCGCTGGACGGCACAAGCCCGGCAAACAATCACGCAAGTGCATGCCACCTGTCTCACGACAGCCGCCAAGCGCCCAAGCAGCGATGAACTCGCCCAGGCACATGACGCCGTGCAACAGGCACTGAACACCATGCCCGACGATGCCGGTCTGGCCGTGTTGCGCACCTCCTTGCAGTCCGCGCAAAGCGACGTCATCGCGATGCTGGAAGAACCCGTCGCGCAGCCTGAACCGCTGCCGCAGCCAGTCGCCACGGAACCACCCACAGCGGAGCCGCCAGCAGCCAAACGCGCGCCCGCACGAGAAAAGCCCCAGCGCATGACGGCCGACACCAAGGCGGCCATCGACGCCCTCTTGTCTCAGGCCGAGGCGGCGCTGGCCGAGGGTCAAGTGGCGCAGGCCCACCAGCCCCTGACGGCCTTGGACACCCTGGGCCCCCTGGAGGCCGCGCAGCGCACGCGTCTGACCTTTGCACAAGCCGAAGTCGCTCGTTTGAAAGGCTGGCAGCAATGGGGAGGCGGTCTCGCCCGCGATGAGCTGGTTCTTGACAGTGAAGCCCTGGCCAAGGCCACCGCAGCAGAAGCAGGCTCCCCCCCCCCAATGCAGATCAAGGCACATGCCGAAGCGATCGACGATCTTCGCAGGCGCTGGAAAGAACTTGATCGCCTCAAAGCCGCCACCAGCCAGCCACTGTGGGAGCGTTTTGACAAGGCCCTCCAAGCTGCCTACCTGCCGGTGGCCGCGCATTTGGCGCAGATGGAGGCCGAGCGTCAAAGCAACCTCGCCCAGCGCCATGCCTTGCTGGACGCGCTGGATGCGGCGCCGCTGCCCAACGGCAGCGAACCCGCCGCCGCGCTTGACGACACCTCGGCCGAGCACGCGCCCTGGAAGGACGTGATCCGCGCGCTTGACCAGTTTCAGACGGCTTGGCGCAAACTGGGCCCGGTGGAACACACCACCCCGCGCAAAGCTCAGAAGACGCTGTTTGAACGCATGAGCGCCAGCCTCGCGCGCCTGGAGTCCCCACTCAAAGAGGCACGGCGCGTGGCACAGACTCAACGCCAAGCCCTGGTGGCCCGTGCGAAGGCGCTCAGCCCCGACGCGCGTGGCGGCGAAATGGTCGCGCAAGTGCGCGAGTTGCAGGCGCAATGGCAGCAGCACGCGCGCACCCTGCCCCTGGCTCGCCCCATTGAAGCCGCACTGTGGACCGACTTCAAAGCCGCGACCGACGCCGTGTTCGCCCAACGCGAAGCCGCCTTCAGCGCCCGCGACGTGATCTTCAAAGAGAACGAAACCGCCCGCGTCGCGCTCATCGAACGCCTGGAAAACTTAGGCGTCGACACCCCCCTGGCCGACATCAAACGCAGCGTGGCCGAAGTCGATTCGGCCTGGCGCCACGCCGGGGAAGCTTCCAGAGCGAACGGCGCCGCCTTGGACGCCCGATACCGCGCCGCGCGCGCTGACGCTCAAGCCCTCATCACCGGGCACGCTCAACGCCTCTGGCAAGCCCACTGCGACGCGCTGCTGGACACCCTGACCCTGCGCGAAGCCCAAACAAGCCAGGAGGCCCACAGCAATGGCGACGCTGACGCCGCGCTGCTGCAACTTGAAATCATGCTCGACCTACCCTCACCTGCCGAACACCAGGCGGCTCGACGCGAGTTCAAACTGCTCGCCATGAAGGCCGCGCTGGAGGGGCGCCAAGCACCCGGCCCGGCCACGGGCCGCCTGGACCCATTGATCGCCAAGGTGCTCGGCCCTTTGCCCCTGAGCGCCGCGCAGTGCCAACGCCTGCGTCAACTGCTCTCAGCACTGCGGGCTGGATCGCCTCGCAACTAGCACTGGCCTAAGGGCTGCGCTTGCACAAGGACTACAGGCCTTACTTGAGCAAACCGGTCGAGCGGCCCACCTGCTCGATCACCAGAAAGTCCTCGGGCTTGGCTACCACAAACTTCTTGGCACCTTGCAGGTCCAGCACCACTTTGTCTTCAGGCTTTGATGGGTCGAGCGTCAAGAATGCATTGGCAAACTTCTGAACGGTGGCCGCTGGCAAGTCCTTGCGCGCAGTCCAGACGTAATCCACGAAGGGCGGCGTGGTCCAGATGACCTTGACCTTGGCCTTGTCCACCTTGTTGGCGGCCAACATGCGGTTCCAGACCTCGATGTTCAAGGCGCCGACTTGAACCTTGCCTGATTCGACCATCTTCACGGTGGCATCGTGGGCCCCGCTATAGAGCGGGGCGCCCGCGAAGTCCTTGTCCGCGTCGATGTTGAACTTGGTGCTCAGAAAGTAGCGTGGAAACAGGTGCCCCGAAGTCGAGCTCTTCGAACCAAAGGTGAAACTCTTGCCCCGCATGTCTCCCGGCTTGCTGATGCCAGCGGCCGTGTTGACGATGAAAACGCTCTGGAACTCGCGGTCAATGTCGCGCATGACCACGGGGGTTGCGCCTGACATGACCTTGGCCTGCACGTGCGTGAAGCCGCCGAGCCAGGCAAAGTCGACCTTGCCCGCCGCCAGTGCCGACACGGCGGCGCCGTAGTCGATCACGGGCACATAGACCACCTTGACGCCCAGGTGCTTTTGCAGGTGGTCGACCAGCGGCTGGTATTTGCGCGCCAGCTCGGTGGGGTTTTCGTCGGGGATGCCGGAGACGCGGATTACATCTTGCGCGTGCACGGCCGCCGCGAACAGCGGGGCCATGGCCAGCACACAAAGGCGGGTCAGTTGGGTAAAGCGTTTGAACATGGTGAGGCTTCCTTGTTTTAAGTGGGTTGGATGAACAAAGATGATGAGGCGTTTTGACCTTGGCCGCGCAACAGCCGCACGCGCACGTGGTCGCCGATGGCATCCACCACGGACACCACGGCCAGCATGGTGAACAGCAGCAGCGTCAGGTCACGCGCATGGAAAAGGCTGATCGCCGTGTTCAAGGCATCGCCGATGCCCCCGGCGCCCACAAATCCGACCATCACGGTGGCGCGCACATTGCACTCGAAACGATACAAGGTAAACGCCGCCAGGCGCGGACGAATTTGCGGCAAGACGCCAAACAAGAATGTCGCCAAGGCACCAGCGCCCTGTGCCTGGATCGTTGCCGCAGGGCCCGGCTCCACCTCTTCCAACACATCGCAATACAAGCGACCCAGGACGCCCGTGTTGTGAACGGCAATGGCCAATATGCCGGCCAGTGCGCCACCGCCCACCCAGACCACGAACACCAGCGCCAGCGTCAGCTCAGGCATGGCCCGCGTCAATTGCAGGAGGCCTCGGCTGGCCCATTTGAAGGTCTGCTTGAGTAGCTGGGCCACAGGGGCGCGGCCTGGCGGGTCCGGCAGATAGCTGCTCGACATCAAGGGGCTCGCGCTCATGGGCGCCAGCACAAACGCCACGATGGCCGAGGCCACGGTGGCGACCCACGCCATCATCAGCGTGTCCCCGGTTTGCGCCAGCACCGTCGTGATGAAGGGTCGGTCGGGCGCCATGCTCTGAAATGACAGCAGGGACACGCCCGGCGCGGACCAGAGGTCTGCCCAGGGAATGTCCAGTCGGTCGACGGCCAGGGCCGCGCCGATGCCGGCGAACGCGCCCGACCAGCGAATGCTGCGTTGGCGCAGCTGCATGCTCACGACTTCCAGAACGACCACAAAGGCCAGCACGGCCAGCAAGGTCGTGGCCAGTTTGTCGTATTGAAAGTAGCGAATGCTCAGCGCGATTTCGCTGCCCAGGCCCCCTGCCCCAACCACGCCCAGGATGGTGCCATTGCGGATATTGCATTCCAGCCGGAACAACGCGTAGCCGATCCACTGGCGACGCACTTGAGGCAAGACCGCGAACGACAGGATGGCCCACCGTGAGGCCCCCGTGGCCCGCAGGGCGCGGACCGTGCGAGGGTCCACGGCTTCGGCCAGCTCGGAATAGAGTTTGCCGATGCCCCCGCCGGACGTCAGCGCGATCGCAAAAATCGCAGCCCCTGGGCCCAGGCCCACCATGCGAACAAACAGATAGGCCCAGACGATCTCAGGGATGGCTCGCAAAAACCCCAGCATGAAGCGGGCAAGCCAGCGGGCCACAGCCGCGCCCTGTCGGACCAGGGTGGGCTGCTGGCCTGGTGGGTCCGGCAGGTCCGGCACGCGGATGGCAAAGAAGGCCAAGCCCACGCCGATGAGCACGGCCAACACCGTGCCCAGCATGCCGATCAACAGGCTCTCAAGAGACAGGTCCAGCACACGGGCCAGGAAATCCTGCGACAGATCCGGGTGACGCAGGCCACCCAAGATGTCGCCCGCATTGGCCAAACCCTCGCGGTCAAACAATTTGCCTGGGTGCGCGCCGGTCAGGGTCAGACAGATCACCACCGACAAGGCGATGAGCAGCCACAGCGCGATGCGGCGCCATGGCTTGCGTCGCTCAAATTCGCTCGCTGCTGCCGGCATACAACTGCTCCAGTTGGTCTGGCGAGACCTGGTCTGGCGGCAGGTCAAACAAAACCCGGCCCGCCTTGATGCCGATGACCCGCGTGCAGTCGCGCTTGACGATGTCAAACCAATGCGTACAAAAAACCAGGGACATGTGACGGGCCTTGGCCGCATCAATGATCTGCTGGGTCACCAGCCTGGCGGTGTTGGGGTCCAGCGAGGCGGTGGGCTCGTCGGCCAACAAAATGCCTGGCTCGGCAATCAATGCGCGGGCAATGGCCACCCGCTGCATCTGGCCGCCGCTGAGTTCGCCCGCCTGGGCCCATTGATACTGGGCCATGCCCAGTTGCGCCAAAACGTCGTGCACCCGCGCACGTTCGATCGGAAACAGCCAGGCCAGCAAGACCTTGGGCCACGGCCAGGTCGACAACAGACCGGACAGCACATTCTGGTGCACCGTCGATTGCGGCACCAACAGGCTTTGCTGTTCAACGATGCGGCACTGCGAGCGGTAACGCTGGAGCTCGCTCCAGCTGAAATCGGCCATCGCTCGACCGTTGACTTCGATGACCCCGGCCGAGGGGCGCAGCGCGCCGGCCATCATCTGGATCAGGGTGGACTTGCCGCCACCGCTGGGACCGATCAGGGCCACACGCTCACCCGCCTTGAGGCTCATGGTGATGTCTTGGAGGGCGGGCACGCCAGCCCAATGCCGACTGACCTTGCTGAGTTGAAGTTCAGGCGTCATGCCGACATTTTACAGGGCACGCATCTCCCGCTCACTGGCTCACTTGTCTCGCGCAAGCGCGTCAGAACCGGCTTGATCGGCGCCCTCCTTCGCCACCTCATCCATACGCGCGCGTTGCGGCACATGGCGATGCTTGGCATGGCCGATACGCTGGGATCTGTAAATCCCGGTGTGTCCCGAGAACAGATAGCTCACGACACAGGCCAGCCCGGCATACACCCCGATCTGGGCACCAAAAAGCTCCATGGCCATCAGTGTGCAAGCCAGCGGGGTGTTGGCTGCACCCGCAAACACGGCGACAAAACCCAGTGAAGCCAGCAGCGCAAAAGGTTGATGCAGCAAGGGGGCCAGCGCATTCCCCAGCGTGGCCCCGATGTAGAACAGGGGCGTGACCTCCCCCCCCTTGAAACCGGTGCCCAGCGAGAACGTCGTGAACAAGGCCTTGACGGCGAAGTCCCACGGCGCAACCGGTACCTGGAAGGCTTGGACAATCGCCGGGTTCCCCAGGCCCGCATAGCGCCAGGCGTCCAGTCCCCAGAACGCCAGCGCCAGCACAGTGCCGCCCAACAAGGGGCGCAGCGGTGCATAGGCAATGCGGCGCTTCACAAACGCCGTCAGCTCATGCGTCGAGATGGCGAACCACATCCCGACCACCCCGAAGACCACCCCTGCCAGGGCTGCCGCCCCCAATCCCCAGGCGGTGACTGGTGCAATCAGGTCCACCCCATAGTGCGTGTGCTGCAGCCCCCAGAGCATGCCGATCTGATCCGCGACGATGGCCGCCACGAAACAAGGTAGCAGCGCGTCGTATCTCATGCGGCCCACGGCCAGCACCTCCAGACCGAACACCGCGCCCGCCATGGGCGTGCCAAATACCGAGGCAAAGCCCGCGCTGATACCGGCCATCAGCAACACACGCCGGTCCTCCGGGCGCAGCTTGAACGCATGGGTGATCTGGTCCGCCATGGCCCCACCCATCTGCACCGCCGTGCCCTCACGCCCCACCGAAGCGCCAAACAGGTGCGAGATGACGGTGCTGACAAAAATCAGCGGGGCCATGCGCAGCGGGACGACCTTCTTGGGATCGTGAATTTCGTCAATCAGGAGATTGTTGCCGGCTTCAACACTTTGCCCCACCTTCAGGTAGACCCAGCCGACCCAGAACCCTGCCAGGGGCAGCAGCCAGACGATCCAGTGGTGGGCCTCACGCGTTTGCGTTGCCCAGTCCAGGGCCAGCAGGAACCAGGCCGACGCCGTGCCCGCCAGCAGCGCAACGGCCACCGACAAGGCCAGCCATTTGCCGACGTGGCGCAGCAATGTAATCTGCTCAAAGAGCCTGGAATGTTTCATCGTTCACAAGTTGTCTGATTCACCAAGCCAACGATCATGCCTTGACATGACGGCCCTGTGCGTCGCTCACCAGCGGCGCCCACCCCAGGCCGACCGGATCACTTGCCCGCGATGCCCAGCAGTTCCACCTCGAAATGCAGCGTGGCATTGGGCGGGATTGCATCGCCAGCACCGCGTTCACCATAGGCAATCGACGGCGGGCATGTGAGCTTGGCCTTGCCGCCCACCTTCATGCGCTGCAGCCCTTCGGTCCAGCAAGGAATCACTCGGTTGAGGGGGAAGTTGGCCGGCTCGTTGCGCTTGTAGGAACTGTCGAACTCCTTGCCGTCGGGCAAGGTGCCACGGTAGTGAACTTTCACCATGTCCGTCGCGACCGGACTGGCACCGGTGCCCTCCTTCAGCGACAGGTAGACCAGACCGCTTGGGGTCACCACGGCGCCTTTTTCCTTGGCGGCCTTGATGGCGGCCTCAGAAGGCGTCGCCAGGGCGGTGGACACCGGCAACAAGGTCGACAGGGCCAGCACAGCGGCGCTCAGCAGGGAGGATGTCAAGGTAAATCGCACAACGGGTCTCCTGATGGTTCAATGGGGCACCATCATCGCTCATCTCTGAGCAGTAGAGTAGCGACTCTGCCTCGCTCCAGAGGTCACCTGTCATTGCGGAGGAAGCCTGTGTTCAACGCCCTGGTGCTCAACAAAACCCCCGACTTCAACGCCTCCGTCCAATCCGTGGACGAGGACTTTCTGCCCGCCCTGCCTGCAGGATGTGCCGTCACCGTCGAGGTCGATTACTCGACACTGAACTACAAGGACGCGCTGGCCATCACCAACACCTCCCCTGTCGTGCGCCAGTTGCCCATGGTGGCGGGCATTGACGGCGCAGGCACCGTCATTGCCAGCGAGCACCCGCAATGGAAGGTCGGCGACCGCGTCGTGCACAACGGCTTTGGCGTGGGCGAGACGCACAAGGGGTGCTTGGCCGAACGAGCCCGCCTGCACGGTGACTGGCTGGTGGCTTTGCCCGAGGCCTTCAGCACCCGCCAGGCCATGGCCATCGGCACCGCCGGCTACACCGCCATGCTGTGCGTGATGGCGTTGGAGCGCCACGGCACCTTGGCAGAGGCGCGGGCCGATGGCGCTGAGGTGCTGGTGACCGGCGCCACCGGTGGCGTGGGGTCCATGGCCGTGGCCTTGCTCTCCAAACTGGGGCACCAGGTCGTGGCCGCCACCGGCAAGGCCGCCGAGGCGGACTACCTCATCAACTTGGGGGCCAGCCGCGTGATTGACCGGCTTGAGTTGACGGCCCCCGGCAAGCCCCTGCAAAAGGAACGCTGGGCCGCGGTGATCGATGCCGTGGGCAGCCACACCCTGGTCAATGCCTGCGCCCAGACGCGCTACGGCGGAGCGGTCGCGGCCTGTGGCCTGGCCCAAGGCTTCGACCTACCCGGCACGGTGATGCCCTTCATCCTTCGCGGCGTCGCCCTGTTGGGCGTGGACAGCGTGATGGCCCCACTCAAACTGCGTCAACAGGCATGGCAGCGCCTGGCTCAAGACCTGGATGTCACCCTGCTTGAGGCCATCACCTCAGAAGTGCCGCTGCAAGGGGCGATTGACGCGGCTCAACGCCTCAGAGCTGGGCAGGTCAGAGGGCGGATTGTGGTGCGGACCCACGCCGACAAGGCCTGACCGCTCAGCGCGGATTGGCCAGCTCGGCTTGATTCGCCGCAGCACTCCGATAGGTATTGCGACCGGCCGCTTTGGCACTGTAGAGGGCCTGATCGGCGCGTTTGATCAGGCTGGCTGCCTCTTCGACAGGCTGCTCAAGATAGGCCACGCCAATGCTGGACGTCACGCGCAGACTTTTCCCTGCATGGGAAAATTCTTCCGCCATCACGGCGAGTATTTTGTCGGCGACCATTTCGGCTTCTCTTGGCGCACTGATTTCTTCCAGAATGACCGCGAACTCGTCACCACCCAGTCGCGCCACCGTGTCAGTCTGCCTCACGGTGACCGACAAGCGGCGCCCAAACTCGCGCAGGATGGCATCGCCCGCGTCGTGGCCCAGGCCATCGTTGATCTTCTTGAAGAAATCAATGTCCAGCAGCATCAAGGCCATGCGTGTGCCCTTGCGTTTGCACCGAGCCATGGCCCCACTCAATCGGTCGTTGAAGAACGCCCGGTTAGGCAGCTGCGTCAAGACGTCGATCTCGGCCATGTGCTGCAATCGCGCTTCAATCGATTTCTGCTCGGAGATGTCCGCATTGGTGCCCGACAAGCGCAGCGCGCGGCCGTTCGCATCTCGTTCCACCACCCGGCCTCGGCTCAGAATCCATAGCCAGTCACCAGTCCCGATGCGGACTCGGTGCTCCGCACTGTAGAAGGGCGTGGCGCCTTTGAGCGCGCTTTTCACCTTGGCCAGCACCGAGGGCAGGTCCTCGGGATGCACCAGTTGCTTCATGCTTTCCACACTCGTGGTGGTTTCAATCGCAGGGCCACCCAGCATGCTGGACCACTGCGCACTGTTGTAGACCTGATGGGTCGTCAAGTTCCAATCGAACAAGGCCAGGTGGGAGCCTTCCAGTGCCAAGGCCAAGCGCTCTTGACTACGGGCCGATTGCATCTCGGCCTCCTTGAGCGGCGTGATGTCGCTGATCAAGACATACAGGCCAAGGACTTCGCCGTCGCTTTGACAGCGGGGCGTCATCGTGACATGCACGATGCGCTTTCTATCCTTGCCATCAAAATCGCGCTCATAACTCAGCGTCTCGCCCGCAAAGGCCCGATCCAGATAGGGCCGAATCTTGGCGTAAGTGGCTTCACCGTACAGCTCATGCAGACTGGTACCAATCAATCCCTCGGGATCGACGCCCAGCCACTCTTTGTGTGCCAGATTCGCAAAGCGGAACCGGTGTTCGCGGTCGATGTATGCGATCAAGGCCGGAACGTTGTCGGTCACCTCCTTCAGTCGCTCCTGGCTCAGGATCAAGGCGTGCTCGTCACGCTTGCGCTCGGAGATGTCCCTGGTCGTGATGGCGATGCTGTCATCGTCCATTTTGACGACCTGGTAGCTGAGCCAGCTGGCAGCCACCCCGGCGTCCTGAATCGGAGACTCTTCGGCCAGCGCCATGCCACTTTCAAGCACGGCCTTGTACTTGTCGAAGTACCCGCCTGTGCGGTTGATGGGGCGAATTTCACACAAGAGCTGGCCTTCAACTTGAGCGCGTGTGAGCGAGAGCAAGGCCGCACCGCGACTCGTCACATAGGTGAACCTGAAATCAACGATGTCGCCGCGCTCGTTGCGCTCGGCGCGCAGGATATAAAAGGCATCGAGGCCGCTTTCCATGGCCGCCACAAATCGCGCCTCGTTGGCTTGGGCCGCCAAACGGGCCTGAACCAGCGCTTGCACAACGGGGCGCAACCTCAGCCTCAGGGCCCACAGGCCGGCCAGCACAATCAGAAAAATCGTGGGCAATGCCACCAGGAATTGGTGACGTATCGGCGCATACAGCTCCTCGGCGTCGACTTTGAGCACCATGCCCAATCCCGTGACACCGACCGGCGCATAAGCGGCAATGACCGGGTGATGCCGAAAGTCGAGCCGCGACGTCAGTCCCGTCTGCCCGTTCAGGGCCAGGGCCATGGGCAATGGCTGCCCGTTCATCATTTTCGGCGCCGAAAACCATTCCCGGCTCTGGCGCTGAGGAAAGCAGACGATGCGAGCTCCGTCCGACGTGCACAAGGCCATGTCGAAAGAATCTCCCCAGTTGGCGATCTCGTCGGAGAGCAAGGCCAACATCTTCAGGGGTTGCTCGGTCACCACGTAGCCCACCAGGCCGCTTGGGCCTTGAATGGCTTGTCGATGCCGGACAAAGTAGCCCTGTTGCCAGGCCAGACTGCCGAGAGTGCGGCCCAGCAGGGGAACCTCCAGCGCCGGCGAGCCAATGGACGTCCCGGCAGATGCCACAGGGCCCGCCGTGGTTTCAAACGCCACATGGGAAAAGCCGTGCGCCAGCAGGCCTTTAGCCATGGTCGCCAGCCCCTGGCGCGCGCTGGTCCCTGCGGGATGGGCCGACGACGCCGCGACCAGTTTTTCGATGACCGCGGGGTTCGTGCTGGTCAGCTCGACCATTTGCGCGACCTTGCCCAAGGCATCTTCGAGGGCCACGCGGCGATCGCCCAGTGTCCTGGACAAGTGTTCATGGGCCTTCTGCGTGACGCTGTTCATTTGCAGCGCAAAACCCGCCGTTCCGCTGATCAGCGCCACCATCGTCAGGGCCACGGCAACCGTGTAGAAAATGCGGCGACGGTGCACCTCGGGCGCGTCGGACTCAGTGGACTCAGGCCGCCACCGGTTCGTGAATCCGATGCCCAGCGCCATCAAACCGACACTGGTGTACGGCGCCATTCTCGGGAGATTTCGACCGTATCCGAACAGCAACTCCGGATGCACGAAATGGGCCAGCAGCCCGATCAGACCCGAGATCGCCACGATGGTACCGATGGCGCCGCGCAAGCGCAGCATGCCGGGGCGATCGCGCCACATCGTCTCCGTGACCAGGCCAAGGCCGATCAGCAGGAAGCCCAAGGCCGGGCCCGGCGCCATCCGCCCCGGATAAGGGTTCGTGTCATGCATCCAGGCATGCACAGCCGGCAGGCTGATGCCCTGATTGACGCCGAGGGTGATTTGCCCAAGCATGACCGCAGAGATCCCCACCAGTGAGGTCCCTGCCAGCATGGACAAACGGCGCTCAAACCCGCCCGACCAGGTGGGGGCAGCCAGCGCAAGGCCGCTCAGGGCGAGGCAAAGCCCGGTGCTGGCCACCGTCGCCACAGCGTTGTCGCCTGGGCGCAGCAAGATGCTCGTGCCGGTCACCCACCCCAGCATGACCAGAACACCCCACACGAACGCGAACACGCCGCTGGCGGCGGATGCCAAAGGCTGCACACGGTTCAAGGGCATGGTCGCTTGCAAGGCTGGATGAAAAGAAACACTTGACGATTCTATTCAGTCGGCAGGGTTTCCAAACGACCAAACAGGGCTGAATTCCAGCCCCTGCTAGGCCGCCACCACTTCAATGTCGGGCTCAATCGTGCGCAGCAGGTTTTCGATGCCTCGCAGCGTCCCTGAGATGGAACTGGGGCAGGTGCCGCACGCGCCCTGGTAGTGAACGATGAGCCGATTGCCAGCCAGCCCGAGCACGTGCAGGTCGCCGCCATCGCCCCTCAGATAGGGCCTGATCTTCTCTTCGAGCAGCTCGTTGATCTCGTCAAGGCGCTGCTGATCGTCTTCGCTCAGGTCGGCCAAGGCCTCCCGCGCCGCGAACACCGCCGCCGCCGATTGAGCGCTCGCCGCAGGGGCGGCCCGCAAGGGAACGGCAATCTCGCGCACCAGTTGCTTCCAGTCGGCCTGTCCATCTTGCGTGACGGTGAGCCAGCGGTCCACATAGAACACATTGGTCACGTGCTCGATCAAAAACAGCGCGCGCGCCAATTCATCGCCCTGAGCCTGCTCGGCGTTTTCGTACGAATGCGTCACGCCCCAGGTCAAGGGCTCACGCAAGGTGAACTTCACCGCATTGGGGTTGGGGGTGTCTTCGATATCGGCAATCTTGGGCATGCGCTTGTCCTCAGGCGTCGCCCAACGGCGTGTGCATCGGGTCCTCATCGGCCTCGGTCGAGGTGGTGGCCACGGCATTGAACGCCGCCTGCAAGGTGTGCCACGGCAGGATTGCGCACTTCACGCGCATCGGCAACTCGCTGATGCCGGAGAACACCGCGAGTCGGCCGATGTGCTGGCTGTCCTTGGGGTCCAGACGCCCCGTGGCCATGTCGATGAACTCATGCGCCAAGGCCTGCGCCTCATCCTTGCGCTTGCCCTTGACGGCCATGGTCATCATCGACGCCGAGGCCTTGCATATCGCGCAGGACTCGCCCTGAAAGGCAATCGCGTTGATGGTGTCGCCCACCAGATCGAACGCGACTTGAATGTGATCCCCGCACAGCGGATTGAGCCCTTCAGCATGGTGACTGGGATGCGCCAGCACCCCATGGTTGCGCGGCTTGCGGTTGTGATCGAGGATCACCTCCTGATACAGGGATCGGGGGTCAGCGCTCATGCGAACACCTTTTGCACGCTGCGAATGCCGGCAACCAGCGCGTCGACCTCGGCCATCGTGTTGTAGAAGGAAAACGATGCGCGCGAAGTAGCCACCACGCCCAGACGCTTCATCAGGGGCTGCGTGCAGTGGTGACCCGTGCGCACCGCAATCCCCTCCTGATTGAGCAAAGTGCCCACGTCGTGCGGATGAATGCCATCCATCGCGAAGGAAATCACTGCGGCCTTGTGTGCAGCGGTGCCAAGGATGCGAACCCCGGGCAGATCGGCGATTTGTTGCGTGGCATGGCGCAGCAAGGCGTCCTCATGGGCTGCCACCGCCAGCATGCCGAGGCTTGAGAGGTAGTCGAGCGCAGCCCCCAGGCCGATGGCCGCAGCAATCGGCGGCGTCCCGGCTTCGAATTTATGCGGAAGGGTGTTGTAGGTCGTCTTTTCAAACGTCACGGTGTGGATCATGTCGCCGCCGCCCTTGAAAGGCTGCATGGCCTCCAGCAGCGCGGCACGCCCATACAGAACCCCAATACCGGTGGGGCCGCACATCTTGTGGCCCGAGAAGGCATAGAAGTCGCAGTCCAGATCCTGCACGTCCACGACGACATGGGGGGCGGCCTGCGCCCCATCGACCAGCACCGGCACACCGCGTGCATGCGCGAACGCAATCATCGTTTTGACCGGGTTGACGCTGCCCAGCGCGTTCGAGACATGAGCGACGCTCACCAGGCGCGTGTGCTCATTGAACAACGCCTCGTAGTCCGCCATCAGCAGCTCGCCCGCATCGTTGATGGGCACGACGCGGATCGTTGCGCCCTTCTCGCTGGCCAGCATCTGCCACGGCACGATGTTCGAGTGGTGCTCCAGCACCGTCAGGATGATCTCGTCACCGGGACCAATGAATTGGCGGCCCCAGCCCTGCATCACCAGATTGATGCCATCAGTGGTGCCGCTGGTGAAGATCACTTCGCGATCTTCACGCGCGTTGATGAAGCGCTGAACCTTGTGTCGGGCCGCCTCGTACTCGGTGGTGGCCAACTCCGACAGGTAATGCACCGCCCGGTGGATGTTGGCGTGCTGGCTGGTCTGGTAGCGGACCAGGCGGTCAATCACTGGCTGCGGCATCTGGCTAGATGCGGCGTTGTCTAGGTACACCAGCGGCTTACCCGCCACCGTGAGCTGAAGAATGGGGAATTCAAGGCGAATCTTTTCAACATCGAAAGCGGGCGTCGTGTTGGTCGGCCGGTCCATCATGCCTCCCGGGTGGTGTGCTCAAGCACCCCTTGCACCAGTTGCCGCCTCAGCGACGGGATGGGAATGCGGTCGATGATCTCGGCGCCGAAGGCGTAAGTGAGCAAATCGCGCGCTGCCGCTTCCGACAGACCCCGGCTTTGCAGGAAAAAAATCGCCTCACTGTCGAGCTGGCCGACGGTCGCACCGTGCGTGCACTTGACATCGTCGGCGAATATTTCCAGCTGCGGCTGTGTATTGACCAAGGCCTTGGCACTCAACAACAGGTTGCGACTGGACTGCGCCGAATCGGTTTGTTGTGCGCCGGGGCGGACCATCACCTGACCATTGAACACCGCGTGCGCCGCGCCATCCACAATGGTCTTGTGCAACTGGCGGCTCATGCCGTGCGGCTTGGCGTGGTCGATGAAGGTGTGCGTATCGGCCAGTTGCTCATTGCCGATCAGCGCCAGCCCATCCAGACGACATTCCACCGCCTCACCGATTTGCGCCACATGCAAAGCCAGGCGGGAGATCTGGGCGCCCAGCGCGATGTTGACCGAGTGGTAACGGCTCGCCCGGTCCAGAGACACCGCCCCACTGGCGATGTGAAAAGCCTGGCCGCTCTCGCGCTGCACACGCAGGTGTTCAACCGACGCATTCGGTCCCACCACGATCTCGGTCACCGCGTTGCTAAGGTAGGCCCCGGCGTGCAAGGCCACATAGTCTTCGACCAATGTCACGGCGCTGCCCGCCTCGGCCAGCAGCAGCACGCGCTGGTAACTTGCCACCTCTGCTTGCGTCGAGATGAACAGCACATGCACCGGCGAGGCGATCACGGTGTCGCGCGGCACGATGACCACCGCCGCCTCCTGCAAAAAAGCGGTGTTCTGTGCCGTGAACAGCGTGTCCCGGAACTGGGCGTGACGACCCAGATGCGGCGCCATATTGAAAGCATGCACCTCCACAGCGGCTGAGAGGTGACTGACGAACAAGCCACGGTCTTGTTCCAGGCTGGAGAGTTGCGGGGCGTGAACGCCGTCGACGAAGACGATCCGGTGCTTCGCCTCGTCCAGGCACAAGGCATCGATGTCGCCAGCGTGCAGCGCGGTCGGTGTGCGCAAGGGATGGAACGACTGGCGGGTCAAGGCCGACATGTCGGTGAATCGCCAGGCCTCTTCGTACACTGTCGGAACGGTGAGCACGCCGACGCGCTCCAGCGCTTGCGCACGCAGCGCTTTTAGCCACGCCAGCCTTGGAGTTGCCACGGTGACCGCTGGCGTGCTCATGTCCGTGCTCCCTGCGCGATCCACTCGTAGCCACGCTCCTCCAGCTCAAGCGCCAGATCCTTGCCCCCGGTCTTGACGATGCGACCACCGTCCATCACATGTACATAATCCGGGACGATGTGGTTCAGCAGGCGCTGGTAATGCGTCACCATCACGATCGCGTTGTCGCGGCTGGCCAGGCGGTTGACACCGTTCGAGACCACCCGCAACGCATCGATGTCCAGCCCCGAATCGGTCTCATCCAGCACCGCCAGCTTGGGCTCCAACAAGGCCATCTGCAGGATCTCGTTGCGCTTCTTCTCGCCGCCCGAGAAGCCCTCATTGACGCTGCGCTCCAGGAACTCCGGGTTCATTTCGAGCAGCTTCATCTTCTCGTGCACCAGGTCGTCAAACTCCAGCGGGTCAAGTTCGTCGTGGCCGCGCTCGGCCTGTACCGCGTTGTAGGCCAGGCGCAAAAACTGCCTGTTGCCCACACCGGGAATCTCGATCGGATACTGAAAGGCCAGGAAAATGCCCGCGCGGGCCCGCTGTTCGGGCGCCATCTCCAGCAGGTTGCGCCCCTCGAACAGCACTGCCCCAGCAGTCACCTCGTACGCTGTGTGGCCGGCCAGCACCTTGGCGAACGTGCTCTTACCCGAACCGTTGGGACCCATGATGGCGTGCACCTCACCGCACTTCACGGTGAAGTCGATGCCCGTGAGGATTTCGATGCCGCTCACGCTGGCGCACAGGCCACGCACATCGAGCAGCGTCTGGCTGTTTGGCACAATCATCCGATGCTCCCTTCGAGCTGCAGGCCCAGCAACTTGGTCGCCTCGACCGCGAACTCCATCGGCAACTGGCGGAACACGTCCTTGCAAAAGCCGTTGATGATCATCGAGACGGCGTCCTCGGCGCCAATGCCGCGTTGCGCGAAATAGAACAACTGGTCTTCGCCGATCTTCGAGGTCGAGGCCTCGTGCTCCACCGTGGCATCTTGACGGCGCACATGAATGTAGGGGAAGGTGTTGGCGCTGCATTGGTCGCCAATCAACATCGAGTCACACTGCGAGTAATTGCGCGCGCCCACGGCGGTCGGCAGCACCTTCACCAGGCCACGATAGCTGTTGCTCGACTGGCCTGCCGAGATGCCCTTGCTGATGATCGTGCTGCGCGTGTTCTTGCCAATGTGGATCATCTTCGTGCCGGTATCGGCCTGCTGGTGCTGGTGCGTCACCGCCACCGAATAGAACTCGCCCACCGAGTTGTCGCCCACCAGCACGCACGACGGATACTTCCAAGTGATCGCCGAGCCGGTTTCCACCTGTGTCCATGAGATGTGCGAGTTAACGCCACGGCACAGGCCCCGCTTGGTCACGAAGTTGTAGATGCCGCCCTGCCCGTTCTCGTCGCCGGCGTACCAGTTCTGCACCGTCGAATATTTGATGTCCGCATTGTCCAGCGCCACCAACTCCACCACGGCGGCATGCAACTGGTTGGTGTCGAACTTCGGGGCCGTGCAGCCTTCCAGGTAAGACACCGAGGCACCGTCCTCGGCAATGATCAGGGTGCGCTCGAACTGCCCCGTCTCTTCGGTGTTGATGCGAAAGTAGGTCGACAGCTCCATCGGACACTTCACGCCCTTGGGGATGTAGCAAAACGAGCCATCGGTGAACACCGCCGAATTCAGCGCGGCGTAGTAGTTGTCACCACTGGGCACCACCGTGCCCAGGTACTTCTGCACCAGCTCCGGATGGTTCTGCACGGCCTCGGACATGGGCTCAAAGATGATGCCGACCTCCGCCAGCTTTTGCTTGTAGGTCGTGGTGACTGAGACGCTGTCGAAGATCACATCCACGGCCACGCCCGCCAAGGCCGCACGCTCGTGCATGGGCACCCCGAGCTTTTCAAAGGTGCGCAGCAGTTCAGGGTCGACTTCGTCCATGCTCTTGAGCTTGGCCTTCGGCTTGGGTGCCGCGTAGTAGCTGATGGCCTGAAAATCAATCTTTGGATACTTGACGTTGGCCCACGTCGGCACGGTCATCGTCAACCAATGGCGAAAGGCCGTCAGCCGGAAATCAAGCAACCACTGCGGCTCGTTTTTCTTGGCAGAAATCAGCCGGATCGTGTCTTCGCTCAGGCCCTTGGCAGCAACGTCCGACTCAATGTCAGTGATGAAACCATGCTTGTAGGGCTGATTGACGAGGTTCTGTAGCAAGGCACTCATGTGCGCACTCCTATTTCGGATGCCACCATCAACAAGGGCTCAACTCATTAAGATATATTATATATAGATCTTATAAAAAAGCTCGTCCTGTTAATGCTGACCCTCCTGCCAGAGGGCACTTTTCACCATCGCCACACGGACCCGATCAAGGAGGCGGGATGGCGCCAAACCCTTTGTGCACACCTCAGTGCAGTTCATGATCGCGCGGCAGCGGTTCAGGCGACTTACTCACTCACCTCAGCAAGGCGCTGCGCATTGCCGCCTCCGCATCAGCCATGCTGGATGGCCTGCGGGCCAGTCTACAACCCAGGCGCTCTTGGCGGAAAGTCAGTCTCGTCGAAGGGGGGATTGGCCTCGGGCGCTGGCGCCAGCGCTGAAGTTCCATAGTCATTCAGCACGCGGTACGAACCCTGCTCGGACACCACCAAGGCATGTCCACGACAAGGCCAACGGATCGCGATCGGCGTGCTCGGCGGCTGTGCGCCTTGCGCGCGACGCGCCAGCGTCACATGGGGCGAAAACGGGCGGGCGTCGATGGGCAGGTTCATGCGCCGCAAAACATCGCCAAGCGCCCGATGGAGATCAACCAGGGGTGGCGGGATGAGCACGGGGCGCAACACGGCAATGCCGCCCCGCCACACCTCGGTCAGCTCCAGGCGCAACTCGAACGGCTCGGCCGGCACGTTCAGTGCGTCCGCCAGTGCCGCCACCTGCCCACTCGGCACCGCGCCGATGAAGTGCAGTGTCAGGTGCAAATGCGGGCCCTGCATGATGCGGGCGTTTGTGGGCCAGACCCAGTCGCCGCTGTGCTCCAGCAGCGCTTGGCGCACCTCACTGGATGGCCACTGGGCGATGAACAAGCGAACAGACGGCTCGGGACTGGTGGTGACAGGCTGCGGCATGGCGATACGGCAGACGCGACGTGGCGTGAACGAGCGCCCGGTCAGCGCAGGGGCGCACGCTCAAGCCAGGCCGTGAGCGCCAGACCCACGGGTGCCACGCTGATGAATATCAGCACCACGCGGCGAAACACTGGGCTGGCTCGCTGCACCTCCAGGAAGGCCCGCGCCACCAAGATTGCCTTGGTCCACGTGAGCAGGGCGACAATTCCGCCGATCCATGCATAAGTGTGCCCGTGGCGAGCCAAGGTCAAACTCAGCGCAGCCAGCACGATCAGCAGGACCCACGTCAGAGTGGGGCCGATGGCAGCTTGATGGGTCGGCGAGTTCATCAGCGGACAAAAGCGTAGAAGAACGAAAACAGCATCAGCCACACGATGTCGGTGGCGTGCCAATAGATCGCGAGAGACTCCAGCCCTCGAAGATCCTCGGGTTCGTACGCGTTCAGGAACATGCGCACCGTCACCCAGCACATCCCCAGGATGCCCCACGAGGCATGAACCAGGTGGTTGATCGTCAGATAGTAGTACACGGTCACAAAAATGTCGGCCCGCGCACCCAGGCCATGCGCATGGTTCCAACCGATTTCGAGCAGCTTCATGACGGGGTAGCCGACCGCCGTCGCGAGCGCGGCGCAGATCCACACTCGCGCCGCCGCCTGCCGCCCTTGACGAACCGCATGGATGGAGCGCGTCAGAAAGTAGCCACTGGTCACCATGACCAGGGTGATGAGCAGCCCCGCCGTGCCCCACAGGCGCTGCGCGCCATCACGAAAAGCCTGCGGATTGCGCAAGCGGGCCGCGAAGTACACAGCAAAGAACACGGTGAACTCAAAGAACTCCAAAGAGATCCCCACCCACATGCCGGTGAAGCCCGGCCGTTCAGGCGCGGCAGGCGGATCAGCCGGTTGGATCTGTTCTGAAGCAATGGCCATGAATGGATGAGCCAGCGGCTTAAACCGAGCGGGATGGGTCGCCCAGATGCGCACGTGCCTCACGCAGGGCCGCGTTGAGCTCGGCCACCAGTGGCGCGGCTTCGCCCAGGCTGCGTTCGCAGGCTCGCACCAGACGGTCCGCCAAGGCACTCAGTTCGGGCATCCGCACATTGGCCGCCATGCCCGCCACACTGCGGGCCAGGTCACACAGACGTTCGGGCTTGGACTGTTGCAGGGCCTCGTCAAGCAAAGCTGGGTGTGTTTCACAAGCCTGTCGGAACATCACCAGCCGACCGGCGTTCTTGAGGATTTCGTCGACCAGATCGTCCAATAGATAAGGCTTGGTCACATACCCCGACATGCCCATTTCCTGACCGCGTTGGCGCGCATCCTGAAAGGCATGCGCGGTCAAGCCGATGACCGGCAACCCAGGCGCCAGCAGCTTGATCTGCCGGGTCGCCTCGTAGCCGTCCATGACCGGCATCTCAATGTCACACAGCACCAGATCGAAATAATCACCCCCCTTGGCGCGCACCTGCTCGACGGCCAGCGCGCCGTTGGCCACCACCACCATCTCGGCGCCCTCGACGGCCAGCATTTCCCTCAGCACCAACTGGTTGACCGGATGATCCTCGGCCACCAGCAGTTGCATGCCCTGGAGCCGGGCCCCGGGTAGCGCGCCCGGCCACCCGTCGGACCGATCGGCCCCGATGTTGTCGGAGGGGCTCTGCAACGCAGGCAGCGGAAGCCAGACATCGAAGCTCGACCCCACGGAGGGCTCGCTGCTGACCTCGATTCGCCCATGCATCAATGTCACCAGGCGCTTGCAGATCGACAGCCCCAGACCGGTGCCACCAAAGCGACGCGTGGTACTGCCATCGCCTTGCATGAAGGGCGAGAAAATGCGCGACATCACCGCCGGACTCATGCCGATGCCAGTGTCCCGCACGGTGATCGCCACACCCCCCTCTCGTGCGATAGCGATCAGATCCACATGGCCGGACTCGGTGAACTTGACGGCATTGGTCAGCAGATTAATGAGCACCTGCGCCACGCGCACCGGATCGCCGGCATAGGCATGCGCCAACTGCGGATCGCACGACACCGTCAACGCCACCCCTTTGGCACGCGCCTGTTCGGCCACCATCGACATGGACTTGTCGAGCAATTCAGCGATGACGACCCGACCGATCTGAAGATCGAACTTACCGGCCTCGATTTTGGAAAAATCGAGCACGTCGTTGATCACGCCAAGCAAGTGCTGACTGGCTTCAACGATCTGGGCGAACGTCGCAACCACCGGAGCGTCAGCGTATCGCCGCTGGGCCACCTGAGCCAAGCCGAGCACGGCATTGAGCGGGGTACGAATCTCATGGCTCATAGACGCCAGGAACTCGCTCTTAGCCTGGTTGGCGGAGGCCGCCTCCGCTTCAACCCGTTTGATCGCAGTGATGTCGAAGACCATCACGATGAACCCTTGCACTACCCCATCGATCAGATCTGGCACAAAGTTGATCTGGGCCACCGGCTGAACACCATCATCCTGCAAGGGCTGGCTAGCCTCAAAACACTGGGCCTCGCCGCGAAGCACAGCCTCGCGATACGCACGCCCATGCTCCAACTCAGCGGGACTCAGCAGTTCGCTGATGTGCACCCCCAGGGATTCACCCTCTCGCTGACGGTAAGCCGCACGGTGCTTGCTGTTGGCATAGCGCAGGCGCAGGTCAGCCCCCCAATAAGCCACCATGCCCGGCACGCCATCAAGGATGGACTGCAGGTGCCGCTCCTTTTCGGCCAAAGCCAGGGTGCGTTGCACCACCAGCTCTTCAAGTCGAATCTGATTGGCCTCGCGCTCGGCCTCCAGGGCCCTGCGTAGCGAGATGTCGCGGAAAATCTTCGACACCCCCACGATGTTGCCGCGTGCATTGCGGATCGACGACACCGTCATCGAGACCGGCACGCGCTGGCCATCACAACGCACCCGGACCGTGTCGAAGGTGTGCATCTTCTCGCCCTCGGCAATGCGTGCCAGACGGGACTCTTCTTCGGGGAGGCATTCGGGTGGAACCATCAGCGCCATGAACTGCCCGAGTGCCTCCTCCTGTGTGTAGCCCAATAAGCGCTCGGCGCCTGGGTTCCAGGAGGTGATGACGCCTTTGAGCGTCTGGCCAATGATGGCGTCATCCGACGAGGTCACGATGGCCGCCAATTGCGCCCGTTCAGCCTCCGCCTGTCGAAGTTCGGCCACGTCGGTGAACGACAGGATCACGCCGGACTGTTGACCGCGCACATCGCGCAGCGGTGAGATCTGCATCACATAGTGGCGATCATCCTCGTCCACCCGCGTGACCAGCGCCTCACCGGAGGCCATCACCGCGGCGATCTGCGCAGGCAAGTCGTTCAGCGGCAGGCTGCAGGGCACCGAGGCGAGGTAGCGCCCCACATCGTGCTTGAGCAGGCCGAAGATGCGCACCGCCAGCGGGTTGAAGCGCTGCACACGCATCTGCTGGTCCAGCACCACCATGGCCACTTCCAGGGAACGCTCGACACTCAGCAGCAGATCGTTGAGCCGCGACAGCTCCTCGGATTTGCCCAGCAGCTGTTCGTTGACCGTGGTGAGCTCTTCGTTGGACGCCTGCAGCTCCTCGTTGGACGACTGCAACTCTTCCGACGAAGCCTGCAGTTCTTCGTGCAAGGCCTGGCGCTCGGCGTTGGCCTGATCCAGCTGCCGCACCAGCGCATGCAGGTGTTCACGCGAGCTCGTCAACTCGTCAGTCAGCGCCAGGTACTCGACATCAGGCGCGGCAACGGCGGCCTGGGTCATTCCCACCGGGGTGGCCTCGAAACTGATCACGATGCCCTGGATGTCGTCCTTGAGATCGCCCATACAGGCCTGTGCAGACAGCCGCACATGCGCCAGCCCGCTATCGAGATCCAGCTCGATCGGAGGCGATTCCACTGAGGCTGGCGCTGAAGCGATCGCCAGGTGCATCAAGGTTCGCACCTCTCCGCGCAAGGCGGTCAGACACAGCCCGACCAGCGAAAAATCGGCCCGACCACCTTCAAGCCGCATGAAGCGCGACACGTCGCCCCACAGGTGCAGCACCCGGCCATTGGTGTCTACCAGCACACTCGGTGGCGCACTGCGCTTGAGCAAAATCTGGTGGAATTGGGACTCTTGGGTCTGTAAGGGGGCTGTTGGCAAGCTGAGCGACCGATTGAACGCCGGAGGCTGATGCCAGGTCCTGGCCATGTCATGCAAGCGCGGGGAACTACCCTGGCCGCGCATGAACAGCTTTAAGTGGGCGTCCTGCGATTCGTACAGGCCATCGCTCGCCCCCACCGATTCGGACTGCCCCAACAACAGCCAGGCACGGGGCCGCAAGGCGTGGTGGAACTTGCCCAGGATCTCGCGCTGCACGTCCGCCTGGAAGTAAATCAGCACATTGCGGCAGCTGATCAGGTCCAGGTTGACAAAGGGCGGCTGGCTCAGAAGATCGTGATGCGCAAACACGCACAGATCACGCAGGGGTTTGTTGACTCTGAACCCATCCTCGTCCTGCACAAAATAGCGCTGGACCAGTTCGGGCGCCACCTCAGCCAGGTCCTTGCGTGAATACTGCCCCTGGCGAGCCTGGAAAATGGCCTCCTGATCGATGTCGGTCGCAAACAGTCGCACCGGGCAATGCCCCAGCCGATCACCCAGCGCCTCGGCCACCAAGATGGCAATCGTATAAGCCTCTTCACCCGTGGCGCAACCGGGCACCCACAGCCTCAAGCCCTCGCCTTCCTGCTTTGATGCCACCAGATCCGATAGCACCTTGCCCAGTCGGGCAAAGACCTCGGGGTCACGGAAAAAGTGCGTCACGGAGATCAGCAGGCTTTGCTGCAGGCGCTGCACCTCAGCAGGATCGGCTTGCAGCCGCTCAAGGTATTGCGTTAACTCGCCAAACCCCAGCTCCAGCATGCGCCGATGAAGTTGGCGCCGGAACGTGCTGTCCTTGTAGTGAGTCACATCCACCTGCGTGGATTGCCGCACCAACCCGACAATGGCCGCCAAGGCGTCCGCATCGTGCGGCGATTCGACCGGCACCGGGGCACCCCCTTCCTGCGCAACATCTCGAGGGGAAGACGAAGGCGGGAAATGCATGGCGACTCCAACTCCCTGTATCGCGGCGGATGCCGCTGGCGGCTTTATGAATAGGAATTGAGCTTAACCGCAAAAGCAAGCGCAAAAGCAAGCCACCGCGCGCAAATACGCCACACACGCGGCATTACCGTTGGCAAACCCGCGTCTTCGATGCCTCCGTGCAGAGGCGAAGGTGACGCCTTTTAATTCCAGCCGATCACTTCCAGGCCGCGCTCCTTCAGGCAACGCGAGACGAAGTTGCGGTAGGTTGGATTGGGCTTGTCGTCATGAAATGCGCCGTGTACCGCACCAGCGGTCCCGCCGGCGACAGCGCCCGTGGCCGCATGACTCAGTGCTCGCTGTGGGTGGCCGCTCAACAAACCCGTGACGGCTCCAACGGAGCCCCCCACCGCCGCGCCTTCGGCGGCCGAGCGGCCTACCGCGCCATCTTGCAACTGCGGTGACAAGCCGGCCTCTTGAGCCCGGCCTTGACAGGACTGCGACTCGGCCTGCGCTCTGTCAGCACCAAGTTGCTTAAAGGCCTCGTTGGGATACAACACCGGCGCGGCCGACGAGGAGCGCGGACCGGTTTGGGTGCAACCAGCGGTCAAACCTGCCGTGATCGCGCCCATTAAAACCATGACGCACCAGTGAGTTTTGTTTTTCACGAAACTATCCCTACCACCACGAAAAGATTACGGACCACAAAAACACTTAACGCCCACTGGCCAATATTGGTGGACAGCCATTTTGTCTTTGGGTGCGCCACGCACTTCAACCTGTTCCGACAGGAAGCACTCCTATCGTGGGGGGGGAAACAAGGCAAAACCGCACACGCCGCCGCCCAGACAGCGGAGTTTTCCCTAGAAGGCTTGGCTGACAGACGGCCACAATCAAGATGCAGCCGAGCCGATTGAAGCGCTCGCAATCAACAGCAGCCAGCAGGACGCCGTCATGGTCGTAGAACGTTCCCCCGAGGAACTTGAAGCTCAGATGCTGGTCACCCGCACCAAGATGCTGTTTGGCCATGTCCCGATATCGACAGTCACCGGCGCAGGGCTTGCCTTGATGGTGGTCGCCCTGGCCAACTCCCTGGGGCCTGACGGGATCACTGCGAAGACCATCGATTGGCTGGCCTTGACTTTGGTCGTGAGCATCATTCGCACCGGCCACGCCTTGGCCTATAGCCGCTCCAAACAATGCGCCGCCACCCACTGGCGGCGGGGGCTTCTTGCCCTCACGGTGGCGTTCAGTGCTTGCTGGGGGGCCACCTTCTGGATGTTGCCTTTGGAGGGCCATCTCGACTATGCGATTGTGATGATCGGCTCGGTCATTGGCATCTCCGCCGCAGGGGTCGCCATGCTCAACGCCGACCGGGTTGCCGTGCGCGCCTGGGTAGTTCCGGCGCTCCTGTCCTGCCTGGCCTATTGCACCCACATTGGCGGCCCCTATGGCATGTACGGGATGGTCACCGTGGCGAGTTTGCTGATCATCTTGCTGGTTGAATCGAACCGCACTGACCTGCGAATCGGAGAACTGCTGCGATTGCGTTACCAAAGCGAGCAACTGGCCGTGGCCCGAGCACAGGCACTCGTCGAAGCCGAGCAACTCAGTGCCGCCAAGGGGCGATTCCTCGCCACCATGAGTCACGAGATGCGAACCCCCTTGCATGGCATCCTGGGCTTGTCGCGCATGCTCCGACATGACCTCATTCGCAAGCAGTCCCATCAACACATGGACTTGCTGCAGAGCGCTGGACAGCACCTGCTGGGCGTCATCAACGACGTCATGGACTTTTCCCGCCTGCAAGAAGGCAAGCTGAGTTTGAGACCTCGTCCCGTTGACTTGGTCGAATTGGCGCAGGACGTGTGCCACCTGGTCAATGTGAACGCCGCCGAAAAGGGGCTTTCCGTGGCACTGAAGGTCGATTGGCCGGGCAATCATTGGGTCGAGCTGGATGCCGATCGGTTCAGGCAGGTCTTGTTCAACCTGCTCGGCAACGCCGTCAAGTTCACGGATCGGGGCCACATCATCATGCACCTGCGCGCCATTGCGGGGCCTGCGGGTGACATCTCACATGTGCGCTTCGAGATTGAGGACACGGGCATTGGCATTGCCTCTCACGAACTGGCTCGCGTGTTTGATCCCTTTCACCAAGCGACCGGCGGGCAGGAGCACCGAGCGCCTGGCAGCGGCTTGGGCTTGAGCATCGCTCAGCAAATTTGCAAGACCATGCACGGCGAGATCTCATGCGAGAGCACACCCGGCGTTGGTTCGACCTTCCGAGTCACCTTGCCGATCACCCTGGTGGCCCCGGATCGTGGTGGCCAACATAGCGCAGCCGCGGTGGCCGAGCAAGCAAGGCCGCTCAGTGGCACCGTGTTGCTGGTGGACGATGACCCGGTCAACGTCCTGGTCGGCCAGGCCGAATTGAAACAAATGGGCATGGCGGTCATCACCGCGGTCGACGGCTTGCAAGCGCTGGAGCGGCTGGACGAACATGACGTCGACCTGATCCTGATGGACTGCAATATGCCGAGGATGAATGGCTTCGACGCCGCCAAAAAAATACGCACGCTGGAAGCTGAGCACGGTGCGCCGGCTGTGCCGATTGTGGCGCTGACCGCCAGCCATGACGTTGAAACCCACCGACAGTGCCTGTTGTCGGGCATGAACGACAGCCTGACCAAGCCGTTCAAGCCCGACGAGCTGCGAGGCGTGTTGAAGCGCTACCTTCCCCAAACCGAATCGATGGCCCGCTCAACTGGCCCGACAGTCAGTATTGCCTAGCACGGGCTGGTCGTGACCTCAGCCGACGTCAGCTCCGTCGCAGCTGTTCGTCCAGGCACTGAAGCAGCGCCGCAACGTCCAGCGGCTTGGTCAGGTAGGCCACAAAGCCATGCGCACGGGCGGCACGGATCGTGTCAGGCATGGCGTCAGCGGACAGCATCACCCGTGGAATGCGGGCGGTCGCGGGGTCGCGGTCGAGGGCACCGGCCACGTCAAAGGCGGTCATGTCGCCCAGGTGCATGTCCAGCAGCAACAGATCGGGGTGCAGCGAGCGCGCGGCATGAAGGACATCGGCCCCGGTGGTGGTCACCGTGAGCTTGTAATCTGCGCGCATTTTCAGGATCTCGCGCACCAGCATCACATTCACCGGGTTGTCTTCGGCGTACAAGACATGCCGGAGGGCAGGATTGAGCTGTTGTTCGGCAGGCCCATCGAGTGTGGCAAATTTGGCAGGCGGTTCCGGGGACGCGGCTGCCGGCAGATTGACGACAAAATGGGTGCCACTGCCGGGCACACTGGACACCTCAATGCGCCCGGCCATCAGTTCGACCAGATGCCGCACGATCATCAGGCCAATGCCCGTGCCCTGCACTTCAGAGTTCTCGGCCCCCAGTCGGTTGAAGGGCTCAAACAGATGCTGCAGCTCGTCTTCAGTCAAGCCAGTGCCGGTGTCAGCGATGTCGATCAGCACGCGGTCAGCCTCGCGCCAGATGTGACAGCGCACCTCGCCGCCAACTCGGTTGTACTTGATGGCATTGCTGAGCAGGTTGAGCAACACCTGGCGCAGCCGCACGCGGTCGGCACGGACGTAAAGGTCGCCCTCCACCTGTGGCGCAACCAAGACCACCTGGGCCTTGTTAGCCGAATCCGCCACGAGCTCCAGGGACTCTGTCAGCGTGCTGCACACGTTCAATGTCTCAAGTGACAGCGACAGGCTGCCAGCTTCGATGCGAGACAGGTCGAGCACATCGTCGATCATCGCCAGCAGGTGCTCGCCAGCGCGCTCGATCAACTTGACTCGATTGGTCTGCACCGCACTCAAAGGGGGCGCCGTGTCCATGCGCAGGATCTGAGAAAACCCGATCACGGCATTGAGCGGCGTGCGCAGTTCATGGCTCATGCGCGACAAGAATTCGCTCTTGGCGTGACTGGCCGCCTCAGCCGCACGCACCTGAATCAGGGCCTGCTCGTACTGCCGTTGTTCGGTGATGTCGGTGATGTAGCAGTAAAGGGCAGTTCTGCCATCGGGCTCGGCCTCCACGCTGATCATCGCGCGCATGTGACGCACCCCTTTTCGGGGCAGCACCAGGCGGTATTCATGGATCGCCGGGATGGTCGATCCGGTGTTCGATTGCATGGCCGCAATCTGACGCTCCATCAGTCGCATCGATGCGGGCCGGTCGTCCGGGTGAATGCGATCGAAGGCGAGCATGGGGTTGTCGCGCACCAGCTGCGGGTCCATCTCGTAGAGTTCACCGATGCCATCGCTCGCATAGGGCAGCTCAAAGCGTCCGTCCGGTGTGATGTCAAATTTGAGGACCGTCCCGGGAATGTTGCGACTCAGGCTGGTGAGCAGTGCATCGCGCTCATACAACTTGGCTTTGACACCCTTGCGCTCATTGATGTCAATCACCATGGTCACAAAGTAATCCGGCCTGCCCTGCGCATCGCGGACCAACGTGACGGTGACCTCACCCCAGATGACGCCGCCGTCTTGGCGCACATAGCGCTTTTCATAGCGCCCCCCCTTGACCTGCCCGGACAACATGGCGCCCATCAGGTCCGCTGCGGCCTGAAGGTCGTCCGGATGCGTGATTTCTTTGAACGTACGGGACAGCAGAGCTTCGCGCGGATAGCCGGTCAATTGGCACAGGCTGTCGTTGACCTCCAGGAAGTGCCCATCCAGGCTGGTCACCGCTTGCCCGATGGGCGAGCGGTCGAAACTCTCTTGCCAGCGATGGGCAAGTACGCGCCATGTCGCGGGACCGATGTCACTGCTTGAGTGGCCGAGCATGTCGGGCATTCGAGGCTCCGGGGGGTCGATGGACATGGATACCGAAACGCGCCATGTCCGCAATTCTGCGATCGTATTACGGACGTCGGCTGCGTGCTGACAATAATGATCAGAAGGCAGCGATGCCCGTGATGGCGCGCCCCAGGATCAGGGCGTGCACATCGTGTGTGCCTTCATAGGTGTTGACCACTTCGAGGTTGACCAGGTGACGGGCCACCCCAAATTCGTCACTGATGCCGTTGCCCCCCATCATGTCGCGGGCCATGCGGGCAATGTCCAACGCCTTGCCGCAGCTGTTGCGCTTCATGATCGATGTGACCTCGACGGCGGCCGTGCCAACGTCTTTCATGCGCCCCAATTGAAGGCAGCCTTGCAGGCCCAGGGTGATGTCGGTCATCATGTCGGCCAGCTTCTTCTGGATCAGCTGGTTGGCAGCCAGGGGGCGACCAAACTGCGTGCGGTCCAGCACGTACTGGCGGGCGCGGTGGAAACAATCCTCGGCGGCCCCCAGCGCGCCCCAGGCGATGCCGAAGCGGGCGCTGTTCAAGCAGGTGAACGGGCCCTTGAGGCCACGCACCTCGGGGAAGGCGTTTTCTTCGGGCACGAAGACGTCGTCCATCACGATTTCACCCGTGATGGAGGCCCGCAGGCCCACTTTGCCGCGGATGGTCGGCGTCGTCAAACCCTTCCAGCCCTTGTCCAGGATGAAGCCGCGGATCGCGCCTTCATCGTCCTTGGCCCACACCACGAACACGTCGGCGATCGGGCTGTTGGTGATCCACATCTTGGCGCCAGACAGCGAATAGCCCCCGGCGACCTTCCTGGCCCGGGTGATCATGCTGCCCGGATCGGAACCGTGGTTGGGTTCGGTCAGGCCAAAGCAGCCGATCCACTGGCCACGGGCCAGCTTGGGCAGGTACTTCTGCTTTTGCGCCTCGGTGCCAAACTCATGGATGGGCACCATGACCAGCGAGGACTGCACGCTCATCATCGAGCGGTAGCCCGAATCAACGCGCTCAACTTCGCGGGCCGCCAGACCGTAGGACACATGGTTCAGACCCGCCCCCCCATAGGCTTGCGGGATGGTGGCGCCCAGCAGGCCCAACTCGCCCATCTCGCGAAAGATGGCCGTGTCGGTCTGTTCGTTGCGGAAGGCATTCAACACGCGGGGCGCCAGTTTTTCCTGGCAATAGGCATGGGCGGCATCGCGCACCTGACGCTCGTCATCGGTCAGCTGTTGATCGAGCAGCAGGGGATCATCCCAATGGAAGGTGGTTTTGGTGGATGTCGACATCGCGTGATCCTCCGGCAGAGCGGGTGTGATGTGGGGGGTGCCAGCGTTGGGTGAGACCGACCGGAATGGGGCCAAGCTGATGACTGTACCGCTGGTGTTCCTGAAAAGGCACTGCACCGATCACCCCCACCGCTGAACTTGTCACAGCAAGCTCTTCATTCACCCAAAATTGATGCAATGGCTGACCCGCGACAGCACTGCCTACGCGCCATACACCGGAGGAGTTTGCGATATCGGTCACCAGACCAGAAGCGCTCATTTCGCGCAGCAACAGTGCGCAGACAAGCCCCCTGCTCTCAGCTTCCTAAGTTAGGGATGGTTGGCGCCGCCCGCAAAGCCTATAAAAAGTCCCTCGCCAAATCAGGGGCCCCTCATGAAAAATCAGCTTTTGACCGCCGTGTTCACGGTGCTCTCGCTCCAGGCAATGGCCCAGGGCGGCGTCCGCACCATTCCCATGACCTTCGTCGACGAACAAGGCCCCACCAGCAGCATCGGGCAGGTGGTGGTGACGGAAACCAAATACGGACTGGTCTTCACGCCCACACTGGCCGGATTGCCGCCGGGCCTGCATGGATTTCATGTGCACGAGAACCCGAGCTGCGATCCCAAGGAAAAAGACGGCAAGAAAGTGCCCGCGCTGGGCGCCGGCGGCCATTACGACCCGTTCAAAACCGGTCAGCACGGCTTTCCGTGGGGCGATGGGCACCTGGGTGATCTGCCCGCGCTGTATGTCGAAGCCAACGGCAAGGCGAATCAGCCCGTCCTGGCGCCGCGCCTCAAGCTGTCCGACCTGAGTGGCCGCTCACTGATGATTCACATGGGTGGCGAAAACCACTCCGATCACCCCGCCCCGCTGGGAGGTGGTGGAGCCCGATTGGCCTGTGGCGTCATTCCCTAGAACTTCTGCTGGCCAGCGTTCACCTTCACGCAATCACCCGACAGGCTGTTCCACGTGTCCTTTGAGTCAGGCGCGGTTGGAATCGAAATGGTGAGTGAGCCCAGCATGCGGTCCCAGACGTAGGTCCGCACGCCGCCGCCCGCCGCATTTTTGGTGACCACGATGCGCTGAGGGCTGAACTGAACCACATTGCCCAGCGCATTGCCATCGGTTTCCACCACCGTGCGGCGCGCATCGCTGACATAGAAGTAAAGCACCTGCGTCGTCTCGGGCGACCGCACCGTGCGCAATTCACAGCGGATGGCAATGGTGCCATCGCCTTGCGTCGGCACCGTGGCGGTCGCCTTGTGTGGATGAGGGAGTCGAAAACGATGTCCCCAACGAGTGACTCCCACCAGGAGCCCAACATGCTTAGCTTACACACCAACGTTGCTTCCCTGTCCACCCAGAATTCCCTGGGCAGCACCCAGAAGGCCTTGTCGACCTCGATGGCCCGCCTGGGCTCTGGTTTCCGCGTCAACTCCGCGATGGACGACGCTGCCGGTCTGCAGATCGCCACCCGCATGAATGGCCACGGAAGCGGCCAACGGCACATCCAACGCCAACGACAAGACCGCGATGCAGTCTGAATTCGACGCCTTGGGCCAGGAGTTGAACACCCGCCGTGCGCGACAACCTGAGCATCAAGGGCGCCGGCATCCGATTCCCCGGCCAACAGTTTCACCGGATCAAGGCCGAACCGCTGCCCGACGCCCTGGCCGCGCTGGGCTGGACAGGCTTCGACACCGACGCGCTGCGCCAAACACTGCAACAGGTGGCGCCCACCCTGGAACAGGTACAACAGGCGCGAAATTCCGTACGCAGCACGCTGCAAGAAGCGGGGCAACAACTCACAGCCAGCGCCACGCCCGACGTCGGTCAGTGGGCGCAGGGCTTTGCGCAAGATTTCGCCCGCATCGGCGAGCAGCCGCCCTATGCACTGTTTACAGCCTTAGCACCCGCTGTTCAGGGCATCAGCCGCCAACGCGTGGATGCGTTGCTCACGCAAGAGAGCGTGGAAGGCTCGCGGCAACGTCCCTGAACGAAGCAAGCGCAGCCTCCAGGTGGTCGATGATTTCCTGCTGCAGCACATCAGGCGGCGGCAGGTCATCCAGGTTGTCCAGGCTGGCATCCTTCAACCAGAAGATATCTAGGCTGGCCTTGTCGCGGGCCATCAATTCCTCATAGTTGAAGAACTTGAAGCGCTCGGTGGCGATGCGCTCGTGCCGGTTGTCCGGGTTGTAGCAAGTGATGAAGTCGCGCAGGTCGTCAAACTTCAAGGTGCGCGTCTTCAGGGTGAAGTGCTTGTTGGTGCGCAGGTCATAGCACCACACACCCTTGGTGTGGATCTGGCCGTTCTTGGGCTTGGCATCAAAGAACACCACGTTGGCCTTCACGCCCTGCGCATAGAAGATGCCTGTGGGCAAGCGCAGCACCGTGTGCACGTCACAGTTCTCCAGCAGCTTACGGCGGATCTTCTCGCCAGCGCCACCTTCAAACAGTACGTTGTCGGGCAACACCACCGCAGCCTTGCCATCCACTTTCAGCATGCTGACGATGTGCTGCAAGAAGTTGAGCTGTTTGTTCGACGTGGTCTCCCAGAAATCCTGCCGCTCGTAGGTCAAGGCCTCTTTGTCTTCCTCGCCCTCTTCGTTGGTGATGGTCATGCTGCTCTTTTTGCCAAAGGGCGGGTTGGCCAGCACGTAGTCCACCTTGTGTTTGGGCTCGGTGATCAAGGCGTCTGAGCGCTCCACCAGTGGCTCACCATCGAGCTCGCCAATGCTGTGCAAGAACAGGTTCATCAAGCACATGCGGCGCGTGTTGGGCACGATCTCGTTGCCGTAGAAGGTCTTGTCGCGCAAGAACTCCTTCTGGCGCTTGTCCAGCTTGGCGCCCGGCCGAGTCAACCAGCTGTACGCACCCAGAAAAAACCCGCCCGTGCCGCAAGCCGGGTCCGCAATCGTCTTCATGGGCTCGGGCCGCACGCAGGCCACCATCGCCTCGATCAATGCACGCGGCGTGAAGTACTGGCCAGCGCCACTCTTGGTGTCTTCGGCGTTCTTTTGCAGCAGGCCTTCGTACAGGTTATGCGTGTCGCGGTTGTAAGGCTCTTGCGCGTACTCATGCGCCAGCTTCAGGAACAGCAGGTAAGTGAGCTGCTCCAGGTAATCGCCATAGCCCACGCCGTCGTCGCGCAGGGTGTGGCAGAAGTTCCAGACTTTCTGGACGAGGGAGGAGGTGTTCATGGATCAGTCTTCGGAAAAGAAATCGCTGTCCAGCCGCTTGAGCTGGTATGTGGCTGCCACAGACACGCCCAGATCGTGCTCGATCATCAACTGCGCCAGTCGCGCGCCGTCGATCAACACGATGCGGTACGAGCGGCTGGTGCGTGCCGCCTCAATGGCCGCAGGGGTGAAAGTGCTTGTGGTGATGAACACACCCTTGTGAGCCCCCTTGGCGTCCAGCGCGCCTTTGAAGTCGCGGATCGGGCCTTCACCCACTGAGCCTTCCCAGCGCTTGGCCTGCAGGTAGATGGCGTCCAGCCCGAGACGGTCCTCATTGATCACGCCGTCGATGCCGCCGTCTCCTGATCGGCCGACGGCCTGGCCAGCCTCTTGCCGACTCCCGCCATAGCCCATCTTCAAAAGCAGCTTGACCACCAACCTTTCGAAGAACTCCGGATCACAGGACTTGATCGTGCTGATCAGCTCTGCGGCCAGCGTGTCGTGAGCCAAGGTGAGTGTCTGCTCGATGCGCTCCTCTGGATCGGCCAGCAGCAGTGCGTCGTTGATACCTTCCTCGTCCGTGGTCGGCGTGGTGACCGGCACGGTCGGGGCGATCTGGCTGCTCTTCCAAGCGTCGTAGCGCGCTGTCAGCTCGTTCAGATAATGGCGTGCTTCCAAAGGTTGGGCGATCAGGCTGCGGCCTTCCGGCGTGATTCGCCAGGTGCCGCGTTCCTTGATCACCCAGCCTGCCTTGCCCATGCCCACCGACGAGAAGCCAAAGATCTTGTGCCAGCGTGGTACGCCAGAGGCTTCCAAGCCTTCAAGCGCCCAGGCATCCATGGGCACGGCCTGTTCGATGGCCTTGAGCAGGTCGCGACGGCGCAGTTGGCCGCCCGGTGCCGCGGCCAGGGCCTTCAGGCAGGCCTCGTGCGTGGCCGTGATCAACAGATCGGAACGTGAAAGGGGTCTGGTCATTGCATTCGCCATGTCAAGGTGCTTTGTCAGTCTTATTCGGTGTCACGTTGAGCCACACGCAGCCGAGCATGCGTCAGGGCTTCTTGCAGCTTCTGCTCGAATACTTCACGCGGCGGCAGCAGGGTCAAGTATTCGGCAACATGGATGCCGGACTTGTCCAGCTCCAGCAGCTCGATCTGCTCCGTTTTTTTGCCCGTGCACAAGATGATGCCCAGCGGCGGCGAGTCGCCAGGCTCCTGGTCGTGCTTGGCCAGCCAGCGCAGGTACAGCTCCATCTGGCCCTTGTACTCGGCCTTGAACTCACCCAGTTTCAGCTCAATGGCGACCAGGCGACGCAGCTTGCGGTTGTAGAACAGCAAGTCGATGTAGAAGTCATCGCTGTCGAGCCGAATGCGGCGCTGCCGCGCCACGAAGCTGAAGCCCGCGCCCAGCTCCAGCAGGAAGTGCTCTAACTCACGCAGGATGGCGTCTTCCAGGCCCTTTTCCAGGTAGCGGTCGTCCAGCTCCAAGAAATCCAGCACGTAGGGATCTTTGAGCACCAACGGTGGGGTGACGTCGCCCTCGGCACGCAAGGCATCCAGCTCCAGCCTGATCAGCTCTTGCGGCTTCTGCGACAAGGCGGTGCGCTCGAACAGCATCGAATCCACCCGCTCGCGCAAGGTGCGCACGCTCCAGCGCTCAATGCTGCACATCTGGGCATAGAAGTCGCGCGCCAGCGGGTCTTTCAAGGGCAGCAAGGCCAGGAAATGAGACCAGCTCAATTGTCGTGACAGCGTCACGACAATGTCCTCGGAGGGGAAAGCTCCGAGACAGACTTGCGATAAGACGGCGTCTGAAAGAAGAAGCCGAAGTAGCCAGCAGACAAGGAAGCTGAGGGGCGGAGCCCAGTACAAAAAGCACCGAAAGATCCGATAAATTCACCTCCGACAAAAGTGCCTGCCTTGCCAACGATTTCTTTGCTGCCGCTCGACGAGGCGATCACCACATCTCCCGGCTGAATTAATTGAGCATTAGAGACATTCTCAGCAGGAACGTAGACCAGTCCGTCAAAAGTTAATCCAGCTCCAGTGATGTTCGTGGCTCGAAGCACTGGCAAAAAGCCCTTCGTTGGCACATCGGTTGCGTGCTCCTTTTTGTACGTAACCCCACGAATCACCTCGGCAACTTCGCTCAGTTCGACTTCCATCCAACCATCGGGCAATTCACTCACGCCACCAACTCCACATTCATCTCATCCATCAAGCCATCCAAGTCTTTGCCAAACAAGCCCCAAGCCTTCTGCAAGCCGCCCTTGTCGGCCAGTTCCGCATAATCAAAATCACCCCGGCTGATGCTGCAACTGCTGGCGATGTGCTCTTTCATCAAGCGCAGCCAGTCGGTTTGCTCGGGCGTGAAGGCCGTGCCGCGCTGGGCGTTGTGCCGCCAGATCCAGGCCTGAAAGCGTTTGTCCACCTCGTCGGCAAAGGGCTTGAGTTCATCATCCATCCCCAGGCAGAAGCGCACCAGGCTCACCAAATCCGTGAGCTGGCGCTTGCGGTCGCTGCCCTTCACCTGCGTGGCCTGCACGCGGGCATATTCGCGCACTGCCACGCCTACACCTGCGCCCAGGTTAAGTGCCTTCATGTCTTGAACAGACCAGCCTGCAGCGACCAATCGTTCATCGATGGTCTGGCGCGCTTTTGCTTCTGGTGTCATCCCTGGTCGCTCCCGATTTATTGATCACGCTGGCCAGATCCCGGCAAAGTCGAACGACAGTTGCCGGTGATGCCGTATCGACAGCAGATAGAGCACTTCTCCGACCACCGAATACAGCATCAAGTAATCGCCATGCAGGAGCACGCGCAAGCGGTCAGCAGCCCCGGCAGGCAGCTTGGCCAACTGCTCCAGCGCCTCCACGGACTGGGGCGGCTGGTCGAGGTAGCGACGGCCCATCAACGGGAAGCGGGCGAGGTTGGGCACCACAGTGGCGCGCAGGCCTGCCAGCAGGTCGTCATAAGCGAACGCTGCATCTGCCTCCGTCAAGAAGGCTTCAATGGAGTCGAGTCGCGCCAGGAAGCTTTCAGTCAGCTCCACGCGGTGCAGTCGTTCAGCCACGCTTTTTCACTGGCTTGGTTGCAGATGCAGCAGCTGTACGGCGCTTCTGGATGGCAGCCAAGGCGGCATCGGCTTCGTGGGTGCGGCCTGCGGTGATGTCTTCTAGGCCACGGCGGGCATCGTCGATCAGCAGCAGGTGGATGCGCTCACGCTCTAAGCGGTGGTAGTAATCCAGCCGGTCCGCGTCGATCAAAGCCACATAGCTTTCGCCGTTCTTGGTGATGATCTTTTCGGCCCCGGCTTTAACCTGGTCGGCCAGCTCGGAGAGGTTTGAGCGCGCCTGGGTGAAGGGCACCACATCACGGGCAGAGATGGACATGACCGGCTCCTCGAAGCTGACAGAATTCTGTGCAGTTTACCGGAAGGTGGGTGCAGTTGATGGATAAGCACCTTGCGCCACAAAGGCGCAGAGCCGCCAGAGGTCGCCCCTGGAGTCAGTAGAGGCTATACGAAGAGGAGATTTGATATTTGCGTCAAGAAAGCCGGTTCAGAAGCGGATTCTTGATACCAATATCAAACCATGCGGCCAAAAGTACCGCATTCAAAGCGATGGGGAGTGGTAGGCCGTGTTGGACTTGAACCAACGACCAAAGGATTATGAGTGCGATTGTGGCTAATGTTGTTTTTCACCACTCGTCGCCCTCTGTAGACAACGGACGTTAACAACCTCAACAGCCCTGCGGGTTCAACCAGCAAGTCTCGGTAAACCGTGACCGGCCTCAATGAATGCACGGGGCAGCAAACGTGCGATCTATTGCTACAAAAGGCACGGGTTCCGTAGCCACCACGTAGCAAGATTTCCTGCATGCACAAAGACCAACCAACACCCAGCAACCGCCTGAACTTTACCAAGCGAGAACTCGACCGGCTGACGCTGCCGTCCGAAGGCGTGGCCTATTTCTACGACAAGGCCACCAAAGGACTCGCGATCAGCGTCGGCAAGACCGGCCGGAAGAGTTTCTTGCTGTACCGACGCATCCAAGGCAGACCCGAGCGTATCAAGATCGGGCGCTACCCGGATGTAACCATCGAGCAAGCTCGCAAGACTGTCGCGGCGCTGAATGCAGACATCGCGCAGGACCTCAATCCAGCGGAGTCGATGCGCGACCGGCGCAAGGAGATAACGCTGGCCGAGTTCTTCAAGGAGTACTACAAGCGCCACTCACTCGTCCACAAGGTATCCCACAAGGAAGACATCGAGAAGTTCGAGCGACACATCGACACGGATAAGTACGGCATCAACCTTGCGGAGCTGCGGCTGTCGGACATCACGCGAGCCCAGCTGATCTCACATCACGCAAAGATGGGGAACATCCCGACGACCGCCAACCGCGTGATCGCGCTGATCAGCTCGATGTACAGCCGCGCCATCCAGTGGGGGGACTTCGACGGTAACCATCCCTGTCGGGGCATGGACAAGTTCAAGGAAAAATCCCGCTCAAGATTTGTACTCCCTGACGAAATGCCCCGCCTCATGCTGGCCATGGAGCATGAGTCGAATGAACTGGTGCGTGACTTCGTGAAACTCGCCCTGTACACGGGAGCACGCCGCAGCAACGTCATGTCGATGCAATGGCCGGATGTTCACCTTGAACGCAAGGAATGGAACATCGAGAGGACAAAGAATGGCGAGCCACAGACCGTGCTGCTAACCCCGGAAGCCATTGAAGTACTGGAGCGCCGCAAACAGTTAGCTCAGGGCTCAAAGTCCCTCTTTGTCTTCCCCGGTTCAGGCAAGACCGACCATTTGGTGGAGCCACGAGGGGCTTGGGAGCGCATGCTGTCGCGCAGCACGGCGTTGGGTCTGGTGGAGGCGTTGGCGGAAAAGGCAACGGCAAAGACCTTCGACTACCAACTGGCCCTTGAGGAGGCCGTCGACTTCCCGGTGCAGACCATCGAACGCTACACCCCGTTGGCAGAGAAGCTCGGACTGCACCTGCAGCACTACGAGATGCGTGACCTGAAAATCCATGATCTGCGCCGCACGCTCGGGTCATGGTTGGCCAGCAGCGGCACCAGCCTGCCAATCATCGGCAAGGTTCTGAACCACAAGACCCCGGAGGCCACCAAGGTCTACGCCCGTTTGATCGTCGCCCCGGTTCGCAACGCCATGGAAGAAGCCACGGCAGCCATGCGCAGAACCGGCGAGGTGTGAAACCACGGCACGGGACCGATTGAATTTCGCATCACTTGAACAAAAGTAATGCGGATATTAAACTCACCCCTCATGAACCAATCTGACCACATCCTAGAACTGGCCCGGCACCGGCGCGTGCTGCGGGCGGCGGATGTGCGCGAGCACGGCTGGTCGCCGCAGCTTCTGATCCGGCTGCACCAGGCTGGCAAGCTGCAACGGTTCGCCCGTGGCCTGTACGGACTGCCCGATGCCGAAGTCACCGAGCACCAGACGCTGATCGAGGTCTGCCAACGTGTGCCCAAGGCCGTGCTGTGCCTTCTTAGTGCGCTGCAATTCCATGAGATCGGCACGCAACTGCCGCACGAAGTGTGGATCGCGCTGCCCGAGGCGACACAAACCCCGGCCCTGAGCTACCCCACGCTGCGCATCACGCGCCTGCGCGGCACCGCTTACAGCGACGGCATCGAGACCGTGACCGATCATGGTGCCCCCATCCGCGTGTACAGCGCCGCCAAGACGGTGACCGATTGCTTCAAGTTCCGCAACAAGATCGGCCTGGACGTGGCGCTGGAGGCACTGAAAGATGCCTGGCGCAGCCGCAAGGTCACCATGGACGAGCTGAGCCACTTCGCCAAAATCAACCGGGTTGAACGTGTCATGCAGCCCTACCTAGAGGCGGTGACGCAATGACCGGCAACCTCTCCGCCTCGATCCTGGCCCGACTACTGACCCTCGCCAAGCAACGCGGCGACGACTACAACCTGCTGCTCAACCGCTTTGCGCTGGAACGTCTGCTGGCTCGCGTCAGCATCTCACCGCATGCCGACCGCTTCTTGCTCAAGGGCGCGTTGCTCTTTGCTCTCTGGTATGACACCCCGCACCGGCCGACCAGAGACGCCGACTTGCTCGGCTTCGGCCCCGACGATGAGGCGAACCTGATCGCCACCTTCCGCGACATCGCCGCCATGGACCTGAGCGACGGCATTGTGTTTGACTCCGACTCCGTGAAGGCCGATGCCATTCGCGAGGACAACACCTACGGCGGAACGCGCATCACGCTGGTGGCACGCATCGGTTCCGCACGCTGCGCACTTCAGATCGACGTGGGTTTCGGTGATGCAGTGACGCCGGGGCCGCAGACGGTGGCTTATCCCACCTTGCTGGGCGACTTCCCAGCCCCCACGCTGCGGGTCTATCCCGTCTACACAGTGATCGCCGAGAAGTACCAGGCTATGGTCATGTTGGGGCAGGCGAACAGCCGCATGAAAGACTTCTTTGACCTTGCGGTGATTGCACGGCGCACGGAACTGGATGGCTCCACCTTGGCCGCTGCCGTCGCCGCCACCTTTGCCCGGCGTCAGACCGCCCTGCCCACCGAGCGCCCCTTGGCCCTGACCAAGCAGTTCAGTGAAGACACCGCCAAGCTGAGGCAGTGGCAGGCCTTTCTGAACAAGAACCGCATTGAAGCCGCCAGCCTGGGTGACACCGTGGCGCTGCTGGACGACCTTCTGTGGCCGCCAACGGAGGTTGCCGCCGCTGGCAGTCAGGCAACGGCCACTTGGCGCCCTGACGCACTGGGCTGGGTCTGACCCCCACGCAACTACTTCGGACTGCATCAAAGCAGCGAAGGAATCTTCCGCTTCTCGACTGGCCGGATGTACCGCGCCAGCACAGCATCGCTGCGGTGCCCGGTCTGCTCACGGATGAGCCACGTGGGCAGCGATGCCATCGCCGCTGTGGTCACGTAGCCTGCGCGAAGGCTGTGGCCCGAGAACTCCTCCGGCGCACGCCCCATAGCCTTGGCAGCACGCTTCACGATCAAGGCCACTGACTGCGCCGAAAGTGGCTCCAGTGAGATCGTGCCGCCCTTCGTCACTGACCGGAACAACCAACCGGTTTCGATACGTGCCACGTCCAGCCAAGCCCTCAGGCTCTGGATGGGGCATCGCTCGCCGCTCGCCTTCGGCAGGAACACCGTGCGCCCCTTGCCGAACTGATCGGTCTTCGAGAACCGAAGCAGCACCTCGGCATGCGTCTCATGGAAGGTCACGTCCTCCACCCGCAAGGCCACCAGCTCAGCGCGGCGGAACGCACCAGCAAAGCCGACCAGCAGCAATGCCCTGTCGCGGGCAGCCTTGGTGGGGTGTGACTTCTGTTGGTCGAGCACGGCCAGCATCTCCAGCAGCACATCGCGGGTGATCGGCTTCACCGCACGCTGGCGGGTGCCGTGCTGGCGGCGGATGCCTTTCATGGTCGCCATCACCAAGTCAGCCTTCATCGGAGACTTCAGCCCTTGGCTTCGATGGGCCTGTGCGATGGCCACGCAGCGCCGCTCCAGCGTCGCCACCTTCATGGTCGGGGCGAACTTCGCCAAGTACTCCGCCACCATGGCCGGTGTTGCCGGTAGTGCCCCGCCGTACCGGATGAAGTGGCGCACGTCGCTGGCATAAGCCCGCTTGGTGGCTTTCGAGCTGGAAGAGGCAACGTAGCCAGCCACTGAGTCAGTCGGCGGTTTCTCTGCCGTTTTGGCGCTGTTGGCTGCGGCGGCGGATTCATCGGTCGGCTTTGGCTTGATCGCGCCAGCCGTGGCGCATGGCTTTTTGGTGGTCATTTTGGTAGTGGTAAGTGCGTGCTATCGCTACGTTCGAACGCAGCGACAAAAAAGCCGTGCGGCGCGAACGCGGCACGGCGGAATGGTTTGGCGTTAACTTTGGCGGCAAGTGGCCTACGCTGGCCTGGGGGTGGCATCAGCCAAGTGCTCACGGCATGACGCCGCCAGAGCAAAGCAGCAGCCCGCCAGCTCCCCCAACTCAGCCATGAGCCAGCCCAGTGATTCAATGGCATCGCCGGATATTTCCCCGGTGTCCATTTCGGGCGCGGCACGCACCAGCAGCAAGCCAATCGCTGACAGCCCGAGCTGCGCGACCTGCATCGTGTCTTGGGCGTGCTCTGCCAGCGCGGACAAATCGGCAGGGTTTGAGGCGCTGTAGTCCACCTCACCGGCAGACGAAATGGCCAGCTTGGGCAAAACGGCCAGCATGTCCCGCATGGGTCGGTGGCGCGGCATCGCGGCCATGTTCAATAGCAGGACGGCAGCAACACCGTCGTGACCTCACGGTTCCACTCCGTGATGATCCAGACAACGGCCGGTGCCTCCACCGTCCCCAGGTTGAACGACGACAACAAACGCGCATCCTTGTCAAAGACCGCCCGCCAGTTGGCCGCACAGTCGTCGGGGTCCATTTCGTTCCAACGTTGCCCGGTCTGGTGCCAGTTCAGCAGTTGAGTGATCGAGGCCCCATATTGGCCGATGAGGCGCAAGGCCGGTGGGGTGGCAACCACGGCCCCCAAGTCAAACAATGCAGGGGCCTCCATGGCTATGGGGTTGTTGGTGGCGCTGGTGTCCAGATCAGGTTCTACGTCGGGCAATTGCTGAGTCATGTCGGGCTCCAAAAAGTTGAGGTGATGCCCACACGCACGCCAGAAACGACAAAAGGCCACGACGTGAGGCGTGGCCTTTTGGTATTCAGTGGGGGTTTCTGACCGCGTATTGGGCGGTGCGGCTTGCTGTCATAAAGTGCGACGCGCTTGCCGTAGCCATACGGTACTCAAGGCCCTGCGCCGCTGTCCAGCGCGGTATGACTTTGCACCAGAGGCGCAATCAGATCACCACTCCTTGAGCACCTCTTCATCAGACAAAACGGCCAAGGGTTTGGCCTCAGCTTCTCCCGCCGTCGCATAGCCAGGATGAACGTCAGTCTGCTTCACGGGCCGGATGACGATGTCGCCGCTGTCCATGAGCTTGATATAGAGGTAGTCGCCATTTCGGAGCCCTGCACGCTCCGCGATATAGCTCGGCAGGCGAACGCCGAGCGAATTACCCCATTTCGACAGCTTGCTTGGCATGGTGTTGTCCTCACTTCGTTGATTCACTTTGGCTATCACAAATTGGTAGGCGGGCATTCGGCCACCCGGGCAACAGTCCCAGTGCTGCTGTCCTGTAAAGGCTCCGGGCGGAATTCCCCGCATCTATCAGGAGCTATCCATGACCCCTCAATACATCGAACGCCGCTTCCAGGCCAGCAAGGTCTACATCGACGACAAAAAACGGATGGGTAACCACACCCGCTTCGAACTCTGGTGCGGCCTCATCGTCACTGTCTACGACACCGGCAGCGTGCTGGTCCAAGGTCGAATCCGCAGCTTCGACTACTACGACCCTTTGCCTCCGATTCGCAAGATCCTGCCTTTCGACACCGTGTGGCAGTTCTCGCGTAGCCGGAGGTAAGTTCTGAGCTTGGCAAGCCGTGGCTGACAAATCTCAGCCACGGCATCCAATACCCGCAAAACGCAGTACATTTGCAGGACAAGACCATTTGAATGCAGAACCATGAAACGACTAAAGGATGTGACCTTGTCAATCCGCACGTCAGCAGACATCAAACAGTTGCTGAAGCTGGCAGCGGTGCGGGAGCACCGTTCAGTCGCGTCCATGGTCGAGGTGCTGGTTCTGGCCTATGCACAAGCGCATGGCTTGGAGGCAGCGCCCGAATCGCCGATCAACGCTGGGGAGCGGAAGAAGAAACATGGAACTGATTGACAACATCACCCGCCTGCTGGGTGACGACCTCAAGGCGACGCTCAAGCCCAAGTCACGACTCAAGATCGCCGCTTCGTGCTTCTCGATGTACGCCTTCGAGGCCCTGAAGGCCGAGCTGGAAAAGATCGACGAACTCAGCTTCATCTTCACGTCGCCCACGTTCACCGCCAGCGAAGTCACTGACAAGATTCGCAAAGAGCGTAAGGAATTCCACATCCCCAAGCAGGACCGCGAGCGCAGCCTGTACGGCAGTGAGTTCGAAATCCAGTTGCGCAACAAGCTGACCCAGCGGGCCATCGCCAAGGAGTGTGCCGACTGGATGCGCCGCAAGGCTCGGTTCAAAAGCAACCGCACCAAGGCCCCCATGCAGCCGTTCGCTTGTGTGCAGGCCGGTGGCACTGACACCGCCTACATGCCCTTGCATGGCTTCACGGCCGTGGACCTCGGCTATCAGCAAGGCAATGCCGTATCGAACCTCGTCAACAAGATGGACGAGCCCGCCTTTGCGGCCACTTACCTCAGCCTGTTCGACCAGATTTGGAATGATCCGGAGAAGCTGGAGGACGTGACCGCGCAGATTTGCGAGCACATCGCGTCCGTCTACCAGGAGAACTCGCCCGAGAGCATCTACTTCCTGATGCTCTACAACATCTTCAACGAGTTCCTGGACGAAATCGACGAAGACGTTCTGCCCAACGACCGCACCGGCTACCAGGACACCCTCATCTGGAAGAAGCTCTTCAACTACCAGCGGGACGCGGCCACCGGCATCATCAACAAGCTGGAAACCTACAGCGGCTGCATCCTGGCCGACAGCGTTGGCTTGGGCAAGACCTTCACCGCGCTGGCAGTCGTCAAGTATTACGAGCTGCGCAACAAGTCGGTTCTGGTGCTGTGCCCGAAAAAGCTGGCAGACAACTGGCTCAACTACAACCGAAACCTCAAGACCAACATCTTCGCCAAGGACCGTTTCAACTACGATGTCCTTTGCCATACCGACCTGAGCCGTACCAGCGGCGAATCCTTCGGCACCCCACTGAACCGGATCAACTGGGGCAACTATGACCTCGTGGTCATCGACGAGTCCCACAACTTCCGCAACAACGATGCCTTCAAGGACAAGGAGACCCGTTACCAGAAGCTGATGAACAAGGTCATCAAGGAAGGCGTGAAGACCAAGGTGCTGATGCTGTCAGCCACCCCAGTCAACAACCGCTTTGCCGACCTGCGCAACCAGCTGGCTCTGGCCTACGAGGGCGACTCCGAAAACCTCAGCAAGAAGCTGAAGACCGGCAAGAGCGTTGAAGAAATCTTCCGTGGGGCACAAGCCTCATTCAATGCGTGGGCCAAGCTGCCCCCCGAAGAACGCACCGCCCGCGCCATCCTGGACTCGCTGGACTTTGACTTCTTCGAACTGCTGGACAGCGTGACCATCGCACGCTCACGCAAACACATCCAGACTTTCTACGACACCACGGACATCGGACAGTTTCCCGAGCGCCGCAAGCCACTGTCTTTTCACTGTCCGCTGACCGCTCGGCCAGACGTGATGGGCTTCAACGACATCTTCGCCCAGCTGTCCTTGCTCAAGCTGGCGGTGTACGCCCCGGTCAGCTACATCCTGCCCAGCCGCCTCAAGAAGTACGAAGAAGCCTACGACACCAAGGTTGGCGGCAAAGGCACCCTCAAGCAAGCCGACCGTGAGAAGAGCTTGCAAGCCCTGATGACGGTCAACCTGCTCAAGCGGCTGGAAAGCTCCGTCGAGTCGTTTCGGTTAACTTTGAACGCCTTGCGCCGCAATCACCAAGGCACCCTCGCGAAGATCACCGCCTTCAATCAGTCGGGCGTGGCAACCAGCGTCGGTGACCTCACAGAGGCACTGGAGAATCTGGACGCTGAAGAAGACGATCTGCCCATCCTCGATGACGACAGCGGCGAGATCGGCGGCAAGGTGAAGATCAGCCTCGGCGACATGGACCTACCATCGTGGGAGCACGACCTCAAGGTAGACCTGGAAGTCATCGACGCTCTGCTGGCCTCAATGGGAAAGATCACCCCGGAGGATGACGCCAAGCTTCAGCACCTCAAGGCGCACTTGCTGAACAAGATCGCCAACCCGATCAACCCCGGCAACAAGAAGGTGTTGCTATTCACGGCGTTTGCCGACACGGCCGACTACCTCTACGCCAACCTCGCCCCTGAGTTGCATGCGCAAGGGCTGCACACCGCCAAGGTGACCGGCAAAGGCGGGCCGAAGTCCACGCTGAAGAAGGGCTACGACTTTCAAGAACTGCTGACGCTGTTCTCGCCGCGCTCCAAAGAAAAGGCCGTGGTGCTGCCGACTGAGCCTGCAGAGGTGGACTTGCTGATTGGCACCGACTGCATCTCCGAAGGCCAAAACCTTCAGGACTGCGACTACCTCATCAACTACGACATCCACTGGAACCCGGTGCGGATCATCCAGCGGTTTGGCCGGGTGGACCGCATCGGATCGCCAAACAGCAGCATCCAGTTGGTCAACTACTGGCCCGACATCTCCCTTGACGAGTACATCAACCTCAAGGACCGGGTGGAAAGCCGCATGATGATCGCGGACGTTTCCGCCACCGGCGATGACAACGTGCTGTCGGCCCAGGCCAATGACGTGTCATACCGCAAGGAGCAACTGCGCCGCCTGCAAGAAGAAGTCATCGAGTTGGAAGACCTGAAGACCGGCGTGTCGATCACCGACCTCGGCCTCAACGACTTCCGCATGGACCTGCTCAACTACGTGAAGGAGCATGGCGAACTGGGCAACGTGCCCACAGGCATGCACGCAGTGGTTCCGGCCAAGCCCGCCATGGGCATGCATCCGGGCGTGATCTTCACGCTGCGCAACGTCAATGCGGGCGTGAACATCAACCAGCACAACCGGCTGCATCCGTACTACCTCGTCTACATCAACAAGGCGGGCGACGTCGTGCACGACCACACAGAGGTCAAGCGTCTATTGGACTTGGTTCGCACTTGCTGCAAGGGACAAGACAAACCCATCGCGCAGGCCTGCGAACTGTTCAATCAAGAGACTGCCGAAGGCCGAAAGATGCAGGTGTACTCAGACCTGCTGGGCAAGGCCATTCGATCAATGGTCGAGGTGAAGGAAGAGAAAGACTTGGACAGCCTGTTTACCGGCGGCAAGACCACGGCGTTGACCAACACCATTTCCGGCCTGGATGACTTCGAACTCATCACCTTCGTGGTCATTCAGGAGGCTGGATGAGCCAGCTCAGCGTTGCAAAGACTTGCCCAGCTTTGGTCAGCTACCCCAAGCAGGCCGAGTTCGGGCGCACGCTGCCCAAGAACAAGATTTACGAACACAGCGGCGCCAACACCCGGCTGAAAGACATGTTCGTGGAGCAGGTCGAACAGATCGTCTGGCGCTACAAGTTAGCCCCCGAGACGACCAACTTGCCCGCCAAGCCCGGCGTGCCCGAGATTCAAGTCTTCGCCATTCAGTTGAAGACACCCGAGCTGCACAACGATGTGCTGCGCTGCATTGACGGCGCGGTGCAGTTCCCCATCATCTTTGAGTTGACGTATGGCAGTGGTGCTGACGCACGCACGCAGGTCGTGGCTGCCTATAAGCGCCCGACTGATGCCGACGCAAGCCGTTGGGTGCTCTCAGACTACTTCGCGACGGACTGGTGGCCTGCGCCCACCGCACGAGTGGCCATGCCTTTGTCCCTAGACCTGGCGGGACTATACGAACAGCTTCTGCACCGCTTACTGCCATTGCCCGCGCGAGCCCAAGAACCGTTGGCTGGCTTGGTCACCCGAATTGAGCAAATCGCGACCAAGCGACGCGAAGTGGAGCGGGCTGAAGCCCATCTCGCCAAAGAAAAGCAATTCAATCGCAAGGTCGAGATCAACGCGACCTTGCGAAAACTTAGAACCGAACTTGAACAAATGAGCCGCTGATTTTGTGCGGCCTCGAAGGAAAAAACATGGACAAACTGAAGATGCACTCCACCAACCTCATGCAGGGAAACATCGAACGCATTCGCGATTTATTCCCAGGATGCGTGACAGAGGCAAAGGTGGAAAGCGGCGAGTTGAAGCTGGCAGTGGATTTCGATCAGCTGCGTCAAGAGCTGACCGACTCGGTAGTAGATGGACCACAAGAGCGCTTTCAATTGAACTGGCCAGGCAAGCGCGAGGCGCTGCTTACCGCGAACGCACCGATTGCGAAGACTTTGCGGCCGAGTCGTCCCGAAAGCGTTGAATTCGACGGCACGAAAAATCTCTTTATCGAAGGTGACAACCTTGAGGCGCTGAAACTATTGCAGGAAACATATCTTGGCAAAGTAAGAATGATCTATATAGATCCGCCATACAACACTGGTAGCGACTTCGTCTATATGGATGATTTCTCCGAGGATTTGGATTCTTACTTGATTAAATCCAATCAGGTTGGCATCGAGGGGGAGAGGCTTGTTGCAAACACTGAATCAAATGGGCGATTTCATTCAGACTGGCTTTGCATGATTTATCCGCGCGTAAAACTCGCGAGAAATCTTCTTGGTGAAGACGGGATATTTTTCATGTCAATTGGTCAGGAAGAGGTTGCCAGTGCACTTCAGCTATGCAATGAGGTTTTTGGCGAATCGAATCGTGTTGGAGTTATCGGTAGAGCGATGAAGCGGGGAGGCAACAATGGTCGATTCTTTTCTCCGAATCTAGAATTCATATTAGTTTTTGCCCGAAACATTGAGAAGGCAGTTGGCTTTAAAGACAAGATGAGTCAAGACTTGATAGACAAGGTATACAACCAGCTTCAAAAGGAAGGGAAGCGAAAAGGTGAGTATTACCGAACGATGGGCTTGTATCAGCCGTCCTTAACCCTAGAGCGATCGCGAAACGCACGTTACTTCATTGAGTGCCCTGACGGAACCAAGTGCATTCCACCAGAGGGCAAGAGGTGGCGAGTTATCGAAAGCAGCTACCTCCAAATGCTAGATGAAGGGGATATAGAGTTTAAGGAGACCACGACCTCACCACTGTGGGACGAAAGTGGAGTTCAATCGAAGTGGAACGTATATTCCAAGATTTGGCTTAAAGATCGTCAAGAGGAAGGACAAATACCGGTAGACATAATTCTCAAGTTCGAAAACAGACTCGCAGCAAAGGAGCTTATCGAACTTGAAATTCCATTCGACTTCGCCAAACCATCGGAGCTCATCAAATACCTAATAGAAATCGCCCAAATAGAACGCGATGCGGTTGTTTTGGATTTCTTCGCAGGATCAGCAACTACTGCCCATGCAGTAATTGAAAGAAATGCAGAAGACAATGGAAGTCGAAAATTTATTATGGTTCAACTGCCAGAGCCATGCGATCAAAAGTCTGAGGCGTATAAAGCGGGATATCAAAGCATTGCGGATATCAGCAAAGAGCGCATTCGCAGAATTGGGAAAAAGATAGCAGAAAGAGCACCGAACGTTGAAAACTTGGACATCGGATTTCGAGTTCTAAAGGTAGACACTTCGAATATGGCTGATATCTACTATTCGCCAGATTCATTAGAAAAAGGAAGCATCGACCTCTTCGTCAACAACATCAAGCCAGACCGCACTTCTGAAGACCTTCTATTCCAATTGATGCTCGATTGGGGAGTCGATCTGACTCTACCCATCACCAAGATCAATATTCATGAGAAGGAAGTTTCAATCGTTGATGGAAGCGCCTTAGCCGCGTGTTTTGATGCTCACGGGGGCGTAGACGAGGGCTTCGTTAAGGAACTAGCCAAACTCCAACCGTTACGAGTCGTGTTCCGTGATGCTGGATTCAAGGACAGCGCCGTCAAGATTAACGTGGAACAGATATTCAAGCTGTTGTCGCCGACCACCGAAGTGAAGTGCATCTAGTAGGCTGGCGATGAAACTCAAATTTAAGACACAGGCCTACCAGTCCGCAGCGGTGCAAGCCGTAGTGGACTGCTTCAAGGGTCAACCCCCCGCTTCGAGTGAGGCCATCACGTATCGTATCGACCCCGGCCAGGCCAAGAAAGGGGTGGAAGACCTCTTCTCCGAGTTCGGGTTCAAAAACTCAGATTTGGTGCTGTCCGACGTACAGTTGGTGAACAACATCCAGCAGGTGCAGCGCAGTCAGAACATGCCAGTGGATGATGCGCTTGCCAAGAGCAAAGTCGCCCGCATTAATCTCGATGTTGAGATGGAGACGGGCACCGGCAAGACCTACTGCTACATCAAATCGATTTTTGAACTCAACCGTCTCTACGGATGGAGCAAGTTCATCATCGTCGTGCCCAGCATCGCCATACGCGAAGGCGTGGCCAAGTCGCTGGAGATAACAGCCGAGCACTTTCTGGAAACCTACCAAAAGAAGGCGCGTTTCTTCATCTACAACTCCAAGCAGTTGCACCACTTGGAGAGCTTTTCTTCAGACGCTGGCATCAACGTCATGGTTATCAACGTGCAGGCGTTCGCAGCCCGTGGCACTGACAACCGTCGCATTTACGAGGTGCTGGACGATTTCCAGTCGCGTCGCCCCATTGATGTCATCAGCGCGAATCGCCCTATCCTGATTTTGGACGAACCCCAGAAGATGGAAGGCGCTCAGACCTTGAAATCGCTGGAAGAGTTCAAGGCCTTGATGGTGTTGCGCTACTCAGCCACCCACAAGACGACGCACAACAAGATTCACCGGCTGGATGCGCTGGACGCCTACAACCAGAAGCTGGTGAAGAAGATCGCGGTGCGCGGCATTGCTGTCAAAGGCCTGGCTGGCACAGCGGGCTACCTGTACCTGCAATCCATCGAAATTTCGAGCAAGAAGCCACCCGAGGCCCGCGTCGAGTACGAACAGAAGCTGGCGGGCGGCAACATCAAACGCATCGTCAAGAAGCTGTCCAAGGGCGACAACCTCTTCGACCTGTCCAACCAGCTGGACCAGTACCGTGACGGCTTCGTAGTGTCTGACATCAACGCCAACACCGATACCTTGAGCTTCACCAACGGGCTTGAGCTGACCGTGGGTGACGCCACTGGTGATGTAACCGAAGCAGCACTGCGGCGTATCCAGATTCGTGAAGCCATCAAGGCCCACTTCGACAAAGAGCAGGCACTGTTTCAGCAAGGCGTGAAGGTCTTGACGCTGTACTTCATCGACGAGGTGGCGAAGTACCGCGACTACGCCTCGGCCGATGAGAAAGGCGACTATGCCCGCATCTTCGAAGAGGAATACAACCAGTACCTGAACGAAGTGCTGGACCTGGACGAGACGCCGTACATCAAGTACCTCAAAGGCATTCCCGCTGAGAAGACGCACAGCGGCTACTTCTCCATCGACAAAAAGACCAAGCGTCTGGCTGACCCGGCCGTGGCTGCACGCGGCGAAAACGCAGGCCTGTCTGACGATGTGGACGCCTACGACCTCATCTTGAAAGACAAGGAACGCCTGCTGTCTTTTGCTGAGCCTGTGCGCTTCATCTTTTCGCACTCTGCCTTGCGCGAAGGCTGGGACAACCCCAACGTGTTCGTGATCTGCGCCCTCAAGCACAGCGACAACACGGTTTCACGCCGCCAAGAAGTGGGGCGTGGCTTGCGCCTGTCGGTCAACCAGCACGGCGACCGCATGGATCACCCCGCCATCGTCCACGACGTGAACGTGCTGACCGTGGTGGCCAGCGAGAGCTACAAAGACTTTGTAGCCGCATTGCAGAAGGACATCAGCGACTCGCTGTCTGCACGCCCGAAGGTGGCCGACGAAGAATTCTTCACCGGCAAGGTGCTGAAGACTGCGGCTGGCGATGTGGCGGTCACCCCGCAACTTGCCAAGCAAATCTACAAGTACCTGCTCAAGAACGACTACACCGACGATGCAGACCGCATCACCGGCACTTATCACGATGCCAAGAAGGCCGAAACACTGGCTGAGCTGCCGCCAGAGCTGAAGCCCTACGCCACCCAGGTCTACCAACTCATTGACAGCGTGTTCAGCGCGAGCCAGCTTCCTGACATCAGCGACGACCGGCGCCCAAAGAAGAACCCGCTCAACGCCAACTTCGACAAGCAAGAGTTCAAGGCCCTATGGAGCCGCATCAATCGCAAGGCCGCCTACAGCGTGGCGTTCGACTCTGCCGAACTAGTTGACAAAGCTGTCAATACGCTCAACGACAAGGATGCTGGTCTTCGCGTCACGCCCTTGCAGTACACCATCCAGCACGGAGAGCAGGCTGAAGCCGTCACCTACGACGGCATCAAGGAAGGCAACGCCTTCAAGCTCAAGGCCACGGAAACCGAAACCAACCGGCAGTCGGTGCATTCGGCGGTCAAGTACGACCTGATCGGCAAGCTGGCCGAAGGCACACAACTGACGCGCCGGACGGTGGCGGACATCCTGAAAGGGCTGAATGCTGCCGTCTTCGCACAGTTCAAGACCAACCCTGAGAGCTTCATTGCCGAAGCCATCCGCTTAATTAACGAGCAGAAAGCCACGGTCATCATCGAGCACTTGGCCTATGACCCCGTGGAAGACAAGTTCGACCTCGACATCTTCACGGCTGGCCTGACCAAGCAGGACTTCAGCAAGGCCGGTGACAAGCTGAACCATCACATCTACGACTACCTGCTGACCGACTCCAACATCGAACGCCAGTTCGTCAAGGAACTGGACACCAGCAGCGATGTCGTGGTTTACGCCAAGCTGCCGCGCGGCTTCCTCATCCCGACACCGGTAGGCGACTACAACCCTGACTGGGCCATCTCGTTCAAGGAGGGCTCCGTCAAACACGTCTACTTCGTGGCTGAAACCAAGGGCTCCATGTCATCCATGGAACTGCGCGAGATTGAGAAAACCAAGATCAAGTGCGCCCGCAAGTTCTTCGATGAAATCAACCAACGCTTTGCACCCGAGGCCGTCAAGTACGACGTGGTGGACAGCTTCGGCAAGCTGATGGAGCTGGTGAAGTAATGACGGACGCAATTGATGCCGGGGGTTCCGGCGCCGAGCCGCCCGAGAAGAAAGGCCTCGACCTCAGCATCTTCCTGAAGCATGTTGCCGAGGTCGATACACCCATCGGGAAGCTGTACCTGTTCCCTTTGCGTACTTCAGACCTTCAGGCTTTTAACGCGCTATCCGCTACCGACCTTGTTGAGCGCACGAGGGAGTTTCTACCGTGCATTGCCAGTCTGTCCCCTGACTACGGGTTGAAGCACGAACGTATTGGCATCACGTCCGACCAGGCTGCCAGCCTCTCCGATGGAACGGTCGAAACCATCGCTGAGGCCTTTGCCTCGTCAAATGGGGTTCGATCCGCCCGCGAAGGTGGAAAGGACCGTGCGCCCATAGTAAGGGCGGCAGATGAACCAGCGACAGCGTACTTAGACAGGCTAATGCGAAATGAGATCGAGGAACAAGCGAATCAGTTCAAGAAACTGCGAGAGCAGGTTCTCGGCTCAACGCATGGCATCTTCGACCAAGTGCGGAAGGCCAGCCAAGCACTTGGTGATACCCGACAGCAGTTTGAGCGACTGACAAAGGCAAGCGCGTTCCCAGGTGGTGTTTCCCCCTCAATCGAAACCAAGTCACTGGAGTTCAGTAATCACATGGCCGAACACAGCGCGAGATTGGCGCGTGAACGGTCCGAGGATCGCGAAATGGTCCGATTGACTGGGAAGATGACTGCCCAGTCTGCTGAGACTCTTCAAGAGCTCGCCGGGGCAGCCAGCAGCATGCTGGAAAAGCTCGACCAACGCGACGAAGAGGCCAAACACACAACCAAAGTTCAACTCTGGATTGCTGTCGGTTCGGTCATTGTTTCCGCCCTGCTCGCGCTCGTTGCACTTGTGGTTTCCGTGGCGGCCTACTACCAAGACAAGGAAAACATTTCCTCAGGGGACAAATGGCAAGCCAGCGTCTTGGGGGAGCTGAAAACTGCAAACCAACAAGCGTCCCAAGCTGAGGCAAGCAATCGGACGCTTCTCCAGACAGTAGAACAACTCCGAGCGAAGGTTTCGGATTTGGAATCGCGCCCACCTCAAGCGCCCACCAGCACTACGAAACCACAGCGGTAAGCCTACCTACCTTCAGGAGTTGCTGGCGGACGTCACCAATCAGTCCATCAGGAAGCCCGGCGACTACAGGCGGTTTCTGCATCGCCAGCAGTCTGCGATGCAGCCCTTCATGCTGCGTGAAGCGTGCCAGCAATGCCCTGGTCATCACCGCTTGGTAGAGGTCACCAGCCGGTTGACTTTGCCACTCCTTCGCCAAAGGCCACGGCCAGTCTCGCGGATGGGCGGTCCGCCAGTACTGGCCGTCCAGCACGAATGGGTGTGAGCTGGCCGGATGTAGCCAGCCAAACTCGTCTTCCGGGGAACACACTGAGATGCTGGGCACTTCGGTGCGTTCATCTTGGGGCGACAGTTCGATGGCGCCGTCCAGGTCGCGGCGGTACATAACGCTGCACCAACCTTGGTCTAGCATCCGAAGCCTGAGGCAGTTCGAGGCGCCTTGCTGCCCAAGGTCCGCCAACAAGAACACCGACTGCGCCTTTCCAACATGACATAGCCCTGGCCACTGGTCGGACGTCAGTGATAGCCGGGGTTCGCAGGCACCAAAGAGCCCGCCAACATCCTCCGATGGCACAACATCAAAGCGGTAACCCAGCGTTTGGACTGCACCGTCCGACCGGAAGCCGATGACCGTGCCGGTCTGGCAAGCCGAGAACCGCAGCGGTGACCTGAACACCAGCGCAGAGGTTTCGAAGTGCAGCGCCATGGCACCCGCCAGGACGCTGTCGCCCACCACGCCGGGCCGATTGCCAGCCGCACGCCACGGCTGGATCAACTCGATTCGGCGCAGCGGCTGGAGCAGCAACTGTTCCAGCACCATGGCATCACACTTGTGGGGTGATGCTGGCTGCGCCTTCCGTGGCAGGCGCCTCGGCAGTCGCATCGGGCTGTGCTGACGCAGCATCTGGCGGCTGCACACCTCCATCAGCCACCGCAGCCGGTTTGGGCGCTTTCTTCGCCGTTGTCGGCTTGGGCTTCTGCCTCGCTTCTTTCGCCGCCGTCACCTTAACGGGCTTCGCCTTCTTCTCGCTGGGTGCCTTGTCGTCGTTGCTGGCCGGTTCGACCGATTCGGCTGCTGCCTTCTTGCCGCTCTTCTTAGGCGTGCTGGGCTGCTCGCCAACCAGCACCGGCACGAAGGTATCGAGCTTGATGCGATTCCAGTCCCGGCGCTCTTGCTGCATCAGCCAAAAGCCAGGGTCCAGCACCCGCTCGTCACCATCCGGCAAACGCTCAAAGACCACCAAGTGCGAATTACCCGTGCTGGGCATCTTGCGCGTCTCCATGATCGCCAGCGATGGCATGGCAGCCAGACTTTTGAACGGTGCCTTCTTGCCGTGGCCTATGCCGAAATGGGCCAGCAGCTTGTACAGGTTGTCGTGTGTGGTCGTGTACGGCCCATCCTTTGGATAGCCCAACTCCTTCACTGCGAACTTGCGCACGGCCTCCAGCGATTTGCCGGACACCATGGCAACACATGCCAGACCGCAGTCGGTCAGCGTCTCTTGGGTCACGAGCTTCACTGCGGTCATTTCGTCGCTCCGTTTTGGTTGCTCAGGCTGTTCATGTTGATTTCCTTTCAAGGTTGACGCATCGAAGCCAGCCATTGCGGCCATGCGGCAGCGGGCCAGGTCACTCTGGCAGCGAGGCTTGTTTGCGTGCGGTGGGGTGGTGATTGCGGCAATGCCGCAGCGGTACGCGAGATGCCAACAGCTCAACGCCGTTTTGACTCGCGCTTTTTCACACTAACCGCCTTGATTCAGGTAGCGCAAGCCGCTGCTGACTTCGCCAGACACATGTTCTGGAGACGCGCCACGGTCAGGTCACGCCGTTCTGGTCCGGGAAGATGCACACATTGAACGTGCGATTTGCAGATCACAAAAACACGCGTTTTCGATTACTGGAAATCTATATTTGACCCATTGCAACAACGGAGCGATGGATGAAACAACCAGAGACCAGTAATGCGCTATTGAGCGAGGCCGAGGCCGCAGTTATTTTGGGACTGAAGAACGCCAAAACGCTGGCGGTTTGGCGGTGTACCAATAGGTATGAACTGCCTTACGTGAAGTACGGGCGCACGGTGCGCTATCGGCGCAAAGACCTGGAGGCCTTCATCGAGGCCAAGGCGGTTTACCAAGCCACCCCAAAAGGAGGTCGTGCATGAAGCCGTAAGACCATGCCATTTCGCATAACGCTCTGGCGCGAGTGCACCGTGTAATACATGAATAGCTGTTCATATTGACTATGCAGATATGCCATGTACGACTACTTAGATATACCAGCTTATAGCCCTCACTACTGATATGGGGCTATGGCATGAAGGAAGTGAGATTGACATGTTGACACCCAATAAGGTTTTCGTAGACACCATTACTACGCAATGCGCACTGCTGCTCCAAGATGACCGCATGGACGGCACAAATAATTCAGGACCACCCCGCGCGACACGCTTTTCTATCCCCAGCTACTACCAAGACAAAGACCTTCATGGCCTTTACTTGCCCTCAAAGGACATTCTGGTCCTTGAAGGCAGCGTGATTGGGTATGGCCAGGGTCACAACGCATTTGGTTCTTGTGACGTGCCTAGCTTGGTCTTGGAGTCGTACAAGGCAACCCACAACACACACGCCTTGCCCCTTCGTAACGAGGAAAAACGCCGAATCGAAAACGGTGATACGGTAACGATGAAACGGCTCGATGTTGGCGTGAATCTTGATCTACCCGAAGATGTTCCGGCCAGCCGCGCACTCGTGGAGTTGGCCCACGAGATGATTGACAAGGGCATGAACACTTCTGCTTACGGGTTTGGCGAAACGGTTTATCGAAATCAGTACTCGCAAAGCTCTGCGCAAAAGTTCTACGACAAGCTGAAAGAATTGCTTGACACGAAGGGGCTTCCAGCAAACCTGCCCAACCGTGATGCCATTCTGGATTTCCTCAGGACAAAAATCCGGTCTGAAATCGTACTGCGCTACCCCAAGCTGAAAGCCATGGACATGACAACGCCGCGTGAATGCACCTTTGCCATGTTGAAGTCCGAATTAGAGAACGCATTTCGCCGCCTCAAACTCAGCGGATCGGTGCGTGCCGGATTGAGTGCATTGGACCTTCGAGACCTCAAGCCCATGTACCGCACAACCTACCGCCTCTGGGAGCACGGCGACGACCTTGAGACGCTGCTTGAGGCCAAAGCGTACCAACGCCATATTGCCTACTTTGAATCCCTCGGGTTCGACATCACGACCCCACCGTCCACCAGCGGCAAAGAATATGCGTTGGGCGACATCTTCACGCTGAGCAATGCGGTGGCGCCGCCGCCCGAACTCTGGAACGGGGAGGACGACGCCGAATGCGCTTTGGCCTGAGGTTGTGCCGAGTCAGTCCACCGTCACCGAGAACGCCAAAGCGACGAGCTGCCGAAAGGCCTCGTCGCTTTGTTCTATGTACTTCTCGCTACGCATGCGCCAATTCGGGACCATGGCGGGGGTAAGTGCATCGTGGACCATATCGGCCAACCCTTGCCCTTGCTTGCGGCGACTGGGCTGCTTGCGGCTACCAACCCTTGATACATCAAACTCGGTCGGGATACCAGCACTGTCATTGCCAAACTGCAGAATGAGCCCGTTCCGATCCAGCCGAGGTTCAGCAACACCCTGCTGAATTCTGGCCTCCGCAATGGCATCCCAAGTTCGCAACCAAAAAGGGCTCAGCTCCAGTTGCTTGAGCAACACACGTCCCGCCTTGGCTTGCACGCGCGGGCTGTGCTGGAACGCTGCATCCTCATCGCTGAGTGCATTCTTGCCTGCTTTTCGCCGCCCCGGTGAGGCCAAGGGGTCAAGCGCACTTTGCGCCCGCTGCGCCGCCACCCCTTGAGCACGAACAAACTCCTGCCGGACTGATTCGAGCTGCTGGTCAAACGACGCGTCCAACCGGAAGCGAACCAGCATTTCATTCTGGCGAAGGTAGGTGTTCACCAACTGCGGGCGATCAGCTGGTGCTGCATTGGAAACGACAGAAACAGGTGCCGCCGGAGCGTTGAACAGCTCGCGCTTGGGCAAGAGGTCAAATGCGGTCGCGGGGTCCGGTAAGTGATGCAAGCCCCATAGGTCCATCACCCACTTGCGCCGATTCATCACGAACCAGGGCTGGCCTGCCGCCGACTGCGTCTCAATGTACGTGCCAAAGGTGTCGTCTTGAAACGCTATCGGTGGCTCGCACTTGTGTCCACGCAAGGGCACGTCAGCCCATTTGGAAAAACCGGGCGGGTTGTCGCTGGTATAGAAAAAACTTGAAGTCGGCTTGAAGAATGTCGCCGTCTTGATACCAAGCTCTTCGAGCTTCCGGTACTGCCTACGGTATCGAGGCATCCGTCGGAGCAGTTCCCAAGCCAAGCGCAAGTAGTCATCTCGCGTGAAGCTGCTGAGGGGCTTCAACTCGGGGTACTGGCGCTTCTTTCGCCAGTCGGCAGCTGGAGCGAACAAGGCCAGCAGTTCCGGCCGCCCCGCGTCAAAGCGAAGGAAGTCGCTGAGACTTGAGGTGCTGGGGGTCTTGCTGTGTCGGATCCGAGCAGGGATGGCGCGCAATCCGGCAAAGGATGTCGCGTTTAGCGGGCTTTCACGGGCCGCGGACGGAACCCGTCCGGCATCGCTTGTCGCGTTTCGCAAAAATCTGGCATCGCGTGTCGCGTTTTGACAAAACCACTAAGTGCTTGATGCTACTGCGAAATCTCAGCGAAGCGGCGGGCCTCGTCCAGCCGGCTGCAGTATCCGGAGAAACAATGGCTGGCGACGCTAGAACCTCGCGTAGCACTCAGAAGTGTCCGCCGGACGCAAAAAGAAACGGCGCCTGGGCGCCGTTTCGTGTCTGCTTATCGTGACTGCTTGTCACCGATTGATTGCCAACAGCGCCACGTCGTTGGCGGTCTGGAGAACGCCATCGAACAGAAAGTTCTCCACCTGCCCGGTTCCGCCGGTCAAGAACTGGTTCTTGACCAAGACGCCTTGGCTTGAGCTGCCTACCTCGATAGCCAAGTCGTTGCCTTGCCGGAAGAAGGACAACTGCTCCGCTGCGATTCCACTAAAGTCCACCGTATCCGCTCCACCTGTGTCTGAGATGGTGTCGAAGCCGTCCCCCGCAAACCACTTGTACGTGTCGTTGCCGAGTCCTCCGTAGAGGCTGTCGTTGCCAGCACCGCCGAACAGCAGATCGCTGCTTGCGCCGCCGGTGATCGTATCCGCACCGTTGCCACCGCTCAAGGTGTTGGCGTAGCTACTCAGGCCGGTGAGGGTATCGTTACCGGCCGTGCCGGTAACGACCAATGCTTGCTCCGTCAGGCTCGTGTTGGACCAGACGGTGCCGTCTGTGAATTCCACACGCTCGACTTGGTACTGGGTTGAGCCGGCTGAGGTGTACCAACCCTTGATCGTCACCTTGTCGGCGCCGTTGACGTGGCTGAGCACCAGGTCGTTGCCCGTGCGGCTCACCGCCATGTCGCCGGGGTTGATGCCTGCGCCAAAGCGCAGGACGTCAACCTGCCCGGCAGGTTGACCAGATATCTCCACTTCCTGGATCGTATCTTGGCCATCGCCGAGGTTGAAGAGGTAGAGGTCCGAGCGCACTGTGCCACGCAGGGTGTCGTTGCCGACCCCGCCTTGGTAGGTGTTGCCCGCCAGTGGGTCGTAGTAGGAGCTACCTGCGTAGCCCGCGTCCACGGACCAAGCAGACCCCCCAAGCGTATCGTCGCCTGCACCACCGATGAGGGTGTCGCCGCCTCGGCCTCCGTCCAGGACGTCGTTGCCGTCGCCACCATCAAGCAAGTCGTTGCCATCGTTGCCAGTCAGCGAGTCATTGCCGCTGCCGCCGTACAGGAAGTCACCACCACTGCCACCCGTGATCGTGTCGGCTCCGTCGCCGCCATAGATGACGTTGGCGTAGTTGCCAGCGCCTGTGAGGGTGTCATTCCCTGCTGTTCCGGCGACAACCAGTCCTTGTTCCGTCAAGCTCGTGTTGGACCAAACGGTTCCGTCTGTGAATTCCACACGCTCGACTTGGTTCGTTGTTGCTCCGGCCGTGGAGTACCAGCTCTTGATCGTCACCTTGTCGGTGCCGTTGATGTGGGTGAGCACCAGGTCGTTGCCGGTGCGACTCACCACCATGTCGCCGGGGTTGATGCCTGCGCCAAAGCGCAGGACGTCAACCTGCCCGGCAGGTTGACCAGACACTTCCACTTCCTGGACCGTGTCTTGGCCATCGCCGAGGTTGAACAGGTACAGGTCCGAGCGCACCGTGCCACGCAGGGTGTCGTTGCCGGCCCCGCCTTGATAGGTGTTGCCCGCCAGAGGGTCGTAAAAGGAGTAGCCCGTGATGTACCCGTTAATACCGTACCCCGCGTCAATGCTGCCTGACGCACCGCCTAGCACGTCATCGCCTGCGCCCCCGATAAGCGTGTCCGCTCCGCGGCCTCCGTCCAGGACGTCATTGCCCTCGCCGCCATCGAGCAAGTCGTTGCCATCGGTGCCAGTCAGCGAGTCATTGCCGCTGCCGCCGTACAGGAAGTCACCGCCACTGCCACCTGTGATCGTGTCAGCTCCGTCGCCGCCATAGATGACGTTGGCGTAGTTGCCAGCGCCAGTGAGGGTGTCGTTGCCGGCTGTGCCGTTAATGACCAAGGCTTGCTCCGTCAAGCTCGTGTTCGTCCAGACGGTGCCGCCTGTGAATTCCACACGCTCGACTTGATTCGTTGTTGCTCCGGCTGTGGAGTACCAGCCCTTGATCGTCACCTTGTCGGTGCCGTTGATGTGGCTGAGCACCAGGTCGCTGCCGGTGCGGCCCACCACTATGTCGCCGGGGTTGATGCCTGCGCCAAAGCGTAGGACGTCAACCTGCCCAGCAGGTTGACCTGTCACTTCCGCTTCCTGAATTGTGTCTTGGCCATCGCCGAGGTTGAAGAGGTAGATGTCCGAGCGCACTGTGCCACGCAGGGTGTCGTTGCCGGCCCCGCCTTGATAGGTGTTGCCGGCCAAGGGGTCGTAAAAGGAGTAGCCCGTGATGTACCCGTCGATGCCGTACCCCGCGTCAATGCTGCCCGCCGCGCCGCCCAGCACATCATCCCCCGCTCCGCCCACCAGGGTGTCGGCGCCTCGGCCGCCGTCGAGCAAATCATTGCCGTCGCCACCTTCGAGCAGGTCGTTGCCATCGCCGCCGCTCAGGGTATCGGACCCGGAACCGCCATAGATCCAGTCCGCTCCATCACTACCGGTCGCCGTCCCGCCACCGTTCAGTGCGTAGAGCACCCCACGCGAAGGAAGCGTCAATGACTCGGAGCTATCGGTGCCAATGACAAGCGCCATGCCATCAAGCCCAGCCTGCAGGACTTTGTCGTAGCCGAAGGCCGAGCCATCGAAGGTAGCCCGGAAGTTCGCGAAGCCCGCACCTGTGTCGAGCCCGAACTGCTTCGCGCTCTTGGCGAACTCATAGAGCAGTTGGGCAGCCCCGCTGGGCGCTGAACCGAGCATCGCTTGCATCACTGGAACCGCGCCAGAGAAGTCGGCCACCATTGCTGAGGACGTGTCGTCCCAAGAGAACGAGACTTTCTCCCAAGCAGGCTTGAGTTGGGCTTGTGCAAGGTACTGGACGTACAACCCATCCACGAGCTTGGTGTACGCGTTCTGAAGGATGGGCGCCGCAATGGTGTTTGGATTAGCTCCGTCCGCCCCACTGAAGGCTTGCCCGTAAAACGCTTCCAACACAGCCAGTTGCCGGGCGTCTATGCTCGCGCCACGCGAGGTCGGCGAAACGCTGCTGGCACCCGTCCACTCCTGAACCAATGCGTCGAATTGGGCACGAAGCGACTTGAAGTCGGTGGAGGCGATAAGAGCGGCGACGGCCGCTTCAAGGTCCGGGCTGTGCGCCATGGCTTGGCGCAGCGAATAGACGTTGCCCAGGCCGTTTAAGTCAGGCAGGGATTGGATGTGTCCAGACTCAACGACCCAGCTTGTGGGGAGTGAGTTCATCGGGTCCCGGTCAAACAGGAAGCTTCCCGCCTTTCCAGTGGCCCCATCGGTTCGAGTGAAGGTCCCTGACTGAGCAAGCACGTTTCCGCTTGCGTCCGTCTGGTTCGCATTGCTGTAAGGGGTGTTAATCGCAGTGACGCCGGCGTCTGCCATGGTGAGCAGCTCACCACCCTCAGTCTGACCGTCTTCGTCTGCATCGCGCCAAATGCGCAGCTCCGACCAAGCCGCGTCAGCTGAATCAACCTTGCCGTCTGCGTTGGAGTCGAGAGCCGCAATGGCTTGAAAGCCATTGGATGCGAACGTGCCGTTCGCCAAAAGCGTCTGGTCCCCGAAAAGCTCTCGTCCGCTGTCGATGGTGCCGTTGCCGTTCAAGTCGCGTACGACGAGGCCATCGGTCGAACCAGCCCAGCCGCCGGACTCAGCGAAGCCGTTGGCATCGAAGTCGAAGCGGGGACCGCTGCCCTCAGGCAGCGTTGCGATTTGACCGTCACCATTGAGGTCGAGCAGCAGAGGGTCGCGACGAACCACGCGAGCGGTTTGCGCGGCCGCCATCGCAGCTCCCAACTCATCCCGAACGGGCTCGGGGGTGTCCGGCCCCAGTGACAGTGTGATGCCCAGGCCCAAGCTGCCCCCGCTTAGCCGCTGCAGCGCGGGAGGGACGGGGCGATAGCCCGTGATGGTGATCGTCCCACTGGAAGACGTCATCAGGAGCTTGTGTTCAGCCGCGTAATAGGCGAACTCGATGGCCCCGTCGCGAGACTTGTACAGTTGCGCGCCGTCAGCGGCCGTCTTGTACCAAGTGCCTTCAGTTATGAGCCGCCCGTCCAGGCGCACCGAGCCCCGGCTATCGGAGTCGTAGATGACATCGTTGTTGTAGGCCTCGTAAGTGTCTATGCCCGCACCGCCCGCAAGCGTGTCAGCGTCATTGTCGTTGCCGCCGTCCAGCTCGTCCCCCTCGATTCCGCCGTACAGCTTATCGGCGCCGGCTTCGCCATAGAGCGATTGACCCCAATCACTGGAGTTAGTGAGGATGTTGCTGAGCTCATTGCCGCGAAGCGAGATGCTGGTTGCTGCATCTTTGGAAATGGTGCCGTTTTCGACGTTGGCAGAAAGCGTGTGAAACGTGGTCGTGATCACCAGGTCATTACCTTCCCCTGCGTTTTCGTACACCTTGTCGTCCACGTTATCAACAATGTAGGTGTCGCCCCCCTCGCCACCGTACATGTAATCGGCGCCAGAGCCACCGTCTAGCAGGTCATCGTTCTCTCCGCCATCTAGAATGTCCACTCCGTCGTAGCCCTTCAGCGTGTCATTGCCAGCATTTCCGAGCAGTAAATCATTAAAACCACCTCCAGCTAAGGTATCTCCTTGACTACTCCCGAGTATTCGGCGAGACAAGTTTTCGCCTCCCCAGTTGACTGCAGCCTCATACTTTTCTCGAACTGCGAGAGTCATCTCCGGCGTCAAGTCTGAAGTGCCGCTGAGAAGTGCATACGTGGACTGAGCAAGGTTATAGGCTAGCCTTTCAGTCAGTGTTTCATCACTTTGAAAAGCGCCTCTTGATCGAATGAAATCGACCGCGAATTCAGTGCATTTGCTGAGGATGAGTGCGCCAGCCGCCGCGCCTGCAGGGCCGCCTATCGAACCGAAGACAGCCCCAGCGACGCTCGCCCATCCTTTCAAGATTTCGCGCTCAATCGCCGCAGAGTCTCCGCTCTCTATTGCCTTATCTATCGCTGCTATCGTTAGGGCTTTATCAGGTATGCCTGATGCCTTGGCGAGGATTTTGCTCTGTGCATAATATGGGTCATCAATATGGTTTAAAAGCTCTTCGCCGTATGTGGAGAGTGCTTGTATAAAGTCCGAGGCGTAATTTTGTAGTGTGGCGTAGGTGTCTGCTTGTGCCATGTTTTACCCTCGGATAAGGATGTAGTAGGTTGAGAGGAATATTTGTGAGGCCGTCATTCTCGCGATGTGTGACATGGCGATGAAGGCACACAAGGCACCTAGGTGGGTTGTCAGTATTCGATCGCGTACGCTGGCAGGGTCAAAGGTCCAATAGAATCCGAACATCGCCACCCCAATTGCGGTAAGAAGGACGCCAGCTAACAGGGCCAAGAAAAGCTGAGTGGACCCGCCTCTTAGAAAGTTGAGGGCGAACTCGGCCCTGAAGTTCGGTAGGCGGGCAGCAGATGCTGTTTGGTATGCCGCGAGCGCCATCGTTACCGCCGCCGCGATTTGACCGTACACCCGAAAATTTACGCCGAACTCACCATCGGCCGCTAGCGATTGAAATATCGCAAACACTTCAGCCTTACCAAAACCCGGCGCCAATAGCACTACAAGGGCGTACAGCACGGCTAAGCAGATGCTGTGTGTGAAAGTTGTGCGTCGATGTAGGCGCGCCAGGTCGCCGCTTGTCGGGATAAGGCTAATTTTGCTTGGCATTGGCTGGTAGCTAGCGTAGCTAGCTAGCGTTAGTCGGCATGATCCTTGTGTAGTGATAGGCGTTTATTTTGCTTGGTAGGCAGCCATGGCCGGCTGGCAGGCGGGACTAGTTGCCGGTCGGTGTATTGCAAAGAATTGGCCATAGAAGCACTTAATGGGTGTTCCGATCGCAGCTAGCCAAGAAGTGCAACTTGCTCTTGAGCAGGAGTGGAAATCGCGGGGACGGCGGTGTCTGTAATTTTCAGGCCATCTTTGGTATAAGCGAGGACCTCAGATGAGGATTGAAATATAGTGGTCGCTGACATATCAGACGGCTCCTATCCGGATAAAGGGTAGAACCGCAACCACTCCGAAGGCCACTAACGTGATCAGGGTCGTTACTATTTCAACGGCAAGAAGCCACCGAAAGCGACGACTCTCCTTGGTAGCGAGTTTGCGGTGTTTCGCCGCCCAGTTTGCGACCGCCCCCACCACGACGGCTGGAATGAATCCGCCAAAGATGAGCCATAGGCCAAATAGATGCTTCTTCTCGGGTGACATTTTTGCTCTGAAATTTGGTTTAGATGCGTAATGTAGGAACCGCCTTCGGGGCGATGCCGCTTTTGGTCGTCCAGTGCCTCGGCAGCTACTCCTACTAGTTGGGCGATTTCCCACTTGAGTGCCCCGGTAGTCAAAGCGGGGCTGTCGGTGCTGTGCTTGGCTGCCGCTGTATGAGAGACGTGTAGCCCCTGACTTTTATTCGAAGCTGATTGGCCCATCCGGGAGGCGCAAGACGAGTGGATCACCCCCCCCGCTTTGCTAGCCTCTTCAAGGCGTAGGGTGCCCGGCATGCTTTAGCGGGCTAAACGCCTCCGCTACACGCCCTCATGAAGCAGGACAAGTTTTTGAACACCCACCGGAAGGTGGGCGCAGCAATCACTGCCGCATTTACGGCATTCACGCTTTGGGCATTTCTGGCTGAAATAGATATCGTTGCCAGCGCACAAGGAAAACTCGCACCAATCTCATTTGTGCGAGTTAGTCAACCGGCTGAGGGCGGAGTAATTCGGAGTATTCGTGTGCGGGACGGCGAAACTGTCGCCGCCGGCGCCGTGCTGGTCGAACTTGACCCGGTAGCCGCAGCCCAGGACGAGCGATCAAGCGCGCAGCAGGCGGAGCGTCTTGAGCTGCAAATCGAGCGCATTGACGCCGAACTGACCGGCCGGGCGTTCGAGCCCACCAAGGGGTCTGCCGAGAATCGTGCAGCGGTTCTGGAAGAACACGAAACCCGTATGCGCGCGCTTGCTGCCGCACAGACCGAAGCCACGGCTGCCGTCGACAGGGCCACCTCTGACGTGCGGACCACGCAGGAGCGACTGACTCAGGCTGAGCGCCGACTGCCTCTCGTTTCAAAACAATCGGACATGCTGCAGACCTTGCGGTCGCAAGGGTTCGCCTCCGAGAAGGACGCAACCGACAAGCTAAAGGATCTTGTTGACGCCCAGCAGGAGCTGGCGGTGCAAACCGCTGCTTTGCGCGCGAACAAGGCCGCCGTAGGCCAGGCTCAGGCAGCGCTTGAGCGCGTCCAAGCCGAGTACCGCCAGCGCCTGACAACTGAGCGCGCCCAAGCGGTCGCGGACTTGAACCCTGCCCGAGCTGAGATGGCCAAACGTGGGCATCGCCTGAGCCAGACCAAGCTCACTGCACCGGTTGCCGGTACCGTCAACGGCTTGTCTTCACTGGCGCCCGGTCAAGTTGTAGGCACGGGCGCTTCTCTGCTGTCCATTGTCCCAAAGGACGAGCCACTGCGCTTTGAGGGTTGGGTGCGCAACGAGGATGCTGCTTACGTCCTACCGGGCATGCCGGCGAAGGTGAAAGTCGCAGCCTACCCGTTCCAGAAGTACGGCTGGGCAGACGCAGAGGTCTCCTGGATTGGCGTGGACTCGGAGACGCCAGAGTCCATGCGCAACGCCCAAGGCGAACACCTGTTCTATCGCGTTCGCCTCAACCTCAAGCGGCAGGCACTGACCCGCGACGGAAAGACCTACTCGCTGACGCCCGGCATGCAGGCAGTCGGAGAGATCCAGATCGGCAAACGCACGCTGGTGGAATACCTCACCAGCCCCGTGCGCAAAGTGCTGCTTGAAGCGGCCAGGGAGCGTTGATGCGCGGTATCGTGAAAAAGGCGTTTGAACAGGCGCTGGCGCACCCTCTCGTTCAATACTTTTTTCCAGGCGCATCGGTCCAGCAAGAGCCGGTCATTTCGCGCACTGATGCTGCATGGCTGATCGGTGGGCTTGCTCATGCTTTGCGCCGCCCCGGCCCGAAGCTGGACCTGGCGGCCCAGGTGGGTCTACCGGACTTGAAGGCGGCCCTGCAAGATGTGGGCTTCGTCCCTGAGCCCTCTAACGTGGCCCAGATGCTGGAGCAGTCCCGCAGCCAGGCGGCCTGCCGTTGGCTCGTGTTTTTCCAAGACGGTGAGCAGGTTCGCCCCTCTTTGATCCTGGGCGAGCAAGACGGGCAATTCCAGGTTCTGGCGGCCGGCGCGTCAGCGCCTGCTCAAGCCGCGCTCGATGAGCTTGAGAGGCAGTCAAAGCAGTTTGGATTGCTGTGCTTGCGCGTCGATGTCCCGCGCGACGAATCGGAGCTGGAGCGGTTTGGCTGGCGCTGGTTCGCGCGATCGTTCTTTGCGCGTAAAAAGGTTGTGCGGGACATTCTTTCGGCCTCGTTGATGGTCAGCATCGTCGGGCTGGCCTTTCCCTTGGCGACCCAAGCCATCGTGGACAAGGTCATCACAAACCAGGCGATCAGCACGCTCATCGCGTTGGGCGTCGGGGTGGGGCTCATGGCCCTGTTCTCGGGAACCATGACATGGCTGCGGCAAAAGCTGTTGCTGCGCTTGGCCAATGTCGTCGATGCCGAGCTGTCGCAGCGTGTGTTGACGCACCTGCTGCAGTTGCCTTTAGGCTATTTCACGAGCCGCCCCACCGGTACGCTGATCAACAAGATCCACGGTGTGGAGCGCATCCGTGAATTCAGCGCAGGCGCTTTCCTGCTAGGCGCGCTGGAGCTGCCCTTCATGTTCATTTTTCTGGCCCTCATGCTGAGCTACAGCAGCGCGCTCACCGGTGTCGTGGCTATTTTCCTCACCATCATGGTCGGCTCTAGCTTTCTTGTTGGCCCTGTTCTGCGCGCGCGGGCCAATGAGTCCATGCAACTGGCCGCCCAGGTGCAGGGCTTCGTGACGGAAAGAGTGAGCGCGGTGGAAACGCTCAAGTGCCTGCAGCTCGAGGGGCACGTTGGGCGGCAGTTCCAGGTTCTCAATGAGGCGCAACTGGACGCGTCGCTCAAGCTGAGGGAGTTTGCGAGCGGGTACACCACCTTCATGCAGACAACCGAGCAGCTGATGAACGTCTCAGTGCTGTGCCTGGGGGCCTACTGGGCCATGACCGGCTCAGACGTCACCATCGGCATGCTCGTGGCCTTCCAGATGTTTGCGCAGCGTGTAACCCAGCCCTTGCTCAAGGTCGCCGGCATGTGGCAAGAGCTGCAACAGGTGCGGATCTCGGCAAAGATGTTGGGCGAGATCGTCAACCAGCCTATCGAACGCTACAGCAGCCGTGTGAGTTCGGCGGGCGGGATTAAGGGCGCCGTTGTCGTCGACCGGCTGTCGTTCTCCTACTCACCGGACCGCCCGCCGCTTTATGAGGACCTTTCGTTCAGCGTTGGACCAGGGCAAGTCTTACTGATCACCGGTCCTTCGGGCTGCGGTAAGAGCACGCTTGCCAAGGTACTCCTGGGACTGTACCCGGACTACAAGGGCACGGTGCGGTTGGACAAGCGCGATACGCGCAGCATGACCGTCAACGAGATCCGGTCGCAGTTTGGCGTCGTGCCTCAAGAGAGCGTGCTCTTTTCTGGCACGTTGATTGAAAACCTCATGTCCGTATCTGCGGATGTCACCATGGAGCAGGTCGTATACGCCTGCGGGCTCGCAGGCATCCATGAGGTGATCGAGAACCTCCCGCAGGGCTACCAGACAGTGGTCGGGGAACGCGGCGCAGGCCTTTCTGGCGGGCAACGCCAGCGGGTGGCCATTGCCAGGGCGCTGCTCAAGCGCCCACGCGTGCTGATCTTTGATGAAGCCGTCGCCAGCCTGGACCCTGTGTCCGCCGAGCACGTTGCCGACGCCGTCAACGGCCTTGCAGGAAAGGTGACTGTGCTCTTTATCACCCACCGCGTACCCCCCAACCTCAAGGTCGACGGACACTTGAAGCTAGGGTAGCTAGCTGAATCAGCTTGAGTCAGATCGGCAGGGGAACTCGGTGGATTTTGTTGACCTCAGTGCTGTATGCCCATGTAAACGAAGAGCAAGTCCACCAATCTGATACACAGCTTGAGGCGGCCGACGCGAGTGACCGTGCCAAGCTGGGTGCTGCCGTATGGGAGGGGGCCACTTGGAACAGCAGTTTAGGGTAGTGGGATACCTGCCCGGCAGCGATACCCAGGCCACGAACGTGCACAGTCAGAGAGCGGGTCTGGGCAAGCCTCGGGGGAGGATGCTGCGGCGAACGCCTCAGTGTCGGTCGATGGCGCAGAGCTATGGCGACTGAGGTCTTAGAAGGCGCGTCGTGTCGCCTTCCGAGTTGGTCGCTGGTGGCGCTTGCTATGCTTGAATTTCCGACCGGCAATCTCAAGCGATTCGTGGTCAATGCCAAGATAATGGGCATCAATATGCACACATCGCGACACCGGATTCAGTGTGTGAATTGAAGGAAAGCTATGGCTTACAGGGAAGATCAGACAGGCCCCGGTTTCGTTTATGTGTTGCGCACCCTCAACTCGGCGAATCAGAACGAAATCAAAGTTGGTCTGTCAATTGATCCAGAGCAGCGACGGACACAGCTTAGTGGGACGGCTAGTGCCTTCCCGTTTTTATACGAGCGAGTTTGGTGCGTGTCCAATATGGCTTTCGCTGAAGACATTGCACACAAAAAGCTACACGAACACCGGATCAATCAAGATCGTGAGCATTTCTACATAGTTCCCGTGCATATGTTGGAAGGTGTTTTTGGGAGCTTATGGCATGAACCGTCAGACGATGACCTGGACTGCTGTCTTCAAACTCTCTTAGATCTAATTGAGGGGATGTTCACACAGGCCCTGGGACCAAACAGTTGGTACGAAGTTGACTGCACCCAACTTCCTGAGTATTCCCGTGGGCGTTTAGCGTGGAAAAAGCGCAGGCCCGGGGCACAACCGCCAGAACCACTATTCTGACCAACTGCGCAGCGTTGCTCCATGTTGGTCGGCCGCGACACCCTAGCCAACTCTAGAAGCAGACTTCTACGCCTTGAGAAGCACCCTCGTTCCAGACGAGTCTGGCATCGACACCAGTTCATCGTCCTCCAACCTCTCCATCAGCGCGTCAGCCCTTGACTTGGGGAGTCTCAATTCCTTTTGAAGTAGAGAAACCGTCGCTTTGTCGTTTGACCTTATGGCGATCAGTGCCTTCTCTATGGCTTCTTGGGGCTCGTCCTCCTCTACGAAGTCAACGCCCAAGTTCGGCACGCTGGCCAGCTCCGCCGCAGATGAGGGCGCTCTTGTGAGATCGAACTCTCCAACCGAACACGCAATTTCCAGCCAATCCAGCGCGTTCTTTCCGTCAGGAAACCTTACAAAAGGATTGACCATCTCCTTCACCTGGAGCGAGGTTTTCAATAGCGCGTCGCCAAACGGAAGCTCGCCAAGCTGAGGGTATGCCACATTCACAGCGCCTGTTGCTTTCGCCTGATCAAGCGCGACGCAGACGGAGTACTCCACCTCAACGTGATGCCTCTTGTTCACCCTGATGAGGCAACTAAAACGCCTGGTATGCGGTTCAGAGTGGATCCACTTAAACAACTCATCCAATAGCTTTCTGTAGTTCTCGATCGCCGGAGAAGACGTTGCTAACGCTTTGATCCTCTTTCGTCTCATACGACTCAGGGGGAACCGCGCCAATGCAGCTATCTGAATTTCCTTTGCTTGTGCCGATCTCAGTTGCTCGTCCAGTCTGTGAACCTCTTGCTCTAGGAGCATCAGTTTGGCTTTCCCAACCCCGAGATAACGGAGCAATCCAAGTGACTTCTTGAATCGATCTGATTCTGACTTTGCGGATTGCAGTTTGAAAATCAGACCGTCAACTTCTCGCCTGCACAGATCGATTGCCTTCTGCCTCCTATTGACCTCCGATTGCTCGAATTCAATAGTTTTAGCGTCGCTTTGCTGGACCTCTTTGTTAAATTCCGCAGCAGTAACGTTGGCTCGTGCGAAGAAGTCGGTCAGAACGGCATATTCTTGTTGCTCCAACTCGATCTCTCTGAGTTTTGCCAACTCCTTTGCTGATGCGTAGCATGGACTGGATCTAAGCCTTTCGTTTTCAAGCGCCTCTTCTTCACGCTCGTGCCTTTGTTCCTCTAACTCTTCGATCCTTGAGCGATGCCGGTCTTGCCGCTCATTCTCTTCTCGAGCAAGCGCAAGTTTCTTTTCCTGCGCTAACCTAGCGTCGTCAAGCTGCTGCTCCTTGATTCGTTCAATTTCCTCGTGATGCCTCTCTAACTCCTGAAGCTTATATTCCCGGAGAGCATTGCCCCTTTCAACGGCTTCATTGGCCCTCCGCATGTGAGACTCATTCTTGGCAGCCGTGGCTTCGTGATGGCGCAGCAAGTCCCTGTGCCTTTGCTCTTCCCTATCCCTTTCGTATCTCTCTTCCCCGGAAACTCGGTCTTTGAGCGCGACACTAACACTTTCCCGCTTGCCTGCAGCGAGTTCCGCAAGTTGGGTCTCAAGTTCTCGACGGCTGTGGCTCATGACAGAACTCCAAACTGATTAACCGTTTTTAGATTGACTGCTTGATTTGTTTGCTTCTATGAATACCAAATCTGTTTCACAGCATTTATCAAAAGCTTTAATCTGACCTTTTGGTATGCCGTAATGGCAGCCAAGATATTTCTGACGGCAATCATCTTGTTCAAGGTCATACTCCACGCTCCCGAGTCTCCCTGGGGTTATCGACAAATTCTCCTGTTTCTTGACCTTCAGTTCTCTGTTCAAAGGGGAGCACATTCCACACCAACTCACGCAATACCGGACACTTGCAACGGTAGCCTCCCTGTCAGGGGACACGTCAAGCGCCTTGTGCGAGTAGCATTGAAATATGCCCAAGAACACTGAGCCGAAACACACGCCGAAGCCGCAGGCCCAAGCAACATCAAATCCTCAGCTGCCCGATGGAATCTGTCCTGAAGATGCGGCGCGGAACCCCGATGGACTTAGCAAAGTCATGTCCACCCTTGTCATGGCTGGCCGCCATGCTAGCGACGACTTCATGCGCGAAGTTGAGAAGATCCCTGTTCAGGAGCGAGACGCTCTCAACGGGCTGGCGGAGATCAAGAAACTCAAAGGCATGTTTGGTAGGCCTTCCAAGCGAGCCTCCATTGAGGACATGAACGCTGCTATCGCACGCCGTGGTGCCGCGCACAGAAAGTAACGCGGCAAGGTCGCCGAAGCAGCTGCCATGGCGCTTAGAAGCTGATGTGAGTCAGTCACGGTTGGCGGCCCGCACGTCGGCTGCAATCAGTACCGGCCCTTCGACCGGCAGTGGCTCGTATAACTGCTGCGCACCCGAGACCGGGCGGACAGAATTCTTCGATAGTGGCGTCTCGCTCCCGCTTCTAGGCTCGTCAAGCTCGATTCACCGGCCGAAATCTTGGGCTCGCCAACTAGAACGGTACATCATCCGCTGGCTTCTCAGGTGGCGTCAGATACTTGTGCAGAAGCTTGAGCTTGTTCAACAGCTCATCAAACGTTACGACCTCAACGTCCTTGCAGGAGTTGCGAAAGACCTCAAAGCTCCGGCGCTTGACCGGCTCCGTCGGCGTTGACCCAGCAATTACGACGCACTTGATGACATCTGGCTTCCATGACCTCAATCCTTCAGTATCACTGGTGTGCTGCGTCCAGCGTTGGCGCAGCTCGCTCTGTTGGTACAACACCTGCGTCATCGCGCCGCTCAGCTCGGCACTTGGCCCAAATACCTCTTCGCCCCTGTACGCCTTGCCTTGAGCAAGCTCGGTTCCGGGCTTCTTGATTTCCACGATTGCGAGTGCCTGCCCAAGCTCACCAAACAGGAAGTCGCCAATCTGTGCGCCTGAACCGGTGATAGTCGATGGCTTCGCGTGGAACTGGGTATGCAATAGCTCCACCGGGCGCGCAAAAACCATGCTGAGCACGAGCTTGTTCTGTTCAAAGAACGTTTGCCAGTGCCTCTCTTGCGTTGTCTTTCCGAGCAGCTCGTCGTACTTTTCAATCACAGCGGCAAGGGTTGCACGCTCGATTTCGGCGTGCAGCATCATCAAATCGCGAGGTGCTTGCTTGGCTATGTTCGGTAATCGTTGAGCGATCTCGCGAACGGTTTCAGTCCCCCAACCGTCACCCTGGACACGACGTTTGGCCTCGGCCGCTGTTTCGCGCCGAACCTCCACCAACGGTTGGTTGACTTGGATCACGCGCCTGAACTTCTCAGGATCAAGCTTCGTGAGCACGTCGTCATGTACCACGCTTTGCTTGGTCTGCCGAACCAGCTTTCGGCCTGCCGTCTTGGTCCGATTGAACTTGCGACGGAGCTTGTCCATCTCGTCTTCGCGAATGCAAATCACGCCTTCGGTGAGTGCCGTCGCTCGTTTGCGGCTGACAACCAGAATTTCAGTGCCCTGGACCCGCGAAAGGGTCTGCCAGACCGCATCAAGATCCTTGGGCAAGCCCAGGCCATTGCCGGGAGAATCGAACAGCCCATAGGGTAAGCGCACCGCAATACTCAGCGCAGCCTCCTCAGCCTCATACGGCAAGTCATTCTCGTGGCCGTCTTCATATATGACGATTCCAAACTGACCATTCTTCCGATTGAGATACTGCACCCGATGCGGGTTCGCATGGATCGGCCGCATGATGATCCTGGTTGGCGTGATCGTCGCCAACAGCGGCCATGCACTGTCCGGGTGGGCGTGCCAAATCCGTGCATCCTGATCAACGAGTTCGAACGTTTGCAGGAACAGGTCCAGGGCCGGCTGGCCGTTGTCTGTGGTGTGCTCGATGCGGAATGCGGCGTCGAGGACGTCGCTATCGCTGTAGGCTTGTTGCGGCTCCCCGGAACTCTTTGTCATCGCTCGACCCTTTGTGACTGCATTGGCTTTGGTCGATGAATATAGGGCAACAGGCGATCAGGCTGACCGCCTGCAATCTCAGCAGTCTCTCAACTGACCGCTTCTAGGCGGTCGATTTGGGTTTTCCACAGACGGTTCCAGGTCGGTGCCGCGCGTGCGAGCCGTAGAGAGGCCGTCACTGGCGCAGCGCGAACCGCCACGTGAAAGTCTTAAGGCTGCTGTACCTCGCAAAGCGGCCATTCGATCCCCCGTCCATCGCCGGGGCCAACGACGGCTTGGTATCAGACCGCGTGAGTTCGCCCGGCGGCGGCCAACGGCCGCAAACGCTGCTAAACGGACGTTCACGTAGCCTAAGCGAAAGGCCACCGTGGGCCGAATCCGGGCGAGTGGGTGGTTTGGTTGGAACGCGCTCGTAGCTTAGGCCACAAAGCAAGCCATCATTTAGTCCTGCTTGGCGGACTATATGCTGCCATTTGCGCCTTACCGTCCGCCATGGCGGACCATATGTCATCGTCTAAAGCACCCAAAGGCAAACAGTTCATACAGTAGCTTCAGCGCGTTGCGGGGACTCTTACCATTGCCCTTTGGGCGGGTTGTTCTTGTCCTGCGCAGTGCTAGCGGCCTTCGCGGAGGAGCTGCTGACCTTCGAGGTGGCTTGCCCCCCGCTCAGCGGGGCCCCAGTCGTCTTGAGCGCTTGCAGGTCCCGAACAACCAGCTGCGCATCCAGCGCGGCCAGCACTCGCATGAGCTGATCGAGACTGACTGCGCCAGGGTTGGCCTCAATGTCTGCCACACGAGACTGCACAACACCCAGTCGCTGAGCCAACTCAGCTTGCGTAAGCCCGCGCACTTTGCGCAACGAGCGCAAGTGATGTTGAAGTTGGCGTGCGAGAACGAGTGGGTAGTCCATCTGAAAATTATCGCTCATGAGCGATATGGGCACAAAATCGCCTTTTGGCGATATTTGCAATAAATCGCTTTCAAGCGATATTGCCCAGAGGGACTGTGTGCGGTGAGGAAGTGGCGGCAGATCAGGTCGTTCGCTGAGCGAGCCTTTGCACCAGGCCTGGTGCCCTGGCTGCATCCTCGGCAGTAAGCGTGGCGCCCCTATCTCGTCCAGTTTAAACATCGCGTCACTACACAGTGAAACTTGACGCAACTTGACCGCAGCGCTCCTCGCGCCTACAATCGAACTCCACATGTTGAACCTACCTGTCATCAAGAGCGCAATGGATCGGCTGGGCCTCACGGGCACCAGCCTCGGTCAGGCGTGCCTTGTCAGCAAAGAGGCTGTGTCCAACTGGCTGTCAGGTGACTCCATTCCTCGTCCAGGCAAGTTGCCCAAGCTGGCCGAAACGCTCCAGCTGACAGTGGAGCAGCTTTTCGTCTCCGACGAGACTCCTGAGCCCATCGTTGCCTATCGAACGAAGACCAACCGCCCCGCTACAGGAGCGGCTTTGGACGCTGCTCAAGAGGTCGCGCTCCATCTGCAGGAGCTCGCTCAATATGTGGAGCCTCGTCTGAAGTACGAGCCTCGGAAGTTAAAAGATCCTCAACTCGAGATCGACTACGTTCGCGGAGTCGCTGCGGAGACGCGTGCCTCCCTTGGGCTGACCCCTGATCAGGTGCTGACCAATGAGCACCTGGTGCAGCTGTTCAAGTCTTTTGGGGCGTATTTGGTTCCGGTTTTTTGGGGACTGAATAAAGAGCGGCACGAGAACGCCCTGAACGTGTACCTCCCCGAGTCCAAGGAGTCCTGGGTTGTGTTCAACCTTGGCTGCAAGAAGGACGACTACAAATACTGGCTGGCTCACGAGTACGCGCACTGCCTATCGCTGCACAAACTCCAGGATGAGCCGGGTGAAAAGTTCGCTGAACGCTTCGCTCAGTTCCTGCTGTTCCCCGATGAAGTGGCTCAGGCGTGCTTGGACGAGATGCAGTCCGCGAAAAAGCCCATGGACGTCGCGAACAGCTATGCGGAACGATTGGACATCTCGATTGTGACCGTCGTGAAAGGCGTGGACCGGCTCCTGCTTGAGCAAAACAAGTCCGAGTCAGGACTGGTGGACGACGCCTTCTGGAGACGCTGGAGGGCCGGACGTGCACAAGTTCCTTCTGCTGCTCGCGAGCTTTTCGGTACTGATACGCCTGCTGTCGAAGAATTTATCGCGAAGTGCGAGCAGGTGTATGACACCCCCGTGTTCAAGGCGCTGGCAAACCTGCAGCGCCAGGAAGGCGGGCGCAATCCGGCGTTCATTGCTGCCGCGCTCAAGGTAGGACTCGGAGAGGCCGTCGGGCTTTCGCACGCCCTCTGGGAAATTCAGTCTTGAGCTGTCGGGGCAGCCTCGCCAAAGAGTGCTTTGTAGCGAGCATCTGAGTCTCCAAGTAGCGCCTCACTGCTTTTTCGCCAGTGCGCATAGACCTTGACTCGCTCATCTTTTGTAATGGCGCCGGCCTTCTCAAGAAGGTGCAGTAGCTCGACGCTGGACAGAAGCTCAACGTAGCCCCCGTTATCGTCAGCTTGGATGTAGCCAGCCACTAGTCGCAAAGGCCACTCGTCAGTGGCCAGCGCAGCCCCCAGTTCAATCGCCGCAGTTAATGCACGTGCATCTGCAAGAGACAGCGTCAAGGGCCGTGCAACGTTGTTTTTATCTTTGTATCGCTGCAACTCAGCGTTCCCATATCGACGCACCTTGGGCGTCTCATCTTTAATAGTCGCCTCCTGCTGCCTTGTCAGCTTAATAACAGCGCCATCGACCTCTGCCTGGATGCCCTGGTCGCTTAACCACGCATGCTTATCGTTGCTTGCGAGATTCTTGAGTTCGTCGGCAAGCTCTTGGAGCGTCATCAGTATGTAGCCGGAGAACGTGGCGCCCAGCATAGGGCGCAGAGCTGAGAAGTACATCCTCACTAGACAGTTCGTATCGACGACGACTAGCTTGTTCTTGTCTGGCATGGGCTGAATTATGACTGGGGCCTGCGCGTTGCTTGAATTGTCACTCGCCTGCATCACTTACCTCGTTAGCCAGCAGCAGGGTATTGAGCAGGTTTAGCTCGTTCGAAGCCATGAAATAGCGGTCGTCAAAGACAAGATCCAGCTTCAGTGGACTGACCTGACCAACGGCCGCAGCCCAAGGGAACGAGTCATATCGTGGCAGTGGCGGCATCACTGCCGATCCTGCGTTGAGCGACCGGCCCAGTGCCTCTTGCCAAAGGGCGTGGTCGTCCAGGCGAAAGGGCTGGTCGTCATCTGCGGTTTCTGCATGCATGAAGCTGTAGTAGCCCACCGGCACGGCGACCCACGTGTTGGGAGACTTCAGCTCTTTCAGTGTGCGAAATTCATTGGCGGCCTCATGCTGGTCACGCTGAATCAGCCGCAGCAAGTTTGCAGCAGGTATGCGCATGGCTGGCGGGAAGTCGCGTGTGCGGTCAATCTCATAAAGTTGACCTACAAGCGACCGGCTTGCTTTGCTGACCTGGGTCTCATGGCCTTCAAATGCGAACACCTCTTGCTTGTCGAACCCCTGCCAGGTTTCGACGGCGACTGGGCCGGAAAAATGGAGGTGGTCTGGGATACACAGGCCCTCCGGCGCATGCGCTAGCAATGGGCCGATTGGGCTGGCCACGAGCTCGAGCAGCTCTTCGACGTAGCGGCTTTTGACCACTGAGCGGTCGTCGGCGTCCTTCTTGGCCACGCCATTCAACTTCGCCCGAGAAAAGATCTCCTCGACGTTTCCTTTAGCCCGTTGTGCCAGAGCCACCAGATCCTTGTTGGTGCTTTGCAGCTTGAAGACCTCCGCCTCTTTGACGAACTCTGAGACGTACTGGGACATCAGGCTGATGAGTTCCTCGGTGCCTACTGCCCCCACAGGCACCAGAGCCAGGGGCTGCTTCAACGCAGAGTCACCCGTGATGCGAGTGAATATGGTTGAGCGCAGCATGACCAGCAGCGTCATCAGGTCCAACGATTGGCGCAGCCATTGGCGCTTGTCCATCTCGGACTCAGAGACGATGAAGTCATCGACCAGCATGACAAGGTGTCGTGGCACTCGGTCGCCAGATTGCCGCTCACCGTGCTCGTCGCGGTACATGCCGCGGCCACGGTAGATGAGCTGGGCAATTTCCATCAGCGCCGATTCGATGTTGAACCGAGGCACGCTCGCAATAATCCAGTCGGTCAGTGGAAATGACACGCCACGAGCGCCAGATGAGGTCATGAGGAAGACGCGAATTTTTTCACGCGTGGCTGGCTCGACCAGCTGTTTGCGCTTCCAACCTGGAATCGACGAATCGAGCACTTGAACGTTCTCGCCGTTCAAGCCGTTGTTGCTGCCCGAGATGAGCACACCTTTCACCCTGCGCAGAAACTGCTTGTCCTGGGCGAAGTAGATGACCTGTTTAGCCCCAGCGTCCAATGCCTTGAGGATCTGGGTGTGAGCCCCGTCAATCAACGCGTCTTCTGCTGCTTTGCGGATCGCCTCTCGCGGGGTTTGCAACTCACCAAGGTTCTTGGTACTTTGGCCAAGCTGAACAGCCGTCAGCTTCACCCGATAGTGCAAATGCAGTTCGCTGGCCGGATAACTGTTGGTCATCACGTGCAAGGTGTCACGCTTGCCTTGCCCGATCTTGATTCGGTTAGCGGTCAGTCGAAAGGGTCGCTTTCCGCTGGACTTGGAGACCAGCACCTTGTCAGGTGTGCGCTCACCCGCATTGAGATACCTGTCCAGCACGACTTCGTTGCCAAGTGACGCGTCGGACACAACCAAGGTAACGGTGAAAGGACACACCTCGTCCTCAAAACAATCGATGAACTCGTTGTTCAGCCATGTGGCAATGGTGTGAACAAATCGCGCGCCAGCGCCATCGCCGGCCAGCTCGTCAACCATGACCACAATGGTGGGCATGCGCCGGGCAAACTGCCGACGTTCGTTGCGGCCAGCCAAAGTCGAAGCCTTATTGACAAACAGACTGGATAGCGCGTCGATGGTGGTCTTGGCATTTTCTCGCTCCCGAAATCCTTGCAAGGCAGCGGTGAGCACGATGCGATTGACGTTCGGGTTCAGCTCCAGGAGCTCACGGGCGGTGGAGGACATGCCCTTAAGAACGCCCATCAGGGGCCGCTCTTTCACCAAGTCCTCATGTTCAGACAGGGTGTCCTTGCGCAGTTTGTTGCCCGCGTGCTCAGCGTCGATTTCCTCTTCCTGCTTTGGGTCCAGCACCAGCATGGTGCCGCGAGGCCTGTTCAGATCTGGCACGCCGTCGGCAACAACAGCACCTTCAATGTGGCGCTTCGTATCAAGGCCCAGCGCCACTTGGGCAGCGTGCCACCGTTCTGCCGCAGCAATCAACTGGGCATTGGTCGTCACGGTCAAAATGCCGGTGGGCGATTTGTCTTCGTTGCGAGCCAGGCTTTCCGTCACGTCCCGGTTGATAACCACTCGCGGGCTGACATAGAGGAACAGGTAGCCGTCTTGCTTCTTGCCCAGGTGGGTTCGCAGCGCCGTGGTCTTGCCAATGCCTGGATTGCCCTCGAGCGCCAGCACGTTGAGCTTGCCCTCCTGGGCGCACTGCATTCCAGCCACGATGGCCGCAGCGTGCATGTCACGCAATGACAGAGTGGGCTTGCCTTTGGCGAAATCCCGCATGGACTGCCCAACGGCGTCCTTGGCTGACTGCCCGAAGTACTGCTGCAAGCCCGGCTCTTCGTCTACCAGCGCCAGAGCTTGGTCAATCGTGAAGGTGTCCGTTGGGTTGGCAAAGTCGGGAACGGTTTCTTCAAACTCAAAAATGTAGTCTTCACCCGGCTGCGGCATGGCGCGCAGCTTCTGCATGCCTTCGCGCAATTTTTCCGGCAGCTTGTTGACGACGCCTTTGAAGACACGGCCAATTTGTGTGTCTAGGCCCGACGTATCACCATCAGAAATCTTGGCCGTGTCTCGGTAGGCCTCGCCGAGCTGGGACATCAAGGCACGACGTGGTTCTGGCTCGCCCTCCAGGGCGAACCGTGCAGCCAAGCTTTCGAGCCCGTTGGGCGTGATGGCAAGCGCGCGGGCTACGCAAGGCCGCTGGAGCAGTCCACGTCGCTGCAGTAGCAAGACGGTGGATTCGGCGTATGAGCTTGCCTGGCAGAGCTTGTAAAAAGGTTTGTTTTCAGACGTGAGCGCAGCCAGGTAGTTCTTGATGTCCTCTGACAACTCGAATGATTCGCCGTCCACCTCTGCCGCCACGCGTGCGAAGACACTGCGCGAATCGACAATGCGCCGGTGGCGTGTCAATTCATCAAGGTGGGTTCCTTGCTCCCTGAAGTCACCCACTGATGGCGGCATGTCATATGAGTATTCCTGCACGAGCAGGTGATCCTCTTTGGCATCAGCTGAAAGCCATAGCAGGAAATCGGCGTTGGCTGGTTGGCCTTTGCGTGACCAGTCCGGGTCATTGACGCCAGTCAGTGCCAGTTCCTTGTAAAAGGCTTCTCGGGTCTCGGCTCGAGCTGTTTGCTCCAGAGTGGATTCGCCCGGCAGCATCAAGGGGCACCACAGTGCCTTGACGTGCAGCGCCTCGGGATTTTTCCTGAACTTGTCTTTGACAGACTGCACGTATGCGCGGGTGGCCGTGTATCCAACACCAAACGCAGTCAATGCCAGGTGGCGCACCGCAGCCTTGACCACGTCACGCGCGGCCTCGTCCAGGATATGCAGCTCATCGGTCAGAGCCCTGGAGACGTCAAGCAGCCTGGTTTCGCGCCAGCGCTCCAGACCTGGGCGGTCGTGTTTTACCAGACCATGCTCAATGAGACAGGCAATGACGCCTCGCTTGACCAGCACCTCATAGGCCTGGCCCCACAGTACGGCCTGTTGATGGAAGGTCAGCTCAGTCATTGAGCCTCCTTGTGGAGCACCTTCGTGACATGAGCCAAAACGGCTGGCAACGAGAGCAAGACAGAGCCAGAGCGCCGGCGAGTCATCACCTCGATCTCCCCAGCGGCAGCACGCTTATCCGGGTTGACCCAGCTATAGGGGTCAAGCACCGGCAAGAGCACCGGCGTTGACTTGGGCGGAGACTTCTCGCTTTCCATGAAGTGGATGGCTCGCAGCACGCTGATGAGCGATTTGCGAACTTCTGCCGCCTGCGCACCGATGCCCAGAATGTTTTGGCGAACGGTTTCACGCACTTCGACATCTGTGATTCTTTGCTCGACGTCGAAGAAGTAGGTGCAGAACCCGGACTGAGGCCGATCACTCTCCTCGCCAACGACTGCCAGCGTGGCAAACGTATAAATAGGCATGATGCTGCGCAAGGCGTCATTCGATACCGAGTCATACATCTGCTGGTGATCTTTGAAGTTGACAACTTCAAAGGCGCTCTCGGAGCCGGCGCGTCTGCGAAGGCGCGTTGCTGGAAATACGTCACGGCGCAGCGTGTAGAGCTGCATTTCAGGAAACCGCTGGACCGCCGCATCCAAGAACTCCAGTGTTCCGTGGGGGGCATGGCGTTCGGCCGCGCGTCCAATATGGCGATTACCAAAATGGTGCGATAGGAGCATCACGTGCTTGAATCCTGCTTCGTGCAGGCGCGCAATTTCTTCGAGAACAGGCTGAGGGCTTTTGAAGTCCTTGCGGTTTTCAACAAGGCGTGAGCGCATGCGCAGCGCCTTGAGGACGGAGCCTTTTTCACCACGCTCGGCAACATAGGTGCGGCTCAGGAACAGGTAGCCGTCGGCATCGGCATGAGTGGGGTGCGTGTCACATGGCCGGGTGACGTAGGTGAGCAGTGCGACCTTATCGAGGTCCCCGTCCATCTGAAATTTGAGCGCTTGGCCACCGAGCAAGGCATGCAGCGCGCCACGCCGCTTCCAACGCAGCGCGTCGGGTTTTCCGTCAGCCTCAGTCGTTACCCCTTGGAGCTTGATGAATCCCTCGCGCGCAAGAGCTTTCTCGACAGCTTGGCTGACTGCATACACCGCCGTGTTGGCGTCGTCAGCATCAACAGCTTTGTCTTGCTGACGGCCAGTGCGCTGCAAGCGAATCAATGAAATACCCAGATCCGGCTGAGTCTCACGTATGCGTCGCTGCAATTCCCATAGGGTGATATAGGTGAGAACCGAAAACGCAGCGACCGATGCAGAGCGAAACTGCTCGGACCGTGCTCGCTCGTGTTCGTCTTTTGCGCGTTTGACCCCGAGCAAGGATAGGTCGTACTGAAGTTCAATGCCCGTATTGGTGTTGAAGGGCTCCACATCCGTGATGTCGGGCAGCCATTGCTGGTCAGTCTTGTGCCATTTGTAGGGCACAAAGCGAACTGGCAGCACGGGCATGCTCAGGTCCCGCTCCATGGCAATGGTGGTGGGGTCACCAGCGGCGCAGAGGGAGCGTTCTTTCAACTCTGTTTTGACAAAGTACGAGGCCAAGCTGCCAGGCACAACGGCATCTTCGGAAATCGTCAGGTGGTTGAACCATTCCGTGGAGTTATCGCCGGCTTTGGCATTGACCAGGATGTCGGTCTTCGGGCCAATGGAGTCAACGGCTTCCCAGTTGACGATGTTCCGGTGAATGGACACATTGAATTTGTCGGCTGTGTTGTTGGCCAAGGCCACCACTTTGTTGACCTTGCTCTTGAGCAAATCGATTAGCTCATCCGCAAGGCCGTCTATGACCCCTGAGCGAGCCTTCAGGGAAGCATGAATTTTCCGCAGCGTTTCGACGGGCTCAATCTTGAGCTCCAGCGCAATCCGCTTGGCCTCGGCATGCACATCCAAGGGAGCTGGCTCGTTGAGGGAACTGGGTGTCACCAGATGCAAGAACACAAGTTCAGCCATGTCGCGGCGAACACGGCGATCAGGACTGATGTCAACGAACAGCTGCTCATGCAGCTTGCCAAGGCGTGTGTCGAAGGCCGACTTACCGGTCATTGGGTTGTCGCCATTGACGCGGAACCTGTATGAGACTTCACGAACCGTGGCAAAGCCCTTAGTGGGCTCGGTGCGGGTTTCGAAAAGCTGTACGGACCACTGCGCCCACACAGGCAGGCACGTATAAAACATGGCCTTGCGAAGATGCTCAGCGATGTCCGACGTATTGGCCTGCCCGTAGACAGTCGAGGCGTCCAACAGCAACGCTTCACCTTTCACGCCGCCGAACACCTCGTAGCATTGCTTGACGCGTTCAACATAGGCGTGAAAGCCTGGGGCCGTTGACTGAGCTGCCAATGCCTCCATGAGGCGCATTGAGACCTGTAATCGCACGCGTGCCAGTGCTTGGTCATCAAGGAAGTCAAGAAACTCACGAATCTGGCTGCCCGGGCGATTGCGTTGAGCCCTGATAGCCGCCAGTGTCTCTTCGACCTCATCGTCAAGTCCGTCTTTGCGCAGCTTGGTGGCAATGCCCTTGAGCATCGACTCCAGCCCGTCGCTGCCGTCAACGGTCTCGATGGCCGTTAGCACCCGGCCAATGTCTTTGCTGCGTTCCTCCGCACGCCGATCGTTGGACGCGAAGACCACGGGGACCATGGTCGCAGTCTTGGGCAAGTTGGGCTTGCCCTCGCCAATGGATTCGGCCAGGGCCTTGAGTGCGACGTCCATGGACGGCATCATGAGCTTGGATAGATCCAAATTCGCCAACGCGGCATCCAGCGCATCACTTACTTCGGTATGCAGCTTTTCGATGGCTTTGGAGGTTGCACCTTCTGACGCATGGGTCAAACGGCCACCCGTACGCGCTGTCATTCCTTTGGCAGGAATTGCCATGTCGCGCAGGAAGCCTGTCTCGGCGCCAGGAATGAAGGCAGCCTGAAAGGCCTCGCCCTGGACCAGCCTTAGCAAAGGGCTGCGCAAATTGATGAGCACCTTATTGCCCGCAGTGCTCACAAAAGGCAAGGCGTTCGTCGCAGAGGCGTCGGGTGTTATTGCACCAGCAAGAAACTCAACGAGTTTGGCCAGTTGCAATGAGGGCGTGACGGCACGAGCAGATACGCTCGACCCGCCCCTGGTGGGGGAGGTTGACATGGTCGTTCCTTTCTTGGCAGGTAATGCCACTTCACACACCAAGCAGACCTAGCTCGGAGGTGGATTTCGGGTATTTCTAAGCTCAGTCTAGCAACACAGCTCCAAAAGGCGATGCATAAACCACGTTATCAACAAACATGGTGCCAAAACTGGCCCACAATATGTGGATGAGCGATGATGAATTGGTGATAAGGCTCAGAGCCTGTCCGATAAACGAGGTTTGCCATTACTTGGCGATGCGAGTCCGACGGTACCGGCAGGACGAACAGTTGTCTCAAGTGGAGTTCGCGCGAGAGGCCGGCATCCCCCTACGGACGTACAAGCGCTTCGAATCGCACGGGAAGGCGACTCTTGAAACCTTCATTGAGGTCCTGCGCGCCATGGACCGTACTCAGTACGTCTTCACACTATTTCCGTCACCCGCCCCCCGTCCAAGCATCTCGCTGGAAGACCGGTTGCGGTCGCTGAAGGTCAAAGGCAAAGGTGCCGTGGATCGCAGATAACTGTTTTCAGGAGTTGGAATGCAAAACGGCAGCGCCTTTTGGACGCTGCCGAATATTGCTGGCGGGGCAGGCGAAAACGCCTGAAATCGAGAGAAGGAGGCAGGGCTACAACGCTGCGACTAGCGGTTTCCCTTGGCTCGGTTGTGCGTCACGCAGAGCATCTCGCAGTTCGAGAGGTCTGTGCTTCCGCCATTGGACCATGCCGACACATGGTCCGCGTCCATGTCCTTCTGCGCCCAAATCTTTGTGGCGTTCGCGCTGTGGCCAACGGCACAGAGGGAGCAGTTAGATTTGCCCGCCGCCTGAGCTTCCGAAGTCTGCTTGTCATAGGCCAGCCGCTTGGTCTTGTCGTCGAACAGGCGAACTTCCAGCAACTGTGGCTGCTCTTCACCGCCAAGGAGAAACTCATAGATTCCCCTTAGACTGTGCACTGCGGGGTCGCCTCGAAGCTCGACGAGCCTGGCAGTGATTGCCGCAGCGTTATACGACGTGGTGTGGTATTTCTCGTAGAGTTGACCCCACTCCAGGCCGCGCATCTCCTTGTCAGGCGGCTTGGTGAAAACGCTGTCCACCCAGTCAATCACGGAAGTGAAGTAGCCCTTCAGCTCAGCAATCCCCGCGTCGTGGCGGTGGTCTGCCAGGTACCGCTCGATGCTCACGTCCTTTGACGCGGCAATCCAGCCCAAGGCGACCTCCAGGACCTCCTGGCGCTTTGGGTCGCCCTTCACGTACGACGCCCACTTCTGCTGGAGCGCGTTTCCCGAGTTCGAGAACACCGCCTTGGCCGCCGTCACGAACGGTCCCGAGTAGACAGCGTTCAGCAACTCCTGAGAATTGAGGGGGACGCCGGCAATGTTGATGGTCTGGAACCACTTTTTGATGTCCGCCTCAGCTCCCTCACACACATACACGAGCAGGGCGCTGGCCAGGATCTTGTCGCGGTCCTCTTGCGGGAGCGACGAGAACGTCTGCTCCTTGCCGTCGCGCTTGATGGCGAATTTTCCGGTCACGAACCGACCGATGCTCGTAATGCGCTGCTGGCCATCAAGCACTTCCAGGTGGCTGACGCCACTGTTGAAGTAGATCAGCCCCAGCGGATAGCCCTTCAGTAGCGAATCAATCACAGCGACGTCCTTCTTGCCATCGCCGTAGATGTAGTTCCGTTGGTACTCGGGTTGAATCACGAGCGTCCCGGCAAGCCCATACAAGCCTTTGCCCTCGTACTCGTTGTAGACAAACCCCTCGGTCACATCCTTGACCGTGTATTGCTTCAGATCAGTTTTCAAGCGACGCCCTTCCTGCGTATCAGGATGCGGGCGTACGTTTGGACGTAGAAGGCACCATCGACCTCGTAATACGTCTTGTCTTCCGGGGGCTCATCAACTTTGATCGAGGGACCGTCGTTGAGCTTCGTCACCACGCTACGGTCGCCCGTTGCGCTCACCTGCACCTGTTTGCCGTAGATTTTAGACGGCTCTCCGAGCGGTGCTTTCGCGATTCCGACGATCTCAAATTGGTCCGGGTTGTACTTATCCAGGAACGTGATCGGCACGCCCATGACTCCGGCATAGTCGCTCGGCAACGCGTCCATGAACGGCACTTCGATGCCATCATAGTTGTCGTAGGTCTGGTACCCCAACTCGCAAACCTCTTTGTGGCGGCTGTACTTCAAGTTGTCGGCCATCGTCATGAGTTGAAGTGGCTCGTGGCGGCGTCCGTGCTCGATGTTCGTAAACCAGCAGGAGTTGCCCAGGCGCGTGTAGTCGTAATCGCCGTCCGAGGGATAGCCGAGGCGCTCAGCCTTCTGCTTGTCGGACTCCTTGATTTCCGTGCCTTTCGGAACGCCAAACACCATGTCGGTGTTGTTAGCCGTCGCACCTTTCCAGAGTGCGTTTTGCTGGATCAGCGGAAAGATCTCTTTGTATGTCGTAGCGTTGCTGTTGCCAATCACCGAGAAGGTCTTCCCTCCGGCCACGAGCCACGCCACAAATTCACGGAACAGACTGAAGGGCGGATTCGTGATGATGACATCCGCTTCGTTCCGCAGAGCGATCACTTCGTCACTGCGGAAATCGCCGCTGCCCTCGAGGTAGCACCACTGCAGATCGTCGATGTTGATGGCGCCGTCGGCGTTGACGTCAGAATCTTCCAAGACGAACATGCGCCCTCTATCCATCGACTTCTTCTTGTCGTAGGCAGGGCTGCCCCGCTCGAACAGCGTCGGCTGGTAGGAGGTGAAGCCCTCTTTGCTGTTCGGTGCGTAGCTCGTCGAGATCAGCTTCTTCAGCCCGTAGTCGCGGAAGTGCAGGGCGAAGAACTTTGTGAAGTTGCTCCACTCGGGATCGTCGCAAGGTAGCAGGAGTGTCTTCCCGCGGAACACGTTCGGGTCGTACTCCAGGTACGCGTTCATCTCGCGTTCGATATCCGCCCACTGGGTGTAGAACTCGTCGTTTTTGGCCTTCTTGGCGGCGTTCAGATGAGCCTTCTTAGTCATCACACCCCCCGCTGACGATCGGAGTAGATGCGCGGCCGGCATCAGCGCGCTGAGCGACGTGTGCTGTGATTGATTCGAGTTGTCGGGACATTTACCACCTTGAGCCTTCCGGCCTACTTCCGGTTCGTTTGGATTGCATCGTATAGCGCCGCCCTCGGTGTCTGACGCACCGAGACCACATTTGCAGCCCATTTCTGCCAGTACATCTGGCTAGGTTATCATGATTGCACCCTGGAGCAATCAAAAGATCAATTTTGATAACTCAAACAAACACATTTGACACACCACTTCTTCGCCAGCTGATTCGAGCGGGGAAGGCGGGCGAGCTGGTTGCCAAGGGTGTTCCCGGTGGCTTTGTGCTGGCTATGCGGGAGGGTTTGGACGAGCAACTGCTGGAAGCTCAGCGAGGCCATGCCCGCAAGTTCAAACGCCTGGAGGCCCTGGCCTCATTCCTGAAGGGGCTGGGCGCGCAGAACTTTGAAGTCGATTTGACGCAGTGGGATGTGCAATCGCTGGATGTCTGAAGCGCTAGACGCGCGGTGTCGGGGGAAGTGTCGATCCGTTCAACTTCTCAACCGGGCATAGAAAAAGGGCCTGATCTCTCGATCAGCCCCGTCGTCAATCAGACCTTCGCCAAAATAGGCGGCCATCATCTCGTACCTGATGATGACCGCCCTCGGTTCTTGGCACACCGGATAACTAGTCACTCAGTCAAGCCGGCGTTGCCCCGCCCAGCACTATCTAGCGCGAGTGAACTTGCTCTGCTGCGCCCACAGCTCAGCTTCTCGTTCTGACAAAACGCGCTCTGCCTTCACCCACAGCGACGGCGCGCCTATGTTAGACGTACGCAGCACCTCAAGCTCTTGACGGCCAGGCAGTAATCTGACGGCAACTAACCGTCCGCCGGTCTTCAGAACGAACGGCCTAGAAGCCCAGAGCGTGGGGCAGCGTGCTGAGAACGGTTGGCCTTCACGATGATCTGGTGACCGCCCGGGTGAGCGCTGATCAGTGGTGCGCGGATCAATAGTATTGCGGGCGTCGACAGACGCTCTCGCATAGCGAACGTGTTGAGACATAAACAAACTCCACATTTGCGGGCGCACCTAGGGCGCCACAGGTTGCTGAATGTGGAGATAAGCCCGAACTGGGCTCAGTGCTTTGCTATGTCTTGAAGCGGTTCATGCAGAAATGATAGCAGCCCCGCGCGTCCACCGGAGCTGGCACCTGATTCGCTCCCTGGAGCGCAAGCGTTAGGGAGCGTTGAGGCTCAGTGATCAGGCCTGCGCAGCCGGGGGGCAGCAGCTGCGGCGGTAAAAGCCCTGCGATTGGACTCGTATGCGACCACGGGAAATGTTTGGCGCTTGGTGTTAATAAGCCAGCCGTAGGGCTGGCGCACCTTCTGATCCACCGTATCGAACACTTTTTTGGACTCAACGCTGACCGGAACATCGATCTGGGGCAGATCACCGAAAAGTTCGCCGGCCTCTGGCATCGCGCTGCCGAGCTCCGCAAGACAGAGCGACACCAATTGACCAAGGTCGAACTCAAGCTGCACGGCTTTGAGACCGCTCGAAGGAAACACTCGTTTCACCGCTTGCCCCAGCCAAGCCGCAGCGAAATCGTGGAGCTTCACTTCAATGGACAGTGCTGAAGGGTCGGACTCTTGCCTTGAATGGCGCAAGCACCGCTCTATCAGACCGGCCGTCAATTTGATGAGCAGGGGTGCCGAGGAAATCGCTTGCTGCCGAGCGACCAGTGCAAGCGTTGCCATGGCCGCAGCCAGCCGCGAGCCCTCGCGAATGACCGTGAGCAATACTCGCTCGAGATCTATTCCAGACAACGCGCCTTCAAGTCCGGCTCGGCTACTGAGTGTCACGATGGCCACGGTCCACAGATCACATTGCGCAGGATCGGCCTTGGCTGCGATGGCCAGGGTGTCGGCGAGGATCGGAAACTCGGCGAAAAAGCGCAAGTAGGAGCCGGGGAGTGGCCCCTGGCAGGACGAGAGCGTATCGCACCAGTCCACAACGAAATTGACGTCTGGCGCCTGCCGGAGGAAGTCCGCAATGTCCGGAGTAAGGTGAGCAGCGTAGGCCAGGTGAGCATTCGGGTCGGGCTTAGCCAGGCGAAGCCGTTCCGCGACAAGGAATTCCTGGAAGGAGCGGTGAGCGAAATACAGCACACCACCGTCCTTGTCCTCCGTAAGGGTGGACACGATGTATTCGTTGCGCTTGCCCTCCATGTCGGCGGCACCGCCATCCGGGAGAGTGTCGAGCAGTGAGTTCGGGATCTCGTCGCGCGTGAAGCTGCCTTGCGACTTGCCGACACGGGCCCAGGCCCACCACGCCAGGTCTCGCTGAAATCTCAGCCTGTCGTCGAGCTGAATGGCCTTGCGCGCCCGCTTTTGCGTCGTGTCCCGCTCGACCATTGAACGGATGAAGTGATCGTAGAGCCGGTACCGGTTGAAGCCCGCAAAGTCGAAGCCGGGATCGGCAGCAAGCTCTGCAATGAGTTGGACGTGCACCGGACGGGATAGGAGGTCAGCAGGGACCAGCCGCAGCACTTCTACCGTCCGATCTTCAACAAAGGAATCTCGGTAAGTAAAGCGCCCTGCGGACTGGTAGCGCGCTACCGACCGATCCAGGCTGCTGCGTAGTAGCGCTTCGCTTTCCTCTGGTGTGAAAAACGCTAGCGACTGCTCACGCCACGGAGTGAACTCCGCGCTTGCCACAACCTGACCGGCAACTCGCTTCATGCCTCGGAACACGAGGTCCTGAGAGTCGGTTGGCAGCGCATTGGGCCTGCCCAGCAAAATGACCTTGCTCTTTCCCTGAAGGAGTCGGTTGAACTCACGGAAGTTCGACAGAAAATCGCTCGCCGTCATGGCGTGCTTCATCTCGTCGAAGCCGTCAAGGAGGATCAACAGCCGGCCGTTGCGGTTCAAGTGATCAAAAGTCTTGAACTGGTAGCCGGGGGACGGGCTGTCCGCGGTGAATTCCGCGCCCAACAACGCTTCGAGGCGGGTCTCATGGACAACCTCGCCGAGCTTTTTGAGGATCGGAATGCGCTGTGTCGAGTCCTGCAGGTATGCGCGCGCGTAATGCCCGGCCAAGTGCCTCGCCAGGCTAGTTTTGCCCTGGCCGTAGCTCCCCAGGATCGCAAGTCCGTTGCCCGTACCGTTTCGGATCCACTCGTCTACGCTATCCAGCGCGTTTAACCCCTCGACCCCGGCAAACCGCGCCTCCACATACTGAGCGTCTTCCGTCGGCTGCAAGTCGGCCAGCGCCTCGATATACCGCCTGATCCCGAGCAGAAATTCCTCGAGTTCTCGGATCGTGAGGTGCGATGCCGCACGCCAAGTCCCCACGTAGTCGGAAGCCGGGGCTCCGATCGTGTGCTGGCTGACGATCAGCACCCGCTCGATCTGGCGGCCCTCGATGAGCGGCTGATACTTGGCGTAGATCTTTTCGAAATCTGCCTTGGTCAAAGCTACATCGTAGTTCTTGCACTCAACGGCAAAACGCTCCCGCTTACCAAAACTAAGCGTCGAAAACAGGATGTCAACCTTTGTACCTCCGAGGTACTGCTCAGGTTTCGCGTCAGGGAACTGTGTTCGCAGAAGATCGCATACCGCGTCGCGAAACGAGTCGCCGATTTCAATAGTGCTTGCCGTAGCCTGACTTTTGCTCATCCGGCAACTCTAGCAGCGCCAGCGCAGGCATGCGGCGCTCGTCGACCACCCAGTCCCCCAGAGTCAGCCTACCCAGCTTGCGTTTCTCAAACCTTCCTCGGGCATTCTCCAGCCTCCCCCGGAGCTTTGCCAGCACTTCCGAGGCAGGTGCGACAGGCGTGCTCATTTGGCAATTGTGAGTCTTTCAAGAAGCTCTGTGAACGGTTCCGTGCATCTGCAAGGCTGCAGATTTTGGTTTTCTGGTTGCTATAGGTAACAGAGCCTACTGAAAGCCGCGGACGCTGTTTTCACAAGGAATGTCGTCAACCAACCGCCGGGTAACCGGCGCGAGCCGGTTAATGCCATGCCTAATCAGAAACAGGTAGCACAGTACAACAAATGGAATAACGTTTCCGTCAAGGAGGCTGCAAAGGTTCTGTCACGGAACACGCTTGCTTCGGTCTCGTCAGATGAATTTTCTTCCGCACTAGCTGCGGCAGTCAACAATGTCTTGGCCGGGCTGAACGGAGAAGCGTCGGTTTCGGCAAACTCGGAGAATAAACAGCTCTTGGATGAAGCTCATGCTCACGCAACGGTGACACTATTTGCACTCGTCGGGTTCGCTGTTGTTAATTACCGAGACGCACTTGCAACTGCATCGCAAGGCTCTGCCAAGGATGTGGAAGGCTGTGCTATGGCTGTCCGACGGATTGCGAACTACTGCGAAATGGCGTATGACGCTATCGATACAGTGAAAGAAGCATTGCCCTGATTGAAAACCGCGCATCCCGCGCGGTTTTTCTATCGCAGTGCGATAACGTTTTCACCAGCCGCTGAAGCTGCACTAGTACTTTTGAGCGCTCTGCTGATTTTCTGCAAATCGCCCGTAAGCAGTGCCCGCGTTAAAGCGATGTTTCGCACCGGAATAGCCCCCGCTTCAAGTTGATCACGAAGCTCTTGGTCTTGCCGTGCAATACAGGCACGTCGGATAGCCTGATTAAGGTGAAACAGGTCCAGGCGTGTTTCAATCTGGGAAATTTTCGCCGCCACCCCGAATTCATAGCATGCAAACCGATAGTATTCGATGCCTTTTGTGGTGAATACTAGTCGACCACCTGGGAGGGTGTGAATAAGTTCACGTTGCAGCCCCAGAGTAATCCCGTTTGCGCGAATTGTTTCAATATCACCTTTATTCATCGGCATGGCCGGCCCTCCATAGCGACATTTTACCGCATCACGCATAATTAAGACTCGCGCACACCGTGCACTACTCCCGATATACGGAGCCACGGCGCCATAATCCCGCCTGTCTCGTCTAAATCAATATCTTTACTGAAGAATAAACATCCTCTAGCCTCACCGACCCTTTCGCCAGCCCCAGTTTCACGGCGGGAGTCGCGCCGGTCCACTCCAGGGTTGCCAGCGGCCATGGCGTATCCACGATAAGCCGCCGCCTAGCCACTCGGTAGGGTTCTGCCTTTGACCAGGGGGTTGCCACAATGCACTGTATGGACGTACAGTAAATCGAATGAACATTCGATAGACCTGCATGACTGATCAGCACCATATCGCCGCACTTCAGACGTACTGGAAGCGTCACCGGACTTTCCCCTCCATGGCCAAGTTGTGCGAGGTGGTGGGTCTGTCTTCGACTGCATCGGTCTTCGCGCTAGTTGGGCGCCTATGTGATGCGTCCTACTTGGAGCGTGTCGATGGCCGGATAGCGCCTGGCGCCCGATTCTTTGCCAGGCCGCTGCTAGGCCCAGTGCGCGCGGGTGTTCCTCAACCGGCTACGCAGGAAGAGCCGGAAACCCTGACCCTCGACGATTACCTGATCGACCATCCGGAGCGAACGGGACTTCATCGTGTCCGAGGCGATTCAATGAAAGACGCGGGGATTCTTGATGGGGACCTTGTGGTTGTCGAGCACAAATCCGCGACCAAGCCTGGCGACATCGTTGTAGCGGTCGTAGACGGTGAATTGACAGTCAAGACCCTCGTACTGGACGACAAGGGCCGGTACTACCTGGAACCAGCCAACCTTGCTTACCCTGCGATTCGGCCAACAACTTCACTCGAAGTTCTTGGCGTCGTCGTGAGCGTGGCCCGGCGAGTCAGGAGGTGACGCCCTGACCAAGGTTTTAGTCTCCACCACCCTCGGCTAACCGCCGCCACCCAAAAACTCGCCTGGTTCGTGCGTCCGATGACGCGCGAGGGCTTTGCTTTGCCTGTCAATGCTGTCAACTACCCGACCCGTCTTCGCGCTCAGACCGATCTTTGCGTCGAGTCGTCCAACTACGCTGCGGCTCCTCGGCCCACTTCAGCTCATGCACGCCCAACGCATCGAGCACTCTCAGGGCGAAGGCCAGCGTGAAAGTACCTCGATTGATGCGAGAGGTGAGGCTGCCGGCGTTATCCCCATAGCCCTGCTTCTCCAGCTTGAGCGCCAACTCGCTGTATGTCAGGTTTCGGCGCTCCATCTCCGCTTTCAGGAGGCGGCTTGCCAGGACGTCCCACGAATCAGGCGGACGCCGGGTGTGCTGCGGCTGCTTAGCCGAAGAAGGCTTTTGATCGTCGAAAGACATGGGGCTCAACAGGATGCCCCTTTATTTTTACCTAATAAATGTCCTTTTTGACATGTTCACTCCTTTTTAATTTTATCTGTCCTATTGGACTTATGAATTTAAAGACCAAACCAAACACACGAGTAACGACTCACCTTTCAGGTCTTCGCCATGCTTTCAGACATTGAACTTGATCGACTCTTTGCCCAATGGAATACGCCCGAGGCCGGACGCCGACTCATCCGGGAGATTCGGGCTATTGGCCCGGTGCGCAAGCTCCAGGGGCGGATGGACACAGTCCGTACCCGCTTCATCAGCAAGAAGATGGCCCGCGCGCTCTACGCGGAGAGCCGGACAGTAGAGCTGCCAGCAATCCAGCTCCATGAACACGACAAGTCCACCATCGAACTGTGGCCCCAACCGTGCACGTTCGATCTGATGGTCCAGAGCATGAAAAGCGGCAGAACCCGGGTTCAGCACACGCCGGACCTGTTCCTGATCACCGAAACAGGCTTTGTCATCAAAGAGCTACGGGAAGAAGCTCGGTTGCTTGGTTATGCGGCGGAACGCCCCCATCATTTTTATAAAGACGAACAGGGCCGCTGGCACTACCTGCCGGCAGAAGAGCATTGCGCAAAGCTCGGAATCGAATACCGCCTGGTCTCGGCCGATGAGCACCCAAGAATTTTCCTAGCCAACCTTGCGTTCCTTGAGGATTACAACCTCGAGACAACACTCGCGGCTCCACCTGATGAAGCCAATCGATTGGTGAAGCTATTGGACGACAGGGGGTACATCCCTCACCTTGAACTTGTTCACCAGCACGGGTTCAAGGCTGACCACATCTTTCAGTTCGTGCTGAACGAAACGGTCTATGTCGACCTGCACACCACCAGACTGGATCTCGTTGATGACCTGCTGATCTACCGGGACAAGGTTGTGGCCAGGGCAACCGAACTATTCAATGAACCAGCCCTAAAGAACCTGCCAGAGAGCGCACTTGTTCTGCGCTCAGGCACCCGCTTTCTTTACGAAAAACGCCCCTTCGAAGTGGTGATGGTCGGAACGACGGAAGTCATCGTGCGTGACGAAGCCGGAGCGTCGCTGCACCTGCCGCTCCAGCTGGTTGAAGACCTGTTCAAGCGCCAGATGCTCATATCAACCGACCAAACCGCTATCCAAAAGGAGTACGACCTAGACACGGTCGTCACCAACAAAAAACAACTTGAGATCGCACTGCAACGTCGAGATGCATTGCAAGGCACGCAATCTCATTACTCCAAACGCACTTTCCAGCGCTGGCGGCAGCAAGCCGCGGGACTGCCACAGCCACAAGACCAGCTCCTGGCTTTGATGCCTGACGTAGGAAGCAACAGAAGTTCGCGCTTGCCTGACCTCATCACAAAACTGGCTGAGAAAGTGGTGAAAGAGCACCACAACGTGGTGACCAAACCTTCCATCCAGGCCACGTATCTGCACTTCGTCAATCGTTGCGATGAAGCTGGGCTGACGCCCATGAGTCGTTCAAGCTTTTACGAATGGATTAAACGCAAAGAGGACATCAAGAAACGCGAAGGCCGTCGCATGGCCTACCAAAAGGCTGCGATCCCTCTCATTCACGATTACGACCAACCCGTCCACGGTGTACTGCCGCACCAGGTTGTCTATATCGACCACACGGTGGTCAACATCCTCCTTAAAGGGCGGCACATCGAAAACCTAGGCAAACCGATTCTGACTATCGCGGTAGACGGAGCCCTCAGCATGGCTCGGGCGTTTTATCTTTCATACCACCCAGCGGGGTTAGAGGCGACGTTCATGGTTCTGCGGGACTACGTAAGACGCCACGGATGCCTTCCGCGAACTCTGGTACTCGACAACGGCAAGGAGTTCCACAGCGAATCGCTAAAGCTCTTTTGCTCGCTCTTTGGCATCGACATCCGCTGGCGCCGCCGATCCATGCCACGTGATTCGACGTTGGTTGAGCGCTTGCTTGGAGTTGTGGAAAGCGAAGTGATCTCATCGTTAGAGGGCAACTCAATTGCGCTCAAAGACCCTCGCATGCTGTCTTCAAGTCACAACCCGAACAAGCACATTAAGTGGACGCTGCCAGCGCTGCACGGGGCTATTGATCATTTTTTGTTCGAGGTTCATGCAAAGCGGATCCATCCACGTTTCGGCGTGACACCCCTTGACCATGAAAAGCGCCTGATCCTTGAGCACGGCGCTCGCGAGCACAGGATGGTTCGCTACGACAAAATCTTTCGGCTGCTCACATCCACCCAACCAGGCACGCCGACACGCGAAATCGATCGTCGCAGAGGTGTGTTCGTGGACGGGCGCTACTACTGGAACCCAAAGCTTGCTCTCACAAAATCGCGCGAAAAAGCAGAGGTCCGAGTTGAGATGTGGAACGCGCAAGTTGTCTATGTTTGCTTCCGCGACGAGTGGCTCGTGGCTCAGGCTCGTGATGGCGGCCCGCTGAACGGACGATTCCGCTACGAAGTGCAAATCCAAAAACGAGAGGAAAGTCGCGCAAAGATTAATGCGGCCCAGAGAGCCAAATCGTCCCCCGCTGTTGCGAACAAGAAGACTGCCCTGTGGAAACCGGAGATATGGGATGACCGTCTGCGCGAGCAGTCGGTCGAGGCCTACTACTTGTACGAGCGCCTGGGCATGGTCGAAGCACTGCCTGAGGCAAAGAATCCTTCCGGTCTGGAAATCACGCCGCTGTCCAAGCCCATCTCGGTCCTGAACGCGCTTCAATCCATCGCGGCTGAGCCCGACGAAACCGAACGAGAAACTCGCGGGGCTGAGTCGAAGGGCACACGGATCCGCCCCAAGAAGCACGGGCCTGCTGAGAGCGAGCCGGCTAATGAAGCCTCGCCACCATCTGATGAGCAGGAGTCAGTCGAAGCCCCGCTGGACGCGGACTACTTCTAACTAAGCCAAGCCCGCAAGCGACTTACCTCAAAAGCAACCCGCAACCCCTTGGAGAAAAACGGTGGAAACTGCACAGAACGCACTGCGCCCGCCCAAAAAGACATGGCGCCAAAGTGTCAACCCAGATTCAGTGGAACGCCAACGGACCTTCTTCGACACGCGTGTCAAGCACGCCAAGTTCGACAAGCTCCTGGACGACCTCATGCCCTTGCTGACTCCGCACAGTGAGTCAAACATCGTCGTCATCACAGGTGCCACTGGCGTGGGCAAGTCGACGTTGACTCGCATTCTGCTGAAAGCTTTGTTTGATGACTTCAGCACTACTTGCGACCAAGACAAGTCAGTCATACCGCTGATCGCCGTCGAAGCTTACGCAAACGGGGAGACCCGTCACTCATTTCGAGGCCTGTACGAGGACATGCTGGTGCAACTGCATGAGCCAGCACGGGACAAGAAGGCCTACCCCGAACTGGAGGACGGCAGGATGCTCATCAAGCAGACTTCCAGAGCAACCATTGGGATGCTTCGCAAATCAGTCGAAAACGCGCTCAAGAACCGCAAGACACAGGTATGCGTGGTCGACGAGGCATATCACATGATGAGGTTTGGCAAAGACGCCGCCGTCATGGACACACTCAAAAGCCTGGCGAACACAACGGGAGTGAAGTGGGTGCTGGTTGGGTCTTTTGACCTGTTTGACCTCGTGAGTGACCATGGACAGATTGCGCGGAGAACCTCGCTTTTGAACCTGGATCGATACCGGCTTGAGGACAGCAGGGATCGTGCCGAATTCAAACAGATCGTCACCAAGTTGCAAAGGAAATGGCCTTGCCAAGAGGTTCCAAACTTTGCGGCCATCTCGGATGAACTTCTTGAAGTCTCCCTGGGCTGCGTCGGCCTTCTAAAGTCGTTGCTGCTGGACGCATCTGCAATGCAGCTGGGAAATGCAGGGGCTTGGAAAGGTGACTTCCTAAGGAAGGCTGCGAAAGCCAACACCTTGCGCAGAGTCATTGCACAGGAGATAGAGCAAGGCGAAGCCAAAGTACGCGGAGCACTCTTTGGTGAGAGCTTCTGGGATGACCAAGCCTTCGAAGCGCTGCAGAATCGCATGGGAGGGTGTCATGCGTGAGCGCACCCTCTTTTATTCGCTGGACCTGGCTGGTGTCGGCACCCCTGACGTCGAAAGCATGGACAGCTACCTCTGCCGCCTCGCGCACGAACACTGTCTGCGTCCCAAAGATCTCATTGAAACACTGATAGCGGCATACCAGTGCGAAGGCATTAGCCCAGGCCAACGGGGCCGGCACCTCAACCATTCCAAGCTGAACGGCCACACGCGCTTCGGGCAACAGATTCTCAATACGTTGGAGCAAGCAACAGGAAAGAGCCTGGGCGCCTCGGCACTAAGCCACCTCAGTTCACTTTTTCCTGGAATGCACTTTGCGAATAAATGCGCCCCGCATTACTGCCCTAAGTGCGTTCAAGAGGAATCCGAACATTCACATGGCCGCCTCTTATGGCAATTGAACTGCGTCCAAGCATGCCCCAGGCATCGAGTGCGACTGAGGCCTACCGACGAATGCGGTGCGCAAGCGCAGAAGGCCCTCCCGTCGAAGCACAGACCCTGGCTGCCCGGCGTTTGCCCCACATGCGGGACTGTTGGCTTTCGCTGCTTTGAAAATGATCCCCAGACAGCAACCGACGATGAGGTCTGGGTAGCCGAACAGATGGGGCGCGTGGTAGCACAGTCTCATCAACCGTCAGTCCCTTGGACAGAGGACAGTCTGCGACAAGGCATAGCGGCTCTCGTCTCCGCGAGGTTTGACGGCAGCGTAGTCAAAGCGTCGTTAACCTCAGGACTGTCGCGTGCTTCGGTCTGCGAGTGGCTTGGAAAAAGAGCTCGTCCCAACCTTAGTTCGCTGGTGCAGCTTGCCTACCAGGCCGAGGCCGACATTGTTTCCCTGTTGGACGGGCGATATCTGCTGAGTCCCACCTCAGGTGCGAAAGGCAAGGCAGTGCAGCTCACCAATCGTCAATACAGACGCTCGAAAACAAATTTGGAAGAAGCGCGCATTGCACTGATCGCCGCGTGCGATGCGTATCCGCCACCGCCTATCTCCGAGGTCGCAAAACTACTAGGTATCAATCGGCGAACAATGAGAACCAAGCTGCCGCAGGAATGCACAGCGCTTGCCGAGCGTTATGCCGAGTACAGGGCCGCAGAATTAGAAAGCAACTACGCCCAAGCAGTCGACTTTTTTTCCAAGTGCGCGCAGGCACTTACGGATAAGGGCGTCGCTGTGACTTGGAAGACTTTGCAAGGAGAGTCGAACCTAGTCGTTTACACCCGCGGGACCACCTTGCGCACCCGGGCGTTTAGAGAGGCTCTCCGACGATTCCAAGAGAAGTGCCCCGTGGAAAATGATCGAAATTTTGCCAAAAATCCGGCATCGCATGACGCCGTTTGCACAGTCCCACTAAGTACTTGTCAGCCATAGGGAATTTTGGCGAAACGGCCAAATCCCTTCCAACTGAGGTGCTGCTGTTCAGCACATGAAAAAAGCGAGTCACTGGACTCGCTTTTTGCTTTTCGTGTTTCCCTAGCAAAGTAGGCGTTGCACCGAAAAATCCGGCATCGCTTGGCGCACTTTGAAATCCGGCATCGCTTGTCGTCCACGCCATCCGATGCCGGATTTGACATGCTGGGCATCCGTCTAATTGTCTTATGAATGGTAGGCCGTGTAGGACTTGAACCTACGACCAAAGGATTCAGGTTTGCATGAGTTTCCTCATTCCCTGGACTATCTCACCACCCTCGCCACGGATTGCTCCGTGCGTTAGGGTGTCGGGCGCTCTCGGGGTGCTTATCGGATTGGCTCCTCACACCCTAGTCTCTGCACCTTCTCACCTACCGACCTTGCGGTCTGCCTTCAGTGAGCTTGGCTCAGGATTGCCGGGCCATTGACTGGCTGACGGTTTCCCTGAATTCACCCGATTTTTCCACTGCCACTTTCGCGGCAGGGTCACCATTTCGATGAGTCCTCTGCTCTAACCAACTGAGCTAACGGCCCATTCATAAAACAACTTCAACTCTCCGCGCTTTCAGCGACCCCGAGGGACGCCGAAAAACGCCATTTCTCCTTCAGTAGCAAGAACGTAGCAAGCGCCTCCCCGCCGACTTCCTCGGTAGCAATCCGGCGAAATCGCCAGAATGCCGTAAGTGCTTGATTTCAAAGCGTTGGAATCAAGCAACCAGTCCGAAAAAAGCCCCGGTTAATCGCATTGGCCTCTTGATTATGAGTCCTCTGCTCTAACCAACTGAGCTAACGGCCCCCATGGGGAAGGCTGCCATTGTAGGAGTTACTTTTGTCTCAGCGCGTGGGTCACCATCCGAGAGGTGACTTCCACGATTTCGATCATGCGGTCGTAGGCCATGCGGGTGGGCCCGATCACGCCCAGGGTGCCGACCACATGGCCGTTGATTTCGTAGGGCGCCGACACCACCGACAGCTCTTCAAACGGCACCACGTGGCTTTCGCCGCCAATGTAGATGCGCACGCCCTCGGCTCGGCTGGACGTGTCCAGCAGGCGCATCAGCTCGGTCTTTTGCTCAAACAGATCGAACATGCGCCGCAGTGAGCCGAGGTCGCTGGAAAAATCCGGCATTGTCAGCAAATTGCGCTCGCCCGACACCACCAGTTGGTCCGAGGTTTCATCCATCGCGTCGCTGCCAGCCTGGACCGCCGCCTGCATCAACGCGGCGATTTCTCCGCGCAGTTGGTCGACTTCCAACTTCAGGCGCTCGCGCATCTCGTCAATGGTCAGGCCCGAGTAGTGGGTGTTGAGGATGTTGGTGGCTTCCACCAGCTCGGACTGGCTGTAGTCCTTGGCCGTGAAGATGACTCGGTTCTGCACGTCGCCATCCGGCGCCACCAGGATCACCAGCACGCGCTTGTCACCCAGTCGCAAAAATTCAATGTGCCGAAACACCGAGGCCTTGCGCGGCGAGGTAACCACGCCCACGAACTGCGACAGGCTGGACAGCAGTTGCGCGGCGTTGGCGATCACGCGCTGGGGCTGGTCGGGTTGCAGGGTCTCAAGCTCGTCCGAAGCGCGCTCGTCCAGCTTGAGCGTGCGCGCCGTCAGCATGGTGTCGACAAACAGCCGGTAGCCCCGCGCCGTGGGCACGCGCCCGGCCGAGGTGTGTGGGCTGACAATCAGGCCCAGCTCTTCCAGGTCGGCCATCACATTTCGTATGGTGGCAGCGGACAAGTCCAGTCCCGAGGCCCGCGACAGGGTGCGTGAACCAACAGGCTGGCCGTCGGCGATATACCGCTCCACCAGGGCTTTCAGAAGAATCTTTGCACGGTCGTCCAGCATGTCCCTCATTCTAGAGCCAGGCGTCAAGACCAGGGGGGCCTGTGGTGTAATTCTGGCCATGCCCAGCCCCTCCTCCTGCCGCTTCCGTCACGCCGCGCTGATCGGCAAATACCAGGCGCCCGGCATCCGTCCGGTGCTCGAAGACGTCGCCAACGTCCTGGTGCGCGCAGGCCTGGAGGTTTCGCTTGAAAGTGACACGGCCCTGAGCACCGGCATCACCGATCACGGTTCGCTGAGCCTCAAGGAAATCGGCACCAGCTGCGATCTGGCCGTGGTGGTGGGTGGTGACGGCACGATGCTGGCCGTGGCCCGTCAGCTGGCGCGCTTTGACATTCCCTTGATCGGCATCAACCAGGGCCGCTTGGGTTTCATCACCGACATCCAGCTCACGGCGATGCACACCGCGCTGCCGCTGATCCTGAGCGGCCAGTACGAGGAAGAACACCGCGCCATGCTGGCTGGCGCCGTGCTGCGGCCCAACCGTCACGGCGGCCTTGAAACCATTTACGAAGGTTTTGCGATCAATGAAGTGGTGGTGAGCCGTGGCGCCACGGCCAGCATGGTCGAGTTGCGCGCCGAGGTGGATGGCCAGTTTGTGGCCAACTACCGCGCCGACGGCCTGATCGTGGCCTCGCCCACGGGCTCGTCGGCCTATGCCCTGTCGGCCGGCGGCCCGCTCATGCACCCCAGCCTCAGTGGCTGGGTGATGGTGCCGATTGCCTCGCACACCCTGTCGAACCGGCCCATCGTGGTGCCCGACACAGGCATCATCACCATTGAGATCGTGGCTGGCAAGGACGCCAGCATGAACTTCGACATGCAGAGCATTGCCAGTCTGTTGCACGGCGACCGCGTCACGGTGCGCCGTTCGACCCACCACGTGCGCTTCTTGCACCCCAAGGGCTGGAACTATTACGCGACCCTGCGCCGCAAATTGCGCTGGAACGAAGGAGTCACCTGATGCTGCGCCGCCTGACCTTGCGCGACTTCGTCATCGTCACGGCCCTCGAAGTGGACCTGCGGGCCGGCTTCACCGCCTTGACGGGCGAAACCGGCGCCGGCAAGTCCATCCTGATCGACGCCTTGCAACTGGCGCTGGGCAGCCGCGGTGATGCGGGCGTGGTGCGTGAGGGGGCCGCCCGGGCCGACATTTCCGCCGAATTCGACCCCCACCCGGCCCTGGCCGAACGGTTGGCGCCCTGGCTGCATGACGGCGGCTTTGAGGCCGACACTGGCACGGTTGGCTCCCCCCTGTTGTTGCGCCGCGTGGTCGACGCCCAGGGCAAGAGCCGCGCCTGGATCAATGGCAGCCCGGCCACCGTGACGCAATTGCGCGAGCTGGGCGAGCACCTGGTCGACATCCATGGCCAGCACGCCTGGCAAAGCCTGACTCGCGCCGACTCGGTGCGCGCCCTGGTCGATGCGCAAGCAGGGGTGGATAACGCCGCCTTGCAGCAAGCCTGGGCCACGCGCCGCGACGCCCAGCGCCGACTGGACGACGCGCGCAGCCGCCAGACCGACATCGAACGCGAGCGCGAGCGCCTACAATGGCAGATTGCCGAACTCGACAAGTTGCACCCGCAAGCCGACGAATGGCTTGAGCTGAATACCGAGCACCAGCGCCTGGGTGCCGGCCAGGCCATTCTGGACGCGGCTCAGTTGGCCTTGAGTGCCGTCTCGGACGACGACGCCAGCGCCGACACGCTGACCGGCCGCGCCATCGACGCCCTGGAACGCGTGGCCGCCGTGGATCCCCATCTGGCCAGCGTGCTGGAGGTGCTGCGCAGCGCCCAGGCACAGTTACAGGACGCCGCCCACAGCCTGAACAGCGCCCTGCGCCACACCGAGCTGGACCCGGACCGCCTGAACGAGCTGGACGCCCGGATCGGCAACTGGATGAGCCTGGCCCGGCGCTATCGCCGCCCCCCCGAAGACCTGCCCGCCGTGTTGCAAGGTTGGCGCGATGATCTGGCGGCGCTGGATGCCGCCGCCGACCTGGACGCGCTGGAGCGCGAAGCCAGTGCCACACACGTTGCATGGCAGAAGGTGGCTGGCGCGGTGTCCAAACAACGCGCGCAAGCGGCCCCGGCCTTGGCCCAGGCGGTCACCGCTGCGATGCAGGAGCTGGGCATGTCGGGTGGCCGCTTTGAAGTGGCCTTGACCCCACAGGCCGAACCCCAAGCCTTCGGGCTGGAGTCGGTTGAATTTTTGGTGGCCGGCCACGCAGGCAACACCCCGCGCCCACTGGGCAAGGTGGCCTCGGGAGGCGAGTTGTCGCGCCTGGCCTTGGCCATTGCCGTCACCACCTCGCAGCGCGGGGATGACTCTGGACAAGCGGGCACCCTGATCTTTGACGAAATTGACTCGGGTGTGGGCGGCGCCGTGGCCGACACGGTCGGCCGCCTCATGCAGCGCCTAGGCCGCGATCAACAAGTGATGGCCGTGACCCACCTGGCGCAAGTGGCCGCCTGCGCGCACCAGCACCTCGTGGTGTCGAAGACGCTGCAGCAGGGTCAAACCAACAGCGACATCCGCGAGGTGACCGGCGATGAGCGCGTGCGCGAGATCGCCCGCATGCTGGGCGGCACCGCCACCGACACCAGCCGCGCCCATGCGCAGTCGATGCTGGACGATGCCAGCAACACCGCCCATCTCACCGCCAATGCGGCCACCAAGCGCCGTCGCAAGGAAGCCGCATGACTCTGGACATTGTTTTTCTGAGCGGCATTTCGGGCTCGGGCAAGTCCGTGGCGCTCAACGCCCTCGAAGACGCTGGCTACTTCTGCGTGGACAACCTGCCGCCAGAATTGTTGCGCGGCCTGGTCACGCTGGAACTGCAACGCCCCGAAAGGCAACGCCGCCGCGTGGCCGTGGCCGTGGATGTGCGCAGCGCCCAGTCACTGCCCAGTCTGATGCCCATCCTGGATGAACTCAAGACTGAAGGCGTGCGGGTGAAGTCGGTGTTTCTCGACGCCACCACCGATGCCCTGGTCCGGCGCTTTTCAGAGACTCGCCGCCCTCACCCCCTGTTGCAGGCCAACCAGTCGCTTCGTCCCTTCGTCGGCCTGCCCCCCATGCCGGATGACCAGATCGACGTGCAGCTGTCCTACCAGGACCAGGCCTTGATCGACACCATCAATCAAGAGCGTGAATTGCTGGGCCCGTTGCGTGATGCTTCGGCTGTGATCGACACCAGCTTGCTGCGCCCCGCCCAGCTGCGCGCCTGGATTCGCAATGTGGTGCAGGCCCAACCCTCGCGTCTGACGCTGGTGTTCGAGTCCTTTGCCTACAAGCAGGGGGTGCCCATGGACGCCGATTTCGTATTCGACGTGCGCATGCTGCCCAACCCCTACTACCTCAAGGAGTTGCGCCCCCTGACGGGTCGCGATCAATCCGTCATCGACTACTTGAGCCAACAACCCGAAGCGGGTGAAATGCTGGACCAGATCGAAACCTTCCTGCTACGTTGGCTGCCGACGCTGGAAGGCGATCAGCGCAGCTACGTGACCGTGGCCATTGGCTGCACCGGCGGCCAGCACCGCTCGGTGTACTGCGTCGAGCAACTGGTGCAGCGCTTTGTGAAGCGCGGCGTGGCCCTGGCCCGCCACCGCGAACAGGACGCACGCTAGGGGCCAGAACACCCCGGGGGCTCATGGCGTCAGGACATCGCGTCCCGCAGGGCCTTCTTGAGGGACTCGCCGATCTCAGGCTTACCCTCGAATGGGTCGGTCGGGTTGCGACCCTGCACCACGTCCTCCATGCGCGTCTTCACCATGGCCAGCGCCTGCGGATGGGTGTAGACATAAAACTGCCCCGCCTCGATGGCATCGAACACCCGCTTGGCCGTGTCAGCGGCGCTCACCTTGCCAGACGTGACTGCCTTGGTGCTCATGGCTTGGGCGATGATCTGGCTGGGGGTTGGCTTGCCCTCACTGCGCAACTCAGTCGGACGATTGCGGTGCGACTGGTGGATGCCGGTGGGCACGAAATGCGGGCACAGCACCGAAGTGTGCACCTGATGGGTCACCAAAGCCAAGTCTTGGTACAGCGTCTCGGACAGGCTGACCACCGCATGCTTGCTGACGTTGTAGGCACCCATATTGGGCGAGTTCAACAAACCAGCCATCGACGCGACGTTGACGATGTGCCCATACCAGGTCGGGTCATTCTTGGCGGCCTCCAGCATCAATGGGGTGAACACGCGCACGCCATGGATCACGCCCCACAGGTTCACGCCCAGCACCCACTCCCAGTCGCGCTGACTGTGCTCCCAGATCAAGCCGCCATGGGCCACGCCGGCATTGTTGATGACAATGTTGGGCGCGCCAAAACGCTCCTGACAAGCCACGGCCAAGGCCTCGACATCCTCGGCGCGAGACACATCCGTGCGCAGAGCCACCACTTGGGCGCCCTGCTCCGACAGTTCGGCATAGACCTTGTCCAGCGCATCTTGCTGAACATCGGCAAGCACCAGGTTCAGCCCCCGGGCCGCGCCCAAGCGCGCCAACTCCAGACCAAAGCCACTGCCGGCACCAGTGATGACGGCGGTCTGCCCAGCTTGCAATTTCATGATCGACATGGTGGTTCCTTCACTTCTATCGGTGTCAGATGCTCAGTGTCGCGCGGTCAAACCAGCTTGACCAGCTGTTTGCCAAAATTCTTGCCCTTGAGCAAACCGAGGAAGGCCTCCGGGGCACTGGCGATGCCCTTCGCCACGGACTCGCGGAACTTGAGCTTGCCGGTGGCCAGCAGGGTGCCCAGCTCATTGGTGGCCTCGGGCCAGACTTCCGGGTGCTCGCTGACGATGAAGCCCTCGATTTTCAGGCGGTTGACCAGGATCAGCGCCGGGTTGGCCAGTGGCAACGGCTCACCGTTGTAACCAGCGATCATTCCGCACATAGCGATGCGGCCAAAAGCATTCATGCGCAGCAGCACGGCATCCAGGATGGCGCCACCCACGTTTTCAAAATAACCGTCAATGCCCTTGGGTGTGGCTTCCTTCAAGGCGGCATACAGGCTGCGCGCATCCTGGTGGGCCTTGTAGTCGATGCAGGCGTCAAAGCCGAGTTCATCGACCACGTACTTGCACTTGTCAGGCCCACCGGCAAAACCGACCACGCGACAACCGCGCGCCTTGGCCAACTGCCCCACCACGCTGCCCACCGCACCACTGGCCGCGCTGACCACGACGGTCTCGCCTGCCTTGGGGTTGATGATCTTGACCAAGCCATACCAGCCGGTCACGCCGGGCATGCCCACGGAGCCCAGATAGGCCGACAGCGGGATGTGAGTGGTGTCGATTTTGTGGATGGCGCCGCGCACATGGGCGTCGACCACCGCATATTCCTGCCAGCCACCCATGCCCAGCACTTGGTCGCCGACGGCGAACTTGGGATGCTTGCTGGCCACCACCTCGCCCACGGTGCCGCCCAGCATCACGCTGTTGAGTGGCTGCGGCTCGGCGTAGCTCTTGCTGTCGTTCATGCGGCCGCGCATATACGGGTCGAGCGACAGGTAATGGTGGCGAACCACCACTTGTCCATCGGCCAACTGGTCTGGCGTGGGCACCGGCGCCTGCACCAGCTTGAAGTTGTCGACGGTGGCTTCGCCTTGGGGGCGCGAGGCCAGCAGGATCTGGTGGTTGATCAGGTTCATGATGCGTCCTTCCGTGTTCGATGACTATCAACCGCCGACCAGGGCGCTGACGCCGCCGTCGACGGCCAGAATTTGGCCCGTGATGTGTTTTCCCGCATCCGAGGCCAAGAGCAGCGCCGCGCCTTTGAGGTCCTCGTCGTCGCCCACGCGCAGCAGTGGCGCGCCCTTGGCGATGTTGGCTTCACCCACCATGCCCAAGATTCCAGCCGTCATCTTGCTGGGAAAAAACCCCGGCGCTATGGCATTGACGTTGATCCCCAGGTGGCCCCATTCGCAGGCCAGCGCACGCGTGAAGTTCACCACCGCGCCCTTGCTGGTGTTGTAGGCGATGGTCTGCATGAACGGGGGATTGCCGCCCAGCCCGGCGATGGAGGCGACGTTGATGATGCGGCCTTTCTTGCGCTCTATCATGCAGCGCTTGGCCATGGCCTGCGACAGCAAAAAGTAGCCACGCACGTTCAGGTTCATCACCTTGTCCCAAGCGTCCAGCGGGTGGTCTTGCGCCGGGGCGCCCCAGGTGGCGCCGGCATTGTTGATCAGAATGTCGATCGGGCCCATGCGTTCCAGCGTTTCATCGGCCAGGCGGTTGATGTCGTCCGGATTGCCGGCGTCGGCGGCGATCCAACGTGCGTCGATGCCCGCGTCCTGCAAGCTCATCACCGCCTGCTCCAGGTCAGCGCCCTTGCGCGAACTGATCATGACCTTGGCGCCAGCCTCGCCCAGGGCGTGGGCCATTTGCAAACCCAGGCCGCGTGAGCCGCCAGTGATGAGGGCAGTGCGCCCGCTCAGGTCAAAGAGCTGCTGGACGGTGCGGGCGGGCGGGGTGGTGGTGGTGGTGCTCATGGTGGGCCTCGCAAAAGGGGTTCAGTTCAGCTCAGGTAGTCGAGCACATGGCGCGTGGCGGCCATCTCGCGGATCTGCGCGACCACGCTTTGGTGGTGGGGGTGCGGCTGATAGGCCGCCAAGGCGGCAGCGTCGGCAAAGGTGGAGACGAGCACCACCTGGCAATTGGCTTCCAGGCCCTCGGTCTGAATGCCGACGTCGAATTCATGGATACCAGGCACCAGGGTCTTGCAGCTGTCCAGCAGTTGCTTGACCTTGGGGGCGTCTTCGGGGCGCTTGAGCGTCCACATCACGATGTGTCGAATCACGGGGTGTCCTTGTTGTCTTGAATAGGGCCGGGTTCAGAACCAGTCGGCTTGCGCCTTGGCGCAGGTCATGTCACGCCGCGCGACCACGCCCAGCCAAGCGTCGATCTTGGGCAACTCAAAATTGAAGAAATAGTCGCAGGCGGCCAGCTTGCCTTGCAGGAAGCCATCGCCCAGCGGGCTGCGCGCAGCTTGCCCAGCCGTGGCGGCCAAGGCCAGCTCCAGCCAGATCCAGGCCAGCACGGTGTGTCCAAAACCTTGCAGATAGGGGGTGGCGTTGGCCAGCGCCTCTTCGGGCACGCCCGTGGACCACGCCGACTGGGTAGTCTGGCCGACTTTTTCCAGCGCCTGCGCCAGGGCCTTGGCGTGCGCCGCCAGGCCGTCGACCTGAGTCGCTTGGACGATGGTCTCGCCGATGCGCTCGGCCAGCACACCCAGTGCCTGGCCGCCATTCATGACGACCTTGCGGCCCAGCAGGTCCAGACCCTGGATGCCGTGCGTGCCTTCGTGGATCATGTTCAGGCGGTTGTCGCGCCAATATTGTTCGACCGGGAAGTCGCGCGTGTAGCCATAGCCGCCCAGGATCTGGATGGCCAGACTGTTGGCCTCTTGCGCCCATTCGCTGGGCCAACTCTTGGCAATGGGCGTGAGCAGCTCCAGCAGCAGGCCGGCACGTTCGGCTTCGGCCGCCGTGCCTGTGTACTCTTCATCGACCAGGCGCGCACAGAACAGGCCCAGAGCGAGGCCGCCTTCGACTATCGCCTTTTGCTGCAAGAGCATGCGCTTGACATCAGTGTGCTCGATGATGGGGATCTGCGGCGCGCTGTGGTCCTTGCCCCCGGCGCCCATGCGACGGCCTTGCGAACGCTGCTTGGCATAGTCGAGTGACGCTTCATAGCCGGCATAGCCCAGCATTGTCGCGCCCACGCCCACACTGATGCGTGCCTCGTTCATCAAGGTGAACATGCACTTAAGGCCCTGCCCGGCTTCGCCGATCAGATGGCCCACCGCACCGGCCTGGCCGTTCACCGGAAAGCGCCCTTCGCCAAAGTTCAGCAAGGTGTTGACGGTACCGCGATAGCCGCATTTGTGATTCAAGCCGGCCAAGGACACGTCATTGCGCTGACCAGTGGGGCGGCCGTCTGCACCCACCAGGAGGCGCGGCACGATGAAGAGCGAAATGCCACGCACGCCCGGCACCAATTGGCCGTTCGCATCGGGGATTTTGGCCAGCACGAGGTGGTGGATGTTCTCGCCCATCTCGTGCTCGCCGCCCGAGATCCACATCTTGTTGCCGCTGAGGCGATAACGCTGCCCAAGGGGATCGGTTTGCCAGTCGGTGCTACCGGGTGCGGCACAGACGTCAGGAACGGCCCGCGTCAGGATGTCCGACAGGCTGGAGCCGGCCTGCGGCTCGCTCAGGCACATGGTGCCAAAAGTGCGGCCTTCAAAACCAGGTTTGGCGAACACCTCGATCTGCCTGGGGCTGCCATGCGCCAGGATGGTGTTGGCGTTGCCACGCGTGAGCATGGGGTAGGCCGCCAGGGCCACGCTGGCCTTGTAGAAAAAACTCATCGACGCGATCTCGACCACCGTGGGCAACTGCATGCCACCCACATCAGCGTCTTTGCTGGCGGCCATCAAGCCCGCGTCGTTGAAGGCCCGCAAGGCCTTGGGTGTCTCGACGGGCAAGTGCACGCGCTCGCCGTCGAACTCCGGCTCGTGCACATCGACCAGCCGGTTGATCGGAGCGAACTGCTCGCGGGCGAGTTTCTCGCTCAGGTCCAGCACCGCGTCGAAAGTCTCACGGTTGTGCTCCTGGTGGCGCTGGCGCTGGCACAGGCGCTCGGCACCAAGCCAGTCGTACAGCAGAAAATCGATCGTGGCGCGATGGGTCATGGCACGCCAAGGTCAATTGAAGGTCTTGCCCTCGGCCGCCAGCTTGACCAGCAACGGGGCCGGTTCCCAGAAGGCCGCGTCGTCATGCGGGTTCTGCTTGAACTGCTGCATCGTTTCGACCACCTTCGGCAGCCCCAGCATGTCGGCGTACAGCATGGGACCGCCGCGCCAGACAGGGAAGCCGTAGCCACTCAGGTAGACCATGTCCAGGTCCGAGGCACGGTTGGCAATGCCCTCTTGCAGGATGTGGGCGCCTTCATTAACCATGGACAGCACCAGGCGAGCGACGATTTCTTCGTCGCTGATGGCACGGGCCGTGACGCCCTTGTCCGCGCGCACCTTGTCGATGGCGGCTTGCACCTCGGCAGAAGGCACGGGCTCGCGCTTGCCGACTTCGTAGTCGTACCAACCCTTACCGACCTTCTGTCCAAAACGGCCCAGCTCGCAAATGGCATCGCCCACCTTGCTGTAGCGCACCTCGGGCTTTTCAAGGTAGCGGCGCTTGCGGATGGCAAAGCCGATGTCGTTGCCCGCCAGGTCGCCCACGCGGAATGGCCCCATGGCAAAACCAAACTTCTCGGCGGCCTGGTCAACTTGCTGCACGGTGGCGCCCTCTTCGACCAGGAAGAAGGCCTGGCGGGTGTATTGCTCGAACATGCGGTTGCCAATGAAGCCATCGCACACGCCCGACACCACCGCGATCTTCTTGATCTTCTTGGCCACCTGCATCACCGTGGCCATCACGTCCTTGGCGGTGTGCTTGCTGCGCACCACTTCGAGCAGGCGCATCACATTGGCCGGGCTGAAGAAGTGCAGGCCCACCACGTCGCCTGGGCGCTGGGTGACTTCGGCGATCTTGTCCACATCCAGCGTCGAGGTGTTGGACGCCAGAATCGCGCCAGGCTTCATCACTTCGTCGAGCTTCTTGAACACGGTGGACTTGACGCCCAGGTCTTCGAACACGGCCTCAATGACCATGTCGGCCTGCGCGATGGCGGCGTAGTCCAGCGTGGTGCTCAGCAAGGCCATGCGGGCCTCGTACTTGTCCTGCGCCAGCTTGCCCTTGGACACCTGCGCTTCGTAGTTCTTGCGGATGATGCCCACGCCACGGTCGATGGCCTCTTGCTTCATTTCCAGCAGCACGACCGGCACGCCGGCGTTGAGGAAACACATGGCAATGCCGCCACCCATGGTGCCAGCGCCAATCACGGCCACCTTGTCGACCTTGCGCAAGGGAGTGTCGGCGGGCACGTCAGGGATCTTGCTGGCGGCGCGCTCGCCGAAGAAGGCATGTTGCAGCGCTCGGGCCTGATCGCTCGCGATCAATTTGACGAACACCTCACGCTCGAATCGAATGCCGGCATCCAGGTCCAGCCTGGTGGCCGCCTCGACGCAATCCACGCAGTGCTGTGGCGCTTCCAGGTGGCGGCGGGTCTTGGCCAGATCGGCACGGGCCTTGGTGAAGACGTCGGCCTCAGCAGGCGCGGCCACACTGAGCTGGCGCACGCAGGGCAGCGGACGGATCGCTGCCACGTCCTTGGCAAAGGCGATGGCGCTGCTGAGCAGGTCGCCGTCCACCAGGCGGTCAAACAGCTTCTGACCGGGCGTCTTGATCAGCTTGTCACTGAGCACCGACATGCCGGTGGTGATCATTTGCAAGGCGGTTTCAACGCCCAGCACGCGCGGCAGGCGTTGGGTGCCGCCAGCACCAGGGACCAGGCCGAGGTTCACTTCAGGCAGGGCCACTTGAGTGCCCGGGCTCACCACGCGGTAGTGACAGCCCAGGGCCAGCTCCAGCCCGCCACCCATGACCACGCCATGAATGGCCGCCACGACTGGTTTGCTGGAACCCTCCAAGGCGTCGATGACCGACTGCAGATCGGGCGCGGCAAATGCCGAGGGCGAACCGAACTCGCGGATGTCCGCCCCGCCGCAAAACACCTTGCCCGACCCGATGATCACCACGGCCTGCACGCCAGCATCGGCCTGCGCCTTGTTCAGGCCATCGACCACGCCAGCGCGGGTGCCGTGACCCAGTCCGTTGACAGGCGGGTTGTCCAGCGAAATGACGGCCACACCGTCGGTGACTTGGTAGGAAGTGCTCATGCCTGTCTCACTCGTGAATTGGGGCAAAAAAGAGAAATCAGACAACGAAAATGCCGGCGCATGCCCGACGGAACCGAATCTGACAAGAAGCCTTGTAAGAATAGCCGATTTTGTCAAACCTCCAAGCACTCCCTGCGAATGGGGTCATCGGCCCGCAGTTCATCGGGCGTGTCTTGGCACCGTAGCTCATCATTCCACGTCACGTGGCGGCGCTGGGAAATGCCCAGCACGAGGGTGAGCTATTGCCCGTCTGCTGACGCTCCTTCAGCGCGAGGACATCTGGCACGACGTGGGCGTGCTCGAAACGTAGGGGGCGTAATACTTGACCGAAGCAAAGGTAAAGCCCGTGCCTTCGATGTCATATGGGGCCTTGGGAGTGACCTTCTGCCACCTTGAGATGGACAGCCCTTGCTGCAACTGGTGATCGGACTTGCGCATCTCGACTTCGCCATTGAGGCTCGTGAACTTCAAGCCTTCCATGGCCTGCGCCACCTTGACCGGGTCGGTCGATTTGGCCTTGGCCATGGCCGTGCTCAACAGCGAATAGGCGTGATAGATGGAGCCGGTGTACCAATCATCATTGAAGCGTTTTTTATACTCGTTGGCCAAGGACGTGAAAGTGCCGCCCATGTTGTAGCCGCCAGAGCTCACCAGGAAAACGCGACCCTCCGCGCCCTTGCCCAGGGCCGTGGGCGTGCCCCCCAAGCTGGCGTAATAGGTGTAGAAGTTGACCTTCAATCCCGCATCGCCAGCCGCTTTGACCAGCAAGGCCAGGTCCGAGCCCCAGTTGCCGGTGATGACCGTGTCCGCCCCGGAGGCCTTGATCTTGGCGATGTAGGGCGCAAAGTCACGAACCTGGGCGAGCGGGTGCAGGTCATCACCGACGATTTGAATGTCAGGACGCTTGCGGGCCAGATCGGCCTTGGCAAACTTGGACACCTGCTGGCCATGCGCGTAGTTCTGATTGATCAGGTAGACCTTCTTGACGTCCGGCTGCTCCTTGATGAAGGCCGTCAGCGCCTCCATCTTCATGGACGTGTCCGCATCCAAGCGAAAATGCCAGAAGCTGCATCGGCTGTTGGTCAGGTCAGGGTCGAGCGCCGCATAGTTCAGGTACACCACCTCCCTGCCAGGATTGCGTTCGTTGTGCTGGTTCACGGCGTCCACCAGCGCCAGCGCCACGCCTGAACCCAGGCCCTGCACCACATAGCGCACGCCCTGGTCGATGGCCGCCTTCAAGGCATTGAGTGTTTCAGCTGGAGAGAGCTTGTTGTCGATGCCGACGAGCTCGAACTTCACACCGGCCGGATTGTTGGCATTGAACTTTTGGGCAAAGAACTGATAGCCATGCCATTGGTTCTGCCCCACCGTGGCCATGAGGCCTGATAGGGGGTCGATCCAGGCAATCTTGACCGTCTCGCCCTTTTGAGCAAAGGCAGCCCCGGCGTTCAGGGACGCGGCCATCAAAACGGTCAATACGCGGCGCTGAAAGTTCATGGTGTCGCAGGGATGGCCCGCATCAAACCGTTGGCAGCTTGTGGTCCTTGAACTGCTCACGCAGTTTGAGCTTGTAGATCTTGCCGGTGGCCGTGTGCGGGATCTCGTCGGCAAAAACCACATCGTCCGGCGTTTGCCACTTGGGGATCTTGTGGTCATAGAAGGCGATCAGCTCTGCCGCCGTCACTTCGATACCGGGCTTTTTGACCACCACCAGCAGCGGCCGCTCATCCCACTTGGGGTGGAAAGCGGCAATGACGGCCGCCTCGTGGACGGCAGGATGCCCCATGGCCACGTTCTCCAGGTCGATCGAGCTGATCCACTCACCGCCCGACTTGATCACGTCCTTGGACCGGTCAGTGATCTGCATATAGCCATCGGCGTCGATGGTGGCCACGTCGCCGGTCGGGAACCAGCCATCGTGCAGGGGCGACCTGTCCACCTTGAAGTAACTGCTGATGACCCAATGGCCACGCACTTCAAGGTCTCCAGAAGTCTTGCCATCCCAGGGCAGCACCTGGCCTTCGGCGTCCACGATGCGCATGTCAACGCCGTAGATGACTTTGCCTTGCTTTTCGAGAATGCGGTGCTTGGCCTCCAAAGGCAAGTCCACATGCTTGGCCTTCAGGCGACCCAAGGTGCCCAGTGGTGACATTTCGGTCATACCCCAGGCATGGATCACTTGCACATCGAGCTCATCTTCGAGCGTGCGAATCATGGCCGGCGGGCATGCCGCGCCACCCACCACCGTGCGGCGGAAAGTGCTGAACTGCAGCTTGTTTTGCTTGACGTGGTTGATCAACCCCAGCCAGATCGTCGGCACGCCAGCGCTGTAGGTCACACCTTCTTTTTCCATCAGCTCGTACAGTGAAGCACCATCGAGATGGTGACCCGGCATGACCAGTTTGCAGCCAATCAAGGCACCTGTGTATGGCAGCCCCCAGGCGTTGACGTGGAACATCGGCACCACGGGCATCACCGTGTCAACCGAGGACACCGCCATGGCATCAGGCAAGGCTGCAGCATAGGCGTGCAGCACCGTTGACCGATGCGAGTACACCGCGCCCTTGGGGTGACCCGTCGTGCCGGAGGTGTAGCAGATGCTGGCGGCGGTGTTCTCGTCGAAGCTGGGCCACTGGTAGTGACCATCTTCGGCCTCGACGAGGTCTTCATAGCAATGCAGATTGGGCAGCGCGGTCTCGCGCGGCATGCTCTCGCGACCCGCCATCAGCACCACGTGCTTGACGGTGAGCAGCATCGGCGCGAGCTTTTCCACCAGCGGGAAAATGTTGATGTCAACAAACAGCACCTTGTCTTCGGCGTCATTGACGATCCACGCCACTTGTTGCGGAAACAGGCGCGGGTTGATGGTGTGGCAGACCAAGCCCGAGCCTGAGGTGCCGTAATAAGTTTCGAGGTGGCGATAGCCATTCCAGGCCAGCGTGCCCACGCGGTCGCCGGGCTGCAATCCCAGTCGTGCCAGGGCCTGGGCCAACTTGCGCGAACGCAACTCCACCTCAACCCAAGTGGTGCGGTGCATGTCGCCTTCGACGCGCTTGGAAACAATCTCGACGTCGCCGTTGTGCCGGGCCGCGTGCGTGAGCAGCGACGAGATCAGCAAAGGCATGTGCATCATTTGGCCCATGAGGCTCATTGGCGGCTCCCAAAAAAAACAAGGTCCATGGAATCAGACAACAATCATAGTCATTCGGACTGACCGCCTCTTCAGGGAAACACCTTGGCCCGAGCGTCAAACAAGCCGCAGCGCTTGCAGTGCCTCGACAAAATTGGCGGGCAGCGCAACAGGGCGTCGCGTGGCCCGGTCCACATAGACGTGCACAAAATGCCCGCTGGCCGCCGACAGAAGCGCGCCCTCGTCAAACAAGCCAATTTCATAGCGCACGCTGCTCTTGCCGATGTGGGCCACACGGATGCCGGCCTCGACATTTTTGGGGAAGGACAGCGATGCAAAGTAATTGCAATGGGTCTCAATCACCAGGCCGATGACTTCGCCCGCGTGGATGTCCAGCACCCCCGCGTCGATCAGGTAGCGGTTCACCGCCGTATCAAAGTAGCTGTAGTAGGTGACGTTGTTGACATGGCCGTACATGTCGTTGTCCAGCCACCGGGTGGTGATGGTGTTGAAATGCGCGTAGGCGCTGCGGTCCTGGGCTTGGGCGCGTGGTTCCATGCCATTGATTATTGACGATCATCATTGACCGGCAAGGCGCCACCCCGCTACATTACTGACCGACCAGTCAGTTAAAAACCCATCTTCGTGCCGTCGTCTCCCGCCATCAAATCGACCTGCCCCGTCTCATCGCTGATCAACAAGGTCAACAAGGGCCAGCACCAGCGCCGCAAAGCAGCCCGTCCCCAGGAATTGCTGGAGGCAGCCCTGACGCTGTTTGTCGAAAAGGGCTTGGCCGCCACCCGCACGGAAGAAGTGGCCCGGCTGGCCGGCGTATCTAAAGGCACGCTGTACTTGTATTACCCCAGCAAGGACGCATTGTTCAAAGCGGTGGTGCGGGCCCATTTGACCGAAGTGATCGTCGAAGGCAGCGGCATCGTCGATCAATTCGAGGGCCCCACGCCGCAATTGCTGCAAGTGCTGGCCAAAACCTGGTGGTCCCGCGTGGGTGCCTCCAAGGCCTCGGGCATCGTGCTGCTCATCACGGCCGAAGCCAGCAAGTTTCCAGAACTGGCCCAGTTCTACATGAACGAAGTGATGGCCCCCACGCACGCGTTGCTGGCCAAAGCGGTGCAACGCGGCATCGACCGGGGCGAATTCCAGCCCATGGACATCAGGTCGGTGGTGCATGCCCTGATCGCGCCCGTGCACTTCATGCTCGCGTATCAACGCTGCACGGCGGCATGTGTCCTGAACCCGATCCCGCTCGACCCTGATCAATTCATCGCCACACAGATCGAGTTGCTGCTGCGCGGGCTGGAAGTTCGCTCATGAAACACCCGCTGCACTGGGCATTGATCGCCCTGCTCCTGGCTGGACTGGGCCTGGGCATTGGCCGGGCCATCATCACTCGCAAGGCCCAGCAGGCGGAACTGGCACAAAGCACGGCCACGGCCCGCAGCGGTTTTCTGCAGCTGAGCCCGACCGACTGGTTTGAGGTGCAAGCGCAAGACCTGGTGCGCGCGGTGGCGGTCTCCGGCAGCATCAAGGCACCCAACTCGGCCATCGTCAAAGCCAAAGTGGCGTCCGAATTGACAACGTTGCCCGTGCGCGAAGGCGATGCCGTGCGCCATGGCCAACTCATTGGCACGCTGGACCCTCAAGAATTCCAGACCCGTTTGAGGCAGGCCCAGGAACAGGTGGCCACGGCCAAGGCGCAAGCCCAGATCGCCCAGCAGACGCTGGACAACAACCGCGCCCTGGTGCAGCAGGGCTTCATCTCGAAGAACGCGCTGGACACCTCGGCATCGAACGCGGCGGCCACTCACGCCACCTTGCAAGCGGCGGTGGCCGCGGCCGATCTGGCGCAGAAGGCCCTGCGCGACACGCGCCTGATCGCGCCGATCAATGGCCTGGTGTCGCAACGCTTCGCGCAAGCCGGCGAACGCATCCCCGTGGACGGCCGCGTGGTCGAGATCGTGGACCTGAGCACGCTGGAGCTGGACGCCACGCTCAGTCCGGACGACGTGGCAATGGTGCACCTGGGCAGTCTGGCGCGGATTCAGGTCGATGGCGTGCCTGCCCCCATCGACGCCCGCATTGTCCGCATCAATCCCAGCACCGTGGCGGGTACCCGCAGCATCACCGTGTACCTGGCCTTGTCGCAACACCCGGCATTGCGGCAGGGGCTGTTCGCGCAAGGACAGATCGAACTGGACAAACACAAGGCCTTGGCCGTGCCAACGTCGGCGGTGCGGACCGAGGGCCAGCGCGCCACCGTGCAACTGATCCAGGACGGCCGTGTGCTGCGGCGCACCGTCACCCTGGGCGCCAGCAGCCGGCTGGCCAACGCAGCGCCGGACGCGCCGGCCATGGCAGCGGTGATCTCAGGCTTGAACGCTGGTGACCGCATCTTGCGTGAATCGGTCGGTCAGGTCAGCGACGGAACCCCCGTGCGCATGACCCCGCCGTCAGCGTCTTCCGCCCCCCGATAAGCGCACCGCCCAGCCGCCCGCATGTGGTTCACCCGCATCTCCATCAACAACCCCGTGCTGGCCACCATGGTCATGCTGGCGCTGGTGGTGCTTGGTCTGTTTTCCTACCAGCGACTCAAGGTGGACCAATTCCCTGAGATCGACCTGCCCACCGTCGTCATTCAGCTGGACTACCCCGGCGCCTCGCCAGCCATTGTCGAAACTGAAGTCACACGCAAGGTTGAGGAGGCCGTCAACACGGTGGCCGGCATCAGCCAGCTTTATTCGCGCTCTTACGAGGGCAGCTCGGTCGTCATCATTCAATTCAATCTGGACGTCGACGGGCGCCGCGCCACCGACGACGTGCGGGAAAAACTGTCCATCATCCGGCCCCTGCTGCGCGACGAGGTCAAAGAACCCCGCGTGCTGCGCTTTGACCCATCCAATCGCCCCATTTTCTCGCTGGCGCTGACCTCCCCTGACCACAGCCGCAGCGCCATGGAGCTGAGCACCTACGGCGACCAGATCCTGAAAAAACGCCTTGAAAATGTGCGCGGCGTGGGCAGCGTCAGCCTGGTGGGGCCGCTCAAGCGCGAGATCAATGTCTACCTGCACCCTCAAGCCATGGAGGCATTGGGCATCACCCCCGAGCTGGTGCTGACCACGCTGCGCAACGAAAACCAGGAACAGCCCGCTGGCAGCGTGCGCACACGGCAACAAGACCGCGTCGTGCAGATCAACGCCCGACTCAAGCAGGCCGACGACTTCCGCCAACTGGTACTCAGCTCGCACCACGGCCAAACCGTGCGGCTCAGCCAAGTCGCCGAGGTGGTGGACGGTCCACAGGAAGTGGACAGCCTGGCCCTGCTCAACGGCCAGCGCACCGTCGCATTGGAGGTCCTCAAAGCCCAAGGCGAAAACACGATCGAGGTCGTCACAGGATTGCGCCAGGCCGTGCACGATGCACAGGCCGATCTGCCCATGGGCATCCACCTGGAAGTTGTGCGCGACAACTCCCGCCCCATCAGCGTGAGCGTCAGCACCGTCCGCGACACCCTGATCGAAGGCGCTGTGCTCACCATCGGCATCGTCTTTTTATTCCTGAACTCATGGCGCTCTACCGTCATCACCGGTCTGACCTTGCCGATCTCCATCATCGGCACCTTCCTGTTCATGCACGCCCTGGGCTTTTCCATCAACATGGTCACGCTGATGGCCCTCAGCCTGTGCGTGGGGCTGCTGATCGACGACGCCATCGTGGTGCGCGAAAACATCGTGCGCCATGCCCAGATGGGCAAATCGGCACTGCAAGCCTCACTTGATGGCACACGCGAAATAGGCCTGGCCGTGCTGGCCACCACCCTATCCATCGTGGCCGTGTTCCTGCCCATCGGCTTCATGGGCGGCATCATCGGCAAGTTCTTCCATGAGTTCGGCATCACCATCGTGGCGGCGGTGCTTATCTCGATGTTCGTCAGCTTCACGCTCGACCCCATGCTCTCCAGCATCTGGCCCGACCCGGCCATCCACCGCCCGCATGGCGCCACCGCCACATCCTGGTATGACCGCAGTCTGGGGCGCTTGACGGGCTGGGTGGAACACCTCTCCGAACGCCTGAGCGAGCAATATCAGTCCCTGCTGGACTGGTCCCTGGGCCACCCTGGCCTGACCTTGCTCGTGGCCATCGCCAGCCTGGTCGGCAGCTTTGCGCTGATGCCCTTGATGGGCACCGAATTTGTCCCCAAGGCCGACTACTCCGAGACCTTCGTCACGTTCTACACACCAGCCGGCTCGTCCATCGAGTCCACCGAAGCCCGCACCCGCGAAGTCGACGCCTTGATCCGCCAACAAAGCGAAGTCAGCTACACCTTGGCCACCATCAACACCGGCGCGGCGCTCGGACGCAATCAGGTGTCCATCTACGTGCGCCTGAAAGACCGCCAGCTGCGCCAGCGCAATGTCGACCAGCTCTCGGCCCCCCTGCGTAGCCTGCTCAGCAGCATCCCCGGCATCACCGTCACGCACGTCGGCCTGCTCGACGCCGTAGGCGGACTCAAGCCCATTCAGCTGTCCATTCAGGGCAGCGACTTGGCGCAGCTCGACCAGCTCACCCAGCGCACGCTGGACCAACTGCGCCACATCCCTGGCCTGGTCGACCTGGACACCAGCCTCAAGCCCAAGCAGCCCACGTTGGACATCGTGGTGCGCCGTGATGCCGCCGCCGACCTGGGACTGAGCGTGGGCGGCATCAGCAACACCCTCAACACCCTGGTGGCCGGCAAAACCGTGGGCAGCTGGCGCGCTGAAGACGGCCAGAACTACGACATCAAACTCTCGCTCAGCCCCGAGGCTCGGCGCACCGCCAGCGACCTCACGCACCTGCCGCTGATCGCCGGCCAGGACGACACGGGCGCGCCACGCATCGTTCGCCTGCACCAGGTGGCCGACATCATCGAAGGCCAGGGCCCCACGCAAATCAACCGCCGCGACCTCAACCGCGAGGTGGAAATCACCGCCAACGTTGCCGGGCGCTCCATGGGCGAAATTTCGGCCGACATCCAGAAAGTCCTGGACAACACCGCCTGGCCCTTGGGCTACCGCAACCGCTTCGGCGGATCCACCAAGGACATGAAAGAAGCCTTTGCCTACGCCATCTCGGCCCTGGCCCTGGCGGTCATCTTCATCTACATGATCCTGGCCTCGCAGTTCCGCAGCTTCCTGCAGCCGATCGCCCTCATGAGTTCACTGCCCCTGACCCTGATCGGCGTGGTTGTCACCCTACTGATGTTCGGCTCGACGCTCAATATTTTTTCCATCATCGGCATCATCATGCTGATGGGCCTGGTCACCAAAAACGCCATTTTGTTGATCGATTTCACCAACCGCGCCCGCGAGGGCCACAGCGGCGAGGCCGACCAAACCGCTCCGCTGGAACGCCGTGCCGCCCTGCTGCTGGCCGCCCGGGTACGACTGCGCCCCATCCTGATGACGACCCTGGCCATGGTCTTTGGCATGCTGCCGCTGGCGTTCGGTCTGGGTGAGGGCCAGGAGCAGCGCGCACCCATGGGGCAGGCCGTGATCGGTGGCGTGATTGCCTCGTCCTTGCTCACCCTCGTGGTCGTGCCCGTCGTCTATTGCTACCTTGATGACCTGGCCCAATGGTCACGCAGAAGGTTGAAATAGACAAATAGGCGCAATTTCTCGTTGTCCAGGGACTGCATTTCTTAGAATCCTGGATTTGTCCCGATAGTGATCTTCTCTGACTGCCCCTAGGATGCCCGTATGAACGTCGAACAAGCCCGTTTCAACATGATTGAGCAACAGATCCGCCCCTGGGATGTTCTGGACACCTCGGTGCTGTCGCTTCTGTCCATCGTGCACCGCGAGGATTTCCTGCCGCCAGAGCACCGCTCACTGGCATTCATGGACCTGGAAGTGCCCCTATCCGGCGGCAAGGCCCTGCTGGCGCCCAAGCTTGAAGCCCGCCTGGTGCAAGACCTGAACCTGAGTAAAAGCGACACCGTGCTGCAAATCGGCGCGACCACGGGCTACGTCACCGCCCTGCTGGCCCACAAGGCCCAGCGCGTTATCGCCCTGGAAGCACAGGCTGAACTGGCCAATGCCGCACGGACGAACCTGCGCAAGGCCAGCATCAACAACGCCGAAGTCATTCACGCCGACGGCGCCCAAGGCTTCGCATCGCAAGCCCCTTTTGACGCCATCTTGCTGACCGGCTCCGTGGTCAGCGTGCCGCAAAATCTGCTAGACCAACTCAAGGAAGGTGGACGCCTGCTGGCCATCGTCGGCGATGAACCCATCATGAGCGCCACCCTCTTCACCCGCGAAGCCAACGGCCAGTTCAGCCGCGAAGCACTGTTTGACACCTCCGCTGCTCGGCTGGACGGGTTTGCCCGCCCCGCCCGCTTCCAATTTTGACCTCCGACGTACAAGGCATCCAATGAGTTCAAACTCCAAACATCCCGTTCTGCGACCCGTCGTCTGCGCCGCAGCCTTCGTGCTGATGGGCCTGTCTGGCTGGGCTCATGCCCAAGGTCAGGCGGAATCACTGGTGGATCTATTCCAGGCCGCCAAGAGCTATGACGCCGCCTACTTGGCCGCCAAAGCTCAAGCTGAGTCGGTGCAACACAAAGCGGCCCAGGCCAACGCTTTGCATTTACCCACAGTCGGATTGCGAGGCACCATTGACCGCAGCCATTTCGACTCCTCCGTCAATGTTCCATCAGCCACATCCACCAGCGGATCTGCCACCCGCAAGGTTCTGGGTCTGAGTGCAAGACAGCCCCTGTTCAATCGGGCCAACGACGCGGACGTCAACAAGGCTGAACAAGCGCTGATCGCGGCCCAGTCCGACCTGAAAATTGCCGAAGACGACTTGGTGGTGCGCCTCACGCAGGCTTACTTTGACGTCTTGTCGGCACAAGATCTCTTGATGACATCGCAGGCCAATCAGAAGGCGTTAGCCGAGCAACTCGCTGCCGCAAAGCGCAATTTCGAAGTCGGCAACTCCACCATCACCGACACTCGGGAGGCCCAGGCTCGCAACGATCTGGCCGCTGCCCAGGAAATCGCGGCACGCAATGAGGTGAAGGTCAAAAGCCTGGCCCTGGACCAATTGGTAGGCCGCACGGACGTCAAACCGCGCCCCTTGCTGACCCCCGTCAAGCTTCCTGCTCTGGCCCCGGAAACGGCGGAAGACTGGGCCGGACAGACCGAGCAGTCCCCCCTGGTGCACAAGGCCGAAGTCGGCCTCGCCGTGGCCAAACTGGAGACCGCCAAAGCCAAGGCAGGCCACTACCCCACGCTGGACGCCACGGCCTCTCTGGCGCGCACCGACATCGACAGCAACAACGTTCAAGCCCAAGTCTTGGGAGGCGCAGGCACCAACTCCTCCATCGGGCTGGAATTGAACGTACCCTTGTTTGCCGGCTTTGCCATCCAGAACAAGGTCAAGGAAACGCTGACTCAGGAAGAAAAGGCCGAGCACGATCTGGACAACGCCAAACGCAGCGTGACCCTGGGCACCCGCCAAGCCTTTTTTGGCGTGCAATCGGGCATGGCACAGGTCAGGGCCTATGAAGCCGCCGAAGCCTCAGCCAAACTGGCCCTGGAAGCCACCCAGCTGGGCTATCGCGTGGGCGTCCGCATCAACAAGGACGTGCTGGATGCGCAAAATTTGCTGGCCAACACTCAGAAGGACCTCTACAAGGCCCGCTACGACGTGCTTGTGGCGAGCATCAAGCTGCGCCAAGCCAGCGGCACACTCAAGCCGGAAGATCTCGAGTCGTTCAACAAGCTACTGGCACCGCAGTAAGCCTGACAAATCCAGCGGACATCATCAGGCTTCAGGCAAATCACCAGGTGGTGTTGGTGGCACTATTCAGATCAGCTCACGCCAATTTACTTGCGCCACAGCAATCTAGACCGACGCTTTCTGAACGTACAGCGCGTGCACTTGGATGACTGCATCTGACCCAAGCCGGAGATGCCGCCGCCCTGATTGAACGCCCCTCGAATCGGGCTGGAGACACGCGATGAGCTTGGAAGCGATCCAATGCCTCACGGCCTTTGGGTCGCACCTCCCACTGGTGCCCACAGCGTCGTTGATGCGATAGAGCGCCCCCTCTATGCGCACCCGGGACGAGGGACTTACCTCGTACTGCAAACCCACGCCAAGCTTGTAGCTTGGCTGTCAATGCCTTGCCTTGTACGTCTCTAGAGGCTAAACCGCTGATTTTCCAAAGAAAAAGGCCTCTAGGTGTATGTTCCTAGAGGCCTTTAGATGTATGACTGGTGCCGGCTATCGGATTCGAACTGATGACCTACCGCTTACAAGGCGGTTGCTCTACCAACTGAGCTAAGCCGGCGTCAATGCTTGATGACAAGCGCGGGATTGTATACCGCGCTCATGCGCGCCCTATCAATTACTTGACACGGCGCAAAGCCGGTCGACCGCCTCCGCCAACGGGGGGCGATGCATCGGGGGGAGGCTCATCGCCATCAGAGCTAACAATGCTCATGGGCGATGGTGCTTTGGTTTCGACCTTGTCCTCCACCAATTTAGAGGTCGCCTTCACAGGTGCGTGCTGCTTCTCCTTGGCGTCCTTGCTGGCCGGCGCACGAGGGGTGCGTGCCAGCCGCAAAGGCGTGGGGCGTTCAGCCCCATCCTGGGCGTCATCTTGGTCCGACGCGCCCTCCCCACCCTCGTCGGCACCCTGCGTGTAGGGCACTGGAAAGGCCATGCCCTGTCCATTTTCTCGCGCATAAATCGCGATCACATGGTCCATCGGCACCGAAATCTCACGCGAGATACCGCCAAAACGCGCCTTGAATTCAACAAACTCATTGCCCAACTCCAACTGGCTGGTGGCCTCGAAGCTGACGTTGAGCACGATCTCATTGTTCTTGACGTATTCCTGCGGCACCCGCACCGACCCATCCACGTACACCGCCAAATACGGCGTGAAGCCATTGTCGGTGCACCAATCGTGCAAGGCGCGGATCAGGTAGGGCCGCGTGGACGTGCCCTGGCTATCGGAGTCGTTCGGCGTGGTCATAGGGGCCGCGGGCAAGTGGTCACTTGCGCATTACTTTCTCAGACGGGGTCAGCGCTTCGATGTAGGCAGGGCGCGAGAAGATGCGTTCAGCGTACTTCAGCAGTGGCAGTGCGTTCTTCGACAAATCAATGCCGTAGTAGTCCAGACGCCACAACAGTGGGGCAATGGCCACATCGAGCATCGAGAAATCGTCGCCGAGCATGTACTTGTTCTTGAGGAAGATCGGCGCCAGTTGGGTCAGGCGATCGCGAATCTGGGAGCGGGCTTTGTCCAGTTGTTTGTCGGTGCCTTTGACCCCCCCCCGACCTTCCAGCGTGTTCACGTGGGCAAACAGCTCCTTCTCGAAATTGAGAAGGAAGAGGCGCACACGGGCACGCGCCACCGGATCACCCGGCATCAACTGAGGATGCGGGAAACGCTCATCAATGTATTCATTGATGATGTGCGATTCATAAAGGATCAGATCACGCTCAACGAGGATAGGCACCTCGTTGTAGGGGTTCATCAGCGCGATGTCTTCCGGTTTGGCAAAAATATCAACATCCCGGATTTCGAAATCCATGCCCTTCTCGAACAGCACAAAACGGCAGCGGTGCGAGTAGGGACAGGTCGTTCCGGAGTAAAGCACCATCATGGCGGAGGACTCCTCAGTGACAAAAAACTACGTTGAGGTGCGAGCACCCAGAAAATACTAAAGCGCAGCGGCCTCCCAGAGGATGCACACACTGCGCCAGGCACTCACGTTGGAACTTCAACGCGGGCACCTTGTGGATCAGGTCATTTCACGTCTTTCCAGAAAGACGCATTCAACCGCCACGCGATGAAACTGAAGATCGCAAGGAAGATCAACACGCCCACGCCAATGCGAACACGTTGACCTTGCACCGGTTCGCCCATCCACTGCAGGAAAGAAACCAGATCGGCGACCTGACTGTCAAATTCCTGGGGCTTGAGCGTGCCTGGAGTCAGTTGCTCAAATCCGTCAAATTTATGAATGGTTTTCTTCGGGTCATGCGGGTCTTGTTCCTGAACAAACTTGGCTGCACGCTGGCCTTGCAGTTCCCACAGCACATGGGGCATGCCCACGTTGGGGAACACCAAATTATTCCACCCGGATGGACGTGCATCGTCGCGGTAGAAAGTGCGCAGATAGGTGTAGAGGTAATCCGCGCCTGAACCATTGGCGCTCGCGCGTGAGCGGGCCACCAGGCTCAGGTCAGGAGGAATGGCGCCAAACCAGGCCTTCGCATCCTTGGGGTCGATCGACACCTTCATGAGGTCGCCCACCTTTTCGGAGGCAAACAGCAGGTTGTCCTTGATCTGCTGATCGGTCAGCCCAATGTCTTTCATGCGGTTGTAGCGCATGAAGGCGGCTGAGTGGCAGTTCAGGCAGTAGTTGACAAACAGCTTGGCACCGTTTTGCAAAGCGGCCAGGTCGGACATGCGTTCCTTGGGGAACTTGTCCAGCACCAGTGCCGTGTTGGCCTGTGCGCCACTCATCAGGGCGAACGCTGCCAACAAAGAGGCAAGAATTTTCTTCATTTTGAGTCTCTCCTGCAGGCAATCAGTGGGGCTTGAAGGTCACGCGCTCAGGCACCTTCTTGAAGGTACCCAATTGACTCCACCACGGCATCAGCAGGAAAAAGCCGAAGTAGAAGATCGTGCCGATTTGCGCAATGATCGTGCCGACGGCCGAAGGCGGTTGCACGCCCAGGTAGCCCTGCACCACAAAGAACACCACAAACACGGCGTACAGGTACTTGACCCCGTCCGGACGGTAGCGGATCGACTTGACGGGGCTGCGGTCCAGCCAGGGCATGAAGACCAGAATCACCACGGCACCACCCATCACGACCACACCCCAAAACTTGGCGTCGAAGGTCTTGAGCAAAAAGATGCCGATGGCAGCCGCCACCAACACGGCGATCTTCGCCTTGCCGGTGCTCTTGCCCTTGATCAGGTTAAACACGGCGGCCAGCGCAACGATGATGGCCAAGACGTTGACCATGACGTCCGTGGTGGCACGCAACATCGAATAGAACGGCGTGAAATACCAAACCGGCGAGATGTGCAAAGGCGTCTGAAGCGGGTCGGCGGGGATGAAGTTGTTGTACTCCAGGAAGTAACCACCGAGCTCAGGGGCAAAGAAGATCACCGCCGTGAACACGACCAGGAAACCCGCCACGCCCATGATGTCGTGCACGCTGTAGTAAGGGTGGAAGGGAATGCCATCCAGGGGGTGGCCCTGAGCGTCCTTCTTGGCCTTGATTTCAATGCCGTCGGGGTTGTTGGAGCCCACTTCGTGCAGAGCAATCAAGTGCGCCACCACCAAGCCCAGCAACACCAGCGGCACGGCAATGACGTGCAGACTGAAAAACCGGTTCAAGGTCGCATCGCCCACCACGTAGTCGCCACGAATCAGAATGGCGAGGTCCGGGCCTACGAAGGGGATGGCTGCAAACAGGTTGATGATCACCTGAGCGCCCCAGTAGGACATCTGGCCCCAGGGAAGCAGGTAGCCCATGAAGGCTTCGGCCATCAGGCACAGGAAGATCAGGCATCCGAAGATCCAGATCAATTCGCGCGGCTTCTGGTAGGAACCGTAGATCATCCCGCGGTACATGTGCAGATACACGACCACAAAGAACGCCGAGGCGCCGGTCGAGTGCATGTAGCGCACCAACCACCCCCAGGGTACATCGCGCATGATGTATTCAACGGAGGCAAACGCCAGGCTCGCATCCGGCTTGTAATTCATCACCAGGAAAATTCCGGTGACGATCTGGAGCACCAGCACCAACAGTGCCAGCGAACCAAAAAAATACCAGAAATTGAGATTCTTGGGCGCGTAGTACTCGGCAACCTGCTCGTTCCACATCTTGGTGGCAGGAAAACGGTTGTCGATCCAGTTCATCAGCTTGACGCCAGCACTGGCGCCTGCAGGTGCTTCTTTGTATTCAGCCATGTCAAGTTCTCCTGTCAGGCTTTTTTGTCTTCACCAATGAGAATCTTGGTGTCTGACAGGTACATGTGTGGAGGCACTTCCAGATTGTCCGGCGCCGGCTTGTTCTTGAAGACACGGCCGGCCAGGTCAAAGGTCGAGCCGTGGCAGGGGCACAGGAAGCCACCTGGCCAGTTGTCCGGCAAAGAAGCCTGAGGACCCGGCGTGAACTTGGAAGACGGAGAACAACCCAGATGGGTACAGATGCCCACGGCCACCATCACATCAGGCTTGATGGAGCGGTGCACGTTGCGGGCGTATTCGGGCGTGAGTTCACTGGGCTTGCGCTCGGAGTTGGGGTCAGCCAACTCGCTGGCGAGCTTATCCAGCTCGGCCACTTGTGCCGGGGTGCGACGCACGATCCACACCGGCTTGCCGCGCCATTCCACGGTCATCATTTCGCCGGGCTTGAGGGCGCTGATGTCGGCTTCGACGGCCGCACCAGCGGCTTTGGCGCGCTCAGACGGTTGAAAGGTTGAGACGAAGGGTACGGCGGTGGCCACGCCGCCTGCGCCACCGGCGATGCAGGCGACGGTCACCCACGTCCGACGGCTTTGATCCACTGGCTGCTTGCTCATGGTTTCCTCGGGGACGATGACTATAGTTTGGGGGTCAGCCTCGCATTCTAGCGGACACTCGCGCCCGACTCATCGAGCAGTCGTTGACACCGCCATGTTTCCGTCGATACTTTGGCCCTCAATGGCAATTCCGCCATGTTGAAAAAATTTTCAAGGAACGTCTTTATGAGCTTCGTCAGCGAATTCAAAGAATTTGCCATTAAGGGCAATGTGATGGATTTGGCCGTGGGTGTGATCATCGGCGGCGCCTTCGGCAAGATTGTTGACTCGATCGTCAATGACCTGATCATGCCGCTGGTCGGCAAGGTGGTGGGCGGACTGGATTTTTCCAACTACTACATTGCACTGGCCGGACAAACCGCAGGATTGCCATTGGCCGACGCCAAAAAAGCCGGTGCAGTCTTCGCTTACGGCAATTTTCTGACCGTGGCCCTGAACTTCATGATCCTGGCCTTCATCATTTTCCTGATGATCAAGCAGGTCAACCGCCTAAAAAATGAAGCGCCGGCGGCCCCCCCCGCCACGCCCGAGGACATCGTCCTGCTGCGGGAAATTCGTGACAATTTGAAACACTGACGAAAGAAGGGTCGGGGACAGCCGATATCCAACGATCAAAGGAAGTCTCTTTCTGGGACATTGGTGGCATGCAATGCTCAACCTTGAATTGATCTGACTGGACCCGCCCCGTGACCGACGCACGCCTTGACCCCGTTTTGCAGGCCTCGATGAGCCGCATCCAGGCGGCAATGTCGGCGGCCGTCGACAAAACGGCCAGTCAACTCGGCCTGCTGGCCTCCTCGGCCGGCAGCAATGCGCAGCGCCAGACGCTGATGAGCGCCGAGTTCGAATTACAGAACAAAACCAACGCCCTTAATCAGGCCTTTGCCCGGGAACTCAAGCAACGCGCGGGCAAGGATGTCCGGCGCAAATCAACCGCCGACATCGCCTATGCCGAAACGAACTGGGATGCGCTGACCCTGGTCGACAATGCCGAGGTCGAGCGCAATGTGGTGGCCGAACGCATGGCGAACAGCCTGTCTGAAGAGTGCGCGACCGAATTCAAGGAAGTGCACAACTTCCTGAGCGCCTTGCTCGACGATACCCAGACCGATCACAACCCATTGCGTCCGCAATTGCTGAGCAATGCCCTGCTCGAATCCTTGACCGAAGTCAGCCCCGACCCCGACATCTGCGCCATGCTGGCCCAACACATCGGGCGCAATCTGGCGCCTGAGTTGAAAGAGTGCTATCGGCAAACCGTGACTGATTTGCGCGCTCGTGGCGTTCAACCCGTGGGTTTATCGGTCGCAAAATCCCGCTCCAGCCACCACTCCACCGTCAGTCCCGCCTCCAGCCTGTCGGGAGTTGCGCCGACCCAACCAGGCGCCTGGACAGACACCGCCCTTGGCCATCCCAGCGGCAACACGCCGCTGGAGGCCCATCAGCGCGCGGCCAAGGCCTTGGGGGAGATGTTCGGCATGTCCCTGCCGGCGTCAGCCTTCAGCGCCACGCAACCCGGCGGTTTCCCCGGCATGGGCGCCTTTTCAGCCGCATCCCGCAGTGCCGCCGGCGAATTCGACGCCTTGGTTCGTCGACTCAACAGTGGCCCCCCTCAGCAAGGCTGGGGTGGAGGCGACACCGGAGCCCTGGCGGATTTTTCAGGTGTACCGCCCGCCATGCCCATGGACGGGAGCATTGCGACAGGATTTGCCGGCCCGATGATGGCCATGAACATGATCCGCGCCCACCGCGACGAGCTGGTGCGCGCCAGCGGCGGCGCTGCGTTGGATCAGATGGTCATCGACATCGTGGCCGCCTTGTTCGATCAGGTCTTGTCAGACCCCAAGGTGTCGCCGCAGATGGCCCGCCAGATCGCGCGACTGCAATTGCCCGTGCTGCGCGTGGCCTTGCAGGACATGGGTTTCTTCAATTCACGCAAGCACCCCGTGCGGCGCTTCGTGAACCGGATTGCCACGCTGTCAGCGACGTTTGACGATTACGAGCAAGGCGTTGGCGCGGCCTGTCTGGCACGGGTGACCGCCCTGGTCAACGATGTGGTGGACGGCGATTTTGACCGCATGGATTTGTACGAATCCAAGCTGGCCGAACTGGAAGCTTTCGTTGAGGAGCAAAACCACCAGGAAAGCGCCGAAAACGCCGCCGTGGCCGCCCTGCTCAGTGGCAAGGAAGCGGACCTGCGTGTGCAGCAGCGCTATATGCAGGTGCTCAAGCGCGAACTGGCTTCAGTGGAGATGCCCGAGTTCGTGCGCGACTTCCTGACGCAGATCTGGAGCCAGGTACAGGTGATGGCCAGCGCCCGCGACGGCGCTCAGTCCGTCCTGGCGCAGCGCGTCAAGAAAGCCGGCCGCGATTTGGCCCTGAGCGTGCAGCCCAAGGGCAGTCCGCAATTGCGCAAAGAGTTCCTGATGAAGCTGCCTCAGCTGATGAAGGACCTGACCGAAGGCATGACACTGATCCAGTGGTCCGAGGATGCCAAGCAGGACTTTTTCTCAAAGCTGCTGCCCGCCCACGCAGAATCGCTCAAGACCCAGCCCCACCATGACCTGACGCAGCGACTGCTGGAACAACAGCTTAGCAAGGTCGAAAAACTCAGCATCCCCAGTCGGGAAGATGCCGCCAATGACCCGTTGCCGGCCGCGCTGGACGACATCAAGGCCGAACCTCTGTTGACCGTGGTGACGGCACTGAGCCCTGAGGAGATCAAGCAGGCCGGTTTCGTGCCCGAGGCGGCCCTGCTCAACGAAGCGCCCCTGGACATTGACCTTGATCTGGCTGGCGGCGGCGAGGCGGGGCTGGCGGACATTGACATCAATCTGGACGCACCGCCCACGCCATCGGCGGGCATGCAACTCGTGCACCACATCATCAAGGGCACGGCTTACCAGATGCACATGCAGGGGGAGTGGAAACGCGTACGCTTGACCTGGGTCAGTGAAGGCCGCTCCTTCTTCATCTTCACGCAAGGCCATCAGCACAAACAAACGATTTCGCTGACCTCACGCACCTTGGCCAAGATGTGTGACACCGGCCGGTTCCGGGCGTTTGAGCCCTCCGAACTGATCGAGCGCGCCACCATGCGGGCACGCCGGCAACTGGCGGCAATGAGCAAAACGGCTGCGGTGGCCTAGGCCCCGTCAGCCCATCCTCACGCCACCAGCTGTCGGGCCATGCGCCAGGCCTGAATCAGGCTGGACGGATCGGCCCGACCCGTGCCAGCCAGGTCAAAGGCGGTGCCGTGGTCGGGGCTGGTGCGCACAAAGGGCAGCCCCAGCGTGACATTCACCCCCTGATCCAGTCCCAGGTATTTTACCGGGATCAAGCCCTGGTCGTGGTACATCGCCACAACCACATCGAACTCGCCGGGGTGCCCCTGCGCGTGGCGTGCGCGCATGAACACGGTGTCCGGGGCCAGGGGGCCGGTGGCATCAATGCCCAGCGCCTGGGCCGCCTGGACCGCCGGGCCAATGATGGTCAGTTCTTCGTCGCCAAACAGACCGCCCTCCCCCGCGTGTGGGTTGAGGCCCGCCACGGCGATGCGCGGACGAGGCATGCCCCACAGACGGGCGCTGTCATGGGTGATACGGATGGTTTCCAGCACGGCCTCGTGCGTCACGCCCTCAATGGCGTGGCGCAACGACATGTGGATGGTGACCAGCACGGTTTTCAGCTCGTCATTGGCCAGCATCATGCGAACGGGCGCCGGTGCTTGCCTTGCCGGCGAGCCCTCGGCCTGCAGCAACTCCGTGTGACCGGGGTACGGTTCGCCCGCCAGCGCCAGGGCCTCTTTGTGCAGGGGCGCGGTCACGATGCCCGACACCACCCCGTCCTGGGCCAGGCGCACCGCCGCCCGGACGCAGACGGCTGCGCCCCGTCCGGCCCGAACGTCCACCTGCCCGACCGGCACCGTCATCAAATCGTCGGTCAAGCCCGACGGCGCCCACACGGGAATGACGTTGGCAGGCCAGGCCTGCGGATCCGCCGCCCAGGCAACCGGATCGTCGATGTCGATGACCAATGGCCCCGCCTCAAGGCCCCGCGCCTGCGCGACCCAGGCTGCAGCGCGCCGCATGATGTGCGGGCAGCCCACCACCAGGGTTGCAGGCGGAGCGTTGTCCAGCCAGAGCCGGGCAATGATTTCGGGACCGATGCCGCAGGCGTCCCCCATGGTCAGGGCCAGGCGCTTGTCATGAATGGAGCGAGTATGCATAGGTGCCAATTGTCCCAGCCCCGAAGGCCTGGCGCCAGACCTTCCGGCCCCGCATTGCTACACTCGCACAATGAACTGGCTAGACACTATCCGCTGGGACGACCAGGGCCTCGTGCCCGTCATTGCCCAGGAAGCGAGCACCGGCGACGTGCTCATGTTTGCGTGGATGAACCGCGAGGCCCTGGCGCGCACCGCCGAATTGGGCGAGGCCATTTACTGGAGCCGCTCCCGCAAGCGCCTCTGGCATAAGGGCGAAGAGTCCGGCCACATCCAGAAAGTGCACGACATGCGCCTGGACTGTGACAACGATGTGGTGCTGCTGCGCGTTGAGCAACTGGGCCACACCCCGGGCATTGCCTGCCATACCGGTCGACACAGCTGCTTCTTTCAGAAGTATGAGAACGAGCAATGGATTAGCGTGGACCCGATCCTCAAAGACCCCGAATACATCTACAAGTAAAGCCGAGTACCCATGAGTGAGCCTTCAGCCTCCACACTTGACGTCTTGCTGCGCTTGGCTGCGGTCATCGAGTCCCGCAAGGGGGGCGACCCGGACAAGAGCTATGTGGCGCGCCTGTTCCACAAAGGCACCGACGCCATCCTGAAAAAGGTGGGGGAAGAAGCCACCGAAACCATCATGGCCGCCAAGGACGCCGCCGCCCAACCCAGCCCGGAACACACCAAGGCCCTGGTGGGCGAATTCGCCGATCTGTGGTTCCATTCGATGGTGGCCATGGCCCATCTGGGGCTGAGCCCAGCCGATGTGGTGGGCGAATTGGCGCGTCGCGAAGGCTTGTCTGGACTGGAAGAATTCGCGCTGCGTAAAATCCAGACCCGGCAAGCGGATGATCGCGGTGCCATTTGACTTCCCCAGACGATCGACGCACCATGACCATTGATCCCGACTGCATTTTCTGCAAGATCGCTGGTGGCGAGATTCCCAGCAAGATCTTCTATCAGGACGATGAGGTCATTGCCTTTCATGACATCCGCCCCCACGCCCCGGTGCACTTCCTGATCGTGCCGCGCGAACACATCCCGACGCTGCAAGATTGTGGTGAGCACCATCAGGGCCTGTTGGGCAAGATGGTGGCGCTGGCGCCCAAACTGGCGGCCGAGCAGGGCATCACCAATGGCTTCCGTGTGGTCGTCAATAACGGGCAAGATGGTGGGCAAGAGGTTTTTCACCTGCATGTGCATGTGATGGGGGGGCCACGCCCCTGGAAGATTGGTTGATTTTCAATGGGTCGCATGACCGTTTAGGAGTACGCAATGGGTTCGTTCAGCATTTGGCACTGGTTGATCGTGCTGGTGATCGTGATGATGGTGTTTGGCACCAAGAAGCTTAAGAACATCGGCACCGATCTGGGCGCCGCCGTCAAGGGCTTCAAGGACGGCGTGAAGGACGGCGCAGCGAGCGATACGCCGTCCAACCCGACTGCCGCGCCCCAACATGTCACCAACAGCGTCAAGACCGACGACAACACCGTCGACGTTCAAGCCAAGACCAAATCGTGATTCACGCGACCGCAGGGAAGCATTGAGTCATGATTGACTTTGGCATTGACAAACTGGCCCTCATCGGCGCAGTGGCCTTGATCGTGATCGGGCCTGAAAAGCTGCCGCGCGTCGCTCGGACGGTCGGCGCGTTTGTGGGCAAGGCGCAGCGCTATGTCTCGCAGGTGCAGTCCGAGGTGAGCCGCTCCATTGAGCTTGAAGAGCTCAAGAAAATGAAAGGCGACATCGAAGACGCTGCGCGCCAAGTTGAGGAAACGGTCGCCAGCGGCATGACGCAGGCCGAGTCGGGTTTGCACACTGCATTGAGCGATGCCAATGCCAACCATGCGGCAGGGTTCTACAACGACCTGCCCTATGTCAGCCACAGCCCACCCTTGCGCAAGAACTGGCGCCTCAAGCGGGGTGCCACCCCGCTTTGGTACAAACAGCACCATGGCGTGCGCCGCCAAGTACAGTCCGGGGCCGCGCGTGTGGCGCGATTCCGCCCTCCTGCCGCCTCGAGCGCCCGTCGCCAACCTTGATGTGATTGCCTAAGTGAGCGACAAAGAACCCTCCCAGAGCGAACTGGACGGCACCGAACAGCCCTTCGTCTCCCACCTGATTGAATTGCGCGACCGCCTGATTCGGGCGGCCATTGCCATTGGCATCGCTTTTGCCGTTCTGGCGATCTATCCGGGCCCGGCCGCGCTCTATGACATGCTGGCAGCCCCCCTCGTGGCCCACCTGCCCAAAGGCGCCACATTGATCGCCACCAGCGTGATTTCGCCCTTCATGGTGCCCATCAAGATCACCATGATGGCCGCATTCCTGCTGGCGCTGCCGGTGGTGCTTTATCAGCTGTGGTCCTTTGTGGCGCCGGGCTTGTACAAGCACGAAAAGCAGCTGGTGATGCCGTTGATTATCTCCAGCACCCTGCTCTTCTTCCTGGGCGTGGCGTTCTGCTACTTCTTTGTGTTTGGCCAGGTCTTCAAGTTCATCCAGAGCTTTGCGCCCAAGAGCATCACCGCCGCACCCGACATTGAGGCCTATTTGAGCTTTGTGCTCAATATGTTCCTGGCCTTTGGCGCCACCTTCGAGGTGCCCGTGGTGCTCGTCATTCTGGCGCGCATGGGCATCGTGTCGGTGCAGAAGCTGAAGGATTTTCGCCGTTACTTCATCGTGCTCGCATTTGTCATCGCCGCCGTCGTGACGCCGCCCGATGTGGTTTCACAACTGGCGCTGGCCATCCCGATGTGCTTGCTATATGAGCTGGGCATCTGGGCGGCTCAAATGACTGAGCGCCCCAAAACTGATGCAGGCGAGAACGCTGCCTCGACGGATCACTCTTCCTGAACGGCTGGGCGCGATGTCTTGGGGCGTTGAGCGGCCACCACGTCGAGATTGACCACCTGCCCCGCCCGCTGCACCTTGATCTTGACCGTGGCCCCCGGCTTGAGAGCGGCCACCGCGTTGAGCAAATGCGCTGTATCGGCCACCGGCAACTGCGCAATCTGCACCACCACGTCTCCAGGTCGCATGCCCCCTTGCGCGGCTGGCCCGTTGTGCAATACACCAGTGATCAACACGCCCTCCTTGAGCGGCAGGTTGAACGTTTCGGCGATCTCGGGGGTGAGGTCGCGAGGCTCAACGCCAATCCAGCCTCGCGTCACCTGCCCGTCGCGGATCAGGCTTTCCATCACATGCTGCGCGGTCGACACCGGGATGGCAAAGCCAATGCCCAGACTGCCGCCCGAGCGGGAATAGATGGCACTGTTGATGCCCATCAGGGTGCCACTGGCATCGATCAGTGCGCCACCGGAGTTGCCGGGGTTGATGGCCGCATCGGTCTGAATGAAGTTTTCGAAGGTGTTGATGCCCAGTTGGTTGCGGCCCAAGGCACTGACGATGCCCTGGGTCACGGTCTGACCCACGCCAAAAGGGTTACCAATGGCCAGTACGGCATCGCCCACCTGCAGGGTGTCGGAGTCGCCAAAGGTGATGGCGGGCAGGCGCTCCAGCTCGATCTTGAGCACGGCCAAGTCGGTGTCGGGATCAGTGCCGATGACCTTGGCGCTTGCCTTGCGCCCGTCCGTGAGGATGACCTCAATATCATCCATGTGATCGACCACATGGTTGTTGGTCAGCACATAGCCATCAGGCGAGACGATGACGCCTGAGCCCACGCCCGACTGGGGCTGACCTTCCTGGTCGCCAAAAAAATAGCGGAACCAGGGGTCGTTCTGGCGCGAATTGCGATGAGCCGTCTTGTTCGTGACGACGCTGACCACCGCCGGGGCGGCATGCTTGACCGCCTCCCGGAAGGTGACCACAGACGAAGCACCCAACTCCCCTGCTGCGGGCTTGGGCGCCATCGCCACGATGGCCGTCGGGCGCCCGGCAGTCCAAGGCATAGACTGGATCCACTGCGGCTTGAACGTGGACACCACAAACACCACGGCCACGACAACGGTGACCGCTTGCGAGAAAATCAACCAGAATTTGCGCATTGAAATCACAGACTCAAAAAAGGATTGCCGTGACCGATCGAGACAACCTGCACGCCCACCTCAACACTGTGCTGGAGGCGGGGCGTTTTCGGGATTATGGGCCGAACGGTTTACAAGTTGAGGGCAAAACCCAAGTCCACAAGATCGTCAGCGGCGTGACTGCCAGCCGGGCCTTGATCGAAGCTGCCGTGGACGCCCAAGCCGACGCCATCCTGGTGCACCATGGCCTGTTCTGGCGCGGCCACGATGGGAGGGTCACCGGCTGGATGAAGGAGCGCCTGGCGCTGTTGCTAAAACACAACATCAACCTGCTGGCCTACCACCTGCCTCTAGACGCCCACCCGACCCTGGGCAACAACGCCCAGTGGGGGCAGCGCCTTGGTTTGGTGGCCGACGGCCGCTTTGGCGAGCAGGACCTTGGCTTCATTGGGCCCGCATTTGCCGCATCGACGACCCTGGAAGCCCTGGCCCAAGCTGTGGAGAACGCTTTGGCGCGCTCGCCAATGATCGTGCCAGGTGATGGGCGGCCCTTGCGCAGAGTGGCCTGGTGCAGCGGCGGTGCGCAGGGTTATTTTGAAGACGCCATTGCCGCTGGCGCCGACGTGTTTCTGACCGGTGAGATTTCTGAGCCTCAGGCGCACTACGCGCGCGAAACCGGCGTGGCTTTCATGGCCTGCGGGCACCATGCCAGCGAGCGCTACGGTGTGCAGGCCCTGGGCGACGCAGTCGCCCGCGAATTCGGGCTGGTCCACCAGTTCATCGACATCGATAACCCGGCATGAGCGGTCACTAATCAGAGCCGCACTGGAATGCCGCGTTTGGCCATCAAGGCCTTGGCTTGCCCCACGGTGTATTCACCATAGTGGAAGATGCTGGCCGCCAGAACGGCATCTGCCCCGCCCTGCTGAATGCCGTCAGCCAGGTCATCGAGCGTGCCCACGCCGCCCGAAGCGATGACAGGGACGCTGACCACATCACTGACCGCACGGGTCAGTTCCAGGTCAAAGCCTGATTTGGTGCCGTCGCGGTCCATGCTGGTGAGCAGGATTTCGCCGGCACCGAACTCGGCCATCTTCGTGGCCCAGGCCACGGCGTCCAAGCCCACGTTCTTGCGCCCACCGTGGCTGTAGACGTCCCAGCCCGGCCCTTTGGCCGCCAAGTCATCCCCCACGCGCTTCTTGGCGTCGATGGCCACGACGATGCACTGCGATCCATAGCGGTCCGAGGCGTCGCGGATGATTTGCGGGTTGGCCAGGGCGGCCGAATTGAAGCTGACTTTGTCGGCCCCGGCGTTGAGCAGACGGCGCACGTCGTCCACGGTGCGCACGCCGCCACCAACGGTGAGCGGAATGAACACCTGGCTGGCCACGGCTTCGATGATGTGCAGGATCAGGTCTCGCCCGTCGCTGGTGGCCGTGATGTCCAGGAAGGTGAGTTCGTCGGCGCCCTGCTCGTTGTAGCGGGCGGCGATTTCGACCGGATCCCCGGCGTCGCGCAGTTCAACAAAGTTGACGCCTTTGACGACACGACCGCCAGTCACGTCCAAGCAGGGAATGATGCGTTTGGCCAGCACCTCAAAGCCCGCCGTTGAGTTCGTCCGCGCGCTTTTGGCCCGCAGCGAAGTCCAGGTCACCCGTGTAGATGGAGCGCCCACAGATGACGCCGCTCACGCCCTCAACTTCGACGGCACACAGGCGTTCGATGTCAGCGATGTTGGACAAGCCGCCCGAGGCGATCACGGGGACGGACAAGGCTTGTGCCAGCTTGACGGTGGCCTCGATGTTGATGCCCGAGAGCATGCCGTCGCGCCCGATGTCGGTGTAGATCACGCCTTCGACGCCGTAGTCTTCGAATTTCTTGGCCAGGTCGATTACCTCGTGGCCGGAGAGCTTGCTCCAGCCGTCGGTGGCGACCTTGCCGTCCTTGGCATCCAGACCAACGATGATGTGGCCACCAAAGGCGCTGCAGGCGTCTTTCAGAAAGCCCGGATTCTTGACGGCAGCCGTGCCGATGATGACGTAGCTGAGGCCATCGTCAAGGTAGCGCTCGATGGTGTCGAGGTCACGAATACCGCCACCCAATTGGACCGGGATTTCATCGCCGACTTCTTTGATGATGGCCTTGATGGCGGCTTCGTTGACAGGTTTCCCCGCGAACGCGCCGTTCAGATCCACCAGGTGCAAACGGCGCGCGCCCGCGTCCAGCCATCGTCGGGCCATCGCGGCAGGATCCTCGCCAAAGGTGGTGGAATCGTTCATGTCGCCTTGTTTGAGGCGCACACATTTGCCGTCTTTCAGGTCAATCGCAGGAATCAGCAACATGGCTGTGACAGGTCGTGGAGAAATGAAAGCGCAGTCGGGAAGACCACGCGCCTAGGGTTTCCAGCGGAGAAAATTGCGGTACAGGGCCAAGCCATGTTGCGCGCTCTTTTCAGGGTGAAACTGGGTCGCGAAAATATTATCCCGTGCCACAGCGCTGGTAAAGCGTGTGCCGTAGTCGGTCTCGCCAGCGGTGTGCCGTGGATCGTCAACACGGGCGTAATAGCTGTGGACAAAGTAGTAGTAGCTGCCATCGGGGATGCCGGCCCACACTGGGTGTGCTTGGCCACTCCACAGATCCGCATGGCGCGACTGCAATACCTGGTTCCAGCCCATTTGCGGCACCTTGTAGCGGCTGCCATCAGGCTGGTGCTGGCCTTCCAAGCGGAATCGCACCACCTGACCGGGAATCAGGCCCAGGCCAGGGGTGTCTTGTTCTTCGCTGTGGTCGAGCAGCATCTGCATCCCCACGCACACGCCCATCAAGGGCTTATTGGCGGCCGCAGCCAACACTGCTCCGAGCAGTGCCCCTCCGTGGGCTTCGCGCAACTCGCGCATGCAGTCGCGCATGGCGCCCTGACCGGGCAGCACGACGCGTTCGGCAGCGTGCACCACATCGGGGTCATTGGTGACCACCACCTGCAGGTTCAGGCCTTGCGCGGCATGTTCCACCGCTTGAGACACCGAACGCAAATTGCCCATGCCGTAGTCGATGACGGCGACAGTCGAAACTTGGCTCATGGCATCAGATCAGAGCGAGCCTTTGGTGGAGGGGATGACACCGGCCATGCGCGGATCGCGCTCCAGCGCCATGCGCAGCGCCCGGGCGAAGGCCTTGAAGACCGTTTCGCATTGGTGGTGGGCATTGGTGCCGCGCAGGTTGTCGATGTGCAGCGTGACCTGGGCGTGGTTGGCAAAGCCCTGGAAGAACTCGAAGGCCAACTGAGTGTCAAAACCGCCAATGCTGCCCGCGGTGAAGGGCACGTGCATGGTCAAGCCAGGGCGCCCTGAAAAATCGACCACCACGCGGGACAAAGCTTCGTCCAGAGGCACGTAGGCGTGGCCGTAACGGCGGATGCCCTTCTTGTCGCCCACGGCCTTGGCGAAGGCCTGGCCAATGGTGATGCCGACGTCTTCGACCGTGTGGTGGCCGTCGATGTGCAGATCGCCCTGTGCCTGAATGTCCAGGTCGATGAGTCCGTGGCGGGCGATCTGGTCGAGCATGTGGTCAAAGAAACCAATGCCCGTGTGCAGTTTGGCGGCGCCGGTGCCGTCCAGGTTGACACGCGCGGTGATCTGCGTTTCGGCCGTGTGGCGGGTGACTTCGGCCACGCGGGCCTCGGTGGCGGCCAGGGGTGCCGTCTCGTGAGCGTTCATAGTGCGGTCGGGTTCAAAGTGGCTTGCAGGGCGGCAATCATGGCGTCATTTTCCTGCGGCAAGCCCACGGTCAATCGGACACAGTGTGCCAGCAAAGGGTGCATGCCCGACACATTTTTGATCAGGATACCGCGATCTTTCAAGCCCTTGAAGACGGCCGCCGCGTCAGGGACACGCACCAGGATCATGTTGGCTTGACTGGGATAGGCCCGAATGCCGGGGATGGTCGCCAAGGCCACTTGCAGGCGTTCGCGCTCGGCCTTGATGACCTCGGCCTGGCGCTTGAACTCGGCCTCGTGCTCCAGCGCAAACAGCGCGGCCTCGCAGTTGAGAACGCTGACGTTGTAGGGCGGGCGGGCCTTGTCGACCTCGGCCACGATGGCCTGCGGGCCAATCAGGTAGCCCAGGCGGATGCCGGCCAGACCGAACTTGCTGAGGGTGCGCATCAACAGCACATGGGGGTGCTGCGTCAAACGGGCCAGGTAGCTTTTGCTGGCAAAGGGCTGGTAGGCCTCGTCGATGACGACCAGACCACAGCCCTCGGCCGCCACCGCGTCGACGATCTGCGCGAGGGCCTCGTCGCTCCACAGGTTGGCGGTGGGGTTGTTAGGGTAGGCGAGGTAGGTGATGGCCGGGCGGTGCTCACGAATGGCCGCGACCATGGCGGCGGCATCGAGTTCGAATTCGCTGGTCAGCGCCACGCCGACAAAACCCAGGCCTTGCAGCTTGGCCGACATCTCGTACATCACGAAGCCCGGCAGCGGCGCGAGCACCTTGGCGCCGGGTTGGGCGCAGGCCAGCGCCAGTAACGAGATCAACTCGTCCGAGCCATTGCCGAGCACCAAGGCGTAACCTTCGGGCACCTGCGCATGACGGCGCAACGCGGCGTGCAGATCGTTGATGCGCGTGCCGGGATAACGGTTCAGCGCGACGGCGCCCAGACGCTGGCCCAATTCAGCCTGCAGCGCGGGCGGCAGGCTGAAGGGGTTTTCCATCGCGTCGAGCTTGATGTGGCCCGCAGCGTCTTGCACGTGGTAAGCGTGCATGGCCCGCACATCGGGGCGGAGAACGTCTTGAAGGCTCATGGTGTGTCTGCTGACGGCGATTATTTCTTGAGTCGGAATTCAGCGGCTTGGGCGTGGGCCTGCAGGCCTTCGCCGTGGGCCAGCACGGAGGCGATCTTGCCCAGCGTCTGGGCCCCGGCCTCGCTGACCTCGATCAGGCTGGAGCGCTTCTGGAAGTCGTACACGCCCAGCGGCGAGGAGAAACGGGCCGTGCCGGAGGTGGGCAGCACGTGATTGGGGCCGGCGCAGTAGTCGCCCAGGCTTTCGCTGGTATAGGCGCCCAGAAAGATGGCGCCGGCGTGCTTGAGCAGGGGCTCCCACTTGTGGGGTTCGTTGGACGAGACTTCGAGGTGCTCAGGCGCGATGCGGTTGCTGATGGCGCAGGCTTCTTCCATGTTGCGGGTCAGGATCAAGGCGCCCCGCCCCTGCAGCGACGCACGGATGATGTTGGCGCGCGGCATGGCCGGCAACAGGCGATCGATCTCGGCCTGGACCTTGGCAAGGTAAGCGGCGTCCGGGCACAGCAAGATGCTTTGGGCCAGTTCATCGTGCTCGGCCTGGCTGAACAGGTCCATGGCAACCCAGTCGGGCGGTGTGGTGCCATCGGCCAACACCAGGATCTCACTGGGGCCGGCGATCATGTCGATGCCGACCTGGCCGAAGACGTGCTTCTTGGCGCTGGCGACATAGGCGTTGCCGGGTCCGGTGATTTTGTCGACCTTGGGGATGGTGGCGGTGCCGTAGGCCAGCGCGGCGATGGCTTGCGCGCCGCCCAGGGTGAAGGCGCGGGTGACACCGGCCACGTGGGCAGCAGCCAGCACCAGCGGGTTTTTCTCACCGCGCGGGGTCGGCACGACCATGATGATCTCGCCCACGCCGGCCACATGGGCGGGGATGGCGTTCATCAGCACAGAGGATGGATAGGCCGCCTTGCCCCCCGGCACGTAAATGCCGACGCGGTCCAGTGGCGTGACCTTCTGGCCCAGCAAGCTGCCGTCTTCATCGCGGTACGACCAGCTCAGGCCGCACGCTTCTTTTTGTCGCTGGTGGTAGCTGCGCACGCGGCGGGTTGCGGCCTGCAAGGCTTCGCGCTGCACTTGGGGCAGCCCGTCGTAGGCGGCTTTCAACTCGTCCGCGCGCAATTCCAGGGCCGCCACGGTGTTGGCTTGCAGGTGGTCAAAGCGAGCGGTGTATTCGAGCACGGCCACATCGCCACGCAACTGCACATCGGCCAGGATGGCGCCCACCCGCTCTTCAATTGCCGTGTCCGTGTCCGCCGACCAATGCAGCACCTGGTGAAAGGCGGCGTCGAAGTCCGGTTGGGCGGTATCGAGGTGGCGAATTTGAACGGTCATGGCTGAACACTCATGCAAACAAAATCAGGCCGGGATGGCGGACTCAAAAGCCTGGATCACCTTGCGGATGGCCTCGCGCTTGAGTTTGAGCGAGGCCTGGTTGACGACCAGACGCGAGGAGATCTGCATGATCTCTTCGACCTCGACCAGGTGGTTGGCCTTGAGCGTGTTGCCGGTCGAGACCAGATCAACGATGGCATCGGCCACGCCAATGAGCGGCGCCAACTCCATCGAGCCATACAGCTTGATCAGGTCAACGTGCACGCCCTTGTTGGCGAAGTGTTCGCTGGCGATGGTGGTGTACTTGGTGGCCACGCGAATGCGCGAGCCTTGCTTGACCGCCGCAGCGTAGTCAAAGTCGGCGCGCACGGCCACGCTCATGCGGCATTTGGCAATGTTGAGGTCCAAAGGCTGGTAGAGGTTGTCGCCGCCGTGCTCGATCAGGGTGTCCTTGCCGGCCACGCCGATGTCGGCGCCGCCGTGCTGCACATAGGTGGGCACATCGGTGGCGCGCACCAGCACCACGCGCACGTCCGGGCGGTTGGTGGACAGGATCAACTTACGGGACTTTTCAGGGTCCTCGGTGACCTCAATGCCGGCGGCGGCCAGCAGGGGCAGGGTTTCTTCAAAGATGCGCCCCTTGGACAGGGCTAGCGTGATCATGCCGGGGGTCGTCATGCTTGAACTCTTTCGATGTCGGCACCGATGGCGCGCAGTTTGGCTTCCATGCGGTCGTAGCCACGGTCAAGGTGGTAGATGCGATCGATCAGGGTCTCCCCCTCGGCCACCAGCCCGGCGATGACCAGACCGGCCGAGGCGCGCAGGTCGGTGGCCATGACGGTCGCGCCCGACAGCTTGGGCACGCCCGTCACCACCGCTGTGTGGCCATCAATGGTGATCTGAGCGCCCAGGCGCACCAACTCGTTGACGTGCATGAAGCGGTTTTCAAAAATGTTTTCGTGGATCACGGCCGTGCCCTCGGCCACGCAGTTGAGCGCCATGAACTGGGCCTGCATGTCGGTCGGAAAGGCGGGGTACTCGCGGGTGCGAAAGCCCACGGCCTTCAGTCGGGCATCGGCCTTGACTCGGATCCAGTCCGCGCCCGACTCGACGGACACTCCGGCTTCGCGCAGCTTGTCGATGACCGATTCGAGGTGATCGGCGTTGGCCTTGCGCAAGGTGACCTCGCCACCCGTGGCGGCCACCGCGCACAGGAAGGTGCCGGTCTCAATCCGATCAGGAATGATCTGGTGGGCTTGGTCCTGGTTCAGACCATGGAGCTTATCCACGCCCTGAATGCGCAGGCGGGCCGTGCCACGCCCTTCGATCTTGGCGCCCATGGCGACCAGCATGTCGACCAGGTCGGTGATTTCAGGCTCTTGCGCGGCGTTTTCGAGGATGGTTTCGCCCTCGGCCAGGGTGGCGGCCATCAGCAGATTTTCCGTGCCAGTGACGGTGACCATGTCGGTGGTGATGCGGGCGCCCTTGAGGCGCTGTGGTTGGCCGTCCAAACCCACGGGGCCACTGGCCTGGATATAGCCGTGCTCCACCGTGATCTGAGCGCCCATGGCTTGCAGGCCCTTGATGTGCTGATCGACCGGACGCGATCCGATCGCGCAGCCGCCCGGCAAGGACACGCGGGCGCGCCCAAAGCGGGCCAGTAAAGGGCCCAGTACCAGGATGGAGGCCCGCATGGTCTTGACCAACTCATAAGGCGCCTCGGGGTTGTTGACCCGGCCGGCGTCCAGGGTGACTCGGTCGCCCTGCTCAGCATGGCGCTCGCAAACCACGCCCATATTGCCCAGCAGCTTGAACGTGGTCGCCACGTCCTTGAGCTGCGGCACATTGGCCAGGGTCACGGGCTCGGCGCTGAGGAGTGCGGCGCAAAGTTCGGGCAGCGCGGCATTCTTGGCGCCGGCAATGGTCACTTCGCCTTGCAGGCAACGACCGCCACGGATCAGGAGTTTGTCCATGAGAAGCACAAAGGGCGCGAGGTCACCGGCTTGCAAGGGCCGGAGGTCGCGCCTGGGGTGGAGTCAGTAAGGTGAAATTCTGCAGAAAACTCAGGCCTGTTGAGCCCATTCAGCTGGCGTCAATGTCTTCATCGACAAGGCATGAATCTGCTCGCGCATTCTATCGCCCAGCGCCTGGTAGACGCGCTGGTGTCGGCCAATGCGGGTCTTGCCCTCGAACTCGGTCGAGACAATGGTCGCAAAAAAATGGTGGCCGTCGCCCTCCACCTCCAGATGGGCGCAGGGCAAGCCCTGGGCGATGTAGTGCTGAACTTCGGCAGCGGTGGGATCAGCCATGGTGAGCTTTCAGATAGAGAAAAGAAAACGAAACAACCTCAATGACGGATTTTGTACCCAGTCTTGAGCAAATGCAGGGCCAGCAAGGACACCAGCAGCGTGCTGGACGTCACCACACCCAGGCTGAGCCACGGGCTGACATCACTGGCGCCGAAAAAACCGCGCCGAAAGCCGTCGATCAGGTAGAAAAAAGGGTTGAGGTGCGAGATGCTCTGCCAGAACGGTGGCAAGGAATGGACCGAATAAAACACGCCCGACAGGAAGGTCATGGGCACGATGATGAAGTTCTGGAACACGGCCATGTGGTCGAATTTTTCCGCCCACAGGCCAGCAATCAGCCCCAGGGCACCCAGCAAGCTGCCGCCCAGCACGGCAAACACCACCGCCCACCACGGCTCACTAAGGCCCGGGGGGGCAAACCAAGCCGTCACCAAAAAAACGCCCAGCCCCACCGCCAAGCCGCGCACCAGCGAGGCGCCCACATAGGCCACGAACCAGGCCCGGTGCGACAAGGGGGTGAGCAGGAGAAACACCAGATTGCCGGTGATCTTGCTCTGGATCAGCGACGACGAGCTGTTCGCAAAGGCGTTTTGCAAGAGGCTCATCATCACCAGACCGGGAATCAGGAAGCTGGTGTAGCCCACGCCCTGGAATACCTGGACCTTGTCTTGCAGCACATGCCCAAAAATCAGCAGGTAGAGCACGGCGGTGAGCACCGGCGCTGCCACGGTTTGCAAGGCCACCTTCCAGAATCGCTGCACTTCTTTCTTGAACAGCGGTCGGGCGCCGGCCAGGCCGCTCATGCCGACTCTCCTTGCATGATGCTCAAAAACACGTCTTCCAGGTCGGGTCGGGCGATTTCGAGGTCCTCAACCCGGCAGCCACCCTGGCGCAAACTGGCCAGGAGGTGCTCGACATGCAGGGCATCGTGCGCGGGCAATTGCACGATGCGCCCGGTGATGCGCGCTTGCGCCAGCAGATCGGCGGGCAAGGGGTCGTCGGTCTTGAAGCGCAGCATGGTGTGCACCGTGCCGGCCAACAGTGCCGAGGTTCGCTCCAAGGCCACCAGCTGGCCTTGCTTGAGCATGCCAATGCGGTGGCACAGGGCTTCGGCCTCTTCCAGATAGTGCGTGGTCAACAGCACCGTGTGGCCTTCTTTGTTGAGCCGCGCAATGAACTGCCACAGGGTCTGGCGCAACTCAACGTCGACGCCGGCCGTCGGCTCATCGAGCACGATCACGGGTGGGCGGTGCACCAGCGCCTGGGCCACCAGCACGCGCCGTTTCATGCCGCCGGAGAGCTGCCTCATATTCACGTCGGCTTTGTCGCTCAAGCCCAGGTGCGACAGCAACTCGTCAATCCAGTCATCGTTGCCGCGCAGGCCAAAGTAACTGCTTTGAATGCGCAGGGCCTCACGCACGGAAAAGAAAGGGTCGAACACCAGCTCCTGCGGCACCACGCCCAGGTGACGGCGCGCGAGGGCGTAATCGGACACGACATCGTGCCCATGCACGGACACCCGCCCCCCGGTGGCGCGGTTCAGGCCCGCCAGGATGCTGATGAGGGTGGTCTTGCCGGCGCCGTTGGGCCCCAGCAGCCCGAAGAATTCGCCGTCTTCGATGTCGAAGCTGACGTTTTGCAGGGCGGTGACCGGTTTTCCGGCCGACACATAGGTTTTGCTGACTTGCTGGAATGAAATGGCGCTCATGAAGGGCCGCATTGTAGGGATGCCCCGGGAACTCTGCTGGAAGCGCGCTGCATTCACCCTCTCGACGCCACCGCATTCAAGGGGCTGCCTCACCAGAAGGCCCGCGGTAAAATCTTGCCCACAAAAGCGTGGATTAATCCACCTGCTTCAAGGAGACTTTCATGACCGACCTGACCGTCCTATTCGAACAAGCCGTTGCCACTTCAAAGCAACTGACGGCCAAGCCCGACAACGATGCCTTGTTGAAGATCTACTCGCTCTTCAAGCAGGCCACCGTGGGCGATGTGCAAGGCGACCGCCCCGGCATGATGGACTTTGTGGCCCGCGCCAAGTTCGACGCTTGGGCCGCCCTCAAGGGTCAAACGTCCGACCAGGCCAAGCAAAGTTACATTGACCTGATCGAGTCGCTGAAGAAATAACCGAGATCAGGCCGAGGGTGCGCCACCTTCGGCCCGGGCCAGGATGTGGCTGAGGTTTTTGTCGATTTCGGCCTCCACCATGGGCTTGAAGGCCGCCATCATCATGCCCAGCCTGGCCTCCAACTTGAATGCGTCGGGGCTGACCGTCATTTTCCCGGTCACGCCCATGCGTTCGAATTTGATGACGTCTTGCGTCTCTCCTGGCTTGAGTTTGCAGGTCAGACCCAATTTCTTGGCGGCATCGTCCATCCATTCCTGAGCCAGCAGTCGGGCCTTTTCCAGGCCAAGTGCGTGAGCGCGTTCGATCTTGATATCGGCCATGTGACTCTCCTTGCTGATCCATCTGACTGGCCAACCAGTTTAGCGTTGGCAAGGCCATCGCAACACAGGCGAGCCCCCATGTCGGCGGGTAAGATGACACACTCCATTCAGAGAATGCCTGCCCACCATGTCCGCCGCTGTGTCCGCCAAGACTCCTGACCTGTCTTCGCTGGTGTTGCCAGCCTTGCTGGACCAGGTCGAGTCCATCCGGGCCTTGCGCCGAGACCTCCATGCGCATCCCGAACTGTGCTTTGAAGAAGACCGCACTTCCGACCTGATCGCCAAGACGCTCGAAGGCTTTGGCATTGAGGTGCATCGTGGCCTGGGCAAGACGGGGGTCGTGGGCGTGATTCAGGGGCATCCGGGCCCCCATTCGGTGGGCCTTCGCGCCGACATCGACGCCCTGCCCATGACCGAGTACAACCAGTTCGCGCATGCCAGCCGCCGCCCTGGCAAGATGCATGCCTGCGGACACGACGGCCACACCGCGATCCTGCTGGCCGCCGCCCAACACCTGTCCAGTCATCGGGACTTTGCCGGCACCGTGTATGTGGTGTTCCAGCCCGCCGAAGAGGGCGGTGGCGGCGCCGCCAAGATGATGCACGATGGCCTGTTCACGCGCTTCCCGATGCAGGCCATCTTCGGGATGCACAACTGGCCAGGCATGGCCGTCGGCGAGTTTGCCATCAAGACGGGGCCGTGCTTTGCGTCCAGCAATGAGTTCCTGATCACCATCCGCGGCAAGGGCTCGCACGCGGCCATGCCGCACCTGGGCATTGACCCCGTGCCGGTGGCCTGTCAACTGGTGCAGAGCTTTCAAACCATCCTGACACGCAATGTGCGCGCCATCGACACGGGCGTGATTTCAGTGACCATGATCCAGGCCGGGGAAGCCACCAACGTGGTGCCCGATGTGGTGACCATGCAAGGCACGGTACGCACATTCACGCTCGACGTGCTGGACCTGATCGAAGAGCGCATGCGGGCCATCACCGAGCACACCTGCACCGCCTTTGGCGCCAGTTGCGAGTTTGAGTTTGCCCGCAACTACCCGCCAACCATCAACCACCCGGCCGAGACCGAGTTCGTGCGCCAGGTGATGGTCGACGTGGTGGGGGCCGACCGGGTGCTGGAGTTCGAACCCACCATGGGCGCCGAAGACTTCAGCTACTTCCTGCAGAAAATGCCAGGGGCTTACTTCGTGATTGGCAATGGTGACGGCAGCCACCGGGCAGGCGGTCACGGCCTGGGCCCCTGCATGCTGCACAACCCCAGTTATGACTTCAATGACGAGTTGATTCCGCTGGGCGCCACCTTGTGGGTGACGCTGGCCAAGCAGTGGCTGGCGCGGGCGGTTTGATCAAGCCATCAGGGCCACGCCCTTGACCTGGGCAAACACACTGCGCCCAGGCTGCAATTGCAGTTGATCGCAGGAACGCTTGGTGAGCCGGGCCAGCAGCGATGGAGCATCGCGTCGGGTATCGAGCACACCGTAATGGCCCAATCGCAGACTGAGCATGACGGTACCGACGCCATCGGGACGCATGGCCTCGATGGTGGCAGGCAGGATGTTCAGAATGCTGGACCCCTTGAACCGCGTCAGCGCGATGCTGACATCGCGGGCCAGTACACGGGCCCGCACTCGATGTCCCACAGGATGCGGCGACAGGCCCACCCACAAGGTATGAGGCTCTCGACCCGGCCCAGTAAGGTGTTCACCGGCCAAGGTCAGCTGGCTCAGCCCATCGGCGGCATCGTGCTCCGTCACGCTCGCCTCCAGCACGGCGCCGGCATCGTCGGCATGGGTCAGCGGCAGGTCCAGGCGCGACATCAACTCGGTCAAGGGCCCACAGGCAGTCACCCGCCCAGCGTCCATCAGCACCAGGTGATCGGCCAGCCGGGCCACTTCGTCGGTGGCATGACTGACATAGAGCACGGGCAGGTTCACGTGGTCGCGCAATCGTTCCAGATAGGGCAGGATCTCGTTTTTGCGCTGAGCGTCCAACGCGGACAAAGGCTCGTCCATCAGCAGGCATTGCGGGCGGGTCAGAAGGGCGCGCGCCAAGGCAACCCGCTGACGTTCCCCGCCCGACAAATGCTGCGGCCGGCGCGCCAGCACAGACGTCAAACCCAGCCAGGCCACGATCTGATCGAACTCCGAGCCTTTGACCGACACGCCCGCTCGCTTCATACCGTAGAGCAGATTGCCGCGCACATCCAGATGATCAAACAGGCGAGCATCCTGGAACACATAGCCCACGGCACGCTTGTGCGGCTGCACAAAAATGGCGGGGGTTTCGGACGTGGGCGTTTCATCCTGCCAGACCTGGCCGGCCACCGCGACACGGCCCACAGGGGCGCGGTTGAGACCGGCCACGCAGCGCAACAAGGTGGTCTTGCCGCAACCCGACGGGCCAAAGATTGCAGTCACGCCCCGCCCCGGCAAGGTCAGGTCCACCTCTAGTGAGAAGCCGGGGTAGGCCAGCTTGAGGCGCAACTCCATGGGTTCCAAGGGAGCACTCATGTGGCTGCCCTTTGCAGAGATCGCCGCATGAAAAACAGCAGCAGCAAGACCGCAAAGCTGAACGCCACCATGGTGGCCGACAAGCCATGTGCGTGGGCGTAATTGAGCGTTTCAACGTGGTCGTAAATCTGCACCGACACCACCCGGGTCTTGTCGGGGATGTTGCCGCCGATCATCAGCACGACGCCAAATTCACCCACCGTGTGCGCGAAACCCAGCACGGCTGCGGTGATGAAACCTGACCTGGCCTGTGGCACCACCACGGAAAAAAACCGGTCAATGGGGCCCGCGCGCAAGGTGGCTGCGGCTTCGAGCGGCATCTCGCCCACCGACTCAAAAGCGTTATGCAAAGGCTGGACCACAAAGGGCAGCGAGTAGAACACCGATGCGACGACCAGGCCAGAGAAGGTGAAGGGCAGCAAGCCCAGACCCAGGCTCTGCATGACCATGCCCAGCGGCCCGTGAGGCCCCATGGCCAGCAACAAGTAAAAGCCCAGCACGGTGGGCGGCAAGACCAGCGGCAGCGCCACCAGGGCCGCCATCGGACCCTTGAGCCATGATTGGGTGCGGGCCAGCCACCAGGCCAGCGGAGTGCCGATGAGCAGCAACAGGAGGGTCACCACGCTGGCCAGGCGCAAAGTCAAGCCAATGGCGGCCCAGTCCTCGATTGTCAATACATGCTCCATCACTCGTAACCAAAGGACTGCATCACCGCCCTGGCCTTGTCCCCTTTGAGGTATTTGAGAAAGGCCTGCGCGGCGGGACGGTCCTTGCCCGGCAGCAGCAAGACGACGTCCTGACGCAGTGGCACATGGTAAAGGCTGGGGACCAGCCAGGCCGAGCCTGTCGTCAGTTTTCCATCCTTGAAGACCTGAGCGCGCGCCACGAAGCCCAGCTCGGCATTGCCTGTGACGATGAACTGGTAGGTCTGACCGATGTTTTCACCCTCGACCAGCTTGGTGCTGAGTTGGTCCTTGAGCTTGAGCCGCGCCAGGACTTCCATCGCCGCTTGCCCATAGGGGGCGAGGGCTGGCTTGGCCACGGCCAAGTGCGCGAAGCCGCCCTTGCTCAGGACTGCCCCGTCTTTGTCCACCAAGTCGGGACGGGCTGACCACAGCACCAGGCGGCCCACGGCGTAGGTAAAGCGACTGCCTGCGACACCCAAGCCTTCCTGTTCCAGTTGACCGGGAACGATGTCGTCCGCCGCCAACAGCACCTCGAAGGGCGCGCCATTTTTGATTTGCGCATAGAGCTTGCCAGTGGAGCCGGAGACCTGCTGAATGCGGTGCCCGGTTTGCTGCTCAAAACCCGTGGCCAGGGCCTGCAAGGTGCCGGTGAAATTGGCAGCCACGGCGACCAGCACGGTGTCAGCGTGGGCCGCTCCTGCCGCCATCAAGGCAGTTAGCGCCAGCAGCCGCGAACGCAGTGCCATGCGGCTTGGTGCGAGAATTCTCATGGTCAATTTTTACCATACTCATCAAGGTCCTGTAGCACGCTGTCCACAGCGCGCTGCATCAGGCTGTGGTCCACAAAGGTGGTGGCGAGTCCCTCGACACGCAAACGCTCAAGGGCTCGCCGAGTCATGGAATGCATGCCGCCAGCCAACGGGCTGCTGAACATGTAGAACTCGCCGTTGTCGCTGCGCCAGAGCAGTCGCGACGTGGTCCATTTCCCATGCAGGAAAAGCTTGCAGCGGACCCCGACTTTGAGGGTCGCCAACCACTTCTTGGCGGCCTCCCCGGCCCTGCGGCTCTCTCGATCGGCTTCCGGTGTGCGGGCGACGGGATCCAGGTCCATGGGCACAGTGGGCAGCGATCCAATGCTGGTGTCCTGCTCCCACTTGTCGGCGGCAACCTCGTCTTCCCCCAGGGATTCATTGCGCATCTGTTGCACCAGCTCTTGAGGCGTGGGCGCTGGCGCGGCGTCTGGCTTGCGGTCGTCTGGCGACTTGGCGCCACGCAGCAGGCGGGTGTGGGTTTGCATCAACTCGTCCAGCACCCGATCACGCTCAAGCTGCGGCAGATTGATCAACGCCATGCCCCGCCTCAGGCTGTTGATCAGGCCCGGCAATCGCTGGCGCAACTGCTCCAGGTCGACTTCGCTGGTCGGGCGCTGAAGGCTCCAAAGCAACTCATCGACCGTGCCCACCAGGGTCTGGGTCTGCGGATCGTCCATGCCCGGCGAAATCATGGCGCGGGCCAGCACCTCAACCCAAGGGCCCATCAGGAAGCGTCGAAGTGACTCGCTGACCTCGGCGGATTGGAGCTGATGCATCACTTGCTGGCGCAACAAAGGCGCCAGCGTATAACGCTGTTCGGCCTCTCTCAGGGCATTGACGACGGGCTGGGACTGTTGCAACTGCTGGTGCATTTCCCGGTCGATGAAATCCTGAACGTCTGTCAACGCCTCTTCATAGAGGGCCGCGTCGGGCGCCTTGTTGTGTGCCAGCCGCTCGACCAGGGGCTCGACGAATTCGATGAAATCGGTGCCTCGCGGATCCTTGGCCTCGGAGTGGTCCGTGGCATGGGCAGCGATCCGGTTGATCAAGGACCATGCGGGGTGGTGCTGGGACTTCAACAGGGCCGGATCACTCTGGGCGAGTTGTTGTATCGAACCTTGCAAGCGCCCAATCACGGCCTTGACCGCCGGTTCCAGGCTGAGGTCGGCCAGCATCTGACCGAACAGGCGGGACAGCAGATCGACGGTCTGCTGCGCAGACGCGTCGGAGCGTGGGTCGCCTGGCACTTGCCCTGGCAAACGCTCACGCAAGTCCATCAGAGCACCGGGCTGAGTCAGGTCCACTTCGGCGATGGGGCCGACATGTGGCGCAACAACAGGACGGAACGCCAGAGGCTCCACCCCCCAGGCGGTCAGCCGTCGACAGGCTTGCTCGTAGGTATCGCGCAACTCATCGGCCAGCGCAAAGCCGGCGGTGCGCAAGAACAGCCCGCGACTGGCTTTGGAGACCGCCAGATCCTGTGCCGCCAGACTCAGCGCCCGCGCATACACCGCTGGGCGGCAGGGGTTGGCCTCCTTGCGAAAGACGCGCTCCCCCATCAAGGTGGCGCTGAGGGCCTGCAGTTCGCGCAACTCCCATTCGGCCTTCAGGTCGATGAGCTGGACCGTGCGCGAAATCTCGATGTCTTTTTCCGCCTGTTCCTCGTCGACGAGGGTCAGGTCCGACAGACTCAGGGGGCCGGCCGGGCGTTGGAGCGCCGAGGAATTTTGGGCGGCGGTGATCTCAGCCTGAAGATGCTCCGCAAAGGCACGGATCAAGGATTGCTGGTGGGGCTGCAACGCTTCGAGCAACTCAAACAACTGCCGACGATCCTGCGCCAAGGCCATGGACGCGTCTGATGCACGCAGCCTCTTTAGGGTCGCTTCAAGCACCCGCTGCGCCACGACAGGCGCTTGCGCAGACATGGCGTCGAGGTGCTTCTGGACAAGGTTCACATCAGGCATGGAATGGCTCGCCGGGGTAGCAACGATGAGTGCCCCCAGTGTAGGAGCGTTTCGAGCTGCCCGTATGCTGCATCGCACGGCGTGATTTCCCTCAGGGGTCGATCATGCGCCGCAGGGGCTATTCTTGAGAATGTTCAGGTGAAAGGACCGGACCATGATCTTGTGCGCAGACGTGGGGGCCACCAAGACCTTGCTGGGTCTGGCCGTTCCCGATGGCCCGAGCGGGGTCAAGGTGCTGGTCTCGCACCGCTATCTGGCGATCCAGGTGCCATCGTTTGAGGCGATGGTCGCTGGTTTTCTGCAAGAGGTCCGGCCTGTGCTCACACAGCCGCTGACGGCGGCCTGCTTCGGCATCGCCGGTCCGGTGACCGGCCACACGGTCCAGATGACCAACCTGCCCTGGCGCGTGGATGCCCGGGCCATGAGTCGGCAATTGGGCGGCATACCGGTGCAGCTGGTCAATGACTTCAGGGCGGCCGCCAGTGGCATTGATGTGCTAGATCCCGACGAGCTGGCGAGCCTGCAGGACGGACAAGCGGAGGTCGGGGCGCCGCAACTGGTGATCGGGGCAGGCACGGGCCTGGGCGTGGCCTATCGCTTCTGGCAGGGTGACCGTTATGACGTTGCGCCGGGCGAAGGCGGACACATCGGGTTCTCACCAGCCAACGCGGAACAGGACACCGCCATGGCCAGACTGCGCCCCCATGTCGGGCGCGTCGTGGCCGAGCACTTTGTCTCCGGCCAGGGACTGGTCAATTTCCACACCCATCTGGCATGGGCCAGTGAGGCCTCGCCCGACGTCACCCCTGCCCTGATGGGCGAAGAGGTGTTTCGGCGCGCCACGCAGGAAGGTGATGCGCGGGCCTTGCATGCGCTGCACCATTTCCTGCTCGCCTACGGTGCCGTTGCCGGAGACCACGCCTTGTCAATCCTGGCACGAGGCGGTGTCTTCCTGGCCGGTGGGATCGCTCAGAAATGTCTGCCCTACATGCAGGATGGCCAGTTCATGGCGGGCTTTCGGCAAAAGGGGGTTTACGAACCCCTGGTGAGCACCTTTCCGGTCCACGTGGTGATGCAGCCTGACCTGGGCCTGCGGGGGGCGGCGGTGCTGGGCGCCCGTCTGAGGTCGTGACGTCGTCACTGATCGGCCCCCGCCATGAACAGCATCTGATGCAGCATGGCGGCCACCTCTGAATGATTGTCGAGAAAGAACCGCGCCTTGGATGCTGGGTCATCGCGGCCCACCCGCACCGTCAGCCAATGCGGCTCTGATCGGTCGAAGACGGCTTCGTCGTTCACGTCGTCGCCGACAAAGAAGGCAGCACCCGCGCACGAGCGGCGCACCAGGGTGGCGACTGCATCGCCTTTGTCGGGGGCGCTGGCTGCCACGACATTGACCACGCACCTGCCGCCAAAACTTGCCAGTCCCGGCTCAAGCCCCTCCAGCAACGCCGCGATGGCCGCGCGCGCCAGCTCATGGTCCGGCGCTAGGCGATAGTGGAATGCAAAACAGTGTTGTTTGTCCTCCGCCACCACCTCGACCTGATTCAATCGGAGGCTGTGTTCAAACACCTTGAGGCGCAGTCGATCGAGCGCCTCAATGGCCTCAGCTGCCAAGTGAGGCGGCAAGTTGCCAGCCTCTTCAGCGCCATGACTGCCCACGATGTAGGTCGGCTCGAAACCCAGGCGAGGCGCGACATCGGCCACGCTGCGCCCTGTGATGACGGCGGTGGGAAACAGGGTCGCCAGCTGCGCCAGTTGCCGTGCGATGTCGCTGGGCACTCGTGCTTGCCCAGGATGCGCCACGATCGGGGCCAGCGTGCCGTCAAAGTCAAATGCCAACAGGGGCTGCAAGTGCAGGACGGCATCCAGCGCCTGCAGGCCATCGGTCGACAAGAGGTGCTTCATAGCAGTTCGGGCTGGAGGCGTTGCACCCTCGCCTCGATGCGTTCACGCAAACGCCAATGCCCCGCATCGGTGAGCATGCGACCGGCCCACCGGTACACATTGAATTCGCGCACGGTCATTCGCAAACTGGCCATGCGCTCGCGCTGCTCGGCCTCAGGCATGGTGAGCGCGCGCTGCAAAGCATCGGCCGTTTCCTCGACATGGTAGGGGTTGACGATCAGCGCCTGACTCATCTCGCGGGCCGCACCGGCAAAGCGGCTGAGGATCAGCACGCCGCGTTCATCGTCGCGCGCCGCCACGAACTCCTTGCACACCAGGTTCATGCCATCGTGCAGGCTGGTGACCACACAGACATCGGCGGCGCGGTACAACTCATTGAGCGCTTGATGCTCGTGGTGCTCGGCCAGCAGATGCACTGGCGTGTAGTTGGGCGTGGCAAATCGCTGGTTGATCCGTGCAGTCACGGCGTGGATGCGGTCCTGAAAGAGGCGGTACTCTTCGAGCGACCCGCGCGAGGGTGCGGCCACCTGGACGAAGGAAAAGTGCTCGATCCATTCAGGGTGCTTCTCCAACAAGCGCTCGACCGCGTGCAAGCGTTCCAGGATGCCCTTGGTGTAGTCAAATCGGTCGACCCCGATGGCCAGGCGATGGTCAGCAGGCAAGCCCAAGCGCTCGAACACCGTGCGCCGGCACTGCTCGACGGCGGGCCAGCCGGCGACGGTCTGCGCCGTGGGCCATTCGATGGATATGGGATAACTCTCGACGAAAGTATTTTTATCATGAAAGGAAATGGTGGAGTGCTCATGCTCGATGCGCGCTTCCAGATAACGATCCACCGTTTCCATGAAGTTCTTGCAATGGAATCGCGTGTGAAAGCCCAGGATGGTGGTGCCCAGCATGCCTTCCAGAATCTCCTGTCGCCATGGACAAATGCCAAAGGACTCGGGGTTGGGCCAGGGAATGTGCCAGAAGGTCAGGATGGTGGCCCTCGGAAGACGCTTGCGAATCATCGCGGGCAATAAGGCGAAGTGATAGTCCTGGACCAGCACGATAGGGTCTTCACTGCGCGACTCCGCCACCACGGCATCGGCAAAACGCTGGTTCACCTGGCGGTAGTGCTGCCAGTCCGATTCACGAAAAACCGGCCGCACATGCGCCACATGGCACAGCGGCCACAGCCCTTCGTTGGCAAAGCCGTAGTAATAACCTTGCTCTTCTTCAGCACTGAGCCACAGGCGTCTGAGCGTGTATTCATCGCGACCCGGAGGCACCATCACACGGTCATGGGCATCAACCACCAGGGCATCGGCATTGCCGCTGCCATGCGCGATCCAGGTACCCGAGCAAGCGCGCATCACTGGCTCCACGGCAGTCACCAGGCCGCTGGCGGGTCGCTTGACGACAATGGAGTCGCCCACCTGCTCATGGATGTAGGGCTCCCGATTCGATACCACGATCAGTTGATCACCGCGCAGTTGCGTGCGCAACAAGGAGCGCAGGCGTTCGGGGTCCCAGTTGACTTCGGGCCCAAGGGATCGGCGGTATTCATCTTCCAGGTCGCGCAGGCGCACCCGCAGTTCGGCGGCGAACGGCGCCAGTTCAGGCGAGGAGGACATCATCGGACTGATCAAGCCTTCACCGCGCAACAAGGCACGCGCCCCCGACACCCAGCCGCGCCAGCTCAGTTGCGCCACGATCACCGTGATCAGGGCGATGATCACGCCCAGCCCGGCAATGAGGATGATCAGGTACTTCTGCGTGTCCTGACTGCGGCGCTCCACGAAGCTGAGGTCTTGCAGCAAGACCAGATTGGCCAGCGGCCCGCTGTCGCCGATGATGGGGTAGGTTCCCACATGCACGGGACCGCCTTCGATGCGCAACTGAGGGTTATCCTGCTGGGCCACATCACTCGCTTGCTGACAGGTCAGCGTGGCGGGATAGCCGGGCGAATGGCGCAGCAACTGGCCTGCCAGGGAACACAGGCCAATGGCCACCAGCCGTTCGTCTTGCACCACGCGATTGAACAAGGACTGCAAACGCACGCTGCGCGAATCCTGCAAGTCTTCGGCGATCGAATCGGACAAGGTCTTGGTGACCAGCGACCCGCGCAGGCTAAGGTCACGGGCGAACCAGCGCAGGGTCAGGCGGTCCATCACGGGCACGGCAAGGTAGGCGGCCGCAACGAGTGTCAGGATCAGTGGGACGAGAAACCGGAGTTGTAAACGCAGTGTATTCATCCCGATGATCTCGCTATCATGAATGAGGCTTTGAACCTCTGATTGACATCGACACCGGCGTTACAACACGAAAGGCCGACGATGACTGACGGCAAAGAGCGTGCCTGCCTTGACCTGGCAGTGATCGGCAACTGCACCATCAGCGCTCTGCTAGACAAGCAAGCAAAAATCGTGTGGTGTTGCATGCCGCGCTTTGACGGCGACCCTGTCTTGCATGCCCTGCTCGATTCAACGCAAGGGCTGGGGCCGGACGGCACCATCGCGATTGATCTTGAAGGCTTGGTGCGCACCGAGCAGCATTACGAGCCGGGCACCGCCATCGTACGAACACGGTTATTTGATGCCGAAGGCCATGGCATCGAGATCGTGGATTTCATGCCGCGCTTCTACACCCGAGACCGCATCTTCCGCCCCGCCCAGCTGGTGCGCCGCGCCCGGCCCTTGAGTGGCCACCCTCGCGTGCGCATCGTGGTTCGACCTCGCAACGACTGGGGCAAGTCGGTCCCGGCCAAGTCACGCGGCAGCAATCATTTGCGCTTCACTACGGCCAGCGGCACGCTGCGCCTGAGCACCAACGCGCCCCTGACCTATGTCCTGGACGAGGCCTGGTTCTCGTTACCCGGCCCGATCAGCCTGTTCTTCGGGCCCGACGAAACTTTGAGCGGCGGCATTGAAGAGACCGCGCGTGATTTTGAAGAACAGACCAACCTGTACTGGCGCCACTGGACGCGCCGCCTGGCCCTGCCCCTGGAATGGCAGGAGGCGGTGATCCGGGCCGCCATCACGCTCAAGCTGTGCCAGTTCGAGGAGACCGGCGCGATCGTCGCCGCGATGACCACCAGCATCCCCGAAGCCCCCAACAGCCAGCGCAACTGGGACTACCGCTATTGCTGGTTGCGCGACGCCTTCTTTGTGGTGCGGGCACTGAACAGCTTGTCCGAGGTCGGCACGATGGAAGACTACCTGCGCTGGCTTCAGGATGTGATCCGCGGCGCCAAGGGTGGACATGTCCAGCCTCTTTATGGCTTGGGCCGCGAGGAACAACTGATCGAAGGCGTGGTGCCGCATCTGGGGGGGTACCGTGGCATGGGCCCAGTGCGCGTGGGCAATCAGGCCTATGAACACTTTCAACACGATGTGTACGGCAACATCGTGCTGGGCGCCGCCCAGTCCTTCCATGACCACCGCCTGTTTCGCAAGGCCGATGAAAACGACTTCGCGGTACTGGAGCCAATGGGCGAGCAGGCGTGGCGCCTGCACGATCACCCCGATGCAGGCATGTGGGAGTTGCGCACGCGCTCGCGCATACACACCTCGTCATCACTGATGTGCTGGGCCGCCTGCGATCGGCTGGCCAAGATCGCCAAGGCCCTGGGCCTGCCGGACCGTGCGGCCTGTTGGAGAGACCGCGCCGAGATCATCCGCAACAAGATCCTGGAACTGGCCTGGAGCGATGTGCGCGGTTCATTCGTCGAGAGTTTTGGTGGCAAAGACCTGGACGCCAGTGTGTTGCTGATGGCCGAGGTGGGCTTCATCAATCCGCGCGACCCGCGGTTCGTACAGACCGTCGAAGCGCTCGAGGCCACGCTGTGCGACGGCCCCTTCATGAGGCGCTATGAGGCCCCTGATGATTTTGGCCGCCCCCAGACGGCCTTCAACGTCTGCTCGTTCTGGCGCATCGATGCTCTGGCCCGCATTGGACGAACCCAGCAGGCCCGCGAGATCTTCGAAGCCCTGCTGGCCTGCCGCAACCACGTTGGGCTACTCTCGGAGGACATTGAATCGGCCACCGGAGAACTGTGGGGCAACTTCCCACAGACCTATTCAATGGTGGGCATCATCAACGGCGCCATGCGTCTGTCCAGGCCTTGGGATGACGCCGTCTAAGTCGCCGCCGGCATGAAGCTGTCCTGGTCAGTGGATCAGTTGGTCACGGAGGCCGGCAGGTTTTGTGCAGCCGACAAATGTGCTCGCAAGGTAGGCAGTGTCATCTGCACAAATTCTTTCACATCAGGGTCCTTGGCCTCGCGACTGGTTTTCTCGAACAAGTCGACATCTTCCTTTTGATCCTTCATGCCGACGGTCTGCATGAAACGGCGATCAAAGTCCGCCCCGGAGGCCTTGGTCAAGCTGTCGAGCTCCTTTTGCTTGTCCGCCGACAAGGATGACGGCAGGGTCAGGTTGTGGCTACTGGCGAGTTGCTGCAATTTCTGACTGGCCGGCGAGTGATCATTGACCAGCATGGCCGCGTAAGACTTCACGGCAGAATCAATCGCCTTGTCCGCCGCCAGTCTGGCCACCGCCAACTCGAACTGCTCTGCCGCTGCGGTCCTGACCACAAAATTGCGTTCAACCGAACTCAATGCGGCAGAAGACAGGGCCGGTTGGGCCGCCGTGGTGGACGGCATCCCCGCACCGGGGGGTTGGCTCTCAACCGTCGAGTTGGGCATCAGGTAGGGATCCGACCTGGACACGGCGGCGGTGTCAGTGGCTGGCGCATCCGCCGATTTGTTCCTGCTCGCATCCAAGGTCAGATTACTCTGGTCCTTGCACGACGCCAAGGACATGAGCACCGCAACGCTCATAAGCAGCCCCGCTGAATGGTGATCGATTTTCATGCCGTCTCCTTCCGAACAACACCGGGCGCGAACCTACGAGATTGCTTTCACGCGGTCGCGCAAAAGCTTGATCTGGTCATGGTGATGCTTCACGCCTTCCAACTGGCGCTCAACCACCGTCCGCAAGGCACTGGGCAAGGTCGCGTGGCTCAAGGCTTTGCGGTAGCGCGTCAAGGCCACGCCCTCCTCGCGCTCGCATTCCTCAAGGACAGCGGCTTCGTTAAGCCCACCCAGCGATCCGCGCACCGCCACCCAACCTCGATGCAGGGCCTCTGAGGCACTGCCGCTGCGACTGGGCTTGCCGCCGTACTGAATCACATAAGGTTGCAATTCGGCTGCCGCGCGCTGACACTCCAAAGCGCGATCGGCCAATTGGCGTTTCAGTTCACCCGAAATCGCGTGTTTGGCGCAGGCCGTGAAACCGGACTCACCGTCCTTGCCAGTGGCGATGAGGTCGTTGAGGGTGTCAACAATGTCGTCGTTCGTCATGATGTTGTCCTTTAGTAATGCCACCACCTCGCAGGGCAAGCAGCGTGCCCGATCTGGACCCAGTGCTGGCACTCACAAAAATGGGGGTGTTCTGCACTTGTTGCCGCAAATCACACACAGGCCGGCAAATTGGTGCCCTGCCGTGGCAAGAAACAAGCCTGAACCGAGCGGCACAGGTATTGCATCCCGGACCCAAGCATTGGTCATTCGCCCGTTGTGGCGCACACGGAGAGAGTTCGCATGAGTGCCCCCGCCATTCGCCTGGAAAACCGTCAGCGTCAGGTCCTGACCCCACGACTTCAGCAAGCGGTGCGCCTGCTCCAACTCTCGTCCACCGATTTTGCACAGGAAGTGCGCGATGCCCTGGGCAAGAACCCATTTCTTGAGCCAGAAGAGTCCCCCGGCGAAAGCCGTGAGCCCAGTGAGTCCCTGTCCCTGACGGCCAAAGCGCCGCCCCAGCCGCTGACTGACGCAACGCCGCCAGCTCCCCAGGCGGTCGAGCCGGAGGGTCCCTGGGATCGTGAGCAGTGGTCATCGGCCACCACGAGCAGAGCCGGCGCTGGCGAGGCCTCCTTCAATCTGGCGGACACGTTGGCCACTGAGATGGACTTGCGCCAATACCTGGAAAATCAGGTCACGGTATGGCCCTTGTCGCCGCGCGAGCATGTATTGGTATCGGCCGTCATTGAGTCGCTGGACGACGATGGCTACTTGCGTACCGACCTCGGTGAGTTGTCGGCACTGACAGGCCTCGTGCCAGCCCCTGACGCTGAAGAACTGGCCGACGCCTTGGTGCTGGTTCAATCCCTAGACCCATGCGGCGTGGGCGCACGCAGCGTCTGTGAATGCCTGCTGCTGCAGATGCCAACCATTGAGGACAACAACCTCAGGGAGTTGGCCCAGATCATCGTCAAGCATTACCTCAACCGCCTGGCGCAGCGCGATGTCGCTGGCCTGGCCAGGACCCTGAGTTGCAAGCACGCCGACATCGATGCGGCTTGCGAGCGCATTCGCCATCTGGACCCACGCCCCGGGTGGCGCGTCGGGGCCGCGCAGACCCAGTACGTCACCCCCGATGTGATCGTCAAAAAAAACCAGGGCGGGTGGGCTGCGTCGGTCAACCCGGCGGTGGTCCCGCACATCCGCATCAACCAGCTGTATGCCGACCTGTTCCAGCAACATCGCGATTCGACGCACGCCGAACTGGCCACCAGTCTTCAAGAGGCCCGCTGGACCGTGCGCAATGTCGAACAGCGTTTTTCAACCATCCTGAGCGTGGCCCAAGCCATCCTGAAGCGGCAGCATCACTTCCTGGAGTTCGGTCCGCTGGCCATGAAACCCCTGGGCCTGCGCGAGATTGCCGACGAAGTGGGCCTGCATGAATCCACCGTGTGTCGGGTCACCAACAACAAGTACATGGCGACGCCGGTCGGGGTGTTCGAGTTAAAGTATTTTTTCTCGCGCGCCATGCCGACGTCCAATGGCGGCTCGTGTTCCGCCATGGCCATTCGCGGCGTGATCAAAGACATCATTGACACCGAGAGCCTGTACAGCCCTTTGTCTGACGCCGAGATTGCCCGCCAACTGGCACGACAGGGCTTGACGGTGGCGCGCCGCACGGTGACCAAATATCGGCAAATGCTGAAGCTGCCCCCCATCAATCGACGCCGCACACCATCGGCTTAATCCAGCATCCAGGCGTTTCTTTGGGGGGAGCCGTTCACGAGAGCACCCGCACCAACCACTGATTCAAGTCGGTGATTTCGGCCTGACACACCGAATGGGGCATGGGGTACTCATGCCATTCGACCTTGTAATGCAAAGCCTGCAAGGCATCCCGCGCCGCCTGCCCCCGATCAAAGGCCACCACCGGGTCGCTCGTGCCATGCGCCAGGAAGATGGGGGTGTCGCGATTGGCTGGACTGAGTTCATCCAACGTCTTGTCCGCCAAAGGGAGATAGCAGGACAAGCCGACCAATCCCGCCAGTTGGTCGGCCCGTCGAAGCCCGGTCAGCAATGTCATGGCCCCGCCTTGCGAAAACCCGGCCAGCACAATGCGGGACGCCTCAATGCCCCGTGCCTGCTCTCGTGTGATCAAGGCCTCGACTTCGGCTTGCGATTCACGCAGGCCCTGTTCGTCTTCGCGTCGAGCCATGCCAGGGGGAAGGATGTCATACCAGGCCCGCATCACATGGCCCCCATTGATGGTCACCGGACGAACCGGCGAATGCGGAAACACAAAACGCACAGCGCCCACCACACTCAGATCCAACTCATCCACGAAGGACACGAAGTCATTGCCATCGGCGCCCAGCCCGTGCAGCATGATGATGCTCGCGGTGGGGTCGTCGCCGGTTTCGATTTCGATGCCGTCCAATGCCATGAAAACTCCCTTGTAACAATAGGGTTGAGGAGGGGCCCAAGAGATTGACGAACCCTATCTCGTGGGTCTTAATGCGTGATTGCAAGCATGCCGCAAATGGCGGGAACATGCTTTGCTGGCGAGGCCGAATGATCACACCAACCATCACGTCTGAGCAGAGCGGGCTTGCGCAAAGGCTGACTCAGCGCGTGCACATGGCGCGCCGCGACACCGATGCCCTGTTTGACCGCATTCCCGCCGCGACGCTGTACGAGCGCCCCATTGCCGAGCGTCACCGCCTGATTTTTTACCTGGGTCACCTCGAAGCCTTCGACTGGAACTTGTTGACCGCCGCACACCAGCCCCGGCCAGCCGTCGATCCCGCTTTTGACACGCTGTTCGCATTCGGCATCGATCCCTTGGGCTCAGACCTGCCACACGATGCGCCTGACGATTGGCCCTCACTGACGACGGTGCAGAACTATCGACGTCAAGCGCGCGACGCCGTGGACCGACTCATCGCGGCAACGCCCGACTCTCCTGACAGCGCCTGCCTGCTCAATGCGGCCATTGAGCACCGCCTCATGCATGCCGAAACCTTGGCCTATCTGTGCCATCGACTGCCACTTGGGAGCCTGAGCGGCCCCGTCCCTCAAGACTCGCCGGGCATGACTGAAACACGACCCCATCCTGCCGACAGCCCGATGGTTCGGGTGCCATCCGGCCCCGTGACCTTGGGCAAGTCACGCGACAGCCAAACCACCTTTGCTTGGGACAACGAATACCCGGCGCTCACGCTTGAAGTCCCCACCTTTGACATGGACGCCGACATGGTCACCAATCGGGACTACCTGCGTTTCGTCGTGACTGGCGCCTATCAGCGATCCGAATTTTGGACCGCCGACGACTGGGCATGGGTCCAGTCCCACGACATCCAACACCCCGGATTTTGGCGCCAGGAGGATGGCACCTGGTTGCTGCGCACCATGTTTTCAGAGCGCCCGCTGCCAATGGACTGGCCCGTTTATGTCAGCCAGGCCGAGGCCTCGGCCTATGCGCGCTGGGCCGGCAAGGCCTTGCCCTCCGAGGCCCAATGGATGCGCGCGGCCTACGGCGTCGCGGCCGGCCTGGGCAACTTCGATGCACGCCAATGGGACCCTCAATCCGTGCTAGCCCCCACCAACGTCAGCGCCTTTGGGGTCCGGGGCCTGTTTGGCAACGGCTGGGAATGGACCTCGACCCCCTTTGGCCCCTACCCTGGCTTTGAGCCCTTCCACTTCTACGCCGGTTACTCGCAGAATTTCTTCGACGGCAAGCACTATGTCCTCAAAGGCGGCTCGCCCCGCACAGCCGCCTGCATGATGCGCCCGGCCTTCAGAAACTGGTTTCAAGCCCATTACCAGCACGTTTACGCGGGTTTCCGCTGCGTCATCACGGAGGACACTCTATGCCGCAACCATTAGCCGCCGCTCACCGCGATGCGTATGCCACAGACGTGTACGCTGGCCTGACCCACAGCCCTCAAAAAGAGTTGCCCTCCAAGTATTTGTACGACTCGATCGGCTCATCGCTGTTCGAGGTCATCACCCACTTGCCCGAATACGGCTTGACGCGTGCCGAGGAGCGGATCCTCCAGTCCCATGCCGATGAGATGTGTTCGCGTGTCGGCCCGGTTGGCTTGGTGGCTGAACTGGGCAGCGGCAGCGGCCGCAAGACGCGCCTGCTGCTGCAGGCGTGCGCCCGCCATCGGCCGATCACCTACTACCCCATCGAAATATCACCCACGGCCCTGGCCCAGTGCGAAGGCGAGTTGGCTGGCTTGGCATCCGTGAAAGTCGTGGGCCTGGAGCACGACTATTTGCAGGGCCTCCAGGAGGCTGCTGCACAACGCACTGACGAGGCGCCCCTATGGGTTCTATTCCTGGGCAGCACCATTGGCAACTTCAGCCGAACGGCTGCGGTGCGTTTTTTACGAGGCATTCGCAAGCTGCTGAGGCCTGGCGATGCCCTGCTTTTTGGGGCTGACCTGGAGAAGCCCGCCTGGCAACTTCTAACGGCCTATGACGACCCGCTCGGAGTCACGGCCTCGTTCAACCTGAACATGCTCGGCCGCATCAATCGCGAACTCGGGGCCAACTTCGATCTCACCAATTTCAAGCATGAAGCCCGCATCAATGGCAAGGAGCGCGCCGTTGAAATGCATTTGCGTGCCATGGTGAACCACGATGTTCGCATTCCCGGCGCGGGCCTGCCTTGTGTCACCTTCACCGCCGGAGAAACCATCTGGACCGAAATCAGCCACAAGTACCAAGCCGAAGAGCTGATCGACATGGCGGGCCACGCGGGCTTCACCAGCGCCGGACAGTGGATCGACCCACAATGGCTCTTTGCCGAGACGCTACTGCGGGCCACCTAGTGTGTGACGCTTGTCTGGCCGAGGCCACCATGCCGAGTTCACCGACAGCATCAACAAGGTCCATGGCTTGATTCATGCCCCGCCCGCGCCACTTCCTCAGCCTTCTGCGTTGGCCCACGGCATCGCTGCGCAGTTACTTCATGGCCGTCATCATCGTGGCGACGGTACCCATGTCAGGCTTGGCCTGCTACCTCGTCGTCCAGGACACTCTGTCCGCCAGCGCCGCGCTCGAAACCGATCTGCGCCGCACGGCCAGCAGCTTTGCGCTGACCGTCGATCGAGAAATGGTGTCCTCGATCGACGCCTTGTACATCCTGTCGTATTCCGACTCGCTGCAGCACGATGACATTTCCGGCTTCTTTGCCACCCTGACCGCGCTGCCAAAAATGCGCAGCACCTGGAGCAGCGCCTACCTGGTGGACCTCACTGGCGACGTGCTGTTCAACACCCGCCAACCCCAGGGCAAACCGCTGGCCAAGATCAGCGACATGCAAGCCCTGGATCGACTCAAGCGAACCAGCGAGCCGGTGCTGACGGACCTCATCGAGGATCCCCATGGGCAACGGACCACTAGCATCCTGGTGCCCGTGGTCATTCGAGGCAAGGTCCGCTACGCACTGGGCGCCTGGATCAGTGCCAGTAATTGGCAAAAGCTCATGAGCAATGTCCCATTGGCCCCTGGCGGCCTGGTGTCGGTCTTTGACTCCCGTTTTCAAATCATCGCGCACAGCCCCACGCCTGAGCAATACATGGACAGCGCCCTGCCCGAGGCCGCCCAACAGGCCATGGCCGAGCAGCCATCGGGTGTCCAGCGCGTCAAGTTGCTCAATGGCAGCGATTCGTCCTATGTGGCCTGGCAGCGCATCCCGATGGCCGGATGGGGCATTGGCGTGGGCATACCCGCCAGACCGATCGATCGCAAGCACACCGCCTCCATCGCGACCGCGCTTGGTGCCGGCATGATGTCCTTGATCGCTGGCCTGATCCTGGCCATGGTGGTGGCGCGCCGTGTGACCAAACCACTGCGGCAGTTGGCCGTCGGCGGGCCCCAAGGCATTGATCAGTGCAGCGAAGTGCGGGAACTGGCCTTGCTGCAAGAAGCCTTGCGCCACTCGCAAGCGCAGCGAGAAGTTGCGCGTGAACGCCTGCAAGCCAAGGCCGATGAGTTCGAAGCCCTGTTCCAGAACAGCCCCATTGGCCTGGCCATCGCGCAAGACAAAGACTGCCGCGTCGTGCTTCGCAACCCGGCGTTGGCGGCCATGTTCAACGAAGGTCCTGGCGGGACATTACCGGCGCACAAGGTTTTTCACCATGGGCAGGAGATGGCCTCGCAAGAGCAGCCCTTGAGACAGGCGGCACGGGCCGGCGTGAAGGTCGGCGATCTGGAACTGGAGGTGGTGCATGAAAACGGCCGCACCCTGCAGCTGATTGCCCATGCCGTGCCTTTGTATGGGGGTGATGACGAACCACGTGGCGCCATCGGCGCGTACACCGACATCACTGCACGCAAGCGGGCTGAAGAGGCCCTCGTCAGTGCCGAGCGCCAGTTGCGCGAAAGTCAGCACATGGTTGAACTGGCGCAGCAAGCCGGTCACGTCGGATTCTTCGACCATGAGTTCGGGCGTGACAAGACCACCTGGACATCCGGCATGGCCCGACTATTTGGCATGCCGCCTTCTGAGTTTGAAGGCATCGGAGATGCCTGGATACGCCGCATCGACCCTCTGGATCAAGCCGCCGTCAAGGACAGCCTGCAAAGCGCCACCCATCGAACGCAAGGGCAAGCCTTCTTTGAGTTTCGGATCCGCCACCCTGACGGTTCGATACGCTGGCTGTCCAGCCGAGTGGTTTTGAAGTATGACCGCGAGCGCGTCCCTGTCCACATGATTGGTGTCGTGGTGGACATCACGCAGCAAAAAGCCGTGGAACAAGAGCGTGCGGCCTTCATGGCCCGGGAGCAGGCCGCCCGAGTCGAGGCTGAAAACGCCAACCGGGCCAAGGACGAGTTCCTGGCCATGCTTGGACACGAACTGCGCAACCCTTTGGGCGCCATTGCCGCCGCCTCTGAGGTGCTCAACCGAGTGAACTCCAGCAGCGAAGCGGCCGCCAACGCCCGCTTGATCATTTCACGCCAGACTCGACACCTGGCTCGCCTCATGGACGACCTGCTGGACGTGGCCCGCGTCATCACGGGCAAGATCATTCTGTCGTGCCACCCACTCAATCTGGGGCAGGCCGTGCAGCGCCTGGTCAACACGCTGGAAGTATCGGGCATGCTGAAAAGCCATCACCTCGAAGTCCACCTGGGCGATGCTTGGATCCATGCCGATGGCACGCGCATGGAACAGGTCATTTACAACCTGCTGACGAACGCACTGAAGTACACCCCGGACGATGGTCACATTGTGCTGACCCTGCGCAGCCAGGATGGCATGGCCGTGCTGGAAGTGCGTGACAGCGGCGTGGGCATGTCAGAGACCCTGCTATCCCAAGTCTTCGATTTGTTCGTGCAAGGCGACCGCTCGCTGGACAGGCGTCAGGGTGGTCTGGGCGTTGGCCTGACGTTGGTGCGCCGCCTGGTTGAAAAACATGGCGGCAGTGTCACAGCCTCCAGCCCGGGGCATCAACAGGGCAGCACATTCACCGTTCGACTACCCTTGATATCTCCGGTCGATGCGTCGGCGCCCGGACCCAACGATCAGGCGGGCGTGCGCCGCCGTGTGGTGGTGATTGAGGACAACGAAGACGTGCTGGAAGCCCTGCGGGTGCTGCTTGAACTGGCGGGCCATGCTGTATCCACGGCCAATGATGGCGAAGCCGGCGTGCGCGAGGTCTTGCGATCCTCGCCCGACATTGTCCTGATCGACATCGGCCTGCCCACCTTGACCGGCTATGAAGCGGCCCAGCGCCTGCGCCAGGCGGGCTACGCCGGCCAACTCATTGCCCTGTCTGGCTACGGCCAACCCAAAGACATCGCATCGGCCATGGCCGCTGGCTTTGATGCCCACCTGGTCAAGCCCGTGGATCCGCAAGCGCTGGAAAAACTGGTGAGCGCCGCCACATAAAGCGGCGCGCGCCAAGTTGATGCAGGCATGGTGCTTGCTGCTGAAAAGAAGTGCACCAGTTGCACCATCTTTCTCAACCACTGGAGCGTTCCATGACTCAGCAAAAACAACCGAACCAAGGCCAGAAAACCCCTCAGCAACAGCAGCAACAGGGTGGTCAAGCAGGCAGTCAACAAGGAGGCCAAGGCAGCCAGACCAGTCGCCAGCAGCAACAAAGCACCAAGGAGCCTCAGAAGAGCGGTGGTCAAATGGGTGGGCAGTCGTCGCCTGAACAAGGCAGTTCGGCAGCGCCACTACCTAAGGGCTAATCCCTCGGGGGATTCGCCCCCTCCGGCGGATCTGCTGGGCTGACAAACCTGCCTTTGCTCAACAGCAAAGGCAGGACAATGCCACTTGCAAGGGCGACCAAACGATTGATCAGTGATGTGCCTAATCCGGACTTCATCACCACAGGCATCGCCAGGGTGGTCGCACGCTTGAGCAAGGCAAGCGGTCGCACGCGCTTGGGAAACAACAACCACCCCACCGCAGTACCGGCCAGAGCCACAACAGCGACCACCTTGAGTTGCCCCAGCATGGTCTGGCGCAATTGCACGCTGTCCTGACGCAGGCGTTGCCGCCCGTGATAAATGGCCCGCTCTGCCTCCAAGATTTCTTCTTGGAGAGACTTGAGAGTTTTCATTGGGGTTCCGTCCTCATGGGTTGGGTCGGATCCTTGGAACGAACTTGCAGCGTGCGTACCGTGGCCGGGAATAAAAGGTACTCGGCGCGTTGACGTGCCTTCCATAGCAGGCCAACAGCGCCACCCACGTTGGCAATCAGCACGACGCCCAAGGCCCACGCCCAATGCAGCCCGGCATCACGGACGGCCATGAACACCCCCGCCATCAAGGTCAGCCAAGCGGTACAGAGCAGCAAGGCGGCCAGGACAGCCAGCACCACCATGTGTGACAGCGCCAAAGCAGCCTGCCTCAATTCCAGAGACAACAGCAGCACCCGCCCGTGCACGGCCTCTCGCAATTCATGAAGCACCGCATGCACCATGTCCAGCACAGAAGACGCAGGGCTTGTCTGGGTGGTTTCCTCGGGAGACGGCGAGTTCATGTCCTCCATGCTCAACGCGTCAAACGGCTCAGCAGCAAGCCAGCCAGCAAGCCCATGGCAACGGCGGTCAAGGGTTTCTCTCTCACAAAACCGCGCACGGAATCCAACCACTGCTCTTCCAGGTCACCCAAAGCGTCAGCCTTGTCCTGCAGCGTTTCGGCCGCTTCGCTGGCCGCCGCACGCACCCGCTCAACAGCCGGACCCGCCTTGGCGGCCATGCGGTCAATGGCGTCATGCGCGCTCTGGGCGGCCCGATCCACCGTGCTGGCGTCAAGCAAGACATCCCCGGCGCTTGCTTCATTGGCTTTGGCATTCATGAAACTCTCCCAAAAAATGCAGATACGCCTTTGGCATCGTACTGATCGTCACCCGTCAATCGGAAAAGATTTCTGATCGACGTAAAACCTGCCGCAGGACATTGAAGAAATGATGTTGCCACACTCGCCCCAGGATCGCGAGCCCGGCACATTCTTTGCCGGGGAATTTGCAGCACACCCGACCCCATGAACACACCATCGCTTAACCCCTCCACACCGCAAGCCCATGGACTTGATGCGGGGGAGGTGCATTTTCAGCAACTGGCCGAAGGCAGCGAGGACGTGTTCTGGCTGGCCAACATGCTGACCCAGCGGCTCGTGTATGTCAATTCTCGCTTCGAACACTTTTGGGGGCTGCCTGGCCAAGCCCTGCTGGACGATCCCCAGCACTGGAACCGCGCCGTGGACTCCGCCGACGCAACGATACTGCCCACCCCATTCTTTGCCGACGACCTCGCGCAGGGAAACATCGTTCGCGAATACCGCATCAGGACTCCAAATGGCCAATGCCGCTGGATGCGTGACCGGCGCTTTCAATGGGGCCAGTCACGAGGTTGGAGTGTGCACATTGGCGGGATCGTGCAAGACGTGACGGCAAGCCGGCAGACGCAGGGCCTGACCGGGTCGCACGATCGCTATCTGGCCGCCATCGCTCATGAACTGCGCTCTCCCCTGAACGCACTGCGCAGCTGGATCCATGTGCTGCGCCGCAGCGGCCCCCTGACGGCCGATCAGAGCAAGGCGCTGGATGCCATCGACCGCAACACGCAGGGTCAGGCCCGGATGATCGCCCAACTGCTGGGCACGCCGCCCACCGCACCAGATCAGTGATCTTGCGCATCACCCTTGGAACCCCCTGGTGGCCAAGGTGCAATAACGCTGTCAATCCCACATAATCTCCTGTCCTGGAAACTGCACAAGCTGAGTGGCACAAGGCGGCTATGCTGACCTTCTCACTCATGGACAGAGGGATAAGGAATGCCGCACGCCTTGGTGGTGGATGACGAAGCCGATTCGGCGGACATGCTGGCCACGCTGATTGCGCTGGAAGGCTTCACTGTGGCCACGGCGGGGTCCTTGCGCGATGCGCGTCGCCAACTGGCCCTCCAGGAGCCGGACATCGTCCTGCTGGACCTGATCCTCCCTGATGGCAGCGGCATGCAATTGGTGGAAGACGCCAAGGCCTTGCCCAACACCGAAGTCGTGCTCATCACGGGTCACGCCAGCCTGGAAACCTCCATTCAAGCGCTGCGTTTAGGGGCCACCGACTACCTGGTCAAACCCATCAACGTGACGCAGTTGCATGGCATCCTGTCTCGCGTCACCAAACCCTCGACCTTGAGAGCGGAGGCCGACGACCTCCAAGCCAGCTTGGAGCAGGAGGGTCATTTTGGCCTGCTTTGGGGACGCTCGGCCGTCATGCGACGGGTGTACGAGCAGATCCTGCGAGTCTCGGGCACGGCCGTGACCGTGTTCATCACCGGCGAGAGCGGCAGCGGCAAAGAAGTGGTGGCCAGCACCGTGCACGACCTCAGTCGGCGCCGTGGACGCCCCTTTCTCGCGGTCAACTGCGGCGCCATTTCTCCGCACCTGATCGAAAGTGAAATCTTCGGTCACGAAAAAGGCAGCTTCACCGGCGCGGACCGCCAGCATCAGGGATTCTTTGAGCGCGCCAGTGGCGGCACCTTGTTTCTCGATGAAATCACCGAGATGCCACTTGACCTTCAGGTCAAGTTGCTGCGTGTGCTGGAAACCGGCACCTTCATGCGCGTAGGTTCCACACAAGCCCAGGAAACCGATGTACGCATCATCGCCGCGACCAACCGCTCGCCCATGCAAGCAGTCAAAGAAGGCAAGCTGCGCGAAGACCTTCTTTATCGGTTGAATGTTTTCCCCATTCACCTGCCCCCTTTGCGAGAGCGCGCCGAGGACATCGCCTTGATCGCTGAACACTTTCTGGAAGAAATTTCGCGCCGAGAGGGCCAGGTCAAACATTTCGCCCCCGAAGCGCTGGCCCGTCTATCCGACTACGCCTGGCCGGGCAATGTGCGTGAACTGCGCAACATCGTTCACCGCGCCTATGTAATGGCACGCGACAAGGTCATCATGGACGAGTGCCTGCCCACCGCAGAGGCCCCCTTGCCCATCTTGACGGGGGCGCCGATGCTGACCGTCCGAATCGGCACGCCGCTGGCCGAGATAGAGCGACAGGTCACCCTGGCCACACTGGAATACCTGGGCCGACACAAGGAAAAAACCGCCGCCACTTTGGGGGTGAGCCTCAAGACGCTCTACAACCGGCTGAAGGAATACTCCACCGTTCCCGTGGAACTCGACAGCCAAGTCCCCAAGGACCACTAGACCCCAAGCCACGCTCACCCGCCGAACATTCAGCGAGGCGAAAGCGGCGCTGCACTCACCATCGACTGGCTCACGTCGTCCTGATCGAACTCCTCTTCTTCGATTTCCGCGAAGGCTTCTTCATCCATCAGCTTGGCCCTGCGGACGGCGTACCAACCCTTGCCGGGTTTTGGCACCTCACGGCGCCACATCGCCTCGTCATTCATATTTTTGCCATGGCCGTAGCCACTACCAAAGGTCTGCTTCATGGGGATCTCCATTGACGACTTCAAGTTACGAGACACCTCAAATCCCTGATCAAGTCATTGACATCACTGACTTCATTGGCACAGCAAGCGACATGCCAAAGAATGGTTAATCGCGACCCTCCCGGAAGAGGACGCGAGCATCTGGGCAGTGGATGCAAGAAGCCGCTCCAATCGGAAATATTTACAGAAACAACTACTGCACCCGCGCCCGGAAAACCTCAAGGAGAAACGTCATGAGCACACGCATCGAGCGAGACTCCATGGGCCCCATCGACGTGGACGATGAACGCCTGTGGGGCGCCCAGACGCAGCGATCGCTGACGCACTTCAAGATTTCCACCGAACGCATGCCGGCTGAACTGATCGCCGCCCTTGCCTGCGTCAAACGCGAATGTGCCCACGTCAACCGCGACCTGGGCCTGTTGGATCCGGAGATTGCCCGCGCCATCGACTTTGCGGCCCAGCAGGTGCTGGGCGGTGAGCTGACGCAGGAGTTCCCGCTGAAGGTATGGCAGACCGGTTCTGGCACCCAGACCAATATGAACATGAACGAAGTGCTGGCCAACCTGGCCTCCCAGCGCCTGGGTGGCGTACGCGGCATGGACCGATTGGTCCACCCCAACGACCACGTCAACATGGGCCAGTCATCCAACGACATTTTCCCCACCGCCATCCATGTCGCAGTGGCGCAAGGCGTGGTGCACAAACTGCTGCCAGCCTTGGCCGCAGCGCGCGTCGAATGGGGGGCCAAAGCCGAGTTCTACAAGGACCTGGTCAAGATTGGACGCACCCACTTGCAAGATGCGACCCCGATCACGCTGGGCCAGGAGTTCTCGGGCTACGCGGCCCAATTGACGCAGGCCTTCGACGCAATCACCAACGCACTGCCCGCCGTGTTTGAACTGGCAGCGGGGGGAACCGCCGTCGGCACCGGCCTCAACACGCATCCCGAGTTTGGCCGCCGTGTCGCCGCGGCCTTGTCGACCTCACTGGACCTGCCCTTTGTCAGCGCGCCCAACAAGTTTGCCGCGTTGGCCTCGCACGACACCCTCGTCACCTTGCACGGCACGCTCAAGTCTGCAGCGGTGGCCTTGATGAAGATCGCCAACGATGTGCGCTGGCTGGCATCAGGCCCCCGCTGCGGCTTGGGCGAACTCACCCTGCCCGCCAACGAACCGGGCAGCTCCATCATGCCGGGCAAGGTCAACCCCACGCAAAGCGAAGCGCTCACGATGGTGTGCTGCCAGGTGATGGGCAATGATGTGGCCATGAGCATCGGTGCGGCGTGCGGTCACTTTGAACTCAACACTTTCAAGCCACTGATCGCCCACAACCTCCTGCAAAGCATCCGGCTGCTGGCCGATGCGACCAACAGCTTCACCGAGCACTGCGTGCGCGGCATCACCGCCAATCACGAACGCATCGCCGAAGGGGTCGCCAAATCATTGATGCTGGTCACCGCCCTCGCCCCCCACATTGGCTACGACCGGGCCGCCAAGATCGCGCAGACAGCCCACGCTGAGGGCCTGTCGCTGCGCGAAGCGGCGGTGGTGCTGGGCGCTTGCACGTCGGCCGAATTTGACGAATGGGTGCAGCCCGGCAAGATGGTATAGGCCGCAAGATCGCGTGATGTGGCCTTGTTCAGTGTCTTCCCGGCCTTGTTTTGTGCAGGTTTTGCAGACACGGCGTCGTTTTTTTCACCATAGCACTCGCGACCACATCACGAGACAGTGCCGATCGCGCGTGGCTCCGGCACAATTGGCTTCGCCGTAAATTGCGGATGCAACCATAGGAATCATTGAATGAACAAGACCGAACTGATCCAGCACCTGGCAAGCAAGCACGAACTGACAAAGGCCGAGGCGGGTCGCATTCTGGAAACGCTCCTTGACGCAGTGGTCACCACCGTCAAAAAGGGTGGCGCAATCACCCTGCCCGGATTTGGATCGTTCAAGCAGCACGCACGTGCCGCCCGCAACGGCGTGAACCCCAGCACCGGCACCAAGATCAAGATCCCTGCTGCCAAGCTGCCCAAGTTCACGCCAGGTGCCACCTTCAAGGCCGCCGTTGACCCCAAGGCCGCTGCCCGCAAGGCTGAAAAGGCCGCTGCCGCCCCGAAAAAGGCTGCTGTGAAGAAGGCACCTGCCAAGAAGGCGGCGCCCGCCAAGAAAGCCAAGAAGGCTTGATTTCACGCTGATGCTTGATGAAGGGTGGGTGCCTGAGCCATGCGGCCAGGCACCCACTTTGCTTTTGAGACGGGCTTGAAGCTCGCGTTCACAATGCTTTACCTGGGCGATCCCTTCGTCTGTCAACTGTGATGACAGGCCTCACGTTGAAGTGAACAAGGCGCTGCGATCAGCACCTCAACACCAACACCTGAAGGAATACGCTCATGAAAGTCAAATTGCTCTCGGCCGTTTTGCTCGCTTCTTTGACGCTGCCTGTTCTGGCTCAAAACACGGCTGGCGCATCCGCTCCCAATGCCGTTGAGCGCGTTGAAAGAGACAACGCCAAGATTCGCCACGAAACCCGCGACATGAAACACGACAAGGCCGATGTCGTTAAGGATCGCAAGGAACTGGCCGTTGACCGCAAAGAGCGCAACGCCGATCAACGCCGGGAAGACGCCGATATCAAAAAGGGCGACGTCAAAGATGCCAAGAAGGAAGAAGCCCGCCGCGAACAGGAAAACCGCGAGATCTCCAAAGACAAGCGCGAGATCAAGCACGACGCAGCGGATATGAACCATGATCGCGCGGTTCGCCGCCACGAAATGCACAGGCGCAACATGGATGCCGCTCAGGTCAAGTGAGTCTCAGGCATTCATCAACAACCCGCCTTTGAGCGGGTTGTTTTTTGATCCGCGGTGAACGCCCCGGCATCATGGCCCTGGCAATAGCTGACCCAGTCCAACCTCACCTGTTTGGCGCAATCCTGGGCCGCTGACAGCAGCTCGGATTTCCATTTTTTTCGGCTGGCAAAACCGATCAATTGGTCTGCGGACGCGGCGCCTTGTCGTCCGGAACTTCTCAGCTGCGCCCACGCGACCACGTCGCCCATGACCGCCATCACGTCCGCCAGTCGTTCAACATCATGGTGACTGTTTTCAAGCGCGACGCGGTCTTGCGCAGGCTGCAATCCGCGCAGCACATAGGACTTCTTGCCAATCACAACCGGCTGAAGAAAGGCCATCGAGATCGCCTGCATGCGCCGTTGGAGCGCCACCACCCGATGTGCCTGCGTGGCCCATTCGGGCTGCGTCACCTTGACATGCCCCACCAGCGACGACGGCAAAGCCTCCTTCAAGTCCAGCAAATAATTGCCGTGCGGCGAGCCCTTGCCCTCGACCAGAATCACATAGCGCTCCACGCCCAAGCTGCCGGTTCCGGCAATTCTTTGCGCAACGTCGATTACTTTGTAGAACTCAGGACGCGCCTGCTTGCTGGCAACGCCTTTCATGAACTTCAAGATTTTGGCGCGCTGTGTGTCGGTCGCAGCAAGGGCATTCTGACCATCAATGCGCAAACGCCTGACCTTGCCATCGACCACAGTGCGACGATCCAGAAACTGCTCGCGGCTGCGGGCTTGCAATCCCTTCAGCAAATCACCCACCATGCCGTGAGCGGTCTCTCGCTCGACCCACCGCGCTTTGCCCTGCAAGATCGCCTCGCCATACGCCGCCAGGAAACTCCTGCACAGCCGTTCAGCGTCCGCGGCCTCGTCGACAAAGTCATGGGCACCCACCAGCACACTGGTCAGCATGCGCAGCAAATCCCAGCTTGCCGGCGCGAGCGCTGACTCATCAAAGTCATTGATGTCGAAATAGACCAGCCGGTTGTCGCCTTTGTAGCTGCCGAAATTTTCAAGATGCAGATCCCCGCACGCCCAGACCAGCGGCGCGGACTTGAACACCCCACCCGTGGGCATTCGGTCATAAAAGAGATGGCAGGTGCCCCTCAAAAAAGGAAACGGCCCACTGCGCAACGCCTGATACTTCATGGCCAGACGCTCGGGATCTCGTCCTTCATTGGCCTTCTGGATGCGTCGAACAACATTGAGCATGGTTGACTCCCAGGCAATAGAGCGGCCCCATCAAGATAGCGCATTTTTAAAACCAACTATGCACGGCCGCGATCCTGCAACTTGCATTCCAATGTGAAGCATGCCAACAACCCGCTTGACCTTCATGGCTTCACCACGGCTACAAGACTTTGCCTCAGGGCTGTCCATCGCTGGGTTGCTGCTGCCCGAGGCCGTTGCCTACGCCAGCATCGGCAACCTGCCCCCTCAGGCCGGTGTGATCGCGCTGTTCGCCGGCTTGCTTTGCTACGGCCTGCTGGGTAGCAGCCGCTTTGCGGTGGTATCGGCCACATCGTCGTCGGCAGCGGTGATGGCAGCGGCCACGGCGGTCATGGCCAATGGCGACCTGGCATTGAGGCTGGCCCTGTCCTTTGGCCTGATTCTCCTGACTGGCGTTTTCTTTGTGCTGGCCGCCATGGCCCGGATGGGCAACGCTTCCGACTTCATCGCCAAACCCGTCCTGCGCGGCTTTGCGTTCGGCCTGACGCTGGTGATCATTCTCAAGCAGTTGCCCAAGATGGTCGGTGTTCATCCCGGGCACGGCGACACGCTCTACTTCGTGGTGGACCTGTTTCAACACCTCACGGAATGGAATCAACCTGGACTGATGCTCGGAATGGCCTCCCTTGCCACCCTCTGGGCCCTGAGCCGTTGGCGGCGCGTCCCCGGAGCCTTGGTGGTGATCGTCACGGGCATTGCCCTGGCCCATTGGGTAGACCTGGGGGCCCATGGCATCGAGACCGTGGGGCCCATCCACCTTAAATTACTGGCTCCGTCCTTACCAGACCTCAGCCGCACCCAATGGATGCGACTTGCGGAGGTGGCCGCCGCGATGGCGTTTGTCCTTTACGCCGAGTCCTATGGCTCGGTTCGCACTTTTGCCATCAAACACAAAGATGGCATCTCGCCCAACCGGGATTTGCTGGCACTCGGCGCGGCCAACCTGGCTTCGGGACTGTTCCACGGCATGCCGGTCGGGGCGGGCTATTCAGCCACGTCGGCCAATGAAGCGGCCGGCGCGCAAAGCAAACTGTCGATCTGGATCTGCGCCGCCGTGGTGTTGCTGATGGTGGTGACGCTGCTCCCGGCCATCGCGCTGACACCCGAGCCGGTTCTGGCCGCCATCGTGATTCACGCGGTGAGTCATTCGCTCAACTTGAATGCGCTGCGTCCTTACTTTGAGTTCCGCCGCGATCGCCTCGTCGTCATCGCATCGATCCTGGGGGTGCTGGCGCTGGGGGTGCTGGACGGCTTGCTCGCTGCCATCGGCCTCAGTCTGATGATGACAATCAAGCGGCTGTCCAACGCCACCGTGTCTGAATTGGGCCGACTCCATGATGGGCATGATTTTGTCAGCACCAAAATCCACCCGGATGCCGCCCAGATCCCTGGCATTCTGATCCTGCGGCCTGAGACGCCGATGTTCTTTGCCAATGTCGATCCGGTGTTGACACGGGTCCGGCAGGCGCTTGTGCAACATGCATCGACCACCACACTGATCGTCAGCCTGGAAGAATCGCCCGACCTGGACGGCACCTGCATTGAAGCGCTGCGCGAGTTCGCGTTGGAGATTCAAGCCTCCGGCAAACATCTCATGCTCACGCGGCTGAAATCTCGCGTGCAGGACGTGTTGCTGAAAGCCAGCATCCCAGGGCTACGGGGCCCCGCGCTGAGCGACCTCAGTGTCGATGACGCGGTGCGGGTGGCGCAATCATTGCATGACGCGCCGAACGAGTGAGGCCCCCTTCCCGCCCCCCTACTCGCGCGGGTCAGGTCCCAAATTGACACCACGGCGCCAGCGATCGCACTTAAGATCGGTTCACTCGTAAGCACCGATAGCGTACGCAGGGAGTTGAGTGCTAAGGGCTGGCCAAAGAGTCCCGCAAACAACTTTGCTCATTTCAGATTGGCAAATCATATTCAGATACGCCAAGGGATCGGTGCGTTCTAAAAACGCTACCAAATCAATCTCCACGATCGCCATGTACAGATTCAGATTGTTTTTGCTGATCATTCAGTGCCTTGTGAGCCCTGAACTCTCATTTGCCGCCCACCGTACGCTGAAATTCAGGGCCATGCCTTTGTTTGACACCGATGTGACCAAGATGTTCACGCATGGTTACGGGCGTTTCATGGAACTGGGTTTGTGGAACTTGCTGCTCAGCTCGGACCTGCGCAAGATCGCATTCAAAAAGAAACTGGCGCCCACCACGTCCAATGAAATCTTCAGCTACAAAAAATCCATCAAGGCATTCCAAAAGCTGGAACTGACCACCAAACTGGTCCATTGGGATGAGCGCACCTTTTATCTGGAGCATGTCATTCGATCCGAGGATGGCAGCGTGTGTGCCACGGCCATCGTGACCGGCGTCATGCGCAGCCCCCAAGGGGTGGTGCGACCGGCCGACATCATCCGAGAGGCCGGGCTGCTGGTCGAGCCAGACGCCCTGTCGGCGTCCACATCCAATGCGATTCTGGCGCTTCAAGGGATGGACATTGCGATTGCCCCCTAACTGTGGCGTGCTTAACCGGCAAGGTGGCCCGCGTAGAACCTGTCGCTAGCGTGCCGGGCAAAGGCACAGACCACCTTGTGCCCGGGACAGTCCTAGGTTGATCAAATGTGCTGACAAGGCGCTTGCACGGCAACTGGACAAGCAAAAAAAAAGCCACCCCGGAGGGTGGCTTTTTCGCTAAGAGGGATTGATTCACTTAGCTTAATTTTGGTGGGCCCCGACAGATTCGAACTGTCGACCAACGGATTAAGAGTCCGCTGCTCTACCAACTGAGCTAGGAGCCCGCACCTTTCGGTGTCAAGATTTCTATTATAGATCGAAATCTTGCGAATTTTCTGGTGGGTCGTGCGGGACTCGAACCTGCGACCAACGGATTAAAAGTCCGCTGCTCTACCAACTGAGCTAACGACCCCGGAAAAGCCCAAGATTATAACCCGAAAATCAAGCCGTGCCCAGATGGTTCATCACCTGGGCCGCCGCCACCAGTCCGAACGTGGCCGTCACGGTCACGCTGGAGCCATAGCCGCTGCAGTTCAACGAGCCGTCAACACTGCACTCTCCGTCCTGCGACGGTCGCACAGTTTCACGCGAGAACACGCAAGACAGGCCCATGCGGCCCTTGCGCGCGCCATCGTGGCGCTGGCGCAGGCGCTGGCGCAGACTGGCCAGCAAGGGGTCATGGGTGGCCTCCGCCAAGTCCGCCACCTGCACCAGTTGAGGTTGCATCTTTCCCCCGGCCGCCCCCACGGCAACAATCAGCCGCTCGTGCTGCCAACCCCAGGCCGCGACTGCCGCTTTGGCGCGCACCTGATCGCAGCAATCAATCACCGCGTCCAGCGCCGCTGCGGACAGCAGATCAGCCACGTTGGCCTCATCGACGAACTCTTCGACGGCATGCACCACGCAGCCCGGATGGATCTGCGCAATGCGGTCCTTCAAGGCCAGCACCTTGGCCTGGCCCAGCGTGCTGTCCACGGCTTGAATCTGGCGGTTGATGTTGGACTCGGCCACATGGTCCAGGTCGATCAAGGTCAACTCGGCCACGCCGCTGCGCGCAAGGGCTTCGGCCGCCCACGAACCCACACCGCCGACCCCGATGATGGCGACCCGAGCCGCCCGCAGGCGATCGTAAGCGGCACTACCGTGCAACCGGCGCACTCCGCCAAAGCGGCGCTCCAGATCGGGCTGGTCAGCGGCCAGCGTGTTCATTTGCGTGATTTGGCAGAGGCCGAGTTGGCCGCTGCCAAGCGCTCCCGAGCCGCTTGCGCGGCTTCAGAGTTGGGATAGGCCTTGATGAGTTCTTCCAGCACTTTGTGAGCCGACTTGGTCTCTTTCAACTCAGTGTGGCAATTGGCGATGGACAACAAGGCCTCCGGCGCTCGCACATGTTCTGGCGCCTTGGTCAGCAAGGCCCGAAACGTGGCCAAGGCCCCTTTGTAGTCACGCTGCCCATACTGAGCATTGCCCAGCCAGTACAGCCCCGACTCGCGATACCCGCTGCTGGGATAGCGCTTCATGAAGGCGTTGAGGCCGGTCACGGCGCCCGCAAAGTCGGCTTGGCGCAGTTTACCCAAGGCGTCCTCAAACTGAGCTTTTTCGTCGGGTTCGGCCTGGAAGGTTTTGCCGTCCAGGCTGATCGTCTGCGGCTCCAGCTTTCGAACGCGCTCATCGACGCCTTGCTGCAGGTCCTTTTGATGGCGCTGCAGATCGGCCACGTCTTTCGCCAGCAACTCATCCTCACCGCGCTGCTTGGCCAGGTCATTGCGCAACTGTTCAAGCTGCGCATTCATGTCCAGAAGATTGCGCTTGAGTTGTTCCACCTGAGCATTGAGCTCACTGATGGACGCGCGCGTCGCATCGCTGTCCTTGGTGCGCTGTTGACGCAACTCAAGGATCGCGCGACGTGCCTCGTCATCGTCCAGCAGGCCGGCGTGAACCTGCGCGGCCGCCAACACGGTCAGCAGTGAAACCACCCAGGGGCGCCAGCGCCACAAAGACGTAGTCTTGATCGATACAGCGCTCATCGGGACGGTCCTCGCTCAGTCAGATCAACGGTCTTTGAGTTCAACACGGCGGTTCTTGGCCCAGGCTTCTTCATCGCTGCCTGTGACGGCTGGACGTTCTTTGCCATAGCTCACCGCTTCGAGTTGATCAGGAGACACGCCCAGCACGCTCAGGGACTTGACCACGGCTTCGGCGCGTTTTTGCCCCAGCGCCAGGTTGTATTCACGGCCACCGCGCTCGTCGGTGTGCCCTTCCACAAAGATGCGCTTGCTACGCGCCGCGCTCAGCACCTTGGCATTACTCTCCAGCACAGGGCGGAATTCATCCTTGACCACATAGCTGTCGAAGTCAAAGTAGATGACACGAGCCCGTGCAGCCCTGGCCGCCGCTTCATCGTCCGCGCTGGTCGAAACCGGGGCCACGGTCGAGGCCGGCACCGCCGAAGATTGGCCAGAGCCGCCCTGGCCAGGAATGGTGCGCGACTCGACCGCCACCGGCTTGTCGTCGAGCTTGACCGTGGAGCCGCAGCCCGACAGCCACAGTGCGGAGGCGCTGCACAGGCCAATGACCGCCCAGCGGGCAGCTTTCTTGGACATCAAAGATGGGGCGAGAGTCAATTTCATGGCAAGTTCCTTAAATGGTATTGACAGGTAGAAAATCGGAAGCAGTTCAACGCTTGGCACCGCTGATATCAGGCCCCCAGACGGGCTCGCGCACGTCGGCCTGGGGAGTGGCCAGGCTGGCCTTGATGCGGCCATCCAGCGTCGTGGTCATCAGCACATCGCGGCCTTGCGCCCGTGTGGCGTAGATGATCTGGCGGCTGTTGGGCGCAAAGCTGGGGCTTTCATCATCGCGGGTGTCGGTGAGCACCCGCACAGTGCCTGAGCTCAGCTCCATCAGGTGCACGCGGTAGGCGCCATTGACCTGGCCGATGTAGGCCAACCAGCGGCCGTCAGGGCTGGGCGCCGGACTGATGTTGTAGGCCCCATTGAAGGTCACACGCTGCGCAGCGCCGCCGCTCGCGGGCATGCGGTAAATCTGTGGGCTGCCGCCCCGGTCACTGACGAAGTACACCGTGCTGCCATCGGCCGAGAAAGCCGCTTCGGTGTCGATGCTGGCACTTTGCGTCAGGCGCCGCGCCCCTGCGCCATCGGCACCCATCGAGTACAGCTGCGAGCCCCCGTCCCGACTGAGCGTGACGAGCACTTGCTTGCCGTCGGGCGACCAGGCCGGCGCGCTGTTGGTGCCCTTGAAACTGGCCAGGACGCGACGGCGCCCGGTCGTCAACTCCTGAGTCATCACCGTGGCCTTGCCCCCTTCAAAGGACACATAGGCCAGCGTCCCCCCATCTGGCGACCACGCCGGGGAGATGATCGGTTCACGGCTGGTGAGTGCATCGCGCTCCCCTCTGCCGTCGGAATCGGCCACCCACAGCACATAGCGACGACCTGTTTTGGCCACGTAGGCAATGCGGGTGGCGAAGGCCCCCTTCTCGCCCGTCAATTTTTCGTACAGATCATCGGCGATGCGGTGGGCCGCCAGACGCAGATCAGCCGCGGCCACCACCAGGCTTTGCACCCCCAGGTCCTTGTTCTTGACGAGGTCCCACAGGCGATAGCGGACGTCATAGCGACCATCGGCCAGGGCCATGACCGACCCCGTCAACAAGGCTTCGGCGCCTTTGCTGCGCCAGTCTGCCAACACCGGTCGAGACATTTCGTCGAAATTATTGGCCGAGGCATCTTGCGTCTTGAACAGGCCGCAACGTTCCAGGTCGGCCGTGACGATGCCCGCGATCGGCTGAGGTGATCGGTCTTCGCCACGGAAGCGGGCCATGGCCACGGGGATCTGAGTCGCCCCCACGCCGGAGATTTCAACGCGGAACTGGGCCAGGGCTGGCCCGGCGCTCCATAAACCGGCCGCCGCCAATGCGCCAGACAGGAGTGCGGTCTTCAAACAGGCACGGCGCGGCAAGGCCAACGGGTCGGAGGAAATCAATGGGTTCTCAAGCATCGTTTCAGCAGCAGACTTAACCGTACAGGGGGACATTGTGCCCCGACAAACCCGCAGTCGCCGCCCCGACCCCGTTCACCCTTGCAAAGACATGTAAAGCGACTGGGGCACCAGGAGGTCACAACAACACAATGTCGTATTGCTCGGGAGACACCCAGGGTTCGGTCTGCAAGGACACTGGCTTGCCGATGAAATCGATCAGACCGGCCAGATGCTGGCTTTCCTCATCGAGGAACATTTCGACCACAGCCGCACTGGCCACGATGCGAAATTCACGGGGATTGAACTGGCGCGCTTCACGCAGGATCTCGCGCAAAATGTTGTAGCACACCGTGCGCGGCGTCTTGACCTGCCCGCGCCCCTCACAGGTAGGGCACGGCTGGCACAGCATGTGCGCCAGCGATTCACGGGTGCGCTTGCGCGTCATCTCGACCAGCCCCAGGGGCGAAAACCCACTGACGGTGACTTTGGTGCGGTCACGTCCGATCTGCTTGCGAAACTCCGCCAGCACGTTGTCGCGGTGGTCCTCGCGCAGCATGTCGATGAAGTCGATGATGATCATGCCACCCAGGTTGCGCAGCCGCAGCTGGCGCGCGATGGCCTGCGACGCCTCCAGGTTGGTCTTGAAGATGGTGTCGTCAAAATTACGCGCCCCCACATAGCCGCCGGTGTTGACATCCACGGTGGTGAGGGCCTCGGTCTGGTCGATGATCAGATAGCCGCCCGACTTCAGGTCGACGCGCCGCGCCAGGGCCCGCTCGATTTCCTGGTCGATGTTGAACAGGTCAAAGATGGGCCGTTCGCCTTTGTAGTGCTGCAGCTTGTCCACTGAGGTCGGCGTGAACTCGCCCCCGAAAGCCCGCAGCGCATCGAACTGGATCAGTGAGTCGATGCGAATGCTCTGGCTTTGCTCACTGACCAAATCCCGCAATACGCGCTGGACCAGATTCAAGTCCTGGTGCAGCAAGGAGCCCGGCGCGACCTTGAGCGCTTGCTCACGGATGGTGGCCCAGGTCTTGCGCAGATAGGCGATGTCGGCGACCAGTTCCGCGTCGGTGGCATCTTCTGCGTTGGTGCGCAGGATAAAGCCGCCCGAACGAGTGCGGCCCTCGCTATTTTCTGGCTCGCCCAGCAGCTGCAGCATGCGCGCCCGCAGTTGCTCGCGCAACTCGGCCGAGCCTATCTTTTGCGAGATTCCGATGTGATCGTCCTGGGGCAAAAACACCAGCAGACGGCCCGCGATGCTGATCTGGGAGGACAGTCGTGCACCTTTCGTGCCGATCGGGTCCTTGATGACCTGCACCATCAGAGGCTGGCCTTCATGCAGGCGCTTTTCAATGGGCATGGGGGTGTCGGGCGAGCGCACGCTGCCGCGCTGGCTGGGGTCTTCACGATGCAGATCGGCCACATGCAAAAAGGCGGCCCGATCCAGGCCGATGTCGATGAAGGCCGATTGCATGCCCGGCAGCACGCGCGCCACCTTGCCGGCATACACATTGCCCACCAGCCCGCGCTCCAGGGTGCGCTCGACGTGCAACTCCTGCACCGCCCCGCCCTCCACGATGGCCACACGGGTTTCCTGGGGCGTCCAATTGATCAGAATGTCGTGTGAATTTGCCATGGTGAGGCCTAGGTATTCTGAAATAAAGGGGTGGACACGTGAGTCAAGTCGCGCGCCGCAATTCGGTATTGCTGAGGACGTGCACGCCAGGACGCCCGGCCTTGGCGGCATTGAGCAGCCCCAGCGCCACCTGCCGGGCGGAAACGGGTTGCAGGCGCTCAGGCATCAGGCCGCCCAGCTTGAGGGCAATGCGTTCGCCCAGGCGAAACTCGGCACGCTCACCGGCCAGCAGAGATGGCTGCGCAAACGTGACGGAATCAAAGCCCATGCCGCCGATGGCTTCTTCCAACTCGCCTTTGACGCGGTTGTAGAACACCCGCGACCGGGCGTTCGCCCCCACAGCGCTGACCAGCAGAAAATGCCGTGCGCCTTGCGCCTTGGCCAACTGGGCCACCTGCAGCGGGTAGTCAAAGTCGACCTGGCGAAACGCCGCCTTCGATCCGGCTTTGCCGCGCGTGGTGCCCAGGGCACAAACTACCCAGTCGGCGGCCATCCATTCGGCGTGCTGCTCCAGGCGGTCAAAATTGACCACGCGCACTTGCACTTTGGACGACTCGATCGCCATGGGCCGGCGCACCAGCGCGCGCACCGTGCCCACGGCGGGGTCCTCCGTCAGCAGCTTCAGACACTGCTGCCCCACCAGGCCGGTGGCGCCTACCAGCAAAACCACGGGCCGGACGGACGCGACAGCGTCATGAGAGGATGAAGAAGCGTCAGGCATGCAAGGTCATCCACGCAGGGTTAGAAGCGCCAGCCCAGCGGTCTGAGCAATTCGGCGGTTTCATACAGGGGCAGGCCCATGATGCCACTGTAGCTGCCATCGATGCGCTGCATCCAGGCCGCAGCCTGGCTTTGAATGGCGTAAGCACCGGCTTTGCCCATCGGCTCGCCGCTGTCCACATAGCGCTCGATTTCGTCAGCGTCCAGCGTGCGCCACACCACGTGCGAGGTACTGAGCGACAAGGCGCCATCGACCACCACGGCCGTCAGGACACGGTGTGTGCGCCCGGACAGCCGCTGCAGCATCTGCACGGCATGCGCGGCATCCACCGGCTTGCCCAGGATGTCCTGATCAATGGCCACGGTGGTGTCCGCACACAGCACGGGCGCCACAGGCCACGCCTGGACGTCCTGGCTTTGCAGGCGCTCCAGCCGATCGCGAGCCGCTTGCCACTTGGCCAGGGTCACGCGCTGCACATAGTCTTCGGGGCACTCGCCGGCCCGCTCGGTCTCCAAGGCTTCAGCATCTTCGTGTGGCTGGGGCAGGAGCAATTGATGGCTCACGCCGAGTTGATCCAGCAATTGGCGCCGGCGCGGGCTTTGCGAGGCCAGGTAGATGAAGCGGGGGGACTCTGAACGGGTGGGCGACATGGCGTGCGGCAAAAAACCAGCAGGCTCAGGCCCGATGGTAGGGATGGTTGTTGCGCAAAGACCAGACGCGGTAGAGCTGCTCCAGGAGCAGCACCCGGGCCAGCGCATGCGGCAGGGTCAGGTCGGACAGACGAAGCGTTTCGTCGGCAGTCTTTTTGAGGGCCGGATCGATGCCGTCCGCGCCACCAATGACAAAGGCCACATCGCGCCCATCGTTGAACCAAGCCTCGGCGCGCTGGGCCAACTCAACACTGGTCAGCCGGCTGCCGCGTTCGTCGAGGATGACGCGCCGCACATCGCGGCCCAGGGCCGCTTCAATGCGCGCGGCCTCGGCCTGCATGATGGCCGCCACCGGCTTGCCCTCGCGAGGTTCGGCCTTCAGGGCCTTGACCTCGACCTTCCAGTCGGGCGGAAAGCGCTTGAGGTAGTCCTCGCACGCAGTTTCCGCCCAGGCGGGCTGGCGCTGGCCAATGGCCACCACCGTCAGCTTCATGACCTCGTGCGGGCCACCTTCTTGGCCGGAGCCTTCGCAGCGACCGTTTTAGCGGCCACTTTGCGGGCGGGCGCTTTTTTGGCCGCTACTTTTTTGGCAGCGATTTTTTTGCCCGCCACTTTCTTGACCATCGGGCGGTTCACCACCAGGGTCTTCGTGACGGCGGGTGCCACCGCCTTTTTGGCCGCTACTTTTTTGGCGGCGACCTTCTTGGCGGCGACTTTCTTGGCAGCGACTTTCTTGACCGCCACGGGTTTGGCCGCGGTTTTCTTCAAGGCCGGTACTTTTTTGGCCGGGGTCTTCTTGGCCGCGACCTTCTTCACCGGCGCGTCGAGCTTGCCGGCCACGGACTTCTTGCCGGTCGCGCGCTTGGGCGCTGGCTCGTCTTCTTCGTCCATCGGCTCGGAGGCCTTCACCAGGCGTGTGGTCGACGCCTTGAGTTCGATCTTGACGGGCTTTTCGCCCCAGAGGTCTTCCAGCAGGTAGTACTGGCGGATGGCTGGTTGCATCAAGTGCACCACGGCAGCAGCGCAGTCCACAATGATCCATTCACCGTTGGCTTCGCCCTCGGTGCGCATGACCTGAAAGCCCGCAGCCCGAACCGCACTGCGGACACTGGCGGCCAAGGCCTTGACCTGTCGGTTGGACGTCCCCGAGGCGACAATGACGCGTTCAAACAGCGGCGAGAGGTGCTCGGTGTTGAAGACCTTGATGTCCTGGGCCTTGACGTCTTCGAGGCCATCGACGATGGCGCGTTGCAGTTTACGAATGTCCATTCAGCGGGGGGTGCCAGCGGCGTAGAGTTGATGTTGGGCAATATAGCGCGCCACGGCGTTTGACACCATGGCGGGCGCGAGGGTCTGGGGATCGTCCCCTCGGGCCAGACGGGCCCGGATTTCGGTCGATGAAATGCTCATCGGGGGCAAGCGCAGTTCAACCATGCGATGGGGCTGCGCCGCCAGTTCAGGCGCCGCTACGGGTTTAACACCCTCGCGACCGGCGACCGCCAGCGTCACGCGCTGGATCAGCTCCTGCCAGCCATTCCAGGTGGGCAGATTGCGGTACTGGTCCTGACCGATGATCAAAAACCACTGATCAAGATCCTGGTTGATCCCTGGCAGATTCATGGCCTGCAAGGTGCGCACGGTGTCGAGAGTGTACGACGGGCCAGGGCGATTCACTTCCAAGGTGTCGACCACGAAACGAGGCACATGGGCCGTGGCCAGCCGCACCATCTCAACGCGGTGCACGGCGGCCGTCAATGGGCGAGCCTTCTGCCAGGGTTCCCCGACTGGGATCCAGCGCACTTCGTCGAGTTGCAATTGGGTCAAAGCCAGCGTGGCCAGCGCGATGTGCGCCTGATGCACCGGGTCAAAGCTGCCGCCCATCAGGCCCACGCGCCGGGCCCTGAGGCTGCCTGCTGGGTGGTCAGATCCAGTCACGCGGGGGCAGGAAGTCTGAGTACAGCCGTGCCTCGGGACTGCCGGGTTCGGGGTGCCAGTCATAGCGCCACTTCACGATGGGCGGCATGGACATCAGGATGCTTTCGGTGCGTCCGCCCGATTGCAGGCCGAACAAGGTACCGCGATCCCAGACCAGGTTGAACTCGACGTAGCGACCACGACGAAAGGCCTGGAAGTCGCGCTCGACCTCGCCATACGGCGTGTCGCGGCGGCGCTTGAGGATGGGCAGATAGGCGTCAACGAAAGCATCGCCCACAGAACGGGTCAGCGCAAAACCTTGCTCAAAGCCCAACTCGGACAAGTCGTCATAAAAGATGCCGCCGACGCCGCGCGGCTCGTCGCGATGCTTGACAAAGAAGTACTCGTCGCACCATTGTTTGAAGCGGGGATGCTTGTCTTGGCCAAACGGGGTCAGGGCATCGCGGCAGGCCTGGTGAAAGTGCCGTGCGTCCTCTTCAAAGCCGTAGTAGGGCGTCAGGTCCATGCCGCCGCCAAACCAGGCCACCACCTCGGTGCCGCCAGCGGGCAGCGGCTTGTGCGCAGCCAGCATGCGCACATTCATGTGCACCGTGGGAGCGTAGGGGTTGCGCGGGTGAAATACCAGCGACACGCCCATCGCCTCGAAGGGGCAACCCGCCAGTTCAGGCCGATGCTGCGTGGCCGAGGGCGGCAATTGCGGGCCCTTGACGTGCGAAAAATTGCAGCCACCACGCTCTATCACCTGGCCCTCTTCCAACACGCGCGAACAGCCATCGCCTTGCAGGCGCTCATGCGGGGCCCGCACCCAGGCATCGCGCACAAAGGGCGTCCCGTCTTCGGCCTCAAAGGCCGCGACGATGCGGTCTTGCAAACCGAGCAAGTAGGCCCGCACGGCGGCGGTGTTCAAGGCGGCTGGCGGGGTCATGATGCTCATGCGTGGCGTGGTGCTTGGCTTGAAAAGTTAACTTGGATTCAGCGGGCCTTGATGGCGCGCCATCCAATGTCCTGACGAAACTGCATGCCATCAAACTGGATGCCGCGCATGTAGTCGTAGGCGCGCTGCTGCGCCAGCTTGGCTGAATCGCCCAGGGCCGTCACACACAAGACACGTCCACCGCTGGTCACCACATGGCCGTTCGCCAGTGTCGTCCCAGCATGGAACACCATCGCGTCGTCCGCGTCTGCGGGCAAGCCGGTGATGACATCACCCTTCTTGGGGTTGAGCGGATACCCCCCCGCGGCCATGACCACACCCAGTGCAAAGCGGCGGTCCCACTGCAATTCGACCTGATCCAGCGTTCCATCGGTGGCATGCATGAACACATCGATCAGATCGCTCTTGAGGCGCATCATGATGGGCTGGGTTTCCGGATCCCCCATGCGGCAGTTGAACTCCAGCGTCTTGGGAATGCCTTCGGCGTCGATCATCAGCCCGGCATACAGGAAACCAGTGAAGGGAATGCCGTCCTTGGCCATGCCGTCGAGGGTCGGCAGGATGATGTCCTGCATGGCCTTGGCATGCACATTGGGCGTGACCACAGGGGCGGGCGAATAGGCGCCCATGCCGCCCGTGTTGGGGCCTTCATCGCCGTCCAGCAGGCGTTTGTGGTCCTGGCTGGTGGCCAGCACCGTCACGTTCTTGCCGTCGGCCAGCACAATGAAGCTGGCTTCTTCCCCTTGCAAAAACTCTTCGATCACCACGCGAGCGCCGCCCACGTTGTGCTGCACACCCAGCTTATTGTCCAGCAACATCCAGTCCACGGCTTCATGGGCCTCGGCCAGCGACATGGCCACGACCACGCCCTTGCCTGCCGCCAGGCCATCAGCCTTGATGACAATGGGCGCACCCATCTTGTCAACATAGGCATGGGCGGAGGCGGCCTCCGTGAAGGTGTCGTAGGCCGCCGTCGGAATGTTGTGGCGCTTCATGAAGTCCTTGGCAAAGGCCTTGGAGCTTTCAAGTTGCGCAGCCATCTTGGTCGGGCCAAAAATGCGCAGGCCACGGGCGCGGAACTCATCGACGATGCCAGCCGCTAACGGGGCCTCCGGGCCCACCACGGTCAGGGTGATCTTTTCAGCCTGGGCGAAGTCGGCCAGGGCCTGGACATCGGTGATGGCGACATTGACCAGGTGCGGGCTGCGGGCCGTGCCGCCATTACCGGGCGCCACATAGACCTTTTGAGCCTTGGGGGACTGGGCCAGTTTCCAGGCCAGGGCGTGCTCGCGGCCACCCGAACCGATCACAAGAATATTCATACCGTCCGTCAATTCAGTTCAGCGTTGTGGAACACATCCTGGGCATCGTCCAGGTCTTCCAGCGCATCCAGCAATTTCTGCTGGCGCACCGCATCATCGCCCGACAACTCGATGGTGTTTTCCGCGCGCATGGTCACCTCGGCCACTTCGGCATTCAGGCCAGCGGCGCCCAGGGCGTTTTTCACAGGTTCAAACTCGGTGGGGGACGTGATCACTTCGACGGAGCCGTCGTCATGCGTGATGACATCGTCGGCGCCGGCGTCCAGGGCCACTTCCAGGATCTTGTCCTCACTCACCCCGGGGGCGAAAATGAGTTGCCCGCAGTGCTTGAACTGAAACGCCACCGAGCCTTCGGTGCCCAGGTTGCCCCCATATTTGCTGAACACATGGCGCACTTCGGCCACGGTGCGCACGCGGTTGTCCGTCATGCAGTCGATGATGATGGCCGCGCCACCAATGCCATAGCCTTCGTAGCGGACTTCTTCGTAGTGGACGCCTTCGAGATTACCCGTGGCCTTGTCCACATTGCGCTTGATAGTGTCGGCCGGCATATTGGCCGCCTTGGCTTTTTCAATGGCCAGACGCAAGCGGGGATTGACCTCAATGTCGCCCCCGCCCTGACGTGCGGCCACGATGATTTCGCGGATGACCCGAGTCCAGACCTTGCCGCGCTTTTCGTCCTGACGGCCTTTGCGGTGCTGGATATTGGCCCATTTGGAATGTCCGGCCATGGTTGGGATGCTCCAATGTGTGTTCGCAGCGCACCCGTGCGGCTGCTAATTGCGGGGATACTGGTAAAGCGTTTTCCCGAATTTTACCTTTCCCCCCAGGAGCCCCGTTCATGGCCGATCCAATTCTGATTGCACGCCACGGCGACATCGAATGCCACCTGCTGCCCGAACTGGCCAACCGGCACGGTTTGATCACCGGCGCCACCGGCACCGGCAAGACCATCACCCTGCAGACCCTGGCCGAGCAACTGTCCCGACTGGGCGTGCCAGTGTTCATGGCCGACATCAAAGGCGATCTGACCGGCATCTCGCAAACGGGCAGCCTCAGCCCCAAGATGGCCGACATCCTGAAAGAGCGTGGCCTGGAGGCGCCCAAGCCCCTGGCCTGCCCCACCACCTTGTGGGACGTGTTTGGCGAGCAAGGCCACCCGGTGCGCGCCACCGTGTCGGACATGGGCCCCCTGCTGCTGTCACGCATGCTGAACCTGAACGACACCCAGCAAGGCGTGCTGCAACTGGTCTTCAAGATCGCCGACGACAACGGCCTTTTGCTGCTGGACCTGAAAGACCTGCGGGCCATGCTGCAGCAGGTGGGTGACAACGCCAGCACCTTCACCACCGAATACGGCAACATCAGCCCGGCCAGCGTGGGCGCCATCCAGCGCGGCTTGATGCAGATCGAAGAACAAGGCGGCGATCAGTTCTTTGGCGAGCCCATGCTCGACATCCATGACTTCATGCAAACGGTCGACGGCCACGGCGTCATCAACATCCTGGCCGCCGACAAATTGATGAACGCGCCGCGCCTGTACGCCACCTTCCTGTTGTGGATGCTGTCGGAATTGTTCGAATCCCTGCCCGAAGTGGGCGACCTGGACAAGCCCAAGCTGGTGTTCTTTTTCGATGAAGCTCATCTGCTGTTCAACGACGCACCCAAGGCCCTGATCGAGCGCATTGAGCTGGTCGTGCGCCTGGTGCGCTCCAAAGGCGTGGGTGTGTTTTTCGTGACGCAGAACCCGCTGGACGTGCCCGAATCCGTGCTGGGCCAGTTGGGCAACCGCGTACAGCACGCCCTGCGCGCCTTCACCCCGCGCGACCAGAAGGCGGTCAAGTCGGCCGCCGACACCATGCGCGCCAACCCCGGCCTGGACATCGCCACGGCCATCACCGAACTGGCGGTGGGCGAAGCGCTGGTGAGCTGTCTGGACGACAAAGGCCGCCCCAGCATCACGCAACGCGTCTTCGTGCTGCCCCCGGGCAGCCAGATCGGCCCGATCACCCCAGAGCAACGCAAGGCGCTGCTCGACGGCTCGCTGGTGGCGGGGGTCTATGAAAAAATGGTGGACCGCGAATCGGCCTACGAGAAACTCAAGGGCCGGGCTGCGGCCACACCCACGCGGGAAGAAGCCCAGGCCAGCACACCGCAATCCATGCGCGATGAAGCCGCAGCGGCGGTTCGTGCTGGCACGCCCCAAGCCCAGGAAACAGCGCCAGACAGCGGCCATTCCTGGCTCGGCGACGTGGCAGGCGGGTTGCTGCGGGGCAGTGGTCGCAAGGATTCCGTGCTGGAAACGGTGGCCAAATCCGCGGCACGGTCAATCGGCTCGACCGTGGGCCGCGAGATCATCCGCGGCGTGCTGGGCTCGCTCTTGGGCGGCAGCAGCCGACGCCGCTGACGCAAGCCATCGGATCGGCCGGGTGCATCGCGCGCCCGGCAAGGGGAATCAACGGTCGCGACGCCCCCAGTTGCCACGGTCGTCGTCGTCATCGTGCCAATCGTCATGATCGTGGTGATGGTGTCGACGCTCACCCCATTCACGACGCGGCGGCTCCCACCTTGGTGCGGGCGCATACATCACCGGCGCGACACCATAGAACGGGTATGGTCGCGCCACCACGACGGGCTGCTGGACAATCACCGGAGGCGGTGCGTAGTAATAGCTGGGTCCGGCATCGTAGTAGTGCGGCGCATTGGACACCACCGCGCCCACGACGGGCGCATTCACACCCACGGACCAGTACACATTGCCAGCGTGGGCAGCCCCGGCCAGGGCCAGCAAACCCATCACCCCCAGTGTCTTGATGGGGCTAAAAAAATGGCGAGCATTCATGCAAGTTCTCCTTCGCACAACGGCTGGCCCTTGAGGACAAGCGGCGCAAGCACCGTCGTCATCCTTGAACGCGCCCGCAGCGGGCCTCGCCGACACGCCAACGGTAAAGACCTGTTGCTGAACCGTGAGCAATTGTTCCAATGCTGGGCAGGCGGGGTCAGTGGCCGTCACTGCGGGCCACGGCCATCAGGCGCTCCAACTCATCCCGGTGCTTGACCGTGTTGCGGCGATGCCAAAGCCAGACGACCGCCATAGCGCCCGCCACCGCCAGACCAAACGCCGAGATGGCGCCATAGGCCGACAAACCCACCTTGGTCAGGGCGGTGTACAGCGCACCCATCACCAAGATGCAGGCTTGCTCATTGAAGTTCTGCACCGCAATCGAACGACCCGACCCCATGAGGTTGTGACCCCGATGTTGCAGCAGGGCATTCATCGGCACCACCAAAAAGCCACCCAGGCCGCCCAGGATAATCAAGAAGGGGATGGCGACGCTGATGTCGCGAATGACGTTCATGCCCAGCACCAGCAAGCCCATGGTCACGCCCAAGGGGATCACCCGCGTGGCCTGGTCCAGACGCATCTTGGCCGAAGCCAGCATGGCCCCCACGGCCGTGCCCACCGCCACCACACCGACCAGGGCCGAGGCGTGCGTCGTGTCGTACCCCAAAGCCACGCCAGCCCAGGCCAGCACGATGTAACGCAGATTGCCAGACACCCCCCAGAACAGCGTCGTGGTGGCCAGGGAGATCTGCCCCAGCTTGTCCTTCCAGAGGCGACGATTGCAACCCATGAAGTCGGACACCAGGGACCAAAGATGCACCGGCAGGGGCTGCAAAGGCGTTTCGGTGCGCGGAATGCGCAGATTGAACAACGCCGCCACCATGTACAGGATCACCATCATGGCAATGGCCGCTTGTGGCGGCGTGTCGACGCCGGTGTCGATCATGGGCACGTCAATGGCCAGCAAATGGGGCGCCACGCGAGGACCCATCAATTGCCCCCCCAGCACCACACCCAGAATAATCGACGTGATGGTCAGCCCCTCAATCCAGCCATTGGCCTTGACCAACTGAGAGGGGGGCAGCAGCTCAGTCAGGATGCCGTATTTGGCCGGCGAATAAGCCGCCGCGCCCAATCCCACCACCGCATAAGCGATCAAGGGATGGCTGCCAAACAACATCATCAGGCAGCCGAGTACCTTGATGCTGTTGGAGAAAAACATGACGCGCCCCTTGGGGAAGGCGTCGGCATAAGCGCCCACAAAGGGCGCCAGCACCACATAGAACAGCGCGAACATGGGCACCAGGGCCGCTCGCTGCCATTCGCCGCCGCCCGAACTTTTCAGTAATTCCACCGCCGCCACGAACAAGGCGTTGTCGGCCAGCGAGCTGAAAAACTGCGCCGCCATGATGGTGAAAAAGCCTTTTTTCATACGGGGGCAGTCACTGTCGTCATGCGTGTTTTTTTGTCGACCTTCATTGCAATGCAAACATCGGCAAAGTAACAGGTCAAGCCGCCGGTTATAGCATGGCCCCTGGCACAATTGGGGCATGCCACGCCCCTTGGAAGCCCTGATCCACGTCGATGCCCTGCTCCACAATTTGCAGTGCGCCCGCACACACGCCCCCGATGCCCGCGTCTGGGCGGTGGTCAAAGCCAACGCCTACGGACACGGCATTGAACGCGTCTTCGAGGGCCTGCGTGGCGCAGACGGCTTTGCCCTACTGGACATCGCCGAAGCGCAGCGCCTGCGCCAACTGGACTGGCGCGGCCCCATCCTTTTGCTGGAAGGGGTCTTTGAGCCCCGCGACCTCGAATGGTGCTCGCGCCTGGGTCTGTGGCATGTCGTGCACTGCGACGAACAGATCGACTGGCTGGCCCAGCACAAGACCGAATGGCCGCACCGCGTGTTCCTCAAGATGAACACGGGCATGAACCGCCTGGGCTTCACCCCTGCCGCTTTTCGCAGCGCCTGGGCCCGCCTGAGTGCATTGACCCAGGTCGACGAGGTGTCACTGATCACGCATTTTTCAGACGCCGACGCGCCAAGCGGTATTGACCAGCAGGCGCAAGCATTCCTGAGCACCTGTGCCGACCTGAGCGGCGAGCGCAGCCTGTGCAACAGTGCCGCCCTGTTGCGCCATGCCCAGGACCCGGCCATTCGAGGCGACTGGGTGCGCCCTGGCGTGATGCTTTACGGCGCCTCGCCCGACTACCCGGAACACGATGCAGCGCACTGGAAGCTGGAGCCGGCCATGACGCTGCACTCGGAACTCATCGCAGTGCAACACCTGCAGGCCGGCGACACGGTGGGCTATGGCAGCCTCTTCACCGCCGACCGCCCCATGCGGCTGGGCGTGGTGGCCTGTGGTTATGCCGACGGCTATCCCCGGCACGCCCCCAGCGGCACCCCAGTATTGATCGACGGTGTGCGCGTGCCCTTGATTGGCCGGGTGTCCATGGACATGATCACCGTGGACCTGAGCGCCGCACCCGAAGCACAGGTGGGCAGCGAAGCCACGCTGTGGGGCCGTGGCCCGCAGATCAATGGGCAAGCCACCTTGCTGCCCATTGACGAGGTGGCGCATCACTGCGGCACAGTGGGTTATGAATTGATGTGCGCGGTGTCGCAACGCGTTCCGGTCGAGGTGCTGCGCCCGCATCACGGCTGAAGAATGGGCCATCCCACCGTCGGGCTCAGTAATTGCAGGCAGCAGTCCTTTTAAACAGGACTGTCATGACTTTTGCACCAGAATCACACATGAACCTTGATCACCAACGCCACCAGTTGCGCATGACCGTGCTCATGACGCCAGACATGGCCAACTTCTCGGGCAATGTGCATGGCGGCACCATCTTGAAGCTGCTCGATCAGGTGGCCTACGCCTGTGCCAGCCGCTACGCGGGCTATTACGTGTTGACCCTGTCGGTCGACCGGGTCAGCTTTCGCCAGCCCATCCATGTGGGTGAACTGGTCACCTTTCTGGCCTCGGTCAACTTCACGGGCACCTCGTCGATGGAAATCGGCGTCAAGGTCATCGCCGAGAACATCCGCACCCAGGTTGTGCGCCATGCCAACAGCTGCTTTTTCACCATGGTGGCGGTCGACGACAACAACCGCCCGACGCCCGTCACGCCGCTGGCACCGACAACTCCCGACGAAAAGCGCCGATTCAAGGCCGCCCAGTTGCGTCGCAAATTGCGCCAGGAACTGGACCGTCAATTCCAGGCCATCAAAGACGACGCCGATGACCTCGAGGCTCCCGTGAACTGATCCATGGCCAAAGAAAAAACGATCTACACCTGCTCCGAATGCGGCGGCAGCAACGCCAAATGGCTGGGCAAATGCCCGCACTGCAACGCCTGGAACACGCTGGAAGAGACCCGCGCCATTCCCGAAACGGCGTCCAAAAATCGCATGCAGTCCTTGACCCGCGGGCTCAACGCCGCCCAGCCGGTCACGACCCTGTCGGACATTCAAGCCGGTGAGGTTGCGCGCACCCCGACCGGCCTGGAAGAGCTCGACCGCGTCCTGGGCGGAGGCATTGTGTCGGGCGGCGTGATCCTGATCGGCGGCGATCCGGGCATCGGCAAATCAACCCTGTTGTTGCAGGCGCTGGATTCCCTGTCACGGCAGATGCCGGTGCTGTACGTGACCGGCGAAGAAAGCGGCGCCCAGGTCGCCTTGCGCGCCCAACGCCTGGGGCTGGACGGCTCGAAGGTGCGCGTGCAGGCCGAGATCCAGCTGGAAAACATCATCACCACGCTGGAGGCCGAGCAACCCTCCTTTTGCGTGATCGACTCCATCCAGACCATTTACTCGGACCAACTCACCTCGGCGCCCGGCTCGGTGGCACAGGTGCGTGAATGCGCCGCCCACCTCACCCGTGTGGCCAAGTCCAGCGGCTGCACCATGGTGCTGGTGGGGCACGTGACGAAAGAAGGCGCCCTGGCCGGCCCGCGCGTGCTGGAACACATCGTGGACACGGTGCTTTACTTTGAAGGCGACACGCACAGCAGCTTTCGCCTGGTGCGCGCCATCAAGAACCGTTTTGGCGCGGTCAATGAAATTGGCGTTTTCGCCATGACCGACAAAGGCCTGAAGGGCGTCAGCAACCCCAGCGCCATCTTCTTGTCGACCCACGGCGAGCCGGTGCCGGGCTCGTGCGTGATGGTGACGTTGGAAGGCACGCGCCCCATGCTGGTCGAGATTCAGGCCCTGGTCGACTCGGGCGGCCCCAGTCCGCGCCGCCTCAGTGTGGGCCTGGAGCGCGACCGGCTGGCCATGTTGCTGGCCGTTCTGCACCGCCACGCCGGCATGTCGTGCTCGGACCAGGATGTGTTCGTGAACGCCGTCGGGGGAGTGCGCATCAGCGAGCCGGCGGCCGACCTGGCCGTGTTGCTCGCCATTCAAGGCAGTCTGCGTGGCAAGCCTTTGCCCAAGGGGTTTTTTGCCTTCGGTGAAGTCGGCCTGGCCGGTGAGATCCGCCCTGCGCCACGCGGACAGGAGCGCTTGAAGGAAGCCGCCAAGCTGGGATTTTCGATCGCGGTGGTGCCCAAGGCGAACGCCCCGAAAAAACCCATTGAAGGGCTCACCATCCACGCAGTGGAGCGGGTCGAAGAGGCCGTGGAACTGGCGCGCTCTTTGTGATGCGCCGGCCTAGCGCGCACGGGCATCCAGTCAACGCTTGAGGGCCTGGCGTAAATTAAAACCCGAGGCCAGCAAGGCGCCAAAGTAAACCAGCGCCGCCACAACGAGGCAGGCGGCCATGATCCCCACCCGCAGCAGTGGCGTGACGTGCAACCCCAGCCAGTCGATGTGGTGCGCCGCCAGCCACAAACCCAGCCCCAGCAAGGCCGATGCCCCCACCACGCGCAGGGCATACGCTGCCCAGCCCTTGGCGGGTGTGTAGCGGCCCGCACGGCGCAGGCCCACCATCAACATCCCCGCATTGATCAGCGACGCCAAGCCAATCGACAAGGCCAGCCCCGCTTGGGCGAACCAGGGCACGAACACAAGGTTGAACAACTGGGTGATCACCAGCACAAACACGCCGATCTTGACCGGGGTGCGGATGTCCTGGGTGGCGTAAAAACCAGGCGCCAGGATCTTGACCCCGACCAAGCCCATCAATCCCACGCCGTAGCCGCTCAGGGCCAGCACGGTCTGGTGCACATCGTTGGCACCGAAGCGGCCGTAGTGGTACAGCACGGCCACCAAGGGTTGGGCGAACACCAGCAGGGCCACCGCGCAAGGCAGCGCGAGCAGCAGCACCAGGCGCAAGCCCCAATCGAGCAAGCCCGAGAACTGCGCCACATCGCCGCTGGCCTGCGCCTTGGACAGTTGCGGCAACAAGACCACGCCCAGGGCCACGCCCAGCATGGCGGTGGGAAACTCCATCAGGCGGTCGGCATAAGTGAGCCAGGACACGGCCCCCGCACCCAGGTGCGAGGCAATCTGCGTGTTGATCAACAGGGACAACTGGGCCACCGACACCCCCAGCAGCGCGGGTGCCATCAAGCGCAGGATGCGCTTGACGCCCGGGTGGTGCCAGGCCGTGCCCAGAGACGACCACGTCAGGCCGATGTGGGGCAAGGCATGAATGCGGATCAAGGCCGGGATTTGAATGCCCAACTGCAAGACGCCGCCAAGCATCACGCCCACGGCCAGCGCGAGCACCGGATCGTAGCCGTGCGCCCGAAACAGCGGCGCAACGAACAAGGCCGCGCCGATCACCGACACATTGAGAAAAATCGGGGTGGCCGCCGGCACGGCAAAGCGCCCCCAAGTATTGAGAATGCCCGAACTCAAGGCCACCAGGGACATGAAACCGATGTAGGGGAACATCCAGCGCGTCATCACCACAGCGGCGTCGAACCCACCGCTTTGCTGCAGGCCCGAGGCCATCAGCCAGACCAGCACAGGCGCTCCGAGCACGCCCAGCACGCTCACCAGCGTCAGGGTCCAGAACAACACGGTGGCCACAGCGTTGATCAGCAGGTGCGTGGCCTCATCGCCCTGGCGGGCCCGACTCTCGGACAAAATCGGCACGAAGGCTTGCGAAAACGCGCCTTCGGCGAACAGCCGGCGCAGCAAATTGGGGATGCGAAACGCCACGTTGAACGCGTCCGTGGTGGCGCTGGCGCCGAAGGCGGCGGCGATCAGGAGCTCGCGCACCAACCCCGTGATGCGAGACGCCAGCGTGAAGAGGGACACCATCGAGGCGGCGCGCAGCAGATTCATTCAGGGGATATGTAGAGAAAGCAAGCGGGCGATTATAGGAGCCTGCCCGAGAAGGTACTGGTCAACCCCTGTGCGCCGTGCTATACTGTTAGGCTCAATTCCACCCAGAATCAAATAATTCTTATGGCATCTGCATCCAAGCCCAAGAAAACCGTTCGCATTGCGTCCGGTCTGAAGCGCGTCCGTCAAGACGTCAAGCTGAACGCCGCCAACTCGGCACTGCGCTCCAAATTCCGCACCGCCATCAAGGGCGTGCTCAAGGCTGTGGCCGCTGGCGACAAGCCCAAGGCTGCTGAAGCCTTCAAGACCGCTCAATGCGTGATCGATTCGATCGCCGACAAGGGCCTCTTCCACAAGAACAAGGCCGCTCGCCACAAGAGCCGTCTGTCCGCCAAGGTCAAGGGCCTGGCTTCGGCCGCTGCCTAACGATTTTCTGGGTGGTTTTTGAGAAAAGCCCGCTGATGCGGGCTTTTTTGCGCCTGGACCACACATGGCCGATGGCGCCGTGTTTACCCCCCACCTAAGTCGGTAGCAAGCAGGCCTCCACCACCTGCAAGTCGTTATCACGGGCAAAGTTCATCACGAAGTCCCAGGCCATGGGCTCAATATCCCGCAGGGCCTCATTGACCACCACGCACCGGACACCACCCACAGACGTGGGCACGCAGTAAGGCGAATAACCAAGGTGGGCCGCACGCCCCATCTGGGCGCCCCCAGGGCGGAATGAGGACATGGCCCCCGCCAACCGTTCGGCCCAGTCGCTGGGACGAAACGCCTTGCCTGAGTGGGTCAGGCCCTGGATGAAAATCTCGCGAGGTTTGTGATGTTTGGGGGCCGACGACACGGTAGCGCTTCCGACAAACGCAAGCCGTGATTTTGTCAACGGACTGCGGAAAATGGCGACTGACCGAAATGGTGGGTCCGGATGGCCGCCCTGGTTTGATCACAACGCCAAGGGTGCTTGACGACTGGGACCATCCTCTATTGTCGATCACAAGTACCTTGCATCGCAACATTGATGCCAGGAAACGCGCACCTTTTACTTAGAATGGCCCCAGCGCCGTACTGCCACCGCGCTTTTTCTTTTTTGCGAGAACCTCAGCCATGAACGCCCCTGTGTCGATGCCCCACGTGATGCCCACCTATGGCCGCCTGCCGATTGCGCTGTCGCACGGCGAAGGTTGCCGAGTCTGGGACACCGACGGCCGCGAATACCTCGATGGCCTGGCAGGCATCGCTGTCAACACGCTGGGCCACAAGCACCCCAAGCTGGTGCCGGCCTTGCAAGACCAGATCAGCAAGCTGATCCACAGCTGCAATTACTACCAGGTGCCATTGCAGGAAGAACTGGCCCGCATGTTGGTGGAACGCTCGGGCCTGACCAATGCATTTTTCTGCAACTCGGGCCTGGAAGCCAATGAAGCGGCCCTGAAAATTGCCCGCAAGTACGGCCATGACAAGGGCATTGCCCGCCCCGAGGTGGTCGTCTACGAAAAGGCCTTCCATGGCCGCTCCATCGCCACCCTCTCGGCCACGGGCAATGTCAAGGTCCAGCAGGGCTTTGAGCCCCTCGTAGAGGGCTTCGTGCGCGTGCCGCTGAACGACATGGCGGCGCTGGAAGACGTCGCCCAGACCCACCCCAATGTGGTGGCCGTTTTCCTGGAAGTGATCCAGGGCGAAGGCGGCATCAACGCCGCCCGCAACGAGTACCTGCAAGCCGTGCGCAAATTGTGTGACGAACACGGCTGGCTGCTGATGCTCGATGAAGTGCAATGCGGCATGGGCCGCACCGGCAAATGGTTTGCCCATCAATGGGCAGGCATCCAGCCTGATGTGATGCCGCTGGCCAAGGGCCTGGGCTCAGGCGTCCCGGTGGGTGCCGTTGTGTGCGGCCCCAAGGCCGCCAGCGTGCTGCAAGCGGGCAACCACGGCAGCACCTTTGGCGGCAACCCGCTGGCCATGCGCGCCGGGGTCGAAACCATCAAGATCATGGAAGAAGAAGGCCTGCTGGCCAATGCCGAACGCATGGGCCAGCACCTCAAGGCCGCCTTGCAACGCGAACTCGGCCCGCTCAAGGGTTTTGTCGAAATCCGTGGGCAAGGCCTGATGCTGGGCATTGAATTGGACCGCCCCTGTGGCGTGCTGCTGACCCGCGCCCTGGAGGCCGGCCTGCTCTTGAGTGTCACCGCCGACCGCGTGATTCGCCTCTTGCCACCACTGATCATCAGTGTGGCTGAAGCCGATCAGATCGTCGCCATCCTGGTGCCCCTGGTGCGCCAGTTCCTGAACGAACCTGTCCCCGCCTGACCATGAAACCCGGCTCTAGCCTGATCAAACACTACCTGCAGTTCAAAGACCTGCGCGCCGAGGAATACGCCTACTTGTTCGAGCGTGCAGCGCTGGTCAAAAAACGCTTCAAGAACTACGAAAAGTATCAGCCGCTGGCCGATCGCACGCTGGCGATGATCTTCGAGAAGGCCAGCACGCGCACGCGTGTGAGCTTTGAAGCAGGCATGTACCAGATGGGCGGCTCGGTGGTGCACCTGACCACCGGCGACAGCCAGCTGGGTCGCAGCGAGCCCATCGAGGACAGCGCCAAGGTGATCTCGCGCATGGTCGACATCGTGATGATTCGCACCTACGAACAAGCCAAGTTGGTGAAGTTCGCCGCCAACTCGCGCGTGCCGGTCATCAACGGCCTGACCAATGAATACCACCCCTGCCAGATCCTGGCGGACATCTTCACCTACATCGAGCACCGCGGCTCCATCAAGGGCAAGGTGGTGGCCTGGGTGGGCGATGGCAACAACATGGCCAACACCTGGCTACAGGCGGCCGAGATCCTGGGTTTCACGGTGCACGTGAGCACACCAGGCGGCTACGAGGTTGACCCTGCCGTGGCCGGCATCAGCCGCACCGACTGCTACAAGGTTTTCAAGGACCCAATGGATGCCTGTCGCGGCACCGACCTGGTCACCACGGACGTGTGGACCAGCATGGGCTACGAGGCCGAGAACGAGGCGCGCATGAAGGCCTTTGCCGACTGGTGCGTGGACGCCGAGATGATGGGTGTGGCCAAGCCCGACGCCCTGTTCATGCATTGCCTACCAGCACACCGTGGTGAAGAGGTCGCGGCCGACGTGATTGACGGCAATCAGTCCGTCGTCTGGGACGAGGCGGAGAACCGCTTGCACGTACAGAAGGTACTCATGGAGTACCTTTTGCTCGGCCGGATCGGCTGATCAGGCCCGGTCCACTTCAGAACCGGTAGGCCAACCTCAAGCCACCCCAGTGCTTGCCGGCCACCGTGATCGGGGCCGCCACTTCCTTGAGCAGCACGAACTTGCCGCCGCCCATGTCGCGCCGGTAGGTCTGCAACAGGAAGGGACGCGTGTTGCGTGCCGAAGCCAAGCCGGTGCGGTCATTGAAGATGCGACGCCAGCGCGAGTTGGCTGTGTTCCAGGCCACATCGCCAGGCCGCTGGGGGTGGCAGTAGACCTTGTTATGGGTCGAGATGTAGCCATTGCGGTCGGCGGCGATGCAGAACACCACCTCCGGCAAAGCGCGGATGGCCGCTTCCTGGATAGGGGGCAGCAGGTCGTCCATAAAAGCATTGAACTTGGTCGCATGCTGTTGAGGCTGCGTACCGGCCATGGCCTGGTAGTTCTCGTCGAACAGCTGCTCCAGCGTGATGCGCCGCGATGTCAGCGCCGCGCCAAGCTCATCAGAGATTTGCGCAGCCACCCGCTTGACCAGCTCAATATACGGCGTATCCGAGGTCTCGACACCGGATGCCGCGACCATCTCCATCAGGCGCTCGGACACGGTCAGCACCGCATCGCTGCGCTTGCAGGCGGCAGCCAGCTCCTTGCGGGCCTTGTTGACTTCGCCCTCCATCAGGCCGATCTGCTCGTTCACGCCTTGTGTCAGCTGACGGCTGGCATCAGCAGCGGCGCTGATACGCTGCACGCCCTCTTCCACGCCATGCAGGGCTTCGTGGAAGGTGGCGGGGCGGCTCTTGTTGGTGGAGACGGTGTTGGTCTGATTGGTCAGGTCACTGGCCAGTGACTGGATGCGCTGATCGAGTTTGCCAATCGTGCTCTGAATCGCCTTGGAGATGGACTCCACCTGGGTGGACAGATCCTTGACGGCATCGGCCACCACGGAAAAACCGGCGCCGGCCTCCCCGGCACGCTTGGCTTCAACCGAGGCATTGAAGGCCACCAGCCGGGTCTGCAGGGCCACCTGGGCAATCTGCTGGGCGGCATCGGACACCTGACGCAGGGTCTCGACCACGCCGCTGACTTCACGGCCCACGTGGGCCACGCTTTCGCGCGCGAGCTGCATGGAGGCCATGCCGCCTACGGTTTCGGCGTGGATCTGGTCCTGGGAACGCACGATGTCCTGCAAAGCAGAAACCAGCCCCGACAGCGTCTCGGTCTGGTGGTTGGCCACCGCCGTGGTGTCTTCCAGGCTGCCACGCAGTTGCGCCGCCTCGCAGCCCAGACCACTGGTGTCACGCTCCAGCCTCTGCGCCAGTTGTTGTGCGCCCAGATTGACAGATGGCTGGGCCGCCGGCTCGATGGGCGCGACTGCCGCTTGCTTGCGTCGGAACATCCTCAGCATGTCTGCCCCTCAAAAGCGCCATGCGCTCACCACTCCCGCAGCTTGACGCGCAGCCTGGCAATGGACTGGCTGTGCAGTTGGCACACACGGGATTCGGTCACGCCCAGCACAGCGGCGATTTCCTTGAGATTCATGTCCTGCTCATAGTACATGCTCATGACGAATTGTTCACGCTCGGGCAGGTTCTTGATGGCTTCGACCAGGGCGGAGCGCATGCGGTGGTCCTGCAGCAAGGCCAAGGGGTCGTTGCCTTCGTCGGTGACATGCCGATCCAGGTAGTCGTTGTCACCGTCCTCCCCGCTCATGTCTTCCAGGTGGATGAGCTGGGTGCCGCGTACCTTGCCCAGCATTTCCTGGTAGTCGGCCAGACTCATGTCCAGCTCCTTGGCGATTTCGCTCTCGTGGGGCACGCGGCCCAGGCGTTGTTCGAGGCGGTGCACGGCCGCTTCGATGTCGCGCTGCTGCTTTCGGGTGCCGCGGCTCATCCAGTCGGCGCCGCGCAATTCGTCGAGCATGGCGCCGCGAATGCGCTGGGTGGCGAAGGTTTCGAACTGCACGCCGTGCCCGGCATCGAAACGAGACAAAGCGTCGGTCAGGCCGATCATGCCGACCTGAATCAGATCGTCAATTTCGACGTTGGCTGGCAGCTTGGCGATCATCTGGTGGGCCAGACGCCGCACCAGCGAGCTGTACTGCTGGAGCTGGGCGTCCAAATTGAGGTGGCCTTTGGCGGTGTACATGCGCTGCTCCATGAACATCAATTAAGTACGGGGGCCATGCGCGACGGCAGGGCCGCCCCTGGCGACACGAGTTGGTCAAAAGCGGAATCACCCAAGGCAAGAGGCAAGGCGCACTTCAAAAGCCCAGCCGCCAATTCCATGAACCGTGGGCTCGGGTCATGACTGGAGGGCTCGTGGGGGTTGATGCGCAGCCAATCGCGTTGCACCGCTCCTAAAAATGAATCGGCACAGTGGCCCAGCCGTTCGGCCACGGCATCGGCCTTGTCCGACTGAGGCAAAGCGCACACGAGCAAGTCGTAGGCCAGCCAGGGGCCACGCTGGGTCATGAGTTTGACCGCGGCATAGGCCTGGGTGAGCCCTTCGGGGGTGTCGTTGGTGAAGACCAGCGGGCGCAGATTGGCTTGACTGGCCTGCGGACCAAACACCCGCACCAATTCGCTCGCCGAGGCATGCACCAGGACGATGTCGCACTGCGGCGCCGCATCGGCCAGTGCGTGCAGAAAACTGGCGCACGAACCGCGGGCATCCACATGGCGCAAGGGCAGACCACGCGCAGCCAGATAGCTCACGTGGCTGGACAGGGGTTCAACGCCTTCGCTGAGGTCGAATTCGGCCAATTCACTGGGAGGGCGAGCCAGTTCGCCAGCATCCACCACCAGGGTGTGCAGGCCGCAACTCGAATAGGCGGCGCACAAGCGCTCCAGCACCACGCCGCCGCACCCGGCCTTGAGATTGGCCACCACGGGAACAAAGCGCAACACCCGTGTCGGGAACATCTGGCGCAGCCCTTGAGCCTGGTCGACCGGTCGACTGGCCGCCAGGAACTCCGCTTGTCGGTGTGAACTGATCATGAATGGATGTTGTTGGGTTGATCAGAAGGTTGGCTTGTTCAGCGTGCGGCCGGTGTGGCCATGGTGTCCGGCGTGGCAGGGATGGAAAACATCAGGCTGACTTCGTTGGGGTCGAGTCGGTAGGCGGGGTTCAGGCTGGCGCGCAAAGCGCGGTGCACCAAAGCCTGCGCCGACAACCTGTGCCAATCTTCTGGCACTCGTTGGCCGTTGGCTACACCCAGAATTTTCAGTTTGTGACGGATTAACGCATCCAGCGCCGGGCCGAGCTTCACGGCCTCATCCAGCTTGGACAAAATCACCCCGGAGCAGGCCTGGGCCTGATACGAGGCCATCACGTCTTCAATCGAGTCGCCTTGTGAGGACGCATTGATGACCAGTACTTTGCGGATGCTGGGGTGTGCCAGCATGTCCAGCAATTCCTTGGTGCGGCCGTCGCGCTGGGCCATGCCGGCGGTGTCGATCAGCACCAGCTTTTTGCCCGACAGCAACTCGAGCAGGTCTTCCAGGGCGGCACGGTCATGCGCGGTGTGCACGGGCACCCCCAGGATGCGACCGTAGGCGCGCAGTTGGTCGTGGGCGCCGACGCGGTAGGCGTCCAGCGTGATCAGGCCCAGGTTGGACGCGCCATGCTTGGCGGCGAACATGGCGGCCAGCTTGGCGGTGGAGGTGGTCTTGCCCACGCCGGTCGAACCGATGAGGGCCACGACACCGCCCCGGTCCTCGATGGCGGGCTCCTGGTCGGCCGTATGCAAGTTGCGCTGCAGCACCTGGGCCGCCCAGGCGGTTTCATCATGGGCGCCGGAGCTGACTTCCTCGGGCATCGCGTCGAGCATCTTGCGGATCAGCACGGCTGAGAATCCACCATCCAGGAGCCGCTGAGCCAGGCCCGCCTGAGCGGGAGTGCGGCGCATCTTTTCCACGAAGGCAATGGTGTCGAAGCGCTCTTTCATCATGGCGCGCATGGCCCTCAACTCCGACAGCATGGAGGCGTTGGCCTCTTGCGCCACCTTGAGGGCTTGCATCGTCGCGGCGTCTGTGCGGGAGGGGTCCACCGCGCCGGTGGTGCGGGCGGTCACGGCCTTGATCGTCAGTTCCGAGGAGTCGCTCCCACTGCGGGATGGAACCGGTCGAACGGCTGGCACTTCATCGCGCACCACGGGAGGTTCGGCGCGCTGCGACAGCTCCTGAGCAGCACGGTTCGATGCGACGGCGCGCACGGCCGGCTGAGCCTTCGGGGCGTCTTCCTGGGCCGACAAAACCCCCGACAGGTCCACGCTGGATGCCAGTGGTGTGGCGGCTGGCTTGACGCTGCCAAGGCGTTGCGACAGTTGATCTTCCGGCGTGCCGGCCAAGGCCGGTTCGGTGCGGGCCTTCAACGCCACCTGGCGGCGCTTGAGCATGCGTTCACGCACATAGTCCTGGAAGGACAGCGTACTCATGGCCAACTGCTTCACGTCGTCTTGCACGGTCGAGGCCAGGTTGGACATGGCCGAGCGCGCTGGTGCGGGTGCCTTCTTGGCTGAGTAGGCCTCAGCAGGCGTTTCCTTAGGCTGGGAGGCCGCCGCCACGTCCTGGTCTTTTTCGGCGGGATACGACTCCATGGAGGGCACGCTGGCCCCGGCCATGGCCAGGATCTCGATGCCACCTTCGGCAGCCGGTTTGGTGGACAGGACCACGGCGTCATCGCCAAAGGCCTGCTTGACCTTTTGCATGGCCTCGCGTGAGGTGCGTCCGATAAAGCGTTTGACGTTCATGCGTGGCCTCCAATCAGGGTACCGATGCGGATCGAATGGGTCTCAGGGATTTCACTGTGGCCCAGCACCTTCAAGCGCGGTGCAGCGCGTTTCAACAAGCGGGCCACCGTCGGCCGGATGGCGTCGGGCACCAACAGGCAGGCCGGGTGACCCAGGTTTTCCTGACGCTGGGTGGCTTCGGCCGCCTGGCGCGTGAGGTGGTCGGCCACGCCCGGGTCCAGCATGGGGCCGCTGGGCGAGGTCAGCGCCTGGGTCAACAGGCGTTCCAGATCGGGTTCGATGGCGATGACGTCGAGTTCTTTGACCGGGCCGTAGATCTGCTGAACGATGGCCGGGGCCAGTCCGACGCGGATCCGGCGCGCCAGTTCGGCAGGGTCGGCGGCAATGCCGGGCGCCATGGCGGCGTGCTCGGCCAGCGTTTCAATGATCGAGCGCATGTCACGGATGTGCACGCCTTCTTCAAGCAGCAACTGCAGGACTTTTTGCAAGGTAGCGATGCCGACCATTTTGGGAACCACGTCTTCGATGAGTTTGGGGGCCAGTTTCGTCACATGCTCCACCAGTTGCTGGGTCTCGACTCGGCCCAAGAGCTTGGCTGCATGCATTTGCATCAAGTGTGAGAGATGTGTGGCCACGACAGTCGAGGGATCAACAACCGTGTATCCAGCCATTTGCGCCGCTTCACGCTGGCGTTCTTCCACCCAGACAGCGGGCAGGCCAAAAGCGGGGTCGACGGCGGCCGTGCCGACGATCGGATGGGTCACATGGCCGGGATTGATGGCCATCAGCATGTTCGGGAAGACTTCGCCCTCGCCCATGATGGCGCCGCGCAAGGTGATGCGGTAGAAGCTGGGGCGCAGCTCCAGGTTGTCCTTGATGTGCACCGAAGGCGGCAAGAAGCCGACCTCTTGAGCAAACTTGCGGCGCACACCCTTGATACGGGTGAGCAAATCGCCGCCCCGGTCCTTGTCCACCAACTGGATCAGGCGGTAGCCCACTTCCAGCCCCAGGGTGTCGACTGGCTGCAGGTCTTCCCAGCTGGCTTCGCCATTGTTGGCGGGTGCTTCTGCGGGTTTGTCCGAGGCCTTGGGCGCCAGGCGTTCGGCTTCCTGGCGTTGCTGCATCTTCCAGGCCATGTAGCCAAAACCACTGGCCATGGGCAAGAACACCAGGGTCGGCATGCCGGGGATGATGCCCAGCAGGCCAATGACCCCAGCCGCCACGCCCATGACCTTGGGGTTCTGGAACATCTGTTGAATGATCTGGCCGCCAATGTCTTTGTCCTTGCCGACGCGCGACACGACCATGGCCGACGCCACCGAGATCAGCAATGCCGGGATCTGGGCCACCAGCGCATCACCCACGGCCAGCAGCACGTAGGAGCTGGCGGCATCGCCCGGCGAGAGGTCATGCTGGGCCACGCCGATGACAAAGCCGCCGATGATGTTGATGAACAGGATCAGGATGCCGGCAATCGCATCGCCACGCACAAACTTGGACGCACCGTCCATGGCGCCGTGAAATTCAGCTTCTTCGCCCACCTCAAGGCGGCGACGCTTGGCTTCCTTTTCATCGATCAATCCGGCGTTCAAATCGGCATCAATGGCCATCTGCTTGCCGGGCATGGCGTCCAGGGTGAAGCGCGCACCGACTTCGGCGATGCGCTCGGAACCCTTGGTGACCACCACAAAGTTAATCACCACCAGGATGGCAAACACGATGATCCCGACCGCGAAGTTGCCGCCAATCAGGAAGTGTCCGAAGGACTCAATAACCCGACCGGCCGCCCCCGGCCCGGTGTGCCCCTGTAGCAGCACCACGCGGGTCGAGGCCACGTTCAGCGACAAGCGCAGCAAGGTCGTCAACAGCAGGACCGATGGGAAGGCCGCAAAGTCCAGCGGACGCACCATGGTGGCCGACACCATCATCACCATCACCGCCATGGTGATGTTGAAGGTGAAGAAAATGTCCAGCGCCAAGGGGGGCAGCGGCAGGATCATCATCACCAGCACCAGCATCACAGCCATCGGCGCGGCCAGCACCTGCAGGCCCTTGGACCGGCTGCCCATCAGGGCCTGGAGTTGTTGCAGAAAGGGGTTCATGCGTCAGCCTTTGCAGTGGCCAGGGGATCCAGCTCGACAGGCACGTCCAGGTCGGGCAGATTGCCCGGCAAGGCAGCGTGACCAGCCAGCGCGGCTTTGAGTTGGTACACATAGGCCAGCACCTGCGCCACGGCGCTGTACAAGGCCATGGGCACTTCAGAATCGACTTCGGTGTTGGCGTACAGGGCGCGTGCCAGCGGCGGGGCTTCCAGCACAGGCACGCGGTTTTCGGTGGCCACGTCGCGGATGCGCAGCGCCAGCAGGTCCAGGCCCTTGGCCACCACACGCGGGGCGCCCATCTTGCCTTCGTCGTACTTCAGGGCCACGGCATAGTGGGTGGGATTCATCACCACCAGGTCCGCCGTGGGCACCGCCGACAACATGCGCTTCCTGGCCATCTCGCGCATGCGCTGCCTGATGCGGCCCTTGACTTCCATATTGCCTTCTTGCTGGCGCTGTTCGTCCTTGAGGTCTTGATGGCTCATCTTCATGCGATTGGCAAACATGAAGCGCTGCAACGGCCAGTCGACGATGGCGAACAGGCCCAGCACCACCAGCATCGAGGTGATCACCTGCTTGATCGTGATGCCCAGGTCATGGATCGCGGCGGGCAGAGGCTGCGCCAGCAAGTCCACCAGGCCGGGCCAGGCCTTGTAGAGGAAATAGACCCCAACGGCGCCCAGAATCAACCCCATGGCACTGGCCTTGAGAGCGTCGATCAATTGCTGGGTGGACAGCAATTTGCCAAACCCTGCAATGGGGTTGAGCTTGCCGAAGTTGGGGAAAATGACCTTGAGGGACATGACCCAGCCACCAGCCAGCACCGAAGCGGCCAGCGAGGCCAACGCCACCCCGGCACCAAAGGGAATGACCATCCACATGGCCTGGCTGGTCCATTGCCCCAGGCGGGTCAGCATCATGTCGGGGTTGGCCACGGTGCGGGCGTCAAAACGCAGACCGGCATTGAGCTGCAGTTGCAGCCTGTCCATCCACATCGGGGCCAGCGCCATCAGCACGCCGGCTGCGGCCAGGACCACCAGGAAGTGCCCCAGGTCCTTAGAGCGCACCACCTGCCCTTCTTCGCGCGCCTTGCTGAGCTTGCGCGCCGAGGCGGGTAGTTGTTTGTCTTGCGAGCTGTCGGACATGGTGTGCGAAGTACTGCGTTGTTGAACACATTCTTCGCGACCCAGCCGAATTCTTGAGCGGAATAAGCAGCCGTCTAGCCGGTCATTTCGCGCCCCATTTCAGGAGCCGCAATGCATGCAGGGCCGGCTCGTGCAATTATTCACGAAGCGCTCTGATCGAATAACGATTACCGGGGCATCACTCCATCGAGGCCGGCACCACCGTCCAATGCTGGCGCACCTCGCCGTGGCCGTCGACACTTTCCATGTGCACCGGAAAGCCCCACAGGCGCGACACATGCTTGAGCACCTCTCGCGTGCCATCGCCCAATGGGCGGTCGTTGTGCTGCGTGTGCCGCAGCATCAGGGAGCGGTCACCGCGCAGGTTGACGCTCCAGACCTGGATGTTGGGCTCACGGCTGCCCAGGTCGTACTGGCGTGACAGGCTTTCACGCAAGGCACGGTAGCCGCCTTCGTCATGGATGGCACTGACCTCGTACTCGGACTCCTGCTCGTCATCACGGATGCTGAACAAACGGAAATCGCGCATCACCTTCGGCGACAGAAACTGCCCGACGAAACTCTCATCCTTGAAATTGCGCATCGCGTAATCCAGGGTCTTGAACCAGGCCCCTTCATTGCCAGGGCCTTGGGCCGACCCGGCAAAATCGGGGAACCAGTGGCGATCTTCATCCGTCGGTTTTTCGCAAATGCGCTTGAGGTCGGTGTACATGGCAAAACCCAGCGCATAGGGGTTCAGGCCGCTGTAAGCGCGGTGCCCCACCGGCGGCTGGTAGACCACATTGGTGTGCGACTTGAGCCACTCCAGCATGATGCCGTCCGTCAGATGACCGCGGTCGTACATGGTGTTGAGCAGCGTGTAGTGCCAGAACGTGGCCCAACCTTCGTTCATCACCTGCGTCTGGCGTTGCGGGTAGAAATACTGCGCCACCTTGCGCACGATGCGCACCACTTCGCGCTGCCAGGGCTCCAGCAAAGGGGCGTTTTTTTCAATGAAGTACAGAAGGTTCTCTTGCGGCTCGGCCGGGAAGCGCCGTGCGGCCTCCTCCTCGCCAGCCCGATCGGCCCGGCGCGGCAAGGTGCGCCACAGGTCGTTCACCTGCTGCTGCAAATAGGCCTCGCGCTCCTCCCGACGGGCCAACTCCTTTTCAAGCGACAACTTGCTGGGCCGGCGGTAACGGTCCACGCCGTGGTTCATCAGCGCATGGCAAGAGTCGAGGATTTCTTCGACCGCGTCCACGCCATGACGCTCTTCGCACTGAGCCACGAAGTTCTTGGCGTAGACCAGATAGTCGATGATGCTTGAGGCATCCGTCCACATCCGGAACAGGTAATTTCCCTTGAAGAAACTGTTGTGCCCGTAGGCCGCGTGCGCGATCACCAGGGCCTGCATGGCCATGGTGTTCTCCTCCATCAGGTAGCTGATGCACGGGTTGGAGTTGATGACGATCTCGTACGCCAAGCCCATGTGGCCCCGACGGTAGTTCTTCTCGGTCGAGATGAACTCCTTGCCGTAGGACCAGTGCCGATAGTTCACGGGCATGCCCACGCTGGCATAAGCATCCATCATCTGCTCGGCGGTGATGATTTCAAGCTGGTTGGGATAGGTGTCCAGCGTGAAGCCTTCGGCCGTGGCGCGAATAACGTCGTGGTATTGCTCGATCAAATCGAAGGACCAGTCCGACGGGCCGGGCAACGGTGCGTGTGCTCGCTGGTTCATGCGTCGACCCCTTCCTTCCTGAACAACTCACGGAACACCGGGTAGATCTGCGAGGCCTCCAGCACCTTGCGCATCGCAAAGTGCTTGTGCGTTTCGCTCAAGCCCATGTATTCGTCCCACAGGTTCTGCTCCGTCTGGGCCACCTGCACATAGGCAAAGTAGCGCACCCGAGGCAGGATCTTGTCGACCAGTATCTCGCGGCAGCGCGCCGAATCGTGGTGCCAGTTGTCGCCATCGCTGGCCTGCGCCACGTACAAATTCCATTCACTGGCCGGGTATCGCGCGGTCATGATTTCATCCAGCAGCACCAGGGCACTGGACACCACCGTGCCGCCTGTTTCGGTGGCATGGAAGAATTCGTCTTCGGTCACCTCCTGAGCCTGAGTGTGGTGGCGGATGAAGACCAGTTCGATGCGGTCGTAGTGCCGCGTCAGGAACAGGTACAGCAAAATGAAGAAGCGCTTGGACAGCTCTTTGCGCTGCTCGTCCATTGAGCCCGACACGTCCATCACGCAGAACATCACCGCCTTGGTCGTGGGCACGGGCACCTTGACGCGGCTGCGATAACGAAGGTCGATCGGGTCCAGATACGGGATGCCGCGCAGGCGACTGCGCAAGGTTTCGATGCGCGCTTCAAGTTGTTCGATCTCGTGGGCTTGTTCCAGCGTCAAGGCATCGTCGCCCGCCTCGCCCTCATCACGCAGGGCCGCCAGGCGTTCTTCCAGATCTTTCAACTCCTTGCGCGGGCCATTGCCCAATGCAATGCGCCGCCCCAAGGCGCCGCGCATGGAGCGCACCACGTGTAGGTTGTTGGGTGTGCCTTCGCTGGAATAACCGGCCCGCTGGCTTTTCCATTCAGGCACCTCTGCCAGGGCAGTGCGAAGCAGGTTGGGCAAGGCCAGGTCTTCAAAGAAGACCTGCATGAACTCTTCCTTGCTCAGCGAAAACACGAAGTCATCTTCGCCTTCGCCCGAGTCGCTGGCCTCTCCGGAGCCACTGCCCTGCCCGCCCCCGCCCGGTGGCCGCTCAATGCGGTCGCCGGTGACGTATTCACGGTTGCCAGGGTGAACCACCTCGCGTGTGCCGCCCTCGCCATGCCCGAACACGGGCTCGGACAGATCCCGCTTGGGGATGGAGATGTCCTCGCCTTTTTCAAGGTCGCGGATGCTGCGGCCATTGATGGCGTGCTGCACGGCCTCACGCACCTTGTCCTTGTATCTCCGCAAGAAGCGCTCGCGGTTGCCGACGGACTTGTTCTTGCCCGCCAGCCGCCGGTCAATGATGTGCTGCCGTGTCATGCGGAGACCTCGCCCAGCTTAGGGCATCCCGGCGCCGGGCTCGCTGCCAACAGTGCCGTGTAGTTCGACATCGATGCTCCGATCAGGACGACTTGCGCACGCGCAGATACCATTCACACAGCAGGCGAACCTGCTTGGCCGTGTAGCCCTTCTCGACCATGCGGTTGACAAAGTCCTCGTGCTTCTTGACCTCGTCCGCGCTGGCCTTGGCGTTGAAGCTGATGACCGGCAACAACTCTTCGGTGTTGCTGAACATCTTCTTCTCGATCACGGTGCGCAGCTTTTCATAACTGGTCCACAGCGGGTTCTTGCCACCATTGTTGGCCCGGGCGCGCAGCACGAAGTTGACGATCTCGTTGCGGAAGTCCTTGGGGTTGGAGATGCCCGCAGGCTTTTCGATCTTCTCCAACTCGCCATTGAGGGCGCTGCGGTCAAAGCTCTCACCGGTGTCCGTGTCGCGGTATTCCTGATCCTGGATCCAGTAGTCGGCGTAAGTCACGTAGCGGTCGAAGATGTTTTGGCCATACTCGGAATAGCTTTCCAGGTAGGCCGTCTGGATCTCTTTGCCAATGAACTCGGCATAGCGCGGCGCCAGCGATTCCTTGATGTAGGCGATGTACTTCTGCTCGGTCTCGGGCGGGAACTGCTCACGCTCGATCTGCTGCTCCAGCACGTACATCAGGTGCACGGGGTTGGCGGCGATCTCGGTGCTGTCAAAGTTGAACACCTTGGACAATATCTTGAACGCAAAACGGGTGGACACGCCGCTCATTCCTTCGTCCACCCCGGCGTAGTCGCGATACTCCTGCAAGGACTTGGCCTTGGGGTCGGTGTCCTTGAGGTTCTCGCCGTCATACACCTGCATCTTGCTGAAGATGCTGGAGTTCTCCGGCTCCTTCAGACGGGTGAGGATCGCGAACTGCGACATCATCTTGAACGTGCCCGGAGCACAGGGGGCCTTGGACAGGGACGAACCCCGCACCAGTTTTTCGTAGATCTTGATTTCTTCGGACACGCGCAGGCAGTACGGCACCTTGACGATGTAGATGCGGTCCAGGAAGGCTTCGTTGTTCTTGTTGTTGCGAAAGGCCTTCCACTCGCTCTCATTGCTGTGCGCCAGCACCACCCCGTCAAACGGAATCGCGCCAAACCCTTCGGTGCCCTTGAAGTTGCCTTCTTGCGTGGCCGTCAGCAAGGGGTGCAACACCTTGATGGGCGCCTTGAACATTTCAACGAATTCGAGCAGGCCCTGATTGGCTAGGCACAGGCCACCCGAATAGCTGTAGGCGTCGGGGTCGTCCTGGGCAAAAGTTTCGAGCTTGCGGATGTCGACCTTGCCCACCAGGGAGCTGATGTCCTGATTGTTTTCGTCACCGGGTTCGGTCTTGGCGATGCCGACCTGTTTGAGCACGCTGGGGTAACGCTTGACGACGCGGAACTTGCGAATGTCACCGCCGAATTCCTCCAGGCGCTTGACCGCCCAGGGGCTCAGCACGCGGTTCAGGTAGCGGCGCGGAATGCCGTATTCGGCTTCCAGGATGGGGCCGTCCTCCGTGCTATCGAACAGCCCCAGCGGCGACTCGTTGACCGGCGAGCCCTTGATGGCATAGAACGGCACATGTTCGGCCAACTGCTTGAGGCGCTCTGCGATGGACGATTTACCACCACCAACCGGCCCCAGCAAATACAGGATTTGTTTTTTTTCTTCCAGGCCTTGGGCCGCATGGCGGAAGTAGCTCACCACCTGCTCGATGGCGTCTTCCATGCCATAGAACTCCTCAAAGGCCGGGTAGAGCTTGATGACCTTGTTGGCAAAAATGCGTGACAAGCGATGGTCGTTGCGGGTGTCGACCGTTTGAGGCTCGCCAATGGCGGCCAACATGCGTTCGGCGGCGCTGGCATAGGCCATTTTGTCGCGTTTGCAGAGGTCCAGGTATTCCTCCAGGGAACACTCTTCTTCCCGAGTGCGCTCGTAGCGAGCGGCGAAGTTGCTGATCACGTCCATGCAGACCTCCGAACCATCGACACATGCCATCAATGCCCCGTGATTCGCCGCAAAGTCTGTCTGGTGACCCGGCGCGACCACAACGCATCGCCATAACACCAAAGATCGCCGAAATCACTGCCAATTCAACCCCTGAAAAACCAGAAGAAGACCGGCCATCTGTGTGACTTCATTGGCGTCTATCTTGCGCCTTTTTTCCATTCGGCGTGCAGCACACGCACAACAAGCCCCCGCTTGCAGAAATGCACGATCTTCATATGATCATGCGTTGCTGGTAGCGCGCACCTCTTCCATGCTGGTGACGCCCATCAAGACTTTTTCAATGCCGTCCTGGCGCAACGTGCGCATGCCCTCAAGCAAGGCCTGATGCTGAATTTTTTCCGACCGTGCGCCGGTCTGGATCATGTGACGCAGTTCACGGCTGACCGTCATCAATTCGTGCAAGCCGGCGCGCCCCCGATAGCCGGTTTGGTTGCAGTGCGGACAACCGGGGTTGCGGTACTTCATCAGCTGGCCATCTTGGCCAAAGCGTTCGCGCCATTCCGCCAGCAACACCTCGGGCGCGAACTCTGGCACATCCTTGGGGCACACCTGCATGTAATCGCGCAGCATGAGGTCGATGTCCTCGGCCATGGCGGGTTCGGCCACCTTGCATTTCCCGCACAGGCGGCGCACCAGGCGCTGGGCCAGCACCACCAGCAGCGAATCGGCAAAATTGAAGGGGTCCAGCCCCATGTCCAACAGACGGGTGACCGTTTCCGGCGCGCTGTTGGTGTGCAGGGTAGACAGCACCAAGTGGCCCGTCAGCGAGGCTTCCACGCCCATATTGGCCGTTTCGCCGTCGCGCATTTCGCCCACCATGATCACATCCGGATCGGCGCGCAAGAAGGCCCGCAAGGCCTTGGCAAAGGTCCAGTCAATTTTGGGGTTGACCTGCACCTGCCGCAAACCAGGCTGGGTGATTTCAACCGGATCCTCTGCCGTCCAGATCTTGCGCTCGGGCACGTTGATGAAACTGAGCGCCGAATGCAGGGTGGTGGTCTTGCCCGAGCCGGTTGGGCCCACGCACAGCACCAGGCCATATGGCCTCTCCATGGCTTCTTTCAAGCGAGACAGATTGATCGGACTCAAGCCAATCTTGTCCAACGGTAGCGGTTTGGCCGAGGCCAGGATCCGCATCACGATGTCTTCCATCCCATTGTTGGTGGGGATGGAGGCAACCCGCAACTCGATCTTATGCTGTGGCACAAAGCGGGCAAAATTGATCTTGCCATCCTGCGGCTTGCGACGCTCTGAAATGTCCAGGTCGCACATGATCTTGATGCGGGCGATCATGGCGCTGCGGTAGTTGTGCGGCAACTCCAGGTACGGCGTCAGCACCCCGTCCTTGCGAAAGCGAATCTTGATTTTTTGCTTGCCGGGGTAGCTTTCAACGTGGATGTCGGACACCCCCTGGGAGTGGGCCTCAATGATCATGGTGTTGATCAGGCGCACCAGCGAGTTGTCGCTTTGCTCGATGGGCGCTTCGTCTTCACGGGAGCCCGATTCCTGGCCTTGCTTTTCCAGGTCCTCCATCAACTGATTGGAGTTTTCCGATTCCGCCTCGGAATCGCTGCCGAAGGTCACGGAGCGACCGTAACTGTCGCCACTGGTGTCGGCGCCAATCTTGCTATAAGCGTCCTTGATGGACCATTCAAGCTGGCTGTGTTGAGCCAGCACCGGCACAATCTTGCACTGGGTGATGAACTCCAGCTCGGACAGAGTCAGTCGCTTGCTGGGGTCTTCGACCCCCACGATCAATGCACCGTCCCGCAGCAATACCGGCACGGCCATCAGACGTTGTGCCACACCGAACGGCACCTTGCGCAGGGCCTCGGCCTGGATGGGGAATTTCTCCAAATCGACCAAGGGGTAGCCCATCTTGCGCGCCAGGGCGATCTGAAGATCCTCGTGGGATACCAGCCCCAGATTCACCAGCAACTCGCCCAAAGGCACGCTGCGGTCTCGCTTTTGCAACTCCAGGGCATCCTCAAGCTGCACCTCGGTGATCATGCCCAAAGCCAGCAGCGCTTCGCCGATGCGCACCATGGGCATCTTGCTTTGCTGGTCAATGGCCGCCATCAGTTGTTCAGGCGTGACCACCTTCTGGGTCAGAAGGATGTCGCCGAGCTTCTGACTGCGCATCTGACTCTGCACCGCCACGGCCTGCTCAACCTGCTCGGCCGTGACGGCATGGGTGTCCACCAGCACTTCACCGATCCGAGCCCCGACCTCGAACGAGGCCATCACTTCCCGGGGCACGAACAGGCGCTGCACCGTGCCCTCGTCATCCAGTGGCGGGAACAGAAACAGGCCAAAATCGGTTTCCGCGTGACCCACGGTATGGCCTTCGACTTGTCCACCGGACTTGAACTTGATCCGATAATCGACGCTGGCTCGGTGCGCCAGCAAATGGGCGTGCGGGTCCTGCCCGTCAGACGTCCTTCTGGGATTGACGGGCCGAGTCAACAGCAGGGTTCTGAACTGGCCAAAACGCAAGGCCATGGTGGTGCGCGATGGCGGCACCTGGATGTGCGCCACCTCTTCGTCGGGGACGAAAAAACTCATGCGCCCCGTCATGACCCGACCATTGAGTCCTTCGATTTGGCAGGGCTCGTGCTCGGTTTGCTCGTTGGCGGCAGGGTAGATGGCAAATGGCGGAGTGGGCCAGAAAAACACCCCACTGTCGGTGTCGGTGGAGGTGTCCAGGCCCTCCCCGTCCGTCGGCGCCGCCTCGGTCGAGGCGAGCTGAGACAGCGCACCTTCCCAGTTCAATGGCGGCAACAGCGACTCAGACATGACACTCCTTACATTCCACGATCAGCAATGGTCTCGCGAATGATTGCCATGCTATGAAATAGCCAGCGCCCTGAAGCCGCCATATGAGGCAGTTTTTCACGGCAAATGAAAATAGACGTTCAAGGCGTCAGATTTTCCAGGGCTTCACCGGTCGCCGGGGCTGATGCCGATCTGAAATACCGTGTCGGGCAAACGCCCGTTGTCGTCCAGGGGCAAGGCGTCGGTCCGCTCAATGGCGCGCATCACCGCACCGTCCCAGGCCGCAACGCCGCTCGAATCGAGCAGGCGGTGCGACAAAATGCGGCCATCGGGCGCGCAACGAATTTCCACGAAAGTGGTGGCTTGGCCATTGACCACCCCGGTGAACACGATGTTGGGGACGATGCGCGCCGTGATCTTGGCGCGATAGTTTGCCGACGATGACGGACCCGCCGAACGAGCCGAGGTCCCCATCGACCCCAGGTTGTTCATCATGCGCGCCAGGTTGGCTTTGCGCTGGGCCTCCCGCTGCGCCCAGGACAGCGCTGGCGTGGTCGGGGTCGCCACGGGAGGCTCGGCCTTGGTCGCTACCGGGGGCGCAGTGACGGCGACCTCGCGAGGTTCACGCGCTTTCTTGGGCTTGGGCAGCGGCTTGGGCTCCACCTTTGCCACCGGTGGGCGCGGTTTGTCCTTGCGCTCCTTCTTCTTGAGCTTGGGTTGCGGCGCGCTAGGGATGTCGGCCACGGGCTCGGGCGCCGGCGGCTCTTGCACCGCCGGGGCAGGCTCTTGAACCGGCATGGGGGGCGGAGGCGGGGGTGGGGGCGCAGCGATCTGGGGCAATTCAGCCCAGATTTCAGCCTCGGCAACCACCGGGTTGTGGGTCTTCCAGTTCACCCCAAAGGTCAGGGCGACCACCAGCACGAGGTGGGCGAGCACGGCCAGCACGGCGCCTTTGCCCAGGCTGTCTGCGTTGTCTGGTCGGAACGCCGCCCTGCTTGCCACGTTCATTCCCCCGTGGTGTGCACCGTCAGCCCGACTCGGACCACGCCGGCGCGCTGCAAGGTGTCCATGATGTGCACGACTGCCTCATAGCGCACGTCCTTGCGGGCACTGATGATGACCGGCGCCGCCTCGGGTCCGCCCGGCGTGGCTTCCTGCGCGGCCTTCACGCGCTTGGCCAGATCCGCCACCTTCAGCGGCCCACCGTCCTGGCGGTCAATGCGCAGGGTGACTCGATCCCCCTCGCCCACCACGACTTCGATCACTTTTTCCGGGGCTTGACGGGCATGGCCCACGCTGGGCAGATCGACCACGCCGGTGGGCAGCAGCGGCGCGCTGACCATGAAGATGATGAGCAGCACCAGCATGACGTCGATGAACGGCACCATGTTGATTTCGCTGCGTGTGCGACGGCGGCCACCGCCGCGGGCATTGAGCTCGGCCATGGCGGTTCAGCGGGCGGCGGCCGGGCGGCTCAGATCGGGCCCGGGGCCGGGGGCCGACGCCGGTTGGGCGTTACGCGCCAGGATGTTGGAGAACTCTTCGATGAAGGATTCCAGCTGAATGGCGATGCGATCGATGTCGCGCGCAAAGCGGTTGTAGGCCAGCACCGCCGGGATGGCGGCAAACAGACCGATGGCCGTGGCCACCAGGGCTTCGGCAATGCCCGGCGCCACCGTGGCCAGGGTCACCTGCTGCATATTGGACAGGCCCGTGAAGGCATGCATGATGCCCCACACCGTGCCAAACAACCCGATGTATGGCGAGACCGACCCGACCGAGCCCAGAAATTCGAGCCGTGACTCGATGACGTCCATTTCACGCTGATAGCTGGCCCGCATGGCGCGGCGTGAGCCGTCCAGCAGGCTGGCCACATCAGCGACGCGGCGCTCGCGCAGTTTCATGAATTCGCGCATGCCCGCCGCAAAAATACGCTCTTGTGGGGACGGTGCACCATTGGCCCGGCTGGCATCCTGAAAAAGCTCCTGCAAGGTGCGGCCCGCCCAGAATTCCCGGTCGAACTCTTCGTTGTCGGACTTGAGGCGCTTGAGCCCCAGGACCTTGCCAAAGATGACGCTCCAGCTGGCCAGGGATACCGCCAGCAGCAATGCCAGCACAATCTGCACCACCAGGCTGGCATGTTTGACCAGTTCAAGGATGGACAAGTCTTGATTCATGGAAGGTCAACCTCCGAAGGATGGCTTGGGTTTTGGCAAGATGGCCAGGATCCTGGCCGGAATGCGGGCCGGTTTGAACGTGTCGTCCAGATCGTCGGGTGCGCCAGCGACGGGTTCGACCCAGCCGATGCGAACCCGCCCCTGGGTCAGCAGGGTGTCACTGCGCCAGACCTCCTGCTGAAACGCGAGAGAGGCCCGACCCAGTTCGGACAGGGTCACCGTCACGGTCAACACATCGTCCAGGCGCGCCGGCCGGAGATAGCGGATTTGCGTCTCCCCCACCACGAACATGCCATCGCCAGCACGGCGCATCTGTTCCTGAGCAAAACCCAGGCCACTGAGCCACTCGGTGCGGGCACGCTCCATGAACTTGAGGTAATTGCCGTAGAACACGATGCCGCCGGCGTCGGTGTCTTCCCAGTAAATGCGCACGGCATGCCGGAAATGCCAGGTCTCTGGCGCGGGGCGGTTCGGCAGCGGAGGAAAGGCGATCAACGAACTCATGTGTCCTGATTATCCCGGGAATCCACGCCCTTGCCCGACGTCACAGAAAGTCGGGCGACTGGACGGCTTGCAAGACCACCTCCAGCACGCCATCCCGCTCTGTGCCACGCAGCCACCACACCGCTCCCTTGCGAATCGACCAGGACAAGTCCTGCCCGGTCAACAATCGGGCGGCCAGCATGCCCAGTGTCGGCTGATGCCCGACCAGCAACACCGGGTCCCTGGCCTTGGGCCATCGGGCCGCTTGTAGCAGCTCATCCACACACCCCCCTGGCGCAATGGACTCGACCGTCTTGAACGAACGCCCCAGCGCCCGCGCTGTTTGCTGGGTGCGCTGCGCTGGGCTGACCAGGATGCGGGTCATTTCGGGCAGGCGCTGGTTCAACCAAGCGGCCATGCGTTCGGCCTGGCGCTCGCCCTTGCCCGTCAGTTGGCGGGCCAGATCGTCGGACGGAGCCGACGCCGACAGCAGTTGGGCCTGAGCGTGTCGCCAGAGGATCAGGTCCATGGCTGCCTATTCCACCGCGCGAAAGCGCTCCATCAAGGCATTTTGCGCACTGAGGCCCGCCTCGCCAACGCGCTCGTAGCGCCCATCGCTGAGCTGTTGCCAGGCATCGCGCTCATCCATCAAATAGGGCACCAGGCATTCATCGATCATGCGCTGGCGCAGGGCGGCATCGCGCACCGGCCAGGCCACCTCAATGCGCCGCGTCATGTTGCGGTTCATCCAGTCGGCACTGGACAGGTAGAGGGCTTCGTCCTGCTCGCCAGGGCCCCAGCGGAAGTACAGCACCCGGGTGTGCTCCAGCATGCGCCCCACGACAGAACGCACGCGAATGCGCTCGGTCAGCCCCGGCACGCCCGGGGGCAAGACGCAAGCGCCGCGGACGATCAGGTCGATGTGCGCGCCCGCCTGCCCCGCCTCGATCAAGGCGCGAATCAGGGGCTCGTCGGTCAAGGAATTGAGCTTGAGCACGATGCGCCCGCTGTGGCCAGCCCGGGCGCCCTCACCCACGCGAGCAATCATCCTGATCAGCTGCTTTTGCAGGCTGAACGGCGCCAGCAGCAATTGCCGAGGCGATTTCAGCTGTGTCAGGCTGGACAACTGCTGAAAGACCATGTCAACGTCGGCCGTGAGCTCGTTATTCGTGGTCAGGTAGCCCACATCGGTGTAGAGCTCGGCGGTCTTGGGGTTGTAGTTGCCTGTGGACAAATGCGCATAGCGGCGCAGGCGGCCATTTTCACGGCGCGTGACCAGCATCATTTTGGCGTGCGTCTTGAGGCCCACGATCCCGTAGACCACCTGAGCGCCCAAGGCTTCGAGGCGCTCGGCCCAGTTGATGTTCGCCTCTTCGTCAAAACGGGCCTTGAGCTCCACCACGGCCAGCACCTCCTTACCGCGGCGCACGGCCTCCAACAGCAACTCCATCAACACCGACTCACTGCCCGTGCGGTAAATGGTTTGCTTGATGGCCAGCACATCCGGGTCGAAAACCGCTTCACGCAGGAACTCCACCACGGCGTCAAACGATTCGAAGGGATGGTGCAGCATGACATCGCCGCCACGCAGATGCTCCAACATGCCACCGTGACGGGGCAAGCCTTGCGGCCAACCCGGCAGATAGGTTGGAAAGCGCAAGTCCTCACCGCGCACCTGATCGATCAAATGGGTCAGGCGCCCCAGATTGACAGGCCCATGGCACTTGTACAGCGCCTGCTCCGTCAGGCCAAACTGCTCCAGCAAGAAGTCCGACAGTTCCTGCGGGCAACTGCTGACCACTTCAAGCCGGATGGTCTGCCCGAACTGGCGCGTGCTCATCTTGGAACGCAGCGCCTGGCGCAGGTCGGTCACATCGTCTTCGTCGACGTCGATGTCGGAGTCGCGCGTGACGCGGAACTGCGAGAAGGCGAGAATCTCGCGCCCCGGAAATAGCTCGTGCAAATGCGCGCGGATGACGCTGGACAGCAGCACAAAAGACTGCCGGCCATCGCTCAGCTCCTCAGGCAGGCGCATCACGCGCGGCAGCACGCGCGGAATGCGCACGATGGCAATCGAGTTGTCGCGCCCAAAGGCGTCACGCCCGCCCAGCTTGGCGATGAAATTGAGCGTCTTGTTGGCAACCTGGGGGAAGGGATGCGAGGGGTCCAGCCCAATGGGCACCAGCAACGGTCGCACCTGCCGGTGAAAAAAAGCCGAAACCCATTCCCGCTGCGCGAGGTCACGGTCGGCGTGGTTGAGGATGTCGATGCCGTTCAGCTTGAGGGCCGGCTCCAGCACCTCATTGAAGATCTGGTATTGCTCGTGCACCAGGCGGTGCGCCTCGTCAGAGACATCGGCCAGGTATTTGGGGCCGATGCCGGAGCTGTGCAGGCGCGAGGCCTCCAGCACGTCGGCATAGCGCACTTCGAAGAATTCATCGAAGTTGGACGACACGATGCAGATGTAGCGCAAGCGCTCCAGCAAAGGCACGTCCTCGCGCTGGGCCTGGGCCAACACGCGGCGGTTGAACTCCAAAATGGCCTGTTCACGGCCGAGCAATTTCAAGTTGGAAACTCCCGGTGCCTCAGGCACCACTGCTGACGGATTCATGTTCTTTTTGCTGCAACCACAGTTTTGCCCCGCACAGTGCGGGGGGTTTTAGTTTAGGCAGGTTTGATGACAATTGCTGGGCGGAGTTCAGTGCCCACTCAGTGCGCCGCCTCCCAGTTGGGCCCGGCGCCCACTTCGGCCAGCAAAGGCACCCGCAACTGAGCCACCGAGGCCATCAGGGCGGGCACCTCGACACGCGCCCAGTCCAGCTCGGCCACCGGCACTTCCAGCACCAGCTCGTCATGCACCTGCATGATGATGCGGCTGGTCTTGCCCTGGGCGTCCAGCGCGCCTTGCACGGCCACCATCGCCAGTTTGATCAGGTCGGCCGCCGTGCCCTGCATGGGCGCATTGATGGCGGCCCGCTCGGCCCCACCGCGGCGCGGGCCATTCGGACTGTTGATTTCAGGCAGCCACAGGCGCCGGCCAAATACCGTCTCGACATACCCCTGGGCCTTGGCGGCGGCGCGCGTCTCGTCCATGTAACGCTTGACGCCAGGGTAGCGCTGGAAATAGCGCTCGATATAGGCCGTGGCTGCCGAGCGCTCAATGCCCAAGTTAGACGCCAGCCCGAAACCGCTCATGCCGTAGATCAACCCGAAATTGATGACCTTGGCATAGCGACGCTGCTCACTGCTGACCTGATCGACCGGCGCGCCGAAGATCTCGGAGGCCGTGGCTCGGTGCACATCCAGCCCCTCGGCAAAGGCGCGCAACAGGTTTTCGTCCTGCGACAGGTGCGCCATGATCCGCAACTCGATCTGCGAGTAATCCGCCGACACGATCAGGTGTCCCGGCGGCGCAATGAAGGCCTCACGGATGCGCCGTCCTTCCGCCGTGCGCACGGGGATGTTCTGCAAGTTAGGGTCGTTGCTGGACAGGCGCCCCGTCACGGCCACCGCCTGCGCATAGTTGGTGTGCACCCGCCCGGTGACGGGGTGGATCATCAAGGGTAGTTTGTCGGCGTAGGTGGACTTGAGCTTGGCCAGGCTGCGGTGCTCCAGCAGGCGCGCGGGCAGCGGGTAGTCTTCAGCCAGCTTTTCCAGCACCTCTTCGTCGGTGGAGGGCGCCCCTGAGGCGGTTTTCTTGACCACCGGCAGGCCTTGCTTGACAAAGAGGATCTCGCCAATCTGCTTGGGCGAGGCGAGGTTGAAGGGCTGGCCGGCCAATTCATGGGCCTCTTGCTCCAACGTCATCATGCGCTGACCCAGCTCGTGGCTTTGCTGGCGCAGTTTGTCGGGGTCGATCAGCACGCCGGTGCGCTCGATGCGTTGCAGCAGGGCTGAGACCGGCATCTCCATGCGCAGGTAGACATCCTGCAAGGCGGCTTCGGCCTGCAAAAGCGGCCACAAGGTCTGGTGCAGGTGCAAGGTCAGGTCGCTGTCTTCGCACGAGTACTGCGAGGCGCGCTCCACCGCCACCTGGGCAAACGGGATCTGCTGGGCGCCCTTGCCCGCCACGTTTTCGTAGCTCAGGCCCTGGCGGTTCAAGAAGCGCAGTGCCAGGCTTTCCAGATTGTGCGGGCGGTGCGCTTCGAGCACATAGCTCTGCAGCATGGTGTCGTGGGCGTAGCCTTGCACCGCGATGTCGTGGTTGGCCAGCACATGAGTGTCGTACTTGATGTTCTGGCCGACCTTGAGGTGGCGGGGGCCTTCCAGCCAGGGCTTCAGACGGGCCAGCACCTCGTCCATCGGCAATTGCTCGATGGCATCGGGCCCTTGGTGGCGCAGCGGAATGTAGGCGGCCTCGCCCACCTGGGTCGAAAACGACAAGCCCACGATGCGGGCCTTCATGGGTTCGAGCGAGTCGGTTTCGGTGTCGAAAGCCGTCAACTCGGCCGCTTCAATTTTGTGCAGCCAAAGGTCAAACGTGGCCCAGTCGGTGATGGTGGTGTAGTGACTGCTCAGCGCGAGCGCCGCTGGAGTCTCGTCACTGGCCAACGGGTCGAGTTCGTCACCGCCCGCATCGCCGCCAAACAGATCCCCGGTCGCTGACAATGCGACCTTGGCTTTGCCCACAGCCTTGGGCTTGGCCTGTGGCGCTTCCTTGGACACACCACCGAGGGCCTGCTCCAACTCACGCGTCCAGGTCTTGAAACCGTATTGACTCGAAAAGGCTTTGAGCGCGAACAGATCGGGGTCGCGCAAGGCCAGCGCGTCCAGCGAGGGCCATTGCGGGACGTGGCCCGTGAGGTCGCAATCGGTGCGCACGGTGACCAGGCGGCGCCCCTGCGGCAGCCAGTCCAGGGCCTTGCGCAGGTTCTCCCCCACCACGCCTTTGATGGTGTGGGCCACGGCCACCAGACTGTCCAGCGAGCCATGTTCGGCGATCCACTTGGCGGCGGTCTTGGGCCCGACCTTTTCAACGCCCGGGACGTTGTCCACCGTGTCACCCACCAAGGTGAGGTAGTCGATGATGCGATTGGGCGGCACGCCGAACTTGGCCAGCACGCCTGCTTCGTCCAGCGTTTCGTTGCTCATGGTGTTGACCAGCGTGACGCGGTCGTTGACCAGTTGCGCCAGATCCTTGTCGCCTGTGGACACCACCACGCGGTGACCGCTGGCCGAGGCCACCACGGCCAGCGTGCCGATGGCATCGTCCGCTTCAATACCGGGCACTTCCAGCACCGGCCAGCCCAGCAGCTTCACGACCTCGTGAATGGGCGCCACTTGCGCGGCCAGGTCTTCGGGCATGGAGGGCCGGTGGGCCTTGTACTGGGGGTACCACTCGTCGCGAAAGGTAGGGCCCTTGGCATCGAACACGCAGACCGCATGCTCGGAGGGCACTTGCTTGCGCAGCAAGCGCAGCATGTTGACCATGCCATGGATGGCGCCCGTCGGCTCGCCATGCGGCCCGCGCAGGTCGGGCATGGCATGGAAAGCGCGATAGAGGTAGCTGGAGCCGTCCACCAGCAAGAGGGTGGGCGGCGTGAGCTCAGTGTGCGAAGCCAGATCGTTCATGGCCCGCATTGTGGGGCCTGCGGGGGGCAGGCCCGGCGATCAGAATTCGCCCTGGACACCCACCGAGAACAGGTGGCGACTGTCGTGACCATCGATGATGTAGTCATAGCCCGACAACACCCGAACGTTCCGGTTGAGTTGCATGGACAAACCCAGCCCCAGATAAGGGGCGGTCGCGTAGTCACGCTCCATCGTCGCAGCCCCAACGCGATTGGTCAGCTCCTTGTTGTTCTGCGTGCGAGCCAAGCCCAGGCGAATATTGTTGGTGGCGAACGAGAACAACTCAATGCTCCAGTTGAGCCCCAACGTCACAGCGCGTGCACTTTCGCGAACCCTGGAGGTGGTGGCATTTTGTGCGATGTCGTAATCGGTATTGATGCCACCGAAATAGAAGTAGTTGATTTCAGCGGCCACGTTAGGCGTGACGTTCCAGCCACCAAACAATTTGCTGCCAAAACCCAGCCGGTCGCAGGCACCCTCTGTGGCGCCGTGACATTGGCGCTGGCTGGGGGCAAAGCCGCCAGCAATGCCGGCATAACCACTGAAACCCTCGGCCATCGCCACTGAACTCGCCAGCACCCCGCAAGCCGCCAAGGCAGCCAGGGACAGTCGCTTCAGCGACGATGATTTGCGGAATGCTTGATTACTCATGATGGTCCAACCGGCTCCTCTTGGGGAAAATGGGCGCCCCCCGCCGACCTGGGGGGGCATGATTTCAGAACTGTGAGCAGTCTGCCACAGCGACTCCTACAATCACACCTTCCACCCACCCCGAACGCTGGGGGTTTTCGCCTACGTGGCGGGGTTGCCGGCTGTTGGCCTTCGGGCTTTCCCGAGCATGGCAGCTGTCCAGCCTGGTTTGTTGGTCCTCGAAACGCTCTTCAATTTGTCCCCATGGCCGTTTTCACTGAACTGTCCCCCTCTGATGTCACCGGCCTGCTGTCGGCGCTGAACCTGGGGGCCTTGCAATCCATGCAAGGCTGCGCCTCCGGCATTGAAAACACCAATTACTTTGTCAACACCACGCACGGCGACTATGTGTTGACCGTGTTCGAACGCCTGAGCTTCGAGCAATTGCCGTTTTACCTGCACCTCATGCACCACCTGGCCGAACGCGGCATCCCGGTGCCAGCGCCCCAGGCCGACGCGCATGGCGAGATCTTGCACACCTTGAAGGGCAAGCCGGCCGCCGTGGTGACGCGTTTGAAAGGCAGCCATCAACTGGCCCCACAAGCCGCCGACTGCGCCCAGGTCGGCGCCATGCTGGCCCGCCTGCACCTGGCCGCACAAGATTACCCACGCCAACAGCCCAATCTGCGCGGCCTGTCGTGGTGGAACGAAACCATCCCCCTGGTGCTGCCCCATTTGACCCCCGCACAGCGCGAGTTGATTGAGTCCGAGCTGGTGTTCCAGCAAGCGCTGGCCACATCACCGGCCTATCAGCTCCTGCCCAAAGGGCCGATTCATGCCGACCTGTTTCGCGACAACGTGATGTTCGACGGTCCCGCCTTGACGGGTTTCTTCGACTTTTACTTTGCCGGCTGCGACACCTATGGCTTTGACATCGCCGTGTGCCTGAACGACTGGTGCATTGACCTGAGCAGCGGGCAACTCGACCCCGTGCGCGCTCAGGCATTTGTGTCGGCCTATGACGCGGTGCGCCGCTTGAGTGATGACGAACTGACCTTGCTGCCCGCCTTGATGCGTTCAGCCGCCCTGCGCTTTTGGACATCGCGCCTATGGGACTTCCACTTGCCTCGCGAAGCATCCATGCTCAAACCCCACGACCCCACCCACTTTGAACGCGTGCTGACACTGCGTCGGCAAGCCCCCTGGTCTTACCAGCGCGCGCAAAGCCCCAACGGATGCACCGCCGCATGAAGCTGCGCATCATGCCGGCCCGCATGGGCCTGACCTGGATAGGCCACGGACTGAGGGCGTGCGTGCGCCAACCGCTGGGTTTCGTGGGCTTGCTGGGTCTGATCGCATCCGCCGCCATGCTGCTCATCGGCATCCCCGTGCTCGGCCCCTTGCTGGTGGTTGGCTTCATGCCCTTGGTGTGGATGGCGTTCATGCTCGCCAGCCGACGGGTGCTGAATCAGCAACGCGTCACGCCCACGGTGCTCGTCGAGCCTTTGCGCGAACCCAACCCCATCACGATGCGTCGCGAGTGGGCCAAACTCGGTGGCGCCTATGTGCTGGGCACGTTGCTGGTCATGCAATTGGCCGATGCCTTCGGGCCAGGCTCTGACGCCCTGGCCAAAGCGCTGGAGTCGGCCAAACAGGCCTCCGATGTGCTGGACAACCCAGACGTGCAGGCCGACCTCTTGTGGCGATTGGTGCTGACGCTACCCATGTCGCTGTTGTTCTGGCACACCCCAGCGCTGATCTATTGGGGCCGCTTGCCGGTGCTCAAGGCCCTGTTTTTCAGCGCAGTGGCATGTTGGCGCAATCTGGGCGCCTTCGTGTTGTTTGGCCTGGGATGGCTGGGGGCCGGTGTGGTACTGGCCGTCATCGATCGGGTACTGGTTGCCGCGGTGCCTGAGCCCTTGATCGTCAACGTCCTCATGACCATGGCCGCCATGTGGCTGGCTGCGGCCTTTTATGCCTCACTGTATTTCACGGTGGTCGACTGCTTCGAGCCGGATGAGTCGAGCGCGGCCATGGTGGACATGCCACCGACCAAACCCTGAAGCAACGAACGGACGTCAAGCCGTGAGGCGCTGAACACCTGGCAACGGGCAGGCGTAGACCGCATTGCGCAAGGCCGCGATGGCCTCGTAGCGGGTGAAGCTGCGCCGCCAGACCAGCACCACGCGACGGGTGGGCACCGGGTCTTCAAATGGGATGAAGACCAGGTGGGGGTGAGGCTCGGACGGCACCGACAGTTGGGGCACCACGGTCACGCCCATGCCGGCGGCCACCATGTACTTGATGGTCTCCAGGGACGACCCTTCAAAGGTCTTGCGGATGCCCTCGGCATCGCTGGAAAACCGCGCGAACTCGGGGCAGACTTCCAGCACGTGGTCACGAAAACAATGGCCAGCACCCAACAACAGCATGGTCTCGCGTTTGAGCTCCTCGGCACTGATGGTGCTGCGTTGCGCCAGCGCATGGTGGCGCGGCACGGCCACCATGAAGGGCTCGTCATACAAAGGGGCGACGGCCAGACCGGCCTCCACAAACGGTTCGGCCAAGATGGCGCAATCGAGCTCTCCGGCGCGCAGCATTTCAAGCAGCTTGACGGTGAAGTTTTCCTGCAGCATCAGCGGCATCTGCGGCACGCTGGCGATGATGTTGCGCACCAGATCGGGCAGCAAGTAAGGCCCAATGGTGTAGATCACACCGAGCCGCAGCGCGCCCCCCAAGGGGTCCTTGCCACGCTGGGCGATCTCCTTGATGACCTGGGCCTGCTCCAGCACGGCCTGCGCCTGGCGCACGATGTCCTCGCCCAACGGGGTCACGGTCACCTCGGTATTGCCACGCTCAAAGAGCTTGACGTCCAGCTCATCTTCGAGTTTCTTGACCGCAACTGACAGCGTCGGTTGCGACACAAAGCAGGCTTCGGCAGCGCGCCCGAAATGCCGCTCACGGGCCACGGCAACGATGTAGCGAAGTTCAGTCAGGGTCATGATGAGGATGATTGTCAGGCATGTGGGATCACGCCTTGAGGTACTGGGCCTTTTGCCCCAGCCAGCGCCGCGCGTGCAGTTGCGCGGCGCGCGGGTGATCCTTCAGCAGCTGCTGGGCGTGCTGGCGCGCCTGGGCCACCAGGGCCTGGTCTTGCGACAGATCGGCAAAGCGCAGCAAGGCCGCCCCGGATTGACGTGCGCCCATGAATTCACCCGGGCCGCGAATGTCCAGATCACGACGCGCGATCTCGAATCCGTCAGTGGTTTCCACCATGGCCTTCAGGCGCTGCTTGCCCGAATCGGACAAGGGCGATGAATACAGCAACACACACACACTGGCCACCGCGCCACGCCCCACCCGGCCGCGCAGCTGGTGCAACTGGCTCAGGCCAAAGCGCTCGGCGTGCTCGATCACCATCAGGCTGGCGTTGGGCACATCGACGCCCACTTCGATCACGGTGGTGGCGACCAGCACCGACAATTCGCCTTGCGAAAATTGGGCCATCACCTCGGCCTTGTCGGCAGTCGGCAAGCGCCCATGCAACAACCCCACGGCGTGGCCGTGCAAGGCGTCGGACAGCGCCTGATGCGTCTGCGTGACGTTGCTCAGGTCCAGCGGGGCGCGGCCTTTGCTGGCGCGGCCAGCGGCTTCGTCGGCGGCTTGGTCGAGCTCTTCAGTTTCATCGATCAGCGGACACACCCAGTAGACCTGTCGACCTCGGGCGACCTCGTCTCGAATGCGCTCGATCACCTCGTCGCGACGGGAATCGGCAAACACCTTGGTGACAATGGGCGTGCGGCCCGGGGGCAACTCGTCGATGGTGCTGACTTCCAGATCGGCGAGGTAGGTCATGGCCAGGGTGCGCGGGATGGGTGTGGCACTCATCATCAGCAGGTGCGGCTCCAGTTCGGTGCTTTCGAGCTTGCGTCGCAGCTGCAGGCGCTGGGCCACGCCAAAGCGGTGTTGCTCGTCGATCAGGGCCAGGCCCAATCGGGCAAATTCAACCTGGTCCTGGATGATGGCGTGGGTGCCCACCACCAATTGCGCTTGGCCCGAGGCAACCAAGGCCAGTTGCTCGCGCTTGGCTTTGGCCCTGAGGCTGCCCGTGAGCCACGCCACGCGAATGCCCAGCGGTTCCAGCCAGCCCACCAGCTTGCGAAAGTGCTGCTCGGCCAGGATCTCGGTGGGAGCCATCAAGGCGCACTGCCAGCCGGCGTCCATCGCCACCGCCGCGGCCAGCGCCGCCACCACGGTCTTGCCCGAGCCCACGTCGCCTTGCAGCAAGCGGTGCATGGGCTGCGGGCGCTGCAGGTCCTGCGCAATCTCGTCGCCCACCCGCCGCTGGGCTGCCGTGAGCTGAAACGGCAGCAAGGCCAGCAGGCGTTCATGCAGCCCCCCTGGCCTGGCCAGCAATGGCGGCGCCCGCAAATGCTCGCGCTCCTGACGCGCCTGCCATTGCGACACCTGCTGGGCCAGCAGCTCTTCAAACTTCAGCCGCATCCAGGCCGGATGGCTGTGGTCCTCCAGCGTCTCGACGGACACGTCGGGACTGGGGTGGTGCAGGAAATACAGTGCCTCGCGCAGGCTGGGCCATCCCGGTGGCACCACCCCAGGGGGCAAGACCTCGTCCAGCGGCGCGCGTGCCAGCCCTGCGGCCACCGCCTTGCGCAAGTAAGCCTGGGGCAAACCCGCGCTGGTCGGGTAGATGGGCGTCAAGGCCTCCGCCAAGGGGGTGCTGTCGGTGACCACCTTCACCGCAGGATGCACCATCTCGCGCCCAAAGAATCCATGACGCAGTTCACCACGCACGCGCAGGCGCACCCCGGGGGCCCAGGTTTTTTGCTGGGAGGCATAAAAGTTCAAGAAGCGCAACAGCAGCTCCCCGCTGCCGTCGTCCAGGCGCACCAGCAGCTGCCGCCGCGAACGTGATTCGATGCGGTTGTCCTTCACCACCCCCTCGATCTGCACGGCCTCGCCGTCGCGGGCATCACGCAAACGCGTGATCCGCGTCTCGTCCTCATAGCGCAGGGGCAGGTGCAAGGCCAGGTCGATGTCACGCACCAGGCCCAGCTTCTCCATCGCCTTGGCGGGTGCGCTCTGGGCAGGTTTGATGGTGGATGCTTTGGTGGGCACGGTGCTGGACAAGGCGAGCAATGGCTTGACGCCGAGGCTTGAATGAATGCGATTGTGCATCGTCCCCCCCCGTCAACAGGTGGTCACTGTTTCATCTTGACACTCGTTATGTAATGGACAATCATGCCTTTCCTTGGCACGGGGCTCGTCAGCCCCTCAACGGCATGCTCGCAACAACCCGTTCTTATTTGCTTGGCGATTTCGACTTCGAACTTCCGCCCGAGTTAATTGCTCAACACCCTGCGGCCGAACGCAGCGCCTCGCGCCTGCTGGATGGCCGCGCCGCTGCGCCGGTCGACCGCATATTTCGCGACCTCCCGGGGCTGCTGCAACCCGGCGATCTGCTGGTTTTCAACAACACCCGCGTCATCAAGGCCCGACTGTTTGGGCAAAAACACAGCGGCGGCGCGGTTGAAGCGCTGGTCGAACGCATCCTGCCCGGCCACGAAGTGCTGGCGCACATGCGCGCCAGCAAGTCGCCAAAGCCGGGCAGCCGGATTCGATTTGCCGACACCTTTGATGCCGAAGTGCTGGGACGTGGCGGCCCCGATGGCGGGATGTTCCATCTGCGCCTGTCCGGCGAACCTCTTGGACTGCTGGAACAGCATGGCCACGTTCCCCTGCCACCCTACATCACCCACAGTGATTCGGCCGATGATGCCAAGCGTTACCAGACGGTGTTTGCCGCCACGCCGGGCGCGGTGGCGGCCCCGACAGCGGCCCTGCATTTTGACGAGGCCTTGCTCGCTGCATTGAAAAGACGCAGCGTTGACACAGCGGCAGTGACACTGCATATCGGGGCCGGCACCTTCCAGCCCGTGCGCACGGAAAACCTGGCCGACCACAAGATGCACAGCGAGTGGTTTGAAGTCAGCCAGGCCACCGTGGATGCCATCCGCCGCACCCGAGCCGAAGGCGGGCGCATCGTGGCAGTGGGCACCACCACCTTGCGCGCCCTGGAATCGTCCGCCCTGTTCTGTCGCCCCGACCAGATCCTCAAGGCAGGCAGCCGCGACACCACCATCTTCATCACCCCCGGCTTTGAGTTCCGTGTGGTGGACATGCTGATCACCAACTTTCACCTGCCCAAAAGCACCTTGATGATGCTGGTCAGCGCCTTTGCAGGCTACGAGCACATCCGCGAGCTCTACCGGCACGCCATTGCCAACCAGTATCGGTTCTTCAGCTACGGTGACGCGATGCTTTTACAGCGTTGAACACAGTTCATCATCAGATAAACATCATGCGACTGAACTGGTTCAAATGCCTGCGCCAAGTGCCTGCGCTGGCCTCGCTGTGGATGATGAGCCTGTGCATGGGAACAGCCCATGCATCACCAGATTCCTCCATCGTCATCAAGCAAGCCACCCTGGCCCGGGGGCTGTGCTCGGAGCACCACGCCGAAACTCCCATCCAATTGCCGGACGACTGGGCCGAGCACCACCTCAAGTCTCCGGCCGTGGCCTGCTACCGCGCCAAGATTTTCATGGACCACTCGCCCACCATCCCGTGGGCATTGCGCATTGACCGGCTGCCTGGGAACCACCGCATCACGGTCAATGGCGTGCAGTTGACCACCCGCCACATGGACGGCACGGACGTGACCAGCATGGCCACTCTGCCCTACCTGATCGAGTTGCCCGTCAACGTATTGCTGGCCGGCGATAACGACGTCGAGATCGACGTGCGGATGAACCCGTTTCGCAAGCCCGGCATCTCCCCGATGGAGGCCGCCCCGATTGAACCCATGCGCGCCGACTTTGACCGCTGGGTTGCGCTCACGGTGGACCTACCCAAGACGCTCAACCTGAGCGTGGCGGGCATGGCACTGTTCCTGCTGCTGGCCTGGCGCGCGCGCCCTGCCGAAAAAGTCTTTGCCTACTTTGGCGGACTCATGGTGGTCATGTGTTTGCGCAACGCCTTCTATTTTCTGGAAACGATCAGTTGGCCCACCCCATTGGTGGACTGGCTGTTTTTTGCCTCACATGCCGTCTCAACCTACTACATGCTGGCCTTTGGCCTGAGCTATGCCGGCGTCAAGCTGGACCGCATCATCTGGCCCATGCGCGCCGTGACCCTGGCCGTCCCGCTGCTGGCCCTGATGGCAATGGGGACCCCCTACCTTGACATGGTCCGTCTCGTCGCCTTTCCCTTGATGATGCTGACCGGCGTGCTGGTGGTCGGGCAGCTGTTGCAGACGGCCTGGAAACGCCACTTGCTCGAAGCGGTGGCCATGACTGCAGGCCCCGTGGCCACCTTCATTAGCGTCGCGCACGACTACCTGTTCCTGACCTCCTACGTTCAGGTCACCGACCTGTACTGGACGCCCTATTGCACGCCGGTTATTTTCCTGGGCTACGCCTTGACGCTGATGCACAAGTTCGTGGACACCATGAACCTGTCCGAACGCATGAACATCACGCTGGAAGAACGCGTGGCCGAGCGCACGCACGCCCTTGAAGTGGCCAACGAGTCCAAGACACGATTCCTGGCCTCGGCCAGCCATGACCTGCGCCAGCCCACCGCCGCTATTGGCCTGCTGGTCAGCCTACTGCGTCAGCAGAAAGTGGCGCCCGAAGTCAAAGAGTTGACCAATATGCTGGACGAGGCCGTGACGTCCATGGAGTCCCTGCTGGTGGGCCTGCTGGACATGTCGCGCCTGGATGCAGGGGCCGTTCAGGTGCAGTTCCAGCCGGTGTGCCTGAACGACGTATTCAAGGCCGTGCGGGTGCACGAGGAAAGCGCCGCCAACGCCAAAGGGTTGAGCCTGCGGTTTCGCTTTCCAGCCAATGCCGGGCCGCACCTGATGGTCCTGACCGACCCCGTGTTAATCCATGGCGTGGTGCGCAACCTCGTCGCCAATGCCATTCGGTACACGCAGCGGGGCGGAGTGCTGGTGGCCGTTCGGCGGCGCGGCAAACGCCGCCTGCGCATCGAGATCTGGGACACCGGCATCGGCATCGCCACCGACCAGCAGGAACGCATCTTTGACGAGTTCTACCAAGTCGGCAACGCCTCGCGTGACCGCAGCGGGGGTATCGGCCTGGGCTTGGCCATCGTGCGCCGCACCGCCTTGCTGCTGGGCGAGCAGGTGACCGTGAAGTCACGCGTGGGCCGCGGCTCGTGCTTTGCCATTGAACTGCCGCTCAACCACGTCAAGACCACCAAACCAGTCGTTTCGGCATTACCCTCCAAACCTTTGGTCGGGCACAACGTCTGGGTGGTGGAAGACGACGTGCTGCTGCGCCGCACCTTGGGCGAGATGCTGAAAAGCTGGGGCGCCAATACCCGCACCTGGCCCGATGGCGAGTCCCTCCTCGACGACTTGCCACAACTGCTGGCCAACTCCGATCAGCAGCCCAACCTCCTGATCAGCGACTACCGCCTGCCCGGCATCAATGGCCTGCAACTGGGGCAAACCATCCAGGCCTATCTGCGCGACTCGGGGATGACGCTACACACGATGATCATCTCGGGCGACACCGACCCGGCCGAAATTGCCCGCCTGAGCAACTCCGGCCTGCCCGTGATGGCCAAACCCTTCCGCAGCGAACACCTGCTGAAACAATTGCTCGCCTTGCCCAAGACCAGGGCCGCCTCACCCGTTTGAAGCTGCGGCCAAGCCGCGACAATACGCCTCATGCTGACATTCGAACTGCTCAAGACCGAGGGCCACGCCCGCCGCGCCCGCCTCACCCTCAACCACGGTGTGGTCGAGACCCCCATCTTCATGCCCGTGGGCACCTACGGCACCGTCAAAGGCGTCATGCCGCGCTCACTGGACGAGATGGGCGCCCAGATCATCCTGGGCAATACCTTCCACCTCTGGATGCGCCCCGGCCTGGATGTGATGGCGCAATTTGGCGGGCTGCACCGTTTTGAAAACTGGAACAAACCCATCCTGACAGACTCAGGCGGGTTTCAGGTCTGGTCGCTGGGAGAGATGCGCAAGATCAGCGAAGAAGGCGTTCGTTTTGCCTCGCCCGTCAATGGCGACAAGCTGTTCCTCACGCCCGAAGTGAGCATGCAGATCCAGACCATCCTGAACTCGGACATCGTCATGCAGTTCGACGAATGCACGCCCTACTGGAAAGGTGGGCAAGCCGGCAAGGCCAACGGCCACATCACCACCGAACAAGAAGCGCGTGTGTCGATGGAGCTCAGCCTGCGGTGGGCCAAGCGCTGCATCACCGAGTTCGAAAAACTACGCAATCCCAACGCCCTGTTCGGCATCGTGCAAGGCGGCATGTTCGAGAACCTGCGCGAAGAGTCGCTGGCCGGCCTGGTCGACATGAACCTGCCCGGCTATGCGGTGGGTGGCGTCAGTGTGGGCGAACCCAAGGACGAAATGCTGCGTGTGATGAACCACATCGTGCACCAGCTACCCGAGAACAAACCACGCTACCTGATGGGCGTGGGCACGCCTGAAGACTTGGTCGCCGGCGTGGCTGCAGGCGTGGACATGTTCGACTGCGTGATGCCCACGCGCAATGCGCGCAACGGCCACCTGTTCACCCGCTTTGGCGACCTGCGCCTGCGCAATGCACGCTACAAGGCCGATGAACGCCCGCTGGACGAGACTTGCACCTGCCACACCTGCCAGAACTTCAGCCGCGCCTACCTGCACCACCTCGACCGCTGCGGCGAGATGCTCGGCCCCATGCTGACCACCATCCACAACCTGCATTACTACCTCAACCTCATGCGCGAGGTGCGCGAGGCGCTCGATGCCGGCAGATTTGGTGACTATCAGCGGCAGTTCGCGCTTGATCGGGCGCGCGGCGTGTGACAGGCCGACCATGAAAGGTTGGCGGCAACTCCCACTCAAGCTATTGCGCGGCCTGTGGATCGGGCTGATCGGCCTGGTCCTGATCTTTGAGGAATGGGGCTGGGAGCCGCTGGCCCGCCTGGTGGCGCGGATCGGGGCTCTGCCGGGCCTGCGCTGGATCGAATCACTCATCCGCGCCCTGCCGCCCTATGGCGCGCTGGCCCTGTTTGCCGTGCCCGTGCTGACCCTGCTGCCCATCAAGGTGCTGGCGCTGTACTGGCTGGGACACGGCCACACCGTGCTCGGCATCGGGGTGATTGCTTGCGCCAAGGTGGGCGGCACGGCCATCTCGGCCCGCTTGTTCATGCTCACCAAACCAACGCTGATGCGACTGGCCTGGTTTGCGCGTTGGTTGGGGCGCTGGATAACCTGGAAGACCCGTGTGGTGTCTCAGGTCAAGAGCAGTGCCCTGTGGCACTCGGTCGACCAGTTCAAGCAGCGCACACAAAGCGCCGCCAAGATCGTCATTCACCGACTGCGGCAGTGGCTGGATTGATCAAGCCGCAGGGCGCCTCACCAGAATTGCCAGTTCCCGAAGAACACCACCCACACGCCCAGCACGCCATTGGTGACGGCGTGCGCCAGGATGGGTGACCACAGCGAGCCGCTGCGCTTGTAAAGCCACGCATAGGCCAGGCCCGCCACGATGGCGGCCAGCCACTGCGTGTGTGCCAGCATGAACACCACGGTGGACAAACCAACGGCCTTGAGCGTCACCGCTCGCGGATCGACCTGCTCAAACTCAGGGTTGTCGATCCAGCGCATCAGGAAGGAACGCCAAAACAACTCCTCCATCACCGGCACCATCAAGGTCGCGCCCACCCAGCGCACCACCACCAGATCCCATTCAATGCGGCCCTCGCTGTCGACTGGATGGAAACTGGCGGTGGCCTCGCCCAGCACCATCCAGGGCTCGGCCAGGTGGATCCACAACTCGAACACCACCACACCGACCAGCATGGCCAACAGCAGCTCTTTCACGCTGGGCCGCGAAGCCCACGCCAGCTCGGCATAGTCCCGCCAGAAAAACAGCAGGCTGCCCGAGACCAACAACACCGATACGCCGTACACCCAGCGCGCGTCCAGCCCCATCAAACCGGCCTGCGGCCAATGTCCGCGCGCGGCCAGCAAGATCATGAACAGAACAAACGGCACCACGCGTGCCAAAGACGCGCGCGACAAATAGCTAGCCATGGGAGAGGACCGATGGGTTGAACAATGGCCCGGATTGTGGCCTGAATCTGTGACCGTTCTTCAAGGACTGGGCTGATCCAGCAGGGACTGAACACGCCCCCGTAAACCGTCTGGCGTGACCTGATCGGCAGGGATCGCTTCGCCCACCACCAGGCCTACGCGATTGAACAGCCCACGTCGCAAAGGCTTGGACATCGCCACGCCCTCGATGCGAGAGAAGGTCGAGCCCCACAAGTTGTGCAGCGCCGAAGGAATCACCGGCACCGGATTGGTCTCCAGAATTTTCATGATGCCGGCCTTGAACGGCTGCAGCGTCCCATCGCGAGTGATGCCGCCTTCCGGGAACAAGCACAGCAACTCCCCCTCGTTGAGCGCCTGTCGGGCCCGTTCAAAAGCACGCTCATACGCCACCGGATCCTCCTTCTGAGGCGCAATGGGAATGGCCTTGATGGCTCGGAAGAAGAAGCCCAGGCCCGGCGTCTTGAAGATGCGATGGTCCATCAGAAAGATCATCGGGCGCGGACTGATCACCCCCAGGATCACGGCATCGACAAAGCTGACGTGGTTGCACACCAAAATGGCCGCGCCATCGGTGGGCAGGTGCTCATCGCCACGCACCTTGAGGCGATAGACGATGCGGGTCACGAACAGCATCACCAGACGCAAGATGTACTCAGGCATCAACCAGAACACGTAGCCCACCACGATCACATTCAGCACAGCGGTGACGCCAAACACCTGAGGGATCGACAGGCCGGCCGACAGCAATGAACCGGCCATCAGGCTGCTCACGATCATGAACAGCGCATTGAGGATGTTGTTGGCCGCGATGATGCGGGCGCGGTGGGTGGCCTTGGCGCGCAACTGGATCAAGGCATACATCGGCACGCTGTACAAGCCCGCGCTGAACGCCAGCAAGGCCAGGTCAGCCATGATGCGCCAGTGGGCGCTTTGCGCCATGAACTGCCCAAGGCTCTGCAAAGCCGCACCATGCGGCGCCAACTCCTGGCTGGACAGGTACAGATCAAAGGCAAACACCGTCATGCCCAAGGCGCCCATGGGCACCAGACCAATTTCGACGTGCCGGTGCGAGAAGGTTTCACACAACAGCGAGCCCGTGGCAATGCCCACCGAAAACACCACCAGGAGCAAGGACGCCACCTGCTCGTCGCCACCCAGCACATCACGCGCAAACGAGGGAAACTGGGCCAAAAACACCGCACCGAAGTACCACATCCATGAAATGCCCAACAGCGAGCGGAACACGCTGGGGTACTGCGCCGCCAGCTTGAGGTTGCGCCAGGTTTCAGTGGCCGGGTTCCAGTTCAGCACCAGCGCGGGGTCGGCCGACGGCGACGCTGGAATGCGCCAGGACACCAAGCACCCGACCACCGCGACGCTCAAGCAGGCAAGCGCCGTCCAGAGCACGCCCACCTGTGGAATGCTCATCAGCAGACCGCCACCGACATTGCCGAGCAGGATGGCCACGAAGGTGCCCATCTCCACCATGCCGTTACCGCCGGTCAGTTCGCGCTCATTGAGATGCTGCGGCAGATAGGCGTATTTGACGGGGCCGAAGAAGGTGGAATGCAGCCCCATCAGGAACACACAGGCCAGCAACAGCGGCACCTGTTGCCCAAAAAACCCCCAGGCCACCAACCCCATGATGCCGAGCTCCAGAAGCTTGATGGACCGCATGATGCGGGCTTTGTCGTACTTGTCCGCCCACTGGCCGGCGGTGGCTGACAGCAGCACAAAAGGCAGGATGAACAAAGCGCCAATCACCAGGCCAGCCATCTTGGCGTCCAACCATGACACCCGCAACTGGTAGGTCACCAGCACCGTGAAAGCAAACTTGAACAGATTGTCATTGGCAGCCCCCAGGAACTGAGTCCAGAAAAAGGGGGCGAAGCGGCGTTGGGTCAGCAGGGCGAACTGGCTGGTCGGTGGGCTATGACTCAAGGCATCCTCAAGCGGTCAGGTGGATGCGCCTACCGCACCCGGCGCGGTAAGGATATCGACAAATCAACCAGACACGCTGGCAAGCCGTCCGTCGCTATGGCACTATGCTCTTTTGGTCACTGGTCACTGCAGTACATCCGCAACCGCCCAAGGGGATCATCATGAGCCAATATCAGATCGCACTCGTCGTCGGCAGCCTGCGCCGCGACTCATTCAACCGCAAACTGGCCAACGCCATCGTCAAACTGGCGCCTGCGGAATTCTCGTTCAAGCCCCTGGAAATCGGTGATCTGCCGCTCTACAACCAGGACGATGACGGCAAGCCCGCCGAGGCCGTGAAGCAGCTCAAAGCGGCGATCACCGCATCGCAGGGCCTGCTGTTTGTCACCCCCGAGTACAACCGCTCGATCCCTGGCGTGCTCAAGAATGCCCTCGACCATGCCTCACGGCCGTATGGGCAGAACGCCTGGGCGGGCAAGCCCGGTGGTGTGCTGGGTATTTCCATCGGGGCCATCGGCACCTCGTTGGCGCAGCAACACTTGCGCAATATCCTGGCCTACCTGGATGTGCCCACGCTAGGCCAGCCCGAAGCATTCATCCAGGCCAAAGACGGCTTGTTTGACGAGGCCGGCAACCTCGCCAATGCGGACAGCAAGAAATTCTTGCAAGGCTGGATGGACCGCTATGTCGCCTGGGTGAAAAAGCACGCGGCCTGAGAAACCTTAGCGGCGGAGGGTGTTCAACGCAGATTACCGGTGTGGCCTAGAGAGTACCGTCCTGGCTGCGGCCACACCGTCAGTCCGTGCGGCTCCTGCCCCACCTTGATTGAGGTGACCGCGCCACTCCTTGTGTCGATGCGATAGACCGCATCGTCGAATCGACCCGCCAGCCACAACCACTGGCCGTCGGCGCTGACATTGCCCATGTCAGGGCTGCCGCCCCCGGGAATGGGCCAGCGGGCAACGACCTTGTCGGTGGCGAAGTCCATCACCGCAACGCTTCCCGGACCACCTCTTGGTCCGTGGATTTTGTGAGAACCACGGTTGGCCACATACAGGCTCTTGCCGTCGCGGCTGGGGTACAGACCGTGCGCGGCCACGCCCGTGGTGATGAAGCCGATTTCCTTGAAGGCGTCAGCGTCCAGGATATGCACGCCATCGGCCTCCATGTCGGCCACATAGAAACGCTTGCCATCGGGCGATATGCGAATGTCCTGTGGCATGCCTTTGGTCGACGTGCAAACCTCACTCGTCAAGGCGTTGACATCCCCTTTGTCCTTGAGTCGGGTGCGAGGCATGGCCAGCTTCAAATAGCCCTGAACCTTGCGGTCAACTAAGTCAATCTTGGCCACGCTGCCTTCAAACTCGCAGGTGAAGATTGCATAACGGCCATCAATCGAAAAATCGGCATGGTTGATACCACCGCACTTGGGTGTGTCGATGGAGTACTGCATCGCCATCGTGTGCGGATCGCGAAAATCGAGCCGGTGGCGCGCCTCGGCAACCACGATCGCCGACTTGCCATCCGGCGTGAAGTACATGTTGTAGGGATCATCGACAGGGACTGCCTTGCCCGGCTTGCCCGTGCGAGGATCAATGGGTGTCAGGCTGCCAACGTTCTGACGTTCGGCATTGTTGGCGACCCACAAGGTGCGAAGGTCCCACGAGGGCACGACATGTTGCGGAGCAAGCCCGACCTTGAACCGGTCGACCACCTTCAACGTCGCCGGATCGATCACGTAGACATCGTTGGAGCGCAGGTTGGGCACGTAAATGCGCGCAAGGTCGCCGCGTACCGATGGGCTCAGATGCGCCGCACTGCTGGTCTCGCTATAGAGATTGCGGAGGTCGATCACCGGGGCCATGCCTGGGACGGTGCGAACGCCTGGCTCGTTCATTTGCGGCGCTGACGCCGCGTTACCCACCAGGGCGGTGACGAGTGCGCCGACACTGGCCAGCACGGTCAGGCTGGCTCCGAAGACGCTCTTTTTGAAAAACATGTGAACTCCAACACTAGAAGAACCGAGGCAAGGGAAGATATTTGACCGAAGTCAGCCCGTGCATGGCGCGGATCGCGCGCCACGCCATTGTGCCCGCCAGCAAAGGAGACCCCAAGCCGTCACATGCCCAGCACTTTCTTGATGCCTCGCAAGAGAACATCATCGTTGTGAGGTTTCACGATCCATGCCACCACACCATACTCTTTCGCCTTGACCTTCAACTCAGGACTGGTCTGCGTCGTCAACATGAAAATAGGCGCGGTATTGCCTTGCTGTTTGAGATGGCTGCACATGGTGACGCCATCCATGCCCGGCATGTTCAGATCGGAGATGATCAAGTCAATGGCGTGCGCACCGACCATTTCAAGGCCATGCTCACCATTTTCAGCCTCAACGACTTCAAACCCTGCGGGTATCAACAAGTCTTTCAACAGATCCCGCATCGTTTTTGCGTCATCGACCACAAGAATTCTTGGCATATCAAACTCCATCCGTTGATTCAATATTTATCCGCGCCGTTTTCATTCTGCACCGTCCTCGATGCAGACGCGGTTTTTCCCGCTGTGCTTGGCGGTGTATAAATATTTATCGGCACGCTCAATGAGGGACTCCAGGGTATCGTCCTTGCGACAATAGGCAACACCGCAACTGGTGGTGACTTTGATCGCCTTGCCATCACCGATATCCACTGCGGCGTTTGCCAGGCCTTCCCTGATGCGTTCAGCCACGATGGAGCCGCTTTGCGCATTCGTGTCATTGCTGGGCATGGCCACCATGAATTCTTCGCCGCCGTACCGAATGGGAATATCAGTATCTCGCAAGCATTTCTGAATGATGCGGCCAAACTCCTGGATCACCCTGTCGCCAGCCGCATGACCATAGGTGTCGTTGACACTCTTGAAATTGTCGATGTCGAACATGATGAGCGCGAACTCATGTATGTTGTCGCGCTTCGCGGAAGCCATGAGGCGTTTCACACTGTCTTTCATGAACAGTCGCGTGTACAGACCTGACAGCGGGTCGCGAATGGCGCACTCGTAGAGTGCCTGCGCCTGCCTGCCCAGTAAGTCGGCCTTTTCAATTTGCCGCTGAGCCAGCACACTCGCCGTGTTGTCCTCCAGCGTCACCATGTAGCGATCGACGATATTGTTCTTCACAATCGGCTGGAATCTTGGCTTGATCCATTTTTCAGTGCCGTCACCACCATCGATTTTCAACTGCTCCATACCAGCCAGCAGCTGTTCATAGTCGGAAAAATGCGCCCTATCCTGACCAGCGCACTTCTGCAGTGCAGTGAACGCCTGCGTCAAATCTCGTTGCAGGCCTGGATTATCCTTACTCAGAATCTCTTGCAGGGACTCGCCTGTGAGCGTCCGTTTATTCAACAAAACGTGACAATATTCAGAAAGCACTTCTTCGATGCCGCCGTCCTTGTTGAGCACCATCAAGCCCAGCGGGATGCTGGAGAAAATGCTCATCAGCTTGAGTTCAGACTGATACAGACTGGACAGGTCATCTCCAATGATAGAGATCACCTGACCTTCAGCCTGGCTGATATGCTCGACTTGGAAAATACGCCAGAAAAATGGCTTCCCCGGAGAACCTTCGGGCGCACCTGATATTTCCAGCTTGATGCGCGTTGTGCTCTCACCTTCCTTGTTGGCGCGCAAATGGTTGAAATGGTGCGTCAGAATTTCACGGTTTTCGCTTGTAAAAAACGACGTGAAATCCAGATGCAACGCATCCTCCATGGATTTACCAATCAGATCAGAGAATGCCTTATTGGCCCTGATAACCCGGTTATCCTTATTGAGAACAACAAATACGCTTGGAATATTGTCAAGTATTTGCTCGCTATTTTCACATGCATTTTCCAACATGGAAAGAACACGGTGCGATGCGAGTAGTTCGTTGTGATTGCTCATAGGAAATCAAGCTCCCCTTCATTTGAAGGCTCATCTGTATATGCGATGTTCGAAAATGATTCTTTCGTCATAATCTCCACATAGCAACTGCAATATAGATCCCCAAAAGGACCCCTCAAGCGCCAGAAGTCACCGAACTTATTGACCGCCCCCGCCTTTGCCTCATAGCTTGCGTAGATCTCATAGATCCCTCGCGTGCACAGTGGAATACTCATCCCCAGAGACATTCCATGCGTATCAAACACGCGACAAACTCGCCCACCAATTTGGTTGCTGAGTTCTTTCATGAAGTCTATGAGGTGCTTGTCCGACAAATCCTCCGGCTTACAGCCTGCTGTCTGCCGGTAAGTTCTCACCTGCTCTGGATTAAAATGCACCTTGAAGACAAACCTAATTTTTGCCCCTGTCAGCAAAACCATGACAATGTAGCGTTTCAGCACCTGCCCCAGCGCAAGGTGATCCGGCGCCTCGGCCCACTCGATATCTTCGCACGCAAAATATTGGCGAGCCTGAACGACCGAGACGTTCCTCAACAGCTCACGCAAACTGTCATTGGACGCCTGTTGGGAGGATTCTTCATTCATGGTAGAAATAATATTTGGTTTACTCATGTTCACCCCCGGGAAGGATCATGAAATCTCCGTTGCTTGGTCTGTGCTGCCCCAGGAATCGGCTTGATACGCGCTGCCGCCGCTCGGGCCTCGGCGCGTTGATTCATGCAGGTCCTTTGGTACTTACTCTTAACTCGTCGAGGCGGCCTGATATCTCAGTGCTTTCAGCCCGTGGGTTGAACGCAAACCGATCATGTGCATCGCATCTTGACTGGTTATCGGCAGGCGATACGCGACCTTGAGTGTGCGGGTGGTGGGCCCCCACGCCTGCGGGCGGGGGTTGTGCCTGTCAGACAAGTAGGATGCTTGTTTGCACTCGGGGCGTGGTTCACCTTTTCAAGCCGACAGTGGCGATGCGCTAGGGCACGTCAGTCGAGCACGCCATCAAGCTTGGCAAACTCGCGGTACACGGGCATATCGTGCAGGGCCTCTTCCATCGCCGGATAGCTCAGGCCAAACCATTGCTGCAGGAAGTGAATGCGCAGCATCGTCTTGATGGCAAAGGGTGGTCGGCCCGTCTTGGACTTGGGCCAGTGTGGCTCGACCACACCGACCAACACATCCCACGGCACCCCTTGTTCATCTGCTCCAGGAACTCACGCTTGCGCGTCGTCTTGGTCGATAAATTCAATCCCAAACTGACTTGCTTTATGTTCTTGCGCCACGCTTCAATTTGACGACATCATCATGCAAGACCTGCGCCCTCAGCAGGGTTTTGCAGACCTTCCCTAGCCCTCATCTGCAGATTTTTACCCCACCGCATCAAGGGCCTTGCTCGATGGCGAATTGCAAGTAGAGTAGCGATGGGTCTTTTCTACCCCGCGAGAGATTCGCGTTGGCGCGCTTGACCCAGCGATTCAGTTTCCACTCGGCACTGCATTTGTCTCCGTCCTCCAGGAAGCCTTTGCCCAGGTGACGGCTCATCAATGTATAAATTTGATCGCAACTAGCGGGGAATTTTAAAACCACGTCAACAATGCCAGTTGGTCCTGGATCGACGGATACGCGCACAACTCCCTCCATCGGTGGGCAATTTAAATCTCTGCTGTCTGAGTTCCTGAAACAACCTGTCGGCAAGATTCGACGCATGGCAGCCCAGTCTTTGGTAAGCACTTCGGGGTGATTTGCCAGTGACTCAACTAGTACTTCCCAACTTTGAGTGACGGGCATGCCCGATGATGCAGAAGACGCGACAGGGGGCAAGCTAGGCTCGACAGTGGTTGCGGACGTACATGATGCGCTCCACAGAGAGGTCAGTAGCGGCACAAAAAAAATGGCTTTCAAATTCATCTTGCTATTCCATCACTGCTGCGTCAATTGATGGCGTCGGATCTATGAGATCTTTTCGGCGCTGATAAGGAGGATTGTCTTTGATCGTCAACGGTGAATCCCCGGTTGAAGCGTACATCTCTAAGTGCAGCATGTTGCTGGGTACCTTTATGCCAATCAAGCGTCCAACCACTCCAATCTGCTCACCGCGCTTCACCTGATCCCCCGCCTGCACGAAAATATTCGATTTGCGTTTGTCAATCTCGCCGTAACGAGCAATAAAGTTGCCGTGGTCGATTTCGATGGCGTAAGTCTCGCAGTAAAACGGATATACACGCAGCACCCTGCCATCACACATCGCTCGTACGCTAGTTCCGGCGGGCGCATAGAGATCAATGCCAGCGTGCTTGCGTCCGCTTGCTCGATTGGATCCAAACCGCCTCGCATCAGTGTGATGGTCCGCGGTAGCCTTGACGGCTAGAGGATAAAGCAGTCCTACCACGACCTTCTTCTCGGTCGCGGGAGGGACCCTTTGCAACGACAGGCTTCGCGCTGTGTGCCTCATCTGTTTGATGAGGTATTTTTTGGCTGCGCGCGGTTGAAGCGACTTGCGCCGCGTTCTTCCCACCGGATATCGTGATGTTGTTATGCGGCACGCCGCCGTCATGCGCTTTGTTGCCGGTGGGAAGAGCTACATGGCTGCGTTTGTGCTCGATCACCGCTGTCGTATCCTCCACGCCTTCTGCGCCAATGTGCGGCGCGATGACTGAGGCAAGCCAGTCAGTATCGGGGCGTCTCCACCAATAGGCCGGCCCCGAGTCTTCGCCTGTGCCTGGAATTCGCAGCACTTGGCCAATACTGACCTTGTTCACATCCTTGATGCCATTGGCCTTTGCAAGGGCCTCCACTGTGGTTTTGTGGGCTTTGGCGATGGATGAAAGTGAGTCGCCTTTACCTACTTTGCACGACGTGATTTGCCCCGTGCCTCTCCCTGGAAACAAGTGGAGCAATTTCTTGTAGTTGGCATTCAGGATGGAAAAGACAACCTCCGATAGCCCCTCCACTTCAAGGGAGGGAGTTCGCACCTGACCATCTGTGACACCAGTGACGACCTTGACGGCTTGCAGGTACTGAACTGCTGCGGGCTGTTGTCCTTCACTCTTGGTGGGCAGTACTGCCGTGAACGGCTGGTTGACATATGGTTTGCCATCCGCCGTATTCAGCGTGAACTGAACCTTTGTCTTTTGCTTAAGTAGCTGTTCTGTTTCGTCCAGACGTCCCAGTATTTCTGTCTTGATGATCTTGCGTACGGCAACAACATTGGTGTCGTCATCTTTGCCGGTTGGATTCAGGTACCAGCCCTCATGATGGAAGAGGTAGATGTTTGCTTCGATCGCATCGGGGAAATACTTGGCGGCTCGTTGTTTGCAAATGAAATATGACAGCAGCGCACCATATGTACCTCGCTCAGCATCGAACACATTTTTGCCTGAGAGATCCAGTTCAAAGCCAAGAAAGTGCTTGGACAAATGAGGTTTACGCGCTTCCGTCACTGTCGCCTTGGTGTATTGCGCAAGGCCCGCGGCAGACGTGGTACCCGCTGCAGCATCTGGGTTGAATCCAGATTCAACCCGGACCATCAACAAAAGGGATGCGATTTCTCGATAAGTCAGTTTATATCGTGTGCCGATTTCAATAATGAGATCGATAACCAGTGCTTGGTCGCCGGTTGTGATGTCTCCCCAAACACGAGACTGGCCCGCGATTTCGTTGGGTTGCTTTTCAACTTCGGGGTTGAGCTTAAGCCAAGAATGGTTTTCGATCTGCTTCTCGCTGTACGCTCGTCCCTTCTGTGTGCGAAGGAGTTCATAAATGGTTGCCACGTCAGCTTCCTTCCCCCGGGTAAATAGATTTCACGTAGCCCTCGGGGGCATTTTTTGAATGCTTGTAGATGCTGCGAATGATCGCTTCGTCGGTCACTCGGCGGAGTTGTTTGTCGTAGAACTCAACGGCTTCGTCGTCGGCGGTGCGGCCAGTACCTGAGGAAAAGTCGAGCGACAGGAATGAGCCTGTATCGGTTGTCACGCATTGCCAATGAGTGGCAAAGAGCGATGGTTTTTTCGCTGTATGGGGTGTAGAAGGCAGTTCAATCGAGATATTTCCGATTGCAAGTTGCTGTCCTGGTTGACATGTGTTGAGCTCGAATGTGTCGTTTGATGCTTTGCAATGGGATGTCACAACGTACTGCAGCCCCCCGCAAGGGATAACCGTTCTCCATTCATCTAGGTTAGAACTAGCGCAACCTGATGTCGTAAGACCCAAAGAAAAAAACGCGATAGACACTGCTGCTTGCAAGCGATTTGATTTCGACATCATTCGGTTCAATTCCAGTATTTGTCCATCTCTTGATGGGCTGAGTTAATTTCTGTTTGATGCCATTCGTCACCATCTAGCAATGAGAGTTCAACTGGCTGCGGACTGTTACTGAAAGCCTTTGATGTATAGCCTTGTGTGTCCGTCAGACCCATTCGTACTTCGCCATTGGGCATCGTCATCAAATACCGTTGTCCGCTCACTGGATGGCCTTGCTCATCTCGCGCTAAGAAGGTTGCGGCGTACATCTTTTCTGATGGCAAATCTGGGAAGGTGTAGTTCACGCGATCCCCCCCCCACCATCGACTTCATCCCCGCCTGCACGGTGATCTTCCCCGGGCACTGCGCCGTGAAGCTGCCCCCCTCAATCGTGATGCTCGCCCCACCGCTCACTGCCAGCGTCACCTTCTTGGCCGCCGCGATGTTGACCACCCCACTCGCCGTCTTCAACTGCAGCTCCTGCTTGGCCGCAATCTGCGCCGGGCCCGCCTGAGCCTGCATGTCAATCGGCCCTTGCGCCGCGATCAACGTCAGACCCTTGCCTGCTGCTTCAGCACCAGGCTGAATCGCGCCCGCCAGCACACCAATCGCCTGCCCCGTGTGGATGCGCGCCTGCCCACCCACCGCGAAATGCGTGTCCTGCCCGCTGGCAATCTGGGTGGTGTCTTGGGCACTCAGGTGCAGGTCTTGGCCCGCAGTCAGGCCGATGCCGGCTTTGCCAACCAGGGCGATATTGGGATCGGCCATGTGCGGCACTTTGCTTTGGCCTGTGCCGGTGGCCTTGTCTGCCGCATCGGCCTGGGCGTTGGGCAAGCCGCTGGTGCTAACCATGCCGCTGAGGCTCTTGGTCAGCGCGGCGGCGGAGGCGGCTTTGTCGTCCAGGTTGCTCTTGTTGCCGCCCACGCTGCCAGCTGCGGTGGCCAGGCCCACGGTCTGGTGGGTGCTGGCGGCCTGGTGGAAGGTGCTGGCCAGCTGTTGGGCCTGCTTGGCCAGGGCCATGCCGGGGGCGTTGTCGCCGGCCGGGGTGCTGGTCTGGCCCAGGCCATTGTAGTTGGTGTAGTTGCTTTCGTTGGGCCATGGCTCCGCGCTGGCTTTGACATCTTTGGGCGCAATGATCTGCCCTGGAAAGGCGTCAAACAACCTGGCTACGTTGGAGAACGTGTTGTCTTTCCTCTTGAAGCTGGACGCGTAGTTGTTGCGCGTGTCGTCGAACACGAGCTGGTTGTAGCCGCTGCCGCCGAACTCCTTGCTCTTGACGCCACTGAGCGCCGCGGCGTTGGCCTGGCCTTCTGAGCCTTCGGTGGCGGCCCCCGGTGCGGCGCCGTGCCAGGCGGGGCTGTTGCCGCCGCTGCCTGAGCCCACCAGGTTCATCTGGCTGCTGGGGCTGTGGTCGGTGGATTCGGCCAGGGCGGCGGTGTCGGCTTCAGCGGCCTGGCCGCCCGGGGTGCGGGGCACGCCGGATTCACCACGGCCGTTGTACAGGCTGGCCATGACAAAGGGGCGGTCGATGTCGTTGCCCAGGAAGCCAACCAGCACTTCCTGCCCGATGCGGGGAATGAACTGGTGGCCCATGCCGGGGCCGGCCAGGCGCTGCATGACACGCAGCCAGCAGCTGTGGTCGCTGTTGGCACGCTGGGGCGCAAAGGCGTTGGCCTGCCAGTGGAACTGGACCTTGATGCGGCCAAGCTGGTCGGTGTAGAGCTCGTCGGCACCGCTGGCGTTCACGTTGCCATCGGGGCCGACGACGATGGCGGTTTGCGGGCCCAGTGCGGTGGGGCGCGGGCGGGGGCGCAGGCCGGTGTCGTCCATCAGCACGGCGCGCCAAGGCACGTTGCGGCGCAGGGCCTGGAACTGGCAGGCGTAGCCGGTCTGGGCGGCGCGCTGGTACAGGGCGGTGGTGTCTACCGCGAAGGTGTCCGGGCCGGTGGCGGCCAGTGCGGGCAGGTCAGCGGCGCCCAGGGTTTTGGCGATCTTGTCGCTCAGTTCCTTGGGCAGGTTGTTGATGCCGATGACGTCGCAGCCGGTAACGAAGAACTGTTTATCCTCGTCGGCCAGGCCAAAGGCGGAGAGCGGGTCCAGCGTGGACTGGGTGACGGCGAACCAGGTGCCGGCGCGCACGGTGCCGCGGCCCAGTTATCTAAAATTGAAGCTCTGGCATGGTGGGCGTAGTCGGCCTCAAGCGAACGCTTTTCAGCAAAGCATCCAGGCGCCCTTTGCTTTCCTCAAATGGCGGCGGATCCGTTTTCAGGCGCTCGATCTCTGAGCGTGCCGTCTGGGCTCGGGTGAAACTGCGCATGTCTACTGCGATGAAGGGCAACACTTGCGAGCCCATCCAGCCCATATAGCCCGTGTAGACGCTGTAGTTGTCGAACTGACGTTTGCCCTCCGTCAATCGAACCGCTGCACCGCCTTGTTCCGAAGCCAGCTCACCGATGAAGGCGCGGTGTGGGCCTACGCGCTTCTTGATGACCTTGGCGACCTCCTCATTGGCAAAGCCTGGCATCAACCCAACCGATGCGCGTGATGTGGCTTCAAACAGGGTATTGGTAACGGGGCGTTCACCTACAACTTGCGTGTTGATGACGTACAGCACATTCGGGCGGTCGTCAAAGCGGATGCCTGCTGCGGTGTGAAAGGGCTTGGTGCCGTCATCGGGAATGAAACCGTAAGGGAAGCAAACCCCGCGCTCCTTGGGGATTTCATACAGCTTGCGAGGCTGAAAGCGTTTCATGAAGTCTGAGAACCAGGCTTCGCGTTCGGCGTTTGTTCGGTGGTCGTTGGAGTTATCGCCCATCACAAAACGGTAGTAGACCCCTTGGCTCAAGAGATAGCCTTGCAGGTAGCGCCCCTGGGCATAGCCTTTTCTGTCGGGCATGCCAAAGTCCATAGGGTGTGTCGCGCTGCCGAACGTTGCAAGCTCCGCTTTTTTCTCTGCGATTTCTTGTTTGCGTTCGACGATATATTGATCATGCTTCTCTTGGGAGATATTGGGGTCTCGCTTGGAAGGGTCTTCATGGATGAGGTCTTGAAGTATCTCTTCACGCAACTCAATGTCTTTTGCAAGATCTTGCTTCAAATAGATTAGTTTTTCGATCGCATTTTGGTAGTCCTCGTCTAGCTGCGCTTGTGTGGCACCGGGAAAGATCAACGCGTAGACGAATTCGTCGTAATCGAGTGTTTCATCAGTACTCCTGATTTCCCGAGAAACGGTGGGCATTTGATCCTTAGGCGTATTTGTGTTGGCACTCAATGCCCATTTGAACGCCCCATCCACATTGAATGTCAACCGCCCCAGGCACTCCTGTTTGCTTGTGGCCTTGGGGATGTAGCTCGCATTTAAAGCTTGTTCCAGGTCTTGCTTGCTGGGCCGAGGCACGGTGCGCGCCTTGTCATCGGCCTTACTGGGCTGGCATGCGATCAAAGGCAGGCTCATCAACAAAGCAAACCAGCGGTGTTTCGGCAGGGTCATACAGTTTGGTTTTCTGTTGAGGATGTTGTGTTGGCTGCTACCGAACTGCCTTCTGCATCAATTGCGCCGACCATCGTTGGTTGCGGCATGGTGTTTTCCATCGCAATGACCGTCAGGTTGAAGCCAGACAAATTGTTCTCCCAAGCGGTCCAGTTGATGGGCAGGGCCGTGATGAAGCCTTGAATGCCGTTAGGCTCTTGCGACGATGGCAAAGCATTCTTGGCGTTCTTGCCAGGCTCATAAGTGTGGCCGATGTCTTGTACGGTCGATTCTCGCCAGAACAACTCGTCAAATGGCATGCGGTACGCCAGATGCCCGCCGTTGTCCTGCTTTACGTAGTCAACATATCGCCACAGCGGCCAAATAGACCCGGGAGGAACTTCAGCGTCTTTCTTCTTTTGTTGAATCGTCGTATGCGCAACACTCCTTGGAACAAACCAAAATGCCGCTTCGTAGCTCGTTGCGTTTTTGTCTGCGACCTTCTGAATAGCTCGCCAAGTTTCAGGTGCCGCCGGGCTTTTGAGCAAGGCCTCACTGGCTAAAGAACTGGCTGCACGTTGGCTACTTGTTAAACCGAAAAGCTTTTTCCAAAGGCGTATGCGCAGATCATGCACCTTGCTGGCCACGGGGTGGTCGTTCTTGCCGTCCAGCTTGGCCATCACAGGCGTGTCATCGGTGATCACCACCGCCAACTCTGAATCACGGTTGCCAAGCATGCTGCGGTCGTTGATGTTCGCGCTTCCTAGAACCGCTACGCGGTCATCTGCAATCAGCAACTTGCTATGTACATAAATCTGCTCGGTCACCGGCTTTTTGCCGAACAGATCCCAGTTGCGCAGATTCAGCAGCGTCAGGTAGGCCTTCCATTGCTCACCCGCAGCGGTTTGCAAGCTTTCCGGCGTCATGCGTGCGATACGCTGCTCGGCTTCTTCAATTGAAATCTTCTTCTGGTCATGCAGTTGCTTGGCAACAATGGCGCGTCGAATGCCGTTAACCAGGCTGTACTTCCCAAACACCAGAGACTGCATGGTCAGGTGCGTCTGCGTCATGATGTTGACGACATTGAGCAGACCCTCTGGGTGCACCGGCAGCACCATGTACACGTGAAAAGGCACGCCGTCATACACAGCGTTGGTGATGCGGTCTACCAAGGCCTGACCAATAGGATTGAGCAACCTTTCCTGCGGCTTGCCCATCAGGCGCAACGCCTCGATGGTCGTCGCGTTGGTCATGGCTTGCTTCAGGTCGGCCATGAAGGCTTTGCCTTGAGCCAGCTTCTCGACCTCGCCAACCATGTCCCAGCGCATGGTGGTGGGCACCTTCTCAATGGGCACGCTCCGAATGCCCAGCATGTCAACGAAACGTTGATAGGTGGGCGACGACTCGATTTTGAGGATGGCTGCCATGGGGCCAGAGAGTGCGCCCCTGCTATCGCCTTCATCACCATACGCACTCTGAAAAAACTGCCCCTCGATGTAGATGAACTTGCTCGCCCCTTGGATGGCTTTGAGCATGCCCTTCAGGCAGTTGTTTTGCTGCAAGGCGGGAGCCTTGGCCCCCAGTTCGGCGTTTTCTTGTGTGACCAGATTTTTGGGGGCGCTGCGCAACACCTGAACCCAGTTACTACCCTGGCTTTTCTTGGGCGTGGGTAAATGCTCCTTGGCGATCCGAGGTGCCTTGGGCGTCTTGATGATCTCCAGCCCGATCTTGGCAAGCAGAGGATCGACGAGTTTGGCGTAAGGGTCTCGGTACCGCGAAAAGGACGTCTCGTAGCTTCGTGCCGATCCATTCCATCGGCGCACGAAATTTTGGCTCAGATCGAAAACAGCTGAGCCCTTGATGTGGCAATGCACGTCATGCCAAGGCATGCGAGGTTGGCAATCCACATCGATGATCTTGCCGCTCTTGGGCACGACCTTCTTGTGCTCTAACAGGCGGTCATAGCGCTTTGTCAAATTGCCAGACGATGCGTACAAGGCCGCGAAAACAGCATACGACAGCGCATGCACGACGGAAGAAACTTCCTGCAGCATGGCCGGCGGCAAACGGTTGAGGTCTGCATTGTTCAGCCAGGCCAATAGTGCGGACATGGCGTTGGCCGCGTTCGCGGACCCCGTGTCACGCAGGGCCTGCAACTTGTCTTGGACGTCTTTGGGCAACTGTGACCAGGCCCACCTGGATGTATCCTGCGCGGTACCAGCTGCCGCCGCTTTCACGGGACCAGTGAAGCGCCCAACAAGATCAATGTTTTCCCAGATTTCGGCTGCTTTTGTCTGGGTGTCTTTGAAGGACTGCGTCACGCCTGACTTCAAGTCCCAAGCAGGGGCAAAAAGGTCTGCCGGTGATGTCAGGAACGTGGCGATTGTTCCTTTGAGTCCGTCAAGTGTGCATGCGGCCAACAATTCGGCTCTCGTCAGGCAATGGGCCTGCTCGACATTGCTCAGATCGTGGACAGGCGGGATGCATGAGTTGTACAGCTCGTTGAGCGTGCGGCCGTCTGCCTTCAAACTGAAGTTGCCGTCATCGCGTCGGCCGTAGGCAAGGTCAATGCCCCCAACGAATGCGTGTTCGTTGTCCACCACGACCTGTTTTTGGTGATGCGAGAAGAACAGGCCCAATGAGCCTTGGTCGCCTTGTTGCATGGCCGGCAAACAGTAGGCTCGACCTTTGGGCTTGCCGGCGTTGAGTTGAAACACCGCCAGCATGGTTTCGAAGTCGCCAGTGTCTACCCCGGCCTTGGGTGAGAGCCAAGGCATCACGTAGACAGACGCACCGTTGTCCACCGCCTCTTTCAGGCAATCGAAGAGCGTGGTTTTGCCGTCCAGTTCGACGTCGTAATTAACCTGCCATCCAGCAATGAATACCGATTTCGTGGCCTTGCGGATGAAACTGGCGACGGTCTTGAAATACTCGGCCCCCGTGACGAAGAAATCAACGTCGTTGCCACGGTGAGGCTCGCTGAACAACTGCCCCCAGGCCCATTCAGGTGAAGAACCGACCCGTGTCATGCCCTCAATCTGAACTCGCTCAGTGTCTTTGGGGAACCATGCTGGCGCAGATCGGGCTTCTGTCGTGGGTTGACCACTTTTGTCCACAGGTTGGTGGATTGTCTTTCCTGCCATGTCAACGTCCCTTGTGTTTATTGTTGAAGCTTGCCCAGCAGCGATGCGTCGTTGCCGGCTTCAAGGACCGTCTTGGCATGCTTGAGATCTTCTACTGCGTCGTTGTTGTTCAAATGAGCATGGGTGTCACCACTGAAATCCGCTGCATTCAAGGCTTGCCGCAGTTTGGCTTCATTGGTCCACGTTGGGTCTTGTACCTGCGCGCTCAGTTGGACCGCCTGCCCGGGGTACAGCAGCCAGAGGCTGCTCGGATGCGCTTGGTAGGCCTTGGCCAAGGTCTCTTGTTGATCACCAGTTAGATTCACGACACCTTGTGTATCGGTTTCTCCGGATAGCACAACGGACTCGTTCGACACTACGCCCATGCCTCTAGGCATTGACGTGGACTTGACGATCTTCCAGGGGGTATGCGCAAGGGCATGGCCCTTTGGACCTGGCACATCGGTCAAGCGCATGTTGAAGCTCAATTCACTCACAGGCAAGGATGATCTGGGCATCTGCGGCATCGCCCACGATTCCGTCCCACCCCCCACCATCGACTTCATCCCCGCCTGCACGGTGATCTTCCCCGGGCACTGCGCCGTGAAGCTCCCACCCTCAATCGTGATGCTCGCCCCACCGCTCACCGCCAGCGTCACCTTCTTGGCCGCCGCAATGTTCACCACCCCACTCGCCGTCTTCAACTGCAGCTCCTGCTTGGCCGCAATCTGCGCCGGGCCAGCCTGAGCTTGCATGTCAATGGGCCCTTGTGCCGCGATCATCGTCAGGCCCTTGCCGGCCGCTTCCGATCCCGGCTGAATCGCGCCCGCCAGCAAGCCAATCGCCTGCCCGGTGTGGATGCGCGCCTGCCCACCCACCGCAAAGTGCGTGTCCTGCCCGCTGGCGATCTGGGTGGTGTCTTGGGCACTCAGGTGCAGGTCTTGGCCCGCAGTCAGGCCGATGCCGGCTTTGCCAACCAGGGCGATATTGGGATCGGCCATGTGCGGCACTTTGCTTTGGCCTGTGCCGGTGGCCTTGTCTGCCGCATCG